>CAVYAT010000001.1:0-965508 GCA_963766605.1 uncultured Actinomycetes bacterium
CCGGACTCTCCTCGTCCGCGGCGCTGGAGGTCGCACTCTGCCTCGCGCTGCTGGGCCTGGGCGGCGAACCGGATCCCGAGCGCGTGGCTCTCGCGCGGTTGTGCTCGCGCATCGAGCGCAAATCGGCAGGTGCGCGGACAGGGATCTCGACGAGCTGGCGTCGTTGCTGCGCGAGAGCGGGATCGCTGCGCATCGACTTCCGCTCCCTCGAGATCGCCGCGGTGCCGCTGGAGCTCGCGGGTTGGACGCTCGTCACCGCCGACTCGGGCCAGGTGCACTCGATCGCAGAGTCGGGCTACAACGCCCGCCGGACCGAGTGCGCCGAGGCGGCGCGGCGGCTGGGGCTCGCGAGCCTGCGCGACGCCGACGCGAGCGCCGCGGCCGGCTTGCCGTCCCCGTTGGATCGCCGGGTCCGGCACGTCATCGAGGAGAACGCGCACGTCGATGCCATGGTGCGAGCGCTGAGCACCGGCGACCTGGACGCAGCCGGGCGGCTGCTCGACGCCTCGCACGCCAGCCTGCGCGATCTCTACGAAGTGTCGACCCCGGCCGTCGAGCGCGCGGTGGCGCGCCTCAAGGCCGCAGGTGCGGCGGGGGCGCGGATGATCGGCGGGGGCTTCGGCGGCGCGATCCTCGCGCTGCTGCCGCCGGGCGTCGCCACCCCCGACGGCGCGCGAGCGGCCCGCGCAGGAGCGGGCGCGCGGATCCTTGAACGCAGCGCCGCGCATGCGTAACTGGGGCGGCAACTACACCTATCGCGCAGGGCGACTGCATCGGCCGGTGACGCTCGACGAGCTGCGCCGGATCGTCGCGCGCGCGCCGCGTATCCGCGTGCTCGGCGCCCGGCATGCGTTCAGCAACATCGCGGACTCGGCGGAGCTGGTGACGCTCGACGCGCTGCCGGCGGACGTCGTCGTGAACCGCGACGCCGGCACGGTCTCGCTCGGCGCCGGCATGACCTACGGCGCACTCGCGACGGCGCTGGCCTGCGAGCACCTCGCCCTGGCGAAGCTCGCGTCGTCGCCGCAGATCGGGGTGGGGGGCGCGATCGCCACCGCGACGCACGGATCCGGCGATGCCAGCGGCAACCTCCAACCGCGGTGGCGGGCATGGAGCTCGTCACCTCCACCGGGGAAGCCGTCACGGTGCGCCGCGGCGACACCGACTTCGATGGTCTCGTCGTCGGGCTCGGCGCGACCGGCGTCGTGACGCGTGTGTTGCTCGACATCGAGCCCGCCTACGAGGTCAGCCAGCGCGTGTTCGAGGGGCTCGGCTGGGACGTCCTGTTCGAGCAGTTCGACGCGGTATTCGCCAGCGGCGACAGCGTCAGCCTGTTCACGCGCTGGGGGGACGCGGTCGACCAGCTGTGGGTGAAGCGCCGCATCACCGGCGCGCCCGACCGCGCTGGTGACGATCTGTTCGGCGCGCGCCCCGCCGCGTCCGACCGTCACCCGATCCCCGGCATGGACCCGGTCAGCTGCACCGCGCAGCTCGGCCGGCCGGGCCCGTGGTCGGAACGGCTGCCGCACTTCCGGATCGGCTTCACGCCGAGCGCGGGAGCGGAGATCCAGTCGGAGTACCACCTGGAGCGGCGCCATGCCCGGGAGGCGATCGAGGCGCTGCGCGGCCTGGCCAGCGCGATCCGTCCGCTGCTGTACGTCAGCGAGATCCGCACGGTCGCGGCGGATCGACTGTGGATGAGCCCGCAGTACGGACGTGACAGCGTCGCAGTGCACTTCACGTGGCGCCGCGACCAGCGGGCCGTCGAGCGCGTCCTGGCGTCCGTCGAGGCGGCCCTTGAGCCGTTCGCCGCGCGCCCCCACTGGGGCAAGCTCTTCCTCGCCGACGCGGCCGCGATCGCCGGCCTCTACGAGCGGCTCGGCGACTTCGGTTCGTTGCTCGATCGCATCGACCCGCGCGGTGCGTTTCGCAACGCGTGGCTGGAGCAGCACGTACTCTGAGGCCATGCACACGAGGAGCCTGGGCAGGACGAGCCGCGAGATCTCGGAGATGGGCTTCGGCGCGTGGCAGATCGGCGCGGACTGGGGCACCGTCAGCGAGGACGAGGCACTCGCGACGCTGCACGCCGCCGCGGATGCCGGTGTCACGTTCTACGACACCGCGGATGTCTACGGCGACGGGCGCTCCGAGCGCCTGGTGGGCCGCCTGTTGCGCGAGCGCTCAGGCGAGCCGATCACGGTCGCCACGAAGATGGGCCGCCGCCTGGACCAGACCGTGGCGAACTACTCGCCCGAGCACTTCCGCGCATGGAACGATCGCTCGCGCGAGAACCTCGGCATCGACACGCTGCCGCTCGTACAGCTGCACTGCCCGCCGACAGACCTCTATTACCACCCTGAGGTCTTCGAGGACCTCGAGGCGATGGTCGGGGAGGGGCGCATCGAGGCCTACGGTGTCAGCGTCGAGCGTGTCGAGGAGGCGCTCAAGGCGATCGACTACCCGAACGTCGCGACGGTACAGATCATCTTCAACGCGTTCCGCCAGCGGCCGGCCGGCCTGTTCCTCGCCGAGGCGGCACGACGCGGCGTCGGCGTCATCGTCCGCGTCCCGCTCGCCTCGGGCCTGCTCTCGGGCAGGTACACACGCGATACGACCTTTGCCCCCGACGATCACCGCACGTTCAATCGCCACGGCGAGCAATTCGACGTGGGTGAGACGTTCGCCGGCGTCCCCTACGAGGTCGGCCTCGACGCGGTCGAGGAGCTACGGCCGCTCGTGCCCGACGGCGTGACGCTGGCGCAGCTGGCGTTGCGCTGGATCCTCATGCACGACGCCGTCTCAACGGTCATCCCCGGCGCCCGTACGCCCGAGCAGGCGCGCGCAACGCGGCGGCGGCCGCCCTGCCGGCGCTTCCGGACACGACGATGGCGCGGATCGCCTCCGTCTATGCCGAGCGCATCGCGCCCCACGTGCACCAGCGCTGGTGACGTTGCGACGTCGAGACGACGACCGCGTCGACGTCACCGCGGGAGACCAAGCAGCACGTCGACGATGAGGTGGTCGAGCGCCTCGTTGGTGGCCGCGCTCGTCGAGCGCCTCTAACCCGGCTTTGAGCGCATCCGGCGTGTCGTCCCAGGTCTGAGCGGACGCGGGCGAGGTGCCAGGACGGCCACGAGTCCGCGATTGCGGCGTTCGGGGTCGGCAAGGACTATTCCGCCGACGCGTTTAGCGCTACGCCCGGCAGCTCCATTGCGCCGTTAGCGCGGAAGTCCGCAGTGGAGCGCTCAACCCGCGACCGTACGGACTCTCGATCTGCGTCGGGCATCGCTTGGAGCACCATCGCGATCCCGCCTGCCAGCTCAGTGATGTACCGCCAGTAATCGGCGAAACGCTCGAAGCGCCAACACACCTCGACCTCCTCGAGCCGCGCCTCACCGAAGCCCGCGTCCCGCAAGAGCGAAGTCACGCGCTCGGGGTTAGCCATCGCGAAGATGCCTGGGTCCGTCGGATTCGGCGCTGCCGCGCCGGTGTGCTCCAGCAGCGCTTTGGCCGGCACGGAAGCCCATGGGTTTCGCTCCGCGGCGCCCCACACCGACAGCGACACTCGCCCGTCGCCGCGAAGCACTCGCCGGGTTTCCGCCAGCGCCGCCACGGGATCGGCCATCAGCATGTAACCCCAGCGGCAGAGCACCCCGTCGACGCTGCTATCGGCAAGGTCCATACGCTCGGCGTCCATTTCGCGATGCTCGACGTTGGCGAGGCCAAGGCGCTCCGACTCGCGTCGCGCGGCCGCCACCATCGCGGGCGCGAAATCGGTCGAGATCACCCGCCCCTCAGGCCCAATCGCGTGGGCAGCGGCAAAGCCCGTCTCTCCGGTGCCGGCCGCAAGCTCGAGGATCGTCTGGCCGGGGAGGGGCCGTAACGCTTCGAGCAGCTGCTCAGACACCGCGCGCGAGACGTCCTGCATCCAACTCCGCTCGCGGTCCCAGCCCGCCGCCATCGCCTGCCAAATCTCGTAGCTCGCCGTGCCGTAGTCCTCCGTCGCCACGGGCGCGATCGTATTCACCCACGGCCTCTGGCGCTGATCACGCCAACGGGCAGTCTGGGAAGTCAGGTGCGCGGATGTGTCGCCGGGTGGTCGCGTGCCGCTCTGGCGGCGGGCGCTCAGCGGATGCGGAAGGCCCGCGGTCGTCCGAGGTCTTCGACGCGGCCGTTGGGCGCGAGTGCGCGGACGGTGATCTGATAGAGGCCGGGCGCCAGGCGTCGGCCGTCGACCTTGCGGTCCCAGCGCACGTGGACGCTGCCGCGGGAGAAGCGGCCGAGGGGAACGCGCCCGACAAGCTTGAGCTTCGGTGCAGTGCGGCCGAGCAGTTGCTGGTGTCCGACGACGCGTTGAACGAGGATCCCGATGCCCGCGTTGATCAGGATCTGGGCGTTGATGATTCCCGAGGGGTTGATCAGCGCCGATTTCAGGACGAAGGCGGTGCGAAGTGAGAGGTTGCCGTGTGCGGCGATGAGGTCGATCTCTCGCGTGCTGAGGACGCCGAGGTCGATCCCCGCGTTGTTGACCAGCAACTGCGTCTGGCTGTCCCAGATGAACAGCCGGCTGTGAGCGTCAGACGTATGACGGACGAACCCGACGTAGCGGCCATCCGGTGTGAGCGCGGGCCGCGACTCGTCCGTCGTGGCATTGACGATCGCGGGCAACGCATCGCCGTCGCCGATCTTGCAGGAACGGTTGGGGTGCAGCGCGGCGAACCAGATGTCTCCGGGATGCGGTGCACCCCCGGGAAATGCGCGCTGGACGTAGAGCATGTAGTCGCTGCTCGCGGCGGCCAGCGCGGGCTGGGACTGGTCGAAGTTCCCATCGAACGGGCCGCCGGAGCAGGTTGCGGTCTGCCCGAGTTGTTGAACATCGACCTCCTGGACCAGGCCCGGCACCCGCGGCTCGAAGGCCACGAGCCCGTCCATGCCCGCCGCCGGCTCGAGCGTCTGGCCGCCCTGCCCGTTCTCCCCGCCGCGAAGTCGCTGTGGGGAAACGGTCCGGTTGTCTGCGCCGGGAAGGCGGAAATGTCGGTCAGGGTCAGCGTCCGCACGAAGTTGACGCCCGGTGGCGCCGGGCGCCCGGTGATGACCGTCTTCCCGTCCGGCGTGATGGCCGGGCTGGTCGGAGGGACCGCGCTCGTCTCAAAGCCCGAGAACAGATCCGCGGACACCCCGGTCGAGAGGTCGACGATGATGATCCGGACCGTCCCGCCAGCGCTGTTGAGCCGCTCGAAGACGAGTCGTCGGCCGTCCGGCGTGATGCTCGGGTGCAGCTCGTCGTCGGTCGTATTGACCCCCGCGGGCAGGGTGAGCTTGGTCCCGGCCGTCGCGTCATACAGCGCGATGTCAAGATCGGTGCGACTCCCGCCGGCCGGCTGCTCGACGGCGGCGATGATGTTCGCGCGGGCGGCAGGCGCGAGCGCGAGTGCCGCAAGCGCGGATACCATGACGGTGCGGAAGGCGGTCGCTCGGATCACTGGTGCTCGACTTTCTGGGGCTTAGCCTAGCCGCGCAGAACCTTCGCGCCTAGCGTGTCGGGCGGCTCCCGCCCTATCCGGAGTCACGGCGCGCGCTCCCCCGGGTGTGGGAGGGGAGCGCACCGCGAGGGTTCCGCTAGGAGCTGAACTGGAGAGCCGTGTTGCCCTCCGTGATCTCCGGCGCATCGATCGTCGCGGTGACGTTCTCCGTCACCCATTCCGCCGCGCGCCTGGAGGACTCGTCCGTCCCGGCCTTGTCGTCGCAGACCGTAATGGTCACGCCGCCGTCACCACTGCGCGCGGCCACGTAGCTGACGAAGCCTGGAACCCCGCTCTATGAGTGCCCGTACATCCTCCTCGCGCTGTTCGAGAAGGTCGAGGAGTTCCGACGCGCCTTGCCCAGAATAGTTCCGAACGACTGCGTACATGTCGGCCTGCTTTCACGTGGGGGTGGCCACCTTCGATGGTGTCCGTACTGAACCTACTCGACGTCGAAGGCCGTGCCCGACCGCCGGTGAGAAGCAGACCTCCCGGCTCGCGGCGCACGTTCCCGGTGCTGCCGAGATACTTGCGGGGTGATCGCCTTCGACGAGCGCCTCAGGACGCGCTTGGAGACGAACCTGCAGGAACACGATCGCCGGCGGAACCACTGCGTGGGCGCCGGCACGCCGCCGTGGCCATCGTTCTGCTCAACAGCGACGCCGAGCGCGACGATGGAGATCCACTGACTACGATCGACGTGTCGGAGGTCCCCGGGAACGCCGATGACGGGGCGGGACGCCGTCTGGACGGCCGTATGGTGGGCGTCGCGGGCGGCGCAGCCTTCCTGCTGTGCCGTCGTCCGTCCAAGATGCGGCGCCACGCCGGTCAGTGGCAATTGCCGGGCGGGCGACTTCGACCCGGGCGAGCAGCCGCTTGACGCGGCGCTACGCGAACTGGAGGAGGAGCTCGGCCTGCGACTTCGTGCGGAGAGCGGTGCTCGGTTGGCTGGACGACTATGTGACGCGCTCCGGCTTCGTCGTCAGCCCCGTGGTTCTGTGGTGCACGGCGGATCCCGTGCTCGAGCCCAACGCCGACGAGGTGCGGGCCGTGTACCGCGTCGGGCTGCACGCGCTGGAGAATGCCGAGGTGCGCCTGGTCGCTATTCCCGAGAGTGATCGCCCCGGTTCTGCAGATCCCGCTGGGCAACGACCTGGTCCACGCCCCGACCGGCGCCATGCTCCTTCAGTTTCGCGAGGTGGCGTTCCGAGGCCGTGTGGGTCAGCGCGTCGATCACCTCGAGGAGCCGGTATTTGCCTGGCGCTGACGACTCCGTCACGACTGCCGAACTGTGCGTTGCGGCCAAGCCGGGCTTTGGCGCAATACGGGAGCATGCTCTCGCCGGCGGACGTGGCGGGTCTGCGACGATCTTCGTCGTGAGTCGACGAGATTTGGTTCATGTCTTGGAGGCGCTGTGGCGCCTGTCCGGCGACACCCCGTCCGCCGGGGTGCCGGTGGCCGACATCGACGACGCGATCGGTCGAGGCCACGGCGACATGCGCACGTCGCTGAACCTGGAGTCGCTTCGTGGTGAGGGTTTCGTCGTGTCGTTGCGCGAGGGCACTTGGGCCCTGACGCACGACGGCGTCGCCAGGCTCGAGCAAGACCGTGTCCTTGACCGTTGAGTATCGCGCGCCGCACTGAGGGCATCGCCGCCGCACTCGACCTGACCCGTGAGGAGCCGCATCCGCTGGACTGTGAGCTTGACGGCTACGCGTGGATCCCGCGGATGCTCGACAAGGCTCGGGCGACGCTCGCCGGAACAGCGGGCGAGTATCAGTTCGGCTGTCCGGTCGACCACACGTGCATGGCGCGCCTCGGACTGTCGCCCGCGCTCGTGCTGGAGCTCGCCGCGGGCTATGCCGACGATCACGCGGTCCTCGCCGAACTGCACCGCCACGGCATCCCGGATGCGCGCGACGCGTGGTTCGACGGCGCCGCGGTCGAGGATGAGCTTCAGGAGCAGGGCACCTATCTCCGCGTCCGTGCCTCCAACGAGTTACCCGAGGCGCCTGGTGGGCGGCTCTTCGCCGGCACCGATCACGACGCCGGCGTCAGCGTTCTGCTGATCGAGGCGGGCCCCGGCGAATGCGAGTCCTCGCACACCCATCCCACCGAGGAAGTCGTGGCGATCCACGACGGGCTCGCGACGTTCTTCCTCGGCGCGCACCAGGCTCGCATCGTGCGACCGGGCGAGATCGTGCGCATACCTGCGGGCGTCGCGCACCACTACGAGAACCGAGCCGACACGTCGCTTCACGCCGTCGCCGCCCATGGCGCGACGACCGTCGTCACCGACCCGGCTTGACGACACGCGGGAAGCGAAGCCGCAGGTCAGTTCCGCGGCGCGGGTGGCCTGAAGCTCGGCGGGGCGGGATTCGGTAGAGCTCCAGGCGAGGATCCAGGCGCCAGGTCATATCTGGGCGAGACCGGACGAGTCGATGACCGAGCGCGCAGGTCGTCGTGCGTCGACGGGTCGGCGCCAGCCACAGGCCGCACCGAGGGCAATGGCTGTCACGCGCATTGGACATCGACGAACGAGACTAGCCACCGACAACCCCACAGTGGCGCAGTTCCACGTTGTCGGACCTGCCATCTCCCGGGCACAGGCGGATACCCTTCTCGGTCGTGAGCGCCAACAGGGCTCTGCGCTGCGTGCCGGTTGTTGTCGCCGTCGGTTCCCCGGCGGCGGCGTCCGCGGGGATTCGTCGGTGAGCTCGGCCGGCGTTACCAACCGCGAGGCGGGGTTGCTCGAGCGTACGCGGGAGCTTGTTCCGCTGCTTCGTGAGAACGCGCAGCGCACCGAGGAGGGCCGTCGTGTCGTTGACGAGAACATCGAGGCACTGACCGACGCAGGCGTCTTCCGGATGACCGTCGGCCGGCACTTCGGCGGCTACGAGTCGAGCCTTCAGACGCAGTACGACGTGCTCGCAGCGATCGCCTCCGGATGCCCCTCGACGGGTTGGGTGGCGACGATCTTGACGGCGATGCTCTGGAACGCCGGATGTTCCCCGACGAGGCTCAGGACGAAGTCTTCGCCGACCCGCGCGTGCGCATTGCGTCGGTGTTCGCTCCGGGTGGAGAGGCGCGTGCGGTGGACGGCGGCGTCGTCGTCACCGGGCGATGGCCGTTCAACACCGGCTGTCTGCATTCACAGTGGGCAATCCTGACGGCGCTCCTGCCCGACGCAACCGGCGGTCTCGCGCCGACAAGCCTCCTGATTCCCTACGCGGAGTTGACGATCCTCGACGACTGGGACGCGACCGGCATGGCCGGAACCGGCAGCAACACAACGGTCGCCGACGAGGTCTTCGTGCCGAGCCATCGCATCCTGCCGTTGGCCGCGCAGATGACGCTCGAAATCCCGAGCGAGCGAAACCGGGGCACGGACTACTGGAGCGTGCCGACCGTGTCGTTTCTGATCGGCCAGGCCGCGGGCGCTCCGGTGGGGATCGCGCAGGGCGCGCTCCAAGCGTTCATGGCTCGGCTCCCCGGGCGCGCGATCACCTATACCGACTACACGAGTCAGGCGGACGGCGCCGGTGACGCACCTGCAGGTTGGCGAGGCGATCATGAAGATCCACTCGGCCGACGCCCACGGACGACGCGCGATCGATCTGGCGGCGGGCGCGCCGCTCGGGTGACTTCACGCTCGAGGACCGCGCGCTCGTGCGCGCCCACGCCGCCCATGCGACGATGCTGGCCCGCGAGGCGGTCGACGTGCTGTTCCGCGCCAGCGGCGCGTCGTCGATTCAGAGCAGCGTCCCGATACAACGCTTCCAGCGCGACATCCAGGCTCTCTCCAACCACGCCTTCCTGACCGATGCAACGAGCCTCGAGCTGCTCGGCCGCGTGGTCTGCGGCCTCGAGCCAAACACCGTCTTCATCTGAGTCGGACTCCTACGCGGTCAGCCCGCCGTCGACGTTGATGGTCTGGCCCGTCAAGAACTCGGTGTCGGGGCGGACGAGATACATCACACAGCCAGCGATATCCCTGGGCTGGCCGCGTCGCCGTACGTCCTGGGCGGCGACCAGTTCGTCGAACGCGTCGGGGGCCTGGGCAAGCGAGTTGTCGGTCTCGATCAGGCCCGGGTAGATGGCGTTGACGGTGATTCCGTCGGGCCCGTACATCTTGGACAGGACGCGGGTCAGGGCAACCACGCCCGCCTTGGCGGCAACGTACGGCGCGAGTGTCGGCACGCCGATGAGCCATGCGCCTGACGAGATGCTCACGATGCGACCGTACCCCTGGGACCTCATCGTGGGCAGGACCGCATTGCAGCAGAGGTAGACGGAGTCGAGGTTGACGTGGACGACGTGCTGCCAGTGCGAGAACGTCACCTCCTCGTACGGCGTATGCGGGTAGATACCGGCGTTGTTGACGAGGATGTCGACTCGGCCGTATTCGTCGGCGATCTGCCCGAACGCGCGCCGCACGTCCTCCTCGTCGGCCACGTCAGCGACAAAACCCCTCGCCTCGGGCGTCCCGAGCCTCGCCGCGGCCGCGGCGGCGCCAGAACCATCGATGTCGACGACCGCCACGCGGGCGCCCGCAGCGGCGAGTCGCTCGGCTGTGGCGAAGCCGATCCCACGCGCCGCGCCGGTGACGACGGCCACCTGCTCCGAGAGCGTCAGATCAGACGGTCCTGTCATTCGGCCAGATGTCCCCCACCACCGGTTTCCGTCGCGAGGTCGGGCCGCGGCCACCATTGGCGGTGTGCTTCCGAATGATCGGCTCCCGGCGCCGCCCCGGCGGCTGCCTGCTGCCAGCGCTGGTTTACGAGATCCAGCATCGGTGAGTCGTCGCTCAGCTTGAGGTTGTCGGCGAGGCCGGCGGCGATCCCGACGTCTTTCGCGAGCAGGGCCAGGTGGAAACCCGTCGCGTATTCGCCGGTCACGACGTTGCCCGCGACCGCCACCTCGGCCACGAAGCTGCGCCCGGTCGACGTGTTGACGATCTCGAAGAGGGTCGCCGCATCGATGCCGAAGTGCTCGCCGATTCGCAGCGCCTCGACGGCCGCGACGTAGTTGGAAGCTGCCATGAAGTTGTTGAGCGCCTTGACGGCGTCGCCGGACCCGAGCGCCCCGGTCCGGAAGACCCGGGCGCCGAGGACCTCGAGCACCGGCATCGCCTTCTGCACGTCGTCCTCCTCGCCACCGACCATCAGCGTCAACTCGCCGGTCTGCGCCCTGGGCACACCGCCCGACACCGGCGAGTCGACGACGTGCACGTCCCAATGGGCGGCGCCTTCTGCGATGGCACGGATGCCGGTCGGGCTGGACGAGCTCATGTCCAGCACCACAGTGCCCGCCCGGAGTTCACGCGCGATACCACCATCCCACTCGAGCACGACGTGGCGCACGATGGCGTCATTGGGCAGCATGGTGATCACGACGTCGCACGACGCAAAGTCCGCCGGACGCGAGGCCGCGGTGCCCCCGAACTCGGCGACGAAGCGGTCCATGACCTCGCTCGCGACGTCGAAGACGACGAGTTCGAAGCCGGCCTGGCGCAGGTTGCGCGCCATCGGCCGGCCCATGTTGCCGAGCCCGACGAACCCGATCCGTAGGTCGTCAGCCATTGCTCTGGAACACGATGACCGCGCGGCCGCGTAGGCCGCCGGCATCCATCAGGCGTTGGGCTTCGGCGGCCTGTTCGGGCGGGTACTCGGCCGCGACACGCAGCTGCAACCGGCTCTCGGACGCGAGGCTCCGAAGGTCCTGCAGCCAGTCGGTTCGTTCAAGGACCGTGCCCACGAAGACCTGCCTGACCTGGATGTCGCGTTCGGTCGCGTCGGGCTTCCATCCGCGCACGACGACCATGGCGCCGCCGTCGCGGATGGCGCCGAACACCGCGTCGTGTAGCAGCGCGGTGTCGTAGAGCGCGTCGACGCCGTCGGGCACGGTGTCGCGAACCGCTTCGACGAAGCCCTCGCCGCGCCCGACCACGACGTCGGCGCCGTAGCTGCGCACAAGCTCCTCGTCGGAGGGTTTGGCGTCGGCGATGACCCGCAGTCCGCCCACTTTGGCCAGCGGAATGACGTAGGACGCGAGCAGGCCGGCGCCGCCGGTCACAGCGAGCGTCTGGCCGGTCTGCAGACCGAGAAGCTCGAGGCCGAGCATGGCCGTAAGGCCGTTCATCGGGAGCGTCGACGCCTGCTGAAGCGTCACGCCGTCAGGAATGGGTACGACCGAGGCCTCCGGGACCACGATCGTCTGCGCCTGGGCGCCGCCGTCGGGACGGCGCGGGTTGACTGCCGCCATGACCTGCTCGCCGACATGCAGGCGCTCGACGCCCTCGCCGACCATCTCGATCGTCCCCGCCGCGTCCATGCCGGGTGTCCAGGGGGCGGGCAGATCGCCGTTGCCCATGGCACGCAGGCCGATATCGGTCGGGTTCACCGCGGCCGCCCTCACCGCGATGCGAACTTCGCCGGGACCCGGTTCGCGGACCTGTCGGTCGATCACGGACAGAACATCGAGCCCGCCCGGAGTGCTGATGCCGATTGCGCGCATACGCCGGTTCACCGGTTCCCTGCCGTGTCAGACCGCATCGCGGCCGGCCAGATGCCGTGCCGGCCGGGCGCGAGGATGCCGTTCGGGTCGACGGCGTTCTTGATCGACTCGCAGAAGCGGCGGTAGGCGTGATCGCCGAAGCTGTACTGGTCCGCCGCCAGATCCATGAAGTCCAGATGCGCGCGGTACTCGCCGTAGCCATGCTTGGCCGCCTCGCGCACCAACAGCTTGGCCGTGTCGTAGGCACGGCGGCTCTGGGCCTCGTCCTTCGTGTCGAACAGGACCATCGTGACGTGGACGAAGCTGCGTGCGTTGATCAACAGCAACGCGCCCTGGTAGTCGAGCTTCGCCTCCTTCTCGATGATCTCGCGCATCAGGTCGCGCAGGGCCAGCGCGTGGCGACCGGTCATCGGAGCGACGGGGGAGAAGCCGATGTGCCCGCCCTCCTCGCCGCCGTACCAGCCGGTCATGCGGTTGATGTCGAGATTGGGCACGCCGGCCTGGACGAGCTCGGCGGGCTGCTCCAGCGTGGCGACGGTCTCGGGATCGTGCTTGGTTCCGTTGACCTCAACGCCCGGGATGCGTTCGAACGCGTCCTTGATCTTCTGGTAGCGGTGGTCGACGACGCTCTCGTCGCCGTACAAGGCGAGGCGCATGATCCATCGCCCCAGGTCGAGCTCGCGCGCCATCTTGTCGATCAACTCGTCGGGGATCGGCCCCTCGCCGTCGTACCAGTCGGCGCGGTTGGTGATCATCGCGGCCATGTCGAGGGTGTTGATGATCTGTGGTACCCCCTCGATCGTGCGGTCGAGCATCAGCTCGCGGAACGTATCGGTCAGCGGCCCGAGGTCGTCGTCGCGCCACGCCTTGATCCACAGCGGCATGTAGGCCGCGGGCTGCGGCATCAGCCACAGTCCCATCTTCGTGACGATCCCGAAGTTCGACTGCATGAACAGCGGATCGAGCACCGGGCCCAGCCCGCGCTTGTACACGTGCCACGACTCGTTGCCGGGCATCGCTCCCATGCCGGTGCGCAGCAGTTCCCCGCTGGCGAGGACGACCTCCAGTCCGCACGGGGCCGCGAAGTCGCTGCCGTACGGGAGGTATGTGACGCCGTTGTCCAGCGAGTTTCCGATGACGCTCCCCCAGCCGAGGTCCGCGCACGACAGCCAGAGCTTGTGCCCGCCCGCGCGCAATGCCTCGTAGAGGTCGAACCAGCGGACGCCCGGCTCGACGACCGCGTACCCGAGCTCCTCGTCGATCTCGAGCACGCGGTTCATGTTCCGCAGGCTCACGATCACCGAGCCCTTCATTCTCGGCGCGGCGCCGCCGTAGCCGTTGTTGCGCCCCTGCCCGTGCGCCCACAACGGCACCTTGCGCTCGTTGGCGACCCGGACGATCGCCTGCAGTTCCTCGACGGTGGTCGGCATGACGACCGCCGCCGCCGTGTAGTCGTCCCACGTCGGCGGCTGAAACGGGTCCCGGAACTCCTGAAGATCCTCCGGGGCCGTCACCACGCTGTCGGCGCCGACGATCTTCTCGAATCCGTCGAGTGCCGCCCCCAGTGCCTGCGACGGGATCTGCGGGACGTGAATCGTGGCCATCGCTGATTGTGCTCCTCGGGCGCCGGGTTACGGGGCACCTCGTATCGTGACCGCTGGGGGCGCGTGCTTCTTGCCCCGCCCTGCACAGTTCGTGGGCGCAGTTGAGGACGTCTGCACGGTTCGCCGGCGCAGGTTCAACTCGGCGACGGCAGCGACCTAAGCTCCGCAGGGCAATGGCGGAGGCTACGAGCGCACCTGGCGTCACATCCGACGACTTCGTGGCCAGAGCGGATGCTCTGCGCCCGCAGCTGCTCGAGGAGCAGGCGGAGACGGAGGCACGCGGCTACTACTCCGAAAGCCTGCACCAAGCCTTCAAGGATGCGGGGTTCTACCGGACCCTCGTCCCGCGCCGATATGGGGGTCTCGAGTTCGACGTGCAGACCTTCTTCCGCGTCATCGCGTCGATCGCGCGCGGATGCCCCTCCAGCGGATGGATGCTCGCGCTGGGCTCCGGCCACGCGCTCCAGGTGGGGTCGTACTTCTCGCCGGAGGCACAGGACGACCTGTTCAAGGACGGGGACTTCATCGCGTCCGCGAGCTTCGGCTTCGAGAATGCCGCCGCCGACCCCGTCGACGGCGGATACCGCGTTCACGGGACGTGGCACTTCTGCTCGGGGGTGCCGTATGCGTCGCACCATCTGCCGCTCGTCCCGACCGGCCGCGAGGACGAGAGCATCGTCGCCGCGGTGCCGCGCGAGCGGTTCCGGATGCTCGACAACTGGGGCGACCTCATCGGCCTCAAGGGAAGCGGCTCGCACAGCGTCGCCATCGACGAGGCGATCGTGCCGGCGACTCACACGATCACCTTCGACGAGTGGATTTCGATCGGCGTGCCATCGACGCCGGGCTTCCGCCTGCATGGCAACCCGATGTACGGCGGATCGTTCATGGCGTTCGCGCTGGGCGTGCTCAACTCGGTGCAGATCGGCAACGCGCAGGGCGCGATCGACGAGTACGAGCGGCTGCTGGCGAGGCCGACCCGGCAGGCCGGCGCGGCTGAGGGACGGACGCGTGAGCACGACCCGAACTATCAGCGCATACTCGGGCTCGCGCTGGCCCACACGGACGCGGCGTATTCGGTTCTCATGCGCTGCGGCGAGCTCTACCACCACTACGCGGACCGTGCGATGCAGCACGGCGAACCGTTCGATGCGGAGCGGACGTTTCGCATCTACGGGCAGTTGATGACCGCTCACAAGCTCTGCTGGGAGGCCGGCGACATGGTGTTTCGCGCCGGCAGCACGACCGGGGCCCGCGACGGAGCGCGCCTCCAGCGCTACTGGCGTGATCTCTGCGCGTTCCGGGCCAACGGCGTCCACCAGCTCGACTTCAACGCGTCGTCGATCGCGCAGGCCCATCTCGGGCTCCCGATCGACTTCTTCGCCCAGCAGTGACCCGGCATGAAGAAGTTCCTCAACAGCCCTGACCGACTCGTCGACGAGTCGCTCGCCGGGTTCGTGCGCGCCCACCCCGCCCTGGTGCGATCCGACCCGCAACAGCGACTGTGCCTTCGCGCCGACGCTCCGGTGGCGGGCAAGGTGGCGCTCGTCTCCGGCGGTGGTTCCGGGCACGAGCCGCTTCATGCCGGTTTCGTCGGCTCTGGAATGCTCGATGCCGCCTGCCTCGGCGAGGTCTTCACCTCCCCTACCGCCGACCAGGTGCTCGCAGCGGCTCAGGCTGTCGACGGGGGCGCGGGGGTCCTGTTCATCGTCAAGAACTACACCGGCGACGTCATCAACTTCCGCTACGCGGCCGAGCTCGCGGAGGACGAAGGGATCACGGTCGATGTCGTGATCGTCGACGACGACGCCGCGATGAACCCCGGCGCGGCGGCGGTCGGGCGCCGCGGCACCGGGGCAACGGTGTTCGTGGAGAAGATCGCCGGTGCACGAGCCGAGGCCGGCGCTTCGCTGGCCGACGTGGCCGCAGCGGCACGCAGGACCGTCGAACGGTCGCGGAGCATCGGGGTCGCGCTCACCTCGTGCACCACGCCGATGTCAGGCCGGCCGACGTTCGACCTCGGCGACGACGAGATCGAATTCGGCGTCGGCATCCACGGGGAGCCCGGAATCGCCCGCCGACCACATGCTCCCGCCGCAGCGCTCGTCGAAGACCTCCTCGCGGTCGTCTTGGCTGAGCTCGAGCCGGCCGCGGGCGCGCACCTGCTCGTCCTCGTCAACGGCCTCGGCGGGACTCCCTCGATCGAGCTCTTCCTGCTCCACAACGAGGTGTGCGGGCTGCTGGAGCGGCGGGGCTTCGAGGTTGCTCGAAACCTGGTCGGCAACTTCGTCACCAGCCTCGACATGGCCGGCGCGTCGATCTCGCTTCTCCTGCTCGACGACGAGCTGACCCAGCTCTGGGATGCCCCGGCGACGACGGCGGCGTTGTCTCGCACGTGACGGCCGACGCCCCTCTGACCGCAGCGTCGATGGTGCGGTGGCTGAGCGAGGCGAGCTGGCGGCTGCACGAGGCGCGAGACGAGCTGACTGCGCTCGACGCCGCCCGCGGCGACGCCGATCACGGGGTCAACATGGATCGTGGTTTCCAGGCGGTCGTGACGGCCCTCACCGAGGAGAGCTTCGATTCTCCCCAGGCCGTGCTGCGCCGGGCCTCCGCTGTGCTGCGCCGCGCCATGGGCGGGACCAGCGGGCCGCTGTGGAGTGCCGGCCTGCGCGCAATGTCTCTCACGCTCGGTGACGGCGCGCGAGTCGACGGTCGCATGATCGCCCCTGCGCTGCTTGCGGCTTCCGAGGCCATTTCCGCGCTCGGTGGCGCGCAGGAGGGCGACAACACGATGCTCGACGTCCTGTTCCCGGCCGGTCGCGAGCTGACCCGCCAGCTCGACGAGGGGACACCGCTCGACGCCGCGCTCCAGCGGACCGGCGTCGTCGCTGGCGATCTCGCCCGGGCGACCGCCGACCGTGGAGCGACGAGAGGCAGAGCGTCGTACCTCGGGGATCGAGCCATAGGCTCGGCGGACCCCGGTGCGACCTCTGCGGCACTCGTGGTGATCGCCCTCCGCGCAGCGCTCCCCGCCACCTAGACTCCTCCCACCGGAGGAGCCCTGGCCGTTCTCGTCGACACCCGCACCGTTCTGCCACACGAGCGCTTCGACTACTGGGCCGAGGCGTCGTGCCAGCTCTTCCACCCGCTCGAGATGCACCACGACGGCCGGCGGCCGTTCTCGGGCAACCTCACCGGGCAGCCGCTCGGGCAGATCGAGGTGTTCCGGCTCGCCGCGGACTCGTGCATCGCATCGAGGACCCATCGCGGCATCGCCAGCCTCGATCCGGAATGCCTACTGGTCGCCGTCCAGTCCGGCGGCCAGTGCGTCGTCACGCAGGACGGGCGGACCGCGACGCTCCAGCAGTCCGACATCGTCAGCTACGAGAGCTCGCATCCCTACACCGTCCAGGCGACGACAGCGTTCGAGCTCGTCGTGTTCGCCATCCCTCGGTCGGTGCTCGGGTCGCGCGCGGACCGCCTGTGTCGTCAGACCGCGGTGCGCGTCACCGGCGCCGACGGAATCGGCGCACTGGCGGCCCCGTTCTTGCTCCACGTCGCCGAGCGCCTCCGCGCCGGCGATGTCGACGAAGGCGACTTCGACCTGGGCGAGAGCGTTCTTGATCTCGTGCGAGCCGTCTACACGGGCCGGCGCAACCCGGCCGCGCCGTCGGGTGCCGCCGACCGCGAACTGATGCTCGCACGGGTCAAGGCGTACATCGAAGCCCACCTCGGCGACACGGAGCTGAGCCCGGCCCAGATCGCCGAGACGAACTCGATCTCCGTCCGTTACCTGTACAAGCTGTTCGAGCACGAGGAGACCGCGGTCAGCGAATGGATCCGCCACCGGCGCCTGGATCGAAGCCGCCGCGACATCGCCGACCCAGCCCTGTCCCACGAGACGATCTTCGCCATCGCGAGCCGGTGGGGTTGGGCGAGCGCGGCACACTTCAGCAGGCTCTTCCACGCGACCTACGGCTGCTCGCCGCGCGACTACAGAGCGCGAGCCCGACAAGGCGAAGCTCACGCACCGTCCGACTCGCGTGACGGCTGAACGCGCTCGGGGCACTCACTGGCGTTGTCGTGGCCCGGGCGTCAGGCCTGCCGCCGTGCGTGCGCCAGCCCTGTCCCTGCGGCCGGGCGCAGGCGCGAGATGGCCGCCGTCGCGACCAGGGCGAGAGCGCCCACCGTCACGAACGCGACGGCGTACACGGAGCGCCGGTCGGCGTCACCGAGCAGCGCCGAGCTGATACTCAGGAAGACACTCGCCGCCGCGACGCCAAGCCCGGAGAAGAGCTGCTGAACGGTGGCCGACAGCGCGTTGGCCGAGGGCATCTGCGCCGCGGGCACGTCGGCGAGCGAGAGCGTCGACAGACCCGTCAGCCCGACGGAACGGGCGGCTCCGCTGACCACGGCGACCACGGCGATGACGGCTACGGGCGTATCCGTCACAAAGCCAGCGCAGGCGATCGCCGTCGCAGCCAGCGTGATCGACGACACGAGCAGCGTCCGCCGGAAGCCATAGCGACGGTAGATCACGGTCGTCGCGGGCTTGATCCCGACGTTTCCCACGAAGATGAACAGGACCAACGCGCCGGATTTGATCGCGCTCCAGCCGAACACGGTCTGAAACAGCAACGGCAGTAGGAACGGGATCGCGCTGATCACCATGAAGTACAACGAGGCGGCCCCCATCCCGACGCGAACCGTGTGAATGCGCAACGTTCGAAGATCGACGAGCGGATTCTCGGCCCGCAGCAGGTGCAGTGCCGCGGCGCCGATCAGCACGACTGAGGAGACGCCCAGTCCGATCACCGCACCGAGGGCCGGATGCGGGGCCGAGGCAAGGTGCGCGGCGTATGTCAGAGCGGCGAGCCCGGTGCATGTCAGCACGACGCCCACGCGGTCCAGACGCGGGGAATCCCCGCGCGGCGCTCCGTGAACGAGGCGCCACCCCACCCCGAACGCGACCACACCGAGCGGGACGTTGATCAGGAACAGCCATTCCCAGCTGGCGTACGTCGTGATCAACCCGCCGGCGAGCGGCGCGACGACGGGAGCAATCAGACCGGGCCACACGATGTACGACATCAGCCGCATCAGCTGCGCCCGAGATGCCCCGTCAAACACGACGAGACGACCGACCGGGACCATCATGGCGCCGCCAACGCCCTGAACGATCCGCATCGCCACCAGCTCGGCGAGCGTCTGACTCAACGCACATCCCAGCGACGCCAACGTGAAGATCGCGATCGCCGAAAGGAAGACCCGGCGATAGCCGTACCGGCCGGTCATCCACGCGCTCAGAGGAATCAGCGCGGCGAGCGTCACGAGGTACGACGTGATGATCAGCCCCGCCGAATCGGGAGCAATGTGCAGCGAGGAGCTGATCTGTGGAATCGACGTGACGACGATCGTCGCGTCGAGCATCTCCATGAAGAAGCACCCGGCGACGAGCAGCGCCACGTTGCGAACCCTGGGATCGATCATCCGCCCACGAACAGGTGTCTACTGCACCGGATGCCGGTCGTCGGGCACGGCGCGACTGGATCGTTGGTTGATCCGGGATCTCTATATAGGTAGAGTTGTGTCATGCCTCGGCGTCCTTCACGTCAGACCGGGTTGGTGCTCGCGGCGTTGGCGGGCGATCCGTCGGGGTGGCGATACGGCTATGAGCTGGGCAAACAGGTCGGTCTCGCGGCTGGGACGCTGTACCCGATTTTGATGCGGTTGTGTGATCGCGGATTGCTGGAGACGATGTGGGAGGCCGATCCGCCGCCGGGGCGTCCTCGCCGGCATCTCTACCGGATCTCAGAAGCCGGTCGCCGGGCCGCGGCCGAAACCCAGCCGGCGGCCGCCGGAGTGCCCGCGCGCCGCGCCGCACCCCGGCATCGCACGACGTTCGAGAGCGCGTCATGAGCGACCGATCGCTGTCACGAGATCTCGCGAGACGGGCCTTGGCGATCGCGGTCCGGGTATTGCCGGGCGATCGACGCGAGTGGGGCGAGGCGATGCTGGCTGAATTGGCCGCGATCGACGAACGCCGGGCTCGCCGACGCCACGCGCTGGGCTGCACGCGCGCCGTGCTGCTCGATCGCGGCTCCCTACGCGTCGTCGGTGTCTACCTGGTCGCGCTCACCTACGGCGTGATGGCCGTCAGCCTCGCTATCGCGAGCACACACGCCGGCATGCGCATCGAGAGGACCGCGTTCGTCGCTGTTCTCGGAATTCTGGCGTGGGCGGGGCGACGCCACGAGCCACTCGGTCCCGTCGCCGATCCCCCGATCGCACGGCACGTACGCGGCTGCGGCTACATCGTGGTCGGGATCTGTGTGACCGGATTCCTTTCACGCCGGCACCACGACGACATCGCCGGCGAGCTCGTCGCAGCGATTGCCGTTGCCGCGTACCTGGTGGCCGTCCTGGTCGTCACGGCACGCCGGACCGCCGCGAGCGCGCTCACACTGCGCCGTGCCACGGGCATCGCAGCCGGGGCCCTGACAACGTGGTGGATCGCGATGCTGCTCGTCCCCAGCGTGCGCGCCCACCCCGCCTGGGCGTTGCTCACGGTGCTCACGGCGATCCTGTCGGGACTCCTGATGCCAGGTCTTCTGGGTTGGACCGATCGCCAGGCCCTGGTCGCGGGGATCACCGCAGGTGTCGCGACCTGCATGCTCATCTTCGTCGCGGTCATCGGCACCTACGCCGCATTCCCGCGGCTGGTTCCCGACGTAGCCGGCCCGACCGACGCCGGCGGTCTCACCCCCGCCGCGCGAGCCCAGACCAACCAGGCCGAATCGCAAGACCCCTACGTCGCCGAACTCCTCCTGGGAGCCCTCCTGAGCGCGACGCTGATCGCCGGCCTCGCGACGACACGCAACCGCAACCGTCCGATGCGGCCCACGTGAAGTGCGGTGTGCCGACCTCAGACGATTCGGCAACACCGCTCGCGGATCGTTACCGGGGCGAGGTGCGCGAGCTCGGCCGCCGGGGGGTTCCGAACGCGCGCAGGACGTGCTCGAGGGTCGAGGCGATCAGTTCGTGGGTGTCCTGGCGGGGGGCTTCGCCGCGTAGCCAGCGGCGTGTGGCGGCGCGGTTGAGGGCGGTCCAGCAATCGAGCGCGTATCGCAGCCGCGGAGAGTCGGCGGCGATATCGGCGTGGTGAGCAGCAAGTAGCGCGACGGCGCGGTCCACGAGGTCTGAGACGACACGCCGGACTTCAGGGTCGGCGATGTCGTCGCCGTGGGCGATCGTGGCGAGCCAGATGGTGCGGTTGGCCTCGGTCCAGTCCAACCAGCGCGAGACGGTGTCGGCGACGCGTGCACGGGCGCTGCGGCCGGTGGGCGGCGGGAGTTGTTCCTCGCGTACGGCGCCAAGTCGCTGAAGCAGTCCGATGTAGACCTCCTTGCGACCGCCGAAGTAGTGGTTGACGAGCCCGCGGGTGACGCCGGCGGCGCTCGCGATGTCCTCGACCGAGACCTCGTCGTAGCCACGCTGTGCGAACAGCGTGTTGGCCGCGTCGAGGATCTGGTCGCGGCGCTGCTCGGGGTCGAGGCGGCTGAACCTGGGCGTGGGCATCGGCGCAGTCTACAACCTGTTGGCAATCCGTCAACAACTCTGTTATCATATCGCCAACAAGCGCTACCGAGGGCGCTGTCGAGGACGCCGGCGAGATGACCTCTTTGAACGTTGGGCGGAGCCTCGGCCTCCGCCGACTGGGACCCCACCGGCGCGCGCTGGGCCGCGGAGATCCTCATCGCGCCAGACAAAGACTTGAACAACCTTCGTGGCATGCCGCCACGTGGACGACAGGAGAACGACAATGCGAGGTAACCTCAAAGCGATCATCGCGGCCAGCGTCGCGGTGCTCATGGTGGCGGCGATCCCGGCAGGTGCCGCGGTCGTGAAGCTCATCCACACGCACGACATCGCGAAGAACGCGGTCACGCTGAACCGGCTTTCACCGGGGACACGGGCGCTCATCGCGAAGGCTGCCGCAGGCGGCGCGAACAGCGTCGTCGGCCCTGCTGGTGCGGCCGGCCCTGCCGGTTCCGCTGGACCGAAGGGTGCTGACGGGACAAACGGGACCGATGGCGCTGCCGGGACCAACGGCACGGACGGCACGGACGGGCTCAACCCCGCGGTGGCCGTGAAGGCAAGCGGCGACTCGGGTTGGGTCTTCTCGGGAACGCCGACGGCGAACTTCTCCGGTGGCGCGCTGCGTCTGCACGGGAACTTCGACGGCTCGACGCCGCAGGGTGCCATCGGCCTCGTTCATCCGTACAACAACGTCGGACTCGGCCATCTCACCTCGCTGCTCTACGACTACGCGATCGACAACCGGCCGCTCTCGGGCGACGGCGCGAACGATGCGCCGTCGATCCACATCACCGTGACGGGCGTCAACCGCCACGACTCGACGACGAGCACGTTCGACAACCTCGTCTACTCGCCGGTCTACAACACCGGTGGGAACCTCGCGGGCGTGCCCTACAGCGTCGACGCGACCAAGGGCCTGTGGTACTCCACGCACCCGATCGACGGTCAGACCGGCGGCCAGGGCGCGGGCGCCCAGGTGACCCTCCAGTCGATCGCGAACGCCAATCCCAACGCCGTGATCTCTCAGATCAGCTTCGACAACGGCGGCACGAGCGGCGCGCACACGACCCCGACCGACGCCTTCGAGGCGCGAGTCGACAACGCGGTCGTCGGCTTCGACGGCACGTTCACTCGCTACGACTTCGGCGGCTGATCGAGGTCACAGGAGCGGCCGGGCGAAAGCCCGGCCGCTCCTGGCACCAACGACGGTCTTGGCCCGCCCAGCGGCGCGTCAGACGACAATGGTGCGATGAGCACATTCCCCGCATCACACAGCGACCTCCTGGACGCGCAGATCGCGACCCTTGCGACGGTCGGTTCCACCGGGATGCCGCAGCAGACCGCCGTCTGGTTCCTGCATGACGACGGCCAGCTCCGGCTGTCCCTCAACTCGGCCCGTCTCAAGACACGGAACCTCTCAAAGCGCCCCGAATGCAGTCTGTTCATCCTCGACCTGGAGAACCCGTACCGCTACCTCGAGGTTCGCGGTCGAGCGAAGCTTGACGCCGACCCCGACTACGCCTTCGCCGACAAGGTCGGGGCGAAGTACGGCGGCGCCGATCTGCGCGAGCATGACCAACCGGGCGAAAGCCGAATGATCGTGAGCATCGAGCCGGACAACATCTACGCGGTGGACATGAGCGGCTGAGACAGCTCCCGCGCCTGCGCGATCAGTGATAGCGGTCGACATCGGCCGGCCACGGCAGCGGGAACAGGTGCCGGTAGGGCCGCGCGTCCGCGATCACCTTGGCGACGGACGGCCGCTTCGCCAAGGCGCGGTAGTACCGCGTCAGCTGCGGGTGCGTGCGCTCGTCCCACGGATTGATCGCCAGGGCGAAGAACAGGCCCGGCGCAGCGGCGCACTCGGCGATCGTGAACGTGTCGTCGGCGAGGAACTCGTGTTGGGTGAGCTGTGCCTCGAGCATGCCGTAGGCCATGTCCATCCGGCCGCGCGCCTGGACGAGGGCGCGTTCGTCGAAGCGCTCCTCGATCGTGTCGAACACGATCGCCTGGACGGCATCGGAGATGTAGTTGTCGCACAGCCGGTCCCACTTGCGGGCCTCCAGCGAAGGCACCAACTGTGCGCCGGCGACGTGCTCGATGATGATCGAGGTCTCACCGATGATCTGGCCGCCGTCGCGCAGCACCGGGATCGACGCCGGCGGCCACAGCTCGGCCAACTGGGCGCGGTCGAAATCGCGCTGCTCCTCGAGGACGTCGTAGTCGAGGCCCTGCTCGTTGAGCGCGATCAGGACCTTCTGGCAGTAGAGCGCGAACGGATGCTCGTACAGGGTCAGCATGGCGTGAAGGAACTGGCCGGCGGCGTTCGATCACGATGTGATGAGTGAGCGCGATCTACATCAACGCGGCCCATGCGCGGGGTGACGTTCCCGCGCCCAGTCGCGACGCGGAGCTCTTCCACCAGGCGCTCCCCGGCTATCGCCCGACCCCGGTCCGGGACCTCCCCGCCCTGGCCGCCGAGGCCGGCGTCGCCGCGGTCGCGCTCAAGGATGAGTCCGATCGCCTCGGTCTGCCGGCGTTCAAGATCCTCGGCGCGTCGTGGGCGATCGAGCGTGCGCTGCGTGACGGCGACGGCGTGCACACGCTGGTCGCGGCCAGTGCCGGCAACCACGGCCGGGCGGTCGCCCATGCCGCCGCCGCCCGTGGTCTCAGCTGCCGCGTGTTCCTACCGGCCCGAGCGCTCGCCGTGCGGCGCGACGCGATCGCGTCCGAGGGTGCTGAGGTCGTGGTCGTGGACGGCAGCTACGAGGATGCGGTCGCGCAGGCTGACGTGGCCGGCGCCGCCGATGGCTGTCGCCTCATCGCCGACGTCGGTGACAGCGAGCCCGCACGGTGGGTCATCGACGGCTACCAGACGCTGTTCGATGAGGCCGTCGCCCAGGCCGAGTACGACGTGATCATCATTCCGGTCGGCGTCGGCTCGCTGGCCGCAGCGGCGGCTCGCCACGGCGCCGACGTCGGCGCGTCGGTCATCGGCGTCGAGCCCGCCACGGCCGCGTGCCTCACCGCGTCGTTGCGCGCCCTCCGGCCAGCGCGGGTCGTCACTCCGGGAACAGTGATGGCGGGTCTCGACTGTGCCGAGGTGTCGGCGGCGGCATGGCCGACGCTGCGCGCCGGGATCGACGCGACCGTCACCGTCACCGACGATCAGGCGCGCGCCGCCATGGACGACCTCGATCAGTTCGGGATGGCGATCGGAGAATCGGGTGCTGCCCCCCTCGCCGCTCTGCGCGTCCTCGCCGCCCATCCAAGCCCGCTGATCACCGGGGCCAGTCGCGTCCTCCTGATTGCCACCGAGGGACGAACCGGACACCACGGCCCAGCGGCCGGCGACCCCCGCTAGGCGTGCCCAGGCGGCTGGATCGTCACTGGCGCGACGTAGTCGTGCAGGTTGCCGTCGCGCCCGTAGCTCTCGGCGTCGAGCCCCACGGTGAGTGGTCCGTTTGCGAGCGCGGCCTTGGTCGCCGCATCGACCGCGATCGTGGCGGTCCCGGTGGCCCCGGCGGGGAGCGAAACGTCGGTGTAGCCAAGGGTGTCGCTGTTGCTGTCGGGGGCCTTGCGCATGAGCACTCGCAGATCGGTGCACCCCAGCGGGCATGTCACGCTGACCTGAACCCGCCCGCTGGCGGTCGCCTGGGCCGTGGCTGCGAACTGCACCGGGCACGCCGCATCCGCAGGTGGGCCCACCGGCGCGGCGGCGAGGGGCACGACGGTCACCTCGCTGCCCGCGCACGTCGTGTCGAAGTACACCGCGCGGTTGGCGTCGAGGGACAGCAGGACGCTCGGAGACTCACCCGCCGGAAGGTCGCCGGCCAGAGGCTGTGCCGCCCCCGATGCGGGCAACGCCATCGTCACGAGGTGACCGTCGGTGGCGGTGTACAGGACGCGACCGGTCGTCACCACGACGTCACTCTTGTACGCGGAGGAGGCAACCGTCCGAGGCGCGGTGGCCGGCGTTGCGACCTTCAGCGACGCGCTCTTCTTGCCCGTGTTCACGACGAATGCGATCGTGCCGTCCGAGGCGAGGTCGTAGGCGCTGAGCGAGGAGGTCCCGTGGAGGGCGGTTCGCAGCACGCGGCCCGTGGCGGCGTCGGCGATGACCAACGACGTTCCCGTCGTGTGGGTCGTGCGCAGGAACGCCATGTAGCGGCCCTTCAGCACCGGGCTCGAACCGCGGGCGGACACCCGCCGGACACCGCTGGGCGTGCGCGTCCAGACGCCGCCCCTGCCACCCGTGCCGGGACAGAGGGCGCCCGAGTACGTGACGCGGTCAGCCGTCGCGCTGACCGAGAGCGCGCTGCTCACCCCTTCCTCGCCGAGCTCGCCGACGTCGTGCTTCGCCGTGCATTTCTCGACCACCGTGCGCTTGCCATCCATCGTCCCCACGATCACCCGCTCGGCTTGCACGAAGCGGTACGAGTCGCCGGCCTGGTCGTCATCGAAGGTGTGACCGATCCGCCACCCCAGGACCCAGGTGCTCGCCGTCGCATAGACGGCCAGCACGTCGAACCCCGTGCGGACCGACGGTGCAGCGAGGTGGGCCAGATGCCGGACGTCCGATCCGTCGAAGTTCTCGGTCACGACATCGACCGAGTAATCCTTTGCGCTCGTCGCGACGATCAGGCGATCCTGACCCTGAACCACGTTGAGCGTCCAGTCCTGAGCGGTTGGCCCGGGAAAGTGCGCGATCGCCGGAGCCTGGGCGAGGGCCGGCACGCAGAGGGCCGCCAGAGCGACCGCGACACCGACCACAAGCTGCCTGAGATGGCCCACGCGCAGATCCTACGGTCCGTCCGCCACGTCCGGCGGTCAGTACTCGTTGTTGGCCTCGCGCGCTCCCGAACGCGGAACTACCGCGCGGGGGGCCTTGATCACCGCTTCCGGCCGGGCAGGGTCACGGTGCGCGACTGCGTCGTGCGGTGAGCGGTCACCGCGTCGATGCTCGTGAGCACCGCGGTCACGCGCACGCGCTTGCCGTGTTTGGCCAGGGCGGGTTCGGACCGGCGTCACCGCGCTGTCGCCCGTGCACAGCAACGGCCGCGACGAGTCGATCTGCACCGTGCGCCCGCCGCGCGCGGTCCACGTCCCGGCCGACCCCGAGCCGACCGGCTGCGGCTGGCCGGCGGCCGATCCCGCCTCGCCCCAGAAGCGCGGCGCCGCGAGCCCGTCGCAGCCGCCGACACCGTCGCCGGTCGCCAGGTTGGGGGTCAGCACCGCGGCGCTGGTGGTCCAGCGCACGGAGTCGAGTCGCTCGACGTCGGCGCCGGCGTCGCCGAAGTCGACCTGGAGGCGCGGCGTGGAGACCGTATCGGCTCCCGGCGTGATGACGATCGCCGCCCCGGCCTGCGGCGCCGCGAAGCCGGACGCATCGGGGCGTCTTGGTTGAATGACCACCAATGGCACGGAGGCTTGAGGCTGACTATCTCGTCGTCGGAGCCGGCGCGTCGGGGATGGCCTTCGCTGACGCGCTGACCACGCATGCCGACGTGCGCGTGGCCCTGGTCGATCGCCGACACGGGCCTGGCGGCCATTGGCTCGATGCATATCCGTTCGTGCGGTTGCACCAGGCCTCCGTGTTCTATGGCGTCGCCTCGACGGTGCTGGGTTCCGGGTCGGTTCAGCACGAGGGGCCCGAGGCCGGCCTGCACGAACGCGCCGGAGCGGCGGAGGTCTGCGCGTACTACGAGCGCGTGCTCAACGACCGGCTGGTGCCTTCGGGCCGCGTGGAGTTCTTCCCCAACTGCGACTACGTGCGTGACGGCTGCTTTGTCTCGCGCCTGTCCGGGCAGCGCTACGAAGCCCGGCCCGATTGCCGGATCGTCGACGCCCGCTACCTTGCCCCGGAGATCCCGGCGACCACGGCTCCGCCGTTCGGCGTCGCCGATGGGGTGCGAGTGGTGCCGGTCGGCGAGCTGCCGAGGCTCGACGAGGCACCCGCGGAGTACGTGGTGGTCGGGTCCGGGAAGACGGCGACCGATACCTGCGTGTGGCTTCTGCAACGCGGGGTCGACCCGGACTCGATCTGCTGGATTCGACCGCGCGAGCCATGGATGCTCAACCGTGCGGTCATCCAACCGGACCCCATGGTGTTTGCCGGGATGGCGGCGGACACGATGGAGGCCGCAATGGCGGCCTCTTCCCCGGACGAGCTGTTCCTGAGGCTGGAGGCCGCAGGGGTGATGCTCCGCATCGACCCCTCGATCACGCCGACGATGGCCAAGGCGCCGACGCTCGCCGAGTGGGAGCTCAACGCGTTGCGGAGCATCGAGCGCGTCGTCCGGCTCGGACGCGTTCGCAGCATCGAGCCGACGCGGATCCGACTGGACGAAGCCGATGCCCCGCTCCAGCGCGGCGGCGTGGTCGTCCACTGCGCCGCGGCGGGCCTGCAGTATCAGCCGCTGATCCCGATCTGGGGCGACGACGCGATCACGCTCCAGCCGGTCCGGGCGGGCTTTCCGTGCCTCGCGGCGGCGCTGATCGGGTTCATCGAGGCCACGCGCGAAACCGATGCCGACAAGAACCGGGTGTGTCCGCCGTCGCCGTTCTCGGACACCCCGGCCGACTGGGCGCTGATGCAGGCACTCGGCGGCCGGGCCGCGATCGCCTTCAACGCCGAGGCTGACGTGAAGGAGTGGGCCGACAGCGTGGCGCTGAACCCGGCGCGGATTCCCCAAGGAGAACCCATGGATCCCGACCTGGCGACCGTGACGGAGCGCCTTCGCGCAGTCGTGAACCCCGGCATCGCGGCCATGGCGGAGCTTGCGGGCCTGAGTACCCGCTGAACTCAACTGGGACGCTTGGCCACCGGGCGCGGCGGAGGGGTGGAGTCTCGTCGCAGGCAGGTTTCGCACCCGTAGCGTTCGAGGAGCTCGAGAATGGCTTGAGCGTGCGTCTTGACGATGCCCGTCGTGGCGCCCTGACCGCGCTCGACGTGCTGACCTAGATTCATGACCATCGCACCAGCTTGTCTGCGCCCGCCGCCAATCGCATCGTGGTCGCGTCCACGATCTTTTTGTGGGAGCGAGATCCCGCCCCGCTTGTCAGCCTCCGGTCGGCTGAGCGACAGACCGACCGACGACCGACACGGTTCTCTGCCACGACCGCCGCAGCTCGCTCAGGTTGGCCCATCCGCGACGCAGCGCGCGCCCGACCGGCAACACGGTGAAGTCGGGATGACGCACCCAGATGGGCACGTACCGGGCGCGCTGAACGCGAGCGTCGGTGCCATGCACTTCGACAGTGAGCAGGACGATCATGCCGTCCTGGGTGGCCGCGGGGCAGCACGACGCCGTCTGGTTGGAGACGAGGTTGCCTTCCCCAAAGACGACGATCTTGCCGTTGACCCTGCGGATCGGCTGCACGACATGTACGTGCTGCCCGATGACCGCGGTCACATCGGGGGAGCGCGTGAGTTGGTCCGCCAACCGGACCTGGGAGGGGGTCGGCGCGTGCTGGTACTCCTGGCCCCAGTGGAGACTGACGATCACGACGTCGGCGCCGAGGTGCCGCGCACGACGCGCGTCGGAGAGGATGCGCCGCGGCGAGGCGATGTTGACCGACCAGGGGTGCGGTGGCCGTAGGCCGTTGAGCAGCGTCGTATAGGACAGAAAAGCGACCCGCACACCCTTCACGGTGACAAATGCGAACCGCCGCGATCCGGCCGCCGAACGGTAGGAACCTGCGTGGCGAACGCCGGCACGATCCAGTGCTGAGACCGTGCTGTCGATGCCGGCCTGGCCTCCGTCGAGCGTGTGGTTGGACGCAGTCGAGCAGACGTCGAAACCGGCCCAGCGGATGGCCGGCGCGAGCGCCACGGGCGTCGAGAAGATCGGATACGTCGACGGTGGCCCTGGCCTCAGCGGCGTCTCGACATGGCAGATCGCCATGTCGGCGGACCGAAGATACGGCCGGACGGCGCGCAGGAGCGGGCGAAAGTCGTAGCGGCGGCCTCCACCCGCGGCGAGCGCGCGCCGCCATACGGGCTGGTGGATGAGCAGGTCGCCGGCCGCGGCGATGGTGATCTGCACGCCGTCGGGAGCGCCGGGGACTGTGGCCGGCGATATGGATGGCCCCGCAGGGGCCACGCCGACCATCGCGGACGCCGACGCGAGCGCGAGCAAGGCGCCAAGGGCAATCATGCGGGGAGGTGGTGGGATCGTCGGCAAGGAGTAATTCCCGCGAAGTCCTGAACGCCATCTTGGCATCGGCGGGGGGCGGACGCCGGGTCGCCGGGTCACCACCGCGGCGACCCGGCGCACTCGTTTCAGTAGCTGAAGACCGTCGCAGCCTCGTCGCCGATCCACTCCCACAGTGGGGTGGCGCCGGCGACCGTGGCGTTGGTGACGAACTCGGAGCCGTCCAGTCCGCGCGACTTCACGCAGACCGGGCAGACGTGCAGTTCCCCACCGGCCTCGGCGTACTGCGCGAACAGTCGCTCGATCGGCGGGCAGCCGTCGCACGCCTCACCCTGGGCGTGGCCGGGAACCGCGAGGTGGACGGCGTCCTTGGTGAGGAACATCCTCACCCGTTTGCCTTTTGCTGCCGCGGCCTGGCCGACCAGGAAGGCAATCATCACCCGCTCTGCGTCCTCCATGCCGGTCGCGAGGTTGACAACGACCTTGGAACTCATGACTTCACCGCCTTGATCGGGACGAAGCGTACGTTGGGCAGCAGCCGGCCGAGCGGTTTGGGCAGGTACCACGCCCAGTTGCCCAGCAGCCGTAGCAGGACCGGCAGGAGCAGCAGCCTGACCAGCGCGGCGTCGAGAAGCACCGCTACGCCGAGGATCACCCCCATCTCCTTCGGTGGCAGTGGGCCGCTCAGGGCGAACGTGATGAAGACCGCGACCATCACCGCCCCGGCCGCAAAGATCACGCGTCCCGTGCTGGCCATGCTCCCCACCATCGCCGCCTTCGCGTCGCCGCCGGACCGGTCCCAGTGCTCCTTGGCCGAAGACAGCAGGAACACCGTGTAATCCATCGAGATCGCGAAGATCATCGCGAAGAAGAACACTGGCCCCCACGCGTCGAGGAAGCCCTGGGGCTCGAAGCCAAGCAGCGCATGCCCGATGCCGTCCTGGAAGATCCACTTCGCCACGCCAAACGCTGCCGCGGTCGCCAGCAGGTTCGTGACCACCGCCAGCGCGGCGATCAGCGGCGCCTGCAGTACGACCATCAGCAACAGGAAGCTGAGGCCCAGCACGACACCGACCACGAGCGGCGTCTTCGCGGCGAGCGCCAGCTCGAGATCGTGGTTCTCCGCCGCCGCGCCGCCGACCAGCGCCCCATTGGGCAACGCGATGCGAAGCCGGTCGATCGCCGTCCCGGTGGCCGTCGCCGACGGAGCCGTCGCCGGGATCACCTGCACCAGCGCCAGGCGGTGTCCACCCACCTGCGGCGCGAACACCCGCGCGACGCCGGGATCGCGTCGTGCCGCCATCGCCACCCGCGCGGCCTCCGCCGTGGGGGCAACGATCTGGAGCGGGCCCGTCGAGCCGGCGCCGAACGCCTTCCGGTCGGCCTCATATCCCTTGCGCGAGTTGTCTGAGGGCGGGACAACCTTGATCGAGGGCATCGCCGTCTTCAGCGCGAGCACCGGGAGCGCGAGCACCACGAGGAGTGCGACCGCGGCCGAGCCGTAGCGCCGCGGATGACGCCAGAGCCGCTCACCCCACCTCGCGGAGCGCGCGGAACGGTGCTCGCCCGAGCGCAGCGCCCCAAGGGCGAAGCGGTTGACCGCGGGCCCGAGCTTTGCCAGTACCGCCGGCAGCAGCGTGAGCGCCGCCGCGAGCACGAAGACGACCGACAGCATGATGCCGAGACTCGTCGACCGGAACGCGGGACTCGGCACGAGCATCACGGCGCTCAACGAGATCAGCACCGTCACGCCCGAAAGGAGCACGGCCTTGCCGGCCGTGTCCATCGTCACCGCGACGGCGTCCCGGGGGGACAGCTCCGACCCCGAAAGGGCGTCGCGGAAGCGATGGACGACGAACAGCGCGTAGTCGATCCCGAGCGCCAGGGCGAACATCAGCGCGAAGTTCATCGACCAGATCGAGATCGCGGCGATGCGCGTCCCGATCCACAGCGAGCCCGCCGCGGCGATCAGACCGATGATGGTCAGCATCAACGGCAGCCCGGCGGCAACCAGCGAGCCGAACGCGAGCACGAGAATCGCGAGCGTGATCGGCCAGGAGATGAGCTCGGATTTCATCATCGCCGACCTATTGGCCTGGTTGAAGTCCGACCACATCCCCGGCGCGCCGGTGAGGTTGACCCTGATCCCGCCCGTGCCGAGCTTCGCGAGCGGGCCTTTCAGCCGCCCGGCCGCGCTCACCATCGCGTCCGAGTTGCGCCGGGCGCCTGCCTGAATCACTGCGGCGTGGCGGTCGGCCGAGATCGACACCCCCGCCCGTGGCGCGACCACCGTCGCCACCGCCGGATCGGTCCTCAACCTGTCCTGCACCCTGCGCAGCACCTGTTGGAACGCGGGGTCAGAGGCTGTCCTGTCGCGTGCATGAACGACCACGGTCAGGCCGTAGCTGCCCGATCCGCCGAAGTTGTTGTCGATCAGCTGGCGGGCGTGCGCGGACTCCGAGCCCGTCGCCTCCCATCCCGCTCCCGACAGCGCCTGCTCGGCGCGCGGCGCCAGCACGCCCAGGCCGACGGCGATCACGACCCACGCGATGACCACGGTGCGAAGGCGCGCGGCGGTCCAGCGACCGAGCCTCCCGATCGGTCCGAGCTGCGGACGTTCGGCGCTCATTTCGACGTCTCCTGCGTCGGCTTGACGGCGAGCAGCTCAATGGCGTGGGCGCCGTACTTCTCGCTCGTGCGCTGGGCGCGGTCGCTGGCGAAGCGGTACGCGTCGTTGCGCAGGACCGTGCTCAGCTGCAGGCCGGCAGCCGTGACGAGCTGCAGGTAGCGGTCCCACTGGCTGGCACCGGCGATGCACGCGGCCCACAGGTCCGATTGAGCCGCGGTACGCGCGGCGATCGGGCGCTGGGTGACGATGTCGGCGAGTGCGAGCCGCCCGCCCGGCCGCAGCACGCGTGCCGCCTCGGCGAACACAGCCGGCTTGTCGGCCGAGAGGTTGACCACCCCGTTGGAGATGACGACGTCGAACGAGGCGTCGTCAAACGGAAGCTCCTCGATGCGGGCGCGCTGGAAGGTGACATGCTCGTCGCGGCGCAGGCGCTGCGCCTTGGCGAGCTGCTCGGGGGTGATGTCGACGCCGACGACCGAGCCTCCGGGTCCCGCCTGCACGGCCGCCGCGAAGACGTCCATGCCCGAGCCGCTGCCGAGGTCGAGCACGCGCTCGCCGGCAACCACGCGCGCCAGATCGAGGTGGTAGCCGACGCCTGCGAACGAGGTGACGGCCTCGGCCGGCAGCTGGTCGAGCAGTTCGGCCGGGTAGCCGAGCCGTTCGGCGAGCGCCCGACCGGTGTGGAAGTGCAGGTCGTGCCCGGTCTCGTTTGCGACATCGCGGTACATCTCGGCGATGTGGCGGGCGAGCTGGTCGGGGTCGACGTTGGAGGTGATGGTCATGAGGGTCCTTGAGGTAGTTAGCACGATCGGTCGTTCTAACTGCGCGACAATACGACCGATCGTGCTAACTTGTCAAGAGTGATTTCGAAGACCAGTGAGCACTCCCCCTCCCGGCCGCCCCGCCGACAGCGATCCGACGGCGAGCGCAGCCGCGCCGCAATCCTGCGCGAGGCGGCCAAGCTGGCGACCGTCGAGGGCCTTGACGGCCTGTCGCTGGCGCGTCTGGCCGCGGCTGTCGGGATGAGCAAGAGCGGGCTATTCGCCCACTTCGGCTCCAAAGAGGAGCTCCAGCTGGCCACCATCGACGAGGCCAGCGCGATCTTCGACGAGCTCGTCATCGAGCCCGCAGGCAAGGAGACGGCCGGCGTCCCGCGGCTGCGGGCCTACATCGAGAAGTTCCTCGAACACGTCGAGGAAGCCGTCTTCCCGGGCGGGTGCTTCTTCGTCTCCACCATGAACGAATTCGACGCCCACCCCGGCCCGATCCGTGACGGCGCCACGGCGTTCAGCCAACGCTGGCTCACACTGCTCGCCGAGCAGGTCGCCGCCGCCCAGGCCGCCGGCGAGATCGATCCCACCGCCGACCCCTCACAGATCGCCTTCGAGCTCAACGCCTACATGGTCCTCGGCAACATGCAGTACGTCGCCACCTCCGACCGCACGGCGCTGGAGCGCGTACGTCGCGCCGTCGATACCCGCTTCACCGCGCTCGCGGTCTAGCGCCGCAGTCAGCTCGCCCCGGCCTGGCAGACGCCGTTCGGGAAGCCGTAGGCCTTGGTCTGGACGCTTGCGTGCGCGAACCGGGTGAAGCCGAGCTGAACTTCGGTGAGCGCCCGGGCGTAGCGGTGGGCGAGAGCGGCCCGGTGGCCGGCGCGGAACGCGGCGATTGTCGGGCCGAGCTGCGCGACGAACGAGGCGAGCAGCGGCCGGCCCTGAGCCGGGGCGGCGGGCACGAGCTGCCCGAGGCCGTGGCGGACGCTGGTCAGAGAGGTCGCATAGACGGTCATGAACCTGATGGCGCGCTGGCGGTCGCCCTTCGGTGCCGTCTTGGAGAACGGGTCCTGCGAGCGCGGGCCGGGAGTCGCGTTGACGCGGCGCTCTGCGGCACGGCAGATCGCACTCCCGCGCTTGATCACCTGCGCTTTCGTGAGCGCGGCCGGGCCTGCGAGGGCGGCCGGCGCCGAGGAGGCTGTGAGGGCGAGGGCGATCACGACGATCATGCGGTTGGTCGGAAGCGTCTTGAGCATGCGACAAGGCTCATCGCTGCTCGCGGTTTGCGCATCGGCGGGGCGGGCGGTTCGGTCTCGCTCCCACGAGCGATCTTGACGCGAGGCGTCTCGCTCCCGCTACCGATGCGCCGGCAGATGGACCCGTCTAGGGTCGCAGCGTGCGCCGGGTATTGAGGAGCTACGGGGACGTGCTGCTGGCGGCAGCGGTCGCCGTGGTCTACACCCTCGAGGTGTCGTTCGAGGCGGATGTGCAGCATCGCGAAGCGGCGGCGCTGGCCGCGCTCGCGTTCGCGGCGTCGCTGCTGGTGCGGCGGCGCTTTCCGCTCGTTCCGTTGCTCGCGGGGCTTGCGGTGATCGAACTCGACAACACGGCCATCAAGGGGCTTGCCGAGGCCGGAGCGTTCCTGATCGCGTTCATCGTCGTGCTCTACTCCGCGGGGCGATGGGCGCACGGGCCGGCCTTCGTCGTAGCCGTGATGATCACCGCGGCTGCGATCCCGATGGCGGCGATCGAGCCGGGCCAGCCGGTCAGCTTCAGCGACGTCGCGTTCTTCGCCGTCTTCTTCGGCGCACCGGTTGTCGCGGGCCGGCTGTTTCGCAACCGCGCCGACCGCGACCGCGTGCTGGTCGACGAGCACGAGACGCGGACGGCCGAGGCGATCGCCGACGAGCGATCGCGAATCGCCCGGGAGCTGCATGACGTGGTCGCGCACGCGATCAGCGTGATCGTGTTGCAGGCCCGCGGAGGCCGCCGCATGCTGACCGTGGATCCCGCCGAGACGCGGACGGCGCTCGATGCGATCGAACGCGCGGGCGAGCAGGCGCTCGGCGAGATGCGCCGGCTTCTGGGGATGTTGCGCGCGGCCGACGAACGGGCGGCGCTCACGCCTCAGCCGGGCCTCGGACGCCTGGAAGAGCTCGCGGGGGAGGTGACGGCGGCTGGGTTGCCCGTGGAGGTGCACGTCGAAGGTGAGCCTCGGGGCCTGCCGCCCGGCCTTGAAGTGGCCGCGTACCGGATCGTGCAGGAGGCGTTGACGAACGCACTCAAGCACGCGGGCCCGGCGCGGGCGACCGTCGTCGTCAAGTACTCGGCAGCGGCGCTCGAGGTCGAGGTCGTCGACGACGGCTCCGGGACCGGCGACGCCGGCGGATCGGGCCAGGGGCTGCTCGGCATCCGCGAACGCGTCACCGTCTACGGCGGAGACCTCGAGGCCGGATCGAATCCCGAGGGTGGGTTTCGGGTGCACGCTCGCCTGCCGCTCACGGCCCGATGATTCGCGTCCTGCTCGCTGACGATCAGGGACTCGTGCGCGCCGGCTTCCGGATGATCCTGCGCGCCGAGCCCGACATCGACGTCGTGGGCGAGGCCGCCGATGGTCGCGAGGCGGTCGAGCAGGCACGCATGCTGAAGCCGGACGTCGTCCTGATGGACATCCGCATGCCAGGAGTGGACGGGATCGAGGCGACACGACGCGTGACCGCGCTCGATCCGCCCGGACGGGTGCTCGTGCTGACGACGTTCGATCTCGACGAGTACGTGTACGCGGCGCTGCGCGCCGGCGCGAGCGCGTTCCTGCTCAAGGACGCGCCGGAGCAGCAACTGGTCGCGGCCGTCCGCGTGGTGGCCGACGGCGGCTCACTGTTCTCACCGTCGGTGAGTCGCCGTCTGATCGAACAATTCGCACGCCCCGAACCACGTGAATCCGCCGCGCTGGGCGAGCTCACGGCACGCGAGGAGGAGGTGCTTCGACTCATCGCGCGCGGCCTCTCCAACGCGGACATCGCCGGCGAGCTCGTCATCAGCGAGCACACCACCAAGACCCACGTCGCGAGCATCCTCGCGAAGCTCGATCTCCGCAACCGGGTTCAGGCGGTGATCGTCGCCTACGAGACCGGCCTCGTGCGGCCGGGCGATGCCGGGTGAGCGGCACCGCAGCTAGCGCGCCACGCGGTATCGGAGGTAGACCACCCTCGACGTGAAGGTGCGGGTCTCGACGAGTTCGAGACCCACCCGCTGCTCGCGCTGGGCAAAGAACGGGATCCCACCGCCAACCAGCACCGGGCAGACCCGGACCCGGTATTCGTCGATCAGACCCAGCGTCGCCGCCTCGGCGGCGAGAGTCGCGCCCCCGATCGCGATGTCGCCCTCCCGCGGCTCGGCTCGCAACCGCTCGATCTCCTCCGCCAGGCCAGCGGACGCCAGGCGGGCATTGCCCTGCACCGCCGCCAGCGTCGTGGAGAACACCACCTTGGGGAGCGGCTTCCAGAGCTCCGCCCACTCGCGCTCTGAATCGTCGAGCGATGGATCCTGGTCGGCGGTCTCCCAGTACAGCATCGTCTCATACAGCCGTCGGCCCATCAGGTGGACGCCGACCTCTCGGATCTCGTCGATGGCGGAGCGAAAGACCTCCGCGTCGGGCGCCGACCAGTCGAACGCACCATCCGGCCCGACGATGTAGCCGTCAAGTGAGACGCTCATCGAATAGATCACGCTGCGCATCAGAAGTCCTCCTCGGTATCGGGCCCGACAGTACGACCGCCCGACGTCGCAGGACTCATCGCGTGGTCTAGAGAATGTCGCCGGCCGCGAACCCGATTGCGCAGAACAACGCGGCGAAGAAAACCGAGTAGCCGACCGAGGCCGCGCGAACCTTGCGGGCACCCACGGGCTGCCCGCTGATCAACCACGCCACCGCGACCGCGACAACCGCGTTGAGCAGAATGGCGGCGAGGGTGAACCAGCCGACCGAGGCTCGCGTGGCCCACGACGCGGGGTGGCCCAGGATCCGGCCCTCGAGGACCTTCTGGATTCGCGCCTCGATCCTGCTGCCGCCCCCGGTGCGGGTCCACTCACCACAGTGACGATGCACGCTCCCCGGCGTCGGACCCTCACCCTCCGCGGCCGAGAACGTACATGCCGCACATCAGAACGTGATGGCGCCGAGCTCGTCAGTGAGACGCGGATGCTGTGACGTGAGCCCCGTCGCTGCCTCCCATGCCGCGGCGATCTCGAGCAGCCGCCGGTCGCCGCGATAGCGCCCGACGAGCTGGACGCCCACGGGAAGTCTCTCCGTGGTGAACCCGGCCGGAACCGCGGCGACCGGGTGCGACGAGACGGTGATCCGCGAGCACACGCGCATCCATCCGAGATAGTTGGTCATCGCCACGCCGTCGACCTCACGCGGGTACTCGATATCGGCGTCGAACGGCGCGACCTGCGCCGCGGGCGCGACGATCACGTCGTAGTCCTCCAACATCGCCGCCACCCTCCGATAGATGCGGCCACGGGCGTCCATCGCCAGGGCCACGGTGGCTCCGTCGAGCCTGAGACCCTGCTCGACGTTCCAGATGATCGTGTCCTTGACCGTGCCACGCAGGTCGTCGAGCGGCACGCCGAACAGGTCGGGCAGGCGCGTGAAGCCGAGCGCCCGGAGAGTCTCAAACGCAAGGTCGGCGTCGCGAAGATCGAGGTCGACCTCCTCAACGTCGGCGCCGCACGCGACGAACCGCGCGATCGCGTCGTCGCAGACCGCGCGCACCGAAGCCTCGATTGGGAGGCCGCCGAGGTCCGGGCACCACGCCACGCGCAGTCCGCCGAGGTCGCCCCCCAGATCGCCCGCGAAATCGGCCGGGTCGCCGTGTGACAAGGGCGACCGCGGGTCGGGCCCGACGATCGCGGTCAGCATCAGCGCCAGATCGCCGACCGTCCGGGCCATCGGCCCCACGACCGACGCGACGTCCCACACGTCCCCTTCTCCCGGATGCGGAACCAGTCCCGGCGTGGGGCGCAGCCCGACGACATTGTTGAACGACGCGGGGTTTCGGATGCTGCCGCCGTGGTCGGAGCCATCCGCAAGCGGCAGCATGCCGGCCGCCAGCGCCGCGGCCGCCCCGCCGCTGCTGCCGCCCGCCGACCGATCCAGTCGCCACGGGTTGCGCGTCGTCCCGTACACCTCGTTGAACGTGTGCGACCCGGCGCCCAGCTCGGGGGTGTTGGTCTTGCCCACCACAACCGCGCCGGCGGCCCGCAGACGCGCGACCAGCAGGCTGTCGACCTGCGGCACGTGCTCAGCAAAAAGCTTCGACCCGTAGGTGGTGCGGATCCCGGCCGTGTCCATCAGGTCCTTGATCGCGATCGGCAACCCGTGAAGCGGCCCGACCGTCTCACCTCGCGCCGTCCGTCGGTCTGCGGCGTCGGCCTCGGCCAGCGCCGCTTCGGGCCGGAGGCTGACGATGGCGTTGACCCTCGGGTTGACCGCATCGATCCGCTCCAGATGCGCGGCGACGACCTCGCGCACGGACAGCTCCCGTTCCCGGATCGCGCACGACAGCTCGCGCGCTGTCCGCCAGTGCAGGTCCACGAGCCGAGGCTGGCCCACGTCGGCTACTGCGGCGCCACGCCGAGCTGCTGCATCATCGCCATCGTGTCCACCACACCCCAGTGCTCGTGGTCGAGGCCGTCGTCGCCGAAGCGGTGGATGTCGATGAGTGGGATGTTGATCTGCTTGCCGGTGGCGGGGATGCCCATGAAGTCGCCGTCGTTGGTTCCGGTGGCCGTGGCCCGCACGACGACCTTGTCGCCGTCGGCAACCACGTCTTCGACCGTCAGGCGCAGATCCGAGAACCCCGCACGGTACATCCGGAAGAACTCAAGGACGCCGTCCTTCGTCGGCGCCAGACCGGGCGTCTCCTCGTGCTCGACGAGGTCGTCCGCGATGAGCGCTCCGAACCCGTCGATGTCGCCGGAGCTGAGGAGGTCGTACATCTGGCGTGCCGTGGCCGCGTGATCCATGGTCATCCTGTGGTCGGGTGGCCGACCCTACGCGCTTTGGGGCCTCACCGTGAGGTGCCTGCGGACGGTGCGTGACTCAGTCGGCGATCGCGCCCGGATCGGCCGGGACGTCGACCGCGAGCTCACGCAGCGCGTCGAGCGGGACGATCTCCAGCGCGCGCTCGTGCGTGGAGGCGAGAACGACGAACGCCGCCGCTCCGTCCTCGTAGGCGCGCAGCCAGTTCGCGGCGGTCACGCACCAGCGATCGCCGGGAACAAGGCCCGGGAAGCCGTGGTCCGGCATCGGCGTGCCGAGGTCGTTGCCGATCGAGCGCTGGTGGTCGAGGAACTCCGCGGTCACCACCGCGCAGATCGTGTGGCTGCCGAGATCCTCGCGGCCGGTGTGGCAGCAGCCGTCGCGGTAGAAGCCGGTCAGCGGATCGGTACCGCACACCTCAAGCGCCCCGCCGAGCACGTTGCGGTCGGTCATCGCGTGAGCGTATACCGAGGTCCACAAAGTGACGCGCGAGCCTTGATCGTTGCTCGCCGGCGGGTGAACATGGTCTGCATCTGCCGACCGATCTGTTCTGAGTGGGAGGAGCCGACTTGACGCAAGACCCCGACATCGACGGTCCGGGTGACCCCGACGCGATTCCCGCGGTTCCCGAATTCACCGGCGTGGTGCCACCCGATCAGGGAGACGCCGAGGATCCGACCGGCGGCTCGCACTCGAGCGGGCACGCCGTGAGCGGCTTTGACGCCAACGACGCGGCCCATGCGCGCCGCGTCGGTGCGAACTACTGCCAGCAGCTGCTGATGACGCCGGACCGCGTCAAGTACACGGAGGACCTCGTCGCGCGGTGGTCGCCGTTCACGCACAACCAGTTCCTCAGCACACTGCTGCCGTTCTCCGGCGACTGCTCCTCGACGGCGACGTTCATTCTGTTCCGCGCGCTGACCACGATCGATCCGCACATGCACGACCTCGTCAACGCCGAGCGCTGGAAGGGCGGAAACACGGCCACGATCGCCCAGCACGGCAAGCTCGTCGAGCACGACAGCAACATCAAGGTCCTCGACCTGATCCTCTACGGATCGCCACCGTCGTTCGGGCATGTCGCGGTCGCCGTCGGCGGCGGCTTCGTCTTCAGCCACGGCTCCGACGCCGGCCCGTTCAAGCTCAACATGGACTACCGCTCAGACCGGGGGCCGACGCACCGGTTCATAGACTGGGCCACCCATCAGCCGCGTTCACCAAGACCGAGGGCAACACAGCTAGCCGACCGCGTCAGCTCGCCACGACCTCGCCGAACACGATCGTCGGCGTGAAGTCGCCGGGGAAGTTCTGGACGTCGCCGGTGACTGCCTGGCCCTCGGCCGATCCGAGCCCCGCCTGGAGGGCCGCGCCGTCAGCGAAGTACAGGCCGGCGATCAGGTGGTACGCGGGCGCCGCGCCGTCGGGACCGGGGCCACACACGACGGCCTCGAAGCTCTCGATCCCCGGAATCTTGTTGACGAGCGGGACATGCGTCTCGAAGTAGTACGCGTCGAACTCGGCCGCGTCGCCGCGGAGTTCGTAGAGCACGGACACTCGGATCATCACAACCCCTTCATTGGGAGACGGTCGGCGAGACCGTACAGCGCGAGCGCCACGAGGGCCGCTACGGTCGCCAGATGCCTGGCGCGCACCGTGTCGACGTCGCGATCGTCGGCGGCGGACACAACGGCCTGACCGCCGCGGCGTACCTGGCCGCAGCGGGGCGGTCGGTCGTTGTCCTCGAGCGCCGCGACGAGTTCGGCGGCGCGGCGGTGTCGCAGCGGCCGTTCGACGGTGTCGACGCGCGGCTGTCGCGCTACTCCTACCTCGTCAGCCTGCTGCCCGCCTCGATCGTCGCCGACCTTGGCCTGACCGGCGACCTGCGCCTCGCGCGGCGGTCGGTCTCGTCGTACACGCCCGACCCGCGCGCGCCGCAGCGCGGGCTGCTCGTCGACCACGCCGACGCGGCCGCGACGCGCGCGTCGTTTGCCGCAGTCGCCGGCTCGGGCGGCGCGCTGGACGCGTTCAACGAGTTCTACAAGGCGACCGCCCGTGTCGCGCGGGTCGTCTTCCCCACGCTCACCGAGCCGCTGCGCCCGCGCGACGAGCTGCGCCGCATGATCGGCGACGACGCCGCGTTTCAAGGGCTGTTCGAGCGCCCGCTCGGCGAGGCGATCGACGCGGCGTTCACCGACGACGTCGTGGCCGGCGTCGTGCTGACCGACGCGCTGATCGGCACGTTCGCCGCCGCCCACGACGACGACCTGCGCCAGAACCGCTGCTTCCTGTACCACGTGATCGGCGGCGGCACCGGCGACTGGCTGGTGCCGGTCGGCGGGATGGGCGTGGTGTCCGGAGCGCTGGAGCGTGCGGCGCTCGCGGCTGGGGCGACACTCACGCCGGGGGCCGAGGTGCTGAGCCTCGCCCCCGGCTCGGCCGGCGTCGACGTCGGCTACATCGACGGTGCGACCGAGCACGACCTGCGTGCCGGCCACGTGCTGATCAACGCAGCGCCGTCCGAGCTCGACCGGCTGCTCGGGCGCACCGCCGACGGCGACCGTCCGGAGGGCGCGCAGCTCAAGGTCAACCTGATGCTGCGGCGGCTGCCCCGCCTACGCGACGACACCGTCTCGCCCGACCGGGCGTTCGCCGGCACGTTGCACGTCAACGAGACGGCGACCCAGCTCCAGCGCGCGTACGACGAGGCGGCCGGCGGCGCGATCCCGACCGTCGCGCCGTGCGAGGCCTACTGCCACACGCTGACCGACCCGACGATCCTTGGCCCGTCGCTGCGCGCCGACGGCGTCCACACGCTGACTGTGTTCGGGCTGCACATGCCGGCGCGCCTGTTCGCCGACGACCCCGACGGCACCCGCGAGGCCGCCCTGGCGGCGACCCTGCGATCGATCGACAGCGTGCTCGCCGAGCCGATCGAGGACTGCCTGCTGCACACCCCCGGCGGCGCACCGTGCCTCGAGGTACGTACCCCGCTGGACGTCGAGCGCGACCTGCGGATGCCGGGCGGGCACATCTTCCATCGCGACCTGCAGTGGCCGTTCGCCGAGCACGACGACGAGGCCGGCACCTGGGGCGTGGAGACAGACCACCCGCGCGTTCTGCTGTGCGGCGCCGGCGCCCGGCGCGGCGGCGGCGTCAGCGCGATCGCCGGCCACAACGCGGCGATGGCGCTGCTGCGCGGCGCGTAGGCTGGGCGCGCGCATCATCCCCGGCCAGTGAGGAGCCCATCGTGGACACCGCCGCCACCGACCATCTGTTGTCGACCACCCGCGCGGTACGCCGCCGGCTCGACCTCGACCGGCCCGTCGAACCGCGGGTCGTGCTCGACTGCCTGCGCCTCGCGATCCAGGCGCCGACCGGCAGCAACTCGCAGGGCTGGCGGTGGATCGTCGTCACCGATGCCGACAAGCGCGCCGCGATCGCCGAGCACTACCGCGACGCGGCGCTCGGCTACCTGACCAGCGGGCTGGAGGCGGCCGAGCCCGGCTCGCAGAACAGCCGCGTGTTCGCCAGCGCCATCCACCTGACCGAGGTGCTGCACCGCGTCCCGGTCCACGTCATCCCATGCGTTCGCGGGCGCCCCAACCCGGCCGACAACGAGGACCTGGCCGGGTTCTACGGGTCGATCCTGCCGGCCGCGTGGAGCTTCCTCCTGGCGCTGCGCTCGCGCGGCCTCGGCGCGTCGTGGACGACGCTTCACCTGCGCCACGAGCGCGAGGTCGCCCAGCTGCTCGGGATCCCCGACGACGTGACCCAGGTCGCCCTGTTCCCGGTCGCGTACACGGTCGGGACCGGGTTCACGGCGGCGGCGCGGCGGCCGATCGAGGAGATCACCTACTGGGACACGTGGGGCGCCACGGGTGACTAGAAGCGCCTACCCGACGTATACCTCGCCCCAGTAGAGGCAGTGACCGGCCGTCGTGCGGGCCTGGGAGATCGAGAACTCCGCCACCCCGGTCGTCCCGATCGCGACCGAGACGTGTTCGACGTCGGTGGCGGAGTTCTGGGGGTCGCTTATGAACCCCGTCGGACCGAGCGAGGCGGTGACGGGCGGATCGTTGTTGTCGGCCTGGAACTGATTCGTGATCACGACGGTTTCGTTGGCAGCGGTCGGGTTGAGGTAGCGGTACGTCGAGTTGCCCGCCGCGCAGCTCTTCGTCTCGAACGTCCCGACACCGGGCACGTCGGCGATGGTGGCGCCGGTCGCGTTGGGGACGTCGATCGCGGGGATCGGAGTGATCGTCCCGCTGCCGTGGACGAAGCGGCCGTCGCTCGTGGCCTTGTCGTAGAACTGGGACGGGTCCGGCGTGCCGGGCGGTCCCTGCAGCCCCTGGGCTCCCTGGTTCCCCGGGGCGCCGGCGACGCCGCGCGGCCCCGTCGTGTTCCAGGTCAGTCGCTTGTCGTGGCGCCTGCACCTCTTGGCCACGTAGACCGTGCCGCCGCTGTGGCGTACGCAGGCGGCGATCGTCTTGCTTGACGTCGTTGTCGCGGCATAGGCACCGCCGGACGCCGCGACAACGACCGCGACGAGTGCCACCACCATCGACGGATTGACCCGCATTCTGTTCATGGTGCTCTTGTAGCACTTGCCACGCGCTGCGGTAAGAATCGGCGGCGTCCGGACATGGAGATGCTGTGGCGGCCAACCGCGTCGAGAGCCTGTTTCGCGAGCACGCACACCAGGTGCTCGCCTATGCGTTGCGTCGCACCGACCCGGCGACGGCCGAGGATGTCGTCGCGGAGGTGTTCGCGACGGCGTGGCGGCGAGCCGATCGCGTGCCCGACGCCGACCCTGTTCTGTGGCTGTACGCCGTCGCGCGCCGGGTGATGGCCAACCAGCGCCGCTCGCTGCGCCGCCGCGCGGCCTTCGAGGCGTCGCTGCGACCGTTGATGAGCGAGCACGCGCCGCTGGACCGCGACGACGATCGCCTCGCCGTGGCGATGCGGGCGCTGGCGCCGGCCGACCGCGAGGTGCTGTGCCTGTCGGCCTGGGAGGAGCTCGATGCCGCGCGGCTCGCGGTCGTCCTCGGTTGCTCGGTCGGCGCCGCAACAACGCGCCTGCACCGGGCGCGGCGGCGGCTCGCCGCCGGGCTCGAGCAGGCCGACGACCCCTGCCCCGACCCACTCCCCGAGGCCGCGCGATGACCGATGTGCTCGAACGCCTCGCGGCGCGCAACCCGGTCGATGAGCAGACGCTCGAGATCCCGGCGACGCTCGCCTACCGCGTGTTCGCCCCGCCGGAGCCGCGGCCGCGCAGGCGAGCGCCGCACCTGCTCGCCCTCGCGGCGATCGCCGCGGCCGCGGTGATCGCCGCCGTGCTCGCCGTCCCCGGTTCGCAGCCCCGCGTCGACGCGGCCGCGGCCTACCGGGCGGTCGCCCCCGGCCCCGGCGTCACGCACTGGCGCGAGACGATCACGAACCCGTCCGGGGAGCAGCAGATCTCCGAGGGATGGGAGACGGCCACCGTCTCCCACGTCGTCAGCTACGACGTCGTCGGCGGCCGGCCGCAGCTGACCGGCGACACGCGTACGGCCGACGGGCACCAGGTGGATTGGTCCCGCGAGACGGGCGACGTGCAAACCGGACCCGACATCCCGGGCGACCAGGGGTCGCTCCCGATCGATGTCGATCCGGCCGGCGCGTTTCGCCGCGCCTACCGCGACCACAGCCTGCATCAGATCGATGCGACCACGTTCTCGATCGCGATCCCGCCGTGCTGCACCGGCATCTACCACCTCGACCCGCAGACCGGCCTGCCGCGCCAGTATGTATGGCAGCCCAAGCTCGGCCGGCCGACGACGATCGACATCACGACCTACGAACACCAGCCGGCGACCGCGGCCAACCTCGCGAACCTCGACTCGCTGCCGCGGCCGCCCCTGAAGCTGCGCGGGACGGCCGAGCAGGAGTTCGCCGTCCTGCGCGGCGGGTCACCGCTGACCGGCCCTGATCGCGCGCTGGTCGGCGACGCGGTCGGCCACGTCAAGGCCGACATGGGCTACGACGGCGCCAGCCTCGACACCGTGCGCGCGCTGACGCCCGACACGTGGCTGGTTCCGGCCGGCGACCACCTGTGCGTCGCCGACCGTGTGATGGGAACCGCCATCGCGATGGGCTGCACAACCCTGGCCTACGCCGAGACCCACGGCGTCAACGTCAACGGCGTCATGGCCGTCCCCGACGGCATGACGAGCGTCGAAGTCACCTACGAGGACGGCACCCGCCAGGCGTTCCCGGTCCACAACGGCATCGCAGACTTCGACGGCGCCGCGATCGCCAAGATCACACTTCGCTGACCGCCGCGATCGCCTCGATCTCGAGCAGCAGACCGGACATCGCGAGGCCGGCGACCACGATCAGCGTGCTCGTCGGCGGGCGCGAGGTGTCGACGAACTCCTCGCGAACGGCCCGGATCGCTGCGATCTCCGACGTGTCGACGACGTACAGGGTCAGCTTGAACACGTCGTTCCACGTTGCCCCGCCGGCCGACAGCGCCGAGCCGAGGTTCGTGAACGCGGCGCGGGCCTGGGCCTCCCAGCCGTCGGCCACGGTCCCGTCGGGTGTCATGCCGACCTGGCCGGCCGTCCACACGAGCCGGTGGCCGGCCGGGATGCCGGCGACGTGGCTGTAGCCGAACGGCGGATGGATGGTGTCTGGCGTCTGAAGCTCGAGCGCGTCCATGCGCTCGATGCTAGATCACGAGCCGCGGCGGGCCAGGGCCTGCTCGATGCGCTCCAGCCGCGCCGTCAGATCCTCGTAGCGGGCCTGGGCGGAGTCCTCGTCGGTCGCGGCCTCGGCCTGCGCCTCCGCGGCGTGCAGCCGCGTCGCGCGCGAGACGAACGTCGACGTGATCGCCGCGACGGTGATCGAGACGAAGGCGACGCCCCACAGCATCACGATCACGCCGACGAGCCGGCCCGACAGGTTCTGCGGCGTCACGTCGCCGTAGCCGACCGTCGTCACCGTCTGCACCGACCACCACATCCCGCGGCCGATGTTCGGATACTCGCCGTGGTCGATCGCCCACATCAGGATCCCCGACCCGACGACGACGATCAGCGTCAGCGTGACGATCACGCTCACCGCCCGCCGGACCGAGATCTGGTTGGACAGGAAGTGGTTGATCCGGCGCTCGAGCCGGGTGCGAAAGCCCACGCCCGGACCATAGGAAGCCTTCCGGTCGGGAGATGACCGGCGGCAGGGTCGAGCCGTCCTGAGCGGGCGTGTCTCTAGGATGGCGGCGATGGCGCTGCGGATCTTCGTCGAGCCCCAGTTCGGGGCGACCTACGGCGATCAGCTGGCGATGGCCCAGGCGGCCGAGACGCACGGCTTCGACGCGTTCTTCCGTTCCGATCACTTCCTGACGATGGGTGGCGATGGCGGGCCGGGGCCGACCGATTCGTGGGTCACGCTTGGCGCGATCGCCCGCGAGACGTCGACGATCCGGCTCGGGACGCTGATGACGTCGGCGACGTTCCGCTCGCCGGGCCACCTGGCGATCAGCGTCGCCCAGGTCGACGAGATGAGCGGCGGACGCGTCGAGCTCGGCTTCGGCGCCGGCTGGTTCGAGCGCGAGCACCAGGCCTACGGCTGGCCGTTTCCGACGGCGATCGGCGAGCGTTTCGACCGCTTCGAGGAACAGCTCGCGATCGTCACCGGGCTGTGGGGAACGGCGAGCGGCTCGACGTTCTCGTTCTCCGGCGACCACTACGCGCTGGCCGACAGCCCCGCGCTGCCCAAGCCGGTGCAGTCGCCGCCACCGGTGATCGTCGGCGGCCTGGGCGCGGCGCGCACCCCGCGCATCGCCGCACAGTTCGCGGCCGAGTACAACCTGCCGTTCGGTGACGTCGAAGCGGCGCAGCGCCAATACGCGCGCGTGCGCGAGGCGTGCGAGAAGGCCGGGCGCGACCCGGCGACGATGATCCTGTCGCACGCGATCACCGTCTTCTGCGACGACGACGAGGCCGCCGCCCGCGCCCGCGCCGAGTCGCTCGGCATCCCCGGCCCGATGCTCGCCAGCGCCGCCATCGGCTCGCCCGAGCAGGTCGCCGAACGCCTGCGCCAGTACGGCGAGGCCGGTGCCACCCGCAGCTACCTGCAGCTGCTCGAGATCGGCAACCTCGAGCACGTGCAGCGGCTGGCGGCCCTTCACAGCATGGTCGCCTGACCAGCCCGGCCGGGCGCGGCTGCGGCGGGCGCGCGGGTCCTGGCTGCTGCGCAGCAGCTCCAGCCGGTCGTCGACGTGCTCGTGGGGCGCGGGCCCCACCACAGGTGGGGCGTCGATCTGGTCGGCGAGACGTGCGAGCGCGAGCTTCACGAGAACGCCGAAACAGCCGACCTCGCCTGAGGTATCTTCGCCCGCGTGACGGACCGGCCGAGCCTCGGGATGCTCGTCCGCGAATGGGGGCGAATCGGCTGCATCGGCTTCGGCGGCCCGCCCGCCCACATCGCGCTGCTGCGCGACCTGTGCGTCAAGCGCCGCGGCTGGTTGGACGACCACGAGTTCGAGGACGTGATCGCCGCGTGCAACCTGCTTCCGGGGCCGGCGTCGACGCAGCTGGCGATCTACTGCGCGTGGCGGCTGCGCGGGCGGCTCGGCGCGCTGGTGGGCGGGCTCAGCTTCATCGTCCCCGGCCTCGTCGCGATCATCGCGCTGTCGGCGCTGTTCCTCGCCGCCTCGCCGCCCCAGTGGGTGCTCGGCGCGGCGGCCGGTTCGGGCGCAGCCGTCGGCGCGGTCGCGGTGCAGGCCGCGGCGAGCCTCGCGCCGGCGAGCTGGCAACGGGCGGCGGTCAAGCCGCGCTGGGTGGTGTACGCGCTGGCCGGCGGCATATCGGCGGCGACGGTCGGGCCATGGCTCGTGCTCGTGCTGCTGGGCTGCGGCGCGATCGAGGTCGTGCTGCGCCGCGGCGCGGTCGGGATGACCTCGCTGTATCCGTGGCCGCTCGCTGCCACGGCGGCGATTGCGACCGGCGGGCTGCTCTCGCTGTGCTGGACGGCGTTCAAGGTCGGCGCCCTTTCGTATGGCGGGGGCTTCGTGATCATTCCGCTGATGCAGCACGACGCGGTCGACGCCTACCACTGGATGACCAACACCCAGTTCCTCAACGCCGTCGCACTCGGCCAGGTGACCCCCGGACCGGTCGTGCACACGGTCGCCGTCGTCGGCTACGCGGCGGCGGGCGTCGGCGGCGCCCTGCTTGCGGCCGCGGTCGCGTTCTCTCCGTCGTTCGCATTCGTGCTGATCGGCGGCAAGCGCTTCGACCGCCTGCGCGCCAACCGCACCGTGCGCACGTTCCTCGACGGCGCCGGGCCGGCGGCGATCGGCGCGATCGCCGGCGCGGCGATCCCGCTCGCGCTGGCGCTCGACGAGGCATGGCAGGTCGCCGTTCTCGCCGCGGCGGCGGTGGCGATCCTGGCGCTGCGCCGCAGCGTCGTCGTGACGCTGCTCGCGGCCGGCGCGATCGGCGCCGTCGCGGTCGCGCTCGGGGCGCCGCTGCCGGGCTGACGTCTCACCGCCCGGATCAGCGGGCCGGCTAGGTGTAGTTCCCAGGCCCATTGTTCAGTTGACCTGCGGTTCCCGGCAGTTCGGCACTGCATTACCGAGTAAGGCGCAGTCACCGGCGCCGGCGGCGTTCTGAGGCACGAATCGCAGCCCGCGCCGGGCCAACGTCTCGTTCTGGTGCCCATAGGCCACAGAACGGGACGTTCGCCTACGCGCGAGATCCCGGGCGCCCCGGCCCCCCTTCCTCAGTGATGCAGTTGCGCGCCATCGCCCGCGCCCGCGACCCACGGAGGCGAACAACATGCCTGGGAACTACAACTAGGGCCCGACGTTGATCGTCACCGTCCCCGTGCTCGGGGTCTCGGTGAGCTTGGTCGTGTCGATGGCCAGGTACTCGCCGTCGTCCTGCTTGCCCGTCGTGGGGCTCGTCTTGACCTGGAGCTTCCACGGCGGCGCGGTGTTGGTGACCCCGGAGATGCCGAAGTCGCTGTCGTTGGAGATCACGATCTCCCGGCCGCCGTCAGTCGCGAACTCGCCCTCGATCTTGTCGTGGGAGAAGAAGCGTCCCTGCGGGTCCAGCGACAGCAGCAGGCTGTCGAGGTCGACGTCGAGCGTCGAGCTGACCGGCGTGATGTGTGCCGCCGCCAGCGTCGTCTGTGTCTGCGCCGTCGTCTGGCCGACGGTCAGTGCCTCGATCGTCTTGCCGCCGACCAGCAGGCCTCCGTTGGCGGCGTCATAGGTCGCACCGGCGACCTTCGCGCCGGGGCCGACATCGGTGGCGCCGGTCACGTCGATCTTCCACAGCTTCTTGAAGCCGGTGGCGGTCGGAAAGTTCCCGTCGCGCTCATCGACGACGAACTGCGTGTTGGACAGCGCGGTGATCTCGCTGACCGCGGTGGCGTTGGTCTTCGGGTCCGACAGCAGGAACAGGTACTCGTGCAGCGCGTGGTGGCGCAGGTCGTAGGTGACGATCCGCACCGGCACGACCTTCTTGGCGTCGGAGCCTGAGAGGTCGGTCTGCTGGAGCGCCGACTGCATCATGGCGACCAGCGTCTTGCCGTCGGGCGTGATCGTCAGCCCCTCCAGGCCGCGGTTGGGGACGCGCTTGACGAGCTCACCCGGCAGCGAGCCGTCGAACGGCGACAGTCGGCCGATCTGGCGCCCGAAGGCGTCGAAATGGGTGATGAACGGGCCGTACTCGTCCGACACCCAGAACGTGCCGTCAGGCAGCGCGACGAGGCCTTCGGGGTCATACCCGTTGGGGTCGTGGGCGAGCTTGTTGCCGTTGAGATCTTCGATCGTCTCGCCGGTCGGGGCGGCCGTGTTGACGAGGCCCGAGTAGGGATGCCCGCTGCCGTCGCGCAGCGGGATCATCCGCTTGAGCACGGCGCGGTCGCCGACGAGGCGGAACTTGGCGATCGCCGGGTCGTAGCTGGGGATCGGCTCGACAGCGTCGCCGTTGGGCGCGGCGACGTTGGGACCGCGGTCCTCGAGCCCGTAGACCTCGTCGGGACGGCCGGGCACCGGCGCGAGCGACGAGCCGAACGCGCCACCGGACAGCGCGACGCCGCCGAAGTTGCCGATCGGCGCGACATGCGTCGTGTAGAGGTGCACGGCGTCAGAGATCGCGTAGCTGAAGCTGTCGGCGCCGGTGAAGCCCAGCTGCGGGACGTAGTTGAACGAGCCGTCGGCGTTGAGCGTGACCGACCCGTGGGCCGGGTCGGTGTGGGAGACGATCTGCAGCGGTGCGCCCCCGGTGTCATTGGCGAGGACGCCGTGGCGGCGATCAATGGCAAGCGTGCCGGTGGACGGGGTCGCATAGCTGTCGGCGTTGGCCGCCAGCGGCGGCGGTGGTGGCGGGCTCAGATGGGCCTGGCCGGCGGTGAGCGGGCCGACGAGCAACGTTGCGCCCACGGCGGCCAGCGCTGTGAGGCCGAGAGCGGAGACGGTGAAGCGCTTGGGCAAGGTCGGTCCCTCCTTTTGGGTGGAGAATCGAGGCGCGGGCAGGCTACGTCGGTGCCGGGCCGGCGATGTGTCGCGGGTGTGAAGAGGCCGGCCGCGCCGGGAAGGGATTGCGGCCAGTGGCCGTCCTGGCTTCTCGATGCCCAAGATGACAACGCCGTTGAAGGCGGGCGCCGCGGCGCTCGCCGTGTTCGCGATGCTCGCCCAGACGGCCGCCGCCGCACCAGCACCGCCCCCATCGCAGGACGTCAACGGCGACGGCCTCGGCGATGTCGTCTACGTCGGCGCGGTCGGCAATTCCGCAGAGAGCACGATCGTCGAGCTCGTGCTCGGATCGCGTGACCGCTCGGCGCCGGTCGGCGCCCCGGGCCGCGCCATCCACTTCACGGGCCACCGCATCGACGACGCGTCGATCATCGGTGACGTCAACGGCGACGGCCTCGCCGACATCCTCGTGTCGACCGACTCCCGCTCCTACGTCATCTACGGCGCGCGCAACCTCAAGGGGTTCGCGCTGCCCAGCGGCTCGTTCGCCGGCGGGCAGACGCTCCGACTGGGGGCGGCCGCCGGCGTCGGCGACGTCAACGGCGACGGGCTCGACGACATCGTCACCTCGGACTCCTCGTCGAACCCGGTCGCGCAGGTGCGCTTTGGCGACCGCAGCCATCCGCTCGCCGCCGGGTTCCCGATCCGCTACCACGGCCTCGACGTCGACGGCATCTCGATCTTCGGCGTGTTCGGGGCCGGCGACGTCAACGGCGACGGGCGCGGCGATGTCGGCCTGATCGTCCCGGACCCGAGCTCGGGGACCGGCTTCCACGCCGACACCGGCAACTGGTCGGTGGTCGAGGTCTGGGGGCGCAGCGGCCATGCGGCGGTGACCGCGAGCGACCATCACGGCCTGGCCCATGCAACGGTGCGGACGCCCGCCGGCGCGGCCGGGCGGTTCGTCGGCCATACGCGCGCGTGCGACTGCCTGTCCACGGGGATCGTGCCGGTCGGCGACGTCAACGGCGACGGGCGCGACGACCTCGCCATCGGGTGGCAGCGCTCCCGCGGCTCACAGCCGACCACGCGCCTGGACGTCGTATTCGGCAGTCGCTCGAGCCACCCGGCGATCGCATCGGGCACCGCCGGCAGCTCGTCGCTTGCGGCGACGGTCAAGGGCGTCGACGCAAACCTGATCGTCGCGGTTCCCGGCGATATCGACGGCGACGGGCTCGCCGACCTGCTCGTCGCGCCGGCGGCGACGGCGGGTGTCGACGGGCTCGAGCTGATGGGTGGGCGATCGCTGCGTGGCGTCGTTCGCGTGCCGACGGGCCAGCCGCTTGTCGGCGGCGCCCGCGTGTTCTTCACCCACCCGATCGGCGACTTCGACGGCGACGGCCACTCCGACCTGCTGGTCGGCTATGTCCTGCCGGACGATCCCGACAGCGCGCCGCCGCACTACGCCGTGGTGTACGGCGCCGACCCGCTGGCGCCGGTCGGCCTCGGAGCGCTCGGAGCGGCGGGAACGGCGCTTCCCACGTTCTCGTGACACCAGCGTCAACGCGCCATCTGACGGTTGGACGTTTGCGAATTGACGCTGTGTGGAATTACCGCTGACTGACGGTTCAGTCAGCTCAACGGAGGGTCAGTGCGCAACAAACTGGTCGGGGGTCTCGTCGTGGCGTTCGCGGGGCTGTTCGCAGCCGCCGGAAACGCCGGAGCTGCCGTCCTCATCAGCTCGATGACCGCTGCGCCCGACAGCGCGCAGGCGGGCGCGCACTCGAACTTCCACGTCAACCTGACGTTCGGCAACGGCGAGCACCCGCGCAACCTGACCCTGCACCTCCCGGCGGGACTGATCGGCGACCCCAGCGCGGCGACCCCGTGCGCGATCGCCGACTTCCAGGCCGGCTCATGCACCGCGGCCTCTGCCGTCGGCACGTCATCGATCACCGCGACGGCGAACGGCTTCATCCCGGTCTCGACCAGCGACAGCGACAACGTCTTCCTGCTTGCCCACGACCCGTCGCAGACCGCGCTACTGGGGATCGAGCTCAACCCGACCGGCAGCGGCCTGCTGACGAGCCCGATCTTCAAGACGTCCGAGGTCAGGGTCCGCGACACGACCGACAGCGGGCTGGACTCGGTCCTCACCGACCTGCCCAACAGCGCGCCGCTGCTCGGCGGGATCACGACGGCCGACGTCGTGCTCAACACGCTGAGCCTGACCCTGAACGCGTCGGCGTCGCATGGCAGCTTCGAGACCAATCCCACGTCGTGCGGCGTGGACACGACGACGGTCGACGTGACGTCCTACGAGGATCCGGCGCCGGTGTCCAGGTCGGCGTCGTTCACGACCACCGGCTGTGACCACGTGCCGTTCACGCCGTCGCTGACCGTGACGCCCGACACGACGCGGCCCAACGCCAATGCCGGCTTCTCGGTGAAGCTGAGCGTGCCGGGCGGCGACACCGCCGGCGTGCGCCAGTCCCACGTCTCGAGCACGGTCGTGAAGCTGCCGGTCGGCGTCGGCCTGAACCCCGGGCTGGCCGGAGCGCTGACCGCGTGCACCGACGGCGAGTTCGGCCTCGGCAGCCACGCGCCGTCGATGTGCCCGTCGACGTCGCAGATCGGCACCGTGGCGCTCGACACGCCGGTCGTCGGGACGATCATCGGCCAGGTCTATCTCGGCCAGCCGACCCCGAATGCGCTGCTGCGGCTGTTCGTCGTCGTCAACGGGCCCGGCTTCCTCGTCAAGCTGACCGGCACCAACACGCTGGACCCGGTGACCGGCCAGGTCACGGCGACGTTCGCCGGTCTCCCCCAGATCCCGTTCACCGCCTTCACGCTGAACTTCAACGGCGGCGACCACTCGGTGCTGACGACCCCGCCCACCTGCGGGCCGGCCACGACGACGGCGACGCTGACCCCCTACTCGGGCGCGGCGCCGGTCTCGGTCAACTCGACCTTCGACGTATCGGCCGACGGTGCGGGCGCGCCGTGCGGGGCCCAGCCGTTCGCCCCGACCCTGAACGCCTCGACCGATCCGACCCAGGCCGGCGCCGCGACGACCAACACGATCGTCCTGACCCGTCACGACTCAGACCAGCTGCTCAAGGACGTCACCGTGTCGCTGCCGCCGGGCGTCGCCGGGTCGCTGAAGGGCGTGCCGATCTGCCCCGACGTCGACGCGAACGCCGGCACGTGCCCGGCCGACACGCGGGTCGGCGTCGTCTCGGCGCAGGCCGGAGTCGGCCCGGCGCCGCTGGCGATCCACGGCAACGTGTACCTGGCCGGGCCGGGCGGCGGCGCGCTGGCGCGCCTGGCGATCGTGCTCCCCGGCAATGTCGGGCCGTTTGACTTCGGCAACGTCGTCTCGTTCGCCGGGCTGTCGATCCGCCGCGCCGACGCGGGCCTCGACGTGGTGACGAAGAACCTGCCGACGGCGCTGGACGGGATCCCGCTCAACCTGCGGCAGATCGCCTTCTCGCTCAACCGCCCGGGCTTCGCGCTCAACGCGACCTCGTGCGCTCCGATGACGATCAAGGCGTCGTTCGTCTCGACCGCCGGCGCGACGGCGACGGCGACGGCCCCCTACCAGGCGACGGGTTGCGACAAGCTCAAGTTCGCGCCAAAGGCCGGCGTCACCCTGAGCGGCGACCTGCACGCCAACGGCGACCCGAAGATCGCGACGGCGGTCACCGAGGGCCCCGGCCAGGCGGCGGCGAAGTCGGTGCAGCTGACGCTGCCGGCCGGCCTCGTCGCGGCGCCCGGCCGCGTCATCGCATGCTCGCAGGATGACCAGGCCAACGACAGCTGCCCGGCCAACTCCGTGATCGGCGACGCCGTCGCACAGACGCCGCTGCTGCCGATCCCCCTGACCAGCAAGGTCTACTTCGCCCAGCGCACCGACGGCCCGATCCCCGGCCTGCACCTGGTGCTCGCGCCGCTGGGCATCCGTGTCGACGGGCGCACATCGGCGTCGACGACAAGCACCGCGATCATCACCACGTTCGACGGCCTGCCCGACACGCCGCTGAGCTCGTTCGCACTGACGTTCTCCGGCGCGAGCCATGGCGTGCTGTCGGTCCAGCCGGGCGTCAACTTCTGCGCCAAGACGACGTACGCGACCGGTGTCTTCACCGCCCAGAATGGCGCGCACGCCAGGACCAAGACCGCGGTGTCGGTGATCGGCTGCCCGCCACGGGCGTCGATCGTGCTGTCGCACCCCGGGACTGGCCGTGCCCGCCTCGTGCTGAAGGTGGCCCGCGTCCACGGCGGCTCGGCGCTGACCCAGGTCCGGTTCACCCTCCCGCGCAGCGTGTCGGTCGCGCGATGGCGGACGTCGCAGCGGAGCGTCAGCCCCGGCAAGGGCGCGCGGCTGCGGCGAGTGTCGTCGCGCGTGCTGAGCCTGACGCTGCCCAAGAAGGGCGCGCCGTCGGTCTCGATCGTCCTGCGCGGGCGCGTGGTCCACGCCGCGCGCCGTGGCGCGCGCACTGTGGTCGTGCGGACGGTCGACACGACCGCCAAGGCGACGACGCAGCGGGTCGCGCTGCGCCGGTAGTCGTCAGCCGTGGCCGGCCACCGCGTGCGGGACGTAGGGCGCCTCGAGCGCCGTGACCTCGTCGTCGCTGAGCGTCAGCTCGGTGGCGGCGATCGCGTCGGCCAGGTGCTCAGGCTTCGTCGCGCCGACGATCGGCGATGTGACGGCGGGGCGCGAGAGCAGCCACGCGAGCGCGACCTGCGCGCGCGGCACGCCGCGCTGCTCGGCGATCTGCGCGACGGCTTCGGCGATCGCCTGGTCCTCGTCGCGGTACAGCGTCGCGCCGAACTCGTCGGTCTGCGAGCGGGCGGTCGTCGCGTCCCAGTCGCGCGTGAGCCGGCCGCGGGCCAGCGGGCTCCACGGGATCACGCCGATGCCCTGGTCGCGGCACAGGCCGAGCATCTCGCGCTCCTCCTCGCGGTAGATCAGGTTGTAGTGGTTCTGCATCGAGACGAAGCGCGTCCAGCCGTGTAGGTCGGCGGTGTAGAGCGACTGGGCGAACTGCCAGGCCCACATCGACGACGCGCCGATGTAGCGGACCTTGCCCGCCTTGACGAGGTCGTGCAGGGCCTCGAGCGTCTCCTCGATCGGCGTGCGGCTATCGAAGCGATGGATCTGGTAGAGGTCGATGTAGTCGACCTGGAGGCGCCGCAGCGACGCGTCGCACTCGGCCATGATCGCCTTGCGCGACAGTCCCCAGCCGTTGGGCCCGGGCCGCGTCTGCCCCCACACCTTGGTCGCCAACACGACCTCCTCGCGACCGACCATGTCCTTCAGCGCGCGCCCGACGATCTCCTCGCTCGTGCCGTCGGAGTACACGTTGGCGGTGTCCCAGAAGTTGATGCCGGCATCGAGCGCCTGGCGGATGATCGCCCGCGAGTCCTCTTCGCCGAGGGTCCATTCGTGGTTGCCGCGGGTGGCGTCGCCGAAGCTCATGCAGCCCAGGCAGATCTCGGAGACTTCCAGGCCGGTATGGCCGAGCTTGACGTGGCGCATGAGCGGAATCTAGCCCAGCCGCGCGGGCCTCCCCCGCCGCCCTCCGTCGGCATGTTGATATTGCGTTAGCATCGGGTTTCGCGGTTCTAACTGAAAGCGGGTTCGTGATGCGAGCAGTCCGGTCGGCGTTCCTCGTCGCCCTCGCGGTCGGCTTGCTCATCAGCCTCGGCGCGAGCGCCTCAGCGGCAGGGCCCGGCGGGTGGGATCACCTCGGGGTGGGGGCGACCCCGAGCCTCTCGGCCCTCAACGGCAAGGTCGACGCGCTGTACAACGCCGGGTCGACCGCGCTGTATGCGGGCGGGGTGTTCACGAGCGCCGGTGGCGACCCGGCCGCGACGATGATCGCGCGCTGGGACGGCGCGGGTTGGAATCCGATCGGCCCCACGGCGATCTCCACCGCCACCGGCGCCAGCGTCGACGCCATCGCCTACGACAGGGTCACCGGCCGCGTGTTCGTCGGCGGCAACTTCATCAACGCGGGCGGCAACAGCGCCGCGGACTTCGTCGCGTACTGGAACGGCTTCACCTGGCAGTCGCCGTGTGCCATCAGTCCCGAGGGCGACGTGACCTCGCTGCAGATCATCGGCCGCACGCTCTACGTGGGCGGGGCGTTCGCGCCCCCCTCGGGCCTGCCGACCGGTCAGTCCCTGCTCGCCTGCGACATCGACAGCGGGGTCACGACGTCGACCGTCAACGCAGCGCTCGACATGAACGGCTCGATCTACGCGCTCACCGCCGACTCGGCGGGGAATCTGTATGCCGCGGGCACGTTCATCAACATGGATCAGACCGCGAACTCCAACTACGTCGCGCGCTACGACGGCGCCGCGTGGCACGCGATGGTCCCCGGCGCGGTGACCGGCATCACCCGCAGCATCGCGTCGGATGGGACCAACGTCTACATCGGCAGCGACGGGCTGAACATCGGCTCGGTTGCCGAGGCCGACCATATCGCCAGGTGGAACGGCTCGGCATGGAGCGCGCTCGGCGCGAACTCCGCCAACGCCGACGGCTGGCTCCCGGCGACGGCGTCGATCAACTCGATCGCGGCCTCGGCCGCAGGGGTCTTCGTCGCCGGCTCGTTCCAGAACGCCGACGGCCAGACCACCGCCGACGAGGTCGCCCAGTTCGACGGGGTCACCTGGAAGCCGCTGGGCTCCGACGGCGCCGGCAACGGCCCGCTGGCGGGTAGCGCGGCCAACGCGATCACCCTCTTCGGCTCGCGCGTGATCGTCGGCGGCAACTTCACCTCCGCCGGCGGCGACCCGCTCGCCGGCTATATCGCCAGCCGCCGGGTGTTCAACGTGGCGCCGAACGCGCCGATCACCGTCGCCGACGGGTTCCACGGCGCCAACACCGCGCTCGCCTACTCACTGGCGGCCGACCCCGACGGCACGATCGCCTCCTACCGCTGGAACTGGGGCGACGGCTCGCCGGACACATTCGATGTGTTCGCCTCGCACCGGTACGCCGCGCCGGGCACGTACACGATCACGCTCACCGTGACCGACAACGACGGCGCGCAGGCGAGCTCGACGGCCAGCGTCACGGTGCGAACCGGGCCGACCGCGTCGTTCACGTTCAGCCCGGCGGCGCCCGTGGTCGGGCAGAACGTCACGTTCACGAGTCACTCGACCGACCCCGACGGGACGATCGTCAAGAACGGCTGGCTCTACACCCCGCTGGTGCTGGGCCCGCAAGAGCTGCCGTTCTTCAACCCAACCGCCGGCCCGACCGAGGTCCACGCGTTCTCCAAGGCGGGGGACTTCGACATCCGCCTCACCGTCACCGAGTGCTCGACGTGCGGCGTCAGCGTGTTCACCGATCAGACGCTCACCGTCGTGCCCGCACCGATCCCGACGATCAGCAAGGCCGGCCTGTCCAATGCGAAGTTCCGCGTCGGCACCGGCGCGACCGCCGTCACGGCCAAGGCTCCGAAGGGCACGAGCTTCAAGTTCACGCTCGCCGCGCCGGCCACGATGACCATCGCGATCGCCCGCTCGGCGCCCGGCGTGAAGCGCGGCAAGAGCTGCGTCGCCGCGCCGAAGAAGCTCAAGAAGCACGCCAAGAAATGCACGCGCGCGATCCGGGCGGGCACGCTGACGCGCAAGAGCCTGCAGCCCGGCGCTAACACCGTCGTGTTCACTGGGCGCATCGGCAAGAAGGCCCTGACTCCGGGCGCGTACGTCGCGACGCTGACGGCGCGCAACGCCAAGGGCAAGGCGAAGCCGATCACGATCAGGTTTACGGTCGTCAAGTAGTCACGACCTCAGGCGGAGCGTGTCCGTCGGCGAACCCCAGGGGATGGATCCGCGCCTCGCGGGCAGTCTCACTGAATATGAGTACGACGACGATCACCCGAATCGGTCGCATCCACCTGGTCACGATCCCGTCGGCCGACCACGATCGGTCGATCGCGTTCTACGAGCGCCTCGGGTTCGTCAAGCGCGCCGACTTCCCGTTCGGGGACGGCGACCGCTGGGTCGAGCTGTTCCCGCCCGACGGAACGACCGGCATCGCGCTGTCGGGCCACACCGGCACGGGCGGCGTGCAGACGGGAATCATCCTGACGACGGACGACATCGACGCGGCGCACGCCGAGATGCGCGACGCCGGCCTCGATGTCGACCCCAACATCGCCCGCGCCGGCGCACCGACGCAGATCAGGGTGGGCGCCGCGGACGTCATCGAGCCCGACCCGCCGATGTTCTATCTGCGCGATCCCGACGGCAACGCGCTGCTGGTCGTCGCGCCGGGCTAAGCGGCCACGGGTCGCGGTTGCGCGGCGGTGGCGAACCGCCGCCGCGCGAGCACCGCGAGGGTGATGAGACCGAGCGCCGCGCTGACGATGAGCGGCGCCACCACTCCGGCCCGCGCCATCGCGCCGCCCGCCACTCCGTAGAGGACGATGCGCGGCGCTGCCCCGATGGCCGAGCCGAAGAAGAAGTCGCGGACGGGAATTCGCGTGAGCCCACAGGCGTAGTTGAAGGCGCCGATCGGCACGGCCGGCATCAGGCGAACGGCGGCAACCCCGCGCGCGCCCGAGCGCTCGAGCCTGTGGCCGAGGTCAGCGGCGCGCTTCGGTAGGCGAGCGACGATGGCATCGTTGGCGAGGCTGCGGCCGATCAAGAACGCGACAAGCGCGCCGACCGGGCTGGCAAGCAGCGACAGGACGACGCCGAGCGGCCCGAACAGCAGCCCGCCGACGACGCTCAGGACGGTGCCCGACACGAGCAGGCACGTGCCGGCGACCCAGGCCAAGGTGAACAGAGCGACGGCCCAGGGCCCGGCCGCCTGAGCCGCCCGCCCGAGCGCCGCGGGGTCGTGAGGGACGAGGACGACGGCGGCGATCGCCGCCGAGGCGAGCGCGAGGAGCGCGAGGACACGGAGCGCGATCGTGATCGATGTGGTGTCCCCCATGGCATCCGATGGTAGGAGGGGTGCCGCCGTGGCGCGCCGGGCGATCCACACCCACCGGCGGTGTTCACCGTGAGCGAAGCTGGCGCTGATCACACCGAAGATCACCTCGAGCGCCCCGGCCACCGCATCACCGCGACGCCGCGCAACGGCGTCGCCGCGCGGCTCCGGCTGACGATCCGACGCTAGGCGCCGCCGGCTGTCACCACGAGGGTGCCGCTGTGGGTGAAGCCATCGCCACCGTCGACGAACCCGCCCCCGACTGCCCCCGTGCCGCCGCTGCTGGGCATGAGGAAGCTCGTCGGCGCCACGCCGACCATCGACGGGCCGGGCTCGCCCGGGATCGGGCCCGCGGGCGGGCACACGACGGAGGCCGTCACGAGCGTCGCCGCGTCAAACGAGTAGTCGACGTCGATCATGTCGTTGGGCTGTTCGGTGATCGACACCGACCACGTCCCACCCGCCACCGGATTGACGAACGAACAGATCTTCGGCGTGAACTGGATGTTCGACCACTGCACGGGGCCGGAGGCGGTCCACGTGCCCGGCGACGCAGTCTCCACCGCGACGAGCGACCCGCCCAGCGTCGCCGTCGCCGAATGGGTGGCGAAGTCCGCCGTCTCGGCTGACGTCAGCGTCACCGTGTAGGTGTCTTTGTCGCCCAGCGTGCCGCTGAGCGTCTTCTTGCCCGCGCGACTGAGCGCCACGAGCTGCCATGTCGCGACGACCGGGCTCGTCGACGGCGCGGTCAGCGTGAACTGCTTCGAGCCGCTCGGTTCGAGCTGGCCGGTGGCCGGCGTGAGCGACGCGACGCCGGTCGCGGTCAGCGAGGCGCGCACCGGGCCGCCGTCGGCCGCCCGCGCGCTGCGCGCGGTGACCAGCGTTGTGGCGCCCTTGGACAGCCGCGTCGCGGCCGGGGACGCTTCGAACTTCAGGCACGCCTCGTCGTCGTACCAGTGCTTCTGGAGGCGCGCCGCGACGACCTCGCGCACATATTCCATCGCCGCGAACATCAGGTAGTCGGTGGCGACGGTCGTGATCAGCAGCCCCTTGAGGTTGCTGATCGACTGGATGTCCCAGGCGGTCGGACCGGTGTCGAAGTGCACGCTGCCATGGGGTCCGAAGGTGCCGCCCTTGCCCAGATCGACGTGGGTGTACTGCTTCTCGATCGGCGTCGAGCCCGTGCCGAAGATGCCGTGCTCGTCGAAGCCGCTGCCGAATCTCCGGCCGCGCCACGTCTCGGTGCCCTTGCCGGTCCCCCCGTACGCGAACGAGGTGTTGACCTCGACGTCGTCGATCGTCTGCCAGCGCGCGTTCTCCCCGACCGTCAGCGCGTACGTCGCCGTGATCTCAGCCGACGCGAACTGGGTGGTGGCCTTGCCGCCCGCGCCGACTGTGGTCAGCGACACCCTGACCTTGCCCTCGAGCTTGCCCTTGACCTTGCCGGCCGCGGTCGGGCACGGCGCGGGGGCGTCGTTGAACGAGACCTCGAGCTTGGCCTTGGCCGACTTGGCGTCGCCGAGCGCGCCCGGAGCGAGGTCCTTGAGGCCCTCGGGGGTCACGTCGATGTCGACCGTCGCCGTCGCCTCGAGGCCGAGCTTGTCGCCGGACGTCGGCGCGGCGTCGAGCTTGACCTTCGCGCTGGTCCCCTTGGAGCCGAACGTCTGGTCGACGTGCAGGCCGCCGTCGTCAGCCGCCGCGTGGGCACGGGCGCCGGCCGTCTTGCGCCACGAGTTCAGGGCGAGCGCGACGAGCTTCGTGCGGCGGCGCGACCCGATCGCCTTGTCGATCTTCGCGAACGCGTCGGGCTTGACGTCGAGGGCCCGCGGGAACTGGTCGGCGATCGAGGCGATCTGGCTCTGGGCGGCCGCGGACGGCTTGGCGACCTTCGACCGCGTGGGCCGCGCGGGCTTGTGGCACCGTGGCTTGCCGTGCGAGCGCACGACCCTGACACGCTCTCCGGTGCCCGACAGCGTCGGGACCGTCCCGCGCGGGCACTTCGCCTTACGTGAGTCGGCGTCGGCGTCGGGGAGCCCGATCGTCGCCAGCATCGCCGTGATCATCGCCGCCGTGCCAGCCGTCTGACGAACAGTCATCACCACTCCTCCGACCTCGGGTGACGGCGGAGGGTACCAGCGAACCACAGTTCGGCTAAACGGGTGCACATCCAGGCGCCGCGTGTCGCTCGGCGAGAACCATGCACACGCGAGCTCGAGGGCCTGGGCCTCCAGGAGCGTGGCCGCCGATTGCTCGCACTGACGCCCGCCGCTGTCGTGGGCGACGACGGAGCGCGCGCCCGCGCGCGCCCGCCTCAGCCGTGCTCTAGCCGACGCAGCCGGTGTGGACCGTGATCGTGTCGGTCGCGCTGCGTGAGGAGCTGTCGGTCACTGTCAGCGTGACCTGGTGGTCGGTGAAGCCGCCGCAAACCGTCGCAAACTGGCCTGACAGCGTCTTGGTGATCGTCGGGCCGGTGCCGAGCAAGCCGTCGAGCGAGTCGGTCCAGACGTAGCCGCTGTCGGCGATCGTCGCCAGGCCGGTCGGGGTTGCGGTGCCCTTGAACGTGAACGGCAACTCGTTGTTCTGTGCGTCGCTCGGCGCGAAGGAGCCGTCGGGCGGATCGGTGATCGCCACGGCGGGCTTCCCGGTTGGCGGCCCCACGTGGACGACGATCGAGGCGGTCCCGGTCAGGCCGACCGAGTCGGTGTACGACAGTGAAACCGTGTGCGCCCCCTGCGCGACGATCTGATGCTGGAACGACACGGCCCCGGTGCCGACGGGGGTGCCGTCGACCGACCACGTCGCCTTCGCGGCGACGTCGCCATCGCGCTGATCGAACGCGGTGCCGCGGTAGGCGATCGTCTCGTCGGAGCCGAAGGACGCCCCGTCGGCGGGGTGGCTGATCGCCATCGCCGCGGGGTGCGCGACGATCGTGACGGTCCGCGCGACGGACCGAGTCCCGCCAACCGAGTTCGTGACCGTCGCGACGATGTGGTGAACGCCGACGGGCAGCGGGGTGGCGAAGGCCCCCCTCCCGATCTGGGTGCCGTTGTCGGTCCAGATGATGTTGTTCTGGGGGACCGAGCCGTCGAACACGTCGTCGGCGCTGGCCAGGAACGACGTCGACGAGCCCAGCTCGCGCGTCTCGCCGTCGGCCGGCGAGGCCACCGCGAGGATCGGCTGCGAGTCCGGCACGCACGCGCCGCGATCGTTGTCCCAGTACGTCGAGAACGCCGTCCCGGACTTGACCGTCCGCGCGCTCCTGGACCACGGCGACGTGTTGCCCAACTCGCAGATGTCGCTGATCTCGCCATTGGACCAGATTGGGAACTTCAGCGGGTCGGCCCAGCTGAAGAAGGGGTACGGGTCGGTCGCCGCCTCGACGAACTCGTGCGATGCGTTCTCGGTCGTCTTGTCAAGCGCCGTCTTGAAGCGCGGGTCGCCCGGGTTGTCGGGGATCGACTTGACGCTGGGCACCTTCACGATCAGCCACGGCATGGCCGGGTGCACGAGGAACGTGAGGACCGACGCCTCGGTCGGCGTGAAGAAGTGGTAGCCGGCCCAGCCGCTCGAGTCGACCTCGTCTTGGTCGACGAAGATCGCGAAGATGGGGTCGTCGCCGCCGAAGCGCCACCACTCGTTGGGTGCGTCGGATCCGAAGCGATGGGTCAGCACGAGCCAGTCGACGTCGAAGAAGTTCCAGCTGCCGACGCTGTCATCGGGGTTGTCGTTGACGATCTCGTAGCCCTGGAGCTTGCCCTTCTCGACGCCGTACTGCGCCAGCCCGCCGTAGAACCCCGGCGAGTTGCCGTCAGCGAACTGGTCGCCGACCATGTTCTCGATCCCGTGATTGACGGCGCTCACGAAGGACTTGTGGCTGTCGAACTGTGTGCCCCAGTAGATCGCCCAGATGTCGGGGTGCTCGCTGACCGGGCCGATCGTGGCGTCGCCGCCCAGGCAGTTGATCGCGAGCCCGCAGCGGATCGGGGTGGCCGGCACGTCGCGCGGCTGCGCGAGCAAGTTCTTCTCCGTGTAGCCCTTCGGGGCTGAGAACGCGCTCGCCGGGATCCGCTTGCGTTGGAGCTTGACCGTGCGCACGATCGTCTTCCAGCCCTTCCCCTTGGGCTCGTCGATGCGCAGCGCGATCCGGCCCGCCTGACCCTGCAACGCGTGCCCGAACGAACCGCTCGTGTTGCCCAGCGCCTTGGCCAGCGCAGCACGCACCTTCTTCGGCGGCAACGGGATCGCCATCGAGTACCACAGCCGCTGGCGCAATATTCCCTGAGTGAACAGGTATGCGCGTGCCTTCAGGCCGCCGATCCTGGTCGTCAGCTTCAGGCGGCGCAGCGTCGCCTTTGGCAGTGCCAGCGGGGCCTGGCCGTTGCTCGTGGGCTTCGTGCCGGGCCGGGTCGGCAGGATGTCGGACGGCTGCCCGTGCTGCACCATCTTCAGCTCGGCCTCGTAGCTGGTCATCGCGGCGCTCAGCGAGACGGCGTCGTACCGCTTGGTCGTCGGGTCCAACAGGAACAGCCGCCCGTCGCGGTAGCGCACGATGAAGCCGACCTGCGGCCGGGCCTTCTTCCCCGTGCGCGACGGCGTCAGCGAGTCGAACCGTAGACCGGCCGAACCGAGCGTCAGGCGCGACTGCGTGGCGCCCTGGCGCTGCTGGATGACGAAGCCGGTGCTCGCTCCCGCGGACCCCGCCCCCACCACCAGGGTCGTCACCGCGACGGCCAACCCCCTCGCGAGCACACAAGCAGCGTAGCGCGAACCGACCCAGCCACCAGAAGCCGACCACCGCGCGCGCGGAGCGCCTACTGCCGTCGTCGGCCGGCGACTCGCGGTACTCCAACCGGCCGCTGACGCCGACCAGCCAGCCACGGAACAGATGGCGGCCGCACGCCTCGCCGCTCTCGCCCCACACGCTGACGTCGACATAGCCAACGCTGTTGGACCGACCCTCCCGTCGACCGCGAGCCGCAACGCGCCGACCGGATCACCGCCGGTGGTGTGCCGCAGCTCGGGGTCGCGAACGAGGCGGCCAACGAGCGTGGTGGGTTCATCTCGGATTCCTCCTGGGCTTCGACGGTTGGTGAGACAAGGTCTGTCCATGCACCGCCACCACAGGTCAAGCAGGCACAACGTGCCAGGCCGCCAGGCGCTTGACCTGCGGGCAGCGGTGCGAAACTGGCAGCCGACTCGACCCAACCACCGACGCCCGGGAGGGCAAGTGGTTGATTCAGCCGGGTCTCAGGCGATTTCGGCCGGCACCGGGTTACGGCTCGCGTTGCGGGCGAGCCACGCGTCGAGCGACTGTAGGCCGGGGTACGACGGCGGGTGCGCTCCACATCTCGCACGCCGCCCCCAGACCTCCTCGAACTCGGCCCCGAACTGGAACATGTTGCCGATGTCGTCCGCTGCGGGGAAGCCCAGTGAAGGGCACCCGCTCACCCGGCGGGGCCTCTCCTGGTCGACGTGATGAGACGACCCGGCGCGGCGGCGTGAGCGCGTCGAACTGCAGACCGGCCGAGCCGAGCCTCAGGCGCGACTGTGTCGCGCCCTGGCGCTGCTGTACACCAAACCGGTGCTCGTACTCGCGGACCCTGTACCCACCGCCAGGGTCGTCACCGCGACCGCAAGCCCCGCGCGGACACACGGCCAGCCTTACCGCCCGCTCCGGCACTACGACCGATGCGCACAGCCGCGCTCATCGGTCCTAATGGGCCGTGAAGCCGCCGTCGACCGTGAGCTCGCTTCCCGTCACGAACGAGGCCTCGTCGCTCAGGAGGTAGACCACGGCGTAGGCGATCTCCTCGGCGCGGCCGTAACGGTTCATCGGGCTCTGGGCCTCCATTACAGCGCGCGCCGCGGCCGAGGCGTTGCCCGGCGCGACGTCGTTCATCGGTGTGTCGATCACGCCGGGGTGGAGGCTGTTGACGCGGATGTTGTCCTTGGCGAGTTCCATCGCGGCAGCCTTTGACATCGCCAGCAGCGCGCCCTTCGTGCCGCAGTAGGCGAACCCGGCGCCCGCCTCGCTGCCGAGGCGAGCGAGGATCGACGAGACGTTCACGATCGAACCGCCGCCCGAGCGGGCGATGGCCGGGATCGCGGCGCGCATCCCCAGGTACGGGCCCATCTGGTTGACCGCGACGACCTCGGCCCACAGCTCCGGTGTCGTCTGGGCGAGCGGCTGCGGCCGGAAGATCCCGGCGTTGTTGAGCAGTCCGTGGAGGCCCCCGAACTCCTCCTCGGCGATGCGGACGGCCGACTCCCAGCCCTCGCGCGAGGTGACGTCGAGCTCCACGAAGCGTGCGTCGTCGCCGATCTCGGCGGCGACGGCAGCACCCGCCTCGATCAGGACATCACCCAGAACGACCCGCGCACCCTCGGCGGCGCACAGCCGCGCCGCCGCTTCGCCCTGCCCGCGCGCGGCACCGCTGATCAGGATCACCTTGTCCGCGAGGCGCCCGGCCACGCTCACTGCCCCCAACCGACCATGTCACGCACTTCTATCACCACGAGACCCACTCAGCCCGCGGGCACCGCCACCCGCGCGGCGAGCACGCAGCCGCGCAGGTCGTGCTCGTCGGGCAGACCGCGGTCGCGCAGCGCAGGCCCGGCGCAGACGAACAGCGTGCGCCCGTCCTCGCCACCCAGTCCCACCGCGTAGGCGGTCAGTCCCCTATCGAGCACGAGGCGCTGCACCACCTCGCCCCCCTTGCGAACGCGGACGGCAGCGCCGCCCGCGATGTCGGCGACCCACACGAGGCCCTCGGCGTCCAGGCACATGCCGTCCGGCGTGATGCGGCCGCTGTCGAGGGCCTCGAACAGCCCGCTCGCCGGCTCCGGCGCGAAGGCGGCCCAGGTACGGCGGTCCGAGAGCCGGCCATCCGCCTCGATCGCGAACGCGCTCACGCGCTGGCCGAGAGTCTCGGCGACGAGGAGCGTCGGGCCCGCTGCGACGGCGCACCCGTTGGGAAACCACAGCCCGTCCGCCGCCCGCGTCGCGGTCCCGTCCGGGTCGACGCGGATCAGCGACGCCGTGCGGGCGGGGTCTTCGTAGCCGAAACCGAACTCCCCGATCCACGCGCCGCCACGTTCGTCGACGACCATGTCGTTGCACGGCCCGGTCGCGAACGGTGCGAGATCGGCGACCTCGGTCAGGCCTTCGTCGTCGAGCCGTAGCAGCCGGCGTTCGAGCATCGAGACGACGAGCAGACGTCCGTCGCGCGCGAACCCAAGGCCCGCGGGCTGGCCCGGCACCTCGCACAGGACCTCGAGCTTCCCGTCCGTCGCGAGCGCTTGCACGAGGCGCGTACCCATGTCGGCGAACAGCAGCCGCCCGCCGTGCCAGCGCGGGCTCTCGGGGAACGAGAGCCCGGTGGCGACGAGCGCGAGCATCAGCCTGCGAGGAAGTCGAGCACCAGCGGGGCGACGGCGTCCAGGCGCTCGACCTCGGGCACGTGCCCGGCGCTCGGGATCATCTCGACACGGGCGCCGTCGATCAGGCCGGCGAACTCCTGCGCGTAGACCGGCGGGATCAGACGGTCGTGCTCCCCCCAGACGATGAGCGTCCGCGCGGTTACGCGGTGAAGCCGCCGGTGCAGGCCCTTGTCGGGGATCGGCCACATGAACTTCCCGGTCGCCCCCATCGCCCAGGTGAGGTCCGCGAGCGCGGTCGCCAGCTGGTCGATGTCCTCGGGCAGCGCCGTGGCCTGCTGCACCGCCTCGCTCGTCGGGTCGAACCACAGCACCTCGGTCAGCTCGTCTGGCGTCATGACCATGTACTGCGCGACCGGGGCGTCGTCACGCCACAGGCCGGCCGGCGCGAGGAGCGCGAGGCTCGTGACGGCGGTGCGACGATGCGCGGCGAGCTCGCAGGCCATCATGCCGCCGAACGAGCTCCCCACGACCGCGGTCTGATCGAGGCCGAGCGCGTCGAGGAGCTCGTCGTAGATCAGTACGAGGTCCCAGAGCGCCGGGACACGGTGGATCGCGGAGCGGTCGGTCTCCCCGGTGCCCGGGTGGTCGGGCGCGTACACGGTGTGACGCTCGGCGAGCGCGTCGAGGAATCCATCCCAGCCCGGGCCCGCAGCCGGATGCAGATACACGACAGGCGGTCCGCTGCCCGCGACACGGACCTTGGCCTCGAAGCCACAGTGACGTAGCGGCACGGTCTCGACGGTCGAGCTCATGCCGCACCCGCCCTGGCCTCGAGGCGCCCGGCGCCCGACGGCCACCATCGGTCCTCCCAGCCCTCGGCGTCCCAGACCGTCTGCAGGTGGGGAAGCACCTCGGCCGCCATCAGGCGCAGGTTGCGCTCGGCGAGATCATGAGGCATCGAGCCGAACTGCATGATCGTCAACAGGTGCCCGACACCCAGACGCCGCGCGAGCGCCTCCAGACGCTCGCGGACCGTCGCCGGGCTGCCGACGACGGCGAACCCGCGCTCGATCATGTCCGCCGCCGAGAGCTCGTTGATGTCAGCGGGCGGGGTCGCGAGCGCCGACCTCATCGCCCCGAGGAGCGCCGGATACTCGATGTAGCCGGGCGGGTTGAAGTATTCGCGCGGCTGGTGCAGCAGCGTCTTGTAGAAGTACTCGATGTGCGGGCCGAACTCCGCCTCGGCTCGTTCGTCGGTCTCGGCCACGCCGACGAGCTGCAGGAACGACGCGCTGTAGGGGTTGCGATCGCGACCGTGAACATCCGCCCGCTCCCAGAAGCGGTCCATCGCCGCCTCGGCGGCGCCGGCGCCGAAGTAGCTGAGGAACGCGTAGGGCCAGTCGCGCTCGTGGCACATGTCCCACGTCGAGGGGCTGTGCGCGCCCGGGACGAGCAGCGGCGGGTGCGGGTCCTGGATCGGGCGGGGCCACAGGTTGACGTTGCGCAACTGGTAGTGCGCGCCGTTCCAGGCGAAGTTCTCGCGCGACGTCCACGCCTTGATCATGAGGTCGATGCCCTCCCGCCAGCGCGCGCGCAGATCGATTGGGGCGATGCCGTAGCTCAGCCCGGCATCCGAGCCGATGCCGACCGGCACGCCGGCGATCAGGCGTCCGCCGCTGAGGCAGTCGAGGACCGCGTACTCCTCGGCGATGCGGATCGGCGGGGAGGTCGCCGCGAGCGTCGCCCCGAGCTGGACGATCGCGACGTTCTGGCCGCGCTCGGCCGTCAGGCGGGCGAGGATCGATCCGAACAGGTTCGGGTTGCACATGAAGCCGTACGGGTTCTGATGGTGCTCGTTGGTGCCGAGCCCGTCGAAACCCAGCTCCGCCGCGAGCAACAGCTCGTCGAGCGACTGGTGGTAGTAGTCGCCTGCCTGCCGCGCGTCGCCGAGCTCGGACCACGGCGCGTCGACCCACAGCGACCGGTAGCGGTCGCGGGCGCCGTCCGGAAGGTCTCGGTACGGCATGAAATGAAACGAACTGACCTTCATCGATGGCTCCTTGCGTCGTCGTCCCAGCCAGTACGGGACCCGTAGGGCACGAACTCCAGGACGGCCTCGATGTGCTCGATGACGCCGCCACGGACCTTGAACAGCTCCGCGACGAGCACGCTGTTGGGCACTTGGTGGTAATCGGGAAGCTCGACCTCGCCGACGCCCTTCATGTCGACCGTCCGCTTGCGCGCGGGGTGATCCATTACCGCGACCATGAGCATCAGCCCGCGCGCGGTGTCGACCGCGACGATGCGTCGATCGCGGACGGCCTCCATGTAGCTGAAATACCGCGTCTGCACCTGACCGCGGATGCCGAGTGGGAAGACGTGCGCGCTCGGGCTGCCGGCCAGGTGCGAGACGTCGCGAACGAGCACGGTCTGGGTGCCGTTCTCGATCCGCAGCGTGTCGTCTTTGACGGGGATGATCGAGGCGTCGACCCGCACGATGCCGTCGAAGTAGTGGTCGCCGGCGGCGATCAACTGCTCGCCGTCGGCGCGCTGGTCGGACGCCAGCTCCTCGAAGACGATCGCGCGCGGCGCGTCCATGTTCTCGGGCGCGTACAGCCGCGGGTGGGGTCGGCGCACGATCGACTCGACCTCGGTGATCTGGTCGTCGCGCACCCGAAGGCGCAGGAAGACGACTGACGGGCGGCCGTGCTCGTGGACGACGCCGAACCACCCAATCTGCGCGCCGCCGTCATCGGCGACCCACGCGTAGTCATGCGCCGGCACATCCGAGGCAGTGCCCCACAGCCCGCTGCCCAGCGCCAGCTCCTGACCGTTCTCCGTGTAGCGGACGCCCGGCGCCAGCGGCAGGCTGGCCGGCTCGTGCGCGACGAGCGCCTGCAGGTAGCGGTCGACGTGGCCGATCAGGCCATCGCGACGGGTCACGACGGCTGGGCTGTCGGAAGCGTGCCGAGGATCCCACCGTCGACCGGCCAGCCGACCCCGTTGACCAAACTCGCCTCATCGCTCGCGAGAAAAACCACGACGGCCGCGATCTCCTCGGGCGTGCCGAGGCGACCCTGCGGCGACACCGCCTCGGCGGCGCTACGTGCGCCTTGCGGATCGTCGAACCCCGCCGTCACTTCCGCCAGCATCGGCGTGTCGATCATGCCCGGCAGGATCGCATTGACCCGTACCCCGGCGACGGCGACCTCGGCGGCGGCCGAGCGCGTCAGGCCGAGGACGGCGTGCTTGGACCCGTTGTAGGCCGGCGTGCCGGGCAGACCTCGCTCGCTGGAGAGCGATCCGGTGTTGATGACGGAGCCCGAGCCCTGGGCAATCATCAACGGGAGCACGTGACGCATCCCGAGGAAGACTCCGCGCACGTTGGTGGCGAAGATCCGGTCGAACTCGTCCTCGTCGTACTCGGCGAGCGACGCGATCGGGCCGATGATCCCGGCGTTGTTGAAGAGGACATCGATCATGCCGAAGGCTTCGAGGGCGGCACCGACAAAGGCCCGCACGTCCGCCGAGTTGGCCACGTCAGCGACGTGGACGTGCACCTCGGCTCCGGTCGCGGCGACCTCTTGGGCGGCGGCGTCCAGCCGCGCGCCGTCACGATCGACCAGCAGCACACGCGCCCCGGCATGGCCCATCGCCACCGCGGTGGCTCGGCCGATCCCTCCCCCACCGCCGGTGATCACGGCGGCCTTCCCCGACAGACGCATCGCGCGACCGTATCGCCTGGGGCGATCACCTGCCGTTGGCCAGCGCACCGGGCTTGGACGAGGGCGCACAACGCCGTCCGGGCCTGTCCGGAGCAGACCGACCGCCGGAGCGTTAACCCTTGGGCTTACGGAGTGCCTCGAAGTCCGCCTCCACGGCCCAAGTCGTGGTCAGCGGTCCGGCTGGTCGACGAGCTGGTCGAACCAGATCTCGCGGGGGCGACGGTTCCCCCCGCAGACCCGGGGACGTGTCCATCCTGACGGCGCTGTTCAGGTCGCCGCCCCAGACGAACGTCTGGCCCGCGAACAGTCTTTGGAGCTCGAAGGGGATGAGATCCATCTGCCATACCTCGCGGCCTGGGTTGCAGAGCGGAGCCTCATCCCAGGGGTGCAGTTCCAGAATCTCGGGCGGGACCGGGCTCGCTTGCGCGTGGACGCTGGCGAACCAGGTCGGCTCCCGCGACGAGCGGTGCGATGGCTTCCCCTGGCTCAGCGAACTGGACGGCTGTGTCGGATCGACGGTTTCCTGGAGCAGAGCCACGGCGAAGTTCGCGGCGTTACGTCCGACGAGTCCCACGCTCGTCGCCGCTCAGCCATGTTCCAGACGAGAATGCGCATCGCGTCTTGGTCGCGACGCTACCGCCGGTCTGTTACTCGCAGGCGAGGCCGTCGTGGTCTCGGTCGAGCTTGGGGTTGGCCGCATAGTCGGCGGTTCCGCGTCGCAGCGGTGCGAGGCCGGCGGCACGAACGGCGGCGCAGTTGGCGAACACGCGGCCGTGACCGGCCGGGGCGGGTGCCGCCTCCGGTCTGGAGATCGGCTTTGGTTGGTTCGGCGGAGCGCGGTGGGGCGCGACGATGGGGGACGGCGCGTGGCCGCTCTTCGGAAGCTTCTGGCTCGGGCAGGCCCTGAGGACCCTGACCATGGCATCGTGCTCGGCCCGCGTGACCCACGCGTGATACTTGCGCTTCACGGCGATCTGGCGCGCGACATAGCGGCACCGGAAAGCCTTGTTGGCCGGCAGCCAGGTCGCCGAATCCCCGTCGCCTTTCTGGCGGTTCGCAGCGGCGCCGACCGAGAGCAACTCGAGCGGATCGTTCGCAAACGCCACGCGACGGGCCGCTGACCACTGCTGTGCCCCCGTCTGCCACGCATCGCCGAGCGCGACGACGTGGTCGATGTCGACTTCTGACGCACCGCCCCGGACGAACGTGGTCGCCGCCGCGGTGTAGGGGTCGTTCAGGCGCCCGCTCCGAACCCTGCATGTGTTCCCGACAGCGAAGGTCTTGCGCGACAGGTCGCGGCGCAAGATCCGGTCGCGCGTATCGCAGCCGTCCACCGTCAGCCACCCGTCACCAAACCGCTCGCGGCTGTAACCGGTCATCGGCGCGCGGCCCTTGATGGGAAGCTTCGCGAGCGCAGCAACCGCACTCCCAGCGGTCTCCGACCGCTTCGCCGCGGTGGTTGTCTTGCTGGCCGCGGGCGATGTCGTCGCCACGGTCGATTCGGCGCGCCGCGATGACGACACGACCGAAGTAGAGCTCGAGGACGCCGTGGTTGACCCCCCGCCAGCGCACCCGCCGATGACGATCGGCACGGACAGCAGCCCCGTCAGCGTCACCACCACAATCCAGACGGGGTGTCGCTCGAGGAAACCGTCCATGCCGCCCATGAACCATCCCACCCCAACGAGAATCACGCTCCACGTCACACCGAGCTGAGACTCAGATGCCCACCGACGGTCTCACCGTGCACGTCCGGGAACGACGAGACGGCCGCCCCGAAGACGACCCTCTCGCGAGATTCCGCTTTCGACCTACGCTTAGTGCCCTTCCGCAGCCGCCTTGATCCAGGGCCTCCGTTTGCGCTTTGATCCGATCACGCGTACCCGGTCGTAGGCGACCCACCGATGGCGACGTGCGACGGCGACATTCTTGTGCGAGCACGCGGCGTTGCCGACCGACCCGACCATCAGAGCCAAGCACCCCGTGAGCCGCTCGGATGCCGCCGGCCGGGGACAGACGTTGAGACGCTGGGCGCTCCGCTGAGGAAGTCGGTCTCGACAAGAATCAGCTCGGCCCGCGCTCGACCCGCTCGGCGTACTGGGAGATCGGGGGCTCGAGGGCGTAGATCGCCTCGCGGAGCTCGGCGGCGACCGGCGCTGCGGCACCTACGACCCGTTCGCAAGCCTCGCGAAGATCGCCCTGATCCTCGGCGACCAGCCACGCGACCTCGGCAGGTTCGACGTACTCGAGCCGGAGGCCACCGAGGTCGGTTGCGATGAGATCCTCGAGGTCTGCGTCGACGTCCGGGCAGTAGTCACCGCCGCTGCCAACGTGTGCGCACACCAAGAGCGCGCGCGGCTCAAACCGAACGACGAGCGGGCAGCCCGGCCAGTCCACCAGCGCGCCGCGAGAGCTGTCGTCACTTTCGTAGCGCCAAAACTCACACGGGTGGCCAAGCCACGCGACGCGATCCTCGCGGTCGACCATCCGGTTGATGTCGCGGACGGTGCGGTCGAGTTCGTCCGCCAAGCGGCCGGGGAGGCGGCGCACAAACACGTCGCGCAGTGAGCCGTAGTACCAGAGCTGGTCTTCCGCACCACGGTTGAACCGCTGCCACAGCTCGTCACCGTGCTCGCGAAGGTCGCCGAGAATCGAGCGGGCGTTGTGAAGCTTGTCCGCGGCGGAGACGAGCAGCACCGGCGCCGGCGCCGATTGCAGGTGCGCGAGATACCGCTCCTTGCGCAGCCGCCAGTCCTCCTTCTCCGCTGCGGTCGTGTCGCTGCAGCCCTCGACGATCGCGGCGACCTCCGCACCGAAGCGCTCCTCGATCTCCGTCAACGCGGCAATACCGCCGCCGTCCTCGACCACGTCGTGCAACAGCGCGCCGAGCGCCTCGGTCTCGTGGCCACCGCTCTCGAGAACAACCGAGCAGACCGCGAGCAAATGGGCGAGGTAGGGGATCTCGGTCCCTTTGCGCAGCTGCCCCTCGTGATGGGCGCGCGCGTACTCCAGGGCCTCGGTGAACCTCGCCGTCAGCATTCGCCTTCCTGCCTCAGGTCGCTGTTCTGCGCCCGGTTGACGATCATGCCGCTGCGGTCGATCGTCGGCGACTCCCAATAGCGCCACCCGTCGATGTTCAGGTAGCGGTAGGTCGTCCGCAGGAAGCGCCCGTTGTACCCGTAGTAGGTGATCAGCTCGATGAAGCGAGCGTAGTCGTCCTGGCGCGCGTCCGGCACCCACTCCCGCAGGCAGTATTGGTGCGGGTAGAGCGGCACGGTCTTGGCCACCGTGAAGCGGCATACGGCGATGAAGGCCCGGGCGAAGGGCAGTTGATCGTCGGGACACTCGGTCGGCCGCTGCAGCAGCTCGACCTTCGCCCCCGGGGTGAACATGCTCGGCATGCCTTAGAGGTCGCGGCGCGATCCGCACGTCTGACGTCAGACCCCGTTGCTGACCGGCGACTCGGATGCATGGACCTTGAACTTCCGGACTTCCGCGTCACGATCAGCCGCAACGGAACCGTCCGGCTCGTCGATTGGCGGCACCGGCTCGTCACCGGCGGGCCGCTGCACACGCTGCTCGACGCCCGCGCCCGCGCCGGCTTCTGTGTCGCGGACCTCAACGTGATCCGCGGTGACGATGGGACGGCGCGCGAGGTCGTCGTCGACTTTCTCTGCGGTGATCGCCCTGCCCACCGCGCCGCCCTCACACGCTGGTCCGCCCACGTCGGGTACACGCGGCTGTGGATGGACGGTGAGGTCGTCGACCTCGAGCCCTGCCCCGGCGGACGGGTCGAGACGCGCTGCACCGGGTGCCGCGTGCGGTTCGTCGACGCCGACGCCTCGTTCTGGGAGGTCGTGCGCATGCGCGGCGCCTTCCCCGGAGCGTGCTGCCTGTGCGGGTCCGACCTCCCGCAGTGGTCACCCGCGCGTCAGACCGCCGCCACGAGCCGCGACCCAGAGCCAACTGCAGATCAGAGGAGAACTTCATGCACGTGAACGCACATGCTGATGTTGAAGTTCGTGAGTAGCGGGGGCGGGATTCGAACCCGCGACCTTCGGGTTATGAGAGCGGCTTTTTGGCTTGGTAGAGCCAAATATCAGGCTAGTCGGGTGCGCTCAAGTGGTCTCAGTTGTGATGGGATTCGCTCCGGTTGAGACCAAGAACAAGACAACGGTTGAAATTGGGGGGTGGGATGTTGCGCGGTCGCGCGACATGGGGATTGGTGCGTCCTGTTCCCTCCTCCCAACGGCTGCTCGGGTTCTCGGATCGGACCGGGCGCGCTCCCATGGTCTCATTCGATTCAAGGAGCGATGATGGGCAAGGCTGAACAGGCGCGACGGTCATACGGGACAGGCAGTCTTCAGGCGCGGGCGGACAAGCACGGCCGCGAGACCTACTACGCGAGGTTCTGGGTCGGCGGCCGCCAGGTCCGCCGCCGCCTCGGGGTCAAGCGCTCACCGCTGGTGCCGGGCGGGTTGACGCGTCAGCAGGCCGAGCGGGCGCTGGCGAGGTTGATCGATGAGCAATCGCGGTTGGTGCCGTTGTCGGAGCGCATCGACGTCGCGCGCGCCGGCGACCGGTACATCACCCATCTGCAGGAGGTGATGAATCGCAAGCCGACGACGATCCAGGACTACCGCATCGTCCTGAGAAAGCACCTCGCCCCGTTCTTTGCCGGCCGCTCCCTGGACCGCATCGACGTGCCGATGGTCGACTCGTACCTGGTGGCCAAGCAGCGCTCCGGGTTGGCGAGCAAGACGGTCGCCAACCACCTGACGTTCCTGCACGGCATCTTCCGCTACGCGATGAAGAAGGGCTGGGCCCACGCCAACCCCGTCGCCGCCGTCGACCGGCCCCGCGACACGGACGCCGACCCCGACATCCGCTACCTCAGCCACGAGGAGGTCGAAGCGCTGATCCGGGCCGTCGAGATCGATGACGAGTTCGCCGGCATCGAACGCCCCTTGTACCTCGTCGCCGCGACCGCCGGCCTGCGCCAAGGGGAACTCGTCGCGCTGCGCTGGCGTGACGTGGACTGGTCGGCCGGTGTGATCCGTGTGCGGCGCAACTACACCCGCGGCGAGTGGGGAACACCGAAGTCGCGGCGCTCAAGCCGCGCCGTGCCGATGATCAGCCGCACCGCCGGCGAGCTCGAGCGGCTTTTCCAGCGCTCGGCCTACCAGGCCGACGACGACCTCGTGTTCGCCCACCCCGTGCTGGGCACACCATTGGACGCCTCCAAGCTGCGCAAGCGCTTCAAGACGGCCCTCGACAGGGCGGGGGTGCGCCCGATCCGCTTCCACGACCTGCGCCACACGTTCGGGACCCAGGCCGCCGCGGCCGGTGTCCCGATTCGGACCCTGCAGGAATGGATGGGTCACCGCGACTACAAGACCACCCTCGTCTACGCCGACTACGCCCCCCACACCCAGGAGCAGGAGATGCTCGAAGGCGCCTTCGAGGCGCTCACCTCGCCGCGGGACCAGTTGCTCAAGGATGAGTCCGAGGCGGCCGATGATGAACCGACGTGATGTACACACAATGTATGTACATCGTGGTAGAGTTCGACGCATGGCCACCGTGACCAGGACAGCCCGACGCAACCTTCGTGTCTCCCCCAGCGACGACGAGCTGTTCCGGCGTGCCGCCGCGCAGGTCGGCGAGTCGGTGTCCGAGTTCCTCGTCGAAAGCGGCCGTACTCGCGCCGAGGTGATCCTCGCGGACCGCACCGAGTTCGCGCTCGACGCCAAGACGTGGAAGGCGTTCAACGACGCACTCGAGCGGCCCGCCGAGATCAAGCCCGCCGTCGTCGAGCTCATGCGCCGCCCACGCCCCGAATAGGTGCCGCGCTTCAGCGACCCCAAACCACTCGCCGTCCACCACGACGTCGAGACGTTCGACTGCGGCGTCGAGTCGCTCAACACCTGGCTCGCACGGCACGCCCTGCAGGCCGCGACCGTCGGCTCCGCGCGGACCTTCGTGATCACCGACACCAAACAGGCCCGCGTCGTCGGCTACCACGCCCTGGCAGCCGCCTCCATCACCCACGCCGACGCCACCGGGCGCGCGGCGAAGGGCATGCCTCGCCACCCCATCCCCGCCGCGCTGCTCGCACGCCTCGCCGTCGACACCAGCGTCCAAGGACGCGGCATCGGCGCCTGGCTCCTACGCGACGCCATGCTCCGCACGCTTACCGCCGCCGACGAACTCGGCATCCGCGTCCTGCTCGTCCACGCCATCAACCAGGACGCCCGGGCCTTCTACCAACGCCACGACTTCGAACCCTCACCAACCGACCCGCTCAACCTCCAAATCCTCATCAAGGACATCCGCGCCTCGATCGCAGGCGACGCGGAACAGAAGCGCTGATGGACCAGCCCGCCTCATGCCGCCCACCCCGTTTCAGGTGAAGCAGGTCGGCGACGAGCTCGCAACTAGCCGCCCATGCGAAGCACCGTAGAACGGGCCCGCGACCACCGTGGCCACGGGCCCATCGTTTGGCGGCTACGCCGCCGTCGGCTCCTGATCGGCGCCGTTGCGCGGCGCCGACAGGAAGTCGACGTTGCCGACCACGGCGTGCGCGGAGCGCTTGGAGCCGTCGTCGGCCGGCCACTCGCGGTACTCCAAGCGACCGGTGACGCCGACCAGCCAACCCTTGGACAGATGGCGGGCGCACGCCTCGCCGCTCTTGCCCCAGACGCTGACGTCGACATAGCCGACGCTGTTGGACCGGCCCATTGCGTCGACCGCGATCCGAATCGCGCAGACCGGATCTCCGCCGGTGGTGTGCCGCAGCTCGGGGTCACGAACGAGGCGGCCAATGAGCGTGATGGTGTTCATCTCAATGTTCTCCTGGGCTTCGGTGGTTGGTGAGACAAGGCAGCCCATGCACCGCCACCGCAGGTCAAGCAGGCACGAAGTGCCAGGCCGCCAGGCGCTTGACCTGAGGGCAGCGGTGCGAAACTGGCAGCCGACTCGACCCAACCACCGAGCCCCGGAGGCTAGAAGTCAGTCCTCGTCACAAGTCAGCGACAACGGGCGCTCGCCCCCTGTTCGGACCACCGTGGACCTCACAACCGACCGATCAGCAGCAGCGCTGAGCGCAATCCCTCAGCAACAGCCGGTTCGGGATGCAGCTCGCCCCGTCTGAAGACCTGCGGACTCACCACCAAGCGCCTCCGTTGACCGGGACGCGCTCGGCGTTCGTCGTGCAGTGCAGTTCACCTTCGCCGCCGTGGGGCGCGGGGAACGTGTCGAAGAATCGTATGGCGACGCCCTTGTCCGCGAATGCTCGCCGGATCGCGGGGGCGAGGGCCGGCGATCGATGGGGCGCTGGAACGATGAAGTTACGGCCTCGCACGTGAAGGCCGTTGACGCTGTTGGCGCTCCATGCGGTCAGCCCGGGATGCAACGCCGCGGCCAGACCGCCGCTCAACGAGGTGGCACGGGCGAACAGCACCGGCACGCGGATGACGCCGGTGTCCCCGCGGCCGAGCCCGAGCGCTCGCCGGAGGGTCCGCTCGACCGTGACCATGTGCGTTGCGGCCTGCTGCGTGGCCGTGTGAATGGACGGCGGGATTCGCTTGTCGTGTCTGGTCAGGCGCAGCGCGAGCGCCGGGTCGGCGAGTACGAGCGCCCAGCCCCGGGGGGTCGCGGCGGGGACGAAGGACGCGATCTCGTCGACGTGTCCGACGTCCAGCCACCGGACGGGGAGCTCGACGACCGGCTGGGCCTGCGCGCGGAGCATGGCGGCGAACTGGTCGCGGCCCTTCGGTGGAGCCGAGAGCAGGATCCGGCCGGCGGGCGCGCCAGGGACGGGAGGTGTCGCTTCGAGTGCTCCGGACGCGTCGAATTCCGGGCGACCGTCCGTCAGCGCGCCGAGTCGCGGCATCAGGGCGCCGCGCCCGGGGCCGACGTAGGTCCGCAGCTCGGACATCAGATGCACGACCGCGGGATTGCGCGCCGATAGCTCCCCGAACTGGATCGTCGGTTCGTCGGCCAGCGCGACCTGCATCGACTGGATGCCGCCCGGCGATGTCGCGCGCGGCACGGCGGCCGTCATGACCTCGAGGTGGTCCTGCATCCACGCGACGCCGATGTTGACCCGCGCGATCGGCGGGCCCCCGGCGCCGAGGCGCAGAGCCGTGGGCAGTCGGCGGACGTAGTCGGCTTCCTCGTGGGCGTAGGCGCGCTGGGCCCGGATCCGAGCGCGCGCCGCCGTGCGGCCGCGGTGATCGCCGGGCCTTACCGCAGACAGCAGCGCGGTAAGAGCACGTGAGTAGGACAGGTCGATGGCGCGTTTCGATGCAGGGACGGCGGTGTAGATCCGCGTCGCATCCGCCGCACCGGAGGTCGCGATGAGGGGAGCCACGCGCAGCGTGACCGCGTCCACCGATGAGGCGTCGCCGTCAATCTCTGCAGCGATGTGGAGCTCGCCGTCGAACGCGTCGTGCGCGTGGGCCGGCTCGAGCGCTTCGACCCACAGCACCACGCCGGCCCGAAGCGTCGCGGCGTCCAGGGTGATCGACGTCCCGTCCTGTCCGGCGCCGTGGAGCCGGCCGCGGCCGGCATACGGGCCGGTCAGCGCAATCGTCGCGTGATCGCCGTCGGCGATCCCCGAGATCGGCATGACGTCCAGCGGCGCCATGTCCGCTCGATCGGCCGGTCCGTCGACCCCGGGCGTGGCGGCGTCGGAGCAGTCGATGAGCGCGTTGAGCGTCACTTTCGCCTTCAGCAGCCGCCGCCAGTAGGCCGGGCAGCGCCCCGCGTCGTCGTCGAGGTTCGGCAGCACGAGCGCCCCTGCCGCGAGCGTCGCCGTCCGTTTGCCGGGTTCGTCTGCGGCCGTCACGCGCCCGTCGCGGTTGGCATCGACCCGCAGGTCGAGCCGCGTCGCGGTCGCGGCCGTGCCGGTCGCGGCGAGCACGCTGACGGTCAGACACACGACGACCAGCGCCCCGCGTCGGAGCGAGGGCATGTGCCGAGGGTGTGTCCGGGGTGTGTGTCGTCTGTCGTTTCGCATTTCGAAACAGCATTGCATTTCGGATTTCGAAATGCAACACTTCGAAATAAGAAACGGATCCGCCATGCCCAATCAGCACCCCAAGACCACGACCGGCCGCCCCATCGTCCTGCTACTCGAGCTTCTCGGCCGCCGTTGGACGCTGCGAATCCTCTGGGAGCTGCGCTCGGGCGAGCCCGTCCCGTACGCCCAGCTGCGCGAAGCATCCGACCGCATGTCGACCTCTGTGCTCGCGACGCGTCTGGGCGAGTTGGTCGACGCCCGCCTGATCGAGCGGCTCCCCGATGGGTCCTCGCGGCTGACCCCGAAGGGCGCCGCTTTGCGCGATCACCTCATCCCGCTCGACGCGTTCGCCAAGCAATGGGCAACCCATGACTGACGCCGGTCTCATCAGTGTCCTGGTCGTTGACGACCATCGGATGGTGCGCGAGGGGCTGCGCAGCTATCTCGAGATGGTCGATGACGTGTCAGTCGTGGGCGACGCGTCGGATGGGCGCGCCGCGCTGGACTGGCTGGCCCGCGCGAAGGCAGACGGGACGCTCCCTGACGTCGTGCTCATGGACCTGCTGATGGAGCCGATGGGCGGCATCGAGGCGACGGCCGCGGTAACCGAGCGTTATCCCGACGTCAAAGTCGTGGCGGTGACGAGCTTCATCGAGGACGACAAGGTGCACGCCGCGCTGGAGGCCGGCGCAACGGGATACCTGCTCAAGGACGCGGAGGCCGACGAGGTGGCGTTCGCCGTGCGCTGCGCCCGCCGCGGCGAAGTGCATCTCGACCCCGCCGTCACCCGCCAACTCACCACGTCGCTGCGACGCGGGCCGTCGGCCGACCCCAAAGACCTTCTCACCAACCGTGAGCGCGAGATCCTGAAACTGGTCGCGGACGGCAAAGCCAACAAGGCGATCGCCCGCGACCTGGTGATCAGCGAGCGCACCGCGCGTACCCACGTGAGCAACATCCTCGCGAAGCTTGGCCTGTCGTCCAGAACCCAGGCCGCGCTGTGGGCGGTGCGCGAGGGCGTCGCGCCGACGCCCGGATGAACGTCATGCAGACAGCGGCCGACCTCGGCGTCGACGCGCTCGCCGCGCTCGTTGAGCGCTCGCGCGATGGCATCGTCGTCGTGACCGCCGGTCGCCGCTACGTCTACGCCAACCCAGCGGCGTGTCAGATCATGGGCTACTCGCTCGACGAGCTGCGAGCGCTGCCCGACTTCCTCGAGAACTTCGCGCCGCGCGAACACCAGGCGATGCTCGAGCACTTCGCAGAACAACTCGCCGGAACGACCGGGTTGTGGACCTCCACCCTGCTGCGCCCCGACGGAACCGAGCGCGAGATCCGATGGACCAACATGTCCTTCCCCATCGACGGCTCTCCGCACGGCGCCGCCATCTTCCGAGACGTCACCGACGCCCATCAGGCCACGCGCAACGCGGCCGCCCTCGGCCAGACCGCCGCCCAGCTCGCCGGACGCAGCCCGTTGGACGCCGTGCTGAGCCAGCTCGCCCATCACGCCGTAAAAGCCACACGCGCCGTCGGATGCGCCATCGGCATCACCGCTGAGGACGGCACGCTGCAGGCCGACGGCGCCGAAGGACTCCCCCACGAGTTCCGGCGCGCGTGGTCCGGAGGCACGCTGCGCATCAGCGACCTCCCAGACGGCGAGACCGTCCTCGGCGGCCGGATGGCCGTCATCCCCGACGCCAAGCGCCGCTGGCTTGACCGTCCAGCTTCGGCACATGCCGGGGAGAAGCTGCAGCCACTTGACTGGCAGGCCGGCGTCCACGTGCCGCTGGCGTGGGGCGAGGAGGTCATCGGCCTCCTCGCGATCTTCCTGGACCAGAGCGTCAGCGGGCCCACCGAGGAGGAGCTCGCGTTCTACACCGCACTCGCCGACCAGGCAGTCGTCGCGGTCGTCAACGACCGCCTGCTCGCCGAAACCGGCGAGACGTCGGTACTGCGCGAGCGAGCGCGACTGGCCCGCGAACTTCACGACTCGGTATCACAGGCGCTGTTCTCGATGACGCTGCACGCCCGGACCGCCCAGCTCGCGATCGACAACCACCGGCTCTCAGCCGACGGGCCGCTCGGCCGCAGCGTCACGCAGCTGCGCGAGCTCACCCAGGGCGCGCTGGCCGAGATGCACGCACTCATCTTCGAATTACGCCCCGATGCACTCGCCGAAGAAGGCCTCGTCGCCGCCCTCGGCAAACAGGCCGCCGCCCTGTCCGCGCGCTGCGGGCTGTCGATCACCGTCGACGGGCCCGCCGAACGCCTCACGGTCGCGCCCACGGTGGAAGAGCACCTCTACCGCATCGCGCTCGAAGCACTCAACAACACAATCAAGCACGCCCGCGCCACCCACGCCGCGGTCCACGTCACCCTCACCGACCGCGCGCTCGTCATCGCGATCAGCGACGACGGCACCGGCTTCGACGTCGCCCGGTCTCGCCCCGGCCATCTCGGACTACGCACCATGCGCGAGCGCGCCGACGCGATCGACGCGCGGCTCTCCGTCCGCGCAGCGCGCGGCGCCGGAACGACGGTGAGCATCGCGCTCGACCCGCCGGTCCTCCGCGGGCTCTCACGACAAATGACGTAGGCATATCTGCACGGTTGTCGCGCATCGGTGCCGTCGCACGTCCGATGTGCAAAGCGCGCTGCGAGCACAGGATGAGCGGTGTCCCACGACCGCTCGTTTGGAGGAGTCATGTTCACCACCGTCGCGCCGACCGGCGCCGCATTTCGCTCAAGGTTCGTCAACGCGCGAATCGACCGGTTCGCCGCGTCCAACGAGCCCTCCATCGCCGAACGCAAACGCGCCGACGTGACGCGCCGGCGGCTCGGGGCCAGGAGACGAACCGCCGTGTTGGTCACGCTGGCCTGCGCCGGCGTGCTGCTCGTCTGTGCCGGCCAGGCCTCGGCGCTCGGGCAGCTCTCCTACGACGGGTGCATCTCGGTCGACGGCTCGGGCGGCGTGTGCGCCGCGAGCGGCTCCCCCGCGCTGGCGGGTAGCTCGTCGGTCGCGATCAGCCCCGACGGCACGAGCGCGTATGCGACGTCGTACGACACCGGCGCGATCGCCATCTTCAACCGCGCGGCGGCCGGCCAGCTGGCGTACGCCGGATGCATCTCCGATGACGGCTCCGGCGGTGCCTGTGCCGATGCTCCGGGCACGCCGCTGTCCGGCGCCGTATCGGTGGTCGTCAGCCCGGACGGCCGCTCGTTGTACGTCGGGGGGTACGCGTCGCACGCGATCGTGTCCTTCGACCGCGCAGCCGACGGACAGCTCACCTATGCGGGCTGCCTCTCGGACCTCCCGACCGGCGGCCTGTGCACCGACTCCTCCGGGCCCCTGGGCGGGGTCTACGACCTCGCGCTGAGCCCCGATGGCGCGACGCTCTACACGGCGGTGAGCGACGGCATCACGGTCCTCAACCGTGCGCCGAGTGGCCATGTCACCTACGCCGGCTGCGTGTCGGATGACGGAACGCACGGCCTGTGTGCCGACGTCCCGGGCGCACCCCTGATCTCCGCGCACGGCGTTGCCGTCTCCCACGACGGCACATCGGTGTACGTCACGGCCTCGACCGGCACCGTGACGGTCTTCGACCGCGCCGCCGGCGGCCAGATCACCTACGCCGCCTGCGTGTCAGACGACGGCTCGGACGGGCGCTGCGCCGATGCTCCGGGCGCCCCGCTGGGCGAGGGCGCGGCGCTGGCCGTCGGCCCCGCCGACGACAGCATCTACAACGTCTCCGGGACGGGCACGATCACCGCGCTCGATCGCGCCGTCGACGGGCGGATCACCTACGCCGGCTGCGTCTCGAACACCGGCTCGGGTGGCCTGTGCGCCGACGCGCCCGGGTCGCCGATGCTCTCCCCGACCGACGTGGCGGTGAGCGGTGACGGCGGATCGGTCTACGTGTCGGACTTCGACGGGGTCGTGACGGTCTTCGACCGCGCCGAGCATGGGCAGATCACCTACGCCGGCTGCGTCTCGGACAGCGGCTCCGCCGGACTGTGCACCGACCTGCCCGGAGACCCGCTGGCCGGCGCCCTGTCCCTCGCCGTGAGCCCCGACGACGGCTCGCTGTACGCCACCGGCTTCTACGCGGCCACGGTCGTTCACTTGTTTCGCAAGACCGCACCCGACACCCGCATCGCCTCGGGACCGGGCGAGGGCACGACCATCACCGAGCCGCGCCCGATGTTCGCGTTCGCCTCCGACCAGGACGGCGCGACGTTCGAGTGCTCCGTCGACGGCCAGCCCTTCACGGCGTGCGTCACCCCGGCCACGCTCGGCCCACTGCCGAGCGGCGACCACCGGCTGGCCGTGCGCGCCGTCACCGGCGGCGACGCTGACCGCACCCCGTCGACCCGCACCTTCCGGATCGACCCGGGCCCGCCCGTCACGACAACCGGCCCCGGCATCCCGCCGGCGACGACCCAACCCGGCATCCCGCCGACGACCACCACGCCCGGCATCACGGTTGCTACGACCGCGCCCCGGGTCCGGATCGTGTACGGGCCCAGGGCGACGATCCACACGTACCAGGCCAGCGTGAAGGTGCGTTTCACGCTGACGGCCGACCAGCCCGGCGCGAAGCTGCGCTGCAGGCTCGACTCCCGCCCGTCTGCGCCGTGCCGCTCACCGCTCGTCTACGTCGTGCATAAGGGGCGCCACCACCTGGTGGTCCAAGCGACCGACCGGCTCGGGCACACCGGCCCAGCCGCCCATCGCACGTTCACGGTCATCCGCACGCGCCGTTCCACGCACTCCTGACGCCCGCAGCACCCACCCCAACCACTAAGGAGAATCACCATGAGCACCAATGCTGAGACCGAAGCGATCGAGATGGCAAAGGCAGAGTTCCTTCCCCAGCTCGACGCGACCTCCCTGGTCGACGCCGACCAGCTCGAGGGACAGATCATCCAGATGTACCGTCACGTCGCCCGCGAAGAGGCGGCCGAGCTGCACTTTGAAGTCGGCGGAACGCTAGCCGAGCAGCTCGGCTACCCCGCCGCCCTGCTCCGGCAACTCCCCGCGGAGGCCGTCGCCTCGTTCGCCGGCGTCGGCTACCACCTCGACCTGGCCGCCATCGACGTCGGCGACCACGTCCTCGACCTCGGATCGGGATCGGGCACCGACGTCTTTGCAGCCGCGGTGCGCGCGACCGGCGCCGGCCGGGTCGTCGGCGCCGACATCACCGACGAACAACTGCACAAGGCCACCCGGCTGCGCAACCGAGGCGGGTTCGCGAACGTCGAGTTCGTCGCGACCCGGATCGAAGAGCTCCCATTCGACGACGCGACCTTCGACGTCGTGATCTCAAACGGCGTCGTCAACCTCTCGCTGCGCAAGGACGCCGTCTTTGCCGAAGCAGCACGCGTCCTGCGACCCGGAGGACGGCTCGCGATCTCAGACATCGTCAGCGCCCGACCGCTGAAGGAGCGCACACGACGCAACGCCGACCTGTGGGCCGCATGCATCGCCGGCGCCGTGCCCCGCGAGCGCTACCTCGACGCGATCACGGCCCCGGACCTGGAAGTCCGGCAGGTCCGCGCCAACAACTACCGGTTCATCTCCCACCGCGCGCTCGCCGCAGCCGCCACCTACGGCGTACAGAGCATCTCGGTGCTCGCCGAGAAGGCTCGGTGACGGCCAGAGCCAATCAGCGGCAACACGGCCCATGCCGCCCAGTTGCCACCTCAACGGGATCGGCTCGCCCGGAATTCCGCTCCACTACGGAGAATCCAAGAACCGCCCGAGAGGATTCGAACCTCTGACCTTCGGTTCCGTAGACCGACCTTCGGGTCTTGCCCGTGCGGGTCAGCGATGAGGCAACATAGGACAACAAGTCGACGCGTGAATGCCCCGACTAACAAGAAAAGGCCCTGTTTCCAGGGCCTTTCTTATAGCGGGGGCGGGATTCGAACCCGCGACCTTCGGGTTATGAGAGCGGATTTGAGCGCTCTTGCGAGTTCTCCACGCTGCATCTGAAGTCGGATCACGTGGTCCCGAACGAGAGGAGTTCGGCTCATGTTGGGACTACGAACGGGACAACCGGATCTGCAATTGGGGGGTGGGATAAACGCGCGCTCGCGCGACATGGGGGTTGACCATGTCTGATCCCCAACCACAGCACACGACGCCTCACCACGATCATCTACTACAGGCGGAGGACGTAGCGGCGATCCTCGGCGTGCCGAAGACGTGGGTCTACGCGGAAACCCGCGCCGGCCGGATCCCCCACGTCACGCTCGGCCGGTACCGCCGGTATCGGCTCGCCGCCGTCTCAGGAGTGGATCAGCTCTCACGAGCGCGGTCCGCTACCCCAACCGCAACCGGGCCGCCGGCACGAACGGTCGCGCCCACATCGCCCGATGAGTCCGTCCAAGCGACCGACGGTCGTACGGCACCGGGACGCTTGAAACGCGCCGCGATCGCCACGGTCGCGAGACCTTCTACGCTCGTTTCTACGTCGCGCGGCCGGCGGGTGCGGCGAGCGACTCGGACTCAAGCGGAGTCCTGAGGAGCCACGCGGTCTCACGCAAGGCGCAGGCCGAGCGCAAGCTCCGTCAGCTGGTCAACGAGCACGCGAAGTTCGTCCCTCTCGACCAGCGCGTCGATGTCGAGCGAGGCAGGCGAGCGATACCTCGCCCACCTCGAGCAGGTCATGAACCGCAAGCCGACGACGCTGCAGGACTACTCGATCATGCTGCCGCAAGCACTCGTCGCCGTTCTTCGGCGGCCGCTCGCTGGAGCGGATCGACGCGCAGCTCGTCGACGAGTACCTGCTGGCGAAGCAGCACGAGGGACTGTCGAGCAAGACGGTCGCCAACCAGCTGACGTTCCTGCATGGCGTGTTCCGCCACGCGATGAAGAAGGGCTGGGCGCACGCAAACCCGGTGGCCGCGGTCGATCGCCCGCGAGACGCCGAGGTCGACCCCGACATCCGTTACCTCGAGCACGAGGAGGTCGAGGCGCTGATGCGAGCGGTGCCCGACGACCAGTTCGGCGTCATCGAGCGGCCGCTGTACCTCGTTGCCGTGACCTGCGGGCTGCGCCAGGGCGAGCTGGTCGCGCTGCGCTGGCGCGACATCGACTGGACGGCCGGCCTGATCCGTGTGCGGCGCAACTACACGCGCGGCGACGTGGGGAACGCCGAAATCACGTCGGTCAAGTCGCGCGGTGCCGATGATCAACCGCGTCGCGGGCGAGCTCGACCGCCTGTACCAGTGGTCCCGGTTCCAGGGCGACGAGGACCTCGTCTTCGCTCACCCCGAGCTGGGAACGGTCCTGGACGCCTCGAGGCTGCGCAAGCGGTTCAAGGAGGCGCTCCTGTTCGCGGGGCGTCCGCGAGATCCGCTTCCACGACCTGCGCCACACGTTCGGAACCCAGGCCGCCGCGGCCGGCGTCCCGTTGCGCACGCTGCAGGAATGGATGGGCCACCGCGACTACAAGACCACGCTGATCTACGCCGACTACGCGCCGCGGGCGCACGAGCACCACCTGATCGAGAGAGCATTCAGTCCACCAACTCTCGCCGAGCGGGTGTCGGATCTCACCGCTGACAACTGACCTCGAAACCAACGCCGGCCGCCGGGGGACACACGGACTCGGCGAACCGCGTCGGGCTCGGAGTGAGCACCGGTGTCAGTCCGGTCAGTGGACTGGTGCCGGGGCGATGCCAGCGCGGGCCGCGGCTTCCCCACCGACCTGACAGCGGTGGCGCGAATAGACGAACCGAAGATCCCGACGCCGCTCGAGCGGTTCACCTCGCGTCGGACACGCGTTTCCGGGGGGGCGGATTAACGCCGCGCGTAGCTCACGTCCTCGCGCTTGGCGCTTTCGGCTTCGCGGCATTGCCAGTGCGGCCCGACCCCGGACCCCGTGACGGCTTTGCGGGAGCCCCGCGCTTTGTGCGAACGTTGGCTTGGCGTGCGCCTCGAGATGCCGCTCGCACTGGTCTCGGTCCGTTCCCTTGTTCCTCAGCACGGCGCTTCGCCAAGGCACGGCCAGCCTCAACAAGGACTTGCTCTGCGGCGTCGTGGTCGCCGTTGAGTTGGTGACCGATGGCTTGATGAACTCGAGACGGGTACTCGGCGATAAGTTCGATAGGTACCGCTCGGAAGTCCTCGTAACTCCAGTCGGTGGTAAGCCATTGGGCCACCTCAGAGGGATCGTCGTAGGCATCGAGTAGGCGATAGCAGGCGAGGCGGAGCTGGTTTAGCGCCTCACTGGTGCCCCTGCGAGGGTTCGAACCGTTTCGCTCCACGGGACGCGACAAAGCCCGGGCGGCCTGGGGCGTGATCCCGATCGCCTGAGCAATCGCCACGAGCGTCAGGCCGAGGGCGCGTAGCGCCGCCAAGCGACCGGGCACGTCGGAGGTCGGCCCGAGGCGCCGCTGGAGAACGTCGCGAGTAGATGGCTCGGGCGCCTCGGCTGAGTCGACAGAAGGTCCTCGGGGGTCTGCCGCATGGGTTTCGCTGAAACTGCGATCTCGCGTCACTTGCGAACCTCCGGATACGGACTGGGTCGACGATCTGGTGCGAACACCTGGATCGGACCCGCCGCTACGTAGTTGATACGAACTATGTCCAAACCTAGACTATCTCTCACTCGGAAGCTTTGCGCCTCAACAGGCCGGACCTTTGGCAAGACCAACGTATCAGTCGTACTCGTAACTTTCGTGGGAACTAGCCGAATACCTTCCGCGCGAGGCCCTTCTTCGATACCCTTGATTCCCGTCCAAGGTCTCGGCCCGAGAGGACCCAGATGTCAAAGCGTTCGAGGGAAGTTCGCAACCCCCGCGGCGGCACCGCGGAGCAGGCGATTCGTGCCGGGTTTCAAGCACTGGAGCAGGGACACACAGACCGCGCGCTCGCGGCTGTCGAAACCATCGAGAGTTCGGTTGGCGCGCGTCGGGATCCCCACGCGGTCGGCTGTCTGTACTGCTCGGGCTGCATCGAGCTCAAGGCGCTTCTCGACGGACGCAGTGACCTAGACGGCGTGCTTCGCGTGGTGGACCGCCTTGAGCGTCTCGGGCAGTCCGTCGATCAGGACGGTGGCCGGCTTCTACCGCGACTCTATGAGCACTTCGCCGCGTTCTTGCGCGCTCTGGTGATCGGTGACCCAGGCACGGCGCTTCAGACGATTCAGCACATGGTCGACCTGACCGCCGGGTGCGAGCTTGCTGAGATCGACGAGGTCAAGGATCTCAGCAGCGGGCCCCTGACCAGTCTCGAACGTTATAGCCGAGCAGAGATGTACCTCGAGCTCATGACCCGCATGCTCGTCCAGTTCAAACGCAACCCGAGCGGGCCTTTCGCGCGCAACCGCGCCTTGTTGATGGAGAGCGCCTTCACGAAGGCCGTGATCGCGATGATTTCCGAGCACAGTCGCGTCCTGCCCGCCGAGCGCATCAACCTCTACGATCGCCTGCTGGCCTGGGAGGCTGAACGCGGTGGCGAGGGTCCGAGCCAAGCGACGGCCCCGCTCCCGATCGAAGAGCCGGCAGCAATCACGAGCGCAAGCGGCTCCTCGTCGACGACCACCACGGACGATCGGCCTGCGCAGCACCTGCGGCTGCGCCCGGGCGGGGGTCGACCCGTACGCCGGGGGCAACGGGAACGCCGCCGCTCGCTTGGGCACCGCCGCACCAAGGATGCATAGGGACGGGGGCGCGAAGACGGGCCGCAAGACGCCGGCCCATCAGTCCCCGCGCGGTGGCCAGCGCCTCGCTCAGCCAAAGTCGCGGGCGTGACCCCAGGCCGCGCGTCTACGACCCCCGTGCGACGCGTCCCCTGTTGAGGCCGAGCGCTCGGAGCATGCGCGCCACGATGCCCGGGCGCGCAGGCCGCGCGCTGGCGGCACCGCCATCGACGTCGGGTGGATCGGCGAACGCAGCCCCCGCATCCGGCCAGTCCACCTCGTGGTCCATCGCTGCAATGTAGGCCTCGGCCGCACGGCTGGCCCACGTCTCGGCATGGGGGTAGATCACCTCGGTCATGGTGGTCACGAACGTCTCGTCCATCGCCAACTGCGCCTTGACGTAGAGACGAAGCCGAGCCTCCGAGATCTCTTGCTGGGCAGCAATCTGGGCGGTGGCCTCGCGCACTATCTCGGCCTCGCGCGCGGCGGCGAGGCGCTGGGCGGCCTGGGTCGCCGCAGTCTCGTGCGCGTCTTTCACCTGCTCGTACTCCGTAGGACGGCCGATGACCGACAACGTCTTCATGACCGCCGGGAGCGCGTCGATGGCGAGCACGAACAGCCAGAGGATCCGCTTGAACGCGCCGACGGTCGGCTCGCGGCGCACGACCTCGTCGAGGGCTTGGAGTTGCTCGGCGAGTCCGGCGGGTGCCCTGTAATCCTGCTCAAACGGGGCGAGCTTGCGTCCTTTCTCGGTTTGGAGCGTGCGGATCCGTCGCGCGATTCCCGTGACGCTGGCTCGTTCTTCGTCCGTCGTCGTTTTCGCGCTGGTCGCCTCGTCCTTGAGCAGGCGACGACGCAACGGGGCCAAGACCCTCAACCGCGTGTCATCCGCCTGGCGCGCATAGCGCGCCTGAAGCGCCGCCGTCGGCGCGTGCCGAGCCTGCGAGATGAGCGCGGCGTACCGGCGGACGTCGATCCGATACTGGGTGTTCGTCTTCAGAATCTCGCCAGAGTCGATCGTTCCAAGGCTTCTCCGGAGACTGCCCTCCCGGCGCCGTAGCGCGGGGATCTCGGCGAACTCCTTATTGATCTGCGTGGTCGCCACCGCGAACATGCGGACCTTGTCTCGGTGCACCTGCTTGGCGTCCTCGCTGGCGAACGCCTTGAGCAGCACGGCTGGAGACATCAGCAACCCGACGAGGATCGCCAGGCCCACGCGCGGCGCCGCTTGGGCGAGCGTCGTCAACCAGTTCGACTGACGGCAGATCGAGGCCTGAACGAATCGCTCCAGGTTCAGGATCAGGACCCCGAACCCGACGCCGAACGCGCACGCCGGAACGATAGGGACGCGCAGGATCTGGTGAAACGTGAAGGTCGCGGTCAGGACGGCCAGGACCGACGTCCCGAGCACGGCGCCGCCCGCGCTCGCGAGGCGCCTCGCCTCGCCAGCCCCGCAATCGGCCACTACCTCCTCGTCGGCAACAGCCATCCAAAGGAGCAGACGGTGAGTCCTCGATGTCATGTTCGCCTCTTCTCTCGACGGCGCGGGCGCGTCATCGGCCGGGGTAGCGCCGCGATCGGGATCGACGGCAGGTCGGGAATCGGCACCGAGAACGACCCGGTGCCTGCAGCGCGCGGGGGCAACCCGTCGCCGTCGCGCGGGGACCGCAGCGAGATCGGCACGACGCCTCTCGCCGCGATTACCTCGTGACGCGGAATCGGGATCGCGCGGACGATCGGGCTGAACGCGACGGCGACCCCGAACAGGTTTACGGCGCGGATCCGGAACGCACACGTGCCGGACACGGCCATCTCGATGTCGCCAACGGCGGCGTAGACGCCCGCCCCGTCGACCTCGACGTGTGTCGCGTTGTCCACGATCCAGGACAGGCGAATCCGCGTCCCTTCGATGACCAAGTGCTCGCTGACCTCGATGGCGCGGATCACGGGTGGCTGCCGGGCGTGGGCAACCGACAACGATGTGCCACCGACGGTTTGCCGCGACAGCGTGCTCGCTTCGAGCAACGCGCCAACATCGACGTCTCGGTCGACCGGCGACGGCCCCACGGCGCACGACTCGCATCCGGGACGCAACCTTGCTGGCGCGCGCAGCGGGGCGGCTCCCGGTCGATACACAAACACTTGACGTGGGCGTGCATCGTCGGCCATCGGCGCGAGCTCGCGAACGTGCCGCGAGGTCGGGTCCAACACCGCGAGAGACAGGTAGACGGCGTTCTGGATCACTGCCAGTCCGTCGGCGTTGATCGATGTGGCCCCGCGGACCTCCGCGTCGGCCGCGCGAAATCCGTCCCAGCAGCTGAAGCACGGGAGGGCAGGCCCGAGCTGGACGAAAACTTCCCCCCCGTCGTCGGCGTACAACCCGGGTACGACGGCGGGGACATCAAGCGCGAGCGCGCGGCTCGCGATACGCCGCTGAGCCGCGCGTCGGTCGGTGGCGATGACTACGAGATCGGCGATGGCGAGCCAGAGATCGATCTCGTGGTCGACCACGTGTTCGTCAAGATGGTGGGGCAGCGCGAGCACTCCAAGCTCTGGCACTGTCAGCGCGAGGTGCTCGGCCATGGCCTGAGCCTTGTTGGCTCCGAGGTGCGCCAACCCGAGTGCGTGCCGCGCGACGTTTTGGATCTCGAGAATGTCGCCGTCGATCAGCAGAAGACTCCCCACGCCCGACCGCGCGAGCTCCTCGGCGATCGCCGAGCCGACGGCGCCGAGCCCGACTACGACGACGCGACGGCGCGCGAGGACGTCGAGGTCGACCCTCTCGCCGACTCTTGAGAAGTAGGCCGGCCGGTTAGACATGGAAGGGGCTCGACTGCGGGGCGGGGAAGCGCATGCCCCCCGCCCCAGCCGAAATCAGTCCCAGGTGCTCGGCCGCGCCTGGAACACGGGCACCGGCGCAACGGTCGGCACCTCGCGCTCGACGAGTCGTCCGTCGAGTGTGGCCTCCGTCCGGTTGCGCTGACGCTCGGCGATTCGCCGAGCGTCGATCTCGTCCGACGTCAACGGGACGCCGGCGATCACTTCTGCGACATCAGTCGCTTTTCCCATGGACCGTCTCCTTCTTGTTGTTGTGGGTGTCACGCCTAGCGCTTGCCCTTTTTCTCCTGAGGGCCTCGCGGCTGGGGGTGCGCGTACTTGCCGCTCCCAACACGCTTGGCTGACGAGGTCGAGGGTTCTTTGATGGGACGGGTGTGAATGCGCTTCGCCTCGGAACTCTTGTAGTTCTTTGCCATGTAGAATCCTTCAACATATCGTCCGCCATTCGAGCTTAAGGATTCATATACTACCTTTAGAACTCGTGTAAAACTTTCTATCTAGGACTCGCAGCTAGTCCAGACGCGATTGGCGGCCAGCACGGCTCGGCGGGAACGGCGTCCCAACGTTCGGCCTCGCGCAAGTAGTCGTCGACGATGGCCTGGAGCTCGACCATGCGGGTCAGCTCGCGCTCGATCAGGTAGTGGCGGCCGTGCCCGTCGGCGGGGACGTCGGTGAGTCGGACGACGCCGAGGACGCGCTGGCCGTAGATGACGCGTTCGCCTGCGCTGATGGTGTATCGCGCCAGCTCGACGCGAGGGTTGGTCGGCCCGGTGCGGCGGGGCGGCTCGGGGCTGATGGTGGTCATGACCGGACCTCCTTCCAGGTCGCGGTCGAGCCGTAGCCGGTCAGCTCGCTGTCTCGCACACGCGCGCTGTCGCCGCGGTTCGTGGCGAGGTCGTCGCGAACCGCGCGGGTCTCGCGGCGGCGGTCGCTCGCCGGCTCGGGGCGGCGGCGCAGCAGCTGCTGGATGGTCTGTGAGGCCTGGGCCCGGGTTGCCGGGATGGTGAACGTGACGCCGCGCTCGATTGCGAGCTGTCGCAGGTAGCGCTGTTGCTTGGCGGTCGGCGGAGCGTCGGGTCCTGTGGTGGGTCGGTGGTGATCGGTCATGGCTGCTGGTCGGCGCGCCGTGGCGAGGAAGGCAAGCCCTGGTCCGTCAGGACTCGCGCAGCGACGCGAAGCGCAGGGCTTGTCCTTCCGCGACGGTGACGGAACCAAGAACCCCTATTCGCCGCCCGACGCGATCTACGCAGCCGCGAACTATCTCCACGCGAGTGGCGCGCCCGGCGACTGGCAGGGCGCGATCTTCGCGTACAACCACTCCTCGAGCTACGTGGCGACGGTCTTGGCCAAGGCGGCGCAGTACGCCGGCAACCTGCCTGGGGGCGCCGCCGCAACGCCGGCCGCCGACCCGGGCTCGTGCAGCACCTCGGCCCCCATGCTCTCTGGGCCGATCGGCGGGATCGAGAAGGTCAGCCGCGGCGGCGCACTCGCACCCATACCGGGCTTCCCTGGATGGAGGTCGACGACCGGATCCTGCCCGACGCCGTCTACCTGATCCGCCGCTACCACCTCGCGGTCACCGCCGCCTACGCGACAACCGGCCACGAGCCCGATGGCGAGCACCCCCTCGGTCTCGCCCTCGATCTCGTGCCCGGCCCAGGTGGGTCATGGGACGACGTCGACCGGCTCGCTGCCTGGGCCGAGCCCGAGCAAAACCACTCCGTACCGCCGTTTCGCTGGGTCGGCTACAACGGCGACCCGGGTCACGGTCGCGGCAACCACCTGCATCTCTCGTGGGCGCACAGCCCGACGGACCCGGGGCAACGACCCGTGCAGTGGGTCGAGGTGTTCACGACAACCGGGCCGTAGAGACCCAGTGCGCGACGACTACCTCAACGCCGCGTTCGAAGACTTCCCCTGGAAGGAAGTCGGCCAAAGCCTCCTCCCCGTCGGCGCCATTGCCTACCTCGCGCCCGCGGTCGTCGCCTTGGCCCACGACGGAACGATCGGCCTGCCCGTTGCCCCGTCGGTTGTCGGGACGATCCGGATTGCCGCGGAGGACCACTGGGGCGACCCGGCGGTGGCCTACCCTGCCCGGATCGCGAGACACATGCCTGGCGCAACGTGGTGGTGGCTGAGCCTCGTACTGGCGGCGACCGTCGTGGCTGCCCTCGCAGCCTACGCGTGGGGTCGCCTCGAACCAGCGATGGCGCAGGCGCGAGTCGGACGCCGCGACAACGAGCTGCGCGGTTCACGACCCCGTACCTGGGCGCGCCGCCGCGATCTGCGCGATCTCGCCAAGCCGTGCCACCCCGCCGGTCGCTTCTCGATCGGAGACCTCGACCGGCGATCGATCTACACGGGCCCTGAGGACCACATCGCGGTCGTCGCCCCAACTCGTTCGGGCAAGACGACGAGGTGCGTCATCCCCTGGCTGCTCGAACACGAAGGTCCCGCAATCGTCACCAGCACCAAGACGGATGTCCTCGAGGTCACCGAGGCGTGGCGATCCACGCTCGGGCGCGTACACATCTGGGATCCCTTCGGACCGCGCTCAGCCGTGTGGAGCCCAGTCCGGCACTGCGAGGACTGGGCCGTCGGGCTAAAGCAAGCTCATTGGCTGGCTGAGGCAAGCCAACGGGGCGACTCGGAGGCTGGCGTCTATTGGCGGGGCGAGGCGGGCAAGCTCCTCGCCCCGCTTCTGCATGCCGCTGCGCTCGGCGACCGCGGCATCGGCGACGTGGTGCGGTGGCTGGACACGCAAGACGAACTCCAACCCAAGGCGATCCTCGACGCGCACGGCTCCACCGCAGCCATGGACCAACTCGCGGCGGTGCTCGGACTCGATCAACGGAATCGCGGCACCACGTTCATGGCCGCCGGTTCCGTGCTGGCCGCCTACCGCCACCCGGCGATCCGCGAGGCAGGCGCCGACCCGTTCGACGTCCGTCACTTCCTCGACGGTGGCGCCCACACCCTCTACGTGGTCGCCTCCGCAAGTGACCAGCACCTACTGGCACCGCTCGCCGGCGGCTTGCTCAACGCGCTGATCCATGGCGCAATGAACGCTTCGCCTCGGGGCACCGCGACGCTCCGAATCCTTCTCGACGAGGCCGCCAACATCGCCCCGATCCGCGACCTCCCGGCGTACTTGTCGCAGGCCGCCGGCCACAACATCCGCATTGCGACCATCTGGCAGTCCCTTGCCCAGCTCGAAGCCCAATACCGCGGCGAAGCGCACACCATCCTCGCCAACAGCACCGCCAAGCTCTTCATGGGCCCGATCACCGACCATCCAACACGCCAGTACGTCACCGAGCTTGTCGGCGAAGAACGCGCCGCCCGGACGTCGACGACGACGTTCGACGACGGGCGGAAGTCGGGACACACGGTGGACGACGATCGTCGACCCGCGCTCGGCGCGCGGGACCTGCAGCAGCTGCAACTCGATCGTGCCGTGTTCGTCAGCGGAACCCATCTGCCGGCCATCGTCCGTCTGAGGCCGTGGTGGCGGGGGCCCGACCAACGGCGCGCCAGATGAAGAAGCTGCTCCCACGAGGAGGACCGCATCGCCACGCTCAACAGGGAGTGCCGCATCCACGCGAGGCTGTCGCGGAAAGGGCGGAAAGGGCGGAAATGGTTGGGTCGCGGAACGGTGGGAGATGTTCGGGTCTGCCCGTCCCCGTCGATGTGGCCGGCCCAGGAACTGGCGGTTTGCGCGGGCCGATGCATGGTGGCGTCCCACGACCAACTGGCGCACCGTTGTCTGGAGTGGTTTCTGCGACAGCCTCACGCTAATGGGGAAGCGGGCGGCGGGGACCGTCCCTGCAGAGCCCTACCCGGCCCGGGGGCAGGAGCCCGTCGGGCCGGCCGAGCGGCTCTACACGAACTAGGTAGCTAGACAAAACCCCTACCCCCAAGCGACGCACCCGACGCGATAGTGTCGCCGCCATGGGCGGAGGCGCAGCGCGTAGCGGCGGAGATGCGGGCGGCCCGATCTCGCACGGACTGCCGCCCGGGGTTCGCTACAGCGACCTCAGCCTCAAGCAGCAAAGGATCTACAACTTCCAAGAGGTCGCCGCGTTGCTCGCCGACCGCGGTTTCAACTGCACAAGGCTCGCCGACGACCGGCAGGGAGCCAGCTTCCGCGCCGACCACAAGGACGGCGACTACACCCTCAGGGTTCGGCTCAAGACCCGCCCGTTGATCGACCGCAAGTACGTCGGCAAGGGCCTCTATATGGCGTTCCCGCTCGACGGCGTATGGCACCTCATCGAGCACGATCATCTTGTCGAGTTGGCCGGGAAGCACACCGCGTGGCTGGTTTCTCCTTCGTGGACCGGTGCGTTGGGCCAATACCACACGGACAGTCCGCCGCTCGCACTCGCCACCGCTCTTCGGCCGTTCGCGTTGCATTCGGGTCCCTGAGCCTGACCCCCGGCGGGCTGGCGCTCCGCGCGACAGGCGACACGGGCTCGGCACAGCTCGCACGTGTCCCTCGATCGCTCGCCCACCGCGCGTCCGGGCTCAGCCGCCGCAGTAGGAACAGCGGGGCGCCTGCGGCGACACACTGGAGGCCGGAATCTCGGTGTAGTGGTGAGGCTTGGTCTTGCCGATACCGGCGAAGGCTCCCGCGAGCCACTTGCACGATGGATCGTGGATCGTCCCGCGCGTGGTGTGCACCAGCTTGGTCTTCTCCATCGCTCTACCTTAGTCTGCGCAACGAGGCGGTCACACTCCATGCGAGTCGGCATGTACAGACGGTCCGGAGCAGCGCTCCTCTTGCCGGAAGACCGGCCGGCTCCTGGTTTGCCTTGACCGCGTTAGTGACCGTGGCGGGTGGCTGCAGCACGTTGAGCGATTTCCTCCAGGGTTCCGGCACGATGTTTGCGCATCGCGGCATGTCGTCCCGCTGAAGGCGTCCAGCGCGAGAACTCGACCCCGTAGTACCCGGCCATGGCTCTCTCGTCATAGGGGCAGCAGAGCTGACGTCCTTTCGAATCCTTCTCGTGGTCAGCCGCCGAGCACGGATTGGTGACGCCGGAAGGGCAGAAGCAGCCAGCGTTGGAAGACACAGGAAAGGTCTACCGCCAACTCAAGGACAATGCAAAGAGCGACGTGACCGTGCCAGTCGTTGTCCTTTGAGCGATCAGCGGCTGTCAGCTGTAGCCCCCGCCCGGGAAGGCGACGAGCCGGTACGTGTGCGGGTCGCCGGCTCCGTCTACGACGTAGATGAGGCAACCGTCTTGGCGCAGGCAACGGAGCAGCAAACGCGAGCCGGCACCCTGCGCGATGTACGTTCCGTCTTCTTCGCGTGTGAACGCCCTGGCGGCATAGCGTCCCCAGTCGATCCACTCCCCGGCGCTGGTAAGACACTCGAGGACGAACACCTCGGGCATTTCGATCTCGCGGTACCGGGACACGACTACTGCTGGGCTCGCTGGGTGGTCCGTGCACGAGCGATGATCGTGGGGAGTGGCCTGTCCGGCGGCGAGTCAGGCTCGATGCCGAGAACCTGACAACGAGATGTCCCCTTCTGATGCCACAGGGCGGCTGTCCACGCGCACAGCGCCGCGTCGAGGAGATCCTCGCGCTCCTTGTATGCCGCCGCCTTGCTCGGAGACGGAACGTCGATGAGTTCATTCGTCGCGTGGTGCGACGTCAGGTCCATCGGAACGTCGTGATCGCGGAGGCACGAAAGGCGACGGATGAGTTCGTCGCATGCGGCAATACGGATGGGCCATGCCTCAGCGGCCGGCATCCCCTTCTTCGCTCGCTTGTAGGGGGGCCGCTTCTCGTCGTAGCCGAGCTCTTCGGTACCGACGATCGTCGCGTACGGGTAGCACTCGCTCACGATGCGTCCCGCAGTTGGTGGGCCATGCCGGCCATCGTCGTATCGCCAGCCCAGGCGTTCCAGCCTCTTGAGAAGGCGCACACCCGCCTGCCGAGGCGACGAGCGATTGGTCGAGTTGGCGTAAACCCACCAGCGACCGTAGCGCTGCCCGACCTGGCGCTCGGCAGCCCGCTGCCCGGTGGCGTTCTCGACTACAAGCGCGGCGTCTACGAAGAGCAGTGCGTCCTCGCCGCCGTGGTCCGCGATCCAAGCCAGGGTCTCGTCGAGCCCGACGGTCCAGCCGGCATCAGCTATGGCTCCGCTGACATCGAGCGCGACGACGCCGCTCTTGTTGGCTGGTTTGGCCTCACTTCCCTCACCCCATGCGAGGTCGATCCCGAGATATCGCACCGCTCGACTCTCTCAGAACCAGGGGCGCCGCTGCTTGTCCGCCCAGGGCCTCCGTCGTCGGATAGCGTGACGCGCCTTGGGACCTCAACCGGATGACTACCCTGACGCAGCGCCGGATACGAGCGCCGGAGTCGCTAAACATCGGGCGCGTACCCTTCGAACTCGATCTCGGCCGGATGCAGTGGGCCAGAATCGGGTGTCCGGACGTCTCTTGCGTCCGCGAGCAGGTTGACGGCGTCGATCAGCTCGACGGGAGAACGAGCCGTGACGTCGATGCCGAGGTCGTGGAGATCCTCTCCGTGCTGCTCGAGCCAGGTCGCGGCGGTCGCGTTGCCGATCGCGAGCTGTTCCGCGGTTCGCGTGATCTCGGCGCTCCAGTGGTCGATGGCCAACCTCTGGGCCTCCAGACGGGTCTCGATCGCTGCGCGGGCGGCGCGCCTGAACGGACCGGTTGCCGCGAGCGCGCGTTCGGCCTCGGCGATCCGTGCTTGGGCCGCCGCGAGTTCCTCGGCGGCGATGCGGTGCTCACTGTCGGCTCGGTGGAGGCGTCGAGCCTCAGCGGGCATCGAGCTGGAGAGGTCTCGTACATCGACGACCTCGGACAGGCCTTTCTCACGCCCGGACGCGAGCTGCTGGGCCCGGCTGCGTTCGAGGTGGCGGACGTCGACGGGCTCCAGGTGGTCGCTGCTCTCGAGGCCCGGAAGTGCGCGCTGGGGCTCCGCGGAGGTGACGTGGAACGTTGCATGATCGCGGTGGCGTGACAGCGCGGTGTAGCCCCACTCGCGATACAGCTCGTCGGATCCAAGGACGTGGGTGCGGTCGACGGTGGCGCCCTGGAGGCGGTGCGCGGTCATCGCGTAGCCGTGGTCGACAGCGTCTGTCGAGATACCGCGCCGGTAGCTCGACCTCGCGCTCGCCGAGTGGACGCGGACGAGCGCGTCTCCTCGTTGATCGAGGTCGACGATCGGCCGCGTTCGCCGTTGACGACGTCGAGGATCCGGTCGTTGCGTGTCGGTCACGACGTGGTCGCCGGGCGCGAACGCCGCGGGGCCGGCGCACGATCTCGTCGCGGTTCGAGTTCGCCGGCCGCGCGCATCCGTTCGCGGGCGCGCTCGTTGAGGTCGGCGACGTCGCGGCGTCGCAGCGCGACCATCACGCCTCGCCGGTCGGGTGCGTCCGGTGCGGTCCCGCCACCAGCCGTCGACGAGCGCTTCACGGGTCTGCATCGGCGTTTGGCCCGGCGATGAGTCGCCCGTGGTCGCGGTAGGCGGCGGCCCACTCGTTGACGTCGCCGTCGCGCAGCTCCAGGAGCGCGGCGCGGTCCCAGTGCTCGGCGCTGGCGGCGCACTTCGCGCAGCTCCAGCGCGCCGAGCTGATCGGCGAGCGCGCGAAACGCGCCGCCGGCATCGATCTCGGGGAGCTGGCGGTCGTCGCCGACGAGGACGAGCTTCGCCCCGACCGCTTCGGCGTGCTGCGGCGAGCCGGTGCGAGGTCGCGTGTGCCGACCATGCCGGCTTCGTCGACGATGAGCACGCTGCCGAGCTCCAGCCCGTAGCCGTGGTCGATGTCGAGCTTGAGGCGGGCGATCGTCGTCGACGGGATCCTGCGCTGGTCGCGCAGCTCCATCGCCGCGCGCGCCGACAGCGCGCAGCCGACGACGCGGACCCCCGACTGGCTCCCACGCTTCGCGCGCGGCGTCGAGCGCGAACGTCTTGCCGGTTCCGGCCGCGGACCGCACGACCTGGATGCCGTCGCCGGAGGTCACGAGCCGGTCGACGAGGTCGATCTGCTCGGCGGCGATGCTGGGGCGGCCGGCGACCGCGGCATCGACGGCCGTCGCGCGATGCCCACGCGCGACGTCCGTGCGCTGGCGGCGCTCGGCGACGGCGAGCAGGTCCTGCTCGATCTCGAGCAGCTCCGCGGGTCGAGAACAGCGGCTCCGAGATCCCGCCGTCGACGCGAGCCAGCTCGACCACGTCGTGCGCTGCAGCCAGGCGTCGGCGAGCGCCTCGATGTCGGCGGACGGTCGCGCCGTCGCGGTGCGCCTGCGGCCCAAGCCTGGACAACGGCCCGGCGGTCGAACGTGCTCGCCTCGCGCGTGACGCCGCGCGCGCCGGCGAGCTCGGCCGCCGACCGCCCGTAGTCGAGGCTCCGCGCGATCGAAGCGCTCGCGCGCGGTCGAGCACCTCGTCGAGGTCTCGCGCGGCCGAAGCCGTGCTCCTGCGCGCGGGCTCGCCAGTCGGCGCGCAGCCGGTCGACCGGGACGCCGTACTCCTTGCGCCGGCGGGTGTCGAGCGTCGCGACTCGCGCCGCCGCCGGCGACCGCTGGCCGCGGCGCGCGAGCTGCCGGGTGATCTCGGCGCGCCGCTGGGAGAAGTGATGGATCAGCTGCCCGCGGGACCCCGCTGATCTCCGCCGCGCCCTTGGCCACCGGCGTCCAGTCGACGCCGAGGCGCTCGCTGAGCTCGCGCGCGCAGCGCCGCCTGGTAGAGGTAGCCGGCGGTCTTGGCGTGGCGGTACAGGCGCCGCGCGTCCAGCGAGCCCCAGCGGCCGTCGGCGCCGCGCGACGCCGTTGGCGACGACGACGTGGGTGTGCAGCTGCGGGTCGCCGGCGCGCGATGTGCGGTGCCGGAACGCTGCGGCGAGGAACCCGTCGGCCGCGACGCTCTCCGTGCCGCCCTTGCCGCGTCGCGTCTGGCAGGCGTGGCGCTCGAGGTAGCCGAGCGCGTCGCTGACGGCGCGCGTCGTGCGCGTCGCGGACCGCCGTGAGACGTCCGGTCGCCCCGACGCCGTAGAGGATGCTCACGCTCTTCGGCGCGCTGAACGTGAGATCGAAACCCAGTCGTCGTGCGCGGCCTGCCGCTGGCGGATCGGCTGCGTCGCGCGGGATGCAGGCCGTCGAGCAGCGCCCGCAGCGCGCGCCTCGGAAACCTCGTCGTCGCTCTCCTCCGGCCCCCAACCCGAGCCGATCCATCGGCCCGGAGCCTCGCCCCTGCCGGCGTAGTAGTCCTCGCGCCCCGGGCCACGGCCTGGGTGTAGTAGCGCGCCCCGCGGCCTCCGGCAGAGAGCTTTCCGATCGACAGCATCGCCCCCATGTCGCGCGAAGTCGCAAGCACCCCCCTGTGGGTGCACGTGTGTGTCCGGGCTGTGACGTGTGAGCGGGGATCGGTGCGACGGCGAGCGGCAGCGTGCAGGCGCTGCGGTAGCGGTGGGCTGGGACGCGTCGCGGAGTCAGGGCGCAGTGGCGACTCTGGACGGCGTGTGAGCGGATGGGAGTGGCAGCGCAGCGAGGAAGTGGTGGACAGTCGATGCGAACATGCGTTCGCATGACAGTAGCGGGAGCCCTGGGACGATGTTTCGCAAGGCGCTGATCCACGGCAATCTCGCGCTCGCGCTCGACACCGCGCGCGAGCTGCCCTACGTTCGGCGCTCGAGGACGCTCTGCGGCTCGTCGTGCTGATGGCGGCCAAGCGCGACCCGCTCTACGACAGCGCCGCGGCGCGTTTTGCTCAGCGCGTCATCTCCGAGCGCCGGCTCAGCGTTGACGATGCCCGGCGTCTGCTCGCGTTGGTCGAGGCGCTGCCCCACGCGCCCGGAGGGATCGCAGTCGCACTGCAACGGTTCGTCGCGCCGCGCTGAACTAGCGACGCGGGCTCTGACCAGTCCGGCCGGGCTGTGCGAACGCCCGCTCGACAAGCAGCCGCTCGCCGTTGAGGTCTGCGGCGTAGTGCGTGTAGATCTCGGTCGTGCTCGCGTCGGCGTGGCCCATCCAGGCCTGCAGCGAGCGGATCGGGGCGCCGACGGCGGCCATGCGCGTTCCGAAGGTGTGGCGCAGCTCATGGAAGGTCAGGTCCGGGACACCGGCGCGGCGGACGGCGTCGCGAAAGCGTTTGCGGATCTTTGACGCGTCGGCGACATGCCCGGTGATCGGATGGGCGAACACGAGGTCACGCTCGTCCTGCCAATCGCTCTCGGTGAAGTGGTGCTCGAGCTCGGCGGCGAGCGAGTCGGCCATCGGAACACTGCGCCCCTGGTGGGACTTGGGCGTGTCGAACGCGCCGCGGGAGTAGCTCTCCGCGACGCGGACGCGCGAGGCGGCCCAGTCGATGTCCGACCAGCGCAGCGCGAGCAGTTCGCCCTGGCGGAGTCCCGTCATCGCAGCCGTGCGGTACAGGACCCGTTCCATGGCGCCAAGCTCGTCGTCGGGCACTGCGCGAATCACCGCCTCGAGCTCTTCGACACTCAGGAACCGCAGGCGGCGATGCTTCCATCGCGGCGCCTTCGGACGGTCGGCGAGCGTGACCGGGTTGGTGCTCGCCCACTCGCGCTTGATCGAGAATCGATACATGCCGCCGAGGAATGTCAGGTGCTTGAGGACTGTCGTCGAGGCGTAGCCGGCCCGCTTCTTCGCGAGGATGTACGCCTCGATCTCCGACCAGTGGATGTCGGCGATCGGGCGCTCGCCGAAGTACGGGACGAGATGGACGCGGAGATAGCCGCGGTAGTCGGCAATCGTCGTGCGCTTCCGCTCCTTGATGAGCGCGAGGTGCTCGACGTAGACGTCGCCGGCCTCGGCGATCGTCGGCAGGCGCATGTCGCTCGCTGTAAGGCCGGTGGCGGCGGACGCCTCGGTCTCGCGGGACCGCTGGGAGCTGACCGGCGGAGCCGCACGGTCGCCTCCGCGGTCGGCGCGCATCAGGCGGCGCAGCTCCGCTTCCGCCTTCGTCGGCGTCAGGCCACCCGGATCCCGTCGCGACCGCTTGACAGCGAGGCGCCGCTTGACTCGTCGCCCCTCGGGCGTCCACCAGAGGCCGTACCACGTCTCTCGACCGTTCTTGTCGGCTCGTGTGTACAGGCTGCCGGTCCCGTACGAGCGGCGCATCGGGTGATTTTCGCTCTGTCAGCCGGGCAACGCGTTCTGACCGACCGGGTGTGTCCCGTGAGCGATCGACACCGCCGCGACGCTCGTGATCAGGCCTTGTGGGCGACGCGGCCAGACATCAAGTTCCCCCTCCCAGCGTCCACACCGAGATACGCGCGATCATTTTCCCGACGCCGGTGCGCACCCGCGGTTCCGCGAGCGCCGATAGCCCGAGAGCGCCACCACGCTCTCGCTGCCGCCGGTCGCAGAGTCCTCACCTCGCCCGCGACGATCGGAGGGGCGTCGTCGCAGCTCGCCCTACGGGCCAGGGTTGCCTGGTCGTGGGCCCGTCCGCAACCCAAAACGAACGGGTGGATGAATCGCCTGAACCGCCCACTGACGACCGGCGCGCCTACGCGAGGTCATCTTCACGCGTCCACGATTGGCTCGTCCGATCGACTTGAATCTCGCACCACGAAGCGTACGAGCGTGCCATCAGGCGATCCGGTCGACTCCGGCGCGACGAACACCAGCGCGATGACCACATCACCGTCCGCAAGGGCGGCAGGCACGGCTTGGTCATCGCCAGCTTCAACGATGGGGTACACGAGCAAAGCGCCCCGGCGCGGACGCTGCAGCGAGTCCGCAAGCGGGTCCGAGAACTCCCCGACGCCGGCGATCCGGTCGGAAGCGAAGCGGTGTTTCGGGTCACTTATCGCTCCGAAGAGCGGATCGCGGCGCCGGTGCCGGCGAAACACGCTTAGAGGCCCTTCGCCGTAGATCGCCGACCGCGGGCCGCCCCCGGCGTGCTGCGGCAAAATGATCGCCCAGTCCTCGATCTGCGGTGGCTCGAGCCCGCTTAGCCATGTCAGGTCGGCGGCGAAGTGGTCGTGGGGCTGCCATCGAAGTCGTTTAAGCATCTCGATGAATTCCGGGTGCGAGATGGAGCCGTGCTTCGCTGGGTACGTCCGCGTCCCGTTCGCCGCGGGGTACCCGAACCGTCCGTCCTCTGTGGCACCCAGTACGACCGGCCGGAGGATCTCCGCGTTCCGAGCGATCGCCTCTCGGCTCTTCGGGTATCCGACCGGTTCGAGGCGTTCACCCGGCGATCGTCTCTCGACCAGGCGAGCGTTGTACATCTTGTTCGAGGCGGCTGGCTTTAGCCAACCCAGATGTTGGGCGACGAGCGGAGGGACCTGCTGAGGGGTGATCGCCGGCACGCCGTCTTCGACGTTGGCGTAGCGCTCGAGCTCGACGCGAAAGAGCTCCTCAGATCGACATGCGGCCTCGAACGCGGTGTACAGATCGAAGGCCGTGGCCTTTGTGCCCGGAGCCCCGCGCGAGATGTACAGGCGGACGAGGTCTTCATAGCCGGCGCGAAAACCGAACCAGCGGCCCATCTGCATGAGCGTGTCCGCCTGTTTCGTCACGCGACGGTAGTACGAGATCGTGAGTCCCTCGACCGTGAAACCGCGCGCAAGCTTGGCACCACCAAGAAGGATGCGCCAGACGGCGCGGCTCTCGAAATCTACATCCTCCTTCGCAGCGTCCCTGTCGCCATTGACGATGAGGACAGGATCGTTCGCAGATCCCTCGACCCGTGTCACGACCTCACCCACGTACGGGCGGACGTCCGCAAACGACGCGGGCACAGCCTCGGCGCTGTGGCGTGCGCACATGACCGGATATGCGTCGCGATCAAACAACTCCTCAAGCCGCTTGACCCCGCCCGCTCCGTAGTAGCCAGACGTGCGCCACATCTCGCGGATGGTCGTGGCAAGTTCGCGGTGGGCCTCCTGCTTGACGGATTCATGGACAAGCATCGTGTGATGACGGAACCGACCGGGGGTCTCCGACGCGGCCTCTCTGAAGAGTTTGATCGCTCCGGTGAGTACAAACGCGTCCAGTGCCTCTTGCAAGGCGTCCTCGGCCGTCTCATCATCAACTGAGCGCACGAAGGCAAGCTCGTTCGAGTTGGCGAAGGTCGGCACTTCGTCCTCCGCCAGCCGATCGAGATCGTGGAAATCACGCGCGCCCATGTACCCAGGCGCCCGGTCAAGCGCGAGAATGAAGTCTCGCGGGAACATGTCGACCGCGTCACTCGGGTCGACGAACACGTTCGCGAACGGGGTGGCAGTGTAGCCAACGTATTGGCCACGAGGCAGCAGCTGGAGGAGTTGCGAGATCAGATCGTTGATCGCGGTGCGATCAGGGCTCCCGTCGGTCCACTTCTGGGGGTTCGACGTATTGATCGACGCCTGATCCGACTCGTCGTCAATGATCAGGGCGGGAATGTCTGCAAGCTTTGCGGTGATTCTCCTGAGGTCCGCTACCAGCTTCTTCATCACCGACTTGTTCTTCTTGACGATCGCGATGCGCGTCGGAACGCGGTGGAGGTTGACCGGGGAGTTCAGACGCTGGGCGGGATCGAGACGGTCGAAGTCAAGCGACGAGATGCCCTGCTTGAGGCTCTTGTAGTCACCCGCGTGTGTGGTGAGGCGATACACGTCTGATACGCCAACGGTCGACGGGAGGGCACCGTGTCGGACGAACGCGTCCCAGTCCGGATCTCCCAGGTAGTCGACGGAGAGCAAGGCCTCCTCGTCGTCATCGTCGATCCCGCGCATGAGATTGTCGTAGCCGACGAGTTCCTTGTCGATCCGCCGCTGGGTCTGGCCGCGCAGCAGATCGGTTGTCCCTGTGAGCACCACTATGAGGCGGTAGCCGGCATCGACGGCCTTTGCCACGACGCCCGTGAAGTTCGCCGTCTTACCACTCTGGACATAGCCGACCACGAGCCCCTTAGCCTGGTAGGCGTCCTCCCTCTCGGGGTCCGCGAGCCGCTCAACAATTCTGGATGTGTTGAGGTCAAGCGCCGCGATCGCGTTCTCATCCCAGCCGCGGCGCGCGAGGTACTCCGCGTAGTGCTGCCAGTAGAACGGAACATGTTCCGCCATCACGCGGCCGTACCAGGGCTTGAACTCGCGACTCACGACTACTGCGTCGTCGCTTGCGACAGGCATCGCGTTGTCGAACGCTTCGCGCAGCGGGGCTCCGAGCGCGAGCAATTCGTAGATACGAGCTCGGCGCTCGATTGTGCGCGGCGCCGTGCCTGCGTCCCAAGCGCCGAGCATGTCAGCGTCCCAGGTCGCGAGGGTCAGGCGCAGCTTGGTCAGGAGCCGGTCCCCGACGGCGGCGCCCGCGATGTGAGCGACAAGGGCCAGCGGGTCGGCCAGAGCGGGGTCGCCGCGTTCCTCCGCCTCGAAGCGCACCCGCCGCTCGAGCCCACTTGGCCCTCCAGTCTGCATTGCACCGAGAGTCGCGGCGTAGATGTCGTACAGCCCGTCGTGCGTCACCGCGTCAGCCATGAACCGAAGCCCCCATGTGGTCGACGATTGCGGACAATGCGGACGGAGGATCAGGTGACGAAGTGGTTCCGGTGAGGTCGAGCTCGTAGCTGACCTGTCCGAGCCGGCCGGCGTCAATCCCGGCACGCGAGAGCACCTCGCCGGTCAGGCGCGGCAGCGCGTCGCTCACCCTGAGAGCCAGGGGGACCGAACGCAGGTGCCACGTGTCCGCGTAGAGGTCACTCTGAGTCTCGTCCCAACCGACGGCGTCGAGATTGTGCGCGACGCGTGAACGCTCTCCTCCACTTGCGCGTTCTAGTACGCGCGCGATGAGGTTCGGAAGCGTTGCAGAGCCCTGATCGCCGCCTCGCGTGATTTGAAGCGAGACGAGCCACAGCGGGACCGCGCCGGTCTCCACGAGTTGGGACAGCCCGTGAATCCAATGCCGCCGCTGTTCGCCGGAGGTCGTCTTCGTCTCAACGTCGGTGTTTGGGAACCCAAAGTCATGCTCCTCACCAAGACCGCCCCGCCAGGCGGTCGCTCGCGCCACACCGGTCGCCAGGACCGCGTCCACCATTAACAGCTCACCGAACAAGCCGACTTCCTGCTCATGACTCAGGCGGGTGCGTGTCGCGAGGATCGAGCCCCAAGTGTCGAGGGTCGTTTCGAACGCCGATGTCGGATCGACACCCCCCAGCTCTATACGATCAGCTACCGCCATCAGCATGGCGTGACCGTCAATGACGAGCCGAGGATCTGTCGTCGATATCTCGAGAAACCGGGTCGAGCCTCGAGTGACGACGCTTGCATCAACATGCCTGAGTTTGTTGACCGGCGGGTCGATCGTGCCGGTGATCGGAACGCTCAAAGTTAGGCGCCCCTGTTGCGAGTCGATTCGCAGCCTCACCTGGGCGGGGCCGGGCATCGAGACCACAACCGGCACGCCACTGTCCCAATGCTCCATAAGTGCCGCGGTGGTCAGATGGCGGCCGCTGGGAGCCTCAGTCACGCCAACTCCTCGCGCGCCGCGGCCGTCAGGATCGCCTGCCAGACGTCGATGTTGTCCTTGTCACGCGGCCCCATGTTCTGGCCCGCGAAGATGTTCTCGGCGAGCAGGTACATCAGCGACTTGATCAGCGGGAGATCATTGAGCGCCCCATCCCGCCCGCCGGAGAGCGCCTTTCGATACCGGCGATTGAGCCAGAGGACCTGCTGCTCTCGGTCGATCAAGAAGAAGTCGTCTCCGTCGAGTTGTGCCCATCTGACATCGATGGCATCGGCGTCTTTGAACGGCAGTTCCCGCGCGAATGCCCTCTTGACTCGAGGCGCGAATCCGGCTCCGGGCGGGAGGATCGACTGACGAACCCGCTGCCGCTGATTCGCCTCCTTGAAGACCCCCCGCGCTCGATCGAGGTACTCGGCGAAGGTCGTGCCGTCCTTGGAAGTGCCGGCAAAGATCGCCTCGGCGAAGCCGGGTCCGACCTCGACCCCGTTTTTCTCGGGCTTGAGAGCGATCATCTGTTCGACGTCGCCCCCGATCCTGATCGCCACCCGGGCGAGGTTCAGCTGCTTGTCGGGGTGGGACAGGCCGTTCCAACCGCCTTGCTGAATGAGGCGGTCGTTGTAGTAGATGTAAAGGCCTTGACGCTCGATCTGGTTCCCGTCGAGTCGAAACTGGTCTGAGCTCGAGCGGCCAGGCCAGATATGGCAGTCGAGACGAAGCTTGGTGGCTCCGCGCCCGACGCGCACCTTCTTCGGCCAACCGGCCGCGCCAGTCCTCGTGTAGCCGAAAGGATCAAGCGGCGGCACCTCGACACGGACTGTCTCGTCTCCGTTGTCGTCGACGTCGAGCAGAATCCGAAGCTGCGTCGTCGTCAGGATCCGATGGAAGATCAGTCCGAGGTGGGCCCGCACCTTTGCGAATGTCGCCTGCAGGAAGCGATCAACACTGGCGGTGTCGCGCGGCGCGGGGAACCCCTTCACGTCGTCCCATCGGACGACGGTCCCGGTCTCGGATGTCTGGAACCCCCAGTCGCGCCTCAGCTGCGCCGCGGCGAAGTCGGCGTCGACGATCTCACAGCGGTAGTCCTGTTGAGCTTTCGTGAGTTGCCAGCGCCGTCCGACGGCCGCATGGCCTGTCGCTGCCGAAACGACCGTAACGCTCCGGGCCTGACTGAAAGAGGCCGCCTTCAAGCCGAGGCCGAACCGTCCGATCTCTTCCTCGGCGTACGACCGCGAGCCACCGACGGTCATCGCGATGTCGATCTCCGCCGCATCCATGCCACTACCGTCGTCGGCTACGAGAAGGCGCGCTAGACCACCGCCGTCGCGTACGAAGCGGATCAACACGTGTTTTGCGCCAGCGTCGATCGAGTTGTCGACGAGCTCGGCAAGTGCGGCTTCGAGGCTGTGGTTCCGGCCAAGCGCTTCCAACGAACGCGGGTCGGGTACGAGCTCGACCGACCCGGTCGTTGGAACGATGTCCTGCTTGTCGTCCGATCGACTCACGTCGCCCAGTCTGCTCCTCGGAGCGTAGCGACGAGGTCCGCGATCTTCCATGCGGCGGCGTCGGGGACTTCGTGCTCCCAAACGCGAACGACGTTCCAGCCGGCGCTGATCAGCCACGCTTTTTGATCTCGGTCTCGGCAAGCCGTCGCGTCGAGCTTGTCCTTCCAAAACGCTCGGTTCGCGACTGGAAGCGACCCGTGGTCTGGACACCCGTGCCAGAAACAACCATCGACGAAGATCGCCAACCGCACACCTACGATCACGATGTCGGGCCTCGACCGACGTCCGTCACCGAGGTCAAGCCGAAGATCCTTTCGGAACCTTATGCCACGCATATGCAGCGCTGATCGCAACGCCAGCTCGGGCGCCGTGTCGCGCCCGCGATTCGCTCGCATCGTCGCCGTCGCGTGCTCGCTTGACGGACTTGCGGTCGGCACTCGCCGATCATGTCATGCGGCGCGGTGGGTGGTTGATCTCTGCTAGGCGACCAGCTGAGCGTCGAGCGCGCCAACCCGGTCGGCCGCGTCAAGCGACACGGCTATTGAGCTCGCCAGATGCTGCGCCATCAGCGGCGGAACCGCGTTACCTATCTGGCGGGCTACCGCGGTCATGGGCTGGTGATCGAGCAGGACGAACTCGTTCGGGAAGCCCATGAGGCGCGCCGCTTCTCGGACAGTGATCGCTCGGTCCTCGGTCGGGTGCAGGTACCGACCTTTCTCCGGCTTGTGGAACTCGGTGCGGATTGTGGTCGCAGGACGATTCCCCCAGAGGCGCCCAAATACGTCGTATGACCCAGTTCTGTGCTTCCGCCAACACGGCGGAACAAGGTGTCCCAGACCTCGCTCGTCGAGCCGGCGCTCCATATCGAACCGGTTGCCCCCTGGCGGGACCGCCTTGTAGCGGAGGATGCTTTCGGGTCGCGGATTGCGCTCCCGATGCCAAGACTTGCCGTTGCGGTCGTTTGGGTAGTCCCTTGACGGCCTGGTTGAACGTCACCCACGGCTCGTATCGACGATCCTGCAACTCTGGATCCGCATGTGTCTGGTCAGGCCAGTGGATGTCGGCGAGCCTCGTACCGACTATGAAAGCCCGCAGGCGCCTCTGAGGGACCCCGTAGTCAGCCACGTTGAGAACCTGCGCCTCGACGCTGTATCGCCCGACCCTCTCGACACTGTCGAGGAACTCCCCGAACTCTGAACTATCGAGGATCTGGGGAACGTTTTCCATGACGAACACGTCCGGGGTGCTCGCTAGGAGACCGCGAAGATACTCCTGCCACAGCCGCCGGCTGGCAACGTCGGCCCCCCTTCGATTCAGGGTAGAGAACCCCTGGCAGGGAGGTCCCCCGATCACCACGTCGGCTTGTGGAAAGTGTTCAATCTGTTGGATCGGCCTACATTCGACCACCGCGTCCGGAAAGTTCGCCGCGTATGTCTCGGCTGCGCGGGAGTCGGACTCGACCGCGAACGTGCTCACGAACCGGCCGGAGTCGACGAACCCGCGACTCATCGCGCCACATCCGGCGAACAGGTCGATGAGCCCATATAGCCGCACGCGCGCGAAAGCTACCGACTTCGCCAGCGGCAAGACCGTCTACCGCAGTCGAAAGCCAAAAAAGAGAGCGCGGTCCGCCCTCGGCGGCCGCGGCCAACTCCCAGCTTAGCCGCTGCGCTTGTCCCTCCACCGGCGCTGCAACTCGGACTCGTCCAGCCCCACACGACCGACCCCGTGGGCAAAGTTCGTTGCGAGCCGCTGGGCGTGGTCTCGCCGAAGCTGGGCTACGTAGCGGAACTTCCGGCCACTCGTGTCGGTAAAGACGAACCCGGCGCCGCACGCAGCAGTACCGATCACGGCCCGCTTGACCTCGTCTGGCCGGAATTCGATCATCTCGAGGCTGTAGACCGATAGGTCGAACCTCAGCGCGTGATCGATCCCTTCGAGCTGCACAAGGAGATCTTGCTTGCTCGTCATATCGACTTCCTTCGCAGGGATGAATGGGAAACACCTCGGAGCATCGATCCGAACCCCGTCGCAGAGCGGCTGCGCGCAGACCATCCACTTCTCGCGCTCGCGAACGACCGTCCCGAGCTTTAGTTGTGGTGGCCGCCCGGAGTCCGTGCGCAAAGACATTCGACGCGCAAATAGCCGGTCTGCGCGGTTCGCGTCTTCGGTATCTCCGGCGGTGAAATGTCGTGTTTGACTACCTTTCGCATCGCCGAGCTTCGGCGTTGACATGTCCATGTATTCCCGGAGTCGTTTGATCGGCTCCAGGACCACCGAATCGACAGCGCCTTCCTGAAGGATGGTCAGTAGCGTTTCGGACGACAGCTCTCCCGCGGGCATGTCCTCTACGAGCCCCTTCACGGGTTCCCAGCCGAGAGCTTCGTTTACCGTGGGATCGTCTTCGATGACGGTCCGAAGTTCTGCGCCGATCAGATCCAGCAGCTGATCAGCTGCCTCGTCAGGGTCTGGCAGCAACACGCGATGGCCTAGATAGCCAGGATCGAGCTCCTGACCGAGAAGGCCGAGGACTCTAGGAGTCGCTGCACGGATGGCGCCAATGACGGCGACAGCAGCCGAAGGCACAACACCTCGGGTCATATTCCCAAAGTCTTTGATCAGCTGCTGTGGAAGCTGCTGCTCCGAACGGACTCGCTCCGCACCTAGCCCCGCGAGCGGAGCCCCCTCCTTCGCGTAAACCTCAACTACGAGGTCGCCGCTGGTCACGCGATGCGGGCTTGTCTTCTCACCTGCCAGCCGCGCTTCGATCCGAGTGGCGACCTCTTCGAGGTCGTCGTCGTAGGTGTACACCGCAACGAGACGGAGTCCAGGCTTGCCCGCGAGCTGACCAAGGATGGACAGAGCATGATCGCCACGATCCTGCAGGTGCCAATCGAGCACGATCAGGTCTGCGCGTGAGGCGGCTGGCATAGCGATCGCTACCTGATCGTCCATTGGAGGATCAGGCCGCATCACCCCGCACACGAGGCCGAAGCGGGCGAATTCGTCGACGAGGGCCTTCGCGTCCAGTGACTCGAGAGGCGGTTCGGTGGGTGAGTCGTCTTCTGCGTTCGAGTCCTCGGACATCACTTCAGACGTCGGATCAGCAAACGGATCTTCTAGGTCTCCGACGTCTGATCTGTGCCCGTAGTAGGCATGGTCATCGATGACCATGACCGTCTGAAGGAATCGCTGTACTGGGCGAAGACAGACCTCGGCGAAGTCACTCATCGTCGGCTGGGGCTTCTGCTTGGGGAGCGACCTGGAACGCTAGGCGACCGTCTTCGTCTTCGTCAATGGTTATGTCGAACCCCTGGCTACGCAGCGACTCGCGCACGACGAACAGACCGGTCCCTTGCCCCCCGGGCTTGCGCGAGAAGCCGAGCTCGAAAATCCGCTCACGATCCTGAACGCGAATCGGCGGCCCGGAGTTACTGACCATCATCTTGGTGTCCTTCGCGTCGAATCGGATCCACCACGGCCTGTCGCCTTCGCGAACCCAGAACAACGCATTGTCTACCAAAGCAACAAACACCGGGTAAAAGGTCGACCGGTAGCCGACGACCTCATGCGCGACGAACGCAGGAGTCGCCACGAGCTTGATGTCGTGGTCCTTACGGCGCTCGTCCCTTAGCCGCGCGCCGAACAGTTGATCGACATAGTCGGCGATCTCGCGCCCGCGGATACGAGAACGCCGGCGGTTGAGCCGCCGCTGGAGTGGAGCCAGAAGCCGGAGGTACCCCTCGAGATGCTCGAAGCCCGCTCGCAAGTCTTCGAATGGGCGGCGCAGACCTTCGTTGTGATCGGCCCACGGCTTGATTTGACGTAGCGCCCCCCGCACGGCACCGACCGAGGCATTGAACTCGTGGCCCACGATCTGGATGCCCATTCCCAACTGTGCGAGTTCAAGTTCGGCCGCGCCGCGCTCCCGCAAGGTCATGAGCTCCTCCTCGATGGCATCGATCGCCTCGAGTTCCGAGATCCCGACGCCGAAGGCATCGCGTGAGGTGCTGATGGAGCGCAGTTGAGTGGCGAGCGCTTTCAGCCCGTCGACCTCCTGCGCGACGACCTCGAGGATAGGGCGTTCCGCGGCTTCTAGCCGCTCGGCCAGATCGCCGTTGACACGCTCGACCGGGAGGCTTGCGGTCGTGCGGTCGATGACGTCCTCGAGCGTCCGGCCACTTCCGTCTATGAGCCGTTTGGCATTCGCATCCACATCGTCAAGAGCGGACTTGACGGCGAGCGCCTGTGCGGCGAGATCGTCGCGGGCACGTTGTGCGGAATCCTCCAGCAGCTTCCTGAGGCGCTGACCTGGCGACGGTGTCGCGCGAAGGCGCGACAGCGCGTCGCCGGCAAGCGCGCTGATCTGCCGGGCCGCGGGCGCCGCGTGTGCCGTCTGAAGGACCGCGACTGACGCTTCATAGTGTGCTATCGACGATCGCAACTCGGCATCAAGCCCAAAGCCTCGTGGCTGATCCATCGAGTAGCGACGTGCGACCTCAGCGATATCTGACAGGCCCGCGCGCTCCGCGGCCTGAGCATCAGCGGCGGACGTCGCCCGTCCCAAAGCTCGACGCGTGCTCTCAACGATGGCGCCCAGTTCCGCCTGCGGCTCACCTGCCTCCAGGTCCTGCGCGAGCGTCGTCAGTCTCGCGGCATACTCATTGCGCAGCGCCTCGGAGCGCTCCGCGCGCTCGGTGCGAGCCCGAGACTTTCGCCGCAAATCCGCGCGCGTTCGCGTGAACTCTTCAGCTTGAGTCCCACCCGACTGAAAGAAGTCGGGAACGATGCCGGTGTAAAAGAAGTACCGCAGCAGATCGCGAAACTGGCGATAGGCGCGGTTGTCGCGGAAACCCTCCCCGTCCGGCCTTCTCCTCGAGCTGGCGATTTCGTTCACCGTCCAGCGAGACCTCCCCGAACATTCGTCGGTGCGACAAGAAAGCCCGCCCGGCGTGCTTGCTGCGCTCTTGTTCAATCTCAAGCCAGTCATTTTCGGGACGACCGTACGGCAGGATTCGGATCCCATCCCGGTAGACGTACAGGCCGCCCAGCTTTGTCATCTTGCGTCGTAGTGCTGCGAGGTCGTCGCCCGACAAGCGCGACTCGATCTCCGTGGGCTGCACCAACGCGAGGTGAAGATCAAACGGTCCACACGCGACATCGCCGCCGCCCGCGGGCCAGGGCAGGATGTAGTCCACCGGATCGGCTCCGTAAACCGTGACCGTTCCGGTGAAGGTGCCAGCGAGATCAAATGAACCCTCGATCCGGTGGTCAGCTCTTGCGAACTCTTCAGGCGTGAAGAACTCGCCAGCGCCGAGTAGATCGGCCGTCATCCCCTCAGAACGATCACGAAATGCGGTTACGATCCGCGGCCCGTCGCTGTCGGGAAGCATCGTCTCGCTGAACCCGATAAGCGTCGCAACGAGGTCCGGAGCGCGATCGTCACGACGATCGTCCAGACCTGCGATGAGCGAGTCGTCGGTGGGTTTCACGTAGAAGTGGGTTCCGTGACCGTCTGCGGCGAGCGACGGGCCGGTGAGACTGCGCTCGAGCGCCCGTGGGTCCACGTCGAAGGCATCAAGATCGACCCTGATTCGCTCTACGAGTTCAGCATCTGCCTGTTCGGGCAGTCCCTCCAGATTGCGCGCAAACGCTTCAACGAGCACGCGGACCTGGTCTCGGTCGGGAACTCTTGGTCCGAGATCGTCGACCGGTATGTCGATTTGGTCAAGATTGATCGCCGGGATCTCGAAGAGGCCCCAGTGGAGAAATGAGGCGTACACCGAACTGGGTTGCTCGTCAGGGAGCGGCCGCGTGAGGACCAGCAGGGAAGGCCCGATAGAAGCAATCGCGAGACGACCGATGCCCTTCTCGCCGAGAACCGGCCGAGGCAGGTAACCCTTCCGAGGTTCAGGTCGACTGCTCTGTCCACGGACCTTGCTTTCAGTTCCCAAGACGAGCCAGCGGTCCGTGAACGTCTGACCGGTCATCCCCACCCCGTCGTCGCGGAGAACGAGTAGCCGTGACTCGCGAACGAAGTCAACCTCTACGTGCTCCGCATACGCGTCGTGCGCGTTCTTGAACAACTCGCTGATCGCCGTCGGAATACCGGCGATTTGCTGCCGGCCCAAGAGGTCGACTGTTGCGCGCGGGCTCGGAAGTTCGCCATGGTGGAAGTTGGTCGAGCGGGGCCTCGGTCCCGCCAGGCCCTCATCATGCCGATACACCCGGAAGCCATGACCGGCTCGTCGCGAGATCGCCCTCCGCAGCCTGGGCCGGACTCGGCACTCGGCGTGGTCCACGGAAGGTAGAGACCGGCTTCGAGCCCCACGGAGGAAGGGAGGCTTGAGACGGTGGAAGGCACGGATCAGGCGTAGTTCGCCTCGATCGGCCCGAGGCTTGAGGTCTATTCGGTCGCTCGGGTCGCTACCGTGCAGGGAGACAAACGGGACAATATTGGGACCACGTGAGTCGACTCAGACGGGCTGGAGAAACGAGAAAGGCCCCGCTTAGCAGGGCCTTTCGGAAGTAGCGGGGGCGGGATTCGAACCCGCGACCTTCGGGTTATGAGCCCGACGAGCTACCAGACTGCTCCACCCCGCGGCGGATAGAGAACTCTAGCACCGCAACGACCACCGGGCGCCCGCCAGAGGCTCAGCGGGCGAAGCGGCGACGGCGGCAGCGGCATCCCCGCGTCCGCCCTCCGCGTGACTGACGCCGACGGCCCGGGCAGCCCCGGCAACACCCCCGGCTCCTAGCCATCCGCGCACGTCACAACGTCACGACCGCGCAGCTCGCGGTGATCGTCACCGTCTCGTTGAAGCCCGTCGGATTGAACGCATCGACGGCCCACTCGAGCCCGCCGTTGGACGGCACGCTGCCAATGATCCGAACATCACGGATCCGGATCTTGGTCGAGCCGCTGAGCACCCGCGTCCCGTCCGGGCACACGACATTCCCGTCGCGCTCCTCGTTCGGACCGACCGTCATCTGATCACTCACGAAGAAGATGTGCTGGAAGCCCGCCGGTCCAACACCGCCGACACCGCCATCCACGCCGGGCAAACCCGCCGGCCCGCGGTCACCGACAGCGCCCGACGTCCCGTCCACGCCGGCCAAACCAGCCGGCCCGGCCACCAAGGCATCCGGCGACACGTCGTCCAACGACAGCGACCCGCGCCGGACCTTCACCGCCGACACGGCACCAGACGCCAACTTCACCGACGTCACTGCCCCGGCCCGCAGCTGCGGCGTCCCGACGCTCCCGGCCGGCAGCCCAACCGCCGCGTACGACGTCCCGCCCAGCGCGGCGAGCAGCGCCAGACACGCCAACCCACCCGAATGATGCGCAGCCAACCGCCGCAGCATCGAGATCAGCTCCCGAGCTTGCCGCAGATCGCCGACACGGCGAGCACGACCGTCGAAGGCCCGTTGATGTTCGGGTCAAACGCATCGACAGTCCACCCGCCCTGGTCACCGGTCGGCTCCGCCGACAGGAACGACACATCCTTCGTGTTCGACGCCTCGCCCCCACCGAGCACGGTGTTGCCCTGCGGGCAATCGATCTCAAGCGTCTGCTCGCGCTGCGTCATCGGCACAAGATTGATGCTCTGGATGTTGTACCCCGAGATCCCGGGCGGTCCGGGCGGCCCCGGGTCCCCCTGCGCACCGGGAGGCCCGGGCGGACCGGCCGGGCCGGGGTCACCGGGGGCGCCGTCGTTGCCGGCCGGGCCCGGGTCGCCGGCCGGTCCCACGAGCAGCTGACCCGCGGCGAAGTCGCGCTGCGTGAGCGCTCCGTCCTTGACCTTGGCCGACGTCACCGCAGCATCGGCGAGCTTCGATGTCGTCACGGCGCCGGTCTTGAGCTGCGTCGTGCCGACGCTGTTGCGCGCCACCGTCACGGCCGCATACGAGGTCCCGCCGAGCGCGATGAACAGCGCCAGCAGCGCGATCGCGGTCGCGGGATGGCCTCGGAAGTATCGGATCGCTCGGGTCGGCATGCCGCCCACCATGAGGCAGCGACGCCATCCCGACAATCGGTGATCGACCCTGGACTTTGCGCCCAAACAAACCGACTCGTCTGCTCGCAACTGCTGGTACGTTGCCGCGATGATCAATCCATCGATCGCCGGAACGGATCTCGGCGAGGTCCGCTTTCCGATCGAACGCTCCAAGCTCGCCGAGCTGTCGCGCGCGTACGGAGACGACGACCCGGTCTGGCATGACGCCGAGGCGGCCCGCGCCGCCGGCTTCGACACCCTGCCCACACCCCCGACCGCAACCATCCTCGGCGACCACTGGCGCCCGGGCGGGATCGTCGAGCTGGCCCGCGAGATCGGCGCCGACCCAGCGCGGCTGCTGCACGGCGAGGCATCCTGGGAGCTGCTCCAGCCGATCGCCCCCGGCGACGAGCTCGTCGCCCGCCAGCGCGTCGAGAGCGTCAAGACCCGCGAGGGCAAGCGCGGCGGAACGATGACGATCGTCACGCTGGAAACCGAGTTCGTCAATGCCAAGCGCGGCGAGGTCGTCGCGCGCCGTCGCGACGCGTTGATCGAGTCGGGCGTGCCGTCGTGAGCACGCCCGTCATGTCCGCCTTCACCACCCCGCCGCCCAGCCGCCCGATCGCCCTCGCGGTCGGCGACGAGATGCCGCGCAGCGCGTTCGGCCCCGTGACGCGCACCGACATCGTCCGCCACGCCGGCGCCGGCGGCGACTTCCACCCGCTGCACCACGACGAGCTCTACGCCAAGGAGGCCGGCTTCCCCGGTGTCTTCTCAATGGGCCTGATGCAGGCCGGGATGCTGGGCAACCGGCTGGCGCGCTGGGTCGGCCCGGCGAACATCCGTATGTTCACGGTGCGCTTCACGAGCCAGGTGTGGCCGGGCGACGAGCTCGAGTTCACCGGCCACGTCGAGTCGGTCGCCGTGGTCGATGGCGAGCACCGCGCCGGCCTCGTCCTGACCGTGCTGCGTCGCACCGGCGACCCGGTCATCACCGCGACCGCCACCGCCGCCATCGCCCCGCCGACCAAGGAGTCACGATGAGCACCACCGCTCCCAGCCCCCGCCGCTCGCCGTGGATGACCGACGAGCTCTCGATGCTGCGCGACCTGTCGCGCTCGTTCTTCGAGCGCGAGGCCGTCCCCCACCAGGAACGCTGGGCCAAGCAGCAGCATGTCGACCGCGACTTCTGGAACAAGGCGGGCGAGGTCGGCCTGCTGTGCGCGAGCGTCCCGCAGGAGTACGGCGGCGGAGGCGGCAACTTCGCCCACGAGGTCGTGATCAGCGAGGAGTACGGGCGCACGCTCGACGGTTCGTTCGGCAACGGCGTGCACTCGGTGATCTGCGCCCACTACATCGCCAACTACGGCTCCGAGGAGCAGAAGCGCCGCTGGCTGCCCAAGATGGCGACCGGCGAGCTCGTGGCGGGCATCGCGATGACGGAGCCCGGCACCGGTTCGGACCTCCAGGCGGTCAAGACGCGCGCGGTGCGCGAGGGCGACGAGTACGTCGTCAACGGCGCCAAGACTTTCATCTCCAACGGCCTTCAGGCCGACCTGATGATCACCGTCGCCAAGACGGATCCCAAGGAGGGTGCGCGCGGGATCTCGCTGATCGTCGTCGAGACCGACCGCCCCGGCTACTCGCACGGGCGCGTCCTCGAGAAGATCGGAATGAAGGGCCAGGACACGGCCGAGCTGTTCTACGAGGACGTCCGCGTCCCCGTGACGAACGTGCTCGGTGACGCCGAAGGGCTGGGCTTCGTCCAGCTCATGCAGCAGCTGCCGCAGGAGCGCCTCAGCATCGCCATCGGCGCCGTCGTGGCCATGGAGCGAGTCGTCGAGCTGACCGCCCAGTACGCCAAGGAGCGCACGGCGTTCGGCCAGGAGCTGATGGGCTTCCAGAACACGCGCTTCGTGCTCGCCGAATGCGCGACCGAAACCCATGTCGCCCGCGTGTTCCTCGACGACTGCATAGAGCGCCACCTGGCCGGCGAGCTCGACGCCGCAACCGCGTCGATGGCGAAGTACTGGTGCACGGAGAAGCAGTGCCAGGTCGTCGACCGCTGCCTGCAGCTGTTCGGCGGCTACGGATACATGCTCGAGTACCCGATCGCGCGGGCCTACGCCGACGCCCGCGTGCAGAAGATCTACGGCGGGACCAACGAGATCATGAAGGAGCTGATCGCCCGGACGCTGTAGGTCAGCTGCTTGGAGATCGCAGGGAGGCAACAGACGCCAATGACGGCAACCAGCATCACCACCGCGGCCGGCCCGCCGTTGCAGCGCGGGGCCAAGGGCACCGGCTCGCGCACCCTGGCCGACATGCTGCCCCGCGCCGTCGACCTGTACGGCGACCTGCCGGCGATGCGCCACAAGGCGGGCGGCAGGTGGGTCGACACGTCCTTCGCGCAGCTCGGCGAGGCGGCGCGCGAGATCGCACTCGGCCTCGTCGACCTCGGCATCGGGCCGGGCGAGCGCGTCGCGATCCTCGCCCACACCCGCCCTGAGTGGGCGCAGTGCAGCTTCGGTATCCACACCGCCGGCGGCGTGCTCGTGACCGTCTACCAGACCAACTCGGCGGCCGAGTGCCGGTACGTACTCGACCACTCCGACGCGCGCCTCGTGTTCGCCGAGGACGCCGCGCAGCTCGAGAAGGTGCGCGAGGTCTGGGGGCAGTGCCAGCGCCTCGAGCACGCGGTCGTTATCGATCCGGACGGCGTGCACTTCCAGCACGGCGAGTACTCGCTGCGGGAACTGCGCGAGCGCGGGCGCCGGCGCGACCCGTCGGAGTGGGCGGCCCGATACGAGGCGGTGTCGCCTGACGACCTCGCCGTCTCGATCTACACCTCGGGCACGACCGGCCCGCCGAAGGGCTGCCTGCTGACCCACGACAACTACCGCATGACCGTCGACTGCGGCCACCAGACCGGCACGATCTCGCCGAGCGACTGCGTGTACCTGTTCCTGCCGCTCGCCCACGGCTTCGCCTATCTGGTCATGCTCCAGGCGACCGACGTCGGCGGCACGATCGCCTACTGGTCGCGCGACCAGGCGCAGATCGTCGCCGAGCTGCGCGAGGTCTCCCCCACCTACTTCCCGTCGGTGCCGCGGATCTTCGAGAAGATCCACAGCCTCGCGATCGCGAGCGGGCTTGACTCAACGCGCCTGGAGTGGGCGGTCGAGGTCGGGATGACGGTCCGCCAGGCCCGTGCCCGGGGTGAGGAGGTCTCGCCTGAGCTCGAGCACGCGTTCGCGGCGGCCGAGCACTCGCTGTTCTCCAGCGTGCGCTCGCTGTTCGGTACGCGGATCGTCAAGAGCGTCACCGGCGGCGCGCCGATCGCGCCCGAGATCCTGCGCTTCTTCTATGCCTGCGGGATCCCCCTGATGGAAGGCTTCGGGATGACCGAGACGGCGACGCTGGCCACGATCAACCGCGATGACGCGTTCCGGTTCGGCTCGGTCGGCAAGCCGGCGCCGGGCGTCGAGCTGCTGATCGCCGACGATGGCGAGTTGCTGATCCGTGGCGACAACATCTTCCGCGGCTACCACAAGAACCACGAGGCGAGCTCCGAGGCGCTGCGCGACGGGTGGCTGCACACCGGCGACGTGGCGCGGATCGACGAGGACGGATTCCTCTACATCACCGGCCGCAAGAAGGACATCATCATCACCTCGGGCGGCAAGAACGTGACGCCGTCGAACCTCGAGAGCGAGCTGAAGCTGAGTGGCTGGATCTCGGAGGCAGTGGTCGTGGGCGATCGCCGCCCCTACCTCGCCGCGCTGGTCACACTCGACCCCGAGGAGGCGCCGGCGCGGGCGAAGGCGCTCGGCGTCGACCCCGACCGCCTGGCCTACGACCCGCTCGTGCGGGCCGAGATCCAGCACGCCGTCGACGCGCTGAACGCTACGGTCGGCCCGGTCGAGCAGATCAAGCGCTTCGAGGTCCTGCCCCACGACTTCTCGCAGGAGGCCGGGGAGCTCACGCCGTCGCTGAAGGTCAAGCGCAGCGTCATCGTCGAACGCTACGGTGAGCTGATCGATGAGCTCTACGGTCGCGAGCGCTGAGCGCAGAACACAGGCGCAGCGCACCGCCGCGACGCGCGCCAAGCTGCTCGACGCGACGATCGCGTGCCTGGCCGAGGCCGGCTACAGCGCGACGACGAGCGGCGCGGTCGCCCGCCGCGCCGGCGTGTCGCGCGGCGCCCAGACCCACCACTTCCCGCGCCGGCTGGACCTGATCGTCAGTGCGGTCGAGGAGATCGGCGCGCGGCGACTGGAGCTGTGGACGCGTGAGATCGAGGCGTTGCCGGCCGGGCCGACGCGCACCCGCCGCGCGCTGGACCTGCTGTGGGACGAGCTGTGCAGCCCGTTGTGGGTCGCCTCGATGAAGCTGTGGATCGCGGCCGACGACGACCCGGAGCTCTACGCGCGGATGGTCGAGACCGAGCGGCGGATCGCGACCGGGTTCGCCGCCCACGCACGCGACCTGCTCGGCGCCGACGCACGCGGCGAGGCGGTCGACCAGCGCCTCAACGTCGTCGTCAACGCGATGCGCGGCCTGGCCGTCGTGCGCGCCTTCGAGCCGATCGCCCACGAGCGCGGCGACCCGTGGCCCAAGCAGCGCCGCGTGCTCGAAGCCCTGCTGACCGGTTAGCGGTCGCGCCAGGAGTGCTGCGGATCGAAGCCCAGCTGCGCGCGGGCTCGGTCGATCGCCAGCAGCGTCGCGAACTCGCCGCTCAGCGGTCTGACCTCGACTCCCGGAAAGACCTCGTCGGCGAGCTGCGCCGACGGACGGTCCATGACGGTGTCGGCGGCCGCGATGATGAACGCCGGCGCGCCGGTGAGACCGTCGGCCTCGAGGGCCAGCCGGCAGGCGGCCGCGGCGTCGCGAACGTCGATATAGCCCCACACGTTCCACATCCGCTTGCGCGCGTCGTCCTGCCAGCCGGCCATGTGGTCGTAGTCGCCGGGCAGGAAGACGTTGGAGAAGCGCAGCGCGACGAACGCGATGTCCGACCAGCCAGCCATCTGACCGGCGATCGTCTCGCTGGCGACCTTCGACAGCGCGTAGGTCGAGGTCGGCAGCGGGTAGTGGTCCTCGTCGACCGGCAGGTAGCGCGGGGGCGTCGCGAAGGGCAGGCCGAGCGTCGTCTCGCTGGACGCCCAGATGACGCGCTGGAGACCCAGCTGGGTGGCCGCGTGGAAGACGTTGAAGTTCATCGCCATGTTGTCGTTGAACGTCCGGGCGGGCTGGAACACGCCTGGCGCCGGGATGTTGGCGAGGTGGATGACGGCGTCGCAGCCGTGCAGCAACTGGAGTGTGTCGCCGGGGTCGCGCAGGTCGGCGCCGGTCACCGCGACGCCGGTCAGCGACGTCACCGGCGCGATGTCGGCGGCGATGACACGGTGGCCGTGCTCGCGCAGCTCGGCGACCGTGGCCGCTCCGACCCGTCCACTCGCTCCTGTGACACAGACCTTCACCACGACCCCCTCGTCATTTGCTCGCGCGCGGCGCGCGCCTCGTCGATCAGCACGCCGATCAGCTCCGCGGCCGGCAGCTCGCGGCCCAGCGCGTGCGCCTGGCCGGCCCACAGGTTGATCGCTTCGGCGTCGCCGTGCTGTCTGGCCTCGGCGCGCAGCGGAGCCGTGACGTGATGGATCTCCGGATAGGCGATCGGTGCGGTCGCCGAATGCTCGGCCTGCCAGCGGTTGACGATGCCGCGCGCCAGACGGCCGCTGAACGCGCGCGTCAGGCCGGTCGCACCGTCGCCGGCCAGCGCCTCGCGGTGCGGCGCGCTCGTGCCCGCCTCCGGGCAGCGCATGAACGCCGTCCCGAGCGCCGCGGCCTGCGCGCCCGCGGCGAGCACGGCGGCGATCCCGGCGCCGGTCATGATCCCGCCGGCCGCGACAAGGGGCAGCTCGACATGGCTGGCGACGAGCGCGAGCAGCGCCAGCAGCCCGATGTCGTCGCGCTCGCGCGTGTCGGCGAAGGTCCCGCGGTGGCCCCCGGCCTCGGCGCCCTGGACGACGAGCGCGTCGGCGCCGGCGTCGCGGGCCACGACCGCCTCGGCAACGGACGTGACGGTGACCCACACCGCGCTTCCGGTGCCCTTCAACGCGGCGATCTCCCATGCCGTCGGGCAGCCGAACGTGAACGACGCGACGGCCGGGGCGAGGCGCGCGAGCACGTCGACCTTGGCCTCGTAGGAGTCATCGTCGTGGCGCGGCTCGCCGAGCTCGACGCCGAGCGCCTGCGCCTCGCCGGCCAGCTCGGCGACGAACTCCTCGGGCGCCTCGCGCACCCCGCCGGCGGCCGGCCGGGCGAACACGTTGACGCCGAACGCCCGCGGCGTCAGCTCGCGCACCGCCGCGATCTCGTCCTCCACCGCCTGTGCCGTCTTGTAGCCGGCGGCGAGGAACCCCAGCGCCCCGGTCTGCGACACCGCCGCCGCGAGTGCCGGCGTCGACGGCCCGCCCGACAACGGCGCCTGCACGATCGGCAGCTCGAGAACCTCCAACATGCCCCGAACCCTACGCCCCGCCAGCCTCACCGCTTGTAAAGGGACTTGATTAGGGGTCTGACCCCCAATCAAGTGGCTTTACATGCGGTGGCGCCCTACGCGGTGGGGAAGCGGGCGGCCCAGGGTTCGAGCGGGACGTGGGTTGCGTTGATGACGCCGCACAGGAGGCGGTACCAGCCGGCGGCGATGATGAGCTCGAGCATGTGGTCTGCCGGGTGCTCGGCCGCGAGGCGCCTCCAGAGGTCGTCGGAGACCTGGCACGTGGAGTAGAGCTCGTCGCACAGCGCGATGATCAGGCCGTCCTGTGGCGACCACACCGGGTCCTCGGGGCCGCCGTGGACCGTCGCCGCGAGCTGCGCGTCGGTCAGGCCGACCCCTGCCGCGAACGCCGTCGCGTGCACACCCCATTCGTATTCGGCGCCGGCCAGCGCGCACGTGCGGTGAATGACGATCTCGCGCTCGCGCGCGGTGATGAGACCGTGCCCCAGGATCCCTGCACCGAGCGCAAACATCCGCGACATCAGGTCCTCGTGGACGGCGAGCACCCGGAACAGCGCCAGCGGCTCGATGTCGTCACGGCCCGGCGGCATCCACTTGCGCAGCTGCGCATCGATCGCGGGCTCATACGGCGGGCTCAACGGTTCTATGCGGGCCATCGACTATCCTCCTGCTTCGGATTTCATAGCACGTCCTCAAAGAGTAGCTTCGATTTCCAAAGCACGCAACCCCACCCCACTTCCCGGCCGCGCCGTGCGCGGCTCGCGCACCGGCCGCGCGGCCAACGCGCTGCTGGACCTGCTCGGCCGCCGCTGGGCGCTGCGCATCCTCTGGGAGCTGCGCGACGACGGCACGACGCTGACCTTCCGTGAGCTGCAGACCGCGTGCGGCGACGCCTCCTCAAGCGTCGTCAACGACCGCCTGCGCGAGCTGCGCGAGGCCGGAATCGTCGACCGCGCCGGCGGCGGCTACGCTCTGACCGCCCACGGGCGCGAGCTGCTGGAGGCCCTCGAACCGCTCGGCGACTGGGCGCAGCGGTGGGCTCGGCGAGAGGGCATCTAGCGCAAAGCGCCGCCGCGGTCCCTACATTCCCGCGACGATGTCAACGCAGACCACCCAGGCCCGCAAGGACCTTCTCGACATTGTCGCGGAGGCGATCGCCCAGATCGGGCGCGCCCTCGGCGCCCTCGGAACCGCATACGAAGGGCTCGACGAGACGACCGCCGACAAGCTCGAGGAGGACCTGTTCCGCCCCGTCCAGATCGCCTACGGCCGCGCCCAGCGCGCCCACACCAGCTTCGCCGCCCGCAGCGGCCTGCGCGTGCGCAACTTCCCCGCGCCGCCGCAGGCCAGCCCCGGCCGCTCGACCGCCGAGCTCGTCGAGCGTGCCGTGACCGCGGCCGGCGACGCCGACAACGCGCTGTCGACGCTTCAGGACTCGATGCTGCCCGTCGATGTCGGCGACCCGCAGCTGCGCGAGGACCTCGCGCGCACGCGCCAGGCGCTGGCCGAGGTACCGCCGAAGGCCCAGGCCTTCGCGCGCACGCTCGGGCGTTAGGGGATCAGCACAACCTTGCCGTGGGTGTGCCCCTCGGCACCCCGGCGGTGGGCCTCGGCGACATCCGACAGCGCCATCGTCTTGACCGGCACGGCCAGCTTGCCCTCGCCGGCGAGCGCCGCCAGCTCGAGGCGTGCCGCGTTGCGGATGTCGGTCCCGGGGTCCGCACCGGGGCCGCCGCCGAGCACCTTGATCCCCTCGTCGACCCCGCGCGCGAAGGCGACGATCGTCGCGATTCGCTCGCGGTCGGCGACAAGCTCCAGGGACACCTCCATCGCCTCGTCGGTACCGACGCAGTCGACCGCGACGTCGACGCCATCGGGTGCCAGCTCGCGCACGCGCTCGATAAGGCCGTCGCCGTACGTCGTCGGCACGACGCCGAGCTTGAGCAGCGCCGCGTGGTTGCGCTCCGACGCCGTCCCGATCACCCGCATCCCGCGCCCGACTGCGATCTCGACGAGCAACAGCCCGACGCCGCCGCTCGCGCCGTGGACGAGCACCGTGTCGCCGGCCGCGGCCGACGTCGCCGCCAGGCAGTGGATCGCCGTTGCGCCGGCCAACATCAGCCCGGCGCCGAGCTCGAACGACACATTCGCCGGCTTGGGGACCGCGGCCGCCGCCGCAACCACGAGCCGCTGCGCGTAGGCGCCGGGCGCGCGGAACAGGATCACGTCGTCGCCGACCGCGATCGGACCGGCCGGGCCGACCGCGTCGGGGCCGACCGCCGAGACCACGCCCGAGGCCTCGAACCCAATCCGCATCGGCAGCTGCGACCGATCGGGCGGTCCGTAGAAGCCGGCGTAGCGCTTCCAGTCGACCGGGTTGACGCCGATCGCCCGCACGTCGACAGCGATCTCGCCCGAGCCCGGCTCGCCGAGCGGCACATCGACCAACTCGAGGACCTCCGGCCCCCCGAAGTCAGTCGCAACGACGGCCTTGGTCAGTTCCTGCATTTGGCTGCTCACGACGCCAGTCTCGCATGGCGGTCGAGGGGTTAGCATGGCGCCATGTCCAGCGAAATCTCAGCTCGCCCCCTCCCACCCGGCGTCAGCGAGGAACAACTCGACCGCGCGATCGGCGATCTCACCGCGGCGCTCGGGTCCGCATCCGTCCTCACGGGAGACGAAGACCTGCGCGCGTACCGCGACCCGTTCGCGTTCGCGACGTGGGACGAGTACCTCGCCTCGGCGATCGTGACGCCGACCACGGTCGAGCAGGTCCAGGAGATCGTGAGGATCGCCAACCGTTACGGCGTTCCGCTGTGGACGATCGGACAGGGGCGCAACAACGGCTACGGCGGGCCGGCCCCGCGGGTCTCGGGCTCGGTGATCGTGAGCCTGCGGGATATGAACAAGGTCCTCGAGATCAACGAGGAGTGCGCCTATGCGGTCGTCGAGCCGGGCGTGCGCTGGTTCGACCTCTATGAGGCGATCAGGGCCGAGGACCACAAGCTGATGGTGTCGATTGCCGATGTCGGCTGGGGGAGCGTCGTCGGCAACACGCTCGACCACGGCATCACCTACATGCCCAACGGCGTCGACATGGGCGCGCAGTGCGGCATGGAGGTCGTGCTGCCCAGCGGCGAGCTGATGCGCACGGGCATGGGCGCGATGCCGGGCAACCGCTCGTGGAACGTCTACAAGCGCGGTCTCGGCCCGACGCCCGACCAGCTGTTCATGCAGTCGAACTTCGGCATCGTGACCAAGATGGGCGTGTGGCTGATGCCCTACCCCGAGATCTACATGCCGCTGTGGCTGCGCGTGTGGCGCGACGAGGACCTGGCGGCGGTCATCGACACCCTGCGCACGCTGATGCTCGACGGGACGATCCGGATGGTGCCGCAGATCATGAACACGATCCTGCTCGGGGCGGTCTTCTCGACCCGTGACCAGTGGTGGACCGAGCCCGGGCCGATCCCCGACCACATCGTCGACAAGATGGCGCGCGAGCTCGAGGTCGGCCGCTGGATGATGCGCTTCGCGCTCTACGACGACGAGGCGGTCGTCGACCACAAGTTCGCGAAGATCAAGGCGGCGTTCGCGAGCATCGAGGGCGCCGAGGTCTGGGGCACGAAGGTCGACCCGAAGGACATCCCATCGCTCGAGCACCCCGCCGAGCGTATCCAGGGTGGCGTCCCCAACCTCGACTGGAACGCGATGACCGCTTGGTACGGCGGCGAGGAGGGTGGGCACATCGGCTTCTCGCCGATCGCGCCGATGGTTGGAAGTGAGTCGATCGCGCTGCGCGACCTGCTGCGCGGGATGATCGAGGAGGCCGGCCTGGACTACATCGCCGCGATGCTGCCGGTCAGCGCACGCAGCTTCGCCCACATCACCATGGTCATCTTCGACACCAAGAACGAGGAGCAGACACGCAGCGCATATACCGTCGCCCGGCGCCTGGTCGCCGACTGCGCGAAGCTCGGCTACGGCGAATACCGCGCCCACCTCGACTTCATGGACCTCGCGGCCGACCAGTACTCGTTCGGCGACCACGCCTACCGGCGCTTCTGCGAGACGATCAAGGACGCGCTCGACCCCAACGGGATCCTCTCCCCCGGCAAACAGGGCATCTGGCCGCGCGCGATGCGCGAGGCGCGTGGGGAGCGATGAGCGCAGCCGTCCGATCGATCGAAGTCGCACAGGACCGCGCGTTGGTCACAGTCCAGCGGGCGAGCGCCGCGCCGGCGGCCGGCCAGGCGCTGGTCGAGGTCGCCTTCTGCGGGATCTGCGGCTCGGACCTGCATTTCCGCGACGTGCCGGAGCTGTTTCCGGCCGGGACCGTCCCGGGCCACGAGCTGAGCGGACGGATCGCCGCGCTGGGTCCGGGGGTGTCGGGCTGGGCGATCGGCGATCGCGTGTGCGTGCTGCCGTTCGCGCAGTGCGGCGACTGCGAGCTGTGCCGATCGGGCAACGAGCAGGTCTGCCCTGATGCGGTGGCCAACGGGGTCGGGCTGGGTACCGGGCGCCCCGGCGGCTACGCCGAGTCGCTGATCGTCGACGAGGCGATGCTGTTCGCGCTTCCCGACAGCGTCGATGATCGGGCCGGCACGCTCGTCGAGCCGCTGGCCGTGGCGGTGCGCGCAGTGGCCAGGGCGGCGGAGCCGCACGACCATCCGATCGTCGTGATCGGCGCCGGGCCCGTCGGACTGTTGACGGCGCTGGTCCTGCGCGCCGAGGGCTACGAGCGGTTCGTCGTCGTCTCGCGCAATGCAGCCCGCGGCGAGATCGCCGCGCGGCTCGGGCTGCCGGTCGTGGCGCTGGACCAGGCGCCCGACGGTGTGGCCGCAGCGCTGGGCGGCGTGCCGTCCTGCGCCTTTGAGTGCGCGGGCACGCCGGCCGCCGCGCGGCTGGCCGTCGACCTCGTGGCGCCGATGGGCCAGGTGATGCTGGTCGGGCTCGCGCTTGAGCCGCTGGACCTCGCCGCGGCGCCGATCGTCCTCAAGGAGGTCGAGCTGCGGGGCGTCATCACCTACCGCCGCGACGAGTTCTCGCGGGCGATCGAGCTGCTGGCGTCCGGCACGATCCCGGCCGACGAGGTGATCACCCAGACCGCCCCGCTGCACGACGCCGAGGCGATGTTCCGGGCGCTGACGGCGCCCGGGAACACCAACGTCAAAGTCGTACTGGAGCCTTAGCGCGCCGTCGTCGGCAGCCGCCCCGGCGCAAGGATGGGCCCTACTACGGCGAGCGCCGGAGCGAAGCGGGCGCCCCGTCCCATTGTGCGAGAAGGGACGAGGCGCCCTCAGAGCCAGCGCGGGCGCCTGTGAGGCTTGCCGGCGACTCCTACGATCGAAGTCGGACGCAGGTCGATCCAGCTGGAGACGGCCCGACAGATGTGCGACGGCCAGGCGCCGGGCGCGTCGTCCGTTGCTCAGCCGGCCACGCGCGGCTGACGGGTTGCGCCCCACGCGGCGGAGCAGAACAACGGCGCACGGTTGTGAAGCCGGAGCTTGTGCGCGGCCACCAAGAAACTCCGCACTTTGCGGAGAAAGCTCCATGTTGTCCGACACCCCACCTTTCAGGCGTGCGCTGAGCGATATCACGCGCCCGTGATCTTCGTGATCGCCGGTATTGCGGTGGTCTGGCTGGCGGGCATGCTGCTCGTCCTGGGCTTGTGCCGGGCTGCGAAGCAGCCGTCGTCGCGCGCATGCCCGGACGGCCGTCGCCGACGCCGGCCGATCCGACGACGTCCCCGGCACCGGACCCACCGGGCGTAGGGCTGCCGGGCGGTCCCTCCGCCGCTCGGCAGCCGGAAGCGCCGTCGCCCGGCGTCCGGCGCATCGACCTAGTGGCATCTGTAACGTCCGCAGCCTCTTGGAGGAGAGGGTCGGGCTAGTGCCCGTCCTGTCGCCGGATTGGTCCCCGGCGACAGGGCGGAGCACGCACACCTTTGGAGGTCCGTCGACGCGGGCGTGGTGGCTGGGGCAATGCCGCCACGCCCGCACCGAGGACACCGAGGGTAGGACCCAGCGCCTCCATCCGAGATCCGGAAAATCGATTGCGCGGGATAGTGGCCCGTAGCTGTGCAGAGCCGCACGATGGAGCGGCTGCCTGAATTGGCGGCCCTCCGGCACCCCAGATGGGCATGTCCGCCCAGCCGGAGGGCCGTGACTCTGATCGTCAGTGCGGGCCGAGCGCTGAAGCGTCGCGGTCAGCCAGCCGACCTACGGCCGGTGATCATGATCTGGACTGGTCTCGCGTTTCCGGGATGAACAACGCCCTCAGGGGCAGGAGCCGGCCGAGTTCCCCGGCGGGTAGCACTCCGTGTGCCGCCTTCGCGGTCGACGGGCGCACTTGCCTTGTCAGCCCGAGCGCTGACACCGGCGGCATGGGCGCCCGATCGCCGGGTACAACGGCGACGAGACAACGAAGGCTCCCGGTCCCCCGCCCGCGTCCATAGCCGAGCAGCACCGCTGGGAGCCACATATAGCGCATGCCCAGCCGCCCCGGAACCCGCACTCCGGGGCGGCGCCCGTTTGAGGTTCGGGAACTTTCCGCCGCCCTCGGCGTCTGTCAGGGCGAAAGCGGCCGCGTACCCGGCCGACTCGCGCTGCCGGGCACTCCTCCGCGCGGCAGCGCATCGCGCGGGCTGCCGGCCGGCAGGGAGGGAACGGTCGGCAGCCGCCGCGCCCGCTCGCGCCAACTGCGGCGCAACCCCACGGTCTGCCCGGCGATTACACCGCCTGCTGCCGCCGGCCGAGGACTCCGGCACGCCCGCCCGCGGCGTCCGACCGCCAGCCCTACAGCGCTCGACCTTGGCACGGCCTGACCGCGGCCGCGGACGAAGTGCCGACGCCTGACGCTTCGTCCAGGCGAGTAGACGCTCGCGACGGGCGCCGGCGAGCGGCACAGTAGCGGCCTGCGACGGCTGGGCGCCCGTGTGGCCGGCGCCCAGCATTCGCGGTACCAAGCATCGCCCAGGAGGAGAAGGGTCGGCGATGCCGATCGCCGGGGGTCCACTTCCGGCTTGGGCTCGGCGTTACCCGCGCCGCGGGTCAACTACACGTGATGCGAGTGGCGGATGATGTGATGCGCGCCGTGGCTGCGCTCGCCGCCACCGTGATGTGCGGCCGCGGTCCCGGCGCTGAGCAACGGGAGGGCGAGGCAGGCGATGACGGCCAGGACCCGGATGCGCAGACGGTAGCCGCCGGAGCGCTCGACCTACGACGTTCGTCGAGCGCGGCGGCGCGCCGGTCGTCAGTAGTGCGGGGTGACGGTCACGGTGCCGGCTATCGTGAAAAATGACGGGTCGCCGCTGGTGATGTCCACGGAACCGCTGCCGCTCACCGGGAGATGGAACAAGGCGGGCGTACTGGCGTCCAGACCAAGAAGTCGTTCGGTGAGCGGCGGATCGCCGCCGCAACTCTCGTCCCCGGTCAGCTCCACGTTCGGAACCCACGCCAGCACTGTGTATCCCGTAACGACGCCGTGGTCGTCCTCGTCGGCCTGGATGTGAACGGGCCAGTCCGGCGTGATGCTCGCTGGGTTGCCAAACGAGCAACCGATGACGTTTGACGTGAGGGAGATGTTGCTGAATGCGACCTGGCCCGTCGCGCTCCAGAACCCGACGAGCGTCCACGGCACGTTGATGGTGCCCTGGACGGTGCCGCTGACGCTGAGGTCTCCGACTTGGGCATACCCCGCGGTGACGTTCATGTCGACGGTGAAGGACGTGGGAACCGGGGGCTTCGTCGCGTTGGTCGGGGTCGTCGGCGCGGGGCGCGTCGGGGTTGGCTGGGGACCCGGCTCCGGGCCCGGAGGCGGACCGTGGCACAGGTGGCCGCCAAGCGTCTTGGCCAGCGACGATTCCCCGCCGGAGAACGAGGCTGCGGACAGCGAGCCGTTGAGCGTGTCGAACACCTCGCCGGTGCGCGAGTCCTCAAGTGTGATCACGTAGCCGACGCTCTTTTGGTCAGCGGCCGCCTGGAGCGTTCCGCGGACGGTGATGTCCGGGACGATGAAGTCGCGCTTGAGCTTGGTCGACGGGTCGACGGCCGGTGAGTTCGACAGGTCGAGCTCGGCCTGCAGCAGCTTGCGGTCCGAGGAGTTGGCCACTTCGGCACTGGGACACCCCGCCTTCCCGCTGCCGGCGAGGTCGGCGGCGAGCATGTCCGTGAGGCCACGGTTGAGCACGCTGAGGTCGCCAGTCGCGCCCGTGAAGTTCTCGACCGTGTACGCGACTCCGGTCGTGGCCTTGCCGCTCTGCTGAACGTAGGCGGCGCGGGCGCCCGGACGCTTCTTCCTCGTCTTCTTCTTCTTGGGCTTCTTGACGGACAGGCGCAACTTCGTCCGCCTCTGGCCCGATCGCACCGACACTGCCACCGCACGCGAGACGATCGCGCCGTGGAACGAAACGACGGTCGCGACCAACGCGTAGGTCCCGGCAGGCACGGACAGCGAGAATGTCCCGGTACGCCCCAACGTCCGCGCCGCGACCACGCGAAAGTCCGACAGGCTGACGACGCTGACCAGCGCCTCACCGCTGCCGGTCTTCGGCAGCGGCCCAGCCAGCGTGCCAGAAACGACACCCGACGCAGCGACCCGGGCGACTGGCGCACCGGCCACAGCCGGCACGAAGAACATGACCACCAACACCGTGCACGACAGCACCGCCGCGATGAACGCGGGTCCAGCGGACCGCGGCCCGACAACGCCACCGTGCATCTAGCGCCTCCTAGGGACGCCCTGCGAGTCCCGCGACACTACTCCTCCCGAGACTGACTTGTTGCGATCTCGTTTGCTTCCGTTAGCACGTTGCGACGAGGCGGCTGCTCGGCCTGGAGGGGCACGACGGCGCGGGCGCGCGCGACCTTCCGCCCGATGACGACCTGCCGTCGGGGATGGTTGCCATGCGCGCCGCCGAGTGGATACCGGCGCTCGCTACGCCTTCAGCCCGATCGGGCAGCTGACGCCGGTCCCGCCCAGGCCGCAGTAGCCGGCCGGGTTCTTGGCCAGGTACTGCTGGTGGTAGTCCTCGGCGTAGTAGAACTCGCCGGCGGGCGCGAACTCGGTCGTGATCTGCCCGTAGCCCTGGGCCGCGAGCTGGGCCCCGTACATCGCGCGCGACTCCTCGGCGACCGCCTTCTGCGCGTCGTCTGAGTAGTACAGCGCCGAGCGGTACTGGGTACCGACGTCGTTGCCCTGGCGCATCTCCTGCGTCGGGTCGTGGCCCTCCCAGAACAGCTTCAGCATCGCCTCGTAGGACGTCTTCTGCGGGTCGAAGACGACGAGCACGGCCTCGGTGTGGCCGGTGCGCCCGGAGCACGTCTCCTCGTACGTCGGGTTGGGCGTGAAGCCGCCGGCGTATCCGACGGCGGTCGTGTAGACGCCCTCGGCGTTCCAGAACAGCTTCTCGGCGCCCCAGAAGCAGCCCATGCCGAACACGGCCTGCTGGAGGCCGTCGGGGAACGGGGGCTTGATCGGCGTCCCGAGCACGAAGTGAGAGTTGTGCACGGGCAGCGGGGTGTCTCGACCCGGCAACGCAGTGGCGGGGTCGACCATCGTGGGGGTGTGGCGGGTGAAGAGCACGCCATTAATGTACGCCGAGGGCCCGGTTCGTTACGAGCGCGCGAAGTACAGTGCGCGCGAATGCGCGTCGCGGTCGTCGACATCGGCAGCAACTCCACCCGCCTGCTCATCGCCGACATCGCCGGGGAGCACCTCGAGGTCCTCGACCGCCGTTCGACCGTCACCCGCCTCGGCCAAGGGGTCGACCGCACCGGCGCACTGGCCGACGAGGCGATCGGCCGCGTCACCGACACGTTGGCCCGCTACCGCGCCGCGATCGACGAGTACGAAGCGCAGAAGGTCGTCGGCGTGCTGACCAGCGCGACGCGGGACGCGTCCAACGGCTCCGACTTCGTCGCGCGCGTGCGCGAGGAGTTCGGGATCGACGCGCGCGTCCTGACCGGCGACGAGGAGGCCAACTTCACGTTCCGGGGAGCTCTGAGCGGGCGACCGGCCCCGGTGGAGCCGGTCGCCGTGATCGACATCGGCGGCGGCTCGACCGAGGTCGTGATCGGCTCGTCGGCCGACGACGTGTCCTTCCACGTCTCGATGCAGCTCGGCGTCGTGCGCCAGTCCGAGCGCTTCATCAACACCGACCCGCCGTCGTTCGCGCAGCTCGAGGACCTCGGCGACGACGTCCGCAGGATCCTGCATCGCGAGCTGCCGGAGGATCTGCGCGAACAGGTCGGCAAGGCGATCGCCGTCGCCGGAACCGCGACGTCCGCGGCGGCGATCGCGCTCGAGCTCGATCCGTATGACCCCGACCGGGTCGAGGGCTACCGGCTGCTCGCCGCGTCGCTGGAGGAGCAGACGGCGTTCCTGGCCGCGATGACCGACGCGCAGCGTCGGCGGGTTCCGGGCCTGGTGCCTGATCGGGCACCGACGATCGTCGCCGGCGTGATCATCCTGCGCGAGTGCATCCGGGTGCTGGGACTGCGCGAGGTCGAGGTTTCCGATCACGACATTCTGCGCGGCGTCGCACTTTGCGCAGTTCTGGGCCGGTTTTAGACGCATATATGATTGTTGGCCCGGGGCCCGGGAAACGATAATCTCCGCTTGCCGGGTCTGGGTGACGTGCCGATACGACACGCCATCCAGCTTGGTACATAGGTCCGGGCGAAGTCGCTTCGGCGGCGCCTCCCGCCGCCTGGGCCGTCGAACCCGGCCCTTTCATGGCACGTACCCCTGCCCGTCCTGATTGGGCCAGCATCGGAAGCCGCGCTTCGGCGCGGCTTCCGGCTTTAAGCGATTGGTGACGCCTGCGTCAACCGAGGTTGGTCGAGCGCGGGTACGCGATCGCCGGGTCCGTGAGGACGTTGACGAGCGCCGGCTTGCCGGACTCGAACGCGCGCGCAAGCGCCGGCTTGACCTGGTCCGGCGTGCGCACGAGCTCGCCGTGACCGCCGAGCGCCTCGACGACCTGGTCGTAGCGGGTCTCGGGCCGCAGCTCGGCGGCGACCGAGTAGCCGTAGAGGAACTCCATCGGGTGCTTCTCGAGCCCCCAGATGCCGTTGTTGCCCATCACCCCGACGGCGTTGACGCCGTGGCGGGCCAGGGTGTCGAATTCGATACCGCTGAAGCCGAACGCCCCGTCGCCGAGCAGCATCACGACCTGGCGCTCCGGGTGGGCGAGCTTGGCCGCCAGCGCGTAGCCCGGGCCGGTGCCGAGGCATCCGTACGGGCCCGGATCCAGCCAGCAGCCCGGATGGTAGGAGTCGATCTGGCGCCCGGCGTAGGAGACGAAGTCGCCGCCGTCGCAGATGATGATCGCGTCGCGGTCGAGCACCTCGCCGAGCTCCTTGTACACGCGCATCGGGTGCAGCGGCGCGCGCGGGTCGTCGAGCTCGGCGCGCTCGGTGGCGCGGCGCTCGTCCTCGGCGGCGCGCAGCGAGCCGACCCAGGCGCTCGTGTCGCGGCCGTCGCCGGTCAGCGCCTCCAGCGTCGCCGCGATGCCGCCGTAGAGCTCGACCCCAACCTCGCGCGGCGGCTCGCGCTGGGGCTCGGAGCGATCGAGCAGGACGATCTGCGTCTGCTCGCCGAACACGGCGCCGAACCCGAGGCGAAAGTCCATCGGCACGCCGACGACGAGCGCGACGTCGGCCTCGCCGAGCCCCTGGCGCCGGGCGCGCGAGAAGAACAGCTCGTGGTCGGCCGGCACGCAGCCGCGGCCCAGGCCGTTGAGGAAGACCGGGATCCCGCGGCGTCGGGCGAGCTCCAGCAGCGCGTGCTCGCCGTGTCCCCAGTAGAGGTTCGAGCCGGCCATGATCACCGGGCGCTCGGCCCCGTCGAGCAGTTTGCGGGCCAGCTCGACGCCGTCGGCCACCGGCTCGGCCAGCGGGTCGTGCACCCTGGCCGGGGCGCCGTCGTCGGCGCCCTCGCTGAACACGTGGTCCATCGGGAAGTCGGCGAACGTCGGGCCCGACGGCGGACCCATCGCGACGCGCAGGCACTCGTCGATCAGCCCCGGGATCTCGTCGGGCGATTCGGCGGTCTGGGCGAGCTGGGTCAGCGGGCGCACGAATGGGACGTGATCGATCTCCTGCAGCGAGCCCTGGCCCCAGCGCAGCGCCGGCGCGCGGCCGCCGAGCACGACCATCGGCGTCTGGCTCTGCTGGGCGGACGCGAGCGCACTCATCGCGTTGGTGACGCCGGGGCCGGCGGTGACCGCCGCCACGCCCGGCTCACGCGTGACCTTGGCCCAGCCCTCGGCGGCGAACGCCGCCGCCTGCTCGTGGCGGACGTCGACGATGTCGATGCCCTCGGTCCGGCAGCCGTCGTAGATCGAGAAGATGTGCCCGCCCGACAGCGTGAACAGCTTGCTCACGCCGTGGGCCTTCAGACGGCGCGCGACGAGCAGCCCGCCGTGGACGCGGGTGGTCGCTTCGGTATCCGTTCCCATGCCCGCCACCCTACCCCTGCACGGGGGCTTGCGTCACTGGGCGCGGGCCCGCCATCGCGCCATGATCCGGCGCGTCCATCACCCGTATGGCAGGGACGCCGGGTGATGGTTCTCAGGCCAATTCGTCGCCGACGGCCCGCAGATCCGGCTTGGATGGGAGCGCCGCGCGCGGCGCCCACAGCGCCACGCGCTCCGTCTTGCCCTTGAGCTGACCTGCAGTGCGCGAGATGAAGCCGCCGTGGTCGAGTGCCAGCAGGTCGAGCGTCGCCTGCGTGATCAGGACCACGTCACCGGTGACGCGGGTCATCTCCTCGACGCGCGACGCGGTGTTGACGACGTCGCCGATGACCGTGAACTCGACATGCCCGCCGCCGCCGATCGTGCCGGCCACGACCGCGCCCGAGTTGACGCCGATCCCGATCTGCAGCCGCCCTCGGTACTGGCGACGCACCGCCTTGGCGACCTCGAGCGCCGCCGCGACGCCACGGTCGGCGTGGTCGGGCAGCGCGTCCGGGGCGCCGAACACGGCCAGCAGGCCGTCGCCGACGAACTTGTTGGCGTGCGCGCCGTGCTGCGCGAGCACAGGCACGACGAGCTCGTAGAAGGCGTTGAGCTCGGCCATGACCTCGGGCGCGGAGGCCTGCTCGGCGAACGTCGTGAAGCCGCGGATGTCAAGGAACAGGACCGTGACCTCGACCTCCTCACCCTCGATCTCGGTCCCCTCCTCGATCACGCGCTCGGCGAGCATCGGGTCGACGAACGCGCCGAACGCCTCGCGCAGGCGCTCGCGCTCGGCCAGCCCGGCGACCATCTCATTGAACGAGCCGGCCAGCGAGCCGGTCTCGTCGGAGCCGAGCACCGGGATCCGCACGCTGAGGTCGCCCTCGGCGACGAGCGCCAGGCCCTTGCGCAGCTCCGTGATCGGCTCGAGGATCGAGCGCGACAGCAGCACCGACATCTCGAGCGAGATCGTGAACGCGACCGCGATCGCGATCAGCACGCCGCCGCCGAGCGAGTCGACGCCCGCATGCGGCTGCGACAGCCCGCCGACGACGACGCCGGTGATGATGTTGATCGCCGGCAGCGCGATCAACATGCGGTAGCGCATCGGAGCCGTGACCGCCCCGAGCTTGATGCCGTCGGGCAGGTCCGGCGAGACGTCCTCGAGCACCGGCCGGACGATCGTCTCCAGCGCGAAGAAGCGCACGAACACGCCGTAGAGCAGCACGATCGTCGCGCTGGCAAGCAGGATCGGCAGCGACGAGATGCCACGGTCGAGCTCGATCGTGAGGTAGATCGAGATCGGGACGACGTTGAGGATCATCGCGAGCACGCCGCGCGCGCGGACGAAGTCGACCGGCAGGCCGGCCAGCGCGCGCCACGCGGCGAGCGCCGAATCGGGCGACCGATCGCCGTTGAGCCATGCGTCGGCCGGCGCCAGCAGCCGGAAGGCGACACGCGTCGACCACGCGTTCTCGGCCAGCTGGATGACCTGCGAGACGATGATCGCCATGACGACGACGTGCGTCGGCATCTGCACGTACAACGTCAGCAGCAGGATCCCGCCGAGCGCGACCACGTGCGAGAGCTGGAACTGCGCCACCGTGGCGATCCGTGGGTAGCGCGGTCCGTAGCGGGAGTAGAGGCGACGCAGGGGGGATCGCAACATTTCCTCCAGATTGTGACGTGTCGTTGCTCCTGCGGGAAGAAATGCAGGTTTGCGGACGTCAAGCCCAACAGTTGTCCAGAAACCCGGCGACTCACACCGAACCTGGGTGTAAGGTCATACGAAGCAGGTAAGAAGGCGTTCTAAGGCAGAGGCTTTTCCCGGTCCGCCCCAATCCAGGAAAAGGAGGTGGCCAATGCCCATCGCACCGCCACCCAAGCGTCACCCATACAACCAATGGGCGCCAGATGCGCGCGCCCTCGACCTCGTCGGCGACAAGTGGACGTTGCTGATCGTGCGGGACCTTGCATCGGGCCCCCGGCGATTTGTCGAGCTCCAGCGGGTTCTGCCCGGGATCTCGACCGAGCAGCTCCGCTCGCGGCTCAACCGCATGGTGGCCGACGAATTGCTGACCCGTCAGCGCTACCGCGAGGTACCGCCGCGGGTGGACTACGAGCTCACCGAGCGTGCTCGGGACCTGCTGCCCGTGATCGGCGCCCTCGCGCGCTGGGGCTACCGCTGGTCCTGGGGTCCGCCCGAGCCGGGCGAGGCCATCGACATCGGCGCGGTGTTGCGCTGCATCCCCGGCTTCGCGCCGTCGGACGATGTCAACGGCGTCGTCGAGCTGACGGTCCGCCGTCCCAACGGCGACCTCAAGCGCTACGTGATCTCGCCGGAGGACGGCGAGATGACGATCGAGGAGCGCTCCGCCCCCGACGCCGATGCCCGGATCGCGGGCAACGAGCGCGCGTGGGTAGACGCCCTCGGGCCGGCCGCGTCAAGCGACGAGCTGGTGATCTCCGGTGACGAGCAGTTGGCCGACGCGTTGCTGTCGGCGCTCAGCTCGATTGCCGGGCGTGCGGCGGCTGTCGCGTAGCTCGCAGTTGACATAACGCGCAGTTTCCATGCCCGGGGAGGGATTCGAACCCCCATGCCCCGAAGGGCGGGCGGGTTTAAGCCGCCGGCGTCTGACCAGTTTCGCCACCCGGGCGGGCCGCTCTACAGTGTGGCGCAGAGGCCGATAACCGGCTCAGACGACCGCAACTTCTGGGTATACCAATGGTTGTAGGAGTCGGATCCGACGTTTCTCCACACGCGCGTGGAAGTCTCAGCACTCAAAACCCCGGTGGTCCTTCGCGGCCCGACGCCGTTTTTGCGGCTGCAATCAGACGACCGCCTGGTCGAGATGACGCGGCGCGGGAACCAGGCCGCCTACGAGGCCCTGGTCGCCCGCTATCAGTCGCGGCTGCAGTCGTTCTGTCGCCACATGCTGGGCTCCAAGGAGGACGCCGAAGACGTCCTGCAGGAGGTCTTCGCCGCGGCGTTCAACGCGATGCTGGCCGACGACCGGCCGATCAACCTGCGGCCGTGGCTGTACCGCATCGCCCGCAACCGCAGCCTCAACCACCTGCGCCGCCAGCGCGCGGTCGGCGTCGACTCGATGGACGTGCACCTCGCCGAGGGCGGGATCACGACCGCCGACAAGGTCCAGCGCCGTGAGGACCTGCGACTGCTGGTCTCCGACGTGCAGGACCTGGCCGAGACCCAGCGCACAGCGCTGCTGCTGCGCGAGATCGACGCTCTGAGCTACGAGCAGATCGCCGAGGCGATGGAGACCACGGTCCCGGCGATCAAATCGCTGCTCGTGCGGGCCCGGGTGTCGCTGGCCGAGGCGGCTGAGGCGCGGGCCCTGACCTGCGACGAGGTCCGGCTCGAACTCGGCGAGGTCGCCGAGGGGCTCAAGCGCATCAGCTCGCCGGTTCGCCGCCACCTCAAGACCTGCGATCGCTGCACCTCCTTCCACCAGCACCTGCGGACCAACAACAAGGCGCTGGCCGCCGTCTTCCCGGTCGCTCCGCTGATGCTGTTCAAGAAGCTGCTGCTCGCCCACGTCGGTGGCGCGGGCAACGCCGCGACCGCGGGCGGCGCGAGCGCCGGCGCGGCCGCGGCCACGACCGGCGGCTCCGTCGCGGCCGGCGGCGCGCTGTCGGCCAGCCTCGGCGCCGTGGCAACGAAGGCCGCCGCCGGGATCGCCGCCGTGGCGATCGTGGGCGCCGGCGCCGTCGAGGTCCACAACACTCGCCACAATCTGCACCACGGCGCGTCGGCCGTCGCGCTGGCCCCGGCCAAGCCGCTTGTCACTGCGCCGGTGGTCGTCTCGAGCCACCCCCAGCCGAGCATCCTGCATCCGGTCGTCATCCACCACCTGCGCCGCCACCACCGCGCGGCCCCCAAGACCGGCCACGAGGTCCAGGTCGACAACCCGGTCGTCACGACGCCGATCGTCACCACGCCGGCTCCGGTCCCCGTCACGCCGCCGGTCGACACCACCCCGGCCCCGCCGCAGACCGAGTCCGACGCGACCGACCTCCCCAGCGGGTCGTCGGACGGCAGCGGCTCGACGACGACGACCGTGACGACGCCGTCGACCTCCCCGGTCGCAACGACCCCGGCGCCGCCGACCGACACGACGCCCGCGCCGGAGCCGGTCGACACGACGCCCACGACGCCGGTCGACACGACGCCGGTCACGCCTCCGGTTGACACCACGCCGGTCACCACGCCGCCGGTGGACACCACCCCACCGCCGCCCACCCCGCCGGCGCCCACGACGCCGACGACGCCCGTTCCGCCTGTCGGGCCGTAGGGCACGAACAGCGTCACCGAGGCGAAGCGGGTGCGCGAAGCGCCCGGCTTGTTGTGACGTGCCCGAGAGGCCCTACGGTCGCTGCGCGCCCAACCGGAACGACCGCAGCGACAACTTCAACGGGTTGACCCCGCCGATCGAGTCGGCGCTGGGGACGTGCGGCGAGATGGCGCTCTGCATCTCGAGGATCGCGCCGATGCGGGTGGCGTTGATGTCGTCGACGATCATGACGTCGCGACCGAAGGTGGTACGGCCCTTGATCGTCGTCTGCCACGTGACCTGGTAGGCCGGCCGTAGGTTGATCCGCGTGCGGCCCTCGTCGCGGACGATCAGGCCCGGGTGCTTGGCCTGGAGGTAGCGCTCGAGCTTGACCGAGTACAGCAGCAGCGCGGCGCCGGGGTCGCCGCCGTAGCGCGGCAGCGTCAGGGGACGTACGGCGAACCGCTGGGGCTCGCGGTCGCTGGGCGGCGTCTGCAGCGCGACGAGCTCGCCGCGCGCCGGCGCGACGCGGCGCAGCGGCGCGGTGTAGAGGAAGTTGACGGCGTGCGGGCCGCGGACGACGATCACGTGGCGGCCCGGCGTCGGGCGCACGGTGCCGTAGGCGAAGTAGACGACGATCAGCGCCGCGACCGCGACGACCGCCCAGCGCAGGCCGCGCGGCAGGCCGCGCCAGCGTTCGCCGGCGATGTCGCCGAGCGTCGGGCGGAACTGGGGCTGGACGAGCGGTGCCGACATTGCGAGGGAAGAGGATGGCGTACCGGGCCGTCTTGTGACCCCAGACCCATGAAAACGACCCTGGACAATTGTTCGATCCGACCGCCGCAACCTGCTAACGCCCAATGCGTTGGTCGATCTAGATAGTGATGAGCACGTTCTCGACCATCCTGACCTACGACACGGGCCGCAAGCGCCTGTGGATCGCGGGTCAGCGCTGCCACCACGGAGCGACGGGCGCCCTGATCACCGGGGCGGCCGCGGTCGGGCTCGCCGCCGCGCGTGCACACCGCCGCGCCGCCGTCGCGATCGCCGCCACCGCGGCGACCGGCTCGCTGCTCATGGCCCACGACTGGAAGGATCGCTCGATCTGGTTCCAGCGTGGCTGGCAGGATCAGGACTAGGCCGCCTCCGGCACCCCCGGGCGGCCTACTCTTCGCCGAGCGAGAACATCGCCTCGAGGTCGTGGGCCGAGAACGCCTCGAAGGCGACCATGGTCTGCGTCCGCGCGACGCCCTCGAGGTTCAGGATCCCGCCGGTGATGATCTCAGCCAGCTGGTCGTGCTCGTGGACGCGGATAATCGCCACGAAGTCCCACTCGCCGGTCACCGAGTAGGCCTCCGCGACACCGGGCATGTCGGCCAGCGCCCCGCCGAGCGTCGACATCGCGTCGCGCTCGGCTTCGATCAGGACGATGGCGTGCGTCATACCGCGTGCGTCCCGCCTGGATCGAGGACGATGACCTCGGCCGCGCCGGTTCCCTGCACGTCGGACTTGAACGCCTCGGCGTCGGTGGCGATCTGCGGGAACGTGTTGTAGTGGCACGGGATGATCTGGTCGGCGCCCAGAAGCCCCGCTGCGACAACCGCGTCGAAGCGGTCCATCGTGAAGAAGCCGCCGATGCAGACGATCGCGACGTCGATGTCGTCGCGCCTGCCGGGCAGCGCGAGGTCGCTGAACAGCGCCGTGTCGCCGAGGTGGTAGATCGTCTTGCCGGCGAAGTTGATGACGAGGCCGCCGGCCGGCGTGACCGTGCCCTTGGGCGTCGTCGACGTGTGGATCGCCGGGACGAGGCGCGCCCAGCCCCAGTCGTACTCGACCGTCCCGCCGAACACCGGCCCCGAGCAGTAGTTCTCGCCGAGCTCCTCGTCGAGCTCCAGGCCGATCTCGCGAATTGCCATCACGTTGGCGCCCGTCCGCTGGGCGATCGGCACCAGATCGTGGATGTGGTCGAAGTGGCCGTGGGTCAGCAGGATCGTGTCGGCGTCGACCTCGTCGGCGGTCACCGGAGCCGCCGGATTGCCCGTGAGCCACGGATCAATGAGCACGGTGGTGTCGCCCTCGGTGAGGGTGAACGTGGCGTGGCCCAACCAGCGAATGTCCATGACTAGCGGTTCTCCTGATCGTGATTTCTGTGCAGTTCGCGGTGTAGCTCGAACCCTACGGCGACACCGACAAGCATTCCCAGCCGGGTCTCCTGCGACACCAGCTCACGGACCGCAGCGAGGCGGTCGTGGATGTCGTCCATCGCGGTGATCGCGGCGATCTGGCTCTCGTGCTCGGAGTCAAACCAGCCGCCGGCGGCCAGCGCGGCGTCGAGCACGCCCTGAAGTCCCGGCGCCGCATGGCCGACGACCTCCTGGGCGTGCGCGAAGCGCTCCGGGTGATCCCCGAGCGCGCGCACGGCCGCGTCGACCTGCTCGGCGCTGTACGTCTGGTCGCTCAAAGCGCCCGGATCATAGGCGCGACAGCCGCGATGCCGGCCACAGCCCGAGCAGGGCCCCGGCAACCAGCCCGGCGACGCCGGCGATCGCGCTTGCCTGCGGCGTCGCCGCGGGCATCGCGAGCACGACGACGGCGATCACGAGCGTTCCCAGCAGATCGCTGTCGCGTTCGATGCCGCGCCGCTCACGCACCAGCTCGGGAACGGCCCAGAACGCCAGCAGCCCGAGTGCCGCGGCGTTGCCGCCGATCGCCGCATGGTCGGGCTGGAGCTCGACGGCCAGCGCCAGCGCCCCCATGCCGCAGAGGACGAACAGGGCCAGCACCGCGAGCGGCCCGTTGCGGCGCTCGATCCGCCAACCGAAGATCGCGATCGCCAGCACGGCCGCGAGCTCGTACCAGCCGTTGAGGTAGACGAACGGCGACGTCGCGACGCGCCACCAGTCGCTGGCCACCGGCGGGCGGACGGTCAGCGCGATGTCGGCGACCGTCACGGCGATGACGGCGGCCAGCAGCCCGAACAGCGACAGCACCACGAGCGTCAGCGTCACGTACGGCCGGCGCGTCGGGTCGGCGCGGATGCCGGGGATCTCGCCCGGGCGCAGCGGCCCGAGCGTCGGGCGCGCCATGCGCCGCGACGGCTTGACCGGACGGTCGCGCTCGATCTTCGGAGCGCGCTTGCGCAGCCGCGCGCCGCAGTACGGACACTCCGTGATGTAGGGCGAGACCTCCGAGCCGCAGCTCTTGCAGACCACGAACAGTTCGGGACCCGGCGCCATGGGTTCCCGATTGTCGCACCCGCCCGAGTGCGGCGGGCGTTAGCACCGCTGCTCAGGGAGCGGTCGCCGCGACGATCTCGACCATAACCTCGTGCATATCGTGGTTGGGCTCGTAGACGACCGACTGGCGCATCGCCCCGTTGCCGGCCTCCAGCAGGTCATCGACGGCCTCGAGCTCGGCCATCGATCCGAGCTCCTGGGCGTGCGGTGTCAGGCGCTCACGTAGCCGCTTGACGAGGTCGCGGGTCGTGACGCGCTCGCTGGTGGGCAGGTCGACGAGCTCGGCGTCGAGGCCGTGGCGTGCGGCCAGCCACTTGTTCTCGTCGAGCATCTGCCAGGGGTAGTCGCTGAGTGCCCGCCCGGCCTCGTAGTACTCGGCCAGCTCCTTGACCATCGCCTGCACGAGCGCCACGAGCCCGAGCGTGTGCTCGACCCGCGTCTGCGAGTCGCAGCAGCGAATCTCGACCGTGCCGAAGTTCGGGTGTGGGCGCACGTCGTACCAGAGGTAGGTGTAGTCGGCCATCACGCCCGAGGTGACCATGAAGTCGACGGTCTGGTTGTAGTGCTCCCAGTCGCGGAAGGCGGGCGGCATTCCGACGCGCGGGAACGCACGGAAGATCGGCGTGCGCGTCGAGGCGAGTCCGGTCACGTCGCCGCGCCAGAACGGCGAGTTGGCGCCCAGCGCGACGAGCACCGGCACGTGGACCCGCATCCCGTTGGCGACGTAGATCGCCTTCTCGGGGTCGTCGAGGCCGACGTGGACGTGCATGCCGAAGATCAGCTCCTGACGGGCGACGAAGCGCAGCGCCGAGATCAGGTCGCGGTAGCGCGGCCGCGCGACGATCCGCTGGTCCTCCCAGCGGGCGAACGGGTGCGTCCCGGCCGAGCCGATCGTCAACCCGCGGGTCGCGGCGAGGGCGATCACCTGGGCGCGCAGCGCGCGCAGCTGCTCGCCGGCCTGCGCGGTGTCGGGCAGCGGGTCGGTGGAGATCTCGAGCACCGACTCCATCAGCTCGGGTTTGATCTCGCCGGCCGGCGTGTCGGCCAGCAGCGATTCGATCGCGTTGACGAGGTCCAGCGACTCGGCGTCGAGGATCATGAGCTCCTCTTCGATGCCGAGCGTGTAGTTCGGACCGTGGAAGTGGTGCTCCATGCCCGGGCCAGCCTACCCTGGCTATGCTGCGAACAGACGTCTGCAACGACAGGAGATCTCCCGCAATGGCTCTGGGCTACGACGGAAAGCTGTACATCCTTGCGTTCGACCATCGCGGGTCGTTCCAGAAGAAGATGTTCGGCATCGAGGGCGACCCGACGCCGGAGCAGACGGCCACGATCGCCGACGCCAAGCACCTGATCTACGAGGGGATGGCGAAAGTCGTGGCCAGCGGCGGCGTCCCCGGCGACCAGATCGGCGTGCTCGTCGACGAGCAGTACGGCGGCGAGATCCCGGCCGAGGCCAAGGCGGCGGGGCTGAAGCTCGCGATGCCGGTCGAGAAGTCGGGCCAGGACGACTTCGACTTCGAGTACGGCGACGACTTCGGCGCTCACATCGAGAAGTTCGACCCCGCGTTCTCCAAGGTGTTGGTCCGCTACAACCCGGAGGGCGACACGCTGGCCAACCTCGACCAGCTCGAGAAGCTCAAGACGCTTGCCGACTGGTTGCACACCAACAACCGCAAGTTCCTGTTCGAGCTGCTCGTGCCGGCGACCAGCGACCAGCTGCAACAGGTCGGCGGCGACAGCGACCGCTACGACGCCGAGCTGCGTCCGGAGCTGATGCGCCGCGCGATCGCCGACGCCCAGGACTATGGGATCGAAGTCGACATCTGGAAGATCGAGGGCGTCGACGCCCAGGAGGACGCCCAGATGCTGGCCGAGCAGACGCGCCAGGGCGAGGGCCGCGAAGACGTCGTCTGCGTGCTTCTGGGGCGCGGGGCGTCCGACGACAAGGTCGACCACTGGCTGACTCAGGCCGCGCCGGTCGAGGGCTTCGTCGGCTTCGCGATCGGGCGCTCGATCTGGTGGGACGCGCTCAAGGGCTTCCTCGACAAGTCGTTGCAACGCGACGCGGCGGCGCAGAAGATCGCCGACAACTACCTGCGCTTCGTCAAGGTCTACGAGGGCTCCGAGCAGGGCGCCCCCGTCGGCGGCTGACCGGCCGATTGCAACAAGACTGCGCGCCGGCGCCGAGCACCGGCGCCGGGCCCCTACGCTGCGCAGCGTGCAGCCGCGCTCGCTTGTCCCCTGGCTCGTGGTGCTCGCGGTCGTCGCGGGGATCGTCGCCTACCGCCCGGGCGGTGGCTCGGGCGGGTCGGGTGCCGACGACGCGCCGAACTCGACCGTCGCCGCGCGGGTGACACGCGTCGTCGACGGCGACACGATCAAGGTCGACGCAGGCGGCCGCAAGGACACCGTGCGCTACATCGGCATGGACACGCCGGAGTCGGTCAAGCCCAACACCCCGGTGCAGTGCTACGCCGAGGTCGCCTCGCACTACAACGCACGGCTGCTGGCGCCCGGGGCGGCCGTTCGGCTCGTGATCGGCGCCGAGCCACGCGACCGCTACGGGCGACTGCTGGCCTACGTCTACCGCGCGTCCGACAACCTGCTCGTCAACGCCGCGCTGCTGCGCGGCGGGTTCGCCCACACGCTCACAATCGCCCCCAACGACCGCCTCGCCACGCAGTTCGCGCAGCTCGAGGACGAGGCGCGCCAGGCAGGCCGCGGCCTCTGGCGCGCCTGCCCGGGGCTCGCCAACACGTACGGATGATCGATACGCTGTCGCGACCGATGGCCCTGAAGATGCGCCAGTCGATCGCCCAGCTCGAGCAGGCGTTCCACGAAGAGGCCTATGCCGACCGCGAGCGCCGTGAGGCGCTGCGCAAGCGTGCCGTGCGGCGCTCGCGTCAGCGCACGCTGGAGCGCAAGCACAGCCGCGGCCGCTGGCGCTTCTTCGGCCTGATCCTGGCATTGCTCGCCACCGCGGTCGGTGTGACCGTGGCGATGTTCCAGGTGCTGATCCTGGTTCTGGGCTGAGTCGCGGCGCTCGGCTAGCCGCCGAGTTCGCGCAGCGCGGCGTCGACCTCGGACCGGACCGACCCTGACACGGCGTACTCCTGGCCGCGCGTCGGGTCCTCCTTGATCTCGAGGTAGACCTCCTTGCGGAACACCGGGATCTCCCGCGGAGCCTGGATTCCGATCCGCACCTTCTCACCGATGATCGACAACACCGACACTTCGACGTCGTCGCCGATCATGATGCTTTGGTTGGACTTTCGTGTCAGAACGAGCATTGGTTCTTTGGCCTCTCCCTGCCTGGGCGCCACTGACTCTCGCATGCCCCCTGCCCACTTGCAAGCATGGCGAAACGCCAATCGAGGTGGGGAACGGTCTGACCGCAACGTTCGTATAACCTCGCGGCCCTATGGCTCGCCGCTCTCTACGACCACACTTGAACCAGATCCGTACCTGGGTGCGCCAGGGACGGACCGATGCATGGATCGCCCACCAGCTCGAGGTGACCGTGCAGCAGATCGACGCTTTCAAGCGCGAGAACGACCTTTCGCCCGAGGGTGAGGCCGTCGCCGGTACGGCGAGCGCCGACTTCGACGACGAGGTCGACCTGCGCGCCGAGGACGACGCCCTGATCGCCGCCGAGCTCGAGGCAGAGGCTGAGGCCGCCGCCGTCGAGGCGGAGACCGAAGGCGACGAGGAGGATGACGGCGACGACGATGGCGATGGCGATGGCGATGAGGACGATCGCCCGGCCCGCCGTCGCGGTCGGCGCGGCGGACGCGGCCGGCGCACATCCCGCGGGCGCGCCGCAGCCCTCGAAGGCACGTTCGACCACGGCGAGGAGGGGTACGGGCTGTGGCTCGACCCTGCGATCGCCGACAGCCCGATCTACGCCGAGCACTGGGCCGGCCACCGGCCGGTCGAGGTGACGATCGAGGAGGACCGCATCGTCATCCGCCGCGCGGGCGGCGACGAGTCCGAGGACGAGGACGGCGGCTCCGACGACGAGTAGGCCCGACCGCTACGGCTGGGCCTCGAGCCGGCGGCCGCCGGCGAAGTCGACAGCGCCGCGCAGGTAGCGCGCGAACGCCGCGTCGGCGACCGTGCGCTCGTCCCAGGCCCATGGCGCCTCGGGTTCGGTGCGGTAGGCCAGGTCCAGGCACCAACTCGTCCCCTGGTCGTAAAACTCGACCAGCTCGGCCGACGTGAAGCGACCGCCGAGCCGGCGACGCAGCTGGGCGAGGATCACGTCGACGACACGCTCCTGCGCCGCGCGCTCGTGCGCCGGGGTCTGCGCGAGCCGCTGCTCCCCGGCGCGCCACTGCTGAATCGCCATCTCAAAGCTCTGCATGGGCCCAGCGGCCCAGACTAGCCGAGCGCGACTACGGGCCCTTGGGCAGGTGGCGCACGACGAACGGCTTCTCGCCCGGGCGGACCATGCCCAGCTTGCGGGCCTCGCGCTCGAGCGTCGCGGGGTGCGACAGCGCACGCCGGCGCTCGAGCAGCCGCCGGTTCTCCTCGCGCAGGCTCTTGACGATCGCCGTCTGCGCCGCGACGCGGTGCTTGGTCTGGAAGTAGGCGTGCACCGGGCCGATGTAGAGGATCAGGATCCCGGCCAGTACGAACAGCATCGCGACGCGCGACACGCGATCCCAGCGGATCCCGACGCCGACCGTGCGGGCCGGACGGGCCGGGCGGGCATCGGATGCGGCGGCCATCGCCATGGCCTTCGCCACCCCCCGGCGAAGTCCTGCGGTCGCTAGGAGCGGAAGACCGACCGTCCCGGGTAGACCGCGGAGGCGCCGAGCGCCTCCTCGATGCGCAGCAGCTGGTTGTACTTGGCGACGCGATCGGAGCGCGACGGGGCGCCGGTCTTGATCTGGCCGCAGCCGGTGGCGACGGCGAGATCGGCGATCGTGACGTCCTCGGTCTCCCCCGACCGGTGCGACATGACCGCCGTGTAGCCCGCCGCGCGCGCCGTGGCGATCGCGTCGAGCGTCTCGGTCAGCGTGCCGATCTGGTTGACCTTGATGAGGATCGAGTTGGCGATGCCCTCGTCGATGCCGCGCGTCAGGCGCTGCGTGTTGGTCACGAACAGGTCGTCGCCGACGAGCTGCACGCGGTCGCCGATCTGGTCGGTCAGGGCCTTCCAGCCGGCCCAGTCCTCCTCGCCCATGCCGTCCTCGATCGAGACGATCGGGTAGCGGCCACACAGCTGGGACCAATAGGCGGCGAGCTCATCGGCGCTCAGCACGCGGCCCTCGTGGTGCAGGTCGTAGGCGCCGTCGGACTCGAGCTCGCTGGTCGCCGGGTCCATCGCGATCGCGACGTCGTCGCCGGGGCGGTGGCCGGCCGCCTCGATCCCCTCGACGAGCAGCTTCAGGGCGTCCTCGTTGGAGTCGAGGTCGGGGGCGAAGCCGCCCTCGTCTCCGACCGCGGTCGACAGGCCGCGGTCGTGGAGCAGCTTCTTCAGCGCGTGAAAGACCTCGACGCCGATCCGCAGGCCGTCAGAGAACGTCGAGGCGCCGCACGGGACGATCATGAACTCCTGGAAATCGACGCTGTTGTCGGCGTGGGCGCCGCCGTTGAGGACGTTCATCATCGGCACCGGCAGGATGCTCGCCTCCGCGCCGCCGAGGTGGCGCCACAGCGGCAGGCCGGCGTCGTCGGCTGCCGCCTGGGCGGCGGCGAGCGACGCGCCGAGGATCGCGTTGGCGCCGAGGCGCGACTTGTTCGGCGTGCCGTCGAGGTCGAGCAGCACGCGGTCGAGGTTGGCCTGATCGTCGGCGTCGTGGCCGGTGAGGGCCTGCGCGATCTCGCCGTTGACGTTGGCGACCGCGTGGGTGACGCCCTTGCCACCCCACGGCGCGCCGCCGTCGCGTAGCTCGGTCGCCTCGAACTCGCCGGTCGATGCGCCCGACGGAACGGCCGCGCGGCCGTGGGCGCCGGACCCAAGCCCGACCTCGACCTCGACCGTCGGGTTGCCGCGCGAATCGAGAATCTGGCGGGCGTGGATGCGCTCGATCTGGCTCATTGGCCGTGTGACCTCACTTGGGCGTAGTAGCCGAGCTGACGCTCGGGGGTGATCTCGTTCCAGTCGGCGCCGTCGGCGACCGCCAGCGCCTGGGCGGCCTCGACGCGGCCGCGAAAGCGTTCGGCCGACGCGCGCAGCGCAAGTTCCGGGTCGACGTGCAGCTTGCGCGCGACGTTGACGGCGGCGAACAGGACGTCGCCGAGCTCATGGAAGGCCGCTTCGGGCGTCTGCGCCGCGCGCAGCTCGTCGAGCTCGCCCTCGATCGCGTCGTAGGGCACGTGATCGAAGTCGAAGCCGGTGCTGGCGGCGCGGCGCTGGACCTTGCGCGCGTACAGCGGACCGGGCAGGTTCTCCGGCACCTCCCCGAAGATTCCCTCCTCGCGGCCGGGCTCGGAGCGCTTGATCTCGTCCCAGTTGCGCAGCACCTCGCGCGCGTCGGCCACCTCGGTCTCCCCGAAGATGTGCGGGTGGCGGCGGATCAGCTTCTGTCGGCAGTGCTCGGCGACCTCGGCCAGCGAGCCGGCGCCGCGCTCCTCGAGCAGCAGGGCCAGGAAGTGGACCTGAAACAGGACGTCACCGAGCTCGTCGAGCAGCCGCGCGTCGTCACCGGCATGGGCGGCGTCGGCGAGCTCATAGGCCTCCTCGAGCGTGTGCGGGACGATCGTCGTCTCGGTCTGCTCGCGGTCCCACGGACACTCGCGGCGCAGCCGCCGGGTCAGCTCGTCCAAGCGAGCGACAGCCTCGGCCGAACGGTCGGCCCCCGGTTGCACTAGCCCGTCGTGGAAGGCGCGGCGGGCTCGGCCGGGGCGGTCGCGCCGGCGGTCGGCGTGGCGGCGGTCTTCGGCTTGACGTAGTTCTTGCAGATCGAGATCACGTAGCCCTTGCGGCAGACCGTCTTCTTGGTCCATTCCTTCTGGAAGCCGGTGACGAACTTGTTGAGCTTCGTCTGCTGGGACTGGGACTGCAGGATCTGCTTGATCGACGGCGTCGCCTGGGCCAGCGACTGCTGAACGGCCTTCGTGATGCCGGTGACCTGGAAGACATAGTTGCCGAAGCTCGTCTTGATCGGGCCGTGGAAGTCACCCTTCTTGGCCGCGAAGACGGCCTTGTCGAGGCCCGGATCCTCCTGGCCCTTGGTGACCGAAGCGAGCTCGCCGCCGTTGTTCTTGGACGTCGGGTCGGTCGAGAACTTCTTGGCGACGGTCTTCCACGACTCGCCGCGCTTGAGGGCTGCGAGCGCCTGCTGGGCCTTCTGCTTGTTCTTGTTGAGAACGATGCGGATGCTGCGGTGCTCAGGCTGTCCGAATGTCGCCTTGTTCTTGTTGTAGTAGGCGGCGATCGCCGCGGCGGTGACCGCGCTCTTGCCCGAGACGATCTTCGTGCGCAGCTTGTTGGTCAGCAGCTGGAGCCGGACGTTGGCCTTCAGGTCGTCCTCGCTGAGGCCCGAGGACTTGAGGAACTTCTGGTAGTCGGCGTCCTTGGGGAACTGCTGCTTCTTGAGCGTGTTGAACTGCTTGTCGACGGCCTTGTCGTCGACCGTGATGCCCTGCGCCTTGGCCTCGCCGGCGATCCAGTCGCCCTGGATCAGCGTCTGCAGCACGCTGTCGTGCAGCTGCGTATAGGTCGCCAGACACTGCTTCTTGTACGTCGCGTCGGTGACGGCGGGCTGGCCCTTGGCCGGCTTGGGCGCGAGCTTCTTGGCCGCCGCGATGCAGCCCTTGAAGTCCGGCGGCTTGGGCACCGCGCTGGCGTTCGGCTTGCCCGTCGGGTTCGTCTGGGCCTGGCTGGACAGGTAGGTCACGAGCAGCCGGTGGTTGAAGTCATCGGTCTTGACCGATTGGTCACCGACCTTCGCGACCGAGTCCGATGGCACCGCGCCACCGCAGCCGCTGACGACGAAGATGACCGCAAAAAGGCCGCACAAAATTGAGATACGTCCGACGAGCTTCGGCATGGAGGCGGCAGTGTAGCCCAGTCATGCGGCGGCGCGCGTCACTCCCAACAGCGCGTCCGCCGCCGCAACCACGGCGGGGAAGCGCTCGTGCGGATCCTCGGGTACGCGGACCGACAATTGCGACCGTCCGGGCTCGTACGTGGCGGCCGGAAGCATGTCGCGCAGCGCCGCGGCACGCTCGGAATCAAGGTCGATCGGCGTGACGGCGAGCGTCGTCCCGCGGAACGAGACGACGCGCGCGCCGGCCTGGCCGAGCTTGATCCGCGCCTGCTGCAGCGCGATCAGGTTGGCCAGCGGCTCGGGCACGGGCCCGAAGCGGTCCTCGAGCTCCTCGCGCAGGACGCCGAGGTCGGCGACCTCGCGCGCACCGGCGATCCGGCGGTGGACGTCGATCTTGGCCTGCTCGTAGGGGATGTAGTCGGCCGGGACGTAGGCGTCGACGTTGACGTCGAGGCGTACCGGCTCGAGATCCTCCTCGCCCGCGTGGGGACTCGCCTCGCGGATCGCATCGTCGAGCATCTGGAGATAGAGCTCGAAGCCGAGCGCCGCGACGTGGCCGGACTGCTCGTCGCCGAGCAGGTTGCCGGCGCCGCGGATCTCGAGGTCGCGCATCGCGATCCGAAAGCCCGCGCCGAGTTCCGTGTAGTCGCTCAGGGCGCTCAGCCGCTTGGTCGCCTCCTCGGTCAGCGCGGCGTGCGAGGGGTACAGCAGGTACGCATAGGCGCGCTCGCGCGAGCGGCCGACGCGGCCGCGGATCTGGTAGAGCTGGGCGAGGCCGAACATGTCGGCGCGCTCGACGATCAGCGTATTGGCCTGCGGGATGTCGATCCCCGACTCGATGATCGACGTGGCGACGAGCACGTCGGCGTCGCCACGCAGGAACGACAGCATCCGCTCCTCGAGGCTGTGCTCGTCGAGCTGGCCGTGGGCGACCTCGAAGCGCACGCCGGGACACAGGCCGCGCAGCCGCTCGGCCGTCTCGTCGATCGACTCCACGCGGTTGTGGACGAAGAACGCCTGCCCGCCGCGGGCGTGCTCGCGCATGATCGCCTGGCGCACGAGCTCCTCGTCGTACTCGCCCACGTAGGTCTTGACCGGCCGCCGGCCCTCGGGCGGCGTCTCGATGACCGAGATGTCGCGCATCCCCGACAGCGACATCTGCAGCGTGCGCGGGATCGGCGTCGCGCTCATCGCGATCACGTCGACGCGCAGCTTGAGCTGGCGCAACAGCTCCTTCTGCTTGACCCCGAAGCGCTGCTCCTCATCGACAACCAGCAGCCCGAGGTCCTTGCCGCGCACGTCACGGCCGAGCACGCGGTGGGTGCCGATCAGGATGTCGGTGCGGCCGTCGTTGAACTTCGCCACCGCCTCGCGCTGCTCGGCGGCGCTGCGGAAGCGGCTGACGTGGTCGACGGTCAGCGGGTAGTCCTTGAGGCGCTCGGTGAACGTGCCCGCGTGCTGCTGGGCGAGGATCGTCGTCGGGGCGAGCACGAGCACCTGCTTGCCGTCGGCCGCCGCCTTGAACGCCGCACGCAGCGCGACCTCGGTCTTGCCGTAGCCGACGTCGCCGCAGATCAGGCGATCCATCGGCCGCGGCGCCTCCATGTCGGCCTTGACCTGCTCGATCGCCTCGCGCTGGTCGGCCGTCTCGGTCCACGGGAACGCGTCCTCGAAGTCGCGCTGCCAGTCGGTGTCGGCCTCGAACGCGTGGCCGCTGCGCCGGCCGCGCTCGGCGTACAGGTTGAGCAGCTCGCCGGCCAGCTCGCCGGCGGCGCGCCGGGCGCGGGCCTTCATGGTCTCCCACGCCTTGCCGCCGAGCTTGGACAGCGTCGGCGTCGCGCCGCCCGCGCCGACGTAGCGGCTGATCTTCGCGAGCTGGTCGACCGGCATGTAGACCTTGTCGTCGCCGGCGAACTCGAGGTCGAGGTAGTCGCGCGTCACGCCGGCCACCGTCTTGGTGTCGAAGCCGGCGAAGCGCGCCACGCCGTGGTCCTCATGGACGACGAAGTCGCCGCTGCGCAGGTCGGCGAACGAGCGCAGCGCGCCGCGGCGCGGCGGGCCGGCCGGGCGCTCGGCACGGCGTCGGCGCAGCAGCCGGTGCTCGGGAATCACTGCGAGCCTGAGACCGGCGGCGATGAACCCGTCGCGTAGCCGGGCCTCGGTGAAGCGGACGGTCGTGTCGGTGACCGCCTCGTCGCCGTCGCCGATCCACGACGCCCGCAGCCGGGCGAGGTTGTAGGCGACGCGCTCGCCCTCGCCGCGGCGCGGCCACGTGACGACCGTCGTGTACTGCGAGCGCACGAGCTTCTCGAGCTCGGGCTCGGCCTCCTTGAGCGAGCGCGCGGCGAAGTCGGCGCTCTGGGCGTGGATGGCCAGCGGCTGGTCGGCGCTCAGCGAGCTGAGGCGCACGCGCGCGCGGTCGTGCAGGGCCTGTTGGATCGGCTCGGGCGCGACGTAGAGGTGATGGGCGTCGGTGTCATGGAACGCGGCGGTCACGTCGTGCCAGTGGTCGGCGAGCGCCGGGCCGATCTCTTCGGCGGCGGCGATCAGGACGAGTGCGTCAGCCGGCGCGAGGTCGAGGAACTCGAGGAAGCGGTCGACCGGCAGCAGCTGCGCCACGTCGGGGCGATCCTCGGCGTCCTCGAGCGCGGCGATCTCGGCCAGCTCGCGGTGCTCGGGGGCCAGTTCCGCGGCGGGGGCGATCTGAACCGCGTCGGTCTCGCCGAGCGAGCGCTGGGTGAAGGTCGAGAACCAGCGCAGCGCATCGATCTCAATGTCGAACAGGTCGACGCGGATCGCCTGGTCCTCGGTCGCCGGGTAGACGTCGAGGATCCCGCCTCGGATCGCGAACTGGCCCCGGTCGTCGACCTGGTCGACGCGTTCGTAGCCACACGCGACAAGGTCGGCGGAGACCTCGTCGAGGTCGATCAGGTCGCCCTTGCGCAGCCAGAACGACGACGGCCGCAGGGCCGGGTCGGGGACCTTCTCCGACAGCGCGACGGCGCTGACGACGACGACCGGCGGCTCATCGGGTGAGTCGCCGGCGCCCAGCAGCGCGTCGAGCGCGGCGACGCGCAGGCCGACGAGGTGCGGCGGCGGCGCGAGGTGTGACTCGTAGGCGACGCCGCGGCTCGGGTACAGGTGGACCGGTCGCGGCGCCAGCCAGGCCCGCAGATCGGAGGCCAGGTCGCGCGCCTGGCGGTCGTCGCCGGCCACGACGAGCGCCGGGCGGTCGTGGGCCTCGGCCAGCCCGGCGAGGACGTACGGGCGCAGCGACAGCGAGACGAACGCGTCGCCGCCATCGGCGGCGAGCGTGGCGCCGGTCGGGTCGTCGGTCAGGTGTTGGAGGAGCGGGCGGAGGGCCATTGGGCATGCGCAGCAACCGCGCACGATGCGCGGCCGGGGTCACCACCCATACTCGCAGACGGCTACGCGGTCGCTTCGATGTTCAGTCGCACGTAGCGAGCGGGGAAGCTCGCGCGGGCCGAGACGGCCTCGATGAACGCGTCGTGCAGCGACGGGTCCAGGCGCGCCAGGTGGGCGCCGAAGAACGTCGATCGCAGGAAGCCGTCGGGGTCCGGGGTGTCCATCTCGCGCTCGACCAGCCACGCGCGCCCGTCGCGAAAGCCGGCCCGCGCCAGGCGCTCCTGCGTGTCGGCCGGCGTCGCGTAGTTCCACGGGTCAAAGCCGCGCAGCTGGGCGGCGAACGGCTCGGAGTCGCAGACCTCGCGGGAGGCCGCGTGCCACTGCTCGATGTTGCCGACACCGCCGCACTGGGCGACGAACTGGCCGCCGGGCTTCAGCGCGGCGTGCAGGCGCTCGAACAGGTTCTGGTGGTCGGGGATCCAGTGGAACGTCGCGGTCGAGAAGACCGCGTCGACCGGCTCGGACACCTCGAGCTCCGCGAGGTCGGCGACCCAGGCCGTGACGCGCTCGTCGGGGAGGCGCTCACGCAGCGCGGCGATCATCGTCGGCGACGCGTCGACCGCGAACAGCCGGCCATCGGGGAGGCGCGCCAGCAGCTCCTGGCTCACCTCGCCCGAGCCGCAGCCGGCGTCAAGGACCGTCTCGTCGCCGCGCAGCGACAAACGGGCGAGGTTCTCGGCGGCGATCGCGTGGACCCGCGTGGCGGAGCGGCTGTAGGTGTCGGCGTCCCAGTCGTGCGTCATCATGCGGCGTACGCTATCACATACATTCGTATGCGGTACTACTCGGAGCCCGTTCCCTCCTCGACGAGTTCGGCGACGGTTCGGACCGCCTCGTCGACCAGCCCGTCGACCTCCTCGCGGGACTGGCGCCACTTGCCGAGCACGTGGCCGGCGACGATCTCGGGGTCGGTCGTGTTCGGGCGCCCGACGCCGATCCGCACGCGGCGAAAGTCGGCCGAACCGAGCCCGGCCTTCATCGACTTCATGCCGTTGTGGCCGGCCAGCCCGCCGCCGAGCTTGGCGCGGATCTCGCCGAACGGCAGGTCGATCTCGTCGTAGACCACGATCACGTGCTCGAGCGGGACCCGCAACGCGCCGCGCGCCGGCCCGGCGCTCGTGCCGGAGTCGTTCATGTACGTCTGCGGCATGAGCACCGCGACGCTCGGACCGCCGGGCATCGTGCGCCCCTGGGTCAGCAGCCCGCGGTAGCGCGCCTTGGGCGCGGCCAGACCCCAACGCTCGATCAGCTTGCGCGCGACGACGAAGCCGACGTTGTGGGGCGTGCCCTCATAGCTGTCACCCGGGTTGCCCAGGCCGACGATCAGCCAGTCGACCGGCCCGCCCGAGGAGCCACCGCGCAGCCGGGAGCGCAGGCCCACGGCCGGGTGCTACTCGTCGCCGCCGGAGCCCTCGCCGGCGTCGCCCGCATCGCCGCCCTCGTCGGCGGCCTCCTCGGCTGCGGCTGCGCCCTCGCCGACGAGCTCGGTCTCGCTCTCGATCTCATCGTCGACCTCCTCGACGCGCGGCGGCGCGAGGGTGGCGATCAGCGTCTCCTCGAGGTCGTCGAGCAGCGTCACGCCTTCGGGCGCGACGACGGCGCTGAGGAACTTGGTGTCGTTGACGTTCATGTCGGAGACGTCGAGCTCGATGAACTCGGGGATCGCGGCCGGCAGCGCCTCGACGTTGAGCTCGCGCGTGACCTGCTCCAGCGTGCCGCCGTCCTCGCGCACACCAGGCGCGTCGTCGACGCCGACCAGGTGCAGCGCGACCGCGCTCTGGATCGGCTTGTTGAGGTCGACGCGCAGCAGATCGACGTGGAGCGTCTCGCCGCGCAGCGGGTCACGATGGATGTCCTTGAGCACGACCGGCGTGGTCGTGCCGCCGACCGACAGCTCGATCACGGCGCCGCGGGCGGCAAGCGCGTGACGCAGGACCCGTTCCTCGACCGAGAAGCTGATCGGCTCCTCGCCGCCGCCGTAGAGCACCCCCGGGACGCGGCCGCCGCGGCGCAGGCGCCGCGTGGCGCGCGAGCTCCCGGGCTCGCGGATCTCGACTTCGAGTTGGGTCTGGTCTGAGTCAGCCATGCGACGGCGGATGGTAGCGAAGGGGCTGCGGTCGAGGGCTCATCGGCCCGGCACGACGGCGCCGATCTGCTTCGTCGACTTGTAGATCTGTTGCAGATCGGCGAATGCCGGCTTGTAGTAGGTGCTGTCGAGCGTGATCAGGCCCTTCTCGAACAGGGGCGGGACGGGGCGCGGGTTCTCGCCGGTCCAGCCCGGGCGGACGCGGAAGTCCTTCAGCGCCCAGTAGATCGCGCCGCTCAGCCACGGCAGCGTCGCATAGACGCCGAAGTGGTACTTCACGTAGGCCTCCTGGAACTGGAACGTTCCGTGCTCCTCGACGGGGCCGTTGCGGTTGGCCTCGGCGCCGGTCTCGGTGACGACCATCGCCTTGTCGGGGTAGCACTGGTGAACCGCGTCGAGGCCGTCGGCGAGCAGCGACTGGTCCGAGGCGACACCCTGCTCACCGGGGTACCAGCCGTAGTACTCGTTCATGCCGATGACGTCGAGCGGCTTGTACTCGGTCTGGCAGCCGGCCGAGATGCCGACCGCGACGGCGAGGCCGACCGGCCGCGTCGGGTCCATCTCGTGCGCGGTGTCGACGGCGCGCTTGATGTACTGCCCCTGCACCGGGCCGGGGTGCGCCGACAGCTCGTTGCCGATCGACCAGACGATGATCGACGGGTGGTTCTGATTGAAGGCGATGTTGTCCTCGACGTACTTGGCCGCCAGCTTGCGCACGAGCTCGGACTTCAGGTACTTGGCCTTGATCGAATAGACCGGAACCTCGGACCAGATCATGATCCCGAGCTTGTCGGCCTCCTCCTGGATGAACGGGTTGTAGGGGTAGTGGACCCGGATCACCGTCGCGCCGAGCTGCTTGACCTGCTGGAGGTCCTGCATCATCAGCTGGTTGTTGAGCGCGAAGCCGAACGCCTGTGAGTCCTCGTGCAGGCCGACGCCGCGGAAGTTCAGCGGCCGGCCGTTGAGCAGCAGGTGGCCGTTGACGACCTGGATCGAGCGGATACCACTGGCGAAGAAGTAGCTCGCGACCTGTTTCTTCTTGATCGAGGCGGCGATCGTCGCGTTGTAGAGGTGCGGCGAGTCCGGCGACCACAGCTGCGGATGCGCGACGGTGATGTTGCGCTGGAACGTGAACGACTGGCCGGGGCCGATCGTCGCCGTCCCGAACGTGAACGATTGCGTGCCGTAGCGGCCGTTGAGGCGGACCTTCTGTGTCTTGGCGCCGTAGTTGTGGGCGATCACCTTCTCGGCGATCGTCGCATTGCACGACGAGCACGGCAGCAGCGGGCGGATCTGCGGATTGCCGAGGTCGATCTGGTTGACCTCACGCAGGTAGACGTCGCGCAGGATGCCGCCGTAGTTCCACCAGCCGCCGGTCGGCGTGCCGGTCACCGACAGGCCGGTCGGCGGGAAGTCGTAGCCGTGGCGGCGGTCGTCGACGCGCACGACGATCGAGTTCACCGCGCCGCGCTTGAGCCGGCTCGCGGGCAGCACGAACTCGAACGGCAGGTAGGCGCCGCGGTTGCGACCCAGCGGATGGCCGTTGAGCCAGATCGTCGCCTCGTAGTTGACCGACTCGAAGCGGACGATCCAGGTCAGCGACTTGGCCGTGCTCGGCAGCTTGAAGTCCTTGCGATACCACGCGACCCCGCCGGTGAACGACTTGAGGCTCGGGTCCAGCGCGTTCCACGACTCGGGAATCGTGAGCTTCGTCCAGCCGGTGATCGACGGGTTGGTCTGGAAGTGCTGCTGGAGGCCGACGTTGGTCGTGTCGTTGCGCCACAGCCAGGTCCCGTCGAGCAGGTAGCGACCGGACGGGCCGTCCGCGTAGTTGGCCTTCAGCGGTGGCGTCTCGGCCGTGTAGCCGGTTCCCGACTGCGGCGGCCCGCTGGACCCGGGCGCCGGCACGGGCCCGGGGACGACGGTCGTCGTCGGCATGCTCGGGGGGAGCGACTGCTGCGCGACGGCGACGGTCGCCACGGTCGCGCCCACGACAGCCGTCAGCACGAGCGCGAGCTTGACCAAAGAGCGGCGCATGCGGAGCCGGAGAGTATGGAGACGCCTGCGGTCGTGCGCCGGTCAGCAATCCCCCGTGCGGGCGATCGGCGCCGAGATCGTCAGCAACCGAACCCGGCGGCCGATCAGTGCATTCCCGGTGCGACTGACCAGCACGCACTGCACGACCGGCAGGCCATGGTCGATCGCCTCCCAGGCCACGCGCGTGGGGCCCCGGGCCGCGCCCAGCGCGTACGCGGTCTTGGAGTCGTAGGCGAGGATCTTCACGTCGCCGGGGCGCCGCAGCGAACGAGCGTTGCGGCGCTGCAGCGCGACGCAGGCCGGCTGGCGCGCGCAGCCGTCGAGGCGGGCGATGACCTGGGCGGCGTCGCCGCGGGCCTCGGCCCTGACGATCGCGAAGACCGCACTGCGCTCGGAGGACTCGACGGTGAAGTAGCGCGCGAGCTGGAGCGAGATCGCCAGGAACACGATCGCGCCGACGGCGATCAGGGTGATGCGCAGCGGCCGCGACACGGTCGCCGGACGCTATTGCACGAGTTGCTCGAACAGTCGCAGCAGCGTTACGGCGGGATCGGCGGTGACGCCGGTGTGCACGGGCGACGGTTGGATCATCGTGCTGGCCGGCGCGACGAGCCAGTGGAAGCGCTCGGACAGTGGCTGGGCGGCAATCGGGCCGGCCTGCGGGTCGCCGGCCGCGATTCGCGCCAGTGTGTCGAGCTGCGCGCCGACGGCGTCGAGGTCGAGGTCGGGCGCAAGGGCGAGCAGGCGCGGCGCCGGCACGGCCCAGCGGACGGCGAGGAACTCGTGGCGGCGGCAGTACAGGACGACGCCGGCGTTGACCGCCTCGCCACGCTCGAGGTGCGGAACCACGCGCAGCAGCGCGTATGCGAATGCCTCATCGGCGGGCATGCTCGGCCTCCGCGGCGAACGCACGCGGCGCGCGCAGCCGCGCACCGAGAACGTCGATGTAGGGATCGGGGTCGGCCCATTCGGCCGGGATCAGCGCGCGCAGCTCCTGCAGCGCGTAGCCGTCGAGTTTGCTCACGAGGCGCTCGTCGGCCTCCGCGATCGACCCGGCCTGGTGCAGCAGGACGTGGTCGGCGATCTGCTCGAACGGCGTATGGGCGACCTGCTCGGGGTCCCAGCCCGGCTCACGAGCACCGTGGTGGCGGTAGAACGCCGCGCCGTGATCGATCAGGTACAGCTTGCGATGCCAGCGCAGCAGGTTGGGGTTGCGCGGCGTACGGTCGACGTTCATGACCAGCGCGTCGAACCAGACGATGTCGGCGGCGAGCTGCGGGTCGACGGGCTCCAGCGGCGAGTAGGGCAGCGAGCCGGGTAGGAAGTCGAGCGCCAGGTTGCGGCCCTCGGAGGCCGCGAGCAGGTCCTGGATCTCGGGGTCGGGCTCGGCGACCGCGATCCGCGGGTCGAGCTGGGCGAAGACGATCTCCGGCACCGGCAGGCCGAGCAGCCGCGCGATCTCGCCGGCCAGCAGCTCGGCGACCAGCGCTCGCGGCCCCTGGCCGGCACCGCGGAACTTCAAGACGTAGAGGCCATCGTCGTCGGCTTCGACGAGCGCCGGCAGCGAGCCGCCCTCGCGCAGCGGCTCGACGTATCGCGTCGGGGTGATGGTCCGCACCGTGGTGCGGACCCTAGACGTCTCCTACGCGGCTTCGCTGTCCTCGCCGCTGATCTCCATGAACCGTCGCACCGACGCCTCCTGCTGTTCCAGGCGCTGCGCCGTGCGCCGCGCGTGCTCGGCGGCGCGCTGCGTGAAGTCGGTCAGGCACGCCACCGGGTCGTCGGGCAGCGGGTAGACGTGCGCGACATCCTGCTGGGCGCAGACGATCCCCAGCGGGGGCCGCCCCTCGGCCAGCGTTCGCGCACCGCAGACCGGGGCGACGGTCAGGTGGCGTTCGGGCGCGACGAGCGCGACCGGCATCAGCCGCGGCGCGGGCAGGTCGACCCCGAGCGCGACCGAGCGCTCGAGCTCAACCACCGACTCGGCGATCTCGGCCAGCGGCTCGCGCCACACAGCGAGCACGGTGTCGGCGGCCAGCAGCGCGTCGCGCAGCGCGCGCGCCTGCGCGGCGTACAGCTCCTCGGCCTCGTCGCGCGAGTCGGCGCCCGCGAGATCGAGGTCACACGGGACGCGCAGCAGGTCGCCGGGGCGCAGTGCGGCACCGGTACCGTGGCCGCCGTTGGCGACGTAGGTCTGCAGCGTCCCGAGGTCGCGGCGGCCGTGGAAGACGATCGTCAGCTCGTCAGCCAGCGCCAGCCCGTCGATCCGCAGGGCAACGGCGATCGTCGCCTCCGCGTCCAGAAGCGCCCTCCTGAGGAGTTCGTCGGAATCGTCGAACTGCTCCGCCATCGCGACCGCCTTCCGTCAACTGGCTTCCCCGTGTGATGATGCACGCCAGGGTTACCCATTGTTATCGACCGTCAGGCGGAAGAAGTTCACCACCTCGTCCTATGTTGAAGCTCCTCTACAAACCGTTCGGGATCGTGGTGGGAATCGCCGCTGGCCTGCTGTCCAAGCGCGTGTTCGACCGCGTCTGGGGACTGATCGACGAAAGCAAGCCGCCCAAGCCGACGACGCAGCGCGCCTCGTGGGGCAAGGTGCTGACTGCAGCGGCGGTCGAGGGCCTCACCTTCAGCGTGACGCGGGCGGCGGTCAACCGCGCCGGCGCGCGGGGGTGGGAGCGCTTGACGGGAGTGTGGCCGGGCAAGAAGACTGAGGACTCCGACAAGTAGAGGGAGCCGGGATGGCGGCACGCGTAGCGAAGCTGGCGCTGGCCACCGCAACGTGCGGAGCGCTCCTCGCCGCGCAGGCCCCCGCCGCGCCGACGTGGCTGCCCGCCACCACGCTCGCCGGGCCGCTGCCGACGAAGGTCATCGGCGTCGACCACTTCGCATCGACGTCACCGGGCCCCGCGGCGGGTTTCGACGCCGACGGCGATCTGTTCGTCGCCTTCCGCCAGTGGGACGGGACGCACTACCGCGTCGGTGTCGTGCAGCGGCTGCGCGACGGGACGACGCGCACGCAGACGCTCGGCACGGCGACGTCCGACGTCGACCCCGGCTCAGTCGTTCTCGCCGTCTCCGAGTCTGGCGACGCGATCGTCGCCTGGACCGAGAACGCCGGCATGGTGTTCTCCGCGATCGGCCATGCCGGGCAGGACCTCGCGGCGACCGGGCTGATCGGCACCGCAGCCACGTTCGCCGACGGCGCCCTGCTCGACGTCAAGGCGGGCGACGCCGGCGACCTGGCGGTCGTCTTCGAGAGCGCCACGCCGGGCCTGATCCTCGTCGCGCGGCGCGCCCCGGGCGGGACCCTGGGAGGAGCGACCGCGATACCGGGATCGCTTGCCTCGATCGCCTTCGCGGCGATCACGCCCGGCGGCGAGACCGTTGTCGCGTGGACCAAGCAGACGACGGCCGCGACGGGACGGATCACCGACGAGGTCGACGTCAGCACGGCCCCCCGCGCCGGCACGTTCGGACTCGGGGCCGCAATCGCCGGGACGGTTGGACCGGCGCCGACGGCCGATAACGAGGAGCGCGGCGGGCAGATCCGCACGCTGGCGGTCGACGCCGCGGGCACGGTCCACGCGCTCGTCACCGTCAGCGACAGGTTCGGCATGAACGCGACCGGCGACCTGCACGTTGCCCTGCGCCCGGCCGGTGGCGCGTTCGGGGCGGTGACCGCGATCGCGGGGACGACGACGTCGACCTTCGGCGGCGGGATCCCCGGCCAGCTGTGGACCGACCACGCCGGCGACGAGCTCATCGAGGTGTTCAACGGCGCGACCTTCGTCGGGCGCGCATACACGCGGCGACCCGGCGGCGGATTCGCGCCCGGCGACCCGATGCTCGGGGGCGACACGGTCAGTGGCAGCTCGATCGCGACGATGGGGCCGTCGGGCGCCGCAGGATCGCTCTACCGCTCGGCCGCCGGGACGGGCGTCGAGGTGTTTCGCGCGGTCGGCTTCGACGGCATCGTCGGACCGGCAGTGACCCTGGCGACCGGCGAGCACCTCATCGTCCTCCGCGGTGCGCTCGCGTTCGACGACGAGGGCGATGGTGCCGCGGTGTGGCCCGACTTCGACTCGGGCTCAGGGACCGAGAGCGTCCGGCTCGCCCCGTTCGATGGTGCGGGCCCGCGGCTGAGCGGCCTGACGGTCCCCGCCACCGGGGCACCCGGAGCGCCGCTGGCGTTCTCGGCGACCGCGTCGGACACGTTCAGCGGCGTCGCGTCGATCGCTTGGAGCTTCGGCGACGGGTCCGCGGCGGCGACCGGTTCGCCGGTCACGCACGCGTACTCGGCGGCCGGCACCTACACCGTGACCGCGACGGCGACCGACACGCTCGGCAACACCGGCACGCCGTTGACCGGCATCGTCGCCGTCGCGCCACCGGCTCCAATGCCGGGCGGCGACACGAAGGCACCGCGCGTGACGAAGCTGTCGGTTTCGCCGAAGACGTTCGCCGCCGGATCGTCCGCCAGGGCGCGCGCGGCCGCCAAGCGCAAGAGGCACAGGACGCCACGCGGCACGACGATCCGCTTCACGCTGTCGGAGGACGCCAAGGTCACGCTGACCGCGGTCGGCAAGGCGGTCCGGCACTGCCGGCGGGTACGCGGCCACAAGCACTGCACGACGGGCAAGGCGCCGCGCTACGCCGTCGCCGGCCGCCGCTCGTTCGAGAAGGGCGCAGATCGCCTGGCGTTCAGCGGCCGCGTCAAGGGCAAGGCGCTCAAGCACGGCAGCTACAAACTCGAGGCGATCGCCACCGACGCGGCGCACAACCGCGGCAAGACCGCCACGACGACCTTCACGGTCGCGAGCGGATGACAAAGCCGCGCTGCTCCAGCTCGCCGAGCGCGTCCTCGAAGGCCGCGAAGTCACGCGCGACCAGGTGGTCGACCGGGCGGCCGGCCGGCCCGGCGGTACGCAGCCAGCGCTGAAGGACGCCGGCGCCCAGGCGCTGGGCGGGGGCCTCGGTCAGCGCGAGCAGGATTCCGAGCTCGGGTCGATGATCGAGGTCTCCGGAGAGCAGCTCCAGCGGGTCGGCGGCCAGCACGCTCAGGATTTCGTCGTCGGTCAGTCCGAGGCGCTGCTGGAGAAGGGCGGCTGCGGTCGCAGTCATGCGACGACTGTAGTTGTGAAATGGATGTGGCCGCCCCTTGGCGGGCCGCTGTCTGCGACCTAGGTTCCCGCGCGTGTCCTCGGCGGACATCATCCTCGGAATCGTCGTGGCGACAGCGGTCAGCTTCGACTTCACCAACGGCTTCCACGACACGGCCAATTCGATGGCCACGACGATCGCCACCGGGGCGCTGCGGCCGAAGGTCGCCGTCACGATCGCCGCGCTGCTCAACTTCGTCGGAGCGTTCATCTCGCTCAAGGTCGCCGCGACGATCGCCGGAGGGATCGTCGACGCGGATGCGATCACGCCGACCGTGGTGTTCGGGGGGCTGCTCGGTGCGATCGCGTGGAACCTGGCGACGTGGTGGTTTGGGTTGCCCTCGTCGTCGTCACACGCGCTGATCGGAGGCGTGGTCGGATCGACGATCGTCGCGGCAGGGACCGGTGCGATCGACGTCGACGGGATCATCTCCAAGGTCATCGTTCCCGCGATCGCGTCGCCGATCGTCGCCGGCCTGATCGCGGCGACCGGCGTCTTTCTGATCTACCTGATGATTCGCAAGTACACCGCCGAGCGTTCGGAGCGCGAGTTCCGCTGGGCACAGGTGCTGTCGTCGTCGATGGTCGCGCTGGCGCATGGCACGAACGACGCGCAGAAGACGATGGGCGTGATCTCGCTGGCCCTGATCGCCAGCGGCCATCTCCAGGCCGGCCCCAACTTCCACGTCCCCGACTGGGTCGTGTTCGTCTGCGCGAGCGCGATCGCGCTCGGGACCTACACCGGCGGTTGGCGGATCATCAAGACGCTCGGCACCAAGGTCGTCGAGGTCCGTCCGCCCCAGGGCTTCGGCTCCGAAGCCGTCGCTGCGACGGTGATCCTCGCCTCATCGCACGTCGGCTACCCGCTGTCGACGACGCAGGTCGTCTCGGGCGGTGTCACCGGGTCCGGCGTCGGGCGGCCGGGTGCCGCGGTCAACTGGGTGGTTGCCCGGCGGATCGTCTACGGCTGGCTGTTGACGCTGCCGTCGGCCGCGATCGTCGGCGGCCTCGTCTACGCGATCATCGAGCTGCTCGGCGGCGGCGTGGTCGGCGTCGTTGCGATGGCGATCGTCGCGATCATCGCGTCCTACGTCCTGTGGCGCGCCAACAAGGCGCAGGCGATGAACCCCGAAGAGACCGTGTCCGAGCACCCGGCGTTCGGCCCCGCCCCGACGGCGCCGGTGACCGCGTGATGCTCGGCGAAGCGATCGTCGACTGGCACTCGCTCGGCCAGGCTGTGCTCAGCTCGGTGCTGATCGGCCTCGGCGTGCTGATCGTCGCCGGGTTCGGCGTCGTGGCATCGCTGCGGGCCCAGGACGCACGGACGAAGGGCCAAGAGGGTGCGGTGATCGGCTTCAGTGTCATCACCGTCCTGTGCATCGTTGGCATCGGTGGCGCCATCGTCGCCGGGATCTGGGCGATGACGCAGTGAGCGACGGGGACTCGACCCGGGTGCGCCCGGTGACCACCGTGCTCGACACGCTGCGGGTCGAGATCTCACTGGACGCGTTCGACGTCGCGATCTGCTCGCTGGAGAGCGTCGCCGCCGACCTCGGCTACGGCGACATCCGCCCGCTGCCCGGATCGGTGGCGTGGCTGACGAAGATCCGCGAGCACGACAAGCGCATCGGCCTGTTCGCGACCGTCGCCCGCACGGGCGCCGCGCTCGAGCTGGCCGGGATCTCCGACCTGTTCGACCGCGTGACGATCGGCGCGCGGACCGCGCCGACGCTGCGGGCCGCGCTCGAGGAGATGGACGTCATGCCCGATCGCGCGATCGTCGTCACCGCCACGGCGTCCGGCGTGACCGCGGCGCGCGAGGCGCAGGTGCCGATCGTCGTCGCCGCGGCGCGGGGGCTGTCATCGCCCGAGGAGCTGCGCCAGGCCGGCGCGAGCACGGTCGTCGCGGACCTTCAGGAGCTGCTGCGCGCGGTGACCTGAGCGCCGCGGTCAGTCGCGGCGCACGATCGGCGGCAGCTCGTAGCTGCCGTCAAGCGCAGCAGTCTGCGGCTGATACAGGCGCAAGATCGGCCGAAAGCCGTCAGCGGGGGTCGGCAGCCAGTTGGCGGTCGCGTCGCCTCCGGGATCGTCGTGCTGGATGACGATCGTCAGTGAGCCGTCGTCCGCGCGCCGCAGGCCCGCCGTGCGGTCGCCGATCGAGTAGCGGTCGATCGGGTTGTCGACGAGGTAGAACTCGGGCAGGTCGTACATCGTCACCGACCAGAACGCGTCGACCGGCGGGTCCTGGGCGAACGTCAGCGTGTAGCGATGCTCGCCGGACAGCTGATCGCCGGCCCCGTCCTGGTAGGTCATGCAGTACATCGCCTCGTAGCCGTGGTTGCCCCACAGCCCGCCGCGGGCGGCGAGGCAGCGCACGAGCGCGCCCTGCGCGGGGTCGGCGATCCGCCACTGCGGGTCGCCCAGCGCGCCGATCTCGAAGTAGTCGTTGTTGTAGTCGAACACGTGCGGGTTGACGAGCCAGCCACCGCTCGTCCGGCCTCCGCCGCCCGAGGCCAGCGCCGTCTCGAGCCGTTCCCTTCCGGCCTTCAGGCCGGCGCGCAGCGTCCCCTCGTCGGCGTCGTGCACGGCTGCGAAGCGCTGCGCGTAGTCGAGTTCGGCCGGCGCGGCGGGGAAGGCCCGCGCCCATGTGCGCAGCTGATCGAGGAAGACCATGTCGTCAGGCATATGGCGATCGGGCCCGGGGATGCCCTCCGGCGTGGCGCCGGCGTCCAGCGGCGTAAGCGTCAGCGCGTTCTGCAGCGCCCGCGCAGCCGGCAGGTCGGCATCGCCGTCGACGGCCCAGCGCCCGACGATCGTGGCGATCCGCGTGGGCGCGCGGATGACGCCGTCGGCGGTGGGCAGGCCGCGTGCGTCGTGCTGGGGCGGCACGATCCAGTAGGTCCCGGCGCCGGTGCCGGTCGCGCGGCGGCCGATATAGGCGAAGTTGTTCGTCCAGGCGTCGACGAACTGCAGGACGTAGTAGCGGTCGGCGGTGTCGGGGACGTCGAGGCGGATCGGGCCGACGCCGAGGTCGAGCATCGCGATCGAGTAGACGGTGTCGTTGTTGACCGACACGAAGGTGTCCCGCGGGCCGGCGAGTTGTCGGCCGTGTGCCCAGGTGTTGAACGGCGCCGCCGCCATGGCCCCCATCCCGTGCTCGGTGAAGCGGATGACCTGGGACAGGTTGAAGACCAGCGGGAAGCCGTAGATGTAGAGGTCGGCGCCGAGGTCGGTGAGGTCGTCGGTCATGGGCTGGCGAGCCGGACGCGAAACGGGCGTGAGTCCTTGTGCTCGCCGTTGATGGAGAGGTTGATGGTGAACAGCCCGAATCTCGGCAACGGCATGCCCGTCAGGTTCGCGAGGATGTTGCCGGGCACGTCCCAGCCGACCGGCTGGTCGAGCGGGGACGGGACGTTGACCTCGCCGTCGTAGTGGGCGATCTCCTGGCCGTCCTCGTCGACGACCGCCATCCGGAACTCGTAGGGGCGATCGCACTCCGACGTGTGCAGCGCCAGGCGGACGACCAGCCAGCCCTGGACGAACGCGACCGGCTCGCCCGCGGGCGCCTCGTGGGCGACGTCGACGGTGTCCCAGGCCGCACCGCTCAGGTAGAGAAGACCATTCGGCGGGGTCTCCGCGTGATTGGCCAACAGCATCCATTCGACGCGCATGCGGCGTCAGAACAGCTGGTTCTCGCCGCCGAAGACCTCGCTCACCGAGTCGTCGGTGAAGATGCGGCGGATCGAGTCGGTCAGCAGCTCGGCGCAGCTGAGCACGCGGATGTTGTCGGGCGCTCCGGGGCCGAGCGGGATCGTGTCGGTCACGACGATCTGCTCGAAGCCGGCGCTGGCCAGGTTCTCGTAGGCGTCGCCGCTGAACACCGCGTGCGTCGCGGCGGCGTACACGCGCGTGGCGCCCTCGTCGAGCACCGTCTGGCCGGCTGCCTTGAGCGTGCCCGCGGTGTCGATCATGTCGTCGACGATGACGGCGGTCTTGCCGCGAACGTCGCCGATCACATAGCCGATCTCGGCGACCTGCTGGGCCGGGCGCTCCTTGTCGAGGATCGCGAGCTCGGCGCCGACCTTGGAGGCGAACTTCTTGTTCAGCTTGACGCGGCCGGCGTCCGGCGCGACGACGACGAGGTCGGTCAGGCCGAGGTCGACGAAGTACTGGGTCAGCATCATGACCGCGGTCATGTGGTCGACCGGGACGGTGAAGAAGCCCTGGACCTGGCCGGCGTGCAGGTCCATCGTGACGACGCGGTCGGCGCCGGCGGCCTCGAGCATGTGGGCGACGAGCCGCGCGCTGATCGGCTCGCGCGGGGCCGACTTCTTGTCCTGGCGGCTGTAGCCGAACCACGGGGTGACGGCGATCACGCGGTGCGCGCTGGCGCCGACCGCCGCGTCGATCATGACCAGCAGCTCCATCAGCGCGTCGTTGGCCGACAGGCCGAGCTGCGGGTTGCTGCAGGTCGGCTGGATGATGAAGACATCGGCGCCGCGGATCGACTCATCGAAGCGGCAGTAGACCTCGCCGTTGGAGAACGTCTTCAGCGTGACCGGGCCCAGCTCGACATCGAGCTTGTCGGCGATCTTGGCCGCGAGCTCCGGGTTCGCGCGCCCGGAGAACAGCATCAGGCGCTTGTCGTTCTCGCTGTGCAGGCTCGTCGAGGGGCGCGCCATCGGGGCGAGCGTAGGAGCAACGTCGGACATGTGGGGTGACTACTCCGGGCCGGGGGGTTTTGTGTCGTCAGCGTCCCGCTTACGGGAAGCGTACCCGTCGATGTTGCGCTGGCGTTCACGAGCCACCCCGAGTGCGCCGTCGGGGATGTCGTGGGTGATGACCGATCCGGCCGCCGTCCAGGCGTCGTCGCCGACCGTCACGGGCGCCACGAACGTCACGTCGACCGCGCTCTTGACGCGGGCGCCGATCGTCGTGCGGTGCTTGTTGGCGCCGTCGTAGTTGGCGGTCACGGTGCTTGCGCCGAGGTTCGTGCCCTCGCCGACGTCCGCGTCGCCGATGTAGGACAGGTGTGGCACCTTCGCGCCGTCGCCGATGTTCGAGTTCTTGACCTCGACGAACGTGCCGATCTTGGACTTGGCGCCGAGCTGGGCGCCGGGGCGCAGGTAGGCGAACGGGCCGACGATGGCGCCGGGACCGATCGTCGCGCTGTCGGCCCAGGTGACGCGGACGGTCGCGTTCACACCGACGGTCGTGTCGATCAGGGTGGTGTCGGGGCCGACGGTGGCGTCCCGGTCCACGCTGGTGGCGCCCTTGAGCGATGTGCGCGGCTCGATCGTGACGTCCTGGCCGAGGGTGACGGTGACGTCGACCGTCGCGCTGCGCGGGTCGGTGAACGTGACCCCGTCGCGCATGTGGCGCTCGACGATCTCCTGCTGGGCGAGCGCTCGGACGTGGCTGAGGGCGACGCGGTCATTGACGCCGAGTACGAGGCGCGGGTCGTGGGCGACATGGGCCGCGGTCGGACCGTCGATCAGCTCCAGGACCTGCGGGAGGTAGAGCTCCCCCTGGGCGTTGTTGGCGGTCAGCCGGGTGAGAGCCTCCTGCAGGGCGGCGGCGTCGAAGCAGAAGATGCCGGTGTTGACCTCGTGGATCGCGAGCTCCTCGGCGGTCGCGTCGCCGGGTCGCTTGGTCTCCACGACGCGTTCGACGCTGCCGTCGCCGTTGCGAATGACGCGGCCGTAGCCGGTCGGGTCGTCGAGGACCGTCGTGAGCATCGTCGCGCCTGCGGTGTGGGCCTTGACGAGCTCGCGGATCGCCTGCGCGCTGACGAGCGGCACGTCGCCGGCGAGGACGACGACCGGGCCATCGCCGTTGATCTGGGGCGCAGCGGCGCGGACCGCGCCGCCGGTGCCATCGGGCTGTTGCTGGATCGCGATCTCGACGCCGTCGGGCAGTGTCTGCTCGGTGGGCCTCTGGGGGGAATCGACGACGATCACGTGCTCCGCCCCCGCCTCGCGTGCCGCCAGCACCGGCCACAGCACCATCGGCCGACCACAAAGGTCGTGCAGCACCTTCGGGGTGGCGGACTTCATGCGGGTGCCCTGGCCGGCGGCGAGGATCACGGCGGTGAAGGGCATGGGTGCATGGTAGGCGGGTGCGGGTCGTGGAGTTGGCAAGATGCGTGCGACGTCGAACTTTGGGCGGTCGTCTAGCTGGCTAAGACACGGGGCCTTGGACCCCGGAACCGGGGTTCAAGTCCTCGCCGCCCAGTCTTACCGTTCGAGTCGGCGCGGTCGCCCGCTTCCGTCCGAGCCCGATGCGAACATATGTTCGTGCCAGATCGGGGCCCGAAATACTCCAAGGAGGACGCCGCCGCCGCGATCGCCGACAGCCGGTCGTGGGCCGAAGCGCTGCGCAAGCTCGGCATGTGCGCGTCCGGTGGATCCAACGTGGTGCTGCGCAAGTACGCCCACATCTGGGGGATCTCGACCGAACACGTCGACCCGTACGCGGCGCTGCGGGAACGCCCGGGGCCGCGCAAGATCCCGCTGGGTCAGATCCTCGTCGCGGACTCGACGTACAGCCGTTCCAACCTCAAGGCCCGTCTCTACGAGGAGGGCCTCAAGCAGCGCCGTTGTGAGTTCTGCGGCCAGGGAGAAGACTGGAACGGGCGCCGCATGTCGTTGATCATCGATCACGTCAACGGCGTGTCCAACGACAACCGCATCGAGAACCTGCGCATCCTGTGCCCGAATTGCGCGGCGACGCTCGATACGCACTGCGGACGCAATGCGCGGGTCGTCTATGAGGACCGCGCATGCCTGCGCTGCGGCGCCGCGTTCACGCCGAACTACGCAAATCATCGTTACTGCACGCGTGACTGCGGCAGGCGGCGGCCCGGCGCGACGTACCCCAGTCGGCGTCGCGCCGAGCGACCGCCGGTCGACGAGCTGGTCGCCGCGATCGGACGCGAGGGATACGAGGCGGTCGGGCGCCGCTACGGCGTCTCGGGCAACGCGATCCGCAAGTGGGTTCGTGCCGCCGGCGCGGTGCCGCCGCCCGGCAGCACGCCCACGCCGCCGAGCAGGCGCCTGCTGGACGACAACGCGGCGCGGCAAGCGCTCCAGCTGATCGCGGACGGGCTGTCCGACGCACAGATCGGCGCACGATTCGGTGTCAGCCGTTGGTGCATTCGGGACCTGCGGCGTGGGCGCACCCACCGGCACATCCCTCGGCCGATCGGCCGTCGCGCCGCGTAGCGTCAGTCGAACCGGAAGTGGCTGCCGACCGGCGGCGGGCCGGCCGCGACCGCGCGCGGGATCGTGGCGGCGAGCACGTCGGCGAAGGTCTGGGAGCTCGCGCCGACGAGCCGAACGAGCTCGTCGACCGGCGTCGGGTCGTCGGGCTTGATGCCGTTGGCGTAGTCGGTCGCGTACCCGAGCAGCGCGTACGGGATCTCAGCCTCGCCGGCGAGCACGGTCTCGGGGCCGGCGGTCTGGGAGACACATGTGACGCCGGCGGCTCGTAGCTGCGCGATCTCGATCTTGGTGTTGAAACGGGGGCCGTCGACGTGGCCGTAGCAGCCGCCGTCGCGCACCTCGTGGCCCAGCTCGCGGGCCGCGGCCAGCAACGCCTGGCGCAGCGGTTTGCTGAACGGGTCCTCGAACACCCAGTGGCCGCGACCCTTCTCGCCCGGCTCGTCCCACAGCGTGCACAACGAGCCGTCGCCGAGGCGGTTGACGAGGAAGTGCAGGTCGTCGAACACGACCAGCGAGCCGAGCGCCATCTCTGCGTCAAGCGTCCCGCAGACCGTCACCGCGAGGATCGCGTCAGCGCGAAGTTCGCGCAGCGCCGCGATGTTCGCGCGGTGATCGACGGCGCTGCTCAGGCGCGCGTGGCCCGCCCCGTGGCGGCTGATGTGCAGGACCTCTCCCCCGGCGAACTCCCCGGCCGTGACGACTGCCGTTCCGAACCGGGTCGTGACCTCCGACGCCTCGCTGTCGAATCCCGGCAGCGCGTAGGTGCCCGACCCGGTGATGATCCCGATGCGCATCGCGCCGGGATCGTAGGACGTCAGGGCGCGGGGGTCGGGTCCGCGGGCGCAACGTCGGCCGGCGGTGCGGTCGCAACCGGCGGGTCGGCGGGCGCCTCGACGGGGGCCGGAGCGGGGTCAGGCGCCGGCGCGGGGTCGGGCGCGGGCGCTGCCGGCTGCGGGGCGGGGCTCGGGTCGGGCGCCGGGGTCGGGTCGGGCGCCGGGGTCGGGTCGGGCGCAGGAGTCGGGTCGGGCGCCGGGGTCGGGTCGGGCGCCGGCGTCGCGTCGGGCGCCGGGGTCGCCTCCACCGCGTGCTCGCGTGGCGTGTCGGAGCCCGAAGCGTCGCCGCCCGTCGCCGAGGAGTCGTCCCCGGAGTCGTCGTCCCCGGAGTCGCCGTAAGCGGACGTCGGGTCGGGGTCGGCAGTCGGCGTCGAATCACTCGGGGCGGGATCGCTCGGGGCCGGGTCGACGGGGGCCGGGTAAACGGGGGCCGGATCCACTGGCGTCGGGTCGACGGGAGCGGGGTCGATCGGGGCCGGGTCGACCGGGGCCGGGTCCACAGGCGTCGGGTCGACCGGGACGGGGTCGATCCCGACCGGCGGGCCGGGATCGGTCGGCGGGTTGTCGCCCGATCCGGGGTTCGAGGAGGGGCGGTCGTCGACTGACGGGTCGGTCCCCTGGCTGAGCTCCTGGCGATTGGTCACGCCATCGCCGTCGGAATCCTCGTCGCCGTCGGCGATGCCGTTACCGTCGCTGTCGGCGCTCGCCGGGTTGAGGCCGAGCTTGATCTCGACGTCGTTCGGAATCCCGTCGCCGTCGCTGTCAAGGCTGCCGTCCGGCTTGCCGTGGTCGGTGTCCTTGCTCGCGGGGTTCAGCCCCAGCGCCTGCTCGGTCGCGTTGGACAGGCCGTCGCCGTCGCTGTCGTCGGACCCGTCGGGCCGTCCGTCGTGGTTGCTGTCGGCCTGCTGCGGGTTGTCGTCGACGCGGTACTCGCTGTCGTTGGAAAGTCCATCATGGTCGGGGTCTGCGCTCCCGTCCGGCACGCGCGGGTTGAGGCCGTGCGCGACCTCCCAGGCGTCGGGCATGCCGTCGCCGTCGGTGTCGGCGCTGTTGGGGTTGGTGCCAAGGCGCTTCTCCTCGGCGTTGCTCAGGCCGTCGCCGTCGGAGTCGGCGTTCGGGCTCGCCGAGTGCGGCGCGCGGCCCTGGGCGGACACCGACTCACCGACCAGGCCGTTGCCGTGATGGCGACGATCACGCGGGTGCAGCGCGAGCGACACGGCCTGCGCAACCGACGAGTCGGTCGCCACCGCGTCGCGCCGACGGTCGGCGTCGGGCAGGGTGACCACCGGAGCGGTCGCGTGGACCGTCGCCCGCAGCGCGTCGAGCTGTTGGGCACGCAGCTCGTGGGGCAGCGTCACCGCGGGAAAGTTGTCGTGGTCGCCGCCGCCCGGCCAGGCGTTGGACAGCACCGATCCGTTGAGCCCGGTCAGGCCGCCCGCGATGAGCACGCAGGCGACCGCGATCCCCGTCGCGGCGGCGGCGATCCCACGGGTCCGGCGCAGTCGATGCATGTCCACACCATCCGCATCGGCAAATGAGGACATGACATGAGCCCCCCACCCCCGAGATCACGCTTTCTCAACCGGCGCATCGCATCAACTTCAGAAATCCCGCTTGCCGGTGTTTCGTAAACCTGCGCCGATCCTTCAGCGGCGGGGCACCCGACCGGCCTCCGCGCCCGCCTCGCCGGCCGGCCCGCGGCGCGCGACAATGCCCAGAACGCGCATCGCTTTGAGCCCCAGACTGAGCTTCTCGCGACCGTCGCTGGAGCCCACGTCGAGGCCCGACAGCTCGCGCACGCGCTCGAGCCGATAGCGGATCGTGTGGCGGTGCGTGAACAGGCGCTGCGACGTCTGGGCGACGTTGCCGTCGTTATCGAGAAACGCCTCGAGCGTCTGCACCAGATCGGTCTCGTACTGCTCGTCGTAGGCGACCAGCGGCTCGACCGTCTCGGCGTAGAAGCGCTGGAGCTCACGCGGGTTCTCGCTCATCGCCGACAGCAGCAGCCGGTAGGCGCCGGTGTCGTCGAACGACAGCAGGGGCCGCTGCGCGTCGCCCTCGGCGACGTTGCAGGCCAGCAGCGCCTCGGCGCCCGCGCGCCCCAACTCGCCGGCGTCGGCCACGCGGCTCAGTCCGACGGCAAACGCGTGGCCGCCGAGCGACGCACCGAGCTCGTGCAGGATCGCCTCGGTGGTTCGCCGTGCCGCGGCCTCGTCGCCACCCGGCAGCAACACCACGACCTCGCCGCCCGGCGCGTCGGCGTGCTCGGGCGCCGCGGCGACCGCGGGCGGACACGTGCCGCGCGCGCCGCGCAGCGCGATCGCCAACACCCGCTCGCGCCAGCCGTCCTCGACGGTCACCAGCGCGTGGGCGCGCAGCGCGACGATGCTCGCGCCGCCGGCGAGGTCCAGCCCGAGCGCCTCGGCCCGCGCCAGCACCTCCTCGCGATCCGACAGATCGCCGCGCGCGAGCGCATGCAGGAACGCCGCCGCGGCCGCGCCGGACGCCCGCTCCGGCGCGCGGACGCGCTCGACCTCCGAGGCGATCAGCGTCGTCACCACGCGCACCAGCGCGTCCCCGGGCGGCTCCGCCTCGCCTCGCGCACGCATCCGCAGGGTCCCCACCGGCTCGTCGGCGACGCGCAGCTCGATCGTCTCGACGCCCGCCCCGTCGCGTGACAGCGACGCCTCGTCGGCCGGCGACTGGGCGGCGACGGCGAGCGTCGCGCCGCCCCGGTCGGTGAGGATCAGGCTCGCGTCGAGCACGCGCGCAGCGGCGCGGACAACCTCGGGCAGCCCGGCGCCCGACTGCACCATGTCGGTGATCGCGCCGAGCGCGTGCAGGTCGAGGCCGGAGGGCATGGGTGCCTCAGCAGGCATGCCCGAAGTGTAGGCCCGACCTCAGGAGATCTTGAGCTCGGTCCAGGCCCAGACGACGCCGGCGGCGCCGGCCAGACCGAGCGCCAGGCAGCCCGCGAGGATGTAGATCGACAGGAACGCCGCGGCCATCCGCTGCCAGATCCGGCTGTAGGACTTCCAGGCCGGGATCAGCATCAGGCCGACGTAGGCGACCACGCCGACCACGCCCATGGCGATCAGGATCACGCGAAGCTTGTCGTCGGGACTCATCGGTGCCGGGGATTGTTGCCGATCGACGCGACGTCCCGCGCCGCGCACGCCAGCCCGCCACGCGCGCCCGGCTCACGGCACGCGGCGACGAATGCGTCGCTGTCGCCGTCGCCGGCGAACAGGCCGATCACCGTCGGTCCGCTGCCGCTGACCAGCGCATGATCGGCACCCAGTTCGCGCAGCCGCCCCAGCGCCCATCCGCACCATGGGCACAGGTCGATCGCCGCCGCCTCCAGATCATTGACGACCAGCTCGTCGCCCAGCGAGGGAAGCGACGCGCGCACCGCCGCAAGGCAGCGGTCCAGATCCGCTCGCGAGCGCATCGATCCCAGCTCGCGAGCCCGGGCGAACACGGCGCCCGTCGGCAGCCGGTGCGGCGTCGTCAGCGCGACGACGCCGTAGGGATCGATGGCGGGCAGCGCCTCGATCACCTCGCCGGCGCCGGTGCCGAGATGCCGGCCCGGCCGCACCTGCGCCGGCACGTCGGCGCCGAGATCGCGCGCGATCGCCAGCAGCATCTCGTCGTCGCCGAGGCCCGTGTGCCGAGCCAGCAGGCGCAGCGTCGCTGCGGCGTCGGCCGAGCCGCCGGCCATCCCACCGGCGACCGGGATCTCCTTGCTGATCGCCACGCGGACCGGTGGGCCATCCCAGCCGGTCTGCCGCCGGAACGCCTGGATCGCCGCCAGCGCCAGGTTGTCGCCCTCGACGCCGGGGCAGTGGACCTCGTCGTGCTCGGCCTCGCCGAGCGTCAGGTGGTCGGCGAGCGTCAGCGCCTGAAAGACGGTCACCAGCTCGTGGCGGCCGTCGTCGCGCTGCGGGCCGGCGAACAGGCAGACATTGATCTTCGCCGGCGCGAGCTCGGTCAGCGGCCTCATCGCGACAGCGCCTCGTGCAGCGCGACGAAGTCGGCCGGGCTCAGGCGCTCGGCACGCACGTCTGGCGGGTGGCCGAGCACGACAAGCGCCTCGCGCGCCAGGTCGCGGATCCCGGGCACCGCGGCGGGCGCGAGCGCGAGCGACCCGGCGAGCGCCTTGCGGCGATGGGCGAAGGCGTCGCGGACCAGCAGCCGCAGCTGCGGAGAGGCGCCGCCGCCGGCGTGGCGCACGAGTAGCAGCAGCACCGAATCGACGTTCGGGACCGGATGAAAGACGGTCCGCGACACCGGCCGCAGGACACGCACGTCGCACGACAGCTGGGCCAGCACCGACACGGCGCCGTAGTCGCGCGAGCCCGGTCCGGCGGCGAAACGCTCGCCGACCTCGCGCTGGATCATCGCCACCCAGCGGATCATCCCGTCGAAGACCTCGATCGTGCGCAGGATCGCGCCGGCGGCGATCCCGTAGGGCAGGTTGGCGACGAGCTTCGTCGGCGCCGGGGCCAGGGCGGCGAGGTCGATCGTCATCGCGTCATCGAGCAACAGCGTCGTGTTGGCAAACGGCGCCAGCGCCTCGCGCAGCGGCGGCTCGAGCGCCCGGTCGACCTCGATCACATGCAGGTGCGCGCAGCGCGGCGCCAGGTACTCCGACAGCACACCAAGCCCGCCGCCGATCTCGAGCACGATGTCGTCGGGCGCCAGCTCCGCCGCGCGGTCGATCACGCCGAGGATGTTCGAGTCGATCAGGAAGTTCTGCCCGAGGTCGCGCTTGGGCCGCACCTCGTAGTCACGCAGGCGGCGCAACGTCGGCTGGCGCAGCTCCGGCGGCTCGCTCACCATCCAAACAGCGTCGCCGCATTGGCGGTCACCAGCGCGTCGAGCTCCTCGTAGGTCATCCCCCGCTGCTGCGCCACGAACTGCGCTGTGTGGGCGACGTAGGCGGGCTGGTTTCGCTGCTTGCGCACGACCTGCGGCGACAGGTACGGGGCGTCGGTCTCGACGAGCAGCCGTTGCGCGGGCGCCGCCGCCGCGGCCGCGGCGAGGTCGCCCGCCGCCGGGTAGGTGACGTTGCCCGCAAACGAGATCCACCAGCCGCGCTGCGCACACTCGGCCAGGCGATCGGGCATCGAAAAGCAATGCAGGACGACCTCGAGACCATCGGCGTGGGCGCTCAGCGTCGCGATCGTGTCGTCGTCTGCGGCTCGCGTGTGGATGATCAGCGGCTTGGCCAGCTCACGGGCGAGGTCGATCTGGAAGCGAAACGCGCGCTCCTGGTCGGCACGCGGTGCGCGGTCGCGGTAATAGTCGAGGCCGGTCTCGCCGATCGCCACGCAGCGCTCATCCCGGGCCAGCAGCGCGACGTCGTCGAGGTCGGCGTCGGTCACGCCCGTTGTCGCGTTGGGATGGCGGCCGATCGCTGCGAACACCTCGTCGAACGCGCCCGCCGCGGCCAGCGCAGTGCGCCCGCTCTCGCGGTCCATGCCGACGGTCAGGATCCGCGTCAGCCCCGCCTCGCGCGCCGCGGCGACCAGCTCGTCGTTGGGTGGCTCGCACGAGTCGAGGTGGGTGTGGGAGTCGATCACTGCTGCTTGGGGAACAGCGGCGCCAGCTCGGCGATCGCCCCCAGCGACCCCGCCCCGAACGGCGCGGCGCCGATCGACGTGTCGGGCGCGCCGAGCGCGTCGAGAAGCTTCTCGATCGTCGACGGCATGTACGCCCACAGCAGCACGGCGATCGCCCGCAGCCCCTCCGAAAGCGACGCCAGCACCTCGTCGAGATCCGACGCCCGCGCCTCGTCGCGGTGAAGCTCCCACGGCTTGCGCTCCTCGACATAGCGGTTCAGGCGCCGCACGCGCTGCCAGATCACCTCCAGCGACCCCGTCAGGTCGGCGACGTCCAGGCGTGCGCTCACGTCCATCACCAGCCCGTCGAAGTCGTTGCGCAGCGCCGGGTCCATCGCGCCGGCAGGGACCGTCCCCTCGCGGTAGCGGTGGACCATCGCGATCGTCCGGCTGGCCAGGTTGCCCAGCTCGTTGGCCAGCTCCTTCTCGTAGCGGTCCTCGAAGCCGACCGTCGACACCGAACCGTCCTGGCCGAACGTGACGTCGCGCAGGCAGTAGAAACGCAGCGCGTCGGCCCCGAAGCGATCGATGATCGCGAACGGGTCGAGGACGTTGCCCAGCGACTTGGACATCTTCTCGCCGTCCATCAGCAGGAAGCCGTGGACGAAGATCCGCTGCGGCAGCTCGATGCCGGCCGCCATCAGCATCGCCGGCCAGAAGACGCAGTGGAACTTGAGGATGTCCTTGCCGATCAGGTGCAGCGTCGCGGGCCAGAACGTCTCGGTCAGGTCCTCGTCGTCGCGGGCGTAGCCCAGCGCGGTGAAGTAGTTCAGCAGCGCGTCGAACCACACGTAGAAGACGTGGCCGGGGTCCCACGGAACCGTCACGCCCCATGTCAGCTTGCTGCGCGACAGCGAGACGTCCTGAAGGCCGGACGCGATGAACGACTGGGCCTCGTTGAAGCGCGTACGGGGCATCACCCAGTCGGGGCGCTCGGCGTACAGCTTCTCCAGGCGCTCCTGGAACGCCGACAGCGCGAAGAACCAGTTCTCCTCCTGCTCGCGCGTCAGCTCGATGTGGTGGATCGGGCAGCGGTTGCCGTCCTCGATCTCGGTGTCGGACTTGAAGTCGGCGCAGCGCGGGCAGTACCAGCCCTCGTAGAAGCCCTTGTAGACGTAGCCGTTGTCCTTGATCGTCGTCAGGACGGCCTGGACTCGGCGCTTGTGCTCCTCGTCGGTGGTGCGGATGAAGAAGTCGGCGTGGGCATCGAGCTGCGGCGGCAGCGCGCGGAAGCGCTCGGCGTTGAGGTCGGCCAGCGCCTGTGGCGTGACACCCTCGCGCGCGGCGGCGTCGGCGACCGGCTCGCCATGCTCGTCGGTGCCGGTGAGCATGAATGTCGGGATGCCGCGCTGGCGGTGGTGGCGCGCGAGCACGTCGGCGGCGATCGTCGTATACGCGTGGCCCATGTGCGGCGCCGCGTTGACGTAGTAGATCGGGGTGGTGACGTAGTAGGAGTCCACGACTCCGCCCAGCCTACGAGGTGAGCGCTTCGTACAGCGCGTTGGCGCTCGTACCGGTCAACTTCGCCACCACGGTCGCCGCCGCGCGCGGCCGGGCGCCGGCGTCGACCAGCGCCCGCACCGCCGCCACCGCCTCGTCAAGCTCGCCCGCCCCGCGCGGCGCGCCCTCGACGACCAGCACGACTTCACCGCGTGCCGCGGTGGCGCGATAGCGCGCAGCCAGCTCGGCGACGGTCCCGCGGACGACCTCCTCGTGGACCTTGGTCAGCTCGCGGCAGACCGCGGCGCGGCGGCCGGGGTCAAGCGCGGCGGCGACCTCGAGCGTCGCCGCGAGGCGCCGCGGGGACTCGAAAGCGACCACTGTCTCGGGGCTGCGCAGCACCGCTTCGAGCTCGGAGCGCTTGCGGGGCAGGAAGCCGACGAAGCGCCACGTGTCGGCCGGCAGCGCGCTGGCGACGAGCGCGGCCAGCGCGGCGCTGGGCCCGGGCAGCACCTCGACGCCGAGCCCGGCACCGACGCACGCCTGGACCAGCACGTAGCCCGGGTCCGACACGAGCGGCATGCCCGCGTCGGAGACCAGCGCCACCGTCTCCCCCGCCTGCATCCGCTTGACCAGCTCGGCCGCGCGGGCCGCCTCGTTGTGCTCGTGGTAGCTGACGAGCGACGCGCTGACCCCGAACCGGTCGAGCAGGATCCGCGTGCGCCGGGTGTCCTCGCAGGCGATCACGTCGGCGTCGCGCAGCACGCTGAGCACGCGCAGCGTGACGTCCTCGAGGTTGCCGATCGGGGTCGGGCACACGACGAGCCGGCCGGGAGGCTTGCTAGCCATCGCCGCCGACCTCGTCCCACGCCAGCGCCGCCGCGCCGAGCATTCCCGACTCGGCCCCGAAGCGTGCGGACACGATCTTCACGACGTCGCGCGACGGCGACAGCGCGCGCGCCGCGACGACATCGCGCGCCGGGGCGAGCAGCAGCTCGCCGGCCGCGCTGACACCGCCGCCGACGACCACGACCTCCGGGTTGAAGATGTTGACGAGGCTCGCGATCCCGATCCCCAGCCGCGCGCCGATCAGCGCGACGACGTCGCCGGCCGCCGGATCGCCATCGTGGGCCAGCTCGGTGACGAGGAACCCGGTGATCTCCTGTCCGGCGGCCAGCGCGCGTCCGAGCGCGGTGTCGCCGGCGTCCCTGGCGACACGCAGCCCCTCGGCGCCCAGCGCGGTGCCGGAAGCGAGCGCCTCCAGGCAGCCCTGGTGGCCGCACGCGCACAGCGGACCGTCCTCGTCGACGATCATGTGGCCGAGTTCGCCGGCCGCTCCGCTGGCGCCGCGCACAAGCTGACCGTTGGTGACGATGCCGCCGCCGATCCCGGTGCCGAGCGTCAGCACGAGCGCGTCCCTGGCGTCGCGCGCCGCGCCGAAGCGCCACTCGGCGATCGTCGCGCAGGTCGCGTCGTTGTCGAGGACGACCGGCACGCCGAGGCGCTCGGACAGCAGGTCGCGGACCGGAACGTCGGCCAGCGGCAGGTGCACCGTCGTCACCGCGACGCCACGCTCGCGGTCGATCAGCGACGGGATTCCGACGCCGACGGCGAGCAGTTCCCCGTCGTAGGACTCGCGCGCCTCGGTGACCGCGTCGACGATCGTGTCGAGCACCGCGCCGCGGTCCGCACCCCGTGAGGAGCGCCACGCCCGGTGACGCACCGTGAGCTGCGAATCGGCCGCTCCCGCGATGAGCTTCGTGCCTCCGAGGTCGACGCCTATGCAGCAGCCGCCGGCCATACCGGCCACCATACAGCGCCATGACGGACCTCCCCGAGCCCGAGGAACGCCCGCAGTACACGCGCTACCGCGCCCGCCCGCGGCTGTTCAAGCGCCGCGACGACGCGACCGCGTTGGCCACGATGTCGGCCTCGGCCGCCAACCAGCGACGCGGCTGGCGGCGGCTGTTCCCGCGCGGGCCGATCACCCCGGGGCGGATCATCAAATGGATCGTGTGGGCGGTGATCGGCTGGATCGTGCTCAGCGTCGTCCTGTTCGTGATCAGCGCGTCGTTCGTCCAGGACGGCATCGGCTCGGCCGCGGAGAGCACCCTGAGCAGCTCGGGCTGGACGCTGACCAGCGCCAACAACATCCTCGTGCTCGGCTCCGACGCCCGCCCGAAGGGATCGCACGAGGGCGGCGCGAACGCCGGGCCCGCCCGCTCGGACACGATCCTGCTGCTGCGCCTTGGGGGCGGGCACTCGTCGCGGCTGTCGATCCCGCGCGACACCGTCGTCCCGATCCCCGGGCACGGGCCCGACAAGATCAACGCGGCGTACGCGATCGGCGGCGCCGGGCTGACCGTCCAGACGATCGAGAACTACCTCCACATCAAGATCAACCACGTCGTCGAGATCAACTTCGCCCACTTCCCGCAGCTGATCGACGCGATGGGCGGCATCGACTACAGCGGCACGTGCGTCGTCTCGAAGATCAACGGCGGCTTCAAGAACGGCGGCTTCACGCTGCGCCTGAAGACCGGCACGCACCACATCAACGGCAAGCAGGCGCTGGCGCTGGCACGGACGCGCGAGAACCTGTGCAACCCGCGCGAGAACGACCTGTCGCGGGCGCGGCGCCAGCAGAAGATCTTCTCGGCGATGAAGTCACAGATCGCGTCGCCCGAGGGATTCCTGCGGCTGCCATGGATTGCGTGGGAGGGTCCGCAGGCGATCCGCTCGGACATGGGCGCCGTCGACCTGGCCGGGATGTTCGGTGCAATGGCGATCGGCGGCACGCCCCCGACCGAGGTGCTGCGCCCGACCGGCGCGATCACGACGTCGCAGGGCGGCGCCGGGCTGCTCGTCTCTCCCGCGAGCCGGGCGAAGTCGGTCGCGCGGTTCTTGAGCCACTAGCCGCGTCGGAATCGGCGCAGACCGTCCGACACCCGCTCGACCTCCGTGTCGCTGAGCATCGCGTGGATCGGCAGCGACAGGACCTCGCCGGCCGCGGCGCGAGCCCGCGGCCACGGGCCTCCGGATGGTTCGGGGCCGAACAGCGGATGGTCGGGTAGCGCGATCGGGTAGTGGATCAGCGTCGGGATACCGTCGGCCCGCAGCGCATCGGCGAGCGCGTCACGGTCGGCGCAGCGGACCGCGTACTTCGAGCGCACGCTGTCGCGGCCGGCGACCACGCCGATCGGCACGACCTGCTCACCGTCGGCCAGCGCCGCGTCGTAGGCCGCCGCGATCGCGCGGCGGCGCTGCGTCCAGCCCGTGTCGAGCGTCAGCTTCTCGGTCAGCACGGCCGCCGAGCCGGTCGGCAGCTGCGAGTTGTAGCCCAGCTCGGCGATCGCACCGTCAGCGCCGCGGCCGTGCCAGCGCAGCCGCCGCACGTGGGCCTCCAGGTCGTCGTCGTCGCACACGACCGCGCCGCCGCTGCCCGGCGCGGCAAGCGTCTTCGTCGGATCAAATGAGCAGCACGCCAGAGCGCCGACCGACCCGGCGCGTCGCGCGCGCACGCTCGCGCCGAGTGACTGCGCCGCGTCGTCGATGACCGCGAGCCCGCGCTGGGCCCCGAGCGCCTCGAGCGCCACCGGATCGACCATCTGCCCGTACAGCCCGACGGCGATCACCGCTCGCGTGCGCGGCGTCACGAGGGCCTCAGCTCGGTCGAGGTCGATCAGCATGTGCTCGTCGACGTCGACGAACACCGGCGCGCCACCGGCCCGGACGACGCACGACGCGGTCGCGATGAACGACTGCGCCGGCACGAGAACCTCGTCGCCGGCACCGACGCCGGCCGCGACGAGGGCGAAGAACAGCGCGTCGGTTCCCGAGCCGACCGCGATCGCGTGGCGGCGGCCGCAGTGGCGGGCCAGCGCCCGCTCGAAGCCCGCCACCGCGCCGCCCTGCAGCGCGCGCCCGCTGCCCAGCGCCTCGGCGATCAGCGCGCCGAAGCGCTCGCCATGCGCGGCCCATGTGCGCGCGCCGGCGAAGAACGGAACCTCGGTCACATGACCCCAACCAGCTCGCCGGCCCGGTCCAGGTACTCGGCGAGCCCGTCGGCGAGGTCGTGCGCGGGTGCATAGCCGAGGATCGCCCGGGCGCGCGAGATGTCGAGCGCGCCGCGCCGCGGCTCATCGTCGCGGGCGGCCGCCGGCTCGCGACACAGGTCGACCTCGAGGCCGTGGCCGCGCACCGCCTCGATCGCGTCGTTCAGCGATCGCGCGCGGCCGGCCGTCACGTTGAACACGCAGTGGCGCGCCCGCGGGCGCAGGGTCGCGGCGGCGAGCCCGGCCGCGAGGTCACCGACCCAGGTGAAGTCCAGCCGCGTCGCCGGGTCGGCGGTCAGGCGAAGCTGGCGCCCGCTCGCGGCGGCAGCGACGAGCCGCGCCACGAAACGCCCGTTGCCGTCGCCGGGCCCGTAGACGGCCGACGGGCGCACGATCCGCCAATCCAGGCCGCTGGACCGCACGACCTGCTCGGCCTCGAGCTTGCAGCAGCCATAGCGGTTGCGCGGCGCAAGCGGCCCGTCCTCCCCCTGTGGGTCGCCGCTGAAGTCGCCGTAGACCATGCTCGACGAGACATAGGTCAACGTCGCCGCCGGCGCGCAGCGCACCACGGCGGCGGCGACGACCTCGGTGACGCCGACGATCGCTGCGTGCGCACGCTCAGGCTCGCGACTGGCGACGCCGGCAAGCGGAAGGTTGGCGAGGTGGACGACGGCGTCGGGTGCGGTGAGGGCGACGACGGCAGCCAGCAGGCCGGCCTGCGCGGCGTCTCCGTGGTGCAGCGTCGCTCCCGGGAGCAGCTGCGCGCGGCGCCAGCGGCGTGCCTGCGTCGCCTCGTCGCCCGGCAGCAGATCGCGGTCGTCGTCGAGCACGTCCACGCGATGGCCGTCGTCGATCAGCGCGTGCGCGAGATGCGCCCCGATGAACCCAGCCCCGCCGATCAACAGGACGCGACTCATGCCGCGCGCATCATGCCATCATCGCCGCCGTGACCGCCGTCGCACAGCCCGCGTCGACCGCGGGAAACGTCTACGACAAATACAACACAAACAATCCGGTGGCCCGGCGGCTGATGCGGGGCTTCTTCGCCGCGTTCGACATGCTCGTCGACGAGGCCGCGCCGGCCGACCTGCTCGAGGTCGGCTGCGGTGAGGGCATCGTCACCGAACGGGTCGCCAAACGGCTCGGGAGACAGGCGCGCGTCGTCGGCCTCGACCTCGACGTGCCGCAGCTGCGCACCGCGTGGGAGCGGCGCGAGGGCCCGGCCTTTGTCACCGGCGACGCCCACGATCTGCCGTTCGCCGACCACGAGTTCGACGTCGTCGCGCTAGTCGAGTCGCTCCAGCTGATCGCCGACCCACAGCGTGCGCTCGCCGAGGCGACGCGGGTCGCGCGGCGCGGGTTGCTCGTCACGGCGCCGCGCGAGCCGCTGTGGCGGGTTCTCAACGTCGCGCGGGGCGCGTACGTGCGCTCGCTCGGCAACACCCCTGGCCAGGTGCATCACTTCTCGCGCGCCGGGCTGGTGGCGGCGCTGGCGCCCCACGGGCACGTCACCCACGTGCGGACCCCGGTGCCGTGGACGCTGGCGCTCGTCCGGCTTGGCTGAGGCGCGCCGAACTCGGCGCCCTGGCCGCGGTCTCGCTGCTCGCCCTGGCCGGCTGGCTGCTCGCCCACGTGCTGCCGACCTACGACTCGCTGTCGTCGCTGGTCTGGGGCCGCGAGATCCTCCACGGCACCGTGCCCGGCTTTGCGGCGCCCGGCGCGCCGACCGAGCACCCGCTGTGGCTCGCGGTCTCGACCGTCCTGGCCATCTTCGGCCACACGGGTGCGCGGTTGATGACGCTGCTGAGCGTCGCGCTGTTCGTCGCGCTTATCGCCGGCGTGTACGTGCTCGGGCGCACGGTCTTCGGCTGGATCGCCGGCGCGGTCGCCGCGGCCGTGCTGATGACGCGCCTGGACTTCGACTTCTGGGCGGCGTTCGCGTTCGTCGATGTGCCGTTCCTGGCCGCGATCGTGTGGGCGGCGGCGTTCGAGGCCCAGCGCCCGCGGCGCGGCGGGATGGTCTGGGCGCTGCTGATCGTCGCCGGCCTGCTGCGACCCGAGGGCTGGCTGTTCGCCGGCGCCTACGGCGTGTGGATGGGCTGGCACGCGAGCGCCCGGGAGCGGCTGCGAATCCTCGCACTCGTCGCCGCGGCACCGGTCCTGTGGGCCCTCGTCGACCTGATCGTCACCGGCGACCCGACGTTCTCGCTGACCTATACGCAGACCGCCGCGGGTGACCTGCGCCGCACCATCGGCGTCGCCCACATTCCGGGAGCGACGAGGGAGATGTTCGACGAGGTGCTCAAGGTCCCGGTCGCGATCGCGGGCGCGATCGGCCTCGGCGTCGCGATCGCCGACCACCGCCGGCGACTGGGCGTGCTGCGCATGCCGCTGGCGATGCTCGCCCTCGGCCTCGCCAGCTTCGGCGCCGTGTTGGCGGCCGGCGTCTCCCAGGTCAACCGCTACGGGGCGACGGCGGCGATCGCGTTACTGCTGTTCGCCGCCGCGCTCGTGGCGCGGCTGCTGCGCCGGCCGACGAGCGCCGCCGGCTGGGCGGTGTCGGCGGTGACGGTCGCGATCGTGATCGGCGCCGTCGTCTGGTCGCTGCCGCGCCTGCACCCGCGCCACGCGGTCTCCGAGATCGCGTTTCGCGGCGCCGTCGAGGGCGACCTGCGCCGCGTGCTCGACACGCCCGAGTTTCGCCGCGGGCGCGCCTGCGGGCCGGTGATCGTCCCGAGCCACAAGCTCGTGCCGCTCGTGCGCTGGCTGCTGGGCGCACCCGAGTCCGACGTCATCGCGCGCACCAACCTGCACGGCCGGGGCGCGCTCCAGGGCTCGATCCACGGCGTCGCGCTGATGGAGCTGGGCTTCCGGCTCAGCTTCGACCCGGCCTACGGGCCGTATGCGTCCAAGCCCGAGGAATACCCGCTGTACAGCACCGTCCCGCCGCCGGGCTACGACTGGGTCGGGCGCACGAAGCGGTTCGCCGTCTACGTCAGCTGCCCGGGCGAGGCGTAGCGCCGAGCAGCCGCCCCAGCTCGTCCGTCGTTCGCACCAGGTCGTCGGCCCCAGCCTCGCGCAGCTCGTCCTCGGAGCCGATGCCCCACAGCACGCCGATCGCACGCAGCCCGTGGGCGTGGGCGGCGACGACGTCGTACTTGCGATCACCCACCATGACCGGGCGCGACCCGGCCGGCAGCTCGCCCAGCGCGCGCCCGACCGTCACGGACTTGGGCTCGTCGATCGCGCCGAGCTCCGGGCCGACGACGGCTCCGAAGAACGGTCGCAGGCCCAGTGCCTCCAGCAGCGGCTCGGCCAGTGCGCGCGACTTGGACGTCGCGACGACCAGCGCCGAGCGCCTGCTGAGGCGTTCCAGCAGATCCGGGATGCCAGGGAACACGATCGTCTCGGCGGGGCCGAGCGCTCGCGTTCGCTCGCGATAGGCATCGACGCAGGGCTGGACGAGCGACGGTTGCGCGCCCAGCGTCGCGAACGTGCTGTGCAGCGGCGGACCGAGGTAGCGATGGAGCTCCTCCTCGGGCCGGGCGGGCAGGCCGTGGGCCACGAGCGCGCTGTTGACGCCCCGGGCGAACGGCACCCGCGAGTCGACGAGCACGCCGTCGAGATCGAACAGCACCGCCGCGGGCTCGGTCACCGCTACTTCGATGCCGGCTTGCTCGTCCCCGACCCGGTGCCCGACGCCGGCTTCTTCTCCTTGGCCGCCGGCTTGTCGGCCGGCTTGGCGTCCTTCTTGTCCGAGGACGATGACGAGCTGTCGGAGATCGCACCGGACTTGGCCGAGGCGTCGGCCGTCTCCTTCTCCCGTGCGCGCTTCTTGGTCCCGTAGTCGGTGTTGTAGAAGCCCTTGCCCTTGAAGTGCACGGCGACAGGGTGAAAGACGCGCTGCACCTCGGCGCCGCAGCGCGGGCACACGGTGACCGGGTCGTCGATCATGCGCTGGACCACCTCGAAGGTGTGGCCCTTCTTGCAGCGGTACTCGTACGTCGGCATATCGGTCTGGCAGGGTACCGTGCCGACGATGGCCGCTGATCTCGTGACCATGGACAAGATCGTCGCCCTATGCAAGCGGCGCGGCTTCGTGTTCCCCAGCTCGGAGATCTACGGTGGCGTCGGATCGACCTACGACTTCGGCCACTACGGCGTGCTGCTCAAGCAGAACGTCAAGAACCAGTGGTGGCGCGCGATGCTCCAGGAGCGCGACGACATCGTCGCGCTGGACTCGGCGATCATCCAGCACCCGCGGGTCTGGGAGGCGAGCGGCCACCTGGCCGGCTTCACCGACCCGCTCGTCGACTGCCGGGCATGCAAGCACCGCTTCCGCGAGGACCATCTCGCCGACAGCCAGTGCCCGCTCAAGCCGTCGATGCATCCAGGCGAGTTCGAGAAGTGCGACCTGACGACGCCGCGCGCGTTCAACCTGATGTTCAAGACGACGATCGGGCCGGTCGAGGAGGAGGGCTCGGTCGCGTACCTGCGGCCCGAGACGGCGCAGGGGATCTTCATCAACTTCAAGAACGTCCTGCAGTTCGCCCGCAAGAAGCCGCCGTTCGGGATCGCCCAGATCGGCAAGTCGTTTCGCAACGAGATCACGCCCGGCAACTTCATCTTCCGCACGCGCGAGTTCGAGCAGATGGAGATGGAGTTCTTCGTGCCGCCCGACGAGTCGCAGCAGTGGTTCGAGCACTGGCTCAAGGAGCGTTTCGACTGGTACATCGAGCTGGGGATACGGCCCGACCACCTGCAGCTGCGCGCCCACGACGCCGGCGAGCTCAGCCACTACTCATCGGGCACGAGCGACGTCGAGTACCTCTTCCCGATCGGCTGGTCGGAGCTCGAGGGGATCGCCAACCGCGGCGACTTCGACCTCAAGGCCCACGCCGAGCACTCGGGCGAGAAGCTCGAGTACTTCGACCCGCAGACCAAGGAGCGCTACGTCCCCCACGTGATCGAGCCGGCGGCCGGCGCCGACCGCGCGACGCTGGCGTTCCTCGTTGACGCCTACGACGAGGACGAGATCGAGGACGAGACGCGGACGGTGCTCAAGCTGCACCCGCTGCTCAGCCCCGTCAAGGTCGCGGTGCTGCCGCTGGTGCGCAAGGACGGCCAGCCGGAGCTGGCACACGAGGTCTACACCGCGCTGCGCGGCGTGATGCAGGCCGAGCTCGACGAGGGCGGCTCGATCGGCAAGCGCTACCGCCGCCAGGACGAGATCGGCACGCCGTGGTGCGTCACGATCGACCACCAGTCCCTCGAGGACCGCACGGTGACGGTGCGCGACCGCGACTCGCTGGCCCAGGAGCGGGTCGCGATCGACGACCTCGTGGCGACCCTGGCGGCGCGGCTCGCCGCGCCGTGGCGCACGCCGAAGCTCGACACCTAGCGCGCGACGACCACGGTCTGCGTCAGCACCGTCGGCTCGGCACCGGGAACGGTGGCGCTCTCCTGGAGCGTCAGCGTCATCTTGCGTGTCTTGCCCAGGCCGCCGACGAGGCTGCGGACCTGGAGTCGCGTCAACGGCAGCCGGACCTTTTGCGTCATGCCGGGCAGCAGGGTCCGCGTGACCGACCTGAGCTTGACCACGACGCGCTTGTGGTGCTTGCGCGGCGCCGCGAGCGGGGTCAGCGTGCCGCTCACCGACAGCGTGCACGACTGGTCGCAGCGCGTCATCGCCGTGAACCCGCCGGAGCGCAGGATCCCGAGCCGGTGCACGAGCGCGAACGTCAGCTGGGCCGCCGGGTCGGGCGGGCCGGTCGGGACCTGGATGTTCGGGGTGCTGGAGACCGGCGGCAGCGCGGCGCAGGTGATCGCCGGTGGCGTGAAGAGCTGGAACGTCTGGACGCGGTTGGCGCCGGTGTCGGAGACGGTCAGCAGGCCGTCGCAGCCGATGCCGATCCCGTTGGGATGCACGAACTGGCCCGGCGCGGTGCCCCGCTGGCCGAACATCGCGATGCCCTTGCCGGTCACCGGGTTGAGCTCCTGGATGCGGTTGCCGCCCCGCTCGGCGGCCCACACGTTGCCCAGGGGATCGAGCGCGATCGCGCCGAGCGTCAGGAAGTGCCCGGCCGCCTTGCCGGTGCCGCCGTACTGCGCGAGCTGCTTGCCGGTCGGGTCGAGCACGGTGATGCGGTTGGTCGACGCGTCGGCCCCGTAGATACGCGAGCCGTCGGGCGTCACGGCGATCGACGTGATGTCGGTGAACGTCCCGATCGACGGCATCGGGTTTCCGTTGGCGGCGATCCGCACGATCCGGCCGTTGCCCTCGTCGGCGATGTAGATGTTGCCCGCGGCGTCGAGCGCGATCGCCGACGGCGACTGCATCTGGCCTGGCCCGGCGCCGCGGTTGCCGAGCTTGCGGATGATCGCTCCGGCGCGGTTGAACTCGATGACGTTCGCCTTGGCCTGATCGACGACGTAGCCGTTGCCGTTGATGTCGAAGGCGACGCCGACCGGGTCCTGGAGCAGCGTCGGACCCGGCGACGGCGCGCCCCACTGCGCCGCCAGCGAGCCGTCGGGGTTGAAGATCTCCACCCGCCCGTCGATCGAGTCGGCGACCGCACGCAGGCCGCTGGAGTCGATGCCGATGCCCTCGGGCTCGGTGAACTGGCCCGGGCCGCGGCCGTTGAGCCCGAACGGCGGGCGCAGCGTCAGCCCGTTGGGAGCGAACGTCTCGATCCGGTCGTTGGCCGTGTCGGTGACGTAGGTGTTGCCGGCCAGGTCGGCGGTCAGCGCACGCGGGTACTCCATCTTCCCGACGGCCGCCCCGAACCCGCCCCAGAACGCCAGGTACTGATGCTTGGGCGATGGCCCGAAGCGCACGATGCGGTGGTTGAGGTCATCGGCGACGTACAGGTTGCCCTTGCCGTCGGCCGTCACGTCATAGGGGAAGTTGAGCTGGCCGGGCAGGTTGCCGGGGCCGGTCCCGAGCGTGCGCGTGAGCCGCCCGCTGGAGTCGAAGAACGCCAGGCGGTGGTTGTCGTCGTCGGCGACGATCACGCGGTCGTTGATCGCGTACAGGCCCTGGGGCTGGGCAACCTGGCCGGCGCCGATCACGACCGGGTTGGTGCCGTCGAGGTTGAAGCGCTGGACGCGGTTGTTGCGGGTGTCGGCGACGAACACGTAGTTGTCGGTCACCGACACGCCACCCCCCGACGGCGAGGCATGGGTGCCGCCCGCCCCGAAGTTGAACTGGCCCGGCGCCGAGCCGCGCGAGCCGAACGACCCGAGGTACGTCCCGTCGAGGGTGAAGCGCTCGATGCGGTTGTTGCTGTCGGCCGCGTAGAGGACGTTGTTGCGCCCGATCCCGATCCCACCGACCGACTGGAACTGCCCGGCGCCGGAGCCGTCGGAGCCCCACTCGGTGGCGAACGTCCCGTCGGCGTTGAAGACCTGGATCTTGTGGGTGAACACATCCCCGATGTAGAAGCGGCCATTGCGGTCACGGGCGATCGCCTGCGGGAAGCGCAGCGTCCCCTCGCCCTGCATCCCGATGACGACCGAGGACGCCCACGGGCAGGCGGCGGCGCCGGGGCACGGCGCGGCGACTGCCGGGGTAGCGGCGAGCGCGAGCAGCGCAAAAACCGCCGCCAGGGTCGCTGGACCTGTTCGGCGCATCGCCCTCCAAGGTAGACGAGGACGCCGCGGCGGTGGGCCGGTTGCCCCCCGCTGCAAGGGGTCGTGCGACTTCGGCTGCTCAGGCGAGCGCGGCGAGCGGGCGCAGTTCCTGGCTTTCGTCGAGCACCTCGCGGCGCAGGGCGCCGGACGGCTCGACGACGTACGCGCCCATCCGCTGCAGCGGCGGCGAGTAGGCGTGGATCGTCACCGCGCGGACGCCACCGGCGTGACGGACGCGGTGGATCTCCGACGCCTCGAAGTCGAAGATCTCGCCGGCCTCGAAGCGGCGCCCGCGGGGCGGGCCACCGAGCACGAGCCGCTCCTCGATCACCGAGCCGGCCGCGACCGCGACCGCCCCGTTGGACGTGTCGTGGTCGTGGTAGCCGGTGTCGGAATCGTCGCTCCAGCAGATGACCCATGCGTTGTAGCGCTCGTCGCGGTGCAGTTCGGCGAACGTGCGCTGTTGCGGGTCGTGGCGCGCGACGCCGTTCCAGGTCGCCGGGCGGCTCAGAAACCGCTCGACGACCAGACGCAGCTCAGCGCGAAGGAGAGGGTGCCGACTGTCCATGGGCCGACATATTACCTTATTTCCTATTGGATTTGTAGGGATGGCTCAGACGGGCGTGCCGACGGTGCGATCCTCGAGCTCGATCCGCGGCAGCGCACGCTGGAGCGGCCGCGGCAGCCACCAGTTCCAGCGGCCCAGGAGCTTCATCGTCGACGGCACGAGCACGAGCCGCACGATCGTCGCGTCGACGGCGATCGCGACCGCGTTGCCGAGGCCGATCTGCTTGATCGACGGGACGCCGGTCAGCACGAAGATCCCGAACACGCAGACCATGATCAGGGCCGCGCTGGAGATCGTCTTGGCGCTCGACGACAGCCCGCCGGCGACGGCCCGCTCGGTGTCGCCGTGGCGCTGGAAGCGCTCGCGGATCCGCGTCAGCAGGAACACCTCGTAGTCCATCGACAGCCCGAACACGACCGCCAGCACGAGCGGCGGGGTGATCGTGTCGACCTTGCCGAAGACCAGGGTCAGCACGCCGTAGGCGGCGCCGACGCTGAGCAGGTTCATCGCGACCGCCTTCAGCGGCAGCACAGCCGACCGCAACAGGATCAGCAGCACGACGTAGGACAGCGCGAGGACGAACAGGGCGATCTCCCACATCGAGCCTGCGACCTGGTCGTGGAAGTCGCGCAGCAGCGCCGAGTCGCCACCGACGATCGCGCCGGGCGGTAGCTGCGCCCGCAGGCGCCCGATGTCGGCCTTGGCCGCGTCGGACTCACCGTCGCTGCGTGGCGTCGCCGAGATCAGGACGCGCGACGGCCCGCTGACCGACGCACGCGGGGCGCCGACCGCGGCGACCTGCGGGTCGTGCTGGAGCACCGCGCGCGCCCGGGCGGCCTGGCCCGGCGCGACGATCACCTGGATCGGCGTGCCGGCGCCCGGTCCGGCGAGCCGGGCCGCGGCCTCGAAGCCCTGGCGCGTCTCGTTGTGGGCCGGGAACTGGCGCAGCGCGCCGTCGACCGTGTGGAGGTGCAGCGCCGGCGCGGCGAGCGCAAGCAGCACGACGACCGCGGCCGATGCGCTGAGCGCGGGGCGGCGCATGACGCGCGCGGTCCACTGCACCCAGAAGTCGGTCTTCTCGCGGGCATCGGCCGCCGCGGCCTGCGGCGAGCGCCGCGGCGCGAAGAACCGCCGGACGCGCGTGATCACGCGGCCCGGCCGGTGCGCGCGCTTGCCCATCAGCGCGATCAACGCCGGCAGCAGCGTCGTGGCGGCGAGCACCGACACCGCGACGACGAGGATCGCGCCGAGCGCCATCGAGCGCAGCGCGGTCGAGTGGACAAGCCACAGTCCGGCCAGCGAGACGACGACCGTGATGCCGGAGAACAGGACGGCGAGCCCGGACGTCGACATCGCGATCGAGCGCGCGACGTCGGGCGACGCGCCGTCGCGGATCTCCTCGCGGTAGCGCGCGAGCACGAACAGCGAGTAGTCGACCGCGACGCCGATCCCGATCATCGAGGCCATGTTGGTCACGAACACCGACATCTGCATGACCGACGACAGCATGTAGATCAGCGCACCGGTGATCAGCACCGAGACGAAGCCCAGCGCCAGCGGCAGCGACGCGGCGGCCAGCGAGCCGAAGATGGCGAGCAGGATCAGCAGGACCACCGGGAAGCCGGCACTCTCGGCCTTGCTCAGGTCCTTCTTGCTGACCGTCTGCAGGCCGGCCCACAGGGCGCCCTGACCCGTGAGGTGAACCGCGACCGGGCCGCTCGAGCCGACGGGCAGCACCTTGAGCAGCCTCGACGCGACGTCGGTCGAGCGGTCGAGCTCGACGTCGACGGCCAGCGGCACGAGCATCGGATGCGGGTGCGACGCCGCGCCCAGGGCGCCGTCCCGCGCGGCGGTGGTCAGGGCGACGTGGTCGGTCTTCGCCGCGGCGCCGGCGATCTCGCCGACCGCCGCACGGACCTGAGCCGGTGTGGCGCCGGCGCGCGGCACGAGCACGACGGCGAGCGACGCGTCACCGGCCCCCGGGAAGTCGCGCGAGAGCTGGTCGGTGACGGCGGCCGACTGCGAGCCGGGGACGCCGAAGCCGCCGCCGGTCAGGTGGTCGGACTGGTGCATCGCGAGCGGCAGAGCCGCCGCGAGCAGCACGACCCAGAGGCCGAGCACCACACGGCGGTGGCGATTGACAGTCCTGTCGAGGCGCTTCATGACGGCTTGCATGTCGGGTCCCTTCGCGTCCTGGATCACATTTGGCTGGCTGGCCAGCAAGACCCTAGCAGAGAAACTGGCTGGCTGGCCAGCCGGACGCTACTTCGCCGATTCGCGCGCTCGTGTGTGACGCGTCACAGACCCGCGAGCTACGCGTCGGCGAGCAACGACTTCGCCGCGGTCAGCGCGGCTTCCATCGTCGTCTGGTGATCGCGGTCGGGCTCGCCGATCAGCCGCAGGCCGAGCCCGTCGCCGAGCGCGAGCAGCACGTCGGCGACGCCCTCGGGGTCGCCGTTGACCTTCAGCACGCCCTCGTCCTGCTTGGCTGCCAGGACCTGCGCGATCGTCACGCGCGGCTGGCGCATGAGCTCGACGTACTCCTTGGAGATGTCCTCGTTGCGCTGGGCGAGCGTGAACATCTCGAACACGACGACGATGAAGTCGGGCGAGACGTCGACCATGTTCTTCATCCAGTCGGCGAGCAGCCCGATGAAGTCGTCGGCGGTCTGGGCGCCCCGCAGCTGCTGGTCCAGCAGCGCCATGCGCAGGTTGCAGTCGTGGCGCACGACCTCGGTGAGCAACCGCTCCTTGGTCCCGAAGTAGTAATGCAGCAGCCCGCGCGAGACCCCCGCCTCGCGGGCGACATGGTCGAACGTCGAGCCGGCGACGCCGCGCTTGGCGACCGACGAGCGCATCGCGTCGACGATCCGCTGGGCCTTGTCCCCGGCCAGTGAGCGCGGTTCGGTTTCCGTGGTGGCGGCAGGCATCGTTCACATCCTAGCTGGCCAGCCAGCCGATTTCGACCTGGTCCGGCGCGAGTGGGCGATCAGGCGGTCGACGCGGGCTCGGGATCGGGCGCCGGCTCGGGCGTGGTGGTGGAGCTGTAGTCGAACTCCTCCTCCTTGCCGAACAGCGCGTCGAGCACCTTCGTCCGCAGCCCCTCGCTGACCGCCAGCGCGACACCGAAACTCAGCACGATCAGGACCAGCGTCTTGCCGCGGCGCTTGCGCTTGGGCTTCTCAGGCGCGGCGCGCAACGAGTCGGCCGCGGTGCGCAGCGATTCGGCCGCGTTGCGCAGGTCGCGATGCAGCTTCTTGTCGTCCATCAGCGCGCGCGTCGGTGCCCGGCCGTTGTTCAGCCGCCCATAGGCGCTCTTGGCCGCGGCGACGGCGGCGAGCACGTTCTCACGTAGCTCGTCGTCCTCGATCACCTTGCGCACGTACGGATTCGAGCGCGCCGCGGAGATCTTGTCGGCGACCGTTCCGGCCGTTTCTTTTGCTCCCATGACTTCCTTTGACCTCGCTCTTTGCGGCTTCTCGGCGGCGGGATTCTATACGCGTCATGCAAACGCGTCGATGCCGGTCAGCTCCGCCGACAGCGCCCACAGCCGGGATGCCCCTTCAGGGTCCACCGCATGCGCGTTGACGCCGGCGAAGCGCGCCATCGGACTGTCGGGGTCCGTCGGCTCGGCGATATCGCAGTTCTCGCAGTAGACGCCGCCCATGCCGTCGAGCGCCGGCGACGTCGCCGCCCACGTCGATGTCGCGGCCCCCTGCGGCGGCGTCTTGAAGCGATCGTCGACGTTTCCGTCCTCGTCCATCCAGCCCGACGCGATCATCTCCTCGCGCGGCAGGTGGCGCTGAAGCGGGGTCATGATCCCGCCCGGGTGACACGCGAACGCGCGCACGCCCGCGTCCTGGCCGAGCTTGTCGAGCTGCACGGCGAACAGGCTGTTGGCGGTCTTGGACTGGCCGTAGGCCTGCCACTTCTCGTAGCCGGTCTCGAACTGCGGGTCGTCGAAATGGATGCCGGTGATCTTGTGGCCGGTCGACGACAGCGCGACGACGCGCCCGCCGCCGTCCGCGACGAGGCGGTCCCACAGCAGGTTGGTCAGCACGTAGTGGCCGAGGTGGTTGGTCGCGAACTGCAGCTCCCACCCAGGCCCGACGCGCGTCTCGGGACACGCCATCACGCCGGCGTTGTTGATCAGCATGTCGAGCCGCGACCCGGAGTCGTTGAAGCGCTGCGCGAACGCGTGCACGCTGTCGAGGTCCGAAAGGTCGAGCTCGTCGACGGTCACGTCGGCGATCGCGTCGAGCGCCTCGCGGGCCTGGTCGGGCCGGCGGGCGGGGACGACCACCTGCGCCCCGGCGCCGGCCAGCGCGCGGACCGTCTCCAGCCCCAGACCGGAGTAGCCACCGGTCACGATCGCGACCTTGCCGGTGAGATCGAGACCTTCCAGGACGTCGGAAGCCGAGGACCGGTAGCCGTACCCCGAGTTGATCGCGTGCTGTGGTGTGGGCATGCGCCGGAGCCTACGACTCAGACGTCGAACACCGCACCCTCGACGGCGAGCGTCACCGGGCCGCCGAACGTCTGCTGGGCCTGTTCCTGGGCCAGCGCCCCGTCGAGCTCGTCACTGATGTGCGTCAGGACGAGTTCCCGGGCCCCGGCACGGGCCGCGTGATCGCCCGCCTCGCCCGCGGTCATGTGGCCGCGGGGCTCGATGCGCTCGGGGCGGGCCAGCGTCGCTTCGAGCATCAGCAGGTCGGTGCCGCGCGCGAAGTCGACGAGGCCGTCATCGGGTGCCGTGTCGGCGCCGTAGACGAACCGCCCGCTGCCGTTGGCGGTCGAGCTGAACTCGACGGCATAGGTCGGGATCCAGTGGCGCACCCGCTGGAAGCGCACGCGCAGCGCGCCGACCTCGGCGACATCGTTGGCCGCGTACTCGTCGACTTCGAACGCGCGCTCGATCAGGTCGTCCTGACCCCACAGGCGCACGACCTGATGCAGCGCCGACAGGCCGCCCTCGGGTAACAGCAGCCGGGGGCGCGCCGGCGAGTCGGTGCCGGGCCAGCTTCCGACCGGCTCGGCCTGCTGGCGCGGCGCGTAGACCAGCGCGAAGGCGTAGGGGATCAGGTCGATGAAGTGATCGGCGTGCATGTGCGTGATCACGATCGCGTCGACCTGGTCGTACTCGCGGACCGTGCGCAGCTTGCCGAACACGCCGTTGCCACAGTCCAGCAGCGCGCACGCCGCGCCCTCCTCGAGCAGATAGCCGCTGCACGCCCCGCCCGCGTCCTGCCAGGCTGGGGACTTGCCCAAGACCGTGATGCGCAAGGGTGAGACTCTACCCCGATGACGGACTTCGACACCGCGGCGGGCGTGCTCGCCGGGCTGCTCGTCGTGGGGGCGCTGCTGTCGGGGCTGGCGCGCCGTTCGTTCGTCTCGCTCGCGGCGCTCTACGTGCTCGCGGGCTTCGCGCTGGGCGAAGGCCAGCTCGGGGTCCTGAACTTCGCGCCGACGTCGGGATTCGTGGCCGACCTGGCGACCGTGGCGCTGATCGTGATCCTGTTCCGCGACGGGCTCGAGGTCGAGGGCGAGCTGATCCAGTCGGCCTGGCATCTGCCGCTGCGCAAGCTCGCCGTGGCGATGCCGCTGACCGGTGCGATCGTCGCGCTGACCGCCCGCTGGCTGGTCGGGCTGCCGTGGCTTCAGGCCTGCCTGCTCGGCGCGCTGCTGTCGCCGACCGACCCCGTGCTCTCGTCGAGCGTCGTCACCAACCCACGCGTGCCGCGCATCATCCGCCACTCGCTGAACCTCGAGAGCGGACTCAACGACGGCCTCGCGCTGGTGTTCGTCCTGGCGTTCGCCGACGCGCTGAAGGGCGGCGACTTCGTCTGGTGGCAGTTCGTGCTCGAGAACGTCGGCTTCGGCCTGGCGATCGGCCTCGCCGTCGGCCTCGCCGCATCGTGGCTGCTCCCGCGCGAGCGCGGCCTCGGAGAAGGCATCCCGACGCACCAGCGCGCGCTGTTCGCGCTCGGCGTCGCGTTCGGCAGCTACGCCCTGGCCGTCGCCGCGCCGCACGGCAACGGCTTCATCGCCGTGTTCGTCGGCGCGATCGCGCTGGGCAATCGCCGCCACGACATCCGCGCCGTGTTCGCCGCGCGCTCGTCGGAGCTCGTGGAGATCGTGAAACTCGGGGTATTCGTCGTGTTCGGCTCGCTGCTGACGCTCGACGGGTTGTTCCAGGACGGCTGGGCGGCGGTCGCCGTCGTGCTCGTGACCCTTCTCGTCGCCCGAACGGCCGCGGTCTGGGTGGCGCTGGCCGGCACCGGTCTCGACACGGCGAGCAAGGGCTTCATGGCGTGGTTCGGCCCCAAGGGCGTCGCCACGATGACGTTCTCGCTGCTCGTCCTCAGCCGGTCGGTCCCCGGCGCGGGCGAGATCTTCAACCTCGCGGCGTTGTGCGTCGTCACTTCGATCATCGCTCACGGCGTCAGCGACACGCCCGGCGCGCAGTGGATCGCGACGCGCGCCGAACGTGCCGCTGAGGGGTCCGCCGTGGAGGAGACCCCGCCCGTGGCTGAGGTGACTACAGCGCGATGACGACCGACTTGGTCTCCTGGTAGGCCTTCAGGACCTCCTCGCCCATCTCCCGTCCCCAGCCGCTCTGCTTGTAGCCGCCGAACGGCAGCGCGGCGTCGTAGATGTGGTACGTGTTGACGTGGACCGTGCCCGCCTTGATCCGCTTGGCGAGCTTGTGGGCCTTGGAGATGTCACGCGTCCAGACGCCGGCGGCGAGGCCGTAGACCGAGTCGTTGGCCTGGGCGGCGAGGTCGTCGACGTCGGCGAACGGCATCGCCGCGACGACCGGGCCGAAGATCTCCTCCTGGATGATCCGCTGATCGGACGTCGCGTCGACGAGCACCGTCGGCTGCACGAAGTACCCGGGGCCGTCGATCGCGTGGCCGCCGGTGACCGTCCGCGCGCCCTCGTCGGCGCCGATCTTCAGGTAGCCGGTCACGCGGTCGAACTGCTCCTCGGACGACGAGCGGGCCCATCTCGGTGTCGGGCTGCATGCCGTGGCCGACCTTGATCGCCTCGGCGGCCTTGCTGACGCCGTCGACGACCTCGTCGAACAGGTTCTCGTGGATGTACAGCCGGCTGCGCGGCCGTGCAGACCTCGCCCTGGTTGAAGAAGATGCCCTGCGCCGAGCCGGCGATCGCGGCCTCGACGTCGGCGTCGTCGAGCACGATGTTCGGGCTCTTGCCGCCGAGCTCGAGGCGTGACGCGCTTGAGGTTCGTGCGGCCGGCGGCCTGGGCGATCAGCTTGCCGACCTCGGTCGAGCCGGTGAACGCGACCTTGTCGACGTCGTCGTGCTCGGCCAGCGCGCGCGCCGGCGTCGCCGTAGCCGGTGATGACGTTCAGGACGCCGTCGGGGATGCCCGCCTCGAGCGCCAGCTCGCCGAGGCGCAGCGCGCTCAGCGGCGTCTGCTCGGCCGGCTTGAGGATGATCGTGCAGCCGGTGGCCAGCGCCGGGCCGACCTTCCAGGCGGCCATCAGCAGCGGGAAGTTCCACGGGATGATCTGGCCGACGACGCCGACCGGCTCCTTGAGCGTGTAGGCGTGGAACTCGGCGCCCGGCATGTAGGGCAGCGACGGCGTGACGGTCGAGCCGCGCAGCTTCGTCGCCCAGCCGGCCATGTACCAGAACAGGTCGGCGGCGAGCGGGACGTCGGCGGCGGCGGCGACGGTCTTCGCCTTGCCGTTGTCGAGCGAGTCGAGCTCGGCGAGCTCGTCGAGGTTCTCGGCGATCAGGTCGCCGAGGCGGTGGATCGCGCGGCCGCGCTCGGACGGCGTCATCTTCGACCACGGGCCCGTCCAGCGCGCGCGCGCGCGGCCTGGACCGCGCGGTCGACGTCCTCCGCCTTGCCGTGCGCGACGGTGCGTCAGCACCTCGCCGGTGCCGGGGTCGATGGTCTCGAAGGTCTGCGCCGTCGGCGGCGTCGACCCACTGCGCCGTCGATCAGCAGCTGGCGGGGTTGGGACGTGAAGCGACGGGTCGCTTCGGCGATCGGTACGGCAATTGCCATGGTCGTCTCCTCGTCGTTCTGAAGGAACCCAACGGAAGCTAGGACTCGCGACGCTGCGTTCAGGTTGCAACCGGGCCAGGTTGCAACGACGTTGCGCCTGCGCGTGGCCTCAGCGCGGCGGGGGTAGCATGCCCGGTGGGTCTGATGTCCACCACACAGCCCAACCCGTGGCTCGCCGTCCAGCCGCTCGGAGACCGAGCTGGCGCAGGCGCGGGCGCTGCAACGGGTCCACGAGGCGTTCCAGTCGGGACACGACGTCGGCGGCCACGTGCGCGCCGTCGTCGCGCAGTCGTGGGCGCGCTCGGGCGACGCCGGCGTCGACCCGGTGCGTCACCTCGCGCCGATCCTGCTCGACGACCGTGAGATCGAGGAACGCTGGTCGCGCCACCCGCTGTACCCGGTGCTGCCGATGCTGCGCGACCTGCTGCGCGGAGCCACGAGCGACTCGGCGCACATGCTCGTGATCTCCGACGCGCGACGGCGTGCTGATGTGGATCGAGGGCCACCACCAGGTGATCGAGGCGACCCACGACATGCACTTCGTCTGCGGCGCGGACTGGAGCGAGCAGGGCGCCGGGACGAACGCGCTGGGCACCGCGATCGCCGTCGACCACCCGGTGCAGATCTTCAGCGCCGAGCACTACAACCGGATCGTCCATCCGTGGCAGTGCTCGGGCGCGCCGATCCACGACCCGGCGACGGGCGAGATCCTCGGCGTCATCGATCTGACCGGGCACCTGCGGACCGCCCACCCGCACACGCTGTCGCTCGTCACCGCGGCCGCCGGCATGGCCGAGGCCTACCTGCGCCACGACCAGCAGCGCCGCGACGAGGCCGCTGTGCGACGCCTACCTCGAGCGGGTCGCCGGCTCGTCGCAGCCGACCGCTCTCGTGCGGCCCAACGGCCAGGTCGTGATCGCGGCGCCGCACGGCTGGCTCCCCGACGGAGTCGAGGCCCCGCAGCCGGGTGGCGAGCTGGTTCTGCCCGACGGCGCGATCGCCGACGTCGAGTCGCTGCCCGGGTTCGACGGGCTGGTGCTGTGGCGCCGGCGGGCCGGCGGCTCGCGGCCCGAGCCGGGCGCCGGCGTGCGCCTGGAGCTGTTCGGCCGCCGCCCGCGGATCGTGCTGCCCGGCGGGCCGCTGGCGCTGTCGGGCCGCCACGCCGAGATCCTCGCGACGCTCGCGCTCGCCGGCCACGGGCTGACGGCCGAGGAGCTGACGCTCGAGGTCTACGGCGAGACCGGCAAGCCGGTGACGCTGCGCGCCGAGATGAGCCGCCTGCGCCGCGGCACTGGGCTGGGTGCTCACAGCCAAGCCGTACGGGTTCGCGGTCCCGGTGACCAGCGATCTTCAGGACGCCGAGCAGCTGCTCGGTGAGGGCAGGCTGCACGAGGCGCTCGCGCTGGCCGGCGAGCGCGTGCTGCCCGCGTCGACCGCGCCACGGCTGACCGAGGCGCGCGACCGCCTCGAGGAAGGCCTGCGGACCGCGGTGCTGCGATCGTGCGACCCCGACCTGATGGCCGAGTGGTGTCGCACCGTTCCGGGGCAGGAGGACGAGCCGGCCGCCCAGGCGCTGCTGCAGTCGCTGCCGGCCGACGACCCGCGGCTGTCCGCTGCGCGGGCCCACCTCGCCCGGCTGGATCGAGTCCTGCCGGGCTGAGGCGGGCGCCCACGTGCGCTATCCGGCGAACGAGTGGAAGTCGCCGAGCGGGGTGGGCAGCGTCGGGGTGAACGGGACGAACGCGAACGGCTTCGTCACATCGAATCCGTTCTTCTGTGCCGTCGCCTTGTCGGCGAACGGCAGCAGCGCGGTGACGGCCTGGCTGATGTCGGTCAGCCCGAGCGTTCGCTCATAGCCGTTGTTGTTGGGCGGGTCGACCGACTCGGCGACCTTCTGGATGCCGGTGACGGTCTCGATCGGGCCGCCGTCCTTGGCGGCGACGCCCGGCGCAACGACGCGCGCGAGCGTGCGGTGGTCGGACTCGATGCCCATGATCCGCGCCGCCGTGACCCGCAGGTCCGGGGTGCTGAACTGGCGCACGCCGATCAGGTAGGCGGCGATGAACGCGTCCTCGAGCGTGACGAGGATGTTCAGTGTCGTCTGGGCATCGGTGAACATCTTCGGCGGGTAGAAGAACGTCGTGAACGGCGACGGCTTGCCGGTCACCCCCTGCTCGAGCAGGTAGTGCGACATCTCCTCCTGGCGGGCCGCGATCAGGTAGCCCTGGTCGTCGTCCTCGAGGTTCTTGAAGAACGGCGCCGTGTTGATGATGTTGGTGTAGGTCGTGACCGCCAGCGCTTCGGCGATCTGCGCCGCCCCGAGGATCTCGAGGTCGCGCTTGGTCAGGCCGCCCTTGTGGTGGCGGCCACGGTGACGGCCGTGGGCCAGAGTTGTCGCCGGCGACAACGCTGCCAGCCCGGCCGCTCCGGCCCCGGCCGCCGCGGCGCCCTTGAGGAATCCGGCGCGGGTCGACGGACCTTCGATCGTGCTCTGCTCCTGCATCTCCAGCCTCCAATGGCGATTGGGGTTTCGCTGGTGGCTACGGATCTGTGGTCGCGGCAGATCACGACCTTGGCGCGTCGGCGCGCAGTCGGGCGCAGGCCGGCGCCGAGGCGTCAGTGGCTAGCGGAACCGCGCCGCTTGTTCCTGCGCGCTGGGAAACGCGAACGCGACATGCGTGCGGCCCTCCTGGCGGAACACGAGGCGCATCTGGCGCGGCGGGCGGAGGCCCTCGGGCGTGTTGGGCCGGTAGGTCGCGCACGGCGTCTTATCGAGCGCGCAGAGCAGGTTGCAATGAAAGAAGCACGTCTCGCATGAGACCTTGCGGCGGGACTGCTCCTGGGGTGGCGCGACGGTTGCTGCCATGCGAGGCGGCAATCAAACACGGGCGCCGCTGCAGGCGCAACGGGCACTTCCGCAAAATGGCGGTCTTTTCGCGCTTACCCCGTTCAGGCTGCAAAACGCAGCTTTTCGCCCCCGCCGTCCGCGATCACCCCGCACATTGGGGATGTTTCTATCCTGAGAACGCGGGAAACGCCTCGGCCGCGCGGTCGGCGATCAGCGATGCGATGGCCAGCGACGACGTCGCGCCCGGCGATGGGGCGTTTCGAACGTGCAGCGCGCCGGCCGTCTCGGAGAACACGAAGTCGTCGACGAGCGCCCCGTCGCGGCCCACGGCCTGGGCGCGGACCCCGGCCGGGCCGTCGATGACGTCGTCGGCCGTCAGCCCGGGCACGTAACGCGCGCAGGCCGCGACGAACGCGCGGCGGCTGGCGGCCATGTGCAGCTCGTCGACACCGACGCGCCAGAAGCGCCGCATGACCTTCCACGTCCCCGGCCAGCCGAGCGTCGAGCGCAGGTCGCCCGCGCGGACCGTCGTGAGCTTGTAGGCGTCGCGCGCGGGCGCCAGCAGGGCGGTCGGGCCGAGCAGGATCTCGCCGTCGATGCGCTTGGTCAGATGCACGCCGAGGAATGGCAGCGCCGGGTCGGCGACCGGGTAGATCAGGCCCTTGACGAGCGAGCGGCGGTCGGGGCGCAGACGCAGGTAGCTGCCGCGAAACGGGACGATCCGCGGGTCGGGCGAGGCACCGGCGGCGACCGCCAGGCGGTCGGACCACGCGCCGGCGCACGCGATCACGTGGCGCGCTGCGGTCTGGCCGCGGGTGTGGGTCAGGCGCGCCGCCGAGCCGTTGCGCGCGATCGCGCTGACCCCGGCGCCGGTGACGATCTCGGCGCCCTGGTCTTCGATCTCCCGCGCGTAGGAGCGCGCGACCGCGGCGAAGTCGACGATCCCGGTGTGCGGCGAATGCAGCGCATCGACGCCGGTCGCGTGGGGCTCGATCTCCGCGATCTCGTCGGGGCCGATGCGCCGCAGGTCCTGGACCCCGTTGGCGCGGCCGCGGCGCTCGAGCTCGTCGAGGCGGTCGAGCTCCGAGGGGTCGGTTGCGACGATCAGCTTGCCGCACTGCTCGTAGCGGATCTCGTGCTCGTCGCAGTACTCGTAGAGGCGCCGGATGCCCTCGACGCACAGCTTCGCCTTCAGCGAACCCGGCGTGTAGTAGATGCCGGCGTGGGCGACGCCGGAGTTCGACGAGGTCTGGTGGGCGCAGATGTCGTCCTCGCGCTCGAGCACCACGATTTTGAGCTCGGGGCTGCGGCGCAGCATCTCGCGGGCCGTCGCGAGCCCGAGGATGCCGCCGCCGACGACGGCCAGGTCGTAGTCCTGCTCGGGGTCGGCCACCGGGGGGATGGTAGTTGTCAGCGCCGCGACTTCATCGCTCGCGCGCGGGTACCGTCACGGCGATGCGGATCCTCGTCACCGGGGCGAGCGGGTTCGTCGGCTCGGAGCTCGTGCCGGCGCTGCTGGGTGCTGGGCACGAGGTTCACGCCTTCGCGCGCTCCGAGGAGCGCGTCCGCGCGGCCGGGCTGATGGATCTGCGGGTCGTCGTCGGAGATGCACTGACCGGCTATGGGCTCGACGCGGCGCTGGACGGTGTCGACTGCGCCTACTACCTGATCCACTCGATGGAGCCGTCGGCCGGCAACGTCGCGTTCGGTGAGCGCGACCGGATCGCCGCGCAGACGTTCGCCGATGCCGCGCGGCGCGCCGGCCTGGAGCGCCTGGTCTACCTCGGCGGGCTCGTGCCGCAGGACGCGGCCGCCTCGTCGCCCCACCTGGCCAGCCGCCTGGAGGTCGAGCGGATCCTGCTCGAGGCGGCGCCGCGCGCCATCGCGCTGCGCGCCTCGATCGTCATCGGGGCACGGTCGCGTTCGTTCCGGGTCATGGTGCGGCTCGTCGAGCGCCTGCCCGTACTCCCACTGCCGGCGTGGCGCGACAACCGCACGCAGCCGATCGATGCCCGCGACGTGTTCGCGTTCCTGGTCGCGGCCGCGTCGACGAGCGGCACCCGCGGCGGGCTGTCGATCGATATCGCGGGGCCCGACATCGTCACCTATGGAGAGCTGATCGCCAGGCTCCGCGAGCAGCTGCTCGTGCGCCGGCCATCGCTTGAGCTGCGCTTCGCGGCGACGCCGCTGACCAGCGCTGTCGTCGCGAAGGTGGCGGGCGAGACGCCTGAGCTGATCGCGCCCCTCATGGGCAGCCTCGAACACGACCTGCTCCCGCGCGATGACCGGGCGGCGGCGATGCTCGGCGTGCGCCTGCACGGGGTCAACGCGGCGATCGAGCGCGCGCTGCGTGACTGGGAGGCGATCGAGGACCTGGCGGCCCGGTAGGGTCGCGCCCGCCCGATGAGCGAGGTCCACGCCACCATCGACATCGCCGCCCCGCCCCAGACCGTGTGGGACACGGTGATGGACCCACGGCGCCTGGAGCAGTGGGTGACGATCCACCGCCGCCTGCGCCGCGGGGCGCCCGAGGGCCCTGCGCACCAGGGCGACGAGTTCGAGCAGACGCTGTCGCTGCACGGCTTTCACTTCCGCGTGCGCTGGGAGCTGGACACGTGCAAGGAGCCCGTGCACGCGCACTGGATCGGCCACGGCCCCGCCCGCTCGCAGGCGGAGATCGAGTACAAGCTCGCGCCGCACGAAGGCGGTACGCGCTTCGCCTACCGCAACGAGTTCCGCCCGCCGCTGGGTTCGCTCGGCTCACTGGCCAGCCGCGCCATTGTCCGTGGCCTGCCCCAGCGTGAGGCCGACGCCTCATTGGCGAAGCTCAAGGCGCTGGTCGAGGGCTGAGGTCGAAGCAGGGGTGTGCGCCACGCCCCGGTTGGAGAAGGTATGTGGGTCGAGGCGCAGCGCACATCTCTGAAGACGCGCCGCGCGTCGCGAAATTACGCAGCCACCCTCAACTTAACGCTTACGTCAAGGGGTCTGACCCCTTGACGTTGACGTAAACGTGCAGGGGTCTGACCCCTTCACGTTGACGTGAAGGTGAAGGGGTGTGACCCCTGCTGGCGAGCCCTACTGGGCGTTGGCGGCGCGGACGACGGTCTTGAGCTGCGACGTCGGGATGCCGGGGCCCGTGCCGTCGGGACGGGCGATCCAGACGAGGTCGGGGCCTTGGGTCGTCGGGTTGGCCAGCAGCTCCTGGACGTTCTCGTTCGGCGTGGCGACCTGCGGCACCAGCGTCGTCGCGCCGGCCGTCGCGCGGGCGATGAAGCCCTGGCCCGCGCTGTCGCCCCCCGGTTGGGGGACCATCCACGTCACGTCGGTCTCGGTCCCGGACACCGCGACCGAGACATCGGTCAGGCCGCCGGCCGGCGGGCTGTCGATCGCGGGGCCGGCGGTCGGGTCGAGCTCGCGCGTCCGCGCGACGGTGCCCGCGGACGTGTGCATCGCGTAGGCGATCACGCGGCCGCCGAGCGCGACCGAGGGCGCGCCGGCGCCGTCGGACTCGATGACGACGCCCCGATGGAAGCTGAAGCCGCCGGCCGGCAGGAACGCCGCCATGAGCACCGAGGGCCCGGAGCTGCCGCCTTCGGTGAGATGACGATGGCGCCACACCACCTGGACGCGGCCGAACTGGTTCATGTCGACGGCGATGTCGTTCTGCGTGCCGATGGCGGCCGAGCCGAGATCCTGCTGCGAGCCCCAGCCGTGGCCGTGGCGGCGCACCCGCGCCAGCAACCGCCCGTCGCGGGCGTAGGCGACGACGGTCCCGTTGGCGCCGACGGCCACGGCAACCGCATCGGCACGACCGGTTCCCGACAGCGTCACGGGCGAGGAGAACTGTCCGCCGCGCCCGCGCGTCGATACGCGCACCTGGCGACGGTTGCCCGACGCGCCCTGGATCCACGCCGCCGCGCCGTCGCCGAAGGAGTCGAACGCGAGCTTCGGCAGGAAGCGGATGTCGCCGCTGACGATGCTGCGCGCCGTCCCCATCGACGACGTCGAGCCGAATGCGATCCGGACGTGGCGGGTGTCCGTCGTCAATGCGACGAGGCGTGTCTTGCCGTAGCTGTCGAGGTCGACGAAGCCCGCCGGCAGCGAATGCTCGGAGCCGTAGGAGCCGCCGGGGTTGCGAACCGCGAAGCGTGCCCCGCCCGGCGCGTTCTGGCCGAGCCCGTCCTGGAACGACCACGAGGCGACCTGGGCGCCCGAGCCGGCCGTCAGGGTCCCGAGGCCCATCACGAACGTGTGCGGCTTGGAGATCGTGACCGGCGAGGTGAAGGCGCCGAGGGCCGCACCCGGCCCGACCAGGGCCGCGGTGAGGAGAACAGTTGCGGTGCTAAGGACTCGGCGCACGGTTAGTGAACGCTCCCGCCCGACAAACGTTGCACGTCGGGGGGATCTCTGACGAGGTTCTTATTGCTGCGGCAACGAGACGACAGCGTCGCCGAAGCGCACGATGTCACCCGATGCGGTGTGGGCGATCCACACAGCGCCGACGTTCGGGCTGCTGCCGGCGAGCAGCGGCTGTAGCGCCGTCACGTTGTCGGCGGGCGCGACGGCGATCGGCGCGGGCGAGATGTCGGCCGAACCGACGAAGCCGAGCCCCGCCGATCCGGCGACGGTCCAGCCCATGACGTCGCCGTAGGGCGAGCGGCGCACGGTCAGCCCGCTGACCGGCCCCGGCGAGGTGACGGTGCGGACCTTGCCCGGCGCCGGCCCCAGCCCGACCTGGCGCACGACGGTGCCGGCCGCTGTGCGCTTGGCGTACGCGAGCTCCCACTCGACCTCGTCGTCGGAGCCGGCGAGGGCCGGCGCGCCGGCGCCCGACGTTTCGAGCCGATGGCGCACGAACGGCCGCGAGAACGGAGCCGCGCCGGCGACGTCGAGGATCCCGCCGTGGCGCCACGCGACGACCGTGCTGCGGTCCGACGTGTCGTCGAAGCCGACCTGGATGTCAGCCGACGTCGTCCCGCCCGCCGCGCCGAGCGCGACCGGCGCGCGCCAGTGCTGGCCGGCGCGGATCCGGATGTAGAGCCGCCCGCTGCGCACGTAGGCAACCGCCGCGCCGGACAACGAGTTGCCGACCGCGACCGCGGTGATGTTGCCCGCCGGCACGATCGTCTGCGGCTTGGAGAACAGGTGGGTCGCGCGGCGGATCGCGGCCTGGACGACGCGACGACCGTGCGGCGCCGGCGCCAGCCACGCCGCGATCGCCGTCCCGAGGTCGGGGTCGACCGCCAGCGCCGGTTTGGTGCCCGGCGCGTCGTGGCCGATCGTGTTGAAGCCGCCGTCGAAGCGCCGGGCGCCGTTCATCGCCCCGACCTTGGTGCCGTTCTGAAACACGGCGACGAACGCGTCGGTCGAGTACTCACCGATGTCGACGAGCCCGCTCGGCAGCTTGCGCTCGGGCGTCCACGCGCCGCTCAGGCTGCGCCACGAAATCGCGGTGGCACTGCCGTGTGACCACGCCGCCATTTCCGTCTCGCCGCCGCTCACGTTCGAGGTCATCGTGTGCAGGTTTGTGATGCTCGGCGCAGGCGACGAGACGTCGACCGGCGTCGGCGCGGCGCCCGCCACGGAAGGGAATGCAAACACGGCGAATAGGGAAAGGGTGAGCAGGCGGCGCATGCCGGATGACAACGAGACGCGGGCGGCGAAGGTTACGCGAGGGCCGGACGTGGCAGGAATTGACCGATCCGGGCGTCTGTGCGAGTGTCTTTTGAATCCCCGCCCCAATTTACGGAGAACCCATGGCCGATTTCCTGGACGAGAAGCGCAACGAGATCAAGTCTCGCCTCGACGAGATCAAGCCGCTCGTCGATGAGTACACCCGTCTCGAAGCCGCCCTTCAGGCGCTTGACGGCGTGCCGGCCACCGGCGCCACCACCGTCGCCCCGCGACGGGTTCGGGCAACGGCGGCCACCGGCGCGCGCAAGCCGTCGGGCCGTGGCGGCGGCGGGCGCCGCGGGCGCCCGAAGGGCAGCGGCACCCGCGGCAAGGAGGCCCTCGAGCTCGTCACCAAACAGCCGGGAATCACGATCCCGGAGATGGCCGTCTCGATGGGCATCAAGCAGAACTACCTGTACCGCGTCCTCCCCGCCCTCCAGAAGGACGGGAAGGTCAAGAAGTCCGGCAAGGGCTGGGTTCCCCGCTAGATCAAGCCCAGCTCGGAGACGGCGTCGCGCTCCTCGCGCAGTTCCGCGACGCTCGCGTCGATCCGCGCACGCGAGAAGTCGTTGATGTCGAGTCCCTGCACGATCGTGTAGTCACCGTTGGATGTGGTGCACGGAAATGAACTGATGATGCCCTCGCCGACGCCGTAGCTGCCGTCGGCGGGGACCGACATCGACACCCAGTCGCCGTCTGCGGTGCCGAGCATCCAATCGTGTACGTGGTCGATCGCCGCGTTGGCGGCCGACGCTGCGCTGGAGGCGCCGCGCGCCTCGATGATCGCCGCGCCGCGCTTGGCGACGGTCGGGATGAACGTGTTCTCGTACCACTCCTGATCGTTCACCTTTTCGATCGCACTCTCACCCCCGATCCTGGCGTGATGGATATCGGGGTACTGCGTGGTGGAGTGGTTACCCCACACCGTGACGTTGGTGATGTCCTTGACCGCCGAACCGGTGCGTCGCGCGAGCTGGCCGATCGCGCGGTTGTGGTCCAGGCGCGTCATCGCGTTGAAGCGCTCGCGCGGGACGTCGGGCGCGTGGGACATCGCGATCAGCGCGTTCGTGTTGGCCGGGTTGCCGACGACCAGCACGCGGACGTCGTCGGCGGCCGACGCATTGATCGCCTCGCCCTGGGGCTTGAAGATCGCGCCGTTGGCCTCCAGCAGGTCCGAGCGCTCCATGCCCGGCCCGCGCGGGCGGGCACCGACCAGCAGCCCGATGTTGGCGCCGTCGAACGCTGCGTTGGCATCGTCGAACGCGTCGATCGATGCCAGCAGCGGGAACGCACAGTCGTCGAGTTCCATCATCACGCCCTCGACGGCGCCCATCGCCGCCGGGATCTCCAGCAGCCGCAGGGCGACCGGCGTGTCGGGGCCGAGCAGCGCGCCGGACGCGATCCTGAACAGCAGCGCGTAACCGATCTGACCGGCGGCGCCGGTCACCGTTACCTTCTTGACGTCGGGCATGTGGGGGGTCTGTCTCCTGTTGGGGTTAGTCGCCTACGGCGGCTTGCAGATTCTCGTCGATCGCGGCGAGGAAGTCCTGCGTTGTCAGGTGGTCCTGTCCGCGGCCGACGAGCAGCGCCAGGTCCTTGGTCATCTTCCCGCTCTCGACCGTCTCGACGCAGACACGCTCGAGCGTGTGGGCGAACTCCTGGACCTCGGGCGTCTGGTCCATCCGCCCGCGTGCGTCGAGCCCGCGCGTCCACGCGAAGATCGACGCGATCGGGTTGGTCGACGTCGGGTTGCCCTTCTCGTGCTCGCGGAAGTGGCGCGTGACGGTCCCGTGCGCGGCCTCGGCCTCGACCGTCTGGCCGTCGGGCGTCATCAGCACCGACGTCATCAGCCCGAGCGAGCCGAAGCCCTGGGCGACGGTGTCGGACTGCACGTCGCCGTCGTAGTTCTTGCACGCCCACACGTAGCCGCCCTCCCACTTCAGGGCTGCGGCGACCATGTCATCGATCAGACGATGCTCGTAGGTGATGCCGGCGGCGTCGAAGTCGGCCTTGAACTCCGCCTCGTAGATCTCGGCGAACAGGTCTTTGAAGCGCCCGTCGTAGCGCTTCATGATCGTGTTCTTGGTCGAGAGGTAGACCGGGAAGCCACGGTCCAGGCCGTAGCGCAGCGATGCGCGAGCGAAATCGCGGATCGAGGCGTCGAGGTTGTACATCGCCATCGCGACGCCGCCACCGGGGAAGTCGTAGACCTCGAGCTCGATCGGCTCGTCGCCGTTGCTCGGGGTGTAGGTCATGGTCAGCGTGCCCGCGCCGGGGACGACGAGGTCGGTCGCGCGGTACTGATCACCGAAGGCGTGGCGGCCGATGACGATCGGCTTGGTCCAGCCCGGCACGAGCCGCGGCACGTTGGAGATGACGATCGGCTCGCGGAAGATGACGCCGCCGAGGATGTTGCGGATCGTCCCGTTGGGCGAGCGGTACATCTCCTTGAGTCCGAACTCGGCAACGCGCGCCTCGTCGGGTGTGATCGTCGCGCACTTGACGCCGACCCCGTGCTCCTTGATCGCGTTGGCCGCGTCGACCGTGATCTGATCGTCGGTCGCGTCGCGGCTCTCGATGCCGAGATCGAAGTAGCGCAGGTCGATCTCGAGGTAGGGCAGGATCAGCTGGTCCTTGATGAACTGCCAGATGATCCGGGTCATCTCGTCGCCGTCGAGCTCGACGACCGGGTTTCGCACCTTGATCTTCGCCATGCCCGGCAGGCTATCTTCGGAGAGGCCATGACCGCGCATACGACGTACCTCACGCCCGTCGCCACCCACGAAGTCCTCAACCAGGCGCCGCCGCTACAGGGGCGCAACCTGTTCGAGGACAACCTCCCGCTGGTCGAGGGTCTGGAGCGCGAAGGCGGCGGCTGGGCGCGCGCCCGCGCCGTCGAGGCGGGGGCGTTCTGGGGCGGCGAGCCGCAGGAGTGGGGACGGCTGGCCAACGAGAACCCACCGAAGCTGCGCACCCACGACCGCCACGGGCACCGGATCGACGCCGTCGAGTTCCACCCGGCGTGGCACCAGCTGATGGCCCGTGGCATCGCCGACGAGATGCACAGCCTGCCGTGGACCAGCGACGAGTCCGGCGCCCATGTCGCGCGTGCGGCGATCTACATGTCCGGCGCGCAGGCCGAGGCGGGCTTCGGCTGCCCGATCACGATGACGTTCGCGGCGGTTCCGGCGCTGCGCGCGCAGCCGGAGATCGCCGACGAGTGGGTGCCGCGCCTGATGGCGACCGGCTACGACGGCGACCGCAAGCCGGCGACCGACAAGCCGGGCGCGCTGTGCGGGATGGCGATGACCGAGAAGCAGGGCGGCTCGGACGTACGGGCCAACACGACGACGGCGACGCCGATCAACGGCGGCGGCCCGGGCGAGGAGTACACGCTGGCCGGCCACAAGTGGTTCTGCTCGGCGCCGATGTGCGACCTGTTCCTCGTCCTCGCGCAGACCGACGAAGGCCTCTCGTGCTTCGCGATGCCACGTTTCCTGCCCGACGGCACCCAGAACGCCGGCTTCCAGCTCCAGCGCCTCAAGGACAAGCTCGGCAACCGCTCCAACGCGTCGAGCGAGATCGAGCTGCGCGGTGCGTGGGCGCAGATGGTCGGCGAGCCCGGCCGTGGCGTGCCGACGATCATCGAGATGGTCAACCACACGCGCCTGGACTGCGTCATCGGGACGGCGGCCGGGATGCGCGCCGCCGTCGCGCAGGCGACCTGGCACACCGCCCACCGCGCGGCGTTCGGCGCGACGCTGATCGACCAGCCGCTGATGCGCAACGTGCTCGCCGACCTGGCGATCGAGTCCGAGGCGACGACCGTCGTCGCGATGCGCCTCGCCGCCGCGTACGACGATCCCGACCAATCCGACTTCCGGCGTCTGGCCACCGCAGTTGCCAAGTACCACGTCTGCAAGCGCTTCCCGGGCCTGGCCTACGAGGCGCTGGAGTGCTTCGGCGGCAACGGCTACGTCGAGGAGTCGGGCATGCCGCGGATGTACCGCGAGGCGCCGCTGGCCTCTATCTGGGAGGGCTCGGGAAACGTGATGGCGCTCGACGTGCTGCGGGCGATGGCGCGCAACCCGGCCGGGCTCGACGCGTTCATGGCCGAGATCGACCTCGCCCACGGCGCCGACAACCGCCTCGATGCGTTCGCGATCGCACTGCGCGACCAGCTGGCGGACTCCGACGCGCTGGAGAGCCGCGGGCGGCGGATCGTCGAGTCGATGGCGCTCGCGCTGCAGGGGTCGCTGCTCGTACGCCACAGCCCGCCCGCGGTCGCTGATGCGTTCTGTGCGGCGCGGCTGGGCGGTGACAGCGGGCTCAACTACGGGACGCTCGGCCGCGAGGCCGACGTCGGCGCGATCGTCGAGCGCCACACGCCGGCTTGAAGCGCTGACCCCGCCTGCGACCATGTGACACGTGGGACGACGGGGCACCATCCAGCTCGTTCGCCTGTTCGGGATCAGGATCGGCGTCAGCGCGAGCTGGTTCCTGGTCCTGTTCTTCCTCATCTGGGTGCTGGAGGACTACTTCCACCAGGTCCTCGGCGGCTCGAGCACGACGGCCAACATCGTCGCCGCGAGCGCAGCGGTCCTGTTCTTCGCCTCGATCATCCTGCACGAGCTCGGCCACGCCCTGATGGCCCGCCGGCTGGGGATCCAGACCAACGGCATCGACCTGTGGTTCTTCGGCGGCATCTCGCGCCTGGCCCGCGAGCCGGGGACGCCGGGCGAGGAGTTCAAGATCGCCGCCGCCGGGCCGGCCGTCACCGCGCTGATCATCGTCGTGTGCGTCGTCGCGAGCCTCGTCGCCGAGCAGGCCGGCGGAAGCTTCCAGACGGCGCGCTTCGCCGACGGCAAGGTCACGCCGACCGCCGCTCTGCTCGGCTGGACGTGGCTGATGAACCTCGCGATCCTCCTCTTCAACCTCGTGCCGGCGTTCCCGCTCGACGGCGGCCGGATCGCGCGCGCGATCGCCTGGCGGCGGACCGGCGACCGCAACCGGGCGACGCGGATAACCGCGATCATCGGCCAATGGTTCGCCTATCTCGTGATCGGCTTCGGCGTGTTCGTCGCGATCCACTACAAGGACATCACCGACGGCCTGCTGTTCGGCGTGCTCGGCTTCTTCCTGTACCAGGCGGCGACCAGCGCACGGACCGGCAGCGAGGTCGCCGAGCGCCTCGAGGGTGTGACGGTCGCCGACCTGATGGACACCGAGCCGGTCACGATCCCCGGCGACCTGCCGTTGCTGCGCGCCCACGACGAGTTCTTCCTGCGCTACGGCTGGCCGTGGTTCTGCGTGATCGACGAGCAGCACCACTTCCTCGGCGTGCTGCGCGCCGAGCGCGTCGACGGCGCGATCGCCGCCGGCCAGCCGGTGCTCCCGGCGCGCGAACTGCTCGACGGCGACGAGTCGGGGCTCCAGGTTCCGCTCACCACACCGCTGCAGACGCTGATCACCGCGCCCGGCCTGCGGGTCCTCGGCGCGCTCGCCGTGGTCGACGACGAAGGCCGCCTGGCCGGCGTCGTCACGCTCGACCGGGTGCGCCGCGCGCTGATCGCCGGCGCCGGAGCGTGACCAGGGACACGCGACCCGGCGCCTTCAACTTATAGAGTCAAAGTCGATGCCCCAGCACGACGTCCTGATCATCGGCGCCGGTCTGGCCGGTCAGCGCGCCGCCCTGGCCGCGGCCGACGCCGGCGCGAGTGTCGCGATCATGAGCAAGGTCCATCCGGTGCGCTCGCATTCGGTCGCCGCAGCGGGCGGGATCAACGCCGCGATCAACCCCGACGACGACTGGCGCTCGCACGCGTTCGACACCGTCAAGGGCTCCGACTACCTGGGCGACCAGGACGCGATCGAGGTCATGTGCTCGGAGGCGCCGGCCGAGATCCTGCACCTCGAGCACATCGGCGTCACGTTCCACCGCAACGCGACCGGCCACCTCGACCTGCGCGCGTTCGGCGGCGCCTCGATGAAACGCACCGCCTACGTCGCCGACATCACCGGCCAGGCGATCCTGCACGTGCTCTACGAGCAGCTGATGAAGTACGCCGACCGCGTCGACTCCTACGAGGAGTGGTTCACGACCTCGCTGATCGTCGACGACGACGGTGTGTGCGTCGGCGCAGTGGCCCGCGACATTCGCACCGGAGCGCTGGAGACATTCGCGGCCAAGAACGTGATCCTCGCCTCGGGCGGCGCCGGCCAGTGCTTCAAGCCGACGACCAACGGCCTGATCTGCACCGGCGACGGCATGGCCCAGGCGTACCGCGTGGGCGCGCACCTGATGGACATGGAGATGGTCCAGTACCACCCGACGACACTGCTGGAGAACGGCTTCCTGATCACCGAGGGCGCGCGCGGCGAGGGCGCCCATCTGCTCAACGCCAACGGCGAGCGCTTCATGGAGACCACCGCGCCGAACAAGATGGAGCTCGCCTCGCGCGACGTCGTCTCGCGCGCGGAGCAGATCGAGATCAACGAGGGCCGCGGCGTCGGCCCCGACGGCGCGGGCATCTACCTCGACATCACGATCGTGCCCAAGAAGCGCGTCCTCGAGGCGCTGCGCGAGATCGTCAACATCGGCCGCGACTTCGCCGGCGTCGACATCACCGCCGAGCCGATCCTGATCCGCCCCGGCCAGCACTACATCATGGGCGGGGTCCGGACCGACATCAACGGCGCGACGAACATCCCCGGCCTCTACGCGGCCGGCGAGGTGGCCTGCGTCTCGGTCCACGGCGGCAACCGCCTCGGCGCCAACTCGCTGCTCGACACGCTGATCTTCGGGCGGCGCTCCGGCGAGCACGCGGCCGCCCGCGCCGCCACCATGGCGATGCCGCATGTGTCCGAGGACCACCGCCACGCCGACGCGAAGTGGATCGACGCGATCATCGCTCGCGAGAAGACCGGCCGGCGCGTCAGCGAGATCAAGGAGGAGCTCGGCGTCACGATGAACCAGTATGTCGCCGTGTTCCGCGACGCCGAGGGCCTGGACAAGGCGCTCGAGGTCGTGCGTCGGCTCAAGGAGGAGGCGGCGACGTCGTACATCGATGACCGCGGCACGGTCTTCAACCAGGACGTGCTCGGCGCGATCGAGCTCGGCTACATGCTCGACTGCGCCGAGGCGACGGTGCTGTCGGCGATCGACCGCACCGAGTCGCGCGGCGCCCAGTTCCGCACCGACTACCCCGATCGCAACGACGACGAGTGGATCAAGCACATCAACACGTCGATGAACGCCGACGGCGAGCCGGAGATCAGCTACTCGCCGGTCACGATGACCCAATGGCAGCCGGAAGCAAGGACGTATTAGCGATGGCCGAAGAGCACAAGCCACCCGAAGATTTCACGCTGCGCATCCGCCGCTACGACCCCGAGTCGGGCGGCGCCGCGTACTGGGACGAGCACACGATCCAGCTCGAGCCGCACCGCTCGGTGCTCGAGGCGATCCTCCAGGCCAAGGCCCGCTTCGACGGCTCGATCGGCATCCGCTGCTCGTGCCGCGCGGCGATCTGTGGATCGTGCGGGGTGCGCATCAACGGCCAGCCCGGGCTCGCCTGCCACACGCATCTCGACAAGGCGCAGGCCGGCGCGCAGGACGGCGTCATCGAGGTCGAGCCGATGGGCAACATGCCCGTCATCAAGGACCTGATCGTCGACATGGACGCGGTCCACTGGAAGAAGATCCGCCGCGTCACGCCGTGGCTGATCAACCAGCAGCCGATCCCCGAGCGCGAGTACGTCGTCGACGCGACGGCGATGGTCGACGTAACGCAGTCGATGGCCTGCATCCAGTGCGGAGCCTGCGTGTCCGACTGCCTGTCGATGGAGGTCGACCCGAACTTCATCGGCCCGGCCGCGCTGGCCAAGGCCTACCGCTTCGTCGGCGACCCGCGCGACGCCGAGCAGTCCGAGCGCCTCAAGCACCTGGCCGAGGACCCGGGCGGCATCTACGACTGCACTCACTGCTTCAAGTGCATCGACGCGTGCCCCAAGGGCGTCGCGCCGATGAGCCAGATCATGCGTCTGCGCCGCCGCGCGGGCAGCGACGCCGGCGTCAACGATCGCAACAACGGTCACCGCCACGAGAAGGCGTTCACGTCGCTGGTCAAGGGCAACGGGCTGCTGTGGGAGGCCGAGCTGCTGCCGCGCTCCTACGGCGGCGACTCGTGGTTTGGCAAGTTCCACCCCGCGGCCGGCGCCGAACTGCTCGGCTCGCTGCCGGCGATCACCAAGGCGCTGCTGCGCCGCAAGGTGACGCCGATGGGAGCGCTCAAGCCGCACAAGCTCCCCAAGGCCGACCTCAAGGACGTGCAGCGGATCTACGACGAGGTCGAGGGCCGCGAGGGCCGCGTCGAGTTCAACCTCTACATCTCCGGCGTCGACGAGGACAACGAATGAAGGTCGCCTACTGGCCGGGCTGCGTGAGCCGCGGCTTCACCCCCGAGCTGCATGGGTCGATGGCCCAGGTCGCGCCGCTGCTCGACATCGAACTCGTCCCGCTGGACCGCGCGAGCTGCTGCGGCGCCGGCGTGATCGCCGAGCACAACCAGGAGTTGGCCGACACGCTCAACGCCCGCACGTTCGCGCTCGCCCAGCAGGTCGAGGGCGCCGAGCTGATGATGAACATCTGCTCGACGTGCCAGGGCGCCCAGTCGGAGTGCCAGGAGCGCCTCGACGCGTCGGCCGAATACCGCGACATCATCAACGCCAACCTCGAGGGCGGCCTGTCCTACGAGGCGGGCCTGACGAACAAGAACTTCCTGTGGCTGCTGGTCGAGGAGATCGGCCTCGACGCGCTGCGCGCGAAGGTGCAGCGGCCGCTGACCAACCTCAAGGTCGGCCCGTTCTACGGCTGCTACATCGTGCGCCCGACCGACCGTCTGGGCATCGACGCCGAGCGCCCGCGCGACACGTACCTCGATCAGGTCATCGAGGTCCTCGGCGGCACGGTCATCGACTACGCGGGCTCGCACAAGTGCTGCGGCTTCCCGATCATCACGATGAACAAGCAGGCGTCGCTGACCCAGGCCGGGCGTCATCTCGGCGACGCGATCGACGCCGACGCCGACTGTCTCGTCACGCCGTGCCCGCTGTGCCATCTGAACCTCGACCTCCAGCAGCCGCTGGCCGAGAAGGTCGTCGGCCGCCCGCTGAACATGCCGGTGTTGCACCTGCCGCAGCTCGTCGGGCTGGCGCTGGGTCTGTCACCCAAGCAGCTCGGCCTCGCGCGCCATGTCGTCAAGCCGACGGCGGTCGTCGACTGGACGACCTCGGTCGTGGCGGGCGTCGGCGAGTCCTCCGGCTGGTAGGCGGTCCCGCCCCAGGCCGCCGCGCGGGTGGGAATCCGACCCCGGCTGTGCAGCAGCTCGGCGATCTGCACGGCGTTGAGCGCCGCGCCCTTTCGCAGGTTGTCGCCGACCGCCCACAGGCTCAGCGCACGGTCGAGGCCCGGCACGCGGCGCACGCGCCCGACGAGCACGTCGTCGATGCCGGCCGCGTCGATCGCCATCGGATACTCGGCGGCCTGCGGGTCGTCGACGACGGTCACCCCTGGGGCGGCGCGGAGCTCCTCGCGGCACTCGTCGGGCGACATCGGCCCGGTCGTGCGCACGCGGATCGACTGCGAATGGCCGACCGCGATGCCGAGGCGCACGCACGTCGGGTGGATCGGCAGCGCGGCGTCGTCGTCGGGGTCCAGGCCGAAGATCCGCCGCGATTCGCGCATGATCTTGAGCTCCTCGGTCGAGTAGCCCACGTAGTCGGGGTTGGTCTCGTCCTGGAACGTCTCGACCTGCGGCATCGCGTTGAACGCGACCTGGTGCGGGAAGACGTCGGCCGTCACCGGCCCGCCCGCCAGCACCGCCGCCGCCTGCGTCTCGAGTTCGTCGATCGCGACGCGGCCCGAGCCCGACACCGACTGGTAGGTCGAGAGGACGATCTCCTCGATGCCGACCGCCTGGCGGATCGGATTCAGCGCGACGACGAGCTGCATCGTCGAGCAGTTGGGGCTCGACAGGATCCCTTTCGGAATGCTGTCAACGACGTCAGGGTTGACCTCGGGGACGACCAACGGGACATCGGGGTCGGTGCGCCAGTAGCTCGTCTTGTCGATCACCAGCGCACCGGCGTCGGCGAAGCGCGGCGCCCACTCGCGGCTGATCGCGCCGCCGGCGGCGGAGAAGACGAGATCGAAGTCACCGATCGAGTCGTCGGCCAGCGCGCGACAGGTCAGGCGCTGGTCCCCGAACGGCACGTCGGTCCCGGCCGAGCGCTCGCTGGCGAACGCGACGATCTCGCCGATCGGCAGCGAGGCCCGCTGCGCGAGGATCTCGAGCACCGTGCCGCCGACGGCGCCGGTCGCGCCGACGACCGCGACACGGTAGCCGTCGCTCATCGGCTCATGCGCTCGCCGCCGCCGCGACCCGCCCCCGCGCGACGAGCAGCTCGGCGAGCTGGACGGTGTTGAGCGCGGCACCCTTGAGCAGGTTGTCGCCGACGACGAAGAAGTTCAGGGCATTCGGGTCGGCCAGGTCGCGGCGCACGCGCCCGACGACGGTCTCCTCGCGCCCCGCCCACTCCAGCGGCGTCGGCGCGACCTCGACGACGAGGTTCGGGAAGGCGTTGAGCGCCTCGAGCGCCTCGTCGAGCTGCGGCTCGCGGGCGAACGTCGCGCGCACGGCGATCGAGTGGCCGACCATCACCGGCACGCGCACGCAGGTCGGCGTCATCTCGAGCTCCGGGATGCCGAGGATCTTGCGCGACTCGTTCTGGAGCTTCATCTCCTCGTCGGTGTAGCCCTGGTCGTTGAGCGTTCCCAGCAGCGGCACGACGTTGAAGGCCAGCGTGTTCGCGTGGACGCTGTGCTCCACCTTGCGGGCGGCGGTCGCGCCGTCGTTGACGAGCTGGTCGATGTCGGCTCCGACGGGGCCGACCTGGCCGGCCAGCTCGTCGATGCCGCTCTGCCCGGCACCGCCCGCGGCCTGGAAGCTCGTCGCGACCATCGCCGTCAGGCCGAAGCGGTCGTGCAGCGCCTTGGCCGGCAGCATCGCGACCATCGTCGTGCAGTTGGGGTTGGCGATGATGCCCTTGGGCGTCGTATCGACCGCCTCGGGATTGACCTCGGAGACGACAAGCGGGACGTCGGGGTCCATCCGGAACGCGCTGGAGTTGTCGACGACCAGCGCGCCGCCGTCGACGAACGCCGCCGCCCACTCACGCGAGCGCGTCGCGCCGGCGCTGAACAGCGCCAGGTCAAAGCCGGTCACCGTCTCCTCGTTGAGCGGCGCCACGACGAGCCCGTCGTCGAGCGTGCGGCCGGCCGAGCGGTGCGATGCGAACGCGACGACCTCGTTTCCGGGCAGGCGCTGGGCGACCAGGCGGCGCATGATCGTGCCGACCGCGCCGGTCGCGCCGACGATCGCGATCCTCATGACGCGAACTCCCCGAACGGCTGCTCGGGCCGGATCGTGTCCGGGCCCGAGAGCTCGAACGCGCTGTGCAGCGCACGCACGGCGTCGGGCACGCGGTCGCCCTGCACGACGCACGAGATGCGGATCGGCGAGGTCGAGATCATCTCGATATTGATGTCGTTCTCCCCGAGGGTGGTGAAGACCTTCGCGGCGACGCCGGGATGCGACTTCATGCCGGCGCCGACGATTGAGACCTTGCCCATCGCCTCGTCGGTGACGACAGTGATGTTGAGTTCCCGGGTCAGCGCCTCCAGTGCGGCGTGGGCGGCGCTCAGATCGTCGCGCGGGACGGTGAACGACATGTCGGCGCCGGCGTCGCTGCTCACGGCCTCGTTCTGGATGATCATGTCGATGTTCACGTTGGCGTCGGCGAGCGCGGTGGCGACGCGGCCGGCGATGCCCGGCGAGTCCGGGACGCCGGTCAGCGTGACGCGGGCCTCCCCGGTCGAGTGCGTGACGGCGGTGATGAGTGGCTGTTCCACGGTCTGATCCTCTGAGACGACAACGGTACCGGGGCCGTCGTGAAAGCTCGACCGGCAATGGATCCGCACGCCGTGGTTGCGCGCGTATTCCAGCGAGCGCAGCTGCAGCACCCCGGCACCCGACGACGACATCTCGAGCACCTCTTCGAACGACACGATGCGCAGCAGGCGGGCGTCGGGGACGATCCGCGGGTCGGCACTGAACACACCGTCGACATCGGTGTAGATCTCGCATTCGTCGGCGCCGACGGCGGCCGCCAGCGCGACCGCGGTCGTGTCCGAGCCGCCGCGCCCGAGCGTCGTGATGTCGCGCGCGGTCGAGACGCCCTGGAAGCCGGCGACGAGCACGATCGCGTCCTCGTTGAGCGCATCGTGTATCCGGTCGGCGCGCACGTCGAGGATCCGCGCCTTGGTGTGCGACGTGTCGGTGACGATCCCCGCCTGGGAGCCGGTGAGGGAGATCGCGCGGTGGCCGAGGTCGTTGATCGCCATCGCGCACAGCGCGCACGAGACCCGCTCGCCGGTCGACAGCAGCATGTCCATCTCGCGCGGGTCGGGATTGGGCGAGACCTCGTGGGCGTCGGCGATCAGCCGGTCGGTCTCCTTGCCGCGCGCGCTCAGAACCGCGACGACGCGGTTTCCCGCCTCGCGCTTGGCGACGATCCGCTGCGCCGCGCGCTTGAGCCGTTCGGCGTCGGCGACCGAGGTGCCGCCGAACTTCATGACGATCGTGGGGGGCATGAGCTGCCGCCCAGGCTAGCCAATGTGCCCGGATCGGTGCCGATACGCCAACTCCACGCAGATAACGGTGCGTAACCGGCCAGTTTCCGGCTGCCCAGCCTGGACGGAGGGTCAATATCCGGCCGCGTAGAGCCGAATAACAGAGTATGCGGGAACGTGCGGAGCAGGCCGCGCGACTGACCGGCACCGACGCCCGGTTTCAGTCGATCTTCGAAGGAGCGTCGATCGGGATCGCCCGCATCGATGCCGAGGGTCATGCCTACGAGGCCAACGGCCCGTGCCAGGAGATGCTCGGCTACACCGAGGCCGAACTCGCCAAGCTCACGTTCGTCGATCTGATCCATCCCGACCACCTGGCCGAGCAACTCGTCCTGCACGCCGAGCTGATGGGCGGACGGCGCCGCCACTACGAGCTCGAGAAGCGCTACCTGTGCAAGGACGGATCCGAGCTGTGGTGCCAGACGCGCACGACGCTCGTTCCGGACGCCGACGGCGGGGCATCGTCGGCGATCGCGATGATCCAGGACATCACCGAGCGCAAGCTCGCTGACCTCACGCTGCGGGCAAATCGCGACCGCCTCGCGATGATCGTCGAGACCCAGCGCGACATCGCCACGGCCGGCAACGACCTCGATCGCGTCCTTTCGTTGATCGCCGAACGGTCATTGGACCTCACCCACGCCGACGGCGCGATGGTCAGCCTCGTCGAGGGCGACGAGCTCGTCGTCGCCGCGGCATGCGGCTCGGCCGCCCCGACGGTCGGCACCCGCCGGCGGACGCAGGACTCGATCGCCCACCACGCCTTCAACGACCGCGCCGCGCTGCTGATCGAGCGCAGCGAGGACGATCCCCGGGTCAATGCGGCGTTGCGGGCCCGCGTCGGCGACCGCTCGCTCATCGCGGTGCCGCTGTTCCACGGCGACGACCCGGTCGCGTCGCTGATCGTGGCGCGCGCCTCGGCCACCGATCGCCTGGGCACCGAGGAGCTGCAGACGCTCGAGCTGATCGCGGTCGTACTCGCGGCAGCGGTCAGCCGCGCCGCCGAGTTCGAGGCCAAGCGCCAGCAGCTCGAGACGCTGGCGCGCTTCGAGGTCACGTGGGCGAGCGCGCTGGTCGGCATGATGATGCTCTCGCCCGAGGGGACGATCATCAACGCCAACCCGGCGATGCACCGGCTGCTCGCAGCGCGGGACGGCAGCCTCGAGCACCGCTCGATGATCGAGTTCCTGCCGGAGGAGGACGTGACCGCGGTTCTCAGCGAGTTCGAGAAGCGCGAGCGCCAATCCGCCGACACGACCCGGGCCGAGCACCGCCTCGAGCAGACGACCGGCGACATCGTGTGGGTCGACACGTCGATCTCGTCGGTGCGCGACGCCGCGGGCAACACGAGCTTCGAGATCGTCCTGATGCAGGACATCACCAAACGCAAGGCGGCCGAGGACGCGCTTCGCGCGCAGGCCGAGCTCAGCGAGTACCAGGCGCTGCACGACAGCCTCACCGACCTGCCCAACCGGACGCTGTTTCGCGACCGCCTCGGTCAGGCCGTCGAGACCGCGCGGCGCCAGAAGCGCAGCGCGGCGGTCCTGATGATCGACCTCGACGGCTTCAAGGACATCAACGACAGCTTCGGCCACGCGGCCGGCGACGAGGTGCTGATCGAGCTCAGCCGCCGGCTGAAGGACGTGACCCGCGGCGGCGACACGGCCGCCCGCCTCGGCGGCGATGAGTTCGCGATTCTGCTCGCCGACGTCGCGGTCGCGCAGGACGTCGAGCGCGTCGTCGAGCGCATCCAGGCGGCGTTCGCGCAGCCGATCATCGCCCACGGCCGCCGCGTCGCGATCGTCGCGCCGATCGGGATCTCCGTCGCCCCCAGCGACAGCGAGTCGATCGACGCGCTCATTCATGCCGCCGACGTGGCGATGTACCACGCCAAGCGGACCGGGGCCAGCCACGTGTTCCATCACGACCTGGCCGCCGACGAGCTGCCCGCCGCTGCGCGCACGCTGCGCATCGCCTGACGATTCGCGTTACCTTCGCGACTCCGGCGCGTTGTCGCGGTATGGGCTCTCGACTCTTGATCGGTGTGGCTGTTCTGGCCATCTCGTTGACGGCCACGGCCGCCGCGTCGGCCGCGACCGGCGACCTGACGTTCACGGGCTGCCTCCAGGGGCCAGGCGCGACCGGGCCGTGCGCGGTGTCGAACCTCGTCGACCATCCGACCGACCTCAACGAGACCGGCGTCCTCGGAGTCACGAGCGCCACGTCGAACACCGCGGCGGTGATACAGACGAACCTGACCTCGGGCGGTTGCTACGACAACGGCGGCTCGGGCTGCATCTACCACACGGGCAAGGCGATCGAGGACGCCGAGGGGCTTGCGTCGGTGTCGCAGACCCAGGCCTACGTCGCCGGTGACGCCCATGACTCGATCGCGGAGCTGTTCGGCATCGACCCGCGCACCGCGCGCTGCATCGCCCAGGACGGGGCGCTGGGCTGCGACGTCGCCCACGGCCTGCATCACCCGACGCGGATGACGCTCACGCCCGACGGCACCCAGCTCTACGCCGCGACCGGCGACGGCATCGCGTGGTTCAACGTGGCCAGGAGCTCGGTGCCATCCCTCACGTTCGCCGGCTGCCTGGCCGGCAACGGCGCCGCTGGCTGCGGGCCCGCGGCCGCGCTCGGCCACGAGCAGGCGATCGCGATCAGCCCCGACGGCTCGACCGTCTACGTCGGGTCGCTGGAGGGCACGATCGTCGGCTTCAATCGCGCCGCCGACGGATCCCTTTCCCAGATCACGTGCGTCACCGACGGACCGATCGCGCCGTCGCTGTGCACCCCGGTCACGGGTCTGAGCAGCGTCGACGCGATCGCGATCTCACCCGACGGCAGATCGCTCTACGCGGCCTCGGTGTCGGGCGGCGGCTCGCTCGACACATTCGCTCGAGCGGCCGACGGCACGCTCGCCCAGACCGGCTGCCTCTCGGGGCAGATGTCGGTCGGCTGCACGCAGGACGCCGACGTCTCGACGGCCGACAGCGTCGCCGTCAGCCCCGACGACGACAACGTGTACGTCGGCGATACGCAGGCCGACGCGATGACCTTCGACCGCGCCGCCGACGGATCACTCACGCCGGCCGGCTGCCTCGGGGCGACCGGCGGTGCCTGCGTCCACGGCGCAACCGTGACCGACCCGACCGGCGCGATCGTCGTCAGCCGCGACGGGCAGCGGGTGTGGGTCGCGTCGGTGGACCACGACGGACTCACGCAGTTCGCGCGCCAGCCCGCGGTCGCCAATCTGGGCCTGCAGGTCATCCGCGGCGACTCCACAGCACAGGTCAAGAGGCTTCAGGTCCGGATCACCAACATCGGCCCGGCCCCGGCGACCGATGTCGGTTTCTTCGGCGGCCTCTTCAGCGACGACATGGAGCTGGACTCGGCGGCGAGGCTCGACTCGGCGGTCTCCCAGCGCGGCCCGTGTACCCAGCAGCTGCTCATGTTCGACCCCGAGGACGCGCCGCAGGAGCCCCTCTGCCCGGTCCCCGATCTGCCGGTCGGTGCTTCGACGACCGCGTTCCTGACGTTCGACAACGGGCTGCTGGCCGGTACGCCGCCATCGCAGCGGTTCTTCGGCAAGACGCGGGTCGGCTTCACGGTTCGCGAGGCCCCGTACCTGGGCGATCCGGGCAGCACGCCAGGAGTCGGAACCTCCGCGGGCACCACGATCACGTTCACAAAGCCGCGGCTTGTGCTCCTCCGGGTGCACGTGCGACGTCTCGCCAGCCGTCGGCGCGCGATCGTGTTCACGCTCGGCGCCGACGCGCACGTCACGCTGCGGCTGCGGCCCGTGGGGCGCTCCAGGCGTGCCGTGACGGTGCACCTTCGCGCGCGCGCCGGCGTCAACACGATCCCGCTTCCGCGGCTGACGCCCGGCCGCTATCGGGCGACCGTCACCGCGGCGGCCGACGGCTACCGCCCCGCGCCGGTGCATCACCTCGTTCTCGCCTGAGCTCGCTCGTGGGTCGGGGTCATTAGAGTCGCGGCCATGGCCCAGGCCAAGCTGTACGGATTCGACCTCTCGCACCCGACGCAGATGGTGCGGCTGATGCTCGAGCAGAAGGGGATCGAGTACCGGCTCGTCGAGATCCCGGTCGGGATGCACAACGTCGTGATCCACCTCTACGGCTTTCGCGGGTCGACCGTGCCGGCGCTGCGGCTCGCCGACGGATCGCGCGCACAGACGACGCGCGCGATCGCGCGCAAGCTCGACATGGTGGTCCCCGAACCGAAGTTGGTCGGCGAGGGCGCCGAGTGGGCGCAGGCCGAGCAGTGGGCCGACGAGGTCTTCCAGAACATCCCGCGGCGATTGTTACGGCGGATGGCTGCGCGGTCGGTTGCGGTGCGCCGCGAGATCGCTCACGCCAGCCCGCTGCCGCTGCCCGACGCCCAGGCGCGGATCACCGGGCCGGTCGCGTCGCTGCTGGCGCGGGTCGCCGGCGCGTCCGAGGAGCACATCGAGGCCGACCTGCGCGCGTTCCCCGAGACGATGGACGAGGTCGATGCGTTGCTGACCGGCGGCGTCGCTCGCACCGATCCGCCCGACGCGCTGGCGCTTCAGCTGATCCTCACGACGAAGACGCTGTGGCGCTATCCCCAGCTGCGGCCGATCCTCGAGGGCCGGCCGAGCACCAAGCTTGCGCAGGAGGTCGACGTCCCGCTGACGGGCGAGATCGGCGAGCCGCTGCCGCCCGAGTGGGCGGCGGCCGCCGGCGTCTGATCAGGCCGCGAGCCATAGCGGCTCGCGGCCGTGCGCGATCGCCCCCGCGCTCCCCCACGGCCAGCGGGTCGGCGACCTTGTCATTCCCGCCTCGACCGGGTTGCGGTCGATGTACTGCGTGACTACGTGGAGCTGCGCGTCGGTACGCACGCGCACCGCCCCGTAGCGGCCCTGGAAGACGTGGCCAACCCGGGCGTGTCGCACGTTGAACAGCTCGGCATAGCGGCCATGGGCGCGCTGCATTCCGGCCGCGAGATTGGGCTGCGGCGTCTTGATCAGCAGGTGGACGTGGGTGCCCATGAGGCAGTACGCCAGGCACAGCCACCCGCAGTGCCCGACGGCACGACCGATCAGCTCGAGATACGCGATCCGGTCGGCGTCATCCACGAACAGCACCGCGCGGTTGTTCCCGCGTGCGTACACGTGATGGATCGCCCCCTCCTCCTCTTCCCTCGGCCTGCGCGGCATACCCCTACTAGTCACCACGCACCAACTTCTCGCCCCCGTCAAGGGGTCAGACCCCTTGACGCTTACGTCAACGTCAAGGGGTCAGACCCCTTGACGTGCACGTTAAGTTCGTGGGAGCCGAGCGGTAGCCGCAACTTGTGTGCGGGTGGCACGTCTTAGCCGACGTGGGACGTGCAGCGCTCATCGTCTTCGTCGTCGGGTTGGCGTTCGGCCCTGGCGCAAACGGAGTCAATGCCGCGCCGTGCCTGGCGCCGGTCGCGCCGTGCACGTCGTACTCCGACCCCAACTACACCGACCCGCTCGCCCCGCCCCCGCCGCGGCGCCGGCTGCTGTTGTCCGGCGCGCGGGCCGTACCGAGCAGGTTCACGGCCGCTCACGGCACGCAGCTGCGGTTCACGCTGTCGGCCACCGCGCGCGTCTCGATCACCATCACCGAGGCGACAACCGGGAAGCGGTGCGGCACGCTGATCCGCCACGCGCATGTCGGCGCCAACTCGATCGCGCTCTCCGGTCGTTTCAACGGACGCGCGCTGACACCGGGCCGCTATCGCGCCACCTTCCATGCGCAGGCGCCGCACCTGGCCACGGCGACCCCACGCGTCGTGTGGTTGACGATCGTGAAGGGCTGAGACTGCGCGCTAAACCGCCCGGCGGCCGCTGAACGCACGGCCGAGGGTGACCTCGTCTGCGTACTCGAGGTCGGAGCCGATCGGCAGGCCGCTGGCCAGGCGCGTAACGACGACGTCGGGGCAGCGGTCGCGCAGTTGCGCCGCGATGTGCAGCCCCGTCGCCTCGCCCGTCGTCGTCGGGTTCGTGGCCAGCACGACCTCGCGGATCGGCGGATCGGCGGCCACGACGCGGGACAGCAACTCGGCGATCTTCAGGTCCGACGGGTCGATGCCGTCGATCGGCGACAGCGCGCCGCCGAGCACGTGGTAGCGGCCGCGGTACTCATGCGTGCGCTCGACCGGGACGACGTCGCCGGGCTCCTCGACGACGCAGATCAGTGCGGCGTCGCGGCGGGGGTCGGCGCAGATCCCGCACAGCGGCGCGTCGGCGAGGTTGAAGCAGACCTCGCACAGCCCGATCTTCTCCTTGACCTCGCGGATCGCGTCGGCCAGCGCGTTGGCGTCGCCCGGTTCGGCACGCAGGATGTGAAACGCGAGCCGCTGGGCGGTGCGCGCACCGACCCCGGGCAGCTTTCCGAGCTCGGTGATCAGACGCTGGACGGGTGGCGCGAACACGCCGCCAGGCTAGCCGGTCACATACCCGGAAGCCCGAGGCCCCCGAGGTCGAGCCCGCCTGTCAGCCCGCTCATCTTGCTCGCCTGGAGCTCCTGCGCCGCGCGCAGACCCTCGTTGACGGCCGCCAGCACGAGGTCGCCGAGCATCTCGGGGTCGTCGGGGTCGATCGCGTCGGGCTCGATGCGGATCGCCTTGACGACGAGGTCGCCGCTGACCGTGACCGTCACCATCCCGCCGCCGGCCGAGGCCTGAACCTCCTCGTGCTTGAGCTGCTCCTGGGCGGCGGCCATGTCCTGCTGCATCTTCTGAACCTGCTTGAGCATCTGATTCATGTTCGGCTGGGGCATCAGGAGATCTCCTCCGCGTCGAATTCCTGCTTGAGGCGCTCGAGCAGCTCGTCCTCGCCGCCGCCGTCGCCGGGCGCCGGCTCGAAGTCGCGCGACTCGAAGCGCAGGGTCGGTGCCGCGCCGGTGACGCTGCGGATCGTCTCCGCGATCGCCTGACGGTTGGCGGACTTCTCGGCTGTGGCGCGCTGGAAGCGGTCGCCGGTCGCAAACGCGATCAGCAGCTCGCCGTCGGGGCCGTCGAGCAGCTGTGCATCGTCGAGCGCCGCCGCGACGGCGGGGCGATCGGAGCGCAGCGCGTCGAGAACGGCGGGCCACAGATCGCGCACTCCGTCGAGGTCGACGGGACCGGCCGGCGCGGGCGCGGGCACCGCGGCGGGCGGCGGCGTCTCGGTGACGGGCTCGGAGAGCGTGCCGTTGGCCGGGGGCTTCAACGCCGCCGGCGACGGTGCACCAGCGGCCACCGGCGGGGCGGCGGCCGGCGCCGGCGTCCCACCCTGCAGCGCCCCCTCCAGCCGCTCGATCCGCGCCAGCAGCGCGCGCGTCGAAGGGTCGGTCGCGGGGGCCGCGGCCTTGGTCAGCCCGAGCTCGAGCTGGGTGCGCGCGTCGGCGCCGTCGCGCACCGCGCTCATCGCGTGGGCAAGCAGGTCGAGCAGGCGCACGACGTCGCCGTGGCCGATCCGCCGCGCCTGCTCGGCCAGCCGGTCGTCGCGCTCGGGTGTGATCGCGATCTCGGGCGGCACCATGCCGAGCGTCTGCACGACCAGCAGCTCGCGCGCATGGGTCTCCAGGTCGCGCAGGAACTGGCCGACGTCGCGGCCCGAGTCGGCGAGTTGCGCGGCGCTCAGAAGCGCGGCCCGCGGGTCGCCGGCGATCACCGCGTCGACGGCGCCGAACAGCACGTCGGCGTCGGCCACGCCCAGCACGGCCAGCACGTCGTCGATCGCGATCGCCGTGCCCGAGTAGGTGATGAGCTGCTCGAGCGTCCCCAGCGCGTCGCGGAACGACCCGGTCGCGTGGCGGGCGATCAGTGCGATCGCGTCGGGGCCGATCTCGATCGACTCCTGGTCGGCCACGCGGCGCAGCACCGCGGCCAGCTGGTCGGCGGTCGGGCGCGAGAAATCGAAGCGGTGGCAGCGGTCGACCACCGTCGGCAGCACCTTCTGGGCCTCGGTCGTGGCGAGCACGAAGATCGTGTCCGGCGGCGGCTCCTCGAGCGTCTTGAGGAACGCGTTCCACGCCTGCGGCGACAGCATGTGGGCCTCGTCGAGGATGTAGATCTTCGAGCGCCCGGACACCGGCGCGTAGGCGACCGACTCGCGCAGCTCGCGGATGTCGTCGACCGAGTTGTTGGAGGCCGCGTCCATCTCGATCACGTCCATCGACGTCGCCGCGGCGATCGTCACGCACGACTCGCAGACCCCGCACGGCTCGATCGTCGGGCCGTTGACGCAGTTCAGGCAGCTCGCGAGGATCTTCGCCATCGACGTCTTGCCGGTCCCGCGCGAGCCCACGAACAGGTAGGCGTGGTGGACCTGGCCGTGCTCGACGGCGTTGCGCAGGGTGCGCACGACATGCTCCTGACCGACGACGTCGGCGAAGCTGCGGGGGCGGTGGCGGCGGTAGAGCGAGGGTCCGGTCGACACGGACGGCCAGTGTAACCCCGCCCGGCCACCGGCCTCTACGGCCGCGGGGTGGGTGGGCACGAGATAGCGTCACCGCCGTGAAGGCCCTGCGCTTCGTCGCTGTCATCGCCGCGCTGGCGGTCGTCCTGTGGGCGCTCGTCGGCCATCCGTTGGTCAACTACGACTCGCTCTATGCACTGGACTGGGGCCGCGACCTGGCCCACGGCCACACGCCCGACTACGGCGTCGCGCTTGCGCCGACCCCCCACCCGCTGTGGACCCTGCTCGGCGCCGCACTGTCGCCGTTGAGCAGCGCATCGTCGGCCGGCGTCCACGGTCAGGACGCGCAGACGGCGCTGCTCGTCATCGCGATGACGTCGCTGGCGCTGCTGGGCTGGGTCGTCTACGCGCTCGGCGCGGCGTGGTTCGGGCGCGCCGCCGGGCTGCTGGCAGCGCTGATCGTGCTGACCCGCCGGCCGGTGCTCGACTTCGGCGCCCGCGCCTACATGGACATCCCCTATCTCGTCCTCGTGCTCGGCGCGCTGCTGGCCGAGACCCGCAGGCCCAAATGCGGCTGGCCGGTGCTGGCATTGCTCGCCGTCGCCGGGCTGATCCGCCCCGAGGCGTGGCTGTTCGCAGCCGTGTACTGGCTGTACCTGTGGCGCACGACGGGGGCGGCAGCGTGGCGGCTGGCGCCGCTGGCCGCGGCCGGGCCGCTGCTGTGGGGACTCAGCGACCTGCTGATCACCGGCGACCCGCTGAGCTCGCTGACCGGCACCCGCGACACGGCCGAGACGCTGCACCGGGTGCGCGGCCTTCAGCACGTGCCGACGATCGTGCCCCGGCGGATCGGCGAGATCGTCCGCATCCCGGTGCTGATCGGCGCGGCCGGCGGCGGCATCATGGCGCTGCTGTGGCTGCGTGAGCGGGCGCGACTGGGCGCGGTCGTCGGCGTGCTGTCGATCGTCGCGTTCTGCGTGCTGGCGGTCTCGGGGCTGCCGATCATCGGGCGCTACCTGCTGCTGCCGGCGACGATCCTCGCGATCTTCTGCGGCGCCGGCGCGTTCGGGTGGCTGTGCCTGGCCCCTGGCGACCCGCACCGCCGCATCTGGTCGTGGTTCGCCGTCATCGTCTTCGCCGCGCTGATCGTCTTCGCGCCCGCCCAGGTCTCGAGCCTGCGCAGCGAGCGCCGCGCCCTGATCCGCCAGGCCCAGATCGAGCATGACCTGCGGCGACTGGCGACGGCGAGGGCGAACCCGGCGGCCCTGAACATGCCGCCCGACGTGAGCGCCAAGGATTCCGCGAACGCGTTCCGCCCGGCGCTCGGTACGTCCTGCCTGCCGATCGCGGTTCCCAACCATCGCGCCGTGCCGCTGCTCGCGCTGTGGCTCAACACGGCCCCGCAGCGGATCGTGTCCGCCGAGCAGCAGCCGATCACGCGCGGGACATACGTCGCCCCGGCCGACGCCAGCGTCGCCCACGACTACATCCTCGACCCCAACGACCCCCAGAGGGCCGTCCCGCGCGTGCCGCCCGGGTTCCGTGAGGCGGCGGCCAACGCGTCGTGGCGCGTCTACAAGGACTGCGTAACGAAATAGCGGACCGTGCACCCTCCTTCGTGACGAGGCCACCGGGGGATTTCGCCATGACGCGGCTCCGGCTTCGGGTGAACCCACTGCGCCCGCCGGGGACCGCTTAAGGCTGCTTCCTTCCGGACCTGACCTGGTTCACGGGCCGACGTCGCGTGGGACCCGGGCCATCAGCACCGCACGTGGCGAGCCGACCCGACGGCCGCGCCCCTCGAGAGGGGATTCGGCCTCGCTAGAGCGGATTGCGAGCGACAGGGCACCGCTACCTCCCCGCCTAGCACGGTCCGTGGTCCATGCTACTTCGAGATCGTGATCGCGGTCGCGATGGTCGACCCGCCATGCGGCGTCGCTGACAGCCGGTAGGCGCCGGGCGACAGGTTCTTGGGCACCTTCCACGTCAACCGGTTGGCGCCCAGCTTGGCGACGAGCGCCCGCGGCGCGCCGGCCACCGTGACGGTGTGCCCATGGCGCCGGCGCGTCAGCCGGAACGTCACGCGGGTGCCGGCGTTGAGCACGAACGCGACGTGCGCGTTGTGGCCGCGGCGCACGGACGCGTGGCCCAGCGTCAGGCCGGTCAGCGAGACCTTGACCCCGACCGGCGGGGCCGGCGTGTTGGTCGGCTGGGTCTGAAACGCCCCGATGTCGCACGGCGACGTGCGCGGCAGGCCGCGCTGGTCGGTGGTGACCGCCGTGACGCCGTCGGCGGCCAGGCACGGGGACGCGCCGGCGGCGATCGCGGCGCTGCCCGGGGCCAGCCCCACCGTCTGCGTCGGGCCGCCGTTGTTGGCCAGCGCGCTGAGGCCGGCCGGGGTGTCGATGTGGTCGGTCGCCGCCGGGGCGGGGATGCACGAGTGACCGTCGTCGAGGTTGTGCCCCATCGATGCGACGACGCCGTACGTCGGGTCGACCCAGCAGTTGGTCGCGGTCGGCGAGGGGTCGGCGCCACCGGCGAGGATCGTTTCGGCCAGGGTCAGGGTCGAGGTGGCGAGGCCACCGAGGGTGAGGTCGTCGCCGTAGCCGGGGCCGACGGTGCCGTTCGCGCCGTGGGCTGCGCCGCTGCCCGGGTTGCCGCCGACCGCGGCCACCGCCGTCGATGCCGAGGTGTTCGCGGCGAGCGTGACCGAGGCCAGGTGGGCCGTCGGCCCGAGGATCGCCGCGATGCCACCGCCGCTGCCGCCGGTGCTGTTCATCGCGGCGCCGCCGTTGGCGCCCGCGTGAACGCCGTTGCCGCCGTTGCCGCCCTGGCTTCCCTGCGACTGGTTGGCGGTGATCGTGACGTTGGTCGCGTCGAGCGTCGTTCCGCTCTCGATGTGGATCCCGCCGCCGTAGCTGCCCCACGCCGAGCCGCCCGGCCCGCCGGGTGATCCGGCGGTGTTCGCGCCGTTGCCGCCCGTTCCGCCCTTGCCGCCGCGAGCGATATTGCCGGCGACCAATGAGTCGGTGATCGTCAGCTTCCCGCCGCCGACGATGCCGCCGCCGCTGGCGAAGCCCGCCTGGCCGCCGGCCGCTCCGGGCGCGGGCCCGGGCCCGTGGCCGGCCGCGCCGGTGCCGCCGTTGCCGCCGATCGCGATGTTGTTGACGACGGCGGTTCGGACGATCGTCAGTGGCCCCACGACGCTGAGTGCGCCGCTCACCCTGCCACCCGCGCCGCCCGCGCCGCCGGTGCCGCTGCTCGCCTGGCCGCCGGTGCCGCCCTTGCCACCGACAACGGTGTTGGCGGTGACGACGTCGTCGGTGAGCGTCATCGCTCCGTTCGCGCTGATTGCCGCGCCGCCCTCGTCCTGACCCGGTCCACCGACCGCGCCGGCGTTCCCGGCCGGGAGGCCGGCCTGACCCGCGGCGCCGGGCGCGCCGACGAGGTGACCGCCGGTGAGCGTCAGCTCGCTGATCGTCAGCTTGGCGGCGGTCGAGTCGATGATGCGATCGTGCGTCGTCTGCTCGATCGCCGTCGTCAGCGGGCCGGCGCCGGTGATCGTCACGTTGTGGGTGACCGCCAGCGACGGCAGGCTGAGAACGTACGTCCCGGCCGGTAGCGCGATCGTGTCGCCGTTGTGGGCCTGCGACAGCGCGCCGCGCAGCGTGCACTCGTGCGGAGGCGACGCCGGTGCGCACTGCGTGCCGATCGGCAGCATGGTGTCGTCGAAGCGGTTGGGTACGAACGTCGTCGCGCCGGCCAGCGGCGCGGCGACCAGCAGCGCGAGTGCGGCTGCGGCAGTGGCGATCGGCAGGCGGTGGCGGTTGCACGTGTTGACCATGTCCGCTCAACGGCACCGACCCCGTTTCGTTACGCCAGACTGTCGACGGTGACCGCAGTGCCCGTTCAGCGACGCATGGATCGCCGGCTCGTCGCGCTGATGGCGATCGCGTCGGGGGCCGCCGTCGCCAACATCTACTACGCCCAGCCGCTGCTGGACGTCATCTCGGCGAGCCTCGGAGTGAGCCAGACCGCGGCCGGCCTGCTCGTCACCGCGTCGCAGATCGGCTTTGCGATCGGCCTCGCCCTGATCGTGCCGCTCGGCGACCTGCTCGAGCGCCGTGCGCTGGCCTGTCGGATGCTGCTCATGTGCTCCGCGGCGCTGGCCGTCGTCGCGGTGGCGCCCGACTTCAGCGTGCTCGCCGTCGCGATGATCGTCGTCGGCGTGACGTCGGCCGTCACCCAGATACTGGTGCCGTTCGCGGCGACGCTGGCCGCCGACCACGAGCGCGGGCGCGTCGTCGGCACCGTGATGAGCGGCGTGCTGACCGGGATCCTGCTCGCGCGGACGTTCAGCGGCCTGGTCGCTGAGGCGGGCGGCTGGCGGCTCGTGTTCTGGCTCGCGGCCGGGGCGATGCTCGTTCTTGCCGGTGCGCTGTGGAGGCTGCTGCCGCGCAGCGAGCCGGAGGCCGACATGCACTACGGCGTGCTGCTCGGCTCGGTTCTGACGCTCGTGCGCACGGAGGCGGTGCTACGCCGGCGGATGGTCTACGGCGCGATGGGGATGGCCGGCTTCTCGGCCCTGTGGACGACGCTGACCTTCCTGCTTGCCGGCGCGCCCTACCACTACGGCGAGGGGACGATCGGCCTGTTCGGGCTCGCGGGCCTGGCCGGCGTGCTCGGCGCCCAGGGCGCGGGACGCCTCGCCGACCGAGGGCGCCTCCAGGCCGCGACCGGTGCATTCCTCGTGTGCGTGCTCGCCGGCTGGGGGTTGCTCGCGTTCGGGAATGTCTCGCTGGCCGCCGTGCTGGCCGGAATCGTCGTCATGGACTTCGGCGTCCAGGGCCAGCACATCTGCAATCAGAACGCGATCTACGCGATCGCCCCCGACGCGCGCTCGCGCGTGACGACCGCGTACATGACGTCGAACTTCCTGTGGGGCGCGCTCGGCTCGGCCGGCGCGTCGGCGGCGTTCGACGCCGCCGGGTGGGGCGGCGTCGCGGCGATGGGCATCGCGGTCGCGTCGATCGCGCTGGTCGCCTGGGTGGCCGAGCAGGTCGAGCGCCGGCGCGTCGCCGCGCCGGCCTCTAGCGCTCGAGCTTGATCGTCTTGTGGACGGTCGTGGTCTTGCTGCCGGTCGTCTTGAACGAGATCGTCAGTGTCAGCTTCTTGGACTGGCGTCCCTTGAGGACGAGGTGCTTGAGCTTGACCTTGGCCAGTAGCCGCAGCTTCAGCGCGATCGTGCGCTTGCGCGCCGCGACATAGGCCGACGTCGCCGAGGCGATCGTCACCGGCTTCGTCGAGACCTTCGGCTTCGTCTTGGCCGCGACCGCGCGCAGCCCGAGCTTGTGCGCGTCGGCGGCGCCGAGGGTCAGGGTCAGCGTCGCCCTACCGGGCTGGTCGCTGGTCAGCGCCACCGAGATCCCGTGGTTGCGCAGCGTCGAGAGGTGCACGACGCTCGTGAGCGAGACCTTCAGCTTGGCCGCCTTGGCCGGCGTCACCGGAGGGATCGGCGGCGGTCGGGGAGGCGCAGGCGGCGGGGGCGGCGTCGCTAGCACGAACTCCTGGATGCGGTGCTGCGACGAGTCGCCGACGTAGACGTTGCCGGCCGCGTCGGCGGCGATCGACGCCGGGCCGAAGAACTGTCCGTCGCCGGGACCGAAGTTGCCCCAGACACCGAGGAACGTTCCGTCGAGCCGGAACTCCTGGACGCGCTTGAGGCCGCTGTCGAGAGCGAACACATGGCCCTGGCCGTCGAGCGCGACGTCGATCAGCGTCTGGAACTGCCCGCTGCCGGCACCGGCCGAGCCGAACGAACGCAGGAACGTCCCGTTGGCGGCGAACAGGTCGACGCGATGGTTGCCTGCGTCGGCGATCGCGATCGTCCCGTCGGCCGCGGCGGCGATGCCCTCGGCGCCGCTCATCTGCCCGGGGCCGCTGCCGACCGAGCCGAACGAGCCGAGCAGGTTGCCGGCGGCGTCGAAGCGCCGCACACTCTGCGTGCCCAGGCCGAGCTCGTCGACCTGCCCACGGCCGTCGACGGCCAGCCGCGCGGAGCTGACGTCGCCGGCGGCGTCCCCGAGGTAGGTGCCGTCGGCGCCGAAGTGGATCACGCGGCCGCTCAGGTCGCCCACCCACACGGTGCCGTCCGGGCCCTGCCCCGCGCTCTGGGGCAACCACGAGCCGGCCGGGTCGGAGAAACCCGAACTGAAGCGCGACACGAACTGCGCCGAGGCGTTGAAGCGGGTGACCTGCTCGGAGGTCTCGGAGGCGACGAGCACGTCGCCGTTGGCGGCGACCGACAGCCCGGCGGGGGCCAGAACGACGCTCCCAGCATGCTCGTTGACGCCGCCCGCCCAGACCTGCTGGCCGGCCGGCGCGAAGCGTTTGAGCGTGTCGTCGCCCTGCGCGACGACGATGTCGCCGCCGCCCAGCACGGTGATCGCCAGCGGCTCGTTCGTCTGGCCGGGCCCGCGGCCGCTGGGGACGACGGCGGTCGCCGGGGTCGCCAGCGTCGTCGCGTTGAGCTTGTCGATGCCGAGCGCCGCCGTGTAGAGGGTGTTGGACGCGGCGTCGTAGGCGAGCGGATCGGCGAACGCGACCGTGGCGATCGTCGGCGACGACAGCGTCGTCGCGCTCAGCGCGTAGCGGATGATGCGGTTGTTGGCCGCGCTGGCCTCGTGGTCGGTGACCCACAGCACACCATCCGCGACCTGAATGCCGGTCGGGTGGCCGACGAACGACGAGCCGCTGAGGGCCGTCGCCCCGGTCAGGCTCAGGCTCAGGCGCTGGATCCGTGCGTTACCGCCGTCGGCGACGTAGACGAAATTGTTGGCGACGGCTATCCCGCCGTTCGTTCCGGCTGATCCGCTGAGGTCGAACTCTCCGACGCCGGCGCCGGCCGTGCCGTCGGCCTTGCCCGCGCGGTGCAGGAAAGCGCCGGTCGGCGAGAACTCCTCGACGCGGTTGTTGCCGTCGTCGAGGACGTAGTAGTTCCCGGTCGCCGGGTCGACCGCGACGCCGGATGCGCCGCTGCTCGTGCCGTCGGCCGGCGGCGAGGAGAGGTCGGGCGTGCCGTAGGCCGCCGCGAACTGCCCGTTGGCGGCAAAGCGGCTGACCTTGTAGTCGAAGCCGTTGGGCACGAGCAGCGTGCCGTCAGGGGCAGTGGCGATCGCCTGGGGGAACTGGAGCACGCCGTTGGTCGTCCCGATCTGCGTGACGGCGTGGTACGGGCACGGATCGGGCGAGCCGGGGCACGCGAGCGCGGGCGCCGCGGCGACGACGAAGGCGACGATCAGGGCGACGGGGAGAATCGAGCGGCGCATGCGCTGCAGTCTGCGCCCCGTACCCCACGACGGCAATGCCGGAGGGGTCTCGATCGCGTCTCAATGTCTGGCCGCGACCCCAGCGTCGCGTCGTACACTTGCAAGCCCACCGAGGGCGCGTAGCTCAGTGGGAGAGCGCTCGCTTCACACGCGAGAGGTCGCAGGTTCGAAACCCGCCGCGCCCATCGAACGAAAGCCCTGCAAATCACTGGCTTTTCGCCGCTTTTTGACACGACGGGTGTGCCGGCAGCGTGCCTTACTCGCGCGCTCGCACCAAGACCTACGGGAGGGACACAGTGATCGGCGTAAGCGTCACTTTCCAATACGACGACGACTTTGATCGCGTCCGCGTGGTCTCCATCGCGGAGAAGGCCCGCGCGACGTTTGAGGGCATGCCCGGCCTGAGATCCAAGGCGTTCACCGTCGACGACACGCGACAGCGCGCGATGAACTTCTACATCTGGGAATCGGCTGACGCCGCGAAGGCGTTCTTCTCCGAGGAGATGCGCGCGCGCGTGACCGGCCTGTACGGCGTCGAACCCGCGATCGACTTCGTGGAGATCGCTGAGCTCGTCGACAACGCCTAGGCCCCGAGGAGCCTGTCAGGGATGAGGGGTCGCGGCGCCAACCGCGGCCGCCACCTTCGCGATCTCGGCTAGCTCCTCCTCGGGCCGGCCGGGCGGCAGGACGAGTGTCACGCTGTCGGCACCGGCCCCAAACCAGCCGGCGATCGCCTCCGCGGCCTGATCGTAGGTGCCCATCAGCGTGACCTCGTGCGCCAGGTCGTCCGCGGCCGCCGGCAGCTCAGGTGCGCGATTGCCGTCGGCCGCCTCGACGACCGCGCTCACGCCGGCGGCCATCCCGAAGCGCTCGCCGAGCATCCGTGGGTACAGGGGCCCCATCCGGGTCGCGTAGGTCGACAGCCACCAGGCGGCGAGCCGCCGCGCCTCCTGCTCGGTGGGCCCGAGCGCAACCGGCACACCCACCGCGACTCGGGTCGGCGAGGGCGCGTCGGCGCGAGACTCGCCTTCGTCCAAGAGCGCCCGTCCATCCGGCAGGCGCGATCGTGCCCAGAGGAACGGGGTCCATGCGTCGGCGAGCTCGCCCGCGAGCCGGATCGAGGCCGCCGACAGCGCCGCCAGCTCGATCGGCACCGGGACGTCGGGGAGCACGCCCAAGCGCAACGGCCGACTTCCGGGCGCGGGATTCGGGAGCCGCTCACCCGCCAGCAGCGCCCGAATCGCGGTCAGCGTCGCGCGCAGTCGCGCAGTCGGGCGGCCCCACGCAATGCCGTGAAAGCCCTCGGTCAGCGGCGGGCTGCCGGCACCGAGGCCGAGCGTGAACCGACCTGAGGAGCACCGCTGCAGACCCGCCGCCCCAAGCGCGATGGTCGCGGGCGTACGCCCCCAGACCGAGACGATCGACGTCCCGAGGCCGATGCGGGAGGTACGCAGGGCAAGTTCTGCGAGCAGGATCATCGAATCGTCGGTCCAGCCCTCGGCGACGCTCACGTGCCTCAAGCCCAACGCATCCGCCTGGACCGCGAGCCGCCCGATCACATCGGCGCGTGTCTCGAACGGGGTGAACCCGACGCCGACCTGCCTGTCGTCGCGATCGGCTGGCGCAGTGAGCGTGGAGGTCGTCATGGGCGCGATTGTCGGCGCGGCGGTCGGCAGTCGCAATCGGGTAGCGCCCCTGAACTTTGTCCCCCGGACCGCTGCCCAAGACGGCCGAACGCAGCGCCGCGTGCGGTGCCCGAGCGCCTGGGCGGGTCTCAGGGGTTCGGGGCGTGGGTGATGGTGAGGTGGAGTCGCCCGGTGTATGCGGTCGTGCTCGGTGCGGGCTGTGACCCGTCGAACAGCGTCTGCGCCTGGCCACGGGTGGCCGTGAACGGGATGGCGGGCAGTACGAACTGACTGTTCGGGGTGTCGTAGATGTCGGCGAAGACCTTTGGGAGGTTGTGGTCGTACAGGCCGCCGGAGAAGCCTGTGAGCCCGCAGGCGTTTGTCGTCGTGACCGAACCGTGGGAGAGCGTGGCGGTCAGTGTTGGCGGCGGGAATACGAGTGGGTGGGGCTGGCCGAGGGTGTATGAGTCGTAGGCCAGAAGGGGGGTGAGCTTGATCGTTATCCAGCCCGGTGTCTGCGGGACCGCGGTTCCGCCGTGCTTGTCGCACAGGTAGTCGAAGAAGTCGTAGTGGGTGACGGTCAGCGGGAGCGAGCCCTCCAGCATGTACGTTGCGCCGTAGACGCCGGCGGGTCCGAGCGTCACGGGGTTGTCTGTGCTGTCGACGACGATGTCACCCGTGACCTCGTTGCCCAGATTCTCGGTCACCTCGGCCTCGTAGCTGACGGTGAACCGCATGCAGGCGTTGATCGCAGAATCGACGTCGCCGGCGAAGTTGAGGTGGATGAGGATCGTGGCGTACCCATGCATGGTGAGCAGGCCGGCGAGGGCGTTGAGACCGTTCCCCGCGAAGCAGTCGTTACGGGCAAGGACCGCGTCGGTGCGCGCGGCGGCGGCGATCAACCCGTTGATGTTGTCGCGCAGCGCCTGCACAGCGGATGATCCGGAGCCCGCCATCGCCTGCCATCCCGCGTAAAGCACCATGGCGGTATCAAATGACTGCACCGTGCCACCGGTGAGAAGCTGCTGGATGCTGCTGGCGAGGGCGACCGTCAGCGCCTCTGCCGGGTCGGACGGGAACACGCCGGCCGGGCCACCCGCGGCGCGCGCGCCGGTGGCGGTCGCCTTGCCAACGCCGAGCGCCTGCGCGAGCTGGTCGATGACCGCCGTCGGCGGATGCGAGGCGGCGAAGTCGCGGCGGGCAGCGAACGGCGCGAGCCCGAAGCCGTAGCCCCCGAGGCGCGGAACGGGCAGCGCGAACCCGCCGGCGACGGTCGACGCGGGGTGCAGGTGGAGCTCCCCGCCGGCGCCGTCGAACGCGAAGACCGCGCGCTTGGCGGCCGGGACGGAGGCCTTCGGCGTGACGGTGAGGGTCGGCACGATGAGAGGGTGCAGCCCGTCGGGCCCGATCTGGACTCCCTGCGCGTGAGCGAACGGGGCGCCCGCGATCGAGGCGAGTGGCGTCAGCGTCAGCGCGGTGTCGGTCGGGAGCGCACCCGCGGCGATCGATAGCGAGTACACGGTGCCGTCGGCGCCCGTCGCCTGCAGCGTTCCGCCGGCGGCGCCGATGGTTGCCGTTGCGCCCCGAGCGGCGTCCGGCGTGGCCTTGGCGGTGAGCGGCTTGGGGCTGGCGACGACCGCCAGCGGCTTGCTGGATGCGCGGCAGTTATCCGTCTCGCTGCGCTCATGGACGCGTTTGCCGGCGTCCGCGCATGCGAGCAGGTAGTAGGCGCCCGCCGCGACGCGCTTGGGCACCACGGCGCGGATCGTCGCGTGTGCACTCTGCCCCGGGCGCAGCGACCCCACGTGCCCGGTGGCTGCCAACCGGACGTCGCCCTTGCCGAAACGCCGGTCCGGCGACAGGTAGAGGCCCGTCGTCGAAACGCCCGCGCGCTGACCCGCGTCGCGGGTCGTGACGACAGCCGTCATCTGCCCGCCGGCGTCGACCGACTGCGGGACGACGAGCTTGGCGACCGTGAGATCGGGGGCGCCTGCCGCCTGAGCCGTGCCCGCCACACCGAGCACGGCAAGCGCGGCGCAGAGCGCCGCACGGGAACGGGCATTACCGGCGATGGCGGCAGCGACGAGCGGTGTTCGGCTGGACCGGGCGAGCACGGCGCGCGATGCTACTCATAACCGGGGCGACAGTGCTCCGGTTCCCCAGTTGGGGCGCTGGGCCGACGGCCACGCTCGACGGGGTCGACGGGCGGTGAGTGTCAGGCGCGGACAATTTCCTGATAACAAGCGCGTCATTCGGGAAAGCCAGCTGTGTGTCCGGTCGGTTGGCATCTCTGCTTGGCGCCGCGGCGATCGCGGGTGCGCTGACCGCGGCGGGCGCGCAGGCGCTGCCGAGCATCACCGTTCCGCCGGTCACCGTCCCCCCGCTCTCCGTCCCGCAGGTGACAACGCCATCTGTCTCGACTCCGGTGGTGAGCGTGCCCAAGGTGACGACGCCGTCGGTCTCGACGCCTTCGGTCTCGACGCCGTCGGTCTCGACCCCATCGGTCAGCGTGCCCAACGTCACCACCCCCAGCGTGAGCACGCCCAAGGTCACGGGGCCAAGCGTGCCCGCGCCATCGGCATCGGTCGGTGGATCACGGAGCAGCGGTGGATCACGGAGCAACGGGAGCTCGGGCGCGTCCGGCGCGTCGGGGCCGGAGGCCCAGGGATCGACGAGCAGCGGCAGCACGAGCACGGCAGGCGGGTCCTCCGGGAGCGACGGCCGCTCCTCCTCCACAACGACGAACTCCGGCTCGACCTCAGCCTCGACGACCGGGCGCCACTCGTCCCGTCGCTCCTCGCCGCACGGCGTGGCGCGGCGCGCTGCGGCGCGGCGGACGGCGGCCACAATCACTCCGGCGGCCATCCGTCACCTGCTGCTCACCCTCCACGGGTGCCTCCCGGCGCTGGACGTCGCCGACCGGCGACTATTGAGCGCTCGCGCCGGCGGCTCTCACCGCGACGCGCGTTCTCTGACCACCCTCGCCCGGCAGTTGCACATCTCCCGTGGCACGGTTCGCGTGCGCGTTGTACGGGCGACGCGGCGCCTGCGCCGGCTCGGCGCGTCGACCGCGTGCGCCGGCTCGAGTTCGGGCGCGACCGGTGCGAATGGCGCCGTCGGCCCCGCGGCGGGCGCCGGGGGCGCGAGCCCGCTCGCCGATCGCAAGCGTTCGACCTCATTGCCGACCGCAGCCGCCGAGGGCCGGCTACTGAGCGCGGACTCGGACGCCGACGTCGCCATCGGCCATCCCCGGCACTCGCCGATGTCGCGCCTGCTCCACGCGGCGAAGGGCGGCACGACCGATCCGCTGCTGGTGCTGGTCCTCGCGTTCTTCCTGATGTGGGGGTTCCTGGCCGGACTCAAGGCGCTCGTCTCGCGTCGGCGGCGTACGATCGGCCCCCTCTAGCTGGGATCGTCGCCGCTCCCGGAGTCTGGAGCTGATCGGAGGCAACCACCGCGAGTTGGTCAGCCGTCGACGAACAGGCCGGCAAACGGTCCGCGCAACCGGTCGGTGCGTTTCGAGATGCCTGGCAGCTCGATCAGCCGATGGGTGGCCGGGCGGCCGTCCTGAGACCGCTCGAGCTCGTCTCGGGCGATCGGCCGCCACCGATTGTCGATGACCTCGACCGGATCGCCGCCCAGCTCGGCCTCGTCGCATTCGAGATGTTCGGCCCACAGGCGCCGGCGCGTCGCGATCGCGAGCTGTGGGTCGTCGGTGACGACGCACATCTCGGTGTCGTTGAACAGCGAGTGCTCGTTGAGGTTCGCCGAGCCGACGATCAGCCACTCGTCGTCGACGATCGCGACCTTCGCATGAACATAGAGCGGGTCGATCCGGTCGCCGTGCCGCGAGCGCACCGTGACGGCCAGGAAGCGGCCGGCGTGATCGTCGGCCTGGGCGAGCACCGCCAGCTGACCGCGGGTGTCGTCCTGGCCGTTGTTGGGTTTGGCCGGCAGCAGCACGACGAGCCGAAACCCGTCGCTCGGTGGATCGCGGAGCTTGCGGCACAGCACGTCGACGATCTCCGGTGACCAGAGGAACTGGTTTTCGAGGTAGACGAACCGCTGCGCGCCGCGCAGCGTTCGCAGATACGTCTCGAGCACGCGGAAATCGCCGTGCGCGACAGCGTCGTAGACGCCCTCGGGCACGGTGCGGACGATCTGCGCCGCAACCTCGCCGGCCGACGCCGACGGAACGGGCGTGGCGAGCGTCTGGCCGGTGACCTCGCGCCAGCGCATGACGAAGTGGCCGGCGACGTCGGCGACCACCGGGCCCTCGAGCTCGGTCCCGACGTCGTGCCAGCCGATCTTGCGCCGTGCACCGTGGTCCGACGTGTCGAACCGGTCGCCGGCGAGATTCGTGAGGTCGATGCCGCCGACGAACGCGACCTGATCGTCGACGACGATCGCCTTCTCATGGTGACAGTGCATCGGGCGCTCGTGGCTATCGAGCGCGGCCTGAATCCGCGTCGAGACACACAGGCGTTCGCGGGTCGCGCGTACCTCGGCGCGGGTCGGGTGAAACAGCGGCACGGGCGCTCCGGCCCACAACAGCACGCGAACGTCGATCGTCTCAGCGAGCGTGGCCAGCAGCCGGCCGAGCACGATCGGCGGGTCACGGTCGCGCACGAGCTCCAACGACGGCTCCAGATGCCAGCCGGCGATGTGGACGTGCGAACGAGCGGCGGCGAGCCGCTCGGCGATACGCGCGAATGCCATCGCCCCATCGACGAGCACCTCGACGCGATTGCCGGGCCGGGGCGGCGGGTCGCCTGCCGCCCAGCCACCGGCGGGCGCATCCAGCGCCCGCTCCCAACCGTGACGGCGAAGACGGCGCCGATGATGCGCGGCGATCAATCGCTCCACGCCGTCACCCACGCGCTCGTCGACCGTCGCCACCGGGTGGGACATCAGCCGCGGCGCTCCGGGCCGACGGGCGGCGGCTCTACACCGCCGCGCGACGGTGCGTGAAGAACAGGACAATCGCGACGATCGCCAGCGCGAAGATCACGGGATGGATGATCACGCCCCCGGCGATGGCGATGATCAACAGGATGATTCCGAGGATCAGCAACATGCGCTCCGCGTACCCGGAATCCCGTCAACGCAAGCGACGCAGCGCGCCGGGCGCTACGCCGTGAGCGTGCGCTCGAATGCGGTCTCGAGCCGCGGCTCGCGCCAGTCTTGGTCGACGACGGCTTCGACGCGAACGTGTGACGTCGGGCCGGATACGGTCAGCGTGCCGATCTGGTTGGCGTAGTCCGGGCGGTCGACGATGCGCCAGCCGAACGGAAGCGGCCGGACGCCGGCGGCACGGGCGAGGCGCCGGGACAGTCGCTCGGCCAGGCGCGTGTGCCCGAACTTGAGGGTGGCTTTCTCGTGGGGGGCGAGTTCCTTGCGAAACGCCGAGCAGACGGCCTGCCACACGGCGCTGTGCGCCGCCGACCCCGCTGGGAATCCGACCTGCGCGAGATAGCAGTGGTGCACATCTCCCGACAGGAGAACGATCGACTCTGGTGCGTCGCCTTCCCGGCCGTGGGCGATGTCATCGATCAGCTCGCACGTCCGTCGCATCGAGCGTTGAAACGAGGCCCAGTGGTCCATGACCGCGAGCCGTCGGAGCCGTTCGCCGACGCGGGACAGCGGCGGGCCCCAGGCGCCGTCGGTCACGGCCTCGTCCCACGCTTCGACGTAGTGCAGGCCGGGAGCGAGCAGGAACGGGACGGAGCTGGCCAGCACGAGGTGGCGTGCCGGCTCGCGGGCTTGCTCGGCGATCCAATCCCACTCCTCGTCCTGCACGAGCTCCCGGCGCCCGGGGGTGACGTCGCGTCCCGCACGGGAGTCGATGACGACGAGCTTCGTCTCCCCCATGCGGCGGGCAAAGCTCCAGCGGCTGTGGCCGTTCTGCCGGCCGGCGTTCTCCATCTCCGCCGCCAACGTGGCGCCCCCGTCCACGGCGGCCTGAACCTCGCGGTACAGCTCTGAGCGGTCGAGATCCGAGGGCGCGAGATTCCCCAGGTGCTGGAAGACCCAGTACGCCATCAGGCCCGCGCCGATGTGCCGGTGAAACCACGACATCGCCGTCATCTCGTCCATCCAGCCCTGCGAGATCCGCCACTCGGCGTGGATCTCATGGTCGTCGAAGATCATCGTCGTCGGGACGGTGGACAACAGCCAGCGGATGACCGGCTCGCTCCACGCCTCGTGATAGGCCAGCGCGTACTCGCCGAAGTCGGCGACCTCGTCGTCAGGCACGTCGTCGGGACGCGATCGGTCCGTGATGACGGCCTGAAGCGCGGGCGATGGCTCGTCGGCGTAGATCTGATCGCCCAGCATCAGCAACATGTCCGGGAGCGCGTCACCGCCGCCCTGGCGCGCCGCGCGCAGCGCGTAGGCTCGCAGTGCGTCGATCCCCTGGCCGTCGGGATGCTCTTCGGCGCGCAGGACGTACGGCGGCTCGTTCGGAAGCGCGACCCGGCACGAGCCGAACACCAGCCGCAACTCGGCGTCGCCGGTCGGAAGCCGGATCGTGCTGGGCGGGAACTTCGAATCGGCCGGCGGCCAGACCCGGCGACCGTCGAGCGCGACCTCGTACCGATGATCGGTCCCGGGGACCAACCCTTCGATCGCGACGAGCGCGAAGTGCAGGCCGTCGATGGACCACGTGCGCGTCTGGGAGCCGAGGATCTCGACCTCGCACGCCGCATCGGTCTGGAGCCAGATCGTGGCGACCTCGGAGTCCACATACCGGACGATTGGTCCGAGGACGAGCGCCGGCACTCGGCGAGCCTACATCGCACGGAGCGGCCGGGGTCAGATCTTGCGGTAGCGCGCGTCGCAGATCGAGTACAGCGCGAACGCGATCAGCCCGGCGGCGACGATCCCCAGCAGCACCGGCCCGTAGGAGTCGTGAACCAGACGGGCGAGGACGCCATCCAGCCCGACCGCCTGGGCGGGGCTGTAATCCAGCGCGGCCTTGACGAGGAAGTAGCCGACCATGCCGAAAACCACCATTCGCGCGAGGTGCCCGAACATGCCGATGGCGGTGAACGCACGCTTCCCGCTGGGGCTCATCTCCCCGGTCTTGGAGTCGTCGAGAAACCTCTTGGAGATGCCCTTGTAACCCTGGTACGCCGCGACGCCGAGAAACGCGAGTCCGGCCGCACCGACGAGCCACGTGCCGGCCGGCCAGCCGAGCACCCCGGCCGTCGTCTTGTGCGTGTTGCTCGACTGGCTGCTCGCCGAGCCGCCCAGGATCTCGATCGCCAGCACACACAGGGCGGCGTAGACCACGCCGCTGGCCAGGGCGGCGAGGCGGTCGAACGTACTGTCGCTCGCCTCGGAGCCATGGCCGAGTGCGGCACGCGAGAAGCGCCAGACGGCGTACCCGCCGAGGCCGATCGCCACGGCGATGAGGAGCACGTGGCCGAACGACTGGTGGGAGACGGTCGCCAGCGCACCCTGCTGATTGGTGGCACGGCCGCCATCGCCGAGCGCGAGTTCCAGCGCCAGCAGCCCGATGACGCCGTAGATCACCCCGCGCGCGACGAAGCCGCCGCGGGCGAACAGCTCGAAGCCGCGCGTGTTGACGACCGTGTCGCCGCGCGCCTGGGCGCCGTGGATGGTGGGCGTGGTGACCGAGCGCATCGTCATCCGATCTTCTCCGCCGTATGGGGGACGCAAACCTTGATCGCCCCCGGTTCGACCTTGACCTTGAAGGTCTTGACCTTCGTGCGGTCGCCTCCGTCGAGCTCGTACAGGACTTTGCGGTCGAGCTTGACCTTGACCGCTCGGGCCTTGGTCACTCGGACGAACGGGGACTTGTGCGGGGTGCCGACGGCGGCGCGAGCGATCGTCCGCGACCACTCCACGATGCCGTCGGCGGTGATGATGCCGAGCTCCAGCACGCCGTCGTCGGGTCGCGCATCCTCGAACGCGTCGATGCCGCCGAACAGCGCGCCGACGTTGCCGAGCAGGATGCAGCTCGTCTTGCCCTCGTACCATCGGGCGCCGTCGACGTCGATCTTGGCGCGAAACGGCTTCATGCGCAGGTTCTTGGATCCGCTGAAGATGTAGGCGCCGCGCCCGATGCGGTCCTTGAGGCCGCCGGCATCGCGGATCATCGCCGCGTCAAACCCGGCGCCCGCCATGACCGCGAACCGCTCGCCGTTGAAGCGACCGAGGTCGAAGTCGTGGCGCGCGCCGTGGAGACCGACCTCAACCGCGCCCTCGATGCTGTCCGGAATGTCGAGGTTTGACGCGAACAGGTTCGCAGTGCCGGCGGGAATGATCGCCAGGCTCGTACCCGAGCCGGCGAGCTCGCCTGCGCAGCGCTGCACCATCCCGTCGCCGCCCCAGGCGAAGATCAGATCGACGCCCTCGTCGAGGACGCGCCGAACGCGAGACGGCGCCTTGCGGCTCTTGGGCACCTCGTGCCACAGCGGGTCGGTGACACCGGCCGCGTCGAGAACGCGCCGCAGCTCGGGCAGGCCGCCATCGAGCGTCTTGCCGGAGTGAGCGATCACCGCGACCTTCATGAGCGCGTGGCCGCAACGGCGCCCGCAACGCGGCAGGCGAAGACAGCAATGACGAGCGACGAGACGCCGATCGTGACGCCGGCGAGCGTGTCGATCGGGTGATGCATCCCCCGGTACATCCGCGAGCTGGCGACGAAGATCGGTATCAAGATCGCGATCGTCCACGCGACGATGCGCACGGTGCGGTCGCGGATGCGCGAGGTGAGCAGGAGCACGAGGCCGGCGTAGACCGCGATCGATGCCGCCGTGTGTCCCGACGGATAGCTGGCGTTCGCCGGTAGGTCCTCGAGGCGGTGCACCGCCGGTCGCTGGCGATGGATGAGGAGCGTGACCGTCCGGTAGACGGCCGATTCAACGGTGAGGGCGAAGACCACGAACGCGGCGATCCGCCACTGGCGCATCACGACGCAGACGAGCGCGACCGTCGCGACGAGCACGGGCAGGACAAATCCTCCCGCGACGGTCGAGCCGACAACCGAGGCATCGGTCCCCGTCGGTGAGCGGTGCTGGACGAACCAGACGACGACGTTCTCGTCGGCCGAGCTCACCCACGCAACATGCAGTACCACGTGGATGACCAGCCAGCCGATGACGACCGATACCGCCGCCAGCGTCAGATAGCCCGCGGCCAGCACGACGAAAAATGCCAGCGCGGCGGGCTTCCCGGCGAGCCGTGCCGCGAGTCGCTCGGCCGGCCCGCCTGGACGGGCCTCGAGCACCGGGGGGGTCGTTCGTGAGTGCCGCGATGTTTGCCCGGTGGTCGCCCGGCGTGACCGGCGCACGGTCAGCCGGGTTCTCGGCTCGGCCAATCGGGTATCGAAACTCATGCTGCGCGTCATGCCCGAAAGCGCTGCAACGCGAACCTTCGACCAGCTTGCCCCTTCTCGTTCTCATCCTCGTAGCCCTCACCGCCGGCGGTGTCACCGGGGTTGTCGGGTGGCGCTGGACCAAGCGCGCTGGAGCGAGGCGCCCACCCGTCCCCGCGGCGGCCCGGGCAGCAGGCGAGGTCGTCGCTGCACACCCTCGGCTCCGGGCCGGGCTCGAGGCGAGGCTCGACCCACAGACCGCCACCGGTCTCGCCCTGATTGTCGCGCTCGTGCTGGCGATCGGGGGCGGCCTCCTGCTCGGCGTCCTCGCGTTTGTGGTTCGCGCCGATCCCAATCTCCTCGGTATCGACGTCGGCGTTGCGGGCTGGGGTCATCGCCACGCCACCGCTCTCTCCACCGACGGACTCAACGCGGTCACCCAACTTGGCACGACGATCACCGTCCTGGTCGCCGGAACGGCGATCGTGGTCTTGGACTACCGCAGGACTCACAGCCTCTGGGCGATCCCGTTCCTGTTCGTCGTCGTCGTCGGCGAGAGGCTCATCACGACGACGATCAAGGATCTGGCGGACCGCGTTCGTCCGTCGCTCAACCCGGTCGCGGCGACGCTCGGTCCGTCATTTCCCAGCGGGCACTCCGCCTCGGCCGCGGCCTTCTTCGCTGCCGCCGCACTGCTCCTCGGCCGACATCGGGGACCGCGCGGGCGCGTGATCCTCGCCGGTATGGCGGTGGGGGTCGCTGTCGCGGTCGCCACGAGCCGCGTGATGCTCGACGTTCATTGGCTCACCGACGTCATCGCCGGCCTCGCGCTCGGCTGGGCGTGGTTCGCGGTCAGCGCGATCGCCTTCGGCGGACGCCTGCTGCACTTCGGAGCGAGCGCGGAGATCGCCGCCGACGCCGCCGACACCGAGCACCGTGGCCCACGAGCCACCGTCGCCACTCGCTGACGCGACAGTTGCCGGTGACGAGCTCATCGCCATGACCACCCGGCCGCTCTGCGGCGCGCTGGGGCGCCCACATCGCGCTAGGCCCACTCCGCGCCGGTCTCGCGACGGAAGGTGTCGATCGCGGCGTCCAACGTCGGGAAGAAATGGGCCGGGTCGAGCGGGCCGATCAGCTCGTAGCGTTCGAGCTTGGCCCGAACCGGATCCTTGAGCTCGGCGAACACGAGCGAGATGCCGGCGGCGTTGAGCTCCTCGTCGAGGTCGGCGAGCATGTCGGCGGCGGTGGTGTCGACGTCGGTCAGGGGCTCTGCGGCGATGAGGATCCACGTCGGCCGCGGGTCGGCCGCCGCGAGCCGGCGAATCTCGTCACGGAACGTTCTCGTGTTGGCGAACACCAGCGGCGCGTCGAAGCGGAAGATCACGAGGCCAGGCAGCACCTCGGCTTCGGGGTGCAACTGGCGATCGTGCTGGCCGGGCATCCCCGCGACCCGCCCGAGGGTGGTCTGGTAGGGCCACCAGGAGCGCCGGAACACGTTGAGGATCGACAGCGCGACGGCGACCGCGATGCCCTCCAGTACGCCGAGCAGCGCGACGCCTGCGAACGCGGTCATCGACAACAGGAACTCGGCGCGGCGCTGACGCCACAGCCGCACGGTTCCGGGAATGTCGGCCAGTGACAGCGAGGCGGCGATGACCACGGCCGCCAGCGTCGGCTGCGGCAGGCTGCGCAGCAGGCCCGGGACGAGCACGAGCATGAGCACGATCGCGCCGGCGCCGACGACTCCGGTCAGCTGGGTCTTGGCGCCCGCTCGCTCGGCGACCGCGGTCCTCGAGCCGCTCGTGCTCACCGGAAACCCCTGAAAGAAGCCGGCGGCGACGTTCGCCGCCCCGATTCCGATCATCTCGCCGTCCCCGTCGACCTCCTGCCCGGTCCGGGCGGCGAACGCCGACGCGGTCGAGATCGTGTCGGTCAACGCGACGAGCGCGATCCCCAGCGCGCCGGCCACCAGCAGCGGCAGGTCCGACACCGGGCTGGGGAACGTGAGCGGCGGGAAGCCGGAGGGCAGCGTCCCGACGAGCGAGACGCCGTGGTCGCCTAGGTCGAACGCAGCCGACGCTGCGATCGCGACGACGACCGCGACCAACACGCCCGGGATGCGCGGCAGCACGCGCCCGAGCACCAGGATCAGCGCCAGGCTGACCAGCCCGATCGCGACCGCCGCGCCAACCGTGTCCCCCGCCGTGATCCCGTTCACGAAGCCGCGCGTCTCGTCGATCAGCCCGTTGGCATCGACCGAGAACCCGAACAGCTTCGGCAGCTGGCTGACGAGGATCGTCAGCGCGAGGCCGTTCATGTAGCCGATCTGTGTCGGCTTGGACAACAGGTCCGCGACGAATCCGAGCTTCGCGACCCCGGCCGCGATCATGATCGCGCCGACGATCAGCGCCAGCATCGACGCCAGCGCGATCGCGCGCGCGGGGTCGCCGTTGGACCCGAGGATCGGCAGGATCGTCGCGGCGATCATCGGCCCCAATGACGAATCGGGCCCCAGGACGAGGATTCGCGACGGCCCGAACACCGCGTAGCCGACCAGGCACAGGATCGTCGTGTAGAGGCCGGTGATCGCGGGCAGCCCCGCCAGCTCGGCGTACGCCATCCCCTGCGGCACGAGCAGCGTGGTCAGCACGATCCCGGCGACGACGTCGCGGCGCAGCCACGAGCGCTCGTAGCTGGCCACGGCCCGAGCGCCGGGTAGGTGCCGCCTCACCCGGGGAGCGTGTCAAGCACGGCAGACCGAAGCAAACTAGGATCGCCACCGTGGACCCACGATCGGCGCGCTGGCTGTTTGCGGCAGGGGCAGCCCTGTGCCTGGTCCTCGTCGGCTGTGGCGCAGGGACCGGCGGATCGACGCGCACCGGCCCGATCGCAGGCGCGACGGTGACCACGCCTCGGCCGACGGTCACGACCCCGGCAAGAACTGCGACCGCCCCCGCGCCAACCGCCCCGGCGGCGGCGACGACGACGACGCCGTCCACCACCGCCGGCGAGACGGTGAGGGTCGCCCCGCCGTCGACGACCGCCGACACGGAGACGGCCGGCGCGGCCAAGGCCAAGACCACGACGACGACCAAGTCTCCACCGGTGCCCACGATCGCCCCGGAGACGACGACGGTCACGACGCCGGCGCAGCCGCACACGACGACGACCACCGTCACCACGCCGGGCCAGACGACCGCGGTCACCCAGACGGCCACGGTCACGACGCAGGTCACCGCGACGACACCCGCCACCGCCACGACACACACGGCGGCGAAGAAGGGTGCCGCGGTCGCCGTCGTCTCGAGCCCCCAGGACAGCGACAGCTCCGGCCTGCCGACGTGGGCCTGGGTGCTCATCGTGGCGGCAGTGGCCGCCCTCATCGCGGGTGGCGTGATCCTGTATCGCCGACGCCGGCACGCCGGCGAGCCACCGTCCGAGCCGCCTGCCGAGCCGCCGACCGCGGGCTGACCGGCCGCTACCCCGCCAGCACGTCGTGAACGAACCGCACGGCGAGCGCACCGTCGCCGACAGCGCCGGCTACGCGGTTGGTCGCCCCGGCGCGAACGTCACCCGCCGCCAGGACTCCCGGGCGAACCGTCTCGAGGAGATACGGCTCGCGGTCGGTGAGGGGCCACGTGAGATGCCCGTCACAGCCGGCGGCCTCGCTGCCACACAGCAGATAGCCGGCCGGGTCGAGGGCCAGCATCCCCACCGCAGCCTCGGTGCACGGGACCGCGCCGATCATGACGAACACCGCCGTCGCGGCCACCGAATCGATGCTGTCAGCACGCCGGTCGCGCAGGCTGACCGACTCCACCGTCGAGCTGCCGTGCACCGCCGTGACCTCGGTCTCGGTCATCACCTCGATCTGCGCGGAGCGCTCGACGCGGTCGATCAGGTAGCGCGACATCGTCGAGCTGAGCGCCTTGCCCCGCACCACAAGGCGGACGCTGCGCGCCCGTGAAGCGAGGTGAACAGCCGCCTGGCCGGCCGAGTTGCCGCCGCCGACGACGATGACGTCCTCGTCGCGGCAGCGCTCGGCGTCGGTCGGCATCGCGGCGTGGTAGACGCCGGCGCCGCGGAAACGGTCGATACCTTCGGCCTCCAGCTCCCGCCAGCGCGCTCCGGTCGCCATCACGACGGAACGAGCGAGCACGTGCTGCCCGTCGTCGAGGTCGACGCGCAACAGCCCCTCGGGACCATCGGCCATCTCGACGACGCGGTGAAAGCTCGAGAGAACCGCGTCAAAGCGACGTGCCTGGAGCGTCGCATTGCGCGTCAGCTGGGCTCCGGAGATTCCACTCGGAAAACCGAGGTAGTTCTCGATCCGTGTGCTGGTGCCTGCCTGACCGCCCGGTGCCCAGGCCTCGGCCACGAACGTCCGCAGCCCCTCCGAGCCGCCGTACACGGCGGCCGCGAGCCCGGCCGGCCCGCCACCGAGCACGACGAGGTCGAACCGCTCACCCTCGACCTCCGCACGCAGGCCGAGCGACCGAGCGACCTGCGCCGCCGACGGGTTGCGCATCACATTGGTCGCGTGCACCAGGACCGGCGTCTCGGATCGCGGGATGTCGAGCCACCTCAGCAGCTCGGCGCTCTCGTCGTCGGTGTCGACGTCGTAGAACCGCACCGGCAGGAGGTTTCGCTCGAGCAGGTCGCGGACCTCGAACGCGCGTCGCGATCCGCGCGCGGCGATCACGCGGATGACGCCGTGTCCCGCGGCCTCGTGCCACGCGCGCCGGGCCAGCAGCGTTTCGAAGATGTGCTCGCCGAACTCCGGCCAGCGGGCGACGATCTCGCGCAGCTTGGACCGGTCGAACTCGATCACGTCCGTCGGCTCAACGGCCACGCAGGCGCTGATCGTGGGCTCGCCGGTGAATGCCGCGATGTCACCGATGAACGTGCGGCTGTCGGCCTGCGCGATGTGCACGTCCTTGCCGGGCTTGCGGTCCACGAGTTCGACGAGCCCGTGCTCGATGATGAAGAACGGGGCGTCGCGAACGGCGTGCTCGTAGAGCACCTCACCGGCCGCGACCGTCCGCCGTCGGCCGCGCTTACCCAGCCACGCCAGCTTGGCGTCGGAGAGGCGCGGGAAGAACAGCTCGTCGTCGAGATCCGGAAACCGTTCGCTGCGGATCACCTGCGTCGTCGCCATGCGTCCGGTCCCGCGATCAGCGCTTGGCTTTGGCCTCGTTGAGGTCCACGGCCGCGCGGATCAGGGCCTTCAGCGCCTTCTCGTCGATCTCCTCATCCTCGCGGAAGTCGATCGCGCGGCGCGTGTTGCCCTCGAGGCTCGAGTTGAAGAGACCCGTGGGATCGTCCAGCGACGCCCCCTTGTGGAACGTCATCTTGACGACGCTCTTGTAGGTCTCGCCGGTGCAGATGATCCCGTCGTGCTCCCACACCGGGACCCCGCGCCATTTCCACTCCTCGACGACGTCGGGGTCGGCTTCCTTGACCAGGCCACGCAGCCGGCCGAGCAGCTCGCCGCGCCAGTCGCCGAGCTCCTTGATCCGTCCGTCGATCAGCTGAGAGGCAGACTCGCTCACCGCGCCAACTCTATCGAGGGCCGTGGGGCAGCAAATACACTGCGCGCGTGAACGTCTCCTCGCAATTCGAAGTAAACGGCTACGGCGTGATCGTGACCGGCGGCGCCAGCGGGCTCGGGCTCGCCTACGGTGAGGTGCTCGCCGCGCACGGGGCTCGTGTCACGCTGATCGACCTCGACGCCGCCGCAATCGCCGAGCAGGTCGGCCGGCTCGCGGGCGAAGGCCTCGACGTCCGCGGCGCCACGGCCGACGTGACCGACCACGATGCGCTGGACCGGGCGATCGACGAGACGGCCGAGGTGTACGGCCGGCTCGACGTCGCGTTCGCCAACGCCGGGATCGACCCCGGCCCCGGCCCGGTCGGCTCCTGGGTCGGCGGCCAGCGGCCGCGGGTGCCCGAGGGCGCGCTGGAGAACTACTCCGACGAGCGCTGGAACCGCGTGATCGACATCAACCTCTCGGGGATCTTCGCGACGGCGCGCGCGGCGGCCCGCCACATGCGCCCTCGCGGCTCCGGGCGGATCGTCGTGACCACCTCACTGGCCGCGACGCAGGTCGAGCCGGCGATCGGCGCCGCCTACATGACGGCCAAAGCGGGCGCGCGGCACCTCGTCCACTCGATCGCCCTCGAGCTCGCCGCCGACGGGATCACCGTCAACGCGATCGCGCCCGGGTTCTTCGTGACCAACATCGGCGGCGGCCATGCTCACAACCCCGACGTGCAGGCGGCAGTGGCCAAGGAGATCCCGATGCACCGGGTCGGCCGGCCCGACGACATCAAGGCGCTCGCGCTGTTTTTGGCCTCCCCCGGGTCGCAGTACATCACCGGTCAGGAGATCGTGATCGACGGCGGCTGGGGCCTCGGCATAGCCGACTGAATCGGCCTTTTGACAACGGTCGCCGACGGACCGACTCGCCCACCGGGGACAATCCGCGCGCGTGCTGAACGATGCCATCGGTGACCTGCTCCCGTCGGCGCTCGCCGTGGCCCTCAGCCCGATCCCGATCGTCGCCATCGTCCTCGTCCTCGGGGCGCCACGGGCGAGGACGTCCGGCCCGGCGTTCGCGCTGGGCTGGATCGCCGGTCTGTCGTCGGTCAGCGTCGTCGTGGTGCTGCTCGTCGGCGGCGGGGACTCGGGCGGCGAGGACGCGGGCCTCAACTGGCTCAAGATCGCCATCGGGATCGCGTTCTTCGCGATGGCCGCCCAGCAGTGGACGAAGCGGCCCCGAGACGGCCACGAGCCCGAGGCACCAAGCTGGATGGCAACCATCGGCACTGCCCCGCCGGGTCGGGCGGCGGCCCTCGGCGTGGCGCTGTCGGCCGCGAATCCCAAGAACCTCGCGCTCACGCTCGCCGCGGCCGCTTCGATCGCCGACGCCGACCTCGGCCGGGCCGACACGTCGATCGCGATCGCCGTGTTCGTCGCCATCGGCTCGGTCACCGTCGCCGGCTCGGTGCTCTTCTACCTCGTCGATGCCGACCGCGCGGCCCGGCCGCTCGCCTCGGTCAAGCAGTTCATGTCGGACAACAACGCGGTGATCATGGTGGTGATCCTGCTCGTGCTCGGCGCAAAGCTGCTCGGCGACGGCATCGGCGGCCTCTGACGACGGCTAGGCTGCGCCCGATGAAGATCGACGCCAGCGGCTATTCCCCGACCGTCAGCGCCGCCGCCGAGGCGGCGGTCGAGGCGGAGTCCTGGGGGTACGACGGCTGGTGGGCGGTCGAGACGCAGGTCGACGCGTTGCTGGCGTGTGCGGTGGCGGCCGAGCGCACCGAGCGCGTGGAGATCGGGACGGGCATCGCGGTGGCGTTTGCCCGCAACCCGATGACGGTCGCCGTCCAGGCCAACGATCTCCAGGCGCTGACCGGCGGGCGGTTCGTGCTCGGTCTCGGGTCCCAGATCAAGCCACACATCACCCGGCGCTACTCGATGCCGTGGTCGCACCCCGCGCCGCGGATGCGCGAGTTCGTGCTGGCGATCCGGGCGATCTGGAGCGCCTGGGAGACCGGCGAACGGCTGGACTTCGAGGGCGACTTCTACACCCACACGCTGATGTCGCCGTTCTTCGACCCGGGACCCAACCCGCACGGGAACCCGAAGATCGTGCTGGCCGGCGTCGGGCCGCTCATGACCGAGGCCGCGGGCGAGGTGGCCGACGGCTTTTTGTGCCACGGGTTCTCGACCGAGCGCTACGTGCGCGAGGTGACGATCCCGGCGCTGGAGCGCGGGCGCGCGAAGGCCGGTCGCACGGCCGACGGGTTCGAGATCAGCGCCCCGGCGTTCGTGGTGACCGGCGACAGCGATGCGCAGATCGCGGAGGGCATCGCGGCGGTCAAGGGACAGATCGGTTTCTACGGCTCCACGCCGGCTTACCGTCCCGTCCTGGCGCTCCACGGCTGGGAGGACCTCCACGACGAGCTCAACCAGCTCACCAAGCGCGGGGGGTGGGATCAGCTGGGCGACGTGATCGACGACGACGTCGTCAACGCGTTCGCCGTCGTCGGCAGCCCGCCGGACGTCGTCGCCGAGCTCCAGCGCCGCTACGGCGATCTCGCGACGCGCATCACACTGCGTGTCCCGCAGGGCTATGACCGTGGCCGCTGGGACGAGCTGCTGGCGCCGCTGCGGGCGTAGGCAAAAGCGCCTCGCCGCGTCAGCGCACGGACACGACAAGCACTCCCAAATTCGGGCACGAATGCACCCGGTTGCGGGCACTTTCTGTGCAAACACCCCACTGTTGTCAAACGTTCAATTGACGTTTCGTTAGCGCCGATTCGCGGGAGTAGTATCGCCGCGGTTGTGAGGTCCATAAGCACGGGAGGGTGACGGTCATGCGCAACATCAACGCCCCATGGGCGCTGCGGCGGTTCGTACTGATTCTGGGAACGTTCGCCGTCGTCGGCCTGAGTTCCCTCGCATCGGCGCAGGCGGATACGACCGCCCCGCATCAGCGTCTGTACCCCATCCTCCCCGCCCAGATCGCCCATCGCGGCGACACGCTGATCGCGTTCAAGACGCCGGTCTCGGTCGTCGGAAACCAGTTCGTCGCCGGCAGCGCCGGCGCCGACGCGGCCGACCTCGCCGCACTCAACCAGACGCTCACCAGCCTCGGCACCACGAGCATCGAGCACCTGTTCACGAACCTCCCCGCCGACCAGCTCAACGCCGCCCGTGCGCGCGCCGAAGCCGCGACCGGCCGGTTCGTCACCGACTTCACCCAGGTCTACCGCGTCACCTACAACCCGACCGTCAACTCCGGGGCCGCCGCCAACGCCCTGGCGCAGTCGCCGCTGCTGAGCTCCGCGATGCCCGACTGGAAGTACACGGTCCCCCATAGCGGCGCAAGGCTCTCCAAGGCGCAGATCAAGCGCGCACGCGCCGCGCTGACACGGGCCCGCAAGGCCAGCGCGCCGACGACATCGTCGGCCGCGACGCTGCCGCCCAACGCCGCCTACCGCAGCGACGCTCAGTCCTACCTCGACGCGGCCAGCGACAACGTCACCGGCGCCGCGGCGATGATCGCCAAGCGCTTCGGCCAGCAGCCCGGCCAGGGCGAGGTCGTCACCAACATCTCGCTCGGCAACGTCAACAACCAGAGCACGGTGCTGCAGAACGGGCAGCGCTACATCGTGCAGGCCGGCTACCCGAAGATCCCCGTGTGGCTGTCGAGCCAGACGTGCACGACCAACCCCGACAACACCCAGACGTGCTCGATCACGCTCGACCCGTCCGGGACCACGCAGGACGACCAGGGCGACTTCCTCGAGGTCAACCTCGACTTCAGCCAGATGGCTCCGCCGCCGGTCGGCGACCCGCGGATCGTCAACCCCGCCCCGCCCGGCAACGGCCAGCTACTCGGCGAGGCCTACGGCGCCAACTACCGGCTGATCAACCCGAAGGTCAACGGGACCGACGGCTTCCTCGCCGCGTTTTTCGGCTCGGTCTTCCTGCAGACCCCGAAGGCCGACGTCGTCACCGCCTCGATCGGTAGCGGCTTCTCGATCGGCGGCTTCTCCGACTACTACTTCGAGAACGAGGCCCTGATCCACGACGCGGTCACCACGCTCGTGCAGGGTGCCGACACGTTCGTCTCGATCTCGGCCGGCGACGGCCAGACGGAGACGTCGGTCGCGATGAACCCCAACGGCCTCACCGAGCCGACCAATGTCACGACCGACCCGACGGTGCCGGTCGACCTCGACGATCCGAACCTCTGGGCCAACCCGGCCTTCAGCTACGGCCTGACCGTCGAGCCGGTGGCGGTCCTCGACAGCGGCGCCAACGACGCCGGGGCGGACACGCTCAACGACGTCTTCAACAACTCGCCGTACAACACCCAGATCCCCGATGCGGTGAGCCACTCACAGCACACCACCGAGACACGCTGGACCGGTCAGCAGAACTTCCACACCGGCTCCGGGTCGCGCGTGAACATCTCGGCCCCGGGCGACGACGTGCTGCTGCTCGGCCAGGTCGAGGACGCCGCCGGCAACCCGGTCAGCCCTGCGCTCAGCACACCGCGCCTGATCGGCGGCTCGTCGGCGTCGGCGCCGGCGATCGCCGGTGCGGCGGCCGTCGTACGTCAGGCTGCGAGGTTGCTCGGCCAGAACCTCACCGCAGTGCAGGTCCGTGACCTGCTCCAGAAGACCGGGCGCCCGAACATGACGCCCGCGTTCGACCTCAGCAAGGCGAACATCGGCCCGAACCTCGACCTGACGGCGGCCGTGCAGTCGCTGTTCGACCGCGCCCACGCCAACGGCACTCCGTCGTTCGCCCGGATGACGGTGGCGGAGCGCAAGGCCGCGCTGACGCCGACCGATCTGCGGTCGGCCTTCTACACCGACACCGTGCAGAACCCCAACGCCCACACCGCGACGATCGACCTCACCCAGGGCCTGGTCGCGCCGTCGAGCCGTACCAACGAGACGGTCGGCAGCAGCGGCGACAACCTGTTCGCGCCGATCACGTTCGGCGTCGACGCGGCGTTCATCTCGAACCTGAACATGCGCTGGACGCTGCAGCTGGGCCGCAGGACCGTGAGCGTGCCGCGCAGCATCGCCGACCCGAGCAACCCGTCGGTGCGGCTGCTGCCGTCGGAGATCTTCGGCCTCCTCGGTGCGCCGGTGACATCGCCGCACGACCGCGTGGTGACCGTCACCGCAAGCAGCGGTCAGGCATCGATCTCGACCGACGTGACCTTCAAGGGCCAGGCGTCGGCGACGACGACGCACGCTGTCCCACCGTCGTTCGACCCGGTCTTCCAGGCCGGCGACAAGATCAAGTTCACCTACGATCTGCGCAACCTGCGCGACGGTCACGGTGGCCTCGCCGACGGCGGCATCTTGTTCGTTTCCGACATCGACCGGGCGGTGCCGCAGGCGTTCCCGGACCTCAACCTCGACGCCCACGGCCAGCCGTTCACGCTCCACGGGCTGACGGGCACGATCACGCTGTCGTCGGCGGACTTCCCCCACGGCGTCGGCACGTACGGCATCGCGGTCCGGGGTACCAAGGGTGGTGCCCAGATCCCCGACAGTACGAGCTTCTGGCAGCCGATCCGGTTCGCGCCACAGGCTCAGCAGCTGCCGGCGACGCCGAAGATCCAGGCCACGGCCTCGTTGCTCAACGGCTCCGCGCCGCTGTTCTACGACGTCGCCGACACCGAGACAGGAGGCTCGAACCAGTTCGCCGTCACGTACGACGTGCGGCCGGTGAACGGGGCGCGCAACGCGATCATCGAGTTCTCGGCGCCGACCGAGAACTTCGCCTCGGCGTTGTTCTTCACCGGCGACTTCACCGCTGAGAACTCGTTTGTGAACAACTTCACGAACCCCAACGGCGACCGTCTCGATGGCGGCGACGATTTCGGCCAGCCGGGCGAGACGTCGCACGTTGCGGTCTCCGGGACGCACGGCACGGCCGTGTTGACCGGCCCGCAGGCGGGCCTGAGCATTCCGGCCGCCGATTGCGACAGCACGTACCAGGTGCGCGTGCTGGCGACCAACGCACAGGGCCGGATCGTCGGTGTTGCCGGCAATGGCTCGATCTTCAGCTACGGCGACTTCAGCAAGGCGGTGTGCTTCCCGCCGCCGCCGGCGGCCTGACGACCCTACGCGGCTTCGCTCGCGGCGCTGGGCGGCGCCGCGAGCAGCAGCGTCACGACGTGTGACACGACCACAGCGAGGATGATCAGCGGCTCGGCGCCGTAGCCGGCCTTGGATACGAGCAGGCTCGCGAGCACGACCGACGACAGCGGAAGGCCGAGCACGGAGACAAACGTCGCGGCCATCCCGACGGCGATCGCCGGAGTCAGCGCGAACCCCGGCAGGCGCGAGGCGACAACGCCCGCGGCCGCGCCGATGAACAGCGCGCCGAACGCGGGGCCACCCCGAAATCCGCCCAGCGACAGGCCGTAGGCGATGGCCTTGCAGGCGATCATCAGCAGGAGCGCTCCGACGGTGAACGTGCTCGCATCGGAGATCAGGTGAGGCATCTGCTCCTCGCCGGAGAACAGGACGAAGGACTGGCTGTCGCCGGTCACCTGCGCGAACAGGATCGCCAGCCCGGCAATCGCCAGCCCGGCGATCGGCAGTGCCACAAACGGCCGCGGCGACAGCACCCGCTCGGACTCGCGGCCGAGGCGCATGATCCCCTGCGCGCCCAGCGCGGCGAGGATCGCGAGCGGCATCGTCCACGCGAAGTCGACGAGGTCGGGACGCGCGAACGCCGGCAGCGGCAGCGCGCCAAGGGCGAAGTCGGCGCTGCTGAGGCCGGTGAGCGAGCCCATCCCGATCGACACCAACGACCCGATTCCGGCGCCGAGCAGACCCGGCAGCAGGATCAGGCGCAGGCGGTGCCCGCCGAGGCCGGTCGCCTCGATCAGCAGCACGGCGGCGACGACCGGCGAGCCGAAGATGAACGAGATTGCCGCGAAGCTGCCCGTCGCGGCGACAACCGCCGAGGCCTGCTCGGGGACCTCGCGGCGCGCGAGGCGCAACGCGTACACGGCGAACCCCGCGCCGAGCGCGATCAACGGCGCCTCCGGTCCGAGCACCACGCCGAGCCCGAGCGACGCCAGAGCCGCGAACAGGATCCCCGGCAGCTGCGCGGGGTCCGCGGGGCCTCCGGCCGCCAGGCCGTGAACCGGGACGTGGCCCCCCTGGCCCGGGAGCTTGACGATCGCTGCGGCAACCAGGATGCCCGCGATCGCCAGCACCGGCAGCGACCACCATGTCGGCGCGCCGTTGGCATAGCCGACCGCGTGCGGCAGATGGACGTAGACCTCCTCCTGGATCTGGTGCACGAGCTCCAGGAAGCCCCAGGCCAGCAGCGACACCACCACGCCGAGCACCGCCGCCACCACCAGCAGCTTCTGGAACGGGCCACTGCGGATCAGCGCATCGGCCTGCTCTCGCGTGAGGTCGGTGTCGGCGGTGGCGGCCATCAGCGGGGGCCGAGCGTACCTGTCAAGGTCACCGCAACCGATACGAGGAGGCACGATGGGACTGCTGCGACGCGATGAGCCCGGCGGGACGCGGCTGTTGATGCGCGAGAAGCTGTTGTCGGTCGGCGACGACTCGTGGGTGCAGGATGAGTCGGGCACCAACATCTACAAGGTCAACGGCAAGAAGCTGCGCATCCAGGAGACGTTCGTGCTCGAGGACCCGTCGGGCAACGAGGTGCTGCACATCCAGGCGCGCGACCTGCGGATGCGCGGCGTGATGAAGATCGAACGCGGCGGCGACACCGTCGCGACGGTGACCAAGAAGGTCGTGGGGATCCGCGACCGCTTCTCGATCGATCTCGAGCACGGCGCCGACCTCGACGCCAAGGGCAACGTCGTCGACCACGAGTACGAGGTCAAGCGCGACGGCGACGTCATCGCGACGATCACCAAGAAGTGGGTGCGCGTGCGCGAGAGCTACGGGATCGAGATCGCCGACGGCCAGGACGTGGCGCTGATGGTCGCCGTCGCCGTCGCGATCGAGTCCCTGGCGCGTTGACGTTCGGGGCCCGGAAGGAAGCCACAAGCAGGTCGTCCCGGACGCTAGCCTCGGTCGCCAACCGGTACGGCGACGACGGAGGTACGACATGGCTGATCGAGGCGAGGCGACCGAGTTCACGAAGGCGGTCAACGACGAGCTGCTGAGTCACCTGCCGTTCGAGGACCGCCAGGATTTCGAGGACGCCGCCCGCGGATTGATCGCGCCGCCGTTCGGCGAGGCGATCAAAACCGCCGGCGGCGCGGTGGTGTGGGACCCGTCGCGCTTCGACTTCATCAGCGAGGACGCGCCGGCCCCCGACACCGTGAATCCGAGCCTGTGGCGCCAGTCGCAACTGTGCGCCAAGGGCGGCCTGTTCAAGGTCGTCGACCGCCTGTACCAGGTCCGCAACCACGACATCTCCAACCTGACGATCGTCGAGGGCGACACCGGGCTGATCGTCTTCGATCCGCTGATCTCGGTCGAGTGCTCCAAGCCCGCGCTTGACCTCTACTACGCCCATCGTCCCCACAAGCCTGTCGTCGCGGTGATCTATTCGCACAGCCACGTCGACCACTACGGCGGCGTCAAGGGCGTCATCGCCCAGGAGGACGTCGACGCCGGCAAGGTCCGCGTGATCGCACCTGAGGGGTTCCTCGAGGCCGCGGTAGCCGAGAACGTCCTGGCCGGCAACGTGATGACCCGCCGCGCGCTCTACCAGTACGGATCGCTGATCCCGTTCGACGCCAAGGGCAATATCGGCCTTGGACTCGGGATGGCCGTCTCGACGGGCGCGATCACACTGATAGCGCCGACCGAGACGATCACGCAGACCGGCCAGAAGCTCGACATCGACGGGCTGACGTTCGAGTTCATGCTCGCGCCCGACACCGAGGCGCCGTCGGAGATGCACTGGTTCATCGAGGAGCTCGGCGCGCTGACCGCGGCCGAGAATTGCTGCCACACCCTGCACAACACCTACACGCTGCGAGGCGCGCAGATCCGCGATCCGCATGCGTGGTCGAAGTATCTCGGCGAGACGATCGAGCGCTGGGGCGACAGAACCGAGGTGCTGTACGGCATGCACCACTGGCCGGTGTGGGGGAAGGAGCGCGCGATCGACCTCCTGAGCAAAGGCCGCGACGCGTACGGCTTCATCAACGACGAGACGCTGCGCCTCGCCAACCATGGCTACAACCCGACCGAGATCGCCGAGATGGTCAAGCTGCCCGACATCCTCGACCGTCACTGGGCGCTGCGCGGCTACTACGGGACGATCAACCACAACGTCAAGGCGACGTACGTCAAGTATCTCGGCTGGTTCGACGGCAACCCGGCGACGTTGTACCCGCACGTCCCCGAGGAGAGCGCCAAGCGCCACGTCGAGTTCATGGGTGGCGCCGACGCCGTGCTCGCGAAGGCCCAGGAGGCCTACGACCAGGGCGACTACCGCTGGGTCGCCGAGGTCGTCAACCACGTGATCTTCGCCGACGCGACGAACACCGCTGCGCGGGAGCTCCAGGCCAATGCGCTCGAGCAGCTCGGCTATCAGTCCGAGGCCGGAACCTGGCGCAACCTGTATCTGACCGGCGCGCAGGAGCTGCGCCACGGCGTGCCCAAGATCGACTTCGCGGGCACCGCGTCACCCGACAGCGTGCGGGCGATGAGCCTCGATCTGTTCTTCAACTTCCTCGGCGTGCGTCTCAACGGGGCCAGGGCGGGCGACACCCATGTCACGCTCAGCTTCGACTTCACCGACACCGGCGAGCAGCTCGCGCTGACGCTCGCTCACGGCGCGCTGACGCACGTCCTCGGACGCCTCGCCCCCGACGCCGACGCGACGATCAGCCTGACCCGTACGTCGCTGGACCGGGTCATTCTCGGCGAGGCGACGCTGGACGAGGAGGCCGCATCCGGAGAGATCACCGTCGAGCCCGACATGACGGCGCTGCACACCGTGCTCGGCCTGCTCGACACGTTCGGGCTGTGGTTCAACGTCATCGAGCCGTGATCAGAAGCACGAGCGCCAGCACCAGCAGCACCAGCGGCGCGAGTGAGGCGAGTGGAGTGAGTTCGTATCGAGACATGCTGCCCTTCCTTTGTCCGGGTCTGGTCGATTGCAGCCCTGACGGTAGGGACGAGCGGGCCCGGTCTCATCGGGCATATGCCCCATCTTTGTGGCCGCCGCCCGAGCTCGCACGCCCGGGTGCGTCGCTGGTCATCCGCCCGTAGACTCGCGCCGGCGCGCATGGAATGGGCCCTGGCCGTCATCGCCGTCTCGGTGCTCGTCGTCGCTGCCGTGTCGCGGCGGCTGACCGGGTCGCCGGTCACGCCCGCGATGGTGATCGTTGCCCTCGGGGTGCTCGCCGGCCCGCGCCTGCTCGACACGGTCGACGTCTCGCCGCTGAGCTCGTCGGTGCGTACGTTCGCCGAAGCGACGCTGACCGTCGTCCTGTTCGGCGATGCCGCGCGGATCGATCTACGGGCGATCCGGCGCGACCACGGCCTGCCGACCAGGCTGCTGGGCATCGGCCTGCCGCTGACGATCGCCGCGGGCGCCGGGCTCGCCGCGCTGTTGCTGGGATCGCTGAGCCTGACCGAGGCGCTCGTGCTCGCGATCGTGCTCGCCCCGACCGATGCTGCGCTGGGTCAGAGCGTGGTCACCGAGCCGCGGCTGCCGCTGCGCATCCGCCAGGGCCTCAACGTTGAGAGCGGACTCAACGACGGCATCTGCGTTCCATTGCTGCTGATCGCACTCGCCGCCGCCGAGGCCGACGCCCATGCAGCGTCGTCGGCGCACGTCATCCAGGTCGTCATCGAGGAGATCGGCTACGGGCTCGCCGGCGGAGTGGCCGCCGGAGCGGTGACGGCCGGCGTCGTCCTGTTCGGGGCGCGCCACGACCTGATCGCGCCGGCGTGGCGGCCGATCGTCCCGGTCGCCGGCGCCGCGCTGGCCTACGGCACGGCGGCCGCGCTCGGCGGCTCGGGCTTCATCGCGGCGTTCGTCGCCGGCCTGTGCTTCACCGCCGTGCTGCGCCGTGACCCGCACGAGCTGCTCGTATTCAACGAGGAGCTCGGCAACCTGCTCGACGCGGTCACGTTCTTCGCGTTCGGGGCGATCCTGCTCGGCCCGTCGCTCGGCCACCTGACGTGGTCGATCGTCGCCTACGCGGTTCTGAGTCTGACCCTCGTGCGGATCGTGCCCGTCGTGATCGCCCTGACCGGGAGCGGCGCGGCCTGGCCGACGCGCATGTTCCTGGGCTGGTTCGGACCGCGCGGGCTGGCGTCGATCGTGTTCGCGGTGCTCGTCGTCGAGGAGGCCAACCTGCCGCAGACCCCGACGATCGTTCTCGCGACGTACGTCGCCGTCGGCCTGTCGGTGTTCGCCCATGGCGCCAGCGCCGCCCCGCTGGCCGCGCGGTACGCCGGGTGGTACGAGCGCCGGTCGGCGACGAGGGGCGCGGCGATGGAGGACGAGACGGTCACCCCGCTGCGTACGCGCGGCGCCCCACACGCGCTCAGCCGCGGACGCAGTTGACGTTGATCCGTCACATCGGCGGCCGGGGGCGGTTGCTCATGAAACCCCAACAGGAGCACCTACCCCAATGTTTCGAACCCTTCCCATCAAGGCCTCTCTCGGCCTCGCGGTGATGGCGCTAGCCATCCCCGCCGCCGCGCAGGCCTCGTCGCCGATCGGAATCGTGCACACGCCGGTTCCGGCGGGCCAGCTGCAGCACACCGTCACGCAGCTGTCGTGGCCCTCGGACCGCAACACGTTCCAGCACCCCCCGCAGCGCGAGGAGCGCTGGATGACCGCGACCGCCGGCCGCGTTCTGACGACCGACGTCCAGACCGGCAGGGTCCTGTCGGACTGCGCCTACGGCCTGGCAACCGCGCGCTGCTACGAGTCGATCGACTACGACGCCAACGGCAACAACATCGCACCGAAGGGCATCGTCTGGATCTACCCCGGCGACGCCCGCCTGCTGGAGTCGTGGGTCGACGACGGCAACCGGATCAAGGACCTGATCGGTGACCCGCGCGGCTACACGCAGACCGGTACGACGTCGTTCCTCGGCCACCCGGCCGTGACGCTCGTGCAGGGAACCGCCAAGGACGCCGACGGCGGCACCGGCTCGGAGACCGTGATCGCCGAGGCCGACAACGACTACCCGCTGTTCCGCGAGGACGTCACCGACAACCCCGGAACCGCGAACAACCGTCCCGGCGGTGCGCCGATCACGGTGCACAACGACGAGGTGACGCAGACGACCACGCTGGAGACCATCTCCCCCAATGGCATCCAGCTGACGATCGGCTCCTACCCCGGCGCCGCCGTCAAGGACGAGCGTCCGACCGTCACCAAGGCGCAGCACAAGCCGACCCATAAGCCCAAGCACAAGAAGGTCGTGCACAAGCACAAGAAGGTCGTGCACAAGCACAAGACCACGGGCTACGGCAAGAAGAAGTAGGCGCCCGCCGAGCGCGGAAACACGGTGACGCCGGGCGTGCCCCCGCCCGGCGTCACCGAATCCGCCCGACTTACTGCGTGACATCCGGCGCGCGGAGCGGTTCTCTTCCATGACGGACCGCGTTCACACCCAAGGAGCACCCAGACTCATGTCCCGCACGAACCGCGCCAAGGCCCTCGCCGGCCTCGCCATGCTCGCGGCCATTTTGCCGCCCGCCGCGTGGGCCGCATCAGGCGCGATCGTGCACACGCCGGTCCCCGCCGGCCAGATCCAGCACACGGTGACCGAGACCTCGTTCCCGAAGGACAAGAACTCGCAGCTGCCCCACAAGCGGCTCGCCGACGGGACGTTCCCCGGCGACACGCTGCGCACGGAGTCGTGGATCGGCCACAGCGCCGGCCGGACCGTCACGACCGACCTGATGACCCACCGGATCGTCAGCGACTGCGCGTACACGCTGACCGTCGCGCACTGCTTCGAGGCCGGCTACAGCAGCCGCACGGGCGCAAACCTCGCGCCGAACGGCATCGTCTGGATCTACCCCGGCGACGCCCGCCTGCTGCAGTCGTGGGCCGACGCCGGCGCCGGCATCAAGGACCTGCTCGGCGTGCCCAAGGGCTATACCCAGACCGGCACGACGACCTACCTCGGTCGCCCGGCCGTGATCCTCGAGCAGGGCACGGCGCCGGCGCCCGGCGGCGTCGGCACCGAGTCGGCGACCGTCATCGCGCAGGCCGACAACTTCTACCCGCTGCGCAGCGAGGACATCTCGCACGACTCCAACGTCGGCAAGCACCAGCACTTCGACCAGGTCACGGCGGCCAAGGTCCTCCAGGTCATCGGGCCGCGCGGCGTCAAGCTGACGATCGGCTCCTACCCCAAGGCCCAGATCAGGGATGAGCGCAAGGGACACCACCACCGGACCGGCGGGTAGATGCGCCGGCGCCACCACCGCCTCTCGGCCGCCCTCATGGCGGCAGCCCTGCTCGCCGTCGTGCTCGTGCCGACCGCGGCGGCCCAGTCCTCGCGCGTGCGTCGCACGTGCATCAACCACGCGCGCGTCATGAGCACCCCGGGCGGACTGGTCGTCGGGATCCTCGCCCGCGGCGTGCCGGTCGTCGTGCTCCAGCGCACCCACAACCACGCGTGGAGCTACGTCGTCGCCGTGCGCTCGATCGCCGGTTGGCTGCCCAGCAAGGACCTGTGCTGATGGCGCTGCCGCTCGCAGGCGAGCGACAGGACGAGGACGTGCGCCTCGTCGCGCAGTTCCGCGACGGCGACGACCTCGCGTTCGAGAAGATCGTCGCGCGCCACCGCTCGCGCCTGCTCGCCTTCGCCCGCAGCATCCTGCGCAGCCGCCCCGACGCCGCCGAGGACGTCGTCCAGGAGGCGCTGATCCGTGCCCACCGCGCACTGCTGCGAGACAACCGAGCGATCGCCCTGGGGCCGTGGCTGGCCAAGCTGACTCGCAACTGCGCGCTGGACGAGATCAGCCGCGTCCGCGCCGACACCGTGGCGCTCGAAGACGCCCCGACGGCGCTCGTCGACCGCGACACCCCGTCGCAGATCCACGAACGCCGCGCCAGCGTCCGCGCGATGCTCGAGGGCATCGCGACGCTGCCCGAGGAGCAGCGCCACGCGCTGCTGCGACGCGAGGTCGACGGCGCCTCGCACGCTGACATCGCCGCCGAGCTCGAGATCAGCGGCGCGGCGTCGCGAGCGCTCGTCCACCGCGCGCGCGAGAACCTGACCAAGCACGACGCGGCGGCCGGCGCCCGCCACGCCGACGTCCAGGACGAACTGCTGCGCGCCTACCGCACCGGCCGCCGCGCCAGCGCGCACGCCTACCGCCACCTCGCAGGCTGCAAGCGCTGCCGCGCCTACCGAGGCCAGCTGCGCGCGATGCGCGGCGCACTGCACGCGCTGCATCCCGGCAGCCTGCTGATCCTCGGCGTCGTGGCGGCCAAGCTCGGGCTCGCCGGCAAGGGCGCGTTCGGCGCCGCGGCGGCCGTGAAGTCGCACGCCGGGATCGCCGCGGTGGCAGCGCTGACCGCGGCGGCGGCGATCGGCGGGACGCTGGTCTTCAGCGCGGGCCAGCCGAGCCCGGTGGCGATCCACTCGCCCGCCGTTCCCAACGGCAACATCGCCAAGGGCGGGCTGCTGCCGGCCGACACCGAGGTCCGGGTCCGGCCGGTCGACCTGTCCCGCGGCGCGGCAACGGTGAGCGTCACGTGCTCCGCCGGCTACCGGGTCGCCGACCTGCTCGGTCCCGACCGGGCCGGCGTCAGCGCCGCCTACGACACATCGACGACGCATGCCGGGCTGTCGCGCACGGCGAAGATCAACCTGTTCGGCCCGAAGACCGCCAGCGTCAACGTCGCGGTCCTGTGCCGCGTCCCCGGCCGCAATGGCGCAATCACCCCCGGGTTCAACCCGCAGGTCCGCGGCGCGGCGACCGGCGGCCCGATCACCGTCTCGTGCGTCACCAACGACTTCCTGCGCGTGTCGCCCAACGGCGGCGTCATCGGCTCGGTCGCCAACGCCGAGCCGCTGCGGATGCTCGGCCATGCCAGCGGCTGGACCAAGGTCCAGAATCAGTTCGGGGCGATCGGCTGGCTCCCGGCCGGCGACCTGTGCGGCTGACCGTCCGGGCGCGGAATAGAGTCGCGCGCGGTGAGCTCCGATGCGCCTGCCCCCGCCGCCCCGCAGCCGCAGGTCGCCGGCGCCGCGTACCTGAAGCTCGTCGGCCTCGGTGCGCTGATCGGCGTCCCGGCGGCGTTGGTCGCCGCCGTGTTCCTGGCCCTCGTGCACTGGCTGGAGGACTGGCTGTGGACCGACCTGCCGCACGACATCGACAGCGCCGCGTCGCACCCGCAGTGGTACCTGGTGATCGGACTGCCGGTCGTCGGCGCGGCGGTCGTCGTGGTCGTGCGCAAGCTGCTGCCCGGCGACGGCGGGCACTCGCCGCTGGAAGGGATCGGCGGCGGCGCGGTCCCGCTGCGCAATGCCCCGGGAATCGCGCTGGCGGCGATCGGCACGCTGTCGTTCGGCGCGGTGCTCGGGCCCGAGGGGCCGCTGATCGCGCTCGGATCGGTCGTCGGCGTCGCGGTGGCAACGATGGCGCGGGCCGGCCAGAAGGAGAACGCGGTCCTCGCCTCGGCCGGGTCGTTCTCCGCGATATCGGCGCTGTTCGGGGGGCCGATCGTCGGCGGGCTGCTGATGATCGAGGGCGGCATCGGCCTCGGCCCGGCGCTGCTGCCGACGCTGATCCCGGGCTTCGCGGCCGCGGCGACCGGCTATGTGCTGTTCGTCGGCCTCGGGAGCTGGGGCGGGCTCAACGCCCAGGCGATCGCGATCCCCGACCTGCCGGCCTACAACGGCACCCATGTACTCGACCTGCTGTTGGCGATCGCGGTCGGGATCGTGGCCGCGCTGACGATCGCCGGCGCGCGCGTGCTGGCCAAGCGGATCGCCCGCGACGGCCCGCCGCGGCTGGGCATGGCGCGGCTGCTGCTGCTCGGCGGCCTGGCCGTCGGGCTGCTGGCCCAGAGCGCCGAGTGGCTGGGCGGCAACTCGCAGGACGTGCTGTTCTCCGGCCAGTCGGGGATGCCCGACCTGATCATCCAGGGGTCGACCGGCGTCGTGGTCGTGCTGCTGGTGGCCAAGGCCCTGGGCTACGGTATCTGCCTGAGCTGCGGCTTTCGCGGCGGGCCGATCTTCCCGGCGATCTTCATGGGGACGGCGGTCGCGACGCTGATGATCGTGTGGTTCGGCATCTCGCCGACCCTCGCGGTGGCGATCGGGACCTCCGCCGGCATGACCGCGGCCTCGAAGCTCGTGCTGACGCCGATCGTGTTCGCCGAGCTACTGGTCGGCCACGTGGGCGCCGACGCGGTCCCGGCAGCCGTGCTGGCGACGATCGCCGCGTGGCTGACCGTGAGCGCCCTGGAGCGCCGCCGGCCGGCGTGAAAACAGGGGTGTCGGGTAGGTTCTGGGGGTGGCCCCACGGCGGCGTCGAGCGCTCATAGCCTGCTCGTTCCTTGCCCTGTGCGCATTCGTCGCGTCGGGCCGGACGGTCGCGTACGACTCGCGCTCCCAGCTGACCGAAGCCGCCCACTTCTGCGCGACCGGCCACATCGCCGCACGCCACAAGCTGTCGGGCGACTTCGTGCCCAAGAACTTCGAGGAGGGCTCGAAGGTCTTCTACGACGCCAACGACATCGGCGGAACGCTGCTCGTTCTGCCGTCGGCGTGCGTCAGCGCGCTGTTCGGCGCCCACAACCCGCACCACACGACCGGCCTCACGACCGGAGCCAAGGTCGGAGCGTCGTTGACCTTCGCGATCGTCGGCGGGATCGGCGTCGCGTTCGTGTTCCTGACGCTCGCGCACATGCTCGGCGACCGAAGAGCCTTCTGGTGGACGGTCGCGTTCATGTTCGCCACGGCGTATCTCGCCTACGTGCGCGGGATCTGGAACGTGCTGCCGGCTGCCGCCGCGATCTCCGGGCTGATGTACGCCGTCGTGCTCCAGTTCCCCGAGGGGTCGTTGCCAACGCTCGCGCGGGGACCGGCGCCACCCTCCGGCGCCCCGCCACCCGAGTCGATCGGCGCTGGGCGCATCCTCTACGGCGCGGTCGTCGCGGTCGGGCTCGCGTGCCTGTGTCGCTACTCCCTGGGCCCGTTTCTCGTCCCCGCCGCGGCGCTGGCGCTGTGGCCGACGATCCGCCGCGCGACGACGCGCCAGCGACTGATGGCCGTCGGTCTGCTGCTGCTGATGCTGGCACCGGACCTCTGGTTCAACCAGCTGCGCACCGGACGCTTCTGGGTGCCCGGCGAGGCAGCGCCACAGTGGGAGCCGCTGCACCTCAGCGTCCACTACGTGATCAGCACCCTGGGCATGTTCTTCGGCATTCAGCGCGGGCTGCTGTTCTACGCGCCCGCATGCCTGCTCGGCTACGTCGCGGTGATCGGACTGATTTGGCGCTCGCACGGGTTCCCGCGGATCGCGTGGGCCGGCGTGCTGGGCCTCGCCGTCGCCTATGCGACGACCGTCGTGCTGCTGCATAACTGGTACGTCTACGGCTGGGGACCGCGCTACCTCGTGCCGCTCATGCCGGCGCTGTTCGTGGCCGCGGTGATCGCGTGCGAGGCGCAGGTGATCCCGCGCGCAGCCGCCTATATCGCGGTCGGCTTCGGGCTCGTGACCCAGGCGCCGGTCGCTTTCACCAACTGGCATGCCCTGCTCGCGGTGGTCGGCGTGCAGGACCGGGCGCCGAACGGGATCACCGGGCTGTGGAGCTCGTTCGTCCACGGTCTGTGGACCGGCCGCAGCTTCGGCGGAACGAAGTCGCCGCGGACGCTTCAGGTCCCCGACACGTGGTGGTGGCACGCGGTCGGGTCGCACCTGCCGGGGCTGATCGGGCTGATGGTCGCCGGCGCCGGCGTCGCGGTGCTGCTCACGTACGGCGCGCGCCGCGCGGGCGAGGCGCCGGAGTCATTCGACCTCGCCCCCGCCGCCGCCGAGGCGTAGCCGCCGCGCGCGCAGGCTCGCCACCCACGCCGCGGCGATCGCGACGGCGCCGAGCACGAACACGATCCACGCCAGCGCGTCGGTCGAGCCATCGGGCGACTCCGGCTGCGATTGGGCCGGGATCGCGACGTGGTGCCCGGACGCCGCGGCGAGGCGGGCGACGCCGTCGACCGCCGCCCCGGCGAGGTCACCGCCCGGCGCGCGGGCGCCGCGCAGCGCCGCTGCCTTGGCGCCCGTCCCGGCCACGCCGTAGCCGTTGGGCATGACGATCAGCAGCGGCCCGCGGTAGACGAGCGTGAGCTCAGCCGCGAGGAAGCGCGCGTAGGCCTGTGGTTGATGCCACAGCTCGCCGACCGAGCCGAGATCCGACGGCGACGCGATCAGCGCGACGCGGACCGGGTAGCCCGCGCGCCGGGCCGCGCGCAGCAGCGAGTCGAGCTGGGCATGGCGCGCGGGCGTCACACTGCTGTCCTGGGGCACGAACAGCGGCAGCGAGGCGAGCACGTCGCTGGCCGGATCGCCGTCGGCACGGGCCGCGGCGGCCGGCAGCCCGGCGGCCAGCGCCGCGACGGCCAGCGCAGCGGTCGCTCGGTGAACCAGGGTGCGCATACAGTCCGCCAACCGATGCGGAGTCTACGAACGGTCGTCGTGATCCTCGCCGCCACGCTGGCGCTCCCGAGCGCGGCGGCGGCGCACGGTCCCGTGGCGCCGATCGCGTCCAGCTACCTCGCGCGCGTGACCCGCGCCCCGCCGGGGCTCGACGCCAAGGTCATCGACGGCGACCAGCGGATGTGGGTGGCGATCGAGCCGGGCGCGACGCTCGTCGTGCGCGACTACCGCGGGGCGCCGTACCTGCGGCTGAGCAATGGCGGCGTCGAGGTCAACCGCAACTCCGAGATGGCCTACCTCAACCACGTCCCGGCGCAGCAGGTGCCGCCCGGGCTGAGCGCTGGGGCGGCGCCGCGCTGGCGGCGGGTCAGCGGCGCGCGCTCGTATGGCTGGCACGACGGGCGTCTGCACGCGCTGGCCACCGTCGCCCGCACGCCCGGCCGGTCGGTCGTCGGGCGCTGGAGCATCCCGGTCGTCAGCGACGGGCATCTGACGGCGATCTCGGGCTCGCTGTCGCACGCCGACCGGCCGTCGCTGGTGTGGCTGTGGCTCATCGTGGTCGTCGTCGCGTGCGTCCTGGCCGCGCGTCGCCTGCGGCGCCCGGCGCTCGACGCGCGCGTCGCCCGGGTGCTGGCGGTCGCGGCGCTGGCGGCGATCGGGGCCGCGGCGGCCGCGCGCGGCCTGCACGGCCGTCCGGGGCTGTCGGCGCTGCAACTCGTGATCCTCGCCGCGCTGGGGGCGTTCATCGCCTGGGGCGTCTACCGCGTCGTCGCGCGGCGCCTGGACTTCCTCGCGCTCGTGGCGATCGGCTTTGTCGCGCTGTGGGAGGGCGCCGTCGTCATCGCGGTCCTGTGGAACGGCTACGTGCTCGCCGCGCTGCCGGGCTTCTGGGTGCGAACCGCGGCGGTGCTGTGCTTCGGCTGCGGGATCTCGTTGCTGCTGGTCGCCTCGCGGGCGCCTGATCGCGCGCCCGCGTAGGTTCGTGGTAGGGACCACGATGACGCGGCGCCACGACCCTGGTTCCCTGGCCTCATGGCCGTCCAACGCTCGCGCGCTCTGCGGCGCCTCTCGTTGCTCGCTGTCCTGACCGCCGCGCTCGCCGGCCCTGCGGCCGCTCACGCGGCGACGATCACCGGCGGTGAGAGCGCGTTTGGCTTCGCCTACCTCATCTACACCGCGGCCCCGGGCGAGACGAACGCCGTATCGATCGCCCCCAGTTCCGACGGCTGGACGGTCGACGACAGCGGCGCGACGATCTCGCTCGGGTCACCCTCGGCGCACTGCGTCCTCAACACACCCCACGAGGCCGACTGCGCGAACACCGACGGCGTCGAGTCGGTCGGCCGAATGGTCGTCAACCTCGGCGATGGCAACGACAGCTTCGATGCCGACTCGTCGATCCCGACGCCGATGGTGGTCCTCGGCCAGTCGGGCGACGACACGATCGACACCGGCGCCGGCGCCGACTTCATCGTCGGCGGCGCCGGCGACGATTCGCTGGACGGCCACGGCGGCGATGACCTGATCACCGGCGGCATCGGGGGCGACTCACTGTACGGCGACCTCGGCAACGACGAGCTCGGCGGCGGCCCCGGAGACGACTTCCTCGACGGCGGGGCCGGCAACGACCGCCTCAACGGCGGCTCGGGCGCGGACGGCATGAACGGCGATGCCGGCAACGACACGCTGTGGTCGGGCGAGGACGACGAGGTCGACGACATCGTCGACTGCGGGGGCGACCCCGGCGACGTCGCGTTCCTCGGCGCCGAGGACATCAGCGGCGGCTCGCTCGACGCCGGCTCGTGCGCGACCAACGGGCCCGACCCCAATCTGATCCTCGACGGCGATGCCGAGAGCTCGATCGGTGGCGCGTCCTCGAGCGACATCCACCCGCCGGTCGGCTGGACGACCGGCGCCGGTCAGCCGACGGCGATCGAGTACGGCGGCGACGGGCCGTTCTCGACCACGATCGCGCCGGTCGAGCCGGCGAACGGCTTCGACAACGCGATCGCCGGCGGCGTCGTCGCGTCCCCCGCCTCGGACTTCACGTCGAGCGTCTACCAGGACGTCAACGTGTCCGGCGCGGCGTCGGACATCGACCAGCACTTCGAGGTCGCGCACGTCTCGGCCGATCTCGGCGGCGACCCGCTCTACGGCAACGAGAAGTCGGAGGTCGTCGTGACAGCGTTCGACGGCTCGAGCACCCAGCTCGGCACGCCGCAGGCGCTGACCACCAGCGGCACGACCGACGTCCGCCTGCCGGTCGGCACCCGCCGGATCCGTGTGGCGCCGACGTTCCTCCACCGCGGCGGCGACCACGCGTTCAACGGCGCGTGGGTCGACAACGTCGTCGTCACGATCGGCCGCGTGCCCCCGATCGCGATCGTCTCGACGCAGCCGGTGACCGACATCAACACGGCGACCGACGGCTCGACGGCGCACTCCACCGCGACGCTGCACGGGACCGTCAACCCCAACGAGAGCGCGGCGAGCTACCACTTCGAGTACGGCACGACGATCGCCTACGGCAGCGTCACGGCAGCGCAGAGCCTGGCGTCGGGCACCGCCGACGTCGCGGTGAGCGCGGCGCTGACCACCCTCGCGCCCGCGACGACGTACCACGCGCGGCTGGTGGCGACCAACGCCGGCGGCGCCGCCAACGGCACCGACGTGACGTTCACCACGCCGGCCGCGACGACCGGCGCCGGCCATGCGCCGATCGTCGTCGCGTCGTCCCCGAGCGCCGTCACGACGACCGGCGCGACGCTCAACGGCTCGGTCAGCGGCCAGAACCAGGCCACGACGTACCACTTCGAGTACGGCCCGACGACGGCCTACGGCACGTCGACGACGCTGCGCTCGACCAGCGATTTCGCGCAGGCGTCGGAGGCGATCACCGGCCTGCTTCCGGGCCACACCTACCACTTCGAGCTCGTCGCCTCCAACGCGGCGGGCACGGTGAGCAGCGGTGACCAGACGTTCACGTCCGTCAACGGCTCCGGGCACGCGCTCGTGACCGGGATCTCGGTGACGTCGGTGACGGCGTTCGGGGCGGTCGTCCAGGCCGAGGCGACGGAGCGCGTCAACGGCCATCCGACCGCGGCGCACTTCGTCGTCGAGTACGGCACCGACACGTCGTACGGCCAGACCAGCGCCCAGTCGACCGGGACGTCGACGGGGGTCGGCCAGGTGACGCTCAGCCACCTCGAGCCGTCGACGATCTACCACTTCCGCATCGTCGCGGCCGACGCCGCCGGCGTCGGCACGAGCGCCGACCAGGTCCTGATCACGTCGTTCTCACTGCTGTCGCAGACGATGGTCACGACGCTCAACGACCTCAGCGCGCCGGTCACGTGCGAGACCACCGCCGCCTGCTCGGGCACGCTGACGGTCGAGACGGTCGTGAGCAGTGCCTCCGGGAAGGGCAAGGCGCGCGCCGCGGCTGCGGCGAAGCCGGTGGTTCTCGGCAAGGCCTCGTTCAAGGTCAAGGCCCACAGGAAGGCCACGGTCAAGATCCATCTGAGCAGTGCCGGCCGCAAGGCGGTCAAGAAGTCCAAGTCGATCCGCGCCATCGCGATCACGACCTTCCACGGACCAGGCGGCAAGTCGGTCACGACGCGCCAGCCGGTCACGGTGCACCGCCACTGACCCGCGTCAACGCGCCAGGAACGGGCGCATTCGGACAGCGAATCAATGCAGCAGTAACCGGAGCGATACAGTCCCGGCATATGGGACGGCGATGGCTGGCGACGGCGATCATCGCCGTCGTGTCCAGCGTCTGTGCCCCCGCGGCGCCTGGGGCGACGGTGGGCGACCGCGACCCCACGTTCAACGGCGGCAACCCGCTGCAGATCGACTCGTCGGCGAGCGCCACGGCGCAGGTCTTCGACACCGCCGTCGTCGATCACGACAACCGGACCACGCTCGGCGGCTCGATCACCGGGGCGGCACAGCTCGCGCTGCTCGCCCGCCTGACGCCGGGCGGAGCGTTCGACACGACGTTCGGGACAGGCGGAATCAAGACCACCGCCGGGTACGACGGCGACCCGTCGATGACGGCCGAGGCGTTCGGGCTCGACTCACAGTTCCGCCTCACCGGAGCCTTCGTGACCGGTGCCCACCAGCTCGGCGCGCGGCTGGTTGACAACGGCGGGCTCCAGGCGATCGGCTACGGCACCACCGGCGGCTTCACCGCAACCCCGGGGCACAACGAAGGCGACAACTACGCAGCGTCGGCCGTCGGCCCCGACGGCTCGGTCTACTTCGTCGACGACGCGTCGATCCTCCATCCCGCCACCGACCTGCGCATCGACAAGATCGACGCCAGTGGCAACCAGGTCCCTGGCTACGGCGGCCTGTTCGCGGTCACCTCCGACGTCAGCCCCGGCGGAGGTCCGATCGTCGCCGCCGTCGACTCGCAGAACCGGCTCGTGGTGGCGCGGACAGCCGTGATCGGCGGGCGCCGCGAGGCGTCGATCATGCGCTTCACCGCGGCCGGGGCCAAGGACACGTCCTGGGGGACCGGGTCGACGGGCGAGGTCGACATCGCCGGCACCGGCAGCGGCATCGTCGTCAGCTCGATCGCGATCGCTCCCGGCGACCAGGTCGCCATCGCCGGCTCGATCCTCGGCAGCTCGTCGGACGCCAACTTCGTCGACGAGCTCTCTGCGGCCGGCGTTCAATCGCCGACGTTCGCGTTCGTCTCGCAGACCTCGTTCCCGGGCCTGCTCGCGGTCCAGCCCGACGGCAAGATCGTCGAGGCGCAGGCGTTCATCACCCCGTTCGTCAACACCTGGGGAGTGCTGATCAGGCGCTTCACGACGGCCGGGGCGCTCGACTCCACGTTCGCCGGGGGCGCCAAACTCGACGGATCGCTCAACTCGTCGGTCCAGTTCCCCGACACCGCGCAGCAGACCGCCGTCGCAATCAGCCCGGACGGCCGCAAGCTGATCTTCGTCGGCCAGTGGCACCACAACTCGTCCGGCCGCACGACCCCGTTCGTCTACCGCTTCCTGCTGCAGGATCCGACCCTTGCGCCCGAGCTGACGACGGCGCCACACGTCACCGGCTCGCCGACGCCCGGCGGGGCGCTGACCTGCGGCGCCGGCACGTGGACCAACAGCCCGACGATCCAGGTGTTCTGGGATCGCGCGCCGCGCACCGTCACCTCCAACGAGGACCCAGCGTGGTCGCAGCTGCCGGCGATCGGCACGCAGTACGTGATCCAGCCGGCCGACGTCGGCTCGCGGATCCGTTGTCGCGAGCGCGCGACGAACGCCAACGGCAGCGCCGACGGCCCGTCGAACTCGTTGCGGGCCGACGCCGGCGTACCGGCCCTCGTCGCCCAGCCGACGATCAGCGGCCAGCCGATCACGTTCCAGTCGATGCACTGCGACCCCGGCCAGTGGACCAACTTCCCCGACCTCAGCGTGCAGTGGCTGGACGACGGCACCCCGATCCCAAACGCGACGGCGCGCGACTACACCCTCCAGGGCTCCGACCGCCACGCCCACATCGCGTGCCAGGTGACGGCGTCCAACGATGTCGGCGCCGCGCTCGCGCCGGCGCGGTCGTCCAACGACGCGCTCGTCGTTGCCGACGTTCCGCGGGAGATCATCGCGCCGACGATCAGCCAGGCGAGCATCGGCCCCAAGCCGACCGACATCCGCCTGTCGTGCGGCCACGGCGTGTGGGACGACGACTACGGCACCTACGACTACGAATGGGAGCGCGCCGGAGCGATCATCGCCGGCGCCGTCGGGCAGACCTACGACGCGACGGTCGCCGACCTCGGCCAGGAGCTCAACTGCGAGGCGTTCTCGACCAATCCGGTCGGGCGCAGCCGCGCCGCGGGCAGCGGCACGACGCTGGTCGCGCTGCCGACGACCGGCCAGCCGGGCGCGATCTACACGGCCGGCGGGTTCAACCACCTCGACCCGGTGAACATGATGGCCGTCACCCAGGGGTGGCTCGACGCGGTCAAGGGCCTCGTCGTCGCCCGCCGCCAGGCTGCGGCCGACGCCGCCCGCACGACGTGCAAGACGTCGAACCCCAACGCCGCGCTGCCGAACTTCAGCGCCGAGCTGCGCACCTACATGTCGGCCGCGAACACGTGCGGTGTGCTGCTGCGCGCGCCGGCCAGCCAGATCGTCTACCCGCCGGGCGGCGGCATCTACTGGACCGGTGACGGCGGCAGCTGCTACCAGGCGACCGGCAGCGGGACGACGTGCCCGATCCTGCGGATCACCGTCCCGGTCCTCAACGCGGCGACGCCACCCGACAGTCTCAGCTCGCTGGAGACGGCGACGCTCGAAGCGGTCAAGCCGGTCGAGGTCCTGTGGGACTTCAACGACGACGGCAAGACCGACGCGATGTGCGATCCCGACGCGCCGATCGTCCGCACGCTCCCCTCGCCCGGCGTCTACCACGTCCGCGCCGTGGTCGTGTCGGCCGACAGCGGGCGAGACCGGCCTGTTCTCGGTGACCCGGCTCACGTACTCGTACTTCCCGACGAGCCCCACGCCAGTAGGGCCAGCTGCGCGACGCGCAGCCGTTCGCGTGCAAGACGTCGCTCGAGCCGCCGCCCGACGCGCAGCAGCCGTGCGTCAACGAGGCGACGATCGGGCGCACGCACGTCGTCGGCAACATCTGCCCGATCTCGGCGCGCCAGCGTTCCCGAGGCCGACCTCGACGGCCTGCCGTCGGACGTGCAGCAGGTGCTCGAGAACCAGTCGCTCAACGGCGCGCTGCGCGCCGCCCCGCCGCCGACGCCGGTGCTGCGGACGGACGTCACGTCCGGGTTCCGAGCCGCGCCGCTGTCGACCGCGTATGTCGCGACGACCCAGATCAGCGCGCTGTCGACGTTCGGCAACGCGACTGGGTCCGGTCTCCGTGGCCAGCAGATGGGCGAGCTCGCTCAAGAAGCTGCTCGTCTTCCACCTCGGCCGACGCCCAGTACGCGATGGACCAGGTGTACGTCATCAAGGGCAACGCGAAGATCAACGGCGATCGACTTCACGCCGGTCGGCAACGCGCTGACCGTGATGGTGCCGTCCGACGTCGGCAAGGCGATCGACGACGTGCACGCAGATGACGATCTCCAACCGCGACGTCGCAACGGCGCTCGGCGGCATACCGCTCGGCGATCGCCGGCGCCGTTGTCGACCGACATCACCGACGAGGTGAAGGCCGCCATCGCGCCGACGCTGCGCGACGTCAATCTCGACGCGCTCAAGCAGTCGCTGCTGTCAAAGCTCGACCTTGGGCCGTTCAAGCTCGCCGGCGACGCCAAGCTGCGGATGGCCGACGACGGCACCGCGTTCATCGACGCGCAGGCCGAGCTCAAGGGCGCGTTCAAGGCCGGATCGGGGCCGATCCGCGCGGGCGTAACCGTCCACGCCGACCGCAACGGCAATGCTGTCGCTGCAGGGCATCCACCTCGACGGTGCCCAAGGCGCTGCTCGGCGCCGTCACGGTCTCGGGGCTGAAGATCGACTACGACTCGGGCGGCCTGAGCATCCAGGGGGCGCTGCTGTTCCCGCCGGTCAACGACGGCATCGCGATCAACAAGTTCCGCGTCGACAGCCACGGCAACTTCCAGGAGCTCGACGTCTCCTATCTCGCCGGACTCGGGCGAGGGGATCGACATCGGCCCGGGGCTGTTCCTCGTCAAGCTCGGCGGCGGCCTGTCGCTCGATCCCGACGAGATCCGCGCGCGGGCCGCGATCAGCGTCGGCCCGAGCGCCGGGCGGCGGTTGCCCGACCGCCGGCATCGACGCCGACATGAACGTCCATTTCGGCCCCGCGCCGTTCTTCGTCGATGCCAACAGCACGGTCGAGCTGATCTGCATCCCGATCGGCAACGTGCACTTCCACGCCGACTCGACCGGCGCTCGTGCAGATCAACGCCAAAGTCGAACCTCGATCTCGACCCGTTCTACGCGGACGCCGACGTCAACGGCGAGCTGCGGCTGCCCGACTGGCAGGTCGACGTCCAAGGGCGACGGCGGCATCCGACGGCATGCACGAGCGGGACGGTCAAGGGGCTGCTGGCAACCTCGGCCTCGCCGGCTGCGTGCGCGTCGAGATCTTCCCCGCGACGCCGTTCACGCGACGCGGTCTACGCTCTCCGGCGGCGCGGGCGATGCGGTTCTCGAAGGGCCTCCCGCCGCTGACCTACCCGCAGCTCGTGGCGGGCCTGGACCTGTTCACCGGCTGCGACCTGACGAGCTGGAGCCCGTTCGGGCGCGACGCGCGTGCGCGGCGGCGGCCGACGGCAGCCAGAGCTTCACGATGCCGCGCAACGCGCCCAAGGTCGTGGCGCTCGAGGTCGTCGGCGCGGGCGGCGCGCCGCAGGTGCAGGTCGTCACGCCGGCCGGCAAGACGCTCGACGCCTCGAACTTCGGCGCCGACTTCAAGCGTCACGCCCGACATCTCCGGGGCTGCTCGACCCGGCGCACTCGCGCACGCTGCTGTTCGTCCACGGTGCGCCGGGGCGTGGACGGTCAACGCCCGGTCGGCGGGCTCGCCCGGCGGTCAGCGACGTCATGCAGGCATCGATCCTGCCCGCGCCGAAGATCACCGCGCACGTCGGCGGCCAGGGCGCGTCGCGGACGCTGCGCTACCACGTGGTGAAGCTCAAGGGCGAGGTCGTGCAGTTCGTTGAGAACTCCAACGGCGGCCAGCGGGCGATCAAGACGGTCCGCGGCGGGGGTAGCGGCACGCGTCCGGTTCGTCACCTCCGAGGGCCGGGGGATCGAAGCGAACCGTCGTCGCCCAGGTCGTCGCAGGACGGTATCCCGCGCGCCAACATCGTCGTCGCCCACTTCAACGCTCCGTCGCCGCACGCGGCGCGTCCGCGCGTGAAGCTGCGCCGCCAGGGGTCGAGCGTCGCCGTGACGTGGAACGCGGCGAAGTTCGCCACGACGTACCGTCGTCAGCGTCGCGCACCGGGCGCGGGCGGCGACTTCCTGCTGACGCCCAAGGCCAGGGCGCGGCGCGTGTCGTTCGGCGGGCTGATGAGCGGCGAGGGCGCGGTCGTCCGTGTCGTCGGGGTGACCGAGGGCGGTCGTCCGGGGTCCGCCGGCGTGGCACGGATCGGCGGCTCGCTCAAGGCCACGACGGTGACCAAGCGCAACCGTTGGCAGGTAGCGAAGTCCAAGCACAAGACGACGACCCGGCACAAGAAGGCCTGACGCGATGCGCTAGCGTCGCGCCATGGCGGACGAACGACAGAAGCGGTTGGCCGAGTTCATCGCCCCGTTCCGGGTCAAACCTGGCGCGAAGGTGACACTCGCCGAGGACTTCGACCCCGGGTTCAAGGCGGGGATCGAGAAGAAGAAGGACGGCGTCGAACTGCTGCAGACCGGCGTCGACCTGTTGACCGAGTACCAGGCGCGCCTGGCCGCTCAGGACACGTGGGCGGTGCTCGTCGTCCTGCAGGCGCTCGACGCGGCGGGCAAGGACGGGACGATCCGTCACGTGATGAGCGGCGTGAACCCCCAGGGGGTCTCGGTCCGCAGCTTCAAGGCGCCGTCGAATGAGGAGCTCGACCACGACTACCTGTGGCGCTACGCACGGCATCTTCCGGCGCGCGGTGACATCGGGATCTTCAACCGCTCGCACTACGAGGAGGTGCTCGTCGTGCGCGTGCACAAGGAGATCCTCGACGGCCAGAAGCTGCCGCCGGAGGCCAAGAAGGGCGACGTGTGGAAGCGGCGCTACCGCCAGATCAACGACTGGGAGCGCTACCTGTCCGACAACGGCATCCGGATCGTGAAGCTGTTCCTCAACCTGTCTCGGGAGGAGCAGCGGCGACGCTTCCTGCGCCGCATCGACCTGCCCGACCACAACTGGAAGTTCTCGACCTCCGACGTCGCCGAGCGCGCCCACTGGGACGCCTACCAGGAGGCGTTCTCGGAGATGCTTTCGCACACGAGCACCGACTGGGCGCCGTGGCACGTGATCCCGGCCGACCGTAAGTGGTTCATGCGCATCGGCGCCGGCGGAGTGCTCGTGAACGCGCTCATGGACCTCGACCCGCAGTTCCCGACGGTGACCAAGCAGCGCCGCGACGAGCTGCTCGAGATCAAGCAGGAGCTCGAAGACCAAGCACCCAAGGGCGCGCCGGCCGACCCGTTCCAGGACGGCCGATGAACTGGTACGGCCTGTCGCCGGACGAGGTCGCGGCCCAGCTCGAGGTCGACCCGGCAATCGGGCTGACGGCGCAGCGCTCGGCGCAGCTGCTCACCGAGCACGGCCCCAATGCCCTGCCGGCCGAGGCCGAGGTGCCGGGCTGGAAGCGCTTTATCGGCCAGTACTACAGCTACATGCAGATGATCCTGGTCGCGGCGGCGATCGTGTCGCTGGCGATCCAGGAGTGGAGCACCGGCGTGCTGCTGGTCGCGATCACGGTCGTCAACGCGACCGTCGGCCTGCGCCAGGAGGGGAAGGCCCAGAGCGCGATGAACGCGCTTCAGGCGATGGTGAAGGCGACGGCGCGCGTGCGCCGCGACGGCTCGGAGGCCGAGGTCGCGGCCGAGGAGGTCGTCGTCGGTGACGTCGTGCTGCTGGCCGCCGGCGACGAGGTGCCGGCCGACGGGCGGATCGTCGAGGCCAGCGCGCTTCAGATCGACGAGTCGGCGCTGACCGGCGAGAGCGTGCCGGCAGACAAGGCGGTCGCGACGCCCGAGGGCACCGATCTCTCGCCGGGCGACCAGACCGACATGGCGTTCATGCACACGCCGGTCACCCACGGCAGCGCGCTGATGATCGTCACCGCGACCGGCGGCGACACCGAGGTCGGGCGGATCGCCGGGATGCTGAAGACGACCAAGCGCGAGGAGACGCCGCTGACCCGGCAGCTCAACGTGCTGACCCTGTGGATCGCCGCGGCGGCCGGCTTCACGATGCTCGTGATGTTCGTGCTCGGCATCCAGCGCGGGCTGTCGGCCGACATGGTGTTCGGGAGCGCGGTCGCGCTGGCGATCGCGGCGATCCCCGAGGCGATGCCGACGGTGCTCCAGGTCGTCATGTCGCTCGGGGCCGCCGAGCTGGCCCAGCGCGGCGCGGTGCTGACCGACCTGGCATCGGTCGAGACGCTCGGATCGACGTCGGCGATCAACTCCGACAAGACCGGCACGCTCACCATGAACCAGATGACCGCCGTGGAGGTCGTCGACCCGACCGACCGCTACACGATCTCCGGCTCCGGCTACGAGCTCGAGGGCACCGTCACGCGCACCGCCGGCAGCACCGAGACGATCGACGACGCGATCCTGCCCTACGTCGTCGCCAGCGACGCGAAGCTCGTCGACGGCAAGGTCGTCGGCGACCCGACCGAGGGCGCACTGCTCGTGCTCGCCCACAAGGCGGGGCTCGACATCGACTCCACCCGCGACAAGTTCCCGCGGCTGGCGACGCTGCCGTTCGACCCGATCTACAAGCTGATGGCGGTCTTCACCGACGCGACGGCCGACAGCGGCGCCAAGGTCGTTCGGTGCTTCGTCAAGGGCGCGGCGCCCGCGGTCATCAGCCACGCGACGACCGCGCTGGCAAGCGGCGCGAGCGTGCCGTGGGACGCGACGGCCGGGGAGCGCGCCGACGCTGAGATCGCGCGCATGGGCGAGGCCGGGCTGCGCGTGATGGCCGCCGCGGTGCGCGACCTCGACGCGGCGTCGTTTGACCCCGACGGCGACCTGCTCGCTCACGTCAAGGACCTCGAGATGACGAGCCTCGTCGGGATGGTCGACCCGCCGCGCGCCGAGTCGAAGACCGCGGTCGCCGACGCGCAGGCGGCCCACATCCGCGTGCGGATGGTGACCGGCGACGACGTCGTCACCGGCGCGTCGATCGCCAAGCAGCTCGGGATCGAGGGCGAGGCGATCCTCGGGTCCGAGTTCGCCGCGATGAGCGAGTCCGAGCGGCTGGAGCGGATCGAGGCGATCGGCGTCGTCGGCCGTGTCGCGCCCGAGCACAAGGTGATGCTCGTCGACACGCTCAAGGCCAGGGGCGACGTCGTCGCGATGACCGGCGACGGCGTCAACGACGCTCCGTCGATCAAGGCCGCGCACATCGGTATCGCGATGGGCAGCGGCACCGAGGTCGCCAAGAACGCCGGCCGGATGATCCTCACCGACGACAACTTCTCGACGATCGTCCACGCCGTCGAGCAGGGCCGCAAGCTCTACGACAACCTGACCAAGTACGTCCGCTTCGTGTTGATCTCGCTCGTTGCGTTCGTGCTGACGTTCCTCGGGGCGACGCTGCTGAACATCGCCGACGGGCAGCCGTTCTCGCCGCCGCAGGTGCTGTACATCCACTTCTTCGTCAGCGCCGCGTTCGGCATCGCGCTGGGGCTCGACGACGCGACGCCGGGGCTGATGGCGCTGCACCCACGGTCGAGCCGCGAGTCGATCATGACGACCGGGGTGAAGCTGACCTCGGGACTGGTCGGCCTGTACATGGCGATCGTGATGGACGCACTGATCCAGCTCGGCATCTCGCACTACGGCGGCGTGGTGGTCGGGTCGTCGATCGGCCTCAGCGCGTTCGGGCTGATGCTGATCGTCGCCGCGTTCGAGAGTCGCAGCCTGACCCTGACCGCGGTGACGACCGCTTCGTTCGACAACCGGCGCATGAACCTGATCGCGATCGGCGAGGTCGCGCTCGCGGTGATGATCACGCAGATGGACCTCTTCAACCGCCTGCTCGGCACCGTCCCGCTCACCGCCGGCCAGTTCGGCCTCGCCCTCGCCGCGGCGGTGCTGTTGCTGATCGTGTGGGAGGCGGGGAAGTTCGTGGCCCGCCGCCGCCCGGAGGCGTGAGCCGCGCGCGGGCTCGCTCGCATCGTCCCGGCGGCCGCCTGGCTGCCGCGCTACGAGCGACGGTGGCTGCGCCGCGACATCGGGGCCGGCATCGCGGTCACCGCGCTGATCGTGCCGAAGAACCTCGGCTACGCCGGGATCGCCGGCGTCCCGATCGAGAACGGCCTCTACGCGGCGGCCGCGGGCGCGATCGTCTACGCGCTGCTGTGCACGTCGCGCCACATCTCGACCGGGCCGAGCTCATCGCTTGCGGCGGTCGCGGGCGGCGCAGTGCTGGCGACCGGCGTCGGGGGTGTCCAGGCCGCGCAGCTCGTCGCCGCGATCGCGCTGGCGACCGGAGTCCTGTTTCTGGCCTTGGCCGCGTTCCGGCTCGGATGGATCGCGCGCTTTCTGTCCAAGGCCGTCGTCACCGGGTTTCTCGCCGGCGCCGCGGTCGATGTCGTGATCGGCGAACTGCCAAAGCTGACCGGCACGTCGTCGCAGGGCGACAGCGCCTGGCGCGAGTTGCGGACGTGGGTCCAGTCGCTCGCTGACACGCACGTCACGACGCTGCTCGTCGGGGCGGCGGCGCTCGGGCTGATCCTCGGCCTGCGCTTCCTGGCGCCGAAGGCCCCCGGCGCGCTGGTCGTCGTCGCGGCCGGGCTGATCGCGTCGGCGGCGCTGGACCTGGGCGCCCATGGCGTCGCGCTCGTCGGCCACGTCCCGCGCGGCCTTCCCGCGCCCGACCTACCGGCGTGGGCGGTCGTCCGCGACCACTACCAGACGATCGTCGTCGCGTCGCTCGCGCTGCTGCTGATCGGGTTCTCGCAGACGGCCGGCGACGCGCGCGCGTTCGCGACCCGCCACCACTACCGCGTCGACGTCAACCAGGAGTCGATCGCCCAGGGGATGGCGAACGTCGGCGCCGGCGTGTTCCAGGGGATGCCGGTGTCGACGAGCCTGTCGGCCAGCTCGCTCAACGAGTCGGCGGGCGCGACGACCCAGATGTCGTCGCTGGTCGCCGGCGGACTCGTGCTGGCGACGCTCGTCGTGCTGGCGCCCGTGTTCTCACACCTCCCCACGGCGGTGCTGGCGGCGGTGATCATCGACGCGGTCGTGTTCGGGATGATCGACGCCCGCGAGCTGCGCCGCCTGCGCCGCGTCGCGCGCTTTGACTTCTGGATCGCGGTGGCGGCGATCGTCGGAGTGCTGTCGGCCGGTGTGCTGGCCGGGGTCGTGATCGGCGTCGCGCTCTCGCTCGGGTGGCTGATCTACGTCGCCACGCGGCCGTCGATGCCGCTACTCGGCCGCGAGCCGGGGACCCAGGTCTTCCGTGACGTCGTCGAGAACCCCGACGACGACCTGGTCGAAGGAGTGAGCGTCGTGCGCCTCGATGGCGGCCTGTTCTTCGCCACCGCCGACGCACTCGAGGATCGTGTCCGCGAGCTCACGCAGGACGGCACGACGCCGCACGCCCTCGTGCTCGACCTCGAGGGCGTCGACTTCGTCGACTCGCAGGGGGCGGCCAAGCTGGCCGAGCTCCATGAGATCACCCAGGCCGACGGCGTGACGCTGCGGCTGGCCCGCGTCAAGCCCCACGTCGGCGCGGTGCTCGCAGCCGACGGCGTCCTCGACCGCATCGGCGCCGACAACATCCACGGCAATGTCCACCGGGCGGTCGAGGCGCAGCTGCGCAGTGAGGGCCGCTGAGGCGCTGGCCGGCGGTCCGCTCCGCTGATGAGAGAGGATGGCGGCATGCCGCCATCCCTGATCCACGGACCGGACGACATCACCGACGTATGGCTCGCCGACACGCTGGGTCGCGTCGGCTTGAAGATCCGGTCGACGCAGCGCATCGGGACCGGCCAGATGAGTCAGAGCCACCGGGTGACGTTCACGTCGGCCGGGCACGAGCGCGACGAGTCGGTCGTCGTCAAGCTCGCGTCCGACGACCCGGCCAGCCGGGCGACCGGCGTCGGGATGGGCGCCTACTCGCGCGAGGTGAGCTTCTACCGCGAGCTGGCCGAGCGCCTCGGTGAGCCGATCCCGCACTGCCACTACGCGGAATACGACAGCGCCGCAGGCTGGTTCACGCTGGTGCTGGAGGACATCACGGGTGCGACGGTCGGCGACCAGATCGCCGGCTGCACAGTCGATGAGGCGCGCCTGGCACTGCGCGAGCTGGCACGACTTCAGGCGCCGGTGCTGGGCGACCTGGCGGTCGGCGCGACCGACTGGCTCAACCAGGACAACCCCCTCAACCAGGCGCTCCTATCGTCGCTGCTGGGCGGCTTCCTCGAGCGTTACGCCGACCGCATCGCCCCGGAGCACGTCGCGGTCTGCGAGCGCTTCGTCGCCAGCCTCGACGCGTTCGTCGCCGACCGCCGGCCTCCGTTCGGCATCGTCCACGGCGACTACCGCCTCGACAACCTGCTGTTCGGCAACGGCACCTGCAAGGTCGTCGACTGGCAGACCGTCGGCTGGGGCGCCGCCGTCACCGACGCCGCCTACTTCGTCGGCGGCGGGCTGCCGGTGGAGGATCGCCGCGCCCATGAGCCGGAGCTGGTTCGCATCTACCACGGCACGCTGCTCGAGTCGGGTGTCGAGAACTTCTCGTTCGAGGACTGCTGGGACGCCTACCGCCGCGGCACGTTCCACGGGATCCTGATGACGATCGCCGCGTCGATGATCGTCGCGCGCACCGAGCGGGGCGACGACATGTTCATGACGTGGCTTGCTCGCAACGCCCAGCAGGTCCTCGACCTCGACGCGCTGGAGCTGCTGCCCGAGCCCGGGACCGGCCGGCCGCCGGCCCTCCAGCCCGCGCCGCCCGACGAGGGTCGCCACACGCCGGGCGCCGAGGCGCTGTGGAACGAGAGCTACTACTTCGATGCGGTGTCCGACGACGGCACGCTGGGCTTCTACACGCGCATCGGCCGGCTGCCCAACCGTGACGAGTGCCTGTTTTCGACCTGCCTCTGCGGGCCCGGCCGGCCGTCGATCATGCTCGTGCATCCGGGTGCGCCGCTGCCGCCGGCCGGCGACGACGCGCAGGTCGTCGACATCCCGGGGCAGCTGCACGCCGAGCACCATTGCGACGAGCCGCTGCACCGCTTCCGCGTCACCGTGTCGGGGACGGCCGAGGCGCACGCCGACCCGTCGGCGCCGCTGCGCGGCGAGCGCGGCGAGCCGGTCGAGATCGACGTCGAGCTGACGTGGGAGACCGACGGTGTTCCGTACCAGTGGCGCACCGCGACGCGCTACGAGATCCCGTGCCGCGTCACCGGCATCGTGCGCATCGGCCACGAGGAGATCGTGTTCGCAGGCCCCGGCCAGCGCGACCACTCATGGGGCGCGCGCGACTGGTGGGCGACCGACTGGATGTGGAGCGGCCTGCATCTCGACGACGGGACCCACACACACGCGGTGGGCGTGCCGCAGCTCGCCGGGTTCGGCGTCGGCTACGTTCAGCGCGACGGCGTGGTCGACGAGATCGAGTCGGTCACCGCCTCCGAGGAGATGACCGACGACGGACTGGTCGCGTCGGCCCGGATCATCTGCGGCCCCGACGAGCTCGACCTGACCGTGGAGCCGGTCGCCTGGGGAGCGATCCTCCTGACCGCCCCCGACGGCCGCGTCTCGCACTTCCCGCGCGCCATGTGCGCGATCACCGCGGCCGACGGCCGCACCGGAAGCGGCTGGGTCGAGTGGAACCGCGTGCAGCACTAGCCATGCGCGCTGCGAACGTCCCGGACTGCATGCCATGACCAATACTCCGGGACGTTCGGCACCCGAGCCGATCCCGCTCCCGCCCGGCTTTCTCGCCGGCCACTTCACCGACCGCGAGGGCTGGACCGGCGCGACGGTGATCGTCGCGCCGTCCGGCAGCACGGGCTCGGGCGAGGTGCGCGGCGGTGGGCCGGGGACGCGCGAGAGCGACCTCCTGTCGCCCGCGACGTCGACCAACGGCCCCGATGCGGTGCTGCTCACCGGCGGCTCGGCGTTCGGGCTCGCCGCGGCCGACGGGGTCATGGAGTGGCTGGCCGACGCGGGGCGTGGGCATCCGACCCCCGGCGGCCCGGTGGCGCTGGTATCGGCTGCCGTGGTCTTCGACCTGATGCTCGGCTCGCCACGTGCGCGCCCCGGCGCCGCCGCCGGGCGGATTGCGTGCGACGCCGCTCAACCGCACGTACAGCGCGGCAGCGTCGGCGCGGGTACCGGTGCCACGGCCGGCAAGCTGCTCGGGCCCGAGCACTGGACGAAGGGCGGCCTCGGTGCCGCGTCGGTCCGGGCCGGCGACGCGACACTCGTGGCGATCGCCGCCGTCAACCCGGTCGGCGATGTGATCGGCGACGACGGCCAGGTGATCGCCGGTGCGTGGCGCGACGGGCGTTACGAGCGAGCCGTCGATCTGATCGCCGCCGGCGAGCAGCCGCCGATCGCCGCCGCGCGGGCCAACACGACGCTCGTCTGCCTATGCACCGACGCGCGTCTGACCAAGACCCAGGCGTGGATCGTCGCACGCGCGATGACGGCCGGCGTCGCACGCGCCGTGTCGCCCGCCGCGACCGCCTTCGACGGCGACGCGACGTTCGTGCTCGCCTCCGGGGCGGTCGACGCCGACCCGCTGGTCGTCTCAACGCAGGCCGCGGAAGCCACGTCGGCGGCGATCCGCGACGCGGTCCTGACGGCCGATGGCGCGCCGGGCTGTCCGAGCGCGGCCGACCGCGCGCCGACGACCACTCAGCGCTAACGCCCCGCTCAATACGATGGCGTCCATGGACGCGACCCAGGAAGCGGAGCTGCTGACGACGGTGGGCGACGATCACGTTGCCACGCTGGAGATCAACCGGCCGCCCAACAACTTCTTCGACGTCACGCTGATCGGCCTGATCTCCGACGCACTCGACGAGCTCGCGGCGAGCGACGATTGCCGCGCGGTCGTCCTGACCAGCAACGGCCGTCACTTCTGCGCCGGCGCGAACTTCGGCGGCGACGACCCGCTGGCCCGCGCCGGGCGTCACCTCTACGAGGAGGCGATCCGGATGTTCGAGCAGCCGTTGCCGATCGTCGCCGCGGTCAACGGCGCCGCGATCGGTGGCGGGCTGGGCCTCGCGCTCGCGGCCGACTTCCGCGTCGCATCGCCCGAGTCGCGGTTCGCGTCGAACTTCGCGCTCCTGGGGTTCCATCACGGCTTCGGGCTGACCGTCACGCTGCCGGCCGCGGTCGGCATGCAGAAGGCGCTCGACCTGCTCTACACCGGCCGGCGCATCGGCGGTGAGGAGGCACTGGAGATCGGCCTGTGCGACCGGCTCGTCGCCGCGGACGACGTTCGCGAAAGCGCCCACGAGCTCGCTGCGCAGATCGCCGCCTCCGCCCCGCTGGCCGTACGGTCGATCCGCGAGACGATGCGTGGCGCCGGCCTGGCCGAGCAGATCCGCACCGCCACCGCGCGCGAGCGTGCCGAGCAGGAGCGCCTCCAGAAGACCGAGGACTGGAAGGAAGGGCTTGCGGCGGTGAGCGAACGGCGGCCGGCCACCTTCCAGGGACGCTGAGGCGATGGCCGACGTCGCCGTGCCGACCGCCGAGCAGCTGCGCGCCGAGGTCGGCGCGTGGATCGAGGCGAATTGGGACGCTGAGCTGGCGCTGGTGCAGTGGCGCCGCAAGCTGCTGGAAGCCGGCTGGTCGGCCCCGTCGTGGCCGACGCAGTGGCACGGCCGCGGGCTCCCGCCGTGGGCCGACGGCGTCGTCAACGACGAGCTGGTCGATCGCGGCGCGGTCGGCGTGCCGGTCGGCGGCGCGATGAGCCTCGCCGGGCCCACGATCCTCGAGCAGGGACCCGACAGCGTCCGCGAGCGCTTCCTCGAGCCGATCCTGACCGGCGAGGAGACGTGGTGCCAGCTGTTCTCCGAGCCTGGCGCCGGCTCGGACCTCGCGGGCCTCCAGACCAGCGCCGTGCGCGACGGCGACGAGTGGGTGATCAACGGCCAGAAGGTGTGGACCACGAGCGCCCACCACGCCGACCTCGGGATGCTGCTCGCCCGCACCGACCCGTCCAAGCCCAAGCACGGCGGGATCACCTACTTCGCGCTGCCGATGAAGCAGGCGGGGATCGTCGTACGGCCGCTGCGCCAGATGAACTGGCACCAGTCGTTCAACGAGGTCTTCCTCAGCGACGCGCGCGTCCCGCACGAGAACGTCATCGGCGAGGTCGGCGGCGGCTGGGCCGCGGCGCTGGCGACGCTCGCCCACGAACGCCGCCTCGGCCGCCAGCGCCCCCCCAACTACTCCGACGCCCCCGGCCGCGCGCTCGACGAGGCGCGCCACGAGGCCCAGGAGTACTTCGCCGTCTACGGCTGGTACCCGCAGCGCGCCGGGCGCCCCGACCTCGTCCTCCCTCACGCCCGCGCCGCCGGCGTCACCGGCGACCCGGTCATCCGCCAGGCGATCGCGCGGCTGATCGCGTTGCAGCGGGTCAGCGGCTGGACCTCGGACCGCGCCCGCGCGCGGCGCGCCAGCGGGCAGCCGCCCGGCGCCGAGGGTTCGATCGGCAAGCTCGCGGCGAGCCGGATCGCCCAGGAATCCGCCCGCGTGCACTCGCGGATCGCCGGCGCCAGCGGCATGGTCCGCGGCGAGGGCGCCCCGTTCGACGGCCTGATCGCCGAGGTGTTGCTGTCGGTTCCGGCGGTGTCGATCGCCGGCGGCACCGACGAGATCCAGAAGAACATCCTCGGCGAGCGGATCCTCGGCCTGCCGCGCGAGGCCACGCCGGACCGCAACATGCCGTTCAACGAGACGAGGCGTAACGCATGACGAGCACGCCCGCCGCCGACCCGCTCCTGATCCCGATCCCGGGCTTCTGGAACTTCGCCCTGACGGACCCCGAGCGCGTCGCGATCGTCGACCACGACGGCTCGCAGATGACGTTCGGCGCCCTTCGCGACCGCGTCAACCAGCTCAGCCACGCGCTGCGCGAGCTGGCCCCCGGCGACGACGCGCAGATCGCCGCGGTCACGTCCAACCGCGGGGACTTCATGACGTGGGTCCTGGCCTGCGGGCAGATCGGTGTGCGCTACACGCCGATCTCCAGCCACCTGACCGAAGCCGAGGTCGCGTACATCGTGCGCGACAGCGGCTCGGACGTGGTGCTCGTCGACGCGACCACGGCGTCCTTCGCCGCGCCGGCCGCGCGCGCCAGCGGTCTCGACGACGACCACGTGATCTCGCTCGACCGCGGCCTGGGCATGACGACGCTCGACGAGCTGATCGCCGGCCACTCGACCGAGCTGCCGAGCGATCGCCGCACGGGAACGTCGATGCTCTACACGTCGGGCACGTCCGGGCGGCCCAAGGGCGTCAGGCCCGACCGCCGCGATGTCGAACCGGAGATGGCGGCGATGCGGATCGCCGGCAACCTCACGCGCTGGGGGATCGATCCGCTGGCCGAGGTCGGCAACGGCGTCAGCCTCGTCACCTCGCCGATGTACCACGCGGCGCCGATCGCCTACACGACGCTGGCGCTGCACCTCGGGCACACCTGCGTGATCATGTCGCGCTTCGACGCGATGAAGTCGCTCGAGCTGGTGGAGCGCGAGCGCGTCACGTGGATGCACGTCGTGCCGACGATGATGAAGCGCTGGCTCGACCTCGATGAGGCGATCACCCGCGCGATGGACCTCAGCTCGCTGCGCTGGATCATCCACGGCGCGGCGCCGTGCCCGGTCGACGTCAAGCGGCGCACGATCCAGTGGCTCGGCCCGATCGTCTACGAGTACTACGCCTCGACCGAGGCGGGCGGAACGAGCATCCTGCCCGACGACTGGCTCGAGCACCCCGGCAGCGTCGGGCGCCCGTGGGGCGAGGCCGCGATCCGGATCCTGTCCGACGACGGCCACGACCTCGCGGCCGGCGAGGCGGGGATGATCTACATGCGCAACCTGCGCCCGTTCATCTACCACAACGATCCGCAGAAGACCGCGGCCGGGCAGGCCGACGGCGGCGAGTTCGTGACCGTCGGCGACTACGGCTACCTCGACGAGAACGGCTACCTGTGGCTGCTGGACCGCCGCACCGACCTCGTCATCTCCGGCGGCGTCAACGTCTACCCGGCCGAGATCGAGGCGATGCTGCTCGAACACCCGGCGGTGGCCGATGCGGGCGCGGTCGGCATCCCGCACGACGACCTCGGCCAGGTCGTCCTCGCCGTCGTCGAGCCGCGCGACCCCGACGTCGACGCCGACGAGCTGATCGAGTCGCTGCACGCCCACTGCAAGGCGAACCTCGGCTCGGCCAAGCGCCCGCGCGTGATCGAGATCGGCGACGTGCCACGCTCGGCCACCGGCAAGGTCCTGCGCCGCCAGATCCGCGAGCGCCACGGCGCGTCGTGACGTTCGGCGTCTTCAGCGAGGAGCAGGAGGAGTTCCGCGGCGCGGTGCGGCGCTTCCTGGCCGACAAGTCGCCCGAGACCGAGGTCCGGCGGCTGATGGAGACCGACAGCGGCTACGACGCGGCGGTCTGGCGCCAGATGTCCGACCAGCTCGGCCTCCAGGGGCTGATCGTTCCCGAGCGTTTCGGCGGGTCGGGATTCGGCTACGTGGAGCTGACGGCGGTGATGGAGGAGATGGGCGCGGCGCTGCTGTGCGCGCCGTACTTCGCCACCGTCGTGCTCGGCGCCAACGCAGTGCTGTCGTGCGGCGACGAGGACGCCCAGGCGCGGCTGCTGCCCGCCATCGCCCGCGGCGAGACGATCGCCACACTCGCGCTCGCCGAGGACTCCGGCCAGTGGGAGGTCGACGCCGTCACCGCGACGGCCGACGAGGACGGCGACGCGTGGTCGCTGACCGGCCACAAGAGCTACGTCATCGACGGCATGACCGCCGGGCTGCTGCTCGTCGTCGCGCGCGCGCCGGGCGGGGTGAGTCTGTTCGCCGTGCGCCCCGACGCCGCCGGCCTGACGCGCGCGCTGCTCAACACGATCGACCAGACCCGCAAGCAGGCCCGGCTCGAGCTCGACGAGACCCCGGCGACGCTGGTCGGCGGTGAGGGTGGCGCCGCGGTCGGGATCGCCCGCACGCTGGACCTTGCGGCCGTCGCGCTGGCCGCCGAGCAGGTCGGCGGCGCACAGCGCTGCCTCGACAACGCCGTCGACTACGCCAAGGAGCGGATCCAGTTCGGCCGCCCGATCGGCAGCTTCCAGGCGATCAAGCACAAGTGCGCCGACGTGCTCGTCGACGTCGAGTCGGCGCGCTCGGCGGCCTACTACGCCGGCTGGGCGGCGGCCGCGGGCGACGCCGAGCTGCCCGCGGTCGCCAGCCTCGCCAAGGCGTACTGCTCCGAGGCGTTCGTCCACGCCGCGCTGGAGAACATCCAGATCCACGGCGGCATGGGCTTCACGTGGGAGCACCACGCCCACCTGTACTTCAAGCGGGCCAAGTCGTCGGAGCTGCTGTTCGGCGACGCCGCCTACCACCGCGAGCAGCTCGCCCAGCGGCTGGGGATCTAGTAGCCGTTCGCCCCTTGCGCCGATACTCTCTTTCGCGGGGTGCGCAACGGACTGCAAATACTGTGCTGCGCGGTCGTCGCAGCGCTTGCCAACGCGGGCGGCGCCCAGGCAGCGAGCTACTGCGTGATCCCGGCCACCGGGTGCGACAACAACGGCGTCACCACGCCGCAGATCGCCCTCAACAACGCGCAGGCCAGCCCCGGACCCGACACGGTCGTCCTCGGGGCGACGACGTACACGAGCCCCGGCTACACCTACAACGCCACCGGCTCCAACAGCGTCGAGATCGACGGCGGCGGGCGCACCGCGACGACGCTGCACACGATGGCCGACCATCAGCCGGTCCTCGCCGCGACCGGCGGCGCGTCGGTGACGATCCAGCACCTGACCGCCAACCCGTTCAGCGACGGGGCCAACACCCCGATGTCCGCGATCTCACTCGACGGACCGGCCGACGTCGTCAACGACGTCGCGATCAACGGCGGCACCGAGGTCACGGGCGTCGGCGAGAACGGCGGCACCCTGACGATGACGGCCAGCAGCGTGCGGGCCAACCTCGCGACCGGCTCGGATGGTGTGGACCTGATCAACGCGACGGCGACGCTCGCTGACCTCACGATCAACACGTCGCTCGGGATCACCCAGAGCGGTGGCAGTTCGACGATCCACCGCCTCGATCTGACGGCGACGGAGGGGATCATCGTCGGGACCAACTCGACGCACTCGTCGACGATGACGATCGACGACTCGGTGCTGCGGGCGATGCCGGGCCTGCAGGCCATATTCGCCACCAACAACTTCTCGGCGAAGTCGATCGCCGTCGTCGGGCGACACCTGACCATCATCGTGCCCGACGGCACGAAAGGCGTCGAGGCCGCGGCGGTTGCGGGCTCGACCGCGACCGTGCAGCTCGACTCGTCGATCCTGCGCGGCGGCACGCCACTCGACGCCGAAGGCGGCGGGACGGAGAGCGTCGCGATCGACTACTCCGACTACGCCAAGAGCTCGTCGACCCACAGCGGCACCGGCACGCTGACCGACGGCACCCACAACGTCAACGTCGACCCGCAGTTCGTCAGCGCAACCGACTTCCATCTCCAGCCGGCGTCGCCGGTGATCGACGGGGCCAACCCCCTGCTGGCCGCCGGCGAATCGCTGACCGACCTCGATGGGCGCTCACGCGCTGTCGCCGCCGCCGGCGGCTGCCTGACGCGGATCCCCGACATGGGCGCCTACGAGGTCGCTCATCACAGCCCGACCGCTGCCGCGACCGTGCTCGCCGGGCCGACGACGACGGCCGACGCGATCGGCTTCGATGCCTCGGCGTCGTGCGACTCGACGCTCAACGACCCGCTCACCTACGCCTGGGCGTTCGACGACGGCGGCACCGCGAGCGGGGTCACGGTCAGCCACCGGTTCGCCACCGCCGGGACACACACCGCGACGGTCGTCGTCACCGATTCGGGGGCTGTCACCGCGACGGCCAGCACCACGGTCACCGTCACGCAGGCGCCGCCACCGCAGATCGGGCCGATCATCACCAAGGCCCCGCCGCCGGCGTTCAACGGCGCCCGCCTCACCGGCTCGCCGACGACCGTGGACAGCCGCGGGCGCTTCTCGTGGAAGTTCGCGTGCCCGGCGGTGGCGAGCGGCTGTCGCGGCACGATCGCCCTGACCGCGCTGTCGACGAGCCTGCGGACGCACACGGGCAGGTCCAAGACCAAGGCCAAGCCGAAGCCCGTGAAGGTCGCGTCGGCGACGTTCTCGCTGAAGCCCGGTCAGGGCAAGGCCGTCGCCCTGCGCCTGACCAGCACCGCGCGCAATGCGCTGCGGGCCCACCACAAGGTCAAGACGGCGGCGACGTTGACCTCCACCGAGGTCGGCCGCCTGACGGGGACGTTCCACGGGACGCCGACGCTCAAGCCGCGACCGGCACCCAAGCGCCACAAGCGCTGACAACCTCGCGACGGTCGACGAAACCCCTGCGCAGGTTGGGGCGTTGCTTGAGCCCAGACGGGAAGGCCCCGCATGATGCCGACCGCCGCGACGGCTACGCACCCTGCAATCGGTCCCGTCCACAGATGGCGTATCAGTCGCCAACTCCCGGCCACCACCGTAGCGCGCGCGACCACAGACCGGGCGATGGGAGAATGGCGCCATGACCGATTTCGAGCACATCGCGTACGCCGTCGCCGATCGCGTGGCCACGATCACCCTGGACCGGCCCGACCGGCTCAACGCGTTCACCCCGACGATGATGCGCGAGCTGATCGAGGCGTTTGACCGCACCGATGCCGACGACGACGTGCGCGCGGTCGTGGTGACCGGCCGCGGCCGCGGGTTCTGCGCCGGAGCCGACCTCGGCGCCGGTGCCGACACGTTCAACCGCGATGCCCAGACCGGGCGCGACGGCGCCGAGATGACCAAGACCGACATCCCGGGCGTGACCCGCGACGGCGGCGGGCTCGTCGCGCTGCGGATCTTCGAGTCGCTCAAGCCGGTGATCGCCGCCGTCAACGGCCCCGCGGTCGGCGTCGGCGTGACGATGACGCTGCCGATGGACATCCGCCTGTGCTCGGACACCGCGCGCTTCGGGCTCGTCTTCGCCCGCCGCGGGATCGTCATGGAGGCGGCGTCGAGCTGGTTCCTGCCGCGCGCGGTCGGCATCAGCCGGGCGATGGAGTGGACGGCCACCGGCCGCGTCTTCGACGCCGCCGAGGCGCTCGAGGGCGGGCTCGTGCGCAGCGTGCATCCGGGCGACGAGCTGCTGCCGGCCGCCTACGCGCTGGCGGCGGAGATCGCCGACAACACGTCGGCGGTGTCCGTCGCGCTGTGTCGCCAGATGATGTGGCGGATGCTGGGCGCCGACGACCCGATGGAGGCCCACAAGATCGACTCGCGCGCGATCGCGTCACGCGGACAGTCGGCCGATGCGGCCGAGGGCGTGACGTCGTTCCTGGAGAAGCGCGAAGCGAACTTCCCGCTGCACGTCAGCGCCGACATGCCGGACTTCTACCCGTGGTGGGAGCAGCGGGCGTTTTCCTAGGACGCCCTCAGCTCGACGTGTCATAGTCACAGGATGGCCAACATCACCCGCCGTCAGCGCGAGTCCCGCGCCTACGCGCTGATCCTCACCACCGGCGGCCTCAGCGTCGCCACGGTCGTCGTGTTCGTGCTGATGGTCCTCGGCACCGCGAGCTTCGGGCTGTTCCTGCTGTTGCTCGTCGCGACTGCGATCGCCCTGTTCGCGGCGCGCCGCACGCTCAAGCTCTGATCAGCGCGTCACGGCGTCGCGCAACAGCCCGTTGTGGGTGATCAGGGCGTCGCGCTGAGCGCGGATGCCCATGATCTCGCGCTCCATCTGCGCCTCGCGCTCACTGCGCAGCGCCGGCAGGCCACGCCGCAGCTGCGCCAGGGCCGACGGGTCCGAGATCTCCTGTAGCCAGCGCGTGTTCTGGACCACCCGGTCCGGCCACGCCTGCACCCGAAACGACGCGCGGAAGTGCAGCAGCGTCGCGGTCTCGGTGCTCGCCGTCGCACCGCCGGCGCGCACGACGCGCTGCCACAGGTCCCAATCCCCCACGCGCGGCAGGTCGCCGTTCCAGCCGCCCGCCGCGCGCGCCGCCTCGACGCGCACACAGACGGCGCCCATCGGTGTCGTGTTGGCCAGCTCGAGCATCAGCCGGCGATAGCCGGGGACGCTCCAGTCGCCGCCCATCCATGTCATCGCATCATCGGGATCGACGCGCACGGCGTAGGTCTGAACGAGGTCGACGCCGTCGCCCCAGCGCGCAGCGATCGACTCGAGATGGTCGGGCAACATCAGGTCGTCATCGCCCAGCCAGACGATCGCGTCGCTGCGCGCGCGCTCCAGCGACCGGTTGCGGTGCTCGTAGGCGTAGCCGCGCTCCTTGGGCAGGTCAAGCACCTCGATCGCAGGGTCAAGCGCCGCGGCGGCCGCCGGCGTGCCGTCCGTGCAGCCGTCGCACAGCACGATGATCTGCGCGGGGCAGTGGGTCTGGGCGAGCACGCTGCGCAGCGCCAGCAGGACCGTCTCGCGGCGGTCGTGGGTGGGGATCGCCACGGTGAAGCTCACCGACATCGCCAGGTAGCATCGCACCCGTGGCCGAGCCCCAGCGTGACCGCCAGACCGTGACGCCGGACGGCCGGCCGACCGACGCCATGATCGACGGCGTCGTCGTGTACGACCTCGTCACCCATGTTGACGAGCGCGGCACCGTCTGCGAGCTCTATGACCCGCGCTGGGGCGCCAATCCCGACCCGATGGTGTTCGCCTACATGTTCACGATCCGGCCCGGCCAGGCCAAGGGCTGGGGCATGCACCGCGAGCACGAGGACCGCTACGCGTTCCTGGACGGCGAGCTCGAGCTGGCCCTGTTCGACGGTCGCGACGACTCGCCGACCGCGCAGCAGGAGTCGCGGCTCTTCCTGTCGGACCTGCACCGACGGCTGGTCACGATCCCGCGGGGCGTCTGGCATGCCGAGCGCAACGTCGGCGACCGCGACGTGAGGGTCGTCAACTTCCCGACGATCCCCTACGACCATGCCAATCCGGACAAGTACCGCCTACCGCTGGACACCGACCAGCTTCCGGTCGACCTCGGCCCGGGCTGGATCGGCTGGTAGCGCCCGGCCCGGGCTACGACGGGTGCCCGCGGTACGCTGCCGGGCGTTCGCGGTCCCTGCCCAATCGGAGGTCAACGTGTCTGTGCCGCTCACCAAGCGCCTCGCAGCTGAGGTCATCGGGACCTTCGGCTTCTTCTTCACCGGGTTCTGCGGCATCGCCGCATTCAGCACCCAGGGGATCCTGTCGATCCAATCGCTGGGCATCGCCTTCGGCTTCGGCCTCGGCCTGGCCATGATGATCTTCGCCTTCGGCCACCTGTCCGGCGGCCACTACAACCCGGCGGTCACGCTGGGGCTCGGCGCCGCGCGGCGCTTCCCACTCGGCGAGGTCGCTCCGTACTGGGGCGCGCAGGTCGTCGGCGGCCTGCTCGCGGCGCTGCTGATCCGCGTGATGTTCTCCAAGCTGATTGTCAGCGCGACGCTGACCCACCCCGGCCACGGCATCACCGACGGCAAGGCGCTCGTGTTCGAGGCGGTGTTCACGTTCCTGTTCGTGCTCGTCGTCGCGACGGTCGCGACCGACCCACGCGCACCGTGGAACGGCGTGTTCGCGCCGATGGCCATCGGCCTGTTCATCTTCACCGCGGCGACGGTCTGCGGGCCCCTGTCCGGCGGCTCGTTCAACCCGGCGCGGTCGCTGTGCCCGGCGATCATCGCCGGCTCGTTCACCGATCTGTGGGTCTACATCGTCGGGCCGCTGCTCGGCGGCGGGCTCGCCGGACTCGTGCACCTCTACTTCCGCGAGGCGGAGGAGCCCGCTACAGCCTGAGCGGCTTCTTGCCGTTCGCGACGCGGGTCGTCGTCTCGATCAGCGAGAAGCTGAGCGTGTAGCGCCCGTGGCGCAGGCCCTTGGTCGGGCCGACGACCAGCGCCGCCGTCGTGCCCGGCAGGATCCGCTGGTCGGCGATGAAGACGTTGCGCGTGCCCGGCGGACCGATGACCGACGCGCTGCCGCCGATCGGCTCGATCGTGTTGCCGATGTTGCGCACCGGCAGCACGATGTTCGCGCCCGCGACGCGCGGCGCGCCGACCGTCACCTTGAGCTTGCGTGAGTCGGTCGGCGGATCCAGGCGCAGGCGGCTGACGAGCCGGTAGCCGATGGTGATGCCGGGGCGCTTGGCGGCGTCGACCGGGATGCCGACGGCGACGACGGCGCCGAACAGCGAACCGCCGGGCGGCAGCTTCTTCAGCGTCACGTCGACGCTCTGGCTCGCGCCGGCCGTCAGCGTGAACGACGGCTTGCTGACCTTGACGAGCGCGGCCAGGTCCTTGTGCGGGTCGGGGCTGACGACGCCGCCCGAGGTCGCGACCCACGGCCGCGGCGTGACGGTGATCTTCTGCGCGCTGGCCGTCGTGTTGGCGAGCACGATCGAGCCGACGACGCCGGGGGCCGCCGTGTGCTCGACGATCGCCGGTTGCAGCGACAGGCCGCCGCCGGCCGGTGCGGCGTGGGCGACCGTCACGCCGAGCGCCAGCGCGGCGAGCAGCGCCGTCAGCGCGGGGCCGGGGAGGTGGGTACGGGGGCGGCGGCTCATCGGCGGCTAGGGCGACTGCGCCGAGACGGTGAGCAGCAGCAGCTTGTGGTACCCGGTGCGCGGACTGGAGCCGCCGACCTGCTGGCGCAGGCGGATCGTCGTCGCGGCGTGCGTGACCGGCTGGTTCCAGTGGGCCAGCGGCTGGTCGGCCGGCGCATCGAGGCCGTGCCAGGCCGAGCCCCCGGTGTCGACCTGGAGCGGCGTCGGCAATGCCGACGTGCCGCTGATCAGACGACCGTGACGGGCGCCCGACGAGTCATCGCCGTCGGAGATCGACATCGTCAGCGGGTAGTCGGTGGCCGTGATCTGGGTCGCGACGCTGAGCGAGTAGGTGTGTGTCGCCGGGCCCTTGGGAAACGACCCGAACCCGTTGGGCTGGAGCACCGAGACCTGGACGAAACTGGGGACGTTTCCGCCCACGCTCGTCTGGGCACCGGCGACCACCGGCACCGCAGCAAGCGCCAGGACCACCCCTACCATGATCAGGCGTCGCAACATGGGCAGCGGACGATACCGGCGCAGGGCGCCGATCTGCTGCGGTTCGGGGGGACGGCGCGGTCGCTGGGGCTAGGCGGCGACCTCGCGGTAGCCCAAGATGACCGACCCGAGCGTGATCACGTCGCCGTCGGCCAGCTCGGCCTCGGCGACGGGACGTCCGTTGACAAACGTCCCGTTGACGCTGCGATCGTCCAGGATCCGAACCCGCCCTCCACCGAGCGCCGCCACGATCGCGTGACGGCGCGAGACCGTCATGTCATCGAGGCGCAGATCGGCGGAGAAGCCACGGCCAATGCGCGTGACCTCGGCCTCGAGGCGGACCAGGCGCTCGTCGTCGCCCTGCTGGACGACGAGGTAGCGCCCGGGCGGCGGATCCTCGGGTCCCACGACCTGACGTCGCACGCTCTGGTCGAGCGCGGGCAGCGCGTCATGGCGCGCTGTAGCTGAGGAAACCGTCCCGGTCGCGGTGGACATGGCAGATATGACAGCGCATGAACCTCAACGCAAGCTGAATGCGCTGGTCCGACCCATTGGTCCGTGGTCAGGCGACGACGGGATCAGCTTCGTCGCCGAGCACCGACGGGCTGACGACGCCGTTGCCGTTGCCGTTCTTGTGCGCCGCCCCGTTGGCGCTCGCGGCGGCCGCCGGGCCGGCGCCCGCCGGGCGGTCCTTCGTCCAGCGTGAGCGACACGGGATCTTGTCCGGGTCGCACCGAGCGGCGTAGCGCTCGGCGATCTCGGACACCTCGCGCATCAGGCCCTCTTCGAGTGTGATCGGGTCGAGGCCGAGGTCGAGCAACTGGCGGTTGTCGACGCTGAGGTCGTTCTCCGCCGTCTCCTTGCGCGGGTTGGGCACGAAGTCGATCTCGGCCCCGGTGAGGCGCGACACGATCTGCGCGAGCTCGATCAGCCGGTGTGTCTCGGTCATCTGGTTGAAGATGCGGACGCGGTCGCCCGTGGCGGGCGGATGGGCAACGGCGAGCTCGATGCACCGGACGGTGTCCTGGATGTTGATGAACGCGCGCGTCTGGCCGCCGGTGCCGTGCACGGTCAGCGGGTAGCCGATCGCCGCCTGCATGAGGAAGCGGTTGAGCACGGTGCCGTAGTCGCCGTCGTAGTCGAACCGGTTGATCAGGCGCTCGTCGAGCTCCGTCTCGGCCGTCTGGGTCCCCCACACGATCCCCTGGTGCAGGTCGGTCACCCGGACCTCGTCGTTCTTGTTGTAGAACGCGAACATCAGCTGGTCCTGGGTCTTGGTCATGTGGTAGACCGAGCCCGGGTTGGCCGGGTAGAGGATCTCCTGCTCGACGTCGACGCCGTCGGCGCCCTCCATGCGGACGCGCAGGTAGCCCTCGGGGATCGTGACCCCGGCGGTCCCGTAGCCGTAGACGCCCATCGTCCCGAGGTGCACGACGTGCGCATCGACCTCGGACTCGACGATCGCGGCGAGCAGATTGTGCGTCGCGTTGATGTTGTTGTTGACCGTGTAGCGCTTGTGCCGGGCGCTCTTCATCGAGTAGGGCGCGGCGCGCTGCTCGGCGAAGTGCACGACGGCGTCGGGCTGCAGCGCGATCAGCAGGTCGACGAGCTCGCGGAAGTCCTCGGCAACGTCGAGGTTCTGGAAGCCGATCTTGTGGCCCGTGAGCTCCTCCCACGCAGCCAGGCGCGTGGGCAGGGGGGCGATCGGTGTGAGGGAGTGGGCGTCGAGCTCGATGTCGGCATTGCGCCGTGCGAAGTTGTCGACGATCGTCACGTCATGGCCGCGTCGCGAGAGGTGCAACGAGGTCGGCCAGCCGCAGAATCCGTCGCCTCCGAGGACGAGAACCTTCACCGAGAGCTCCAGATTGAGGGTCGCTGCCGCAAGGACATGTCCGTAAACCTACCCTGGGTTGGCCTGCGGGATACTCGTGGGGTCGTTGGATTGCGGCGCCAGGCGCACCGGAATCGGGTCTCGCGAGCGTGGCCGGGGGTTCTCCGCGAGCTCACCAACCGGCTGCGGGCGGCGCACAAGTGCCGTCAGCCCGATCGCCGCGGCGGGCGGCAGCAGCGTCAGCAGCGTCACGTAGTAGCGGTAGCTGAACTGGTTGGCGAGCACCGTCGAGCCGAAGACGCACAGCGCCATCGCGCTGAACAGGAGCGACGCGCTGCGCAGCCCGGATCGCCGGGCGCGGCCGAGGCCGAGCGCGGCGAGCAGCCCGGCCAGCAGCCCGACCGCCAGCACGATGCCCGAGGTGTAGACGAGTGAGCGGTAGTCCTTGAGGAACCGCGCGAGGCCCTTGTTGAGGTGCGGCGCCTCGTGGAAGCTCGAGACGTAGTAGCCGTACTCGTTTTGGAAGTACAGCGGGAAGAAGGTCTGGAACTGCCAGCGGAAGACCGGCAGCTCGCCGTCGCGCCGCGCCGGCACCGGGTAGAAGGCACGCAGGAAGTCGTGAGCAACCGTCTTGGCGTAGGTCAGCGGCTGGGCCCTGATGACGCGCTTGGCGAAGTCGCCGGCCAGCTCGCGGCGCTGCTCATCGCTGACCGGCAGCGTGTACAGCGGCGAGTTGGTGCGACCCCACATGTAGTACTCGACGCTTGACCCGTAGACGCGCGGGCGGTGGCCGACCGGGTCGATCGGGCACAGGTGACGTTCGTTGGCGGGTGGCGTGAACTTCGTGCAGTCGGCGAACGGCGCGACGCGCGCGTAGAGGAACCGCCCGCCCCAGTCGGTCAGGCCGTAGGGGCTTGACGGGCCGTTGACGTGGTGAAACCAGATCGCGTAGGCCCCGAGCGGCGCGAGCACGAAGACGAGCATCGCGGCGAGCGTCGGGATCGCGGGGCGCGCGCTGCGCAGCCAGCGGGCCGGCGCGGCGAGGATCCGCTGCGCGACCGTCCCCGCGCGCCGCGCCCCGGCGCGCGTCCAGTCCCACCGCAGACACAGCAGCGTCAGCACGGCGGGCGGGATCGCTGCCAGCCCGTTGGCCCGGGTCAGCGCGACCATCGCCAGCAGGAGACCGGCCGCGGCGGCGTGCCAGACGGTCGGTTTGCGCCGCCACAGCAGCACGACGCACGCCGACAGCAGCAGGAAGTTGAACAACGTCTCCGACAGCACGTACTGCTCGAGGTTGAGTTGGAAGCCGTCGAGCAGGACCGGCGCGGCGGCGAGCGCGGCGGCCCAGCGCGGGATCGTCAGGCGTTGGAGCAGCAGGTAGATCATCACGCCCATCCCGAGGCCCATCAGGTGCTGGAGCAGCGGCACGATCCCCAGCCAGTCGTGGACCGGCAGCACGTGGAGGAACAGCGGGTAGCCGAACGGCCGCAGCGCGTACGGCGTCAGGTGGGCCGACTGGGTCAGGTAGCCGGCCGAATCCCAGAACACCAGGGCTGGCTGGTAGGCGAGCATCACGATCACGCGCAGGCCGATGCCGACCCCCAACAGGACGCCGAAGACCGCGTGGCGGCGCAGGAACGCGAACTCCGCGGCGAGCGGGCGCGGCCGGGCCTCCGCCTCGCCGTCCTGCGTACGCGCCCGCTTCGGGCGCCCGACGGCCATCAGCACCAGCAGCTCGGCACAGACCATCACGAGGCGCATCGTCACCGCGCCGGCCGCCGGCTCCCCGGCCGGCAGCATCCCTGCCAGCAGCGCCGTGTAGATCGCCTCGCGCACGCCGATGCCGCCGGGCGCGAACACCGCGACGAGTCCAACCGCCCACGCCACGCAGGCGGCGCCGGCGACGGCGACGAGGTGGTGCGGGCCGCTGATCGCGCCCTGGACGAGGACCGCGGCGTAGGCGTAGAACAGGAAGCTGACGACGTAGTTGAGCGTCGCTGCGCGCGTGCGGTCGGGCGCCAGACGGGTGCGGTGCGCGAGGGCGCGGCTGCCGAGGGCGGGCACGGCGATCGCGGCGATCAGCGCCAGCCACCACGCGGAGCTGCCGATCGCCAGCGCGACGCCGCCGATCGTCAGCGCCGCGCACAGCGCGATGACGTTCTCGGCTGCGACGGTCGACAGGCGGTCGACCCAGCCGCCCTCGAGCACCGTCGTGCGCGACACCGGCGCCCAGAAGCCACCCGGCAGGTAGCGCAGGGTCTGCGTGCGACACCAGGTCGCGACGTCGTGGGCGGTCGGGTGCCCGGTGACGAGCACCGCCCAGCCGCGGGCCAGGCCCAGCCACCACGCAGCGGCGGCCGGCAGCGCGATCACCAGCGGCCACCATGTGAGGTCGCCGAAGCTCGCGTGGCGCACCGCGTCGGCGACCACGACGACGACGATCGCGATCGAGCCGACGGCGCCGATCGCGCGCAGCAGCGGCGCGTGGGGCGCGAGCCTCGCGCGGGCCCCCGCGAGCGTGCTCAAGCCTCGCTGGGCGCCGGAACCGGATCCGTTCGCCGCTCGCGCCACCAGGTCCTCACCACCACCCGGGCATAGCGCAGCCCGTACAGGAGGTCGTTGCCCTTCTTGCTCTCGCCGGCCACGCGCTCGTGCTGCACGATCGGGCGCTCGGTGATGCGGTAGCCCTGGTAGATCGCGCCGATCAGGAGCTCGGATGTCTGGTACTGGACCTGCTCCTGGCGGACGGTGGCGGTGATCTCGGCGCGCATCGCGCGTAGGCCGGTCGACGTATCGGTGACCTTCGTCCCGGTCAGCATCCGCACGAGCGCCGCGAAGACGTGAACGCCGAGCTGGCGGAACGCGTCCTTGTTGTCGCTGCGGCCCAGCACGCGGGAGCCGAGCACGAAGTCGGCCTCGTCGTTGACCAGCGGCTCGATCATCATCGGGACGTCGCGTGGATCCCACTGGCCGTCGCCGTCGAGCGTGACGATGAATCGGGCGCCGTTGTCGCGGGCGAGCTGGTAGCCGAGGCGCAGCGCGACCCCGTGGCCACAGTTGCGCTCCAGCCGGGCGACGTGGACGCCGTGGGCCTCGGCGACGTCGCCCGTGGCGTCGGAGCTGCCGTCATCGATCACCAGCGTGTCGATGCGCAGCCCGTGCGCCTCTGGCGCGATCCCTTCGAGCACCCCGCCGAGGCCACCCTCCTCCTCGAACGCCGCGATGATGACGACGACGGGAGCAAAACGCAGCCCGTTGTAGCGCTCGGCGAACGCCGCGATCGCGGCGTCTCGGACTTCGGGGACGTAGGGCTTGTAGACCTTGGCGCTGGCAGCGCTCACGCGCGAAACCTCCTTCGCGGGCGTGCCGGATAGCGGCTCTGGCCCGGCGGGGAGTGTATCCCCCCATGCGATATCTAAAGAACCTAAAGGGGTCTGGCCCCTTATGCGGCAGGTGGCGGCGTTTCGCCGAGCAGCAGCTCACCAGGCTCGCCGCGCTGGCCCGAACGCCATACGACCGCCCAGAGGACAACGACGCCGGCCGCGGCGCTCGCGGCCATCAGGACCGCCATCGGCGTCGCGTCATGGACGCCGCCGATACCGACGAGCGGCGCGATGAGCGCCCCGAATCCGAAGCCCGCGAGCCCGAACAGCGCCGACGCGCTGCCCGCGCTCGAGGGGTGCCCGGCCATCGCGAGCGCGGCGGCGTTCGGGTTGATGATCCCGACGCTCGACACGCAGACGAACAGGCCGACGAGCAACAGCCCGAGCCCGAGCCCCCCGAGCACCCCGACGAGAACGATCAGCGCGCCCGCCAGGCACACGTGCATCCCTGCCGCCAGCACGCGCGTCGCCCCGAAGCCGGCGACGAAGTGCACGCCGATCCGCGTCGCGATCAGGATCCCGACCGCGTTGAGCGCGAACAGCAGGCTGAAGCCCTGCGGCGACACGCCGTGGATGTCCTGGAGCACGAACGGCGACCCGGCGATGTAGGCGAACATCGCGCCGAACGCGAACGCGGCGCACAGCACGCAGCCGACGAACCGCCGTTCGCGCAACAGGGCGCCCATCGTGGTCAGCGCCTCGGCGACGCCGCCGCTGCGGCGCAGCTGTGGCGGCAGCGTCTCGGTCACGATCAGCCAGCTGGCCAGCAGCATCAGTGCCCCGACCGCAGATAGCGCGACGAACACCCCTCGCCAGTCGGTGACATGCAACAGCTGGCCGCCGATGATCGGCGCCAGCACCGGCGCCAGCGCGTTGATCGCGAACAGGATCGCGTACATGCGCGCGAGCGCGGCGCCGGCGTAGTGGTCGCGGACGATCGCCCGCGCCAGCACGATCCCGACCGCCCCGCCCAGCCCCTGCGCGAGGCGCACAGCGACCAGCACCCAGACGTTCGGCGCCACGGCACAGGCCAGCGAGGCGGCAACGAAGACCGTCACCCCGGCCAGCAGCACCGGGCGGCGCCCGCGAGCGTCGCTGATCGGGCCGGCGAACAGCTGGCCGACGCTGAGGCCGATCAGGCACGCGGTCACGGTCAGCTGCGCGGCCGAGGCCGACGCCGACAGGTCGCTGGCCATCGACGGCAGCCCGGGTAGGTACATGTCGATCGACAGCGGGCCGAAGGCCGACAGCGCGCCCAGTACGACGATCAGTCGCCGCGACACGCGATCAGGTGCTCAGGCCTGGACCGGCCGCGCGGTCACGACGAGCCGCTTGGCGGCGCTGCCCGGCGGATCGCACGCCGTCAGCACGAGCAGCGCGTGGCCGCGCCGGTGCACGACCGACGTCACGTTGTTGGGTGTCGTCGTGTACATGCTCGTCACGCGGTACTCGAAGCGCCCGTACGGCATCCCGATGACCACGCGCGAGCCGTGGTGCAGCTGGTCGAGGTTGCGAAACGGCGCCAGGAAGGTCGTCCGGTGGCCGGCGATGGCGAACGAGCCCGGCAGCCCGGGCAGCATCGTCCCGACGTAGTGGCCCGGCCCCTTGGTCAGGTCGTTGGTCGACGTGCCCTCGATGACGGTGTATCTGGCCTTGATCGACGGGATCCACAGCGACGCCAACGCGTGCCCCCGTAGCGCCGTGTCGTTGAGCAGCTTGCGGGCCGCCAGAAAACGCGCGTAGGGCTTGCTCGGCGGGATGTTCTGGAACTCGGGCAGGTTGTCGAGCGCCGTCAGCTGCTTGCGCAGCACGTGCTGCTGGTGGGTGGCGAACAGCGCGCTGATCGGCTCCTGCCAGACGATCGTCATCACGCCGTCGATCACGACCAGGATCCCGACCAGCAGCGCGACGACGACCAGCGCCCGCCACGCGCGCCCGCGCGGCATCCGCTGGACGCCGGGGTCGGCGGACGCGGCCCGGGTGTCGAGCTGGCGGCGCAGCGCATCGCGCTGGTGGATCGCCTGGTCGCGCTGCGCTTGGGCGGCCAGAACCTTGCCGGCCGCGTCGGTGGCGACGGCCGCCAGCGTGCGCTCGGCCACCCGGCGGCGGCGCTCGGACTGCTCGAGCGCCTGCGACAGCCGCGACAGCTCGCCGTCGAGCACGCTGCGCTCGAGCTGCTGAAGCTCGTCCTCGAGGCGGTGGCGCTCCGCCGCGTCAGACGTGTTACGCAGTCGGCGCCGGACTGTGGCGATGTCGGTCGACGCCTCGGCGCCGACCGACCACGTGGCGCCCGGTCCGCCCGTCACCGACCCTTGCGACTCCTACGATCGAGCACCAGCAGCGTCGCCGCGACGACCACGAGGCCGAAGCCGAGCAGGATGATCCAGACCGCGTTGGCGCCGGTGAAGGCGAGTGTGGACGGCGGCGAGGCGACCGGAGTGGCGCTCACGCCGCTCGTCGGCGCGACGCCGGTGGTGGTGTTATTGGGAACCGACGTGGTCGGGGTCGACGTGGTCACGGTCTGGGTGTTGCCGTAGTCCGTCGTCGACGAAGTCGTCGTCGTGGAGGCGGGCGTCGTCGTCGTCGACTGGGCGAAGACCGGCCCCGCAGCCAGCAGTGCACCGGTGACGAGGACCGCGATGAGCCCAGCAGTGTTACGTCGCACGCGTTGGTTCCCTTCTTCGAAGGTCGAAAATCTGGAAAAACGAGCCCGTAATCCGGAGCCACGAGGCTCCGTGGGGTGCGCCGCAGCCTACACGCTGAATCTCCGGGACGCAGAGAATTGCGTCCGCGCGCCGGTGTTTGCGGACGCCACCCGCTAACGTCAGCGCGGTGCAGCGCCACCGCTTCGAACAGGTTCTGATCGAGACCAATCGCCACCGGATCGCCGGCACGATGACGCTCGCCCCAGGCGGCTACCGCAGCCGGGTGTCCGACGTCCTCAACGCCGGCGAGCGCGACTTCATCTCGCTCACCGACGTGACGGTCGAGCTGATCGACCACGACGGGCCCGGCACCGAGCACGCGTTCATGGCGATCTCGCGCCACCACATCGTGTTCGCGATCCTCGATCCGCGTTACGAGGACACCGGCACGGAGGAGTGAGCCGACCGCCCCGCGATCGCTCGCGCCGGCCGCAGCATCGTCGGACTGCTGAACTACGTGCCCTGACTGAGGTCGAGCACGATGCTCGGCTGCGGGATCACATGCTCCTCGCCCATCGGCACGATTGCGGTGCCGACGGCGAAGAACTCGATCACGTGCGAACCCCAGCCGTGGTTTGACTCCTTGAGCATGACGCCGACGATGCCCTCGGCCTGGAGCGCCTCGGCCTCGGCCTGCATCCGCTCCATCGCGAGCTCGCGGGCGTCGTACAGCGCCTGGGTGAAGTTCGGCAGCTCGACGTTCTGCCCGGCCTGCTTCATCGACTGGAACATCCCGCGGTGGGCGACGTGGTAGACGCACGAGCCCATCACCATCCCGACCGGGCGATGGCCGGAGTGCAGCAGCGTCCAGAAGTCCTGGCCGGAGAGGTCCGACGTGAACGGACGGCCGTTGGGCGCGCGGTGCAGCTCGCCATCGCGGTGCTTGATCGCCGTGCCGATCGCGATGAACTCGGCCATGTGCTCGCCCCACTCGTAGCGCCCGACATCGAGCCGCACGCCGACGACGCCGTCGGCGCCGAGCTGGTCGGCCTCCTCTTCCATGCGCGTCATCGCCAGCTCGCGGGCCTGGTACATCGCCTGGCTGAGCACGTCCATCTCCTGGCTCTGCTTCCAGCTTGACTGCTGGTAGCCGATGTGGAAGATCGACGACCCGACGACGAGGCCCAGCGGGTCGAATCCGGCCTCCTTGACGAGCAGGAACTCCGCCACCGACAGGTCGGAGGTGAACAGCCCGCGCTTGTTCTGCTCGAGGCGTTCGCGCCCCGCGGTCGGGACGCCTTCCAGCGAGGTGGGGTCGTAGCCGGTCATCGGGGCGCTGCTCCTTGTCGAAGGACGATTGCGGGGTTCATCGGCTGGTGCTCGCCGCGCGCGACGATCCCGGTGCCGATGACGTGGACCGTGACGATCAGGTCCTTGTGGGTGACGTCGTTGCGCTCGAACTCGCGCACGCCGACGTCAACGTCGAGGCTGACGCCGACGATCCCCTCGGCGCCGTGCTGCTGGGCCGTGTACTGGGCGCGGGACAGGGCGTTCTCGCGCGCCGCGTAGATGCCGGCGCTGAAGTCGGAGAGCTCGACGTTGGGCATCGAGCGCTGCCAGCCGGTCGTCAGCCGATGGGTCTGCGCGCTGGCGGCGACGTAGGTGACCGAGGTCGAGCAGACGATGCCGACCGGGTCGTAGCCACTGCGGTGCAGAAGCGTGAAGTCGGAGGCCGACAGGTCGGTCAGCCGCGGCGCGCCGTCGGCCCGCGGCGCGACTCCGGGCGGCAGCCGCACCGCCGTCCCGTTGACGACGATCTCGATCTCACCGCTGAGGAACTCGTGGCGACGGTTCTCGAACGTCACGTCGACGACCGCGTCGGCCCCGGCCAGGCGGGCCTCCTGATCGAGGCGATTGACGGCTCGCGCGCGGGCGTCGTTCCAGGCGTAGCTGAGCTGGTCGAGCTCGTAGATCGCCCCCGGGCCCCACGTGTTCTGCCACTGGTAGCGCTGCCAGCCGACGTGGTAGACGCTCGAGCCCATGACCTGCGCGACCGGCTGGACGTCGTAGAGGCGGGTCAGCGCGAAGTCAGCGACCGACAGGCCGCTGGTGAAGAAGCGCTCGCGCTGGGCGAGGTCGGTCAGCCGCTCGTGAGCGGCGATCGGCAGCCCGCCGCGCTCGATCCGCGTCACATCCTCCTCGCGGCGGCGCTCGATCGCGGCCCGCGTCTCGTCGTCGAGCCCGTCGCGCTTTCGTCCGAACCCGAACGGCGTCATCCGCCCAGAAGCCTCCCCAGCGAGCTGCGTGCCTGCTCGCTCGTCTGCGCCTCGGCGCGCAGCTCGTTCGCCATGCCGGTGATCCATGCGTCGAGCTCGAGCGGCTCGCGCTTGATGACGACGCCGCGGACCTCCTGCTCGCGCGTCGCGTCGACGTGCTCGCCGTCGACGCTCAGCGCCCAGCGACAGCCGCCGAGGCGCACCTCGATCGCCGACACGACCTTGTCGCCGCCGAACAGGCGCTTGGAGCGTCGCTTGACCGTCGTCTGCGCGGGCAGCGCGTCCTCGAGCTTGGCCGCCAGCACCTCGACGCTGGTGACGAGGTCGAGCCCGTCGGCGCGCAGGCCGGCCGCGTCGAGATCGAAGTCCTGCTCGTCCACGCTTTGCAGCGTACCCAGCGACGTGAGCGAAACAGCGACTCACCGATCCAGCTGTCGGACATGTTCGACGTCGGCCCCAACGACACGCGGTCGCCGAAGCTGATCCTCAGCGACCCGCCCCGGCCTGAGCGCGTCCTGCTATTGATCCCGTACATGACCGATCTCGATACCGCGCCAACTGGGACAAGCGCCCCCGAGCTCGCGGTCGACGTCGACCCCGCCGAGGTCGGGCTCGATGCGCGGCGCCTGGCGCGGATCGAGACGCACTTCCAGCAGTACGTCGACGACGGCCGCCTGCCGGGCTTCCTGACCGTCGTCGCGCGCGAGGGCCGGATCGCCCACATCGGGGTCGGCGGGCACCGCGACGTCGAGGCCGGGCTGCCGGTGGCGACCGACACGCTGTGGCGGATCTACTCGATGACCAAGCCGATCACCTCGGTCGCCGCGATGACCCTCTACGAGGAGGGCGCGTTCGAGCTCAACGACCCGGTGCACCGCTACATCCCGGCGTTCAAGGACTGCCGCGTCTGGGCCGGCGGCTCGGCGCTGCGGCCGGTCACCGAGCCGATGATGGAACCGATGCGGATGTGGCACCTGCTGACCCACACCTCGGGCCTGACCTACGGCTTCCACCACGCCCACCCGGTCGACACGCTGTACCGCGAGGCCGGCTTCGAATGGGGCATGCCGCCGGAGGAGGACCTGGCCGGCGTGTGCGACATCTACGCCGGCCTGCCGCTGCTGTTCCAGCCCGGCAGCGAGTGGAACTACTCGGTCTCGACCGATGTCCTGGGGCGCGTGTGCGAGGTGCTGCACGGCGACTCGCTGGACAACGTCTTCGCCGAGCGCGTGTTCGGCCCGCTGGGCATGAGCCGCACGGCGTTCATGGCCCCTGCCGACGATCTCGACCGTCTGGCGGCGCTCTACACGCCGGCGCCGCAGACGCGCCAGGCGCGCCGCAACGATGAGATGGGTCTGGCGGCGACCAAGCCGCCGCGAGTCCTCAACGGGGGCGGCGGCCTCGTGTCGACGGCCGGCGACTATCACCGCTTCACCCAGATGCTGCTCAACGGCGGCGAGCTCGACGGCGTGCGGGTGTTGGGCCCGCGGACGCTGCAGATGATGACCACCAACCATCTGCCCTCAAACGCCGATCTCGAGACGTTCGGCCGGCCGCTGTTCGCCGAGACGTCGTTCGCCGGTGTCGGGTTCGGGCTCGGGTTCTCGGTCGTCCTCGACCCGACGCCGGGCCACTACCCGTCGACGGTCGGCGAGTTCGGCTGGGGCGGCGCCGCCAGCACGGCGTTCTCGGTCTCGCCGAGCGAGCACATGACGACGATGTTCTTCACGCAGCTGCTGCCGTCGAGCACCTGGCCGCTGCGCTCGCAGTTCCACCAGATGGTCCATCAGGCCCTCGTCGACTAGACCAGCGGTTTCCGGCCCACAGGGCCACCCGTCTCTAGCATGGACGGGGTGAACCTCGAGTACCGCAGCGCCGCCGGGCGCTGGGTCCTGGCCATCGCGGTCCTCGGCTCCGGGATGGCATTCCTCGACGGCACGGTGGTCAACGTCGCGCTGCCGACGATCGGCCGCGACCTCGGCGCATCCACGGCGACGTTGCAATGGATGCTCAACGGCTACATGCTGACGCTGGCGTCGCTGATCCTGCTCGGCGGGTCGCTCGGCGACCGCTACGGCCGGCGCAAGGTGTTCGTGATCGGCGTCGTCTGGTTCACCGCCGCGTCGCTGCTGTGCGCGGTCGCGCCGACCGCCGGACTGCTCGTGGCCGCGCGGATGCTCCAGGGGGTCGGCGGCGCGCTGCTGACGCCGGGCAGCCTGGCGATGATCGAGGCCTCGTTTCGGCCCGTCGACCGCTCGACGGCGATCGGCGCGTGGTCGGGGCTGGGCGGGATCGTGACGGCGATCGGGCCGCTGCTCGGCGGCGTGCTCGTCGCCGTCGTGTCGTGGCGGGCGATCTTCGTCATCAACCTGCCGCTGGGGATCTTCGTCGCGCTGGCCGCCAGCCGCCACGTGCCCGAGACGCGCGACCCCGACGCACACGGCCGGCTGGACTTCCTCGGCGCGACGCTCGCCGCGGTCGGCCTCGGCGGCACGACCTATGCGCTGATCGAGGGCGGCTCGGGCCTGACGGTGGGCGTGTCGGTCGCGGCGGTCGCCGGCGTCGCGTCGCTGATCGGCTTCCTGGTCGCCGAGGCGCGCGTGCCGAACCCGATGATGCCGCTGTCGATCTTCGCCTCACGGCAGTTCAGCGCCGCCAACGCGGTGACGTTCGTCGTCTACGGGGCGCTGGGCGGCGTCTTCTTCCTGCTCGTCGCGTTCACCCAGATCGCGCTCGGCTACACGCCGATCGAGTCGGGCGCGGTGCTGCTGCCGGTGACGCTGCTGATGCTCGCGCTGTCGGCGCGCTCCGGCGCGCTGGCCCAGCGCATCGGGCCACGGGTCCCACTGACCGTCGGGCCGCTCGTGATCGCGCTGGGGATGGTGTGGATGTCGCGCATCGAGCCCGGCGACGCGTATATGACGAGCGTGCTGCCGGCGGTGATCGTGTTCGGGCTCGGGCTGACGCTGGTCGTCGCGCCCGTCACGGCGACGGTTCTGGCGGCGGCCGACGACCGCCACTCGGGGATCGCGTCGGGGATCAACAACGCCGTGTCGCGGGTCGCCGGGCTGCTCGCCGTCGCGGTGCTGCCGGTTGTCGCCGGCATCACCGGCGACAAGCTCTACCAGCCCAAGGCGATCACCCACGGGTTCCACGTCGCGATGCTCGTCAGTGCCACGCTGGCCGCCGCCGGCGGCGTGCTGGCGTGGCTCACGATCAGCTCCGACGTCCTGCACCGCGAATCCGGCGAGCCGGTCAAGCGGCCGGAGACCGACTACCACTGCGCGGTCTGCGGGGCACCGCTGGTGTCGGCGATCGACGCGCACCGCCACGACCGCGAACCGGCAACGCGTTGACGAGCTAGGCCGTGCGGGGCCTGAACATCGACCATCACCACGTGCCACCACTGGCGCTGGCGATCATCGCCGGGCTGCTGGTGCTCGTCGTCGCCGGGCGCGGTCACGGGCCAAGCGGCGTCAAGACGACGCTGCACTGCGCGGACTTCGCGGCGACCACGCCCCACCACGGCGACGTGCGGCTGGGCGACATCCGCGGCGCCGGGACGTCGTGCGCGCAGGTGCGCCGCGTGCTGGCGGCGTGGATCGCCACCGACCTACGCGCGACCGGCGAGCTGACCGGCGGCTTCAGGTGCGGGTTCGACCGCCCGACCGGGTTCGGCTCGACCGGCGGCTGCCGGCGCTCGGCCAGGGTCGGGGTGCGGTTCGACATCCGCTTCGTCTGAACTGTCGCGAGCGTGACACTCGCTGCGTCGCCGCTGTGCGCGACTCCGCTTCTCGGCGCGTCGATGCTCTCCAAAGTCCACCACCACGGGGAGAACACACGTCATGCGCCGCACCACGATCACCGCTCTGACCACCGCTCTGCTGGCTCTCGTCCTCGCGGCGAGCGCCGGCGCCACCGTACCGGGCGGCCAGCAGAGCTGGCAGAACCTGGACGCCGGGCTTCGCCCGCGCACGACCTGGATCTCCAACCAGGCCTTCCGGATCCGCAACCAGTACAACCGCAAGCTGCTCGGCTACGGCAACCAGACCTACGGCGTCGACCTTCAGTGGGGCGACCATGGGGACTGGGTCCTGAGCCTGCCCGGTCACGGCGGCACACGGCCGATCACCCAGTCCGATCACGTCGCGATGTACAACACGATGGCCCACAAGTACCTCGTGTGGGGCAACGAGACGTTCGGCGTCGACCTGCAGTGGTCGTCGACCCCGAGCTTTGAGTGGCAGATCGCGGGCTCCGGGATCAACCGTGGCTTCTACAACACGATGATCCACGACTACCTGCAGTTCGGGGTGCGGACGTGGGGCATCGACCTGATCTGGAACTTCCACGAGATCGCCGACCAGGACTACGTCTACCCGCCCGACTACCAGCCGACGCCGGTCGGCCCACAGGTCTCCTACGTGACGCTGAACCACACGATCAGCCCGTCGCCGATGCGCGAGCTGTACTCGGGTCGCCTGACGTTCCAGACCTACCACCACGCGGTCGTCGACCAGATCCAGAACACGTCGCAGTACCCGATGTCGTTCGTCGCCTACGAGAACCCGTCGCCCGGCGTGTGCCACGGCCTCGTCATGAACCAGGGCGACATCCTGTCCGGCGGGACGCTGACCGCCCTGACCGGCGACCAGCAGGGCTCGCGCAGCTTCTACGACATCCGTTCGTGCGGCGCCGCCGGCGGGACGGGCAACGGCTCGCTGCCGCTGGTGCGCGTGACCTACCACTACACGAACTAGGCCTGCTTCTTGAAGAACAGGCTGGACGCGTCGCCCTCGAAGTCATCGGGGGCGGCGCCGTTCCAGATGACGACACCGAGCGCGTTGGAGCCGCCGTTGCCCGCGATGTCGATGTAGTCGTTGTCGGGCTGGAAGTGGTGGCCCCCGGTGTCGAGCAGGAGGATCGAGTTGCCACCGCAGAAGGGGTCGATGCCCTTGGCCGTGCCGTTCTTGTACGTGAGCTCGACGCGGATCAGCTTGGTGTTGGGGCGGCGCGGAATCGGCTTGGAGAACGGTTTGGCGGCCAGGCGCGAGACGGCGGCAGCGTCGCGCGGTGCGCCTGCGGCTGTTCCGGTTGAGGCGGCGCGACGGGCGGCGCGGCCGGCGCAGTGAGCGTCCGGGTCACCGTGACCGTCGAGGTCTTCGTCACCGTCACCGGCGCCACGCCGGCGCGGGCGGACGCGACCGTCGTGTTACCGCCACCGCTGGACGCCAGCACGACGACCACGGCGACGAGGCCCGCGACGAGCAGCGCGATCACGCCGAGGACGATCGTCGCACCGCGCGCTTGGGAGGTCGGCTCGCTCATCGTGCAGGACGGAACCTAATACGATCGCGACGATCCTCATGGACGGGCTTTATCGCGGTTTCGAGCTCACGACGTCCGGCAGCGGCGTCGCGACGATCACCTTCAACGAGCCCGAGCGGCTCAACGGGTCGACGCAGGCGTGTAAACGCGATCTGACCGAGCTGCTCCAGCTCTTCCAGATGGACGACACGGTGCGGGTCGTCGTCATCACCGGGTCGGGCCGCGCATTCTGCGCCGGCGACGACATGTCGGGCCGCCGCCGCGAGTACGGCGACGACGTGCGGGCCCTGGTGCCCGACCTGCCGCGCGGTCACTCCGACCCGATGTCGACCTACGAGGCGCTGAAGACGATGTCCCAGGCGGTCAACGTCGCGCTGCGGGCGCTCGACAAGCCGACGATCGCCGCGGTCAACGGCCTGGCGATCCAGACCGGGCTGACGCTGGCGCTGGCATGCGACTTCAAGATCGCGTCGACCGACGCCCGGCTCGGTAGTGCCACGCTGCGCTTCGGACTGCTGCCGGACGAGGGTGGTCACGCCCTGGTGGTCCAGCACATCGGGTTGGCCAAGGCGCTGGACTTCTTCATGCGCAAGCGCATCGTGACCGCCGCCGAGGCGCTCGAGCTGGGCCTGATCAACGAGGTCGTCGAGCCGGACGAGCTGATGGCGCGCGCCGCCGAGCTCGCCGAGGAGCTGGCGGCAGGCCCGCAGATCGCGATGCGGATGCTCAAGCGCTCGCTCTACAACGCCGCCGACTCGACGATCGCCCAGGCGTTCGACGACATCGCGACCCGCACCGCGGTCACCGACCATCACCCCGACGCCCGCGAGGGCGTCACCGCGTTCCGCGACAAGCGCCCGCCGGAGTTCGCCTAGCGGCCGATCCGCAGGCGCGGACCGCGTTGCTCACGCGCTGCCCCTAGCGTCCGTGGAACACCGGTGTGCGCTTTTCGAGGAATGCGCTCGCCGCCTCGCGCGCGTCCTCGGTGCGCCCGCAGCGCGTGTGGCGATCGGCCTCGCGGTCGAGGGACTCGGCCCACCCGACCTCGAGCGCGTCGTTGAGGTTCTGCTTGATCGCCCTGGCGGTCAGCGGCGCGAAGCCGGCAACCCGCTGGGCCTTTGCTCGCACCAGCTCCATCAGCTCGTCGCCCGCCACGACCGCGCTCACAAGGCCGATCCGCTGCGCTTCGGCGGCGTCGAACTTCTCGGCCAGGAGGTACAGCTCACGCGCCTTGGCCGGCCCGACGATCCGCGACAACGACCAGGTGCCGCCGAAGTCGCCCGACAGGCCGGCGGTCATGAACGCGGTGTTGAAGACGGCGGTGTCGGCCGCATAGCGGATGTCGCACGCGCACGCCCAGGCGAGCCCGGCGCCGGCGCACGCGCCGTTGATCGCCGCGAACGTGACCTTCCCCATCCCGTGCATGAGCTGCGACGTGCGCATTGCGCCGCGCAGCCGCGCGACCGCGGCCTCGGTCGTCGCCGCGCGGTTGCCGTTGCCGCCGGCCACCATCCCACGCAGGTCGCCACCGGCGCAGAACGCGCGGCCGGTACCGGTCAGGATCACCGCGCGTACGGCGTCGTCCTCGGCCGCCTGCTCGAGCGCGGCCATCGTCTGCTCGACGAGCCCGTCGCCCATCGTGTTCATGGCCTCGGGCCGGTTGAGGGTGATCGTCGCGACCGCGTCGGCGACCTCGTAGAGGACAACCTCGCTCATGACCGCCACCCCTCGCCGAGGATGGGATCGAGCAGCTCGCCGGGCATGTCGCTCGACGTGCGCAGCTGCCAGTCCGGGTCGCGGCGCTCCAGGAACGCGGTCACGCCCTCGCGGGCGTCCGGTTGGCGCCCGGTCCACGCGAACAGCTCGCGCTGCCAGGCGAGCACCGTCGCGCGGTCGATCTCGTCGACCGCCCGGCGCCCGACGAGCTTGGTGATCGCCGCCGACACCGGCGCCACGTTGATCGCGATGTCGTGGGCCATCTCCATCGCCGCCGGCAGGACGTCGTCGGCCGGCAGCGCCTTGACCGCCAGACCGAGCTCGACCGCTTCGGCACCGCGAAACACGCGGCCGGTCAGCAACAGATCCATCGAGCGCGCGTAGCCGATCGTCCGTGGCAGGCTCCAAAGCAGGTCGGCGTCGGGCATCACGCCGCGGCGGTTGAAGACAAAGCCGAGCTTGGCGTCCTGCGCCACGATCCGGATGTCGGCGCCCATGGCCAGCGTCAGCCCGGCACCGACCGCCGGGCCGTTGACGGCGGCGATGACCGGCGTCATCAACTCCGCCGCCTGCTTGGTCGGCCCCGGCAGCGACTCGTCGAACTCGTCGCGGCGCCGGCGCCCGTCGAACGTTTCGCCCGACTTGACGAGCGCCGCGCCGGCGCAGAACGCCCGCCCGGCGCCGGTCACGACGATCGCGCGGACGTCGTCGTCGGCGTCAAGGGCCGCGTAGGCATGCCCCATCTCGCGATGCATCCGCCAGTCCCACGCGTTGAGCTGGTCGGGGCGGTTGAGCGTCATCACAGCGACACCCGCGTCGCGCTCCACCGCGATCGCCTCGTACGCAATCGTCGTCATGTCGTCCTCCTACAGACCGAGCCGGTCGGCGAGCCGCCGGCGATGGGCACGCGCGTCGCCGAGCAGGATGCCCGACGTCTTTGCGCGCTTGAGGTACATGTGGGCGTCGTGCTCCCACGTGCAGCCGATACCGCCGTGGATCTGCACGTTCTCGCCGGCCGCGTGGAAGAACGCGTCCGACGCGGTCGCCTTGGCAACGCACGCCACCAGCGGCAGCTCCTCGGGGTTCTCGCTCGCCGCCCAGCCCGCGTAGTACGCGGCGGAACGCGCCCCCTCGACGTCGACGAGGATCTCCGCGCACTTGTGCTTGATCGCCTGGAACGAACCGATCAGGCGCCCGAACTGCTCGCGCTGCTTGCCGTATTCGACGCTCATGTCCAAGCACGCCTGCGCGCCGCCGATCATCTCGGCGGCCAGCAGGACCGCGGCCTTGTCGAGCGACTCCGACAGGACCTTCTGCGCCCCGCCGGCCTCGCCGACGAGCCGCGCCGACGCGCCGCTGAGCTCCAGCCGCGCCACGTGGCGGGTCTGGTCGAACGTCGGCACGTTCGTGGCGGTGACGCCGTCGGCGTCGGACCGCACCACGAACAGCGATGGCCCGTCCGGCGTGCCCGCGAGCACGACGATCACGTCGGCCGTCGCCCCGTCGATGACATAGGACTTGGCGCCGGTCAGCGACCACTCCTTGCCCGAGCGCGACGCCGTCGTGCCGGTGGCACCCTCCCACGCGCCGTCCTCCTCGACCCACGCCAGCGTGCCGGTCACCTCGCCCGAGGCCAGCCCGGGGACGATGTCGGCGAGCGCGCCCTGGTCACCGGTCGCCAGCAGCGTCGGAAGCGCGAGCGCCGCGGTCGCGAACATCGGCGACGGGACGAGCACGCGGCCGAGCTCCTCGAACACCGGCACCAGCTCGGCGTAGCCGAAGCCGGCGCCGCCGTGCTCCTCGGGGACCGCAAGCGCGGGCAGCGCGAGCTGGTCGGCCATCACGCGCCACGTGTCGGTGTCGTACGGCGTATCGGCCTCGAGCAGCTCGCGCGTCTTGGCGATCGGCGCGCGCCGGGCCAGCATGTCGCGAACGCCACGAACGAGTTCTTCGCGTTCTTCGGTGACGGCGCTCATGCGCTCGGCTCCTTCGGGAGGCCGAGCACCCGCTCGGCGATGATGTTGCGCTGGATCTCGGCGGTGCCGCCCCAGATCGTGTGGGTGCGGGTCTGCAGGAACGTCGCCTGCCACGGATGCAGGTCGTAGTCGTCGCCGACCACGAACGCCTCCGGGCCCATCAGGTCGAGGGCGATCTCGCCGATCTTGCGCTCGTACTCCGACCAGCGGATCTTGTTGATGGAGCCCGAGCCACCCGGACCCGCGTCGCGGCCCTCGGCCATCGCCGCCAGCAGCTGCTGACCGCTGTAGCGCATGATCTCGACGTTGCAGTAGGCCCACGCGAGGTCGTTGCGGACCTGCGGGTCGTCGAGCCGGCCGCGTTCGCGCGCCGTCTCGACCAGCCGCCACAGCTCCTCCTCGAACTGCGTGTGCTGGGTCGTCGCGTTGCCGCCGCGCTCGTTGCCGAGCGTCGTCATCGCGACCTTCCAGCCGTTGTTGAGGCCGCCGATGATGTTGGACGTCGGTGCCGTCGCGTTCTCGATGAACGTCTCGGCGAAATGACCCTCGCCGGTCATCTGCTTGATCGAGCGAAACTCGATGCCGTTGTCCTGGAGCGGGACGAGGACGTAGGAGATGCCCTGGTGCTTGCGCGCCTCCTGGTCGGTGCGGCACAGGCAGAACATCATGTTGGCGTTCCAGTAGCCCGAGGTCCACACCTTCTGGCCGTTGATCGTGACCGTGTCGCCGTCGATCGTGCCCTTGGTCCGCAGGCTCGCCAGGTCGGAGCCGGCGCCCGGCTCCGAGAAGCCCTGGCAGTAGCGATCCTCGCCGCTGATGATCCGCGGCAGGAACTGCTCCTTCTGCTCCTCCGTGCCGTGGGCGATGATCGACGGGCCGACCAGCCACTCGCCCATCCCGCGTGTGACGCGTGGCACGCCGGCGCGGTGGAACTCCTCGTTGAGCAGCGCCACCTCGAGGCCGCTGAGGCCGCGGCCGCCGTACTCGACGGGCCATGCGACGCACATGTAGTGAGCGTCGTTGAGCTGGTCACCCCACTCCGAGAGCCGCGCGGCGAGGTCGCCGCCACGCACGTAGCGCGGGACGTTGACCGAGCGCAGCTCGTCGGGCGCGTGTTCCTCGATCCAGTCCCGGACCTCCTGACGGAACGCCTTGGCGTCCTCGCCGAGCTCCACCTGTTCTCCGGCGGGCACCGGTCGCGTGATCATGGTGTTCCCCCTCCTGCGGTCGGCCGGGCCCGTGCGGCGAGCGCGTCGAGGAACTCCGGCGTTTGTTTCTTGTGCGCGCCCTTGACGCGCATCTGCGCGTCCGGCCACGCGAGCACGAACTCCGACTCGCCCCGGGACACGATCTCGAGGCCGTCGTATGGGATCGAGGTGTCCGTTCGCGGCGCACCGCCGAATCCCGTTCCCACCATCAGCAGCCGCTCGCTGGTCGCGGCAAGCACGATGTTCGTCGTCTTGGTCATCTCGAGCAGGCCGCCGACCAGCGTCACGGTGCGGTGCTCGAACTTCGGGTTCAGCGCGACACAGGTGCTGATCAGCGACTCGTCGGGCTCCAACATCTCGTCGAGCTTGTCGAGCGTCTTGCCGAACCGGCCCCAGCCGCGCGGCAGTCGGCTCTTCTCGCGTTCGATCTCTTGCTTGGTGATGGCCATGGCTCAGCGGAGAGAGGGGGATTCGAACCCCCGAGCGAGGTCACCCCCGCTACACGATTTCCAGTCGTGCCCGTTCAACCGCTCCGGCACCTCTCCTGGAACTCCTCGGGCCCTTCAATCTACTTCCTACAACTGCCACTTGCCGCCGCGAAGAACGGCGACGGCGCTGCCGTCCGCGGTCAGGCCGTCGACCTCTTGCTCGGGCGAGCCGATCATGAAGTCGACGTGGATCTGGCTCTGGTTGATGCGGTCGCGGTCCTGCTCGCCGGCGGTGATCGCGTAGGCGACGCCGAGCGCGACGTGGCTGGCGGCGTTCTCGTCGAGCAGCGTGTCGTAGAAGACGGTGTCGAGCGGGCCGATGCGTCCGCCGCCATCGACCAGGGCGACCTCGCCGAGGCGGGCGGCGCCCTCGTCGCGCTCGATGTAGCCGCGCAGGACCTCGGCGTTCTCCTCGGCGTCGATCCGCACCGCGCGCCCGCCGCGGAACTCGACCTCGAGCCCGCGGATGATCGAGCCGCCGACGACCAGCGGCTTGGTCGAGCGCACGACGCCCTCGGTGCGCGTGGGGTCGGGCGCGGTGAAGACCTCCTCCGACGGCAGGTTTGCCATGTGCGTGATGCCGTCGACGGTCTGCATCGTGGCCGCCATGAACGTCGAGCTTTCCAACAGCCCGACGACGAGGTCGGTGCCCTCGGAACGGAACCGCAGGGCGTCGAAGCGGCGCTCGTTGAGCGCGCTCGCAGCGTGCTTGAGGACCTCGACGCGCTCCGTCCAGGCGGCGATCGGGTCGTCCTCGTCCAGACGACAGATGTGCAGCACGTCGGCGACGAGCCGCTCGTAGGCCGCGCCGGGCTCGAGGTCGGGGTGCACGAGCGAAGCCCAGTTCTGGGTCGGGCACGGGATCGCGGTCCAGTTCGTCGTCGACGCGTTGACGACCGTGACGCCCTCCTTGACCGACGGCAGCAGGTCGCGGCCGGCGCGCTCGGGGTCGACGTCGTCGAGCAGGCCCGGGAACGCGGGGCCCGACAGGCCGATACGCGCGCAGCGCTGGTCACCCAGCTCCAGCACCCGCTCGCCGTACCACGACGGCACGAAGTCGAGCGTGTCCGGGTCGGCCTCGAGTAGCCGCGCGCGCTTGACGTGGAGGTCGAAGTAGCTGACGTCGACGAACTTGGCCCCGTGGCGGTAGGCGCTCGCGGCCAGCGCGCGGGTCAGCGGCTCCTTGCCCAGCTCGCTGCCGATGGCAACGATCTGGCCGCGCTGAACATTCGCGCCGAACACGACGGCGAGATCGGCGAAGCGATCGAGGTCATGCTGCTCCATCGCCCGCTAAGGCTCGTCGACCATGTCGAGCGCGTCATCGATCCCGGCGATCGCGATCACGCGGTCGACCGGACTGTCGGCCGCGGCCCGCACGACCGTCACCCCGCCGCCCGACCGGCGTGCCGCGGCGTGCCCCGCCACGAGCACACGCACGCCGCTTGAGTCGATGAACTCCAGACCGCGCAGATCGATGACGACATGGCCGCCTTCGCGGACCACCGGAAGCGCGGCCGCCTCGAGCTCCGGCGCCGTGGCAAGGTCGAGCTCGCCACTGAGCGTCAGCACGGTGCGTCCGTCCGCCTCGGTCTGCTCAATTGCGAACGGGGGAGGCTCAGCCGTCATGGATCACGCAGACTAACCAGTCTCCACGGCGGGGGGGTCAAGGCGTCCAATATCGTCCACGACGCGATGAATGCCGGGCGCCCCGACGAGGTCCGCGCGCTGAGCGCGCTGGCGTTCGCGCAGCTGCGCGAGGCGACCGGCGGCATCGGCGCGCTGCACCGGGCGATCGCCGACCGCTCGTTCGGTCCGGTCGCCTCGCCCGCGCGCCGCGCCCACGACGCGATCGCCGGCGGCGTCTACCGGGCCGTCGGCGCGGGCTTCTGCGTGACCGGGGCGGGCGTCGACCGCGCGTTGGCCGTCCGGCGCCGCGGCGACCAACCGCACCCGTCGGAGTCCCCCCGCGGCGCCGCCGCGCTCGCTGTTCTGACCGGGCTGATCGGCGACCACCTCGAGGCGCAGCAGTCCGATCTGCACCAGCCGATGACGGTCCGCGTCGGCGGGCGAGCGGTGGCGATCGAGCCGGCCGGGGTCGCACAGGCGTTCCCGGACGCGACGGGGCGGCTGGTCGTGTTCGTCCACGGCCTGATGGAGACCGAGCATGCGTGGCGGCGCTCGGGCGCCGACAGCTACGGCACCCGGCTGCGCCGCGATGCGGGTCTGACCGCGGTCTACGTGCGCGCCAACACCGGGCGTCCGATCGCCGACAACGGCGGCGAGCTGGCCGCGCTGGTCGATGAGCTCGTCGACTCGTGGCCGGTCGCGGTGACGGAGATCGCGTTCGTCGGCCACTCGATGGGCGGCCTGGTCGCCCACAACGCCTGCCACCGGGCCGCGCGGGACGGCGCCGCCTGGGGCGACCGCGTGCACCGGGTCGTGTCGCTCGGCTCGCCCCATGAGGGCGCACCGCTGGCCAAGGCGGTCGACGCGGCCGGGGACATGCTGGCTCTCGTTCCCGAGACGCGCCCGCTGAGCGGCCTACTGCGGCGCCGCAGCGCCGGCATCGCCGACCTGCGCCACGGCCTCGCCGTCGGCGAGGACGTACACCCGGCGGCGCGCTGCTTCGTCGCCGCGACGGTGAGCCGCGACCCGGGCCACCTGCTCGGGCGGTCGGTCGGCGACCTACTCGTCCTCCCGCGCAGCGCATCGGCCCGCGGTGGCGACGGCATGCACCTCGGCGGCGCTCACCACTTCGCGCTGCTCAACCACCCGGCCGTCTACGAACGACTACTGGACTGGCTGGCCGAGGCGCCGACCTGACTCACCGCGTCGCGCTCGATCGCCGCCGCGGCGTCCTGGAGCGCCGGTAGCAGCACGCGGCGCATCATGTCCAGCGACGTGCGCGTGGCATGGGTCGAGACGTTGACCGCGGCGACGACCCGGCCGCCGGCCCCGCGAACCGGGACGGCGATCGAGCGCAGCCCCGATTCCAGCTCCTGGTCGACGAGCGCCCAGCCCTGGCGCGCGACGCGCTCGAGCACGGCGCGCAACTCCCGGACGCTGGTCACCGTGCCGGCGGTGATCGGCCGCAGGTCGCTGTTGTCGAGCGCCGCCTCGAGCTCTCCGGGGTCCAGCGACGCCAGCAGCACGCGGCCCATCGACGTCGCATAGGCCGGAAAGCGCGTGCCGACACTGATCGTCACCGCCATGATCCGCTGCGTCGGGACGCGCGCCACGTAGACGACGTCGCTGCCTTCGAGCACCGACAGCGACGACGATTCGTGCACGCGCTCGACGAGCCGCACGAGGTGGGGTTGGGCAACCTGCGGCAGGCTCAGCGACGACAGGTACGCGTAGCCCAGCTCGAGCACGCGCGCAGTCAGCGCGTAGCGGCCGCCGTCGGCGCGCGCGTAGCCGATCTGCTGGAGCGTGAGCAGGAAGCGCCGCGCGGTGGCGCGCGTCAGCTCCGTCTCCCGCGCGACCTCGGAGACGGTCAGCGGCTCGGCGGCGCTCAGGGCACGGATCACGGCCAGACCGCGGTCGAGCGACTGGACGAACTGACCCGGGTGGGGCGGTTGCGGCGTCACGCCGCCCCGGTCGCGCCCTCCTCGGCCAGCGTCCGCTGGGCGATCGCGAACGCGGCGTTGGCCGCCGGCACGCCGGCGTAGACCGCGGTGTGCAGCAGGACCTCGCAGATCTCGTCGGGGGTCAGACCGTTGGTCAGCGCGGCACGAACGTGCATCGGCAGCTCGCCTTCGCAGTGCAGGGCGGTCAGCAGCGCCAGCGTGATCATGCTGCGCGAGCGGCGATCCAGCCCGTCGCGGCCCCAGACCTCGCCCCAGGCGCTGCGGGTGATGTAGTCCTGGAACGGCTGGGTGAACTCGGTCGTGTTGGCGATCGCGCGGTCGACGTGGGCGTCGCCGAGCACCGCGCGGCGGACGGCCATGCCGTCGCCGTAGAGGTCGTCGGTCATGCGGTCTCCAGGTGGTTGACGATCAGCTCGGTCACCGTGCCGGGCTGCTCGACGTTGGCGAAGTGGGCGGCCGGCCCGACGACCTCAATGCGCGCGCCGGGGATCGAGTCGGCGATCACCTGCCCGTGGGCCGGCGGCGTCGCCTCGTCGTCGGCGCCGGCGATGACGAGCGTCGGCGCAGAGATCGACGCCAGCTGCCCCCGCAGGTCCATGTCGCGGATCGCGGCGCAGCACCCGGCGTAGCCGGCGGCCGGGGTCGCGACGAGCATCGCGCGCAGCCGGGCCGCCTGGTCGGGGTGGGCCGTCCGGTAGCCGGCGGTCAGCCAGCGGCCCAGGATCATGTCGGCGATCGGTTCGGTGCTGGCGGCCGCGAGCACGGTGTCGATCCGCGTCTGCCACGCCTCGGGGGGCGGCATGTTCGCGCTCGTGCAACACAGCACGAGGCGGTCGATGCGCTGCGGCGCGTTGATCGCCAGCCACATGCCGACCATCCCGCCGAGCGACAGGCCGCAGTAGTGCACGCGCTGTGCCCCCAGGCCATCCAGGATCTCGACGGCGTGGCGGCCGAGCTGGTCGAGCGTGTACGGGCCGTCGGGCGCGTCAGGCGAGCCGTGGCCGGGGTGGTCGAAACGCAGGACGCGCCAGCGCTGCGCGAGCGCCGGCATCTGCGCGTCCCACATCGCCGACGTCGACCCGAGCGAGTTGCCGAGCATCAGGAGCGGGGCGCCGTCGGGGCCTTGGAGCGGGTAGGTGGCCATCAGACCGCCGCTGCACGGTGCGCGGTGAGTGCGCGGTCGATCAGCTGCTCGGTGACGCCGAGGTACTCGTCGGGCGCCAGCGCGGCATCGATGCCGTCGCTACCCAGCGCGGCGACGACGTCGGCGTTGGAGTGCAGCGCCTCGCCAAGCGTGACGTCGCCCTCCTTTGCGCGCGCCACGGCGCCATCGACCAGCCCGCGTGCCTGGACGAGGCCGACATCCGCGGTCAGCGCCGTCACAACGCTCTCGGCCATCAGCAGGTCACCGGCCGCGTCGACGTTGGCGCGCATCCGGTCGACGTCGACCTCGAGGTTCTCCAGCAGCTCGCGCACCCACGCGACCTGCGCGCCGACCACGCGCAGCAGCTCCGACATCGTCGCCGCCTCGGACTGCCACGCGCCGGCGGCGCGCTCGAGCTCCTGGGCCATCGCGCCGAGCAGGCCGGCCACCAGGCCCGGGACGCGGCGCCCGCACGCGGTCGCCATCACGGCGCTGACCGGGTTGCGCTTCTGCGGCATCGCCGACGACGCTCCGCGCCCGGCGCCGCCGCCCTCGCGCAGCTCGCCGACTTCGCCTTGGGTGAGCAGGACGACGTCGCCCGCGATCTTCGACAGCACGCCCGACATCGCGCCGAGGCCGCCGGCCAGCGCGGCCGGCCGGTTGCGAATCGTGTGCCACGGCAGCGTCGGCTCGGGCAGCTCGAGCTCGGCCGCCAGGTCGGCGGAGATCGCGGGCCCCTTGTCTCCGAACGCGGCCAGCGTGCCGACGCCGCCGCCGAGCTGGAGCGCCAGCTTGTGCCCGCGGATCGAGCGCAGCGTCGCGCGGGTCTCGTCGAGGCCGACCATCCAGCCCGCGGCCCGCAGCCCGAACGTCGTCGGCAGCGCCGGCTGCAGCAGCGTGCGCCCGACCATCACCGTGTGGCGATGCTCGATCGCCAGCGCCGCACAGGCGTCGGCGGCGAGCCCCGCGTCGGCGAGGATCGGCTCGAGCGCGCGGCGGGCGACGAGCATCGCCGCCGTGTCGACGATGTCCTGGCTCGTGACGCCGAGGTGCACGTACGGCGCGGCGGCCTCGCCGACCGCCGCGCGCAGCGCGCGCACGAGCGCCAGCACCGGCGTGCCGGACTGCGCCGCCTCGCGGCCCATCGCGTCGATGTCGAAGCGGCTGACGTCGGCCGTCGCGTCGGTGATCGCCTCGGCCGCGTCGGCGGGACACAGGTCGTGGCGCGCGCAGACCCGAGCGAGCGCCGCCTCGACGTCGAGCATCGCGGCCAGCCACGAGCGGTCGTCGACCGCCGCCGCGGCGCCGCCGCGGGCGAACAGTGCCCCGAACAACCCATCAGAGGGCAAAGAAGACGGTTTCCTGTGGACCCTGGAGATGTATGTCCAGACGGTAGCCGCCGTCGACCGGGCGGGCAATGAGCGTTTCGCGGCGATCGGCCGGGATGGTCGCCAGCACCGGGTCGGCGGCGTTGGCGTCGGATTGGTCGCCGAAGTAGATCCGCGTGACGACGCGATCGAGCAGCCCGCGCGCGAAGATCGACACGAGCAGGTGCGGCGCCTGCGGCGTCCCGTCGGCGGCCGGCACCGCACCGGGCACGAGGGTCGTGATCCGGTAGCGCCCGTCGACGTCGGCGCACGCGCGCGCGAAACCGCGAAAGCCCTCCCACGCCACCGCCCCGCGCGGGTCGTCGGGGTGATCGAAGCGCCCGGCGCCGTCGGCCTGCCAGCTCTCGACGATCGCGTCGGGGACCGGGTCGCCGGCGCCGTCGAGCACATGGCCCCAGATCACGACCGCGTCGGCCGGCACGTCGCCGCTGAACGCCGTGTCCGTCGCCCACGGGAGCGCGATCGCCCAGAAGGGGCCGACCGTCTGCGATGGCGTGACGCCCGCCGGGGGCGCCATCTAGTGCTCCTCCTCGAACGGCGTCGCCGCCCGGCCGCTGAGCACGATGTCGAACTCGTAGGCCAGCGCCCAGTCGGGCTGGGTCGTCTCGATGTCGAAGCGCGCGATCATCCGCTGGCGGGCCTGCTCGTCACGCACCGACTGGAAGATCGGGTCGTACTCGAACAGAGGATCACCCGGGAAGTACATCTGTGTGACGAGGCGTTGGGGGAATGCGCGGCCGAGCAGCGAGAAGTGGATGTGCTGCGGGCGCCAGGCGTTGGGGTGGTTACCCCACGGATAGGCGCCGGGCTTGATCGTCACGAAGTGGTAGCGACCGTCGGTGTCGGTCTCACAGCGCCCGGCACCGGTGAAGTTCGGGTCCAAAGGCGCGGGGTGCTGGTCGTTCTGGTGGCGGTAGCGCCCGGCGGCGTTGGCCTGCCAGACCTCGACCAGCGCATCACGGATCGGCCGGCCCGACGCATCGAGCAGCCGGCCGGAGACGGTGATCCGCTCTCCTTGGGGCTGGCCCTCGTGCTGGCGCGTGAGATCGTGGTCGAGCTCGCCGATCGGCGCCCAGCCATGAACCGGACCGGTGATCTCACCGACCCCCTGAGCCAGCTTGACCAGCGGCTGCTTGGGCGCGCGCAGCGCCGTCGAACGGTACTCGGCGTAGTCGAGCGGCGGGTCGGCGCCGTGCTCGCGGGTGTACGGGGCTGGGCCGGTGGACATCGTGTTCTAAGCCTCCAATACGACGGCGAGCCCTTGGCCGACGCCGATGCAGATCGTCGCCATGCCGTAGCCGCCGCCCTTGCGTTTGAGGTCGTGGGCGAGCGCGCCGAGGATCCGCACGCCCGAACAGCCGAGCGGGTGGCCAATGGCGATCGCGCCGCCGTTCGGGTTGAGGATCTCAGGGTCGAGGTCGGGCCAGTTGGCGACGCACGCCAGGGTCTGCGAGGCGAACGCCTCGTTGAGCTCGACGACCTTCAGGTCGCCCCAGCCGATGCCGGCGCGGCGCAGCGCCTCGTTGGCCGCCTCGACCGGGCCGATGCCGAAAACGTCGGGGTCGACGCCGTGGGCGGCCCGCGAGACGATCCGCGCCAGCGGCTCCACGCCGAGCCGGCCCGCCGCCTCCTCGCCGGCCAGCAGCACCGCGCCGGCGCCGTCGTTGAGCGGCGACGAGTTGCCCGCGGTGACGCTTCCGTCCTTGCGGAACACCGGGCGCAGTTTGGCCAGGCCCTCCATCGACGTCTCGGGGCGTATTGACTCGTCGCGCTGCACGTCGGTGTCGGGCACGAGCACGATCTGCTCGTCGTACAGGCCCTCGTCCCACGCGCGCGCGGCGTTGCGGTGGCTGCGCAACGCGAACGCGTCCTGGTCCTCGCGGGTGATGTCGAACTTCTCGGCCAGGATCTCGGCGCTCTCACCGAGCGAGATCGTCCACTGATCGGGCATCTGCGGGTTGACCATCCGCCAGCCGAGCGTCGTCGAGTACATCGTCTCGGGGTCGCGGGCGAAGCCGCGGGCCGGCTTGAGCACGACCCACGGCGCGCGCGTCATCGACTCGACGCCGCCGGCGACGACGATCTCGGCGTCGCCGGTCTCGATCGCGCGGCTGCCCTGGATCGCCGCCTCCAGGCCCGAGCCGCAGAGGCGGTTCACGGTCGCGCCCGGAACGCTCGTCGGCAGCCCGGCGAGCAGGACGGCCATCCGTGCCACGTCGCGGTTGTCCTCGCCGGCCGCGTTGGCGTCGCCGTAGATGACGTCGTCGATCTCGGCCGGATCGAGATTCCCGGTCCGCTCGACGATCGCCTTGAGGACCAGCGCGGCGAGGTCGTCCGGGCGCACACCGGAGAGGCCGCCGCCGTGGCGGCCGATCGGGGTGCGGACGGCGTCCAGGACATAGGCGGCGGTCATCGGTTGAGCAGCTCCCTCAAGGCGGTCAGTTGTTCGTCGGTCGGCGGTTGCGTGGTGCGCAGGTCCGGGGCGACGTGCAGCTCCCAGCCGGTCGCCTCGCGGACCTGGTCGACCTCGACGCCGGGGTGGATCTCGGTCAGCGTCAGCTCGCAGCTGTCGGGGTCGGGCTCGAGCACGCCGAGGTCGGTGATGACGGCGGTCGGCCCGCGGCCGCGGAAGCCCAGCCGCGCGCGCGAGCCGGGGCCGTCCCCGAAGCCGACCGTCGTGCGGAAATCGAGACGATCGACGAACGTGCGACGGGTATGCGGCGCGACGACGACGACCTCGCCGCAGCTGGCGGCGATCTCGGGCGCCCCGCCGGCGCCGGGCAGGCGCGTCTTGGGGTGGTCGTAATCGCCGATCACGGTCGAGTTGAGGTTGCCGAAGCGGTCGACCTGGGCGGCGCCGAGGAACGCGACGTCGATCCGGCCGGGCTGGATCCAGTAGTTGAACATCTCGGCCACCGACACGACCGCGTCGGCCGTCTCGGCCAGCTCGCCATCGCCGATCGACAGCGGGATCCGGTAGGGCTTGGCGCCGATCGTCCCCGACTCGTAGACGAGCACGAGCTGCGGATTGATGACCATCCGGGCGAGCAGCGCGGCCGTGCTCGGCCGCCCGACGCCGATGAAGACGACCCGGGCGTCCTTCAGCCGGCGCGCGGCGACGACGGTCTGCGTCTCGTCGTTCGTCGCGGTCAGGGTGCTCACAGGACGTTCTCCTTCATCCACGCATCGAACGCGTCGCGGTCGCGGGCCAGGCCATCCCAGAAACGGTAGAAGTCGTTGTCGCGCTGCGTGATCCCCAGACTGTAAGAGGGCTGCGAGCCGTGCGGGGCCTCGGCGACCGCCGTGATCACCCAGCCGGGGATGACCATCCCGCCCGGGCGGGGCTCCAGCTCGTCGACGATTCGCTCGACGGTGACGAGCGAGCGCCGCGACGCGAGCACCGCCTCCTTCTGCACGCCGGGGATCCCCCACAGCTGGACGTTGCCGTCGCGGTCGGCCTCCTGGGCGTGCACGATCGCCACGTCCGGGTTCAGCGCCGGGACGGCGGTCAGCTGCTCGCCGGTGAACGGGCAGGTGATCGGCTCGACGTTGGTGTGGGCGACGAGGTCGGTGCCGACGTAGCCGCGCATGACGGCGAACGGCAGCGCCGAGGCTCCGGCGGCGTAGCGGTTGGCCATCCCCGCGTGGCTGTGCTCCTCGACCTCGACGGCGTGCGGCCAGTCGTTCTCGATCGCGTCGCGGAAGCGGTGCAGCGAGCCGACGCCGGGGTTGCCGCCATAGGAGAAGACGAGCCGTCGCGCGGCCCCGACGCCGATCATCTGGTCGTAGAGGATGTCCGGCGTCATCCGGATCAGCTCGAGATCGCGCCGGCCCTGGCGCAGGATCTCGTGGCCGCCGGCGAACGGGATCAGGTGCGTGAAGCCCTCCAGAGCGACGCTGTCGCCGTCGCCGACGAGCTGCTCGATCGCGTCGGCCAGCGCCAGGACCTCAGCCATCGCGATGACCCCACAAGTGTTCGCGATGTGCACACAACGTCACTGTGCGCACAGCTTACCGACGCTAGGATGCCCCGCGTGCGCACCCAGGTCGCCATCGTCGGCGCCGGCCCCGCCGGGCTGCTGCTCGGCCAGCTGCTGCACAACGAGGGCATCGAGTCGATCGTCCTCGAGGACCGCAGCCGCGAGTACGTCGAGCAGCGCGTGCGCGCCGGGCTGCTCGAGCAGGGCACGGTCGACGTCCTGACCCGCGCCGGCGTCGCCGACCGCCTGCACCGCGAGAGCCTCGTGCATCACGGGATCTACCTGCGCTACGACGGCGAGACGCATCGCGTCCCGATAACCGACCTGTGCGGGCGCAGCGTGACGATCTATGGCCAGCAGGAGGTCGTCAAGGACCTGATCGCGGCGCGCCTGGCCTACGACGGCCCGCTTGAGTTCGAGGTGTCCGACGTCGCCGTGCACGACCTCGACTCCGAGCGCCCGCGCGTCACCTTCGCCGATGCCCAGGGCGCGCCGCAGGAGATCGCGTGCGACTTCATCGCCGGCTGCGACGGCTTCCACGGCGTCTGCCGGCCGTCGATCCCCCGCGGGGTCCTGCGCCTGTTCGAGCACGAGTACGAGTTCGGCTGGCTGGGGATCCTGGCGCGCGTGGCGCCGTCGATGGACGAGCTCGTCTACGCGCGCCACAAGAACGGGTTCTCGCTTCAGTCGATGCGCTCCAGCGAGGTCACCCGGCTGTACCTGCAGGTGCCGCTCACCGAGCGGATCGAGGACTGGTCCGACGAGCGCATCTGGGCCGAGCTCCAGGTTCGCCTCGGCGCCGATGACTGGACGCTGCACGAGGGGCCGGTGTTCGACAAGGGGATCGCTGCGATCCGCAGCTTCGTCTGCGAGCCGATGCAGTACGGGCGCCTGTACCTGGCCGGCGACGCCGCGCACATCGTCCCGCCGACCGGCGCCAAGGGCCTCAACCTCGCGGTCCATGACGTTCACCGCCTGTCGCTGGCGATCGGCGCGTTCTACGGCTCAGGGCAGACGATGCTGCTCGACGGCTACACCGACGCCTGCCTGACCCGCGTGTGGCGCGCCCAGGACTTCTCGACCTACATGACACAGCTGACCCACCTGCTCGACCCCGATCCGTTCTACCGCCGGCTCCAGACCTCGCGCCTGCGCTACGCCTGGTCCTCCGAGGCCGCGGCCCGCAGCCTGGCGGAGAACTACGCCGGGCTGCCCTACGACTGACGCCAGGCGACCATCAGCCCATCGCCGATCGTCAGCAGCGTGTTGGCGGTGCGCGGGTCGGCCGTGACGTGGTCGTTGAAGGCCTGCATCGAGGCGACGTTGCCGCCGGAGTCCCCGTCGAGCGCCACCGCGCCGCCCCACAGCACGTTGTCGGCGACGATCACGCCGCGCGGGGCGAGCATCGGGACGACCGTGTCGTAGTAGTGACGGTAGTCGGGCTTCCACGCGTCGATCCAGACGACGTCAAACGGCCCGTCGAGCGTCGGCACGATCTCGCGGGCGTCACCGACGAGCAGTTCGATGCGACCGGCGCCGGGACTGCCGGCGATGTTGGCGCGCGCCATCGCCGCCCGCTCTTCGTCGTGCTCGATCGTGATCAGGCGGCCGTCGGCCGGCAGCACCGCGGCCAGCGCGAGCGCCGTGAAACCGGTGAACGTGCCGATCTCCAGCACGAGCCGCGCGCCGGACGCGGCGACGAGCATCTGCAGCAGCCGCACCTCGGCGAGGCCGCCCATCATCCCGGGCGACGGGGTGTCTCGCCGCGTCGCATCGGCGACCGCGGCGAGCGCCGGGTCGAGCGGCGACGTGTGCGCATCGGCGTAGCGCTCGACCGTCTCGTCGACGAAGCTCACGCCTTGAGCCTATCCTTGCCCGCGCAGATGTCGCTCGATATGGGAACCGATCCACGCGTGGCCGCCGGGATGACGGCGCAGCTGCGCGCGCGCCGCGACCGGCTCGACCGCGGCGCGCGGCCGCTGGGCTGGAAGCTCGGGCTGGGCGGCGCGGCAGCGCGCGAGCAGTTGCGCACGACCGGGCCGCTGGTCGGGTTCCTGGTCGCCGACGACCTGCTGCCCGACGGCGCGCGGGTGGCGATCGGCAGCTGGGACGATCCGCGGTTCGAGCCCGAGCTCGCTGTGCGGCTGGGCGCCGGCGGGAAGATCGACGCCGTTGCGGTGGCGATCGAGCTCGCCGACACCGGTGCGATGACCGACGACGTCGAGTCGATCCTGACGCTGAACGTGTTCCAGCGCCACGTGATCCTCGGCGAGGCGCTGTCGCCCGACGTGCTGCCGGCGTCGTCGGCGGTGATCCGCGATGGCGAGCAGATCGACCACACCGACCAGCCGCTCGCGCCTGGCGACCCGGCCGAGCTGATCGCCTACGTGGCCGACTTCCTCGACGCGGTCGCAGAACCCCCTCCGCGGGCCGGCGACTGGCTCATCACCGGCGCGATCTTCCCGCCGATGGCGGTGGCGCCGGGCCAGACGATCGAGCACCGCCTCGAGCCGCTGGGGTCGGTGTCGGTGTCGTTCGTCAGCTGAGGCTAGGGGTGGTTCCCAGGCACGTTGTTCAGTTGGTGGCGGTTCCCGGCAGTTCGCAGCCCCAGCCCCTTTGCGCCGGGCCAACGTCCCGTTCTGGTGCCCATAGGCCACAGGCCGGGACGTTCGCCTACGCGCGAGCTCCCGGGCGATGCGGCCCCCTTCCTCAGTGATGCAGTTGTGCGCCACCGCCCGCGCCCCGCGCAGGCGAACAACTAGGGGTACAGGTCCCGCAGACCGCGGACGTCGCCGAGCCCGAGCGTCGCCGCGGATGTCGAGCCGGTCTTCACGGCGTAGTACATGGTCAGGTTCGGATCGTCGTGCAGATCGCTGAGGCCGATCGCGTGACCGAACTCGTGCGTGGCGATCGACCGGTAGTCGTAGGCGTTGGCCGCGCCCTTCGTGCTCCATTTGACCGCGTTGCTGAACCGCATGTCGGTCTCGACGAAGCCGTCGTTGTCGTATGTGTTCTGGGTGCACGCGAGGGTGCCCGGACAGCCGAACGACTCGATGTTGCCCTTGTCGACGGTCGAGACGGTGTCCGATACGCCGGCGTGGTGGCCGGTCGAGCCCTTGTAGTCGGGCGTGATCGTGGTGATGTCCGACAGGTCACAGTTGGTGTGGGTGGTGTTCCAGGCCTCGGCTCCGTTCTCGAGCGCGTCGCGGATCTTGTAGTTGGACCCGAACGACGTGCTGTTCCAGCGCCACGAGTAGCGGTGGTCGTCCCAGATCTCCCCGAGGTCACCGTGCCCGCCCTCCTGGCACGCGCCCCCGGCGGCGGCGAAGGCGACCGGCCCGCCGAAGCGCAGCGAGGCGCCGGTCGCGGTGGTGGAGTCGAAGTCCGGATCCGGCTTGGCGACGCCCGGTGTCGGATGCAGGATCGACTTGGCGATCAGAGCTCGCGCCAGGCGCCATGCGCGCGCCCAGCGGGGATCGCGGGGGTCGCCGTAGTCGAGCGAGCGGATCTTCTTGCGATCGACGATCGTCTCCGGTGCAAGGACGAGCTGGCCGTCGGGGTCGTCGACGCCCTCGACCGTCATCGATGACATGAACCGGTCCTTGAGGTCGCACCTGGTGACGCGGTACACGTCGTGGCCAAGGAACTCGGTCACCTCGTCGCGATCGCCGACGCGCCGGCGGATCGTGTCTCCGACCAACAGGCCGCCGAGCGGCAGGCATTCGCGCTTCGCGGTGGCGGCGGCGTGCTGCGCCCGAGCGGGAGTCATCCCAACGGCGACCGCCACTGCGGTCGCCGCAACCCCTGCGCCCCGCAGGATGCGTGGTGTTGCGCTGAGCGATGAGATGCGCATATTGATCAGTCGGCTTGCGCCGACCCCCTGTGATCAGGGTCGAGTGTATCGGCGGACCGCCGCGATCAAGCCCTACTCGGCGTCGTACCACTGCACCGGCGGACCGTGATCGCGGCAGCGGGCCAGCGGCACGAGCTCGCCACCCGGCTCGGTGCGGATCACGAGGTCCATCGGGTTGACCCGCGGTCCGGGCTCCATCTGCAGCCACACGACCGGGCGCTGCGGGCCGGCCGATTGCGCGTCGTCCATCACCCGCTCGATGTCGGGCCACTCGTCGATCGGCACGTACTGGCGCACGACCGACTGCCAGACGACGGTCAGCACGCCATCGGGTGACGCGGCGACGGCGTCGGGGAGCCAGTCCTGGGCCGGCTGCGGCGCCACGATGATCGGATCCTGCGCCGCCAGCTCCAGCGCGGCGCGGGCGCGCTGGAAGCGCTGCACGTCGTCGGCCCACACGAACGACAGCAGCGTCAGGCGGTCGTCCTCGCTGGCCGCGCTCAGGGGCGCCATGTCGCAGCCCGCGCGGTCGACGATCTCCAGGGCCTCGCTCATGGTGCGCACGTCGACCGGCGGCGCGGGCGACCACGGCTGATCGAAGCGCACCGGCGAGCCGGCGGCACCATACGTCTTGCCGCCGCTGACGTACGCGTAGCGGTCGACGCGCAGGTTGAGGCCCGCGCTGGCGCCGATCTCGAGCAGCCGGATCGGGCGGTCATAGCGCTCGGTCAGCCAGAGCAGCGCCGGGTACAGCACCGAGGACCGGCCGACCTCGTTTGTCTGTACGCCACGGCGCAGGCGTTCGCGCACATGGCCGGCGTGGTCGCCCATCGCGGTCAGCGCGACCGGCCAGACATCGGCGGCCGGACGCGTGCCGCCGACCGACGGGTAGAACTCGGCGAGCTCGGGCGCCTGCCCGGACAGCACAAGGTGGTGCAGCGCGCCCGTGAAGCGCAGGGCCGGGACGGTCCCGGCGGGCAGGTCGATCCCGTGCAGCAACGCGGCGACCGGGCCTCCGGCTTCGATGTCGTTGCCGGCTCCGCGCATCAGCGCCGCGTAGAGCGGCGCGCGGCCGGCTTGCTCGAGCGCGTCACCGAAGCGACGGAATCGGTCGGCGAGCGTGAGGGGCGCCTCGAGTGAGCGAGCGTCGGTCACGAGGATTGCTCATCGGCGTCGGCAATCACGCGATCGCGGTCCGTGTAGATGTTGACGTTGCCGTTACGGGCGAACCCGCCCAGCGTCATGCGCTGCTCGGCGGCCAGCCGGATGGCGAGCGAGCTCGGCGCCCCGACCCCGATCAGGATCGGCACCCCGGCCAGCGCGGCCTTCTGCACGAGCTCATAGGACAGCCGCCCGCTGACGCACAGCACCGACTCGCGCAGCGGCACAAGCCCGTCGATCAGTGCGCGCCCGATGACCTTGTCCATCGCGTTGTGGCGCCCGACGTCCTCGCGCACGCACAGCAGCGCCCCGTCGACATCGAACAGGCCGGTCGCGTGCAGCCCACCGGTGCGCTCGAACGCGGGCTGGCGCAGGCGATCGGGCAGCGCGGCGAGCAGCGCCCGCGGGATCCGCGGCCCATCGTGGGCCGGCGGCGCGAGCACCGCGACCTCGTCGAGCGCGCCGCGGGCGCAGACCCCGCACGACGACGTCGTGTAGAACCGCCGCTGCGGCAGCTCGCGGAGGAGCGGACCCTCGACGACGACCACGTTGGCAGCGAGGTCGTCGGTCAGATCGACGTTGCGCGCCGTGTCGATCAGACCCTCGCCGTGCAGGAAGCCGAGTGCCAGCTCCTCGTCGTGGCCCGGCGTGCGCATCGTGACGGCCATCGGCGCGTCGCCGACGCGGATCTCCAGCGGGTCCTCGACCGCCACTTCGTCGCGCTCGCCATCGCGAACGACGACCTCCGTCATGCGCGGCGCCTCTTCGTCGAGCGTCACGTAGTGAGCGTCGCCGCGGGGTGCTCGCGCGCCGGCTCGACCGACACCGCGACCACCTTGTACTCAGGGCACGAGGTGTTGACGTCGGCCGATGCCCCGACGAGCAGGTTCGTGCGGACCTCGGGAAAATGGAAGGCGGTGAATACGTGCCCCGGCTCGATGCGGTCGGTGATGCGCGCCTCGACGGCGACCTCGCCGACGCGGCTGCGCAGGGTCACGATGTCGCCCTCGCTCAGGTTGCGATCCCGGGCATCGTCGGGGTGGATCTCCATCCACTCACCGGGGAGCAGCTCGAGGTTCTTGGTGCGCCGCGTCATCGTGCCGGCGTTGTAGTGCTCCAGACGCCGCCCGGTGATCAGGATCAGCTGGAACTCGTCGTCGACCGCATCGCCGGGCGGGAGGTACGGGAGCGCGGCGAACTGGCCGAGACGGCTGGCCGTCGTGAACTCGTGCTCGTAGAGGATCGGCGAGTCGGTGCCGTCAGCGGCGACCGGCCACTGCAGCCCGGTGCGCCCGACGCGCTCATGGCTGACACCGGCGTACTCCGGGGTCAGCGCTGCGATCTCGTCCATCACGTCGGCCGGCGTCTCGTAGCCCATCTCGTGACCGAGGGCCCGTGAGACGGTGGTCAGGATCTCGAAGTCGGTCTTGGCCGCCCCGGGCGGCTCGATCGCCGCGTTGACCATCTGAAAGCGACGCTCGGCGTTGGTGAACGTGCCGGTCTTCTCCAGGAACGCCGACGCCGGCAGGACCACGTCGGCGTATTTCGTCGTCTCGGTCTCGAAGATGTCCTGGCAGACGAGGAACTCCAGCGACTCGAGCGCCGCGATGACGTGCGTCGTGTTCGGGTCGGTCTGGGCGACGTCCTCGCCGAAGATGTACATCGCCTTGAGGTCCCCGGCGACGGCCGCGTCGAACATCTGCGGGATCGTGAGGCCCTTCTCGCGGCTCAGCGGCACGCCCCAGGCCCGCTCGAAGGACTGCGCGACCGCTTCGTCTGACACCGGGCGATACGCCGTGTACGTGTCGGGCAGCGCGCCCATGTCCGACGAGCCCTGGACGTTGTTCTGGCCGCGCAGCGGAAGCAGCGCGCTACCCGCGCGCCCGACCTTGCCGGTCATCAGCGCGAGGTTGCACAGCAGCCGCACGACCTCCGAGCCGTACTTGTGCTCGGTCACTCCCAGACCCCACGACAGGCACGCGTTGGCGGCCTCGCCGTAGATGTGGGCGGCCCGTTCGATGTCGGCGCCGGCGATGCCGGTGATCTCGCTGACCGCGTCGGGGGTGTAGGCGTCGAGCAGCTCGACGAGCGCGTCGTAGTGCTCGGTGCGCGCCGCGATGAAGTCCGGGTCGGTCAGCCCGTCGCGCTCCAGGACGTGCGCGAGCCCGAGGACCACGGCGGCGTTGGTGCCGGGCCGCGGCGAGAGATGCAGGACGCCGTAGTCGGCGAGCTCGATCCGGCGCGGGTCGATCGTCACGAGCTTCATCCCGCGCAACGTCGCCTGCTTGATCCGCGCCCCGACGACCGGGTGACCCTGGGTCGGGTTGGCGCCGATGATGATCGTCGCGTCGGCGTCGTCGAAGTCCGTGAACGAGCCGGTCGCGCCCGACAGGCCGAACGACTTGCGCATCGCCCACGACGTCGGCGAGTGGCACACGCGCGAGCAGTTGTCGAGGTTGTTGGTCCCGATCGCCGCGCGCATCAGGCGGGTCATCGCGAAGCAGTCCTCGTTGGTCGCGCGCGACGAGGCCAGGCCGGCGATCGCGTCCGGGCCATGGGCGTCCTTGATGCGGTGAAGCTCCGACGTGATCCGGCGGATCGCCTCCTCCCACGTCGCAAGGCGGAAGCGGCCGCCCTCGCGGATCAGCGGCGAGGTCAGCCGTTCGCGCGAGCGGGTGAACTGGTGGGCGAAGCGACCCTTGAGGCACGTGTGGCCCTCGTTGGCCGGACCGTCGAGAGCCGGACTGATCGACGCGATCTTGCCGCCGCGGGGGTGGGCCTCGAGGCGGCAGCCGACGCCGCAGTAGCCACACGTCGTGCTGACGGTGGTGTCGAAACGTGCGTCGTCAATCGTCATTGCTGGGCCGCCAGGTTCAGGAGGGTCATTTCGGTGATCGCGTCGGTCGGGCACGTGTCTGCACACGCCCCGCACGAAACGCATGTGGAGTCGCGGAAGCCCGCATCGAGACCGGCGGTGACGTTGGCTTCAAAACCACGGCCGGTGGCCGTGAGGGCGAACGCCCCTTGGACTTCGTCGCACGCGCGGACGCAGCGGCCGCAGGAGATGCAGAGCTCATGGCGGAATGCGAGGTAGGGATGGCGATCGTCCAAATTGTACTCGTGCGTTGCGCCGGTCCAGCGCGGTGTCGACACGTTCAGACGAGCGGCGATCTGCGCCAGCTCGGTGTGCGGCGCGGGCGGCTCGGGCAGCTCGGAGAGGACGAGCTCGACGACGCCCGAGGCGACCCGGCGCGCGGTGCTGTCGCCGGTGTCGATCGCCATGCCGTCACGGCACGGGGTCGTGCACGCGGGCAGCGGGTTCGCCGATCCCTCGACACCGACCAGGCAGACGCGGCAGGCGCCGAACGGGGCCTGGCGCTCGTCGAAGCACAGGGTGGCGACGAACGCCTCGGCCGCGCGTGTCGCGTCGAGGATCGTGGCGCCGTCGGCGACCTCGATCGCCCGGCCGTCGACGGTGACGTTCACGGCGCGAGCCCCAGCTCGTCGGGGAAGTGCTCGAGCAGGCTGCGGATCGGCGCTGGGAGGCCGCCACCATGGGCGCACAGGCTGCCGACCTCGAGCACCTCGAGCAGCTGCTCGAGCTTTGCGCGGTCGACCGGCGCGTCGGCTTCGAACATCTCCTCGGCGCGCCGCAGCCCGATGCGGCACGGGAAGCACTTGCCGCATGACTCGTCGGCGCCGAAGCGCAGCAGGTGGTGCGCGACGCCGCGCATGTCGGTGGCGTCGTCGAATGCGACGATTCCACCGTGGCCGAGCATCGCCCCGTGGGCGGCGAGCGCGTCGAAGTCAAACGGCGTGTCGAGCAGCCGGGCGGGCAGGATCCCCGCGAGCGGACCGCCGATCTGCAGCGCCTTGATCGCCGCCCCGTCGCGCAGGCCGCCGGCCAGGTCCTCGCACAGCTCACGCACCGGCGTGCCGAAGCGGACCTCGTAGACGCCCGGCGCCGCGAAGCGCTCGTTGAAGCAGACGAGCTTCGTGCCGGGCGTGGCGCCGGGGCTGAGTGCGATGTAGGCCTCGGCGCCGTGGCGGGCGACGAACGGGACGTTGCACAGCGTCTCGACGTTGTTGACGATCGTCGGCATGCCGAAGACACCGCGCTGGGCCGGGAACGGCGGGCGGGCGGAGACCGTCCCGCGCATGCCCTGGAGGCAGGCCAGCAGCGCGGTCTCCTCGCCGACGACGTAGGAGCCGGCGCCCTCGACGATCGTGACGTCGAACGAGAAGCCGGTGTTGAGGATGTCGTCGCCGAGCAGGCCGTCCGCGCGCGCCTTGCGTGCCGCAGCTTCGAGCGCCGGCTTGGACAGTGGGTACTCTGAGCGTGTCAGCACGAAGCCGTGCCCCGCGCCCGACGCGTAGCCGGCCAGCGCCATACCCTCGAGCAGCAGCGCGGGGCTTGATTCCATCAACACCTTGTCGATGTAGGAGCCAGGGTCGCCCTCATCGCCGTTGGCGACGATGAACGTCTCGTCACCGGGCGCGTCGCGGGCGAAGCGCCACTTGCGGCCGGCCGGGAAGCCGGCGCCGCCGCGGCCGCGGATGTTGGCGTCGTCGACCGCCTGCAGCAACTCGTCGGGGGTGAGGCTCTCGAGCGCGTGGCGCAGGCCCGACCAGTCGCCGGGGCCGGTCAGGACCGGGTCGTCCAGCGTGCTGGTGACCGTCGGCTCGGGGGCGGGCCGCTCGGCCAGGCCCAGGACGCGGTCCACGACATCGGGGCCGGCGTCGATCGTGTCGTTGACGCGCACGGCCGGCGACGCGTGGCAGTAGCCGAGGCAGACGGTCTGCGCGAGCGACACGGCGCCGTCGTCGCTGCGCTGACCGAGCTCTAGGCCGAGGCGCTCGCGCAGCTCGTCGACGTGGGCGTCGGCGGTCGCCGCGTAGCAGGCGGTCCCGGTGCAGACCCGGATGTGGCGCGCGCCGCGCGGGTGCAGCAGATCGTCGTAGAACGTCGATACGCCGTGGACCGCGGCGTCGGGCAGGCCCGAGCGCCGCGCAGCCTCACGGCGGTCGTCGTCGGTGATGACGCCTCGCGCGTCGATCGCCTCCTTGAGCACGCCGAGCGCCGTCGGCGCTTCGTGCGCGTGGTGACGGCGGATCAGCTCGACAAGGTTGCTGGACATGTCCCGAACCTATCGTCACCGACCTGATGGCTAGGTGCTCCCTCCCGTTCGGGAGGGATTTGCCAGCTGAATGCGAGGTACGGCCTCAGAGACCGGCCGCTTGGCGCAGTGCGTCGGCCTTGTTGGTGGTTTCCCAGGTGAAGTCGGGGTCGGTGCGGCCGAAGTGTCCGTAGGCGGCGGTCTTCTGGTAGATCGGGCGGTGCAGGTTGAGCTCTTCACGAAACGCGCCGGGCCGCAGATCGAAGTGCTCGTCGATCAGGCCGGCGATCCGGCTGACCGCGATCTTCTCCGTACCGAACGTCTCGACCATCACGCTGACGGGATGCGCAACACCAATCGCGTAAGCGACCTGCACCTCCGCCCGATCGGCCAAGCCGGCCGCGACAACATTCTTGGCGACCCACCGCGCCGCATACGCAGCCGACCGATCAACCTTGCTGGGGTCCTTGCCACTGAACGCACCACCCCCATGACGAGCCATCCCACCATACGTATCAACAATGATCTTGCGACCCGTCAAGCCGCAATCACCGACCGGGCCACCGATCACGAACCGGCCCGTCGGATTGACCAGGAACTCCCGACGCAACGCGGCCTCGTCATACAACTCGCCCGGCAAAACCGGCACCACGACCTGCTCCCACAGATCCGGCTTGATCTGCGTCTGAGAATCCGCATCCGCAGAATGCTGCGTCGAGATCAACAACTTCTCGATCGCGACCGGCCGCCCATCCCGATAGCGAACACTGACCTGGGTCTTGCCATCCGGACGCAAATACGGAAGCGACCCATCCTTACGCACCAACGCCAACCGCTCAGCCAACTGATGCGCCAAGCTGATCGGCAACGGCATCAACGACTCCGTCTCATTGGACGCGTAACCAAACATCATCCCCTGATCCCCCGCCCCCGCCACATCCAACTCATCCCCACCCGACGCCCCATCCGCCCGCGTCTCATACGCCTCATCAACCCCCCGCGCGATATCCGGCGACTGCTTATCAATCGCATTCAACACCGCACAAGAATCAGCACTAAACCCAAGATCCGCATCCACATACCCAATCCTGCGAATCGTCTCCCGCGCCACCTCCTGCACATCCACAACCGCCGACGTCGAAATCTCCCCCGACACCACCACCAACCCCGTATTCACCAACGTCTCACACGCCACCCGCCCATACGGATCCACACCCAACACCGCATCCAACACCCCATCCGAAACCTGATCCGCAACCTTATCCGGATGCCCCTCCGTCACCGACTCCGACGTAAACAAAAACTCATTCTCAGCAAACAAACTCATCGATCTCCTCGTCGGAACGGCGGTTCGGGAAGGCGGAGACGGTACAGATCCGCCGCGCCGGGCGGCAGATTGTCGCTCCTTGCGGCCTTTACGTGCTGCTTAGAAACCGCAACCCCACGCGAATCGGTGTGTTGGGGGGGTTATGAGCGACCAGGCCCGGCTGCTTCAACCGCCCGCTGAACTCGTCGATCACCGCCGCCCACTGGCCAGCGTGCCCGCGCTGCCCGAGGCGATAGCCGGCCACGGCCGGGTGCGCATGATCGTCGTCAACGACCAGGAGATCGTCCAATGGGCGATGCGCTCCCTGTTCGGCGCCGAGCCGTGGGTGGCGCGCTGTATCGGTGCGCGCACGTGCGCCGAGGGGCTCGCGCTGAGCCACCGCTACGAGCCCCACGTGGTGCTCGTCGACCCCGTCGTCCGGGGCGAGTCGGGGCTCGACCTGTGCGCGCGGCTGCGCCAGTTGTCGCCGGCGCCGCGGGTGCTGCTGATGGGCGGCGCCCACAAGGTCGAGTTAGCGCAGGCCGCGACCGTCGGCGCCGCGGGCATCGTGGGTAGCGACTGGAAGATCGCCGAGCTCGCGCTCGCCGTGCGGATGATCGCCAGCGGCCACCAGCTCGGCGCACCATCGGACACCGTCGGCCTGTCGGCGCGCGAGCGCGAGGTCATGGCCGAGGTCTGCACCGGCGCCACGAACAACGAGATCGCCCGCCGCCTGTCGCTCTCGCCGCACACGATCAAGGACCACATCTCCTCGATCTACCGCAAGCTCGGCGTCGGCAGCCGCGCCGAAGCGGTCGAGCGCAGCCAGACCCTCGGCCTCGCCGGCTGACGCACTTCCCGCGCACGTCCGCCGCAGGCGTCAGGAGTTTGCGACGGGTTGGAGGCCGCGGAGTGCGCTGGTGACGTAGATCTCGTCGGCGGTTGCGAGGTCGTCGAGATGCAGGGGGCGCTCGACGGCGTCGTTCGTGCGCACGATGTGGGCTCGCGTGATGCCCGGCAGGATGCGGCCGTCGAGCGGGGGCGTGAGCAGGCGGCCGCCGTGGCGGATGAAGACGTTGGTGCGCGTCGTCTCGAGCAGCCGGCCGTCGACGTCCACGAGCAGTGGCAGCGCCGGCGCGTGGCGTGCCTCGAGCGCCTCGTGCAACGCGCGGTCACGCCACTTGTGCGCGCCCAGGCCACCGGGCAGCACGACGGCGACCAGCCGGGCCGGCGCCGCGACGGCGTCCAGCACGTCGGCGCGGATCGCCAGCTCGAGTTCGCCGGGCCCCGGGATCGTCGCCGCGATCCGCAGGACGCCGGCGCCCTGCTGCGCCGCCGCGGCACGCACGCGGGCGTCGACATCGCCGGGCAGCTCAACCGCGTACAGCGCGCGTACCGACGAGCGCAGCCGCGCCACGTGAGCGTCGAGCAGCCGTGCCTCGCCGTCCTCGATGAGCAACGTCTCGAACACGCCGGCCGCCGGGTCGGGGCGCGCGATCGGCCGCGGGCCGGCGCGGAGGATCGCCGGCGCCGACGACGCGGCGCCGGCGGGCACCTCGCCTCCGGCGGCGGCGAGGATCGGGGCTGCCTTCTCGGCCGCCTCGCGCCCCTCGGCGACCGGATCCGAGTCAGCGACGATCCCGCCACCGACGCCGAGCCACACCCGCTCTCCGCACACCTCGAGCGTGCGAATCGTGACGCTCAGCTCGAGCCCGGCGACCGGCGACACGATCCCGATCGCCCCGGTGTACGCCTCGCGCCCCGTCGACTCGAGCTCGGCGATCGCCGCCATCGCGGCGACCTTCGGCGCGCCGGTCACCGAGCCGGGGGGGAACGCCGCGCGCACCAGGTCGCCATCGCCGACTCCCTCGCGCAGCTCGCCGACCACTTCGGAGACCATGTGCCACACGCCGGCGTGCGCCCGCACATCGGCCAGCGCCGCGACGCGCACGCTCCCGGGCCGGCAGACGCGCCCGAGGTCGTTGCGCACCAGATCGACGATCATCACGTTCTCGGCGCGGTCCTTGGCCGATGCGGCGAGCTGGTCGCGCTCGCCCTCGGGTCGCGTCCCCTTGATCGGCGCGCTGCGCACGCGGCGCCCGTGGCGGGCCAGGAACAGCTCGGGCGACATACTCACCAGCGCCCCCCACGGCCCGCCCACGAATGCGCTGCGGTCGGTGGGCAGCGCGGCGTTGACGGCGGCGAACAGGTCCAGTGCGTCCCCCTCCAGGCGCCCCTCGAGGCGCAGTGTGAGATTGGCCTGGTACAGGTCGCCGGCCCGGATCCGCTCGACGCCGGCCGCAACGGCGCGGGCATGCCCCGCCGGCGACGGCGTCCACTCCCAGCCCGTGACCGACGCCGCGGTCGGGCCGGGCGGCGCGGCGAGCCGCTCGCGCAGCGCCGCGAAGCGCGCGGCGATGGCCGCCTCGCGCTCCTGGGTCACCAGCGCCTCCAACCACCACCGCCCGTCGGCGTCGAGGCGCAGCACATGGTCGTAGTAGGCCTGCGCCGCGGCCGGCAGCGCGACCGGTCGCGGCGGTCCCGACGCTCCGCCCTGGCCGTCGATACGCCCGCGAAGCTCGTAGCCCAGGTAGCCGACCCAGCCGCCGCCGACGAAGCCCGGCACGGGCTCGTCCACGACCGCCGGCACCCGGTCCAGCGCCGCGAACGGGTCGGCGTCGTCGCGCAGGACCACGGCCGGCGCCGATCCGAGCACGGCGCCGCCGCCACACCACGCCCCGACCAGCGCGAACGGACGCTCGTCGCCACGTAGGCAGCGCAATGCCTGCGCCACCGACGGCGTCGCATCGAGAGCGCTGCGAAGCACACGCGCCGGGGTCATCGACAGCGAGGAAGACGCGCGTCTCAATATGAACGGCCGCGCCGATGCGCCGCGGGGCGGGCCGCCGGCACCGCGACGACGTCTGCGCCTGCGATCATGCGGTTGCGCAGCGTGCCGATGCCCTCGACCGTGATCTCGACGACATCGCCGGGCTTCAGTGGCGGCGGCTCGCGCACCCCGGTGCGGCCCCAGATCTCGCCCAGGCAGCCGCTTCCGCATGTCCCCGATCCGAGCACGTCCCCCGGCATCACGCGCGTCCCGCGCGACGCGTAGGCGGCCAGGTCCTCGAACGACCACGCCATGTTGGCCAGCGTGTCCGAGCCGAACGGCTCGCCGTTGAGCGACACCGTCAGCTCGAGGTGCAGCCGGTCGTCACGGCGGTAGGGCTCGAGCTCGTCGGCCGTCACCAACCACGGCCCGAGCGTGTTGGCCGAGTCCTTGCCCTTGGCCGGACCGAGGCGCACGTTCATCTCACGGAACTGCAGGTCCCGCGCCGACCAGTCGTTGAAGATCACGTAGCCGGCGATGTGGTCGCGCGCCTGGGCCGGCGACAGGTTGGCGCCCTCGCGCCCGATGACCGCGGCGACCTCCAGTTCGAAGTCCTGCACCTCGGACCCCGGCGCGATCGCGATGTCGTCGTAGGGCCCGGTCACCGCGGCCACATTCGTGAAGTAGAACGTCGGCGCCTCGTACCACTCCGGCGCCGGCTTGGCCGACGGGTCGGCGCTCATGACCATGCCCTCGACGTGCTCCTCGAAGGTCAGAAAATCGCGGATCGAATGCGGCACGATCGGCGCGAGCAGCCGCACCCGGTCAAGCGCCACCGGCTCGCCGGCGCCCGCCAGCGCCCGGTCGCGCGCGGCCGGGTCGTCGAGCAGGTCATACACGTCCACCCCGGGCTCGAACGGCCGGACGCCGTCGCCGTCCACGGCGCCCACGCGCACCGCTGCGTCGTGTTCAAATCGTGCTATCCGCATCGCCTCTACCGTGGGTCGTCGCGGTCGACGTTCCAGTAGCGCCCGATCGAGCCGATCAGGCCGTCGCCGTCCTCGTCGGGGATGATCGTGAATCGGGCGATCGTGCGCTGTCCGCCCTCGTGGTCGCCGTACAGCAGCAGCACGACGAGCGACTCGCCGGCGCGCGCGGCGGCGATCATCCGCTCGTAGTCGGGGTCGGAGGCATCGCGAATCGCACCCTGCCAGAACCCGGTGTCGCCGGCCGGCACGTACAGGTCGCGCTGCTGGCGGCGGAAGTCGCCCAGGTCCGGGGCCTCCTCGCCGATCGACGACAGCGGGCCGGGGCGCACGATCCACCCGTGCAGGACGGCGATACCCATGCCGATGTTGCGCAACGGAAGCGCCATGTAGACGTGGTCGTCGACCGCCTCGAACGCCGCCCCGTGGCCGTTGACGGTGACCCAGTGGCGGTCGCCGAACATGATCCTCTCGGGCGGGTCGGTGTCGCGCGAGGGGGCGAGCACCGGGCGCTGCTGGGCCATCAGCGCCCGCTCGGCGACCCGCGCCGCCCGGTTGGAGGTCTTGACCGAGCCGAACGTCGCGAACGCGAGCACGAGCGTGCCCCCGCCTGTCGCCAGCGCCGAGATCGTCGTCCAGTCGGCCATCGACCGGCGATCCTACGGATCAGTGGCGGCGGGGCTTGGGCCTCGGAGCGGGCACGACGGTGAACGTGGCGGTGCGGGCCCGGCCGTGGGCCGGGGTCGCGGTCACGCGGTAGCGCCCGAGCTTCAGCGCGTGGCCCTTGAGCCGGCCGCTGAACCGGACGCGGTTGGCGCTCCGGCGGCCGCTGACGGTCAGCGAGCCGACTGTGGCGATCAGCGCGCAGGCCTTGCCGTGGCCACGCGTGGTGCAGCGGCTGCCGTGGCGGTGGCCGGTCGTCAGGCGCTGGACGCGCAGCGTCACGCGCGCGGCTGCCGACAGCGTGAAGCGGACGGTCGTTCCGCCATGCGTCCCACCGACGTGGAAGCGGCTGGGTGACAGCGACAGCGCGCTCAGCACCGGCGGCGCGGCGTGCTTCGTGGTCGTGGTCGTGGTCGTCGTCGACGGCCCGCCGGCCCCGCCGCCCCCGCCGGCCGGCGGCAGCGATGGATCCCCGGGGCAGGTGTCGCGCAGCGTGCGGAGGTGGACCGAGTCGAAGTCGGCACTCGCGAAGCCGTCGCCGAGGTTGGTGAAGGCGCCGGCGAACGCGACGCAGTCGCCGGAGGCCGAGATCGACGACACGAACGCACCGGCGTCGGCCGGCGCGCCGCCCGGGCCGTCGGCGCGACTGGCGAGCGTCGTGGTCTGCGCGCGGCGGTCGCGCACGTACACCTCGCGCTTCAGCGGGGCGGGCGTCTGCAGGCCGTCGACCGAGAACGACACCATGTCGCCGGCGGCGTCGATCGACGGGAAGTCTGCCAGCGTCGGCGTCGCCGTCGGGTCGAGCGGGACGCTGATCAGCTCGTTGTGGGCGGCGGCGATGTCCCGCACCCAGACGCGCGACACCTTGCCCACCGGGCCGAGGTTGGCCGCCAGCGAGGTGAACGCCACGAGGTTGCCGTCGGCGTCGATCGACGGGTTGAACGAGTCGTCGGCCGCCGATGCGCCCGACGGCCCTTCGGCGCGGCTGACGAGCGTCGTCGTCGCGGCGCGGACGTCGCGGACGTAGACGTGGTCGAACGTGTCGGCCGGCGCACCGGCGAGCGGCGCCGCGGAGCTGAACGCGACCCGGCCGCCGTCGGCATCGATCACGCCGTCGAAGCCGTCGGACTTCGGCGAGACGGCGCCGTTGGGCCCGTCGTCGCGGTCGACGAGCGTCGTCGTCTGTGCGCGCAGGTCGCGGACGTACAGGTGGGTCAGCAGCGTCGCTCCGGCCGCGGGGTCAAGCGGCGCCGCGCTGCGGACGAGGACCGCGCCGCCGTCGGCGCTGATCCCCTCGGCGGTCGCGTCCCTGGCCGCCGGCGCGCCGTCGGCGCCGGTCGGGCGACTGACGAGCGTCGTCGTCCCGGCGGCGAGGTCGCGGACGTACGCCTGCTCGATCCCGTCCGGCACTCCGGGCGCCAGGTTCGAGGCCCTCGACGTGAACGAGACGCGGCGGCCGTCGGCACTGATTCCGCCGACGAACGAGTCGCCGTTGGCGGCGGCGCCGTCGGCGCCGGTGGCGCGGCTGACGAGCAGCGTGCGCCCGCTGACGAGGTCGCGGACGTAGACGCCGGTGACGTCGTCGTCGTCGATCGTCATAAGGTTGTCGGAGTCTGAGCTGAAGGCGACGTAGCGCCCGTTGGCGCTGACGACGGTGCTGGAGATCTCGCTTTCGTTCGTGTCGGCGCCCGACGGGGCGGGGCCGGTGCGCGCCGAGACGACCTCGACCGGCTGGCCCGTGGCATCGAGATGGCTCGCGAACACGCGGTCGAAGTCGCTGCGACCGGCACCGAGGTTCGACGAGCGGGTCGTGAACACGGCGGTCGACCCGTCGGCGCTCAGCGCGGGGCCGAACGAGAAGTCGTTACCGGCCGTGCCCTGGGCGCCGCCGGAGCGATTGACCAGCGACGTCGTGCCGGCGGATACCGTTCGCAGGTACACCTGCGCGCCATCGCCGGGAAAGTTGCTGGCCGACACCTCGAACACGGCGCGCAGGTTCGCGAGGGCGCCGCCGAGGTGGACGTCGTCGACCGTGGCGTTCGCGGGTCCGGCGAGCGCCTTGCTCAGCAGCGTCGTCGAGCCCGCCTGGAGCGTGCGCAGGTAGGCCTGCTGGGGATGGCCGGCCGGCAGCGCGTCGCCGGTCAGGTTGTCGGCGGTGCTGACCCACGCGACCGCGTCGCCGTCGCGATCGAACGACGGGCGGAACGACCCCTGGTCGGCGTGGACGCCTGCGCTGTTGACGCTGACCGTGTGGAACTCGGCGAACGGCGTCGGCGTGAGGCCGTCGGCGAACGGCGCGACCGCGACGCCGGTCACGATCTCGAACCGGTCGGGGTTGGAGTCCGGCGCGGCGCCGCCGAACGCCTCGAAGACGATCAGCACGCACGGCGTGACGTGCGCCGGGGGCGCACACAGCGTTCCGGCCTTCGGATCGACGACGCGCATGTCGGGGCTGTCGCCGGTCACGGCGGCAGGGTCGGCGACGGCGCAGTTCCCCCCGGCGCATGCGGCGAGCTGGCTCACGCCCGCGTCAACCGTCCGCAGGAACAGCTCACCGCGGGAGTGGAAGGCGACGAGCGGGCCGCCGGCCGACCACACGACAGACGGGCTCGTACCCTCGGTCAGCGGGGCGCCGGACGCGCCGGTGCGGGTGACGAGCGTCGTCGTGCCGGCGGTCACATCGCGCAGCCAGACCTCGGTCGAGTTGGGGTTGCCGATCGGGCCCGTGACGTGGTCGCTCATGTTCGCCGCCTCGGTCACGAATGCGACCAGCACGTGGCCGGCGGGCGACACGGTGATCGCCGGGTCCTCGGACCGCTGGTCGGCGGCGACGCCGTCGATCCCGTCCGAGCGGCTGACGAGCGTCGTGGTCCCGGCCGTGGTGTCGCGCACGAACAGGCCCTCGGTCCGCGGGTCGGCGCCCGGCGCGATCCCGTCGGCGGCGGAGGAGAAGACGACGTAGCGGCCGTCGGCGCTGACGGCGCCGCCCGTCTCGCTGAAGTTGTTCAGGGCCGGTGGTACCGGGCCGATCCCGTCGGGACGGCTGACGAGCAGCGTCGAGCCGGCCGGCGCGGCGAGCGACACCGCGGGCGCGATTACCGCTCCGAGGAACAGCAAAAGTAGGACCGAACGCAGTATTCGTGACATACCGACGAATATGCGCGACGCGCGCGACCCTGACAATCGGTCGCGACCACTGAAGTTTCGCGGTCAGCCGACGAGCGCCCCGGAGAGGTCGGTGCGCGCGTTGACGCCGAGCTTGCGATAGCTCGTCAGCAGGTGCGTCTCGACCGTCTTGGCGCTCAGGAACAGCGCCTGGGCGATCTCGCGGTTGCTCTTGCCGGCCGCGGCCAGCTCGCAGATCTGCCGCTGGCGCGGGGTCAGCGATGCGGCACCCTCGATCGCCGCCTGGCGCGGGCGCAGACCGGTCGCCACGAGCTCGCGACGGGCGCGCTGAGCGAGCAGCACCGCCCCCGCGGCGTCAGCGTCGGCCAGCGCCGGGCGAAGCGCATCGCGGGCCTCGACGCGGCGGCCCATATACGCCAGCGCCGCGCCCATCTCGAGCCGCGCACGGACGGACTCCAGCCGCGCCGGCGTCCCCTCGGCGACGGCCAGCGCGCGCTCGCACAGGGCGACCCGCGCCTCGTCGTCGGCCTCGGCGACCGCGCGCGCGTGCAGCGCGCCGGCGATCGGGACCGGCGCACCGAAGCGCTCGGCGAGCGCGAGCTCCTCGTCGGCCAGCTGCACCGCCTCGTCGCGACGCCCGAGGTGGGCCAAGGCGCGGGCGGCGGTCGAACGCCAGGCCGCCATCGTCGGGTTGGGCCGGCCCTGCTCCTCGCGCAGCGCGCCGAGCGCCAGGGCCTCATCCAGCGCGCGCTCGTAGTCGCCCTCGGCCAGCCACAGCTCGGCGCGGGCGCGTCGCACGTTGGTCTCCCACAGCGCGGGGCCGAGCGTGCCCGACAGGCGGCGCTCGTCGAGCAGCTCACGCGCCTCGTCGAACGCACCGCGCTCCGCCAGCGCGGTGACGAGGACCTTGGCCGCGCCGCCGGTGACCATCGTCACGTCCTCGGCGATCAGGTCGAAGACCATCCGCGCCTCGTTCTCGGCCTCGGCGATCCGCCCGCAGCGCAGCGCCAGCTCCGACGCGTACCACGAGGCGGTCGCGCGCAGCCGTAGCGAACGATGCGCGGGCGGCGCGTCGCGCAGCGCCGCGATCGCGGCGGCGGCCTCGTCGGCGCGGTCGGTCAGGACCAGCACCCACGTGCCCAGGTGGTAGGCGGCGCGACGGCCGATCGCGCCGAGCAGCACGTCGCCGTCGAGCGCCTGTTGCGCGAGTGCCGCGCAGGCGTCGGCATCGGGCTCTCCGAGCTCGGTGCCCACCCACGCGGCGTGGGCGAGGACGACGCGGCGCAGCATCGGGTCTTCGACGGCGTCGATGTCGATCGCGGCGATCCGCCGCGCGCGCTCGGCGTGGCGGTCGGGCAGGGTCATGAGCGCGTCGAGCGCGGCGGTCTCGACCGCGAGCCGCGTCGCGGGGTCGGTCTCGGCCGCCAGTTCGCGCGTCAGCAGCTGGGCCAGCTCGGGGTCGGCACTGTCGACGGCGCTCAGCGCGGCCAGTCGGGTCAGCACGTCGACGCGGCTGTTGCGGTCGTCGGACTCGTGCAACGCCTCGCGCATGCGGCGGCGGGAGTCGGGCAGTCCGGCGTCGAAGGTGACGGTGGCGAGCCATGCCAGCAGGCGACCGCGGTCGTCGCCCGGCGCGCGCTCGTTCAGCGCACGTTCGAGGTAGGCGGCCGCGGTGTCGGGCGCTGCGCGGCGGGCGGCGTCGCCGGCCGCGCGCTGCAGCAGCGCGCTGACCTCGGGATCGGACTGGGCGCCGCAGTGCAGCAGGTGGCTGGCCACGACATCGATCGGCGCGCCGAAGCCCATCAGGGCACGCGCGGTCTCGCGGTGCAGTTGCTCGCTGGCGGTGCGCGGGAGATCGTCGGCGACCGCGACCGCGACCACGGTGTGGGCGAAGCGCGCGCCGTCGGAAGCGAGCAGCCCGGCGGCGACGAGTGCGTCGCGGGCCGGGGCGAGCTCGCCGATCGGCACGCCGGCGACCGCGCTGATGACCTGCGGCGGCGCGTCGTCGCCGATCACGGCGAGCGCCTCGGCGACGGCACGGTCGCGCGGGGCCAGCGCGGCCATGCGACGGCGGACGACGTTGCGGGCCACCGCGCTGGCCGGGGGGGCGTCCTCCACGTCGGCGTCCAGTGAAGCGGTTCCATGCTCGGCGATCTGGTGGCCCAGCTCGCCGAGCAGCCACGGGTTGCCGGCGCCGGCGCGATGGCAGCGGCGGCAGACCTCGATCGGCGTTTCCGGCGCGACGCGGTGGATCAGCTCGGCGGCGCCGTCGGGCGACAGCGGCGCCGGCGACAGGACGGTCGCGCGCGGCGCATCCGACAGCAGGTTCAGCAGGTCGGTCGCCGCGTCGGGGTCGTCGGCGCGCCCGGCGACGACGATCAGCAGCGGCGTGTCGGCGATCCGCCGGGCCATGTGGGTCATCACGCGCAGCGAGCAGCGGTCGGCCCAGTGGGCGTCGTCGACGAGCAGCACGAGCGGCTGTCGCTCGGCGATCGCCGCGCACAGCCACAGCAGGCTGTGGGCGACGAGCGGCGTCGCGTCGGCGCTCGGCACGGAGCCCTCGAGCAGCAGCTCTCCGGCCGTCGCGGCGGCGCCGTCGAGCAGCCGCTCGCGCTCGTCCGCCGATGCATCGCGCAGGGGCGTCTCGAGCAGCGCCCGCACGACACCGAACGGGAAGTGGCGCTCGAGCGGACCGGGGGCAGCGCGGCGCACGAGGCAGCCCGAGCCCGTCGCGTGTTGGGCGGCGTGGTCGAGCAGCACGGTCTTGCCGAGCCCGGCCGAGGCTTCGATGACGACGACGCCGCCGTCGCCTGCTCCGAGGCGGTCGATTGCCGCGCTCAATGCGTCGACCTCGATGGCGCGCTCGATCAGGGGCGACTCGGCGCCCGCGACAACCGAGTGATCCGAACCCAGTACGTGCAGATTTCTGACTGTAGCGCGCCCCCGGCGGTCGGCGACCAGGGGGCCCAGTTCGCACTCGGCCAGGCGACGACGCTGCTGGTGGTGGCTCAGCACGGCCGCGGGATCAGCGCGGGTGGCACCGCCGGCGGGAACGGGGCGCTGGGGACCCCGGGCCGGTTGGTCGATGGGTGGTCACCGGGGCGCGGCGCCCTGGGGTCCTTGCGCAGCGTCATCGTGAGCCTCCGACGATCGTGAACTTGGCCGAGACCGGCCGGGAACGATTGCCGGCGCCGTCGATCGCCACCACGCTGACGCGGTAGGCGCCGGGGCGCAGCGCGGTCGAGCCGATGCGGCCGCTGAACGCGACACGGGCGCTGCCGGGCGCGACGCTGCCGCGGACCAGCGTGTGGCCGGCGATCGTCATCGCGACGGTCGCGCGCTCGGAGAGCCGGAAACTGAACGTCGTCCCGGCCGCGGTCTTGGCCTTCTTCGTCGTTCGGTGCGTGGCGATGCGCGCCGTCGCCGCCTTGGCGACGCGGAAGCGCGCGTGCGAGACGGCCAGCTTCGAGACGACCGGCGGCGTGTGGTCGGGTCCGGGCGTGGTGGTCGTCGTCGCGGTCACCGGCGCGGGCGCGACGGCGACCGTCCGGGTCTGGGTCGTCGTGTTGCCAACCGAGTCGGTCGCGGTCACGGTGACGGTCATCGACCCGGCGACGCCGAATGTGTGCGAGACGCTCGCGCCGCCGGCCTGCGAGCCGTCGCCGAAGTCCCAGCGCACGGTCGCGGCGCCCGACAACGCGTCGGTGGCGTCGGCGGACAGGGCGACCGGCCGGCCGGCCGTCGCGGTGGCGGGGACATTGATGGCGCCAAACGTCGGCGGGGTGCTGTCGCGCTCGGATAGGTGCAGGCGCTGGTTGGTCGTGCCGGTGTTGTCGGCTGCCTCCCACAGGACGAGTGCGCGACCGCCGCTGCCGACCGCCGCGGAGGCGACGTGGGACTGCTCGAACGCGGTGTCGCGCAGGCCGGAGACCTCCTCGGCGGGCCCGAAGGCGCCGCCCGGCGGGCGGATCAGGGCGCTGACCTGCGTCGCATCGTCGAACGTGCCCTCGCGGTCCGCCAGCAGCAGCGCGGTGCCGTCGGGCGCGACCGCGAGGTCGTCGATCGTGCGATCGAACCCCCTGGGGGTCAGCGGCGTCGGCGTCGGCACCGGCGCGCCGAGCGGCGCGATGAAGGCCGACACCATGTTCGCTTCCACGTTGAGCGGCGAGTCCGTGTAGGCGGCGATCAGCGCGCCGGTGGGGTCAACGCCGGCGCGGATCGTGTCGCTGAAGTTGATCGGGACCGTCTGCGTGGCCCCCATGCCGGTGAGGTCGCGGAACGCGATCTGGCCGGCCCGCTGGCGCGGCCACAGCGCGTAGATGTGGCCGAAGCCGGCGACGAGGTTCGGCGTGACGGAGTCCGCGGACGCGGAGTTGCTCTGGATCGTGTCGAGCGGCTGGGGGCTGCCGAACGCGTCGCCGAGGGTCGGGGTCCTGATCGCCTCGACGACGTTCGTCGTGCCGTTGACCGGATCCACGCCCTCGTTCTCGCGCTGCCACGCGATGTCGACGCGGCCGCCGTCGGCGGCGATCGCCGCGCCGCTGAGAAAGACGTCGGGCGACGGCGACGTGAACGTCGCGTGGGCGAGCGGGTTGCCGGCGCCGGCAGGCCCGGGGACGATGTGGATCTCGCTCGCGCCGGCGGCCAGGCGCAGCGCCCAGATGCTCGACGTCGACGTCATGCCCTGGCTGAACGAGTTCAGCGTCGCGTAGACGTCGCCGCCGGTGACGGCGATCTCAGCGCCGAAGATGCCCTCGTCGCCGGGCACGCCGAATGCCACGTCGGTGAAGCTCGTGTCGCCGGGCGCCAGGCGCGCGATGTGCAGCGTGTGAGGGAATGTCGTCCACGCCAGCGCGACGGTGCCGTCGGCGCCCGCGGCGACGCTCAGCTCGAACGCCTGGCTGGGGAACGTCTGCGTCGGGCCGAAGCCGCCGCCCGGCGGCGCGACGCGGACCGAGACGTTTTCGGGCGTCGGAGAAAGGCCGGTCTGCTGGACCCACGCCACGACGCGCTCGCCGTTGGGCAGCAGCAGGAGGTGGGCGTCGACGGCGGTCTTGTCCGGCGGCGAGAGGGTTCCCGTGTCGACCCAGCCGGCCGCATGGGAGGCGGGAGCGGCCGCGCCGAGCAGCGCGGCGACGGTCATCAGCAACAGCAGCGGGCGGCGCATCGTGGTCACCTCGTGACGACCGTGAACTTCACGGTCCGGGGTCGGGAGCGGTTGCCGGCAGCGTCGATCGCGGTGACCGAGGCCGTGTAGGCGCCGGGGGTCAGGCGCGTGGCGCCGATGCGGCCGGTGAAGGCGATGGAAACGGCGCCGGTGCGGCCGCCGCGGACGAGCGTTGCGTCGGTCGCAGGTCGCCGGTTCCGGCGACCTGCGGACGAGATATCCACGATCACCGTCGCGCGCTCGCTGAGCGTCAGCTTGAACGTGGTGCCGGCCGGGGCCTTCTTGGTCGTGCGGTGCGCGCGGGCGATCGTCGCGGTCGACGCGCCGCTCACACGGAATCTCGCGTGCGTGACGCTGAGGCGCGAGATGACCGGCGGCGTGTGGTCGGCCGCGGGGCCGCCCCCCGGGCCCGTGGGCGTCGCGACGGCGATCGTCGCCGCCCGTGTCGCCGCGTTTCCGGCGCCGTCGGTTGCCGTCGCGGTCACGGTGTAGGTGCCGGGCGCACCGTAGGCGTGGGTGACCGATGGGCCCTGCGCGGTCGAGCCGTCACCGAAGTCCCAGCCGATCGTTGCGCCCGATAGGTCGTCGGTCGCGCTCGCGGCGAGCGCCACGGGCGTCGCCGGCCGTGCGGTTGCGGGCACGGCGACGGTTGCGAACCGCGGCGGCGTGGCGTCGCGCTGGCTGAAGAAGATGCGGTCGGCGACCGCGCCGGCGCCGTCGTCGGCCGCCCACGCGGCCACCGCGTTGCCGCCGGGGCCGATCGCCGCGGTCGCGTTGTCGAAGCGGCCGAAGCCGGTGCGGTCCTGGGCGCCGGACACGTCCTCGAGCGCGCCGAACGCGGCGCCGGGGGCGTGGAACGACGCCTGCACGTCGGATGCCTGGCTGCCGAACGAGTCCTCGACGCGGCGGTCGACCAGCACGACCGCGGAGCCGTCGGCGCCGGTCGCGAGATCGTCAAGCTGGGGGTTGGCGTTGGCCGCCGTCAGCGGCGGGCCGAGCGTCGGGGCGCCGGTCGGCGCCACCACGGCGCCCGAGACGGCGAGCCCGAAGACCGTGGTGTGGACGTTCATCCACGCCAGGCTCAGAGCACCGGCGCCGTCAAGGCCCGCACGGGCGCCGAACGGGAAGCTCTGCGTGCCGGTCGGGAGGATCTGGACCGTCGCCGCGGCATCGATGTTCTCGTAGGCGACCTGGCCGGCGCTCTCGCGGGTCCAGGCGGCGTCGACCCGCCCGCCGCCGGCCACGATGCGGGGCTGCGCGTCATCGGCATCGGTCGACGGGGTGCTGATCGTGTCGATGGTCACCGGCGCGCCGAACGCGGCCGCGCCGGCGGCGAGCGTCGCGCGGCGGACCGTCGTGACGCTGGCGGTCGTCGTGGCCGTCTTGTCGGCGCGGTCCTCCCAGATGACATGGACGGCTCCGGCGGCGGCGGCGATCGACGGCTGCTCGACCGTGTGCTCGGCGAAGGTGCTCTCGAGGTAGGTCGCGGTATCGAGCGGGGACATCGCGGCACCGGGGACGGCGGCGATCGCGTTCGCGCCGGCGGCCACGCGGGCGACCTGGATCGTCGTGGTGATCGTCTCGGTGGCACCCGTGCCGTTGAAGGTCTCGGTCTCGTAGGCGAGGTCGACAGCGCCGCCGTCGACCGCCGCCGCCAGCGAGCGCACGTCGGCGACCGGCAGCGCCGTCACCTCGGTGAAGCTCGCCTGGCCGGCCGCGCGCCGCGCGACGTGCAGCGCGCCGTCGCCCGACCACGCGAGCGCGGCGGTGCCGTCGGCGCCGACGGTCAGCGAAAGGTCCGACACGCTGTCGGTCGCCAGCAGCTGGGTCGGGCCGAACTCCTGCCCGGGCGCCGCCACGCGAATGGCGATGCCCTCGGTCGTGTTCGGGTCGGCCTTCTTCTGTGACTCCCAGGCGACGATCCGGTCGCCGCCCGGGGTTGTGGCGACGAGCGGTGTGGTGGCGACCTGGCCGGCGGGCGAGAGCGGCGCGCCGGTTATCCAGCCGGCCGCCTGCGCGGTGCCGGCCGGCAGCACTGCCACCATGAGTGCGGCGGCGGCGAGGAGGGCGGGGCGCAGGCGAACGGGCATGGGAGGCCACTATCCGGACCGGCCTCGCCCCTGACAATCGGTCGCTCTCCCTGAACTTAGGTGACCCACGAAAGCCGCCAAAGTTGTCTGACGTCTGACGCGGACGGGCGGCTTAAGGGTCGGACCCTGAACTTAGGCCAAAGGCCTTGACGGGAAAGTCGTCAGACATTAGACATCTGTCCTATGGCTCCCTCCACCGTCCTCGCGAACGACCTCAGCATGGTCCGTGCGCACCTCGATGCGGCGCCTGCCCATGAGGCGCTGCGCCCACTCGGCCTCGGCGGCGTGCTGCTCGGGCCCGGCGTCCTGGACCGTCTCGTCGACGTCGTCAACGAGGTCCGCCGCCCAACCGGCGACGTCATCCTGTTCGCCGATCGCCGCCCGGTGTTCGGCGGCGGCGCGGAGGTCAAGGCGTCGATCGAGCTGCGTCTGCGGGACGCCGGCCTGAATGTCCGCAAGGTCACGGTCGGCGGCACGCGCGCACGCACGCGCGCCGACGCGATGACGATCGAGGCCGCCACCGCCGACAGCGCCGGCGCCGGCCTGCTGGTCAGCGTCGGCTCGGGCACCGTCGTGGACCTGGCGAAGACGGTCAGCGCGAACCTCGGCGGCACGCCACACGTCGCGATCCAGACGGCGGCCAGCGTCAACGGCTTCTCGGGCGACCTGTCGGCGCTCGTGCTCAACGGCGTCAAGCAGGTGACCTGCGCCCGCTGGGTCGACCGCCTGCTGATCGACACCGACGTTGTCGCCCACGCTCCGGCCGAGCTCAACCGTGCCGGTTTCGGCGACCTGCTGGCCACCTACACCGCGCCGGCCGACTGGATGCTGGCCAACCTCGTCGGCCAGGACGACAGCTACTCGCCCGCCGCCGTCGAGTTGACGCGGCCGCACCTCGATGCGATCGTCCAGCGGGCCGACGGTATCCACCGCGGCGACCGCGAGGCGATCGACGAGCTGTGCGCCGCGCTGACGCTGAGCGGGATCTCGATGGGCGTCGCCGGCCACTCGGCCCCCGGGTCGGGCATGGAACACGCCGTGGCGCACCTGATCGAGATCGCCGCCCGGCCCGACGAGCAGCCGCCGCTGCACGGCGCCGTGGTCGGCTCGCTGTCGGTGCTCAGCGCGCTGCTGTGGGCGCGGGTGCGCGCCCAGGCGCGCGGCGGGCGCCTTCACGCGCTGCGCTTCCCGACCGCCGCCGAGATGGAGCCGCGCGTGCGCGGCGCCTTTGACCGCGTCGACCCGTCCGGCCGCATCGGCGAGGCGAGCTGGAAGGCCTACTCGCGCAAGCTGGCACGCTGGAACGACGCCCGCACCGAGCTCGAGCTGCTGCCCGAGCGCTGGCCGGCGTTCGACGCCGAGCTCGAGGGCCTCGTCGGCTCGCCGGAGCTGATCGTCGGCGCGCTGCGCGCCGTCCGCGCGCCGGTGCGCCTGCGCGAGCTCGGCGTGCGCAACGACGTCACCGAGTGGGCGCTGGGCAGCAGTCACATGCTGCGCGAGCGCTTCACGGTCGCCGATCTCGCGTTCTTCATGGGCATGTGGGAAACCGGCGACGTCCACGAGCTGCTGATCGCGGCCGCACGCCTGGGCGCCGGCCTGTGAGCACGGTCCGGCGGCCGTCGGTCGTCGACCAGGTGCGCCGCGAGCTGTTCGGCGACCTGCTCGCCGGCCGGCTCGAGCTCGGCGCGAAGCTGGCCAACGAGAACGACCTCGCCGACCGCTTCGGGGTCAGCCGCGCGACGATCCGCGAGGCGGTCCTCGGGCTGATGGAGGCCGGCTACATCGCGCGCCGCCACGGCTCGGGCACCTACGTCACCGCGACGCCGCGCGGGCGCCACGCGCTCGACACGACGGTCTCCTACACGGCGATGATCCGCGACGCCGGCCACCTGCCGACCGAAACCGTCCTCTCCAAGGGCCTGCGCGACCCGACCGACCTCGAACGCCGGCTGCTGGCGATCAACGGCGGCGGCGAGCAGGTGATGGAGATCGAGCGCGTGCGGATGGCCGACCGCCGGCCGGTGATCTACTCGCTCGACCGGATCCCGGCCAAGATCCTCGGCGACATCGCGCCCGATCGCCTCGACAGCTCGCTGTTCGTGATCCTCAGCTGGGCCGGGCACCCGATCGAGCGCGCAACCGCGCAGCTTGTCCCGACCGTCGCCGGCGCGAAGGTCGCGCGCGTGCTCGCCGTGCGCCGCGGCACGCCGCTGCTACACGTCGACCAGGTCGACTACGACGCCGACGGGCGCGCGGTGATGCTGTCGCTCGAGTGGCACGTCGCCGACGCCTTCCAGATGACCGTCAACCGCCGTCCCACGATCGCCGCCGCCGATGGCTGAGCCGTTCGTCCACGAGCTGCGCGTGCGCTACGGCGAGTGCGACCCGCAGGGGATCGTCTTCAACGCCAACTACCTCCTGTACTTCGACGTCGCGTTCACCGAACTGTGGCGCGACGCCGTCGGCCCGTGGCAGGACATGCCGGCCAGCGGGGTCGACGCAGTCGTCGCCAACGCGAGCCTGCGCTTCCGCCAGCCGGCCCGATTCGACGACGTACTGACACTCGAGCTGCGCGTCGTCGACCTGGCCGAGACGAGTGTCACGACCGAGATGCGCGTGATGCGCGACGACACGCTGCTCGTCGTCGCGCAGCTCGAGCACGTCTGCGTCGACGCGCAGACGTGGAAGCGAACCACGTTTCCCGATTTCGTGCGCGACGGCCTGAACACCGTCGCGGTCGTGCCCGCCGCCTGACCGTCGTCAGTCGTCGGTGACCCGCGGCGCGTAGCGGTGATGGAGCATCAGCGCGTTGCCGTCGGGGTCGTGGAAGAAGGCCATGTGGCAGACGCTCGTGTCGAACGTGTCGCCCATGAACTCGACGCCCCGCTGCGCAAGCGTCGCGCGCGCGGCCTCGACGTCGTCGACGTGCAGCGCGATCGCGTTGCGGTTGGCGTGGAACTCCATGCCCATCTTGTCGGGCGAGAGGAGCCCCAGCGTCAGGTTGGCGGTCTCGAACTCGGCGAACCCACGATCGGGGTGGTAGGTCGAGCGGTGCAGCCCCAGCGTCTCGCCGTAGAACTTCACGGCCGCCTCGAGGTCCTTCGTCGGGATGCCGACGAAATCGACGCCGGTGACGATCTCGGTGGTGGTGGTCATCGGCCGCACACTACGCGCGCAGGCGCTCGACGACCAAAGACGCCGATGCGACGTCACAGCCGCTCAGCGGCACCGCGACCGCGACCGATTCAGCGCTTGGTCTGGACGCGCTCGCGGGTCGCGTGGGCCGCTGCCATTGCGGCCTTGGCGCGGATCGCCCACTCGTCCTGCTCGCGGATCGCGAGGTTCACGAGCACCAGCCCCGCTGCGCCAGACGCGGCCGCCTCGGCGAGGACCGTGGCGACGACGGCGTCGGCTCGCTCGTCGGCGCCGCACGACTCGGCGGCCTGCGCCGCGAGCTCGGCCACCTCGACCGCGGCCTCGGCGATCGCCAGCGGCGTCGCGGCGGAGATCTCGAGCGCCTCGGCGAGCGCGAGGTCGCGCTGCTCGCCGTTGAGCTCCTGTACCGACGGCGCGGCCGCCGCTCCGCGGTGCTCGCGGTCCTGGCCGACCCGGCGCAGCAGGTCGCGGGCCCGGGCGTAGGCATCGGCGTCGGCGGCGGCCAGCGACGACAGGCGCGTGCGCAGCGCTTCGGCCGACGCGACGACCCCGCCCGCGTCGTCCCAGCTCGTGCGCGAGCTGCGCGCGACCATCGACACCAGCGCTGCGGCGAACGCCCCCGTCAGCGCGGACGACGAGCCGCCGGCCGTGGCGAACTGTTGATGGGCGACCTCGTCCAGCGTGTCACCCAGCGAGCGGGCGAGCAGGGCGGCCAACGCATCACCGGAGGAGGCCATGGGCGCGATGCTACCGCTGCAAGCGCTTGAGGTCCGCCTGGATCTCGCTCAGCTGCTTGGTCAGCTCGCGCATCCGCGCGGCGTAGGGGTCGGTCCCCTCGTCGATCGCCTGGCGCTGGTAGCGGGCGACGAAGCCGCCGGTGATCATCGCGATGATCACGGTCAGGAACGCCAGCCCGCCGAGCAGCAGGACCGAGCCGATCAGCTTGCCGGCCACGGTCTGGGGCACGACGTCGCCATAGCCGACCGTCGTCACGGTCTCAAGCGCCCACCACATCCCCAGCCACACGGTGTGGAAGGTCTTGGGGTCGACGAGGCGCTCGAGCACGCCGAACAGCACGATCGAGATGACCCAGATGGTCGAGATCACCACGGCGGCGTCGCGCGGGCGCAACCCGCGGTTTCGCTCGCGCGTCGTCATCCATTTGAGCACGCGCTCCTGCATCGGGCCTTCGGGTGCCATCAACCCCGATCTTTCGGTGCACGGGGGAGCGCTCCTGCGTGTGGATCTCTACGCTCGCCGCCATGAACGTCCGCCGGATGCGCCGCGAGTCGATCGGATTCGCCATCGGCTCGCTGTGCTTCGCGCTCGGAGCGCTGCCCGGCTATCTCGCCCTGGTCGGCGCGGTCGCGGACAACATCACGTACTTCATCGGCTCGCTGTTCTTCACCACGGCCGCGTTCATCCAGCTGCGCCTCAGCGGCCGCTGGCGCCCGGGGGCCTGGAAGTCACGCGAGGACTGGGACGACTGGTGGGCGGCAGCGATCCAGTTCATCGGGACGCTGTTCTTCAACGTGTCGACCGCCACGGCCCTGTTCCAGCACCTGTCCGCCGAGCAGGCCAAGCAGCATGTCTGGCGGCCCGACGCTCTCGGCTCGATCTGCTTCCTCGCTGCCAGCGCCCTGGCGGCCGTCGCGACGACGCATCGCGAGCACCTGTGGGACCCCGAGGCGCGCAACTGGTGGAACACGTGGCTCAACATGCTCGGGTCGATCGCGTTCGGCGTCTCGGCCGTCGCGGCCAAGGCCGTCGGCTCGTCGGGCGACGTGCGCAACGCGGAGTGGGTCAACCTCGGCACGTTCGCCGGCGCGATCTGCTTTCTCGTCGCTGCGCTGCTCGTTCTGCCGCCGCGCGAGGCGGTCGCTCAGCCCCCTATCTCGAGCACCGTGTAGCCCGAATGGCTGGCCGCGGCGTTGCGGCTGCCCAGGAACGTCGAGCGCGCGCGATACAGCCCGGGACCCGGCGGGTGGTAGCTCGCGCTCACCGAGCCGCTGCCGTGCAGGTGCACGCGGCTGGCGAACAGCCAGCCCGCGAGCGGATCGAAGCGCTGGAACGTGATCTCGAACAGGCCGGCCGCACCGGGCGACGTCGTCGCCGTCGCGTGCAGGCCGCCGAGACCGCCGGTGAGGCTCGTGTGGGTGTGCGTGATCAGGCGCGTCGCGAGGCTCAGCGCGTAGCGGCCGGACTCGTTGAAGTTGGCGCGCACGGCGACGTAGTAGCGCCCGGGCCGCGTCTGGAGGCGGATCGCACGATCGCGGCGGCTGAGGATGCGGCCGTGGTCGTCGAGCAGCTCGAGGTCGAAGTCGCCGCCCGACAGGCGCAGGAAGGCGACGCTGCGCTGGGTGATCACGAAGCGGTAGATGTCGACCATGTCGACGCCGGAGCCGCGGAGCGTGCCGTGGACGCGGTGGCGGTTGTGGAGCACGAGACCGGGGGCGGTGTCGTCCGGCCCGGCCGGGGCGACCTGGACGTGGTAGGGCTGCTTGCGCCGCGCGTCGCCGACCCGCACGCGCAGTGTGTAGAGCCCCGACTGGCCGGGCCCGGGGGTGAACAGCCGGTAGCCACCGCACGGCATCTCGGTGACCACCGTGCCGTCCTCGAAGCTCTTGGTGCGCGGCGCGTACAGCTGCGCGCTGGTGTCGCAATGGCCGTTGCGCCCCGACAGGTGGATCCGGTAGGAGACGCCGACGTGGAAGCGCACGGCCCACGCGTCGTCGGGGTTGGCGATCCGGTCCAGCGTGCGCGTGACGCCGAGCCGCGGCAGCGCCTTGCCCGGCGGATGCGCCGGCACGACTGGCGCGGTGACGCTCAGATCGAATGTCCCCGCGATCGACGACGGGCGCTGGGCGACCTGGATCAGGTAGGTCGCCCCCTTGGCCGCAGTGAAGCTGGTCGCTGCGTCGCCGTGGTCGTCGGAGGCGTTGCAGCCCTCGTCGACGAGCTGCGAGCGCACCTTCTTGAAGACGTCGACGATGACGTCGAGGTCGCCGTGGGCGGCGAGCGACACGACGATCCGGCCGTCGGCTGACGGCGTCGCCGTGTACCAGACGTTCGGGCCGATCGTGCCGCAGCCGTGGGAGAAATCGCCGGGCTCGCCCGTCGCGCCGACCGTCGTGCCGGAAACCGCCGCGGGCAGCGGGTTCAGCGACGTGGCGTCGGCGCGGTCGTCGTTGGCCGGGGCGGCGGCGTGGGCCGCGGCGGCCGGTACGACGAGCAGCGTCAGCAGGCAGATGAAGGCGATCCGGATGCGCATGCGGCCACTGTGCACTGCAAAGCGTGCCGTCGCAACCGGGGATCGACCCTGATCTTTTCTGCGGCCCGTCAGGTCTCGGCCTGCGCGGCCGAGGCATGGCCGTGCAGATCGTCGAGCGTGAGCGGGTGCGCCGGCGGGTCGGGGAGCACCATGGTGACCGTCGGTGTCAGGTCGGCCGCGACATGCAGCAGCTCGCCCGACGCAAGCGGCTGCCAGGCGTACCCGACACCCATCTCCTCGCTCGCCACGCCGATTCCCGGCGCCGGCTCGTCGACGCCGAAGCGAAGCCGGCGGCGGCGATCGACCTGATCGGGCGGACGGTCGGTGTGGCGGTCGTCGAGCCACAGCAGGCTGTGGGTCTCGGGGTAGCGCAGCGCCCACAGCTCGGTCGCCGTCGCCAGCAGCAGGTTCACGGCGTAGAGCGGCAGCGTCTGTGCGACCCACGTGACCGCGGCGGTCAGCCCGGCCGTCACGTCGCCGTCGTGCGCGGCGATCTCCTGGGTGATGAGTGCGAAGACACGCTCGGAGTCCGTGTCGCCGGCCACGGCCTGGCGAAACTGTGGCGCGAGGTGCTCCTCGAGCTCGTCGAGGCCCTGAACGACGCCGTTGTGGGCCAACAGGCGCCCGGACTGGATGAACGGATGCGTGTTGCGCTCGAGGTTGGCGCCGGTCGTCGCGAAGCGGATGTGGGCGACGAACATCCGCGAACGCAGCTCGTGGGCCTCCTGGGCGAACGCGTGGTCCTCGTATGCGGCGCGCGCGCGACGAATGGCGTGCGGCGCGCCGGTGGGGTCGAAGTAGCCGATGCCGTAGCCGTCGGGCTCGCGGCGGCTCTGCTCCTCGACGCTGTTGGGGGTCTCCAGGAGCCCGAACGTCGCCGGGTAGGCGTGGCTGCACGCACGCGCGAAGAGACGGCACATCGCCGGGAGGCTACGCCAGCTGGGCGGAGAGCTCGTCGCGCCCGTTGATCCCGAGCTTGCGGAAACCCGCCGCGAGGTGCGTCTCGACCGTCTTGATGCTCAGGAACAGCTCCTGGGCGATGGCGCGATTGCCCTTGCCGGAGGCGGCGAGCTCGCAGATCTGGCGCTGGCGCGGGGTCAGCGCCGCGGCGCCTTCGAGCGCCGCCTGGCGCGGACGCAGGCCGGTGGCGACGAGCTCACGCCGGGCACGCTGGGCGAGCAATAGCGCGCCGACGGCGTCCGCGTCGGCGAGCGCCGGACGTAGTGCGTCGCGTGCGTCGACGCGGTCGCCGATGCGGGCCAGCGTCGCGCCGAGCTCGAGCCGCACCCGCACCGACTCGAGCAGTGCGGGCGTCCCCTCGGCAATCGCCAGCGCCTCGCGGCACAGCGCCACGCGCGTCGCGTCGTCGGCCTCGGCGACCGCACTGGCGTGCAGCGCGCCGACGATCGGGATCGGCGCGCCGAAGCGACGCGCGACGCGCAGCTCGGCCTCTGCGAGCACGGCGGCCTCTTCGCGACGCCCGAGGTGAGCCAGCGCGCGAGCGGCGGTCGAGCGCCACGGCGTCCAGGTCGGGTTGCGCCGGCCCTGCTCCTCGCGCTGTTCGCCGGCCTCCATCGCGTCGGCCAGCGCGCTCTCGTAGTCGCCCTCGGCCAGCGCGAGCCGCGCCCGGGCGTGGCGGATGTTCGCCTCCCAGCTCATCTGTCCCAGCGGGCCGTCGAGTCCGTTCTCGCGCAGCAGGTCATGGGCCTCCTCGAACGCCCCGCGCTCGGCGAGCGCGCACACGAGCACGTGCACGGCACCGCCCGTGACGCTGCCGATGCCGTCGTCGACGAGCTCGAACACGAGCCGCGCGCGGTTCTCGGCCTCGGCGATGTGCCCGATGCGCAGCTGAAGCTCACCGTCGAACCACTCGGCCGCACCGCGCAGCCACAGCGAACCGCGGGCCACCGCCTGCTCGCGCAGCCGCGCGATGGCGTCGCCCGCCTCGTCGACGTGGTCGGTGAGCAGCAGCACGCGCTGAGCCAGGTGGTAGCCGGCGCGGCGCCACGCCTCCGACAGGAGCAGGTCGTCGGCCAGCGCCTCGCGGGCCAGCGCCGCGCACGTCCGCGCGTCGGGCGTACCGCGCTGGGTCGCCAGCTCGGCGTGGTGGGCGAGCAGCGCGCATCGCAGTGCCCGGTCGCCGACCGACGCCGGCTCGATCGCGGCGGCGCGGCGCGACCGCTCGTCGCTGCGGCCCGGCATCATCATGAGGGAATCGAGTGTTGCGATCTCGACCGCGACCCGTGTGTCGGGGTTGGTCTCGCCGGCGAGCTCGCGCCCGAGCAGCTCGACCAGCCCCGGGTCGCCGAGGTCGATCGCGTTGAGGCCGGCCAGGCGCGTCAGGACATCGAGGCGGCAGTCGCCGTCGCGGGCCTCGGCCAGCGCCTCGCGCAGCCGCTGGCGCGCATCGGGCAGGCCCGCGTCGAAGGTCAGCACGGCGAGGCGGCACAGCATCCGGCCGCGATCGTCGCCCGGGGCCCGTTCGACCAGTGCCCGCTCGAGGTAGGCGACCGCGGTGTGCGGAGCCCCGTGGCCGGCGGCGTCGCTCGCTGCCTGCACGAGCAGGGCGCTGATCTGCGCGTCGCCCTGGGGTCCGCAGCGCAGCACGTGGCTGGCGACGGCGTCGGCCCTCGCACCGACCTCGATGAGCGCGCGGGCCGTCTCGCGGTGCAGGCGCTCGCGTTCGCTGCGCGACAGGTCGTCGCCGATCGCCACCGCGATCAGGCTGTGGGCGAAGCGCTCGCCGCTGGCGTCGAGCAGGCCGGCGGCGAACAGGGCGTCGTGGGCGGGTCGCAACTCGCCGACGCCGACCCGCGCGACCGCGGCCAGCACGGCCGGCGGCGCGTCGTCGCCGATCACGGCCCGCGCCTCGGCGACCGCACGATCGCGCGGCGCCAGCGCGGCGATTCGCTGGCGAACGACGTTGCGGGCGATCGCGGTGACGCGCGTCGGGTCGCCGTCGACGGCGGTAGCGCCGTGGACCGCGATCTGGCGGCCGAGCTCACCGACCAGCCACGGGTTGCCCGCGCCGGCGCGATGGCAGCTGCGGCACTGCTCGTCGGTCACTCCGGGAGCGAGGCGCTGGACGAGCTGCGTGCTGCCCAGCGGCGACAGTTCCTGAGGGTGCAGGACGGTCGCGCCGCGGACGCCGCCGAGCAGGCTCAGCAGGTCGGATTCAGCGTCGGGGTCGTCGGCACGCGCGGCGAGCACGATCAGCAGCGGCACGTCGGCGATCCGCCGAGCCAGGTAGGCGAGCACCATGAGCGACGAGCGATCGGCCCAGTGGGCGTCGTCGATGACGAGCGCCAGCGGCGCGCGCTCGGCCATCGCCGAGCACAGCCACAACACGCTGTGGGCGAGCATCGCCGTGCCGTCAGCTGCTGGAGCCGTGCCGTCGAGCAGCAATGCGCCGGCGCCCGCCGCCGCGCCGTCGAGCAGGACCGCGCGCTCGACCTCCGAGGCGTCGCGCAGTGGCGCCTCGAACAGGGCGCGCACGACGCCGAACGGGAAGTGGCGCTCCAGCGGTCCGGGGGCCGAGCGCCGGACGGTGCAGCCGGACAGCGTTGCCTCCTGGGCCGCATACTCCAGCAGCGCCGTCTTGCCCAGACCCGCCCCCGCCTCGAGCACGACGACGCCGCCCTCGCCGTTGGACAGACGGCCGATCGCGGCGCGCAGGACGTTGATCTCGACCGCTCGTTCGATCAGCGGTTCGGCACGCGTCCGCGACCACGGGTGGTCCGAGCCGATGACGTGGAGGTGTCGCGCGGTGTGCGATGAAACCTGCACCGACCGAGACAGTGGGGCGCTCTTCATGCCGTTCCTGACGCCGCAAACGCCCCGCCCCTTCCAACATATTCTTAATGAACGACGGTGAGGCTGAACGCAGTCGTTCAGGCCAATCCGATGCTGTGGCCGACGTTGACGAACCAGTACGCCGCCGCGCCCTTGGCCCACAGCAGGGCGAGCGTCAGCATGTAGGCGGCGAACACGGCCTGGCTCGCGCGACGCGGGAGCACCCGCCAGGCCGTGACGGCGACGACCATCGCCAGCCCCGGTAGCAGCGCGTAGAGGTAGCGCGGCGGGTAGGAATCGAAGCGGCCGAAGATGAGCACCGCGAACATCAGCACCAGACCGGCCAGCACCGGCGACAGCACGAACCACAGCCGCCGGTCCGCGAAGCGCACGGCGACCCACAGGACGCCGACGACCAGCGCGATCAGCAGCGCCAGCGTCGTCACCCGCACCCACGTCACGTCGAGCTGGGCCTGCCACTCCTGCGGCAGCACCGCCTGGGACAGGAAGTCCAGCGTGTTGACGAACTGATGCCAGCCGAACGCCGGCGTCCCGTCGGGGTACAGGTAGGGGCGCGACAGCTTGATCGCCGCGTTGGACTGGGTCAGCGTGCCATATGTCGCGACGTTGGCGACCAGCCACGCGAGCAGCATCGCGCCGGGGATCGCCGCCGCCGCGACGATACGCCGGACGCGCTCGGCCGGCTGCTCGCGCAGCGTCGCCAGGACGACGATCGCAAACGGCGCCGCCAGCGTGACCAACGTCAGCTTCGTCAGAAGACAGAGCCCGAAGGCCAGCCCCGCGAGCGCGAACGTGCGCACGCTCGGCGCCCGCCACGCACGCCACGCGACGAGCATGAACGCGGCGGCCATCGGGATCTCCAGCGCCGAGTTGGAGACGGTGATCGCACGTACGACGAAGCCCGGCCACAGCAGCACGAGCGCTGCGCCGACAACCGCCACCGGGACGGCGTCGCGATCGTCGGCGTACAACTCGCGGGCCAGGGCGACGATCAGCAGCGCCCCGATCGCCAGCAGCAGCAGGTCGAACGCGCGCAGCGCGAAGACCTTCGTGTGGTAGTTGGAGACGAGCTCGAACGGGAGCGCCGCGGCGAGGTAGTACAGCGGCGGCTGCTGGGCTTCGTAGTTGCGTCCGGCGAGGCCGGCCTGCGCCGGCGTCCGCGGGCTCGGGCGCGGGTAGGTGTGGTCGCTGATCGCCTGGACCTGGGTGCTGACGTAGTCGGCGGCCTTGGGCCAGCGGTGCTGCTCGGCCACCGACTGGACAGCCGCGTAGTGGGCCTGCTCGTCGATCTCGGCCCACACGTGAAAGCGGTCGACGGTCACCGTCCCGAGGACCAGCAGCGCGGCGAGCATCGCCGCGACGACCAGCCAGCCGCGCCGATGGGTTCCGGGGTCGGGGTCGGTCACTGGGGTGGTAGTCAAACCGATGGGGCCGGAGGCACGCGGCGAAGTGTGCTTCACCGCATCTCGGACAACGGGTCACGTAGCGACGGGCCGCGCCGCGGCCCGGGGTGAGCCGGTCGCGGTTGACCTTCGAATCGTGGCCTGCGAGGTTGCTCGCATGGCCGACCCGCGCACCGCCCCGTTCGGCGCCGTGCTCCTGGCCGACGTCGTCGTCGCGACGGACGTCTTCCCGGACTATCCGGACGCCACAGACGGGGACTTCCATCTCGTCCGCCGGCATTTCGACATTCGATCGTTCGGCGTCAACGCGATCACCGGGAACGCGGGCGATGAGCTCGTGGAGCCGCACCACGAGCGCGACGACGAGGGCAACCTCACCGATGGCCACGAAGAGCTGTTCGCGGTGATGAGCGGCCATGCGGTCTTCACCGTGGACGGAGAGGACATCGACGCGCCCGCCGGCATGTTGGTGTTCGTCCGGGACCCGGCGCTGATCCGCAGCGCGCGGGCGACCGTCGACGGTACAGCGATCCTTGCGATTGGAGGGCGCACGGGAGCGCCGTTCGAGGTCTCGCGGTGGGAACGCGCCTGGTTCCCCTGAGCCGGCACCGGTTACGTCCCGGGCGCCCACTGGCGCCCGGGAGTCCTGGGCCGAGCGGAGGGAGAGGGATTCGAACCCTCGGTACGGTTACCCGCACAACGGTTTTCGAGACCGTCCCGTTCAACCACTCCGGCACCCCTCCGCTGGAAAGGCTACCGGCGTTGCGCGAAGAACGAGCGCAGCAGCGCGCCGCATTCGTCGGCCAAAACACCGGCCGTGACGGTCGGACGGTGGTTGAGGCGCGGCTCGCCGAGCACGTCGAGCACGCTCCCGGCGGCGCCCGCCTTGGGGTCCGTCGCGCCGTAGACGACGTGCGGCACGCGCGCGAGCACAATCGCCCCGGCGCACATCGCGCACGGCTCCAACGTGACGTACAGCGTGCAGTCCAGGACCCGCCACGAACCGAGCGCCGCGGCCGCCGCCCGCAGCGCGAGGATCTCCGCGTGCGCCGTCGGGTCGCCGCGCAGCTCGCGTTCGTTTCGCCCGGCGCCGACGACCTCCCCGTCGGCGTCACGGATGACGACCGCGCCGATCGGCACGTCGTCGTGGGCCGGCGCCGCCCGAGCGTGGTCGAGTGCGGCGGTCATGAAACTGGCGTGTTCGGCCTCGGTCATCGTCGAAACCATCATCGTGGCTGGACGTTGTATCGACACATCCCCAACCGCCGCGGGCGGACCCGTCCGGCTGCGATCATCGATCGCGGCGGGCCCGGTCCAAGCGGGGTCGGCATCACCAGCCTCATGCGCCTCGCTCTCACCCTTTCCATCCTTGCGCTTCTGCTCGCCGCCGCGACGACCTCCGCGGCGGGCGCTGCGACGGTCGTGGTGCGCTTTCACGCGGGCGCCAGCGGGCTCCGCGCCCACGCGGCGACGGCGCCGATCTACCACACGCGCGTGCTGCACGTGCGCCGTGTCGGCCCCGCGCTGCGGCGGCTGCGGGCGCGGGCCGACGTCGAGTACGCGGTCCCCGATGTGCGCGCCCACATCGCCGACTTCGTCCCCGACGACCCCGGCCGCGGCACGACGCCGGGCGGCTGGCAGGCAGTGCAGTGGAACTTCGCCGGCCCGTTCGGCGTCAACGCCCCGGGCGCGTGGGCGAACCTGATCGCCGACGGGCGCCCCGGCGGCAGGGGCGTCGTCGTCGCGGTGCTCGACACCGGCATCGCGTACTCCAAGCGCAGCCACGGCCGCTTCTCGCCCGACATGCGCCAGACGCACTTCGTCGCCGGCTGGGACTTCGTTCATGGCGATCCCTATGCACAGGACGTCAACGGCCACGGCACGCATGTCGCGTCGACGATCGCCGAGAGCACGAACAACGGGGTCGCGTTGACCGGCCTGGCCTACGGCGCGTCGATCATGCCGGTCCAGGTGCTCGACAGTCACGGCGACGGCGGCGCGGCGACGATCGCCCGAGGCGTGCGCTTCGCCGCCGACCACGGTGCGCAGGTCATCAACCTGAGCCTCGAGTTCTCGCCCGGCGTCACCGCGTCGCAGATCCCCGAGCTCGTCGACGCGCTCAACTACGCCCACCACAAGGGCGTGTTCATCGTCGGCGCGTCGGGCAACGAGGCGAGCACGAGCATCGCCTACCCGGCCCGGACCAGCGTCGTGATGTCGGTCGGCTCGACGACCGAGCACGGCTGCGTCTCCAACTTCTCAAACGGCGGGCGCAACCTCGACATCGTCGCCCCCGGCGGCGGTGCCGACGCCGAGCTGTCAGACGACCCCAACTGCCGCCCCGACTCCAAGTCCGGGCACGACATCTACCAGCTGACGATCGAGGGCTCCTCGGGGCGCCGGCGCTTCGGCATCCCGGGCGGCTACGCCGGAACGTCGATGGCGACGCCGCACGTCGCGGCCGCCGCGGCTCTGGTGATCGCCAGCGGCGTGCTGGGTCCCGACCCGTCACCGGACGCGATCAAGGCCCGCCTGATGTCGACGGCGCGTAAGCTCGGCCCGCCGAACGGCGACCCGACCGACTACGGCGCCGGGCTGCTCGACGCGGCAGCCGCGACTGCGCCGATCGTCACCACGCCGACCACGCCGACGACACCGACCACGCCGGTGACGACGGTTCCCGCTCCGCCGCGCCGTTAGCCGCGCAGCCATCCGACGTGCCCCACGGACGGGGCACGCGCAACCTCAGCTCGTCCGAATGACGAGCACGCTGCACGGTGCGTGGTGGCTCACGCGGTTGGGGACGCTGCCGAGCAGGAACCGCTTCGCCCCCGTCATCCCCTTGTTACCGACGACGATCAGGTCGGCGCTCTGCTCCTCGGCGACGTCGAGGATCGCGTCGGCCGGGTCGCCCTGACGCGCGAACGTCTGCGTCTCGACGCCGTGCTCACCCGACAGAACCGCCGCGGCGTGGAGCGTCGCGTCGACGTCACCGCGCGGGTTGATGATCCACTGAAGGTCGCGCGGGACCTCGCCGGCCGTCTCGCGCAGGCGCTCGTCGGAGATCGGCTCGTAGGCGGACACGATCAGCATCCGCGCGCCGAGCTGCGCCGCCAGCTCTGCCGCCTGGCGGACGGCCTCGGTCGCCGTTTCCGAGCCGTCGGTGCCGACGACGATGGTCTTGAACAGGCTCACGCCAGCCGTACGATCGCGATCACCATGCCGATGATGACGAACACGACGATGGCGACCTGCATCCAGATCCAGGTCGGGCTCACCTACGCCCCACTGGCGGCGCCTACTCGGCGGCCTTGAAGACGGCGATGACAGTCATCGCCAGAATCTTCGCATCGAGCGGCAGCGACCAGTGCTCGATGTAGTAGTTGTCCCACTCGACGCGGTCGGCCAATGACGTCTGACCGCGCAGTCCGTGCACCTGAGCCCAGCCGGTGATCCCCGACTTGACGCGGTGGCGGTCGCCGTAGCGGTCGAAGTCGCGCTTGAACAGGTCGACGAACTCGGGCCGCTCGGGGCGCGGCCCGACGAGGCTCATGTCGCCGCGCAGGACATTGAACAGCTGCGGCAGTTCGTCGAGCGACGTGCGGCGCAGCAGCCGCCCGACGCGGGTGCGGCGGTCGGTGCCCTCGACGCCGCCCGGGGCCGCGCCGCCCCGCGGCTTGAACTCGCCGCCGCCGGCGGGCGGCAGTCGCATCGAGCGGAACTTGAAGACGTCGAACTCGTGGCCGTCGCGCCCGACGCGCCGCTGGCGGAACACGACCCGCCCCGGGGACTCGAGCCGCACGGCGATCGCGATCGCCACCAGCAGTGGCGAGAACAGCATCAGCAGCAGCGCGGCGACAATACGGTCGCACGCGTGCTTGACGGCGAACTGCCAGCCCTTGGGATCGGTCGAGCGCAGCGCCAGCAGCGGCAGCCCGCCGAGCGACTCGTACTGGAAGCGGTCGTTGACCGACTCGAACAGGCGTGGGACCAGCGACACCTCGAGCCCCAGCTGCTCGCACCGGCGCGCCAGCGGGACCAGCGTCTCGTCGGAGTCCGACGAGAACGCGAGCACGACATGCGTGGCGCCGGTCATGCTGGCGATCCACTCGAGGTCGGCGGGGCGGCCGAGCACGGGAGCCTCACGGTCACCGGCGTGAGTCGGGGCGAGCGGGTCGGCGTCGAGGAACCCGACCGGGCGCAGCCCGTACTGCGGGCTCTCCTCGAGGCGCCGCGCAACGCGCATGCCGACCTGGCCAGCGCCGACGATGAGGGTCGCGCGACCGATCAGCCCTCGCATGCGGGCCTGGCGCTGGAGCAGCAGCAGGAAAAGGCGCGCGCCGCCGGTGCCGACCAGCGCGAGCAGCCACAGATGCGCGGGGACAGAGGCGCCGAGCCGGTTGCCGCCCTCGTAGATGCCGAGGATCACCACGGTCATCACGGCGATCGAGATCGCGCCGACCATCGGCGCGACGCTGTCGAGTACGAACGCCTTCATCCGCCTGCGGTACATGCCACGCGCGAGCAGCAGCGCCATCCCGATCGGCGGCAGCAGCAGCAGCGGCCATCCGTCAGACAGCGCGATCGACTGCGAGCCCGGCCAGCGCATCGTCCAAACCACAGCGGCCGACAGGAGCAGGAAATCGGACACCGGCCGCGTAAGCATCCAGCCAGGACCATCGAGCAGCCAGGCGATCCGCGACGGGCGCACCGGACGGGTGCGTGGATGTGGCAGCGCAAGCGGCGTCGCGGCGCCGGCGGCGGCCTGTTCGGCCTCCGTGAGCGCGCGCGAAGACCCGTCGGAAACCGAGGTCATGCCGGGATCTCGCATCGAGGAGTGCTGGTGGCGCACCAGGGGAATCGTCCGTGAACTGCCTTGGGTACGCAGCTAGCTGCAACGCGGGGGCGGTCCCGCGTCCTGCGCAGCGTCGAAAATAGCAAAGGAGGGTGCGTTAACGAAACGGATTCACGGCGAAGTGACGGACACCGCCCATATGCTGGGACGGTGTCTGACCGCATGCGCGCGCTGATCGCGGCGCCCGCGACCATCCCGGCGATCGCCGCCTTCGCGGTCTTCGTCTGGTGGTCGGCCGACCAGGCCGGCCAGCCGGTCACGGTCTGGGGTCCGGGTGCCTTGATCGTGCTCGGACTGCTCGTCGTGGCACTGCTCGCAGTCCCGGTTAGCTGGGGAAACGTGCCGTTCGTGGTGCGGTTGGCCATCATCGCCCTAACCGCCTACGCGCTGTGGAGTTACGCATCGATCCTGTGGGCGTCAGATCCCGGCGCCGCGCTTCTGGGCGCCAACCGCACGCTGCTCTACGTCTTCGTCTTCGCGCTGCTGGCCGTGTGGCCGCAGCGTCCGGCGACCGCGTCGCTGATTCTTGGCGCGTGGACACTCGCCATGATCGCCTTCGCGGTGGTCACGATTGTCCGCATGGGAACCGGCGCGCCGCGCGCGCTGTTCCTCGACGACCGGCTCGGCTACCCCGCGGGCTACCCCAACGGCGCGGCCGCGGTGTTCCTGATGGCGCTGTGGCCGGCGCTGACGCTGGCCGCGGCGCGGCCGGTGCACTGGCTGCTGCGCGGCGTGTTCGCCGGCGGCGCGGTCGCCCTCGCCGGGCTCGCACTGCTGAGCCTCAGCCGCGGTGCGCTGTTCACGGTGCCGGTCGTGGTCGTCGTGCTGTTCGCCCTCGTGCCCGGCCGGCTACGCAACGGTGCGGTGCTGGTTGTCGTCGCCGTCGCGGTCGCTGCGGCCGTCCCAACGCTCCTGCACGTCTCCGATGTCCTCTCCGACCCGCGGGCCGACGCCTCGGGCGCGGTCGACGCCGCGGTCCGCGCAATCCTGCTCGGCGCGCTGGCCGCCGCCGCGGTCGTCGCGGTGGCCGCGCGCTACGAACCGCGGCTGGCACCGGCGACGCGGGAGCGGGTACGCCGCGGCGGGGTCGTCGTCGCGGCGCTGGTCATCGGCGTGATCGCGATCGGCGGACTGGTGGCGGTCGGCAACCCGGCCCACCGGATCTCCAACGCGTGGCATTCGTTCACCGGCGGCTACACCCAGAGCACCGGCGGCAACCGGCTGGTCAGCGGTCTGGGCTCCAACCGCTACGACTTCTACCGCGTCGCCCTGCGCGTGTTCGCCGACCATCCACTCGGCGGCGCCGGCGCCGACAACTACTTCCAGCAGTACCTGCGCATGGGCCACAGCTCGGAGACGCCGCACTACCCGCACAGTGTCGAGCTGCGCGCGCTGGAGGAGACGGGGATCGTCGGCGCGCTGCTGCTGCTCGTGGCGCTCGGTGCGGCGCTGCTGGCTGCCACGCGGGCCATGTACCGAAACCGCGACCCCCTCGCCGTGGCCGTTGCCGGCGGCGCGACGATCGCGTTCGTCTATTGGCTCGCGCACGGGACGTTCGACTGGTTCTGGGAGTTCGCCGGGCTCGGCGCGCCGGCCTTCGCCCTGATCGGGCTGGCGTGCGCGTTGCATCCGCGCCCCGAACCGGCGGCGGCGCCCTCACCCGCGACCCTGTGGCCACGGATCGCGCTGCTGGTCACGGCGGCGCTCGCGGCGATCGTGATCGGCGGCGTGTGGCTGAGCGCACGCGACGTCGGCCGCGCGGCGAAGATCTACGCGACGCAGCCGCTCAAGGCCTACGCGCTGCTGCACCAGGCCGGTTCGCTGAACCCGCTCAGCGACGAACCGGACCTGATCGCCGGCGGAATCGCGCTGCGCTACAACGACCTCGCCCGCGCCGACCGCGAGTTCGCCGACGCGCTGGGGCGCGTGCCCGACGGGGCCTACGCGACGCTCGAGCGCGGGGCGATCGCCTCGGCCCAGGGCGACCGGGAGCGGGCGCGGGCGCTCCTGACCCGCGCCGTGGCGCTCAACCCGCGCGACGGGTTGACGCGTCAGGCGCTCCAGGTCGTGCGCAGCGGCGGCACGATCGACGTCGGCAACCTCAACCGCGTGATCCTGACCCAGGCCCAGGAGCTTGCCGGTGGTTGAGCGGCGTCTTCGTTGCTAGCCTCGAAACAGGATGGTCCGGGTTTCTCACATCGCGGCGGCGCTCGTCGCAATCGGCCTGCTCGCGCCGAGCGGCGCGTTCGGCGACTCGTTGCTGAGCGGCTACTCGCGCCCGGGCGGCGGCGAGCAGCAGGTGCTCGGCCCCGGCCTGCTGCCGGCCAAGCACGGCAACGGCAGCATCCGCGCGCCGAAGCCGGTCGCGCAGAGCGCGCCCGCCGCCCCCGCTCCGGGTTCCACACCGACGCCGGCGCCCACCCCGACGTCGACGAAGACCGTCACGCATCCGTCCAGGCCGGCGACCCATCACACAACGCCGGTCCCGCACAGCAAGCCGGTGATCGTCCCCGGCACGCCGTCGACCTCGGCCGCCCCCAAGGTCGCGCTCCCGGCCGCCGTCGTGTACCCCGATGCGGCCTCCGCCTCGGGTGCCGGCCTGCCGCTGTCGGGCCCGGGCATCGCGCTGGTATTGCTCGCCATCGTAGGCATGGTCGCGCTCGCGCTGGCGACGCGCCGCACCGCGCAGCCGAGTGGCTGAGCAGCTCGCGACCGCAGGCACCGACGACCTCGTCGCCGCCCTGCGCACGCGTTATCCGCGGGTCGCCGTGACCCACGAGTGGCTCACGATCCCCGGCGGATCGGAGGCCGTCGTCGCCGCGATCCTCGAGCTCGTCCCCCACGCCGAGCTGTTCGTCTCGGTCCGCGACCGTTCGCGCCACTGGGCGGCGCCGGTCGGAGACGTGCCGATCCACGAGTCGTGGCTGAGCGCCCTGCCGGGCGCGGCCCGCTACTACCCACGGCTGCTGCCGCTGATGGACGGCGCCTTCCGGCGCTTCGACATGAACGGCTTCGACCTGATCGTGTCGAGCAACCACGCGTGCGCCAAGAACGTCCTCACGCCGGCCGGCACGCGCCACGTCTGTTACTGCCACACCCCGATGCGCTACGTCTGGGACCCGTCGTTCCTGGAGGGCGAGAACCTCGGGCCGATCGGCACGACGGCGTTCAAGATGCTGCTGCCGCGGCTCAAGCGCACCGACCTGCGCGGCGCGACGCAGCCCGACACGTTCGTCGCCAACTCGCGCTTCGTCGCCCAGCGGATCCTCGACGCCTACGGGCGCGAGGCTCAGGTCATCCACCCCCCGGTCGACGTCGAGCGCTTCGCCGCGATCGAGCGCGCGCCCGCACCCGACGCGCCGTACCTCGTGTTCGGGCGCGTCGTGCCCTACAAGCGCGTCGACGTCGCGGTGCGGGCGTGCGCGAAGATGGGCCGCCCGCTGATCGTGGCCGGCGAGGGTCGCGACCTGGAGCGCGTCAAGGCGATGGCCGGGCCGCGCACGACGTTTCTCGGCCCGGTGTCCGACCGCCGCGCCGCGGAGCTGTTGGGCAGCTGCCGGGCGCTGCTGTTCCCCGGCGAGGAGGACTTCGGAATCGTGCCGGTCGAAGCCCAGGCCGCCGGCCTGCCGGTCGTCGCCCTGGACCGCGGCGGCGCGCGCGACTCCGTCGTCGACGGGGTGACCGGTGTCCTGTACTCGGGCGCGTCTCCCGACGGCCTGTGTACCGGGATCGAGCGCTTCGAGTCGCTGCGCTTCGACGAGGACGGGCTGCGCCGTCACGCGGCCGGCTTCGGCCCGGGGCGGTTCGCCGCCGAGCTCGGGCAAGTTCTGCTGCACCGAACCGGTGCCACCGGCCGATAACGTGGTCGATCGATCGACGCCCCGAGCATGACGGGAAAGGGAATGGATGTCTGACACGACGGTGGTCACCGGTGGAGCCGGATACATCGGCGCGGCCCTGTGCCGCGAGCTGCTGGAGACCGGCCGCAGCGTCCGCGCGCTCGACGTGCTGCTGCACGGCCAGGACGACATAGCCGCGGCCCTGGAGGCCGACGGCGTCGAGGTCGTCCACGGCGACCTGCGCGACGCCGCGCTGCGCGAGCGCGCGCTGTCCGGCGCCGACGAGCTCGTGCACCTCGCCGCGATCGTCGGCGACCCGGCCTGCGCGCTGGACCCCGAGGAGTCCAACGAGGTCAACGTCGCGGGCTCGCGCTCGATCGTGCAGGACGCCCAGCGCCTCGGCGTGGGCAAGCTCGTGTTCGCCTCGACATGCTCGAACTACGGCCGCATGGCCGACCCGACGGTGCCGATCACCGAGGAGGGCGAGCTCGCGCCGGTGTCGCTGTATGCCGAGCAGAAGGTGGGGATCGAGCAGGCGCTGCTCAACCACGACTACGGCGACCTGAAGCCGACCTGCCTGCGCTTTGCCACCGTCTACGGCGTCGCCCCGCGGATGCGCTTCGACCTGACCGTCAACGAATTTGCGCGCGACCTGTGGGCCGACCGCGAGCTCGAGGTCTTCGGCGAGCAGTTCTGGCGCCCCTACATCCACGTCCGCGACGCCGGCCGCGCCGTGGTCACCGCGCTGAGTGCCGATCCGGCGCTCGTCGCCGGCCAGGTGTTCAACGCCGGACGGTCCGGCGAGAACTACCGCAAGCTCGATCTGGTGCAGGAGATCGGCCGCCAGACCGATAAGGGAACCGTGACCTACGTCAAGCGCGACGAGGACCCCCGCGACTACAAGGTCAGCTTCGACAAGATCCGCGAGGTGCTCGGCTTCGAGACGCTGATGACCGTCCCCGACGGGATCGGCGAGGTGCTGGGCGCGCTCGACGACGGAGCGTTCCCCGACCCATTCGAGCGCCGGTATCGCAACATTCCCTGACATCCCGCTGTTCGACCTCGAGCTGACGCCCGAGGACCTCGACGCGGTCGCGGACACGCTGCGCAGCGGCTGGCTGACCCAGGGGCCGCGCACGCTCGAGTTCGAGGCCGCGTTCGCGGCGCAGCTGGGCTGCGCGCATGGCGTCGCGGTGGCGAGCTGCACGGCCGCGCTGCACCTCGCCTACCTCGCGGCCGGGGTCGGCCCCGGCGACGAGGTCATCGTCCCCGCATACACGTTCGCGGCGACCGCGGCGGCGGTCCTGTACTGCGGCGGCACGCCGGTGTTCGCCGACATCTGCGGCCTGCACGACCTGTCGATCGACCCCGACGACGTCGCGGCCAAGATCACGCCGAAGACCAAGGCCGTGGCGTGCGTGCACTTCGCCGGATACCCGGCGCCGGTCGCTGCGCTGCGCGAGCTGTGTCACGAGCGCGGCCTGGCGCTGATCGAGGACGCCGCCCACGCGCCGAGCGCGACCGTCGACGGCCGCAAGCTCGGGACGTTCGGCCTCGCGGGCTGCTTCAGCTTCTTCTCCAACAAGATCCTGCCGGTCGGCGAGGGCGGCCTGCTGTCGACCGACGACGACGACGTCGCCGAGCTCGCGCGGCGCCGGCGATCGCACGCGATGACGTCGGGGACCTGGGAGCGCCACACCGGCGCGACGGACACCTACGACGTCAACGCGCTCGGCTTCAACTACCGCATCGACGAGCCGCGCGCCGCGCTGGCCCTGTCACGCCTCGGCCGCCTGGAGGAGGACATCGCCCAGCGCCGCGCACTGACGCGGCGCTACCGCGAGCTACTGGCCGACGTCGACGGCCTGACGATCCCGTTCACCGACGACCAGATCGACATGTCGTCGTGCTACGTGATGCCGGTGATGGTCGACGACCCCGAGGTCCGCGGCTCGGTGCGGATCGCGATGCGCGAGAACCACGGCGTGCAGACGTCGCTGTTCTATCCGTCGACGCATCACTTCACCGCCTACCGCGAGCGCTTCGGCGAGATCTCGCTGCCGCGGACGGAGCTCGCATCGGCGACCGAGATCACGATCCCGCTGTACCCGCACCTGACCGGCGACGACCAGGGGCGTGTCGTCAACGCGCTGCGCACGGAGCTCGAGCGCACATGAGCTGGGATATCGCGCTGACCGACGTGGTGATCACCGAGCCCGACATCGAGGCGGTGCTCGACTGCTACCGCAGCGGCTGGCTGACGATGGGGCCGCGGATCCAGGCGTTCGAGGAGCAGTTCGCCCAGCGCGTGGGCGCGCGGCACGCGCTGGCCGTGTCGAGCGGCAGCGCGGCGATCCACCTGGCGCTGCTGGCGGCCGGAGTCGGGCCGGGTGACGAGGTCGTCGTTCCCGCGTTGACGTTTGTCGCCGCCGCCGGGATGGTCCGCGCGTGCGGCGGCACGCCGGTGCTGTGCGACAGCATCGGACCCCACGACCACAACCTCGACCCCCAGTCGGTCGCCGACGTGCTGACCGACCGCACGAAGGTCGTGCTGGCGACGCACTGGTGGGGATATCCGTGCGACATGGCGGCGCTGCGCGAGGTCTGCCAGCCCCGCGGGGTCGCGATCGTCGAGGACGCCGCGCAGGCGGTGCTTGCCGACCTCGACGGGAACGGCAAGCTGGCCGGGACGGCCGGTCTGGCCGGCTGCTTCTCGCTGTTCTCCAAGAAGCAGCTGTGCGTCGGCGAGGGTGGCGTCGTGGTGACCGACGACGACGCGATCGCCGCGCGGGTCCGGTCGCTGCGCTCGCACGCGATGACCACCGTCACGTGGGACCGCCATCGCGGCCACGCCGAGACCTACGACATCGTCGACGTCGGCTTCAACTACCGCATGGACGAGCCGCGCGCCGCGCTGGCCCTGTCACGGCTGGGGCGCCTGGATGACGCGATCGCCCAGCGCCGCGCCGCGGTGCGTCTCTATCGCGAACGCCTGGGCGGCGTCGACGGCGTGCTGCTGCCGTGGACCGACACCGACGTGCAGCGCTCAGCACACTTCTGCGTCGGCCCCGTGTTCGCCGACCGCGAGACCCGCGATCGTGTGCGCGGTGCGCTGACCGAGGCCGGGATCCAGACGACGTGGTACCCGTCGATCACCCGCTTCACCGAGTACCAGCACCTCGGTCCCATGCCGCGCGCCGAGGAGATCTCGTGGCGCCACCTCGCGCTGCCGCTGTCGGCGACATTGACCGACGAGCACGTCGGACGCGTCTGCGACGTCGTGCAGACGACGCTGGGCTAAGCCGTCGCCGGGCCGAAGACGGCGTCGACGATCGCGTCGGGCTCGGCAATCGCGAACGCGTCGGTGAGGCGGGCGCGGACCTCGTCGCGGCCGTAGCCGACGACCGCCATCTCGATCGCGACGCTCATCGCCGGCGACGCCGGACCGAGCGGGTGCAGCGCCGGCGTGAGGCCGGAAGCGTGCGGCTGGTCGCCGACCGCGGTCAGCCTCGGCTGTTCGCCGAAGTGCTGGGCCAGGTGCTGGGTCGCCGTCTCGAGCTCGACGGTCAGCGCGTGGAGCTGCTCGCGCAGCCGAGCGGTCTCTGCCGATGCGCGTGCCAGCAGCGCGAGCAGCTGCTGGGGGGTTGGGGTGCCTGTCGCGGCGTCGGGGCCCGCCGCGACCGGCGTCACAGGGGACATCGGCTCCAACAGCGGACGCACAGGATTGGCCGACATCGCACCCGATGGTAGTGGAACGGGACGATGCAGTGGACATCTGTCTGATCGCCCGCCCCAACCGGCGCCGACACGCCCGGGGCTGGTCTATCCTCACCGCTCGCCCGCACGGATCGCTCGAGTGCCTCGTCTTCGCTTCATCCTCCTGGCCGCAGCCGCGGCCGTCACGCTTGCGATCCCCGCGGCGGCTTCCGCCTCGCCCACGGTCGGGGTGACGATCAACAGCCCGGGCTCCAACCCGGCGAGCGCGATCGCGCAGCTCAACCTCGCGGCCAAGCTCCACATGAGGGCGGTGCGGGCCGAGATCCTGTGGAACACGCTCGAGCCGACCGGTCCGGGCAAGTACGACCCGGCCGTCCTCGCGGCGACCGACCAGTTCTTCGCGGCCGCCGCCGCGCGCCACATCAAGGTCCTGCTGGTCATCGACAGCACACCGTGCTGGGCGTCGAGCGCGCCGAAGAACCTCACCAACGACTGCAAGAAGGGTTCGGGCCCGGCCGGCTACAGCGCGTGGCCGCCCACCCATCCCCGCGACTTCGCCAACGTCGCCGCGTTCGTCGCCGCCCGCTACCGCACCCAGCTCGAGGCGTTCGAGGTCTGGAACGAGCCCGACCAGTCCAACCAGCTCTATTGGGCCGGCCCGAGCAAGCCGCAGCGCTACGCCGCGCTGCTGCGCGCCGCCTACCCGGCGATCAAGGCCGTGGCGCCCCGCGTGCCGGTGCTCGCCGGGGCCCTCGTCGGCTGGAACGGCGTGTTCCTCAAGCAGCTCTACGCGGCCGGCATCAAGGGCTACTACGACGGCCTGTCGGTCCACTACTACGACCTCGTGCTCGCCGATCTGCGCGTCATCCACCAGGTGCAGCTGGCCCACGGCGACACCAAGCCGGTGTGGCTCGCCGAGTTCGGCTGGTCGAGCTGCGCGCCGCTCAAGCAGCAGGACGGCGGCCAGTTCTGCGTCACGCCGCAGATCGAGGCCCAGGACATCATCGACGTCATCCGCGCGACGCGCAATACGTCGTACGTCAAGGAGCTCTACGTCTACAACATGTCCGACACGGCTCAGTACAGCCTCGGGCTGGTCGACCGCAACGGCCGGCCGAAGCCGGCGTTCACGGCGGTGCAGAAGCAGCTCGCCGCCCGCGTCTCGCCGCCGTCGCGCAAGGTCGCGGTCTCGCTGAACCGCTCACACGGGCGCGCCGTGGTCTCGGGCAGCGGCCCGGCCGGCGACTTCTACGGGCTCAACGTCTACAAGGGCGGCGTGCTGCGCTTCGCCGCCACCGTGCAGCTCAAGCTCAACAACACGTTCAACTACCCGCTGCCGCCGGCGCTCGGCACCCAGGGCCTGAAGGTCAGCTTCTACCAGTTGTGGCAGGGCAAGAAGCACGCGATCACGCGGCACATGTAGGGCGCATGGCGCCGGTGGCGGTGCGAACACAACCGCGAACTACCGACCCGCCGCCGCGGCCTCAAACGCCGCCAGCGCCGGCTTGGGCCGCATGTTTCCGTCCGTGAGCCCGAAGCCGTCGAGCTGCCCTGGCGGCGTGGCGGCCGCCGCGCCCTGCGAGTAGCTGTAGACGAACAGCGCGCGCACGTAGCCCGCCCAGCGCGAACGGGCCAGCGCGAACGACGCGGTGATGTCGCTGGCCTGGTCGGCGAGGCTGACGCACGGCGGCCGGCGTGTGCACGTCGACCAGCCGAGCTCGGTGATCCAGATCGGCGCCGGCGCGCTGTCGTCGGCCACGATCTCATGGTGGACCGCCTCGACGCGCCCGACCTGAAGCGACAGGTCGGTCGGGTCGTACGGTTGCGGCGGCGGTGTCGCATACGGATGGACGGCGAACGCGTCGGCGTAGCGGCCGAGGTCGGGCTGCGCCGCGAACAGGTCGTCAACCCAGTTGCCGGCGCCACCGCCGATCCGCGGGTAGGTGCTCTCGGCCTCGACGAGGAATCGCGCGCCGGCGTTGGCGCGGCGGCCCGCCTTGACGGCGGCGGCCACGAGCTGCGCGTAGTCGTCCGCGCTCAGGCGGTTGGGGCCGATCAGGTACGGCTCGTTCCACAGCTCGAACCATGTCGGCGCCAGCCCCGCGAGCCGCGGGTTGGTGCGCCAGAACGTCCCGCCCGGCCCGTAGCGGGCGACGGCGGCCGCGGTGAACGCGGCGAACGCACGGTCGAAGTCGGCCGAGCCGCGGACCCAGGCGGGGCGCCCGTCGAGCAGCGGCAGGACAGTCAGTCCCCAGCTCGCTGCCCCGCCGACGACGCTGTCGAACAGCGTCCAGTCGCGCACGCCGCGCTGCGGCGAGACGACCGTCCAGTCGAGGTCCTCGCGGATCGCCGTCGCGCCGCTGGCGCGCGCCGCGGCAAGCAGATTGCAGGCCTGGTTGCCCTGGAAGTAGCGCGCCGAGATCGACAGGCCGACGACCAGGCTGCCACGGGCGGCCCGGGCGACGCGCCGCGCGGGCGGTGTCGGCGGCGGCTTGCAGGGCGTGCGCGGAGGACCGGTGGAAGGGACCGTGATCGCGATACCGGTTGCACTGCCCGCACAGGCGACCGCCAGGACGACAATGGTCACCCGGAAGGCCTGACGAGGACCCGCTGGGCGCACTTTCTTGCGTCCTACCCCACCCCCGACGAATCTTGCGCGATCTGTTTCGTATTTTCAGCGCGCGCCCGCGGCGGTGAACAGCGCCTCGATCTTCTCCGCCACCACCGGCGCGGCGTAGACCGCCTCGGCGTGCGCGCGGGCCGCCTCGCCCTGCGTCCGGCGCAGCTCGGGATCGTCGACGTACGGGGCGATCAGCGCGGCCAGCGCTCCCACGTCGTTGTCGGGCGAGGCGATCGCGCCGAACGCCGGCTCGATCATGTCGCTGACGCCCTCGGCGCCGGTCGACAGGCACGGGCGACGGGCGAGCATCCCCAGGATCACGGCCCGCGGCTGGCCCTCGGTCGGACTGGGGCAGAAGACGCTGACGTCGAACGCGCTGAGCACGTCGTCGACGTCGCCGTGCGGGGTCGGGATCACGTGCAGGCGGTCGCCCAGCGGCGCGCCCCGCGCGCGCAGGTCGCCCTCGGTCTCCCCGCTGCCGGCGAGGATCAGGTGGACGCGCGGGTCCTCGAGGCGCGCGACGGCGTCGACGACGACGTCGTTGCGCTTCTTGGGATGAAAGCGCGAGATGCAGCCGACGACGAACGCGTCGGCCGGGATGCCGAGCTGGGCGCGCGCTCGGGCGCGGCCCTCGGCCGTGAAGTCGATCTCGTCGGTGCGCATCGCGTTGGCGACCGTCACGACCTTGGCCGCCGGGATGCCGACGTCGACGAGGTTGTCGGCCGTCCCCTGGGAGATCGCCATCACGAGCGCCGCCTGATCGGCGGCGCGCAGGTACATGCGCTGCGGAACACCCTTGCGCATCGGGAACGGGACCGGCCCCCACTCACACCACACGAGCGTCGCGCGCAGCCGCGCCGCGAGGCCGCGGGCCAGCAGCTGTTCCTTCTTGTAGTGCAGCAGCAGGACGTCGTACGGCGCCTCGGCCTGGAGCGCGCGGCGCATGCGGTTGCGGTAGGGGAACCAGCGCACGGCGAGCGACCACTTGCTCGACACGCTCAGCTTGGGGCCGATCGCCACGGGCCGGACGCGGACGCCGGTCTGGCGCCCGATGTCGGGCTGATCGGAGATCATCACGCATTCGTGGCCGCGGGCCACGAGCGCGTCGAGCATCTCGATTGCGGCGAATTCCGCGCCCCCGCTGGAGGTCGTTGTCATGACGCTCACGATCTTCATCGGGCGGCCATAGTAGTTCCCCGCGTCGATACGACAATCGTCCAGCGAAGCAGTCGAACATCCGGCCGTATTTCGGCGGGTCGCTGACCCAGGTTTCATGGATCAGCCGACGCCGGGAAGGTGTCCCGCCTTCCCCACGCGACGCTGTTGCTCGTTCTGTGCGCCCTCGCGGCGCCGGGTGCCGCTGCCGCAGCGACCCCGCCGCTGTTGCACCACGTCCGGGTGTCACAGCCCACGCGCGCGTCACACAAGGCCACACCGGCCACCACCGTCCACGCCCCCATGGCGTGCTCGGCGCGGACCCACACGGTCGTCAGCCGCTCGCACGCCCGCATGTGGCAGTCCAAGCCCAGCGGGCGCCTGACGCGCTATCGCGCCCACGGCGCCGGCCGGTGGACGATGGCGATCATCACCGTGCGCACGACCGTACCCAGGTGCGCGACGGCCGGCGCGCAGTCGACCACGACCACGGGCACGACCTCGGGGACCCAGAAGACGACCAAGCAGGGCGGGGGGGCGATCACGGCCGGCCCGGCCGTCACCGTCACCGGTACCCCGGTCGCCGCCAGCCCGCTGACGATCGGCATCGTCGCCAACACCCAGGGCTGGGGCCAGCACGCCGGCACGCTGCAGGACAAGGTCATGCAGACCGGCGTGCGCTGGCTGCGCGAGGAGATCGGCTGGGACACCGTCGAGACCGCCCGCGGCCAGTACGACTGGTCCAACTACGACGCGCTGTACACGGCGGCGGCCCAGCGCGGACTGCACATCCTGCCGCTGATCCTGGGCACGCCGGGCTGGGCGGGGCCAAGCCCGCAGACGCTGCCGATCGACCCCAGCGCCTACGCGAGCTTCGTCGCCGCGGTCGTGCGGCGCTACGGCACGGGTGGCACCTTCTGGGCCGCCCACCCCGAGCTGACGGCGGCCCCGTCGGTGCAGTTCGAGCTCTGGAACGAGCCGTGGAACGCGCCCAACGCAAGCGCCGCCACCTACGCCCGTCTGGTCGCGGCGGCCGGCGCCGCGGCTCACGCTGCCGACCCGGCGGCCCAGGTGCTCCTCGACGACGACATCACCGCCCAGACCGTCAACGGCCACTCGGCGTCGTGGACCGACGCGATGTATGCCGCGGTCCCGAACCTCAACCAGTTCTTCGACGTCGTCGCGATCCACCCCTACGGCGGCACGCTGACGGCGAAGACCGACGACGTCTACGGCCGCTTCCGCCTGGAGATGGAGGACGTCCGCTCCGACATGGTCGACCACGGTGCGACCGACAAGCCGTTCTGGCTCACCGAGATCGGCTGGTCGACCTGCGCCGCGGGCCCCGCCGGCCACTGCTTCAGCGAGGCCGACCAGGCGACGTTCATCACACAGCTGTTCGCGCTCGTGCACACGACCTACTCCAGCTACGTCCGCGGCGTGTTCATCTACCACTACAACGACCAGCCCAACGGCTCGCCGAGCGACCCCGAGGCGTACTTCGGGCTGACCCGCGCCGACGGCTCGCACAAGCCGGCCTACGCGGCGTTCCAGGCCGCCGTCGCCGCCGGCTGACCGGCTCGCGGCGCGCAGCCCTGCTGCTAGCGTCGGACCGATGTCGCCACGGGCCCGCGTGCTGACGCTCGGCCTCGTCGTCGCAGCGGTCGCAGTCGGGGTCCCGGCGTTGCGCGGCACCGAGGCCGATCGCCCGGTGACCAGCGCGCGCGCGTCGCGCCCCGCGTTCCCGCCGATCATCGGCATCAACGCCAACTCCCAGGGCTATCACGCGCACGCCGGCGTGCTCCAGGATCGTGTGCGCCACATCGGCGTGCGCTGGCTGCGAGAGGAGCTCGACTGGAACGTGGTCGAGACGGCCCCGGGACGCTACGACTGGACCCGCTACGACGAGCTCTACGCCGCGGCGGCGCGGCGGCGCCTGCACATCCTGGCGCTGATCCTCGGCACGCCGAGCTGGGCTGGGCCGTCGCCGACGGCGCTGCCGGCCGATCCCGCCACGTACGCCGCGTTCGTCGCCGCGGTCGTGCGCCGCTACGGCCCCGGCGGTGTCTTCTGGGCCACGCACCCGGGGCTGCGCGCCGACCCGTCGCAGTGGTTCGAGCTGTGGAACGAGCCGTGGAACGCGCTGTTCTCGGGTGGGCACCCCGATCCGGGCGCCTACGCGCGGCTCGTCGCGGCCGCGGGGCCGGCGGCCCACCGGGCCAACCCGGCGGCCCGCGTGCTGATCGAAAGCGACATCACGCCGGTGCAGACCGACACCCAGGTGGAGTCGTGGACCGATGCGATGTACGACGCGGTGCCGACCCTCAACGACGACTTCGACGCCGTCGCGATCCATCCCTACGGCGGACCGGACCTCATCCATGTGGCCGACGGCTACAACGGGCGCTTCGCGGCGGAGATGGTCGACATCCGCGCCGACTTCGTCGCCCACGGGGCGGCCGGCAAGCCGTTCTGGCTGACCGAGATCGGCTGGCCGACATGCCCGGCCGGCCCGCCCGCCAACTGCGTCAGCCAGGTGGCGCAGGCAGGGCTCGTGACCGAGCTGTTCCGGCTGCTGTCGAGCACGTACCGCTCGTACGTCGGCGCGGTGTTCCTCTACCACTTCAACGACTTCCCCCATGGCGCCGCCGACGATCGCGAGGCGTACTTCGGCCTGACGCGCGTCAACGGCTCGCACAAGCCTGCCTACCGGGCGTTCCAGGCCGCGCTGGCGGGCCGGGACAACGTCGGTGCCACCCGCTCCGGAAGGTAGCGTCCAGACGGTGACCGTCAGCCACCGCCGCGCCGCGGCCGACGTCGCGATCCAGGTCGCCGGACGCCTGTTCAATCTCGGCCTCGGCGTCGCCGTCACGCTGATCATCGTCCGGCTCCTCGGCGACACCGTCTTCGGGCAGTGGTCGACGATCCTCGCCGTCGTCCAGATCGCCGCCTACGTCGCCGACTTCGGGCTCGAGCAGGTCGTCGTGCGCCAGGCGGCGACCGATTCCGAACACGAGGCCGAGTGGCTCGGGGCGCTCGTCGCGCTGCGCGTGGTCCTCGGCGTCCCGGTGTTCCTGGTCGCGCTCGTCGTGCTGGCGATCATCGCCACCGACCACGAGATGCTCGTCGCGTCGACGATCGTGATCGCGATGTCGATCGTCGCAACGCCGATGTTCCTGCGCCCGGTGTTCCAGCTCCGTACGCGCAACGACGTCCCGGTCGCAGCGATGACCGTGCAATCGGTGCTGTGGACCGCCGGCGCGGCGGCGCTGTTCGCCGCCGGAGTCGGCGCCGACCTCGTCGCCGTGGCCGCGCTGTTCGCCGCGACGACGGTGATCGGGGCGCTCGTCGTGCTGATCGCGGGGCTGCGCATCATCCGCCCGCAGCTGCGCCACGTGCGGCCACAGATGCGCGAGGTGCTGCGCGTCGGCGTGCCGATCGGGATCGCCGGGCTGCTCGTGACCGCCTACGCAAAGATCGATCAGGTGCTGGTGTTCGTGATCGTCGGCGCCCGCGCGGCCGGGTTGTACGGTGCGGCCTATCGGTTCCTCGACCAGGCCCAGTTCCTGCCGACGTCGGTCATGACCACGCTGTTCCCGCTCATGGCCCGCGCCTACACGGCCGACCGCGAGCAGATGTATCGGCTGATCCAGGTCTCGATTGAGGTTCTGCTGATCGGCTCGCTTCCGGTGCTGGCGTTCATGATCGGCGCCGGCCCCGAGGTGATGTCGTTCATCTTCGGCGAGTCGTTCGCGCCGGCCGGCACCGCGCTGGCGATCCTGATGGGGTCGTTCGTCGTGATCAGCGTCGGCTATGTCGCCGGTTCGCTGGTTCTGGTCGTCGACGAGCAGCGCCGGTTCCTGCGCTACGCCGTCGTCGGGCTGATCGTCAACCTCGCGCTGAACCTCACGCTTCTGCCGCGCTTTCACTACGTCGCCGCCGCGTGGGCGACGCTCATCACGGACATCATCGTGACCGGGCTGACCGTCGTGCTCGTGCGCCGGCGGCTGGCGTTCGTACCGCAGACCGGTCGGCTCATGCGCGCCCTCGCCGCCTCCGCGGTGATCGGCGTCGGCGTCGCACTGGCCCGCCACGACGTGGTGGTCTGGCTGCTGGCGATCATCGCCGCGCTGGTCTACGCGGGGCTGTGCCTGGCCTTCGGCGCCGTACGCCCGCGCCAGACCCTCGACCTCGTGCGCAGCGCGCGTGCCTGACGGCGTCAGCCTCGTCCTGCCGACCCGTGACCGCGCCGCGGCGCTGCGCGTCGTGCTGCCCGAGCTGCTGGCAGTGCGCGGCGTCGACGAGGTCGTGGTCGTCGACGACGGGTCGGCCGACGACACCGTCGCGTTCGTCCGCGACTGCGGCGATCCGCGCGTGCGCGTCGTCGAGCACGGGCGACCGCGGGGTGTCGCCGCCGCGCGCAACACGGGCATGGCGCAGTCGCGCGGCGCGTGGATCCTGTGGGGCGAGGACGACGTGCTGTTCCCACCCGAGTACGCGGAGGTGCTGCTCGAGGTCGCCGCGCGGGAGGATGCGCAGGTCGTCGGTGCCCCGTGGTTGCACGTCGAGGACCCGAGCACGGGCCGGGCGGCGTGGGAGGCGGCGCGCGCGCAGGCGGCGGCGCGCCAAGGCGGGCTCGACGCGGTCGGCGCGGTGCCCGCTTCAACCGTCGCGACGCCGTTCATGCCGGCTCTGGCGCTGGTCAGCCGCCGCGTGTTCGAGGCGGGGCTGCGCTACGACAGCGGATACGGCGGCAACGCGTTTCGCGAGGAGACGGCGTTCTTCGTCGAGGCGGCGCGCCACGGCTTCCGCGTCGTGCTCACGCCCGAGACCTACAGCGTCCAGGCGGGCCGCTGGAGCGGCGGCCATCGTCGTTCTCGCCTCAGCTACGAGTACTGGGCGATCCGCAACACGGCCCGCTTCCTGCGCCGCCACGGGCGCTGGCTGGCCGCGCGGGGCTACATCGACGGCCCGGGACGGGAGCTCGCGCGCTTCACCGCCGGGCGCGTGCGGACCGTCGCCGGCGGGCAGATCCGGCGCCTGCGCGGCCGATGACCCACGTCGCCGCGCTGCTGTCGCCCGACCCCGACTCGCGCAGCGGCGGCGTCGAGCGCTTCTGCGCGCTCGTCGCCGGCCTGCTCGAGGAGCGCGGCTGGCGCGCGGAGATCGTCGGCCCGGACGGCGACCCGTCGCGCTGGGCCTATCGGCTGGGTGGGGGCTCGCTGGCCCAGTCGCGCTCCGCGGGCGCCGCCGCCGCGGCGGTCGATCCAGAGCTTGTCGTCGGCAACGGGTTCCTCGGAGCGTTCGCCCCGCGCGTGCCGCGAATCCAGGTCTTCCACGGAACGCTGGCCGGCTACACGCGCAGCGCGACCGGGATGTCGCGGCGCGAGCGTGCGCGGCGCACGCTCGGCGGCGGTGCGGCCGAGGCGCTGGCCGCGCGCGGCGCGACGACCGTCGCCGTCTCCGACCACGTGGCCGGCGAGCTGCGGCGCTTCTACCGCGTCGGTGCCGATGCGGTGATCCCCAACGGCGTCGACACCGCCCTGTTCGCCCTTCGCGACCGCGCCGAGGCCCGCGGGCGGCTCGGACTGGACGGCGGCGAGCGGATCGCGCTCTACGTCGGGCGCCTGGAGCCCGGCAAGGGCGACGGGCAGCTCTCGGCCGCCTGCGCGGCGGCCGGCTGGACGCTGGCCGTCGCCGGCCCCGGCGCGCCGGCCGGCGCGCGCCACCTCGGCGTCCTCGACCACGAGCAGCTCGCCTGGGCCTACGCGGCCGCCGACGGCGTCCTGTTCCCCAGCCGCTACGAAGGCTGCTCGTACGTCGTCCTCGAGGCGCTGGCCGTCGGCGTGCCGGTGTTCACCACGCACACCGGCTGGATCCCGACGCTGCTCACCGCTGTCCCCGGCTACCGCGCGCTGCTCGCCCCACCCGGCGACACCGACGCGTTCACACGGCTGCTGACGGGCTGGCCGTCCGGGGGCCAGGCCGACGCCGTCGCGACGGCGTCGGCGTTCGTGCGGGAGCACAACTCGCTGGCGGCCTGGAGCACGGCCTGGAACGCGCTGCTCGACCGCGTCGCCCGTTAGCGAGCAAGCGCCAGCGAACCCTATGTCCGAACCGCCGCCCCCGGCCCGGCGAACTCGTGCCACGCCCCGTAGATCAGCGCGATGAACAGGACCAGGAACGCGATCTCGTCGAACAGGTAGTCGAACATGCCCTGGGCCAGGAAGCCGGCCATCGCGCCGGCGAACGCCGCACCGCGGGTCGACCCGGTTCGTCGCGCGAACGCACGTGCGGCCAGGGCGAACGGGCTCAGCGCGAGGATCAGGAAGCCGATCCCGCCGAGCCACCCGGCGTCGACGGCCATCTGCTCCGGGAGCCGATGGGTGTGGAAGAAGCCCTGCTGGATGAAGCGGTTGTGGATGTGGACGAGCGCGTAATCACGGAAGTTGTTGTAGCCCAGGCCCTGCGGGTACTTGCGCACGACGACCAGGCCCGCCTTCTGCAGCGCCGAACGCTGCAGGTCCTCCGTCGCCGCGCTCTGCGGCTGTTCGAAGCGCTGGACGAACTGGTTGCGGGTGCTACTCGGCGTGGCGAGGATCGCTGCGAGCCCGAACACCGCCAGCACGGTCAGCATCCGCGCCAGCAGCGGCCCGCGGCGCAGTGACAGCACGACCAGCACCAGCCAGCCGGCGCCGAGCGACAGCAGCGCGCCGCGAGACAGCGAGATCGCGACGCCGAGCAGGATGAACAGCAGGATCCCCGCGTATGCCGTCGCGCGCCCGAGCTGGCGCGTCGACCAGCAGTGCACGAGCTCGCCGGTCGCCAGCAGCGCGCTCATCGCCACGTAGCCACCGTAGTTGGTGTAGAAGTCGAAGAACGAGTCGACCTTGTCGGCGAAGAACGGCGGGCCGACGAGCGCGTCGACTCCGGCCTTCTGCATCAGTCCGCCGAGGGTGACGACGACCGCGGCGCCGCACCAGATGTCGATCAGCTTGCGCCCCGCGTCGGGACGGTCGCGCAGCAGCGAGAACGCGGCCCACAGGGCGATCAGCGCTCCGGTCCAGCGGATTGCGCCCCACAGCGCCTGGGTCGGGTCGACCGCGCCGATCGCGCTGATCAGCGACCCGAGGATGATCATGCCCCCACCGAGCCCCGCCCAGGTCGGCACGCGCGCGGCTCGGATCTGCCAGACGAGCACCACACTCAGACCGACGACGAGCACCTCGTCGGTCCCGGTCTGCGTGCCGCCGACCGTGAAGTGGAACTCGAACGCGACGAGCGCCAGCAGCATCCCCAGTGCGAACGTCGGGTTGAGCACCGCGACGGCGATCGCACCCATCGCGATCAGGACGAGGATCGCCTTGAGCTGGTTGTCCGGGTTTCCGAGCTTGGCGATCGCCAGGCCGGCGATGACCGCCAGCGCCAGCGCGGCGGCCAGCTCCAGCATCTTCCGGCCCCGCTCGTTCGCGATCAGGCGCTGCACGCGGACGCCGATCAGTTGAGACGTGACGCCGTCACCTCAGGCTGACCGGGGTCCGGCTCGTCCTCGGTCGTGCCGTAGTAGTCGTAGCGCTCGGTGTGGTCACGCAGTCCATTGACGACGAGCCCGATGCGCCGCAGGCGCCGGCGGTCGAGGATCGCGCGCGCGCCGCGGGCCGCGTCGCGGGTCGTGTGGTAGGCGCGGCCGACGATCAGGCACGCGTCGACCTGCGGGTTGTCGAGCAGCACGTGCGAATCGGCGACCGGCATCAGCGGCGGGCAGTCGAGGACGACGAGGTCGGCCATGTCCGCCAGATCGCCGAGTACCGCGGTCATTTCGGAGCTGTGGAACAGCTCGGCCGCGTTGGGCGGCGTCGGGCCGCTGGGCAGCACGGTCAGCGCGCGCAGGCCGTGCAGCACCGGGCGTACGAGCTCCGCGACCGGAACACCGCCGATCAGCGCCGTCGTCAGGCCGCGCGGGTCGTCGCCGAGGTCGAAGGACTCGTGGAACGTCGGGCGCCGCAGGTCGCACTCCACGAGCACGACGCGCTGCCCGGCGAGCGCCGCCGCCCGCGCGAGCCCTGACGACACCGTCGACTTGCCCTCGCCCGGTATCGCGCTCGTGACCATCACGACGCGGATGTCCTGCGATGCCGACATGAACGCCAGCCCGGTGCGCAGGATCCGGAACGGCTCGAGCGCCGCCTGGCGATCGCGTGCGCTGGCCGGCGCCTTGGTGCGCTCGGGCAGCGTGGTCAGTGCCTGGTGGCCGTAGAGCTCCTCGAAGTCGTCGACGCTCTTGAGGCGCCGGTCGAAGACGTTGAGCAGGAACGCCAGCGCGATGCCGAGCAGCAGGCCCAGCGCACCGGCGATCACCGCATCGCGCTTTGGCTTGGGCGAGCTCGGCGTCGTCGGAACGGTCGCCGCCTGAACGAAGCTCGCGTCGCTCGTCGCCGCCGCCTCGGCGAGCACGAGCTTCGCCATCGCCTGGACCAGCCCCTCCCGCTGCGGGTTGGTCGGCGCCATCGCGTTGAGCTTGGCCTGGATCGTCGTCTCGGCCTGCTTGGCCTGGGCGATGGCGTTGCCGCGCGAGTAGGCGACGAACGCGCGTGCCCACTGGTTGGCGATCTTCGCCGCCAGCGCCGGGTCGGAGTTGGTGACGTTGATATCGACGACGTTGGCGTCCGACTCGCCGACGGCCGACACGGAGCCGACGTCGACGGGGGTCAGGTGGAGCTCCGTCCGGACGCGGTTGGCGACCGTCGACGTCGTGACCAGCAGGATGTTCGTCGCCTTCGTGGCCTCGGGGTCGGAGTCCGGCTGCTGGGCGACCCCTCCGACCTGCTGGGCGAGCGTGTTGGGAGCGAACAGCAGCTTCGAGGTCGCCGTGTACTCCTTGGGGCGGGTCGACGAGTACGCGCCCGCGACGACCGCCGCGACGATCGTCGTGCCGACGATGATGACCCAGCGCTCGCGCAGGATCCGCAGCGTGCGTACGAGGCCGGGCTGCTCATGGGCAGCATCATCGGCGTGGCGATCCACGTCCATCCGTTCCATAGTAGATGCCTGGACGGTCAATCGGACCCGCTTGACGCGAGCGCGGCGACGGCGTCGCCGATCTCGGCCAGGCGGGTGTCCCACGAGTGCGCGGCCGCGGCGTGCGAGCGCGCCGCCCGGGCCGTGTCGTCGTCATCGGCCAGGGCGCGGTCGAGCGCCTGCGCAGTCGCCTCCGCGTCGTCGGCGATCGCGATCTCGGGCACGTCGGCGATCGACGGCAGCGCCGTCGCGACGACCGGCAGCCCGGCCGCCAGGTACTCGTAGACCTTCATCGGAAAGATGCTGTCGGTCAGCGGCGTTCGGCGATACGGGATCAGCGCCGCCTGTGCTCCGCGCAGCACCTGTGGCAGCAGCGCGTAGGGCCGCGGACCGAGCAGGTGGATGTTGGGCTCGCGCGCCAGCGCGGCCGCGTCGGTCGAAGGGTCTCCGAGGCCGACCGGCCCCACGAGCGCGATCGAGAGGTTCGGCCGCGCGCGGGCGAGGCCCGACAGCAGGTCGAAGTCGAGCTTCTTGGCCGCGATCGCGCCCGTGAACACGATCCGCGGAGGGGGCAGCGCGGCGAGCGCCTCGTCGACCGGGCCGTCGTTCAGCGCCGCCGCGAACGCCGCCGTGTCGGCGACGTTGGGCGCGTAGAGCACGTTGTCGTTGAGCTCGTTCATCCGCTGTGCCAGCGCCGGGGCGCTGGCCAGCACGAGGTCGGCGCGGGCCGCGAAGCGCGCCTCGGCGGCACGGAAGCTCTGGGTGTCGATCCCCTCCTGGGCCGCGATGTCGTCGACGCAGTGGTAGACGACGAGCTCTGGCGCCAGCGCGTCCAGCAGCAGCTCGGCCTGCGGCACGTACGCCCACAGGATCGGTGGCCGCGTGGCGCCTGGGAAGGCCGTGCGCGCGGCGCGGCGCACGAGGGCCGGGAGCAGTCGCGCGTTGACGGCGCGCGCCGCGGCGGAGCCGTGCAGCGGCACCACCAGCGGCGACAGGACGGAGATGACGTCGCCGTCCAGCGGGGTCACGACCCGCCGCGGACCGGCCAGCCCGCGGCGCAGACGGCGAGCGATGCGGCGCACGTCGCGGCCGGCCGTCAGCTGCGGGCGGCGCAGGCCGAGCGACTCGACGAACAGCACGCGGTTGGTCGCCGCCAGGCGCGCCATCAGGTGGTGCTGGTTCGTCCACAGCTCGTTGTCCCAGTCGTTGAACCCGACGCACACGATGTCGCGCCCGGTCAGGGCGACGGCCACCTCAGGACTCCCCGGGCAGCAGGCGCTCGCGGAGCGTCTCGAAGTCCTCCTGGGCCTGCTCGTAGTCCTCGGTGCGGCCGATATCGAGCCAGAAGTCGGTGCTGCGCCAGCCGCGCACCGTCTCGCCCGCCGCGATCAGCTTGAGCACCAGGTCGGGGAAGTCCAGCCGCTCGCCGCGCGGGATGTGCTCCAACGCCCGCGGCGCGAAGCAGTAGACCCCCATCGAGACCTCGTACTTCAGCGTCGGTTTCTCGGAGTAGTCGGTGACGCGCTCGGCGTCGACCGTGTCGTCGAAGTGCAGGACGCCGAGCGAGATCGACACGTCGCGATGGTGCGTGGAGATCGTCGCCGCCGCTCCGCTGCTGATGTGGTCGGCCATCAGCGTGCTGTAGTTCAGGTCGGTCAGCACATCGCCGTTCATGACGAGGATGTGGTCGTCGTGAAGCCCGTCGATCAGCGATAGCGCGCCGACCGTGCCCAGCGGCTCGTCCTCGCGGAAGTAGTCGATCGTCAGGCCGTGGCGCGAGCCGTCACCGAAGAACGCCTCGATCAGCTCGGCGAGGTGGCCGGTCGCGATCGTGATCCGGCCGAAGCCGTGCGCGCGCAGCTGTGCGAGGACGATCTCGAGGATCGGTCGATCGCCGACCGGCATCAGCGGCTTCGGGATGACGGTCGTATACGGACGCAGGCGCGTTCCGAGACCGCCGGCGAGGATCACAACACGGGGCTGCACGATTTGCAGTCTTCCATGCCGACCCAACGCCACGATGGATCTAAAGTCCGCGCTCGATGGCCGGTCACGCGAAGTCGCTGCTGATGGTCGAGGTCGGCGGCCGCGGCGGGGTCACCGACTACACCGCCGATCTCGTCGCGGCGCTGGCCGCGGACGGGTGGCGTGTGACGCTGGCCAGCGCGACCGACGCGACGTACGCCGAACGCGACGGAGTGCACGTCGTGCGGATGTTCCGCTACTTCCGCCCCGGCTCGTCACGGGTCGTCGACGTGTTGCGTGCGCTGCGGCTCGGGCGCGTGCTCAACGGCCTGGCGACGCTTGCCGCGCTGCCGCGCCTGACCGTGCTCGCCCGCCGCGCCGACGTCGTGCACTCCCAGGGCGAGGAGTGGCCGCCGCTCGGCGTCGCGGCGCTGCTGGCCCTGACGCTGGCGCGTCGCCCGATCGTCTACACCGCGCACAACACGTTCCACCGCGGCGCCTCCTACGAGCGCACCCGCCACCTCATCTACCGCCTGGCGACGCGGGTGATCGTGCACACGCGCGCCGACCTCGAGACGGTGCCGCCGGCGCTGCGCGCACGCGTCGTGCAGATCCCGATCGGGGAGTCGGGCGCGCTGGCCGCCAGCGCCGGTCCGCCGCCGCCGCGCACCCAGGCACGGGCCCAGCTCGGGCTCGCCGAAGACGCCACCGTCGTGCTGCTGTTCGGCCAGCTGCGCGCGGACAAGGGAATCGAGGACCTGCTCGACGCGCTGGCCGCGGTGCCCGCGGTCCACGGCCTGATCGCGGGGCCCGATGACGGCGTCATCGACGGCATGGCGCCGCGGTTCGCCGCGCTGGGTGATCGCGTGACCGTCGACGAGGGCTTTCACCCGATGGGGCGCGTCGCCACCTACTTCGCCGCCGCCGATGCCGTCGCCCTCCCCTACCCGCGCGCCAGCGCCAGCGCCGTGCTGATGCTGGCCTACGGCTTCGCCCGCCCGGTGATCGCCTACCCGGTCGGCGGGCTGCCCGAGGCGGTCCTCGAGGGCGAGACGGGCTGGCTGTGCGAGCGCGCCGACGCGGCGTCGCTGGCCGACGCGCTGCGGACGGTCACGGCCGCCGGGCCGGCCGAGCGCGACCGGCGCGGGCGCGCCGGCCAGGCCTTCGCCAGCGAGCACTTCTCGTGGACGGCGATCGCGCAGCGGACGAGCGAGGTCTACGCGGCGATCCTGCGGGCCAGCGCCGCGACCGAGTAGTCGCTGTGGGCCAGCGCCCGGCCGTGGGCGGCGATCGCGTCGGCGCCGTCGGTCAGCACACCGGTCAGCGCAGCGGCGAACGCGTCGGCGCCATCGGCCTGCAGGTAGTGCACACCCGCCTCGACATCGAGCCCCGCCGCCGCCTTGCCCGTCGCGACGACCGGGATGCCGCGCGCCAGTGCCTCGATGAACTTCAGCGGCGAGCCACCGCCGCTGAGCAGCGGCACGACCGCGCAGGCCGCCGTCGCGTAGACCGCGCCAAGGTCGTCGACGAAGCCCAGCGCCTGCACGCGGGCGTCCGTCTGCGGCGCCAGTCCGAGCCCACGGCCGGTGACGGCGAGCGTCGCGTCGGGCAGCTTCGCCCACACGAGCGGCATGATCTCGGCGATCAGGAACGCGAGCGCCTCGCGGTTGGGCGGGTAGGTGTGGTCGGCGGTGAACAGCGCCCTGTGCGTGCGCGGCGGCGGGCTGACCGGCACGATCGCGTCGACGTCGACCGCATTGGGGACGTAGCGCAGCCGGGCCGCTGGGGCCAGTAGGGCGGCGCCGTCGAGGTCCGCGCGGCTGACCATCCAGCTCTCGTGCATCGCCTGCAGCAGGCGCCGCTCCCAACGGGTGTAGCGCCGCGCGCTGCCCGCCCCCATGTCCGGCCGGAACGCCGACTCGAGGTTGTGGGCGTTGTAGATGACGGGGCGCCGGCGCGACAGGGCCCGGACGGTCTGCGCAGCGATCGCGCCGTCGGCGATCACCCGTCCGCGGACGGTGCCGTCGTCGCACATCCGCGCCGCCGCGGCGGCCAGCTCCGGCGACACGCCGCGGGCGAAGCCGCGCGGCACGCCGGTGGCCAGCGCGCGCGCGAAGGCGGCGCCGCGCCGCGCGCCGCGCGACGTGACGACCTCGTGCAGCGTCAGGCCGTCGATCGCCTCGATCTCGGGCGCCGGGGAGGGCGCATCGAAGCGGGCGTAGAGGACGTCGACCGGCCCGAGGCTGGCCAGCGCCCGCAGCAGCGCGTAGGTCCGCATCGCCGCGCCGGTGCCGAGCGTCGGCGTCAGCGTCGCGATGAACAGGTCCGCCATCGCTCGCCGGCGCTCAGCGCCACGTCACCCTGCGCTCGCCGATCAGGCCGAGCACCGCGCGCGAGCCGCGGGCCTCGGCCGCCGGCCGCGGCGGCAGCCGCGTCCCGCTGAGCACGGCGAGCGGCACCGCGCGCCCGAGCCAGTCGGCCTGCCCGCCGAAGCCCGCCTCGTCGAGGATCGGCGCGATCGCCGGATCGCGGCGCGGCCCCGCGTCGTGGGCGTCGGAGGAGACGTTGTCGACCAGGCCGGTGCTCATCAGCAGGTCCGCGAAGCCCTTGACCGTGCGCCCGAAGCGCCCGATGAGCGACCCGGCGGTGATCGACGACAGCATCCCCTGCGACAGGAACGCCCGCAGCTGGTCGGGGGCGTGCTGGAAGGCGCGGCAGCGCTCCGGGTGGGCGAGGACGATCCGGTGGCCCCGGGCCTGCAGGTCGCGCAGCGCGAAGTCGAAGCCGGCAGCGTTGGCGACGAACGGGCACTCGATCAGCAGCCACTGCCCGCCGCCCAGGCGCAGGGCTCGCAGCTCGTCGTCGTCGAGCTCGGCGGCGCGCGACATTGCGATCTCGGCGCCGGGCCGGACCTCGAGGTCGAGCCCCTGGGCCAGCAGCGCCTCATTGACCTCGGCGACCTTGGACGCGATCCGCGCGGCGTCGTTGTCCGGCCACTCCCACGAGACGTGCGGCGTGGCGACCATCGTCTTCGTCCCCGCAGCGACGGCCGCCTTCGCCATCGCGAGCGTGTCGTCGAGTGACGCGGCGCCATCGTCGATGCCCGGCAGGATGTGGCAGTGCAGGTCGATCACGGCGAGCCTCGCAGCGTAGTCGCGCGCGGGTCGGATCTCAGCTGAGCTGCTGGTTGATCTTGGCGATGATCGAGTTGAAGCGGTTCTTGACCGTCGTCGAGGACCGCGTCAGCAGCCGGCGCGCGGGCACGAAGCCGTTGGCGCCGCCGCCGCCGATCAGGTGTGCCGCGCGGCGCAGCTGACCGCCGTAGCCCGACATGATCGCCACCAGCTGGCGATGCAGCCCGGCGACCTTCTGGGGCGGCGGGATCGCCCTGAGCGCCTTGACGTCGGTGTCGACCGCGCTCGCCGCCTGGCGCAGCGCGATCGCGTCGTGGTGCGGATCGGTGCTCTTGAGCAGCGACGTCGTCGCCTTCTCGAACCCGTCGGCGAACTGGAACTGGGCCCGTTGGACGCGGACGGCGTAGTCCTGGGCCGTGTTGTCGTTGCTCGAGCCGCAGCCGGCGACGGCGACGGCGAGCAGGCCGGCGATGATCAGGCTCTTGCGCATCGAGCGGGCAAGGGTAGCGGGACTACCCCCACGCAACCGGCAGTTCGTCCAGCCCGTAGATGCCGGTGATGTTCCCGTAGCGGACCTCGCCGTCGAGCCGCAGGCCGGGCATCCGCGGCGCCAGGAACGTCAGCGCCTCTTCGAGCTCGGCCCGGGCGAGGTTGGCGCCGAGGCAGTAGTGGATCCCGGCGCCGAACGTCAGCAGCCGCTCGGAGCGATCGACGCTGATGTCGAAGTCGTCGCCGCGGTCGACCTCGCGATTGGCCGTGACCGCGCCGACGAGCACGATCGTCCCCTTGGGGAACAGGACGTCGCGAACCTCCATGTCCTCGAGCATGATGCGCGCGGTGAACGGCGTGATCGGCTCGTAGCGCAGGACCTCCCACACGGCGCCCGACGCGAGCTCCGGCCGCTGTGCCAGCAGCTCCCACTGCTCGGGATGCTGGGCGAACAGCCGGATCGCCTGGGCGAGCTGGCTCTGCGTCGTGTCGACGCCGCCGACCAGCACGTTGAGGACGAGGTTGACGCACTCGACGTCGCTCAGACGATCGCCCTGGGCCTCGGCCGCCAGCAGCGTCGAGATCAGGTCGTCGCCGGGGTCGTTGCGGCGGCGATCGAGCAGCACGTGCGCCCACTCGTAGAACTCGATCACCGCCTGCTCGATCTTGTCGCGCTCGTTCATGATCGCCTGGAAGTCGAACTGCGCCTGGATCCAGTTGCTCCAGTGGTGCAGGCGCGGCGCATCGGCGAGGTCGGCGCCCATCAGGTTGGCGATCGTCAGCGACGGATAGGGCTTGGCGAACGCGTCGACGAACTCACAGCTCGTGGCGCCGCCGAGGCCGTCCCACAGCTGCTGCACGAAGCCGCGCATCGCCGGCCGCCAGGTGTTGGCCGCCTTGGGCGTGAAGGCCGGGTTGACGAGGCCGCGCAGGCGGCCGTGGCGCTCGCCGTTGACGTGCAGGATGTTGTTGGCGATCTCGTCATGCAGCGGGCCCGGCTGGATGTCGAAGATCTTCGCCATCTCCTGGCCGGGAAACGTCGCCTTCTTGGAGCGCAGGAACAGCTCCCCGGCCTCACGGTCGAGCACGAAGTACGCCAGCGGCGACGTCGCGAGCCAGTTTTCGGCCGCGAGCTCGGCGACCACACGGTGGTATTCGTCGCCGCGCGGGGAGTCCTCGCCGTAGTAGTCGAACGTGGGCAGATCGAGCTCGGTGACCGTCTTCATCGCCGCGGAGCCTACGCTCTCGGGATGGCCCGACTCCCCGACGGCGACCCGGCGCCCGCCGACGGCGGGCTTCCTTCCGGCGCTTTGGCCTCGCTGGGTGAGCGGGCGTTCGGCGTCTACGTCCACGTGCCGTTCTGCACCGCGCGGTGCGGGTACTGCGACTTCAACGTGTACGTCGAACCGGGCCTGCGTCCGGGCTTCGTCGACGGCGTGCGGGCCGAGCTCGAGCTCGCGGCACGCACGCTCGCCGGCCCGCCCGCGGCGACGACCGTGTTCATCGGCGGCGGCACGCCGACGGTCCTCGAGGCCGGCGACATCGCTGCGATCCTGCGCGCCGTCGACGATCAGATCGGAGTCGCGAGCGGCGCCGAGATCACCATCGAGGGCAACCCGGAGAGCGTTGACGCCTCCAAGCTCGAGGCGCTGCGGGAGGCCGGCGTGACCGCGATCTCGCTCGGGATGCAGAGTGCGCAGCCGCACGTACTCCGCGCTCTGGACCGTCTGCACACGCCGGGGCGGGCGCGCGAGGCGTTCGCCGCGGCCCGCGCCGCGGGGTTCGATGTCGTGGGCCTCGACCTGATCTTCGGCTGTCACGCCGAGAGCGACGCCGACTGGGACGCGACGATCGCCGAGGCGATCGCGCTGGAGCCCGACCGCATCAGCGCCTACGAGTTGACCGTCGAGCCGGGGACGCGCCTGGCGGCGCTCGTGCGCTCCGGCGCGGTGCCGCCGCCCGACGAGGACGTGCGCGCGCAGCGCTACGTGGTCGCCGACCAGGCGTTCGCGCGCGCCGGGCTGCGGTGGTATGAGATCTCGAGCTGGGCGCGCGACGAGCCGTCGCGCTCGCGTCACAACTGGGGGTACTGGACCGGCGCGAACTGGTGGGGCATCGGGCCCGGCGCCCACAGCCACGTCGGCGGCGTGCGCTGGTGGAACCACCTGCACCCACGCACGTGGAGCGCGGCGCTACAGGCCGGGCGCTCCCCGGCCGCGGGCCGTGAGACGCCGGACGACGACGCGCGCGCACTCGAGCGCCTGATGCTCGAGCTGCGCCTGTCCAGCGGCGCCCCGCTGTCACTGCTGTCAAGCGCCGGCCGCACCGCCGCCGGCCGCGCGGCCACGGACGGCCTGCTCGAGCTGCGCGACGACCACGTGATCCTCACGCTCCGCGGCCGCCTCATTGCGGACACCGTCGTGCGCGATCTCTCGGCGTGACGCGTGCCGGTCAGGCGAGCGCGTCGGACACGGTGAACGGCGCTTCGGTGGCCGCGCGCACTTCGTCGAGCGTGACTCCGTCCTGAAGCTCGACCAGGACCATCCCCTCACCGGTGAAGTCGAACACTGCGAGGTCGGTGATCAATCGGTGAACGACGCGCTGCCCGGTCAGCGGTAGTGAGCACTCCCGCTTGACCTTCGAATCACCCGCGCGGGTCAGGTGCTCCATGATGACGACGACCCGTTTGGCGCCGTTGACCAGGTCCATCGCCCCGCCCATGCCCTTGACCATCTTGCCCGGCACCATCCAGTTGGCGAGGTCGCCGTTCTCGGACACCTCCATCCCGCCGAGGACGGCCAGGTCGATGTGGCCGCCGCGGATCATCGCGAACGACTCGGCGCTGTCGAAGTACGACGCACCGGGTACGGCGGTGACCGTCTCCTTGCCCGCGTTGATCAGGTCCGGATCGGCCTGGCCGGGGTCAGGGTAGGGCCCGATTCCCATCAGCCCGTTCTCCGACTGGAGCATCACGTCACGTTTGTGCGACGTGTGATCGGCGAGCAGCGTCGGCAGCCCGATCCCGAGGTTGACGTTCATCCCGTCCTCCACCTCACTCGCGGCGCGCGTGATGATCCGGGTCCGCGGGTCGGTCGAATCGCCGCTCATCCCTGTTTCCTCTCCACGAGGCGCTCGATCCGTTTCTCATAGCGGTCACCCTGCAGCAGGCGCTGGACGTAGACGCCTGGCGTATGGATGTGATCGGGGTCGAGCTCACCGACATCCACGAGCTCCTCCACCTCGGCGATCGTGACCTTCCCGGCCGTGGCGGCCAGCGGGTTGAAGTTGCGCGCCGTGTGACGATAGACCAGGTTGCCGAGCGGGTCGCCCTTCCAGGCCTTGACGAGCGAGAAGTCGCCCACGATCGCGTGCTCGAGCAGATGCGGGCGACCGTCGAAGTCGCGGACCTCCTTGCCCTCGGCGATCGGGGTGCCGACCCCGGTCGGGGTGTAGAACGCGGGGATCCCCGCGCCGCCGGCCCGCATCCGTTCCGCCAGAGAGCCCTGGGGCGCGAACTCGACTTCGAGCTCGCCGCTGAGGAACTGCTGCTCGAACAGCTTGTTCTCGCCGACGTACGAGGACACCATCTTCCTGATCTGATGGTTCGCGAGCAGGATGCCGAGGCCGAAGTCGTCGACACCGCAGTTGTTGCTGACGACCGTCAGGTCCTTCGTCCCGCGCTCGCGCAGCGCAGCGATCGCGTTCTCGGGGCAGCCCGAGAGGCCGAAGCCCCCGACGATCAGGGTCGCTCCGTCTTGGATATCGCCGACCGCGTCCGCGAACGAGCTCATGACTTTGGCGTGCGGCATTGGGCGATGGCTGGTCCGTGGCCCGGCGATCGCGCCGGGGACGGCGACGCTATCACGACCGCTCGGCTGCCAAGCGGTTGCGTCGCGAACGCTCGGCGTCAGCGCTTGACGCCGACCGTGATCGATCCCTCGTAGCCGCCGCTGTGCTTGGCCAGAGCAGCTGAGCCCGGGACCGCACCGGCCTGCGCGTAGATCATGTCCCGGCGCGTTGGTCGTGTCCGGCTGGCCGTGGGCGCTGTAGCGCGCGGTGCGGTAGACGGCGTCGCTGGTCACGTCGTTGAAGAACAGTTGGCCGGTGTGCACGACCTTGCCGCTGACATGCACCTTGAGGTGGATGTGCGGGGTGCGCCCGCGATACCAGCCCGGGTAGATCGTGTCGAAGATGACGACGCCCTGGCGGTCCGCGCGCTGGTGGCCGCGCAGGAAGCGCTGGCTCGACGGCGAGCTGCCGAAGCCCGAGTACACGCCGGTCGCGTCGGCATGCCACAGCTCGACGTCGGCGTAGCGGATCGGCGCGCACGTCGTGGCGTCGACGACGGTCAGGCGAACGCGCAGCGCCAGCCCCGTCCTGCCGCCGGTGATGTCGCGCCGAGTCAGGTGGTTGGGGATCCAGTACGGCCCCTCGGTCACCTCGGGGGTGAGGATGCACGCTGGCGGTGGCGGCCTGGGACGGTCGCCGAGCGGGCCGGCGGCGGCGCCGAGCAGCGCGGTCGCGCCGGCGCCGCCGAACAGCGCCAGGGCCTCACGGCGGCCGATGCGCGGCGATGAGGGTGTTCTCGGTCATGACGTGCAGCCTCGCGGCCGGCTTTGTGAGCGCGCTGAGACGCGTGAGTGTCGCGCTAAGAGGCGGCCGCCGCCGGTCTCACACGATGTTTACCCCGGCCTTGGAGCATTCTCACGGCGGACGGCGATCTTGATCGCCGTGAGCAATCTCTGGATGCCGAACAACCCGCTGAACCCGACCCCGGCCACCGACCCCCCGGTCCCGGTCTCAGGTGCCGGCGCCGGTCCCGCCACCGGCACCGGCGGCCTGGTCCGCCGCCTCGCGCGAACGCCGCCCGAGCTCGGCGTCCTGATGGTCCTCGCTGCGGTCGCTCAACCTCGCCGTGCTGACCCGCAACGTGTGGGCCAACACCTACTACAGCGCCGCCGTGCGCTCGATGAGCTCGAGCTGGCACAACTTCCTCTACGACTCGTTCGACCCGTCCGGGGTCATGACGGTCGACAAGCCGCCGCTGTCGCTGTGGGTCCAGTCGCTGTCGGTGCGGGTGTTCGGCTACCACCCGCTCAGCGTGCTCGTGCCCCAGGCGCTGATGGGCATCGCGACGGTCGTGCTCGATCTACGACCTGACCCGCCGCCTGTGGGGCCGCCCGGCCGGCTTCGTCGCCGGGCTCGTGCTCGCGCGTGACGCCGGTCACCGTCGCGATCTCGCGCCACAACAACCCCGACGCGCTGCTGGCGCTGTGCGTCGTCGCGGCGCTGTGGTTCACGGTGCGCGCGCTGCAGGACGGGCGCACGCGCTGGATCGTCGGCGCCGGGCGTCGACCGTCGGCCTGGGCTTCGAGACGAAGATGGGCGCGGCGCTGCTCGTCGTTCCCGGGATCGTCGCCGCGTGGCTGTGGATCGCGCCGCGCGGGCGTCGCGGCCGCGGCCAAGGCGCTGGCCTGGGGCGGCGGCGTGATGGTGCTCGTCGGCGGCGCGTGGCCGGCGCTGATGTGCGCTGACGCCGGCGGCCGACCGCCCGTGGATCTCGGGCACCAGCGACAACAGCATCTGGTCGCTGATCTTCGGCTACAACGGCCTGGGCCGCGTCGACGGCCAGGCCGGCGGGCCGCAGATCGCCGGCGGTGGCGGTGGCGGTGGCGGCGGCGGCCCGTTCGGCGGCTCGTCCGGGCCCGCTGCGGCTGCTCAACGACGCGCTCGGCGGCCAGGCCGGCTGGCTGCTGGGCACCGCGGTCGTCGGCGGCGTCGCGATCCTCGTCGTCACGCGCCTGCGGCGCTCGCGACCCGCGCACGCGGCTGGCTGCTCGCAGTCGGCGGCGCGTTCGCCGCCGCGGCCGTCACGTTCAGCTTCGCCCAGGGCATCTTCCACCCCTACTACGTCGCCGAGCTGGCGCCGTTCAGCGCCGCGCTGGTCGGCGCGACCGCCGCGCTGTGCCTGCGCGGCGACCGGACGGCGCGGATCGTCGCGCCGCTGGCGATCGGCGCCGGCGTGATCACCGAGCTCGTCGTCCTGCACAACGACTCCGAGCAGCTGACGTGGCTCGCGCCGGTGCTGGTCGTCGGCGCGCTGGCCGGCGGCGATCGCGCTGGTGGCGCTCGACGACGGACGCGTGCGCGCGGTCGCCGTCGCCGGCGTCCTGGCGCTGCTGCTGATCGCGCCCGCGACGTGGGCGGTCGACACGCTCGGCCACGCGACGAGCGGCACGTTCCCGGCCGGCGGCCCGGCCGACGCGTCGTTCGGCGGCGGCTTCGGCGGACCGGCTGGCGGCGGGCCTCCGGGCGGCTTCGCGCGGCGCTTCGGCGGCGCCGGGCCGGTTCGTGCCGCCGGGCGTGTCGGGCGGTTCGCCCCGGCGCGGCGCCTTCCGGCGGCGGCGGCGCCGGGCGGCGGCGCGGCCCGGCGGCGGCATGCCCGGCGGCGGCGGCTTCGGCGGCGGCGGTCGGCGGCGGCGGCTTCGGCGGCCTGGGCTCGACGACCCAGATCAACACGCTCGTCGCCTACACCAAGGCCCACGGCGGCGGCACGATCGGCGTCTCCAGCCAGTCCGGCGCCGCCGGACGCGATCATCGCCAGCGGCGCCGACGTGGCCGGCATCGGCGGCTTCTCGGGCCGCGAGAGCCAGGTCAGCCTGAGCTGGCTGGCCGACGCGGTGCGCGACGGCCGGATCCGCTGGATCGTCGCCGACAGCACCGGCGGCGGCTTCGGCCGCGACACCCGCGTCGGCTCGAGCGACGTGATGACGGTCGTGCAGAGCGTCTGCACGCCCGCGACGAAGCGAGCTCACGAGCTCGACGTCGGCGCTGAGCAGCCTCTACGACTGCTCGGGCAAGGCGGCCGCGCTGGCTTCGGCCTCGGGCTGAGGCGGCCGTTGGCGCTCGGGCAGCTCCGTCGCCCGCCGCCAGCGGGCTCGCGTCCGAGCGCGTCGCGGCCGCGATCTCGTCGGCGCGTCACGTTGCGCGGGTGATGGCACGCGGCGAGGTGCCCGCCCGCGTACTCGGCCAGCGGCGGCTCGACGGCGCGGCAGATGTCGGTCGCGTACGGGCAGCGGGTGTGGAAGCGGCAGCCGGGCGGCGGGTCCATCGGGTTGGGCGGCTCGCCGCCGACGACGCGTGCGCGTCGCGCGCCCGGTTCTCGCGCGGGTCGGGAATCGGGATCGCCTGCGAGCAGCGCCTCCGTGTACGGGATGGATCGGCTTGTCGTAGAGCTCGCGCGCCGGCGACAGCTCCATGACCTTGCCGAGGTACATCACCGCGATCCGGTCCGAGACGTGGCGCACGACCGACAGGTCGTGGGCGACGAACACGTAGGTCAGGCCGAGCTCGCCCTGCAGGTCCTCGAGCAGGTTGACGACCTGGGCCTGGATCGAGACGTCGAGCGCCGAGACCGGCTCGTCGAGCATCACGACCTTCGGGTCCATGGCCAGCGCGCGGGCGATGCCGATCCGCTGGCGCTGGCCGCCGGAGAACTCGTGCGGGAAGCGGTTGAGGTGCTCGGGGTTGAGCCCGACCTGGGCCGAGCAGCTCGCGCGCTCGGCCGGGTCGACGTCGCTCCTTGGCCACGCCGCGCAGCTTCAGCGGCGTCGCGAGGATCTGCTCGACGCGCTTGCGCGGGTTCAGCGACGCCTGCGGGTCCTGGAAGACCATCTGCAGCTCGCGCCGCACCGGGCCGAGCTGCCTGGCGATCGGCCTTGGTGATGTCCTGGCCGCGGAAGCGCATCGCGCCGCCGGTCGAGTCGGTCAGCCGCGCGAGCGTGCGGATCAGCGTGCTCTTGCCGCAGCCCGACTCGCCGACGACGCCGAGCGTCTCGCCCTCGCGTCAGCGCGAGCGTGACGTCGTCGACGGCGTGGACGTGCGCGATCGTGCCGCCGAACAGCTGACCGCGAGCGCACCGGGAACAGCACCTGCAGGTGCTCGGCCTCGAGCAGCGGCGCGTCGACGTCGGCACTCATGCGCTCAGCTCCTCCGGCCGCGACGAGGCCGATGCGGCCGTCGATCTCGCGCAGCGTGCGCTTCTCGTCCGGGCGCAGCCAGCAGCGGTCGAGGTGCCCGGGCGCGTCGGGCAGGCGCTGCTCGAGGCCCGGGACCTCCGCGCAGCGGGCGAAAGCGTGCGGGCAGCGCGGCGCGAAGTGGCACCCCGGCGGGCGGCGCGAGCAGCGACGGCGGCTGACCCGGGATCCCCAGCAGGCGCGCCGGCGTGCTCGCCGTCGACGCGCGGGATCGAGCCGAGCAGGCCCCACGTGTAGGGGTGCTGGGGGTCGTAGAAGACCTCGTCGACCGTGCCCTGCTCGACGATCCGCCCGCCGTACATGACGAGGATCCGGTCGGCGATGTCGGCGACGACGCCGAGGTCGTGGGTGACGAACACGATCCCGGTGCCGGTGCGCTCGGCGCAGCTCGTCGAGCTCGCGCGAGGATCTGCGCCTGGATCGTCACGTCGAGCGCCGTCGTCGGCTCGTCGGCGATCAGCAGCCTCGGGATCGCACGACAGCGCCATCGCGATCATCACGCGCTGGCGCATGCCGCCCGAGAACTCGTGCGGGAACGACCGCAGCCGGTCGTTGGCGTGCGGGATGCCGACGCGCGTCATCAGCTCGGCCGCCCGCTCCAGCGCCGCGCCCTTGGACATCTTCGGACGGTGTTCGCGGATCTGCTCGACGATCTGGTCGCCGATCCGGTAGACCGGATCCAGCGACGAGATCGGGTCCTGGAAGACCATCGCGATCTCGGCGCCGCGCACCCGGCGCAGCTGCGTCGTCGGTCGCGCCGACGAGCTCGACGTCGCCGAGCGTGCGCCGTCCCTTCGAAGCGCGCGTTCGGCGACCGCGTCAGCCCCATCAGCGTCATCGCCGTCACCGACTTGCCCGAGCCCGACTCGCCGACGATCGCCACGACCTCGCCGCGGTGCACGGTCGAACGAGACGTCGTCGACGGCCTGGACGAGGCCGTCCTCGGTGCGTGAACGAGACCCGCAGGTGCTCGACCGTCAGCAGCGTCTCGCCCGTCACCGGAGCGTCACAGACGGATCCGCGGGTCGAGCAGCGCGTAGATGACGTCGACGATACGCGGCGATGATGACGACGCACGCCGCGCCGAGCAGGGTGACGACGAGCACCGGCGGCACGTCGAGGGCGGCGACCGAGTCGCGCCGCGTACTGCCCGACGCCGTGGAGGTTGAACACCGACTCGGTGAGGATCGCGCCGCCGCCGAGCACGGCCGCGAAGTCGAGGCCGAACAGCGAGACGATCGGGATCATCGAGTTGCGCAGCACGTGGCGGATCATGACCCGGCGCTCGCTGATCCCCTTGGCCCGCGCGGCGCGCACGTAGTCCTCGTTGATCGTGTCGAGGATCGTCGAGCGCAGCACGCCGCGAGTAGACGCCGATGAACAGCACCGACAGCGTGATCCACGGCAGGATCATGTGCGTGAACCACTGCCACGGATCGGTCGGTCAGCTTGACGTAGCCGCCGAGCGGGAAGATGCCCGCCTTGTAGCTGAAGCACGTAGAGCAGGACCGCCCCGATCAGGAACACCGGCGTCGAGACGCCGATCAGCGCCAGCACGGTCAGCGTCCGGTCCAACCACTCGCCCGCCGCGAGCGCGGCCAAGATCACCCCGAACAGGATCCCGAAGCCGAGCCAGATGATCGCCGGCGCCGATCGCCAGCGACAGCGTCGCCGGCAGGCCCTGCTTGATCTGGTCGAGACGTTGAGCTGCTGGGTGTAGGAGATGACCTTGCCGGTCGAAGATCATCTTCATCGTCCGGCAGTACTGCACGTAGATCGGCTTGTCGAAGCCCCACTTGATGGCGGACGTCCTGCGACCGTGCTGCGGCGTCGCCAGACGGCCGGCCAGCCGCTGCGCCGGGTCGCCGTTCGGGATCGCCTGGAAGATCAGGAACGTCAGGATCGAGATCGCGAACAGCACCAGCACGCACCGACAGCATGCGCTGGAAGACGAAGCGCGCCATCAGTGCTCGATCCGGACCTTCGAGCGCGGGTCGAGCGCGTCGCGCACGCCGTCGCCGAACACGTTGATGCCGAGCATCGTCAGCACGAGCATGATCCCCGGAACGAGCACGAGGTGGAACGCGCCCGGGAACTGGCGGATGCCGTCGGAGATCATCGTCCCCCACGACGGCGTCCGGCGGCTGCACGCCGGCGCCGAGGTAGGACAGCCCGCCTCGAGCAGGATCGCGTTGGCGATGATCAGCGGGACGAAGACGATCAGCGTCGAGGCGACGTTGGGCAGGATCTCGGTCGAGCATGATCCGCAGCGAGCCCTGAGCCCTGGGCGCGCGCCGCGTCGACGAACTCCTTCTCGCGCAGGCCGAGCACCTGGCCGCGCAGCGGCTTGGCGACGTACGGGACGTAGACCACGCCGATGATCACCGCCGGGACGAACAGCGAGTTGCCCTGGATCGTCGAGACAGCCCGAGGTTGATCCCGCCGAGCGCCAGCGCGGTGCCCAGCGCGACGGCGAGCAGGACGACGGGGAAGGACCAGATGATGTCCAGGATGCCGGCTGAGCACGCGCGTCCGGGCGTCCCGCGGCGGTAGCCGGCGACAGATCCCGATGCAGCGTGGCCAGGACCATCGTGATCAGCGTCGCGAGGAAGCCGATCTCCAGCGAGTTGCGTCCGCCGTAGAGCAGCCGCACCGCGACGTCGCGGCCGCTGGAGTCGGCGCCGAGGAAGTAGCGGCCCTGTACGTCGGCCCGATCGGGATGCCGTCGGGCGAGACGACGTCCTTGAAGCTTGCCGTCGACGCGTGATCTGGTCGGTGATGTGCGTTGGCGTTGGGCCCGGTGTGCGCGACGTGCTTGCGCGTAGACCGGCGCCAGCAGGCACAGCACGACGATCAGCAGGAACAGCCCGCCGAACGCCAGCGCGACCTTGTTGCGGCGCAGCCGCCGCCAGGCCAGCGCGTACGGGCCGATCCCGTGCGGGCGCGTCGGCGCCCTCGGCCTCGGCGACCGGCTCGGCGATCGTGTCGCCGAACGCGGTTCCGGTGAATTCGGGGGGTGTGGCCGTCATGACGTCGATGACGACGGGGCCGGGAGCGTACGCGCTCCCGGCCCCGTCATCGACGTCTACTTCTTGTTGAACGACGTCCAGTCGCACCCGTAGACGCGGGTGCAGGACGATCGAGGCGAAGTTCATCTTGTTGGAGATGAACTTCGGCACGAGCTGGTTGCCGAAGGCGGCGATGTACGCCTTCTTGGCCAGGTACTCGTCGAGCTGCTGTCCACTGCGTCGCGACGGTGTCGAGCTGCGACGCGGGCACGGGGTTGAGCTTCGCCAGCGACGGCCTGGATCTTCGGGTCGTTGACCTGGCTGAAGTTCTGGTTGTTGGTCGGCTGGATCGAGTTGCTCGTCCATCAGCAGGTAGAAGTCCGACGGGTTCGGGAAGTCCTGGTTCCAGTCGGCGAACCCGGTCTGCGGGTTCAGCTTCAGGTTCCCGATCGTCGGGAAGTACTGCGGCGTCGGCGATGATCTTCGGCTTCGCCTTGAGCCCGATGCTGTTGAGCACCTGCGGTGTAGTAGGTCGATGAACGCCGGTCCGCGGATCGCGCGTGCTGGCCCCAGACCGTGACCGGCGCGCCCGCCAGCCCGGACTGCTGGATGAGCTGCCTTGGCCTTGGCCAGGTTCGGCGCCGCGTTCGGGTCGCCGTACGGGCACGGGCCGGTCGGGTGACCGACGATGCCGGGCGGCAGGAAGTAGCACGTCGGCGACGAAGTTGCCGCTGTTGAGCCGCGACAGCGCGCGACGGTCGAGCGCGTAGTTGACCGCCTCGCGCACCTTCTGGTTGTTGAACGGCTTCGTCGTCGGTGTTCAGGAAGAAGTAGTACGTCGACGCGGTCGGGACGCTTCTGGAAGCGGCTCGTGTCTGCTGCTCGGCCTGCTGCTGCGCAGCGCCGGCGGGAGCTGGTCGGCCCAGTCGAAGACGTCGGCGGTGTTGTTGAGCACCGACTCGGCCTCCGCGTTGGTGTTCGTCGCGATCGTCACCTTGACCGTGTCCTTGGCCGGCCGGGATGCCCGGGATCTTGAACGACGCCCACTTCGGGTTCGGCATCGGCGATGAAGCTCTGGTTCGGGACGACGTTCTTGAGGATGTACGGACCGACGCCCGGGCGGCGGGTTGTTCGACAGGTTCTTGATCGGCGTACCGGTCGGCACGAGCGCCGACGACGGGAACGCGAGCACGTTGAGGAACGCGCCGTAGGGCTTGATCAGCTTGATCGTGATCTTGCCGGTCGCGTCGTCGGCCTGTGATGCCGGAGATCGTCTTCGCCTTGCCGGTGTCGTAGGCGGTCGCGCCGGCGATGTAGCCGGTGTAGAACGACTTGCCGCCCCACGGGAGCTTGATCGCGCGCTGGATCGAGTAGCGGAAGTCGCTCGCCTTGACCGGCGCTCCGTTGGAGTAGGTCAGGCCCTTGCGCAGGGTCATCGTGTAGGTCTTGCCGTCGTCGGAGATCGTCGGCGCTGCGGTGGCGAGGCCGGGGATGACCGCGCCGCCGGCGGCGCCGGCCTTGTGCGCGTAGGTGTACAGCGGCGTGTAGGCGACCCAGTCGGCCTCGGCGGCCTGGGTGGTGTAGCCCTCACCCGGGTCGAGGTAGTCGGGGTAGCCGTGCCGTACAGCACGGTCACGGTCTTGCCCTGCTGCTGCTCGAACGAAGCGGTCGGGTGGACGCGGCTGGTCGAGCTCGAACTCGAACTCTTGTTACTGCTGCCGCACGCGGCGACGACGATCGCCAGCGCGGCGACCGCAGCGACGGCAACGATCAAACGAACGATCTTTGGCACGGGGGCCCTCCCTGGAAGACGACGAACCTCGGGCCGCCACGATTGGCGGACCGGTTACTTGCGCGCAACATATACCCGTCACCGATCTAGTAGCGCCAATAGGGCCCTACATGTCGGACAGAACTGCGGATGCGCTACGGGGCGCTTGACCGCTCTGTTGCGCTCACTACCCGGTAGCTGTCCGCATCGAAACGTGATGTGCGGCGCCGAAATCGCCATGTCCAATCCGGCCACAGAGCCGAATTTCGCCCGTTGGCGTCGATGTACCAGCTGTGGCAGCCGGTGCTCCAGATCGTCGTGCGCATGCGGCGGTCGATCTCGGCGTTGGAGCGCGACTGCGCCCGCTCGGTCACCTCGACGACCCCGACCCCCCGGCGGGTCATCGTGTCCAGCGCGCTCATGATGTAGGCGATCTGCGATTCGGCGACGTAGATCATCGACGAGTGCCCGAGCCCCGTGTTCGGGCCCAGCAGCAGGAACAGATTGGGGAAACCGGCGACCGTGCACCCGAGGTGGGCGCGCATGCTGCCCTGCCAGACGTCGTTGAGCGTGCGCCCGCCGCGGCCGCGAACGAGCGCCCCGAGCGGCGGGTCGGTGACGTGGAAGCCGGTGCCCAGCACGATCGCGTCGACCTCGCGTTCGGTGCCATCGGCGGTGATGATCGAGTGCGCGCGGATCTCGGAGATCGTGTCGGTCACCAGCTCGACGTTGGGCTGGGCGAGCGCCGGATACCAGTCGTTGGACGGCAGGATCCGCTTGCAGCCCAGCGAGTAGTCGGGCGTGACCTTGGCGATCAGCTCGTGGTCAGAGATCTGGCTCTCGATGTGGCGCCGCGCCTGGCGCTGGGGCAGCGCCATCAATTTCGGGCGCTTGACGAAGGCGATCACGAGCGCCTCGCGCGCGGTGTAGACGAGGCCGCGGACCAGGCGCTGAAGCAGCGGCAGCGACGCAAACAGGCCGCGCTCGCGTTCGCTCGTCGGCCGCGCCGTGTGGGGCATGACCCACGGCGCCGTGCGCTGGAAGACGTGCAGCTTGGCCACCTGCGGCTGGATCTCGGGGACGAACTGGATCGCGGACGCGCCGGTGCCGATCGTCGCCACGCGCTTACCGGCCAGGTCGAAGTCGTGGTTCCAGCGCGCCGAGTGAAACGTCGCTCCCTGAAATGCGTCGAGGCCCGGCAGCTCGGGGATCTTCGGTTCGGTCAGCAGCCCGACCGCCGACACGAGCACCCGCGCGTCGATGTCGCCGGCGGTGGTTCGAAGGCGCCAGCGCTCGGCCTGCTCATCCCAGTCGGCCGACTCGACCTCGACCCCGAGGCGGATGTGGCGCCGCACGCCGAAGCGGTCGGCGACGCCGCGCACGTAGTCCCAGATCTCGGGCTGGCGCGAGTAGGTGCGGCTCCAGTCCGGGTTGGGCGCGAACGAGTACGAGTACAGGTTCGACGGCACATCGCAGGCGCAGCCGGGGTACGTGTTGGCCTGCCACGTCCCACCGACCTCGTCGGCCCGTTCGAGCACGACGAAGTCGGTGATACCGGCCTGCTGGAGACGGATCGCCATCCCGAGGCCGGACACGCCGCTGCCGATGATCGCGATGTCGAACGACTCGGCCATCGGGCGATGATACGGAGCGCACGCCTCAGGCTCCGAACTCCTCCAGGCTTGCGTTGCGCGGCAGCAGCAGCGTCAACAGCGCGCACACGACCAGCACGCCGCATTCGATCCACAGCACGATGCCCAAAGACGAGGCGAAGCCGTGATGCGGGAGCGCCGAGAAGAACACCGTGCCCAGCACCGCGACGCCGGTCGCCGACCCGAACTGCTGCAGCGCGTTGAGCACGCCCGACGCCGAGCCGGTCTCGACCTCCTCGACGCCGGCCAGGATGAACGCGAACATCGGCGCGATGCACATGCCCAGGCCGATGCCGAGGACCAGCGTCGGGGCGAGCAGCTCGAGCGTTGTGATGCCGTTGCCGTGGTGCTCGACGATGGCGATCGTGGCCACGGTGGCGACGAGCATGATCGCGTAGCCGATGTGCAATGTCGTGCGGCCGATGCGCGGCACGAGCACCGCCGACCCGACGACGGCGCCGATCGCCGTGCCCAGCGACCACGGGGCGATCGTCAGGCCCGCGTGCAGCGCCGAGAAGCCGGCGCCGATCTGGAGGTACAGCGTCGTGCACAGCAGCACGCCGATCATGCCGGCGAAGAACAGCCAGACCGTGGCGACGCCGCTCGTGAACGCCTGCTTGACGAACAGGCTCGTGGTGATCAGCGGCGACACGCCGCGGCGGTCGCGGGCCCGCTGGTGGAAGCCGAACACGACGAACAGGGCGGTACCGACGGCGAGCATCGCGAACGTCCACGCCGGCCACCCGGCCTGCTGGCCCTGGATCAACGGGTAGATGAGCAGGCCCGAGGCCAGCGCGACGAGGATCGCGCCGACGACGTCGAGCGTCGGGGCATCGGAAGCGCGCGACTCGGGCATCAGGCGCAGCGCGCCGGCCACAGCGACGATGCCGAGCGGGACGTTGATCAGGAACACCAGGCGCCAGCCGGTGCCCCACAGGTCGGCCTCGATCAGCAGCCCGCCGAGGACCGGCCCGAGGACCGCACCCAATCCGATGACCGGGCCGAACAGGCCGAAGACCTTCGGCAGCTCGGCGTTGGGGAAGACGTCGCGGATGATGCCCAGCGCCTGCGGGACCATGATCGCGGCGAAACACCCCTGTAGCAGCCGCGCGACGATCAGCGTGCCGGACGTCGGCGCCGCCGCGCAGACCACGGACAGGACGGTGAAGCCGGCCGAGCCGATGATGAACATCAGCCGCCGGCCCTTGATGTCGCCCATCCGGGCGGCAGGGATCAGCCCGAGCGCGTAGGTCAGCGCGTAGCCGCCGACGATCCACTGCAACGCGCTGGCCGACGCCCCGAGCTCGCCGCGGATCGACGGGGCGGCCACGTTGACGATCGTCCCGTCGAGCACGTCCATGCACTCGACCGCGAGCAGCACGATCAGGATCAGCCAGCGCTTGGGGTTCAGCGCGGCGGGTTCGATCTCTGCGGGCGAAGGGGCGATGGCGGTGGCACTCATGCGGGGAACTCCAAAACGTTGTTCGTCGTGACGAACAGTGTTCTACGCTAGAATGGTGTTCGTGTCAACTGCCGGATCCCTGCCCGAGCCGCCATGGTCATCGGCCAAACCACGCGGCGGCCCCGCGAAGGCGCCGCTGACGCGCGAGGCGATCGTCGACGCGGCGATGGCGATCCTCGACGCCGAGGGACTGGACGCGGTCAGTATGCGATCGGTCGCCGACCGCCTCGGCACCGGGCCGGCGTCGCTCTACGCGCACGTGTCGGGCAAGGACGAGGTGTTGGCGCTGATGCTCGACCGGGTGATCGGCGAGGTCGACCTGCCGGCGCCCGACCCCGAGCGCTGGAAGGAGCAGCTGCGACAGGGGATGATCGCGATGCACCGCGTGCTGACCGCCCACCGCGACATCGCGCGCGTGGCGATCGGCGAGATCCCGACCGGCCACAACGCGCTCGCGTCGATGGAGGTCTTCCTCGGCATCATGCTCGCCGGCGGGCTGCCGCCGCAGGTCGCCGCCTACGCCGCCGACGTGCTGCCGCTGTACGTCGTCGCGACCGCGTACGAGGACAGCGTCCGCGCCAACGCGATGGGGCTGCGCACGGAGGAGGAGGCCCTGGCGTACTTCGAGGGCATCCACGAGTACTTCGCCGCGCTACCCGCCGACCGCTTCCCCGTCCTCAACGGGCTGCTCCCCGAGCTCACCGAGAGCGAAGGCGACCGCTTCGCTTTCGGCCTCGACCTGATGATCGAGGGCCTCGCGTCACACGCGCAGTCGACGCGCCACTAGCGCGTCGACGACGAGCGACGGCCGCGACTGCGTCCCGACGGCGACGACGAGTGGACCTTCGCTGCGCGCCCGTTGGACGACCGCCCGTTCGACGACCGCCCCTTCTGCGCATGGCCACCTGATCGCGGCGCGGACCGCGGCGGCGAACCGTTGGTGCGCGGACCGGGACTCAGGCGATGCTCGATGCCCAGCTCGCCGGCCAGCGCGCTGATCTCGCGGCGCTCGTCGGCGCCCACGAACGTGATCCCGATCCCGGTCTGACCCGCGCGCCCGGTGCGCCCGATGCGGTGCACGTAGGCGTCGCGGTCGCCGGGGATGTCGAAGTTGATGACGTGCGAGATGCCCGCCACGTCGATGCCGCGCGCGGCGACGTCGGTGGCGACCAGCGTGTCGATCGTGCCGGCCTCGAAGCGCGCCAGCGCCTTCTCGCGCTGACCCTGGGACTTGTCTCCGTGCATCGCCACGGCGTCGACGCCGCGCGAGCCCAGCCGCTTGACGAGGCGGTCGGCGCCGCGCTTGGTGCGCACGAAGACCAGCGCCAGGTCGCGCTCGCCGCGCAGCTCCGAGATCAGCGCGTCGATCTTGCCATCGCGCTCGACCTCGAGGAAGCGGTGCTCGACCGCGGCAACCGCGCGGTGCTCGCTCGGTCCGTGCTCGTGACGGACCGCGTTGGTGGTGAAGGCCGCCGCGACGCGTCCGGCCTCGCCGTCGAGGGTCGCGGAGAAGAACAGGGTCTGGCGATCGCGCGGGCACTGGGCGACGATCCGGTCAACGGCCGGCTTGAAGCCCATGTCGAGCATCCGGTCGGCCTCGTCGAGGACCAGCAGCTGAACGTCGCGCAGGTCGAACGCGCGGCGCTGAAGCAGATCCTCCAGGCGCCCGGGCGTCGCGACGAGGATGTGCGAGCGGGCGGCGTCCTTGGCCTGCTTGTTCAGGCCGACGCCGCCGTAGACGGCGGTGATCCGCAGCGCACGGGCGTGGGCGATCGCGCGGGTCTCCTCGACGATCTGCGACGCGAGCTCGCGGGTCGGCGCGAGCACGAGCGCGGCCGGCCGCGGGCCGTCGGCCTCGATCCCGTCGACCATCGGGATCGAGAACGCGAGCGTCTTGCCCGATCCGGTCGGGGACTTGGCCAGGACGTCGCGCCCGGCAAGGATGTCGGCGACGACGAGCCGCTGGACGGCGAACGGCTCGGTGATGCCGCGCGCATTGAGCGCATCGACCACAGCATTGGAAACGCCGAGATCGGCGAACGACTGACTGGACATGCAACAACTCCTATGGCAGCCACATGAGGCCGCGAACGATTCGGGAGGCTACGGCTGACCCGAACCGCTATCTGCGGGACTCGAAAGCAAGCTGCCTCGTGGGCGACGGCGTCGACCCACACCCACGAGGCTAGCAGGTGCCTAGGCGTGCTTGTGCAGCTTGTGGTGCGTCTTGGGCTTGGGCTGAGCCGCCAGCCAGGTCTGCCCCTGGATGCCGACGACCTTGACCATCGTCCCCCACGTCAGACCGACATCGAGCAGATGCAGGCCCCAGGTCGGGTCGGGTGACGGGTGCGGTGTCGGCGCGCCGCCGACCGCCGTCGCCTGCAGCACGTTGGCGCCATCGGCGCTCGAGCACTGCGTCTTGTAGCTGTCGACGATCTCCGCGAACGGCTGGCTGGACTTCGGCACCGTGACACCGAGCAGGCTGATCCCGGCCGACAGCAGGCCGGCCGCGAACGGCTGCTCGGGGGTGATCCCGTCGACCAGGCCGCCTTTGGTCCCCAGCAACTGCGCCGGGTTCGTGCACAGGACCTTCGTGCTCGGGGCCGGAGCGCCGTTGGGCTGGGTCGCCGATGCCGTCCCGAGGCGCCCGAACAGCGAGTTCGCCGGGACCGGCCCGTCGAACGTCGAGAAGCCCTCGACGCAGCCGACGCTCTTGTCGCTCTTGCAGACCGGGATGTGCTTGAAGTCGCCGCCCGTCCCGGTCGCGCCGGTGCCGACGGCGACGTTGCCGCCGAGCAGCGCCGCCGCGATCATCTGCTTGCGCAGCTTGGCGCTGGGGTCGACGATCGTTGCGATCATCTGGCGCAGGACGAACGAACCCTGCGAGTGGCCCATGAGCACGAAGCCGCGGCCCTTGTTGTAGTGCGCGAGGTAGTACTTGAACGCGTTTGCGACGTCGTCGTATGCGTTCGTCCGGTCCTGGGCGGTCGGCGACTGGGCGCCGTTGAGCGCGGCCAGCGTGATCTGGCGGTAGACCGGCGCGTAGACGTTGCAGTCCTGGCTGTACTGCGAGGCCTGGTACAGCGCGATCGAGTTCTGCTCGGGGCCGATCTTCAGGTCGGCGGCCGGCGTCGGCTCGTTGCTGATCGTCGGATAGACGTAGAAACAGTCGAACTTGTGGTGCGTGCTGGCCTTGAAGTGGTCGATCCCGAGCGAGTTGCCGGTCGGGCCGAACTTCTCGGCCGTCAGGTTGGTCACGCACGGGTTCGGGCTGGCGCCGGGGCGGCAGAGCCACACCGGAGCGGACTGAGCGCTCGCCGTCGCGGCAAGACCCAGCAGCGACCCGAAGGCGACGAACGCGATGAAGGCACGGTGAAGGTGGCGCATAGACGCGCGACTGTACCGCTATTGGTCGGACCGTTGCGCCGGCCCGTCAGCCGTCGGCGTTGATGCTCTGGATCAGCTCGCCGACCACCCATTGGCGGCGACGCGCTCAGCATGGCGCTGTCTGCGACGTGGTGGGACATCGGTCGTACTCTGTGGGTATGAGCCCGCTCCCACCCGGCCCGTCGGCGCCGCCGATCGTCCAGACGCTGCGCTGGATGAACCGGCCGATCGCGTTCATGGAGACGTGCGCCCGGCGCTACGGCGACGCGTTCACGGTCAACTTCCTCGGTTTCCAATCGCCGATGGTGATGATCTCCGACCCCGAGGCGATCCGCGCGATGTACACCGAGCGCGCCAACGAGCCGCCGCCATCGCGCCAGATCACGCTCGCGCCGGTCGTCGGTCCGGACTCGGTGCTCGTGCTCAACGGCGCACCGCATCTCGCGCGCCGCAAGCTGATGCTGCCGCCGTTTCACGGCGAGCGGATGCGTGGCTACGAGGCGGCGGTCGCTGAGATCACCGAGCGCGAGATCGCCGCCTGGCCGCGCGACGAGTCGTTCGCCATCCACCCGCGGATGCAGGCGGTGACGCTCGAGCTGATCCTCCGCGTGGTCTTCGGGGTGACCGATTCCGGTCGCCGCGAGGCGCTGCGCCGCCGGCTGCCGGCGCTGACCGGGGACAGCGCCTCGATCTCACGCCAGATGCAGATGCTGCTCGCGCGGCGCTTCCGGCGCGGCGACGGGATGGGCGAGCTGCGGGCATTGATGGCCGAGATCGACGAGCTGCTGCTGGCCGAGATCGCCGACCACCGCGCCGACCCAGACGGCGAGGGCCGCGAGGACATCCTCGCGCTGCTCGCCTCGGCCCGCTTCGAGGACGGCTCGGCGATGAGCGACCGTGAGCTGCGCGACCAGCTGATCACGCTGCTGTTGGCCGGCCACGAGACGACGGCGACGGCGCTGGCGTGGGCCTTTGACCTGCTGCTGCGCAACCCGGCGGCGCTGGCGCGGCTGACCGAGGAGATCGACGACGGGCGCTCCGACGAGTACCTGCGGGCGGTCGTCTCCGAGACGCTGCGGCTGCGCCCCGTCGTGCCGCTCGCCGGCCGGCGGCTGGGCAGAGACCTCGACGCGGGCGACCTGCACCTCGAGGCCGGAACCGACGTCACGCCGGCGATCTGGCTGGCCCACCGCCGGCCTGAGCTGTACCCCGAGCCGCTGGCCTTCCGGCCCGAGCGCTTCCTCGACAACCCGCCGACGACCTACGGCTGGCTGCCGTTCGGCGGCGGCGTGCGGCGCTGCCTCGGCGCCGCGTTCGCCGAGATGGAGATGCGCGTCGTGCTCACGACCGTCCTGCGCGAGTGTGTCCTGACTGCCGCCAGCCCCGGCCTCGAGCGCGTCGCGCGACGCAACGTGACGCTCGCGCCGCGCCACGGCACGCCGGTCCACTACGCGCCGCGGACGGTCAGGGAGCCGGCGCGGGCGGCCGCGTAGCCGTCGAGCCCAGCGCGCGGCGCTGCGGCCGGCGCACCTGGATCTCGCGCGCCGCGACGTAGGAGCCGAGCACGATCGCCAGCGCCCCGACCTGGGCCGCGAGCCCCTCCCATGTCGCGTACATGCCGAGCCAGCGACTGGCCCACAGCGGCACCGCGAACGGCGTCGGCGTCGACGGCAGCCAGCCCAGCCCTTGCATGACGTGGACCGTCGTGCCGGTCATCACCGCAAGCACGAGCGCGATCAACCCGCCGGTGGCGATCAGCATCTTGCGGTAGGGCAGCTTGCGCTGGGCGGCGAACGTCAGGGCGCCGACGGCGAACACGCCGGCCATGCCGATTCCGGCGCCGAGCACGCACGCCCCGGTGCCGGCGCTGACCTGGAGGTTCTGCAGGAACAGAACGGTCTCGAAGCCCTCGCGGTAGACGCTGGTCAGCCCCAGCAGCGCCAATCCCGCGACCTGGCCCGACAGGAAGCCGAGCCGGTCGACGCGCTCGAGGCGCTTGCGCTGGCGGTTGAAGCGCGCGATCCACTGGCTCCAGTAGACGCGGTGAAAGAACCAGTTCGTGACGACGAGCAGGACCACGATCGCCAGCAGCCCGGTGATCGCCTCGAGGCGCAGGCCGCCGGTCCCGACCTCGCCGATGATGAACTGGGCGCCGAACCACGTGATGACGCTTGCGGCGATCCCGGCCAGGCCGCCGAGCAGCACCGGGCGGCGCAGGGCGCGCCGCGTGCCGACGAATGACGCGGTGATCGCGGCAAGGATCAGGACCGCTTCCAGGCCCTCGCGAAAGACGAGGATCGCGGCGTCGGTGACGACGGTCGCACGGCCGACCTGGACGTCGCCGAGCGCCTGCTGGGCGCTGGTCAGCGCGTCGCCGGCGCGGCGGGCGGCTGCGGCGACCGTGGCGGCGCTGGCGTGGGTGGCCAGCGCGACGAGCAGACCGGGCCTCGCCGGCGACATCGACCACAGCGCCGCGGTCAGCGAGCCCGCCTCCGGGCCCAGGCGCCGGGTCAACGTCGCCGCCGCCGTCTGAGCGCTCAGCGCGGCCGCGATCGCGGCTCTCCGGTCACCGGACCGCGCCGCGAGGATGGCGGTGTTCAGGTCTGCGCGGATCGCGCCGTAGGGACTCCGCGCCGCGATCCGCGTTTGACCGTCCGTCCGGGGAGAGCGGGCGGTCAAGCTTGCGATGTAAGGGGCGGTCGGCCACGGCCGCAGCGCGTCGCGCGTGGCGTTCAGCGCGGCCTGTAGGCGCGCCAGCGGCGACCCGGCGGCCGGCCGGTCGAGCGCGACGAGGAGCGCGACCTCGGTGCGGAGCCGCGCCGCGGCGGCCTCGTCGTGAACGGCGGCCGCCTGGGTGTACTGGGCGGGCAGCGTGTCGAGCGCCGATGCGGCGCCGGCGGGCGCGGACAGGCTCAGGGCGAGGGCGAGCGACGCGACCGCGAGCGTGAGAGCGCGGGCCACGCGCTCAGCTCCCCAGCGCGCCCGAGACCTGGGCGACGGGCTTGGCGAGGGCGGCGACGAGCGTCGAGAGCTTCCTGCGCTCGGCGTCGGAGACGGTGGCGTAGCTGGGGTAGCCGTTGCCGCTGCGCAGTTTCGCCAGCTCGGCCAGGACGGCGGCGAAGCGCGCGTTCAGCGTGCGGGCCAGTGCGGGGTTCTTGGCCCGCAGTTCGGCGCCGAGCTCGTCGACGCTCTGCTTGGCGCCGGCGACGTTGGCCTCGAAGTCGTAGAGGTCGGTATGCGAGTAGCGATCCTCTTCGCCGGTGATCTTCGAGTGCGCGACCTCGTCGAGCAGGTCGTTGGCGCCGTTGGCGATCTGGTCGGGCGTGTAGCGCAGAGCCTCGGTCTTGGCCTGGAGTGTCTTGACGTCGGCCATCAGCTGGTCGGCGATCGGCGCCATGCCCTTGGTCGAATTGCGCAGCCACAGCTCCTGCTCGATGCGATGGAAGCCGGTCCACTTCTGGCCCGGCTTGACGTCGTTGACGCGCGCGTCGATCCGCGGGTCGAGGTCGCCGAAGCTCTCGGCGACCGGCTCGATCGTCTCGTAGGGCACGCGCGCGAGCGGAAACAGCTGCTTGGCCTTGGCGACGTCGCCGGCCTTGACCGCGGCGACGAACGGCGCCGTCCGGGCCGCGAGCTCGTTGGCCTTGGCAACGACGAACTCCTTGTAGCCGGTGGCGGCGGCGGCGAGCGCTGCGTCGGGCCTGGCCGGTGCGGCCCTGCCGGCGACGGTCAGCACGCCGGTCGCGTCGGCCGACCCGCCCGGACAGCTCAGGGTGTAGGTGCCGGGCTTGAGCGTCAGCGTGAACGTGCCCGACAGCCCGGGCACGAGGTTCTCCTTCTCGCCGAGAATCGTGGAGCCATCGAGTAGCTCCATCTCCGAGATCTTGTCCGTGCCCGCGTTGACGACCTTGAACGTCGTCCGACCGGGCTTGAGCGTCAGTTTGGCCGGGCTGCAGCCGGCATCGACGAGCTTGACCGTGGCCGCCTGAGTGTCGGACGTCGAGCTCGAGCTCGAGCTCGACGAGCCGCAAGCGGCCAGCACCAGCGCCGCGACGATCGCGAGCGTCACCGTTGCGACCTGCGGGCCGACCTTGCTGGGCAGGCGGCGGCGCGGGCGGGCCGGCCAGAGCACGTAGGTCATGGCCGGGATCAGGTAGAGGAGGTAGCCGAGGACCTCGGAGTACGTCGGCTCGGCCTGCCAGCCGAGCATCCCGGTCAGCAGCGACGACGTCCACGTGCCGGGGATGACGAGCCAGGTGAGGTCCATCGCCTGCGTCTGGCCCGCGTTCAGCCAGCCGGCTTCGTGCGCCGTGTGGATCGTCGTCGCCACGAGCCCGGCGGCGACGAGCACGAGGATCGCACCGGTGAAGCGGAAGAAGCGCGAGTAGTTCAGCTTCAGCCCGCCGCGGTAGATCAGCGCGCCGATGAGGACGGCGCACGCGATGCCGAGCACGGCGCCGATCCCGCCGGCGGTCGGGGTGTCGGAGCTCTGGAACACCGCGAGCAGGAAGACGACCGTCTCGAGACCTTCGCGGATGACGGCGAAGAACGCCATCGCCACGAGCGCCATCGCCGAGCCCTCGGCGAGCGCGGCGCCGACGCTCTGGCGCAGCTCGCCTGACAGGTTGCGGGCGTGCTTGCGCATCCAGACGACCATGAACGTGACGATGCCGACGGCGGCCGCGCCGACGACCGTCTCGAGCATCTCCTGCTGGCGCTGCGGGAGGTCCTGGTTGAGGATCTCCAGCGCGACGCCGACGACGACGCAGATCGTGACCGCCGCGCCGACCCCCAGCCACATCAGCCGCAGCGCGTCGCGGCGACCCTGCTGGTTGAGGAACGTGGCGATGATGCCAACGATCAGAGCGGCCTCGACGCCTTCGCGAAGGCCGATGATGAACGTGGGAAGCACGGTGACGAGTGATCCTGTGGCGAAGGTTCGGGGACCCGAATTAGGAGGCCCTAATGAACCCTACCGCAGGAGTCGGGAATCGTGTCAAGTGCTATCAGGACACCTGTGCTGGCAAAATGCAACTCGCACGGCTATCATCGGTCTGTGCCCTACCGCCCATTCGAGGACCAGAACTGCTCGATCGCCGGTGCGTTGGCCGTGATCGGCGAGCGCTGGACGCTGCTCGTTTTGCGCGAGGTGCTCCTCGGCCGGCGGCGCTTTCAGGAGATCAAGCGCAACACCGGGATCGCGACGAACATCCTCACTGACCGCCTGAACACGTTGGTCGAGCACGACGTGCTCGAGCGCCGGCTCTACAGCGAGCAGCCCGAGTCCTACGAATACGTTCCGACGCAGAAGGCGCTCGACGTGCGCCCGGTTCTGATCGGGCTCGTCCAATGGGGCGACAAGTACGTCTACGCCGAGCAGGGTCCGCCGCGGATCCACGTTCACACCGTCTGCGGCCACGACGCCAACCCGCAGTTCGTCTGTTCACACTGCGGCGAGGTGATCGGGCCGGGCGAGCTCAAGGTCCGCCCCGGGCCGGGCGCGAACGAGCGCCAGTTGGCCGAGCCGCTGCTGCCGGTGGCGTAGGCCCGCGCTACAGCAACCGCCGCAGCTGCCGGCTCAATGCCACCAGCCGGCGGTCCGGCGTCCACAGCTCGCCGTCCTCGGTCGCGTAGCCGTCGCCGGCGTCGCGGCTGCGCACGACGCCCAGCAGCCACGGGCTCGTGGCCGGCGACAGCGCGTCCGGCCCGAAGTGCAGCGCGATCTCGGCGCTCGGGATCGGGGCGAAGTCGGTCAGCGTCGCGATCAGCGCCGGGGGCGCCGCGTCGGCAAGGAAGCAGGCCGACAGCATGTCGAGCGGGCGCTCCTCGCTCATCCGCATCCAGACCTGGAGCTCGGCCTGCTCGGCGCCCGACAGCGGCAGCGGCGGCGCCGCCGCGCGATGCTCGGCGACGTGCTTGAAGCTGCCGACGCCCGGCGGCGTGAGCTCGACGACTTCGCACTCGTCCGGCGGCGGGACATCGGGCATCGTGACGTCGCGGCGCGCCAGCGACGCCGCCGGGCGCCCGAACGCGCCAAGGGCGACGGCCACGGTCTGGCCGCCCTGCTCCATCGTCACCGACCCGGCCCACATCGAGCGCCCGGAGCGCGACGCCCGCGCCGCAACGGTCAGCGGCCCCACAGCGACCGGCGCGAGCAGCTGGATCGTCAGTGAGCGCGGCGCGCGGTCGGCGTCGTCGAGCTGCTCGGTCAGCGCGCGCAGCGCGATCGCCGCCACGTAGCCGCCGTGTGCGCCGCCGAACCCGCCATACGCGCCGTCGATCTGCACCACGCCGTCGGCGATCGCCGTGGCGCGGTCGAAGCGGCCGACCGCGGCCGTCGCGCTCACGTGACCTCGGCCAGCGATGGTTCCGGCGCCGGCGCGACCGGCCGGGCCGCAGCGCGGTTCTGCGCCACGCGCCCGATCCCGAGCCCGGTCGCGGCCGACAGCAGCGAGGCGATGACCATGAACGTCCACACGTGATCGAACGCGGTCAGGATGTGGCTCGGCGCGGGGTTGGCCAGCACGGCGAACAGGATCGAGACTCCGAGCACGAACCCGATCTGGCGGGCCATGGTGACGACGGCCGAGCCGGTCGCGAAGCGCTCCGGCGGCAGCGACGCGGCGGCGGCACTGGCCACCGACGGCAGCACGAGCCCGACGCCGATGCCGCTGACGATCATGCCGGGCAGGAAGCGACCCAGGTAGTCCGGCGACGCGTCGAACGTGAACCGCCACGCCATCGCCGCGGCGAACAGCAGGCCGCCAAGTCCGATCAGGTACCGCTGGCCGACGCGGTTGGCCCAGCGGCCCGACAGCGCGGCGAACGTCGCCGCCAGCATCGGGCCTGGTGCGATTCCGAAGCCGGCGCGCGTGATCGAGTAGTGCCAGACGCCGGTCAAGAAGAGGATGCTCGACAGCAGCATCGCGGCGAACGCGACGGAGAACAACAGCGACGCGAGGTTGGCCATCGCGAACGAGCGCACGCGCAGCATCGACACGTCGATGACCGGGTAGCGCTGCGTCGCACAGCGCTGCCAGAACCACGCCAGCCCGATGGCCGCGCCGGCCAGCGCACCGAGGGTACGCCCGTCGCCCCAGCCCCACTCGGGCGCCTTGACGAGGCCCAGCGACAGCGCCGCTACGCTGACGATGAGGACCAGCGTGCCGATCCGGTCGGGCAGCGGCTCGGGACGTTCGTCGCGGCTCTCGCGCAGGATGACCATCGCGTAGCGCCCGACGACCAGGCCCACCGGGATGTTCACGTAGAAGACCCAGCGCCAGCTCGCCTGGACGAGCAGACCGCCGATCGGCGGCCCGAACGCGGCGGCCACGCCGCCGACGGCGGCCCAGATCCCGATCGCCGCCGCGCGCTGGGCGGGCGGGAACTCGGGGAACAGCAGCGCCAGCGACGTCGGCAGCAGCATCGCCGCGCCGACCGCCTGCACGACACGCGACGCGATCAGCGCCTCGACCGACGGCGAGGCGCCGCACAGCGCCGAACCGATCAGGAAGACGATGAGCCCGGTCAGGAACACACGCCGTCGCCCGATCCGGTCGGCGAGCCGGCCGGCCGGGATCAGCAGCGCCGAGAACACGATCGCGTAAGCCGTCAGCACCCACGAGAGCGACGACTGGCTCGAGCCGTGGAAGTCCGTGCTGATCGCGGGGAACGCGATGTTGACGATGAACAGGTCGAGGCTGACCATGAACACCGCTACCGAGACAGCTATCAGGACCTTCCAGCGGTGTTCCATGGCGCGACGACTCCCGAACTGAGGTTGCGTTTCGCAACCACCGTAGCATGGCGCTGGCATTTTGCAACTACATGGCTACAGCCCGACGACCACCCGCCGGTGGACGCCGTGGGTGCTGACGAGCGTCAGCGTGTAGTGGCCGTGCGGGATCGCGCGCGTGGCGGTCAGCACCAGCGTGCCCGCGCGCGTGCGCCCGCGCGCGAATGTGATGCCATGACGGCTGAGCGTCGCGCTGCGCGTCGTCGTGAAGTCGACCGGGCCGTTGACGAGCTTCGTCGTGCACTTCTTGCGCTTGACGTGCTTGTGCTTGACGGTGACCGTGACGGTCGTGCACGTCACGAGCTCGACGCGGCCGGCCGGGCCGACGGCGCCGGCCTTGCCGCGCCGCCCCTGCGGGCCGGGCGCCCCGGGGGTGCCGGCCTGCCCGGCGGCGCCGGTGGCGCCCGTCGCGCCGGCCGCGCCGACCGCGAGCGCCGGCGGGTCGATCGGCGTGATCGTGACGCTCGGCGCCGCGGACGACGGCGCCGGGCCGACCGGGCTCGTCACCGACGGCGCGTAGTAGCTCGAACCGCCGCCGCCGCCGGCCGCAGTCTGACCGTTGCAGGCGGCGCCACCGCCGCCGCCGAACCAGCCGGCGCCGCCTCCCCCGCCGCCGTCACCCGGCGACACACCCGCCCCAACGCCGCCAAGGCCAAAGGCGCCGTTGCCCCCTGATGCCGCGCAGCCCAAGCCACCCGTGCCACCCCCCGTGAGCAGACCGGCGCCGCCGCCGGGTCCGCCCCCGCCGGCGGCGCCGGCTGCGCCTGCGTCGCCGCCCGCGCCCTGGTTCGCTCCGCCGCCACCACCACCCGCGGCGACGATCAGCCGCGTCGACAGGGAGTCCGGCACGCTCACGGGCACGGTGCGGACGTCGGACGCGCCGCCGCCGCCGCCACCGCCGACCGCACCGCCGTGGCCACCACCGTTGCCGCCGTTGAAGCCGCCGGCCGGACCGCAGACGTCACTCACGTCTCCGTCGCTGCCGTTGCTGGCGACCTCGACGAACAGGATCGAGCCCGCGGCGACCGCGAGGTTGGCCTTGACCTCCGCCCCGCGCCCGCCCGCCGTCGGTGCGGTCAGCGGGCCCTGGCAGCCATTGCCACCCGCGCCGCCGATCGCGTCGACCTGGACCAGCGTGACCCCGGCCGGCACGACGTACGACTGCTCGCTCGGGATCGAGCTGAACGTCACCGGCGCCGGAAGTGCCTGCGCGCTGGCGGCAATCGCCGCGAAGGCGATCGTGGCAGTGGTGACCCGAACGGCGGTACGGCGCATCGCGACTCCTCAGGCTGGGTTTCGCCCGGGAACCTAATGTGCGGCAACGCTCACGTCAGCAGAGCCCCCCGCTCCAGATCGAGCAGCGTGCGCTTGTTCTCCAGGCCGCCGCCGTAGCCGGTCAGCGAGCCGTCGGCTCCGATCACGCGGTGGCACGGGACGATCACGCTGATCGGGTTGGAGCCGTTGGCCATGCCGACGCCGCGGGCCGCGGTCGGCCGGCCGATGCGCCGGGCGAGCTCGCCGTAGCTGATCGTGGCGCCGTACGGGATCTCGCGCAGCGCGTTCCAGACGCGAACCTGGAACTCGCTGCCGTCCATCTCCAACGGGATGTCGAACTCGGTGCGCTCGCCCTCGAAGTACTCGCGCAGCTGGGCGGCGGCATCGGCGAAGCGCTCGTCGTCGCGCTCCCAGTCATCGGAGATCTCGATCGGCTTGCGCCCGTCCTGCATCGACAGGTGGCGCAGGGCGTTGTCGTCACCGACCAACAGCAGCTCGCCGATCGGGCTGTCGAGCGTCGTGTAGTAGAGGGTCTGTGTAGCGGTGGACATCGTGGGCTCCTTTCAGGCCGCGGCCTGGTCACGGACGGATGTGGGCAACGGGGTCGTCGCCAGCGAGGCCCACAGATGGACCATCGCGTAGGCGCGGTACGGGCGCCAGCGCTCGGCGAGCGCCAGGGCGTTGGCGGGGCGGGCGTCCACGCCGTGGCGGTCGAGCGCGTGGCGGACGCCGAGATCGGTGGGCAGGAACGCGTCGGGGTCGCGCAGGGCACGCATCGCGATGTAGTCGGCGGTCCACGGCCCGATGCCGGGCAGGGCGAGCAACCGCCGGCGCGTCTGCTCGCGCTCGGCGCCGGCGTCGAGCACGACCTCGCCGTCACGCAGCGCCGCGGCGAGGCCGATCAGCGCGCGGCGCCGCGTGGCCGGCATCGGCAGCGAATCGGGGTCCGCGGCGGCGAGCGCGGCCGCCGATGGGAAGACATGCGTGACGGCCCCGAGCGGGCGCTCGAGCGGCTCGCCGTAGGCGGCGACCAGCCGGCCGGCGACTGTCGCGGCGCCCGCGAGCGACACCTGTTGGCCGAGCACTGCGCGGACGGCGAGCTCGTCACCGTCGACATGCCCCGGCACGCGACGGCCGGGCGCCGCAGCGATCAGCGGCCCGACCAGCTTGTCGGCGCCGAGCGCCTCGACGATCGCCGTCGGGTCGGAGTCGAGGTCCAGCAGCGCGCGCGAGCGCTGCATCGCGGCCGCGAGGTCGCGCAGGTCGTCGAGGACGTAGCGCGCAAGCACGCAGTCGTCGCCGGCCGACAGCTCGACGGTGGCGTTGCCGTGGGGCAGGCGCAGACTCCGCCGGTAGCTGTCGTCGCAGACCTCCTCGACGCCGGGGACGGCGCGGCGACCCAGGAACGAGATCAGCCCGCTCGCGTCCAGCGGCGAGCGGTACGGCAGCCGCAGCACGATCGCGCCGCTGTCCTCGCGGCGGCCGTGCCGCCGCGCGCGCGTGCGCAGTTCGCCGGGCGTCGTCGCGAAGACCTCCTGGATCGTCGCGTTGAACTGACGTACGCTGCGAAAGCCGGCCGCGAACGCGATCGGGGTGATCGGCACGTCGGTCGTCTCGAGCAGCACGCGCGCCGTCTGCGCGCGCTGGGCGCGGGCCAGCGCGAGCGGCCCCGCGCCGGCGACGGCGACAAGCTGGCGGTGGACATGGCGCTCGGTGTAGCCGAGACGGCTGGCGAGGCCGGTGACGCCCTGGCGGTCGACGACGCCGTCGGCGATCAGCCGCATCGCCCGGCCGACGAGGTCGGCACGGCGGTCCCACTCCGGCGAGCCCGGCGTCGCGTCGGGGCGGCAGCGCTTGCATGCGCGGAAGCCGGCCGCCTGGGCGGCTGCGGCGCTGGGGTAGAAGCGCATGTTCGCGCGCTTGGGCGTGCGCGCCGGACAGCTTGGGCGGCAGTAGATCCCGGTCGATGTGACGCCCACGTAGACCCACCCGTCGAAGCGTGGGTCGCCGGTCTCGATGATCTCGTAGAAGCGGCCGGAGTCGATCAGCATGCGACACACCGTCGCACACCAAGCGGCCGATGTCTGGCGGAAATCGGACGACGCCGCCGCGGTCCGATTTCCGCTACCGCACTAGATCGCGTCGACCGCGGCCTTGGCCTCCTCGAGGCTGGCCGACGGGAGCCACTGGCGGTAGGCCTTGATCGCCTCGATCTTCTTGCCGGCCAACGCGAGGGTCGTGATCTCCTGGGGCATCTGCGCCTCGGGAGGCTCCTCCATCTGCAGGCCGGCGTTCTCGGCCAGCACGCGGATGTTCGCCTCGATGACGCGGATGCGCTGCGTCAGGCGCTCGAATGCGTCGCGAACGTCGTATTCCATGCGCGCGAGCATAGCCCGGAGTCCCGGGCGTGTGAGGATGGCAACGGGGCCGCCCTTGTTCGCGAACGCGCACTGGTCGATACTCGCCCCGTGGGCGATGCGGACGACGACATTGCACTGCTCGAGCGGGCGTTCCTGACGCTGGCCCGGCAGTTCGAGGCCGTCCGCGCCGGAGACATCTCGCTGATGACCGAGTTCTGGGATCCGCAGTTGCGGATCGAGAACGTCGATGGCTGGCCCGTCCCCGGCAGCTACCACGGCTACGACGGCTTCCGGCGCTGGTTCGACGAGACGTTCGGCGAGTTCCTGGGCTACACGCCGGAGCGCGCCGAGTACCGGCGTGCCGGCGACTGGATCATCGCGTCGGTCTACAGCCGCTGGACCGGCCCCGACGGCGAGGAGGTCGTCCCCCAGGTGGCGCTGCGCTTCCGGATCCGCGACGGCCGAATCGCCCACATGGACGTGTTCACCGACGAGGGCCGCGCCCTCGCCGCCGCGCTGGGCTGAAGGTGCCCAGCGCGACGGCGACGTTACGGCGTCGCTCCTACTGGTAGGCCAGCGCGCCCAGGATGTCGAGCCGCGCGGCCCGCCGGGCCGGCGCCGCCGCAGCGACGATCCCGGCGACGATCGCGACGATCACGAACGCGATCAGCGAGCCGACCGGGACGGCGAATGTCATCCCCGCCGACGACAGCGCGCCGGTCACCAGCGCGCCGAGGAACAGGCCGACGCCGATGCCGAGCGTCGCCCCGATCAGCGCCGTGATGATCGACTCGTGGCGGATCATCCGCCGCACCTGGCGGCGGCTCATGCCGACCGCCCGCAGCATCCCGAGCTCGCGCGTGCGCTCGAGCACCGCCAGCGCCAGGGTGTTGACGATCCCGAACAGGCTCACGATGACCGCGAGCGCGAGCAGCACGTAGACCATCGCCAGCATGCTGTTCAGCCAGCTACCGGAGTCGTGGATGAACTTCGCCTTGCCGTTCACCGTGACGCCCGGGTAGGGCACCAGCGCGTGACGCAGCGCGGCCAGCACGTGGGCCGACGGCCCCGCGGCCACCGACACGAAGCCGAGGCCCGGGCCGTGGTCGGGGAACGTATGGTCGAACACCGGACGGGCGACCGTGATCGTCCCCAGGTTCAGCGGGTTGAGCTCGGTCGACGTCTCGATCCCCGCCACGACGAGCGACAGCCGTGTGCGCGCCTGGGACTCGACGACGAACGCGTCGCCGACGGCGAGATGGTGCTTGCGCGCGAACGAGTCGCGCACGAGCGCATCGTGGCCGTGCAGCGTCGCGAGGGTGTCGCGCGCGCCCGCCTTGTAGTCCAGGTGCAGGACCTGGGCGGCCGCGGCCGGCTCGACGCCGTTGACCTGGTCCTCGGACCCGTACACCCGCACCGGCGCCGAGGTCATGCCGGTGGCGACCGTCACGCCCGGCACGCCGCGGACCGCATGCAGCGCCGACGGCGAGACCGGCAGCCCGTCGGTGCCCTGTTGGACGACGTACGCCGCGGCGATCTGCTTGTTCATCTCGCCGGTCGACGCGTTCTTGAGCGCCGAGGCGAGCACGGCGACGAACGTCACCAGCGCGATGCCGATCATCAGCGCCGCGGCGGTCGCCGCGGTGCGGCCCGGAGCGCGCATCGCGTTGCGGCGGGCCAGCGAGCCGGCCTGACCGCCGAAGCGCTGGGCCGGACGGCCGAGCACCGACGCCAGCGGAGCGGCGATGCGGCCCGACAGCGTCGCGACGCCGACGAACAGCAGCAGGATGCCGGGGATCATCGCCAGCAGCCGGTTGGTCGTCGCCTGGCCGGGCCCGAACAGCGCATAGGCCAGGATCGCGACACCGAGGCCGCCGATGATGATGCCCGCGACCAGCGAACGCCGCCGCGGCTTGGCCGCGGGCGCGCCCTCGCGCAACGCCGTCACCGGCGCGACGCTCGTGGCGCGGATCGCCGGGATCAGGCCGGCCAGCAGCGTGGTCAGGACACCGACGACCATCCCGACGACGACCGTGCGCGGGGAGAACACCGTGGCCACGCGCGGCAGGTCGACACCGGTCGACTTCAGCAGTGCCAGCAGTCCGCTGGCCAGGCCGAGCCCGGCCACGACGCCGATCGCCGAGGCGACGACGCCGAGCGTCAGCGTCTCGACGACGACCGACCACAGCAGCTGCCGGCGCGACGCGCCGACGGTCCGCAGCGTGGCCAGCTCACGGGTGCGCTGGGCGACGGTGATCGACAGGCTGTTGAAGATCGTGAACGCGCCGACGACGAGGGCGACAACCGCGAACACGAGCAGGAACACCTTGATGAACGAGATGAACTGCCGCAGCCCGTCGAGCGTGAAGCGGTCGTCCTTCTGGGCCGACCGCACACCGACGCTGGGCGGCAGCGACGAGCGCAGCGCGCTGCGCAGCGCCGCGGCGCCGACGCCAGGCTTGGCCGCGACGAGCACGTCGTCGTAGCGCCCGACCTTGCCGAACATCCGCTGCGCCACGGGCAGCGAGAAGATCGCCGCCGTCGCGGTGCCGATGCTCTCGACGCTGCCGAACCGCGCGACGCCGACGACGGTGAACCTGCGCACCGGCCCATCGGCCGCGACCGCGATCTGCTGGCCGACGGCGTAGTGGTGCGCGCGGGCCGTGCCGGCGTCGATGACGACCTGGCCCGGACCGGTGGCCCAGCGGCCGCTGGTCAGGTGAAACGGGCTGAACCGCTGTGCACCGGGGCTCGTCGAGTCATAGCCCATCGCGAAGTACGGGCTCGTGCCGATCGCCTTGCCGCGGCGGTCGATCAGCCGCGCCTGGTCGAGGATGTCACCGACGGCCAGGCCGACCTGCGGCACGGCGCGCACGGATCCGAGCGTCGAGGCGGGGATCGCCTGTGCATCGCCAGGGTTCTCGTCGGTGTTGAAGGCGCGGGGTGCGCCGACGACGGCGTCGGTGCCGTGGTAGGCCGCCGTCGAGAGGGAGTCGGCCGCGCTGAGCATGGTGTCGGACACCGTCAGCGCGGCACTGATCATGCCGACGCCGAGCACGATCGCGAGCGCGGTCATGACGGTGCGGCCACGGCGGGCGAGCAGCCCGCGGAGCGCCAGGCGGATCATCGGGTCACCTCGGACAGCGCCGCGACGACCGACGCCTCGTCGGGGTTGGACACGTCGCCGGCGAGCTCGCCGTCGGCCAGGAATACGACCCGGTCGGCGATCGCCGCGTCCTTGGGCTCGTGCGTGACCATGACGATCGTCTGGCCGAACGTGTCGACCGCGTCGCGCAGCAGGTCGAGGACCTCGTGGCTGGCGCGCGAGTCGAGGTTGCCGGTCGGCTCGTCGGCGAACAGCACAGCCGGCTCGCCGACCAGTGCGCGCGCGACGGCGACCCGCTGCTGCTGGCCGCCCGAGAGCTGCGACGGGCGATGCTGACGACGGTCGGCCAGGCCGACGCGCTCGATCACCGTCTCGACCCACTCGCGGTCGGGCTTGCGCCCGGCGACCTTGAGACCGAGCTCGATGTTCTCCTGCGCCGTCAGGACCGGAAGCAGGTTGAACGCCTGGAAGACGAAGCCGATCGTGTCGCGCCGCAGGCGGGTGAGCTGGCGATCGTTCATGGTCGTGATCTCGCGCCCTGCGATCTCGACGCTGCCCTCGTCGGGCTGGTCGAGGCCGGCGAGCACGTGCATGAGGGTCGACTTGCCGGAGCCCGACGGGCCCATGACAGCCAGGTACTGCTCGGCCGGGACGGCGAGGTCGACGTTGCGCAGCGCGTCGACAGCGGTGTCGCCATCGCCGTAACGCCGCGAGACACCGCGGGCCAGGACCGCGGTGCTCTGGGCAGTGGTGGCCGGGACGGGAGTCACGGCCGACATCGGAATGGCAGACACGGTGGTCCTTTCGTTGGTGGTCATGCGGTGAGTCATGCGGCGCAGGCCTCGGCCTCGCGGGCGATGCGATCGAGCGAGCAGCGCAGCGCGCCGCCCGCCAGGACGGCGTCGGTGGCCTGCGCGAGCAGGCGGCCGACGAAGCCCGAGCCGCGGCGCACACCGATCGAGGCCGTGACCTCGGTGATGACGTCCCAGCCCTCAAGTTCGTAGCGGACGTCGAGGGTGATCGGGCCCGATGCGCAGAGCGACAGGCGCTGCGCATCGGCCTCGATCACGTTGACCTCGAACGTCGCACGCTGCCCCGCGAGCCTGCCCACCACTTGGGCGCGGCTGCCGGCCACCAGGCGGTTACCCTCGAGGCCCTCGAAATCGAAGTCGATCGGGGCCCACCGCCCACAGGCGGCCGGGTCGGTCAACACGCCCAGGACGTCCTCGGGACGCCCAAGCACGGTGGTCTGTGCGGTCCAGGTGCTCATGACCGGCACTCTCGCCGCCACCGCCCCGCCGGTCGTCGTCCCGCCTGGCGATTGTCGCCGGGCCTCCAGGATGATCCTCGCGTCGTCCCGTGGACCGATCCGTAGTCCCCCAGACGAGTCCCCGTACTCCGCTGGGATGATGCGTCTGCCTGGGTGTGGCGCTACCTTCGCACCATGTTGTCCGGCGCGCGTATGCGGTGGCAGGCGATCCCGCCGGACCGTCAGGATGTGCTGCTGGCCGGCGTCCTGCTCGTGGTGGGCATCCTCGAGGCGCTGCTGGACCAGATGCCGGGCAGCCGGCTGGCCACCGCCGCGGGCGAGGTCTTCATCTGCGGGTCGGTCGTGCTGCGCCGCCGCAACCCGCTGGCCGCGGTCGCGATCCTCGGCGGCGCCACGCTGCTCCAGCAGGCGCTCGGCGGGTTCGCGCTCAACCACAGCTACGCGATGGTCCTGTCGGCGGTGATCGTGATCTACTCGCTCGGCGCCTACACCGAGGGACGCACGCTGTGGTTCGGGATCGCGCTGCAGTGCGCGCTGTTCGTCGTCGGCGGGCTGCTGTTCAACAACTCTGGCAACGCCCGCGCCGGCGACGCGTTCTTCGGTGTCGTCATGGGCGTCGCGCTGCCGGTCTCTGCGGGGATCGCGATGCGCGGCCGCCGACGGCTGGTGAACGAGCTGCACCAGCGCTCGCAGCAGCTCGTCGCCGAGCGCGAGGGCCGTGCGCGGGGCGCTGTGGCGGCCGAGCGCGCGCGGATCGCGGGCGAGCTGCACGACGTCGTCAGCCACAACGTCTCGGTGATGGTCGTCCAGGCGGGCGCGGCGCGACGACTGATCAAGACCGACTCCGAGCGCGCGAGCGAGGCGATGCTCGCGATCGAGAACACCGGGCGCGCGGCACTCGATGAGATGCGTCGCCTGCTCGGCGTGCTGCGCCGCGGCGATGAAGAGCTGGCACTCGCGCCGCAGCCGACACTCAGACGGGTCGACCGGCTCGTCGAGCTGGCCCGGGCCGATGGCCTCGACGCCCGACTGCAGATCGAGGGCCGTGCCGTGGCGCTGCCGCTGGGTCTCGACTCGGCCGCCTACCGGATCATCCAGCAGGCGCTCGATAGCGCCCAGGCCCACGCGCCCGGGGCCCGGACCGACATCGTCGTGCGCTACGGGCGCTCGGAGCTCGAACTCGAGGTCGTCAACGGGCCGGCGGTGAGCGAACCCGAGGTCAAGGCCGACTCGGTGCTGCTGGGCCTGCGCGAGCGCGTGGCGCTGTTCGGCGGCGATCTCAACGCCGGGCGCCGGCGCGGCGGCGGCTACGCCCTGCGGGCCAAGCTGCCCCTCGGAGAGCCGGCATGACCTGGTGGCAGAACCGCGATACGCGCGACCTGCTGTTCGGCGCGGTCGCCGCCGGCGCGATGATCGCCGAGTCGCTGACGTCGGTGAACAGCCGCGGCCCGTGGTGGGCCAACGTCGCCGGCTACGGCGCGTTGGGCGCGCTTGTTGCCGTGCGCCGCCGGCACACGCTGTGGGTCTGTTTCGCGGCCTACGCGCTGGCCTGTGTCCTCACCGTGCTCGTCACTCAGGTCAGCGACCTGAGCAGCGTGATCTTCGTCGTCGCGTTCATGACCTACACGGCCGGGCATGAGCTCGACCTCGGCCGCGCCGTGATCACGCTGGCCGGGGTCGTCGTCACGGTGCGTCGTCGTCGATGCTGTCGGTCCGCACACCGAGGCCCTCACCGACGCGTTCTTCCCGTGCGCTGTGTTCGCGATCACGTGGGGCGTCGGCCGCGCGCTGCGCAACCACCGGACGCTGACGCGGGAGCTCGCGATCACCAACCAGCAGCTCGAGATCGAGCGCGAGGAACGCGCCCGCGACGCAGTGGCCGACGAGCGCCGCCGGATCGCGCGCGAGCTGCACGACGTCGTCGCCCACAGCGTCTCGGTGATGGTCGTCCAGTCGGGGGCCGCGCGGCGAACCCTGGACCGCGACGCCGAGCGCGCCGCCCAGGCGCTGGCGGCGGCCGAGGAGTCGGGCCGTACCGCGCTCGTCGAGCTGCGGCGCATGCTGGGCCTGATGACCGAGGACAAGGCTCAACGCGGACCCCAGCCGACACTGGGGCAGATCGATGCGCTGATCGCGCGCGCCCGCGACGCCGGCCTCGACGTGACGCTGCGTGAGGACGGCGAGCGATTCCCGCTGCCGGTCGGCGCCGACCTCGCCGCCTACCGCGTCGTGCAGGAGGCGCTGACCAACACGCTCAAGCACGCCGGGCCGACACGCGCCACAGTGACGCTGCACTGGGCGCCCGACGCGCTGGAACTGCGAATCTCCGACGACGGCGCGCGCAACGGCGCGGTGCAGACACTCGCGGGCGCCGGGCAGGGACTGATCGGGATGCGCGAGCGCCTCGAGCTGTACGGCGGCCATGTCGACGCCGGCGTCGATCCAACCGGATACGGCGGCTTCGTCGTTCAGGCGTCGATCCCACGGGATACGGTGGTCGCCGCGTGAGCATCCGCGTCCTCATCACCGACGACCAGGCGCTCGTGCGCACCGGCTTTCGCATGATTCTCGAGTCCGAGGACGACATCGTCGTCGTCGGCGAGGCCGCAGACGGTCGCGAGGCGGTCGACAAGGCGGTCTCGGCGACGCCCGACGTGATCCTGATGGACATCCGGATGCCCGATCTCGATGGGATCGAGGCGACGCGCCGGATCGTCGCCGCCGGCGGCGACGATGCGCCGAAGATCCTGATGCTGACGACGTTTGACCTCAACGAGTACGTCTACGAGGCGCTTCAGGCCGGCGCGAGCGGGTTCCTGCTCAAGGATGTCCCGGCCGAGCAACTCGCCGACGGCGTCCGCGTCGTCGCGCGTGGCGACGCGCTGCTGGCGCCGTCGGTGACCAAACGGCTGCTCGAGGAGTTCGCCCAGGCACGCCCGGCGAGCACGGTGGCGCCCGACGGCCTCGAGGACCTGACGCCGCGGGAGATGGAGGTCTTCCACCTGATCGCCAAGGGGCTGTCCAACGCCGAGATCGCCGCCGAGCTCGTGGTCAGCGACACGACGGTCAAGACCCATGTCGCGCGCGTGCTGATGAAGCTCGGCCTGCGTGACCGCATCCAGGCCGTCGTCCTGGCCTACGAGTCGGGCATCGTGTCCCCTGGGTCGGCGCCCGCGTAACGAATCGGCAGCGCCTTCGTTGAGGAGGCATGACGCTCCCGACTGCCCCCAGGCTCCGCCTTCTCGCCGGCATCCTCCGGCATGCAGGCCACGCGCTCGGTGAAATCGGCAAACCAGGTGGCGCCGGACACGTCCCGATCAAGGAGTGCCGCTGACATGAGGACCCTGGCCGCCACCGCACTGGCGCTCGCCGCCCTCGCCGTCGCCGTCCCCAGCGGCGCGATGGCCCGCAGCCACCATTGCCCCAAGCACCACGGGCAGCTCGCCGTCAACAGCTTCGGCAACGTCTGGCACGACTCCAAGTCGCTGCTGGGCTGCACGACCGTCTACGACCATCCGCCGCGCGCCCGGCGCCTGGGTCCCTGGACCCCGGGAACGAAGGTCGCGTGGGACGGCGTCAACGCGCTGTGGACCGTGCGCCATTCGAGCGCCGGCGTCACGACCGACCGCATGTGGGCCGCCAACGCCGACAACGGCAAGCGCTGGCTGTCGGGGACCAAGCTCGTCCCCGGCGCTCCTGGCGCGCCGTTCACCGACGGCCAGGCCCAGCACATCATGCTCGCCGACCAGAGCGCCGCGTGGCTCACGAAGGCCGGTCAGGTCGTGATGGCGCTGCATGAGCCCGCCGACACACCGACGCCGATCGGAACGCTCGTGTCGTCGCCGCTGGTCGCGGTCAAGCAGCTGCTGCTCGTCGGCACCTACCCGACGTCCCTCGTCGCAGGGATCGCGAGCACGATGAAGCTCGAGGAGCTCGACGGCGACGGCGACGAGTGTGGCGGCGAGAACCCCTACCGGCTGACGTTCAACGGCGACGTCGGCGTGCTGTCCGGCGCCGAGTGGGGCGGCTACTGGGAGAGCACCAACTGCTCGTGAGATAGTCGCGGGCCCTGATGGCCCGCCTCCTCACGCTCACGCTTCTGTGCGCCGCGGTGCTCCCCACCGCGGCGCGGGCCGCGCCCGACACGTGGCCCGCGTGCGTCGCGCGAACCGCGCCGGTGCACCTCGGCGTCACGCAGGTCGGGCGCTCGCGCAGCGGCCGGCTCGTGACGCTGGAGCTGCGCTCGCGCGCGATGGGCGACGTGCAGCCGGTGCGCGTGCTGCTGCCCGAGCACTACGACGCCTCGGGGCGCACGCGCTACCCGGTCCTGTACCTGCTCCACGGCGCCGGCGGCGACTACACCACGTGGCTCGACACCGACCACATCGACCGCCAGCTCGGCGACATGCCGGTCATCGCCGTCATGCCCAACGGCTCGGGGAACGGCCAGGACGGCGGCTACAGCGACTGGTTCGGCACGCCGGCCGGCGGCGGCGCCACGGCGCCCGCATGGGAGAGCTTCCACATCCGCGAGTTGATCCCGTACATCGACGCGCACTTCCCGACGCGCGCGACGGCCGGGGGCCGTGCGATCGCCGGCATCTCGATGGGTGGCGGTGGCGCCGCCAAGTACGCCGCCGAGTACCCGGGCACGTTCGGCTACGTCGGCGCGTTCTCCGGCGAGACCGACCCGCTGCTGCCGATCGCGGTCAACTTCCAGACCAAGAACTGCAAGTGGGGCGACCCGGCACAACAGCCGGTCCGCTGGCGCGACAACGACGCGACGAGCCTCGCCGGCAACCTGCGGGGAGTGCGGGTCTTCGTGCGCTCCGGCGACGGGACGCCCGGTCCGTTCGACACGCCGCAGCCGCCGGCCGACCCCAACGCCGCGATCGTCCGCCAGTACGTGCTGACGATCGAGTTCGGCGCGCATCTCGAGAACCAGGACTTTGTCGCGGCGCTGAAGGCGGCCGGCGTACCCGACGTCGACGCGCGGTTCTTCCCGGGGTCGCACACGCGCCCGTACTGGACGCGCGACACGACCGAGTTCGTCGCCTGGCTGCGCGCCCAACTCCGCCGGCCGGTGACCGTGCCGCGTCGGTTCCATGTCATGTCCGCGCACACGCGGTTCACCGCATGGGGCTGGACGTTCACGACCCGCCGCACCGTGGAGGCTTTCGTTCACCTGTCGGTGTGGCGCGACGCGATCACCGCGACCGGCGACGGCCGGATCGACGCCGTCTCCCCACGTCGCTACCGCCCCGGGGCCGTGTACCTGTGGCGCTCGGGCGCGAGCCTGCGGCGCCTGCATGCCGATCGCGAAGGCCGACTGGGGTTCACGCTCACGCTCGGGCGCACCCGCCACGCGTCGTGGGGCCCCCTGCCGAGGACCCCACGCGCGTAGCGACGGTCACGTACTAGCTGACGCCGGCGGCGTTCAGCTTGCCCTTGACGAACGCAGCGGCCTGCGTGTCGTACTTCTGGTCGTAGTCCAGGTGGGCAGCCAGGTTGTTGCCGCTCGCGCAGAACGGGTCGCCCGTGTCGCAGTAGGACTGCAGGATCGCCGAGAACGCGTCGATCGACTCGCTCGCCGGCCGCGGGAACAGGCCCGTCGCGCCCTTGGCCGTGCCCTGGTTGAACGACTTGTTGGGCAGGTGACGCGGATCGCCGAACTGGATCGCCGCGATGATGTGCGACGTCACCGACGATGGGCTCGGCGCGGTTGCCGCACCCAGTGAGCCGCCTCCGCCGCCGCCGAGGACGTCACCGACGAGCTGCGCGCCCTGCGAATAGCCGACGATCACGACCTTCTGGTTCGGGCAGTTGTTCACGATCGTCTGGAGCTCGGACTTCATCGCCGAGTCGCCCTGCGCCGCGCTGTTGGCGTAGTTGTTCAGCGTCGCCGGGTAGACGACCGCCGACTCCGTGACCCCGGCATTGACCGACGCCTGGATCTTGTCGACGAGCGACGCGATCGTGCCCTCGCCCTGACGCTCGGTCGACGCACGCGCCGCGAGCACGGTCGCCGGCGCACACCCGCTACCCGACTGCGAAACGGCGCCGGCCGGCGCCGAGATGATGGCCATCGCCGCAGCGGCGACGGCAAGGATGACCAGCGCGAGACCCGTGCGCTTGGCCTGGAAGGAATGCCTCATGTTCTCTCCTGATGAACGACGGTGAATGTGCCGTCCGTGTGCCCTGCGACCCGGCCCAAAGGCGCTCCCCGATGCCGTCCCAAAACGGCACCCGTTCCCCGGTGACCCGAACCTCTCGTCGTCCTGACTGCACCAGCCTACCCGATTGCTCGTCCAAGTGGCAGGTCAATTAAGCGAAACGCCGGGCATGTGGTGCAACACGGGACCCATCGGCCCGACGGTCCTTGCGTCTCCCCTTATCGTCGGGCAGACTGGCGAATAGCTCTGCCACACGGTCGGCCAAACCCCGGAGGTTCGTCGACTGTTGTAGGTATTTCCGCGATAGCTGCGTATAAGGTTCCCTGACATGACCGAGCAGATCGACGGGCGCACGCTGCGTTACCAGCACCGCCGGGGAGAGCTCCTCGAGGCCGTCGGCGAGTACGTGCTCGACAACGGCATCGCGAGCCTGTCGCTACGCCGGGTCGCCCAGGGCGTCGGGGTCAGCCACGCGACGCTCCAGCACCATTTCGGCAGCAAGGAAGAGCTGATCGACGAGATCGTCGATCACCTGCTGATGCGCACGTTGGTCCCGACCGACCCGGAGGAGGCCCCCGAGCGGCTGGCCGACCCCGAGGGCCGGCTGCGCGACATGTGGGCGCAGTGGACGTCTGCGGTCGGCCGGCGCGATATCCGCCTGTTCTTCGAGATCGTCGGGCAGAGCCTGTTCGACGAGGCGGACTACGGAGCGACGATAGAGCGCTCGATGGAGGTCCGCACCGACATGATGGCGGGCTGGATCGTGGCCCAGGGCTGCCCCGTGGACGAGGCCCCCGCCACAGCGACGCTGCTGATCGCCGAACTGCGCGGGCTGATGAGCGACCTGCTGGTCACCGGCGACGAGGAGCGCATCGCCGCCGCCTTCGAACTCGTGCTCGACAACTCCCGCCGGCGCATTGCGGACTGGAACCGCAACGGCGCTCGCAACGGCGCCTAGCTCGACTCAACCGCCTGCTTGATCGCCGCGCCGAACTCGTCGGCGCCCTTGTTGGCCGCGCGCGCCGCGGGTCCCACGAACAGCTTGCCAAGGCCGTGGCCGGCGAACTCGTTGAACAGCCGCACCCGCGTCCCGTTCCCGTCGGCCGCCAGGTCATAGCCACCGGCCGTGACCGTCACGAGGTTCTTGGAGCGCTCGGTCCAGCGGATCTTGCTCGGCGCCTCGAATTCGGTCAGCTCGAACTCGCGCTTGGTCTTCATGCCGGCGTCCTTGACGGTGCTGCGAAACACGGTGCCGACGCCGGGTGGGCCGTCGCCGACCTGCTCGATCTCAAGCACGCGCGGGCTGAACTTCGGATCGTTGGTGCCCTGCGCGAGGAACGCGAACACCTCGTCGATCGGACGATCGACGACGGTTGTCAGGTCGAATCCGTGGGGCATGCGGGCGACGATAGCGCAGCGTCGAGCAGGCTCCCGATCCGCCGCCATGCGTCGGCGGCCTGCTGCGGCGCGTAGGTGTCGCGGCGGTCGCACAGGAAGCCGTGCGGCGTGCCGGGGTAGACGACGATCTCGTGCTCGACGCCGGCCGCCTGGAGCGCTGCGGTGATCGCGTCGCGGTCGGCGGCCGAGACGGCATGGTCCTCGGAGCCGGTGAGGATCAGCACGCGACCGCCGAGGCCCGGCGTCAGCGTCAGCGTCGGCTCCGGCCGGCTGAGGCCGATGTCGGTGCCGGCGAGCCAGCCCGGATAGGCGCAGATGACGGGGTCGACGTCGAGTGCGGTCGCGGCGAGGTAGGCGACATGGCCGCCGAGGCTCAGCCCGAGCAACGCGACACGGGGCGCGCCGCCGGCACGCAGGTGCTCGACGGCGGCGCGGACGTCAGCGATCGCCCCGTCGCGCTTCAGTTCGCCCAGCAGCTGGAAGCCGCGGTCGCGGCCCGCCTCGTCGTGGGCCAGTTCGACCGCCGGCAAGACGCGGTGATACAGCTCGGGCGCAAGCGCCACGAGCCCCAGTCCGGCGAGTCGCTCGCACACCTCGCGCACGTGCGTCGTCACGCCGAACAGCTCGTGGCAGACGACGATGCCGCCGCGCGGCCCGTCGCCGGGCGGCCGGGCGACGAACGCCCCCATGCCGCCGGCCAGTTCGATCCGCTCGGTCAGGATCATGCTGCGTCCGTACCAGGTGTTCGTGTCTCCATGCCCCGAAACTACCCGCGCGTAAGCCTGGTACTCGGAGCATGTTGTTCCTACTATCGCGACTACCAGGATGAGTCCTCCACAGGCACCGCAATCCGACGCGGCGCACGAGCTCGGCACACTGCTGCGCGCGCGGCGAGAGTCCCTTCAGCCCGCCGACGTCGGGCTGATCGCCGGGCCGCGACGGCGCACGAGCGGGCTGCGCCGCGAGGAGGTCGCGATGCTCGCCGCGATCTCCCCCACCTACTACGCGTTCCTGGAGCAGGGCCGCGGGGTCCGGCCGTCACGGGCGGTGCTCGACGCTCTGAGCGCGGCGCTCGTGCTCGAGCCGGCCCAGCGCGACTACATCCACGCGTTGGTCCACGGCGGGCCACCGCCGCCCGACGGCCAGGGGTCGATCGAGATCCTCGCGCCCGGGGTCGCCGAGCTCGTCGACCGTCTCGACCCCCACCCGACGTACGTGACCGGCCGATCGTGGGACGTCCTGGCGTCAAACCGCGCGGCGCGGGCGCTGTGGACCGACTGGCCCGCGCTGCCGCCGCCCGAGCGCAACCTGCTCGCGTGGATGTTCACGCCCGCGGCTCAAGAGGTGTTCGTCGAATGGGAGTCCGAGGCGCGGGCCCAGCTCGCGCGCTTCCGCGGGGCGGCGGCCCGCCACCCGGGCGACCCCGCCTTCGCCGACCTGATCGAGCGCCTGCACGCCACCAGCCCCGATGTCCGCGCGTGGTGGCCGCGCCAGGATGTCGCGCCGCTGGGCTCGGGGCGCAAGCGCCTGCGCCACCCGCAGCTCGGCGAGATCGAACTGCGCCACGTCGTGCTTCAGGTCGCCGACGAGCCCGAGCAGAAGCTCGTCACGTTCGCTCCTGACCCGGCGCAGGAGGCGCGAATGGCTGAACTGGCCGCTACCGTGGGCTGATGCTCGCCGCGTTGCTGGCGCTGGCCGCGATCGCCCACCCCGCTCCCAAGGTCACGCTCAAGATGCCGACCCCCGGCGGCGTCGAGCTGCGGGTGCTGAAGATCGACGCCAAGCTGCGCCCCGGCACGAAGGCGCCCCAGCACCTCGTTCTGAAGGCGAGCGGGGCGTCGAAGCTGCCGGCGAGCGTCGCGGTCGTCGGCACGATCCGCCGGCTGCGCCACGCGCCCGCCCACCACGCCGTGTACTTGGGCCTCGTCGCGGCGTTTCGCTCGCAGGCGCCGGCGAGCGCCCGCGCCGCCGACGACGGGCGCGACGACGTCCCCGACGCGCTGGCCGGGATCCTGTCCCTCGGCAGCCTCGAGCACCACCCGGAGATCAAGGTGACGCCGCGCGTCGGGTTCCACATCGAGACGCGGCGCAACCGCGACACCGACCGGTTCGAGGACGTGCTCGTCCCCGACGGCTATCAGCTGCAGTCGCGCTCGTCGACCGGCGAGCCGCACATCGTGCCCGTCTCCGAGAAGCTCGGCGACGTCCTCGACGAGCTCAAGCTGGCGCAGGGCGCGATCGACAAGCTCGGCCTGCCGTCGGCATTTGACGACCGCCACGCGTTCAGCTGGACCGTGAGCGGCGACTCGACGAGCTCCACCGCGCCCGCGGACAACCAGGTGATCAAGGACATCCTCGAGCTGCTGGACGGCAAGCTCCCGGTCGCCGAGGTGACCGGCGATCTGCTCGGCCCGCTGAACAAGATCGCCCCGGGGCGGTTCGGGGCCGGCGCGCTGAGCCCCTCGTTGCCTCCGGCAAAGCATGTCGTCTGCCGCGTGTCGTCCAGCTTCACGATCGTCGCGCCGCCGTCGAACGGCCTGAGCTTCGAGGGCCCGCCGGTCCTCGATGTGCCGATGGGCGCCCTGGACCCGCGGGGTACGCTCACCGACACGGCGACGAAGAAGGCGCCGACCCCTGCGCCCTGGACCGGCGTGAGGTTCAAGACGTCCTACGAGGGCCGCGCGCGCACCGGCGACGACCCGGCCGACCACTGGGAGTACGTGATCCAGTTCAACGGCTCGGGCTCGGGCTCGCAGCCGCTGGGACCCAACCGCACGTGGAGCTACGCGGTCACCTACACGCTCGAAGCGGACGCCTGTCCGCAGGGCTCCAAGCCGGTGCGCTGATGCGCTTCGCGGCGACCGGCGCCGCCGTCACCGCCGCGCTCGCGCTGGGCGCGTGCGGAGCGGGCTCGTCGCCCCACGCCACGACCCTCGCCGCGCCGCCGGCGGCGACCCTCACCTCCCCCTCGACCTCATCGGCCGTGCCGATCCCGCCGTCCCGCGGCCACTCGCTGCCCTCGACCGCGAGTCCGCAGGACGTGATCCGGGCGTGGGCCGACACCCTGCGCCACGGTCAGATCGCCTCGGCCGCGCGGTTCTTCGCGCTGCCGAGCGTGATCGCCAACGGGACCCCGCCGATCGAGCTGCGCACGCGCGCCGACGTGCGGGTGTTCAACCAGACCCTGCCGTGCGGCGCCGTTCTGATCAGCACGTCGCCGGGCCCGCACGGGCTCGTCATCGCCAAGCTGCGGCTGACCGAGCGCCCGGGGCCGGGAACGTGCGGCAGCGGCGTCGGGCAGACGGCCGAGACGGCGTTCCGAATCCGCAACGGCCAGATCCACGAGTGGCTGCGCCTTCCGTACTCGCCCAAGGGAGACACTCCCTCGGGCACGCCCTCGTGACCGCTGAGACGGCCGCTCAGGCGGCGGCGGTGCCGTAGCGCTCGGCGGCGCGGGCGCGGGCCTTGGCGGCCTCGACCTCGCGGTTCTTCGGCGGCGCGTTGGTGATGAGCGCGTCGAGGTAGCGCGTGGTCACGGCGGTGATCTCGTCGACCGCGTGCTCGAACGCCGCCTCGTTGGCCTTCGAGGGCTTGGTGAACCCGCCGACCTTGCGGACGAACTGGATCGCCGACGCGCGCACCTCGTCCGTGGTCGCCGGCGGGTCGAAGTTGTGGAGCTGACGGATGTTCCGGCACATAGGGCCAGGTTACCGCGAGGTCAGCCGCGCGGCCGCCTGCGAATGTCCGGCGGCGGCGAACGCGACGTCGACGGCCGTGCGGCAGCGATCACGCAAGGTGCGGTCGCTGATCAGCCCGGCGCCCCACTGGTGGGCGGCTCCGCCGCAGGCGGTGGTGATCGTCGTGCCGAGCCGGCGCAGGTCGAGGTCCGCGCGGATCTGGCCGCGGCCGGCCGCCGCCCGCAGGCAGGCGACGAGCTGCGGCGTCGGGTCGCTGCGCAGCAGCCGCGCGCTCTGCGTCCAGTGTGCGAGCACGTGACGGTAGACGGCGGCGTCGGCGCAGAACGTGTCGACGACGGCCGTGACGATCGCCGTCGCGTGGACAAGCGGATCTTCGGCGTCGTCCGGCGGCGACAGATCGACCGCGGCCAGCATGTCATCCGCCAGCGCGGCCCAGATGCTCTCGCGCGGGCCGATCAGGTTGAAGACCGTCGCCGGGGCGACCTCGGCGCGCTGCGCGATCCGCTCGACGCTCGGCGACTCGTGCGGCGCCTCGCGCAGCAGCTCGCGCGTGGCCTCGAGGATCCGGGCGATCCGGCGCTCGCGGTTGCGCTCGCGAAGCCCGCCGGGCGCCGGGGTCATCGCACCGCGGCGAGGAAGCCGGTGACGGCGTCGGTGAAGCGGTCGTTGTCGTCGCCGGCGACCATATGGGCCGCGCCGCTGACGTCGACGACCTCGGCGTGCGGGACCAGCTCGGCGAACTCCTCGACGATCTCCGGGCTGATGACGTCGCTGATCGCTCCGCGCACGAGCAGCGTCGGGAGCGTCAGCGCCTCGGCGGCCGCCCGCTTGCGGGCGAGTGTCCGCTCCCGGCTCTCGGGGTCGCCGAGCGATCCGGGCGCGCCGAGCAGCCGCGGGTCCCAGTGCCAGTGCCAGCGGCCGTCGCGGAGGCGCAGGTTGCGCCGCAGGCCCGCCGTGTCGCCGCGCGGCTCGCGATGGGGCAGGTAGGCGGCGACGGCGGCCGCCGCCTCGTCGGGGCTGGCGAATCCGTCGGGCGCGCCGCGCATGAACGCGACGATCCGGTCGGTCCCGGCGAGCTCGAAGCGGTGCGCGACGTCGACGAGGACGAGCGCTTCGGCGTCCGCGTGCGGCGACTCGCCGACCGCCAGCAGCGCCGCCATGCCGCCCAGCGACGCGCCGACCAGCACCGGCGGCGCGCCGAGCGCCGCCACGATCGCGCGCACGTCGCCGACGAACGCGTCGACGCTGTAGTCGCCGTCCGGCGATCGGTCGCTGTCGCCGTGGCCGCGGAGGTCGACGGCGATCGCGCTCCGGCCGGTGCCGGCCAGCGACATGCCGGTCGCGCCCCAGGCGTGGCGCGTCTGGCCGCCGCCGTGCAGCAGCACGACCGGCGGGGCGTCGGCGTCGCCGAAGCGGTCGGCGCGCAGCGTCAGCCCGTCGGACGTCGTGAATTCGACCGGGGTCGGCACTAAACTTAGAATAGCATCTAAGTTTAGATGACTGTCTACAGCGGCACGATGTCCTGGTGCAGCAGGCGCAGCGCCGTCGGCTTGCTCGGGTGGATCGGAACGTAGAGCGCGCCGCTGCCCCGGGAGTCGGTCGGCAGGACCTCGAACTGCTCAACGTACAGCCGCGCCGTGCCGTTCTTGGGCAGCTTGACGTTCTTGGCCGTCCAGGTCGTCAGCCCGCTCTGCGCGGTCTTGGCCTTCATCGCGATCGGCTTGCCGAACGCCTTCCAGCCGAGCAACGGGTCGGCGACCGTCGTGTCGCGGAACTCGACCGTGACCTGCGCGACGCCCGGCGCCTCGGCCTTGCCCGCGAGGTCCGCCGCGTTGGTGTACGAGTAGCCGCTGAGGCTGACGCTGGTCAGCAGCTTGGAATTGGCGGCCGAGCGCGTCACCGTGACCGTGCGCCCGGGCTCCAGCGACATGATGTCGGCGAGCACGACCCGTCCCAGCTCGAGCCCGGTCAGCGAGCTGGGCTGGTAGCGGGCGACGGCCAGCCGGATCATCGGCGTGTAGGCCTTGCCGATGTTGATGAGCACGTCGCAGTACCAGAGCTTGCGCTCGGGGTCGAACGCGACGGGGTGCCCGGCGACGTTGACCTTGACGCCGGCCCGCTCGTCGATCGACAGGTTCGTGGCATGCGCCTCGGGCGGCGATTTGGGGAACGTCGCCAGCGTCGGGTGCAGCGCCGGGAGCTTGGCCCCATCGAACACCGGGTCGGCGCCCCAGTCGCTGACGAACAGCGAGGACGCGTCGTCGACCGGCTCCGCCGGGCCCGGATGCGGCTCGGCCTTCGGCCACGTGAGCACGCCGAGCAGCTCGCCGACGCCCGAGCTCCACCACGGGCGCTCCATGTAGATCCGCAGCGCCGACGGCGAGCGCACGCTGGACTTCGTGTGGCCGCGACTCTTGCCGGACGGCGTCGCCCACTGGTAGATCGGCACCACCTCGCGGATCCGGATCGACGCGGGGCGGGCGCTCGAGTCGATGCTGACCGTCTTCGGCGTGACGCACAGGCGGCTGACCGGCGGCAGGTACGTCACCGTCACCTCGACGCCCGGCGCGGCGGCAAGGAAAGCGATCGACGCCGGCGCTGCGGCGTTGACCGCGAAGTGCGTGCCCTCCACGTAGGTGGCCGAGCCGACCTTGGCGGCGACCTTGACCGAGCCCGGCTCGACGCCGATCGGATCGAGGGCCGCCGTCGTCCCGGGCGTTGCGACGACGTCCAGCGTCTCGACGAAGTACTCCGTGAAGCGGCTCGTCGCGTTGGTCGAGTACGTGATCACGCGGTGCTTGGTGTCGAAGAACTCCTGGCGCCCTTGGATGTCGTCGGTGTCCGGGCCACCGTCGGCGGCGATCGTGATCGGGAACACGGGCCGGTCGATCGTGACGCCGGCCGTGTCGGGCGCGCCCGGGCCCGACGGGTCGCCCGGGATGGACGGGTCGTCGACCGGCTCGTTCCACTGGGCCAGCAGGTCGACCTTGCTCGTGCTCTTGCGGCTGACCGGGATGAACTCGCCGCGCAGGTTGGCGAACGTGTCGCCGGGATCGCGGTTGGAGGCGAGGACGAACTCCGGCGTCAGCAGCGGCTGGCGCACCGCGTAGACGAGCTCGAGCTCGGTGTACGGCGTGATCGCCCAGTTCTGACCCGTGGCCGCGGCGGTCTTCTTGGCGATCGGGACCTGGCCTGGACCGCCGAACGTGTCGGCCACCCAGCCGTAGACGCCGAGCAGCGCGAGGTCGGCGTCGGTGAGGTTGCCCGTGCTCAGCCGCGCGACCGCGGTGTCGCCCTTGGTCAGGGCGAAGGTGACGGCGCGCTGGGCCAGGTCGGCGGTCAGCAGCGCCGCCGGGCCGGGCGCGAGCACCAGCCGGTACGGACGGTAGTCGGGCCACGCGTGGCCCGCCGCGGGCGAGAAGTCGGGCACGATCGAATGGCCCGCCAGCGGCCCGTCGGTGACCGTCAGCGCCGCGCCTCGGGCCAGCGGGTCGGGCAGGTAGGGCACCGGGTCGGTCGGGACGATCTCGGCGTCGGGGTAGAGCGCGCTCTCGCGCGCGGCAATCAGCGTGTACGTGGTCTTGTCGAGCGTCACCGAGCCGGGTGTGCCGACGTCGAACATGCCGTGGTGCTCGGCGAACAGCTGCGAGCTGCGCGGCGGGGCGAGGCCGCGGACCGACGTCTCCACCGACTCCGTGTCGAAGTTGCCGCGGATGACCAGCCGCTTCAGCGACTCGCCGGGCCGCGGGTCGAGGCCGGCCGCCAGGAAGCGGTGGACGGCCGGCGAGGCGACCGGCTCCATGCGCCGGTACGGCGCCGGGGTCGACACGACCTTGTCGGGGTCGCCGACGTTTGCACCCGCGCCGATGTCGATCACGTTGCCCGTGATGTCGACGATCCGCATCCGCAGCGCGTAGGTCGTGCCGAAGCGCAGCCGCGGCAGCGAGCCCGGCTTGACGCCGAGCTTCGTCTGCAGCTGCGAGAACGGCCCCGGCGCGACCCCGCCGCCGGCCGCCGTGCCGTCGTCCTGGATCGGCGTCCCCGGGCGCGGGCCGGCGAGGCTCCAGCCGTCCCAGCGCACGAGGTTCTCGGCCAGGTTGAGCTGCGTCGGGGTGGCCGAGCCGCCGGGCATCGTCGGCGGCGCGTCGATCGCCGCCTCGTCGGCCGCGGTCAGCGCCGGCAGCGCGCCGGACACGTAGCTGCCCGTGCGCATCGCGGTCGAGTTCCAACCGCCGCCGGTCGAGTCGTGGACGTCGAGCACGTAGCCGCGGACGAGGTCCTCGGCGAACAGCACCGGGGCGGTGGGCAGGCCGGCCATCAGCGTGGCGGAGCGGTCGAGCTTGGAGACGAACGTCAAACCGCGATTGACAGCGGTCACGGTCAGCCCGCCGGAGCGCAGCGTCGGCGGCGCGAAGCTCGTCGGCGCGTCGGGAGCGGGCGGGGAGCTCGTCTGGCCGGTGCCCTTCTGCGGCTTGAGCGACAGCTTCACGTTGTCGGCAAAGATCGCCGCCTTGAGCCCGCCGCCGTCGACGTCGAGCTGATGGGTGAAGAACGCCGTCGCGTCACCGAGCGTCAGCTGGCCGTTGTGGACCGGAACGCTCGACGACGAGGGTTGCGCCCGCCAGGCCGTCGCGCCGAGTGTCGCCGTCGTGAGCGGGCTGACGGCCGGATAGGCGCCGCCGCCGGTGTAGCTCGGCGTCACCGACACGAGCACGGCGGCCGGCGCTGCGCGCGGGACCGTCACCGCGATGTCGAACACGAGCCCCAGCGCGCGCTGCAGAGCGCGGTGCTCGCCGATGAACGTCAGCGCGCGGTGGAAGTCGACGGTAGGCAGCGGCGTCGCGGCCAGGGCGTGCGCGCTGGGCGGGTGCGGCTGGTGGTAGGCCCGCAGCGCGGCGAACGCCGCCTCGTCGCTCGTGGCGCTGAAGTCGTTGGCCCGGTTGGCCTTGCCGCCGACGACCGCGTTGCGCTCGTCCTGGAGGTCTTTGAGCGTCGCGCCGAGCCGCTTGCGGTCCGCTTCGTCGGCGAGGCCGATCGGATTGAGCAGCGCGATCAGATCCTGGTAGGCCGGGAACCCGCCGGCCGCGTTGTTGGCCCAGTTCGTGTAGTTCGTCTTGAGCCAGTTGGCGATGAAGTCGGCGGGGAACGAGATCACCGGCAGGTGGGTGAACGGCTCGCCGGCGTCGCGGGGGTTCACGGCGACGTTGGCCGGCGGGCTGAACAGCGCGGTCCACAGGTCCGAGCGCAGGACGGTCGTGTCGATCGTCACCGGCCCCCCGCCGGTGACCACGGCGTTGTTCGACGCGTTGAAGAACTTGGCCTGAAGCGTCAGCGGTGCCGCCGCGACCGTCGCCGGCCAGTCGATCCAGTCGGTGAACTTGTCGAGCGTCGAGCCGGCGCCGACCGACAGCGTCGGTGCGACATGCACCGAGATCTTCAGCTGCCCGCTCGCGGGATCGACGCCGTTGGGAACGGCCGCCCAGATGATCTGTCCGCTGCCCGCCATCAGTTCGTCGCGAACGCGTCGCAGTAGTCGTTCCAGTTTTGCGCCGTCACCTGCTGCACGAAGGTCACGGGGGGCGGCGGCACCGGGTCGCCGCCGCTGAGCGCCAGCGACATCGACGCCCCGCCGCCGCTCCCGGCGAACGTCTTGGATGCGGTGACCGACGCCGAGAAGCTGAAGAACAGGACGGAGATCGAGACCGACAGGGTCGCCGTGCCGGTCACGCTCGACGGCGACGACACGTAGGTCAGGCTCATGTCGAACTCGAGCGAGATCGACACGATCCCGAGGATGCTGAGCTGGCCGCCGAGCTTGACGAAGCCGCTCAGGACGCAGGTCAGGTTGCCGGTGCCGTCGTCGCCGTAGGAGAAGTAGATCCCGGCGGTCAGGTGGACGCTGCCCGACGCGACCCCGAGGTCGATCGAGCACATCGCGCCGAACTCGAGCGACGCCTCGATCTTCTCGACGCCGTCGGTGCCGATCGCCAGCCCGAAGAAGCCGGCGCCGCCGAAGATCGCGACCGACAGCCCGAACGGGTTGTCGCGCGTGGCGAAGGAAAAGCGAAAGCGCGCCGGCGAGCCGTCGAACGGCAGGTTGAAGCCGAGGTCGATCGAGATGTTGGTGAGCGCCAGGATGCCGACCGAGATGTCGGGGATCGGCACCGCGAGATCGGCGCTGATGCCGGTCGGCTGGACCTCGATCTTCGGGCCGCCGTCGCCGCTGAAGTCGATGATGTCCTCGAGCTTCTCGACGAACTCCAGGACGCCGAGGAACTCGACATCGATCAGGTCGACCTTGACGTGGCTCTTCTGGCCCTTGACGGCCGAGAACGTCAGCTCGTTGAGGTGGATCGCGATGAACGAGAGCGCCGAGTCCGGCTTCTGCATCAGGAAGACGTCGAAGCCCTTGAGGGCACCGTTGACCGAGAACGTCGTGTTGGCGGGGTTGGCGACGTCGGTCGTGATCTCGCCATCGATCGTGAACGAGCCGTCGCCGTGCATGACGATGACCGGGTTGTCCTTGACCGCCGGCACCCAGTGCAGCTTCGTCGTCTGCGACGTGCCCTGCGTGCTGTAGGTGATCTTCAGCGCGTTGTCGCCGGGGGCGGAGTCGCCGCCCGGGAACAACACATCCGCGAGCAGGTCGAACAGCTTGACGCCGCCGAGGATCTTCGCGTCGACCTCCTTGAAGATGTCCGAGGCGGTGAACTGCCCCTTGGCGATGTTGTCGGGCGTGGTGCCGGCGATCGGGCCGAGGCTGCGCGACAGGCCGCTGACGGCGAAGTTCGGCGTGATCACACCGCCCGCGCTGCCGCCGCCGAAGTTGACGGTCGGCGCACTTGCGGCGTCCACGTGCATGAAGACGCGACCGAGGTTCGCGGCCGGGTCCGTCGCCGGGTCGAGGCCGTGATCGAGGTACGGCTGGTAGTAGGAGACGAGTGGCATCTTGTCCAGCGGGGCGCCGCCCGATGCCTGCTCGGCGGCGGCCAGGCGGACCGCGGCCTGCTGGAGGTTGGGGTAGGTGCGCGGCTCGTCGAGGTCGGTGAACGTGGCGTTGGTGGCGCCGTCCTGCGTTCCGGGGGCGGCGCCGAACGTCATCGTCTTGACGCCGAGATCGGTGTCACCGAGCTTGTGGTACGGAGCGAACGCGACGGTACGGCCCTCGAACTGGCCGATGTTGGTGCCGTCGGCCAGCCCTGCGTACTTGGTCCGGATCGCGGCCGCGAGCTCGCTGTCGAACTCGTCCGGCTGCTCCACGAACACTGCCGGCGCCGTGAACGGGACCTGACGCCCGGCCCAGTCGGTGCCGATCATGTGGAACTCGAACAGCGAGTTGTCGACGTTGTGGGGGACGAACGCGTTGGTGTGTTTGCTTTTCGGCCCGACCGCCCCGGGGACGAGCAGCGTCGGGGCCGCGAGATCGGGCGTGCGCAGCGTCGTCATGTGCAGGCTGACGAACGGGAAGTCGCGGCTGCCGTTGGGACCGACGCCGAACGCACCCGCCCGATAGCTGCGGTCGGGCTGGCGCACGACGATGTAGTTGTGCTGGAGCCATGCCGCGACGATCTCGCTGCCGACCTTGACGAAATGGCGCTCGGTGACGATGACCCTGACCGCCGCGTGCCCGAACGGGAACAGGTGGCCCTTCAGGACGATCTTCACGTACTGGTCGCGCCCCAGCGTCGCGTCGTGCTTCCACTCGGCGAGGCTGAACGGTCCGGAGAGATCCCACACGCCGATCGAGTCCAGGAAACCGCCGCGGCTCGACAACCACAGCCGGCTCGCGGCGATGTCCGCGCGCCCGTGGACCGAGAAGTCGCTGCTGGCGCGCACGATCTGGTAGCGATGGTCGACGTTCATCGCCGCCAGAAACGGTCCCTGGGCGACTGCCGCCCCGTAATCCTTGGGCCGGTGCGAGCGGTCGTCGAGCGTCGGCTTGCCGTTGTGGGTGTCGTAGTTCCAGACGGCGCGGATCGGCGCGCCGTCGGCGGCCAGCGGGTCGGGGCTCGTGGCCAGGCGGGTGCGCCACAGCTCGGTCCAGCCGTTCAGCGTTCGCAGTCCGGTCTCGTGGCTCCAGCGCCCGCCGGTCAGCGGACTCAGGGCGAGGCGCCACGGCAGCTCGATCGCCGTCTCGGTCGAGCTCGGCTTGCGCAGCTTGGGAACCGACGGGCGCGGCTTCGGGGCCGGCTTCTTCTTCGTCGGGCCCGGCGATGTCGCCTTCGCGGCGTGCGCCGACGCCGATACGGCGACCGCCCGCGTCGGCCCCTTCGCGGCGGCCGGCACGAGGCTCGGCTCGAACGCGGCCCAGTCGAGCAGCCCGTCGAGCGTGAGCGGGATCGTGTGGGTCTTCGACGGGATCTTGAAGGCGAGGCGCGTCGGGTAGGCCAGGCGCGCCTGCGAACCTCCGGGCCCCTTGGCCGCGCCGGTGAACGCCTCCTCCGCGAGGCTCTGGGGCAGATGCTCGAAGACGAGGAACGCATCGCGGCCGGCGACGTGGCGGACGAGGTTCTGGGTGACGGGGCCGGCCTTGCGCGGCTTGGACTTCCCGCTCGCGGCGGCCTGGCGCACGAGGTTGTAACCGTCGACGCGCATGAACAGGAAGTCCTCGCGGCGACGGATCAGGGTCGTGAACGTCGGCTTGCTGTTGAGCGCGAACGCCGCGACCTGCTGAGCGGCGCTGACGACCGACGGGACGACGACCTGGGCGGTGGCGCTCTTCTTGGCCGCCTCGGCGGCGGCCGTGCCGGAAACTCCCGCCGCGCCAATCAGGAACCCACGACGACTGAGCGACCCGAGCGGGTGATCCCGGCGATCGCGGCCGTCACTGGCGCCCATTCGTTCCCTCAGTTCCTGTCTAGTTGGCGCGGGCAACGTACTGGTCAGCCGTCGGACACTGCAAGTGCAATGTGTTAGGACTGTGGAGATTTGATGCTGTTTGCGACCTGGAACGTCAATTCGCTCGGCGCCCGCCTGCCTCGGGTGCTCGAGTTCCTCGACCAGCACGCGCCCGACGTCGTCTGCCTCCAGGAGACCAAGACCGAGGAGGCCGCGTTTCCGGCGTCGGAGCTCGCGGACGCCGGCTACGACGCCGTCCATCACTCGCGCGGGCGCTGGGCGGGCGTCGCGATCCTCGCCCGCCACGGGATCGGACTGACCGACGCGGTGGCCGGCCTACCGGGCGAGGCGGCAGCCGACGAGGCGCGCTGGATCGAGGCGACGGTCGGCGACCTGCGCGTGGCCAGCGCCTACGTGACGAACGGCCGCGCCGTGGGCACGGAGTTCTTCGACCAGAAGCTGACCTTCCTCGACGCGATGGCGGCCCGTGCCGCGCAGCTGCGCGACGGCCCGCTGGCGGTGGCCGGCGACTTCAACGTCACGCGCGACGACCGCGATGTCTACGACCCGGCGGCGTTCGCCGGCGAGACCCACGTCACGCCCGACGAGCGCCGGCGCCTCGAGCGGATCCTCGCCGACGGCGCGCTCGTCGACGCCTACCGCGCCGTCCATCCCAACGACGTCCAGTTCACGTGGTGGGACTACCGCGCCGGCCATTTCCACAAGGGCCTCGGGCTGCGGATCGACTACATCCTCGTATCCGAGTCGCTGGCCGGCCAGCTGACGGACTGCGGGATCGCCCGCGACTACCGCAAAGGCACCAAGCCCTCCGACCACGCACCGCTGCTGGCTCAGCTCGGCGGCTGATCGACCGGGTCGCCGGCGCGCGCCATCAGGCGCTCGATGATGTCGTAGTAGCGCACCGGGGCGATCCGGACGATCCAGTCCATGACGACGGCGTCGGCGCCGATGCGGATGCGCGGGTTGCCGCTCTCGATGCCGGCGTGGACGATCTCGGCGGCGCGCTCGGGCGTCGTGCGCGCGAACTCGGCGAACTGCCGCACAGCCTCGCTGTGGTCGGCGGCGCCGTCCTGGTAGGACGGGTGGAAGCGGGCGTTGCTGACGATGTTCGTCTTGATCCCGCCGGGATGGATCACGGCGACCCGCACGCCGCTGCCGCGCAGCTCCTGGCGCAGCGACTCGGTGAACCCGCGGACCGCGTGCTTGGAGGCGCAATACGCCGTCTGGTGCGGGAAGCCGAACAGCCCGAAGACGCTCGACACGTTGGCCAGCGTCCCCGAGTCCTGGCGCAGCAGTACGGGCAGGAACGCGTGGCTGCCGTTGACGACGCCGCCGTAGTTGACCCCGGTGACCCACTCGTCGTCCTCGAGCGCCGCCTGCGCGAACGACTGCATGACCGTGACGCCCGCGTTGTTGACGACGACACCGAGCGGTGTCGGTGCCCACTCGGTGACCTGGGCGGCGAACGCGAGCATCGCCTGGCGATCGGAGACGTCGACGGTGCGGGCGAGCGCGCTGTCGCCGATCTGCGATCGCGTCTCCTCGAGCCCGTCGGCGTCCTTGTCGGCGATCGCGACCGGGCAGCCGTGGGCCGCGAAGCGCAGCGCCAGCGCGCGGCCGATGCCAGAGCCGGCGCCGGTGACGACGGCCGTCCGGCCGGCGAGGGGATAGCGACGGCGGGCCATGGCGACAATCTACGCGAGTGCGTCAGATGTCACGCCCCGGACGTGCGCAAACGAGGCGACGGGAGCCCGGCGCCCTGGTGGAGTGGCGCCCATGCCCACCCTCCGTCTCGCCCGCCTCGCCACCACCGCCGTCTGCGCCCTCGCGCTCGCGCCCGCCGCCGCCGACGCCGCGCCGGTCACGGTCGGGATGACGACGTTCGTGTCGAACCCGGCGCCGCCGATCGCGACCGGGCAGAACATCCCCGTCTTCCAGGGTGCCGCCGCCGGCAACTACGTGCTGAAGGCCCCGGTCGGCGGGACGATCACGTCGTGGAGCTTCCTCAGTGGCGGCGTCGCGCCGGGCAAGACGTTCGCGCTGCGCGTCCTGCGGCCGGTCGGCGCCACGACGTTCACCGCGGTCGCCACGTCGGGCCCGGCGGCGGTCACGAGCCCCGAGGGCGCCGACATCACCCAGGGACCGTTCCTGACGTCGCTGCCGATCGCGGCTGGGGACCGGATCGCGCTGCAGCCGGTCAATGACGCCCAGCTGCCCAACGAGATCGGCGCCAACGGCGCCGACGGCATCCGCTACTTCGCCACCGCGTACGCCGACGCGACGACCGCGCCACTCGCGCCCGACGCCGCGATGAACAACGGCCAGATCGTCCCCGTGCAGGCGACGATCCAGCCCGCCCCGCCGCCTGGCCAGCCCGCACCGCCGGCCGTGCCGGTCGCGCCCCAGAGCCAGGCCCCGCCGCTGATCACCGGCACGCCGGCGGCCGGCCAGACGCTGACCTGCGACCCCGGTGGCTGGGGCGGCACGACGCCGATCGCGTTCACGCAGACGTGGACGCAGACGACCATCCAGCGCCGCGCTCGCCCCCATTTCAAGGTCACGACGTTCAAGGTGACCAAGGAGATCGGCAACGGCCCGGAACTGACCGTGCCCGACCTCGCGCCCGACACGAGCACGATCGGCTGCTCCGTGACCGCCACCAACGCCGCCGGCCCCGCGACAGCGCAGGCCGCCGCCGTGACGATCGTCGCGACGACACCGGAGATCGCCCACCGCTTCACCGGCCGCAGGTTCGTCGCCCTGACCCCGCAGATCACGATTCCGCCACAGACCGGCGCCACCGCGACCTGCTCGCCCGGCACGTGGCAGCGCTTCCCGACCCGCTACGCGATCGTCTGGTTCGCCGGTCACAACGTGAAGGGCCACCCGACCGCCGGCAAGCGCCTCGTCTCCCGCCGCGCGACATACCGGTTGCGCGCGATCGACGCCAAGCGCTGGCTGGCCTGCCGCGTCGTGGCCTACAACGCGGCCGGCCACGGGATCGCCTTCAGCGCGTCGGTCCACGGACACGCATAACCCCGAGAACCGGCGCGCCCGCGAAAGGTGTCACCTAGACTCCTTAATGCCGTCCAGCCGTTCTCTGGACCGGCGTGCGTTTCTTGGTTCCTCCGGCGGTGCGATGTTCTGCGCCCTCGGCGGTGCGCGCCTCCTCGGCTCGCACAAGGACGTCCGCCGGGCAGACGCCCACGCCGCGAAGATGAAGATGCCGTCCCGGGTCGCCCATCCCGACCCGGTCGACCGCTACACGTTCGTCACGCCCCAGCCGCAGCCCGGCGGCCAGGTGCGCGAGTACTGGATCCAGGCCAAGACCGTCAAGTGGAACATCGCGCCGACCGGCCGCGACGACTGGATGGGGATGAAGATCCCCTCGCCGCACACGTTCCGCGCGTTCGCCTACCAGCGGTTCACGCCCGGCTTCGCCGACCCGATCGGTCCGCCGTCGATCCCCGGCCCGACGCTCGAAGCCAACGTCGGCGACGTGATCGTCGCCCACGTGCGCAACAGCGACGAGAAGCTCGGCCAGGCGATCACGATGCACCCGCACGGAGTCCGCTACAACCCCGACTACGACGGCGCCTACCTCGGCGACTACACGCGGGTCGGCGGGTTCATCGCCCCCGGCGAGGAGTTCAAGTACACGTGGGAGGCGGTCCCCGAGTCGGTCGGCGTGTGGCCCTACCACGACCACGGGCCCAACCACCTGATCAACACCGCCCGCGGGCTGTACGGCGCGATCATCATCCGTGAGCCGGGGGCCAAGATCCCCGACGTCGAGACGGTGCTGTTCCTCGGCAGCCTCCCGCCGAACATCACCGGCCTCGATCAGAACTTCATGACCGTCAACGGGCGCACCGCCGCCGGCAACACGCCGACCGTGCGCGCCAAGGTCGGCCAGGACGTCGCGTTCCACGTGTTCGGCGGCGACCAGGCGTTCCACACCTTCCACGTCCACGGCCACCGCTGGAAGGACCCTTCCGGCGCGTTCGTGGACAACCCCAACCTCGGCCCCCTGAACTCGGTCACCGCCCGGTGGACCGAGGACAACCCGGGCCGCTGGCTCTACCACTGCCACGTCGGCCCCCACCAGATGGGGATGTCGGGGTGGTATTTCGTCGATGAATGAAAGGCACTCAATGGGTCGCACCATCCTCGGCCTGACCGCGCTTCTCGCGGTCGGGCTCACCAGCGTCGCCAGCGCGACGTCGTATCCCGCCCCCGGCAAACCGAGCGTGAAGGGCGCGCCGAAGGGCCCGTTCCACACGCTGACCGTCGGCAGGCACGGCAAGTACAAGACGATTCAGGCCGCCGTCGACGCCGCCAAGGCGGGCGACACGATCAAGCTCGCCAACGGCATCTACAAGGAGGGCACGCTCGTCGCCGGCCAGGCGAAGCGCTACCTCAAGATCGTCGGCAACGTCGCCCAGCCGTCCAAGGTCGTGCTCGAGGGCAAGAACCTCGTCGGCAAGGACATAAAGCGCGCGGGCGTGCCGTTCGTCACCAACCAGGACGGGATCATGGTCAGCAACGCCGACCAGGTCACGATCAAGGGCATGACGGCCCAGCACTACAAGGGCAACGGGTTCTTCTTCGTCAACGTCAACGGCTACGCCGCCGACCACCTGAACGCGTTCAATGTCGGCACGTATGGCATCTACGCCTTCAACTCGATCGGCGGCTCGATGACCAACGACGTCGGCGCCTGGAACAACGACTCGGGTTTCTACATCGGCCAGACACCGCCCCAGTCCAAGCCCGTGCGCTCGGTCGTCTCGAACGTCACGTCGTACGGCAACGTGCTCGGCTTCTCAGGCACGAACATGCGCTACGTCACGATCAAGCACTCGAAGTTCTTCAACAACGGCACGGGGATCGTCCCCAACGCGCTGCACTCCGAGAAGTTCGCGCCGCCGGAGGACAACGTCATCACCGACAACGACGTGTTCTGGAACAACTTCAACTACTACGTGGGCGCGCCGTTCCGCGTCAACGACCACAACAAGGACTCGACCCCGTACCCGGTCGGCGTCGGCATCCTGCTGTTCGGCAGCCGCACGACGCAGGTCACGAACAACCGCGTGTTCGGCAACTGGCTCGCCGGCGCGGGCATGATCAAGCAGCTGCTGCTCAGCCAGGAGCCCGCTGCGCAGGACCTGATCGGCAACTCGTTCACCAACAACCAGTTCGGCGACAACGGGAGCGACCTCAACGGCCGTGACCTGTTCTACGACGGCGACGGCACGAACAACTGCTTCGCCGGCAACACCGGCGTGTCGGTGACGATGCCGACCGACCAGTCGCTGTTCGCCTCGTGCCCGTTCAACGGCGCCAACGCGTTCTCGGACGTCGCCGAGGGCACGATGGTCAACTGGGCGCTGGACCCCAACCACGAGGAGAACTGGGTCAAGCACGACCACGCGCCGCAGGCCGGCCTGGTCCCGCTCGAGGAGTACAACACCTACACCGGGAAGAAGGCCCCGTGATGAAGCTGCGTCGCGGCGTCCTCGTCCTCGCCGTTGCCGGTCTCGTCGTCCTGCCCAGCGCTGCCGCGCTGGGCGGGACGACGCACACCAAGACGGTGACGGTCGGCGACGACTACTACGGACCGACCAAGGTGACGGTCAAGAAGGGCACGACGATCAAGTGGGTGTGGGGCGAGGACGACTTCGACTCGCACGACGTCAAGCTGACGTCGGGACCCAAGGGCGTGACCAAGTTCCACTCGGGTTCGGCCGCCCAGGACTACACGTTCTCCAGGAAGCTGACCAAGGTCGGCACGTACAAGATCGTCTGCACGCTGCACCAGGACATGACGATGACGATCAAGGTCGACTAAGGGTCGACCCGCACGCTCGCGCGGGGGCCGACTAACGTGTCGGCCATGACCGACACGCTTCCGCGCGAGGTGCGCCTGGCCTCCCGTCCCAACGGCTGGCCGACGCACGACAACTTCGAGGTCGCCACCGTGGAGCCGCCGGCGCTGGCCGACGGCGAGCTGCGGGTGCGCAACACGTTCCTGTCGGTCGACCCGTACATGCGCGGCCGCATGAACGACGGCCCCAGCTACGCCGATCCATTCAAGGTCGGCGAGGTGATGTACGGCGGCGCGGTCGGTGTCGTCGAGGAGTCCAGGTCCGATACGCACGCGGTCGGTGACGCGGTCGCGCACCAGATGGGCTGGCGCGAGGTCGCGACGGGGCCGGCGCGCGCGTTCGCCAAGATCGACACCGACCTGGCGCCGGCGTCGGCGTACCTCGGCACGCTGGGGATGCCGGGCCTGACGGCATACGCCGGGCTGCTCGACATCGCCGCGATGGTCCCCGGCGACACCGTCTTCGTATCCGGCGCAGCGGGCGCGGTCGGCTCGCTGGTCGGCCAGATCGCCCAGCTGCGCGAGGCCAAGCGCGTGATCGGCAGCGCCGGATCGGCCGACAAGGTCGCGTGGCTGACCGACGAGCTCGGCTTCGACGCAGCGTTCAACTACAAGGACGGCCCCGTTGCGCAGCAGCTCGCCGCCGCCGCGCCCGAGGGGATCGACGTGTACTTCGACAACGTCGGCGGCGAGCACCTCGAGGCGGCGATCGGCGCGATGAACCTGAACGGGCGGATCGCCCTGTGCGGCGCGATCTCGATGTACAACGCGACCGAGCCGCCGCCGGGCCCTCGCAACCTCGCGCTGATGGTCGGCAACCGCCTCAACATGCGCGGCTTCATCGTCATCGACCACACCGACCGCCAGCCGGCGTTCATCGCCGAGGTCGCAGGCGCCCTGCGCGACGGCCGCGTGCGCTACCGCGAGACGTTCGTCGACGGCATCGACAACATGCCCGAGGCATTCATCGGGATGCTGCGCGGGGACAACACGGGCAAGATGGTGGTGCGGCTGTAGGGCTGGGCTACGTCACCAGACGCCGGGGATCAGACGCCTGGTGCGCCGCTCGTAATCGCGGTAGGCGCTGCCGAGCACGCGGTTGAGCTCGGCCTCCTCGACCTTGATGCGCCACAGGAGCGCGGGCAGCGGCAGGAGGACGCACGCGGCCAGCGCAAGCCAGTTGCCGGCCGCGAGGCCGAAGCCCGACAGGATCAGCAGCAGGCCGGTGTAGGAGGGATGGCGGACCCAGGCATACGGACCGCGGGAGACGACGGGTTGGCCGGGGTCGACCTCGACCGTCGTGCGAAACGAGTGGCCGAGGGCGGCGATCGCCCAGATGCGAATGCCGAGCCCCAGCCACATCACGACCACCCCGACCGCCCGGTAGAGCTCCGGGATCTCGAGCGACGGCGCCAGCGAAGACGCTCGGACGGCCAACACGAACGCCGCAACGAGCGCGACGCCGATCAGCGTCCGCGTGGCGCGATCGTGCTCACCGCTCCCCTTGCCGCGCGCGACCTCGTGCACCCGCAACGCGACCTCGAGAACAACCCAGGCACCGAGCGTTAGATCGTCGACCGCGGGCGTCGCCGCCCCCTCTCCACTTCCAATTTATACCCGACGGGGGGGCTTGCGGCAAGCCCCCCACCATGCCCCATAATCGCCCGCCGCAAGCCGAAAACGTGCACATGGGAGACGTGAGATTGGCTACGACAGAGCATGCGGTGTTGGTTGTTGGAGCGGGTCCGACGGGGATGATGCTGGCGGCCGAGCTGGCGTTGGCGGGGGTCGACGTCGGCGTCGTCGAGCGGCGCCCGACCCCCGAGGTCGAGAGCTCGCGCGCGGGCGGCCTGCAGGCTCGCACGATCGAGGTCTTCGACCAGCGTGGAATCGCCGATCGGTTCCTCTCACAGGGCCGGACGGGGCAGGTCTGCAGCTTTGCGTCGGTCCCGCTGGACATCAGCGACTTCCCGACGCGCCACAACTACGGGCTCGCGTTGTTTCAGAACCGCATCGAGGAGATCCTTGCGGGCTGGGTCGACGAGCTCGACGTGGCGGTCCATCGCGGACGTGAGGTGACGGGCTTCGCCCAGGACGAGACCGGCGTCGACCTGGCCCTGGCGGACGGGGAGTCGCTGCGGGCGCAGTACCTGGTCGGCTGCGACGGCGGGCGCAGCCTGATCCGCAAGGCTGCCGCGATCGACTTCCCGGGGTGGGAGCCGACGACCAGCTTCCTGATCGCCGAGGTCGAGATGAGCAGGCAGCCGGAGCTGGGCGTCCACTACGACGACAAGGGCACCTATGCGATCGGCCAGCTCGACGACGGCAAGACCTTTCGAGCGGTGGTCAGGGAGGAGCATGTCGGGCAGACCGCCGAGCCGACGCTGAGCGACTTCAGCGCAGCGCTCGCCGGCGCCTACGGCACCGATTTCGGCCCCCACAGCCCCAGGTTCATCTCGCGGTTCACCGACATGACACGGCAGGCGGCGTCCTACCGCGACCGGCGGGTGCTGCTGGCCGGTGATGCGGCGCACGTGCATTCCCCGGTCGGCGGACAGGGCCTCAACACCGGGGTACAGGACGCGGTCAACCTGGGATGGAAGCTGGGCCAGGTCGTCAACGGGACCGCACCGCAGGGCCTGCTCGACAGCTACCACGCCGAACGCCACCCGGTCGCCGCCCGCGTGCTGGCGACGACGATGGCGCAGACCACGCTGAGCCGCCGCGGCGAGCGCATGGAATCACTGCTGGGCATCGTCGCCGAGCTGATGACCATGGAGCAGCCGCGCAAACGACTTGCCGGCGAGCTGTCGGAGCTGGACATCCACTACGAGCTCGGCGAGGGACACCCGCTGCTCGGGCGCCGCATGCCCGATCTCGATCTCGTCACCGCCGATGGCCCGTTGCGGGTCTACACCCTGCTGCACGACGCCCGCCCGGTGGCGCTCAATCTCGGCGAGCCCGGGAGCCTCGAGATCGCGGGATGGGCGGACCGGGTGCGGCTGATCGATGCGGAGTGTCCGGGTCCGTGGGAGCTGCCGGTGATCGGCGACGTCACCGCCCCGACCGCGGTGCTGATCCGCCCCGACGGACACGTGGCCTGGGTGGGCGACGGGACCGACGCAGGGCTCCCAGCTGCGCTCGCTACGTGGTTCGGACCGCCGACGCGGTGACGGCGAAGCGGCGGCCCTTACTTCTTGGGTTTTGGGAGCGAGGATCCCTCGGACACGCGAACTCATCGCAGGTTCAGGCCGAGCCGTGACATCGCAGCCCACGCGACGGCGGCGGCCGCGGCGTGCCCCTGGACCGTGAGGTGGTCGAGGTCCTCTGAGATGTATTGGTGGCGGTCGATCTGGCGGCCGAAAGCGCCACCATCGTAGGAGCACCTCGCGACCCGCCGGCAGCCCGCACGAGCTGAGCCTCGTAGTGATGGATGATGGCCTCGAGGCGGTTGATCTCTCTGGGCACTGGCTTCTCCATCGCGGTCAGGAACTGGCCCAGGAAGCCGGCGTAGTCGCCGGCGTTCGCGGGACAGACGATGTCGTTGTCCATGATCTGGACGAGGAAAAGCTGCGGCTGTGGCTTCAGTGCGACCGCGGTTCGTGCCTGGCCGATGAGGTCGTCGACCGTGGCGCCGGCGTGCGCGAGGTTGAAGCGCCCGCCATGCTCTGTGCGGCGAGGCCCGCGCAGATCGTGAGCAGGATCGGCAACCACGGACAGGGCCGCGACCGCCCACGACTTCGTTGTGCGAAGCATCGGCGACGACGATCGCGCGCCGCCCAGCGGTTCGCATCGGGTGGGGGTACTGATGTTTGCGCGCCTGCCCGATTGGGCGCGTGGATCACGTGAGGCGAAAGACGGGGTGCTGCGACGCCTCGTCGGCGAAGGCGGCCAGTGGCGAGTCGAGGGCGACGTCGAAGAACGGGCGGGTGACGGCCACGCTCTTCATGTACTGCTTCAGGACCGGCGCGGCCTGCTCGGGGCCCACCTCCTCGATCGTCAGCGTCTCCGTGCGTCTCCCGCGGCGCAGTCGCACCTGGCCGGCGGCTCGTGCGTTACGCACCCAGCCCACCTCGCCGTAGGGGGAGACGAGGAAGCGCTCCCCGTTTTCGACGAGCGTGACCGGGTTGGAATACGCCTTGCCCGACGTCCGCCCGTGGACGGTGAGGATGTAGGTGTGGCGCCCGGCCAGGCCGCGACCGGCGAGCCGGCTCATGACCGCGTTGACGAAGCGGCGCGACGTCCCGAGGTGGTACGTCTTGGGCATCGACCGAGCCTAGCCGAGCGCCGGGCGGGCCGTCAGTCCCCGCTGCCACGCCCCCAGCGGAAGTAGATCAGTGGGCCGACGGTGTTCGTCAGGCACACGAGACGCCAAACGGCCTTGCTTCCTCGAACATCGTCGGCCGGCCGGCGGTGGAGGTCACGCTCGGCGGTCACCGTCAGGGTGATGTTCCAGGCCGTGAGGCCGACGATCGCGGCCTGGCGAATGGGCGACAGGTTCTTGAACGCTGCGATCGCGCGGGACATCAGTTCAGGCTACTGCGCACGATCGTGAAATCGGCCGCCCGGCGCGCCGACCGGTTCAGCGCGGCGTCGGTCGCGACGGCGGTCGCGCGGTAGCGCCCGCGCGCCAGCGCGTGACCGCCGACGCGGCCGCTGAACGCTCGGCGGTTGGCGCCGGCGACGAGGCCGGTGAACGTCAGCGCCACCGACATGGCGCCGTAGCGTGTGCAGGCCGCGTGGTGGCGATTTGCCCGCGTCTGCGCGACGCAGCGCCCGCCGACGCGACGGCCGGTCAGCCGCCGGGCGACCGTCACCTTCGCCGAGCCGCGCTCGGAGACGGTCAGGGTCAGGGTCGAGCCGCGGTGTGCCCGCGCGCTGTGGCCCTTGGCCGCCGCGACCGCGAACGTCGACGGCGACAGCGACAGCGACGTCAGCCGCGGCGGAGTACGGTCGCGCCCGCCGGGGCTCGACGGCGACGACGGCGACGACGGCGACGACGGGGGCGACGGGGGCGCGTCGGCGACCAGCGCGATCCCGCGGCGCTGGGCGAACAGCTTGACCGCGGCGTCGAGGTCGAGGACGCCGCCGCTCACCGACTTCCCCGCCCACGCCGCCACCGGCCGCGCGCTGTCGATCAGCGCCTGTTTGACGACCGCCGGAGTCGCCGTCGGATCGAGCCCGAACAGCACCGCCGCTGCGCCCGCGGCCATCGGCGCCGCGAAGCTCGTCGCGCACCCGGTGGGTGTCGAGCCGCCGCCGTTGAGCACCGTGACGTTGTTCTGCGTCGGAACGGCGAGATCGACGATCGTCGGGTTGTACTCGCCGCAGTCCTGCCCGTCCTCGGGCGACGAGGTGCTCACGCAGAGGATGTTGGCGCCCGGGTCGCCGCACGGCCGGCGGTCGTTGTCGGCCGGCTGCCCGCCCTCGCCGTTGCCGCCGGGAATCGCGACGAACAGCGCGTTGGATGCCGCGGCGACGGCCGGCTCGAGCGCCATCTCGTAGTCGCTCTTGGTCGCGAGCCAGCTCATGCTGAACACGCGCACGCCGCGCGCGGCGGCCCAGTCGACGGCGTCGGACTGGATCGACTGGAAGCAGTCGTCGTCGTCCCAGCACGAGCGGATGGCCAGGAAGCGGGCGTTGGGGGCGACGCCGACGCCGCCGACGCCATTGTCGAACGCCGCCCCGAGGATCCCGGCGACCAGCGTCCCGTGGCTGGTCTGGCCGACCGGATCGGTCGGATCGGGGTCGGGCGCCACGTTGGCGTTCTCGGTCAGGGTGCCGATCAGATCCCAGCCCGGCGAGCCGCCGGCCGGCACCGTCGTCGGCGGCGGTGGCGGAGAGCCGAACGACAGCGGCGCCGGCGTCCCGGCCGGCACGCTGGCGAGCCGCCCGGCGAACTCCGGGTTGTCGAGGTCGAGGCCCGTGTCGAGATTCGTCACGAGCACGTCGGCCAGCGGCGTCGCGCCGATCGTCACCAGAGCCTGGGGCTCGTGGATCAGGGCGAGCGCGCCGCCGGGGGCGATCTGCTGCGCGTACAGCGGGTCGTTCGGCGGCGCAATCGCATCGGCGCCGGGCGCGGCGCCCACCACCCCAAGCACGACGACGATGACCGCGGTGGCCGTGGTCCGGCTCATCGCGGTCAGCGTACTCGGCGATCAGTCTCCCGTCTCGTACTTGAACGAGATCCCCAGGCGGACGCGGTAGCCGCTGATCTTCCCGTTCTCGATCGTCACGTCCTGGCGTACGACCTCCGCGACGCGCAGGTCGCGGATCGACTTTCCGGCCACCGCCACCGCGGTGGCCGCTGCCGCCTCCCATGAATCGGGGCTGACCCCGATGACCTCCGTAACCCGATAGACGCTGTCGGCCATGGCCGGCTCCCCTCGTGGTTGACGGGGGACCACTACCCGCAGTCGTTAGGTTGCACGCATGGAGCATCGCGTGAGCGGTCAGCTCGAAGAGTGGCTGACCGGCGAAGGCGACCGGACGCTCGGAACGCTGGTCGACGTCTTCGAGGAGAAGAGCTTTGCCATCGCCTTCGTACTGCTGATGGGCGTCCCGGCGCTGCCGCTGCCGACCGGTGGCGTCACCCATGTGTTCGAGGTCATCTCTGTCCTGTTGGCCCTCGAGCTGATCATCGGCCGCGACCGGATCTGGCTACCGAAGCGCTGGCAGGGGATGAACATCGCCGGCCCGACGCAGGCGAAGTTCCTCAACGGGCTGCTGAAGATGATCCGCTTCCTCGAGCGCTACTCCAAGCCGCGCCTGACATTCCTGTTCGATCACCGATTGAGCAACATCATCTACGGATTGGTCGTCATCGTGGGCGCCGTGGCCGCCTTCGTGGCGCCACCGTTCACCGGCCTCGACACGCTGCCGGCGCTCGGCGTCGTGCTCGTCTCGCTCGGCCTGCTGCTCGAGGACTTCGCCGTCGTGGCCGCGGGTCTGGTCGTCGGCGCCGCCGGGGTGATGCTCGAAATCGTGCTCGGCCGCGCCGCCGTGCACGGCGTCGAGTCGCTGCTGTAGCGGTCAGTTCGCCAGCAGGAACGCGACGATCTCGGCCCACGCCTCACGGTCACCGAGCAGGAACGCGTGGCCGCCGTCGCGCACGACGAGCCGCGCGCCGGGGATGCGTTGCGCGAGGCGGGCGACCGTCTCCGGCGGCGCGATGCCGTCGTAGCGCCCGGCGAGGACGAGCGTCGGCACGCGCAGGCCCGGCAGCCGATCCCACGTGTCGTGGTGGCTACGGGCGCGCAACTGGCGCGTCAGCCCTTCGGGCACGTCGCCGCCGCCGGCGCTCGAGTCAGCGTTCAGCCACTTCTCGATCTGCGCGCGGACCTTGGGGTCGGTCGCGGCGCGCGTGTCGAGCACCTCGAGCATCTGCTGCGAGCGCTCCTGTGCCGTCAGGCCGTAGGTGCGGTCCAGCGCGAACGACGAGCCGCCGGCGCCACCCGGCGACGTGACGGCGAGCACCAGGCGCTCGATCCGGTCACCGCCGGCGATCGCGAGCTCCTGGGCGACCATGCCGCCGAACGAGATCCCGATCACGGAGAAGCGCTCCCAGCCCAGGTGGTCGGCGAGCGCAAGGGCGTCGGCGGCGAACCCGGCCATCGTCGGCTCGGCGTCGTTGCGATCGACCGACTGGCCCAGGCCGCGATGGTCGTAGGCGACGGCGTCGAAGCGATCGGCCCCGTGCCACGCAAACGGACCCGGCGGCCGGCGCGTGTCGCTGCCCGTCCCGCTGCAGATCAGCAGCCGCGGTCCGCGGCCGGCGCGCACGTAGTGCAGCGAAGCATCGGCGAGCTCGAGCGCCGGCATTAGCTGACGTTGGTCGTCACGCGCCGCTCGCGGACGGTGGCCGTCCACTGCTGCTGGCGCCGGCGCGCATCGCGGACGAGCGGCGAGTGGGCGATGACCCACAGGAGAAAGCGGTTGAACTTCTCGGCGAAGCCGGTCAATGGCCGCACCACATCGAGGAACAGAACGACACGCTGGCCGCCGGTGTCGTTGAACACCTCGTGGTCGTAGGTGTCGTCGAGGACCACCGACCCGCCCTCGGTCCAGTGGCGCCACTCGTCGCCGACACGGATCCGGCACTTCTGCACCGGCTCCGGGACGATCAGCCCGAGGTGGTAGCGCAGCACGCCCTTGTACGGGCCGCGGTGGTGCGGGATGTGCTTGCCCGGGGCGAGGATCGAGAACATCGCCGTCTTCATCCCCGGCACCGCGCGCACGAGCTCGGTCGTGCGCGGGCAGGAGGCGGTGTGCTCGGGCACCTCGAAGCCGTAGCCGAAGAGGAAGTACGTCTGCCACTGGCGATCGCCCGACAGATCGACCTGGTCGACCGAGATGTCGTGGAACGCCGGGATCGCGTCGCGGTCGGCCAGGATCGGCTCGAGCTCGTCGCGAATCTCCTCCCAGTGATCCTCGAGTGTGGCGATCCACGGGAAGCGGTCGTTGTCGTAGAACGGCGTGTCGCCGACCGGCGAACGGCGACCGATCCAGCGCTCGATCGGCTCAAGGATCTTGACGCCGATCTCGGCGCTGACGGTGACGATGCGTTCGCGGATGCCGGCCACGAGCGGCAAACCCTACCCACCTGACATAGTGCCCATTCGCATGGGTCGCGAACTGAAGCTCGGACTGGGCACCGGCTACTGGTCGGCGGGGCCACCGGAGGCCGCGCTTGAGACCGTCAAGGCAGCCGACGAGATGGGCTTTGACTCGATGTGGTCGGCCGAGGCCTACGGCTCCGACGCCCTCACGCCGCTCGCGTGGTGGGGCGCGCACACCAAGAGCCTCAGGCTCGGCACGTCCATCATGCAGCTGTCGGCGCGCCAGCCGGCCGCGGCCGCGATGGCCGCGATGACGCTCGACCACCTGTCGGGCGGGCGCTTCATCCTGGGCCTCGGGGTCTCGGGGCCGCAGGTCGTCGAGGGCTGGTACGGGATGGAGTTCGCCAAGCCGCTCGCCCGCACGCGCGAGTACATCTCGATCGTGCGCGACATCGTCGCCCGCAAGGACCGCGTGACCGCCCCCGGCCCGGCCTACCCGTTGCCCTACCCCGGCGGTACGGGGCTCGGCAAGCCGCTCAAGTCGACGCTGCACCCGATCCGCGAGGAGATCCCGATCTTCCTCGCCGCCGAGGGACCGAAGAACATCGCCCTCTCGGCCGAGATCGCCGACGGCTGGCTCGCTCTGTTCTACTCGCCCCACCACGAGGACCTGTACAAGCCCCAGCTCCAGGAGGGCTTTGACCGCGACGGAGCGCGGCACTCGTGGGACAGCTTCGAGATCGCCACGCCGGTCTCGATCGTCATCGACGACGACATCGAGCGCGCGGCCGACCGCCTGCGCCCGCACTACGCCCTGTACTTCGGCGGCATGGGCGCGCGCGACGCCAACTTCCACGCCAACGTGCCGGTCCGGATGGGCTACGGCGACACGGTCGAGAAGATCAAGGATCTGTACCTGTCGGGCAAGAAGGACGAGGCGGCGGCCGCCGTCCCGACCGAGCTCGTCGAGAAGCTCGCGCTGATCGGCCCCGAGGACAAGATCAAGCACGACGTCGAGGCGTGGCGCGACTCGGTCGTCACGACGATGCTCATCTCCGGCGACGCCGCTCACATCCGGCGCGTCGCCGATCTGATCCTCGGCTGAACGGCCGCGGACAGGCGGCGATTGCGCGACAGGCCTTCGGGGCACTGATCGGCGCATGCCTCATCTACGCACAACCTTGCTCGCCGCCGGCGCGGCCATCGCCGCGCTCGCGGCCATACCGGCGAGCTCGCTTGCCGTCCCGCTCGGCGTCAGCGGCAGCGACATCCGCCATGCGGCCCAGGTCTACTCGGCGCCGCCGACCACCTCGCAGTGCCTGGCCGGCCCGGCGCAGATCCGCTGTTACGGACCCACCCAGTACCAGAAGGCCTACGACATGGGGCCGCTCTACCAGCAGGGCTTCACGGGCAAGGGGCGCACCATCGTGATCGTCGACAGCTTCGGCTCGCCGACGATCAGGCAGGACCTTGCGACGTTCGACGCCGCGTACAACCTTCCGGCGCCGCCGTCGCTGACCGAACTCCAGCCGGCCGGCCCGGTGCCGCCCTACGACAACAGCGACGACCGCTTCGGCTGGGCGTTTGAGACCTCGCTGGACGTCGAGTACGCGCACGCGATGGCGCCCGGCGCGAACATCGTGATCGTCGAGACGCCGGTCTCCGAGACCGAGGGCGTGACCGGCTTCCCGGAGATCGACACCGGTGAGAACTTCGTCCTCAACCACAACATCGGCGATGTCATCACGCAGAGCTTCGGCGCGACCGAGGAGACGTTCCCGAGCAAGGCGTCGATCGAGCGCCTGCGCACGCCGTACATCAACGCGGCCGCGCGCGGCGTGACCGTGCTCGGCAGCTCCGGCGACTCAGGCGCGACCGACTTCATGAGCGACGCCACGACACTGTTCGACCATCCGGTCAACTCGTTCCCGTCGGCCGACCCGCTGGTCACGTCGCTCGGCGGCACGCAGCTGACGCTCGACGACGCCGGCAACCGGCTGGCGCCCGACGTCACCTGGAACGAGCCCGACATCGGCGCCACCGGCGGCGGCCCGTCGCATGTGTTCGGGCGTCCGGTGTGGCAGGACCTCGTCAACACGGGTTCCGGCGGCGCTCGCGCGACGCCCGACGTGTCGATGAGCTCGGCGGTCGATGGCGGCGCGCTGGTGTATCTGTCGGCCGACCCGAGCAACGTCGGGTTCTTCATCGTCGGCGGGACGAGCGAGGCCTCGCCGTTGTTCTCCGGCGTCGTCGCGGTCGCCGACCAGGTCGCCGGCCATCGCCTCGGCCTGATCAGCCCGCGGATGTACCTGCTGTCACGGCTGGTTCCGAACGCGTTCGTCGACGTCACCCAGGGCGACAACTCGTTCGCCGGCGTCACCGGCTTCCCGGCCGGGCCGGGCTACGACATGTCGACCGGCCTGGGCACGATCGACGGAGCGCGCTTCGTCCACCTGCTGGCTGGGCGGTAGTTCTCAGAAGACGATCAGCGAGCGGGCCCCCTGGCCCGCTCGCATCCGCTCGAACGCGGCGGGGACGTCGGCCAGGCCGATCTCGTCGGAGATCATGCCACCGAGGTCGAGCTCCCCGCCGCGGATCAGCTCGGCGATCCGCGGCACGTCGCGGACAGGGTCCGACGAGCCGTAGAACGACGGGCGGATCGTGCGCGTGAAGTGCCACAGCTCGAGCGGCGTGAACGAGATCTGCTCCTCACGACCGCCGACGCCGACGATCGTCACGTCGCCGCCGCGGCGTGCGAGCGACCAGGCGAGCTTGATCGTGCCCGCGGTGCCGACAACCTCGAACGCGTGGTCGACGCCGAGGCCGCCCGTCGCCTCCTGGACCTTGGCGACGGTGTCGTCGCCGGCGAGAACGAAGCTCGTCGCCCCGGCGTCGCGGGCGAATGACTCCTTGGCCGGCGAGCTGTCAACGGCGATGATCGGATCGGCGCCGGCGATCCGCGCGCCCTGGACGACCGACAGGCCGACGCCACCGAGACCGACGACGGCGACCGACTGGCCGGCCTGCACGTCGGCGGTGTTGAGCACCGCGCCGACACCGGTCAGCACCGCACAGCCGATGATCGCCGCCGCCTGGAGCGGCACGTCGTCGGGCAGCGGGACCACGCCTGAGGCGCCGACCACGGTCTGCTGGGCGAAGGCGCCGGTTCCCAGACCCGGGTAGACCGGGGTGCCGTCGTCGAGCTGCGCGTAGGTGACGCCGGCCCGCTTGGACGCGTGGGGACACAGGTGCGGCTCGCCGTGGGTGCAGTGCCAGCACGACCGGCAGGCCGGCGCCCAGTTGAGGACGACGTGGTCGCCGGGAGCGACATGGTCGACCCCTTCCCCGATCGCTTCGACGACGCCCGCGCCCTCGTGCCCGAGCACGACCGGGCGCGGCGACATCAGCGTGCCATTGACGAACGACAGGTCGCTGTGGCAGACACCGGCGGCGGCGAGGCGCACGCGGACCTCGCCCGGGCCGGCTTCGGGAAGGACGACCTCGCGCAGGCCGATCTCACCGGCTTCGTCGAGGACCACGGCCGAGACGGGGATGCTCATACCCCGTATCTAACTCCACCGTGGGCTTTCCTACTGGGCCGGCCCCTGGAGCTCGAGCACGTCGAACGACCACAGCTCGCTGGCGGTGCCGATCGGGCCGCCGGTGCGGTGCTGGGCATGGCCGGCCGCGAAGTCCGCGCTCGTGCGCCACGCCTCGAACGCCTGCTCGTCGCGCCAGCGGGTGACCACGAGGCACACGTCGCGGTCGTCGTTGGGGCGCAGTAGCTCGAACGCCTCGAAGCCGTCGGAGTTCTGGACGTGCCCGGCGCGCGACGCGAACCGCTGCGCGAACTCCTCGAACCGCTCGCGGGGAACGGTGATCGCATTGATCTTGACGACGCTCACGCGCCGATCCTACGCGGCGCGCGCCTCAGCCTGCACACAGGGGTCAGACCCCTTGACGCTTACGTTCACGTGAAGGGGTCAGACCCCTTGACGTTTACGTTAACGTCAGATCAGCCGGTGGTGACGATGCCGGCCTGAACGACCTCGAACGCGGAGCCCGGGACGCGCTTGAGCTGGTCGAGGTCGTCGTCGTCCCAGGCCGGGTCCGGGGTACCCGAGATGTACCAGTTGGAGCCGTTGTCGGCGAGGATCATGCCGTAGGTCTTGAGCGCGTTGAGGATCGCCAGCGCCTGGCCGTGGTAGCCCGAGGTGTCGAAGCTCGCCTTCAGCCGCACGCGCATGCCCATCGGCGGCAGCGAAGCGTCGCTGGTCTTGGAGGCGAAATGGCGCGCCGGGTAGACGTAGCCGCGCTGCGTGTGCGCGACGGTGAAGCGCAACGCGTGGTGGATCGCCGCGGCGTTCGCCTCGTCGGCGCGCGCGAGCCCGGCGAGGATCGGCAGGCCGGCGGCGTCGGCACTGGTCCAGCCGTCGGGGCGCAGGGCGTCAGAGCGCAGATCGAACTTCGCCCCGAAGTCGGCCGTCCAGCCCGGTCCGCTGTCGGCCGGCGCCGCGTTGTCGAGCTCGTAGAGCATGCACGAGCCCTGCTGGAGCACGAGCACATGGCGGTCGCCGTCGCTCGCCGCGCCGCCCTCGATGCGCGCGTTGGCCGGGATCGGGTACGGCCCGAGGTCGTCCTCGTCGTCGGGCTGGCCGAACGCGATCGGGACCATCGCCTGGTCGGCCGGGACGACGGTGAACGGGATCCCGTAGTCGCCGTACTGGCCCGAGCCGAAATCGGGGTGCAGGTTGCCGGGAAGGCCACCGAGCCACGTGGCCGACCGGGGGTCGACGGGCAGCTTGGAGATGTCCTCATTCCACGGGTTGTCGTCGGGGAAGATCGGGCAGCCGGCGATCTGCGGGCCGGTGCCGGGGGCCGCCGGCGTGCCGGTCGCCGGGTTGATGGCCGCCGGGTTGTTGGTGGTGGCCGTGGGCGTGGTCGAGCCGGTGCTACCGGAGGTCTGCTTCCCGGCCGGGATGCGGACGCGGGCGCGGCGTGCCGTCGAGCAGCGATGGGCGCTGCACACGCGCACGAGGATCGTGTACGTGTGACCGGTGCGCAGGTGAGCGACGCGCGCGCTCGTCGCGCTCGCCTTGGGGTGCAGCGTGTGGCCGGCGACGGTCAGGCGAATCCGAAGGCCGTGGTGGGACGGGCGCTGCCAGCGGACGACGATCGTGGTGCCGCTGGCGGTCGCGCGGACGTGGGTGGGCGCCGCCGGCGCTCGGACCGCGGCGGCGAACGCCGGCGTTGCCGCAGCGGCGAGCGCGACGAGGACAAGCGACGCGGCGGGGCGGACACGACGCACGTGACGTGCATCGTGCCCGATCGAGCGGGCCCCAAGCGCGACGGGCCCACCCGGACGCGTGTTCGAGCGCGGCGGAGCGCTACGCGGCCGCGCCGTTGAGCATGTACGCATGCTCGTTCGCGCGGGCGAGCATCGCCTCCTCGATCGCGTCGAGACTCAGGTTGCCCTCGGTGGTGATCGCGAAGATCACGAGCCCCTGAAGCATCGCGTCGAACTGCCAGGAGTACGGAATGGCGTCTGGCGAGCCGGTTGGGACGACCCCTTCGAGGCCACGCTCAAGGATCTCGAACCACAGGTCGTTGCGGGCCGTCATGACGCCGCGCAGGTGGGGCAGCGGTACGGACGCGCCGTGGGCGGCGATCCACACCCGCCATGCCTCCATGCTCTCCCGGTCGGTCGGGAGCACGCTGTGGACGAGCGCGCGCAGACGCGCGACGCCGGGCTCAAGCCCCTCGATCGCCGCGCTCTCGCGCGCCTGCTGGCGCGTGGAGACGAACAGCAGCGTCTCCTCGAGCATCTCCATCCGATTGGAGAAATAGTGGTTGAGCATCCCGGTGCTGACGCCGGCCTCCTCGGCCACCATCCGCATCGTGGTGCCGTCGAATCCGCGCTCGGAGATCACCGCGGCGGCCGCGCGGCAGATCTGCTCTCTCCTGATCGGACCCATTCCGAGCTTTGGCATACGTCCCTCCGGCTTGCTCAGACCGCTTCGTCGGGCAACTGTAGAACAGGCGGTGGCGGAGCCCCGACGCCGAACAACTCGCGCGCCTGGGCCGGATTGGCGACCGGACGACCGATCGCCTCGCACAGCCGCACCGAGCGCTCCACAAGCTCCGCGTTGCCCCCGGCATACTGCCCCGGCGCGGTGTAGACGACGTCCTCAAGGCCGGTGCGAACGTGACCACCGAGGGCGATCGTGACCGCCATGATCGGGAAGTTGTGGCGGCCGATCGCGGTCACCATCCACGGTACGCGGTCGGGGACCATGCGCGTGAACGTCGTCACCGCGTCGACGTTCGACGGCGCGCCGCCGATGACGCCGAGTACGAGGTGCATCGTCCCCGGCGCACCCTCGCGCGCGCGGGCCATGCGCGCAGCGGTCACCGCCATGCCGAAATCGAAGCATTCGTACTCGGGGACGATGCCGCGGGTCTGCATCTCGGCGGCAAGGTCGGCGATCAGGTCGGGCGGGTTGAGGAAGACGGCGCCGTCGGGCCCGAAGTTCAGGGTTCCGCAGTTCAGCGACGCAATCTCGGGTCCGGCCTCGAGCGAGCGGCGGCGCTCCTCGGGCCCCATGCCGAGCGAGCCACCGGTCGTGAAGTTGAGGATCACGTCGCGGTCCTCGGCCCGTACCGCCTCGCGGATCGCGACGAAATCGTGCGGGTCGTGCGAGACGCCGCCGTGCGGCGCCCGCGCGTGGACGTGGACGATCGCGGCCCCCGCCTGCGCGGCCGCGAGCGTCTCTTCGATCACGTCGTCGCGCGTTCGCGGCTGATTGGGGTTACCGGTGACGATCGAACCGGCGACCGCGCAACTGATGACGACCGGGTCAGCGACGGCCATCGCGCAGCTCCCGCGTCGCGACCTCGTCGACCCGCGGGCCGACCCCGTCGTCGGGCGTCAGCACCACGCCGTACAGCTCGGTCGCTGCCGCAGCGCTGACCCAACCCTCGAGCACGTCGGTCAGCACCGCCTCGGACGGGCGGTCGAGCGGGTCTCCGTAGCCCCCGCCCCCGGCTTCCAGGCCGCGCACATACTCGCCCGGCTCGAGCTCGACATCGCCGATCACCGACTTGGGCTCGGCCGAGCCGTCGGCCGCGATCCGCTCGACGCGCGCCAGCGAACCCGGCTGCCCGCCGCGCACGCCCGCGGGGGGGTGCTCGCCGAAGTCCGCGAAGTAGAACGCCTGCATCGTCCCGCGCGACGGACCGAACACGATCTCGCTCGCCGGGCCGCCGCGGAAACGGCCGGCGCCACCTGTGTCCGGCAGCAGGCGCAGTGCACCGAACCGGATTGGGTACTTCTGCTCGAGCACCTCGATGCTGTCGATGTAGATCGTCTTTGCGCAGTCGGGCATCGCGTACGTCACCCAGCCGTCGCACTCCGGCGACGCCGGGCCGCCGTTGTTGCCGATCACGAGCTGGTTGACGTACGCCCGCCCGGTGCGCGGGTCGACGCCGGAGATGACGGCGAATCCTGGACCACACGCTCCCGCGCCTTCAGCCAGCCCGTGCCCCGGCCCGAGGTCGGCGAAGCCGGCCTGGATCGCGTTGATCAGGCGGTTGAGCACGTTGGTGGTCGCAACCGACGCCGAATGCGGCGGCGTCAGCCCGCCGGCCAGCGAGCCGGGGCGGATCCGGACGTCGACGCGACGGAAACTGCCCGCGTTGTGGGGGACGTCCTCGGGCAGGCAGTTGAACACGGCGATCAGCGCGCCGGCGCGCGCGCACGCCTCCGAGACGTTCAGCCCCAGCGCCAAGCAGTCGTCGTTGTCGGTCAGATCGACCGTCACCCGGCCGGCCTCGCCGTCGATGTCGACGCCCACCCGCACCGGGATCCCGTCCGGGTGACCGTCGAGCGGGTCGTGGCAACCAGCCACGCTCAGCTTCCGCGACGGCAGCTCGCGGATCGCCTCGGTCATGCGCCGCTCGGAGTAGTCGAACCACTCGCCCACGAACTGCTCGAGCGTCTCGAGGCCGTAGCGCTCGGCCAGTTCGTGGAGCCGGCGCTCACCGATCCGGATCGCTCCGAGCGCTGCAAGGTAGTCGCCGTACCACATCTCCGGGACCCGGATCCGGGCGCGGCACATGCGCACGATGTCCGGCACGTCCGCGTGATCGCGCTGGATCCGCACGCACGGGAAGATCAGGGCGCCCTCTTCGTAGACGTCGCGCGCATAGGACATGTAGGTCGTCGGCTGAGAGTTGCCGCAGTCGGCCTGGTGGGCCTTGGCCGAGACCGTGAACACATGGCGGCCGCCGATGAACACCGGCGCCAGCAGCGTGTGATCGGCTGGATGCGTGTTGCCGCTCTGCGGGTCGTTGTGCAGGAAGGCGTCTCCCGCCCTCAGGTCGGGGTGCAACTCGCGCATCGAGCGCGTCTGCAGGCCGGCGCCGAGCACGTGGGCCTGAAGGCCTTCGGCCGCGGTCAGCATCTGATCGTCGGCGGTGACGATGCAGCACGAGAAGTCGCGCGCCATGTTGAGCACCGCGCTGCGCCCGGTGCGGAACAGCGTGTTCGTCATCTCGCGGACGATCACGTCAAAGCGGTTGGCCAGGACCGCGGTCAGGACGCCGCCGAGCTCCGTCATCCCGGCAGCTCCAGGACGTAACTTCCGAGATCGGTCGTGCGCAACCGAACGCCCGGCGGCACGACGACTGTCGTCGTCGGCTCGGTGACGAGCAGCGGTCCGGCGATCTCGGTGCCGGCAGCGAGCGAACCGCCGTCGAGCACCCGTACGTCGACCTCGCCGGTGTCGGTGAAGAACGCGCGCCGCATGCGCGGCTTGGCGGCCGCGCCGGCGCCCGCGATCTGCCCCAGGAGCGGAGTGAACGGCCGCGCGACGGTCCGCCCTCGGCACTGAAGGATCTCGACGACCTCGCCCGGGTCCGAGGTCGCGAAGAGCCGCTGGTGCAGCCCGTGGAAGGCGTGAGCGATGCGCTGTGGATCGCCGAGCTCGGAGACGTCGCGGTCGGCGAGCGGCAGCTCGATCGTCCAGGCCTGGTGGGCGTAGCGCGCCTCGAGGAAGCGCTCCCGGTGCACGCTCTCCAGGCCGGAGGGGAGGCTGCGCTCGAACACCTCGAGCCGGGTGTCGATCGCGTCGAACGCGGCGCGCAGCGCCGCATAGTCGTAGTCGGCGGAGTCGGTCTGGAGGCTGGAGCCCGCCTCGTAGACGATGTCGGAATACTGGCCGCCGAACGCGCTCAACGCGCCCGCCGTCCTTGGGATCAGAACGCGCCGGCACTCCAGCGCGCGAGCGATGGCGGCGATGTTCAGGCCCGCCGCGCCGCCGCCGGCGACGATCGCCAGGTCACGCGGGTCGACGCCCTGGTTGATCGTGATCTCGCGGATCGCCCCGACCATGTGCTCACCGGCCAGCGTCAGAACCGCGTCGGCCGCCTCCTGGACGCCGAGGCCGAGGCGCTCACCGAGGGTCGTGAGCGCGGCGTGCGCGGCGTCCTCCTCGAGCGGCATCGCGCCGCCGAGGAACCGCTCGGGGTCCAGATAGCCGAGCACGCACGCAGCGTCGGTGACGGTCGGCTGCGTGCCGCCGCGCCCGTAGCACGCGGGACCCGGGTCAGCACCCGCGCTGTCGGGACCGACGCGCAGCAGCCCGCCACCGTCGATCCACGCGATCGACCCGCCGCCCGATCCGATCGAGCGGACGTCGACCGACGCCAGCCCGGTGTGGTGGCCGACGAACGGCTCGCCGAGCCACGTCTCGCGCGTGAAGACGGGGCTGCCCTCGCGCACGAGGCTGACGTCGAAGCTCGTCCCGCCGGTGTCGCAGACGACGGCGTCATCGGCGCCGAACTCGCGGCGAGCGTAGAGGCGCGCGCCGATCGGGGCCAGCGACGGGCCGGATTTGGCGGCGTAGATCGGGCGCTGCGCGAGGTGCTCGATCGGCAGCACGCCGCCCATCGACGTCGCCGCGACGAGTCGGCCCTTCAGGCCCGCGTCGCGCAGACCTTCCTCGACGCCGCGCAGGTGGCGTTGCATCAACGGCTTGAGCGACGCGTCGATCGCCGCGCACGACGTGCGCCGATACTCGCGAAGCACCGGGTTGAGTGCGTGCGAGCATGTCACCGCAACCCCCGGCAGCAGTTCGCTGCACAGGATCGCCAACCGGTCCTCGTGTTCACCGTTGGCAACCGACCACAGCAGCGCGATCGCCACCGCCTCGACGTCGAGCGCGCCGACGCCCGCCAGCACGCCGCGCGCGTGGTCCTCGTCGAGCGGCGTGACGACTTCGCCGTCGGCGCCGATCCGCTCACGGATCTCGAACGTCAGGCGCCGCGGGATGTACGGCTCGGGGTACGGGCGCGTGAAGTCATACGGATGCATCGATCCACCCTCGCGCCGTACCAGCACGTCGGGAAAGCCCTCGGTGCACAGGAGCGCCGTGCGGGCGGTGGTGCCCTGGAGGATCGCGTTGGTGGCCTGCGTCGTGGAGTACACGAACAGCGCGGTGCGCCCGAGGACGCCCTCGAGGTCGGTGCCCATCGCCGTCGCCGCGCCCTCCAGCGCCGAACGCAGGCCGGCGATCAGGTCATGCGGCGTGGTCAGCGACTTGCCGATGTGGACGGCGCCCCCGCCGGAGACGACGACATCGGTGAACGTGCCGCCGACGTCGCACGTGACCTTGAGGTCGCGGTCTGCGCTCATCGCGACAGTGTCACGCGCTGCGCCGCCACATCGGTGATCGCCGCGCGCAGCCCCGAAAGGGCGCGCTCGGTCAGGGCGTCGTCCATCGCCGTCGTCAGGCCGAACTCGCCGCCGCTGCCGTAGTAGACGCCGTGGGTGACCGCAGCGAGGTGCAGCAGCGCCGATGCGTCATGGTCGACCTCGCCGTCCGGCCCGTCGAGCACGTAGAGCCCGAATGCCGAGCCGACGCCGGCTGTGCGCACCGGCAGCTCAGCGTCGCGCGCGGCGGACTCGATCTCGGCGCGCATCGCGTCGGCGAGGCCATCGATGCGGTCGATCTCCGCGGCGGTCAGGCGTTCGACGGCGATCCGCCCGGCGACCGAGCCAAGCAGGTTGCCGTTGAACGAGCCGCCGTGGTACTGCGGCGCGGGGCCGAGCGGGTCGAACACGGACATCAACTCGGACGACGCGAGCACCGCCCCGACCGGCAGACCGCCTCCGATCCACTTCCCGAGGCATGTGATGTCGGCGTCGATCCCGAACCGCTCGGCGGAGCCGCCCTCGGCGAGCCGGAACATCAAGCAGTCGTCGAGCACGAACAGCACGCCCGCCTCGCGCGAGAGATCGCGCAACGCGGACAGGAAGCCCGGTGGCGGGGTCGTGACCAGGCCCGTGTACTGCACGGGCTCGACGATGATGGCGGCGACCTGGCCGGCGTTGCGGTGCAGGGCGGCGGCGTAGGAGTCGAGGTCGCCGAACTCGGCCAGCGCGACGCGGCCCGGAACCTCGGCCTGCCCCTGGAGGCCGGCCTCGAGATCGTCGTAGGAGCCGTGGTAGGCGTGCCAGCCCTTGATGATCACCGGCCGGCCGGTGACGCTGCGCGCGAGCTTCACGCCGAGCATCGTCGCCTCCGTGCCGGTGTTGGCGAAGCGCACGGCGTCGGCGCCGATGCGCGCGCACAGCAGCTCCGCGAACTCGATCTGTGCGTCCGAAGCACCGGGCCAGGCGGTTCCGCGCTGCAGGGCGGCGCTCAGCGCCTCGACGATCGGCGGGTGGGCGTGGCCGTGGATCACGCTCAGGCCGTTGCCGAACAGGTCGACGTACTCATGGCCGTCGACGTCGGTGAGGACCGCACCCGAGCCGCGCTCGAACACGACCGGATACGGAGCGAACCAGCTCAGCGACCGCGTCAGACCACGGACCATGCTGTGCGACGCGCGCTCCATCGTGCGCTCGCTGAGCGGCGTGCGGGCCCGGTAGCGCGCCTCGATCGTTTTGATACCGATCATTTGGTATGCATCCTATGGGCGTCGTTCGCGAGCGTCAAGCCCGCCCTGTAGTTTGCATACCAACTGATCGATTTCCCCCCATCGGAGGCACCCCGTGTCCATCCAACGCATCCCCACTGACCCCCCGAGCGGCTTCAGCGACGCCGTCGTCACGAGCGGCCCCGGACGGACAATCCACATCTCCGGCAACGTCGGATTCGGCGATGACGCCAAGGTCGTGGCCGGCGGGATGGGCGCCGAAGCGCGAGCGACGTTCGCCAACATCGAACGCGCGCTGGCGAAGGCGGGGGCGGGCATGTCCGATGTCGTGCGAATCACGGCGTTCATGACGTCGCTCGACGCGTACGGCGAATACGCACAGGTGCGCTCGGAGGTGTTCGGCGACACCCTTCCCGCGAGCGCCACGGTGCAGGTCGCAGGCCTGCTCGTCGGCGCGCAGATCGAGATCGACGCCGTCGCGTTCGTGCAGGACTGACGCGCCGGCGTTCACGGTCAGATCGCGGTCGCCGACGACTCCGCCGCGGCGGGCGCGTCGTCGGCTGGCAGCGGGAAGTGGCAAGCGAACGCCCGCCCCGAGTCGGGCATCGCCGCCTGCGGGTCCTCGGCGATGCAACGTGTGCGGCTCGCGAGGTACGCCGGCCCGGCCGGGCACCGCGGGTGGAATCGGCAGCCCGGCGGCGGGTTGCGAGCGTCCGGCACGCTACCGGCGACCGGCGCCGACACCGGGTCGCCGTGCACCCGCGGGATCGAGTCCAGCAACGTGCGCGAGTACGGGTGCCGAGGCGTTCGGACGAGCTGCCCCCACGATGCGCGCTCGACGGCCTGGCCCAGGTACATGACCATGACCTCTTCGCACAGGTAGCCGATCACCGCCAGGTCGTGCGAGATGCACAGGTAGGTGAGGCCGAGCGACTCACGCAGCTCGCGCAGCAGGTTGAGCACCGCGGCCTGGACCGAGACGTCGAGCGCCGAGGTGACCTCGTCGAGGATCAGGAGCCGCGGACGCCCCGCGAGGGCGCGGGCGATCCCCACCCGCTGCAGCTGGCCGCCGCTCAGCTCGTGCGGATAGCGATCGGCCATCGCGCTCCCGAGCGTGACCTGGTCCAGCAGCTCGGCCACGGCGTGGTCGCCGCTGGTCGGTCGGTCGTCGTCGTCGCGGCCCTCGTCCGGAAGTCCGGCCTCGCGGCGCTCCCGCAGCCGCACCGCCTCGCGCAGCGTGACGCCGATGGTCTGGCGCGGATGCAGGGTCGAAAACGGGTCTTGGAACACCATCTGCGCGCACGCGCGGACGTGGCGTAGCGACGCGCCGGTCGCGTTGGTCACGTCGCGCCCGTCGAGCGTGATCGTCCCGCCCGAAGTCGGAGCGATCTGTGCGATCGCGCGCGCAATCGTCGACTTGCCGGCGCCTGACTCCCCCACGATGCCGAGCGACTCCCCGGCCGCGACGGCGAATGAGACGTCGTCGACGGCGACGAGCCCGCGCGAGCCACGCCCGTAGCGGACCTGAAGCTGCTCGACCGCGAGCAGGCTCACGCGGCAGCCTCCGACAACCCGTCTGTGGCGGCGAAGCACGCGACCCGGTCGCCGTCGCCGAGATCGGCGAGCGGTGGGCGCTCATGCCGGCAGCGGTCGAACGCGATCGGGCAGCGGTCGGCGAACGGGCAGCCCGGCGGCTCCTCCCCTGGCGCCGGCGGACGGCCGCGGATGCCCGTGACCTCAGTGCGGCTGCCGTCGGGGCTCAGCTCGAGGATCGAGTTCATCAGGCCCTGCGTGTAGGGGTGGCGCGGATTGCCGAGCAGCCGCTCGCGTCGACCCTCCTCGACGATCGCGCCGTGGTACATGACGACGATCCGGTCGCACAGCTGGTTGACGACTCCGAGGTTGTGGGAGATGAGGACGATCGCCATGCCCTCGCGAGCCTTGACGTCCTTCAGCACGTCGAGCACCTGCGCCTGGACGGTCACATCGAGCGCCGTCGTCGGCTCGTCGGCGATCAGGACGCGCGGGCGCGCCATCAGCCCCATCGCGATCATGAGGCGCTGCTGCATCCCGCCGGAGAACTGGTAGGGGTAGCGCTTGAGTGCTCGCTCGCCGTCGCCGATGCGGACCTCGGCCAGGCGATCCTGTGCCTCAGCCCGCGCCGCCTTGCGGCTCAGCGAGCGGTGCCGGCGCGCCCCGTCGACGAGCTGCGCGCCGACCCGGGCGCTCGGGTTCATCGAGGAGGTCGGGTCCTGGAAGATCATCGCGATGTAGGTGCCGTAGAGCCGCGCCGCCTGGCGCTTGGTCAGCGACCGTGGGTCGATCCCGCCGAGCTCGATGCAGTCGGCGTGAGCCTCGAGCGGGTGGGGCACGAGCCCGGCCAGCGACAGCGCGGTCAGGGTCTTGCCGCTGCCGGTCTCCCCGACGATCCCGAGCGCCTCGCCGGGACGTAGGGTCAGCGAAACGTCACGCACGAGCCTGCGCGGCCCGTCGGGGCCGGGCACGACGACGTCGAGCGCGTCGACCCGCAGCACCACGTCGTCGTCGCCCCCGCCGGCGGGGCCGCCGCCGGTCACCGGCGCCGCGGCGGCGGCGGCCGCGCGCCTCGAGTCCCCGCGCTTGCCCGCACGCCAGAGGCGCGGGTTCAGCGACCGCGCGGTCGCTTCGCCGAGATAGACGATCGCGATCCCGGTGATCGTGATGGCGGCGGCCGGAGCGACGGCCGCCCACGGCGTCGTGTAGATCGCCTGCACGCCGGTCGTCAGCTCGGTTCCCCAATCGAACGACGGCGTCTGGACGCCGACCCCGAGGAAGTCCAGCCCCGAGATGTCGATGATCGCCCCGGCGAAATACGCCAGCCCGGCGAGCACCAGCGGCTCGGACATGTTCGGCAGCAGGTAGCGCCCGATGATCCGCGGGCGCCCGACGCCCGACACCTTCGCGCTGGCCACGAACTCCTTCGAGCTGACCGAGGTCGCGCAGTTCTCGGACAGGCGCGCGAACGCCGGCGCGGCGCCGATCCCGATCGCGATCACCGCACCGGTCGCGCCGGTGCCGATGATCGTGACCAAGAACAGCGCCAGGAGGATCGGCGGGAAGCTCATGAAGACTTCGATCGCACGGCGACCGAAGCCGCGCGCGCGTGGCGCGAGGGCCGCGATCGTCGTGCCCAGGGCGAACCCGAGCGTCATCGAGATGGCGGCCGCCGCGAGGCCGAGCAGCAGGGTCAGGCGTGTCGCGGTGAGGGTGCGGGCGAGGATGTCGCGCCCGAGGCTGTCGGTCCCGAGCGGGTGCGCGGCCGAGCTCGACTGGTAGGCGATCGACAGGTCGGTCTTGTGCGCGGCGGGCCCCCAGATGGTGGGGCCGACGATCGCCAGGACGACCAGCGCGAGCACGATCGTCAGCCCAACGATTCCACCGGGCGCGGTGAAGAACGCGCGCGCCGCCGGATGCCGGACGCGGGCCGGAGCGGCAGGCGTTGTCGTCGTCGCGGCCATCAGATCTCCAGCCCCCGCTGGGCGGCCGACCGCGGGTCGACGACCGAGACGCCGAGATCGACGACCGCATTGATGACGACGACCATCACCGCCAACAGCAGGGCGGCCCCCTGGACGACCGGGTAGTCGAGTCGCAGCACCGACTGGGTGAGCAGCAGCCCCAGCCCGTTCCACGCGAACACGCTCTCGACGATGATCGCGCTGCCGATCGTCTGGGCGAAGATCGTGCCGCTCAGCGTCAGCGCCGCCGTCGACACGTTGGGCAGCACGTAGCGGCGATAGATCGCGAACGTGCTCAACCGCTTGCTGCGGGCGCCGCGCACGTAGTTCTGCCCGAGGACGTTGAGCGTCTCGACGCGCACGATCCGCGCCAGCAGCGCCACCTGCGGGATCGCGATCGCCAGCGCGGGCAGCACGACCGCGTTGGCCGGTGTGTTGCCGGCGACCGGAAACCACTTCAGCGTCACCGCGAACACGAGCGCCAGCAGCGTCGCCATCACGTAGCCGGGCACCGATCCGAACAGGCCGGTGAAGAACACGAAGACGCGCTCGACGTGCGGATGGCGGCCGTTGGCGGTCAGTGCGCCGCCGATCATCCCGAGCCCGATCCCGCAGACCAGGATGATCGCGATCGCCAGGCCGACGAGCTTGAGCTCATTGCCGACCCGCGTCTGGAGCTCCGAGGCGACGCTCAGGTGGCTGTAGAACGAGTCGCCGAAGTCGAGCCGCAGCGCGTGTGTCGTGTAGTGCCAGTACTGCGACAGGAACGGCGCGTCGAGCCCGAGTTGGTGGCGCAGGCCTGCGACCGCCTGGTCGGAGGCGCGTGGGCCGAGCACCTGGCGCGCCGGATCGCCCGGCATCACGCGGACCATCAGGAACGTCGCGATCTCGACGAGCCACAGCACGATCAGCAGCGCGCCGAGGCGACGGGCGGAGAAGCGCAGCAGGGACGAGCCGGCGCGCGAGCGCGCCGGCTGCACCGCGGGGCCTGCGGGCTGGGCCTCGGCGCTCACAATGGCGAGCCTCCGACCGGCCACGTCCCTACTTCTGGGTCTGCTGGATCGTGAATGGGTCGATCAGCACGTTGGTCGGCGCAGCGAACTTCCAGCCCTTGCCGAACCAGGCGTTCTTGGCGACCCCCATCGGCTTGACGATGTACGCCGTCTGCGCGCGCGTCATCGCCTTGTCCCAGGCGGCGCAGGCCCCGCTCCCGGGCGTCGCCTCGGCTTCGTCGCTGAGCTTGAAGTACGTCGGGTCCTTGATGCTCAGCGACGCGTCCTGGGCCGGAATGATGACCGGGTTCGGGAACGCCGAGTAGTAGGAATAGACGGTGAAGTCGTAGGCCTTGGTCGTAAACAGCGCGTCGATCCACGTGTTGATATCCGTGTTCTTGACCGTCGATGCGATGCCGGCCTTCTGCAGCTCCTGCTGGATGAAGTCGCCGAGCTGGTTTGTCGTGTTCCACATCACGATCCGCAGCTTCAGCGGCTTGCCGTTCTTGCTCATCGTCCCATCGCTGCCGGGCTTGTAGCCGTCCTTCTCGAGGACGGCCTTGGCCTGCGCGACGTCGAACGGCACCGCGTACTTGCTCAGCGCCTTGTTGTAGCACTGCATGTTGGGCGTGACCATCGTGTTGAGCGGAACGCCCAGGTCCGAGAACGCGGCCTTCGTCATCGAGTTGCTGTCGAGCGCCAGGAACGCGGCATGGCGGACCGCCGGATCGGCGCCCGGGAGGCCGGACGTCATGTTGAACAGCGAGCCCCAGCTCCCCGCCTGCAACGACTCGTAGGTGAAGTCGTAGTTGCTCGGGTTGGCACGAACCCGCTGCTCGCTGATTCCGGCGATCGGCGCGATGTTCACCTCGCCGGTCGTCAGGAGGTTGGCGGCCGTGGTCTCGTCGGTCACGACGCGGAAGTTGAGCTCCTGCGGGGCGCCGGCCTGCTTGGCGGTCCATCCGACCGGGCCCCAGTTGTAGCCCGGGCGCAGCTTGAACACGTACGTGCTGCCGCGCTGACTGGCCGCCTTGTCGAGCGTGTACGGGCCGCTGCCCTGCGGCGCCGCCCCGAGCGCCTTGGGATCCTTGAGGCCGGCCGGGCAGATGATCGCGGCGGGGAACGGGGTCCCCAGCGACTGCACCAGCGCGTTGTAGGGCTTGGTCAGGGTCACGGTCACGGAGTTGTCTGCCGAGTTCGTGGTGACGCTCTTGAGCTTGCCGCCGCCGACCGCGTAGCCGAGGTACGGACTCGCCGTCTTCTCCGACAGCGCGTAGCGCAGCGACTCGGCGACGACCTTCGGGGTCATCGGGGTACCGTCGCTGCACGTCACGCCCTTGCGGATGACGAACGTCGCGGACTCCGGCGTCGTCGTCCACGAGCTCGCGAGATAGGGCTTGATCTTGCCGTCCGGAGTCTGGTAGACGAGCCGATCGTAGGCCAGCTCGAGCGCCTGGACCGACATGTTCTCGGCACCGGTCTTCGCCGGATCGAAGGTGTCGAGGTCATCGACGGAGCGGATCTTGACGGTCCCGCCGGGGCCGCTGACGACGGCCGCGCTCCCGGAGCTCACGGTCGAGCCGGTGTTGACCTTCGACGACGTGCCCGAGCTCGACGAGTTCGAGGAGCCACCGCCACCGCAGGCCGATATGGCCACGATGACCACGCCGGCCCCGGTGGCGGTCAGGAGGGCCCGCCACCGCGACGCGACCCGGGGGGAGGGAGACACGGGGCTGTTCATCGCGTTGTGCATGCGGGCTCTCGTCCTCGTTGCAAGGATCGGCTTTGGGAAACCGATCAGTCGTTTTGCATACGCGAACCTAGCGCCGCCCCACGGGCGTGTCAAGGTCGTGTTTCGCCGTCGCCAAGGAGTCCGCACATTGCGGACAAAACCGCTGCGGTCAGACCTGCGTCAGCGCAGGCGCAGCGTCTTGGTGAACTTCTTGGACTTGTGGGCCTGCGTGACCGTCGTGGTCAGCGTGTAGGTGCCCTTCTTCAGGGCGTGCTTGGACTTCAGCGTCACCGTCAGCTTCCCGGAGTGCACGGTGCCGTGGCCGCTGGCGATCGTCTTGCGGCTCTTGGTCAGCTTGATCGAGACGGTGATCTTGCCGGACTTCGTGCTCAGCCCGGTGATCTTGAACGTGAGCTTCACGCTCTTGGAGCTCTTCTTGAAGCTGACCGACACCTTGGGGCTGAACTTGACGGGCTTCTTGGCCGGCGGCTTGGGCGTCGTCGACGTCGTCGTCGTCGTGGTGGGACCCGACGGAGGCGGTATGACCGTCGTCGTGGTCGTCGTCGTGGCCGGCGGCGCGGAGCCCGGCGAGGAGACGAGGTTCGCCGGCGGCGAGCCGATGACCTCGCCGGTCGTCGGGTCCAGATAGACCGGCGTCGTGTGCGGCGCGTCGACAAAGTCGAACAGCCCCATCATGTCGCCGGCCGACGCGTCGTAGGAGTTGTTGCCGATCCGCGCCAGGCCCCAGTTGTCCTCGATGAACCGCAGGATCGAAGTCTGGTCCAGCGCGGCGTGGTCGATGACGTTCTCCTTCACGTAGGGCGAGAACAGCAGCAACGGAAGGCGCGGGCCGTGCCCACAGCGATCCTTCGCCGTACCGAGATCCGGCGCCCCCGTGCAGATCGTGTCGTCCGAGGCGGCGTTGGAGTGGTTGACGATCGTCGACGGGACGTGGTCGTACCAGCCGTCGGAGTCGTCGTAGGTGATGATCACCGCGGTCGACGCCCAGTCCGGCGACTGCTGGACCTCGTCGAGGACACGGGCGATCCAGCGCTGCTCGTCGATCGGGCCCGAGTAGCCCGGATGGGCGTCCTCGAACTCGGCGGCCTTGAGGAACGAGACCTGCGGCAGGTTGCCGGTCTTGACCTCGGCGTCGAAGTCGCTGAGGTCGTACTGGTGGTTGGCCTGGTCGTTGGTGCCGATCGCGGCGACCGAGGTCGGCGGCAGGTGGTGCGGGTTGGCGGTCGAGCTGTAGTACTGGAACGGCTCGTGGTGGGCCGAGTAGTCGGCCACCGTGGCACCCGCGGCGTTGGCGTGGATCGATCCGCACGTGGCCTTGCCGGTGCCGTCGACCGACGTCGGCTTGAAGCCGCCCTGGAACCAGCCCCAGGTCATGCTGGCGTCGCTCATCTCCTTGCCGATGTTGTTCGCCGCGCCCATCGTCGCCGAGCCGGCGCCACAGTCGTCGCCGGCCGGATCGGGGTCGCCGATCAGCGTGCCGGTGTTGTCTCCGGTCACGCTGAGCGGCGTGGCGCCGCTGGTGTTGCCGGACACCAGGTTGATCGCCCCCGGCGTCGAGGGCCCGAACGTCGTCCCGAAGAAGTTGTCGCTGAGCGTGCCGTGCTGGGCGATGTTCCACAGCGCGGTGACGGTGTTGCCGTCGTAGTAGTCCATGACCAGCGTCGGGCTGGTGCAGCCACCGCCCTGGGTGTTCTCGACGAACTTGTCCATCAGCCCGTTGTCGAACGCGCGCTCCTCGTTGGCGTAGTTGTGGTTCTGGTCACATGTGACTGCGGCGGAACGGTCCAAACGCGCGGGAGTGCCGCTGTTGGGGTTGGTCGTGATCAGGTCGGCCGGGTTCTGCAGGTTGACCGGCGTCGGTGTGCCAGCGGCCTTCGTGAAGCTCGGCTCCCCCGGCGGGTTGGTCGCGTTGGGGTACGTCCCGAAGTAGTGATCGAACGACTCGTTCTCGTCGAAGATGACGACCACGTGCTGGATCTGCGTGGTCGGTGACCCCGGGCCGCTCCCCTGCGCCAGCGCCAGGATGCCGAACAGCGCGGCAGCCGTGGCGAGAATCGTGGCGGTCAGGACCCGGGGCGAGATGCGCATGGCCGCAACCCTATCCGTCGCCCGGGCGGGGCCCAACCCCTACCATCGCCCGGGTGCATTCGGTGACCCTTCGCCGCCGTACGGGCGCGGTCGCGTTCGTTCTCGCCACCGTCGGGGCGACGCTGGCGGTCGTCGCGCTGATTCAGGGCGGGGGCAGCAGTGCGCCACCCCACATCGTCGGTCCGGGCGCCGCGCCTGCGCCGTCGTCGGCCCCGGCGCGGCCGGGCAAGGTGTTCGACAGCACGCGATCGCCGCAGGAGGTCGCCGACCTCGCCGCCGGCGCCAGCGGCGAGCTTGCGCCGCTGCCGGTGAGCAGCTTCAACGCGCCGATCGCGCGCTATCGCGCCTACGCGCGGCGCCAGGTGACGACGCTCGCCGCCGGCGTCCGGGCGCTCACCCGCGTCCTGCACGCCAACGACCGCGCCGGCGCCCGGGCCGCGTGGCAACGGGCCGACTCGTCGATGAACCGGATCGGCGCCGCCTACGGCGCGCTCGGCCCGCTCGGCGACCGGATCGACGGGTTCCGCGGCGCACTGCCGAAGATCGAGCGGGGCCTGTGGGGTAGCGCGGCGCCGGCGTCGCTGGCCGTCGACTCGCGTCGGCTGCAGCACGACGTCGCGCGGCTGCGCCCAGTCCTCGCCCGCGCGCCGATCGACCCGCTGACCTACGCGACGCGCGCGCACGAGATCCTCGAGGACGTCCAGCGCGACCGCCTCACGCTGCCGACGCCGAGCGGCTCCGGTGTCCGGGCGACCGCCGACGGCCTCGCCGCGACGCGCGTCGTGCTGGCGACGCTCGCGCCGCTGCTCGCCGGGCGCGGCGACGCGCCGACCCAGTCGCACTACTGGCTTCACCGTCTCGGCGCGACGCTCGCGGCGATCCGCCACGCCCACGGCGGCCACTACCCGCCGGTCTCGCAGCTGTCGCGGGCCGAGAGCGAGCGGCTCGACGGCCGGCTCGGTGCGACGCTCGAGGCGCTGGCCGGCATCCCCGGGGAGCTCGAGACCACGCTTCCGCCCCCGATTCCGCGGATCCGCCCGTGAGCCTCGACCGCCGCAGCTTCCTGCGCCGCTCTGCCCTCGCCGGCGCCGCCGCTGGCCTCGGCGCCGCCGACCTCGCCTCGGGCGGCGACAGCGCGGCCGGCCCCGAGCGCGCCGCGCTGCGCGAGCATGTCCCGTTCGACGGCGCCCACCAGGGCGGGATCGTCTCTCCTCAGGGCGAGCATGCGACGCTCGTGGCGCTCGACGCGATCGCGCCCAACCGCGCCGCCCTGCTCGAGGCGCTGACGCAGCTCAGCGCCCAGGCCCGCTCGCTGACCACCGGCTACGCGTTCGGCCAGCGCGACCGCGACGACCCGCCGCCCGACTCGGGCACGCTGGGGACGACCGTCGCGCCGGACGCGCTGACGGTGACGATCGCGTTCGGCGCGTCGCTGTTCGACGGCCGCTTCGGGCTGGCGGCCAAGCGCCCGGCGGGCCTCGAGACGATGCCGTATTTCGCGGGCGACGACATCGACCCCGACCGCACCCACGGCGACGTTCTCGTGACGCTCGACGCCAACCAGCGCGACACGGTGCTGCACGCGTTTCGCGAGCTGATGCGTCCTCTGCGGGGCTCGCTCGCCGTGCGCTGGACGCTCGACGGCTTCCTCAGCGCACAGCGCGGGCCGACCGACCGCAGCGCCCGGCGCAACCTGTTCGGCTTCCGCGACGGGACCGCCAACCCGAAGGGAGCGCTGCGCGACCGGCTGCTGTGGCTGCCGCCGAGCGCCGGGTGGGCGGCCGGCGGGACGTTCCACGTCGTGCGCGTGATCCGCCAGCACGTCGAGTTCTGGGACCGCGTCGGCCTGCGCGAGCAGGAGAACATGATCGGCCGCTTCCGCGACAGTGGCGCGCCGCTCGGGGGCACGTCGGAGTTCGAGAACCCCCACTACGAACAGGACCCCAAGGGGGATCGGATCCCGCTCGACGCCCACATCCGGCTCGCCAACCCGCGTACGCCGAAGACGGAGCCGCAGCGCATCCTGCGCCGCGGGTTCAACTACCACCGCGGCGTCGACCCGGCCGGCCAGCTCGACGACGGGCTGATCTTCAACGCCTTCAACCGCAGCATCCAGGACCAGTTCGAGGTCGTCCAGAAGCGCCTGGCCGGCGAGCCGATGACCGACTACATCACGCCGGTGGGTGGCGGATACTTCTTCGCCCCGCGGGGCGCGCGAGGCCCGAGCGACTGGGTCGGCTCGGGCCTCGCGCTCGCCTAGCGAGTCGGCGGCTACGCGCCGAAGCCGCTGGCCGCGATGTACGCGCCCGGGACGGCGGCGCCGTTGACCGTCGGGTTGACCAGCACGGTCGGGGCCAGGCACTTGGCCGGCAGCACGACCTTGGCGTTGATCAGGGCGTTGCCCTTCGCCGACAGCGGCACCGACGGGGTCGTCGCCGCGGCCGTCGTGGCGTTGCCGCAATAGAGCGCGGCATCGACGGCGGTCACCGGACCGACCGTGTTGTCGTTGGGGGTGTTCGTCCCCGTGATCAACAGGCCCTTGAGGGCGACGACCACGCGGCCGTTGGCCAGGATCGTCGCGGCGCCGAACTTCAGCTTCCACGGGGCGCTGCCGGGCGCAACCCCGTCAATCTTCGGATCGGCGGGGTTACTGGGCGCCACCGTCGTCACGAGCAGCGGCGTCGCGTGGTGCCTGAAGACGATCGGGGCGCGATGTCGGCCGCGATCGTGGCCGCGGTTCCCGTTGCCGTGGCCCGACGCACTGATCGCGGTCGTGGCCGAGCCGGCCAGCGCCGCCACGACGAGCAGCGTGAGGCCCCTGCGTTTGGTGATGTGCATCCTCGTCTCTCCTTTGGGGGGTCGATGGTGCACCCTGGGCCTTCCCCGGTCGGGCGCCGTCAAACGGGCAACACCCCCCCGTTGGCCTTCGTCGCCGCTCGACAACGCCACGTCAGCGTTCGAACCCGGGGCCGTTACGCGGCCCCGGGTTCCGGGCGTTGGAGAGCCATGCAGAAAAAGACACCAGCGGTTCTCCTCTCCGCGGCCGCGGCCCTCGCGGTCGCCGCCATGACCACCACGACCGGCGCTCTGGCCTCCGACGACGCGCCGACCGCACAGCCCAGGCTGCTGCAGGCCGAGCTCGTCACGGCTCCGGAGATCAACCACGGCACGAGCGCGGTCGTGTTCCGTACCGACCACCGCCTCGGGCGGGGTCGCAACGGCGGCACGCTCAAGGGTCACGCCGGCGTCGGGAGCGCGAGCTCGTCGCTGGGCACGGTCCGCGGCGCAGCCGGCCACCCGTGCTACGTCGCCTACGTGACGAAGCAGCTGCGCGTCGGCCGCGCCTACGACGTCGAGATCGAGATCGGCGACGTCGCGCACCACCGCACGCTCAAGCTTCACCCCACGCGGCACGTCGCCGAGCGCGGCGCCGACCTCGGCTGCTGACGTCACCGGCGGAACGCCCGCTCTGTCGCGCACGCGACAGAGCGGGCGCCCGATGGTCCGCAAGCTTGCGGGCATGCCTTCTCTCCGTCGTCTCTCACTCCCTTTTGCCCTGGCGATCGCGCTCCTGGCGAGCGCGACCGCATCGGCCGCGGTTCCCGCCGGCCAGGCCTGCCAGGGCCTGATCCTCAAACCGGCCGCCCGTGCGGTCGTCGCCTCGCCGGCCCTGACCGGCGTCATCGCCACCGGGGTCCGCGTCTGCTCGCCGGCCGATCTCGCCGCGACGCTCAGCTCCAGCTACAGCGGGCGGATCGTGATCCCGCGCGACGTGTTCTGGGACATGACCCCCTACCCCGACCTACAGGTGAAGTCCGGCGTCGAGATCGTCGGCGAGCGCGGCAATCTCGGCAGTCGCCCGACGCTGTACCGCAGTGACAAGGCCGACGAGGCGTCGATGTTCGACGTCGTCGGCAACGACGTGCACATCAACGGGATCCACTTCCTCGGTCCCAAGCCGGTCTCCGACCACGCCAACCACACGCCCTACGTCAACGCGATCTCGGTCGTCGAGGACTTCGACAACCAGACCGGCCGTCGCGTGCTGATCGACGACAACGAGTTCAACCTGTTCAGCGGCGGCGCGGTCAACGTGCTCGGCACGCACCAGGTCAAGGACCTCAAGGACTGGGACCCGTCGTGGGTCAAGCCCCAGCCGGCCGACGCGTCGCTGGTGATGGTCAAGAACAACTACATGCACGACAACGTCATGGACGGCGGCGGCTACGGCTTCGTCGTCGGCGGCGGCTCCTACGCCACCGCACAGGACAACCTGTTCGACAACAACCGCCACGCTGTCGCCGCGAGCGGCAAGGCCTACAGCGGCTACGTCGCCCGCTTCAACTACGTGCTGCACGGCGGGACCAAGCAGGGCAACTACTACAACCAGCACTTCGACGTCCACGGCGTCGGCTCGGGCGGCTACGGCGGTATGGCCGGCACGTACTTCGACATCTCGTTCAACGCGGTCGAGGGCGCGCAGAGCTACTACGTCGTCAAGACCCGCCCGGTGCTGATGCTCCGCGGGCGCCCGACGATGGGCATGTTCTTCCACGACAACGTGTTCGAGGCCGATGACCTCGACGCCGCCGTCGCGCTGACCACCGGTGGCCTCTCGGGCCTCGGGATCGGCGAGGACGAGGGCGCATTCAACTTCCACAAGAGCGGCAACACCGCCGACGTCAACTACTCGACCGAGATCGCCTCGGGCGACTTCGACGGCGACGGCCAGACCGACATCTTCGTGGCCAACGGCACCTCGTGGTGGTACTCCAAGGGCGGCTTGATGCCGTGGCAGCAGCTGCACGAGTCGACGAAGCGCACGCGTGACCTCGCGTTCGCCGACATCGACAACGACGGCAAGACCGACGTCCTGTACCGCGACAGCGCCGGCAACCTCGGCTACCTGAGCGGCGGGACCGTGGCGCTCAAGCCGCTGACGACGCTGCCGGTCCCGATCGGCCAGCTGCGCTTCGGCGACTTCGACGGCGACGGCAAGACCGACATGTTCTACACGCGCAACGGCCAGTGGTACGTGTGGTACGGCAAGACTCGCACGTGGACGACGACCCAGACGTCGAGCTTCCCGGTCACGTCGCTGGCGTTCGGTGACTTCGACAACGTCAAGGGCACCGACGTCGCCGCGGTCGAAGGCGGCGGGTGGTCACTGTCGAGCGGCAGCACCGGCGGCTGGACCCGCTTCAACAGCAAGCTCGCGAGCACGCTGCAGGGCGCCGTGGTCGCCGACTTCAACGGCGACGGCCGCGACGACATCGGCGTCACGACGTCGGGCGGCTGGAGCTACAGCTCCGGTGGCCGCGGGCCGCTTGTGACGATGCGCTCGACCAGCAACCCCGCGCCGATCTCGTCGGTCCAGATCGGTCACTTCGACCGCAAGCCGCAGGTCGAGGCGGTCGCGTTCGCCGGCTACCGGCTCGCGTTCTGGAAGGGCGTCGGCCAGGCGCCGACGTTCTACACGCGGTCGCTGCAGGACATGCGCTAGCCCAATGGTGCAACGGGGGCCGTCACGGCCCCCGTTGCACGCAGCGCTAGCCTCCCGCCCGTGGCAGCGATGAAGCGCAAGGAGTTCGATGAGGAGCTGCGGCGCCTGCAGACCGAGCTGGCGATCCAGCAGCGCTCCCTGCGCGCGAATGGCCAGCGGGTTGTGGTCGTGTTCGAGGGCCGTGATGCCGCGGGCAAGGGCGGGACGATCAAACGCATCACCGAGCGGCTGAACCCGCGCTTCTGCCGTGTCGTCGCGCTCGACACGCCGACCGAGCGCGAGAAGACGCAGTGGTACTTCCAGCGCTACGTGACCCACCTTCCGTCGGCCGGCGAGATGGTTCTGTTCGATCGCTCCTGGTACAACCGCGCCGGCGTCGAACGGGTCATGGGCTTCTGCACCGACGAGGAGCACGAGGAGTTCATGCGCTCATGCCCTGAGTTCGAGCGGATGCTCGTGCACTCGGGGATCATCCTGATCAAGTACTGGTTCTCGGTCTCCGACGAGGAGCAGGAGCGGCGCTTCGCCGCCCGCGCGCACGACCCGCTGCGGCGCTGGAAGCTCAGCCCCATGGACCTCGAGGCGCGCACGCGCTGGGTCGAGTACTCGCGTGCCAAGGACGAGATGTTCCGCCACACCGACCTCAAGCAGGCGCCGTGGTACGTCGTGCCGTCCGACGACAAGCGCCGCGCGCGGCTGAACTGCATCGTCCACCTGCTGTCGATGATCCCCTACGACAACGTCACGCCGCCCCCGATCGAGCTGCCGCCGCGCCAGCCCGACGACGGCTACGTGCGCCCGCCGGTGTCCGACCAGACGTTCGTCCCGCAGATCTACTGACCGTGCCACAGCTGCCGGGCGACTTCGCCGTCTCGCTGCCCGATGGGCTGCAGCTGCGCAGCGCCCGCGCGAGCGAGCTCAAGGCGATCGTCGCGCTCCTCGACCAGCTGCACGACCACTCGCCGCCGCCCGACCGACACACCGACGCGGCGTTTGCCGAGATCCTGCGCTCGCCGTGGCGGATGGTGCTCGTCGCCCAGCGAGGCGAGGCGCTGGTCGGCACGCTCGATCTGTTCGTCATCACGAATCTCACTCGCGGCGCGCGCCCGTGGGCCGGCCTCGAGAACTTCGTCGTCGACACGGCGCACCGCGGCCTCGGCATCGGCGATGCGATGCTCGAGGCGGCGGTGTCGCTGGCCCGTGAGGCAGGCTGCTACAAGGTCCAGCTGCTGTCACACGAGGCCCACGCGCAGGCTCACACGTTCTACGCGCGCCGGGGATTCACGGCGCCCGTGAAGGGCTTCCGGCGCTACATCGACGGCGACTGACTCAGGCGGCGGCGACGGGGTCCGGCCGCACGATGACGGTGTCGGCCACGGGGATGACCTCGTCGGCCGGGAGATCGGCCAGCGACGCGTGCTTGAGCAGGGCCTCGGGACTCGTCGCTTCGTAGATGCAGACGGTCCCAACCGAGCCGCCGTCCTCCTCGAGAACGTAGCTGCGAATCCAGCGCACCTCGTCGGGCATCTCCTCGTCGCCGACGCGGGTCGAGCGTCCCGCCGCCTCCTGCAGGTCTGCGGGCGAACGCCAACCGCTACGCCGAAGGATCACGTACTGGTTCATCGGGGTCTCCTTGGTCGTGATGTGGTGGCCAGCCCGCGAGCCTACAGCGCGCGCTCGTCGCGGACCCGCTGGGCTTTGCCCTCGCTGCGGGTCAGGCTGCCCGGCAGGTGAACCTCGACCGCCGCGCTCAGCCCGGTCGCCTCGCGTAGCTCGTGTCCGACCCGCCGCGCCAGCGCATCGTCGCTCTCCCCGCCGGCCGAGTCGGGCTCGCAGCGCACGATCAGCTCGTCCATCGTCCCCGGCCGCCGGACGACGAGCTCGTAGTGCGCGCTGACGCCGGGCACGCCGACGAGCACATGCTCGATGGTCGACGGGTAGAGGTTGACCCCGCGGATGATCAGCATGTCGTCGCGGCGCCCGCGGACGGGCGTCATCCGCCGCAGCTCGCGCCCGCACGGGCACGGCTGGGTCATCAGCGAGGCGATGTCGCCGGTGCGGTAGCGCAGCATCGGCAGCGCCTCCTTGGTCAGCGTCGTGAACACGAGCTCGCCCTCGCTGCCCGGTGGCAGAGGCTCGCCGGTCTCGGGGTCGACGACCTCGGCCAGGAAGTGGTCGTCGTGGATGTGCAGCCCGTCGCGGACCTCATGGCACTCGACCGCCACCCCGGGGCCGACGATCTCCGACAGCCCGTAGAAGTTGACCGACACGATCCCGAGCTGCTCGTCGAGCGCCGCGCGCATCGCCTCGGTCCACGGCTCGCCGCCGAACAGGCCGAGCTCGAGCCCGAGCTCGCCGGGGGTCGCCCCGGCGTCGCGCAGCGCCTGGGCGATCGTCAGCGCGTAGGAGGGCGTGGCGACGAGCACCTGACTGCGCAGATCGACCAGCAGCATCGCCTGGCGCGCGGTGAACCCGGCCGACACCGGGACGACGGCCGCGCCGAGCCGCTCGGCGCCCTGGTGAAAGCCCAGCCCGCCGGTGAACAGGCCGTAGCCGTTGGCGTTGTGGACGAGCATCCCCGCGCGCACCCCGGCGATCTCCAGGCTGCGCGCCATCACGTCGGCCCACATCTCCAGATCGGCCGCTGTGTAGGCGACGACGGTCGGCTTGCCGCTCGTTCCACTCGACGCGTGGATGCGCGCGAGGCGCTCGCGACCGACGGCGAGCAGCCCGAACGGGTAGTGGTCGCGCAGGTCGGCCTTGGTGGCGAACGGCAGCCGCGCCAGGTCGTCGAGCGAGCCGATCTCGCGGGCGTCGCGGATGCCCGCGGCGTGGAGACGATCGCGCATCGGCGCGACCGCCGTCAGCAGGCGGTCGACGGTCGCGCGCAGGCGGCCGAGCTGGAGCGCGGCGAGCTCGTCAGAGCCGGCGCTCATGGGCGTTCCAGTGCTGCTCGAGGTTGGCGATCAGGGCGGGGCTCTGCTGGAGGCGAGCCTGGTCGACGCAGAAGGCGGCCATGTAGCTGCGAAACAGATCCAGCGGCTCGGCGGCGACCCGCAGCATGCGCCGGTTGGCAGCGGCGTTGACGAGCCCCGAGTCGGTCAGCCGCTCGATCGCCACGGTGATCGCCGCGTCGACCTCGCCGGCCTCGACGACGTCGTCGCACAGTCGGTCACCGTCAGGCTCGCCGGCGACGAACTCGAGCCCCGACATGATCGCCCGGCGCGCGAGCCGGTCGCCCGTGCTGCGCGCGAGGCGCAGGTTGGAGGCCCCGGGGATGATCCCCTCGCGCCGTGCGGGCAGGAACATCCGAGTGCCGCGCTGCGCGATGACGTGGTCCATGACGTGCAGCAGCTGGCACGCGCCGCCGATCGCGAACGTCTCGACGGCGGCGATCCACGGCTTCTCGGTCGTGCGCTCGGGCTCGGCGGGGCGATGCTCGGACCCGCTCAGCCCGCGGTACAGCTTGTTGACGTAGCCCATGTCGCGATCGACGAAGAAGCGATACGGGATCAGGCCCATGTACAGGCGCGTGAGGTTGAGCCCGGCGCCGAAGATACGCCGCCCGGCGTAGCGCTCGTGCTCGACGACGCCACCGCGGAAGACGCCGACCTCGACGTCGGGGTGCAGCAACGCGAGGTCGACCGCGATCTCGGTCGCCTCCAGGGTCAGGTCGTCCTCGGCGTTGAGGTGGCGCGGGTTGCGCAGCTCCAGCATCGCGGCGCGGCCCTCGCGGCGCAGGTGCACGGTCGATAGGTCGATCTCGTCGCTCGACACGAACTCGTCGAGCAGCTCCAGTGCCCGCGCCGTTGGCTGGAGCATCGCCCACACCAGATGCGCGCCCGTGCGCGGCGAGGACAGGAAGTGGGTCAGCACCTGACCCTGGGCGATCTCGACGCCGTGCTGATCGGGCAGCGTCCGTTCCCGTTCGGCGGCCAGCTCGTCCGCGCTCGGCGCCAGACCGGGGACGCGGTGCGCGACCAAGTCGAGCAGTTCCCCGACACGAAGGGCGCGCGCGTAACCGTCCGTCAGCTCGGCGTACAGCTCGTCGCCGTTCTCGCGCAGGAACGCGTCTCGGGCGGCCTCGTCGTAGTTCACGCGTCCAACCCTAGTTGGCAGCAGACGTCCAAAGGTAAGGTCGAGCGCTCTGGGGTCGATTACTACGGGGTGGTGGCCCGCTTGCGCCCCCAATTCGCTGCAATCTTCGCCGTGCTCGCGTTTTCCGCGTGCGCCGCGCCTGCGTACGCCCTGCCTCCGGCCCCGACCGGCCTGGCGACGTCGCCGCACTCGCCGTCGAACAACCCGACTCCGGTCATCACCGGGACCTCGGCGGCCGGAACGGTCAAGCTGTACACCAAGTCCGATTGCTCGGGGTCTGTGATCGGCAGCGGCAGCGCATCGGCGTTCGCGTCGCCCGGGATCACCGTCTCGTCGCTCGGCCCCGACGCCAACTACACGATCTACGCGCAGACGACCGACGTCTCGCTGCTGCAGTCGCCGTGCTCGACCGGCGTCTCCTACACGCTCGACACCGCCGCCCCGTCGGCCCCCACCGGTCTGGCCTCCAACCCCACTTCACCGTCCAACCAGGACATCACGAAGGTCATCGGCACCGCCGAGGCCGGCTCGAGCGTCCACCTGTACTTCAACGGCACCTGCAACGGCGCGCCGATCGCTTCCGACACCGCCGGCTCGTTCGCGTCGCCGGGGTTCTCGATCAGCGTGCCGGACAACGTGACGAGCGTCTTCTCAGCGACCACCACCGACCCCGCCGGCAACACGTCGGGGTGCTCGTCCGCGCTGAACTTCGTCCAGGACCTGATCGCCCCCGTCGCCCCGACCGGGCTCGCGGTCTCACCGGGCTCCCCAGGCAACACCACGGCGCCGTCGATCAGCGGCACGGCCGAGGCCGGCTCCACGGTCAAGCTCTACACGACCGTCGACTGCACCGGCACGGTTGCCGCGAGCGGCGGCGCGGCGGCGTTCGCGGTCGGGCTGACCCCCACCGTGACCGCCAACTCGACCACGTCATTTCGGGCGACGGCAACCGACCCCGCCGGCAACGTCTCGCCGTGCTCGTCGGCCGTCAGCTACGTCGAGGACTCGATCGCGCCGGCCACCCCGAGCGCGTTGTCGATCACGCCGTCATCGCCGTCCAACGACGACACGCCGACGATTACCGGCACCTCCGATCCGGGCACGACGGTCAAGCTGTTCGCCAGCGCGAGCTGCGGCGGATCGCCGATCGGGGCGGGCGGCGCCACCGCGTTCGCCACGCCCGGCCTCACCGTCTCGGTGACCGACAACGCGACGACCCAGATCACGGCCAACGCGACCGACATCGCCGGCAACACATCGCCGTGCTCGTCGCCGCTGACCTACGTCGAGGACTCCAACCCGCCGGTCGCCCCCAGCGCGCTGACGCTGACCCCCGCCAGTCCGGCCAACAACAACGCGCCCAAGCTCAGCGGCAGCGCCGAGGCCGGCTCGACCGTTCGCATCTACACGGGCGGGAGCTGCACCGGCGGCGCGGTCGCGACGGTCAGCGCGGCGGCATTCGCCAGCGGCGCGACGCAGACGGTGACCGACAACACGACGACGACCTTCAAGGCGACGGCGACCGACGCTGCCGGCAACGTCTCACCGTGCTCGGCCGGCGCGACGTACGTCGAGGACTCGACAGCGCCCGTGGCGCCGTCCGGCCTGGATTCGTCACCGGGCTCGCCGTCCAACAACGACACGCCGGCGATCACCGGCACCGCCGAGACCGGCTCGACGGTCAAGCTCTACGCAAGCGCCACCTGCACCGGATCGCCGATCGCGACCGGCGCCGCCGCGACGTTCGGCGGGGCAGGCTTCTCGGTCACGCTGACCCACAACACGACGACCGACCTGTCGGCGACGGCGACCGACGCCGCCGGCAACGTGTCGCCGTGCAGCAGCTCGATCGCCTACCTCGAGGACTCCGTCGCGCCCGCCGCTCCGGGCGGACTCAGCGCGTCCCCCGCGTCGCCGTCCAACGACGACACGCCGTCGATCAGCGGCACCGCCGAGGCCGGCTCGACCGTACGGATCTACAAGAGCTCGACCTGCAACGGCACCGCCCTGACGACCGGCGGCGCGGCCGCGTTCGCGACGGGGCTCACGGTGACGGTCAGCGACGACACGACCAACCACCTGTCGGCGACCGCGACCGACGCCGCCGGCAACACGTCGGCCTGCTCAACCGCGCTGACCTACGTCGAGGACCAGACCGCGCCGGCCGCGCCGAGCGCGCTGTCGCTCACCCCGGCCGGGCCGGCCAACAACAACTCACCCAAGCTCAGCGGCACCGCCGAGGCGGGCTCGGCCGTGCGCGTGTACGCAACATCCGACTGCAGTGGGACGGCCGCCACGACCGGCGGTGCCAGCGCGTTCGGCTCGGGCCTCACGCAGAGCGTCGGCGACGACACGACGACGACCTTCTCGGCGACGGCGACCGACGCCGCGGGCAATACGTCGGCCTGCTCGGCCGGCGCGACGTACGTCGAGGACTCGACATCGGCCAAGCCGACCGGCCTGGCGCTCAGCCCGGCGTCGCCGGCCAACAACAACTCGCCGAAGGTCAGCGGCACGGCCGAGGCCGGCTCGACGGTGCGGCTGTACACGACGGTCGACTGCACCGGCTCGCCGATCGCGACCGACTCGGCGGCGAACTTCGCGGCGCCGGGCATCGCGATCTCCGTCGCCGACGACACTTCGACGACCGTCTACGCGCGCGCCACCGACCCGGCCGCCAACGTCTCCCCCTGTTCGTCCGGCGTGACCTATGTCGAGGACTCGACCGCGCCCGTCGCCCCGACCGGTCTGTCGGTGTCGCCCGTGTCGCCCTCGGCGAGCACCGCACCGGCGGTCAGCGGCACGGCCGAGGCCGGCTCGACGGTCAGGCTGTACGCGACGCCCGACTGCAGCGGCACCGTTCTGGGCAGCGGCACCGCGGCCGCGTTCGCCACGCCGGGCATCGGCGTGACGGTTCTCGCCGATACGACGACCGCTCTGCGCGCCCAGGCGACCGACGCCGCCGGCAACGTGTCGGCCTGCTCTGATCCGGTCTCCTACCGCGAAGACTCGACCGCGCCGCTCGTGTCGCTCGCCGGTCCCGCCGGCCCCAGCACGACCGACACGGCGCCGCAGCTGTCGGGCCAGGCCGGGACGGGCAACGGCGACGGCGATACGGTGACGATCCGCCTGTACGCGGGGTCCAACGTGGCCGCGCCGCTCGTCGCGACGCTGACCGCCACGCGCGACGCCGCCAGCGGCGCGTACTCGGTCCGCCCCGGCTCGGCGCTCGCGCCCGGCACCTACACGGCGCAGGCCTCGCAGCCGGACTCCGCCGGGAACACCGGCACGAGCCTGAGCGTGACGTTCCAGATCACGACCCCGTCGCTGCCGCCGCCGCAGACCGTCCCGGTCGATCCGATCGGCCCGATCTCGCACGTCGGCCCGGCCGGTGGCCGCGCGGCGAAGCTGACCATCTCGCTGTCCAAGCCGCGCCTCAACCACGGGCGCGTGCTGCTGAAGCTCGCATGCACCGGCGCCAGCAATCAGAAGTGTGCGGGCTCGGTGCTGCTGCGCTCGACCAAGAAGCGCAAGGGGCGCGCACTGAAGTACTCGATCGCGGCCGGGAAGAACAAGGTCGTCCGCCTCAGCCTGCCGGCCCAGGCGCTGCGAGGCGTGCGCCCGCACCACAGCGTCAAGCTCGTCGTCGTCTACGGCTCGGCAGCGAAGAAGATCAGCGTCCGCCGCTGACGGCGAACGCGCCCGCCGCTTCGAGCGGGGCGACAACGCGTGGGTAGAGCTCGCGCAGCCACGCCGACGGCTCGCGGGCGAGCGGGATCAGCACGAACTTCGTCGCCCCGCGGGCGATGAAGCGTTCCAGCAGTTCGCGCGTCTGCGGTGCGCCGCAGGCCAGGTGGTCGTCGCGCGCCAGCTCGGGCCGGCGACCATCGAGCAGCCGCGCGGCCGCCGCCGGGATCTCGTCCGCCGACGGCGCGCTGAAGATCGTCGTCCCGTAGTGGTCGTCGTCGATCGTGCGCCCCGCCTGCGACGCTGCGTCGCGGATCAGCTCGACCTTGTCGCCGAACTCGTCGGGGCCGACGAACGAGCCGAGCCAGCCGTCGGCGATCCGTCCGATGCGCGCCAGCGCCGCCGGTGCCCGCCCGCCGAGCCACAGCTCGAGCTTGGTGCGGTGCGGCGTCGGCGACAGCGTCACGTCGGTGAGCGACCAGAAGCGCCCGTGGATCGTCACCGGCGCGCCGGTCCACAGCGCCTTGATGATCGCCACCGACTCCTCCAGCCGCGCGGCCCGCTCTCCGCGCGCGACGCCCATCGCCTCCAGCTCGCGCGGCTGCTCGATACCCAGGCCGCCGGCCGGCAGCAGCCGCCCGCCGGACAGCACGTCGACCGTGGCCAGCTCGTGGGCGACGAGCACCGGGTTGCGCGAGGGCAACACGAGTACGTTGATCCCGAGCTTGAGTCGTTGCGTGCGGGCGGCGACGGCGGCCAGGGCCGGCAACGGCGCGAGCCGGCCGCGGGTTGCGCTGTCGCTCAGCCACAGCGAGTCGTAGCCGACGTCTTCGAGCGTCTGCACGATCTCCCAGAACGTCCCGTCGCCCAGCGGGTCGCCCGAACTCGGACCGAGTCCGACGCCGACGCGCACGCTCAGCGGCGGACCCTCGCCTGACGACCGCAGTTCCACGCAGCGGATGCTAGTCGCGCTGGCTACTCTGCTCGGCATGGAGAACTGGGATCTGCGTACCGTCAAGCTCGAGCCCCACTACCCGAAGATCCTGCACTCCGCGCGGGGCGAGGCGCGATCGATCCTGATCGCGCTGCCGGCCGGGGAGGAGCTCCAGGAGCATCAGGTTCACGAGCGCGCCTACGTCGTCGTCATCGACGGGGAGGTCGATCTCGCCGGCACGACCGGAGGCCCCGGGCTCGCCGCCGTGTTCGAGCCGGGCGAGCGTCATGCACTGCGGGCGGTCAGCGACGCCCGGGTGCTGCTCGTGCTCGCCCCCTGGCCCGGCGACGGGCACCCGGGCGCACGCGACGAATAGCGATGGCGGCTGACCGCCGTGGCCGCGTCGGTTAGCCGCCAACCTCGCGCCGCAGCGCAATCGGACCGGCGTCGCGCCCGTATGCCAGGGCATGAGCCTCACGATCTCCGCCTTCCCCCACGGGACCCCGGCCGTCGGCCGCCTGGCGTCCCTCACCAACGCCGATGCGCCCGACGCGCCCGTCCTCGTGGCGCAACTCAACGGTGAGCCCGTCGCCGCCCTGGGCCTCCTCGATGGGCGGCTCGTCTGCGACCCGGTCCGCGCCGGCCGCCGGATCGCGTGGCGGCTGCGTGTCTACCGGTTCGGCATCCGCACCGTCGTGTCCGTCTGGGGGGTCTGATCAGCCCGACATGAGCGCCGCGGCGAGCGCGGCCCACTCGTCGCGCGGGACGCCCGGGACGCCGACCGGCTGGACGCAGACGTGGTCGGCGCCGGCGTCGAGGTGCGCGCGGGCGACGGCGGCGATCTGGTCCGGCGATCCGTGTGGGATCACGGCGTCGATGAGGCGGTCCGAGCCGCCGTCGGCGATGTCGTCCGGCGTGAAGCCGAAGCGCATCAGGTTGTTCGTGTAGTTGCGCAGGCCGAGGTAGAGCCGCGCGTAGTCGCGAGCCTTCTCGCGCGCCGCCTGCGGGTCCTCGTCGACGACGCAGGCCATCTCGGGCGCGACGAGCGCGTCGGGACCGGCGTGCTCGCGGGCAAAGCGGGTGTGCTCGACGACCGTGAAGTACGGGATCGCGCCGATGGCCCGTTCACCGCTCAGGGCCAGCATCTTCGGGGCCAACGCGGCGAGGCAGCGCTCGTCGCGCGCGACCGGCTCGGGCGCCGCGTCCAGCCCATCGAGGAACGTGCGCATCTTGGTCAGTGGCGCGGTGTACTCGCTCGTCGCCTCTGGATGGCCGACGCCGATCCCCAGCAGCAGGCGGCCCGGGAAGTCGCGTGCCAGCTCGGCGTGTTCGGCGGCCAGCTGACCCGGCTCGTAGGCCCAGACGTTGACGATCCCCGTCGCGACCGTGAGCTCATCGGTCGCCTGAAGCAGCGCGCGCGTCTCGGTCAGCCGCGGCGACCCGCCGAGCCAGAACGTGCCGTAGCCGAGCTCCGCCACCAGCCGCGCGGCGTCGGCGGCGTTGTCGGCGCCGATGTGGCGATACGTCGTCCAGATCCCAAAGCGCCCGAGTTCCATCGCCCAAAGGATCGCAAAGGTAGGGTCGCGGCCTATGCGTTGCTTCGGAGACGGCGATCCGCAGATGGAGCGCTACCACGATGAGGAGTGGGGCTTTCCGGTGCTGACCGAGCGCGGGCTGTTCGAACGGATGAGCCTCGAGGCGTTCCAGTCGGGCCTGTCGTGGCGGATCATCCTGCGCAAGCGCGAGGGCTTCCGGGCCGCGTTCGCCGGCTTCGATCCCGACGTGGTCGCCCGATTCGGCGACGCTGACGTCGCTCGGCTGCTCGCCGACGAGGCGATCATCCGCAACCGCGCGAAGATCGAGGCGACGCTGGCCAACGCCCGCGCGACCGTCGCGTTGCGCGACTCCGGCCGGACGCTCGACCAGCTGATCCGCGACCACGCCCCACCGGGGCAGGACCGCGTGCCGGCCGGCTGGTCCGACGTGCCGGCGCAGACGCCCGAGAGCAAGGCGCTGGCGCGCGAGCTCAAGCGCCGCGACTTTCGCTTCGTCGGCCCGACGACGCTTTACGCGCTGATGGAGGCGTGCGGGCTCGTCAACGACCATCACGCGAAGTGCCCCGTGCGCCCGGCGGTCGAGACCGCCCGCCGCGCTGCCGGCCTGGCCTGACGCCCACCGGTTTATGGAACGGTCCGTGCGAATCGGATCTGCGCGTTCGCGTCTCGATAGCAGCGGGCCTTCGTTCGAAGGCGCTGCCCCACGCGAACAAGGAGTGTCCGATGAGGACAGCAGGAATCTTGAAGAAAGCCACGCTGGCAAGCATGGCCACCGTGCTGGTTGCGGCCGGAACGGCCGGCGCGGTGATCGGGCTCCCGGCCGACGGCTCTCAGGTCAACAACGACCCGGTCGCCGGAATCGATCCCAACCAGAACGCCGGAGCCTCCGACGTCGTCGGCGGCTCGCTCGCCGCCGGTGGCCCGCGCGTGCCGTGGGCGACGTTCGAGCAGCAGGCCGGCGGCGCCCAGCGTATCTTCGTGCGGGCGTTCAAGGGCGGCCAGTGGGTCACCCAGGGCCAGTCGCTCAACATCGACCCCAACGCCGAGGCTGAAGCTCCGTCGATCGACTTCGCCGGCGCCGGGCGCACGGTCCCGTGGGACGCGTGGGCCGAGCCCAATGCCGCGCTCGGCGGCGAGAAGCAGATCTTCGCCAGCCGCTTCGTCGCCGCGGCCAACACGTGGCAGCCCGAGGGCCAGGACCGCGGCTCCGGCGCTCCGTCGCTGAACATCCACACCGACAAGGAGGCCGAGAACCCGTCGGTCGCCGGCGGCGCCGCGGTGCCGGGCGCCGACCCCGTGCCGTGGGTGGCGTGGGAGGAGCAGGACGGCAACGTCGCGGGCTCCGGCAACCACAGCCAGATCTTCGTCTCCAAGGGCGTCAAGCAGGCCGCCCCGAAGACGCCGTGCACCGGCTTCAAGCCGTCCGACGCGGCGAGCGTGAGTTTGTTCTGCTGGCAGCAGGTCGGCCTCGACCGACTGGCTGAGAACGCCGGCTCGTCGAGCACCGGCGACCCGACGCTCAACGTGGACCCGAGCCGCAACGGCGTCGAGCCCGACATCGCGTTCACGGGCGCCGGCGACAGCGTCGCCTGGACCGTCTGGTACGAGAAGGACAAGTCGAACATCGGCCTGCGCGACAACGAGCAGGTCTTCGCCGCGCGGATCGTCAAGGACCCGACGGCCGATGGCGGCTTCAACTGGAAGGCCGTCGGCAACGGCACCGCCACCACGATCAACACGCTCGACACGACCGCCGCCAACCAGTTCGGTTCGTGCGCCGCGTCGACCGCGGCCGAGGATGCCTGCTCGCTGAACAAGGTGGCGACCAACGACGCCGAGGATCCGCGCGTCGCGGCCGGAACGCTGACCCCCGGGCAGCCGACCGTGCCGTGGACGGTGTGGTCGGAGGACGTCGGCGGCCACCACGCGATCTTCGTGTCGCGGCTGGTCGACGGCACGCACTTCGTGCTGTTCAACGGCGGCAACCCCATCTCGGGGCCGGATGAGGATGCGGGCACGCCCGACATCACCTTCTTCGGCAACACGCCGTACATCTCGTGGATCGACACCCACGGCAACGACCAGCGCGGTGTGGTCGGGCACTTCGACCCCAGCGGCACGTTCGTGACGGACACTCCGGGCGGGATCCGGCCGACCGCGTTGCGCGGCCCGCACGGCCCGCTGTCGCTGATCGACGCGCGCGTCGCGCTGTCGTCGAGCTGCACGGCTGACCCGTTCACCCAGGACGGCTCGGCGTGCGCGCCGGGTGACGTCAACGCGGCGTTCGACACGTTCACCGCGGCCGGCCGCCCGCAGCGCCTGTCCTCCCAGGCTCTGACCGGGGGCCCGAACTGCGTGCTGTTCTACCAGTGCGATCTCGACGTCCGCATCAACCACAAGGTCGCCGAGATCATCGCCCGGCTGCGCCAGGGCCACCGAGTCGGCATCATCGTCGACCGGCTCGGTCGCCACGGGGCGACGCACATCGGCCGCGTGCCGCTGGGCGCGCACCCTCGCAGCACGCTCGGCCTGAAGTGGGACCTCAAGGTCAACGGCCGGCGCCTGACGGCCGGTCGCTACCGCGTGACGCTCCGAGCGCTCGACGCGCACGGCAACGTCCTCGGCCTGACCAAGCCCGCACTGGTCCGGGTGCCCTAGCATCGCCCCATGGCGTTGCGCCTGTTGCCGCTGCTGGTCGCCGCGATCGTCATCGCGGCGCCAGTGGTGGCGCAGGCGTTCGGGCCGCCGCAGCTCATGTGGCGGGCCTACCTGCCGGGGACCGACGGCCCATGGCAGCCGCTGTCCGGCGCGGTCGTCGACATCCAGGACCCGGAGGTCGGGATCCTCGTCGACACCGACCCGCTCGGCAAGAGACCGGGCCGAGCGGTCACCGTCACCCATGTCCCCGACCACGCGACGGCGTCCGATGCGTTGCGCTACCCCGGCGGCTGCTTCGGCGTCTCCGCCGGCGGCCAGGTCGAGGCTCTCGGGCAGTTGCCCTTCCGGGGCTTCGGCGCGTACTCGATCCATGCGCTCGCGCTGACCAACGCGCAGGCGATGAGCTCGACGGTGTGCGACCTCACGGGCGCGCCCGCGTCGGACATAAATTTCACGGTGAGCGCCGCGCCGGTGCTGTCGCTGGAGTTCACCCGTCCCAGCGAGCTCGACAACTCCCGGGACGCCAACGATGTCCGCCCGACCCCGTCGAGCTGGAACGCCACGCCGAGCGACTACGTCTGCGCGCGTCACGCGACGCGCGGCCCCGACGGCACGCCGAGCGGCGCCGACCGCGTCACCGCCAGCAAGGCGAAGGAGGTCACCATTGACAGCAGCGGCGACATCCGCAAGGTCGGCGACTGGAGCTGCGCGGGGCGGTTCGAAGCGGTCAGCGAGGGTGACGAGTCGACGTTCACCGGCCCCTGGGGGCCGATCTTCACGTTCGACGTGACGCACGCACTCGACCTGCGACACCTCGCCTTCACCGCGAAGGGCTCCACGCGCTTCTCGCTCGACGGCCGCGTCGGCGACGCAGCGACGGACGGCGGCCAGGTCCGCGTGACGCTCGCCCCGGGCAAGAACTGCCCGGCGGCGCGGGCCATTCATGTGACGACAACGGTCAGGTCCAAGCGCTTCAGCAAGCTCGTGACGGTGCCCGCGGGCAACGTCGGCCACTACAGCAACTACGCGTGGAAGCTCAAGTTCGAGTTCCTCGGCACGCGCTTCATCCGCGCGTACTCCGCGAAGCTCACACTCGCGGTGCAGGTGCGCGGACAGCCCGGCGGGCCGCGCCTGCGCAAGCCCCGCACCAACATCACGCCCAGCGACCCGCGGGAGCCCATCCCCTGCGTCCGCGACCGCCTCCTGCACCGCTGAGCGGGCCATGCACATCCAGTCCAAGTACGCGATGCAGTTCGCCGAGGCGCGCCGCGTCGTGGCCGACCACGGCTGGGGGCGGATCGTCACGCTCGGCGACGAGGGCCTGCGCGCGACGTACGGCTTCTTCCTGCTCGAGGACTCGCCCGGGGACGAGATCGTCGTCGTCGGTCACTTTGCGCGCGCCGACCCGCAGTGCGCCGACATCGAGGCGCGCGTACCGGCGTTGCTGATCTTCGAGGGACCGCACGGCTTCGTCTCGGCGTCGTGGTACCGGCCGGACATGACGAACATCCCGAGCACGATGAACCACATCTCCGTCCACCTGCGCGGGACCCCGGAGCCGATCGCCGACCCCGACGAGCGCTTCGACATCCTGCGCCGGACGCTCGAGCGCCACGAGGCCCCGCTGGGCGGCGAGCGCTGGCGCCTGGAGGGCGACGGTCTGGCGACGTCGCAGCGGATCGCGTCACAGACGGTGAGCTTCCGGCTGCGCGCGGAGCATGTCGAGGCCAAGGCCAAGCTGTCGCAGGCGATGCCGCTCCCGGTCCGCGAGCGGATCATCGAGAACCTCGACGACCCGGCCAACCCGTACCATCACGCCGAGCTGGCAGCGCTGATGCGCCGCCTGTCGCTCACGGATCCAGACGTGCGCGACCGTTGATCAGATGGAAGTGCCGCATACGACTCACGGCGCTGACCGTCGCGCTCGGCGTCGCCGCGGGCGGCGCAGGATGCGGCTCCGACGGGTCGTCGCCAACGACGACCGCGGCCGCGGCGCCGGCCGCGCCCGCGCCGGCGCTCGTCTCGATCGGCGCCGGGCTACGCGGGCCGGCCGGGCTGCGCGCGACGGTCTACGCCCACGGCCCCAAGACCCTCTCGACGCTCGCGTTCGACGCGCAGGGCCGCCTGTGGGCGGGCGCTTCGGGCCTGTCGGCGCACAACCGCGACGGTGTCTATCTCCTACACCGCAGCCCTGCCGCCGCGAGTGAGGTCATCCCCGGACTCGACGACCCGCTGGGCCTCGTCTGGCACGACAACCGACTGTACGTCGCGTCGCTGGGCCGGGTCGACGTCTACAGCGGCCTGCATGGCTCGCACTTCGCCCACCGTCGCCAGATCGTCGACGGGCCCGTCCCCGAGGGCGAGAACAACAACCTCGTGCTCGCACCGGACGGGCGACTGGTCATGGGCGTCACCGCGTCGTGTGACCACTGCCGGCCGAAGTCGCCGTACTCCGGCGCGGTCGTGTCGTTCACGACCGACGGTGGTGATCTCAAGGTCCTCGCAGCGCACATCCGCGCGCCCGTCGGGCTCGTGTATCTCCCCGGCACCGACACCCTGTTCGCGACGATGAACCTGCGCGACGACCTCGGGGCGCGCACTCCGGGCGACTGGCTGGGGATCGTGCGGGCCGGGCAGGACTGGGGGTCGCCCGGCTGCTACGGGCAGGGCGGCGCGGCGTGCGCCGGCGTCCCGGCGCCGACGAGCAGTCTGGACCCGCACGCGGCGGCCGGTGGCGTCGCGATCGTCACCGGGCAGCTCGGCCCCGGAATCGGCACGTCGGCGATCGTCGCCGAATGGCAGCGCTCGCTCGTGCGGCGCGTCGCGCTGAGCGGCGCCCGGCACACGCGCGGCTCCGCGGCGACACCGTTCCTGCGCGGCATGACGAACCCGCTGCCCGTCGTCGTGACCCCGGACGGGGCGCTGCTCGTCGGCGACTGGAGCGACGGGCGCGTATACCGGATCACCGGCCACGCCACGGCCGGCTGACGCCGGACGAAGAAGCGACGCGACCGTGGCCTGGACCGGGGTCGCGCCGCTTCGAGCAAGCGTCACTGCGCTCGCGCTACTCAGCCGTACTCGAACTGGAGCCCGAGTACGAACTCGTGTCGCCGCCCATGTTCGGGCAGTTCTTCGAGCTGTGGCCGCTGGGACCGGGCGCATGCGACCCGGCCGGCGGCGTCGTCGGGGTCGCCGGAGTGGTGCCCGACGTCGCGGCGCTGGCGATGGCGCTGCCGCCGGCCGCCAGGGCGGCGGTCGCGACCAGAGCCATGGCGCCGTTGCGGATGCCTTGTCTCGTCACGCTCCTCACCTCCTTTCGCTCGTGTCCGCACCAGTGAACTACTCCCGCGCAAGAGGCGGGTAAGAAGGCCGGTGAGAAGTCAGACGACCAGATCCGTGACATTCGAACGCCCCGCGCGTTGTTCTCTGTGTGGGCGTGCTGGCGCCCTATTTCTCCCCCGAGCAAGCGAGGCACCATGACCGACCTGCGGCCAGCGCACGACGAACGCGACGTCATCGATCGCCTTCACCGGCTGCGGGTCCTGCTGCCCGCGATGGCACAGGAGACCGCGACGGCTCGTCGCGAGGCTGCGCGCCTGCGCGCGGAGAACCGGCGGCTCGCGCTGCGGCTGGCCGAGCTTGGCGACATCCCCGGCCCGCTACGGTCGGGGGATGACCAGCTCTGACGTAGTCGCACCGTCCACCCAACGCAGCGCCGTCGTGTTCGGCGCTCGAAATCTCGGACGGGCGGTGATCGACACGCTGCTGGCCGGCGGCTGGGCCGTGACCGGCGCGGCGCGTTCGCAGGAGACGCTCGACCGCGTCGCCGCCGCCGGTGCTCGCGCCGTGGCGGCCGACATCACCGACCAGGCGAGCGTGCGCGACACCGTTCTCGCCGCCGGACAGGCCCAGGGCGGCGTCGACCTCGTCGTCAACGCCGCCGCCGCGTACGGCGGGACGCGCACCGGTCCGTTCGGCGGCGGCCCGATCGCCCAGGCGAGCGCCGACGCGTTCGACTCGTGGGCGTCGGCTCCCGCGCGCTCGGCGTTCGCGTTCCTGTCAGGCGCCGGCGGCGCGATCGTCGACGCCGACCGGCCGGCGACGCTGATCCAGGTCACCGGCGGCTCGGCGCGCCGCGCGATGCCCGGCCGCGGGCTGTGGGCAGCCGGGGCGTTTGCCGTGCGGGCGATCACCCAGGCGGCGGCGCTGGAGCTGCGCCAGCAGGGCGTGCACGTCGCGCTGCTGATCATCGACGCCGGGATCGAGCCGATCGACGGAACCACGCGCGAAGGCGTCGACCCGGCCGCTCTGGCCGACCCGCGGGCAATCGCCGACGCCGTTCTGTTCCTCGCCGATCAGGGCGCCCGATCGGCGACGCACGAGCTCCAGGTCACGCCGCTGGCCGAGACGTGGGTGCCGTAGGGGCACGTCGCGCCGCCAACCCTGCGTGTGGCAACCTGTGTCCGCACTGCGCCCGTAGCTCAGCTGGATAGAGCGTCGGTCTACGGAACCGAAGGTCAGAGGTTCGAATCCTCTCGGGCGCGCTTATTTGCTTGCGTTTCGGCCGGTTTGAGCGTCGGTTTGACACCGAAGGTCAAGTGACTCGAACTCGCTGCGTCTACGCGTCAGCCTCGGCCCTGCGCGATTTTCTGGCGCACTTTCTGGCGCGTGCTGTCACGTCGTGTGGCGAGGGCCCCGGCCCGACCGCGAGCCACCTTCGCCGAACCAGTCTGGCTCAGGAGCTGCTCGGAGCCACTCGAGCTCGGTACATGCACGCGACTGTTCGCCCGCCCCCGGACGCAGCGCGCGCGGCAACCTCACCAAGCCCTCGGCCGCGTGTGCCACATGCCCCGACTCATCAGCGACCTATCACCTGGGACATATGTCCTGAACCCAGACACCCCCGGGCGCATTCGAATTCCGCTAGCAAAGGCGAGTTCGGGTACTTATCGAACGATGTGGGGTCGCAACAGGGCAACACGGGCCGTGTTGCCACTGATCCGCACGGAGTTCCCGGGCGTGTATCGACGGCACGGTGGCGGCGAGGTGTTCGTCGACGGGATGTGCGCTCACGAGAGCGCCAAGTATGACGACGGGCCGTCGGCGCGCGCGGCCCGCCGGTCAGCGCCGTTTGGCCGGTACCTTCGTGCGCGCGGTCGGTGATGTCAGGCGCCGCTTGGCGGTCCGCGCGGCTCCTCCTCGGCCGGCGGCGTCCAGCGCGACGACGGTGACCGTTGCGGTCACGGGTCCCTGTTCGAGCGCGGGAATCGTCACCTTGCGGGCTGGCCCGACGACCGTCCAATGGCGATGGTCGCTGAGGGCGACCGTGACCTGGTATCCGGTCGCGCCCGCCACCTTCGAGAACGACGCGCTCGCACGGTGATCGGCGACCGCGGAGATCGACAGCGTGTGCGGACCGGGAAGCCGGCGGCGCCTTGCGGCAACGTACGTGGCGACGGTCTGCGCGTGCAGCGGCAGGCCGCCCGGGCCGGTCTCGGCGACGATCGTCCGCCGTCCCGGGGGACCGTCGATCGGGGTGAACGTGAGGGTGCCGCTGGCGCGGGTCACCGTGCCGATGACGCGCTGCAGGGCGCCGGCACGCTCGACGAGTTTCAGCTTGCGGCGGTCCAGGTCCTTGGTCGTGTAGCGCAGCGTCTCCGTCCCGGGCCGCGCTCCGGGCGCGAGGTGACCCGTGACCGTCGCGTCGGGAAGGATCGGCGCGATCTGCACGCTGCTCACGGGCGCCGAGCCCGGCTGGACCTGGGCGATCCAGGCGCCCGGCTTCACGTCGTCGACGAGCAGTGTCGTCGTCATGTGCGCGTTGTCGCGGCCACCGACGGCGTGACGGTCACCCGTCACGCTGCTTCCTGGCGCCGGGGTCGTGATCCGGGTGCCGTCCGGGCGGTAGAGGATGACGTCGGGGGCGGCTCCCGAGCCGCGGAAGATGAACGCACTCCGCGGGCCCCTAGGGCCGCGGATGGCGATCGTCTGCCCGGCGAGGCCGGAGAGCGGCGCCGACCGCAGGGCGGCCGACGCCGCGTGTCCGGAGCCCGGGACGCTGACGCAATAGCCCGCACTGAGCTTCGCTTGCGCGGACTGACTGAGAAACGGGATACCGAGGTTGACCAGATCCTGGAGCTGCTGGCACGTCGCCTCGATCGCCGGAGTGATCGCGCCGAGGTCGCTGCTCTCGCAGCTGCCCAGGCCGGCGATTGGGCTCGGGAGCGTGTCGCCCCATGAATACGTCGCGCCGAACCATCCGATGGTGCCGCCGGCGCACGCGCCGATCCCGATGTTGGAGATCGTGGCGGCCGCGCTGGCGATGGTCGCGCCAAAGATGCCAGCCTCAATCGACCCCTGGAGGACGAACTGCCCCGACGGGTCCATCGCGCCGCTGACGTGTCCCGGGCCGAGGCTGAGCCCGTACCACGACGTCTTGGACACCGTGAGGCCAGCCTGGAGATAACCCGTCGAGGCATAGGACAGCGACGCTGCGGTGTCGGTGAAGCCGGCGACGTTCATGTTCCCCTGGATCGCCAGCGTCCATGGGTTGCCGCTCCCGAGCGCGGGCGTGGTCAGGACGATCGACCCGTCGGCCTGTATGGGCGTCCCGAGTGCGGGGATCGATGCTCCGCCGACGACCGAGATGTCGCCGGCGACGACATTCGCGGTGTTGTCGGACGCGAACCCGAGGTCGATGTGCCTGACGGAGATGGGGATCTCGGGGAGTCCCATCCCCGACCCGTAGTCCTCGTAGACGCAGCCGAAGCGCAGCGTGCCGTGGTAGAGCTCGAGCATGCCCGTGATGCTTCCGCCCGCCGGATAGGGCAGGCCGACCTTGATCCGCGCGATGAAGTGCGAGACGCCCGCCACGGTCAGGCTTCCGTCCTGGATCCCGATGCCGTGGTAGTTGAGATGGGGGAACGGGATCGTCAGCACCCCGGGGCCGCTCGGGACCGTTTGCGCCAGCGCCAGCGGGCAGTTCCTCGCATCGACGACAGCGCTTGGGCCCGTTGAGAACATCGGCGTGTTGCCGGCCGCGACCGCGCCGGCCAGGGTGCCGTTCGTCACGGTGATCGGCTGCGCCGTCGTGACGCTGCCCAGCTCGGGGGGCAACACGAGGGTCAGCGAGATACTCGCGTGCCCGTTGTGGAACGCCGGCATCGTCGCGCTGGCCACCGGCAGCCCGTTGAAGCCCGTGCCGGCCGGGACCGGCGCCTGGCCGGAGAACGTCGATGCGCCGTGCTTGGCGGTGGCCGCGAAGCCGCCGCTCACGAGTTGGGTGACCGTCCAGTCGAACTGTCCGTGGTCGAGGCCGACGCTCTCGAACGTCACCTCGCCGTCGCCGGTGAGCGTGAACTGCTGCGCGCCGTTGGAGCCGGTCGACTGCACGACGTTGACCGTCGCATGCGGTCCGTCCGAATAGAACGCGACGCCGTCGACGAGCACGGTGCCGTCTGCCGTGTAGGTCGCGCGGACGCCGCCCATCCCGTCCGCGCTCAGCGAGACGAGCTTGAGGCACGACGCCGTGATCGCGACGTCGGCGTTGCCGCCGATCGCCGTCAGGCAGGTCCCGGTCATCGACCGGGCGATCGGCTTGCAGCCCCCGGCGCTGCACGCCGTGCCGTGGACCGCCGCCGAGGTGCTGTGCGAGCTGACCGCGCCGAACAGCGGGCTGATGTTCGTCGAGACGGGCGGCGTGAAGGTCAGCGGGTCGGGAACGCCGAGCTGGCCGACCTTCAGGACCGGCGGTGTGAGGACGGGGGTGTTCGGCGCCGTGGTCGTCTCCGTCGGCGGGGTGGTCACCTGTGTCGGCGGGGACCCGGGGACGCGACTGAAGACGGCGACGCCGTTGCCGGTCAGCGCGTAGAGGCTCGTGCCGTCAGCTACGACCCGCGCCGAGATCAGCGCGTCGAGGCCACGGGCCACGGTGCAGCCGGCCGTGTTCCCATCCGGTCCCTGGCAGCCGGCGGCTCCGGCGGGCTCCGAGAGGGCGCCCGACGACGGATCGCGATCGAGGGTGACGACATCGGACTGGTTGCCGGCGGCGACGTACACGCTCTGCCCGTCCGGCGCCACGGTGACGGCCATCGCGGTGTCCAGGCCATGCCCGTGCCCGCACGGCCCGGGGACGGTCTCGCCGTCCTGGCCGTCCTGCGAGATGCAGCCGGCCGAGCCGGCCGGCTGCGACAGCGCTCCGGTCACGGCGTCGCGGCGCAGGATGACGACGCCGCTGTGGGATCCCGACGAGACGTAGACGCTCGAACCGTCCGGGCTCATGGCGATCGACGACACGTCGCCCATGCCGCGCACCCCGATGGCGCAGCCGGCGATGGTGCCGAGCGCGTCCTTGTCGATCGCGCAGCCCGGCGCGCCGGCCTCGCTCAGCGCGCCACTGGCGCTGCGCCGGAACACGTCGATCGAGTCGGAGTACGCCGAGAGGGCGTAGGCGTACATGCCGTCAGGGCTGACGACCATCCCGCTTGACGCTGAGATCGCCACGCCGGTCGCGCAGGAGCCGACATTGTCGTCTCCGCCGTTGAGACTCACGCAGCCGGTGGTGCCCGCCGGCTGCGTGAGGGCTCCGGTTGCCGGATTACGGGTGAACTCGGACAGGTATGCGCCGTTGCCGCTCGTTCCCGCGTACAGCGTGCTCCCGTCCGGAGCAAACGCGAGCCACTGTGCGCCGAAGCCGTTCGTCGTGCCGCGCGGATGCAGGCACGGATCGGTGCCGACGTCCTCGCCACTCAGGCATCCCGCGGTGCCCGAGAGCTGCGTCAGAGCGCCCGTCGCCGGGTCGCGCGAGAACACGACGACGGCGTAGTCGGTGCCCCAATAGAGATTCTTGCCGTCGGGGCTGACGGTCACGTCGTCGTAGCCGCTGTCGGCGGCGCCGTGAGCGATCGTGCAGCCGTCGGAGCCGTCGTTGTTGAAGCACCCCGCGCTGCCGACGAGGCGGGTCAGCGCGCCGCCCGCGTCGCGCGCGAATATCGCCAGCGACTGTTCCCCGGCGACGTAGACGCTCTTGCCGTCCGGGCTGACCGCGACCGCCTCCGGGCGCCCGAAGCCGGCAACCTCCGCACAGCCGTCATCGTTGGCCGGCGACTCGGCGCACGCGCTGAGCCCGGGCAGCTGGGTCAGCGACCCGACCGGGCTGCCCGCTGCGCCGGCGCTCGTCACCGCCACCGCCACGGCGATCGCGACCACACAGGTCACGGCGACCACGATGTTGCGTCCGTACCCGGCAGCGTGCCTCATGCATCCCTCGATTGGTCGTCATCCGTGCCCCTGCCGGAAACCGCGCGGGCGATGATATATACGAGGCCGACCGGGTTATCAAGCACTTCAAGGGGCCGGATCGTCGGATCAGAATCCCTAACACGAATTCAATGTCAATCGTTGCTGATGTTTCCGGTGCGATGAGGGCAGCTCGCCGCTCACCCGATCCTGTGGCTGCTGACCCTCGCACCGGGGCGCGCCGATTCGACGGCGCAACTGCTGACAAGCCGCGGCGCCAGCGTGATCAGCCTCGGTCCGCTGTCCCGCGGTGCGGTCAGCGACCTCGCGCGGTAGATGCTCGGCGGCACGCCGAGCGACACGGTCCTCGACTTCGTCGAGGACTTGGCCGATCGTCCCGCGCTGATCGTCGAGCTGCTCCAGGCCTTCGTCTCAGAGCGCCGCGCGGAGCTAGCTAACGGGCGCGCGCGTCTGACCGGTCTGGGCCTGCACCGCGCGATGAGCGAGCTACGCGGCGTAGCGATCGACATGCCCCAGCGGTTGAGGCCGCCCTCGGCCCGCTTCACGGTATCTCGCTGAGGACCTGCGCCATGTAGGCGTTCACGGCCGCGGTCTGCTCGGCGATCTTGACCCGCTCGCTGACCGTTCGCTTGACGAACAGCGCCACCTCGGCGATCAGCACCGGGCGTAGCGCATCGGCGCGGTCAAACGCGTGGCCCTGACCGCCGACGATGTGCAGATCGGCCTCGACGCCGATCGCGCGCAGCGCGTCGTACATGAGGACCGACGCGGACGGCGGGACGAGCTGGTCGGCGCCGCCGGTCACGAAGAACGTCGGGGGGTGGTCCGCCGACACATGGGTGAGCGGGCTCGCCGCTCGCGCGGCCTCGGCGTCGGCGTCGTCGCCGAGCGGACCGCCGGCCGCCATCGAGCTCGGGCTCGTCGCGACGCCGACATGGAACAGCGTCGGGGGATAGAACGCGACGACGGCCGCGACCTGTTCGCCGTCCGCGGCGGTCTCGGCGGCGAGCAGGCTCAGGTGCCCGCCGGCGCTGTGGCCTTGCAGGACGATCCGGTCGGTGTCGATCCCGAGATCCTGCGCATTGGCGCGCGCCCACCGGACCGCCGCCTTGACGTCGTCCAGCGCGGCGGGGAACGGCGACTCGCCGAGCAACCGGTATTCGCACACGAGCGCGGTGAAGCCCTCTGCCGCCAGCAGCTGGGCGTGGTCGGCCAGCTGGGTGCGGTCCCCGGCCCGCCAGCCGCCGCCGTGAACGAGCAGGACCGCGGTGCGCTGGCTCGTCTCGACGTGAGGTTCGTAGACGTCGAGCAGGAGCTCGCGCCCGTTGGCCACGCAGTACGGGACATCTTTACGGTCGGACATCGGATCCCTTCGCAGCGATTGGCACCCCGGACTCTAGGGCCACCGCACGGCGGCCCTAGAGTCCAGCCCGCGACCTTGACCCGTGCGCGCAACTCGGCCGTCGTCGGCACGGGCGTCAGCGACCACTCATACAACTGGCGGCGGTCCTCGAGCCACGGCGGGAGCTGCAGGCTGTCGCCCATCTGCTCGTAGGAGGGCTCGTCGACGATGAAGCCGGGACCGCCGAGCTTGGCGATCTCGAACAGGACGCCACGCGGCTCGGTGAAGTACGTCGAGCGGAAGAAGTGGCGGTCTACGGTGCCGGTCGCGTCGGGGCATAACATCTCCGCGCCCGACCGGTCTTCCTCGCTGGATAAGAAATAGCCGAGCTTCATCGGGCCCTCCTTCGGGACATGCGGCCCGGCCCACCCGGACCGTCGCGAAGCCGAACCGGCGACCGTGGCGGGCCGGCCAACGGTCGGAGGTGGGTGAGCGGTGGGAGTCGACGCGGCGGGGTCTCATATCTCCCGATCATCGGCCGACAACTCCGCCATGCGTTCCCAGGAGCAAAGGAACGCAAGGATCTCTCCATACGGCTGGAGGCTCTGCGGTGGTTCCGCAACCGCATCACGACTCCATTCTTGCCCAGCCCGTGGAGGAGCGGTGCTCGCAGATGATCGAGATCGCCGGCTTCATCGACGCCGACGCGGCGCATTGGGTGGCCGACTCGAGCGTCGCGAGGCTGCTAGGTGAGCGACCGGACATCGGCTGAGTTGCTGGCGAGTTTCGGGCGACCTGCGTCGTACCATTTGGCTCTGTAGAGCCAAATAGAGTCGATCGGCGTCCTACGGAACCGAAGGTCAGAGGCTCGAATCCTCTCGGGCGCGTTCGCGAGATCCCAGTGCTGAAGGGGATTTCCGGCTCCAGCCGAACCCTCCGGTTCGCGCCGCTGCGGACCAGCGACGGCGGGCAATCTACCGGGGCGAGGTGCATGGACCGATGATCGGGGATATGCGACCCTGCCATGTGGTGACCGCCACCTCCAACGACGGGCTCACCAACGTGACGGTGGTCACCTACACCGTCCTGGCGCTCCCGACAGCGACGATCTCCTCGCCGGCGTCGGGTGGCACCTACACGGTCGGTCAATCGGTGCCGACGAGCTTCGCCTGCGCCGAAGGCCCCGGCAGCCCGGACGACGCGCAATGTGCAGGCGGTTGTGACGCGCGGTGGCATCCCGCTCGTGCAGAAGAACATCGCGGCCGGCGCTGCCGTCCCGTGTCCCGCCGCTTCGTGCGAAGCGCGGGAACGGATCGCTCGTGATCGCGTTCTCGCCGTCCACCGGGGCATCACGCTATTCCGTGGCCGCCAAGCTCTCCGACGGGCGCGAGCTCGCGCTCGACCTCGGAGGGCGCTGCCGCGCGGTGCGCATCGACAACGTCCCGGCCGGCGTAGCCGCGGAAGTGAAGGTTGCGGGGGTGCGCTTCGATCTGGCGATGGGCCGCTCGCGCTCGATCTCGATCAAGGCCAACGCGGCGTCGGCCGGTCGCGTCGGCAAGAAGTTCCGCTCGGGCAAGGTCTGCGCCTGAGGGCGCGCGGCGCTTCGCCAGGCGCCCCGTCCGCCGAGTGGTACACGCCGAAGTCGCCGGCGGCGTCTAGTCCCCTCTGGTCAGCCCCTGGTGCGGCGGCGCGCTGGCGGGGAGCCCGAACCGAGGGAAGAGGGCGGTGTCGGTGAACACGGTCATCGCGGCGATGCCGTCGCGGGCGATGGTGAGGACCACGATTGCGTAGGGCGTGCCGTGCCAGTACGCGGCGGCGGCGGGCTGCCCGTTAGCCGTCGTCGGGATCAGGCGCCAGTCACCGGGCCGGTGCAGAGAGAGCCCGATGAACTCCAGGCAGGTCCGCTTGCCGCTGAACCACGTCTTCGACTTCGTCCCCTCGAGCGTGGCGTCGTCACGCAGGACGCGTTCCAGGGCGTGGATGTCGGCCTGCTCGAAGGCCGTGATGTAGCCGTCGAGCAGCGCGCGGACCTCGGGCTCGGTCGGCTCGACGACGTCGCGCTCGTCGAGCGGCGTCTCGGAGAGCTTCGCGCGGGCGCGCTGCAGGGCGCTGCGGGTGGCGGGTACGGTCGTGCCGAGCGCGTCCGCGATCTCTTCGGTCTTCCAGCCGAGCACGTCGCGCAGGATGAGCACCGCGCGCTGGCGCGGCGGCAGATGCTGCAGGCTGGCGATCATCGCCAGTCGCAGGCTGGCGTTGGCGGTCGCCACGTCGGCGGGGTCGGGCAACGGCTGCACCCACAGCACGTCGCGATCCTCGGGAAGGGGCTGGGACGGGTCGTCCCCGGGTGCGCCGAGGCCGTTCGGCAGCGCCCGGCGCGGCCGTCCCTCCAGCGCGGAGAGGCACGCGTTCGTGGCGATGCGATAGAGCCACACCCGCACGGAGGACCGGCCCTGGAAGCCGGTCCAGCCGCGCCACGCGCGCATATACGTCTCCTGCACGAGATCCTCGGCGTCCGCGCCCGAGCCGAGCATCCGGTAGCAGTGCCGGAGCAGCTCGGCGCGGTAGGCCTCGGTGGCCGCGACGAAGGGCGCGTCGCGCATCAGCCGATCAGCGGCGAGACCCATGCCCCGAGCCTCGCGATCGCGGCGTCCGCCGGGTCGCCGTGGCCCGCGTCGAACTGGAAGGTGTGCTGCTGGCCGTCGACGACGTCCAGCCGGACGGCGACGCCGGCGTGCTCGGCGCGCGCGACGAGCCGCCGGGCGTCGTCGAGCAGCATCTCGGCGCCGCCGACCTGGACGTACGTCGGCGGCATCCCGACGAGGTCGGCGAACGCCGGGCTCGCCAGCGGATCCCGCGCGTCGCCGTCGGGCCCGAGGAAGAGCGCGGCCAGGCCGTGAAGGTCCGCGGGCGACGGGTCGCCGAACAGCAGATCGGTCGGCCGGTTGGTCTCGATCGAGGGGTAGTCGAAGGTCATGTCGGTCCATGGCGACAGCAGGAGCAGCGCCGCCGGATCGGGTAGCCCGCGCTGACGCGCGCGCAGCACGGTGGTGAGGGCCAGGCCACCGCCCGCGCTGTCGCCGGCGAAGGCGACGTCGCGCGCGGCGACGCCCTGCTCGAGCAGCCAACCGTAGACGTCGGTGCACTGGTCGACCTGCACGGGGTGCTGGTGCATCGGCGTGTGGTGGTACTCGATGATCAGCGCTCGCGCGCCCGCCGCCTTGGCGAGGTGCCCGAAGAGCTTGCGGTGCGTCCACACGGAACCGCCGATGAAGCCCCCGCCGTGCATGGAGACGATCACGCCGCCGCCCACGTCATGCGGGACAGCCCACAGGGCGGGCACGCCGCCGGCGTCGATCTCGGCGTAGTCGACCGCGCCCGGCTCGGCGGTCACGTCCCCCCAGCGGGCGTTCAGTGCGGCGAACTCCTCCGGCGACAGGCCGGCGTCGGCGGCGGACGCGTTGGTGGTCCGCCAATGATCATCGAGAGTCGAAACGAGTGTGCTCATATCCCTAGAGACCGTCGCCGTGCCCGAGATGCATCGCCCATTGCGCCGACATGGTCCTCCCCGCCGGCCAAGCCGATGCTGGCCCAGCACCTGCATGCCGTCGCCGACGCGTTCGACGTCCGCGTCGATGTCGTGCTCCAGCCGCATCCTCGACGCCGCGGCGCAGCTCTTCTACGAGCGTCGCGTGCGCGCGGTGGGCGTGAAAGGGATCGCGGCATGCGCCCCGATCTCGGATCGGGGCCATCCCGTTCGTCGTATGGGTAGAGCCGCTCACGAGGAGCGGCACAATGAAGCTGAGCCCGCCACCTGGCGGCGAACACGTCGGATGGTGAAGGCCGAGCAAACGTCGTGGTCCGTGTTGAAGTTGTACGCGGCGGACTAGGCAGTTGCCGAGGCGAGGAGCACCACGTTCGAGAAGCTCAGCGGCTTCGAGCCATCCGCCGCATCTGCGGCGGCTTGCGTGATCGCGTCCCAGGCCTCTTCCTGGGCATCGCCTGCGTGCTGTTCGATCATCGATCGGATCGGGGCGGCGATCGCTCTGATGTAGGCGGTGAACTGCTCTGGGAAGTCGAACACGTACGTGACTTCGGCCTGTTCCACGGCGACGTTTGCGAACCCGCCTCCTTCGAGCAGCCTCCCGATGGCGGCGGGGGTGGGCCGGGAGAGGGGCCCGGGCGTTCCGGCCGGCGGCGGGGGCACGTTGAGCCGTTTCATCGTCGTCCTCATCGGGATCGAGAGGAACGGGACCTGGTCGGGCTCGCCCCAGGAGCTGATCGCGATCCGGCCGCCGGGTTTGAGGAAGCCTCGGATGCGCCTCGCGGCGGCCTCAGCGTCAGGCTCGAAGATGATGCCCCAGCGCGAGACGGCGGCATCGAAGCTCGCGGGCGGAAAGTCGAGGCTGCCGGCGTCCGACGTCACGAACTCGATGTTGCCCAGTCCGGCCGCCGCGGCGCGTTCGCGCCCGAATGTGAGCATCTCGGTAGAGATATCCGTAGCCACGACGCGGCCCTCGGGGCCGGCCTTGCGCGCGGCGGTGAGCGCCGGCTCGCCGTTGCCGGCGGCGACGTCCAGGACCCGGCTGCCCGACTGCACGCCAGCCAACTCGACCAGGCGCTCGCTGATGTGCCCGCCGGCGCGGTCATTGAACTCGCTCCACTGCTTCCATCCCGCCGCAGCAGCGTCCCAATGCTTGTGCTGCGCCTCGCGGAAGTCAGCCGGGTCCATCGCGTTCGATTCCATGCTCGCTCCTCTTACCACTCCGTCGCAGGGATTTCTTTTGACCGACGCAGCCACGTCCCCTGAAACACCGGGTTCGCCAAGGCGGCTCGCGTCCGGAGTCCTGATGGCCACCGCGCGGTCGTAACTCGTTGAGAGTTTCTGGCGCCCCGATTTGACTTTCTAGAGCCACACTCCTCCGGCGGGCGCCGCGGTCTACGGAACCGAAGGTCAGAGGTTCGAATCCTCTGGGGCGCGCTGTTGAACGCTCGGTTGGGTCAGCGTCGAGTCGGGTCCCATGCGACAGGCAGATGCTCGAGCTCACGTAGCGGGAAGCTGGAGCGCCATTGCGGTTCGCCATCCGGGCGCAGTCCGGGTAGGCGTTCCAGCAGCATTGTCACGGCGATCTCTCCGTGGAGCCGCGCGAGCGGTGCGCCGAGGCAGAAGTGGTGGCCGGCGCTGAAGCTCAGGTGTGGGTTTGGGCTGCGGGTGGGGTCGAAGCGGTCGGGGTCGGGGAAGACATCGGGGTCGCGGTTGGCGGCGGTGAGAAACGCCCAGCGATGCTCTCCGGCGGTGAACCGGCATCCGTCGAGCTCGTCGTTGGTCCGCGCGCGTGAGATCACGCCGGTTGTGGGGGTGATCATGCGCAGCATTTCCTCGACTGCGCCGGCGACGAGCACTGGATCGGCGCTGACGGCGGCCAGTTCGCCGGGGTGCTCGAGCAGCAGCAGCATTCCGGCGGCGATCAGTGCCGTCGTCGTGACATGGCCTGCTTCGATGAAGAAGACGCAGTTGGCGAGCACGTCAGCACGCGTCGACGGGTCGTCGGGCAGGTCGCGGGCCAGCGTGCTGATCAGGTCCTTCCGCGGGCGCGCGCGTCGCTCGTCGAGGAGTTCGCCGAAGTAGGTCTGTAGCTCGATCACCGCTTCGCTTGCCGCGCGCACGAAGACGGGGTCGCGCTGGTGAGCGAAGCCGAGGTTCAGCGTGATCATGAGCTCGTGGACCCAGCTGACGCGGTCCTCGCCGACGCCGAGCACCGCGCAGATGACCCCGAGCGGCAGCGGCCGGGCGAAGTCCTCGACGAGATCCATCCGCCCGCGCGGCGCGAGGCCGTCGAGCAACCTACGTGCTCGCGCCTGGACCGGTGCGCGATAGGCGAGCGTCCGGCGCGGAGTGAAGCAGCGGCCGAAGGCGGCGCGCATGACCCGGTGGTGCTCGCCGTCGAGGACGAGCAGCCAGCGCTTGAACATCCGGAACATCTCGAACTCGCTGTCGTCGACGAGCGCCGGGCCGAAGTTCGGGCTGTGGAGGATCTGGCGGCTGACGGCGTGGCGGCACCCGACCTGTGCCGAGCCGCGCAGGACCGCCAGCGGGTCGCGCCGGCCGCTCTCGGAGAACAGCTCGTCGATCAGCTCCTGGTCGCCGGCAAACCCGCGGTCGGTGGTGCTCGTCTCGGTGCCTGGCGCGGCTGACGGTGTGTGACCGGGCGGCACGACGTCTCCTTGGATCTATTGCATGGACTAAGAGTCTGGACTCTCAGTCTACATCCGAAGTCAAGAACTGCGTTATGCTCGATCGGTGGTCATCCGCCGATATGCCTCGACCAACGGACGCAACGCAGCCGCGGAGACCGAGGAGATGGTCCTCGACGCTGCCGTGCAGCTCGTCTCCGAGGACGCGTTTCACTCGGCAACTATGGAGGACCTCGCCCGGCGTGCCGGTGTCTCTCGCGCGACCGTGTTCACTCGCTTTGGTTCCAAGCTTGGCGTGCTCGAGGGGCTGAGCACGCGCTGCGCGGGCGGCCCGACAATGGCGGCGATCCGGGCCGCCGTGACGGTCGCCGACCCCGTCGAGGCGATCGATGCGCTGATCGACGCGGCGGCCGAGCACTGGGAGGAGCAGGGCTTCATCCTCATCCAGCTCAAGGCGATCGTCGTGCTGGAGCCGGAGGCAAGCGCACTGATCGACGAGCAGCGCGACGACCAGCGCTCCTCAACGCTCGGTCTGGTTCGGCGACTCGCGGCCTCCGGCCGCCTGCGTGATGGCTGGACTCCCGTGCAGGCAGCGGCCTCACTGCACGCGCTCACCAGCGTCGAGACATTCCTCGAACTCCGCCGCGACTACGGACTGTCGCTGGCCAAGGTGAAGACGAGCCTGCGGCAGCTCGCCCGCGGCTTCATCGCCTGAACACCTGCACAGGCGTAGCCGTCAGACATCCACCTCGAGCTTCAGCTCGCACATGTCCACCGAGGCCCGCGTCCCGGGCGTCTCGGACGCGTCCATCGCACTGAACGCCTGGGCGCCCGCGGCCAGATCCTCGGCGGTCTCGAAGTACTGCATCACGACCGCGGTTCCCTGACCCTCGTCGAACAGGACCTTCAGGCCCACAACCGGCAGACCTGGCGGCGGGCCCTCGCCTTCGATGCGGGCAAGCAGCCCGTCGATCCGTTCGGCCTTGACGTCGGTGAATCGCACGACTCGCACGTGCACGGCAGCACCTCCTCGATCGCGTTTGGGCGAGCCTACCCCCGCGCCCGAGGTCGCCGCTGCCTCTCTCCACAGCGGTCGTGTAACGCCAACGCGCCGACCAGGACTTCCGCGCCATGCCAACCCCGTCCGCCATTCAGAGCTTCATCGACCAGCAGGCCGACGCGGCGACGACGAAGTACGACGACCTGCGCGCCGTGGTGTTCAACGGAACGCTGAAGCGTTCGCCCGAGCCGAGCCAGACCGAGGGGCTCCTCGCCGTCGCCCGCAGGCTTCTCGAGCGCGTCGGCGTGCAGGTCGACGTCGTGCGCACGGTGGATCACGCGATTCCGCCGGGCGTCTGGCCCGACATGACAACCCAGGGCTACGAGCGCGACGACTTCCCGCAGATCTACGGCGACCTGGTCGAGCCCGCCGACATCATCATCATCGCCGGGCCGATCTGGCTCGGGGACCAGTCTTCGCAGACCCGCGTCATCATCGAGCGCCTGTACGCGTATTCGAGTGATGTCAACGAGGCCGGGCAGTGGTCCTACTACGGCAAGGTCGGCGGGGTGCTCACGACCGGCAACGAGGACGGCGGCAAGCACGTCAGCGCCCAGGTGCTCTACGCCCTGCAGCACATCGGCGTCACCGTCCCACCGCAGTCCGACGCCTACTGGAACGGCGAGGCCGGCCCCGGCGACTCCTACTCAGACCCTGGCAGCGGCGGCCCCGAGAACGCCTGGACGACGCGCAATACCGTCTTCATGACCTGGAACATCCTCCACTATGCCCGGATACTCAAAGACGCCGGCGGCGTGCCCGCCTACGGCAACTCGACCAAGGACTGGGACCTCGAGCACCCCGACCATCCCAACCCCGAGTACCGCTGACCCAACCGCGCTTGTCGCTCAGTCAGGGTAGAGGGTCGAATCCTCTCGGGGCGCTGTGGGATCGCTAGCTTGAGGCAGCGTCACGCGGCTGCAGGATGCGATCGAGCCAGCCGAACGAGCGGGCGTGGTACAGGGCACGTGCTCCTTGCTCGCAGTGATCGTCGGCCCCCTCTGCGGCCGTGAACCGCACGTATTCGTTGGGGCATGTCAGCGCTTCGACGAGCTGGGGCGCGGAGGCACTGATGTCATCGCCCTCGGCGCTGCATACCCAGGTTGGGCAGGTGATCTGCTCGGCGCGCCCGGCAAGGGTGTACTCGCGCATCGCGTCAAGCAGCGCCAGCGAATCACCGACCCCGTGGACCAGCATCCCCCGGCGTAGTGCCCATCCCGTCGTCGGCTTGCTCGCGACCAGCTTGAGCAGTCGGCCGGTCACGAGTCTGGCGCGGCGGCGGCCCGCGGCCACCGGGCCAGCCAGCGGCGACGGCAGTCGCTCCAGGAACGCGGCGTAGAGGTCATACGCGCCGCAGTCGGCGATACAAGCCGCGAGGCGATGTTCTCGGCTGGCCGCGCGCGGGGCGAGATGTGCTCCCAGGCTCAGCCCGATCAGCGCCACCCGGTCACCGTCGACCTCGGGCCGGGCCAACGCGTAGTCCAGCACTGCGCTGACGACGTTCTCCCAGTCAGCTCGCAGCGGTATGCGCTGCTCGGTCAAGACGCGTCCTTGCCCGGGACCGTCGAACGCGAGCACGTTGTACCCGCGCGCGAGCGCGGCGGCGCCGTTGGCGAAGTACAGCTCCTCACAGGTGCCGTCGTACCCGCCGGTGAGGACGACCGTGGCTCGCGGCCGACCGTCGTCGCGGGCGCGAAAGAAGTACCCGGGCAGAGTGCCGGCCGCGAACGGAATCCAGACCGCCTCGCCGGGCACGTCCATCAGCGCCATCGCCTGGCGAAACGCCTCGGTCTGGGCCGCGTAGGCCGACACGAGCCTCTGGTCAAGCGGCTCCCCCAGCAGCATGACCCCCGCTGTCCGGTGATACGTGGAGGCCCGCAGATACGCGCACCGCGCCGATTCCTGATGGCCTCGTGATTCTTCCTGGTGCGCCAGCTCAAGCACACTCCGGGCCGTCGCAGACCACTCCTCAAACCAGCTGTCGAGGCTGCCTTCGTCAATCCGACGGCCGGTTGCCAAGCACTCCCCGACATCTGCGCCGTCATACGCCGCAGAACCCACCGCTCGTAACAACTGGGCGTCGAGCAGTTCGCTTTTCAGGAGCAGCCGCGTCACCGGTCCGAAAACGTCCGAGCTCGCAGTTCCCGGACACCCCGAATCCGAAGTAACGCCTCGGTACCGCGCACCGCCACAGCGTAGAACACCGTCGGACCCCCGGCGTGTGGGCGTTGCGGTTCGTCTACAGGTCGCGGCGGTCGTTGACGCCGAGCTTCTGCATCGCCCGGTAGATGTGCGACTCCACCGTGCGCACCGAGAGGACGAGCCGGTCAGCGATCTCGGCATTCGTCAGGCCCTGAGCGGCGAGCTCGACGAGCTGCGACTCGCGAGCGGTCAGCGCGACGGCGTCGGCGTCGAGGCCGTCGATCTCTGGGAAGGAACCGCCCTGGTCGGGCGCATAGAGCTCCCTCGCGCGCGCGACCGCGCGCCGGGCCGAGTCCTCGCGGCCGGCGTCGACAAAGACGGTCGCGGCGGCACACGCGGCCTCCAGCGCGTAGCGCAGGGCGCCGATCTCGGCCATCGCCTCCCCGGCGGCCAGCAGGGCGGCGCCGTCCTGCGCGGCCGCGGCCGTCGCGTGCGCCGCGTACGCGCGGGCGAGCCGGAAGTCGCAGCGCTCGGCGGACTGGGTCACGAGCGGCGCGATCGTCGTCGCCGGTACCCCGAGACGCAGCGCTTCGTAGGCGAGCGCCACGGCGATGCCAGGCTGATCGCCGTTCGCGGCCGCCGCCTCGATGAGCGATCGGTGGGCCGTGTCGAGGTCACCACGTGCACGGGCGAGCCACGCATCCGCCCGGACGATGTTCGGGGCCTGCGTCGGCACCGGCTCCCGCCCTTCGAGCCCGCGGCGCAGACGGGCGTGCGCCGCGTCTGCCGCATCGAGGTCGGAGGTCGCGACCGCCACCGCGGTCTGCATCGCGCGGACGGCAATCGCATTGGAGAGCATGTCGCGACGCTCGAGTGCGACCTCCGCCTCGGTCAACCAGCGTCGCGCGTCGCTGTAGCGCCCTTCGAGGTAGCCGAGCACGCCGAGGCCGAACGCGGCGATCCCGCTCGGCTCGAGGGCATTTGCGCCGATCGCATCGCGCAGGATCTGTTCCATCATCGGCCCGTCGTGCGCGAGGTCCTCACCCGTCCAGACGGCGGTGACGATGCGCAGGCTCACCCGCACCGTGTCGCTCCACGTGCGTGTCGGGATCGTCAGGTCGCTGCGACCGATCAGCTCGCGCGCCTCGCGCCCGCGTCCGACCCGATACAGCGACGAGGCGTGCACCGCCTCGATGCGCAGGCGGACGTCGTCGGAGAGCTGCGGATCGGCCAGTGCTTGCGCCGACTGCTCGGGCGCTGGGGCGAAGTGACCGGAGAGGATCGGGAGCGACAGACGCGTCGGCAGCAGCTGGCGTTGCCAGTCGGCATCGGACGACCACGCCTGCGCCCGCGCCAGCAGATCCTCGAGATCTCCCAGGCGTCGCAGACCCCAGAACAGCAGGAACGCCCGCAGCTCGACGTACTCGATCGCCCGCGGTCCGCCACGCACCTCGTCCTCGATCTCGCCCAGCACCTCCTCGGCCTCTTCGAACCGGTGGCGTGCCGAGTAGGCCCGGGCGAGCACCAGGGCAGCGGCAACACCGCCGCCCGCCGCCCGTGCGCGTTCGGCCAGGTCGGCGCCGAACTCGGGATCGCCGGCGAGGGTTGCCGCCTCGGCCGCGTCGAGCAGCAGCGCCACCGGAATCGTCGCGTTGGCGTCGAGCAGCCACCGCGCAATCCGCAGGGCATCGCCGGGAACCAGGGGATCGCGCTGCCCGAGCGTTTTGGCGAGGCGGAGGCGGACGTCGCGGCTGCGCAGCCCGGGGAGGTCGCGGCGGATGACGTCCCCGTAAAGCGGATGGGCGAGACGGACCTCGTCGGCGGCGATCGTGAGCAGTCCGTGCTGCTCGGCGGCCAGCAGTGCGTCGTGGTCGGTCAGCGTGTCGACCTCGCTCAGGCGCAGCGGCTCACCCAGCGCGAGCAACTCCAGCGCGGTTCGCTCGTCATCGCTCAACCCGTCCATGCGCTGGGTCACGAGGTCGACCAGCGACTGGCTCACGGTCGGGCGGCTCGACAATCGCCATAGCTCGCGGTCGATGGCCAGCGTGCCATCGGCAAGGGCGCCGATCACGAGCTCGCGGACGTACAGGGCGTTGCCCTGGCTCGTCTCGCAGATCCAGCGCAGCGCGCGGTGCTCGAGTGGGCCGCCGAGTGCGGCTTCAAGGAGCTCCTGGATGGCATCGTCGCTCAGTTGGCGCAGCTCGAGCCGATCCGCTCCGGCGTCCTTCCACAGCGACACGATCGCATCGGGGCACGGCTCACCCGAGCGGACCGTGGCCACCACGAACGCGCTGCCCGAGACCGTCAGGTGCAGGACGAGCGCGGCGGACACCGGATCGAGAAGCTGTGCATCGTCGACTCCGAGCACCGCCGTCCGCGTCCCGGCGCGCTCGCGCAGCGCGTCGGCGCTGCGGCGCATCAGCTCAAGCGGGTCGTCGGTGCGCACGTCGTCGGGGAGCACGGCCGCGAACGCCCCGAGCGGCACCGCCGCCGCGCTGCTCGTCGCCTGGACCCACTCAACGAGCGCCCCGTCGCGCTCGGCGGCCGCACATGCCTCGCGAGCCAGGCGCGACTTGCCGCGTCCCGCGGCGGCACTCAGCACCACACCGCGGCACCCGCTGTCGGCTCGGGCTCGGGCGATGCCCTCGAGCTCGGCTTGGCGGCCGACGAGCGGCCACTCGGTGGTTGCCATGGTCACTGTCGGTCCGTTGGCGAAACAACTGAACCATATGGGACCAACTCTCCGTTCCGACAAATCCACCACAACAGCGGCGCATGCGGGGCGCACGAGTCGCTTCAGCGGGAGCCCGGAGAAGAAGGCCTGCACAGCCGCCGACGATCCGCCACTCCTCCGCATCACACGGATAGTCTCCGCACATGCGTCGCGTGCTGCTGGCCGTCATCCTGCTCGCCCTGCTCCCGGCCACGGCACGTGCGGGCGGCACCTTCTACGTCAGCCCGACCGGCGGCGACACCACCTGCAGTCACGACACGCCCTGCAGCGTCGCGCACTTCTTCGACAACACCGGGACCGCGATGGGCCACTACGCCGACGGCGACACGATCATCGTCGAGCCGGGCACCTACGACGCGACCTTGCACAACTTCCTGATCCAGCACGCGATCACGCTGATGGGCGACCCGGCCCTCCCGCGCCCGGTCATCACCGGCAGCCAGCCCCAGTCCACGGAGTATCCGGTCGACGAGTTCCAAGGGCAGGGCACGCACGTCAGCCACCTGGACATCCGCGCGACGAACACGACCGGCGTCGCGCTGCACGGCAACGCCGGCCTGGTCGCCGACGACCTCGTGCTCAGCGGCGGTCAGGCGTGCGTGTTCATCAACGGCGGCTCGGTGACCAACAGCAGCTGCACCGTCACCATCGGGACGAGCGCCACGGGGATCGCGGCAAGCGGCCTCGGGAGCGCGTTGTCGCACCTGACCGTCGACACGAGCGCCGTCCCCAACTCGATCGGCATCAGCACCGTGACGACCGGCGCGGGCGCCGACACGATCAGCGACGTCACCGTGCGCGCGGGCAACACCGGGATCCAGGGCGGCACGCAGGCGACGATCCGCCGCGCCAACATCGTGGCCGGCAACTTCGGCGTCATCCTCGGCCAGAGCAGCCTGCTCAGCGACAGCCTCGTGACGACGACCGGCGGAACGGGGAGCGCGATCGCGGTCAACGGTCAGTTCGCCGAGATGCGCAACGTCACCGCCGTCGCGCGCGGCGCCGCCGGCGATGGCGTCGTCGCCCTGCCGAACATGAACCAGGCCTTCCCGTATGGCGACGTGCACGTCCGCAGCTCGATCATCCGCGCCTCGCCGACCGGCGTCGACGTCCAAGGGCAGGCGGTCGGGTCGTGCCCGTTCCCCCCGTGCCACACCGGGCAGGTCACGATCGATCACTCCGACTACGTGACCAGCAACGGGACGGTCACCACCGACGCGTCGAACACGAGCGCCGACCCGTTGTTCGTCGACCTACTCGGGCTCGATTTCCACCTCAGGGACGCGTCGCCGGCGATCGACACGGGCCTCGTCGACGCGTCGAGTGGCACGACCGACGTCACCGGTGCAGCGCGTACCCAAGGCACCGCGCCGGACATGGGCGCCTACGAGCGCGCACCGGCCCCCGTACCGCCGCCGGCGACCACGCCGGTTGTGACGCCCGCCCCCACGCCGGCTCGCGACCGCACCGCGCCGTCGCTCACCGGCCTGAAGCTGTCGCCCAAGACGCTGAAGTCCAAGGCGACGCTGACGTTCACGCTGTCGGAGCCCGCCACGGTGACGATCACGTTCGGGCTCAAGAGCGCGGGCAAGAAGCACGGCAAGTCCTGCGTCAAGCCGACCGCGAAGCTGAGGAAGGCGAAGTCCTGCACGCGCCTGGTGACCAAGGCAACGTTGACGAAGGTGCTGCCGAAGGGCGCCGCGAAGCTGTCGCTGACCAAGAAGGTCGGGACCAAGGCGCTGTCCAAGGGCGCCTACACGCTGACCGTGACCGCCGTCGACGCCGCCAAGAACAAGAGCAGGGCGACGACCACCTCGCTCACGGTGAAGTAGACCGCTCCCGGACTGCGTAGGTCAGGTGGGTGACCCGCTGCGTCGGCTCCGAGCGGATGGGCTCCAGGGCCACGCGGCCCGCGTCCACGCCCTCGAACAGGCGGATTCCGGTCCCGCACAGCAGGGGTGAGAGCGCGATCGTGAACTCGTCGATCAGGCCGGCGTTCACGTACTCCAGGATCGTTGCGCCGCCGCCCGCGATGCGGACGTCCCGCTCGCCGGCGGCCTCGCGGGCCTGGTCGAGCGCGGTCTCGATGCCGTGGTTGACGAAGTGGAACGTGGTCCCGCCGGGCCGCTCCCAGGCGTCACGCTTCTCATGGGTCACGACGAAGACCGGCGTGTGGAACGGCGCGTCCTCCGGCCACGCCGGCTCGCCGGCTTCGAACATGCGCTTGCCCATCACGCTCGCGCCGGTGCGCTCGAACGTCTCCCGCACGATGTCGTTCTCGCGCCCTTCCTCGCCGCCCTCGCCGAGATTCAGGTTCTCCCGGAAGAACCGCTGCGGAAAGATCCACTGCTGCAGTTCCATCCACTGCGGCCCCATCAAGTCCTTGAGGGACTCGGGCGCGATGAACCCGTCCAGCGACATCGTCACGCTGAAGAACACCTTCCCGGCCATCAGTCCTCAACTCCATTGCGAGCGATCTCGGTGACGTAGGCCGCCAGCTTGCTCAGGGTCTGCTGGCCGCCCTCGATCGCGTGGTACTTCTCGACCACCTCGTCGCGCAGTTCCTTGGTCGGGAACACAGTGCGCATCTCGATCTGCGTCGCCGCGCCGTCGGGCGCGAACGTCAAGACCGACTCGAAGGCGCTCGGATCGTCGCGGGACTCACCGTGCCGCAGCGCGATCCGCTCCGGCGGAACGATCTCGGTCCAGGAGATCCACTCCTGGTAGTCCGTCCCGTCCGGTCCGTGCATCACGAAGTCCCATTCCCCGCCGACGCGGAACTCGAACGCCCGTGTCGTGGTGGTGAACCCCTCCGGTCCCCACCACCGCGACAGATGCCGCACCTCGGTGAACGCCTCGAACACCAGCTCACGTGGGGCACTGATGAGGCGGGAGATCACGATCTCCCGCTCGGTCGTCGCAGACTGCGCCGGCGCTCCTCGTCCCGTCGCGCTCATCAGCCACTCCCCCTGCCTCGCCTGCTGAGGTCCTGCACGTACTCGTCCAGCCGGTCGAAGCTCTCGTTCCAGAACCGCTCGAAACCACCGGTCCACTCGTGAACCGGTCGCAGCCCGCGGGCGTCGAGGCCGTACAGGCGTTGCTTGCCGGCCTTGCGGTCCCGCACCAGTCCGACCTCCCGGAGCACCCGCAGGTGTTTGGACGCCCCCGGCTGGGTCATCCCCAGCTCCCGGGCCAAGTCGGTGACCGGCCCCTCACCCGCCCGCAACAGCACCAGGATCTCCCGCCGCTGCCGCTCGGCGATCGCGTTGAACACGTCCGACGTCGTCGCTGCTCGTGCCATGGAGCGATCATATACCGATATCGGCATACGTCAAGGCGGTGTCTGCGGCCCGGCCGCCGTCTGCCTACACCAGGGAGCAGATGTCGATGCACTCGCGGACGGCGTAGTTCTCCCCGTCCTCGTATTCGTTCTTGCTGCGCTGCTCGAGCACGACGTACGCCTCGCGATTGAACAGCGAAACGGTCTCCTGTTCCCAGTTGGGGTCCGGCCATTCGAACGGAAGGTCGACGATCGTTCCGGCTGGGAGGTCATCTTCGGCCAGACGTAGCGCCGCTCGCAGGATGTCCCGCTGGCCGGCGGCGTCGCCCGGCCGACCCGTCGAGTTGCCGATCGGATAGTTGAGGAACGCGGCGCGCGGCGGCTGGATGCGCTCGGTGATGTCCCGTGCGCAGGTGAGCGAGACGGTCGGCAACCCGGCACGTTCAAGGACGCGGGCGATCAGGCCGACGGACTGATGACAGGCCGGACACAGGGGCACAACGAGCGCCAGGTCTGCCCCGGCCTCCGCGGCGTCTTGTGCCATCGCAGGACCGACGACCGTCACGAGCTCGGTCAGCTTCTTGATACCGCCCGAGATTGCCAAGTGGTACGGAGTCACCCCGCCGATCAGTCCCTCCTCGGCAAGCTCGGTCAGCCGCTGGTAGGGGTGGACCACGTCGATGTCCTCCTCGCCGGGACGACGCGCGGGGGACGGGTGGGACACCCTCAGCTGCGTCGGCAAGACGGAGTGGGGGATCCGGCGAAACGACATGTCGTTGTCCTGCTTGAAGGGCGGATCCCCATCGAGATGCACTCCCGCGCTGCTGACGACGATGACGCGACAGTCACGCAGCGGCTTGGCCAACGGCGTGAGCGCGGGAGTTCCCATCTCGGCGATCGGCAGCGGGGGCAGTGACGATGTGATCCCGCTCATAAGCTCGATGTAGCCGATTGCCATCAAGACCTCCCAGAACCCGTTGGTTTCGCGCCGTCACAGTGACTGCCGTGGCACTGTATCGACGGCACGTGATTGCGGCGTCATCCGCGGGTGCGGACGAGTCGCATCGTGTACTTGAGCGTCGTGGTGGCGTGCCACGTCTGCGTCGAGTCGGAGTGACTCTCGGTCACCCGGCCGACGCCGTGGATCACGATCACGTGTTTGGACGGGTCGAGCATCGACTTGGGCACCGGTGCCGAATAGGTGATGTGGACACCGGCGTCGATGATTCGCGGGACCACGAGGTCGGGGAACGAGGCGGTCGCGAGGGTCCGGCATTCCGGCAGCGCCGGCCACTTGATGATCGAGATCGATACTCCGCCGATCGCCCCACTCTGAACCTGGATCTGGATGCGCGGGAGCTTGGCCGCCCCGCACCCGGCGTCCGGGCTGGTGCCGCAGGCGTTGGCCCAGTTCGAGCTGCGGTTGACCGTCCCGTGGCCGACGAGGTTCGGCTGGCCGTAGCCCTCGACATGCGGGAGCGTCACGCCGACCACATGGTCGATGCGCGACAGCTGCAGGACCCGTGACGTGGTGGCGAACGTCCCCACGTCGCTCGCGCTGAACGGCGTCGCCACGTCCGGGCCGGTCCCGTCCGGGCTCGGGTCCGGGCAAGGGACGGTGCCGACGACGACGCTGCGCTGGGTTCCCTGGACGGTGACGGCGAAGTTCGCGTAGACCTTGCGCGGCGGCGGGTTGGCGGCATGGCCGGTCGAACCGCCGATCGCCGTGAGAACACCCGCGAGCAGGATGAGCGTCATGGCCGGTTTGCGCATCTCACGGACACTCTCGGCACCGAGAAGCCGCGCGGCAACCCTCGACTTTCCCGCGACAGACCCTCGATTTCTCCGTCAGCTGCCGAAGGGTACGTGACCCAGATGAAGACCGACTTCGCGTGGCTGCTCGACCCCAGCGCCACCAGTCGCAACCATCGATCGCGCCTGCGTCGCACTCACGGCTCCGCGTCTGACGGGGCGGTCTGCATGGCGCTGGCCAGGTCGTCGCGGCGGCGGACGTCGAGCTTGCGAAACGTCCGGGCGAGGTGGCCCTCGACGGTCTTGATCGTGATGAAGAGCGCTTGGGCGATCTCGCGGTTCGTGAGTCCGTCAGCCGCCAGGCGGGCGACGCGCAGCTCGGCAGCGGTCAACGCGTCGCGGCCGGCGTGAGCGTCGCGCCGTGGACGGGCGCCTGTGAGCAGCAGCTCCGCTCGGGCGCGCTCGGCGACCGGCGTCGCGCCACACGCGTGGGCGAGCCCGAGGGCGCGGCGAAGCGGGTCGCGGGCGGCGCTGCGCTCGCCCGCTCGGCGCAGGTGCGCCCCGAGCTCGAGAAGAGCGCTCGCGTGCTCGAGGCGCATCGGCGTGCGCTGCAAGCAGGCCACCGATGCCTCGAGGTCCTCGCGGTCGGCGTCGATGATCCCGCGCAGGCGTAGCGCGATGCCCTCCAGTCCCACGAGCTGCGCCTCGCGCGCGACTCTAAGGGTCCGGACGACGTCGCTTCGGGCCTCGTCGGATCGACCGAGGCGCAGGTAGCAGGCGATGCGATCGGTGCTGCCGTACTGCCAGATCGCATCGGCGTCGCCCGGGACAGCACGGTAGATATCGCGCGCGATCTCGAACGATGCGATCGCCGTCTCGTCGTCGCCCCCGGCCGCAGCGACGCGGCCGAGAGCCGCGTGAATCCAGGAGACGTGCATCTCGTTCGTCGAGGGCGGCACCTCGATCGCCTCGACCAGTCGCGTTGCCCGCTCGGTGTCCCCGCGGTCGATCAGGACCGACGCCAGCGCGGCGAGCGTGTAGAACACGCCGTTGACGTGGTCGCCACCGAACTCGAGGTTGTCCTCGTTCACGGCGATCGCGGCGTCGAGATTGCCCAGACGATGCTCGAGTGCTCCCCGGGCCAGGTTGATCGCGTACTGGCGTCGCATCCATCCTGGCTCAGGCCCGTGCTCGACCCGGTCGAGCATCGCGCGAAGAGCCTCGAAGCGCTCCAACGCCTGCAGCGCCCACCACATCACCGTGTGCCCATCCAGACGCCGGGGCGACGGTGGCAGGCCCGCGACCAGGGCTTCGATCTCGATCACTGCGCCGGGCACGCTCCGCGCATCGGCGACCCGGAGGGCGAGGCTGCCCAGTTGCAGCGCGACGAGCACCGCCGGGTCCGCCGGCGCGGTGCCCCGCGAGAAGTCGGCCTGCAGCTGATCCCGATCGACGCTCGAGACGATCACGGCGCTGGTCAGCAGGTCGACCCGCAGCTCATCGCGGATCGTCACGTCGAGATCGTCCGGCGCTTCCTGCAGCGCGCCGGACAGCGTCTGGGCGCAGTCGGCGTAGTGGCCGAAGTCGTACTGCGCCATGGCGATCTCGTGGGCCAGCTCCGCACGCTCGTGCGGATCGCCGGCCAGCGTGTGCGCGGAGCGGAGGTGGTTGATCGTTGCGCCGTCTCCGGCCAGGCGCTCCGCTGCGCCGAGCTCGCGCAGGACCGCCCCGCGCAGGGCCGCGGGCGGCGGCTCGGCGAGAGCGCGTTTGAGCAGCGGAACCGCGGAGCTCGCGCCACCGCGCGCGAGCGCCGTTGCGGCGGCCGCGCGCAGCCTGACGAGGGTCGCAACATCCCCGGTCCCAGGAGTGGCCAGAAGATGGGCGGCCACGCGCTCGTCGGGAGCGTCCTCGTCGCCGAGCATCTGCGCCGCGGCCCGGTGCAGCTCCACGCGCTCGCCGTCATGCAACGCCTCCAACACAGCGGAGCGCACGAGCGGGTGGGTGAAGGCGTACGGCTCGGGTCCGGTCAGCACACCGGCAGCGCTCAGCGCGCCCGACGCGCCTCCGACGGTCACGGGATCAAGGCCGATCAGCGTCGCGACGTGGCCGAGGGTCGCGTCCTCGCCGAGCACGGCGGCCGCGCCGGCGACGCGCAGCGCTGACGGATCTGCGCGCTCGATCCGTCGCCGCACCCCGCCCCCCATACCGGCCGCCGCGGCGCTGAGCGCGTCCTCGCCATGGTCCATCGCACGCAGCACCTCTGCGATGAGGAGCGGATTGCCGCCCGTGGCGTCGTGGCAGCGCGCACAGGTCCAATCGGTGGCCGCGGGCTCGCGCCCGCGAACGAGATCGGCCGTCGCAGCGGCGCTCAGCGGCGCTGGGTGGAGCATGTGCGCGCCCGGAGCACCGCGAAGCTCGTCAAGCAGTCGTTCGGGCGCGCCGGGCTCTCCGCTGCGGATCGTCACGCAGACCGCCACGTCGGGCCCGTCGAGTCGCCGGGCGAGGAACCCGGCGAACCGAAGCGACGGTCCGTCGCCCCACTGCGCGTCATCGACGACCAACAACAGCGGTCCGTCCTCCGCGGCGTTGGCGGTCAGAGCGGCAAGCCCGCGCAGCGCCGCGAAGCCCGAGGGCTCGGCGACATCGTCCGACGCCTCGAGCCCGATCGCCGAGATCGCGCCGGTGCCCGCACCGGCGAACAGGACCGTGTGGTCGGCGCCGCGCACGAGGGGTTCGAACAGCTGTCGCGCCATACCGAACGGGAACGCCACCTCCAGCAGCGACCCACGGGCGACGAGCGCGCGACGCCCGGCAGTTGGCGCGCGCACGGCGGCCTCCTGCGCCAGCGAGGTCTTCCCGATTCCGGCCGGCCCCTCGATGACGAGCAAGCCGCCCGACTCGAGCAGCTCGTCAATCGCGGCGAGCTCATGCTCGCGCTCGCGCAGAGACATTCGCGCCATCCTGACCGATCGCAAGGGTCGGCGCGGCACAAGTGAAGGGTCGCGCCCCGTCGCGCGGGGACCGGTGTCTCGTCAGCCTGGCTTCCATGACCTCCTCACCGCGGACGCTGACCCCCATTCCCGCTCCCGCCGGCGTGACGATCGACGCATGAGCGACGAGACATCAACCCGCACGCCGCGGTCGACCGGCGACGCTGCGGTGAGCGGCGTAGACTCGGCGCCCAGCGGCGGCGCCGGTCGCCCGACAACAGAGAGCAGGCCAATGCGATTTCGGGGCGTTAGGGATCGGCGCTCCAGTCCACGGCGCTGGCTGCTCCTGTGTGGTGCAGCGCTCGGTGCTGCGCTCCTGGCTCCGGCCGGAGCGCTGGCCACGGGGCCGACGGTGATCGGGTTCGACGACTTGGCGGTGGGCGCCTCGGTCTCCGATCAGTACTCGGCGGCCGACGGCGTGCGGTTCGGCTCGGTGTTGACGTTCGGCATCTCGCTGCCGGGCTTCAACAGCTGCGGAGCCCCGACCGTCGCCGCTCCTCTGACAGCCAGCTCGTCACCGAACGTCGCCCAGGCGCCGCGCTGCGACACCCCATCGGGCTTCGCCGAGGGAACGCTGGCAGCGTTCTCGTTCCTCCGCAAGACGATCAGCGTGAAGATCAGCTCGAGCGCTTCCGCAGGCCCGGTCACAGCCCGGCTCGTGGCCTACAACGCGGCCGGTGTCGCGGTGGCGACGACGACGGGGGCACTGGTCAATCTTCATGCGACGCTCGCAGTCTCGCGCCCGTCGACCGACATCGCCTTCGCAGCGATCTCCTTCGATGCGCCCGTCGACACGACCACGCCGCTGTTTCTCGACGACCTGACCGTCGACAACACCGCGGCGCCGCTGACCGCGACCGCGACCCCGTTCGGCGCGACCGCCGCCACCTCGTTCTCCGGCGAGGTCGGGCGCATCAACGACGCTGACCCCACCGCGGTGGCCGGCGACTTCAGCGCGACCGTCGCATGGGCGGACGCCACGACGTCGGCGGGCACGATCGCCTCAGCGGGCGGCGGCGTGTTCACCGTCAGCGCGACCCACACCTACGCGACCGCCGGCAGCTTCGCCCCGGTCATCACGGTCACGAAGTCCAACGGCCGCACCGCGACGGTGATCAGCGCGGCAACGGTCGGCGCCGCGGGCGCACCGCCGGCCACGACGCCGGTGCTCACGACGCCGCCGCCCGCCCTCATCCCGACCGCCTCGTTCGCCGTCACCCAGCCGGCCAACGGCCGGATCGCCGTCAACGCCGCGGCAACCGCCCCGGCGCCGGGAATGGTCGCGACCTACGCGTGGAACGTCGACGGGCGCACCGATCCCCAGCACACTGCGCTGTGCGGCGGCGATGACTCGCAGCTCGCCACACGGCTGCCGGCCGGTGCCCATACACTGACGCTCAACGCCACGAGCTCGAGTGGCGAGACGAGCACGATGACCACGCGCGTCATCGTTCCGCGCCCGCACGCCGCGGGGCGCGCCATCGCCCACGTTGCGAAGGCCGCCCCCATGGAACAGGTCTTCGTCTGCTCACCCGGCCCGCAGGACAAGCCGGGCGACGTCACCGCCGGCGGTGGGCCACCGAACGGCTGCACGGTCGAGGTCCAGTTCGGGCTCGTCGACGCGGTCGGCTGCCTGCGCCCGATCACCACGCCGAGCGACTGGCCGAGGGCCGAGAACAAGATCATGAAGACCCTGACCGGCTCCGAGTCGCTACAGAGCTGCCCGATCTGCGGCGACACCGCCCGGGCGACGGGGTCGCAAGGCTTCGCCGCGGTGCAGGGGGACATCGTCGCCAAACAGGACCCGTTCGTGTCTCACCAGCCGGTGCGGATCAACGGCATCGACTTCGTGCCCCACGACGGCGCGGCGATCGTCCTCCTGCCCAACCAGAACTGGGTCATCAGCTCGAATGCCGCGATCAAGCTCGGCGGCATCACGCTGAGCGACGGCGTGGTCGCGTTCTACGTGCCGCAGTTCACCCACGGCACGGCGAGCACGGTCCACATCGACGACTACACGCTGTCCGAGCAGGCCAAGCGCATCGGCGTCGGCGGCCTGGACTTCGACGGCTCGATCGGCCTCGACCTTGCCTACCACCGCGCTCAGCTCCCCGTCCACCTCACGCTGCCCAACGCGTTCACGCTCGGCGACGGTGACCCGGTGGAGGCGCTGGTCGTGTTGTCGACCGACAACACCGGCGGGTTCAAGCTCGACCGGCTCGACATCGCCGTGCCAGAGGTCTTCCTGGGCATCCTCGAGGTCGACGATCTGACCTTCCATTACGAGCGCGAGGGCGACGTCTGGAGCGGCGGGGCGAAGCTCCAGTTCCCCGGCACCGGGATCGAGCTCAATGCGGCGCCGCCGCCGCCCGACAACGGCTTCGGGATGAAGGGCGGCAGCTTCGACCACGCCGGTGCGACGCTCGAGTTCAACCCGCCCGAATACCCGACCGGGATCGAGACATTTCCCGGCCTGTTCATCAAGCACATCGGCTTCGCAATCGGGCTCAACCCGACCCGCTTTCGCGGCGACGTCAAGCTCAACGCCGTCGGGGTCGCCGATATCGACGGCTCGATGCTGTTCGCGTTCCCCAGCGCGGCCGCGCCGTACGTGATTCCCGCCGGCGAGGGCGCCGGCCTCGAGCCGCTGACCGGCCGCAAGCTGACCCAGGACAGCGTCGCGGTCGGCGGCGACGTGGCGCTCAACACCCCGGTCGGCGACATCACGGCGGGCAGCGGCTATCTGCTCTACACCTTCCCCGACTACGTCGAGTTCGCCGGCGGCTTCAACTACAGCCTGGCCGACATCATCAGCGTCGAGGGCCACGTCAAGGGCTTCGCCCAGCCCAGCCGGCGCCAGTTCAGCATCGAGGGTGGGATGCACGCGTGCATCGCCGTGCTCGGCTGCTCGGGGGTCGATGCTGCGATCTCGAGCATCGGGATCGCCGCCTGCTGGTCGCAGTCGGTGCTGATCGGCCACATCCAGATCGGGCTCGGGGACTTCTGGGGGCACTTCCCGGACATCTACCTGCTGGACTGCGACGTGACTCCGTACGAGGTCCAGGGCGTCACGGCGCGGGCGGCCCAGGCCGGCGCGTCCGAGACGGTCACGCTGCCGGCCGGCCTTCCGGCGGGCGACCTTCGCCTACGCAGCGCCGACGGCGCGCCGAGCGTGGCGGTCACCGGGCCCCACGGCGAGCACTTCACGATGCCGCCTGGCCAGGATGAGGTCGCCGACGGGGACTTCGTCGCCGTGCGCCAGGCCGAAACCCACACGACGTTCATCGGCATCCGCAAGCCCAGCGCGGGCGTGTGGACGGTGACGCCGCAGGCCGGCTCGCCGCCGATCACCGGCGTCGCTCACGCCGACGGCCTGCCGGCGCCCGACATCCACGCGACGGTCACGGGCTCCGGCGCGTCGCGGGTGCTGGACTACACCGCGGTCGCCGAGCCAGGGCAGACGATCACCTTCGCCGAGCGCAGCGCCACGACCTCGCAGGTGATCGGCGTCGCCGCCGCGGGCCACCGCCGGCTGAGCTTCACGCCGGCTGCGGGGCCGCGCGGCACGCGCGAGATCGTCGCGCTGGTCGCCCACGGCGGCCTGCCCATGTCCCAGCACAACGTGGCCGCGTTCACCGTCGGCCCACCGCCGCGGCTCGCCGCGCCGCGATTGCGCCTGGCCCGTCGCGGGTCGCGCGTGAGCGCGACGTGGGCCGCGGTTCCCGGGGCGGCGCGCTACGCGCTCACGTTCACGCTGCGAAACGGCATGCGCCGCCTCGTGCTCACCCGGGCGTCGCGGCGCACCGCGTCGCTGGCTGTCGCCCGCACCCAGTCCGTTCACGTGCGAATCGCCGCCCTGACCGCCACGAATCAGCCCGGCCGCGCCTCGACCGAGACGCTCAAGCGCGCCGCGCGGCCCGTGCCGCGCCGCGTCCCGACGATCCACGGGTAGCGCGGGCGCCCCAGCGCCGCCGGTTGGGGCTCTTCATCGCCATCTGCCGTCAGTTCCGTCATCGCGTTAGCCAAGGCCCTGCGCGAAGCCCTGGCGCCAGCTTGCATAGGTGGGCCGCCAGCCGAGCTCGCGCTTGGCCTTCTCGTTCGAGGCGCCCCGAACGTCAGTCATCATGACCGTCGCCACCTCACCGGCGGCCAGCCGCCCGAGCCAGCGTGGGATACGCCGTGGTGGCTTGGCATCCAGTGCGCTCGCCAGCACCGGCAGCCACTCCCGCACCGGTGCGGGCTCGTCGTCGACGACGTTGTAGATGCCCGGCTCGCCGCGCTCGATCGCCACCGCGGTCGCGGCCGCGGCGTCCGCGATATGGACGTGTGAGAAGACGCCCCCACCGTCGCCGACGATCGGGAACCGGCGCTTGCGGATCGGCCCCGCCATCACCGCATCCGCAGCCGAGCTGATCGAGGTGCCCGGACCGTAGAAGCCGCCGTAGCGCAACGCGAGACCGTCGCCCCAATCGATCGTCGTCACCGCCCGCTCGAGGTAGAGGTAACCCGCCTGCACCTCCCGCAGCGCCGCGGGCGGATCGGGATCGAGGGGATCGGCCTCGGTCAGCACCGGGCCACCGGTCCGGGCCCATCGCCACGCCCCGAAACTCTGCGCGACGAAGCGTCGAGCCCCGACGGCGCGACCGGCGGCCAACAGATGGTCCGTCCCCTCCGTGCGGAGTCGATTCGTCATCGTGAACGCCGCCGAGCGCTCGAGGTGCCGCGCGTCCCGGATGCTGATCGGGCCCGACAACGCCGTGAGCTGATGCACGATCACCTCGGGCTCGGCGGACGCAACCGCCCGGGCGACCGCGTCCGGATCGAGCGCGTCGGCCACGACCGGGCGCGCTCCCAGGCTGCGCAGCAGATCCTGCTTCGACGCGGTCCTGGTCATCCCGACCACCTCGTGGCCTCGCGCCACGAGCTGCGGGACGAGCTGTCGGCCGAGCGCACCCGTCGCGCCGGCAAGGAAGACCTTCATCGCTGCTCCTCTCGTTCGGTTGCCCTCGTGAGACGAGCTAGCCGCGCCGCCTGTGACAGCACCCGGGGCGCGCTGTCAGCGTCTAGATGATCCGGAACTTCGCGGCGAGTGGCTTGCTCTTCTTGCCGGCCGCACTCTTGGCGCTGAGCGTGAGCTGGTAGCCGCCGCGGGCGAGCTTGTGCCGGGGCGCAACGCGGCCGCTGAAGTGCAGGATGTTCGAACCGGCGCGGTCGCGGTGGGTGAGGTGGCCGAGCGTCGTCGTGATCGTGCACGGCTTGCTGTGTTTGGGCCGCTTCCCGTGCAGGCGCGCGCACTTCTTGGATTTGCCGCTGCGGACCCCGGCGTCGTGGCGCTGGATGCTCAGCGTCGTGGTCGCGGCCAGCGTGTCGCGGTAGGCAATCGTCGTGCCGGTCCTGCGGCCCTTCTTGGGCGACGCTGCGGTCGGGGAGCCGTTGGCGGCTGCGCGGAAGCGGCTCGGCGTGAGCTTGAGGCGTGAGAGCACGGGCGACGGCAGGGCGACGCCGCCCGGGCCGCCGGGGGGCTGCATCTGGAGCGGCGGCGGGCTGCCGGTGACCGGCGGCGGTGCAACCTCGTAGGCACCGATGTCGCACGCGGCGAACTGCGGGCGGGCGATGCCGCGCTGGTCGGTCGGCGGGCAGCCCGCGCCACTGGCCGGCACCTGGTCGACCGCCGGGCTGCCGGGTCCGAGTGCCATCGTCTGGGTCGGGCCGCCGTTGTCCTGGAGCGGGCCGAGCAGCGGGTCGGTCCTGACCCCCGGGCAGCCGGCGGCTGCCCCGGTCAGGTCGTGGCCCCCATCGGTGGCCGGCGCGCCGCCGCAATCGGTTCCGAGGTTGCCGGCCACGATCGAGTTCTGGATCGTCGATCCGAGCGCAATGAACGACAGGAAGCCGCCGCCGGAGCCTGCGGCGCCGTCGTGGCCGCCGAAGTCCGCGGTACCGGGTGGGCCGGCCGCGTTGGCGCTGATCGTCGTCTGGACGACGTTCGCGGTGCCCGCGAGCAGCAGGATCCCGCCGCCGTGGCCACCGAAGCCGCCGTCTGCCGCCGGCGGGTCCGGCCCGAGCCCCGGTCCGTCGTGCCCGCCACTGCCGCCGGCTCCGGCGAGGTTCCCGGCGATCGTCGAGTTCACGACCGTGAGCGTCCCCCCGTCGTTGGCGACGCCCCCACCGCCGCCGCCGGTTCCGCCCGCCCCGCCGGGGAGCGGGGTGCTCATCATGAGTTCGATGCTGCCGCCCATGCCTCCGGCGCCGCCCGCCCCCGCGTGGTTGGCGGCGATCGTGCTTGCGGAGATCGTGACGGTGCCGCCCTCGTTGGCGATCCCGCCCGCGCCCCCCGCGCCGCCGCTGCCGGCGATGACCGGAGTGGTATTGAGTCCGCCCGCGCTTCCGACCCCGCCGGCGCCACCGACGTTGGCGCTGACCGTCGTGTTGGTGACCGCAAGCGTCCCGGTGTTGTGAACGGCGCCCCCGGTCCCGCCGTCACCGCCCGGGCCGGCGGCAGTCCCCATCCCGACCCCGGTCGCGCCATCCCCGGCGTGGTTGGCCGTGAGGGTGTCGCCGGTCAGCGCCAGCGTGCCGGCGTTGTCGATCGCGCCGCCGTCCTGGCGGGGCAGTGCGTGGGCGCCGGTGATCGTCAGCTGCGAGACGGTGACCGCTGGAGCGGTGGCCCCAATCTGCAACACGCGATCGCCGAGGGCACGGGCGTCGATTGACGTCGCGCTCGGGCCGGCTCCGGCGATCGTCAGCGACGTCGTCGGCCCGGAGACGTTCAGGTCGCCGGTCTGGATGTCGTCGCCGCCCGTCGGGTCGGTGAACAGGACGTACTGCCCCGGGCCGAGAACGATCGTGTTGGCGGTCGTGTCGGCCGCCCCGCAATCGCCGTCGCCGGGTGGCGCGTCGACGGCGGCGACCGCCTCGCGCAGCGAGCACTGCCCGTCGCCCGGTGTGAGGAAGTCGTTCGTCGTGGTGACGGTCAGCGTCGCGGCGAGCCCCGGCCCAGCGCTCAGCGCGACGAGCCCGACGGTGGCCACCACTGCTGCCATCACCCGCATGCCAACGGAGACTACGGCGACCGTTCGCGAACGCATCGCTGCCGCGCGTGAAACGGCCCGGTCCCGCTACGCGGTGGCGGCCGCGGTGTTGACCGGTGGCGCGACGCGTTGGGCGAAGGCGAGCGATAGGTCGGCGACGTCCCTCCACCCGTGATCGACGGTCAGCGAGTGGCCACGGTCCTCGAACTCGTAGTACTCGGTGACGGCCTCATTGCGGTCTTGCTTCTTGTAGGAGGCCTTCGCCACCCGGGCCGGGGCGGTGTGGTCGGCGGCGGATCCGATGATCAGCAGTGGCCCGCGCTCGGGGTTGTCGGTGTCCACCTTCGCCTCGGTCCACGGGTTCAGGTTCGCGCTCGCCGCCTGGAACAGCGGCGTGCCCGCGCCGGCGACGTGGAACTCCTCGTACAGCGCGTCCGACTCTTCCTCGCTGACGGCGTTGCCGAACCCATAGCGAAACTGCTCAGGGGTGAGCATCGCCGCGCGGTGACGATTCGCCGGGTTGCGCAGCACCGGGCTCGAGGACTTCAGCGACGCCAGTGGCAGCGGCAGCACTCCTCGGAACGGCGCCGGTGAGATGGCGATCGCAGCCGAAGCCTCGCCGCGCCCGGCCACGATCTGCGTGAGCAGTCCACCGAACGAATGCCCGATGACCACCGGCTTGGCGTTCAGCGCCTGTGCCGCCTGGGAGTAGTGGTCGGCGATGTCACCGATCGACTTGCCCGCGAAGACCGTCGGGTCGGCTTTGGCCTCCTGCACCGTGTCCGGGTCGTCGGGCCAGCCCGGCCGGATGGCGGCGTACCCGGCGCCCTCGAACATCTCCGCCCAGCGATCCCAGCTGTTGGGCAGCAGCCACAGCCCGTGGACGAACATCACGGGACGGTCCCCGCTCGCGTTTGCGCGCTCGATCTCGTCGAGCTCTCTCGGAGTGAGCGTCATGCCGGGGTGGTGTGGGTGACGGGCGTGCCGATGCCGCTGGCGAGCGGGTCGCCGGGGTACTCGTAGAAGCGCCCGGGCTGGTCGGTCTGCACGCCGTAGCCGATGCCGAGGCCTTCGAGCGCGTCGCGGACCGCAGCGACCGAGCGCCAGTCGAAGTTCTCGAACCCGACGTCGTTGGGGACGATCGGCTCGCCGCTGATCTCGCCCTGGGCGAAGCGGACGAGCGCGCGGTGGACCGCCTCGGTGCCCATCGCCTCGGCGCACAGACGCGCGCCGAAGTCCTCGCCGGCGCGTGCGTAGGCGCTGACGCCGAGCAGGTAGAGGCTGATCTCGACGGTCTCGACGATCTCGAGCGTCTTGAACAGTCCGACGTTGCCGTTGTCGAAGGCCGCGTCCGGGAACCAGTAGGACGTCGTGAGCGCCTGGCCACCCGCGCCCTTGAGCGCCTCGACGTGGTGGTACTCCTGGGTGACCGCGTTGCGCAGGACGGGCACGAACGCCTCCGACGGCGTTCCGGGCGCGTTGTGGATCGCGGCGCTGACGAACGTGACCCCGAGCTGCTCCTCGGTGACGAGGAAGTCGAGAACGTCCTTGAGCCCCTGCTTGTCGCCGATGCTCGCGGCGTTGACGGTTTCGGTGATGACGGACATGTGGGTCTCCTTCGAGGCAGTGTCGCCACCGGCGGCGGCGGACTTCGAGACGACACACTCGCTGTCGATCGGGGCACCGCGGGGTGCCCTGCGCTGTTCGCGGTTCACCCTGGCCGGGCGCACGGCAGCTCGATCTCGACGCGCGTCCCGCCGCCGGCCGTGCTGACGACCGCGAACGTTCCGCCGAGCGCCTCGATCCGGTCGATCAGGCCGCTCAGTCCGGTCCCGGCCCCCACAACCGCCCCGCCGACCCCGTCGTCCTGCACGCGTGCCCGCAGCGTCGTCTCCGTGCTGTCGATCTCGATCTCGATCACGGACGCGCGGGAGTGTTTGATCGCGTTCGTGAGCGCCTCGGACACCGCGTAGTACGTCGCCACCTCGACTGGTTCGGGGGCTCGCGGACCGCTCACCCGCAGCTCGATCGGCACCGGCGATCGCCGCGCGAGCGCTTGAAGCGGCGGTCGCAGGCCGCGCCGACCCAGCAGGGCCGGGTGCAGACCCCGCGAGATCTCCCTGACCTCGTCCAGAACGAACTCCAGGTCGCCCGCGAGGCGGTCGAGCCTCTCGTGCTGTGGTGAATCCTCCTGCGGGACGTTGGTGCGAAGGGTCTGGACGTCGAGTGAGAGTGCGATCAGCCGTTGCTGGATGCCGTCGTGCAGGTTGCGCTCCACGCGCCTGCTGGCTTCGTGGCTGGCGGCGACGATGCGCGCGCGTGAGGCGATCAGTTCACCTTGCGCGGCCGCGTTGGAGATCGCCGTCGCCACGAGCTCGGTGTACCCGGCGACCTGCACCTCCGAGCGTTCGGGCAACGGGTCGGAGCTGGACACGACAACGATCGCCCCCCATACCCGGCCGTCGACGATGATCGGCGCGCCCGCGACCGACTGAAAACCGGCGGTCTGGGCGGTCACGGCCACCGTGCCGCCGAGATCGCCGTACGCGTCGATCCTGGCGGGCCGGCCGGTGTCGAGCACCTGGGCGCAGACGCTCGGTCCGTCCAGCGACCAGCGGCCCTCCAGCGGGATGAACGGATTCCCGCCCGCTGCCCCGACGACCACGACGTCACGTTGCTCGAAACGGACGATCGCAACGTCCGGTACGTCGTAGAGCTCCTTGACCTCGGCTGCGACGACCGAGAAGAACCCCTCGCCGGCTGATCCCTGCGCGACCAGCGTCGCGACACGGCGCAGCGAGGCCTGCTCGGCCGCCAGGCGGCTGACATCGTCGCGGGCCTGAGCGTTGGAGATCGCGATGGCGATCAGCTCGGTGAAGTTCGCGAGCCGGTTCTCGGCGTCGTCGACGAGCGCTGCGGCCGTCTGTACCGCCGTCATCGCGCCCCAGATCGTGCCGTCGACGACGATCGGTGCCCCGTATCCGGCCCGCGCGCCCGCGGCGCGCAATCGCGCTGCGATCGTTCCCGGCACATGTTCGTAGGAATCGATGCGGGCGCTGCGACCCGTCTCGAGCATCGTCGCGAGCACGCTCGGCCCGTCCAGCGTGATGTTGAAGCCGACGGGGAACGTGAGGTCGGACGTCGCCGCCATGACGGTCGCCGTCCCGTCGGGCTCGAACCTCATGAGGGTGAGGATCGGGGTCTCCAGGACCCGCGAGGCCTCCCTCGTGACCGCGTCGAAGACGGCCAGCGGATCGGCCGCTCCGGCGACCAGCGTCGCGACCCGGCGCAGCGCGGCCTGCTCCTCGGCGAGTGACGCGATGCGGTCTGTGGCCGTGGGCCCGGTCACGGACACGACGTAGTCTCCCTCCGACGATGGCCGGCAGACGCGTGGTGGTGGCAGACGACGATGCGCTGCTGCGTGAAGGCATCGTGAGCCTGCTGACCGCCGCGGGTCACGACGTCGTCGCCCAGGCGAGCGATGCCACGACGCTCAGGGATGCCGTCCGCACAACGGTGCCCGACGTCGTGGTCGCCGACATTCGCATGCCGCCGACCCAGACCTGGGAAGGCCTTGACGCCGCACGCGAGATCCGGGCCGAGTTCCCGCAGATCGCCATCCTGCTGCTCTCGGCCCACGTCGAGGTTGACACGGCGATCGAGCTGATCGAGAGCGGCGACGGGATCGGCTACCTGCTCAAGAGCCGCGTAACGAAAGCGGCCGATCTCCTCGAGGCCGTCGAGCGCGTGAGCGACGGTGGATCGGTCATCGACGCGGAGCTCGTGCGAGAGATGCTCGCAGCGCGGCACCGAACCGACCCGCTGGCCGAGCTGACTCCGCGCGAACGCGAGGTGCTCGCTCTGATGGCCGAAGGGCGATCCAACAGCGGCATCGCGCACGCGCTCTGGGTCAGCGAGGGCGCGGTCGAGAAACACGTCAAGCACATCCTCGCCAAGCTCGATCTCCCGAGCGACAGCCACGATCACCGCCGGATCCTGGCAGTCCTCACCTTTCTCGAAGCTCGCTAGCACGCCAGCAGCTCGGCGATCGCCTGCCGGCCGAGCGCAGTTTTCGAGATGAATCCCGCGGCGCCACATCCGGCGACGAGGTCGGCGACATCGTCGAGCTCATACGCGGAGATCAACACGACACGGAGCGCCGGATCCTGCTCGAGCAACGAGCGCGCGAGCGCGCAACCATCCTCGTTCCCAAGCTCGACGTCGACCAGCGCCAGGTCGGGCCCGTATCTCGCGGCCGCCTCGAGCGCCTCCGCCCCATAACACGCGCACGCCGCGACGGCCATGCCTTGGGACTCCAGCAGCGCACGGGCCGAGGAGAGGAACGCTTGGCTGTCGTCGACGATGAGACATCGCTGCGCCACCGGTCCCAGTGTCCCGGCGCAGCCGCCGTGCCGCAATGCAGCTAGCGGGAACGTCGAGAGGCCCACCACCCGGGCCCCGATCGGCCCGCCAGCGGCAGCGACACGGGCGGCGGCGGGCGTCATTCTGGCCGCATGCCGACAACCGAAACCCGCCCGGCGCCCCGGCTCAAGAGCAGCGACCGGGTGCTGATCGAGCGGGCAACACGCGGATTCGATGTCCTGCAGGGAAAGTGGAAGGTTCATCTGATCGTGACCATGGCACGCGGAGTCCGCCGCCGCAGCCACCTGCACGCCTGCCTTCCCGCGGTCTCCAAGAAGGTGATGACCGACTGCCTACGCAGTCTGGAGCGGGACGGCCTCGTCACCCGCCGGATCTACGCACAGGTCCCCGCACGTGTCGAATACGACCTGACTTCTCTCGGCTGGACCATCACCGACGTGATCGTCGCCGTCTCCGATTGGACCGACCAGCACACAGCTGACGTTGCGCGCGCTCGAAGCGACTACTGGCTACGGCAAACGGAGACGGACGACATCCCCCACGCCGCATGACCGCGCTCCGCACGCCGGGCTGAGCCGGCTGCACCGCAGGCCCTCCGTCATGCTGGAGCCATGAGTCGACTTGCCCTGGTGACCGGCGCGACCTCCGGCATCGGGCGCGCGTTCGCCGAAGCCCTCGCCGACGACGGCCACGACCTCGTGCTCGTGGGTCGCCGGGAGGAGCGCCTTGCCCAGTTCGCCGCCGTCCACACCGACGTCGAGGTACAGGCCATCGCCGCAGACCTCTCGACAGACGCCGGAATCGCCGTGGTCGCGGAGGTATGCGAGACCCGCCCGCTGTCGATGCTCATCAACAACGCCGGCGTGGCGCACTACATGCCGCTCGCGGAGCTGTCGGCCGAAAAGGCCCACGAACTGGTCCATGTCAAGGTCGCCGCCCCGGCGATGCTGACCCGTGCCGCACTGCCCGGGATGCTCGAGCGCGGCGCGGGCACGATCATCAACGTCGCCGGCATGATCGCGTTCAGCGGCCCGGCGCCGGCCTCGGTGATGCCACGCCGCGCGATCTATGGCGGCGCGCTGGCCGCGACCGTTGCGATGTCGCAACTTCTGAGCGCCGAGCTCGAGGACACGCCGATCCGCGTCCAGGCGCTCTGCCCGGGCATCGTCGCGACGGAGTTCCACGAAGTGCAAGGCCTTGACGTGAGCGCCGTCCCGCGCATGAGCGCGCAGGATGTCGTGATCGCGTCGCGTCGCGGGCTCGAGCTCGGCGAGGTCGTCACCGCCCCAGGCGTGGAGGACGCAAGCCTGCTCGACGCGGTGTTCCGGGCCGATGTCGCCGCCTTCGGGGGCCAGAGCCCCGCGCTGGCAAGCCGTTATCGCGTGACGTGATGGTCCGTTGCCCTCAGGCGCTGTCGGCTTCGCCGGGGCGGACGAGGGCGAGCGCGGCGCCAGGATCGCGTGTGGGTCTACGGCGTTGGCCGCGCATGTCGGTCCGAGGTCCGCATGCCGCTGATGACGATGTCGTAGATGCGCCGGGCCTGTCCTTTCCAGTCGCTCGCCGGGTCGAGCTGCCAGAGGCCGGCGAGGGCGAGGATCACGTCGTCGGCGTCGAGGTCGGGGCGCAGGGTGCCGGCGGCGATGTTCGCCTGCAGGAGGCGGTCGAGGGCTCCGACGATCGCGTCGTAGGTGCTCGTGGAGGACAGGTCGTTTCCGCGGGTGGTGGCCTTGCGCAGGGCGTCGGCGAGCCCATGCTTGGTGACCGCGTAGGCCGACAGCCGCTGCACCCAGGTGCGCAGTGCGTCGAGCGGCGGCTTCTCGCGCACGAGGACGTCGGCGGCGCCGACGAGCGTGGCGACCTCGCGCTCGTACGTCGCGAGCACGAGCTCTTCGCGGGTGGGGAAGTGGCGGTACAGGGTCGCGTTCGCGACGCCGGCTCGCTTGGCGATCGCGTTCAGCGAGGCGTCCGGCGAGTCGGTCAGCGCTACCAGAGCCGCAGCGAGGATCGCGTCGCGGTTGCGACGTGCGTCGATTCGCCTGACTTCGCCGGAGTCGGTCACCGAACCCTTCCCATTTGTCAAGCGGGGAACTCCCCGCTTATACTCGCCTCGTCACACGAGGGATGATGATCCACACCGAGATATCACCGGTCGAGCAGGCCGACCGCCTCGCGATCCGCGAGCTCGTCGACGCCTACGCCCATTGCGCGGATCGCCGTCTTGCGGAAGGGCAGAAGGCGCTCTTCACGCAGGACAGCCGCTTCGTCGTCTACATGGACGGGGAGGGCTCCGACCCCACTCAGGTCATCGACGGCCGAGAGGGCCTGACGCCGGTGTTCGAGGACCTCAACCGCTACGAGCGCACCCAGCACTTCAACGGCCAGAGCACGATCGATCTCGACGGCGACCGAGCGACCGGCGAGAGCTACTGCATCGCCCACCATCTCTATACCGAGGATGGCGAGCGCAAGTTGATGCTCGCCCACCTTCGCTACGCAGACACCTTCGTAAAGCTCGACGGCACGTGGCTGTTCGCGCAGCGCAACCTCTATGTCGACTGGCTCGAGACAAGGCCGTCATCCCTGGCCCATTCGTGACGGGTAGATGTCGCAGAGAACCTCGCCGACCGTCGCGAAGCGGACGCCGGCTCGGAGCATGCGCAGCGCCAGGTACCAGTCGCCCGGAAGGTCCATGTCGGCGGCGAACAGCTCGCGCTCGAAGAAGCGCAGGCCCGCGTGGTACAGGCCCGAAGCCCACGTGAACTCCCCGAGCTGCGGCGGGAACACCCGGCCTATCGTGAACTCGGGACGGTCGGGGTGGCGCACGCAGGTCGCGCCGTAGACGACCTCCGATCGAGCCTCGCGCGCTCGATCCAGCAGCCGCTCGATGCATTCCGGGCGCATCGCGTCGTCGTCGTCGAACGCCACGACCCAACGCCCCTGGGCGAGCCGCATCGCCTCGTTGCGGGCCATGGTCGCGCCGACGAGCCACTGACGATGCGGGTCATCGGTGAAGTGCAGGCGCTGTGTGAGGTTGCGGTAGACCACCCGCGGATCGCCGATCGTGCGCACGGCCTCGGCGATCTCGGCGCCTTCGGCGTCGCCGACGACGATCACCTCGAGCTCGGTGTGGGTTTGGGCGAGGATCGAGGCGAGGGCACGGTTGACCAGCAGTTCGGGTCGCTCACGGGTCGCGATCGTGACCGTGACCAGCGGCGTGGACTCCTCCCAGGCGAGGTCGTAGCCGGCCGACGTCCGGAGCTCGTTCAGGCGCCGGCGGCTGCCCGTCTCGTCTGCGGCCAGCGCCCGCAACAGCGCGCGCATCTCGTCGTGGGTCGCGAGGCGAGACTCGATCTCTTCCATCCGCCGGCTGTTGGCCGAGCCGTCGGCGACCAGGACCTCGAGGAGGCGCTGCAGATCGTCGCCGCGGGCGAGCAACGCCGCCGAGGTCGCCCGCAGGTCGGCGAGCTGCGACTGCACGGTGTCGACGCGCTTGTCGATCGCGCCGAGGCTCCGGTAGGGCCCGCGGATGCGCCGGCGGATCGCCGGGACGATGCGGCGAGGTCCGCTCATCGTTCGCGGGCGGGCACACCCTGGACGCGGGTCCGGGCGCCGACGTCGCGGATGACGACCGCCCCGGCGGCGACAACTGCCTCCTCGCCGACGTCGGTTCCGTTGACCACCACCGCCCCCATCCCGAGCTGGGCCCCGACGCCGATCCGCGTGTTGCCGCCGACGTTGACCCCGGGGTTGACCACGGCACCCGCGCCGACGTCGACGTGGTGGCCGATCAGGGCTCCGCGCCCGATCAGCGCGTCCTCGCCGATCACTGTGTGCGCGCCGACGATGACGCCCGGTCCCACGATCGCACCGGCGGCGACCGTCACGCCGGCGCCGAGGTGCGCGGCCGGATGGACGAGCGCGATCGAGCGCCAACCGTCGGCGGCGAGCGTGGCGGCCAGTTTGCGGCGATCGCCGCCGGCCCCCACGATCGCGAAGGGATGACCCGGTGGTGAGCCGGACGCGATCACCGCCAGGTCGTGGATTCGCCGGCCCACCCGCGCGGAGTCCAGCAGCTCGATCAGTCCTGCGACCTGGAACCCGGTCGCCCGGCAGTAGTCGACGATCTCGGCGGCGTAGGACCCGGTACCCGCGACGTGGACGACACGGGTATGCGACTGCATCTGCGAAGCCTAGCTTCCGGTCCGCGAAACCACGCAGGCCCTCGCCTGGGTGCGCCTACTCGACGAGGTAGACGTCGTACGAGACGCCGCCGGGCCGGCGTGCGCCGACCGCGATGAAGACGCCGTCGTTGAGCCATGCCAGTTCGGGGGCGGAGGTCTCGATCGTGACGGTGGTGCGGAACGTGTACTCGGAGGGGTCGACGTCCTCGCCCGCGGCAAGGCGCGCGAGCACGTCCGGCGGGCCGTGGCGTACGCCCTGGGACTGGACGTACAGCAGCGCCCCCTCGTCGGTCCTCAGCGTGTAGCGGATGTCAGCGACCGCGCTGCCGGAGGGCCGGACGATCTGCCAGTCGGCGCCGCCGGTCGCCAGCAGTTGCGCATGGAAGTCGGGGCCCTCGGCGCGTCCACCGGTCACCGCCACGATGCGGCGGTGACCTTGTGGGGTATCGCCGAGGTCGACGGGGGCGTCGAGCTCGGCGTCGAGGCGGTAGACGTGGCGGAGCTTGGGGGCTGGGAGTGCGGTCATGGTCGGCTCCTTGCTAGTGGCCGGCGCTCTGGCCGCCGTCGACGTGCATGAACTCGCCGGTGACGAACGGCGCCGATTCCAGGTACATGATCGCGGTCACGACATCGCTCATCTCACCGATGCGCCCCATCGGGTGCAGCGCGCCCAGGCCGTCATACGCCTGCGGTGCGTGCATGGATGTCCTGATCACCCCCAGCGAGACGGCGTTCACGCGGATGCCCGTGGCGGCGTACTCGGTGGCCAGCGACCTGGTCACCGCCGCCAGCCCGCCCTTGGTGAGCGACGCCAGGGCCGACGGGACTCTGACGTCGGCGTGCTCGACCAGCGTGGTCGTGACGTTGACCACGTGGCCACCGCCGAGCCGCTCCATGTGCTCGATCGCGCGGCGGGTGACGTGGAAGAACCCGCCGAGGTTCACCCCCGTGATCAGGTCGTAGTCCTCGTCGGTGTACTGGGTGAACGGCTTGGCCAGGAACACGCCGGCGTTGTTGATGAGCGTGTCGATTCGACCGAAGCGGTCGATCGTGTGCCCGATGACACGCTCGGCGGTGTCGGCCATGGCGATGTCGCCCTGAACCGTGGCGATCATCGGGTCCTCGGAGGGCCCGATCGCCCGGGAGGTACCGACGACGGCATAGCCCAGCTCCCGGTAGGCGGGGACCAGGCTCGCGCCGAGGCCCTGGGACGCACCGGTGATGACCACGACACGCGATGTCGGGTCGCTCATGACGCCGGTGGGCTCGACAGCGCGGGGTCGTTGGGATGCGCGGCCAGTGCGGTCACCGAGATCTCCATCCAGGGCCGCATCGGCAGGGACTCCAGGATCGCTTGCAGCTCGACGTCATCGGCCGCCCGGTAGAGACCGATGGCGCGAGAGCGTCCGTCATCGGGCAGAGGCTTCCAGACGCGCAGCGCGTGGCCTTGCGCTGCGAGCTGCGCAACACGGGCAGCCTCCCCTGTCGTGCGCCGCTCAACCTCGGAGGCGGGTACTTCCTCGGGCACGGTCAGCGTGAAGGTCACGAGATAGTCCATGGTGGAGCATCGTGCCCAACCCAGCCGTCGATCTCCACGACCCAATCCGTCACGCTCTTAGTCCACGCCTACCAGTCTGAGTCAGCCGGTCAGCTTGCTGATCGTGTCGCGGTGGGGATCCTGCCCCGGGACCCACGTCGCCCGGTTGCGCAGCTCGGGAAGGTAGGCCGCGTGAGTCAGCTCCTGGGCGGTGTCGCGAAGCGCGAGCACAGCGGCGCGGTCGTCGTCGGCGCGGGTCACCAGCGACCAGCACCACAGCGGCGCGGGGTCGCGTACCGATCGGGTCCGCAGGCCCGGCGGCACCGATACCCGGTGGCGTTTGGGCGATTGCAGCACCGGCGCGTTCAGCCTTCGGCAGTGATCGTGGAATCCACCGCCGGTGATTCCGCCGTCGTCGATCTCCACGACCCGCGCGCCGGTTGCCTCCGCGAACTCGCGGCCGAACTGATTCCAGGCGTCCCAGGACGTCAGGTCCGCATCGACGAGCACCCGCAGGCGGCGGGCAGGGATCATCTTGTGTGTGACGCGAGCGGGGACGATCGCCGCGAGCGGCTCGACCGACAACAGCTGTAGGTGAAGCCGCTCGTGGGCGGCGGGAGCCCACGCGATCGCAGCGTCGAGGCCGCCGTCGAGGACGCGCGCAATCTGGATGTGGCTCGGCATGACCCACTCGTCCACTCGCAGGTTGGCGCGCACGGAGGCGACAAGCTCATCGGGCAGCCAGCTGACATACCCGAGCCGCAACGCGCCTGAGGCCCCCTCCAGGCGCCGCTGCGCGCTGGCGGAGAGGGCGATGATCTCGCGGGCGTCGGTCAGGAGCAGCCGGCCGGCCGAGGTCAGCTCGACGTGCCGCCGGTCGCGAACGAACAGGGGGACCCCGAGGCTCGCCTCAAGCGCTTTGATCTGCTGCGACAGCGACGGCGCGGCGATGTGCAGACGTTCGGCCGCGCGCCCGAAGTGCAGTTCCTCGGCGACCGCCACGAAGTACCGCAGCTGGCGTAGTTCCACGCCGCCCAACCTACGCCGCGTGTTAGGCGGCGTCTACGAGTGTGAGTTCATAGGTCGTGGACGAATCGGCGATCGGGCCGCACGATCGGTGAGTGCCACGCATCACTGTTGGCGCCGAGAACGGCGCCCCGATCGAGATTCACTACGAGGACCACGGCAGCGGCCAGCCGGTCGTGCTGATCCATGGCTACCCGCTCAACGGAAACTCGTGGGAGCGTCAGGAGCGCGAGCTGCTTGCCGCCGGCTACCGCTGTGTCAGCTATGACCGCCGCGGGTTCGGCCGCTCGAGTCAGCCTACGGTGGGCCTGCCGTTCGAGGCCACCGCCGCGCGGCTCCGCGAGCTGATCGCGGACGTCACGGTCGTGGCGGTGCAGGGCGGTCCGCACAACATCGCCCGGACCCACCCCGAGGAGGTCAACGGAGCGCTGCTCGGCTTCCTCGCGGTCACCACAACACAAACAGGAGACTGACATGAGCACCACCGAAACACGGACCGCGCCCGCCGACGCAGGGGTCGCGAAGGTCGACTTGAAGCTCGAGGTCCACACCATCCCGGTGTCTGATGTCGACCGATCCAAGCAGTTCTACGCACGTCTGGGTTGGAGGCTGGACGACGACGTCTCTCCGCTGGACGGCCTGCGCGTTGTGCAGTTCACGCCCCCGGGTTCCGGGACCTCGGTCAACTTCGGCACGGGACTCACGGCGGCCTCGCCGGGCTCGGCGTTGGCGGGGCTGATCGTCTCCGACATCGAAGCGGCCCACGACGAGCTTGCCGGCCGGGGCATCGACGTGAGTGACGTGTGGCACGGGCCGCCGTTCCCGCTGGACGCCCGGCAGCCCGGCGTCGACCCGCAGCGCGCCAGCTACGGGTCGTTCTTCTCCGTCAGTGATCCCGACGGCAATCTGTGGCTGGTGCAGGAGGTCACGACGCGGCTCCCCGGCCGGGTCGACGCCGGTGGCATGGCGTTCACGTCCACCGCGGATCTGGAGGGTGCGCTACGGCGTGCCGAGGCCGCCCACGTCGAGCACGAGCAGCGCACCGGCGATCGCGCGCGCGACGAGGACTGGCCCGCCTGGTACGCCTCGTACCTGGTTGCGGAGCAGGCCGGGCGGGATCTACCGACCTGACCAAGCGCGCGGCGACGCGACCCTATCCGGCTTTCGGTAACGCGCCGGTCAGTCGTCGTGCCCCACCAGCGCGCTGCCGACCATCGGAAATACGAGCAGCGACAGCATGCCGGCACCCACGAGCGCCGCTGCGTCGAGCGGCCGCAGCGTGCCGCGAGCGACGGCGATGTTGGTGATCGCGACGATGAGCGGCAGCGCCGAGGACGACATCAACGCGAGCGCCATCGGTTCGCGGCCCGGCAGATCGCCGCGGTTCAACAGCCATGTCGGCAGGCCGCGGACGATCACGAACAGGAGGGCGAAGCCCGGCACCAGGATCAGTGAGCTCGCGCTGTGCAGCAGTGCGTCGAGGTCGAACTCCAGCCCCGTGGCGATGAAGAAGAACGGGATCAGGAAGCCGTAGCCCACGCCGTCGAGCTTGACCATGAACGCCTCGGTCGCGTCATCGCGCTCGCCGCGGGTGATCAGACCGACGATCAGCCCGGCGGTGAAGGCGCCGATGACGATGTCGAGCCCCAGTTTCGACGCGAGGACGACGAGCGCGCCGAGTAGCAGGATGGCCAGGCGCAGGGCGAGCTGACCGCTGGCGTGCATCGTGGCTACGACCAGCCGCACGATGCGCTTCGGACGCACACGCAACGACAGGGCCGCGGTCGCCAGTGCAGCAACCGCGAAGACGACCAGCAGCAGCGTCCGCGCCGGGTCGCCGGACTCGATCGCGAGAACCACCGAGAGAACGATGACCGGCCCGAACTCCCCCACCGCGCCGTTGGCGAGGACCCGCACGCCAAACCGACCGTCGGCCAGGCCGGCGTCCTTGAGGATCGGGGCCAGCGCGCCGAGCGCCGTGGTCGTCAGTGCGAGCCCCACGAGGATCGGCGCGCCGATCACGCCCGCGGCGTAGAGCGGCGCGGCGGCGGCCATGCCGAGCACCAGCGACGCGAACCACCCGAACGTGGCGAGCCTGAGAGGGCGACCACGCACTCGGTCGAAGTCGATCTCCATCGCTGCCATGAAGAAGAGAAACGCGAGCCCGAACTGCGACAGCACCCGGATCAGCGCGTCCGGGCTGGCGAGATCGAGGACCTGAGGGCCGACGACGATTCCGAGCAGGATCTCAACCACCACGCTGGGCACCCGCAGCCGCGGCGGCAGGTCCGCGACCACCGGCGCCAGCGCGGCGATGGCGAGGACGACGAGCAGGGAATCCGGGTCGATATGAGTCATCGGGCGGTCAGACCCCGTTGACCGGCTCGACGCGGAAGCCCTTGGCGTTGAGAAACAGGAACGTGGCCGTCTGAGTGTTGAGCGTCCAGTTCTTCGCCGGAATCGCGTTCTTCTGCAGGTCGAGCCGGAAATCATTCATCGCCTGCCCACAGGTCAGGTTGCCGATGACGTAGAGGTAGTAGTTGCCCTTGGGGACCTTGAGCGAGTTGATCTTGTCGTTGTGCATGACCTGGAACGTGCCGGGGCACTGCGAGCCCTCGGTCTTGCCGCCGCCGCCGGTGCCGCCGCCGATGTTGACGACGCGGAAGCCGATGCCGCCGCCGCGCGAGAACGTGGCGTTTGAGGCGTCGAGGGTCCAGGGGGACGGCAACGACGTGGTGTACGTCTCGTCGAGGAACGTCGAGAACTGCCGTGTCGCCGCGGCGCAGGTCAGCGAGCCGCCCTGCTTGAGCAGTTGCACCGAGTAGTTGCCGGCCGGAAGCGACATGTTGAGAACGCGATTGGCGCTGGTCAGTGTGAAGCTGCCCGCGCACGTCTGGCCGTTCGGCGGCGGAGGCGTCGGCGGGGTCGACGACCGTCGCACGCTGAAGCCGTTCGAGCCTTGCGCAAAGCCGCTGCCTTTGACCTTCCAGCCGTTCGGAAGGACCCCGTCCCAGTCCTGCAGGAAGCGGTTGAACAGGGTCGCCGCCTGGCTGCAGGTGACCTTGCCCGACGCGGTGACCGTGTACGGGCCGGCGGGCAGCTTGAGCGTGCCGATGCGGTCGTTGTTGAGGACCTGGAACGTGCCGGGGCAGCTGCCGGTCGCGGGCGCCGGCGTGGCGGCGGCCGGCGTGGTCGCGGCGGCCGCCATGGCCGCGCCGGGCAGCGCGATTGCGGTCAGAGTGAGGGTGGCGACGAGAGCGAGGGAGCTGCGAAAAGACATCTGCGAATCCTTTGTCCGGGTCTGCGGGCGGCGAGCCGGATGACTCGCAGGGTCCAGGTTCCACCGCCTCGCGATGCTGGTCGTCAGTACGCCGCTACGGCATTTGCTGAGGTGTCTACGTAGCTGCGTACTGGTCATCGGAGGTAGCCCTCGAGCCAGTCGAAGACGCGCGCGTCGCGCAGCCCGACCGCGAGTGGCTCGCAGTGCCGGCTCGCGCCCTGCGCGGCGGTGAAGCGGATCAGCTCCCGGTCGCCGGTCAGCCGCTCGAACAGCTCTTGCGGCTGGCCGGGGAAGAACTGCTCGTCATCGGGGTCGAGGACCAGCAGCGGCGTGGTGATGTCCTGCACCTCGTCACCGAGCCGGTAGCGGCTGACCGCCTGAAACAGCTCGTAGCGAGACCCGTTCTCGACGCCGTACGCGAAACGCCCGCGGCGCTCGAAGAGCACCGCGGGCGTTTGGTGTGCGCGGAAACCGATGTGCTCAGGGCTACGCGGTTGCCGTGGCGTGGGTGATCACGGCCCCGCCGGTCGGGTTCGAGATCGTGACCTTGAGGTGCTTGCGAACCTGGGCGACGGACTGGCCCTTGATCGCGAACCGCACCGTGTAGACCTTGTAGACCTGGTTGGCCTTGGTCTTGGCGGGGATGCCGAAGCGGCCGTGCCGCGCCGCGAAGCCGGTGCCCTTGGGAGTGAACGTCTTCATGTTCGCGCTGTAGGACACCCAGACCGTCTGCTTGCCCATGTTGATGGCCACGAGCTGGCAGGACGCCGTCGTGTAGCCCTTGCTGCTCCGCGCGACCTTGCAGGTGTTGAGGTGCAGCTGCGGCGTGAAGTTCGGCGTCGCAGGGTTGGCGGGGTTGACGGTCGGCGCGGCGGGGTTGGCGGGGCTGACGTTCGGCGCCGCGGGGTTGGCGGGGCTGACGGTGGCGGCCATGGCCGGACCGGCGATTGATGCGACGGCGACGGCCATGGTCAGGCCGGCGGTGAGCTTGGTACGCATGATGATGCTCCTTCGGAATTGGGGTTGACCTGCTGATGAACAGGGTCAACCCTGGGAGCCGATCCGACTTCAGTAGAGCGCTACGGCATTTACCGAAAGCGTTACGTAGCTCGCGTGTGCCGTGCCGGCCCTTAACGGCAAATGTCGCCGAGTGGCGACAAAAGACAAACGGCGTCGGTGACCGCCGCGATCTGGAGAGATCGCGGCGGTCGTGGCGACGGAGGGCTACTTCACGAGACGCAGGCTGAGCGTGACGCTCTTGCCGGGCGAGCCGCTGCGCGGGTCCTGCGGGGTGATGGTCACCCTCGCGGTGACCTTCTGGTGCTTACGCAGCGCGGTGGCGATCCGCTGGTTGACGTCGGACGGCAGCTTGATCGTCAGGGTGTGCTTGCCGTCCACGTTGTGGAACGCGGCGGTCTGGCTGAAGCCGAGTCCTCGGGGAATCGTGATCGACGCGTTGTAGGCGATGGTGCAGGTGCGGTTACAGCTCGCGGTGAACTTGATGCCCGACGAGCCGATCCGCTGGGGCGTCGTTGCGGACGCCGTCACCGTCGGCGGGATGCCCGCCTCGCTCACGTAGATGTCGCCGTTGGCGCCGACGGCGATGCCCGTCGCGCCACCGACCGCACCCGGCGCAGTCATCGGCGACTGCCGCCCACTGGGAACGGAGACCGCGGTGATGCCGCTGGTCGAGTCGGCGACGACGATGTCGCCGGCCGCGTTGACCGCGATGCCCTGCGGGGTCCTGAGCTTGCCGCCGCTCGACACCGGCGTGACCGCGCCCGTCGACGGGTTCAGGGAGACGATCTTGGCCGGAGCGGTGGGACCGCCGTCGACGGTGTTCGTGCTCGACTCGGCGACGTACAGCGTGCCGCGAGGGCCGTTGGCGATTCCGCCGAGCGCCGCGCAGCCGAGGTTCTTGACCATCGTTTGCGCGCCGGTGGCGAGGTTGACGGCGATCACGTAGCCGCCTGCACCCTCGACCGAGTCGCACGAGCTCCAAGCGGTGGTGTAGAGCGTGCCACCGGAGATCGTTCCGAAGTTCGGCTGCACGCCGTACTGGCCGTAGAGGCCACCCGACGAGACGACGGTCTGGGTGAACGGCGCGTTCATGGCGATGCTGATCACGCGTTCCCCGTCCAGCGAGTACAGCGTCGAGCCGTCGGAGACGAGGCCGGTCGGGGTCCCCGTCGGAGCGGCGGTGGCGACCGGGGTGATCGCGAGGCCGGGGTCGGTCAGTGAGTAGATGCCGGCACCCTGGGGGTTCGGGCCGATGGGGCCCTGGTTGGCGACGTACAGCGTGCCCGCCGGGCCGAAGGCCAGGCCGGCAAGCGTGGTCCAGGGAGCGCCGCCGGCCAGTGCGGTCACGTCGCCGGTCGTCGGGCTGACACGGACGACCTGCGGATTGGCCACCTGGCGGGGAGAAACCTTCGCCGCCACGCCGCCGGTGTCGGCCGCCGCCGTCGCCGGAACGGCGACGATGGCGGTCGCGAGCGCGACGGCGAGTAGGCAACGCCGATTTGAGCTGGGAATGCGGACGGACATCGGGAGTTCCTTTCGGGCAGGGTTGCGATCTGCGATCACCATCCCGGCCGCCGCCGCGTCGGTCGTCAGTAGGGAAATACGTATCTGGACGGGCCCGTAGCGAGTACGTAGCGCGCCTAGACTTCAGCGGCGCACCATGTCGTCGACGATCGCATCGCAGATGTCCGTCCCATGGCCGCTCGTCGGTCGCGACGACGAGTTGGCGCGCATCGCGCAGGCGCGGGCACAGCACGGTTGCCCGGGGGTGGTCGTCGGCGCTCCGGCCGGCGTCGGCAAGTCGCGCCTCGCGCGCGGGGTATGCGACGCCGCGCAGGGCGAGGGAGCGATGGTCGCCTGGGTCCAGGCGACGAGCAGCGCGGCCACGGTCGCGCTCGGGGCGTTCGCGGAGCTGCTGCCCGAGACGGTACGCACCGACGACACGCTCGAGTTGATGCGCCGCAGCGTCGACAGCCTGCGCGAGCAGGCCGACGGGCGGCCCGTCGTTCTCGGGATCGACGACGGGCAGCTGCTGGACCCTGTGTCGGCGGCGCTGGTGCTGCACCTGAGCGTCACCGACAGCGCCTTCGTGGTCGTGACGGTCCGCTCCGGCGAGCCGTGTCCGGACGCGATCATCTCGCTGTGGAAGGACGGCGGCGCGCAGCGCCTGGACCTCGAGCGCCTCACCGACGAGGCGGTCGGTGCACTCGTCGAGGCGGCGATCGGCGGGCCGGTCGAGCAGGGCGTGCTGCGCTGGCTGTGCGAGATCAGCGAGGGCAACCCGCTCTACGTGCGTGAGCTCGTCGTCGGCGCGCTGGACGCCGGCACGCTGACCGAGCACAACGGCCTGTGGCGTATGGCCAGACGACCGGAGGTCAGCCGATCTCTGGCTGACCTCGTCAGCCAGCGGATGGCCGGCCTCACCGACGCCGAGCGCGCGCCCGTGGAGCTGCTGGCGCTGGGTGAGCCGCTGCGTCTCGATGAGCTCGTGGCGCTGAGCGACTACGAGTCGCTGGTCACCGCCGAGGCGCGCGGACTGGTCCTGGTCGGGCCGCCGGCGTCCGGCAGCCCCGTCCGCATCGCGCATCCGATGTACGGCGACGTGCTGCGCGGCGAGCTGACGGAGCTGCGTCGGCGCCAGTTGCTCCTGCGCGTCGCCGAGACCCTGCAGCGTCGCGAGCCCCGGCTTCCCGACGACGCGCTGCGCATCGCCCGCGGTCTGCTCGACGCGGGCGCGACGATGGCGGTTGAGCTGCTCGTCGAGGCGGCCCACGCCGCCAACCAGGCCGATGACCCCGAGCTGGGCGCACAGCTCGCCGAGCTGGCGGTCGATGCCGGCGGCGGACCGAGCGCCGGGCTGATCCTCGCCCGGGCCTACACGCTGCGCAAGCGGTTCGCCGATGCCGAGCGTGTGCTGGCCGGCCTCGAGGACGAGCTGGAGACGCAGGATCAGGCGGCGGCGTATCTCGAGCAGCGGGTGATGGCCGTCCTGTACTACGGACTCAAGCGCCCCGACGACGCCGCCGCCCTGCTCAGGCGGGCGCAGACCTGGTGGCCGGGGCCGGAATGGCAGCGCCGGATCGAGCCGACGCGCGTGTCGCTGGAGTCGATGGTCGGTGGGCTCCGAGACCGCGTCGAGGTGTTCGAGCGGATCCTCGGCGATCCGGCTCTGGGCAGCGCGGCACGCCGGCAGCTCGAGCCGATGCACGCGCTGGCGCTGTTCTTCGCCGGCCGGGCGAAGGACGCCTACGCGCTGGCGCACCGCATCCGCCCGCCGATCCCGCTGCGCGATCAGAGCGACATGCTGGCGCTCATCACGTTTGAGCTGATCTCCTGTCACACCGGCGAGGACTGGGCCACACTCGGCGCATATATGCGCCAGGCGATGCCCGACGCCGTCCGCGCCGGTGACCATGAAGCGGCCGGTCACGCAGCCCTGACGCTCGGCTACACGCATTTCATGGCCGGCCGCTTCAAGGACGCCAAGCGCCGGCTCGCCGAGGCGGAGCTCCACTTCGAGCAGCAGGACGCCTTCAGCACCATGGTGATGGTGCTCTCCCATCGAGCCGGCGTCGCCAGCGTGACCGGCGATCGCGCAGGCGCGATCGCCGCCCGGGAGCGCCTGAGCGAGGTTCTCGGTGGGCGTGATCCGCTGCCGACCCAGTTGTCCACCGCGACGCGTGCGCAGGCCTGGGCGATGTTCTACTCCGGTGACCCGCAGGGAGCGCAGCGGATGCTCCTCGACGCCGCGCGCGCTGTCCTGGACGTACCGGCCTACGCCGGGCTGCTCACGTACGAGGCGATGCGCGCGGGCGCGCCCGCCACCTCGGTCGTCGCGCAACTGGTCGACTGCGCCGACCGCTGTGACTCGCGCCTGGCGGGTACCTACGCGGCGCATGCGCGTGCCGCGGCGGCGGGCGACGGTGATGGTCTGATGGCGGTGGCCGACGAGCTGGCCGCGATCGGCACCGTGCGCTACGCGATCGAGGCCGCCGCCGAGGCCGTCGGCGCCTACATGGCCGCTGGGCGCGATGACGCTGCCCGGCGCGCGGCGGCGCGCGCGCGCGAGCTGCACGTGCCCGACCAGGGGACCGACCCGCCGGCCATCGACGGCCTCCCCGCCGACGCGATCGCGCTGACCGCGCGCGAGGCGCAGATCGTGGAGCTGGTCGGGCGGGGCATGACGAACGCAGAGATCGCTGAAGAGCTGGTGGTCTCGGTTCGAACGGTCGAGACGCACGTCTACCACGCGATGAGCAAGCTCGGCGTCAACGACCGCCGCGACCTTTGATCAGCCCTCCTGGGGGCCGCTGAGCTGCGCCCGCAGTGAGGCGATCTCCGTTACGGCGGAGCCGATCCATGCGGCCCGGGCAACGGCGATCTCGTGGTCGAGCTCGGACATGTAGGCGCCGTCCTCGCGAAGGCCGGTCGCGCGGGCGAGGAGGCGCTCGTGCTCGAGCTCTGTGAGGTGCGTTCTGATGTCGGTTGCGGAGGTCATGGTCTCAGCATCCGCGGTGCCGCGACCCACGCCATCAGTAGCCGACTACGGCACTTCGCCCGCCGGGTTACTGACCGGATCTAGAGAGCCCGCCGGTCGCTGACACCGAGCTTGCTCATGGCGCGGTAGAGGTGGGACTCGACGGTGCGGGTCGACAGCACGAGCTGGTCGGCGATCTCAGCGTTGGTGAGGCCACGGCGGGCGAGCTCGACGAGCTGGGCCTCCCTCGCCGTGAGTGCGACCGCGTCGGTGTCGAGACCGTCGATCTCGGGAAATGTGGCGCCCTGGTCGTCGACGAACAACTCTCGCGCGCGGGCCGTGGCGCGGCGGGCGGAGTCGTTGCGACCTTCGGCAACGAACAGCGAGGCCGCTTCGACCGCCGCCTCCATCCCATAGCGCTGCGCCCCGATCGCCGCAAACTCGTCTGCGACCGCAATCAGTCCGGTTGGGTCCTTGGACGCGTGCGCGCTCGCGTGAGCGCCGTAGGCCGCGACGAGCCGCGAGTCGCAGCGTGCGACGAGCTGCGCCTGGTCGGCGGCGATCGCCGCCGCCGGTGCGCCGGCGCGCATCGCCTCGTAGGTCAGCTGCGACGCATACCCGGGAAACTCGCTCAGCGCCGCCGCCGCCTCGAGCAGCAGCGTCTGGGCCGCCGGCGCGTCGCCGCGAGCGCGGGCCGCCCAGCCCTCCGCCCGCGCGGTGTACGGGAGCTGGCTGGGCAGCGGATCGTCGCCGCCCAGCGCCTCGTGCATGCGTTCCCGCGCGGCGGCCGCACCCGCATGGTCGCCGGTGAAGTAGGCCAGCCCGATCTGCAGCGCGCGGACGATGACCAGCGTGCCGAGGGCGTCGCTTCGCTCGAGGTGCAGCTCGGCCTCGCCGAGCCAGCGCGCCATGTCGACGTAGCGTCCCCGGAGGTAGGTCGTGCTCGCCAGCCCGTTAGCGCCGATGCCCGCCGCGACGTGGTCGCCGACCCGCACGCCGTCGCTCAGCGTCTGCGCCATGTACCGCTCGAAGTCGGCCCAGTCCTCCCCGGTTTCGACGCCGATGATCGTCCACGCGCCGAGGGCGAGGGTCGCGCTCTCGTCGGCCAGCGGGACCGCCGGGCGGATCTTCCGTGCCAGCTGGTAGGCCTCTTTGCCGCGACCGGTGTAGAACAGCGACGCGGCGTGAACCGGCTCCATCTGGTGGCGGACTTCGGGGGCGAGGTCGGGGTCGGTGAGGATCTCGGCGGAGACGTCGACCGTTCCCGCGAACCCGTCGACGAGCGACGCGAGCAGCAGCCGCGTCGGGTCCAGCCGGCGGCGCCACTCCTGATCGGGCCACCATGCCTGCGCCCGGACGAGCAGCGCCTGGCCCTCGTCGGGGCGCTTGAGGCCCCAGTACAGGACGGTGACCGCCCGCTGCTCGAGGTACTCGATCGCCGTGTCCTGGTCCTCGAGCTCGTCTTCGATCGCGGCGAGCAGCGCCTCGGCCTCATCGAAGCGGTCGCGCGCACGCTCCGCGCCGGCCAGCAGCCGCGTGGCCGTGACGCCGCCGCCGGCATCGACGGCGAGCTGTGCGAGCTGCGCGCCGAGGTCGGGATCGCCGGCCCGGGTCGCGGTCTGGGCGGCGTCGAGGAGGACCGCCAATGGGATCGCGACCCCCGCGTCGAGCAACCACCGCGCGACCCGCAGCGCGTCGTCCGGAGTCAGAGGGTCCCGCGACTGCAGCGCGTCGGCGAGCGTCAGGCGCAGGCTGCGGGCGCGCAGGACCGGCAGCTCGCGGCGGATCACCTCGCCGTACAGAGGATGGGCGAGCCGCACCTCGCTGCCCGCGTCCGGCGAACCGACGACAAGCATCCCCCTGGTCTCGGCCTCGACCAGCGAGTCGTAGCCGGTCAGGGCGACGACCTGGTCGAGTGCGAGCGGCTCGCCGAACGCCAGGAGCTCCAGCGGCTCGCGCTGGCTGTGCGTCATCTGGCCCATCCGCTCCGCGACGAGCTCGGCCAGTGGCTGGCTGACGGCCGGGCGCTCCGACATCCGCCACAGGCCGGGCGTCTGGGTCAGCGTTCCCGTGCCGATCGCCCCGAGGACGAGCTCGCGAACGTACAGCGCGTTGCCCTGGCTCGAGTCGTACAGCCACCGCAGCGCCCCCTGCTCGACCGGCCCGCCGAGCGCGCCCTCGACAAGCGCCGCGACGGCCGGCTCGTGCAGCGGCTCGAGCTCCAGGCGCCGTGCGCCGGCGTCCTTCCACAGCGACACGATCGCGTCCGGACACGGCTCGCCGGTGCGCACGGTGGCGATCACGAACGCGGTCCCGGTCACCACCAGGTGCAGGACGAGTGCCGCGGAGACCGCGTCGAGGAGCTGGGCGTCGTCGACGCCGAGCACGACCGCGCGGCCGCCGGCGCGTTGCTTGAGCGCATCGACGCTGCGCTGCATGAGCTCGAGCGTGTCGTCGGTGCGGACGTCCTGGGGAAGCAGCCCGGCGAACGCCCCGAGCGGCACGGCCGCCGCGCTGCTCGTCGCCTGCACCCAGTCGACCAGCGCGCCGTCGGCCTCAGCCGCCGCGCAGGCCTCGCGCGCCAGTCGCGACTTGCCGACTCCGGCCCTCCCGCGCACGACGATGCCCGGACAGCCCGCCTCGCCACGAGCCCGGGCGATGCTTCCGAGCTCCTCGTCGCGGCCGATCAGAGGCCACGCCGTGGACGGTGGCGGCGCGATCGGGGACGTCACCGCACGACGGCGCTGCGTGACGAGGCCCGGGTGACGCTGCCGAGCGAGTTGCGCACCCGTGCGACGACGCGCAGCCGGTGGCCGGCATCGCTCCCGCGCGCCCGGTAGGTCGACTTCGTGGCGTGGCGGATCGTCTTGCACGTACCGCCATGGGCGGGGCAGCGCTGCCAGCGGTAGGTCGAGTGCGCGGCCGGATAGGCCGCGACGATCGCTGCGCGGACTTTGAGCCTGCGGCCGCTGCGGGCGGTGCCCGACAGCCGCGGTCCGCGGGTGATGACCGGCGCGGAGCTGATACGCGCGGTCACGGCGGACCGGGCGATCGCCGTACCCGAGGCGTTGGTCGCGGTCACCGCGACCCGCAGCCGGTGACCGACGTCCGCGACGATGACGCGATGGGTCGACGCTGTCGCACGCGCGATCGGCGCGCACTTGGTGCCGTGGGCGTCGCAGCGCTGCCAGGCGGGCACCAGGGTCGGAGCCGGGCTGCCGCCCCACCTGCCGAGCGACGCCGTCAGCATCGCGTTGCGCTTGGCCGAGCCCTTGATCGTCGGTGCGCCGATCGAGGTCGGCGCACGGCCCGTCCCGGACGGAGACGTTGGCGGCGTGCGCGTGCGCGCGGCGACCCCGATGGCGTGGGTACCCGCGTACAGCGTGCGGCCGTCGGCGGAGAACGCGAGCGATGACACTGCGGGCAGGGAGACGCCCCCGGTGAGCGGCGCCCAGGTCGCGCCGCCGTCGGTCGTGATGGACACGCCGCCGCCCGATGCGGCGTAGGCAGTCCGGGCGAGCAGCGGGTCCATCGCCACCGCATCGATGAAGCTGTCGGGCTCCCCGGTGCTGGATGGGTGCCAGGTCGCGCCGGCGTCGGTCGAGCGGTAGATCCCGCCGCCGAACGTGCCGGCCAGCAGCGTCGTCGGTGTCCGCGGATCGACGGCCACGGTGTTGACGATCAGGCCATCGAGGCCCGTCGACAGCGTCGTCCACGTCGCCGCCCCAGCGGCGAGCCGCGCGACGCCCTTGCTGTCGGCGACGTACACGGCATCGGCGTTCGCGGGATCCGGGGTGATGGCGCCGACGGAGACCGCGCCGCCGGGAAGGGCGGGGAGCGTGGCCCACGTGTCGCCGCTGTCGGTGGTTTTGTACACCGTGCCGTTCGACGCGGCGTAGACGACCCCCGGACGGCCGGGGACGGTGGCCAGCCGGACCGGGGACGTGGGATCGGTGGCGCCGACCGCCGCCCAGGTGAGGCCGGCGTCGGTCGAGCGATAGACGCCGCTGCTGTCGGTCGCTGCGTAGAAGACGCCCGCGCGAGCGCCGTCGGCGGCGATGTGGTCGACCCGAGGACCGGGCAGGCCGGTCGCTCCGGGGGCCCACGTTGCACCGCCGTCCTGCGAGCGCTGGACAGCATCCCGGTCGGTCGCCACCAGGACCCGGCCCGCGACCTGGGAATCGGGTGCGAGCGCCCGGACGAACACCGCGTCGATCCCCGCCGCGCCGGGTGCGAACGTCGCGCCCGAGTCCGTGGAGCGCCACAGCGGCCCGAGGCCGGCGGCCGGCTCGAACAGACCGTTCGCGGTCAGGGCGACGACGTGCCCGCTCACGACCGGGTCGCCGACGAGGGTGGCGTCGGACGCGGCGGGCAGACCCGCTGCCGGCAAGGCAGCCCACGTAGTCGCGCCCGGATCGAGGCGCCAGAGCGTGCCGTTGAGGAGCGTCACGTAGGCGTTGCCCGCCCCGTCGTACGCCAGCGCAACGGGGTACGGCGCCGGCGCTCCCGTGAGCCCTGCGTTCAGGGCGCTCCACGACGGGCCGCCCGAGGCCGGCAGTGTCGCCATCCCGCCGGTCGTCGCGGCGATCATGCGGCGGGTGCCCGACGAATCGAGCGCCAATCCCTGGACGTCCGTGTTGGGCAGACCGGTGTTGGCCGCAGACCAGGTCGTGGCGCCGCTGGGCAATACGAAGACGCCGAGCCCATAGCTCCAGCCCCAGGCGGTGTGGGTCTGGGGGTCGATGATCGCGCCGTCGAGTCCCCCCGTGAGGCCGGCGCTGACGCTCGTCCATATCCCGGCGCCGCCGGTGGTGCTGCGGTACGCCTTGTCCCCGGCCAGGAACAGGACGGTGCCGGGAGCGCCGGAATCGACCGCGACTCCGGAGAAGGATGCGTTCACGGTGACCGCGCCGGTGACCGACACCCAAGTCGTCCCGTGGTCCACCGAGCGGAACATGCCGGTCGTGGTCGCGGCGTAGAGCGGCTCGCCGGCGGCGGGATCGATCGCGACCGCAGTGATGTTGCGGTAGTCGAGTGCGCCGATGCGCGTCCACGACGCGCCGCCGTCGGACGAGCCGTAGAGGCCCGAGTTGGTGCCGCCGAGCGCCGTCGTGCCGGTAAGCGCGAGGCTGGAGATCTCGCCTCCCGGCTGGTCGCCCGTGGTCCACGCGTCGATGCCGGCGGCCGCCGGTGTGGCGCCCAGGAGCGTGCTCGCAAGTGCGGCGACGACCGCCCAGGGTCCGCCGCGCCGCACGCCTACACGCGCCCCGCGGGGCGGTCGCGGTGCTCGGGCCCCAAGCGCATCGCTGCATCGTACGCCGACCGCGAGGCGTGTGAAACGCGCCGCAATACAATCGCGACGTGCCGTTCACGCTGCGGAACCTCAAGGAGGATGTCGAGGATTTCGGGCCGAACTTCGACGGCGCGCCGGGCCTCGAGTTCCGCCACGCAAGCAAGCTGCTCGAGCTTGAGCGGTCGGGCCTGGGCTACCAGCGCGTCCCTCCCGGCTATCGCTTCCCGTACGGCCACACGCACAAGGCGCAGGAAGAGGTGTATGTGGTCGTGGGCGGGAGCGGGCGGATGAAGCTCGACGACGAGATCGTCGACCTGCGGAAATGGGACGCGGTTCGCGTCGCGCCCGGCACGTGGCGGGGCTACGAGGCCGGGCCGGCGGGCCTCGAGATCCTCGTCATCGGCGCGCCCCATCTCGGCGAGAACCCACGCGAGGACGTCGAGGGTCAGCGCGACTGGTGGGCAGACTAGCTCCGGTCAAGCCAAGGTCAGGCAGGCTGCCATAGCTCGATCCGGTTGCCCTCCGGATCGGTGACCCAGCCGAATCGACCGACACCCTCCATGTCCTGCGTCTCGTCAGCCACGTCTGCTCCCGCGGCGCGCAGTTGCGCGAGCATCGCATCCAGGTCGCCGACCCGGAAATTGATCATGGCCTGCTGGGCACGAGACCCGAAGTAGTCGGTGTCGGACGCGAACGTCGCGAACACCGTCGGCCCGGCCTCCTGACGCCATAGGCCGTTCTCATCGGCGTCCAGACCGAGACAATCGCGATACCACGTACCCAGGGCCACCGGGTCGGCGGCCCGCATGAAGTACCCACCGATTCCAAGCACGCGTTCCATGTCGGCATCGTCCCAGGACGGCGGCCGACATGGACGGAGTACGCTCGCGGCGCCGACAAGGAGCAGGAGCGTGACTGACGTCGCTTCGAACATACGCGAGTTGGACTCCGGTGCCGCGAAGACGGTGCCCGAAGCAGTGCCGCATCAGACGCCGGCCGAGCGGGCCGCCCGAGGCAGAGCGGCTCGCCGGGAGCTGCCGCGGAGAGCGCATGCCGACTGGGAGCCGGCGCCGCGTCGCAGAGACCCGGTCGATCTCCTCGAGGAGCAGGCGCGGACGCGATTGCCCGAGCTCGGCCCGATCCGCTACGGCCGCATGCTCGTGTCGCCGTTCGCGTTCTTCCGGGGCGGTGCCTATGTGATGGCGGCCGACCTGGCGGGTCGTCCTTCGACGACGTTGCACACCCAGCTCTGCGGCGATGCGCACCTCTCCAACTTCGGCATCTTCGCCTCACCGGACCGCCGTCTCGTGTTCAGCATCAACGACTTCGATGAGACAATGCCCGGGCCGTTCGACTGGGACGTCAAACGGCTCGCCGCCAGCCTCGCGGTCGTCGGTCGCGAGCGCGGCTTCGACGAGGCGATCCGCCGCTCGATCGTCACGACCGCCGTGCGCGAATACCGTCAAGCGACCGCGCGCTTCGCCGGGATGCGCAATATCGATGTCTGGTACACGCGCCTCGATGTCGCGGAGATCCGGGAGCACTTCGGCACCGGGCTCGCCAAGAAGCAGCTGCGGCGCCTGCAGTCCGACGTGGCCAGCGTGCGGACCAAGGACAGCATGCGAGCGTTGACGAAGCTCTGTCGCACCGTCGGCGGCGAGCTGCGGATCGTCGGCAATCCGCCGCTCGTCACGCCGATCGAGGACGTGCTTCCCGGCGCGGAGCAGGAGCACCTCGCGGAGGTGGTGCAGCGAATGATCCGCAGCTACCGCGAAACGCTGCCGCACGACCGCCGGCACCTGCTCGAGAGCTACCGATTCGTGCACGCCGCCCGCAAGCTCGTCGGCGTCGGCAGCGTCGGCACCCGAACCTGGATCCTCCTGCTCGTCGGCCGCGACGACGCCGACCCGCTGTTCCTGCAGTTCAAGGAAGCGCAGGCATCGGTACTCGAGCCGTTTCTCGGGAAGAGCCACTACGGCCAGCACGGGCAGCGCGTGGTCGAGGGGCAGCGGATGATGCAGGCGACGTCCGACGTCATGCTCGGCTGGGAACGGATCATCACGATCGACGGCGAACAACGGGACTTCTACATCCGCCAGCTCTGGGACTCCAAGGGCTCGGCGGACGTCGAGCTGATGGGCCCCGCAGGGCTGGAGGCGTACGGAAGAATCTGTGGCTGGACGCTGGCACGGGCCCACGCCCGATCCGGCGACCGGATGGCGATCGCCGCCTACCTCGGTCGCAGCGATGTGTTCGATCGGGCGATCGCGTCGTTCTCCGAGACGTACGCCGACCAGAACGATCGGGACTACCAGGCGCTCCAGGCTGCGGTCGCGTCCGGCCGGCTTCGCGCCACCGCGGGCATCTGACGCCGCCGTGCTGCGCGGCGTGATCAACAACGTGCCTATCTGGCTGCTGCTGTGCGTTGTCGTCGCCGCGATCGTCGGCCTCGTGCTGCTGCTCGTGTGGCTGGCTCGGAGGTTCGTGCCCGCGGTCAACCGGGGGTTCGACGCGGAGGTTGCGTCGCAGATGCTCGGCGTCGTTGCCGCGCTGTTCGGCCTGCTGTTCGCGTTCATCGTCGTCATCGCCTACCAGAACTTCACCGAGGCGCAGAGCAATGTGGGCGATGAAACCAGTGCGCTCGCCGCCATGGTCCGCGACAGCGGCGCATTCGGGCCGGCGGGGCGTGATCGCGTCCAGGGCTCCGTCGGCGCCTACGCACGAGCCGTCGTGACCGAGGAATGGCCGCGATTGCGTCAGGGAAAGGACAGCACCCACGCACAGGCCGCCGTCGCCGGGATGTACAGGGCCCTACAGGCAATCAACCCGCGCTCACCTCGCGAGGTCGCGTTCTACGACGACCTGGTCCGGCAGCTGAACACCGTGCTGGTCGCTCGCCGAAGTCGCCTGGACATTGCCGGCGGTAGCCTGCCCTCGATCATCGCCGCGCTGCTGCTCGTCGGCTCTGTCGTGATCATCGGCTATGCGGTTCTCGTCGGATCGAGAAGCTTCTGGTTCCATGCCATCGGGGCCGGAGCGATCGCCCTCGTCATCGGTCTGGCGCTCGTCGTGCTCGTCGACCTGAACTACCCCTTCTCCGGTGACCTCTCGGTCGGCTCGGCACCGTTCACGGAAGGGGCGCTCGCGCAGTTCTTCCCGCCGCCACCGTAGGCTGGAGCCCTCGTGCGCGGTGTCAGCACGACCCCCCAGCGGCACACCATTCGACGGTCCATCACTAGCATGCCGCCACCGTGCGCCGTTGGCTCGCCCCGCTGTTTGTCATCCTGCTCGCCTTCCCAGCCGGGGCCGACGCCGACGCGCCGAACATCACCAAGGTCGGCTCGACCCTCGTCTACTCGCACGCGGGTACCGCGATCACCACCGACCAGCTGACGATCAGCTCGAGCGGCGGGACGATCGTGTTCACCCCGGGCGCCAGCGCCGACGTCGTGTGGACGCAGACCGGGGGCCCGTCGCCCTGCTCCCAGTCGATCAGCTCGCCGCGCACGGTCACGTGCAGCCCGCCGATCGGGGGCTGGACCTCCGTGCAGGTGACGTTACCGCCGGGCGACGACTTCGTGGACGCCCGCGCCCTCAACGTCGCGCTCGTGGCGTTCGGCGGCGACGGGAGCGACACCCTGCTCGGCTCAACCGTGGGCGACGACCTCGAGGGCCAGGGCGGCAACGACGCGATCGAGGGCTTTCAGGGCGCCGACACGCTCAAGGGCGGCGACGGCGACGACCAGATCGCCGGCGACGACGGCAACGACTCGATCAGCGGCGGCGCCGGCCACGACACGATCCACGGCGGCACCGGCAACGACACGATCGACGGAGGGACCGGCAGCGACATCGCCTACGGCGAGGCGGACAACGACACCCTGACCGGCGACGCGGGTGACGACTATCTCGACGGCGGCGACGGAACCGACTCGCTGTCGGGCGGCGACGACCACGACATCCTCGTGCCGGGCGCCGGCGCCGGCGACGTCGCTTCCGGCGGCGACGGGTTCGATGAGGTCTCCTACGCCCAACGCACGGCTGCGGTCGCGGTGAGCCTCGACGGCCAGGCCAACGACGGGGAGGCCGGTGAGGGCGACAACGTGCTCACGGACGTCGAGGACATCGCCACCGGGGCCGGCAACGACGTCGTGACCGCCGACGGCGCCGCGAACACCATCTCGACCGGGGCCGGCGACGACACGATCAACGCTCGGGATGGCGTCGCCGACGCGATCCTGTGCGGCGACGGCGCCGACACCGTCCACGGCGACCCGGTCGACGTCCTCGCGGCCTGCGAGATCGGCGACCTCGCGGCGCCCGCGCCTCCGGACCTCGATGGCGACGGGGTGCCGGAGCCGGCCGACTGCAACGACGCGAACCCGAGCATCCGCCCAGGGGCGCCCGAGGTCCCGGGCAATGCCGTCGACGAGAACTGCGACGGGATCGCCGCCCCGTTCCCCCACGTGCACGCGACCGCCGCGGCCACGTTCGCGCGGCACGGCAAGAGTGCCCGGCTCAGCGCGCTGACCGTCAAGGGGATCCCGGCCGGAGCGACAGTGAAGATCACCTGTGCCGGGAAGGGCTGCCCGAAGCGGTCCTACTCCAAGACCTACCGCGCCACGACGAGCAGGGCGTCGCTCGCGTCGGCGCTCAAGCGCCCGTCGCTGGGCAGCGGCGCCAAGCTGACCGTGACGATCTCCGCCCCGCGGTCCACCGCCGCGATCTTCCGGTTCGCGATCAAGGGCGGCCGCGCGAGTTCACAGACGCTCTGCCAGAGCCCGGCCGACAGCAAGGCGTACCCATGCTGAGGCGCGCGCTGCTCACCACCGCGGTGCTGGCGCTGTTCGCCGCCCCGGCCCACGCCGCCGGCACCCTGAAGGCGAGTGGGTCGACGATCGTGCTCCAGCTCGACGGCGCCGATGACGTCGTCCACATGGGCATGAGCGGCTCGGTCCTGGTCGTCCAGGACGCGGCGGTCACCGGGTTGGCGCCGTGCGTCGCCAACCCGGCCGGCGCGCAGTGCTCGACCGGTGCCATCACCGCGATCACCGTCGACGGCGCGGGCGGCAACGACCTGCTCGCTGCCCAGCCCGCCCTGCCGCCGCCCGGCCAGGCCGCCCTGAGCGGGATCTCGTTGCCCGTGACGATGACCGGCGACGCCGGCAACGACACACTGATCGGCGGTCCCCAGGGCGACACCCTCAACGGCGGCGACGGCAACGACACGCTCATCGGCTCCACCGGCAACGACACGCTGCTCGGCGGCGCCGGCGACGACCTGCTCGAAGGCGACGCCGGCGCGGACAGCCTGATCGGCGGGGACGGCAACGACACCGCGTCGTGGGCGACGTCCACGAGCCCGGTGACGGTCACGCTCGACGGCCAGGCCAACGACGGCGCCGGCGGCGAGGCCGACAACGCCGACGCCGAGAACGTCATCGGCGGCCACGGCGACGACACCCTCACCGGCGACGCGAACAGCAACGTGATCGAGGGCGGTGACGGCAACGACCTGATCGACGGCGGCGGCGGCGCCGACCAGCTGTTCGGCGAGGACGGCAGCGACACGATCCGCGCGCAGGACGGGTTCGTCGACCGCGTCGACTGTGGCGGGGGCCTCGACGGAGTGACCGGCGACGACTTCGACGTCGTCGAGAACTGTGAGACCGACGCCCACTCCGCCGCGCTTCAGCCGCCGCCGGTCGTCCTCATCGCGCCGCCTCCATCACCGACGCTGCAGGTGTTCGACACCGCGATCGTCGGGCGTTATACCGCAGGCAGCAGGTCGACGTCGATCCACGCGCTCGAGATCACCCACCTCCAGACGAAGGCGAAGGTCACGGTGACCTGCACGACAGGCGGCAAGAGCTGCCCGTTCAAGGGAGCCAAGTCCTTCGCAGCGGCCGGTGCGACGTTCGATCTGCGCAAGGCGCTCAAGCTCAAGACGGTCAAGCCCGGCGTCGCGCTCGCGATCGTCCTGTCGAGCGACGATCACATCACGCGCACCACAACGGTGACGTTCGTCAAGCACCGGGCTCCGAAGCTGTCGGTCAGCTGCGCGCGACCGGCCTCGACGACCCGGATCGCCTGCCCGTAGGAGCAGCTCGTCATGGCCCGAGGGGTGGGCCGACGACCTGCGTGCCCAGGCGCGTCTGCTCGGCCATGACGCGCTCGACGTCGAACGGGACGGTGCCGGGCGCGGGCAGCGTGCGCCGGGCGGCGTGGACACCGAGGTTGCGGAACAGTTCCTCGAACGCGCCCGGAGTCATGATCCCGAGCATCACGGCGCCCGGGCCGGAGACCCGGAACGTGTGCGGCACGCCGCGCGGCATGAACACGCTCGTGCCGGGCCCGGCCTCGATCATCTCGCCGGCGATGTCGAAGACCGCCGCGCCCTCGATCACGAGGAAGACCTCGTCCTCGCGGGTGTGGATGTGGCGCGGCGGGCTGAAGCCCCCGGGCATCGTCGCGCGGAAGACGGTCAGGCGTCCGCCGGTCGCATCGTTGGGCACCAGGAACTCGAACAGGCCGTTGCCGTACCACAGCGGATCGCTCTCGGTGGCCACGTAGGGGCTGACAGCGGCAGGGATGGTGGGGTTGGTGGTCGTCATGACGCGGCAGCCTGCGGCAGCCGCTTGCGTGCGACCAATGATTCGACGATCATCGAATGCATCGCCTGCGCGACCAGGGCGTCCGACGCTTCCCGCATGCACGTGATCCGCATTGACCATGTCTCGCTCAACGCCGGCGACCGAGCCGATTCGCTGGCCTGGTACGCCGCCGTCCTGGGCCTGCGTCCCGACCACGCCCACGACGTCCCGGACGCGCCGGTGTTCCTCGGCCCCGTCGGCGCGCGGTTGGGGCTGTTCGCCGACCGGGCCGCAGGCCTGCGCCATGTCGCGCTGACGACCACCGTGCGCGACCAGGCGGCGCTCGCCGGGCGCCTGGACCGCCTCGGGATCGCCTATCGGCCTGAACGCCACCGCGACAGCGACTCGATCTACTTCGCCGACCCTGACGGCACGACGCTGGAGGTGACGGTCCGCAGGACCTGAGCCCATGGTCCGCTTCGTCTTCTCGGTCGAGGACCTCGCCCGCACCCGCTTCGCCATCTCGCCGATGTACGAGCTGGTGCACTCACTCGTCGCGTTGCGCGATCCGGAGCACGCTGCGCTGCACGTGACGTGGCTGCGTTCGCTGAGCGGACGCCTCGATGGCCTCCCGCTCGAACCGGCCGTCGCGTTGCTCCCGCCGCGCGGCTTCAGCCCGGATTTCCTGACGCCGCCCCCGATCGGCCCGCTGGGCAGCATCGAGGACGACCTCACCGCGCTGCGGGCGACCAGCGCCGCGCAGATCCGCGACGAGATGGAGCTGTTCCGCTCCCAGCACCCGAGGTCGGACGCGCTGGTCGAGCGCTGGGTCGCGCACCCGCGACGCGAGGTGCGCCGGCTCGCCGATCTGCTCGAGGCCTACTGGGAGCGAGCCGTCAAGCCAGTCTGGCCGCGGGTGCGCGCGTTCCTCGACGCCGACGTCGCGTACCGCTCGCGCCGCCTCGCCGACGGCGGAACCGCGGCGCTGTTCGCGGGCCTCGCCGACGGCGTGAGCTGGGGCGAGGGCCATGTCGACGTCGCCATCCCGCGCCACGACGCGACGATCACACTCGATGGCCGCGGGTTGCTGTTGATGCCCGCGGCATTCTCCGGCGTCCGCCCGTTCGTCATCGACCGCGCGCCGTGGCAGCCGACGCTGATCTACCCCGCGCGCGGCATCGCGACGCTGTGGGCGGACGCCGCGCCCGCCCCCGACGGCCTTGCGCGCCTGCTCGGCGCCACCCGCGCGACCGTCCTGGCGGACCTCGCCGCGCCGCGCTCGACGACGGAGGTCGCGAAGCGCCTGCACATCAGCCCCGCCAACGCCTCGCACCACCTGACGGCCCTGCGCGACGCCGGGCTGCTGACCGGTCGGCGCGCGGGGCGCGCCGTGCTCTACGTGCGCACGGCGCTCGGCGATACGCTCATCGCGGGCTGAGGGCGGCGTGCGTCAGGCGTCGTACTCGTCGTGGCGGCGCCACCACGCGCCGGCCTCGTTGCGGCCCAGCGGCGCGCGGTCGAGCCACTGGTACATGCCCCACAGGCCGTCCAAGCCGCGTGCGTAGGTCGAGTAGGTGTGGTGGACGACGCCGTCCTGCATCGCGAACGCGCTCATCCCGGGCGCCTCGCGCAGGAACGTCTTGGCGTCGACGCCCGCGCTCGCGGCGTGCAGCGCGGCCGGGCTGTCGGGCCCAAGCTTCTCGACCCCGCTCAGATCGCGGTCGGCGAAGTTGTATTGGACGATCTCGCCCATCTGCTCCTCCGTGAACGACGTGCTGAAGTCGTAGTTGAAGTCGCTGTCGCCAGCCGACACCCACGGAAACGACCACCCCATCCGGCGCTGGTAGGCCGCGAGCTTCTCGACCGGGGCGCGTGAAACCGCGACGAACGCGACGTCGTGAGCCTCGAAGTGGGCCACCGAGCCGTTGAAGCCGTCGGCGATCGCCGAGCACGACGGGCAGCCGCCCGTGAAGTCCGGACCGAACATGAAGTGGTAGACCAGCAGCTGCGAGCGCCCGCCGAACAGGTCGGCCAGGGACGCCGGGCCGTCCTGCGTCTGGAAGCGGTAGTCCTTGTCGACGGGGACCCAGGGCAGCGCCTGGCGTTGGCGGGCGACCTCGTCGCTGCGGCGCGTCAGCTCCTTCTCGGCCTGGAGCATCTCGAGGCGGGCGGCGAGCCACTGCTCGCGGGTCGCGGTGGGATGGGGGCTCATGACAGCAACTCCTTCTGGATCAGGGCGACGGCGCCGGCGGCGCACATCAAGGGCAGGGCTCGAGCCGATGCACCAGCCGACGAAGCGCAGGCCTGGGCGGCGTTCGAGAGCGTCATCGCCGGCGCCCGATGTCCGGGAGCGGCTCGCCGGTCTCCAGCAGCGTCTTGAGGTTGGCGATCACGCGCGGCCAGCCGCTGGAGATCATGTCCACGAGCAGGCCGCCGGGCTCGAGGTCGTCGTGGATGACGGTCAGCTTGACCTGCTCGCCGTCGATCGGCTCGATCTCGAACGTGACCTTCGAGCGGCGCTCGGCGACCATCTGCGCGCGCCGGTCGTCGTCGATGCCGACCGCCTGCGCCCACTCCGGCGTGAACGTGTGCCAGGTGTACGACAGGCGGGTGTAGGGATCCGCCTGCACCACGCGCTGGTCGTCGTCGACGATCGTGACGTCGCGCTGCGTCCACGTCATCGCCGATCCCGTCTCCCAGTCGCTCTCGAAGGCGAGATTCCAGTAGCGCATCGTGAACGACGGGTCGGTGAGCCCCTGCCAGAGGCGCTCCGGGGTGGTCTTGATGAACGTCGTGTAGACGAACGTGGGCCTGTCCATCGGGGGGGCCTCCAGGGCGGTCTTGAGGTCGGCGAGCGCGCGGACGCGGCCCTCGTCGTACTGGGTGATCCAGCGCTCGGCGATCTCGTTGATGGGCGCCGCGTTGAGGTAGTGCAACTTCTCTCGGCCGCGGCGGACGGTCGTGATGAGGTTGGCCGCCTCCAGCACCGCGAGGTGCTTGCTGACCGACTGGCGGGCCATGTCCAGGTGCGAGCACATCTCGCCCAGGGTTTGGCCGCCGCGCTGGTTCAGGCTGTCGAGCAGCAGGCGCCGGCTCGGGTCGGCCAGCGCCTTGAACGCGTCATCGATCGGGGGATGTGCAGCCATCTGGCTACCTATATTAGGCAGCCAACTGGCTGCATGTCAAATCGGTCAGAGATCGAGCGTCAGCTCGGAGACCGGATGGGTGCAGCAGACGAGGACCCGCCCGTCGGGCGGCGGCTCGAGCGGCTCGGTGTCGTAGGTCACCGCACCGGCGACGAGGCCGCTCTCGCAGTTGTGGCAGACGCCGTTGCGGCAGCCGAAGCCGACCGGCACGTCGCACGCTTCGGCGAGATCGAGCAGGCTCGGGTAGTCGTCGCTCCACGCCACGGCGACGTTGCTGCGCGAGAACGTGACCGTCGGGCCGCTGCCGGGCGGACCATCGGGGGCGTGCGGCGCACGGTCGCCGGCCTTGACGATCCCCGACGCGTGGACGGCGACCGCGCCGAAGGCCTCGGTGGCGACGTGCTCGGGCGCGACGCCGCGGGCGGCGAGCGCGGCGCCGATCGCACGCATGAAGCCGTCGGGTCCGCAGATGTAGTGGTCTGCGTCCTTGGGGACGCCGACGTGGTCGAGCAGCGCAAGGTCGAGCCGGCCCACGACGTCGTGGTCGGTGTCGAGGGCGTCGTCGGCGGTGGGCCGGCTGTAGGCGATGACCCGATGAGCGCCGGGCAGGGCGCCCAGCAGCCCGTCGACCTCGGCGCCGAAGGCGTGCTCCTCGCGGTTGCGCGCGCCGTGCAGCCACCAGACCGGCCGCGCGCCGCCCTCGCCGGCCAGGGCGTGCAGCATCGCGAGAACCGGCGTCGCGCCGACCCCGGCGCTGATCAGCACGACCGGGCGACTGCCGGCTCGCAGGACGAAGTCTCCCCGCGGCGCCGCGACGTCGAGCACGGCACCGACGTCGACGTGGTCGTGCATGTGGCGGCTGGCGACGCCCTCGCGTTTGACGCTGATCCGGTAGCCGCGCTCGTCCGGCACGTCGGACAGCGAGTAGCTGCGGACCAGCGGTGGCGCGTCGGGCGCCGTCCGCAGGCGCAGGGTGAGGTACTGGCCCGGGCGTGCCGCCGGGCTCGGGAGCGTGTCGTCGACCGCCACGAGCCGGAACGACGTGATCGTCGCGCTCTCACGACGGACCTCCTCGACGCGCAGCGGCGCAAAGCCCGGCCACGCCGGCGCCGGCGCGGCGCCGCCGTCGGCCTTCGCCAGAAGCTCGCGAAAGCTCCCCTTCCAGCCGTCGCTCAGCGCCGGGACGCGCAACGCCCGCTCGAGCAATGGCCGCGACTTGTTCGGGAGGTACAGCAGCGCGTCGATCTGCGCGATCGTCAGCCGCTGCGGACCGTCGGCGATCTTGAGGATCGTGTCGCCGGCCCTAACCTCCCCCTCCTCGAGCACCCGGAGGTAGAACCCGGGGCGGTGGTGGGCGACGAGGAGCGACGGCATCGCCGGGTCCTGCATGCGGATTCCCACGCGGTAGCACGTCACCCGCGGCTGGGTGACCTCGAACAGCGCGGCGCCGATGCGGTAGCGGTCGCCGACACAGACCGCTTCGTCGGCGAGGCCCTCGACGGTGAAGTTCTCTCCGAACTGGCCGTAGGTGAAGTCGTCGCGCCCGAGCTCCTGCTCCCAGTAGCGGTAGGACTCGATCTGGTAGACGAACACCGCCCGGTGCTCGCCGCCGTGCGCGAGCCGGTCGGCCTGGTCGTCGCCGTCGATGTTGATCCGCCGCACCATCCGCGGCCCGTCGACCGGGTCCTTCCAGATCGCGGTGCGGACCGTCTTGCCCTCCCACTGCACCTCCCGCGGACCGCCGACGTTGAGCGACAGCAGGCGCCCGGTCGTCGCGGCGTTCACGACGGCCTCAGGCCGGTCAGCCAGCGGCCGACGCCGTCGCGGACGGCCGGCAGGTCGCTCTTGAGCGCGTGGTCGCCGCGCACCCGGACAACCTGGCGACTCCCGGTGGCCCGCGGCATCCCGAATCGGTCGGTCCGGCCCTGGACGACGAGCACCGGGACCACGGGCAGGTCGAGCTCGGGCCAGCGAGAGACGCCCTTGGGCGACACGAGGGGGAAGGCGAGGCACAGCACCGCGGTGGCGCCGCACTCGGTGGCGGTGCGGCACGCCACGCGCGCGCCCGACGAGCGCCCGCCGGCGATCAGCGCGAGCCCGCGTAGCGGACCCGCAGCGAGCCGCGCGACCACCGCGAGCCAGGCCTCGTCGAGCCGCGGCGCGGGCGGCGGAGAGCGCCGGCCGGCGACACGGTAGGGCTGCTCGACCAGCGCGACCGTCACGCCCGCGGCGAGCGCGGCGTCGCGCGCCGCGCGCAGGTCCGGGGCGTCGGTCCCGCCGCCGGCGCCGTGCCCGAGCACGAGCGCGCCCCACGGCTCATCGGCCGGCAGCACCCGAGCGCGCGCGAGGCCCGACGGCGTCGTGATGTCGATCGCCCGCGCCATGCCGCTCGCGTAACGTACCCGTCGCGGTCATCTTCCGAGGAGCCCGACGATGCCCAGCCCGATCACTCGCTCGCCGCTCAGCGTCACGATCTCCGCCGATGGCACGGCGGTCACCGTCACCGACCCCGATGGCAACGTGGTGCTCGAGAGCAGTCGCCCGCTGCACGACAACACCGCTCCCCCGGCCGTCCAGATGACCGCGACCGGCGCGTGGACGGTCGGATGGCGCAACGAAGGTGGCAACACGGCGGTCTGCGACGCGGCCGGCGTGCCGGTCGCCGAGATCCGCGGCACCCCCTACGGCGACCTGACGATCGTCACCGGTGACGGCACCGAGATCCACCCCACGCCCGGGCCGTTCCTGACGCGCTACGGCGTCAAGTTCGGCTCGCTGGCCGAGGCCTACGCGACCTTCCTGATCACGCGCCGCAACGCCTTCAGGCTCAAACTGTCCGACGAGCTGCTCGCGCGACGGGACTGCGAGATGCTCGTTGGCGTGTTCGTCCACCTCGCCCGCGCGTACATCGTCCGCCAGCGGGCCGCCGCGCGACAGAACTCCGGCGGCGCACCGACCGGGCCGCCGCCGTAAAGAGCTTCTCGCCCGAAAAATCAGGGGTCGCACCCGATTGTCGGGGCGCGCGGGAGCCCTCACGGTATGGGCATGGCCCCGCCAACCGCTCCCTCCCGACGCTCGCCGAACATCGTCCTGGCGGTCGCTGCGCTGGGCGTGTTCATGGCGTTCGTCGACGCCACGGTCGTCAACATCGCGTTTCCGCAGATCGCCGCTGACTTCCACGGCACCCCGAAGGCCTCGCTGCAGTGGATCGTCAACGCCTACAACATCGTCTTCGCGGCGTTCCTGATCACGAGCGGCCGACTGGCCGACGTGATCGGCCGGCGCCGGATGTTCCTCATCGGTCTGGGCGTGTTCACGACAGCGTCGGGGGCATGCGCCCTCGCGCCGTCAGTCGAGACGCTCATCGCGATGCGCGTCGTGCAGGCTCTCGGCGCAGCGATGATCGTCCCGGCATCGCTCGCGCTCGTCCTCGACGCGTTCGACGAAGCGCGCCACGGGCACGCGGTCGCACTCTGGGCTGCCGTCGCCGCGCTGGCGGCGGGCGTCGGCCCCACCGTAGGCGGACTGCTGGTGACCACATCGAGCTGGCGCACCGTGTTCCTCGTCAACGTCCCGATCGGCGCGGTGGCGGCAGTTCTCGCTCACCGGCTCCTGCGCGAGAGCCGGTCGCCCGGGACCCGCCGTTCGCCGGATATCGCGGGCGCCGCGATGCTCGCCGGCGCCATCGGCGGCCTCGTGTTCGCGATCGTCCAGGGCAGCACCTGGGGCTGGACCGATCCGCGGGTCCTCGGCGCCGGCGCGACGGCGGGCGTCCTGTTGGCGACCTTCGTGCGCCGATGCCTCACGCGCCCCGATCCGCTGGTCGATCTGCGCCTGTTCGCCAACCGTTCGTGCGGCACGGCCAACGCCGCGACGATGGTGGCCGCCGCCGGCTTCTTCGGCTTCACGCTGGTCAACGTGCTGTTCCTGACCGAGGTCTGGCACTACTCCGTGCTCCGAGCCGGTCTGGCCATCACGCCTGGCGCGCTGATCGTGGCCGCGGTCGCCGGGCCGTCAAGTCACGTCGTATCACGGTTCGGCGTGCGCGCGGTTGCCCTCGCCGGCACGCTGCTGTGGGCCGGCTCCGCCGTCTGGCTGGCGACGCAGGTGGGCGTGCGACCGGACTACGTCGGCCAGTGGCTGCCGGCACTCCTGCTCGCGGGTGTCGGCGCAGGGCTGGCCTTCCCGACCCTGAGCAGCGTCGCGATCACGTCGGCGGAGGGCCAGGACTTCGCCACGGCCAGTGCGGTCAACTCGGTCGCCCGTCAGGTCGGCGCGGCGCTGGGCGTCGCGCTCGTCATCGCCGCCCTCGGCACGCCGGTGACGCTCGGCCAGACCGCGGCGGCCTTCGACCATGCATGGACCGTCGCGGCCGTGTTGTTCGTCGGGGCCGGCGTGCTGGCCCTGGGCCTCGCCGGACCGGCGGTTCGCCCGATTCGCAACCGCGCCGAACTCGGTCACAATCTGCTCGACTAGAAGGTCGTGGGCACTGCCGGGCGGCGAGGTGGTGCCGCCCGGCAGGCCACACGTGATGCGCCGCGAGGCCCGGAGGAGATTTGGGCACTGGGCGGCGCTGGGCACCAGGCGGGTCAGGACTGGCGCTCTCTCAGTGAAGCGTGCGCCGCGGCGGATCGCGTGACAAGCGTGTGAACGCCCACACAGCGCTAACCAAGCGGACTCGGCCTTCGCGCCGTGCTTGTACGGATCGTCGTACGCCCGCGCGCTTGGCATTCCCCGCGTCGGGGCAGTACGTTGTCCGAACCGTCTATCCAGGAGGGACCTGTGGCGACCACGAGCCCCGGCACAACGACCACGATCGACCTACAGGCGGCCGCTCGGCGCAACCTGTGGATGCACTTCACCCGCATGGGCGGCTACGACGCCCAGCACGAGGTGCCGATCATCGTGCGCGGCGAGGGCTGCTACGTCTACGACGAGCACGGCAAGCGCTACCTCGACGGCCTGTCCTCGCTGTTCTGCTCCAACGCCGGCCACGGCCGCGCCGAGATCGCCGATGCGATGGCCGAGCAGGCCAAGGAGCTGGCGTTCTTCACCAACTGGAGCTACGCCCACCCGCGCGCGATCGAGCTCGCCAAGCGGGTCGCCGACCTCGCGCCCGGCGACCTCAACCGCGTCTTCTTCACGTCGGGCGGCAGCGAGGCGGTCGAGTCGGCCCTGAAGCTGTGCCGCGCCTACCACAAGCTCAACGGCGAGGCCACCCGCTACAAGCTGATCGCGCGGGAGATCGCCTACCACGGCACGACGTTCGGCGCCCTGTCGGCGACCGGAATCGCCGACCTGCGCAGCCCGTATGAGCCGCTGATGCCGGGCGGCTGCCACGTGCCCAACACGCTCGACTACCGCTGGGACGACGACCGCGACCCGCTGTGGGCGGCCGACGAGATCGAGCGCCGGATCGAGTTCGAGGGCCCGGAGACGATCTCGGCCGTGATCCTCGAGCCGCTCCAGAACGCCGGCGGCTGCCTCGAGCCGCAGCCCGGCTACTGGCAGCGGGTGCGCGAGATCTGCGACCGCCACGGCATCCTGCTGATCTCCGACGAGGTCATCTGCAGCTGGGGCCGGCTGGGCCATTACTTCGGCGCCGACCGCTACGGCTACCAGCCCGACCTGATCACGACCGCCAAGGGTCTGACGTCGGCCTACGCGCCGATGGGGGCCGTGATCGTCTCCGACCGGATCGCCGAGCCGTTCATGCAGGGCACGCGGTCGTTCGCCCACGGCATCACGTTCGGCGGACATCCGGTCGCCGCCGCCGCTGCGATGGCCAACCTCGACATCTTCGAGCGCGAGGATCTGTGCGGACACGTGCTGGCCAAGGAGGGTGAGTTCCGCGCGATGCTCGAGAGCCTGCGGGACATCCCGATCGTCGGCGACGTGCGCGGCGGCGGGTACTTCCAGGCGATCGAGCTGGTCAAGGACCAGGAGACCAAGGAGTCGTTCAACGACGAGGAGTCCGAGACGCTGCTGCGCGGCTACATGTCGGCCGCGCTGTACGACGCGGGGCTGATCTGCCGCGCCGACGACCGCGGCGACCCGGTGATCCAGTTCGCCCCGCCGCTGATCGCCGACAGCGAGCAGTTCGAGGAGATCGAAGGCATCCTGCGGCCGATCCTCACCGAGGCCAGCCACCGCATGGTCGGCGGGAGCTGATCGCGTGCTGACCGTCCGCCGGCTGGTCTCCGAGTTCGGCCTCGAGCTGCTGTGCGGCGGCGACGGCGCCGACGCGCCGATCCGCTGGGTCCACAGCACCGAGCTGCGCGACCCGACGCCGTTCTTGTCCGGCGGTGAGCTCGTGCTGACCACCGGATTGCAGCTCAAGACCGTGCGCGAGCAGCGCGCCTTCGCCGCGCTGCTGACCGAGCACGGACTGGCCGGGGTCGGCTTCGGCACCGGCTTCGAACACGACACGGTGCCGCCCGAGCTCGTCACGGCGGCCGCGACGGCCGGGCTGCCGGTGTTCGAGATCCCCTACGACCTGCCCTTCATCGCGATCACCGAGCGCGCCTTCACCCAGATCGTCAACGAGCAGTACGACGCGCTTCAGCGGGGCACCGCCGTCCACCGGCGGCTCGAGCGCCTCGTGCTCGAGGAGCGCGGGCTGGACCAGTTGGTGATCGAGCTGGCCGACGCGATCGGCGCCTCGGTGGTCGTGCTCGACGGCCGGGGCGAGACGCTGGCCGGCGAGATCAACGGCGACCTCGTGCCGGAGACGCTCGACGCGCTGCGCCGCGAGGTCCACGCGCGCACGCTCGCGCTCGGGCGCTCGGGCGAGAAGAGCGACGGGATCGAGATCGCGTCCGAGCAGCCGGCCGGCGACGTGCTCGTGCTGCCGGTCGCCACCCACGGACGCGGCGCTCCGCAGGCGTGGCTGGTCGCTGCCCGCCACGATGGCATCGGCCACTACGAGCGGCTGATCGTCCAGCAGGGCGCGACCGTCGTCGCGCTCGAGCTGATGCGCCAGCGCGCGATGCGCGAGACGGAACGCCGGCTGGCCGGCGACGTGCTCGCCGAGGCGATCGGCGGCTCGCTCGGCGAGCACGAGACCACGCTGCGCCTGGCCCCGTTCGGCGTCGGGGCGCGCAGCGCGCTGATGGTCTTCCAGTGCGCCGATCCGACCGGGGCCGAGCGCGACCTTCAGCTGTTGCTCGACGAGGCCGGCGTGTCGGCGCTCGTCGCGGTCCGCGGCGCGTTGGTATGCGCGGTCGTCGATGCCTCCGAGGGCGACGACGTCGATCCGGTCGCCCTCGCCGGCCGGCTGCGCGACGGCCTGCAGCGAACCCACGGCGCGGTGCGCGCCGCGACGAGCCGCGTCGGCCCGTCGGGGCGGGTGCGCCATGCCTTCCACGAAGCGCGCTGCGCACTCGAGGCGACGGCGCTCGCCAACGGCTCGGCGCCCGACGTCGCGTCGCACCGTGACCTCGGCGCGTTCCAGCTGCTGCTGTCGCTACAGGACGAGGAGGCGCTGCGGCTGTACTGCGACAGCGTGCTCGAGCCGCTGCTGGCCGGCGGCGAGGAGTACGGCGACGAGCTGACGCGCTCGGTCGAGGTGTTCATCGAGTGCGGCGGCCAGTGGGAGCGCGCGGCGCGCGAGCTGTACTGCCACCGCCATACGCTGCGCTATCGCATTCGCCGGGTCGAGGAGCTGACCGGGCGTGACCTCAGTTCGGCGCGTGACCGCACGGAGTTCTGGCTTGCACTACGAGCAAGGGAGCTTGTCGCATGAAGATCGGAGTGCCCACCGAGATCAAGACCGACGAGTACCGCGTCTCGCTGACGCCGGCGGGCGTGCGCGAGCTCGCCGACCGCGACCACGAGGTGCTGATCCAGTCGGGCGCCGGCGAGGGATCGGCGATCACCGACGCCGACTACGTCGCCCAGGGCGCGACGATCGTGCCCGACGCCGCCGAGGTGTTCGGCGCCGCCGAGATGGTGCTCGGCGTCAAGGAGCCCCAGGCCTCCGAGGTCCCGCTTCTGCGCCCCGGCCAGACGCTGTTCACCTACCTGCACCTGGCCCCGGTCCCGGAGCTGACCCAGAGCCTGGTCGACTCCGGCGCGACCTGCATCGCCTACGAGACGGTCGAGGACAGCAAGGGCCGGCTGCCGCTGCTGGCGCCGATGAGCGAAGTCGCGGGCCGGTTGGCCACGCAGACCGGCGCGTTCTACCTGCACCGTCCCAACGGCGGCCGCGGCGTGCTGCTGGGCGGCGTGCCGGGAGTCGCGGCGGCCAACGTGATGGTCATCGGAGGCGGCGTGGTCGGCTTCAACGCCGCGACGGTCGCGATCGGCATGGGCGCCGACGTCTTCACCTTCGACCGCTCGATCGACCGCCTGCGCGAGCTCGACCTCGCGTTCAACGGTCGCGCCTCGACCGTCTACTCCTCGACGCTCGCGATCGAGCAGCTGCTGCCGCAGGTCGACATGGTGATCGGGGCGGTGCTCGTCCACGGCGCGCGCGCCCCGTGGGTGATCTCGCGCGAGCAGCTGAAGCTGATGAAGCCGCGCGCGGTGCTCGTCGACGTGTCGATCGACCAGGGCGGCTGTTTTGAGACCTCCCACGCGACGACCCATTCCGACCCGACCTACGAGGTCGACGGCATCCTGCACTACTGCGTCGCCAACATGCCGGGCGCCGTCCCGATCACGTCGACCTACGCCCTGACCAACGCGACGATCCCCTACGTGCTCGCGCTGGCCGAGCACGGCGTGACGGGCGCGCTCGAGCGCGACCCGGGCCTGCGCCCGGGCGTCAACGTCGCGGCCGGCGCGGTCACCCACGAGGCCGTCGCCGCCGGAACCGGTTTGCCCTACACCCCGCTGGACGAGGCGCTCGGCGCCCTCGCCGCTCATTGAAAGGAAGACATGGCCGCCACGACTCAGACCACGCTGCGCAACTTCATCGGTGGGGAGTTCGTCGATTCCGCCGGCGGCGAGACCGAGGACGTCGTCAACCCGTCGACCGCTGAGGTCATCGCCCAGGCGCCGCTGTCGAGCGAGGAGGACGTCGATCGCGCCGTCGCCGCGGCCAAGAAGGCGTTCGCCGGCTGGTCGGTGACGACGCCGGCCGAGCGCTCGCTGGCGCTGCTGAAGTTCGCCGACGCGATCGAGGAGCACGCCGACGAGCTGGCCGACCTCGAGTCGGCCAACGCCGGCAAGCCGCGCGCCAACGTGCTGTCCGACGAGGTCCCGGTGATGGCCGACAACATCCGCTTCTTCGCCGGCGCGGCGCGCAACATGGAGGGCAAGGCGTCGGGCGAGTACCTCGAGGGATTGACGTCGATCATCCGCCGCGAGCCGGTCGGGATCATCGGCCAGATCGCCCCCTGGAACTACCCGATGATGATGGCGATCTGGAAGCTCGGCCCAGCGCTGGCGACCGGCAATACGCTCGTCCTCAAGCCGGCCGAGACGACGCCGATGTCGTCGCTGAAGCTCGCCGAGATCGCCGCCGAGCTGTTCCCGCCCGGTGTCCTCAACGTCATCTGCGGTCACGGCGAGCCGACCGGTGCACGGCTCGTCACCCACCCCGACGTCGACATGGTCTCGCTGACCGGTTCGCCGGGGACCGGTAAGTGGATCGCCCGCGCGGCGGCCGACTCTCTGAAGCGGGTGCACCTCGAACTGGGCGGCAACGCGCCGGTGATCGTGTTCGACGATGTCGACGTGGCAACCGCAATGGAGACGATCGCCGGCGTCGGCTACTACAACGCGGGCCAGGACTGCACCGCGGCGACACGGGTGCTGGCATCGCCGAAGGTCTACGACGACGTCGTCAGCGGGCTGGCCGAGCAGGCCAAGTCGCTGGTCATGGGCGACATGCTCAGCGCCGACACGACGCTGGGCCCGGTCAACTCGCAGCGCCAGCGCGAGCGCGTCGAGAGCTTCTTCGAGCGCAAGCCCGGCCACGCCGAGATCGTGACCGGCGGCGGCGAGCCCGACCTGCCCGGGTTCTTCGTCGAGCCGACCGTGATCGCCAACCTCCAGCAGACCGACGAGATGGTCCAGCAGGAGATCTTCGGTCCGGTGATCACCGTGCAGCGGTTCTCCGACGAGGACGAGGCGATCGCGTGGGGCAACGACACGATCTACGGGCTGTCGGCGTCGGTGTGGACGCGCGACATCGGCCGCGCGCTGCGCGTCGCCAACGCGCTGCGGTTCGGCTGCGTGTGGATCAACGACCACCTGCCGCTGGCCTCCGAGATGCCCCACGGCGGTTACAAGCAGTCCGGCTACGGCAAGGATCTGTCGATGTACGCGCTGGAGGACTACACGCACGTCAAGCACGTGATGGCGAGCCTCGGCTAGCACCGCCGCCGCGAACGTCCCGGACCGTTGGCTATAGGGGGTAGTCCGGGACGTTCGGGGGTGGGCAGAGGGCGAGGAAGCGCTCGGGATCGTCGTGCACCCACTCCGACGGCGCCCGTCTGACCGTCCAGCGATCGGCGTTCCAGCGGGCTTCCTTGCGTGCATCCTCGCCCCGATCGAGATGAAACGGGCGACCATCGATCTCGACGATGCGGCGGTACCTCGCCCAGCTGAGGTCGGCCTCCTCGCCGGCGATGCGACGGTTGAGCTGCGGCAGCGGATACCCGCGATCGCGCAGCAGCTCGATCGCGCGTATCTCCGACCAGCTACGGGCACGGTCGGCCGGCAGATCCATGTACCGGCCGACGGCGACGAGCAGCCGTCGCGAGCCGCGCCCCCCGCGCGACGCCAGCGCACGGGCGAACACCGCCTCGGTGGTCGTCAGCCGCAGGAGGAGCGACTGGCGAAGCGCACGCGCCATCGCGGGCCGCTCGAGGCGCGCCGCAAGGTCGAGCAGTGTCCGAGGCACCGTGGTGATCGGGATGCCGCGCAGGAGCGCGCTGTCGCCTTCGGGCACGAGCGCGCGGTAGACGCGGACCGTGCCGTGGCGGCGCGGACCGCCGTTGCCCCGCCGCACGACGGTCTCGAACTCGCGGCGGCGATCCCAGAACCCCCACGCCGCGGCGGCGCTCGTGAGATTCAGCAGGCTGCCCGGATCGGTGAGCACGGCGCCCATGAAGCGTCCCCAGTCGTCATCCTCGAGGACCGGCGCGATCGCGAGCACACCCGGCTCGACGATCACGAACCGGCCGGCCGCGACGCGATGAGTGATCGCGTTGTCGGTCAGACCGAGGGCGTTCAGTTGCGCTCGCGATACGCGGTTGAACTGCGAGGCGGCGAGATCGGCAACGCGAGCGTCCTTCACTACCCCCTCTAGGCCACAGGCCGGGACGTTCGCCCCCCGGTAGCCTGCGGGCGCATGGGATTCGAGACGCGCCTGCTGATCGCCGGCGAGCAGGCGGCCGGCGACGGCGCGGCGGTCGAGGTCGTCAACCCGGCGACCGAGGAGGTGCTGGCGACGGTCGGTTCGGCGTCGGCCGAGCAGCTCGACGCCGCGCTGGCGGTCGCCGTGGAGGGCCAGCGCGCGTGGGCCGACACGCCGGCGACCGAGCGCGCCGACATCCTGCACGGCGTCGCGGCGTGGCTGCGCGAGCACACCGAAGCGCTGGCCGATGTGATGACGCGCGAGATCGGCAAGCCGCTGGTCGAGAACGCCGACGAGGTCGGCTGGACGGCGGCCGCGTTCGATTTCTACGCGGAGCTCGGCCGCGCGAGCGCGGGACGGGTGATCCCGCCGATCGAGTCGACGCAGCTGGCCCTGGTGATGAAGGAGCCGGTCGGCGTCGTCGCGTGCATCGTGCCGTGGAACTACCCGCTGCTGCTGCTGGCGTGGAAGCTGGCGCCGGCGCTGGCGGCCGGAAACGCGTGCGTGTGCAAGCCCTCAGAGCTCACGCCGCTGTCGACGCTGATGCTGGCCGAAGCGTTTGCGCCCCTTCCGCCCGGCGCCGTGGCGCTGCTGGCCGGCGCGGGCGATGTCGGCGCGCGGCTCGTCGACGACGCGCGCGTCGACTGCGTCGCGTTCACCGGCTCGGTACCGACCGGCATTTCGATCGCGACCGCGTGCGCGAAGCGGGTCGCTCGGGTGAACCTCGAGCTCGGCGGCAAGGACCCGTTCATCGTCTGCCCCGACGTCGCCGACGACATCGAGATCGTCGCCCGTGGCGGCGCGTGGGCGGCGTACCTCAACGCCGGCCAGGTCTGCACGAGCGCTGAGCGCTTTTACGTCCACCGCGACGTCTACGACGCATTCCTTGAGCACGTCGTCGACCACGCGAAGTCGTTGCGCTTGGGCGACCCCCTCGTGCCAGGTACCGACGTCGGGCCGATGGCATCCGCGGCCCAGCGGGCGAAGGTGATCGAGCAGTTGAGTTGCGCGGCGGACGCGGGCGCCGAGATCCTCGTCGGTGGCACCGACGGCGGCCGCGAGCGTGGCTTCTTCCTCGAGCCCGCGGTCGTCACGGGCGCGGCCGCGTCGACCGCGCTGCTGACCGAAGAGACGTTCGGCCCGGTCGTCCCGGTCGTCCGCGTCGACTCGCTCGACGAGGCGATCGCGCTGGCCAACGCGAGCCGCTTCGGCCTCGGCGCCAATGTGTACACACGCGACCTGCGTAGCGCCGTGCGTTGCATGCGCGAGCTGCGCGCCGGCACCGTCTGGATCAACGACCCACTGACCGACAACGACGCCGGCCCGTTCGGCGGCTTCAAGCAGTCGGGCATGGGCCGCGAGCTCGGCGCCGAGGGACTCGAGGCGTTCCAGGAGACCAAGCACGTGCACCTCGAATCCGTGCTCGAGCGCAAGGACTGGTGGTACCCCTACGGCGACTGACCCGCGCCGCCGGTGCGGGGGGTCGCTAGGTGAGCCGCTTCCAGTGCGACCAGGTTCCCGCCGAGTTCTGGACCCGCACGTAGCGCGGGCGGCTGCTGGCCTTCACGGTGACCGACTTGACGACCGCCAGGATGCCCCTGCGGTGGCAGTTGGCGAGCGCCACGACGGCCGCACCCTTGGCGCTCGGCGTTGAGGAAGCGGCGACCGCGCACACACCCACGATGCCGTCGCGCGCCTTTAGCTTGATCCGGTACGAGTGCTTGGCCGCGGAGCGAGCGAGCGCCCGGCTCGACGGGGGCGCCCCAGCGAGCTGTGCCGACTGCACGGTCGGCGCGGTTTCGTCGAGGATGATGTCGTCCGTGAACGTCTGCGTCGGCGGCGGGATCGTCCCGCCAAGCCCGGTGCGGAACGCAAGGATGCTGCTTGTCATCAGGCGCAGGTACACCGTCTTGGGCAGCCGGTCGGACCCGGTCTGCGCGAGCGTCCACGGAACCTGAGTGGCCAGCGGGATCGTCTGCGCCCGCGACCCGAAACCACCGTCGTTGGAAAGGCGCACCGCGTCCACGCCGAGCGCCCAGACGGGCGTGATCGTGACGTGCGGATCGTTGGTCGCGTAGTCGCCGTCGTTGATGGTCAACCCGATGTCCCCGGCGGGTGGCGGCAGAACCGCTTCCACGTCGCGTTCGGCCGTCGCTGTCTGGCCGGCGTCGTCCGTGACGCGCACGCTCACGTGCCTGATCCCGACCGTCGAGTACGTGACAGTGCCGATCGAAGCAACGCCGTACGGCGTGGAGGAGACGGCCGATGTTCCGGTGTCCGTCTCGTAGGTGCCGTCACCGTCAAAGTCCCACGCGTAGTCGGTGATCGTTCCACCGGCGTGCGCCTCGAGCGTCAACGGCTGGCCGACCACGACCATCGTCGCCGATGTCCGTGTGTTACCCGTCTCGCTCGTGTACACGGACGGGGGCCCGCTGCTGGCACGGACTGTTGCGGCCGCGCCGCCGGGCGTCATGATCGCAAGACAGAGCAGCCCCGCTGGCACCAACAACCGATCGGCGGGTCGCGACATCGCGCGACAGTACACCAGTGTTCCGGCAGCGCCGCCCGTCTCGACGGGGTAGCCGATGACGGGCTACCGTCCCGGCCATGCCCCACCGCGCAGCCCGCCTCGACGGCCTCGGCACCACGATCTTCACCGAGATGACGGCGCTCGCGCAGTCCACCGGCGCGATCAACCTCGGCCAGGGGTTCCCGGATGAGGACGGCCCCGCGGCGGTCATCGAGGCTGCGGTGCAGGCACTGCGCGAAGGCCACAACCAGTACGCGCCGCTGCCCGGCGTGCCGGCCCTGCGCGACGCCGTGCTGGACCACCAGCGCGAGCGCTACGGCCTCGACCACGAGGACGTCCTGGTCACGTTCGGCGCCACGGAGGCGATCGCGTCGGCCGTGCTGGCACTGTGCGATCCCGGCGACGAGGCGATCGTGATCGAACCGTTCTACGACTCCTATCCGGCCGTGGTGGCGTTCGCCGGCGCGACGCCGCGCCCGGTCACGCTGCGGGCGCCCGAGTTCGCGCTCGACCCCGACGCGCTGCGCGCCGCCGTCACACCGCGCGCGCGTGTGCTGATCGTCAACTCGCCCCACAATCCAAGCGGCCGCGTCTTCACCCGCGACGAACTGCAAGCGATCGCCGCGGTCTGCGTCGAGCATGACCTGATCTGCATCAGCGACGAGGTCTACGAGCACCTCGTGTTCGACGGCGAGCACATCCCGCCGGCGACGCTGCCGGGCATGGCCGACCGCACGCTGACGATCTCGAGCATCGGCAAGACCTTCTCGGTGACCGGCTGGAAGATCGGCTGGGTCTGCGGCTCGGCCGAGCTGGTCGGCGCGGTGCGGACCGTCAAGCAGTTCCTCACGTTCGCCGGCGGCACCCCGCTGCAGCACGCCGGCGCCGCCGCGCTGGCGCTGCGGGGCGGCGAGGTCGACGCCCTCGCCACCGCCCTGCGGGCCAAGCGCGACCGCCTGTGCGACGGGCTGCGCGCCGCCGGCTACGAGCCGCTCGTCCCGCAGGGTACGTACTTCGTCAACGTCGACGTCGGCGAGGATGCCGCGGTCTTCTGCCGCGAGCTGCCTGACCGCTGCGGCGTCGTCGCCGTGCCGACGAGCGCCTTCTACTTCGACCGCGACGCCGGCCGCTCGCTCGTGCGCTTTGCCTTCTGCAAGCGCGAAGAGGTCATCGACGAGGGCGCGGCCCGGCTGGCGAGGCTCAACTCCCGGTAGCGGCGAGCGCGCCGGGCAGCGCCGCGCGCGACTCGAGGTCGAGCTTGCGGTACACGTGGGTCAGGTGGGTCTCGACCGTCCTCAGGCTCACGAAGAGCGCCTGGGCGATCTCGCGGTTCGTGCGGCCCTCGGCGGCCAGCCGCGCGACACGCAGCTCGCTCGGGGTCAGCAGCTCGGCGCTCGTATCGGCGTCGCCGCGCGGGCGCCCACCGGCGGCCACGAGCTCGTCCCAGGCGCGCGAGGCCAGCGCTCGGGCGCCGCAGCGCTGGGCCACGGTCAGTCCCTCGCGCAGCGGCTCACGAGCGTCGGCGCGTGCGCCGGAGCGCCGCAGCGCGGCGCCGAGGTCGACGAGCGCCCGCGCGTGCTCCAGTCGCGACGCCGACCCCTCGAGCACCGCAACCGCCTCGCGCAACAACACCAGCCCCTCGTCGCCGCGCTCCACGAGGCCGCACACGCGCAGGACGCTGCCGAGCGCCCGCGGCGCGGCGATCGCGCGCGCGTCGTCGAGCTCGGCCCGGGCCAACTCGCGCGCCTCGTCGTGGCGGCCGAGCGCGGCGAGCGGCAGCGCCGCGTCGGAGCGCCACGGCGACGTCGACGGGTTGCGCACCCGCCACGGAGCGAACATCGCCCCGCACGCCATCAGCGTGTCGGCGGCCTGCGCCGTGGCCCCCTGGGCCATCTTGAGGCGCCCGGCGCTGCCCAGTAGTAGCGCGTTCTGCCACAGCGCCGGCCAGTCGCCGGGCGGCCCGGCGAGCGCCAGCAGTTGCTGGGCCTCGTGCAGCTCGCCGATCTCGACAAGCACGTCGATCAGGAACGACAGCACGTAGGAGCGCGAGTAGCCGAGCACCTCGAAGTCGAGCACCTCGAGCGCGAGGCGCGCGTCGGCCTCGGCCTCGGCGACCGTCCCGCGGCGCAGTCCGGCCTGCGCGCGGAACGCCGAAGCGAGCGCGACACCCGGCAGCGAGCCGTGCCCGCGTGCCTCAGCGATGCGCGCGTCGAGCACGGCGATCGCCTCGTCGAACTCGTCGACGTAGACGAGCAGCTCGGCCACGAACAGCACGGTCGACAGGTCATCGAGCGCCGACGGCTCGTAGCCGGCCGCGGCCTGGAGTGCCACCTGGCGGGCCTGCTCGAACGGGAGCTGGCCCATCAGCCCGTGGGCCGCGATCAGCCGCAGCCGGTGCCCGGCCGGATCCGTCGACTCGCCGTTGAGCGTGACCGCCGACAACAGCACGAAGCCGAGCGGCAGCTTGGCCGCCGCATGCAGGCAGTGGCCGGCCAGCTCGGCCGCGATCCACGAGCGCAGCAGCGGGTCGTCGTGGGGCTCGTCGAGCGCCGCCTCGAGCACGTCGGCCGCGCCGGCGTGGTCGCCGGCCAGGCCGATCGTGTGCCCGAGCGCGAGGGCGGTCTCGGCGCGGGCGCGGGGGTCGGTCGTCAACTCGAGCGCCGCCCGCATGTGATCGGTCCCGCCGAGATCGCCGCGCGCTTCGGCGACCCCCAGCTCGAACAGCACCGCGGCGCGCGTATCCCCGTCCGGCGGCTCGCCGAGCGCGCGTCGCAGGTAGCCACACGCGGCGTCGGCGGCGCCGCTGGCCAGCGCGTCGCGCGCGGCGTCGCGCAGCAGGCCGACGACCCACGGATCTCCGGCCGGTTCGGCGTGCAGCAGGTGCAGCGCGATCCGCTCGCGGTCGGCCCGCGCGCCGGCGAGGATCCGCGCGGCCGCGGTGTGATCGCGGGCCAGGCGTGCCGGGGCGAGCTCGGCCTCGATCGTGCGGTGGACGATCGGGTGGACGAAGCCCAGTGGCGCGGGGCGCAGGATGTCGGCCGCGGTCAGCGACTCGACGGCAGCCAGCGCTCGCTCGTCATCGAGGCCGGCGAGCGCGGCCACATGGACCAGCGCCGCGCCGTCGCCGAGGATCGCCACCGCGTCGGCCAGCGCGCGCGCGTCGGGCGACAGGCGCGACAGGCGAAGCAGCACCCCGCGGGTGACCGTCTCGGGGCGCACGCCATCGACGTTGGCGGTGCTCGCGGCGGCGGCATCGATCCCGTCGCGCGAGAGCTGGCCGAGCAGCTCGCGCAGCAGGAACGGGTTGCCGCTCGTGGCCGAATGACAGGCGCCGCACAACTCGGCTGACGCCTGGCCGCCGAGCGTCGCGCGCGTCAATTCGGCGCTGCCGGCCGGGCTGAGCTCGCCGAGCCCGACGACGGTCGTCGCCGGCTCGACGGCGATCGCCGCCAGCGCCTCGTCGTCGCTCTCGCCCGGGCGCGCCGTCAGCACCACGATCACCGCCAGGTCGTCGATGCGTCGCGCGAGGTAGGCGAGGAAGCGCAGCGACGCGGCGTCGGCCCAGTGGGCGTCGTCGACCGCGAGCAGCACGGGCCCGCGCTCGGCGGCGAGGTCGGCGGTCAGCCAGTACAGGCCGTGCAGCGCGCCCTCGTCGCTACCGCCGGCCAGTCCGAGCGCGGATCCGGCGAGCTCGTTGGCGCCGCGCAGCAGCCGGGCGCGAGTTGCGTCGTCGGCGCGCACGACGTCGGCGAACAGCTGGCGCACGAGGTTCCAGCCCAGTCCGCGCTCGAGCGGGCCGGCCTGGGCGAAGCGCACGTCCCCGCCGCGCGCGGCGACGATCTCCCGCGCGCGTGACAGGACGCTCGTCTTGCCGATCCCCGCGGCGCCCTCGATCAGGACGACCGAACCACGGCCGCCGGCTGCCGCCTCGACCTGCGCTTCGAGCGCCGCGACCGCGCTCGACCGCTCCAGCAGCTGCGACCCCAGTGCAGACACACCGGAAAACTACAAAGTTCGTGGTCCCACCACGACGACAACCGCGGCGCCTAACAGGACCATAGTTCGCGTGGCAAACACGTCCCGGCGGATCACGATCGAGCTCGAGGCGGGCGACCCCGTGCACGGGACGCTGGCGGCCGACGACGCGACGGGCACGCGCGCGTTCAGTGGCTGGGTCAGCCTGCTGGCGGCGCTGGCCGACGCGGTCGAGGTGCCTCAGGCGGCGACCGACTCGCGCACCGACGCCGGCAGCGGGATCCGGCCGAAGCGCAACGTCCCGTCCTCGAGCTGACCGTAGCGCAGCGCGAGCACGTCGCGCGGGTAGCTCTGGCGCAGCTTCCACGGCGCCTTGGAGCCGTTGCGCGGGAACAGGTGGATCGAACGCTGGACGTATCCGGAGCTGAAGTCCAGCAGCGGCTCCGTGCTGACCGCCGGGTCGTTGTTGACCGGCGTGCACGAGTCGTAGCCGCGCTCGAGCATATGGTTGAGCAGCCGGCAGACGTACTGGCAGGTGAGGTCGCACTTGAGCGTCCACGATGCGTTGGTGTAGCCGATCGAGTACGCGAAGTTCGGCACGCCGCTGAGCATCGTGCCCCGGTAGGCCATGGTCTGCGGCATCTCGATGTCCTCGCCGTCGACGCTCAGGTCGAGGCCGCCGAAGACGAGCATGTTGAGCCCGGTGGCGGTGACGATGACGTCGGCCTCGAGCTCGTCGCCGCCGGCCAGCCTGATCCCGGTCTCGGTGAACGTGTCGACCTGGTCGGTGACGATCGACGCCGTGCCGTTGCCGATCGCTTCGAACAGGTCGGCGTTGGGGACCAGGCACATGCGCTGGTCCCACGGGTTGTAGCGGGGCTTGAAGTGGGTGTCGACGTCGTAGCCCTCGGGCAGCTGCTTGATGACGCCCTTGCGCAGCAGCTTCTTCATGAACGTCGGGCGGCGGCGACTGAGATTGAAGAACAGCGAGCCGAGGATGACGTTCTTCCAGCGCACGACCGAGTAGGCCAGCCCCGTCGGCAGGTACCGGCGCACGAAGTCGGCGATCGGATCGACGGCCGGCATCGCGACCATGTAGCTCGGCGAACGCTGGAGCATCGTCACGTGTCCGGCGGTCTTGGCCATCGCCGGCACGAGCGTCACGGCGGTCGCCCCGCTGCCGATGACGACGACGCGCTTGCCCGCGTAGTCGAGGTCCTGGGGCCAGTGCTGCGGGTGGATGATCTCGCCCGCGAACCTCTCACGGCCGTCGAACTGCGGCGTGTAGCCCTCGTCGTAGCGGTAGTAGCCGCTGCACGACAGCAGGAAGCCGCAGGTCAGGGTCACCGTCTCGTTGCTGTCGGTGCGCTGCGCCGTCACCGTCCAGCGGGCCTCCGGCGACGACCAGCTCGCCCCGACGACACGGTGGTTGAAGCGGATGTGGCCGTCGATCCCGTCGTCGCGGGCCGTCTCGCGCACGTAGTTGAGGATCGACGGCCCGTCGGCGATCGCCTTGGCCTCGCGCCACGGCTTGAACACGTAGCCAAGGGTGTACATGTCGGAGTCCGAGCGGACGCCCGGGTAGCGAAAGAGGTCCCACGTACCGCCGGTCGTCTCGCGCGCCTCGAGGATCGCGTACGTGCGCCCGGGGCACTCCGTCTGCAAGTGGTGGGCGGCGCCGATACCCGACAGGCCGGCTCCGACGATCAGGACGTCAACGTGATCGGGCTCCATGGGCGCAGATCCTAGCCTGACGCGGGCGTCATGACGTCGATTGCTAGCGTCAGCCGATGGCCACCGATGCGCAGCGCGCGTGCGCCTGGCATCACCGCGCGCAGGACCTGATCTGCGACGTCATCGCTCCCTGGGAACACGGGAAGGTCGTGCAGGCGACGCGCTATCCGACCTACTACGACTACAACGTCGTGCGCGTGATCGACGACCCGGGGCTGAGCGCCGACGAGCTGATCGCGTTCGCCGACGAAGCCCTCGACGGCCTCGGCCACCGGCGCGTCGACTTTGACGACAGCGACGCCGCCGAGGCGCGCGCCGCGGCTTTCGCGGCCGCCGGCTGGCACGCGTATCGCCGCGTCGTGATGCGCCACGAGGGGCCGCGGCCGTCGGCGGCGGCCGATGTCGTGCCGGCCGCCTACGACGTCGCCGCGCAGCTGCGGATGGCGTGGCTGCGAGAGGACTTCCCCGATGTCGATTTCCGCGGCTTCGCCGAGGTGGCCCGAGACGTCGCACGGTCGCTGGACACCGACACGTTCGCGATCTACGACGACGACGGCGCGGCGATCGCGTTCACCGACATCGAGCGCGGCGGGCCGTCGGCCGAGGTCTCGCGCGTGTACGTCGAGGCCACGCGGCGCGGCAGCGGGCTCGGCACGGCGCTCACGCAGGCGGCGATCCATGCGGCCGGCGACGTCGACGATCTGTGGATCCTCGCCGACGACGAGGGCCGCCCCAAGCACCTCTACGCGCGGCTGGGCTTCCGCGTCGTCTGGCGGACCGTCAAGTTCCAGCGCATCGTCGCGTGACACGGGAAGGTCGACGGCGGGGGTATCGTCCTTCCCAGTGCGATGAGCAACGCCGTCACCCTCGCCGCGGTGGTCGCAGCGGTCGTCGGGCTCAGCGCGTGCGCGGCACGCGACGGGGGCGCCGCGCACCACGCGCCACGGCGCGGGTCGGCGATCGAGCCGCCGCCGCGCGTTCCCCGAGGCGTCGCCACGCCGCGCTGGACACGGCCGGCCGCGCTGTCGGAGCGGTCTCCGTACGCGCTGCACGTCGACGCGCGCGGACGCGCCTTCGTGCTCGTCGTCAACGGCGCCTGGCAACTGTTGCGCGAGGACGCCGATGGCCGGATGCGCGTGGTTCAGGCGCAGCACCGCCTGATGCGCGGGGTTCGCGACGCCGAGGCCGACTTCGGGCTCGACCGCCACGGGCGACCGGTCATCGTCTGGGGCACGTTCCCCGGCCTCTACGCCGACGTCGACGGCCACGAGTCGATGATCACCGACGCGAACGCCGTCCTGGACTCGCCGCGCTTCGACGGCGGGCCCGCGTCGCTCGCCGTCACCCCCGACGGCGAGGCGATCGTCGCGTTCACGACCCACGCCCAGGGACAGCGACGGCGGTCCGTGTGGATCGCGCAGCGCGAGCCGGGCTCGCTGGAGTTCCGCGCCGCGCGGCGCGTCGGCGCGACGGCGGGAACCGACCCGATGGTCGTGTCGGGCGCAGGCGGCGACGCGATGGTCCTGTGGAGCGATCGCGGGGAGATCCGCGCCGTGACCCAGCGGGGTGCCCGCGGCACGTTCGGCGCACCGCAGACGCTGGCCCGCGGGCACGACCTGTCCGGCGTCGGCGCCGCGATCGGGCGCGACGGGCGCGCGATCGTCGCGTGGAGCGACGAGGGACGCACGCGGGCGATCCAGCGCCCGGCTGGGGCCGGCGAGTTCGACGACCCGGTGACGCTGCTGCGCGCCGGCGGTCTCGGCGGCGACGTCTCGGTGGCGATCGCGGGCAGCGGACCGGCGAGCATCGTGTGGGCCAACCGCCGGCGCCAGGACGGACATGACCGCGACGTCGTCGTCAGCGTGAGCTGGTCGCCCCGCTCCCGCCCCGGCGCCCCGCGTCAGGTGACAGCGGACGGCCTGGCGCCGATGGTCGGGCCGTTCGCGCTGGCGACACGCAGCGAGACCGTGACCGTGTTCACCCCCGACAACGGCTACGACGGCAAGGCACGCTGGCTCGCCGTCACGCCGGATGGCCGCACCGCGATCCTCGCCGACCCCGGCCACCTGGTCGTCAACCCGCTGTTCGCCGCCGGTCCGAGCGGCCTGGTCGCGGCATGGTTCCCCGAGGACGGGAACTTCAGCGCGTGGCTGTCGCGGCTGCGCGAGATCCCACCCCGCGTTCGGCTCTCCGACCAGTTTGTGACCTGACGGAAGAACCGATCATTCGGTCACGGGTGCCACACCACGCCGCCCGCGCCCGGCGGGGTGAGCTCGTCGAGGTCGTAGCCGACGCCGTCGATGATCCGGTCGCGCTTGTACTGCCACAGCAGCGTGTTGCCGTCCGAGCAGTGCGGAGCGGCGGGCGTGAACGGCGGCGCGCTGCGGCCCCCGACGTCCCCGCGGACCGGCTGGCTCGTCCACACAACCGCGGTTGCGACCTTCGTGTCGTGGGCGGCGGCGGCGCAGAACGCGTCGTTGAAGTCGCCGCGGTTGGGATTGCCGTACCAGCCCGGCTGGTAGCCGTCGGCCAGCAGTTCGTCGGCGTAGGCGGCCATGCACGTCGCGGTCGCCGGCCGCTTGGCCTCGAGGTCTCCGAAGATGATGATCGAGTGGTTGTCGGGGACGTCGAGGGCCCGTGCGGCCGTCGCGGCGAGGTCGGCCTCGCGGCGGCCCATACCCGCTTCGGTCAGGCCGAGCCCGGCGTCGGCCGTGCAGCGCGCGTAGACGTCGGCGACCAACACGACCCCGATCCCGCGCTCACGAAGCAGGCTCACCTCGCCCTTGCTCAGCACGGACGGCCCGCCGCCGGTGGTCAGGTAGCGGCCCATGAACGCGGGCTTGGCGCCGTAGCGGGCCGTGACGGCGTCGAGCGTCGCCGCGGTCTGGACGCCGTTTGAGTCCATGCCCCATGCGGCGTTGAGCGGCGGCTCGGCGGGGTTGCTGAGGATGTTCGTGCCGGTCGTGGTCACCGGGGCCGACGAGCCGCAGCCCGCCAGGCCGCAGGCCACCAGCGCCGCGATGATCGCTGCTCGGCGGACGGGCATCGCGCGACGCTACCGCAGGCCGCAGCGGAGAGGGCGGGATTCGAACCCGCGATGGAGCGTGAACCCCATACTCGCTTAGCAGGCGAGTGCCTTCAGCCACTCGGCCACCTCTCCTGGCATTTCTGTGGCCGAGTGTAGAGACTGTCCGGGCCGGTCATCGGCCGGTCCGCCGATGCCCCAACCCGACGAGCACACCCCACCTGCCGGCCAGGCCGTTGCGCTGAACGCTGTCGCGCGGATCGTCACCGCGGCCAGCCGCGGCGCCCCGATCCAGACCCTGCGCCGGTCGCTCGCACGCGAGGCGCGCACGTTGCTGCACGCCTCCGCCGCGATCGTGGTCGGGCTCGACGGCGTCGACGGCGCCGCTCGCGTACTGGCGTCCGACCCGGCGGTTGGCGACGACGAGGACGACGGCGGGCGGCCGCTGTCGAGCCTCCCGGCGATCGAGGAGCTCGTGATCCAGCGGCGCAGCCACGTGCGGGCCAACGGGCCGGCCGCGCGCGCTGTCGCCGCCGCCCTGCACGCCGAGCCCGCCGACGAGCTGCTCGTGCTGCCGCTGCGTTCGGGTGAGTCGCTCGAACACGCGCTCGTGCTGCTCGCTCCCGATCCGGAGGCATTCTCCGGCGAGGCGCTCGAGATCGCCGCCGGCTTCGCCAGCGCCGCCGGCGCCGTCCTCGGCCAGACCCGTGCCGTCACCCAGCAGGCGACGCACGCCGCACGCCAGAGCGCGCTCGCCCGCGCCGCCAAGGCCCTGACGGCGTCGCTGGACCTCGAGGCCGTGCTGTCGTCGATCTCACGCGAGGCCCAGCGGATCCTCGACGCCGACGTCGTCGTGGTCTATCGCGATGTCGGCGGCGGCGATGGGCTCGTGCTCGAGGCCGGCCACAACCTCGGCGACGTCGCGCTCGGCCACCGCATGTCACCCGGCCAGGGCCTGTCGGGTCGTGTGATGCTCGCCGACCGGCCGATGCTGACCAACGACTACCAGCGGTTCGTCATCCCCGGCGGCGACTCGCCGTTCGCCGAGGTCCAGAGCTGCCTCGCCGTTCCGATGCGCTGGGACGGCGCGCTGCGCGGCGTGCTGGCCGTCGGCTACACACGCCCCCGGTTCGTCGTCGGCGACGACCTGACGCTGCTCGAGGCATTCGCCGAGCTGGCCGCCGCGGCGTGTCGCAATGCCAGCGCCGCGACCGGTCTCGCGCTCGCCGCCCACGGCGACGGGCTGACCGGCTGTCTGAACCACGCCGCCCTGCAGGACGCGCTGCGCCGCGAGATCGAGCGCTGTGCCCGGTCCGGCCAGGAGCTCAGCCTGGTGCTGCTCGACCTCGACGACTTCAAGTCGGTCAACGAGCGCCACGGCCACCTCGTCGGCGACGAGCTGCTGCGCCGCACCGGCCACGCGCTGCGGCTCGCCACTCGCCCCTACGACGTCGTCGCCCGCTACGGCGGTGACGAGTTCGCGATTCTCAGCGTCGACGCTGACGAGGCCGCGGCGTGCGAGATCGCGGCGCGCGCGATCGAGCGCCTGGCCGAGTCGTTCGACGACCTCGGCGGTCCGGAGGTCCGCAGCGTCGCCAGCGCCGGCGTCGCCCAGTGGGAGGCCTCGATGGGGCCCGAACAGCTCGTCGAGCAGGCCGATCGCGCGCTGCTCTATGGCAAGCAGGAGGGCCAGCGCGGGCAGGTCGTCCCCGCGTCGACGATCCCCGACCTGTTCCACCCAGGGCGCTTCAGCCGCCAGACGGCGGCGGTGCCGGTCGAGCCGATCGACCAGTGGCGCAACGCCGGCGCCGAGCCCGAGCGCCTCGCGCGCCGCCACCGCCACCTGGCGATGGCCAACGCCCTGGGCACGCGGCTGGCGGCGATGACGGAGGTCGACGAGATCGTGCTCGCCGTCGTCGAGGAGCTGCACCGCGCGTTTGGCTTCTACAGCGTCGTCGTCGTGCAGGTCGCCGACGGCGGAATGCTGCGCGCACTGGCCGGCCGCGGGGCGCCGTTCGAGCGCCTGAGCACGAACGGCTGGGCGCAGTCCGCTGACGACGGCCTGATCGGCCGCTGCCTGCGCGAGCGCCACGTCGTGCTCGTCAACGACATCGCCCAGGACCCCGACCACACGACCGGCCCCGAGACCCGGGACGTTCGCAGCGAGCTCGTCGCCCCGGTCATCGTCGGCGGGGCGCTGTGGGGCGCGATCAACTGCGCCGAGACGCAGGTCAGCGCGTTCGACGAGGACGACGCACGGCTCCTGCAGACGGTCGCCGACCAGCTCGGAAGCGCGCTGCGCAGCGCCGTGCTCTACGAGCAGCTCGCCGCCGCGTATCTCGGCACCGCGGAGGCACTGGCCGCCGCGCTCGAGGCCAAGGATTCCTACACCGCGATGCACGCGCGCTCGATCGTCGAATGGGCCGAGGCGGTCGGCCGTCGTCTCGGGCTGCGCGACGACGATCTACGCGACCTGCGCTACGGCGCCGTCTTCCACGACATCGGCAAGATCGCGATCCCCGAGGGGATTCTCAACAAACGCGGGCCGCTGGACCCCGACGAGCGCCGCGAGCTCGAGCGCCACACCGAGGTCGGCGAGCAGATCCTGGCGCCGGTCAGCTTCCTCGCCGGGGTGCGGCCGGTCGTGCGCCACGAGCACGAGCGCTGGGACGGCGCCGGCTATCCGGACGGCCTGGCCGGCGAGGCGATCCCGCTCGGCGCGCGGATCGTGTTCGTCTGCGACGCGTTTCACGCGATGACCAGCGACCGCCCGTACCGCGCGGCGATGAGCGTCGAGGCCGCGCGCCAGGAGCTGCTGAGCCACGCCGGCACGCAGTTCGACCCGGCCGTGGTCGAGGTGTTCCTCGAGGTCCTCCTCAACGACCGCGACCGATCGGCCGGCGGTGACGTTCTCTAGCTGACGCGGTCGGCGGCGAAGACCTGCGCTGCGAACTCGACGGCGCGGCGCTCGATCTCCTCGTGGTCGTAGTCGAGCGTCGCGACGTGGAAACTGCGCCGGAGCTCCACGAGCTCGACCGGCCCGCCGAGCCCGGCCTCGATCGCCGCGCTGGCGCTCGGCGGGACGACGTGGTCCTGGAGGCTGTGCATGAGCAGCGTCGGGATCGTGATCTCGCCGAGGCGCGGGGTCAGCTCGCCGGCCGCGGCGAACAGCGACAACACGCACGCCACCGGGACCTCCCCGTAGGCGAGCTCGGTCGCGTCGGGGTCGGCGATGTCGCCGCCGACCCCGGGGAGGATCGTCATCCCGCCCTCAAGGGCCGGACGCAGCTGGGCCTCCTGTTCGGCCGTCTCGGGTGTGCCGACCGCCGGGTTGACGAGCACGAGACCGGCGATCTCGGGCGCCTGAAGGGCCAGCCAGATGGTGAGCGTCCCGCCCATGGACAGACCGGCGACGACGACCTGCCGGCAGCGCGACGCCAGGTCGCGGTAGGCGGCCAGGACGGCGCCGCTCCAGTCGTCCCAGCTCGTGGTCAGCATGTCCTGCACGTCGGTGCCGTGGCCGGGCAGGCGAGGCAGCTCGACGGTGTAGCCCGCAGCGGCGAACGCTTCGGCGACACCGCGCATCGAGTGCGGGCTGCCGGTGAAGCCGTGGACGACCAGCGCGCCGAGCGGCCCGCCCGCAGCGGAGTACGGCTCGGCGCCAGGCAGGACGGGGTAGCTCGAGTCGGAGGTCATGCGCGGATGCTACGACCGATCCGCTATCGGCGGACGACCGTGAACGACAGGCTCTGGGCCTTCGAGGCGTTGTGCGTTGCGAGCCGGCCGTCGCTTATTCGGTGCCGAACACCCGGTCTCCGGCGTCGCCGAGCCCCGGGCGGATGTAGCCGCGATCGTCGAGCTCGCGATCGATCGCGGCCGTCCACACGGGGACGTCGGCGTGCTTGCCTTCGAGCGCGGCGAGTCCCTCCGGCGCGGCGACGAGGCACACGAGCGCCAGGCGCTGGGCGCCGGCCTCACGCAGGCGGTCCAGCGCGTGGACGGCGCTGCCGCCGGTCGCGAGCATCGGGTCGAGCAGGTACACGTAGGACTCCGACAGGGTGGCCGGGAAGCGCTCGTAGTAGTCGCGCGGCGTCAGCTCCTCCTCGTCGCGCTGCAGGCCGAGGTGTCCGACGCGCGCGTCGGGCAGCAGTCGCAGGAAGCCCTCGACCATCCCCAGCCCGGCGCGCAGCACCGGCACGACCGTGATCTCACGCGGGAGGCGATGCCCGATCGCGGGTTCCAGCGGCGTCTGGACCTCGACCTCGGTCACCGGCAGCTCGCGCGCGACCTCGACGGCGAGGATCGCCGACGCCTCGTACAGCGCCTGGCGGAACTCGCCGTGCGGGGTGCCGGAGGCCCGCAGCACCGCCAGGCGGTCGGCAAGCACGGGGTGGTCGACGACGGTGACACGCTGACCCACGGATTCGCGATCCTACCGGTAGGGTCGATCCCCGCCCGATGCGAAACGTCGAGCTCAAGTCGCGCGATCCCGACCCGGCCCGGACCCTGGAGCGTGCGCTCGCGCTCGGCGCCGAGGATCGCGGCGAGATCGAGCAGCGCGATACCTACTTCGCGGGCGCGCACGGGCGCGTGAAGCTGCGCGAGCAGACCCCCGGCGACGACGAGCTGATCGCCTACCGACGCGAGGACGACGCCGGCGCGCGCACGAGCGAGTACGTCCGCGTCGCGGTCGTCGACGCCGGGGCGTTGCGCGACGCGCTGGACGCCGCCTACGGAACACTGGTCGTCGTCGCCAAGCGCCGCCGGCTGCTGTTGTGGGATGGGGTGCGCATCCACCTCGACGATGTCGCGGGCCTCGGCGCACACCTCGAGCTCGAAGCGGTCGCGCCCGATGACTCCGACCTGCGCGCGGAGCACGACAAGATCGCGCAGCTGCGCCAGGAGCTGGCGATCGGCGACGCCGATCTCGTCGCCGGCAGCTACTCCGACCTGCTGCTCGACGGGCCGGCCGTGCTGCTGGCCGCCGCGGCGGCCGCGATGGCCAATGCCCACGCCCCGTACTCCGAGTTCCCGGTCGGCGCGGCGCTGCGCGGCGCCGGAGGCGGCATCTACGCCGCGGCCAACGTCGAGAACGCGGCCTACCCGCAGAGCCAGTGCGCCGAGGCGTCGGCGATCGGCGCGATGGTCGCGACGGGCGAGACGAAGATCGCCGCGATCGCCGTCGTCGCGCAGCGGGCCGAGATCTGCCCGCCGTGCGGCGGCTGCCGCCAGCGGCTGTCGGAGTTCGCGTCGCAGACGACGCCGGTGTACCTCGGCCGCCCGGGCGGCAACGTGATGACGACGACGCTCGGCGAGCTGCTGCCGCTGTCGTTCGGAGCCGCGGAGCTCGGGCCGTGAGCGCCGCCGCGTCCGTCCTGGCGCTGCGCGCGGCCGCCCCGCCGCGGGTGGCGATCGTGCTCGGCTCCGGGCTCGGCGCGGTCGCCGACGCAGTCAGCGACCCCGTCGTCGTCGGCTACGACGAGCTGCCGGGCTTCCCCCGCCCGACCGTCGCCGGTCACGCCGGCCGCGCGGTGCTCGGCCGCATCGGCGACGTGCCGGTCGTCGTCCTACAGGGCCGCCAGCACGTCTACGAGGGCGGCGACCTCGAACCGATCCGCGCGCCGGTCCGCGCTGTGCGCGCCGCGGGCGCCGAGGTGCTCGTGCTGACCAACGCGGCCGGCTCGCTGCGCCCCGAGGTCGGGCCGGGCGCGCTGATGGCGATCACCGACCACATCAATCTCAGCGGCGTCAACATCCTCACCGGGCCCAACGACGACGCGCTCGGCCCGCGCTTCCCCAGCCTTCACGACGCCTATGACCCACAGCTGCGCGCCCGGCTTCACACGGCGGCCGGCGAGCTCGACATCGCGCTGGCCGACGGCGTCTACCTCGCCGTGTCGGGCCCGAGCTTCGAGACGCCGGCCGAGATCCGCGCATTCGGGACCCTCGGCGCCGACGCCGTCGGCATGTCGACCGTCCACGAGACGATCGTCGCCCGCCACTGCGGGCTGCGCGTCGCCGCGATCTCGGCGATCACCAACCTCGCCGAGGGCCTGTCCGACGTGCCGCTCAGCCACGAGCAGACGTTGCGCGACGGCGAGCGCGCGGCGGTCGACCTCGCGCGGCTGATCACACGCTTCGTCGAGGGCCTGTGATGCTGGCCGCCGAGCTGATCCGCCACAAGCGCGCCGGCGGCGAGCTGAGCGCCGAGCAGATCGAGTTCCTCGTCGCCGGCCTCACCGACGGTTCGCTGAGCGACGCCCAGGCCGGCGCCCTGGCGATGGCGATCGTGTGGCGGGGGATGACCGCGGGCGAGCGCGTCGCCCTGACCGGCGCGATGACGCGCTCCGGCGACGTGCTCGACTGGTCAGACGCGGGTCTCGGCAACCGGCCGGTGCTCGACAAGCACTCGACCGGCGGCGTCGGCGACAAGGTCAGCCTGCTGCTCGCGCCGATCGTCGCCGCGTGCGGCGGCGCGGTGCCGATGATCTCCGGGCGCGGCCTCGGCCACACCGGCGGCACGCTCGACAAGCTCCAGGCGATCCCCGGCTACGACGTCGCGCCGGACAACGCCGCGCTTCGCGCCACGGTCAAGGTCGCCGGCTGCGCGATCGTCGGCCAGACCGGCACGCTGGCGCCGGCCGACAAGCGGCTGTACGCGATCCGCGACGCCACCGGGACGGTCGAGTCGATCCCGCTGATCGTCGCCTCGATCCTGTCGAAGAAGCTCGCCGCCGGGCTCGGCGCGCTCGTCATGGACGTCAAGGTCGGCTCCGGCGCGTTCCTGCCCGGCCACGAGGCGGCGCGGGAGCTGGCGCAGGCGATCGTCGAGGTCGCCCAGGGCAACGGCCTCCCGACCTCGGCCATGCTGACCGACATGGACCGCGTTCTCGGCCGCAGCGCCGGGAACGCGGTCGAGGTCCGCGAGGCGATCGACCACCTGACCGGCGCCGCGAGCGACAGCCGCCTGCGCGAGGTGACACTGGCGCTGAGCGCGGAGCTGCTGACGCTCGGCGGCCTCGACGCCGACCCGGCCGACGCGCTGGACTCCGGCGCGGCCGCCGAGCGCTTCGCGGCGATGGTGGCGCAGCTCGGCGGTCCGGCCGACCTGCTGCAACGCCCCGACGATCACCTGCCCGCCGCGCCCGTCGTCGTCGAGGCGTTCCCCGACGAGCCGGGCGTGCTGGCCGCCGTCGACGTGCGCGCGGTCGGCGTCGCGATCATCGGCCTCGGCGGCGGTCGCGCGCGAGAGACCGACGCGATCGACCACTCCGTCGGCCTGACCGAGGTCGCGGCGCCCGGCGAGCGGGTCGGCCCCGGCGAGCGGCCGCTGGCCCTCGTCCACGCCCGCGACGCCGACGGCGCGCAGCATGCCGCCGCCGCGCTGCGCGCCGCGTGCACGATCGGCGACCCGCCCGTCGACGTTCCGCCGCCGGTGCTCGAGGTGCTGCGGTGATCGCCAAGGTCGAGCTCCACGTCCACCTCGAGGGCACCGCCCCGCCCGAGCTGATCGGCCGCCTGGCGCAGCGCAATGGCCTCGAAGTCCCGGCCGGACTGCTCGACCACGCAGATCGCTTTGTCTATACCGACTTCCTCGACTTCCTGCGCGCCTACGACACCGCCGCCAGCGTCATCCGGACCGCCGAGGACTACCGCGACATCACCTACGAGTACCTGCGCTCATGCGCGGACGAGGGCGCGATCTACGTCGAGCTGACGGCGTCGCCCGACCACGCGGCGCTCGTCGGCCTGACCGACGCGGAGCATCTGGCGGGCATCGCGCAGGGCATCGACGACGCGCGCCCTCACGGCATCGAGGGCCGGATCCTGATCTCCGCGGTGCGCAACTTCGGCGTCGAGCAGGCACTGCGGGTCGCGCGCCACGCGGCGGAGCGTCCGCACCCCTACGTGGTCGGTTTCTCGATGGCCGGCGACGAGGCCAACCACCCGCCGGGGCAGTTCGCGCAGGCGTACGGGATCGTCGCCGAGGCGGGGCTCGGCTGCACCATTCACGCCGGCGAGTGGGCCGGCGCGCAGAGCGTGCGCGGCGCGCTTGAGCTGCCGATCAGCCGCATCAGCCACGGCGTGCGGGCGATCGAGGATCCGGGGCTCGTCAGCGAGATCGCTGACCGCGGGATCGTGCTCGAATGCTGCCCGACGAGCAACGTCGTACTCGGCGTCTTTCCCAGCTACGAGGCCCACCCGCTACGGGCCCTGGCCGACGCGGGCGTGCGCCTGACACTGGGCAGCGACGACCCGCCGTATTTCGGCGCCACGATCGGCGGCGAGTACGAAATTGCCGCTCAGAAGCTTGGTTTCGACGACGACGACCTACGGGCGATCACGGGGACTGCGATTGATGCCGCGTTCTGCGACGAAGCATTGAAAAAGACAATGCGCGAGCAAGCGGCAAAGCAGTAGGCTCGCCCGAAACACCTTCTGAGGAGAGGATCTCTGTGAAAGTTTTGTTTAAGGCGCTGACGGTCGTTGGTTGCGTCGCGCTCGTGGTCGCGATCGCGGCCTGCGGCTCCTCGAAGAAGTCGAGCTCGAGCTCTTCGACCGCGGCGGCCACGTCCACGACCCCGAAGTCGGCGTTCAAGGTCGGACTGGTCACGGACATCGGTGGCCTCAACGACCACGGCTTCAACCACCTCTCCTACCTCGGTCTCCAGCGTGCCATCAAGCAGCTCGGGGTTCAGGGGCGGGTGCTGCAGTCCAACTCCTCGGCCGACTACCTGCCGAACCTCACGACGCTGGCCAAGGGCGGCTACAACCTGGTCATCCCGGTCGGGTTCCTGATGCAGGACGCGACCGACTCGGTCGCCAAAGCGACGCCGGCCGTCAAGTTCGCGATGATCGACACCGACGCGACGACGATGAAGACGAAGGGCCTCAAGAACGTCGAGGGGCTGTTGTTCAAGGAGCAGCAAGCGGGTTACCTGGCCGGCTACCTGTCGGGCCTGTACGCCAAGGACAACCACATCAAGACGATCTCGAGCGTCGGCGGCCAGAAGATCCCGCCGGTCGACCACTACATCGCCGGCTACCAGGCGGGCGCCAAGGCGGCCGATCCCGGCATCAAGACGCTCAACGGCTACTCGCAGGACTTCGTCGCCCAGGACAAGTGCAAGGAGCTGGCGCTCAACCAGATCGCCCAGGGCTCGAAGGTCGTCTTCCAGGTCGCCGGCCAGTGTGGTCTCGGCGCGCTTGACGCGGCCAAGGAGAAGGGCGTCCAGGGCATCGGCGTCGACGCCGACCAGAGCTACCTCGGTCCGTTCATCCTGACCTCGGCCGAGAAGAAGGTCGACGTCGCGGTGTTCAACGCGATCAAGGCCGCCATGACCGGCAAGTACACCGGCAACGAGCAGAACATCATCAACGACCTGTCGACCAACGGAGTCGGCTACGGCACGATCGGCGCAGCGGGCCAGAAGTACGCCGCCCAGATCGCGAAGATCGCGCAGGAGATCAAGTCGGGCCAGATCACGAACATCCCCGACACCGTGAAGTGAGCCAGGACCCCGCCGCACTCGAGCTGCGCGGAATCACGAAGCGATTCGGCGCCGTCGTCGCGAACGACGGCGTCGACTTCGAGTTGCGGCGGGGAGAAGTTCATGCGTTGCTCGGCGAGAACGGGGCCGGCAAGTCGACCCTGATGTCGATCCTGTACGGGGTCTATCGCCCGACCGAAGGAGAGATCCTGGTCGACGACAAGCCCGTACAGATCGACTCGCCGGCCGACGCGATCGCGCTCGGCATCGGCATGGTGCACCAGCACTTCATGCTCGTGCCGGTGATGACGGTGACCGAGAACATGGTCCTCGGCCGCGAGCCCAGCAACGCCGGGATGCTGGACATGAAGGAGGCGCGCGCGCGCGTGCGCGAGGTCTCCGATCGCTACGGCCTCGCGGTCGACCCCGACGCGGTGATCGAGGACGTGACGGTCGGGATGCAGCAGCGCGTCGAGATCCTCAAGGCGCTGTTCCGCGGTGCGCGCGATCCTCGTCCTCGACGAGCCGACCGCCGTGCTGACCGCGCAGGAGGTCAGCGAGCTGTTCGCCGTGCTGCGGGCACTGCAGGCGGACGGCACGTCGATCGTCTTCATCAGCCACAAGCTCAACGAGGTGCTCGCAGATCGCCGACCGCGTGACCGTCCTGCGGCGCGGCAAGAAGATCGACACCGTCCCGGCGCAGGGCGCAACCGAGGAGAGCCTCGCGCGCCTGATGGTCGGCCGCGACGTGCTGCTACGCGTCGAGAAGTCGCCGGGCGCTCCGCGCGAACCGGTGCTCGAGGTCACCGACCTCCACGTCCGCGACGACCGTCTGCTCGAGGCGGTGCGCGGCGCATCGCTGCAGGTCCGCGCCGGCGAGATCGTGGCGCTGGCCGGCGTCGACGGCAACGGTCAGGGCGAGCTCGTCGACGCGATCGTCGGGCTGCGCGCGCCCGAGTCGGGGAGCGTCGTCGTCGGGGGGCGGGACGTCACCGGGCGTGGCGCGCGCGTCGCCGGCGAGGCCGGTGTTGCCCATATCGCCGAGGACCGCCACCGGCGCGGGCTCGTGCTGCCGTTCTCGCTCGCCGAGAACCTCGCGCTGCGCGACTACCGCTCGCCCGAGCTGTCCCGCCACGGCTGGCTGCGGGTGCGCCACATCGCCGACCGCGCGCGGCAGCTGATCAAGGAGTTCGACGTGCGCGGCGGCCGGGAGACCTCGCTGGCGCTGTCGCTGTCGGGCGGCAACCAGCAGAAGGTCGTGATCGCGCGCGAGCTGGCGTCCAACCCGACGCTGCTGGTCGCCCACCAGCCGACGCGCGGCCTCGACGTCGGCGCGATCGAGTTCGTTCACCGACGCCTGATCACCGAGCGCGACGCCGGGCGTGGGATCCTGCTCGTGTCGCTGGAGTCCGAGGAGGTCCGCTCCTTGGCCGACCGCATCCTCGTGATCTACGAAGGCCAGATCGTCGGCGAGTTCCCGCCCGATGCGACCGAGGAAGAGCTCGGGATCGCCATGACGGGCGGCGGGACGAAGACGGCCGCATGACCGACACGGAGCCGTTCACCGACGCCGACGCCGACGCGATGCTCGTCGGCGAGGACGTCGACGAGATCCGCCCGACGGGGATCGCCCGCCTCGCTGCGTACATGCGCGGCGGCGGTGTCGTCGTGCCGTTGCTGACCGTGCTGATCGCATTCCTGATCGGCGGCCTGGTCGTGTTCATCACGGGCCACGATCCGCTTACGACCTACAAGTCGATCTTCGACGGCACCGGCCTGAACTGGCTGTTCCCGTGGGTCACCGGCACGGAACGCTCGACGGCCGCATCGAACCTCCAGCAGACGCTGATCGCCACGACCCCGCTGATCCTCACCGGGCTGGCGGTGGCGTACGCGTTCCGGGGCGGCCTGTTCAACATCGGCGGCCAGGGTCAGTACCTCGTCGGGACGATCATCGGCGTGTGGGTCGGGTCGTCGTTCGCCGGCATGCCGGCGTTCCCGCACATCCTGCTGGCGATCGTGCTGGCCTCGCTGGCCGGCGCGGCGTGGGCCGGAATCGCCGGGTTGCTGAAAGCCACCACCGGGGCCAACGAGGTCATCTCGACGATCATGCTCAACTGGATCGCGATCTGGGTCGGCGTCTACCTGTTCCAGCTCGGCGGTCCGCTGCAGGATCCGACGAGCCCGTCGATCCCACAGTCGGCCACGGTCACCTCGACCGGCAAGCTGCCGGTCTTCTGGGGCAACCCCGACCTCCAGGGCCTGCACATCGGCCTGTTCATCGCCTTGGCGATGGCCGTCGTCTTCTGGGCCGTTCTCAACCGCTCGACGACCGGCTACGAGACGCGCGCCGTCGGCCTCAACCCCGACGCGGCGCAGTCGAGCGGCATGAGCGTCGCGCGCAACTACGTCCGCGTGATGGCGATCTCGGGCATGTTCGCCGGGCTGGCCGGCGCGATCGACGTGCTCGGCTGGGAGTTCCACGTCGCCACGAACGACATCCAGACGTCGACGATCGGGTTCCTCGGGATCGCCGTGGCGCTGCTCGGACGCAGCACGGCGCTCGGGACGGTCTTTGCCGCCCTGCTGTTCGGCGGGCTGGCCGTCGGCACGTCGGATCGCAACGCGAACCTGTCTGACCCGACGCTGACCACGACGCTGACGTTGCTGATTCAGGGTCTCGTGATCCTGCTCGTCTCGACCGATGTGATCGCGCTGGCGATCCTACGCAAGCGCAGACGCTCGCCGAAGACGGCGTCGCCGCCGCCGGCGACGCCCCCCGCCGTCGAGGAGAAGGCGGCGTGAAGACGACCCAACAGCGGCTCGGCTGGGCCGGCGTGGGGCTGGCCGTGCTCGCCGGCTTCATCTCGGTCACGCCGGCCATCGTTCACGCGGCGCTGCCGTCGATCATCCTCGCCGGGATCGGGATCGGGCTCGGCTGCTACGCGGTCCGCGACGAGCGCCGGCTCGGCATCGCGGCGATCGCGATCGGCGTGTCGGCGATCATCGGCGCACTCGCCGCCGCGAAGTCAGGCGAGGCCAACCTGCGCAACGTGTTCACGTGGTCGGCGCTGATCGCGGCGACGCTGCGGTACGCCACGCCGCTGCTGTTCGCGGCGCTCGGCGGGATCATCTCCGAGCGCAGCGGCGTCATCAACATCGGCCTCGAGGGCATGATGTTGATGGGCGCGTTCTTCGGCGTGCTCGGCGCCGACGTGACCGGGTCATGGGTCGGCGGCCTGTTCGTCGCGATGATCGCCGGCGGCGCGCTCGCGCTTGTGCACGCGGCGTTCGCGATCCACCTGCGCGCCGATCAGATCGTCAGCGGCACCGCGGTCAACTTCCTCGCGCTCGGGATCACGGGCTACGTGTTCATCGACCACTACGGCACCAACGGCACGCCGCCCGACATCTCGCGGGTACCCGACATCGCGATACCGGGCCTGCGGCACGTCAGCTTCTTCGGCGACGCGATCGGGCACGCCAACCTGCTGACGTGGATCGGGCTGCTGCTCGTGCCCATCCTGACCGTGTTCCTGTTCCGGACCAAGCGCGGGCTGCGCCTGCGCGCCGTGGGCGAGAAGCCACACGCGGCCGACACGGTCGGCGTGGGCGTGTTCCCGATCCGCTACGCGGCGGTGACGGTGTCGGGAATGCTCGCCGCGCTCGGCGGCGCGTACCTGTCGGTCGGTTTTGTCGGGTCGTTCAGCCAGAACATGACCGAGGGCCGCGGCTTCATCGCACTGGCCGCGGTGATCTTCGGCAAGTGGCGCCCGCTCGGCGCGCTGATGGCGGTGCTGCTGTTCGGGTTCTCCAGCGCGCTCGCCCAACGGCTGCCGACGTTCTCGGCGTCGACCGCAACCCTGTTCCAAGCCCTCCCCTACGTGCTGACGCTGGTCGCGGTCGCCGGCGTGATCGGTCGCTCGCGCGCGCCAGGGTCGATCGGGATCCCGTTCGTGAAGGAGTGATCGAGTGGCCCTGACGCGACTTACCGTATCCAGCCCGACACAGGACGGCGAGCGGCTGTCCGACGAGGTCGAGCTCTACCAGCGCACGTACACCACGCTGCTCCGCTCCAGCGGCGAGACGCGGCTGCGCGTGCTCGAGTCGTCGCACCGCGCGATGGGGTCGAGCCTGCACCCGCTGGCGGCCAGCGATGAGCTCGACCTCGGCGCGTTCCTGTACGCGATCCGGCGCCTCCCCGACGCGATCGTCGGCGCGTCGCTGGTCATCATGGGCCAGGACACCGAGGCCTACACGGCGCTCGGACTCGAGATCGAATCGTGGACCGAGGCCGAGGCGCCGGCGCGCCGGCGGCGCTGGTACGACAGCGGCGCCGGGACGCTCGCCGTGCTGCTGGCCAGCGTCTCCGACGTCGATGACCTGGTGCCGACGCTGGTCGCGTTCCAGATCGAGTGGAACAAGATCCGCGTGCGCCAGCGCGCGGCGGGCTGGCCGATCGAGAGCATGACGCCGGAGGCCTGCGCGGCCGAGCTCGGCGGCTCGGGCGACGACTGGGAGCGTCTGGAGGAGCAGTGGGGCGACCGCTTCGCCGAGCGGATGGCCCTGATCGCCGGCGAGCACTCGCTGTCGCTGCGCGTGCGGATGCTCGGCGGCACGCACATCGGCTACGCGCGGATGACGCGCCGCTGGTGGGCGCCGGTTCACGACGAGCTCGCGACACAGGGCCTGGGCGACGGGCCGCTGTACTTCGTCAGCTCCAACACGCACTCGATCGTCAACATCGCGACCAGCGTCGCGCGCGACCGCGAGGCGACGCTCGTCGAGTTCGTCGAGTCGCTGCCCGAGTCCGACATCCTGCGCGCCGAGCTGACCGCGTTTCGTGAGGGGGCGACCGAGGGCTCGTGGGAGAACTTCCTGTACTTCGTCGCGCGCGAGTACTGGGACTCGCGCGGCGACGAGGGCCGCGCCGAGCGCCGCGAGGCCGAGATGGCGTGCGGGGTGATGCACGTGCGCTCGAAGACCGCGCTGCGCGTGCCGGCGCAGATCATGCCGCTGCACAAGCTGTCCCGCGATCGCCTCGACCCGCGGATCGGCGACGTCGATCCGGCCGCGCTGGCCGCGTCGCGGGCGACGCTCGTCAACGTCGACTACCCGCTCGGCGTGGCGGCGTTCAACATCCTGCGCGAGGTCGCCGTCGACACGTCGGCGCTGCGTGGGGTCTACGTGCTCGGCAAGGCGGCGACGCTGAACGCCGACGTCGGCGACGTGATGATCTCGAGCGTCGTCCACGACGAGCACTCCAACTCGACCTACTGGCTCGACAACGCGTTCGGCGTCGCCGACCTGACCGCCGATCTGCGCTTCGGCAGCGGGCTCGACAACCAGCGCGCGGTGACCGTGAAGTCGACGTTCCTGCAGAACCGGTCGTACCTGGACTTCTACTACCGCGAGGCGTTCACGGTCGTCGAGATGGAGGCCGGCCCGTTCTGCAACGCGGTCTACGAGATCTCCGACCCCGACCGCCACCCCGTCGGCGAGGCCGTCAACTTCTCCAAGCTCCCGATCGACTTCGGGATCATCCACTACGCCTCTGACACGCCGTACACGCAGGCGCGGACCCTGGGGGCGCGCGGGTTGTCGTACTACGGGATGGACTCGACGTACGCGTCGTCGCTGGCGATCCTGCGGCGGGTGCTGCGGTTGGAGGGGGCGCTGGCGTAGCGTTCTGAGGCACGAATCGCGCAGCCCCACCCCTCTCCCGGGCGACCCGAACAACTGTGCCTGGGAACTACAACTAGGTCTCCGACGGCGGCCCGACGTTCTGCTCGCCCTCGGCGATCGCCCGGTCGCGCAGGCCGGCGATCCCCTGTTGGCGTGCCGAGATGAGCGCCGGTACGTCGACTTCGATCTTCGATCGGTCGGCCCGGTCGTAGCGCAGCGGCACGATGTCGCCCTCGAGCTTCCACCCGACCTCGGTCCGGTCCAGCCGGCCAGACCGGACCTCTGCCGTCGCGCCGTCGTCGAACCGCACCCGAGCAGTCAGACGGTAGGTGCCACCGAATCCACCGCGGCCCGTGTCGGCGGGCGCCTCACTGTCGACGACCACACCGTCGATCTGAGCCCCGTCGCTCAGGACCTTGTGCTTGCCCAATCCGAACACTGCGTCCTCCCCCCTACGGCGCGTACGCCTCAGACGACCCGGTGTAGCCCTTCGCGCCGACCGCGGCGGTCAGCGCCGAGCGCGGTTCCTCGCCGGCCCGCAGGCGCTCCAGCGCATACGCAAAATCCCAGCGCGGGCGCCAGCCCAGGACCTCACGCGCGCGTGTGTTGTCGTACACGCGGTCGAGCGACGGCAGCATCCGCCAGCCGTGAACGGCGAACACCTCTTCGTACTCGGGGAAATACCGGGCGACGACCGACGGCGCGCCGACCCGGAGCTCCTCGACGTCGGACGGGACGAACGGCGTTGTCGCCGAGATGATGAAACGCCCGAACCCGACCGCGGGCGCCCGCTCCACCGCCAGCCGGTGTGCCGCGACGGCGTCCTCGATGTCGACCCGCCGGTACAGCAGCTCGTTGACCTTCAGGTTCAGGTCGTCGAACTCGTCGCGCCGGTCCAATACGTCGTCGCGCTCGGGGAAGAACCGCGACGTGCGCAGCACGACGATCGCCAGGCCCGTGTCGCGGTGCACCAGTTCGCAGATGTTCTCGGCCGACGTCTTCGTCACGCCGTAGATGTTGCGAGGCGTCGGGATCAGGTCCTCGGTGACCCATGCGGCCGGCGCGCCTTCGCCCGGCCGCATGGCGTGCCCGAACGCGCTCGTCGAACTGGTGAATACGAACGCGCCCACCCCGGCGCTCACCGCCTCCTCGAGCAGCACGACGGTCCCGCTGACGTTGACGTCCACGAACTCCTGCCACGGCCGGGTCGCCACGTGCGGCTTGTGCAGCGTCGCGGCATGGATGACCGCCCCCACCCCCTCCGACACCTCGCGCACAACCTCGCGGTCGCCGATCGATCCGACCACATCGGTGAACTCGCCCGGCGCCACGTCGAGCCCGACCACGTCTTCGCCGTCGGCACGCAGCACGCGCATCAGCGCCTCGCCGAGGTGCCCGGAGCTGCCGGTGACGAGCAGCCTGCTCACGCGCCGACGGGATGCCAGGCGGTCTTCAGTTCAAGGACGGCCTCCATGCGCGTCAGCGCATCGGCGACCGCGCCGTCGTAGGTCGTCGCCGCGGCGCCGTGGCGCACGCGCTTGATCGTCTCCGACGCGAGCCGGTCGAGTTCGGCGCCGAGTTCGGCGTCGCCGGAGGCGTCGACGATCGCGTTCAGATCGCGGTGGGCGCCCAGCGCGGGCGCGAGCTCCGCCCGGCGGCCCGACAGCAGGTTGACGACTCCACCCGGGATATCCGACACCCCGAGCACTTCCGCCAGGTCCAGCCCGCCCAGCGGCGCCGGCTCCGACAGCACCGCCACGACTGTGTTGCCGGCCGCGAGCACCGGCGCGATCTCCGCCACCAGCCCCAGCAGCGGCGGCGCCTCAGGTGCGACCACGCCGACAACGCCGGTCGGCTCGGGCAGCGAGAACGACAGGAACGGCGCGGCGACCGGGTTGACCCCGCCGAGCACCGGATCGAGCTTGTCGGTCCAGCCGGCGTAATGCAGCAGCACGTCGATCGCCGCCTCGACCTCGGCCTGTGGCGCGTAGGCGGCGAAGTCGGCGACGCGCGACTCCAGCGCCTCGGCGGCCCGGTACAGGATCTGCCCGCGGTTGTACGCGGTCCGCCCCGCCCATGGCCCGAACGCCTTGCGCGCCGCGGTGACCGCGTCGCGCACGTCCTTGCGCGACGCGCGCGGGATGTTGAAGTCGCCGGCGCGGTCGTGGCGCCCGGACTCCGAGCGCACGAACGCGCCGCCGATCCACAGCTTGTACGTCTTGCGAACCGCGAGCCGCTCGGACCTCATGTCATGTCATCCGCACGTACGGCCGCAGGCCGGCCGGCCCGCCCTCGCGGCCGAAGCCCGACTCCTTGTAGCCGCCGAACGCGGCGGTCGGGTCGAAGTGGTTGTACGTGTTCTGCCACACGACGCCGGCGCGCAGTGCGGACGCGACCTCGAACGCCTTGGCGCCCTTGTCGGTCCAGATCCCGGCCGCCAGCCCGTACTTGGAGTTGTTGGCCTTTTCGATCGCCTCGGCCTGGGTGCGGAACGTCAGCACCGACACGACCGGCCCGAAGATCTCCTCGACCGCCACGCGGTGCGCGGGCGAGACGTCAGTGAACAGGGTCGGCGCGAACCAGTAGCCGCGGTCGGGGACGTCGCAGGCGATGCTGCGCCGCACCGCCCCCTCCTGCTCGCCGCCCGAGACCAGCGCCTCGATGCGCGCAAGCTGCTCGGCCGAGTTGATCGCGCCGACGTCGGTGTTCTTGTCGAGCGGGTCGCCGACGCGCAGCAGCTTCATCCGGTCCCACAGCCTTGCGATGACGTCGTCGACGACGCTCTCCTGCACGAGCAGCCGCGAGCCGGCGCAGCAGACGTGGCCCTGGTTGAAGAAGATCCCCTGGACGATCCCCTCGACGGCCTGATCCAGAGCGGCGTCCTCGAAGACGATGTTGGCCGACTTGCCGCCGAGCTCCAGGGTCAGCCCGACGTCGCGCCCGGCCAGCGCGGCCTGGATGTCGCGCCCGACCGTGGTCGAGCCGGTGAAGGCGATCTTGTCGATGCCGTCGGCGCGCACCAGCGCCGCGCCGGTCTCGCCGTCGCCTGGCACGACCGCGACCACGCCCTCGGGAATCTCGGCCTCCTGGCAGATCTCGGCCAGCAGCAGCGCGGTCAGCGGCGTCGTCTCGGCCGGCTTGAGGATCGCCGCGTTGCCGCACGCCAGCGCCGGCGCGAGCTTCCACGCCGCCATCAGCAGCGGGAAGTTCCACGGCACGATCTGGCCGACGACGCCCATCGGCGCGCACGCCCGCCCGCCGAGGCCGTAGGAGAGCTTGTCGGCCCAGCCGGCGTAGTGGAAGAAGTGCGCCGCCGCCAGCGGGATGTCGACGTCGCGTGACTCGCGCAGCGGCTTGCCGCCGTCCATCGTCTCGACGACGGCCAGCTCGCGCGCGCGTTCCTGGATCAGCCGCGCGATGCGGAACAGGTACTTGGCGCGCTCGCGCCCCGGCAGCGCCGCCCACTTGGGCTGTGCGGACTGCGCCGCCTCGATCGCCGCGCGCAGGTCGGCCTCGGTCGCCCAGCCGATCTGCGCGATCGGCTCCTCGGTCGCCGGGTTCGTCGTCGGCTCGTGGCGGCCATCGGCCGGCGGGCGGAACTCGCCGCCGATGAACAGCCCGTACTCGTCGCGCAGGCGGATGTGGTCGGTCGACTCCGGCGCCGGCGCGTAGTCCCAGACGATGCTTGTGCGGACGTCCGTCATGACGTCACTCCTTGGAGAAGTCCTCGCTGCGCCCGTAGCGGCCGGACGTGGTCTTGGCGTACTGCATCAGCAGATCATTGAGCACGGACGACGCGCCGATCCGCAGCAGGTCCGGCGTCAGCCACTCGTCGCCGAGCGTCTCCTTGACGAGCACCAGGCGGTGTAGCGCTGCCTTGCTCGTCGACACGCCGCCGGCGGCCTTGAAGCCGACCTGGCGCCCGGTGCGGTGCGCGTAGTCGCGGATCGCCTCGAGCATCACCAGGCACACACCGGGCGTCGCGCCGGCGTTCGACTTGCCGGTCGACGTCTTGATGAAGTCGGCCCCCGCCTCCATCGCCAGCACCGACGCATGGCGCACGTGCTCGTAGGAGCCGAGCTCCGAGGTCTCGAGGATGACCTTCAGGTGCGCGTCGCCGCACGCCTCGCGTACGCGGACGATCTCCTCCTGCACGCGCGCGTCGTCCCCGGCCAGGAACGCCTCGCGCGAGATCACCATGTCGATCTCGTCGGCGCCCGCGGCGACGGCGTCGGCGGTGTCCGACAGCTTGACATCGAGCGGCACCTGCCCGGCCGGAAAGCCGGTCGCGACCGCCGCCGTCTTGACGCCGGTGCCGGCCAGCGCCGTGCTGGCCACGCCGGCCAGCGACGGGTAGACGCAGATCGCCGCGCACGACGGGATCTCGGGCATGTCCGGCGCCGGGCAGACGGCCTTGGCGCACAGGTGGCGGACCTTGCCGGGTGTGTCGGAGCCCTCGAGCGTGGTCAGGTCGAGCATCGAGACGGCGAGGCGGATGCCCTGCTGCTTGGCCGTGGTCTTGATCGAGCGCTTGCCGAGCGTCGCGACCCGCTCCTCGATACCGACGCGATCGACATGAGGCAGTCGTCGGATCATCGCGTCCAAGTATGACGCCAGCGATAGCCTGCGATGCATGCGTCGTGTCTGCGTCTTCTGCGGCTCGAGCCCCGGCGCGCGGCCTGAGTACGCAGAGGCGGCCGTCGCGGTGGCGACCCTGCTCGCCCAGCGCGGGATCGGGCTTGTCTACGGGGGCGCGAGCGTCGGGCTGATGGGCCTGATGGCCGACACTGCGCTCGCGGCGGGGGGCGAGGTGATCGGCGTGATCCCCAAGGGCGTGTTCCCGACCGAGATCCCCCACGCCGACCTGACCGAGCAGCACGTCGTCGAGACGATGCACGAGCGCAAGGCGCTGATGGGCGAGCTCGCCGACGGGTTCATCGCGCTGCCCGGCGGGTCGGGGACGCTCGAGGAGCTGTTCGAGGTCTTCACGTGGTCGCAGCTGGGCATCCACGACAAGGGCTGCGTGCTGCTCAACGTCGCCGGCTACTACGACGGGCTGACCGCGTTCCTGGACCATGTCGTCAACGAGCGCTTCCTGCGTGCCGAGCATCGCGCGATGCTGCTGAGCGCCGACACTGCGGAAGGAGCGCTCGCCGCGCTGGAGCGCTTCAAGCCGCCGCGGGTCGGCAAGTGGATGGACCGGCCGAAGCCGTGAGCCGCCGCGCGTTCGTGGTCGTGCTCGACGCGTGCGGCGTCGGCGCGTTGCCGGACGCAGGCGCCTACGGCGACGCCGGCGCGAGCACGCTCCCCCATCTCGCGCGCGAGGCCGGCGGCCTGGATCTGCCGGTGCTCGGCGCGCTGGGCCTGGGCGACATCGTCGAGATCGAGGGTGTGGCGCCGGTTGCCGATCCGGTCGTCCACGGGCGGCTGCACCCGCTCGGCCCGGGCAAGGAGTCGACGACCGGTCACTGGGAGCTGATGGGCGTCGTCCCCGCGCATCCGCTACCGACCTACCCCGACGGCTTCGGACCGCAGATCGTCGAGCGGCTCGAGCAGGCCACGGGGCTGCGGTTCTGCTGCAACCGGCCCTACAGCGGCACCGAGGTGCTCGTCGACTACGGCCCGCACCACCTCCAGACCGGCGAGGCGATCCTCTACACGTCGGCCGACAGCGTGCTGCAGATCGCCGCCCATGTCGACGTCCTCGACGAGCCGGGGCTGTACGCGGCGTGCGAAGCGGCGCGCGCGGTGATGACCGGCGCCGACGCCGTCGGACGCGTGATCGCGCGGCCGTTCGACGGTGGGCCCGGTGCCTGGCATCGCCGTGAGGGTCGCCGCGACTACGCGGTGCCGCCGCCGGGGCGCTCGTACCTCGAGGAGCTCCAGGCCGATCGCGTCACGGTCCACGCGGTCGGCAAGATCCGCGACCTGTTTGCCGGGGTCGGGATCGACGTCAAGCACACGGCGCTGACCAACGTGACCGGGATCGACGCGACGACTGAGCTGCTCGCGACGCTCGGGCCCGGCACCTTCGCGTTCACGAACCTCGTCGAGACGGACCAGGTCTACGGCCACCGCCACGACATCGAAGGTTTCCACGGAGCGCTGCGTGAGATCGACGCCGCCGCCGGGCGCTGGCTGGAGCTGCTGGGACCCGATGACCTGTTCGTGCTGACCGCCGACCACGGCGTCGACCCGACGATGAGCCACACCGACCACACGCGCGAGTACGTGCCGCTGCTGGCGACGTTCGGCGGCCAGGACGGCCGCCGCCACGACGGGCCGATGGCCGACGTCGGCGCCAGCGTGCTGCGCTGGCTGTCCGAGCGTGACGCCGCGGCGCTTCCGGGGACGTCGTTCGTCTAACCGCCTGACAGGCTGTGCGGCGCCGGCTGGTTCTTGGGGACGGGATCCGAGACCAGCAGCTGCGGGATGGTGACGAGGTGGTAGCCCTTGAGGCGCAGGCCGTGCACGATCCGCGGCAGCGCGTGCAACGTCTCGGTGCGGTCCCCGCCGCCGTCGTGCATCAAGACGATCCCGCCGGCGCGCGCGCCCGACAGCGCGGTGAAGACGATCCGGTCGGTACCGGGCAGCGCGTAGTCGCTCGTGTCGACGCTCCACAGCACCATCAGCAGCCCGGCGCGGTGCAGGATCTGGAGCGTCGTCGTGTTGAACGAGCCCTGCGGAGGGCGGAACAGGTGCACGTAGCGCCCGGTCGCGTCCTTGATCGACTGAAAGCCGTCGCCGATCTGCTGCCTCTGGCCGGCGGCGCTGAGCGTGGCCAGCGCCTTGTGGTTCTCGGTGTGGTCGCCGAGCACGAAACCGGCGCGCGCCTCGGCCCGTGCGAGACCAGGGTTCGAGTTGACCTGGCTGCCGATCAGGAAGAACGTCGCCGGCACCTTGTGCGCGATGAGCCAGCGCAGGATCCGCGGCGTCGTCGGCCCCGGCCCATCGTCGAAGGTCAGCGCGATGAGCTTGTGGCGCGGGGTGCCGCGGATGACGTAGTCGTGGGCCTTGGCCGCGCGGTGGATCGCAGCGAGCTCGAGTGAGCGTTCGTAGGCCCCCGGCTTGCGCGGCGGCTGCGGCTTGGTGATCGGGACCGGCGGCCTCGACAGTACGGTCGGGACGTTCGCCAGCGCCAACGTGGCGGGCGGCTTGGGGCTGGAGCCGCCCGACGTGGCCACGACGATCGCGATGGCCACGATCGCGACGACTGCCGCGGCCCCGCCGCCCCGCCGCCGGCGCCGGCGCCGGACGTGCGCCTCGCTGCGGCGCAGCCGCAGCTCGGCTGGCGTCAGCGGCACCTCACGCGGATCCGGCACGAGCCGAGCCTACGCGGGCGGACCGAGGCAGACCAACTGCGCACCGCCGCTTGCCAGCAACCGTCCGTCGGTGTCCCAGACGCGGCCGCCGACGCCGAGCAGCCCGCGATCGGCCGTCGCGCACTCCTCTTCGATCAGCAGCCATTCGCATCCGGGGCTCGCGCGGTGAAACCAGGCGGCGGTGTCGAGGTTGGGCGCCCCGATCTGGTCGTCGCGATACTTCTGCCACGAGGCCGGATAGCCGTAGGTGTCGAGCAGGATCAGCGAGCGGGCGGCGTCAAGGAACGGGTCGTCGAAGCACGGCGTCGGGCGAAAGCGCGCCCAATCGCGGACGACCGGGTCGCCGCCGGGCTCGGGCAGCTCCTGGGGTACGGGGCAGCGCTCGACGTTGTCCCAGAACGGGAAGTGGCGAGCCTGCGTGCCGATCAGCTCGTCGAGCGTCTTGAGCTCGTCGGGCCGCGGGACGTCGGGCGCGAGCGCGAACTGGTGCTCATGCCCCGGGCCGTCCGCTGCCGTGCGGACCATCGCGTGCAGGACCGGCTTGCCACCCTGGCTCATGTGGACGGCGAGCGATTCCGAGCGCCGGCCGGCTCGCAGCACCGTGACGTCCAGGTCGACGACGTCGAACGCGGGCGAGCTGAGGAAGTGGCAGTAGAGGCTGGCGGGCTGGCGGATCTGCGCGTGGACGGCCGCGGCGCGCAGGGCGACCGCCGCCAGGTAGCCGCCGTTGGGCCCCCAGATCTCCCAGGCCGCCGACAACGCCGCGGTCAGGCGATCACCCTTGCCGGACGAGACCCGGGTCGCTTCGTCGAGGTCAGCCCCCAAGGCCGTCATCGGCGTCAGGCTAGCGAGCGCCGAGCGCCGGCCGCGGGGACTCAGAGGCGGTGGCGGGTCGCCGCCTTCGGCACGGCAACCGTCAGATTCCCGACGGAGCGCCGGACGTTGAGGGCGGTGACGTAGGTGACGTTGACCACGAACGGCCGGCGCGGCGGACGTTTGAGCAGACATTGCAGGTCGAAGATGGCGCCCTTGTGAAACGCCTTGCCCGCAACGCAGGACCCGCCGCGGACGATCCGGGCGTACATCTGCTTGACGTTCCCCGAACCGCGGCCCTTGATCTCGAAGGCCCAGCCGATGATCTTGCGATGTTTCCCGCGCACCGCGACGAACCGCTTCTGGATCACCGAGAGCGAGCCGTCGTAGCGCGGCGCGATCGGCTGCTCGGCCGTCGCGAGCACCGCGCCGCCCAGGGCGGTCGTCGTGAGCCACGCGCAGACGCGGTCGGGCAGGACGCGCGCCGCGGCGGCGATCGTGACGTCCTGGCGCAGATCGACCGAGCCCGGCGCAACCCCCGTCGAGGCGAGGTCGTCCGCCGTCGGCTGGCCGCATGGTCCGCGCTGAGCGCGCGTCACGACGCCGCCGTCCGGCGCTTCGGTGGAGCCCTGGGCGCGAGCCTGGAAGCTGCCTCCGACGAACGGGGACGTGGTCGACAGGCTGAGCTGGAGCGTCGCCCGAGGAGCGCGCACTCCGACGACGAGGTCCTGCCGTGAGAGCGTGGTCTGCGGCGCAGGGATGAGCTCGACGAACGCGCACACGCGCAGCCCGCCGGCGGTCGTCTGCGCGGGCACGTTGATCGTGACCGGGTCGGCGTGCCGGCGATCGTCGTAGAGCTCGAGTGGCTTGGGCGCCGACCCGTTCACGGCGGCGGCTGATGCCTCGCACGGGCGACCGTCATCGGGCCGGATGAAGACACGCAGCGAGCTCGACGAGGAGGAGTCCGACGTGGTCGCGACGCCGAGCGAGAACGGAATGCCGGCGATCGCGTCCGACGGTGGCGTGACCGTGACGGTTTCGGCCGCGAACGCCTGGGCGCCATGCGCCAAGCCGAGGGCCACCACGAGCCCCAGACACGGCGAGAGGCGCCGTGAGATCATCGCGCCACCGTGTCATGGGCCGGGTGGCGAGTCAACCGCCGAGGCTACGCTGACGCGCGGAGGGGTGGCAGAGTGGTCGAATGCACCGGTCTTGAAAACCGGCAGGCGTGCAAGCGTCTCGAGGGTTCGAATCCCTCCCCCTCCGTCGGGTGATGGCCTTACGCCTTGCAAACACCGTACAACCGCCGTACAGTGGTGGCATGGCGACACGGACGAAGCGAATCGAGATGCGGGCCGACGTCGACAGCGAGGCGAAGATCGCCCGGGCGGCGGCGTTGCGGCGCGTGTCGGTATCTGCGTTCGTGCTCGACGCCGCGGGTCGCGAGGCAGATCGTGTTCTCGGGCAGGCCGATCAGACGGTCATGCCCGCCGCCGAGTTCGACGACTTGGTCGCGTCGCTGGACACCGCGACTCCTGCGCCTGGCCTGCGCAAGGCCGCGCAGCGGGCCCGCGTGTACGAGCGTCGATGAACTGGTGGTCAGCTCGGCTTGGCCCCGAGCACGAGACGGCCGACTTCGCCTGCGGTCACGAGCCGCTGGATCGCTGGCTGAAGGCGCAGGCAGCCCGAGCCGAGGAAGCCGGCATCTCCGCAACGACCGTCTGGACCCCCGCGGCGGAGCATCGCGTCGTCGCCTACTACTCGGTCGCGCCAACACAGGTCCGCCGCGACGAAGTTCCCAAGGGCATGTCGAGCGGCTACTCGTCGATCCCGGGGTACCTACTGGGAAGGCTCGCGCTGCATCAAGACCTCCACAGCCAGGGGCTCGGCGGCCAACTGCTCCTCGATGCGCTCGAGGTCATCGTCGCCGCCGCTGCGCACTCGGCCGGGCGCGTCATCGTGGTCGACGCGATCGACGACACCGCAGCAAGGTTCTACGAGCACTACGGCTTCACGCGCATCGGCGCCACCGACCGCCTGGCGATGAAGGTCGCCACCGCCGACGCAGCACTCCACGCAGCCCGTCCATAGCTGCCACCAACCGTGTCCCGAACCATGTCCCGAACTCGGCAGATATGACCTGCCAATAGCTCGTCAGCTCAGACGAAACTCCGGTAAACCAAGGCTATCTGACCTCGATCCAACGGCCTTGAAAACCGGTAGGCGTGCAAGCGTCTCGAGGGTTCGAATCCCCCCCTCCGTTTCTCAACGACGTTCCAGGCTCAGAGGGAGTCGGCGGGGGCCGGTCGGTGGTGACCGTGAGTCGCTTTTGGACGAGCTTCGCGCGGATGTCGACCGGCTCGCCGGTGCGGTGGCTACGCTCGCAACGTGCCCAAGACCGTCCGTGAGATCGAGAAGATCCTCCGTCGGAACGGGTGGGAACTCGCGAGAACCGTCGGCAGCCATCGCCAATACGTTCACCCCGACAATCCCAATGTCGTGACCGTCCCCGGTGCTCCAGGTAAGCAGGTCGCGACCGGTACCCTGTCGTCCATCAGACGCGCAAGTGGAATCAGCGAGCTGCGATGACCGAGTACCTGGCGATCTACGAACGCAACGACGACGGTTGGTGGGCATACGTGCCCGACCTCCCCGGTTGCACGGCCGTCGGCGACGATCGCGAGCAGCTCGACCGCAACGCGCGCGAAGCCGTCGCGGCTCACATCGACCTGCTGCGGTCGACCGGGCGCCCGGTGCCCGAGCCGTCTACCTACGACGTCAGCCGCATCGCCGTCTGACGCGCTGAACGAGTCGCCGACGCGACCGTCAATGCACCAACCGGCTCCACGGAGCCGTGTCCCGAACCATGTCCCGAACTCGGCAGATATGACCTGCCTGTAGCACGCGTGGCTCGACCAAATCTCCTGCAAACCGACGCTATCTGACCTCGATCCGACGGCCTTGAGAACCGGAGTCCGTGCAAGCGGACCGCGGGTTCGAATCCCGCCCCCCTCCGCCAACGCCAGCCTCACGCCACGAGCAATCAGTTCATCGGGGTACTTCTTCGCACGAGCCATGGATTCGCAGGATCTCCTCGCGCCAAGACAGCATCCCGGCATCAAGGCCTCCGTCAAATCCAGCCCGCCTCAAGCTATCGATTGGGCTCGGTGCCGTGGACTGTGTCTCGGGTCGCAGTCGGCCTGAGTGCTGGTGGCACTTTGATGGCGTCTGACCAAGATCGGGCGCCTAGGTGCCCCGGTCTCGGTCGCGACTAAGGCTCCCTCGCCGTCACGGGACGATGTGCACGACGACGATCTTCGTGCCGTGCGTCCCGACCTCGTCGCCGTGGTGATGCTTAGGGCCGCGCGCGTACGCGATCAGACCGACGACGAGAAGCGCCGCCACGACGATGATCAGCCATTCAACGCCACGTCGCATCTGATGCTCCTGTCCAGGCTCGACGCACGCAAGTCACAGTAACGCTCCGATAGCGAGCACGATCGCGGAGAGGGCGCTGAGAAGCAGAAGCAGCGGCCAGACCCAGCGGAGATACGTGCCGTACGGAACGCGGGCGATCGCGAGGCCGCCCATCACGACGGCAGACGTCGGAACGACGAGGTTCATGACGCCGGAAGCGCTCTGGTAGGCGGTTACGACGAGCGCAATCGACACGCCGATGAAGCCCGCCAGCGGAGCCACGATCGGCATCGCCAGCGTCGCAAGCCCCGAGGTCGAAGGGATCACGAACGACAGCGGTAGGAAGAGGAGGAACATCACGATCAGGAACGTGACGTCGCCCGTACCGCCGAGGGCGTTCTCGATCCAGTGCAGGACGGTGTCGGTGATCTGGCCGTTGTTCATGATCACGGTGATGCCACGGGCGATGCCGATGATCAACGCGACCCCGAGGAGGTCCCGCGCGCCGTCGACAAAGCTGGTCGTCAGGTCGCTTTCGCCCATCCCGCCGATCACTCCGATGATGATCGCGAAGAGCAGGAAGGAGGCGGTCATCTCGGGGAACCACCACCACCAGGTCGGGAACGGGATCCCGAGGTCCGACCATGGAATGACGCCGTAGATCATGACGACGAACGCGAGCGCGAAGACAGCGAGGATCGTCTTTTGCTTGCCGGTGAGCGTGGCTTCGCCGGCGTCGGTCGCAGCCCGGAACCGCGTCTCGTTCTCGGCCTTCATGTGGTACACGAGTGACTTCGAGGGGTCCTTCTTGATGCGGTCGGCGTAGCGAAGGACGAAGAAGACGCCGATCACGAGGCCGACGATCAGGATCACCAGTCGGCCGATGAGGCCTTCGCTGATCGGGATCCCGGCGATCCCGGAGGCGATCCCGGTCGCGAACGGGTTGACCGTCGAGCCGAGCACGCCGATCCCACAGCCGAGCAGGACGATCGCTGCACCCGTGAGCGCGTCGTAGCCAGCGGCGATCATCACGGTAATCACGAGCGCATAGAAGGCGAGACTCTCCTCGGCCATCCCGAAGGTCGTGCCTCCGAGTGCGAAGACGGTCATCAGGACCGGGATCATCAAGCGCTCCCGGCCCCGCATCCTGTGCACGAGACTGCCGATCCCGGATTCGATCGCCCCGGTCTTCATCGTCACGCCGAGGAAGCCGCCGATCACGAGGATGAAGAGCGCGATGTCGATCGCGCCAAAGAGCGTCCCCGAGTTGTAATAGTTGATGTTCCCTTTCGCGTCTTCGATGCCGTAGAGCCCGTTGATCGGCGCCGTGAGCGAGTCGACGACGATTCGCGACGGATGCGAGGTCACGTGGTGGTACGTCCCCGGAATCGGTTCCCCCGCAGCATTCAGGTTGTAGACGCCGGCCGGGATCACCCAGGTCGCGATCGCCGCCACCACGATCAATGCGAACAAGATCGTGTACGCGGAAGGAAGCGTGAACCGACCCTTCCTCTCAGGCTCGACGCCCACAGCGGCGGACTGGTCACTCATCGATCGCCTCCTCGCACGGGAGACGACGGTATATCCGATTCCGCGGCGGCATCCACCTGGTCGGCAACCCGGCATGTCTGTTCCGAGGTGGCGCAGCCCGGCGGCTGCTCGGGCATATAGTCCCCCGCGGGTGAATGATGGCCACAGTGGAACGCCCATCCGGCACGACGGAGCCAGAGACGCGCCCGCGCGGCGACGACGGGCGGTTCGGTACTCGCGCAACATGGGCCGCAGCTTCTCCGTCTACTGGGCGCCGTTCCTGATGGCGGGCGGAGCGCTGCTGCTGGGCATCGCGGTCTGCACGAGTCCTTGTCCAGAGCAACCGCATGAGCGGAAGGAATCAGCATGAGCACGCGAACCACGCCCGCCCTCGGCGCCAACTCCGAAGTCGGGACCCTGCGTACCGTGATGGTGCATCGGCCCGATCTCGCCCACGAGCGGCTGTCGCCGACCAACTGCCACGAGCTGCTGTTCGACGATGTCATCTGGGTGCGGCGTGCGCGACAGGAGTTCGACGCATTCGTGGACGTGATGCGCGAGCACGGCGTCGAGGTGCTGCTCGTGCACGAGCTGCTGACCGAGGTGCTCAGCGACGCGGAGGCGCGCGAGTGGGTTTTGGACAGACGAGTCCGGCCCGAGGACGTGACGGCGATGTTCGTCGACGACCTCACCGCCTGGATGAGCGAGATGCCGCCGGACGATCTCGCGGAGCGTCTGACCGGTGGCGTTACCGTGCGTGAGCTGCCGACGGAGATCGCCACGGCGATCGGCGGCGCGATGGAGCCGACTGAGTTCGTGCTCGCACCGCTACCGAACCAATTGTTCACGCGCGACACGAGTTTCTGGCTCTACGGTGGCGTCGCCGTATCGTCGATGTTCTGGCCGGCACGTCAGAAGGAGACGATCAACATCGAGGCGATCTATCGTTTTCACCCGCGCTTCAAGGGCACGCAGATCTGGTTCGGCGGGGTCGACCACGACTGGGGCCGCGCGACGATCGAGGGCGGCGACGTGATGCCGATCGGCGACGGCGTCGTGCTGGTCGGCCAGGGTGAGCGCAGCACCGGCTCGGCGGTCAGCATCCTCGCCAAGAACATGTTCGAGCAGGGTGCGGCCCGGCTCGTGCTCGGCGCCAAGATGCCACGCGACCGAGCGGCGATGCACCTCGACACCGTCTTCACGTTCTGCGACCGCTCGGTGGTGACGATCTACGAGCCCGTTGTCTCGCAGGTCACCCCGATCCGCTATCTCCCCGACGGCAATGGTGGCGTGCGCGCCGAGGTATCCGAGCGCACCTGGCTCGAGGAGATTCAGGACGCGCTCGGGATTGACGAACTCACCGTCGTCCCGACCGGCGGCGACGAGTTCGAGGCCGAGCGCAACCAGTGGGACGACGGCAACAACGTCGTCGCGCTCGCGCCGGGCGTGATCGTCGCCTACGAGCGCAACGAGGCGACGAACTTCAAGCTCGAAAAGGCCGGCATCGAGGTCCACACGATCGCCGGCCAAGAACTCGGAAGGGGGCGCGGCGGCGGTCACTGCATGACCTGCCCGATCTCGCGTGACAAGTGAAAGGAACGGCATGAGCACCACGATCGACCTGCACGGGCGCCATCTGTTGACGCTCAACGACTACTCCGCCGAGGAGATCATCTATCTGCTCGACCTGGCCGCCGAGCTCAAGGAGGCCAAGCGCGAGGGACGCGAGGAGCGTCGCCTGGAGGGCCGCGAGATCGCGCTCATCTTCGAGAAGGACTCGACCCGGACGCGCTGCGCGTTCGAGGTCGCGGCTTACGACCAGGGGGCACACGTCACGTTCATCGGCCCGAGCGGCTCGCACATGGGCCACAAGGAGACGGTCAAGGACACCGCGCGGGTGCTGGGCCGGATGTACGACGCGATCGAGTACCGCGGCTTCGGCGAGAGCACCGCCGACGAGCTGGCACGGTGGGCCGGCGTGCCGGTCTACAACGGGCTGACCGACGAGTGGCATCCCACCCAGATCCTCGCCGACTTCCTCACCTTCCGAGAGCATGTCGACAAGCCGCTGGGCGAGGTCACGTTCTGCTACCTCGGCGACGCGCGCTTCAACATGGCCGACACCTACCTGGTCGGAGGCGCCAAGCTCGGGATGGACGTGCGGATCGCGGCGCCGGAGTCGCTCTGGCCGGGCGCCGAGGTGTTGGACGCCGCAAAGGGCATCGCCGCGGAGAGCGGGGGGACGATCACCGTGACCGAAAGCGTCGCCGAGGCGGTCAAGGACTGTGACTTCCTGCTCACCGACGTCTGGGTCTCGATGGGCGAGCCCAAGGAGGTCTGGGCGGAGCGGATCAAGCTGCTGCTCCCCTACCAGGTCAACAGCGAGGTGATGGAGCTGACAGGCAACCCGGACGTCAAGTTCATGCACTGCCTGCCGGCGTTCCACAACCGCGACACGGAGGCCGGCGAGCAGATCTACAGGGACGACGGGCTCGACGCGCTCGAGGTGACCGAAGAGGTCTTCGAGTCTCCGGCGTCGATCGTGTTCGACGAGGCAGAGAACCGCCTGCACACGATCAAGGCGGTCATGGTCGCCACGCTCGGAGACTGAGCATGCGAGTCGTCGTCGCGCTCGGCGGCAACGCGCTGCTGCAGCGCGGGCAACCGCTGACCGCAGAGAACCAGCGCTCCAACGCACGCACCGCCTGCAGGGCGCTCGCGCCTGTCGCGCTCGAGCACCAGCTCGTCATCTGGCACGGCAACGGCCCGCAGGTCGGGCTGCTCGCGCTCCAGGGGTCCGCGTACAAGGATGTCGAGACTAGCCGCTCGACGTGCTGGACGCCCAGACGGAGGGGATGATCGGCTACGTGCTCCAGCAGGAGCTCGGCAACGAGCTACCGCAGGACAAGCAGTTCGCGACGCTCCTGACCCAGATCGAGGTCGACCCAGCGGACCCGGCGTTCGCAAATCCGACGAAGCCGATCGGACCGGTCTACGACAACCAGCAGTCCGACGCGCTCGCCGCGGAAAAGGGCTGGACGTTCAAGCCGGACGGCGACAGCTTCCGGCGGGTGGTTGCGTCGCCCGCGCCGCAGCATATCTACGGCCTCGAGCCGATCGAGTGGCTGCTCGAGCACGACTGCGTAGTCGTGTGCGCGGGTGGCGGCGGCATCCCGGTGAAGCACATCGACGAGGCCGTCCCCGCCGGACGACGACTGGTCGGCGTCGAGGCGGTGATCGACAAGGACCTCGCCAGCGCCCTGCTCGCCAAGGAGCTGCACGCCAATGTCTTGGCCATCGTGACCGACGTCGACGCCGTCTACACCGACTGGGGCACGCCCGATGCGGCCCCGATCCGGCGCGCGAGCCCCGAGGCGCTGGCCGCATCGGAGTTTGCCGCCGGCTCGATGGGTCCCAAGGTCGAGGCCGCCTGCAAGTTCGTCACGCAGACCGGCGGCATCGCTGCGATCGGCTCGATCACCGACGCCGCCGCGCTCGTGCGTGGCGAGGCCGGAACGGTCGTGGCACTCGACGCCACCGGACTGGAGCTGGCGGGCGCGGCCGGATGACATCGCAACTCCCGACCGCGCGTCGGAAGATGGCGAGCTCACGCAGAAGGCGCTGACGGTCCGCGGCGCGACCGTCCTCGGGATCGGGTCGATGATCGGGGCGGGCATCTTCGCGCTGCTGGGCGAGGCGGGTGCCGTGGCCGGCGCAGCCGTCTGGATCTCGTTCCTGATCGGCGGGATCGTCGCTGGGCTGCTCGGCTACGTCTGCGTCAAGCTCGGTGTCCGCTACCCGTCCAGTGGCGGCCTGATCACGTACCTCATCGAAGGCCTCGGGCGCGGCCGACTCGTTGGCATCGCCGCGTGGCTCGGCTACATGGCGGCGATCGTGATCGTCACCGCGATGATCGCGGTCTCGTTCGGCGGCTACGCCACATCGTTGTTCATCGGCGACAACCCGGGCCCGGCATGGGACAACGTCTTCATCACGGCGGTCGTGCTCGTGATGCTCGCGGTCAACCTCGCCGGAGCGACGTCCGCAGCCAAGGCCCAATCCGTGATCGTGGCGATCGTCCTCGCAGCGTTCGCGGTCTTCATCGTCGTGACGCTCGCCAACCTGAACACCGACCTGCTGGCCCCGAGCGGCTACCCGCCGTTCTCGAAGATCGTCTCGAGCGTCGCGCTGACATTCTTCGCCTACCTCGGCTTCAACGTCATCACGTTCACGGCCGGCGATCTGCGCAACCCCACCCACGACATCCCGCGGGCGACCTACGGCGCACTGGGGATCACATCCGTGGTCTACGTGTTGATCGCGATCGGCGTCTTCGGCGCGCTGACGGTCGCGGAGGTGATCAAGTACGGCGAGACCGCGATCGCCGAGGCGGCGCGCCCCGCGCTCGGTGACGCCGGCTTCACCGTGATGGCCGTCGTTGCGCTGCTATCGACCGCCGGCGCCACCAACGCCACCCTCTACGCCTCGGGCAACCTCACAGGCATGTTGGCCGAGGAGCGGATGTTCCCGACGTGGTTCGGCTCTAGGTCACGACTCGGTCCGCACGGCGGCCTGCTCATCACGACAGCCCTGGTGCTCGTCGTCGCGAACCTCGTCGACCTATCCGCGATCGCATCGGTCGGCAGCGCCGTCGCGCTGATGGTGTTCCTGCTCGTCGCACTCGCAGGCTGGCGTCGACGAGCGGACACGCACAGCAGCCCGGCCCTCATTCTGCTCGCGATGGCGGTGGTCGCCGTGGTCCTGGGGTTCTTCGCCGTCGACACCTACCAGAACGCGCCCGCCACGTTCGGGGCGATCCTCGCGCTCGGGGCGCTCGCGGTCGTGCTCGACGCGTGCGTGCGCAGGTGGATGGGGGCGTCGACCAGACGCGCCGACGGATCGGAGATGCCATGACGATGACCGGGCATGCGACCGAGCTGTGGTACGACGGGGATACCGACGCGGTTGCCGAGAGGCTCGGCGTCGATCCAAGCCTCGGACTCTCGAGTCAGCAGGCGGCGACCCGGCTTGCCCAGAACGGCCCGAACGCCCTCCCCGCGGAAGACTCGGAACCGGGTTGGAAGCGCCTCGCAGCTCAGTACCGCAGCTACATGCAGCTCATCCTCGTCGCGGCGGCGATCGTGTCGCTGGCAATCCAGGAATGGAGCACGGGCGTCCTCCTGATCGTGATCACGGTCATCAACGCCGTCGTCGGCCTGCGCCAGGAGGGCAAGGCCGAAAGCGCGATGAACGCGCTCAAGGCGATGGTCAAGGCAACGGCGCGCGTCCGTCGCGACGGCACCGAGGCGAACATCGCCGCCGAGGAGATCGTCGGCGGCGACGTCATCCTGCTCGCCGCCGGCGACGAGGTCCCAGCCGACGGGCGGCTGCTCGAGGCGACCTCTCTCCAGATCGACGAGTCCGCACTGACCGGCGAGAGCGTGCCCGCCTCCAAGGGCATCGAGGCCCCGTCGGGCACCGACCTCGCCCCGGGCGACCAGACCAACATGGCTTTCATGCACACACCGGTCACTCACGGCAGCGGCGTGATGATCGTCACCGCCACCGGCGCCGACACCCAGGTCGGAAGGATCGCCGGGATGCTGGCGACGACGGCCAAGGAGCAGACGCCGCTCACGAAGCAGCTCAACACGCTGACGCTGTGGATCGCCGCGGCGGCCGGCCTGACGATGGTCGTCATGTTCGTGCTTGGCGTGCAGCGCGGTCAGACGGCCACGGTCATCTTCACCAGCGCCGTGGCACTGGCGATCGCAGCGATCCCCGAGGCGATGCCGACCGTGCTGCAGGTCGTGATGTCGCTCGGAGCCGGCCATCTGGCGCGTCACGGCGCCGTCCTGAAGGACCTCGCTTCGGTCGAGACGCTCGGCTCGACCTCGGCGATCAACTCCGACAAGACCGGCACGCTGACGATGAACCAGGTGACCGCCGTCGAGGTGCTCGACCCCACGGACCGCTTCACGATCTCCGGCTCGGGCTACAGCCTTGACGGGAGCGTGCAGCACGTGGCCGGCACCTCGGACACGATCGAGGACGCGATCCTGCCCTACGTCATCGTCAACGACGCGCAGCTCGTCGACGGCAAGGTCGTCGGCGACCCGACGGAGGGCGCGCTGCTGGTTCTCGCCCATAAGGCGGGTCTCGACGCCGTCGCGACCCGCGGGCAGTTCCCGCGGCTCGCGACGCTCCCCTTCGACCCGACCTACAAGCTGATGGCCGTCTTTGCCGACGCGGCCGACGCCGGCGGCGACCGGGTCGTGCGCTGCTTCGTGAAAGGTGCGGCGCCCGCTGTGATGAGCCGGACGGCGAGTGCGCTCTCCAACGGTCAGCGCGTCGCCTGGAGCGACGACCTGCGCAGCCGCGCTGAGGCGAACGTGCAACGGATGGGCGAGAGCGGTCTGCGCGTCATGGCCGCCGCGTTCCGCGACATCGACCCCGCCGCCTTCGACTCCGACACAGACCTACTCAGCTATGTCGACGGACTCGAGATCACCAGCCTCGTGGCGATGGTCGATCCCCCGCGCGCCGCGTCCAAGCAGGCGGTCGCAGACGCCCAGAGCGCGCATATCCGCGTGCGCATGGTCACCGGCGATGACCTCGTCACCGGCGCGGCCATCGCCCAGCAACTGGGAATCGAGGGCGAGGCAATCCTCGGCGCAGCCTTCGCGGCGCTCGAGGAATCCGAGCGCCTGGCCCGCATCGACGGCATCGGCGTCGTCGGCCGGGTCGCACCCGAGCACAAGGTCCTGCTCGTCGACACGCTCAAGCAGAAGGGCGAGGTCGTGGCGATGACCGGCGACGGCGTCAACGACGCGCCATCGATCAAGGCCGCCCACATCGGCATTGCCATGGGCAGCGGGACCGAAGTCGCCAAGAACGCCAGCCGGATGATCCTGACCGACGACAACTTCGCCACGATCGTTCAGGCCGTCGAGCAGGGCCGCAAGCTCTACGACAACCTCCTCAAGTACGTCCGCTTCGTGCTGATCTCGCTCGTCGCGTTCGTGATCACCTACCTCGGCGCGACGCTGCTGAACATCGCGGCGGGCGAGCCGTTCACCGCCCCGCAGGTGCTCTACATCCACTTCTTCGTCAGCGCCCCGTTCGGCGTCGCGCTCGGACTCGACCAGCAGACGCCGGGCCTGATGCTACGCCGGCCGCGCCCGAGCACCGAGTCCATCCTCACCACGGGTGTGAAGCTGACCGCCGGGCTCGTCGGCCTCTACATGGCGATCGTCCTGAACCTGTTGATCTGGGCCGGCAAGGACCACTGGGGCAGCACGGCGGTCGGCTCGTCCATCGGCCTGACCGCGTTCGCGCTGATGCTCGTCGTCGCCGCCTACGAGAGTCGCAGCCTGTCGGACACGCTCTTCGCCCGTGAAACGTTTGACAACCCGCAGATGAACTGGACCGCGCTCGTCGAGATCGCACTCGTCGTGATGGTCACCCAGATGGACCTGTTCAACCGCCTGCTCGGGACGGTGCCGCTCAAGGCCGGCCAGTTCGGCCTTGCCCTTTCCGCTGCGGTCCTGCTGCTGGCGTTGTGGGAGCTCACCAAGCTCATCGTGCGGCGTCAGCCGCCAGGAGCGGTTGGGGCCGGCTGAACCGGCGGTCGATGAGCTTTCCGAGCTCCAGGAGCGCGAGGAGGGCGATCGGGCCAAGGAGGCAGATGCCCCACTGTCTGGTCGGTCAGCGATGCGGTCCCGAAGATCCGCTGCAACGGAGCGAGCGCGGTGACGAGGAACGTGAGCAGGACAGCCGCTCCGATCATCTGCAGGAATCGCCCGTTTTCGATCGTGTAGCGAGCGAACACGGTTCCCTTTGGCTCGCGAGCCTCGAGCGCGGCCGCCACATGCATCAGGGAGAGGGTTGTGAGTCCCATCGTGGTCGCCACGGTGAGGGTGTAGCGATCCTCGCCCCAGGCGACAACCGCGAGGGTGAGGCCGGCCATGAGGATGCTCGCGAGGGCGAGTCGGGCAGCAAGCCCGTTGGACACGATCCGCGCGGCTGCGTCGCGCGGTGGGCGCCGCATGAGCCCCGGTACGGGCGCGTCGAAGCCGAGCCCGACGGCCAGGAACAGGTCGATGGCGAAGTTGACCCACAGGATCTGCAGGGGGGTGAGTGGCGCGCCGTTTGCGATGTTGAAGATCGCGGCGCCGAGGAAGGTCACGATGAAGCCGCCGAGCATCACGAGCTGCACGCGCACGTATTTCATGAGGTTGTCGTACAGGCCGCGGCCGCCGTCGACGGCCTCGACGATGGTCGCGAAGTTGTCGTCGGTGAGGATCATGTCGGCGGCCTCTTTGGTCACCTCGGTGCCCGTGATGCCCATCGCGACCCCGATGTCAGCGCGTCTCAGCGCGGGGGCGTCGTTGACGCCGTCGCCGGTCATCGCCACGACGTTGCCCGTCCGTTTGAGGAGGTCGACGAGCCGTACCTTGTCCTCGGGTGCGACGCGTGCCACCACGCCGAGACCGTCGAGCCGTTGCTCGAGCTCGGTGTCGCTGAGGGCAGCGAACTCGGCCCCCGTGAGCGCCTCGCCCTCGATGCCGAGCTGGGCGCCGATCGCCGCCGCGGTTGTGACGTGGTCGCCGGTGATCATGCGGACGCGGATCCCGGCCTCCTCGCAGCGGGCGATGGCGTCGCGCGCCTCCCGGCGCGGCGGATCGACGATCCCAACCAGGGCGAGCAGCGTCAGGTCGTGCACCTCATTCAGCAGTTCTCCGTCGGCGTCAAACGCGGCGGGATCGATGTCGCGCGACGCGACGGCGAGCACGCGGAGCCCGTCTCGGGCGAGGCGGTCGTTCTCGGCAACGACTCGGTCGCGGCCGAGCTCGGCAGGGATCGCCTGGCCGTCCGCCCCGCGCATCGCCGCCGAACGGGCGAGCAGGACGTCGGGTGCGCCCTTGACCAGGCAGCGGACGACGTCGCGCCCGTTTTCCTGCATGTGGTGGAAGGTGGCCATCAGCTTGTACTCGGAGTCGAACGGGACCTCGGCCACACGGGGGTAGCGGCCCCTGGTGCCGTCGACGTCCAGGCCACCCTTCGCGGCCAGGACCAGCAGCGCAGCCTCGGTCGGGTCGCCGACGATTTCGCCGTCGGAGACGTTCGCGTCGTTCGCGAGGGCCATCGGCAGCAGAAATGGCTCCAGCGGCGTCTCGCCCTCGCCGGCGACGTGAAGGATCCGGCCGACCGAGGAGTAGCCCTCCCCATCGACGGTGTAGCGCCGGCCGACCAGCGAGAGCTCGCGGGCGGTCATCTGGTTGAGGGTCAGGGTGCCGGTCTTGTCGGTGCAGATGGCCGACGTGGATCCGAGCGTCTCGACGGATCGCAGCCGCTTGACGATCGCGCCTTTGGCGGCGAGTGCGCGGGTCCCGAGCGACAGCATCGAAGTCACGACCGCGGGTAGCTCGGTCGGGATCGCGGCGACCGCGACGCTGATCCCGATCAGAAACAGCTCGTCGAGGCTGTCGCCGCGCGCCAAGCCGAGGATGATCACGAGCGCGAGCGAGATCCCGGCCAGCGTCGCGACCACGAGCGTCAGCTGGTCGAGCTGGCGGGTCAGTGGCGTCTTCTCCTTCTGGACCGCGCTCAGCATCCCCGAGATCCGGCCGACCTCGGTCGCCATCCCGGTGGCCGTCACGACCATCTCGCCCCGTCCGCGCGTGACGGTCGAGTTCATATAGGCCATGTCGACGCGATCGCTGAGAGCCACGTCTTCGCGGTCGACGGCATCGACCGCCTTCGGCGTCGGCGTGCTCTCGCCGGTCAGCGCGGCTTCCTCGATCTCCAGCGTCGCAGCGATCAGCAACCGGCCGTCGGCGGGGATCTTGTCGCCCGCCTCAAACGAGACGACGTCGCCGGGCACGAGCTCCTCCGCCGGGATGTCGATCACCTCGCCGCCGCGCCGGACGTGCGCCCTGAGGACCAGCATCTTCTGGAGCGCCGCAACGCTGTCCGCCGCTTTCCCTTCCTGGCTGAGCCCCAGGATCGCGTTCAGCAGCGTCACGCCGAAAACGACGATCGCGGTATGCCACTCGTCGAGCGCCACGACGCTGACGATCGCGGCGCCGACCAGGACGAGCTGCATCAGGTCCCGGTACTGGCGCAGGAACGCCTGCCAGCCAGGCTCCTTCTTGCCTTCAGCGAGCTTGTTTGGGCCGTGCTGCGCCAGACGGCGCTCGACCGCCGCAGGGTCGAGCCCGACTCCGGGATCGACCTCCAGCTCGGCGCACACCGCCTCAGCGGTCATGACATGCCACGGCATCGCGTCGGTGGCGCTTGGCAGGTCTGGATTAGCCTCAGTCACGGTCATGTAGGTGTCCTTTGCGTCGGATCCTCGCACGCTCAGTCGGCGGTCGTGAGGACGCGAAGACGCGTCAGTCCTGGGTCGACGGCACCGCGGACGTGGCCGAACGGCGCGGTGGCCGTACGCCGGAGGAAGTCCCGAGTGTCTGCGGTGATGACCTCGCCCGGAAGGACGTTGGGGATGCCCGGCGGGTAGGCGGCGAGCGCGTCGGCGGACACGCGCCCCACTGCGTCCTCGGCGGCCACGAGTTCGGCCGGTGCGAAGTAGGCCTCGCGCAGCGAGACGACCGCCCGTCCCGGCAGCGGGAGTGTGATCGGCGACCCCACGGCGGGCCCGTGGTCGGGGAGCGCGTCGAGCGCGGCGACCACGCGCGCCGTGTCCGGCACGGCGCCGGCGCCGATGACGGCGATGATCACGCTGTCGGTCGCCATCTCGGTGTGCACTCGGTGGCGTTCGAACAGGAGCTGGCGGGCCTCGTGGCCGCTGATCCCGCCGCTGCGGGTGTCGATCACGATCCGCAGCGGGTCCAGTGCCACCACCCCGGGGGAGGCCAGGAAACGGTCGGACAGCTCACGAAAGCGACCGGCTGCCCGCACGCCCTCGCGAAGCCGCAAGGCCGCCTCCAGCGAGTGGCCGATGCGCTCGCGGCCGTGGACGGCGAGGCTGCTGCGTGCGATATCCAGCGAGAGCATCAGCAGCGAGCTCGCGCTCGTTGATTGAAGCGAGCGGAACGCGCGGTTGACAAGCGGCTCCAACCGCTCGGCGAATGGGCCGCGCGCCAGGTGCAGCAGCGCGGACTGAGTGAGGCTGCCCGCGAGCTTGTGCGTACTGGACACGACCAGGTCGGCACCCTGGGAGAGGGCGTTCGCGGGCACATCGGGGTGAAAGCCGAAGTGCGCGCCCCAGGCCTCGTCGACGACCAGCGCCACCCCGCGACCGTGCGCCACGTCGGCGAGCGCGCGCACGTCTGCGACGGCACCGAAGTAGCTCGGCGTCACCACATATGCGGCCACCGCGTCGGGACGCCGATCGAGCGCGCGGGCAAGCGATTCGGGACGCACCCCATGCGCGGCGCCGAGCTCGGCGTCGATCTCGGGCGCGACGAAGTGACCCTCCAACCCGCCGAGCACCATTCCGTCCATGACGCTGGAATGCATGCTGCGCTGGACGACGATGTGCTGACCAAGGTGGCGCAGCGCAAGACACGCGACCAGATTGCCTTTTGACCCGCCGTTGGTGAGCAGCCAGGTCCGTTGTGCGCCCCAGGCTTCGGCGGCGAGCTGCGCCGAGCGTTGCAGCGGCGTAGGCCGGGGGCCCTGGTCGATACCGTCCACCAGCGGCGGGACATCCAGGTCGAGGATGTGCTCGCCGAGCACCTCGGCGAGCTCAGGCTGGGCCACGCTGCCGCCGCCGTGGCCCGGTACGTCGAGCCTGACGAACGGCCGGCGCGCATACGCGCCCACGGCGTCCGCATACGGAGTGGCCGACTGGCCCCCGATCTCCGTCATCGGTTCCGTGCCCGCCGCGACGCTCATGACGTCCCTCCGACAAGGACGATGCGCCAAACAGCATTGGGCGCGTCCTCAAGCGAGAACGCCGCGGTGTGTGCGCCGATGCTCATCACGCCCCCATCATCCGGATGTGCGACTCGCTCAGCCTTGCAGGTTGGAGCGGCGCTTGACCGGCGGCCGACCTGGCGGCGGCGGAGCGATGGCGCTTCTACTCGATCACGGCCGCCGCGGCCAGCCGTCTCCGTTCGCGGGCGCGAAGGCGGCGAAGGACGAGGACCACCGCGACGATCGCGATGGTCGAGATCGCGCCGGCGATGATCACCGAGGCGAGCGGGAAGCCCGACAGCGCCGTCGCGATCAGGTAAGCGAGGGTGCACGTGATGACCGCCCACAGCGCGCCGCCCACCGCCGACCACACGAGGAAGCGCTCGTAGGGGAATGCCGATAGGCCCATCGTCGCGTTGACGACGAAGCGCAGGCCGGGCACGTAGCGCCCGGCGACGATCAGCACGGGAGCGCTCGAGCCCACGTACTCCAGTGCCAGCGAGACCCGCTCGTCGTGCTCGAGCCTGTCGACCTGCGGCCGGATCCGCCTCCGGAACAGGCGCGCGATCCAGTAAAGCGTCGAGTCGCCAACGATCGCGCCCAGGGTCCCGGCGAGCATCACCGTCCCGAGGTGAAGCGACCCTTCTGCGGCCAGCGTCGAGGCGGCGTTGAGTGTCGTTTCGCCGGGCAGAACCGGGAAGACCGCGTCGCCGAAGACCAACGCGAACACCGCGACGTACGCCCAGCCGCCGGACGCTTCGGAGAGCGAGAACGCGTGCGATCCGCCCGATACGTTCAGCACGACCATCGCCGTGATCACGACGCCGACGGCCGCACCCGCGAACAGCACCGCGCGCCGATGTTCGAGCCAGACGTGCTTCACGCCCTGATCAGTTTTACCACCGCGCCCATATCAGCGGTTACCGCCCTGCAAATTGGACAAATCCCTTCGCGCCACCGCTCGACCTCTTCGGTGCGCGGGTACCATGCGCCGGGGCCTGCGGCGTGTCCGCATGGCCGACCAACCGAGTCGAAAGGGAGCGGGATGGCGACGAGCGCGACTGACCGGGGATCACGGCGCTGTGTATTCGCGGCGGCGCTCATCGCAACCGTTGTCCTGGCTGGGTGTGTCGCGACACCGACGGTCGTCGCGGCGACAACGCCAACGACGACGCCGGAACCGACGACCGTCACCGACACGAGGACGGTTACGACGCCGTCCGCGCCGCAGACCACGACGACGACCGTGACGCATCCCAGCCCTCCGGCGGTCGTGACCGCCCCGGCGGTAACCCAGACGGCGACGGTCACGTCGACGTCGACGTCGACGAACTCCGGCGCGGCCAAGAAGGGCGCCGCGGCTGCGGCCCTTGCCGCCGGCTCGCAGGACAGCGACAGTGACAGCTTGCCGACATGGGCGTGGGTGCTCATCGTCGCGGCGGTGGTTGGGCTCGTCGCGGGCGGCATCCTTTGGTATGACCGGCGTCGACGAGCTTCGGCGGTCGCCGGCGACGGCGCGCTACCGGCGACCGACCCGGGCGCGGCGGAGAACGGAGATGCTGCCGCGCCAGGAGAAGGTCCGCCGGCCCCGCCCTCTGCAGACGGCTGACCCGGACCTGTCCGGCGTGGCCTGTTGGGCGGCGATCGCGATCGCGCCAACGACGAGCTGCCTGGAAGCGTGTCCCGAAATATGTCCCGAACTCGGCAGATATGACCTGCCAGTAGCTCGCGTGCCTCGAACGAACCTCCTGCAAACCGACGCTATCTGACGTCGATCCGAGGGTCTTGAAAACCGGAGTCCGTGCAAGCGGACCGCGGGTTCGAATCCCGCCCCCTCCGTAGAAAATGGCTCTACAGAGCCAAGAATTCGCGTCTCGGTCTCGATGACTACTTCGGGCGCTGAAGCCAGATCTCGTCGAGCAGCCGCGGCTCGAGCAGGCTCTTCCAGATCACCGCGTCGACGCGGCCTCCGGTGGCGCCGAGCGGCAGTTCGTCGGGGTGCGCGGCCGAGACCAGGACCACGACGGTCGACGGACGGCTGGCCTTGATCCCCTCCGCCGCTTTGAGCCCCCCGATTCCCGGCATCTGAACGTCCATGAGGACCATCTCGGGCTCGAGGTCACGTGCCGTCGCGATCCCAGCTTCGCCGGTGTGCGCCTCGCCGACGATCTCGAGGTGCTCGGTTGCGCCCACGAGATCGCGAGCGCCAGACGCGTCGTCCGGCGACGTGGCGCTGTCGGCGGGGCGTCACCGGTGCTTGTGTGCCTTCTTGGACGTGGTTGTCGCCTTGACCGTCGTCGTCGCCGATCGGCCCAGGTGTCCTGCCGGGCTCGTCGCGCGTACGGTCAGGGTCGCCGCGGTGATCGGTCGCACGGAGGTGACGGTGACCTGGTGCGCGGTACCGGAAGCGACGGCGCGCAGTGGGCCCTTGGCGCTGTCCGTTCCGGTGATCACGTAGCGGAAGGCTCCTGGGACTGGGTGCCAGCGCAGCGTCACGACGCCGGATCGCAGCTTGGCGGTCAGTGCGGCCGGCGCCGCGAGCGTCGGCGGAGCCGGGGCCGTGTAGGTGGCCACGGTCAGCTGCTTGCGCGGCATGCCGTTCTGGGTCACCAGCGCCACGATCTTGCGGCGGCCTCCCTTCCCCGGTGCGGGCGTGAACCGCAGCGTGCCAGTGGGGGCGGTGGCGGTGCCCAGCACGCTGTGAGTCTGCGGACCCGATTCACTGAACGTCACGACCTGGCGCGGGAGCGGGGCGAGCCGGTAGTGCAGGGCATAGCGCGACGAGTGGGCGACGCGCGTGACCTTCGCCGTGATCTTCACCGGCGGCAGCTTCGATGCGCTCTGGATCGAGCTGATCGGCGACGAGCCAGCGGTCGGGGCGAGCGTCCAGCTGCCCGTCGCGTGGTTGATCGCGACGTAGGTCGTGTTCGTCTGTGGGTCTTGGAGCACGACGAACGAGTTGTTGACGACCCCCGGCTGGCCGAAGGCGGGCGTCTGGATCGCCTGGCCGCCGGGCCCGCGCAGCGTGACCTGCGGCGGTGCGGTCGTGCCGACGATGCGCACGAGCTGATCGTCGGCCGAGAAGCCGAGCGTCCGGCTGCTGGTGGCCTGTGACGCTGAGGCCTGGACGGGCCGCCAGGCGCCGACGTCGCACAGGAACGGTCCCATCACGGTGAGCTGCTTGGTCGCCCACGTATAGCCGAACCCGCCGGCGAAGAACGCGAGCTTGCCACATCCCGCGATGCCGACGTTGGACACCAGGAGGTCGACTCCGGCCATCTGGACGCCGAGCACCTGCGCGTCGACCTGTGACTCGACGTCGAATGCCCGGTTACCGTCGACCCAGCCGGTGAGGAATCCCTGCAGCACCACGGGCTGGGCGGTGCTGACCGGCGCCGTGACGTTGGGCAGGCCGAAGTGAACCTGCGCGCCGAAGTCGACGCTGCCGGAGGTCAGGTAGTCGAAGTAGGCGGTGGCGATCGGGATGCTGACCAGCGCCAGCGCGCCGTCCACGTGCAGCTTGCCCGGGTCCGAGAACGTGTAGGAGAAGTTGCCGTCGATGCGAACGGCCGACTTCCCGGTCACCGAGGGACCGGCGCTGATCCCGATCCCACCGCCCAGGGAGAGCGGCCGGACGCCGATCGCGACCTTGATCCGCTGCAAGAAGATGCCGGACGAGATCGCAAAGTTGAGGTTGTCGACCTGTGCGGAGGCACTCTTGAACCCTTGATTGTCGAACGCGACGGTCGCACCGATCTTGAGTCGGTTGGGCGTCGGCAGCACGAGCGTCGCAGCGCCGCTCATCGTCCCGTGGGTGGGATCGAACCGCAGGTCGAACCCGTCGAGCTCGAGCGGCCCGAGCATGACGGTGTCTTCGTGCACGTAAAGCTCGTTGGCACGCAGGCCGTGAACCGAGTCCGTCTTGAGGTGCAGGTCGGCGATCGGAATGACGGGGGTGCCGAAGATCGGTAGCGTGACCGAGGTGTTGAGGTCGAGCGAGCCGTCGTTGTTGGCCGTCGACTTCATCTCGGGCGCCAGGTCCAGCGTGAACAGTTGTGACCCGTTCGGCGGCGACAGGAAGTTCGCCCCGAGATCGATGGACTGGCGGCCGGTCGGGTCACTCCACGTCGCGCTCCACACGCCATGGAGGACCGGGATCGTCCCTGCGTCGACCGTGACCGTGCCCTGTGACTTGACGCTTGTTGAGGTGAAGGTGATCGTCTGCGCCGGAGCGTCGGGGGTCGCGGTCAGGCCGTCGACCGAGACTGCGCCCGTCGCCACCGTCTTCGTGGGGGTGCTCTGGAGGCATCCCTGCAGATGCAGCAGTCCGACGATGACCTTCGTGTCGCACGCGGTCGCGGGCGGGCCGGTCAGCAACGGCTGACCGGGAGCGGGACCGGTGGAGTTGCCGCCGCCGGCCGGCGGCGTCGTGGCCGGCGGGGTGACGGGGTTGTCGTCGGTGATCGTCACCGTGCCGGTGCGGCCGACCGTTCCCTCGACGCCGTCCGACAGGGAGATCGTGAACGTCTCCGTGCCCTCACCGTCGTCGGAGCCGAGGATCGGCACATCCACCGTCTCGCTGGTCTGGCCAGGTGAAAAGCGCACGTGCCCGGTCGAGGACGTGTAGTCGCTGCCGGCGACCGCGGTGCCGTCGTGGGTCGTCCAGGTGAAGTCGACCGGACGCGCGAGCGGCGCGTTGAGGGTGACCGGGACGATCGCTTGACTCGTCACGCCGGCCGCGCCCTCGGCGATCGTCAGGTCTGCGACGTTGCCGGTCGGTAGCGTGACCGCGGGCTCGTTGCCGAGCTCACGCCGGAACACGTCGGTGAAGCCGCCGGTCTCCTGCGTTGGCAGGATCGTCGCGTGGCTGTCGTAGGCGACGAACCCACCACTGGCGGCGATCGCCGTGCTCGTGATGTCGCTGTCAGGCGGCGGGGTCTGGCCGGGGGTTCCGTGGACCATCGCCGTCGTGCCTGCGAGTGTGTCGCGGACGAAGACGTTCGTGCCCGTATTGTTGTCGACGTTCGACAGGTTGTCCGCGGTCGAGGCGAACACCACCCGTCGCCCGTCCGCGGATACGTGCGGGAGGGTCGACGCGCCGGGGCCCGAAGCACCCGCGCCGGCGACGCCGTCGGCGCGCGAGACGAGCGTAGTCCAGCCCTCAACGAGGTCGCGCTCGAACACGTCGTAGGTTCCGTCGCTGTCCTCGCTGGAGACGTCGTTGCCCAGCGAGACCCAGGTCACATAGCGCCCGTCGGACGAGATATCCGGGGCGCTCGCGTCGGACGCCGGCACACCCTGCGGCCCGTCGAGGCGCGACGCAATGATCGTCGAGTTGCTCGTGCGGTCGCGCACGTAGATCGCCGTGCCGCCCGCGACCTCGCCAGCGAACGCGACGAACGTGCCGTCGTCGGAGATCGACGGCGTCGTCCCGAGGTTCACCGGAATGCCGGTGGCGATGGGCTGGCCGGCGCTGCCCAGTTCGTTGAGCTGGGTCGTGCGGTTGCGCACGTAGACCTTGCTGTAGGCGCCGCCTGCGTCGGCGGTCAGGTTCGCGTCGCTGGCGAACGCGATCCAGTTGCCATCGCCGGAGAGGCTGGGCGCAGCGGCGTTCGACGTCGACTGGCTCCCCGTCGGTCCGCTTCCGCGCGACTCGAGCGTCGTCGTGCCGGCGACGACGTCACGCACGAAAACGTTGTCGACCGCGTCGTCATCATCGGGTGACAGGTCGTTCGCCTTCGACAGGAACGCGACGTACCGGCCGTCATCGGACACCGACGGCTGCGAGCTCGCGTCGTCGCCGGCCGCGCCGGAAAGGCCATCAGCGCGCGAGACCAGCGTCGTGACGCCGGTCTGAGTGTCGCGCAGGTAGATCTGCGCGACCCCGGACGTCGCGGCGGCGTCGAGGTTCGTCGCGAGCGACCGGAACACGACGTAGCGCCCGTCCGGCGACATGTCCGCACTGTCGGAGATGCCGTTGCCGCTCGTGCCTGCGGTCGCTCGCGACACGAGAACGACGTCACCGTCCGCAGCATGGATGATCGACACCCCGACCGCCGCGGACGCCGCAGCAAGCACGAGGAGTGTGACGACGAGCTTCCGCATGCACGGACACTGTCGGCGGAGATCAGCGGTCGCAACCCTGGACTTTCGTGCGACAAACCCTCTAGCTGACCGTCCGCGCCGCCGCTGCCGGCCCGGCTCACCGGGTGACACGTGTACCGCTAGGTGTAAGTACCGAGCAGGTTATTCAGCCTGGTGATGGGTGGGCGACAACCATTGCCGGTGGTGGTGCGGGCGATGGTTGTCCCCGACCGGGCACCGGTCGGCCTCGAAGACGTCCAAGCCCTGCAGCGGCAGCGGTGTGGCGGCGTTAACCGCATCCAATAGGTCTTTGCGTGCGCGGTACCGAAGCGCACCAAGCAGCTCTCGCCGCGCGCGGGAGAAGGAGGCCGCGTGGCTGGGGTCGGCTGAGCGGGCCACTAGCCCGGCCAGGGCAGGGTCAGAGTCGCGAGCGGCCCGTCGCCGTCCGCGATCTGCATAGCCGCGAAGTCGGCGCCCTGGCGGCCCGTCAGTTTGCTGGCGGCGAACCTCCCTGGTCCGCCGCGCGCATGCGCAACATGCATTTGCGTCGCGCTGCACTGCTGGGCGCAGCGGTTGAGCGTGGCAGTGGGCGCCGACAGCGCGGGTCCCGAGAGGTTGAGCGCGATGTACTGGCCGCCGGCTCCAAAGTCGTGAAGATCCCAGAACACGCCGGTGAGGTCGTCTGCACCGGCCCGCGAGAGATGGATACCGAAAGGTCGGCCGGCGTAGGCCGGTGCCCATGCCCGTGACCCGACGAGCACGAACGCGTCGGAGTGGCGGCCGACTGGCGCACGCAGCCCGGGTGCCGCCAGCGTCGCCTGCACCGCGTCGATGCCGGCTGACGGGCGACGCATCGTTGCGTTGACGATGAACAACCCGGTGGCATGGGGTCGCAGTACCACCGACCGACTCCCGACGCGCGGGCAGATCGGCCTGGCAGGGCTACCGAGCAAGCACGGTCCGACCTGCAGCGAGCGCCGCTTGGTGTGCGCGGTGGTGTTGCGGACTCGCAGGCGGGCGTGGACTCTCAGCCGCCCGTCGGTCTTCGGACGGATGAAGACGTCGAGCTCGCTGACGGCCAGTCCAGCGGCCGTCGCGGTGCCGGCGGAGCTATGAACGTGCGGTGTTGCGGCGAGCGCTGAACCCGAGGCGCAGACAGCAGACGCGAGCAGTGTGGTGCCGAGCAGGCGCATGGTGGGCATGACCCTGACAACGCGACTCATCGCGTGAAGGTGACGCTACGCGCGTCGGCGACTGGGCGTTTCCCCCGCTGCCTGAAGGACCGCGGGCTCGCGGTCCTGCGCAGCGCGACCGCGGACTCGGAAGGCTGCGGAGGTGTCGCCGTCCTGCGCTCGGTGTGTTCTTGTCGAGATCGAGAGTGTGCTGCGACTGGGCCGACCATCGGTTTGTCGCCCAAGTAGGTACGTGATCTTCGCCGGTCGCTACTTCTTGACGACCTTGAAGTGCAGCGTCTTGGTCGACGACCGGTTACCGGACGGATCGGTCGCGCTGACCTTGGCTTCGTAGGACCCGTCGGCCAGCTTTCGGGTCTTGCTCCAGCGGCCCGTGAACGCGAGCGTGTGCTTGCCTGCGGTGACCTTCGCGCGCTTGAGCGTGACGACCTCGGTCAGCCGCGTGCACGATTTGTGCTTCCGCACGGCGTGGGTCGACTTCACGCATGACGACGTCGACTTCGACGTCTTGCGCCGGCCCGTGGACTGCTTGTCGATCTCGATCTTCAGCGACGCGGTCTCCGACAACGTGTAGCGGAACGTCGTGCCGGTCCTGGTCTTGGGCTTGGCCTTCGCCTTGACCTTGGCCGCCACCGCCCGGGCACTCGCCTTGGTCGTCTTGCTCGAGTCCTTGAACGTCGTGTTGGTCATGCTCACGGCGCTCAGCGTCGGTGGCACCTCGACCGTCACCATCGCGAGCGCCGGGGTCGGATCGGTGTTACCCGCCGCGTCGGTCGCGGCAACGGCGAACCGGTGCACGCCGTCGGTCAGCGGCGGTGTCGTGAACGAGGCGCCGCAGGTCGCAAACGCGTTGCCGTCGACCTGGCAGGCGAACGTCCCGGGCTCGGTCGAGTGGTAGCTGAAGGTCGCAGTCGGGACGTGGATCGTGCCGGTCGGTGACCTGTCGATGATCGTGTCGGGCGCGACGAGCGGGCACTCGCGCGACACCACGTGCGCGTAGACCTGGTTGAAGTCTTCGGTCGCGTAGTTGGGCGACGTCAGGTTGTCGGCCTTGGAGGTGAACACGACGCAGCTGCCATCGACGTCGAGCGAGCCGTTCGTCGACGACGCGTCGCCGGGCGTCGTCAGAGAGCCGTCGACGGCGCCAACGAGTGACGTCGTGTTCGTGACCAGGTTGCGCGTCTGAGCCTGCTGGTTGACCGTGCCGGTTTGGAAGCTGACGGTGTTTCCGTCGTAGCTGATCTGACCGGCCGGGAAGCCCTCCCCGACCGTCGTCCCGATGGGCCCGCCACCCGCGCCGTCGGCGCGGCTGGCCAGCGTCGTCGTCGCAGTCAGCAGATTGCGGACGTAGATCTGGAACTTCGTCGTGCCCGCGTCGGCGGTCAGGGGGTCGGTCGAGGTGAACACCACGCGCGTTCCGTCGGCGCTCAGCTGGGGGTAGATCGAGGTGTTGACCGCGGGTGTCCCGGTCGCGCCGTCGGCGCGATCGACGAGCGTCAGCGTCCCCGTAAGGAGGTCGCGGACGTGGACGTGGGTGTTGTTGTTGGGGACCCCGTCACCGAGGTTCGACGATGTGCTGTAGAACGCGACGAGGGTGCCGTCGGAGCTCAGCGAGCCGCCGATCGAGAAGCCGTTGCCGGGGCCGCCGGACGCCGTGGTGCTGGCGATCGTCGTCGTCCCGGCATTGAGGTCGCGCACGAACACGTCGGCCTGGTTGTTGGTGTCGCCCGCGACGAGATTGTTGTCGTCGGCCGTGAACTCGACCCTCGAGCCGTCCGCGCTCAGCGCGATCGACCCCGACGGGTCGACGTGGGCCGCCGCCGCGCCGGCGGCGCCGTTGGCGCGGCTGACCAGCGTCAGCGCGCCGGTGGCGAGATCGCGCTCGTAGACCTGCATGCCCGAGACCCCTGCGATCAGGGTCGACGCATTGCTGTAGAACGCGACCTTGGTCCCGTCCGCGCTGACGGTCGCCCCTGAGGAGAAGCCATTGCCGGGCGCGCCGTCGGGGCCCGCGGCACGGCTGACCAGCGTCGTGGCCCCGGTCAACGTGTCGCGCGCGAACACGTCGCTGAACGGCCCGGCGGCCAGCGGGTCGATCGCGTCGGCCTGGGAGCTGAACGCGGCGATCCGCCCGTCGGCGCTGATCGTCCGCGCGTCGAACCCAGAGCTGGAGAGGTTGACGGCCGACGAGCGCGCGCCGACGCCCGTCGGGCGGGAGACGAGCGCCGTCGTGAACGCACCGCTGCGCACGCGGCGGTAGACCTCGAAGAAGTCGCCGGTGCCCGCCGGGTCGAGGTTGGACGCGGCGCTCGTCCAGACGATGATCTCGCCATCGACGTCGAGCACCGGCGTGGAGGGATCGCCGGTGTCCGGCGCTCCGCCAGAGCCCGTGGCGCGGCTGGCGAGCGACGTGTTGTGGCTTGAGAGGTTGCGCACGAATATCTCGTCCGTGCTGCCGGCCGGCCCGGTCGCGCCGAGGTTCGTCGCCACGCTCGCGAACGCGACGATCGTCCCGTCGCCGCTGATTGACGGTGAGAAGGACTCGGCATTGCCCTTGGCCCCGGCGACGCCGTCGGCGCGGCTGGCGAGCGTCGTAGTACCGCCGCTCACGTTGCGCACGTGGATGTCGAACGTCGTGTCGGCGTCTCCGTCGCCGAGGTTCGACGCCCCCGACTCAAACTCGATCACGTTGCCGTCGTCGCTGATCGACGGCTCCTCGGAATCGGCGTTGCCAACCACGCCCGCGGCGCCGTCGGCACGGCTCACCAGCGTCTGCGTGAGACCCGACATGTCGCGCACGTAGACGTCGGAGTCGGTCTGCGTGTCGGCGGCGACCAGCGAGTCCTCCGTGTCGAACGCGACCCACGTCTTGCTACTCGAGTCGGTCGTGATGGCCGGATCCCCGGCACCGTCGGCGGTCGCCGTGCCACCGCTCTCGTCGACCAGCGCCGTCGTGCCCGCGGAAACGTCGCGCATGTACACGTGCGTCTCGCCGTTATTGGCACCCGGCGTCGATGCCAGGTTCGTCGCGCTGGACGTGAACACAACGTGGTGCCCGGTCTGATCCAGCGCGCAGGGTCCGCTGCCGAACGCCGCGTTGGACAGCACAAGCGAGGGACTCGACGAGCGGTCGACGACCGTCATCGCAGTCACCGTGCCGCTGGTCACGCTGGCGAGGAAGATGTGGAGGTGGCCGTCGGTGACGCCCGGGACGAGGTTCGTCGCCTCGCTGGTGAAGCAGATCTTGCTGCCGTCGCCGCTCATCGAGGCGCCGCCGGTCTCGCCGTTGCCGACCGCCCCACCGGGCGCGCGGTCGATGAGCGACGTCGTGTTGGTCGTCGAGTCGCGCAGCCAGACGTGCTCGGTTGTGTCGGCGACACCAAGGTCATCGGCCTCCGACTCGAACACCGTGTAGCGCCCGTCGGCGCTGACCGCATTCGGGTTGTTGACCGAGAGGTCGTCGCCGCCCACAGACAGAGCGCCGAAGCCGGTCGGGCGACTGAGCAGGAGCGTCGCCCCTGGCCCGTCGGCCTGCGCGGGCGAAACAGCGACGGCCAGCACTGCAATGACGGCGAAAACAGAGGCTGAGCACACCAGTCGATTCCCCATGACCGGAGACTGTCCCACCCTGCCCGGCCGACCGTCAATGTCAGATCGGTCTCACACTGTCAGATCGGTCTCACAGCGCCCGCACCGGCCGTGATCGCCGTCGACACAGCAGTCAGCGTGTTCAGGCTCTTCACGACCTTGGCCTCGGGGAAGGCACGCTGGATCTGCTCGCCGAGAGAGTCGGCGTCCTTGACCGACAGCGTGGGCGGGAAGCCGGCCGAGAAGTCAAGTGGATTGGCGAGGTCGACCAACACCTTGCCGGCTAGTCGGCGAGTGCCAGGACGGCCAGCGATGCTTGGCCCGAGGTGGCGTTTGGCGGTGCATGGGCTGCGGCGGCGAGGCCGCGAGCGCGCGCGCGACGATCACGACGAAGACCAACGTGCTGATCATCTCGCCGCCCAGCCAGACTGGGCCACGGGCGCCGATCTCCTACAACGTCGCGCAGGCCGGGCCCGGCGCGACCGTCGTGATCGGGGTCGGCGTGACGTCGACGACCGGTGTCGCCGCCGGCCAGTGGACCCAGCCGACCGAGACCACGCCGGGGTTGACTAATTGTCGTCGGACCCGCCGTCTCGTAGATGCGCAAGCAGCAGGGCGCGTGCGTTAGGGCAGGTTGCCAGGCGAGGCGCTGCGGCGCTACTGGCTAGCGCTGGTAGCCGTTACCGGCGGGACGACGGCGGGCCGGTGCTCGGGCGAGCCGGGATCCTGTAGCGCTCCATGCCGGGCTCCGGGCGCCACGCCGCATCAGTGTGGGACCGGAAGAGCCGATGCCCGACAGCGCAGGTTGCCGTGCGCCGACTGGCCTCCGCGAGCTGCTCGCCGCAACGAGGGCACTGGTTGTCACGAGCGCGAGACATCGCCACCGAGGGTAGCCGCCGACGCCCTCGCGATGACGCAGTAGACGATGCGCCAGCGTCGCAAGGTGCCAACGAGACGCCTCGGCGCCGCGTTCGGAACCCGCGGGGAGTGAGTCGGCGTTCTTAGGGGCAGCTGATGGCCAGAGCGCACCGGCCTACCCGATTGACGGCGCCACGCACAGCAATGTGGCCGCTCCCGTGCAGGCCGTGCTCGAGCCCGACGGCGACGGCTTCGGCGACGAGACGCAGGACAGCTGCGTCGGCTCAGCCGGGACCAGCTCCGGCTGTCCGCCAGGAAGCGTGTCCGGCGCGGCTCCGCCGGGAGCGCCGGCCGCGTCGGCACCGTGGTGTTCCTGGACCACCAACGGCAACGGCGCCATGGACTCCGGTGAGCCGACCACGACCACCGATGGGAGCGGGGCGTACGAGTTCGGTGGCCTTGCCCCGGGCGCCTACAACGTGGTCGTCGTCGCCACGGGCGATAAGACGTGCGACACGAGCTGTACACGAACGGTCACGGTGCAGGGCAACACCGCTTCCGTGTCGTTCACGGTCCGCACGACGGTGCCGGCGCAGCCCCAACCCACGGCTGCCGTCGATCTCCCATCCTCCGGGGTCGTCGATCACACCAAACCGATCCTGTCGCCGCTGTCGCTGTCGCGCACCCGCTTCGCCATCGACCCAAAGGGTGCGGCGGCGCGACCGGCCGTGGCAAGGGGGACGACGCTGAAGTTCTCGAGCTCCGAAGCCGGCACAGCGACGTTCACGATCTCGGCCGTCAGGCCCGGTAAGAAGAGCGGCAAGCGCTGCATCGGCACGTCGAAACCGGTCAAGACCAGACAGCGCTGCACGCAAACCTCCGTGGTCGCGGGCTTCGTCGCGCGGGCTGTGCGTGGCGCCAACACGGTGGCGTTCAGTGGCCGCATCAGAATCGGGTCACGCTCAAAGGCGCTGTCAATCGGTCGCTACAAGGTTGAGCCGGTCGTCCGCGACGCGGCGAAGAACGCACCAAACCGCGTTCACGCCAGTTTCACCATCGTGAAGTAGACGGGCGTTCCAGAACTGACTTGACTGACTGGCGGCGGACCAGGATCCGCGTGCACGTCCTCATAGGCAAGCCGCGGGCGGCTTCCCCTTCAGCTGCTCCTATGTCGAGAGATTGGTGATGTTGCGGCTTCGGCGGGGGCTGGAGGAGGTGCCAGATGCGGCGGGTGAGGAGTCGTTTGAGGCAGCGCAGTGCGTCTTTGCTGGCCACGGCCTCGTTGCCGGCACCGCAAGCCTGCAGGTAGCGGGTGCCGGCGACGCGGCTACCACTGCACAGCGAGAGCACGGCGACGACCACGGTTGCCTCTTCGCGCGACAAGCAGCCAAGCGGGCGACGGTGCGACTCATCGGCGGGCTGACAGATGCGCCCAAGCTGCGGCGCAGATCTTGGGAGTCCCTTGCGAAGCGCCTTCCGGCACGCGACGATGCGCGCCATGCGCCGACTCTGCGTATTGACCGTTGTCGTCCTCGTCGTGGCCAGCGCGATTGCCGTCGCCTCGACATCGTCGAGCAAGTACACAGCGTCGGTTTCCCACGCTTCGGTGAACGACGGGACCGACGGCGAGGGCGGTGCGATCTCCGGCGTGGAGGCCAAGGGCACGTTCAGCGGGAAGCTCGGTGGTGCGAGCGGTCGCGTGGCGCGCGCCGTCGCGGCGAAGACGGGGATCTCTCTCGCCGAGTTGGCCAAGGGCGGCTCGTACAGGACGAAGTACGACATCGCCGCAAGCGGCGTGCTAACGGCCGTCGCCAAGGTGACGCTGAAGGCTCCGCGCGCCGGGACCGTGTGCGTCAAGATCACCGAGAAGCCGGGCAAGTTTGCGGCGGGCGATTCGTTCGTGCCGATGACGGGGAGCGTGACCGTCGTCGGCGGGACCGGCAACGCGGCGAAGCTGCACGGTGGCGTGACTTTCGATCTCAAGACCGTCACCGGCTCGTCGACCGAGCAGTTCGGGGTGGACGGCACGGCGCACCTCACCAGCGGGGCGGCGAAGGGCCTGAGCGCGGCGTGTAAGGCGCTGTAGGCGCGGCGCCGGATCTCGCGTCGCGCGGAGCGTCCAGTCGGCCGCGCCGAGCATCTCCACCGGCTGGACGATGTCACGCCCGCCGCCTCGAGAGGCTCGGCCGCATCGTGGTCGCATCGCCCCCCGGTGTCGCTCTAATTCGGCTCCTGCGTTTCGGGGCATGAAACTGCGGTTTGGGAGTTGCTGGTCGGTCCGGGGCGCGGGTTAGCGTCGCGGCACTGGGACAGGGGCTTCTTGGGAGAACGCTGTGGGGCAGGCCGTTTTTTGCGCGATGGGCTTCGAGCCCGCCTTTTCGTTGGCCGCCCCTGCGACTTGCCCGGTTGCGCTGCGAGCGCGAATCCGTCTTTGTCGTTTGCCCACCGGTTCTCCCGACAGTGTGATTTCGACGAGGGGAGCTGGAAGGTGAGATCGATCGGTCTGGATGTCCACCGCGACTTCTGCGAGGTCGCGATCATCGATCAGGACGGCCCGCAGTCGAAGGGCCGGGTGCCGAGCAACCGCGAGTCTCTGCAGCTGTTCGCCCAGTCGTTGGCTTCAACGGATCGCGTGGCATTGGAGGTGACGGGCAATGCGTGGGAGATCGCCCGGATCCTCGAGGCGCATGTCGCCCGGGTCGTCGTTGTCAGCCCGACGGATACGGGGATTCGTCAGGCCCGAGCGAAGACCGACCGCCTCGACGCGCTGGCGTTGGCGAAGCTGTTGGCGGCGGGGTCGCTGGATGCGGTCTGGATGCCCGACGAGCCCGTCAGGGTGATGCGCCGCCGGCTCGCCAGGCGCTCTCAGTTGGTCAATGCCCGGTCCAGGGTCAAGAACGAGATCCACGCCGTGCTGGTGCGGTGTTTGAAGGGCCGTCCGCCGGCGAGCGATCTGTTCGGCCTGAAGGGGCTCGCGTGGCTCGGCGACCTGGAGCTCCCGGTCGTGGAGCGCGAGACCGTCGATGCCGGCCTGCGGCAGATCGCGTTCCTCGACGGCGAGATCGCCGAGGTCGAGCGGGTGATCGCGCTGCAGGCGATGCAGTGGCCGCAGGTCGGCCGGCTGATGACCGTCCCCGGGGTGAACCTGATCGTCGCCGCGACGTTCCTCGCGGCGGTCGGTGACATCCGGCGCTTTGAGAACACCAGCAAGATCGTCGGCTACCTGGGCCTGGATCCCAAGGTCCGCCAGTCCGGTGACGCACCGGCCAAGCATGGGCGGATCTCAAAGCAGGGCTCCGCCTCCGGCCGTCACGCACTGGTCGAGGCGGCATGGAGCGCGGTCCGCCAGCCCGGGCCGCTACACGCGTTCTATCAGCGCGTTCGTGCCCGCCGCGGCTACCAGATCGCGATCGTCGCGTCCGCGCGCAAGCTCGCGTGTTTGTTCTGGTGCATGCTCACCCGCGGCGAGGACTACGCCTACGCCCAACCATCACTGACCGCCAAGAAGCTGCGCCGCCTCGAGCTCACCGCCGGCGCCCCCAAAGCCCAAGGCACGACGGGCACCTGGTCGACGAACGTGGCGATGCGCGACGCCGAGCGAGCACTCGCCCAACAGGCCGAGCTGGCCTACAAGCGAAACGTCGCCGACTGGCAGGCCACCCGGCCGGCGAAGACGGGCGCGAGTGCGACAAGGGGGCACGCATTCAAAGAGCCCTCGAAGGGCTAAAGCCGCGTGGCAGACCACAGCCCCGGACGTCTGCGCTTCGCTACGTCAGTCACTCGCGCCCAACCCGCACGATCCCACAAGGAGCCCAGCGACACCACTTGACTTTCATCCGTCGCGCGAAGCGCAAGCCGGCGGATCGTCCTCCAGGTCCGTGATTGCGATAGGAGCAGCCGCCGACGTGCGCGGCGCTCCCGCCATCGAAACTCCTAACGAGGGCCGCCCCTGGACGCGCTCACGCCGTGGACTGAGCAGCCCTCCCGCTCGCTGCTGCTCGGCCCGTCAGAGCGCTCGCGGCGATCGACCTGATCCTGCGAGCGCGGTGTGGTTAGCCGTGCGCGAGCACCATGACGAGCGCGATGACGACGAGCACGAACGGAACGGTCGCGTGGCTGATCGGGAGGCGAGTGGTGTGGTTCCTCATGGGTCGTTCCCTTCTGATCCTGAAGGCCGGGCACGAGGCCCGACAAATTAGTAAAGTAACTTGACCTTAGATGATGGCGTCGCCTAAGTTGACGCTGACAACACTGGAGAGGTTGGCATACAGTGTTGCTTCTGTCAACATATCTCTCGTGACGGCTGCCAACATGGACCCGGCCATGCCCAGCGGCGACCGCCCATACCACCACGGGAACCTCCGCCAAGCGCTCGTTGACGCCGCCGTCGAGCTGGCACGCGAGGGCGGCCCCGACGCGATCGTCGTCCGCGAGGCGTCAAGGCGCGTCGGCGTCTCGCACAACGCCGCATACCGCCATTTCCCCGACCGCGGCGCACTGCTGGAGGCGGTCTGCGACGAGTACATGAGCGCGCTGGGCCGGCTGATGGAGGAGCGGGTGGCGGCGCTCGGCAAGAGCCGCTCCAAGCGCTCGGCGGTCCTCCGGTTCCGAGCGACCGGACAGGCATACGTCGAGTTCGCGCTGGCCGAGCCCGGATGGTTTCGCACCGCGTTCGCTGTCCCACTCCACCGTCCAGGCCCCTACCAGATCCTGGCCGCGCAACTCGACGGGCTCGTCGCAGCCGGGGTCCTGCCCGCCGAACGTCGACCCCTGGCCGAGATCCCGGCCTGGGCGGGCGTCCACGGGTTCGCCAGCCTCGCCCTCGACGGCCCGTTGCGCGACGCCTCGGCACAGGAACGCGAAGCCGGCCTGACACGCGTGCTTGACAACATCGAGCGCGGTCTCTGACCCAAACACCGCCGATCCCCCACAGCGCTCGGGCAAAGCAGGAGCGGTAGGTCGTCCGCGCGAACGGCGCGCCTGCGAGCGCCAACCATGGTCCAGGGACCTCGCCCGTCGTCAGTCGAGTTGCCGCAGATTCAGGCGTCTGATCCCGCGCACTCCCAGAAGCCACCGAGCTAGCGCACCCAGGAGTGCTGCGTATCGCGCGAAGCGCAACTCAGCGCGCGTTCGCGTGTATGCCGCGGCGGTATGCCCCGACGCGCTCGCGGACGCCGACCGCGCCCGCTGCTGCTTGAGGGTGCAGAGCAGAACCGGCGGTCCGGAGCGGGTCAGCGGCCCGCGAGGTGGTGCCAGTAGGTGATGCCGATGCCGACCCGCGTAAACCCTTCAGAGCTATAGAGGCGCTCGCCGTCGGGCGTCGCGTTGAGGACGAAGGCGTGCGCGCCGGCCCCGCGCGCGGCGGTCGTGACCGCGCGGAGTAGCGCCCGTCCCAGTCCTTGGCGCTGGTACTCGGGCCAGACGTCCATGTCGTACACGCCTGCGATGCCGTCGGCCAGGTACGCCCAGCTGCGGCCCGCCAGCTGGCCGTCCACGCGGGCGACGGCGTGCCAGGCACGCGCCGGCCTTGCCGTTGTGAGGGTCAGCAGGCTCCGACCGCCCGAGCCGTACTCGGGAACCTCGGCGTGCAGCGCGACGCGAGCGTCGTCGTGTGCTGGGATGGCGGCCGCATCGGCCGCCATCCACCACGGCTCCCAGCCGCGCTCGAATCCGGCGGCCTCTAACGGCGCCGCGTCGACATCGGGCGCAAGCCAAGCGCCGACGATGTGGGCGCCACGATCGCGTGCCGCCGCGATGCCACGACGGACGGCGTCGACCTCGATCGCCGTCGGGAAGTTGAGCATCAGTTGGCCGTCGTGCGCTTGCCAACTCCAGCGCAGACCGGCGTCCTCCCAGCACGTACCCCCGCCGGCGAGGGCGCTCGCCTCGTTCCACGCCGCCTGGTTGGTCTCGCAGTCATGCCTGTTCATGGCCACGCGGAACGCTAGCCGACCACATCGAGGCCGATAAGGGCGCGACCCGGTTTCCAAGAGGACACCAGTTGCGCTTCAGCGTGAGGCTGTCGCACAAACCACTCCGCTCGCCGGTGCGCCAATTGGTCGTGGGACGCCACCATGTGTGGGGTCCGCGATGAGGGCCGGCGGATGGGACGGCAAGCTAGATCGGGACTCCCTGCGGCCGACGTCTCCCACCACTTCGCGGCGCTGCGGAATTCCACCCTTTCCGCGACAGCCTCGCGTGCTTGCGCAACTCGGGTTAGGCAGCAGTCCGGTTAGAGCGACAGTCCGATAAGTCTGCGGATTGAGCGGACGTTCACCCGCGCGGTCGGCGTGACCGGCCGTCGCCGCGCGGCGTGATCGAGGTACGCCTCACGGCAACGGAGTCGGAGGTGCCGGGCGCGGTTTGGGCCGACTTCGTGCGCCTGGGATTTACGTGCTCGCGACGATCGTGCGGCTCTCCGGGCGAGCCTGGCGGCGCTACGCACCGTCGACCGGTCACTCGTCACGGGCGCACCCGCCGGGGGCGAGATCGCGCAACCCCTCGGACCGGACACGGCGAGCGGCCAAGCAGGTGGCGCTAATGGCCCCTGAGGGTCAGCACGCTCTTGGTTTTCGTGGTGCCGTGGGGGCCCTTGATCGTGACGGTCTCGCCGACTTTGAGGCTGCGCCTCTTGTCGAGGGTCTTACGGGCGGCCTTCGAGAGCGTGATCACGACCTTGGTCTTCTTGCCGCGTCTGGCGGTGAACTTCACGTGAGCGACCGTCGCTGTGGCGGCGTGCGCGCGAACGTCGGCAATGAATCCGGCGGTCAGGGTTGTGAGCGTGATCGAGCCGGGGCAGGTGCTGCCTGCTTCGCAGGTCACGACCTGGGACAGCTTCCCGCCGCTGACCTTGGTCGGGCCAGACACGCCCGCGGCGGCGGTCAGGATCAACGGGTCGACGGATGGTCCCTCGCTGAGCGGGGTAATCGTAAACGGCGCGTAGGCGCCTGACTCGGTCTGGAGGTTGAGGACAGCCGACGGAACGGCGGTGTACAGCGTGGCCGGTGTCAGTCCAGTCAATGTCACCGTCGCCGTCGACACCGTCGACCGATCACCGGCCAGAGTCAACGTCACCGGCACCGACGCATGCAGGTCCCGACTGGTTCCGGTTCCGTAGTTGAGCTCGAATCTGCCTGTCGCCGGGATGGTTCCTGCTGAGTCTCCAGCACCAGAGCTGGTTAGGCTCACGCTGACCCGCGCTGACGTGGCTGCGGCACTGACGACGCTTGCCGTGAATTGCTTCTTGGGGTTCGCTGCGGGGGCGTTTTCGTCGTTGCCGTAGGCCGTGCCCGCCGCGTTCGCCACCACGAGGCGGTAGTGCACGATCAAGCTGTGGTCGGCATCTTTCGGCACGACGACCGTGATGCTGGCCGTTCCGGCAGGCGCTTCTACGGCAGGCGTTGACGACCCGTATGCCGTCGTCGCGCCGTAGTCGAAGTGGTACGTGAGGTTCGTGGCCGAGTTGTAGATTCCGGCGAACGCGGGAACCTCGGAATTTGAGTTCGGGCCAACAACGCTGATCGGCAGCGTTTGCACGGTCGCGACGGTCGGCGGCCGGGGTTGTGTGACGAAGACCGCGTCGGCGCCGTCGATCGTCGTCGACCCGATCGTGGCGACGAGGCGGAAGTGGTAGACCGTTCCCGGTAGGAGGCCGCCGGCGATCTCAGCGCTTACCGGGAGGATGTCGGCGTTCGCGCTGACCTGCGCGTCCGGTGTCGATGTTCCGTAGCTCGTGTTGACGCCGTATTCGAAGTGATAGGTGACATCGTTGCCGTTGGCGCCAATCCCGCCGCGGAGCGTCGCGGCGACCTGGCCGATGTCGCTCGCGGTGCCGGTTTCGACCTTCGCCGTCGGCGGCGCAGGCGACGTCGTGAACGTCTGCGCCGGCGTCGTCACAGGGCCGCCCGCGTTGGTTGCGGTGACGCACACCCTGTAGGTCGTCGCGGGCGACAGGCCGGTGATCGCCGTGGTGACAACATGGCTCGTGGAGTCCGATCCGACCGCGGCAGGCGTGGCTGGGACCTCCGTGGTCGTGCACGCAGTCGTGCCGTAGGAGAACTGGTAGGTGGTGGCTGAGCCGTGCGGATTGACGGTTGCGTTGAGGGTGGCCGATGTCGCCGTCACGCCGGTAGTGGCCTGGAGTGCGACGGTCGGTGCGGGCACCGCCGGCGGGGTGAATGTGGCGGTCACGCCGGTGTCGGCGTTCATCGTCACAACGCACGTCGAGGCGCCCGAGCAGCCGCCACCGGACCAACCAGTGAACGTCGACCCGCCGGTCGGCGTCGCGGTCAACGTGACCGTGCTTCCGGTGTCAAACACCGCCGAGCACGTCACGCCGCAACTGATACCGGCCGGACTGCTCGAAACCGACCCGGTCCCCGCATCGGTCACCGACAACGTATGCGTCACCGGCGCAGCCGTGAATGTGGCGGTCACGCTGGTGTCGGCGTTCATCGTCACAACGCACGTCGATGTGCCCGAGCAGCCGCCACCGGACCAACCAGTGAACGTCGACCCGCCGGTCGGCGTCGCGGTCAACGTGACGCTGGCGCCCGTGGCGAACGCGAGCGAGCAGGTCGACCCGCAGTCGATGCCCGTCGGGTTGCTCGTGATCGTGCCGGACCCGGTCCCCGCATCGGTCACCGACAACGTATGCGTCACCGGTGTCACGGGATCGGCGTACTCCTGGACAAGGTCGCTGCCCAGGTTGGCGACGTAGACGTTCCCGGACGAGTCGATCGCCATGCCGTCGGGATCCCACAGGCCCCCGGAGCCGCTGCCGTTGACGCCGCCGCGGCAGCCCGAGGTGCAGGTCTCGAACTGTGATTTTCCGTCGGCGACACCCCAACCCCACATCTCCACGAACGCCCCGGTCGACGAGAACTGCTGAACGCGCCCGTTGTCGAAGTCGGCGACGTCGACGTTGCCGGCCGCGTCGACGGCGATCCCGGACGGCTCGCTGAGCGGGTAGTTCAACTGCCCGGTGCCCGAGCCCACGGTGCCCGCCTCGCAAACCGCTGTGCACGTCTCGAACTGCAACAGGCCGTCGGCGACCCCCCAACCCCAGGTACGGATGAAGGTGCCGGTCGGCGAGAACTACTCGATGCGGTAGTTCAGGGCGTCCGTCACGAACACATTTCCGGACGCGTCCGTCGCGACGCTGGTCGGCTCCTGGAACTGGCCGGCGCCGCTGCCCGCCGTTCCCCAGGATCGGATGAACGCGCCCGTTGCGCTGAACTCCTCGATGCGGTTGTTGAAACTGTCGGCGACGATGACGTCATTTGACGCGTCGACCGTGATCCCGAGCGGCCGGTTCAACCCGCCCGCGCCAATATTGGCGTTCCCGGCCTGGCAGCCCGTTGTGCACTCCTCGAACTGCGATGTGGCGTCGGCGACCTCCCAACCCCAGGCGCGAACGAAGGTCCCTGACGACGTGAACTGGTCGATGCGGTTGTTCTGGCTGTCGGCCACATACAGATCGCCCGACGATGCGTCGACGGCGATCCCCATCGGTGCGTGCATACCACCATCACCCGAACTTGCGGATCCCTGGACACAGGTGGTGGTGCACGTCTCAAAGCTCGACTGCCCATCGATGGCGCCGAACCCCCAACCTCGCACAAATCCGTGCGTCGAGCTGAACTGATCGATCCGCTCGTCGTCGGTGTTGGCAACGTAGATCGAGCCCGACGGACCGACCGCGACGCCGCCCGGAACGTTGAGATCGCCACTGCCAAACTGACCCACCACCGACACATCCGCCAACGCCGACCCCGAACCCACGCCCAGGAACGCCGTGATCAGCGCGAGCACCAACAGCCGTCGGCCACCCACGGCGCGCAACGAACGAGGAACCGCACACAACTCATCCATGAGCCCCAAACCTCCAAACGGTTCGTCGCGCCGGTCGACAAGCGAGGCGTGACTCTCGCACACGCACGAAGGCAAGTCGTCGTGGTAGTTACCACAATCTTTGGGGGGCCGACCGATCGCAGCGGCCGCCAGGTGTTCGGTTTCGCGGGCCCCTACCGCCCATCCCCCCAGACGTCTGAGGGATGAAGGGATCGCCTCGAACTCGGACGCGCCTGAACCGGGCGACTCCCCCGCGACTCGGCGCGATCCGGCGGGAACCTTGGCGCGGCTCCCGGCGGCGTCGTCGACAACACCGCACAGCTGAGATAGGTGAGCCGGCTGCCCGGGGAACGGCACTCACAGCGCCCCGCCCAGGAAGGCTCAGCCAGACCCGACCTGAGTCACACCCGGGGCTGCTCTGCCGACCCCAGCGCGGGACGCGCGAGCTCGCGCTCGCCGCGATCGACGAGCTGCTCGAGGCGGGTGGCCTGCTCGTCATTGAGGGACCGGCCGGAATCGATATGACCTGCCAGTAGGTCGCGCGGCCCGAAGAAACCCGCTGCAAACCGACGCTATCTGACCTCGATCCGAGGATCCTGAAAACCGGCAGGCGCGCAAGCGTCTCGAGGGTCGAATCCCTCCTTCGTCCGTCACTCCTGTGCCGGTTGCTTTGCCGATTCTTGACCCGGGGCTCTTCACCATCGGCGCATGGATGGTTACGGAGGGCCCGCCGGCAACGAGATCCTGACCAGCGCGACCGGGATCGTGCTCGCAGTCCTGCTGGTCGCCGAGGGCATCACGATCATCGCGATCGGGAGCATGCGTGAAGCGCACATGTTCATCGGGATGGCGCTCATCCCTCCGGTGCTCGTCAAGCTCGGCAGCACCGGCTATCGCTTCACGCGCTACTACATGGGCGCACGCGCGTACCGCAGCAAGGGCCCGCCCCCGCTCGGCCTGCGGCTGCTCGGCCCGCCGCTCGTGATCCTGACCGTCGTCGTGTTCGCCTCGGGCGTGGCACTGCTCGTCATGGGCCGCCGTTCGGACACGATCTTCACCGTCCACAAGGTCGGCTTCATCGCCTGGGGCGTGTGCTTCGGCGTTCACTTCCTCGCCCACTTGCCGCGCGTCGTGCACTCGATGACGACCGATTGGACGCCCGTCGCCCGTCGCCGCGTCACCGGTACCCAGGCCCGGCTGCTGCTGCTCGTCGCCTCGCTCGGCGGCGGCTTGGCGCTCGCGCTCGCCGTCCTGCCGACGATCACCGCCTGGCACGGCCACCACCACGGGTGACCCTGAAGATGGCTTCGCTCACTGACCGATCCGCCCGCCGTGACCGCGCGCTGCGCCGCGTGCGCCGCGCCACCTGGGGCACGGCCGCGGCCATTGTCGGGCTCGCTGCCGGCCTGTCGGTCGTCGCCGCACACGCGTTCAGGGGCCACAGCACGACATCAACCGCGATTCCACCGCGCCACGACACTCCACACCACCGCGTCAAGGTCCCAGGGCCGCAGTACATTCCGCCGATCGCCGCGCAACCGCTGGCTCCGCCCGAGAGCCCGCCGAGCGCCCCACAGCCGCCGCCCACGCCGCAGGCCGTTCCGACGCCGGCTCCCGTTCCCGTTCCCGCCCCCGCCCCGTCCGTCTCGGGTGGGTCATGACCGTCGACCCGCTGACCGCGACGTGGGACGCGCTCGGAACCTCCGCGAGCATCGTCGTCACGGATCCGCGCGCGCTCGCCCCGGCCCGCGCCGCCGTCGAGGCGCAGCTCGCCCAGATCGACGAGGCGTGCAGCCGCTTTCGCGACGACTCCGAACTGACCGCACTCAACGCGCGCGCCGGGCGCACGACCCGCATCGGCCCGCTGCTGCTCAACGCGATCGAGGTCGCGCTGCGCGCAGCGGTGCTGACGGACGGGATTGTGGACCCGACGATCGGGCGCGCGCTGATCGTCGCCGGCTACGACGGCGACTTCGCGCAGCTGCGGCCCGGCACTGCCCCGCGCATACCGGTCGCGCGGGCGACGGCCGGCTGGCAGGCGGTCGCCATCGACCGCCCCCGCGGCACGGTGCGCGTCCCCCACGGCGTGCTACTCGACCTCGGCGCGACGGCGAAGGCGCTCGCCGCCGACCGCGCCGCCGCCGCGGCCACCACCGCCGCGCGCAGCGGCGTGCTCGTCAATCTCGGCGGCGATCTCATCCTCGCCGGGCCGCCGCCGCCGGGCGGCTGGCTCGTCCGCGTCGCCGACGACCACCGCGCGGCGGCCGACGCGCCGTCGCAGACGATCGCGATCGCCGGCGGTGGCCTTGCCACCTCGAGCACCACGGTCCGGCACTGGGCCCCGGACGGTCACCACATCATCGACCCCCGAACCGGCCGGCCGGCCCGCTCGTGCTGGCGGACGGTCAGCGTCGCGGCACGGACGTGCGTCGACGCGAACATCGCGAGCACCGCCGCGATCGTCCTGGCGCGCCGGGCGCCGCACTGGCTCTCCGCGCGCGGTCTACCGGCGCGCCTGGTCACGACCGGCGGCGGGACGACAACGGTCGGCGGCTGGCCCGCCGAGCGAGAGGCGACGGCGGCGTGATCCTCGCCGCCAGCCACGGCCCATCGGCGCTCTGGTACGCGACGCGCGGCACGGGCGCCGTCACGCTCGTGATGCTGACAGCGAGCGTGGTGCTGGGCATCTCGGAGGTCCGCGCGTGGCGCCCGTTCGGGTCGCCGCGTTTCGCTGTCGCCTCGCTGCACCGCAGCCTGTCGTTGCTGGCCGTCGCGCTGCTCGCGGTCCACATCGCCACGACGCTGCTCGACCCGTTCCCGCGGATCGCTGTCGCTGCGGCGGTCGTCCCGTTTGCGACCAGCTACCGGCCGCTGTGGGTTGGACTCGGCGCAATCGCGGCCGACCTGCTGCTGGCGGTCGTCGTGACGAGCCTCGCGCGCCGCCGCCTCGGCTACCGCACGTGGCTGGGCGTGCACTGGTGCGCGTACGCGTGCTGGCCGGTCGCGCTCCTGCACGGGCTCGGCAGCGGGTCGGACGCACGCACGGCGTGGATGCAGCTGCTGACGATCGGCTGCGTCGCCGCGGTCCTCGCCGCGCTGGCCGGCCGGCTGGCTGCCCCGCGCGTGTCGGTACGAACCCGTACCTGGACCGCCTCGGCCGCGGCGCTCGCGGTTCTTGTCGCATCGCTGTGGGCCAACCAGGGCCCGCTGGCCAAGGGCTGGGCTCGCCGCGCCGGCACGCCGAGCAGCGTGCTGAGCGCGTTTGCGCCCCACCGGGCGCTCGCCCCCATCGGGCCGCCGACGGCACGGGCCCGGGCGGCGAACGTCCCGTTGCGGCCGTACTCGGGACGGGTCGCGGGAGTCATGAAGACCGGCACGAGCGCGGGCGGCATGGCGGTCGTCGACCTGAACCTGCACGTCGACACTGGCCACGACCGGCTGCTGCGAGTCCGGCTCGGCGGGAGTCCGATCGACGACGGCGGCGTGCAGCTCACGCGCAGCGCCGTGCGCCTCGGGTCGGCGGCGCACCCGAGTCGGTTCGCCGGCCGGGTCGAGGCGCTCAATGGCGGCCACATCCGGTCCGTGGTCGGCGACGCCGCCGGCCGCGCGCTGAGTCTCGACATCGGGATGGCGATCGACGGGCAGAACGTGTCCGGACGCGTCCGCGTCACACCGGTCGCAGGCGGCCCGTGACGCTTCCGCGATTGCTGACCGGCCTGCGCGCCGACCGCGCGCTGTCGCTGCACGAGCACGAGCGCGCACACGGCGTCCTGCCGCGGGTGACGGCGGGACTGATCGACGCCGTCGATCAGTCCGGCCTGCGCGGCCGCGGTGGCGCGTCGTTCCCGGCCGGGCGCAAGCTGCGCAGCGTCGCCGACCGGCGCGGGCCGCGCATCGTGCTCGTCAACGGCGCCGAGGGCGAGCCGATGAGCACCAAGGACCGCGTCCTCCTGCACCTCGCGCCACACCTGGTGCTCGACGGCGCGATCGCGGCGGCCGAGGCGGTCGGGGCACGATCGATCGTCGTCGCCGTCCCCGGCGACGCCCAACCGGCGCTGCGCTCGGTTCGCCGCGCGGTGTCCGAGCGCCGCCGCCGCGGCATCAAGGTCGCCCACGCCCCGGTCACGCACCTGTCCGGCGAGGAGACGGCGCTCATCAACCACCTGAACGGCGGACCGTGCCTTCCGACCAGCGGGCCACGGCCGTTCGAGCGCGGGCTGCGCGGCCGGCCGACGCTCGTCCACAACCCGGAGACGTTCGCCCACATCGCGCTGATCCACCGCCATGGCCCGCAGTGGTTCCGCGAAGTCGGGCCGGCCGCCCACCCCGGCTCGGCGCTGGTCACGGTGGCGGGCGCGGTGCGCCGCGCCGGAGTGCGCGAGATCCCGTGCGGCCTGCCGTTGCGCGCGGCGCTCGACGACGCCGAGCTGTTGGAGCCCGTCCGCGCGGTGCTGGTCGGCGGCTTCCATGGGGTCTGGCTGCCTGACGACGCCGTCGACCGCGTGACGCTCGACGACGCGGCGCTGAGCCGGTTCGGGGGTGGGCTCGGGGCCGGCGTCATCGTCGCCCTCGGGGCGTCAGCGTGCCCGATCCTCGAGCTCGACCGCGTCGTTGGGTGGCTGTCAGCGCAGAGCGCCCGACAGTGTGGGCCGTGCTCCAATGGCCTGCCGGCACTCGCCGGGCTGATCGGCGCGATGGCGGGCGGTCGCGCACCGGCCGACGCTCATGAGCGCCTGCAGCACTGGAGCCGCGCCGTCGTGGGGCGCGGCGCGTGCAGCCTCCCCGACGGCGCAGTGCGCTTCCTGCGCAGCGGGACCGACGTGTTCGCGCAGGAGCTGGCCGATCACGCGGCCCACGGGCCGTGCTCGGCCTGCCGCCGGATTCCGACCCTGACCCTGAGCCGCGATCCGGCGGCGCAGCGAAACGCGGCATGAGCGAGCAACAGCGCCTGGTCATCGACCCGATCGCCTGCTCGGGGCACGGCGTGTGTGCCGAGCTGTTCCCGGAGTGGGTCGAGCTCGACGAGTGGGGCTATCCGATCATCGATCAGGGGCCTGTCCCCGAGCACCTGCTCGGGCACGCCCGGCGCGCCGTCGGCGGCTGCCCGAAGCTCGCGCTATGGCTGATGGCGACCGACGCCAACCGTCGCTAGGACGCGACCTGCGCCAGGCGCAGCTCGAACCGTGCGCCCGGCCCGGGGAGCGCGCGCAGGTTGCCATGATCGGCCTCAGCGAGCGCGCGCGCCAGGTGCAGCCCGATCCCCGTGCCACCGGCCTGCGACGCCCCGCGCTCGAAGATCCGCTCCGCTGCGTCCGGCGCGATGCCGGGTCCGGCGTCCGTGACGATGACGATCGCCGCACGGCCGTCGAGACGCACACTGACCGCGACCGCGCCGGCGCCGTGGCGCAACGCGTTGTCGAGCAGGACATCGATGATCTGGCCAACCGTACCGCGCGACGCGCGAACGAGTGCGTTCTTGTCGGTGGTGACCTCGAACGCGCGCCGCGCCCTCGCCAACAGCGGCCGCCAGCGCTCTGCGTGCTCGTGCACCACGACCCCAAGGTTCACGACCTCGGGACGGTCCGCATCCGCTTGACGTGCGTAGGCGAGGAGGTCGGCGATCGTCGCCTCAAGGCGGTCAACCTCGCTCGCGGCGGCGGTCAGCTGCTCGTCGCGGTCGGCGGCGTCATCGGCCGCTTCGGCCGCTTCAATCCGTAGGCGCAGCGCGGTGAGCGGCGTGCGCAGCTGATGGGAGACGTTGGCCGAGACCTCGCGCTCGCGCGCGACGAGCTCTGCGATCCGCTCGGCGCTGCTATCGAGCCCGCGGGCGATCGCGTCGATCTCCGGAATGTCGAACGTTCCGGCGCGGACCGAGAAGTCGCCATCCCCCAACTGCTCCGAGCGCCGAGCGATCGCCTCCAACGGCCGTGCCAGGCGCCGGGCCTGAAGCAGCGCCAGGCCAACCGCGGTCACCACGGCGGCGATGCCGAGCGCAGCGATCAGCAGCCACTCGCGGTAAAGGCGGTGGTTGAGCTCCGTGATCGGCGCCTGAGCCGACACCGTCGCCTCCAGCGCCGACCCCGAGCGCGCGGAGAGGATCGCCCCACCGAGCGACGGACCGGTGGTCACCTGCGCACCGTCCCGCGTCGTGACCGTGGCGCGATGGTGTGCCGGGATGAAACGGCGCAACAGCGCCGGCGTGATCGCGTCGTGTCGTTCGAGTCGATCGTCGATCGCGCTGGCGACAGCGTCGGCCTCGCGCTCCAGTCGGCTCGTCGTCTCCTGGTGCAGCCGCGCCGCCTCGACCGCGCCGAGCGGGACGCCGAGAATGATCACCGCGGCAAGCGCGATCGCGGCGGTCGAGAGGACAAGCCGACTGCGCATCGTGGCCGCTCAGGGCTCGAATCGCAGGCCGACGCCGCGAACAGTCACCAACCGACGCGCCTCGTCCCCGAGCTTGCGGCGCAGCCACGAGACGTGCATGTCGAGCGTCTTCGTCGAGCCGAACCAATTCTCGTCCCAGACCTCGGACATGATCCGTTCGCGCGTGACGACGCGGCCGGCCTCACGGACGAGCAGAGCGAGCAGGTCGAACTCCTTGGGCGACAGCTCGAGCTCCTCGTCGGCCCGCCACGCGCGGCGCGCCGCGACGTCGACCGTCACAGCACCGGCGCCGAAGCGCTCAGCGGTGGCCCGTCGAAGCTGCGAGCGCACGCGGGCGAGAAGCTCAGCGAGGCGAAACGGCTTGGTGACGTAGTCGTCGGCGCCGGCGTCGAGGCCGCCGACGGCGTCACGCTCACCCTGGCGCGCGGTCAGGAACACGATCGGCACCGCCGGGCGCCCCTCACGCACCCGGCGACAGACCTCGAGTCCGTCGACCCCCGGCATGCCGATGTCGAGCAGCAGCAGATCGTGGTCACCACCGATCCCCGCCGCGACAGCGTCGCGGCCGCTGGCGACGGCTTCGACGTCGTAGCCCTCACGCTCCAGCGCGCGCACGAGCGGGACGCGGATGCCCTCATCGTCCTCGGCGAGCAGGATCAGTGCCACGGCGGGATGCTACGGCGCAGCCTCGCCGCGACGTGGCAGTCAGCGATCCAAGGTCTTGAAACCGGAGTCCGTGCAAGCAGACCGCGGGTTCGAATGCCGCCCCCTCGTCAGGTTTGGCCTGGTCGTCTCACCTCAGTCTCGAGGTCGCCTTGGGCGGCTCCGGATCCGGCGGCGCCGCCGCCGGGGCCTCGCAGGACGTAGGCGAAGGCGACGGCGATCAGCGCGCCGGTCAGCGGCCCGGCAACGTAGACCCAGTAGTCGGTGAATTTGCCGCTTACGAGGTCGGGGCCGAACGTGCGCCCGGGGTTCATCGATGCTCCGGAGATCGGGCTGCCCCACAGGCCGGCGAGCGCGATGTAGGCGCCGACGCCGAGCGCGCCGAAGATGCCGATGTTCTGGGCACCGGATGCGGTCCCGAGGATGACGCTGAGCAGGCCCAAGGTGAGTACTGCTTCCATGAGGTAGCCCTGGCCGCCAGAGTAGCCGCCGGCCACGTAGTTCGAGCCGTACTGCGCGGACACGTCGACGACCTCGTACAGAAACAGCGCGGCGAGCGTGGCGCCGATGAGCTGGATGATGATGTAGCCGGGTACGCGTCGCCATGGGAAGTCGCCGCGCGCCGCGAACGCAATGCTGACCGCGGGGTTGAGGTGTGCTCCGGACACCTTGCCCATGAACAGGATGATCCCCATCACCATCAGGCCCGGGGCGACGACCGCGGCGGTGCGGCTGATCGTGTTCGGGAACGCCTGGCCCATCATCCCGCCGCCGGCGGCGACGAGCACGAGCAAGAACGTCCCGTAGAGCTCGGAGAACAGCCGTCGCCACTCCTGGCTGGGGTCCTGGAAGTCACGCATCGGCCCCGTGACGTCCCTGTCGATCCATCCCAGGACACCCGATTCGGCCTGCCTCAACTGATCGCTCACAACGCCGCTCCTTCCGAACGCCGGTGGCTACGAGGTTTCCAGACGAGTCACGCCCGGAATTCATATCGTCTACGCAACCCTTGCGACTAGAGGAGCGCCCTGTGAGCCCGGATCGTTCGCACGCGCGCCTCGCGACGTATCGGTGGGATCACGTGTCCCGAAATATGTCCCGAACCCGGCAGAGGTAGCGGACCGCCGGTCCGAATCCCGACCCCTCCGTCAGGTCGGCCGTCACGCGCCCATGCGCTCCAGCAAGTGGTCACCGACACGCAGCGCGTTGGCCATCGCGGTCAGCGCCGGGTTCACGGCGCCGATGCTGGGAAAACAGCTCGTGTCGACCACATACAGGTTGTCGAGCTCGTGAGCGCGACAGCGCTCGTCCAGGACCGACGTGGCTGGGTCCGTGCCGAATCGGCACGTGCCGGCCTGGTGGGCGACGCCGGCCACCGGGATCTCGTTCTTGAGGTACGCGTGGTGGGGCAGCAGGTGCCCGCGGTGCATCCCGAGGTCGTCGAGCATCTCGCGGAGCTGGTGGTACAACCGCTGCTTGGGTTCCTCGTTGCTGGCTGCGTAGCTGAGCTGGATGTTGCCGTCGCGTGCGAGTGTGACCCGATTGTCCGCGAGCGGCAGGTCCTCGGTCGAGAGCCAGAAGTCGACTGCGTGGCGGGCGACGTCGTGCAGCGTCCAAGTTGGCGCGAACAGCGTCTCGCCGGGCTTCTCGCCGCGGAACATCGATGCCTGCGACTTGCCGACCATCTGGATATTGCCCATCGGGTAGTCGTAGTCCGGACCCGAGAAGTAGAAGTCGTTGACCCCCAGCGTCTTCTGGAACACGGTCGGGTTCTCTTCCTTGGACAGTGCGAGCACCGCCTGGCTGTTGTGGAACATGTAGTTGCGGCCGACCTGGTCGGAGCCGTTGGCCAGTCCGCGTGGGTGCTTGTCGGTGGACGATGCGAGCAGCAACTTCGCGCTGTTCGCGGCGCCGCACGACACGACGACGATGCCGCCCTCGAACGTCTCCGTGCGGTCGCCGAGATCGACGACGACGCCCGTGACCTCGGTGCCGGCATCGTTGGTCACGAGCCGCTGCGCGGTGGCGTTGGTGAGCAGCGTGACGTTCGGGTGCTCGAGCGCCGGGCGGACGCTGATCACACCGGCGTCGGACTTCGCGTGCACGAGGCACGGGAAGCCGTCGCAGTTGTCGCAGCGTACGCAGCGGCTGAACGGCATGTTGCTCTCGTCGACGAGGATCCCGCAGGGGGCGTGGAACGGATGCAGTCCCTTGGCCGCGAGGTCGTCCGAGAGCTGCTGGATGCGGGGCTCGTGGCTGACCGCGCGGAACGGGTACGGCGCACTCGACGGCGGCTCTGTCGGGTCCTCCCCGCGCGCGCCGTGCACCTGGTAGAGCTGCTCGGCGGCGGTGTAATACGGCTCCATCTCGTCGTAGCCGATCGGCCACGCCGGCGAGATGCCGTCGGCGTGGACAAGTTCGCCGAAGTCCTCCGCGCGCAGGCGGTAGAGCGCAGCGCCGTAGAGCTTCGTCGCCCCGCCGACGAAGTAATGCACCTGCGGTTGGAACGGCGAGCCGTCGGCGTAGTACCAGGTGTCGCGCGAGATGTAGCGGCCGTCGACGAACACGTCCTCAGCGCGCCAGTTGTGTGGCTCGCGCGGAAGCCAGTCGCCGCGCTCGAGCAGCAGGATCCGCTTGCCCGAGGGCGCGAGGCGATGCACGAGCGTGCCACCTCCCGCGCCACTGCCGATCACGATCACGTCGTATACGCTCATCCGCTCAGCTCTGTAGTTCCGTCGAGCGGATGAAAGCACCCACGGATGGTTGCCACATCCCCCGCCCCGGGTGATCGATCGCGACATCCTCGCGACGCCCCGCGCAGAGCTTGGGGACCGTCCAGCCAGCGTCGAGAGGATGGCGCAGCGGCGCGGCGAACGTGACAGGGATGTCCGGTGCGTCGGCGTCGCTGACTCCTGAGCAGGTCCTTGCCCGCGAACGATGGCAGTCGCGCTGGAACCTGCCGATCATCCTCGCCGCGGTCATCCCGCTGTTTGTCAACTCGCCGGACGCCGAGTGGGTCCAGGTCGTCATCGGCGTCGGCTCCTGGGTCGTGTTCCTGATCGACCTCGTTGTCCAACTGCGCATCGTGCCGGGCTACCTCCGTGAGCGCCACGGACGGATCGACCTGGCGATCGTCGTCTTCACCTTTCCCTTCTACCTACTCCCCGGGGCCAGCGGTGGCTCGGCGATCCTCCTGCTCGCCCGGTTGGGACGCCTGACCCGCGTCCTGCTGGCGACGGCCGGGCTACGGCGTTTTGCCCAGCGCCTGGGCAAGGTCGCGCTGGTGGCAGCTTCGGTCACCGTGATCTGCTCGCTGGCGGCCTACCAGGCCGAGCACGCAACCAACTCCGGGTTCGCGACCATCGGAGATGCGCTGTGGTGGGGCGTCGTGACGCTCACGACCGTCGGCTACGGGGACATCGTCCCGCACACCACCGCCGGCCGATTCGCGGGGATCGCAATCATGTTCACGGGCGTCGCCGTTCTCGGCGTGCTGGCCGGCTCGCTCGCCGACCTGTTCCAGTTCGACGAACCGGCGCGGTCGCCTGAGGCACCTCCCGGGTCCGCTCCCGATCAGTCCGTGCATGCCGAACTGGCAGCACTGCAGGCCGAGCTGCGGGCGGTCGAAGCTCGTATCGGCGATCTCGCGCAACGGACCCGCACCGAAAGCGCGTGACCGCCCAGAGTCCCAGGTTGCGGGACGGTGCATGTCAATCTCCGGTTGAATGACGGCATGGCCATCGCGTGGCCGGCGAGAAGCGTGCTTGCGGGGACGGTCGGCACCGCCACGATGACGCTCGCCTACGCCGCCGAGCGGCGCGTACGGCGTCGCGTCCAGGGGCCGCTGGACTACGACGACTCGCTCGTGCCCGGCCAGATCGTGGCGTCGGTGATGCACCTCCCGGGCGTGACCGCGCGCGAGGAGCACGAGTTGGGGTTGATCCTGCGTTGGAGCTACGGCTCCGCGTTCGGTCTCTGGCACGGAGTGCTTCGCCGCCACGTGAGCGAGCCGTGGGCGAGCGCGGTGTTCGGCGGCACGCTGATGAGCGCGACGCTGACGCTGTTTCCGCTGCTGGGGCGCACCCCGCCGCCGTGGCGATGGCCGGCCGACGTGCTGGCCACGAGCGTCGGCACGCACGTCGCGTACGTCTCGGCGGTCGCCGCCGTCGACGACGGCATCCGTAGGCGCACGCGCTGAGAGCCCCGGCGCGCCCGCGGAGCGACCAACCCACCGGCAAACCGGTTCGAATCCCGCCCCCTCCGCTCGGCCGAGGGTTCGGCGGATCACGAGCCAGAGCGCCGCACGCGGCGACCGGCGATGCTGCCGAGGAAGGCGACCGCGGGTATCAGCGCGAGCAGCAGCATGCACGGTTGTGAGGAGAGCAGCGGCAGGTTGAACGTCGTGTTCGCCGACGCCACGACGCTCGCGCGCCAGGTGAGCACGATCACGACGGTGAGGGCGGCGACCGACGCTGCGATCAGTGCCATCGGGAGCGGCTTGTGCGACGGGACGCCGAGCAATGAGTCGACGCGGTCGGCGGAGATGCCCGCCGAGCCGTCGGGCGCCGCGGCGTCGAACCTCAGCAGCGCCGAGGCCAGCGGGGCCCGGTCGCCCGCGGCGGCACGGATCGCCGTGTCGTCGGCGCGCATCTCAGCAAGGTCCGCGTAGTGATCGCTCAGAGGGCTGAGTGCCGGCAGGAAGAACAGGGCCTGGTTGAGGATGCGTGCGCCGGCCAGGCGCAGCGGGTCACGTGCGTTGCGGTGGTGCTGCTCGTGGACGAGGACGGCGTCGAGCTCCTCGGGCGTGAGCATGCCGACGGCTCCGGCTGAGATGTAGATGCGCGGCCGCAGGTATCCGGCGCAGAACGCCTGCACGGTCTGGTCCGCGATCACCGTCACGTTCGGATGCCCCGGCAGCTCGCCAAGCACTGGCACATCGTTGACGAAATACCGGTAGGCGCGGACCTGCCGCGCGCACGACACGGCAGCGGTCAGCAACACCACGAGCCCGAGCCCGGCCAACAGGAGCAGCAGCGCAGCCGCAACGTTGACAGCCGGATACGTGAACCGAGTCCCGAACACGAGGACCTCGTGCGCCGAATGCTGGTCGTGATGCACCGAGCCGGCGGCAGCGGCGACAGCCGCCGTCGCCGCGGTCAGCCCAGCCGCGCCAAGCGCCATCTGAAGCCCGAACACGAGCCTCGGCGCATGGCGCGTCGCGTGGATGTCACTTGTCGCGCGCAAGACGCTGGAGTTGCCGGCGGCGGTCGGGGTCCAAGCGCGCCATCTGGCGGGCGAAATGGCTCAGGGCGGCGTCGCCGTACTGCTCGACAAGCGAGTCAACGCCTGCCTGGGCGCGCAGGTCGGCGTATTCCTCACGCGTGTACGCCGACCGGTAGAGGTCCGTCTTGCCCTCACGCCGGCGCTCCACCAGCCCCTTCGCGTGAAGCCGGCCGAGGATCGTCATGTACGTCGTGTAGGCACGTGGCTTCTTCGTCCGGCGGTTGAGCGCCTCCATGACCTCGCGCACAGCCACCTCGTCGCCACGGTTCCACACGTCTTCCATCACCTCGGCCTCGAGCTCGTGCAGCTCAGGCGGGATCTCAGGCCTCGGACTCACTACGACACAGTGTAGTGGATCGCACACATCTACTATGCCTTGTAGTACTACGCTCCGTGGGACATCAACTCCACATGCAACCAAAGGGGTGATCCGATGAACGGAACCCATTCGGTCGCGCCGTCTCGCACAACAACTCTGACGCGCTACTTCGGCGCGCTCGCGGTCCTGGCGGTCGGCGTCGATCACATCGAGCAGTACTACGTCGACTACTACCGAGCGGTGCCCACGATCGGGACGCTGTTCGCGCTCGACTTCATCGGGGCGACGGTGATCGCCGTCGGGCTCATGCTTCCGCTCCGGCGCCTGACGAGCAGGTACGGCGATCGCCTGCACACCCTCCTGGCGCTCGCCGGCATCGGCATCGGTGCCGGGACGCTCGCCGGCCTGCTGGCCAGCGAGAACGTGGGCCTGTTCGGGTTCATGGAGGTCGGCTACCGCAGCGCGATCGTGCTTTCGATCGTCCTCGACGTCGCCGCCATCGCCCTTCTCTCGGCCTTCCTCGCGCTGCGTGCCCTGTCGCACGGCGCGCTACGGCATCTTCCGACCCCCCATAAGGAACTCACACAATGACCAAACGGAACTTCCTCACCATCTCGCTCGCCGGAGTGGCGCTCGTCATCGCCGGCTGCGGCGGCGCGAGCGCAGGATCGGGATCCGCGGATGCCCCAGCAGCATCAGGCGGCGCCCCCCTGCGCGTGATCACCAATCCGAAGCTCGGCAAGATCATCGTCGATGCCAAGGGCCGCACGCTCTACGACTTCGTCATCGACAAGGGCACCATGAGCGTCTGTTATGGCGCCTGCGCGAGCCTGTGGCCGCCCTACACGACCAACGGCCAGCCCGTGGGCGGCAAGGGCGTCTCGCCCCAGCTGATCGGGACCACGAAGCGTCGCGACGGTTCCAGCGAGGTGACCTACGCCGGTCACCCGCTCTACTACTACGCACCCGATCGGGCGCGCGGCCAGATCAGCGGCCAGGCGCTCAACCAGTTCGGTGCCCCGTGGTACGCGCTCGCACCGTCCGGGACCGAGATCCACACTCCCGGCACGTAGGTCCAGCACCGCCGCCGCCCCACCCGGGGCGGCGGATCACCATCCAACCGGTTCCCGCAGCGCGCGACATCGCCCCCGCTCAGCCGGTGACGATCGGCGCCGGGACGACCGGTTCGACGCGTCGAGGGAAGACGCGCAGTACGAGGCGAACGTGCCGTGTGTGGACACCGGGACCCTGGTCCTCACCCTGAGCGGTCACAGCAGGGTGCTGCGGGAGTTCGATGGGGGCGACGCGACGGTCGGCATCCACGGCCGTGGCGGCGCCAGCCTGGTTGACCCACTCGGATCCGCCCGTAGCCACGGATGCATCCGCTTGGCCAACAAGAGCATCGACTGGCTCGTACGCACCGTCGGCCGCGACGAACGCCCAGGGACGCCGGTACGGATCACCTGATCGAATCAGACGTGGTACAGGAACGTGTACCGCGCCGACGAGCCATTTTGATTCAGGTCTGCGAGGCAATAGCGGCATGTCGTGCCGTCGACCGCAGGTACGTCGAGGACCTTGGGCGGGCGGCCCTCGGTCACGTCGGCCTCGATGCGCTTACCGCGCAGCGGGCCGTCGGCGAGCGCGGCGGTGATCGTCGGCCTGCTCTCGACGCTCATGACAGCGCGCCCGGAGGTAGCACGTAGCGCAGCGGCGTCCGCGCAGCCGCCCGGTTGCTGTCGTGACGTCCGGCGTTGTGCAGACCGGAGACGACGTTGGGAGCGGGGTCCTCGGGATGACCGTCATGAGCGACGATCCATGTCAGGACGGCCGCCGAGTCGGTGCCCTCCGCGAGGATCGCGGCGCGTTCGATGACCTTCCCGCCGGAGGCGTGCGGTCGCGACAAGCGCGAGACCACGATGCGGATCGCGTCGTCGTCGATCACAGCTGATCGCCCTCGCTGATCGTGAGCGTGGTCTGCATGTTGGTGAGCTTTCCGAGCGCGGATCAACAGATCACGGCATCCGACCGCTCTATCGGGACGGCTCTCCCGTCGCTGGGACGAAACTGTCCGTGAGTTCGCCGTCCGGCGTGTGGCCGGCGGTGCTCTGCGCGAAGTCGCTTCGCAGGAGCGCTGAAGTGGCCCTGGCAAACGGACTCTACAGTGCAAGCGGCAGCGCCCGCGCCGGGAACGTCACGTGAACCACGGAGCCATCTCTGCTGCGCGTGCCGCCGGTCTGGTGGGCGAACAGCGCGAGCATGTCTGCGTTGAAGGACAGGACGTCAGCCTCGAGCGTCTTGATGCCCAGCTCGTCTGCTTCATGCTCGAGCGCCTGCAACAGTCGCGTGGCGATGCCGTGACGCCGCCACGGTTCGGCGACCTCGAACGCAACCTCCGCATGACCGGCGCCGTTGGACACGAGCGCCCCGTGTCCGACGATCTCGTCGCCGACGACGGCGACAAGCCCAAGGCCGCCCGGTGGATTGATCGCCCAGCGTGCCGCAGCTGGGAGGTCGATCTCGGCCGCCGAGAACCAGCGCCGGTAGCGCGCGTCCTCCGACAGCCCGCCCAACAGCCGTTCGATGGCCGCCAGATCGGTTCGCAGCACCCGTCGGATTCGTGCCTCGGTCATGTCGTGGCCGGATCGCGCTGCTGGAGATACGGGGCGAGATACTTCGCCGCGATCTTGAACGGCGGCGACCATGTCGGTGCTTCGCTGATCTGTGAGCTGAAGCCGTGCCCGCCGACCAACATCGCGCTGAGGTAACGCGGCTTGCCCCCAGTCAGGACGAGACCCCGGATGTCAGGGTGAAACGGCGCCGGCTCGACGGGAGCTCCGGCCAGCGCGGCGACGCTCAGCGCCACTGTGACGGCCTGTTGTGCCGCGATGCCCCCGTGCTTGACCGCGAAGTCGGTGCCGTCGCCGGCGGCGAAGATCTGGTCGACCCCGCGAACGTGCCCGTACGGGTCGACCGGAACGAAGCCCTGGCCGTCGCAGGCGAGCCCACGAATCGCTGGGCCCCTGAGTTCAGGCAAGGCGACGATCCGATCGAAGGTCATGCACCGGTTGCGCGGCGAGACGACGACCTGCCCTGGCTCGGGGACCTCGGCGTAGGCCGACGTGATCGTCGTGATACCCGCGTCGTCGAGGAGCTTCGTCATCCCGGCGCTCGCGCCGAGTCCGAAGATCGCCAGCGGCGCATCCTCCGGGGTGATGATCGTCACCGCGAGGTCAGCGCTGGTCTCGAAGGCGCGTTGCGCGCTCATCAGGGCCAGCTCGTAGATCGGTAGCGGCCACGACGCCCCGCCGGGAACCACGAACGCCACGCGGCGTACGAAGCCTCCTTCGATGTCCTGGACCAGGCCGTGGAGCTGTTCGTCGAGGTGGCGATCGTCGATCGTCAGGGCATGTGGGTGGCGCGCGTATTGGCGGGCACCGACGGCGAGGATCAGCGCGTCGTAGGCCAGCTCACGGCCGGAGTCGGTGTGGGCGATCTGGCGTGTCGGGTCCACCCAGGCGAACCGGTCGGTGATGAGCGTCGCACGCGCATCGGCCACGACCTCCCCCAGATCGTGGCGTCGCGCGGCGCCGTACCCGAACGGTTCGCGCACGGTCATCGGCCGATACACGAAGTCGTCGTCGGGAGCGACGACGGTCACCGCGACGCGGTCGCCGGCCAGCTCGCGCAGCGCGAGCGTCGCTTCGAGCGCAGCGACACCACCACCGGCGATGACGACGCGCAGTGGCTGTGGAGTGGTTGCAGGCATGTCCACACGCTAGGCGCGGGAAGATCGCGCGTCATCCGGGGCAACCGGCGAGCGGCCGTCCGTGGCAACTACTGAGATGGCGGGCCGCGGCCGGCGTCGTATGGTTGCGTGACTGTGCCTGGCTCGGCTCTCGATGCGGATCGGCTACGCCGGTTGCTCGATGCCCGCCGGGCGCTGTTGGCGGGGCTGGGGGTCGACGAGGCGCTGGCCGAGTTTCTCGGCCTCGCGCGAGAGCTGACCGGCTGCGGCGCGGCGCGGTTCGCGGCTTCGGACATCGATGCGGTGTCCACCGACATCTCGGTCGCCGTCCCGGTGACGATCGGCGGTGAGAGGTGGGGCAGCCTGCACCTGACCGACAAGACACACGGCGAGTTCGATGCGGCCGACCGGGAGATCGCGCTCGTGCTCGCGGAGTGGGCGGCTATCGCCATCGATACCGCCCGGGTCGCAGCGCGGGCCGAACAGCGCCGCGATGAGCTCGAGCAGGCGGTCAGCCGGCTGCAGGCGACCGTGGACATCGCGCTGGCGGTCGGCGGCGAGACCGACTCCGGACGGGTGCTCGAGCTGATCGTCAACCGCGGAAGGGCGCTGGTCGGAGCCCGTGCGATGGTGATCCTGGTGCGCGAGGGCGACGGGCTCGTCGTCGCGGCGACGGCCGGCGAGTTGTCGCCCGGTCTGGCCGGGACCCGCCTGGAACTGAGCGACTCGGTCGCCGAGCGCGTGCTCGACACGGGCCGGTCGGAGGTACTGGCCGACGTGTCGGACCGGCTGCGGCTGCCCGCGGGGGCGCTCGACGTACAGCCAACGACCGGGCTGTTCGTCCCCTTGATCTTCCGCGGCCGTGACGTCGGCGTGCTGGAGGCGTTTGACCGTGCCGGCCCTCACCGCGAGTTCGACGTCCGCGACACAGAGCTGCTGACGTCGTTCGCGGCCAGCGCGGCGATCGCGATCGCCAGCAGCCAGAGCGTCGACGCCGACCGCCTGCGCCACAGCGTCGAGGCGACCGAGCAGGAGCGCCGCCGCTGGGCGCGCGAGCTGCACGACGAGACGTTGCAGGGGCTTGCGAGCCTGCGCGTTCTGCTCTCGGCGGCTCGGCGGTCGGACAACCCCCAGCGCCTCCAGGGCGCGGTCGACGTCTCGCTCGCGCAACTCGACCAGGAGATGGACAGCCTCCACTCGCTCATCACCGAGTTGCGGCCGGCGTCGCTCGACGACATCGGGCTCGCAGCCGCCGTCGAGGCGCTCGGCGACCGCACCGCCGCGCTGCAGGGACTGATCGTGGAAGCGCGGGTGGTGCTGGGCGACGATGCGCCGCGGTTGCACCCCGACCTCGAGAGCACGATCTACCGGCTCGTCCAGGAGTCGCTGACCAACGTCGTCAAGCACGCCGGCGCGACACGGGTCGATATCGACATCACCCGATGCGCCGACGACGTCGACATCGTGATCGCTGACGACGGAGTCGGCTTCGACCCGGAGGCCGCGGCCGCCGGGTTCGGTCTCACCGGGATGCGCGAACGGGCGGCGCTCGCCGATGGGGAGTTCTCGGTGGGCTCGACCGCGCAGGGTACGACGGTCCGTGTGGTTCTTCCGCTGCGCCTGGCCTAGGAGACCGAGGTCTCGATCAGCCCGTGATCGAGCGCGTAGCGGACGAGCTCGGCACGGCTGGTGAGGTCGAGCTTCTGCAGGATGTGCAGCCGGTGGGACTCGACCGTGCGTACGCTGAGCACGAGCTGGGCCGCGATCTCGCCGTTCGTGTGCCCGTGCGCGATGAGTCCGAGGATCTCCAGCTCGCGCGCGGTCAGGTGTCCGACCTCGCCGCGCTCGGGCAGAGCGGACGCGACGGCGCCCGCGGCGAGCTCCGGGTTGAGATACCCGCGCCCCTGAGCCACCCCGCGAACGGCCGCGACGAGTTCGATGTCCGCCGCTGCCTTGAGCACGTATCCGAGCGCGCCGGCGCGCAGCGCCTCACGAGCATAGGCCGGCTCGCGCTGCATCGTCAGCACCACGATCTGTGTCTGCGGCGACGCGACCCGCAACGCCGGAATCGCGGCGAGGCTCGGGCCGCCGGGCATGTTCAGGTCGAGGATCAGGACATCGGGCTTGTGGCCGGCGACGACCCGCAGCGTGTCGGGGACGTCCCCGGCGACGGCGACGACCTCCATGTCGGGCTCGGCTTCGAGCAGCATGCGCAGCCCGCTGCGCATGACCGCGTGGTCGTCGGCGAGAACGATGGTGGTCGGCGTGGCGATGAGACCAGCCTACGGCGGCCCGCAACCGCCGGACAGCAGGGTTGCCACGTACGCGCCATCCGCAGAAGCTACGCAGAGCGATCGCGCGTTCGATGCGGATGAATCGCCGGCGCGGCGCGGGCAGAGTCTTGGTGAGTCGCTCGAGGCCGTCCTGGACTCGGCACGAACCCCGGAAAGGCATCACATGCCCGCAACGCTCACACCCGACGTGGTCATCACCGGCAACGGCCACACGCCGAGCCCGGCCAAGCCTCGGGCGCCGCGCTCGCCGCTGCTGGCCCGGCTCACGAGCCTGACGATGGTCACGGCCGTCGCGGCGGCCGCGATGATGCTGATCGGCGTTTTCGCCGTCGTCGGCGGCAACTACGCCACGAACGTCGTCCACGACCAGCTCGCCCCGCAGAAGATCTTCTTCCCGCCCGCCGGCAGCCCCGCGCTGCTTCCCGGCGTCAAGCAGTACGCCGGCCAGCAGCTCCTCACCGGCGACCAGGCCAAGGCGTACGCCAACAAGTTCATCGGCGTCCATGTGACCAAGATCGCCGGCGGTCAGACCTACGCCCAGGTCTCCACGGCGTCGCTCGCCGCCCCCAACAACGCGACGCTGGCCGGACAGAAGACGGCGTTGTTCCAGGGCGAGACCCTGCGCGGCCTGCTGCTCAACGCCTGGGGCTGGTCGGTCGTCGGCACGATCGCCACGCTCGCCGGGATCATCCTGATCCTCATCGGCGGCGTCCTGTTCATCCTCCCCGTCGCCAACTGGGCGATCAACCTACGCAAGCGGACCGTCGCGTAGCCCTCTGGGGCGTGCGGCGGCGTCCCACACCCGCCGCACGCCCCGGGCCTTCGCAACCAGACGGCTTCAGAACCGGAGATCACCATGAAAGCCCTCGTCTACCACGGCCCCGGCCAGCGTGGCTGGGACAGCGTTCCCGACCCGACGATCATCGATCCGACCGACGCGATCGTCCGGATCGACACGTCGACCATCTGCGGCAGCGACCTGCACATCCTCAAGGGCGACGTGCCCGAGACCGCCCCGGGCACCGTGCTCGGGCACGAAGCGGTCGGCACCGTCGTAGAGGTCGGCCCCGGAGTGAGCACCGTCGCGACCGGCGACCGCGTGCTGATGTCGTGCGTGACGTCCTGTGGAAGCTGTCGCTTCTGCAAACAGGGACGCTACGGCCAGTGCCTCGGCGGCGGCGGCTGGATCTTCGGGCACCTGATCGACGGCCTCCAGGCCGAATACGCCCGTGTCCCGTTCGCCGACAACTCCGTCTACAAGGTCCCTGAGCACCTCAGCGACGAACAGGTCCTGTTCCTCGCCGACATTCTGCCCACCTCGTTCGAGGTCGGCGTGCTCAATGGCCAGGTGTCCCCGGGCGACACCGTCGTCATCGTCGGCGCGGGACCGATCGGCCTGGCCGCGATCCTCACCGCCCGGCTCTACACGCCGGGGCGGATCATCGCCATCGATCTCGCCGACTCCCGGCTCGACAGCGCAGAACGATTCGGGGCCGACATCGCGATCAACAACAGCCAGGACGATCCCGATTCCGCTCGTCATGGAGCTCACCGACGGCCTCGGCGCCGACGTCGCCTTCGAGGCCGTTGGCGTGCCACAGACGTTCGAGCTCGCAACCGAGCTCATCCGACCGTGCGGCCGCGTCGCCAACATCGGTGTCCATGGCAAGCCGGCGACACTGCACCTCGAGAAGCTGTGGACGCGAGACGTCACCATCACCACCGGACTGGTCGACACGTCGAGCATCCCGCAGCTCATGCGGCTGATCACCAGCGGTCGCCTCGACCCGTCGCTGTTCGCGACCCACCACTACGGGCTCGCCGACACGATGGCCGCCTACGACACGTTCGCCGACGCCGCCAACACCGGGGCCCTGAAGATCGTTCTCCAAGGAACGCAGGCCAGCGCGACCGCGACCGCGACCGCGAACACCCTGGCGGCCGTGTAGACAAGGGCTGCTAGCCTCGATGGGTCGGTCGCGTCGCCCATTGGCTGCGCGGCCGTGCGCTCGCGCGGTCCTATCTGTCCTCTCTGCCTTGCGACCGTGGCCCTCTGAGAGGCTCGTGAGGAGCACTCGCATGATGTTGCCCCAACCGCTTGACCATCGGTCGACGGAGCCGTCCCTGCGCGTGGCGATGCTCGCCCCGCCCTGGCTCGCGGTACCTCCGAAGGGATACGGCGGTGTCGAGTGGGTGGTGAGCGGACTCACGGAGGCCCTGGTGGCCAGGGGTCACACGGTGACGCTGTTCTGCGCTCCCGGGTCGGTGTCCGGCGCCGAGGTCGTGCCGGTGCTCGATGTGACGCACCCCGACGAGATCGAGCGCTCACTGCACGAGGCTGACCATGTCGCGCGGGCGTTCGATCTGATCGAGGCCGGAACCGGCGGTGCTCCATTCGATGTGGTTCACGACCACTGCGGGTTCACGGCGCTCGCGATGGCGGACCGTATCGAGCTCCCCGTTGTTCATACGCTGCACGGGCAGTTCACGGCGAGCACGGCGGCGTTCTACGAACACCACGGACACAAGGCCGCGCTCGTCGCGATCAGCCGGGCACAGCTGTCGGCGGCCCCGGCCGGATTGGCGACGGTCGGCGTCATCCCGAATCCGATCGACGTGCTCGCCTGGCCGGTGCAAGAGGACAAGGACGACTACGTGCTGTGGATCGGCCGGATGACGCCCGAGAAGGGCCCCCAGCGCGCGATCGCCGCCGCGCGGATGGCCGAGGTCCCGCTCGTGCTGGCCGGGGTGATCCAGCCGGGACAACAGGAGTTCTTCGCCCGCGAGGTCGCTCCCCATATCGATGGTGAGCGTGTGCGATTTGCCGGTGAGGTCGGTGGGGCGGTGAAGCGCTCGCTGTTCGCCGGCGCGCGCGCATTGCTGATGCCGATCCGATGGGCGGAGCCGTTCGGGATGGTCATGGCCGAGGCGCTCGCGTGCGGCACGCCGGTGATCGCGTTTGCCGAGGGAGCGGCCTGCGAACTGGTCGTCGACGGTGACACCGGCTTCCTCGTCGACGACGAGGAAGCGATGGGCGCTGCGGTCGCGCGCCTGGACGAGATCGACGCGCACGAATGTCGTCGCTGGATAGCCGAGCACTGCGATGTCGATGTCGTCGCCGAGGCGTATGAGCGGACCTACCGGGCCGCCGCTCGTGGCGGCTCGACGATCGAGATCACTCGTGTCTGAGCGGACGCTGAGCGTCCTCGATGGCAGTACGTTCGTCGTCGGTGACCGGCTCGGCGATCTGCGTCCCGACGGCGGCCGTGAGCACGGGTTCTTTTCCGACGACACACGTTTCATCTCGCGCTGGGCGCTGCGCGTCGGCGATACCCCGCTGGAGCTGCTGGGCCTCGACCAGAGCATTCATTTCGCGGCGCGCTTCTTCCTGACCCCGCGCGTTCCCCCCGACGCCGCCGCGCCGTGCTCGGTGATGCGTCACCGGCTCGTCGACCACGTCTGGGCCGAGGAGATCTCGGTCACCAATCACCGCCACGAGACGAGCTCGGTCGAGGTTGTGCTCGAGGTCGACGCCGATTTCGCCGACCTGTTTGAGGTCAAGGACGGCACCATCGCGGCCCGCGACATCTCGAGTCACCATGACAACGGCTCGGTCACCTTCGCCTACCGGCGCGACAGCTATGAGCGCTCGGTGACGGTGGCCACCACCCAACCGGCGACGGTCAGCCGCGACGGGTTCAGCTACACGCTGAACCTCGCTCCCGGCGAGCGCTGGTCGACGACGTTCACCGTCACGCCGTTCGCGGCCCAGCCGGGCGGAACGTTCGCCGACCGCCGTACGCGCGGCACGATCGACGAGCTGAGCCGCTCCAAGACCGCCGAGCTCGACCGGTGGCTCGCACAGGCGCCGGTCATCGAGACCGACAACGCGGCGCTCGCGCGCACGTACCGCGCGAGCCTCACCGATCTCGGGGCCCTGCGGATACACCCGGACATCGCCCACGACGCGACGCTGCCCGCCGCCGGCCTGCCGTGGTTCATGGCGCTGTTCGGCCGCGACAGCATCCTCACGAGCCTTCAGGCGCTGCCCTACCTTCCCGGACTGGCTGCGACGACCCTGCGCGTCCTCGCCGCCCGTCAGGCCCACGAGCGCGACGACTTCCATGAGCAGGAACCCGGCAAGATCCTGCACGAACTGCGCTTCGGCGAGCTCACGGCCATGGGCGAACGGCCGCACTCACCGTACTTCGGGAGCGCCGACGCGACGCCGTTGTTCCTGGTGTTGCTCGATGAGTACCACCGCTGGACCGGGGACAGCGACCTCGTTGCGGAGCTCGAGCCCAACGCGCGAGCCGCTCTGGCGTGGATCGAGGACAGCGGCGACGCCGACGGCGATGGATACGTCGAGTACCGGTGCCGCAACGCGGCGACCGGCCTGATCAACCAGTGCTGGAAGGACAGCTGGGATTCGATCCAGTTCGCCGACGGAACGCTCGCCCGTGGACCGATCGCGACCTGCGAGATCCAGGGCTACGTCTACGACGCGCAGCGACGCGCGGCCCGGCTCGCTCGCGACGTCTGGGACGACCCGCAGCTCGCCGAGCGTCTCGAGACGCGATCCGCCGACCTGCGCCGGCGCTTTCACGAGGACTTCTGGATGCCCGACCGTGAGGCCCACGCCCTTGCCCTCGACGGCGACAAGCGTCGGGTCGACTCCCTGACGTCCAACATCGGGCACCTGCTGTGGTCGGGCATCCTCGACACCGACCAGGCCGCCTCGACTGCGCAACGACTCCGTGGCGATGAGCTGTTCTCGGGGTGGGGCATACGAACGCTCGGAACCGCCGAGGCCGGTTTCAATCCGCTGGGCTACCACACGGGAACGGTCTGGCCTCACGACAGCTCGATCATCGTCGCCGGCCTCGCCCGCTACGGGCACCACGAGGCGGCGACCGAGATCGCCACCGCGATGCTCGCCGCGGCGCCCTACTTCGAGCACCGCCTGCCCGAGGTCTTCGCCGGCTACCCGGCCTCGATCACCTCGGTGCCCGTCGCTTACCCCACTGCGTCACGGCCCCAAGCCTGGGCCGCCGGCGCCCCGCTGCTGCTTCTGACCGCGCTGCTCGACCTCCAGCCCGGCCACGTCGGCACGAGCGCCACACCAAACGACCGCATCGGCGCGGTCTCGCTCGCGTGAACGTCAGACGTGACCGCGGCGGGCTGCTCGTCGCCGACGGACGATCGCGGCGGCGAGCGTCAACACCACGAGCGCTCCGAGCGGATGCAGGGCGCCGACCCAGCGGTGGCTGCTGGCGAGGGCGATCTGCACCGTGCCGACGACCGCGAGCGCGAGCGACAGCAGGACGTCGGTCCGGGGAAGCCACGCCGCGAGCGCCGCGACGAGGACGAGGACCTCGATCCCGTGGGCGATGAAGCCGACGCTGCGATGCGCGTCCAGGGCTCCCTGGCCCACGCCGAACAGGTAGGCGCCGATCAGGTACACCTGTGCGAAGACGGCAACGATGACCACCGCGGCGAGCGCGAGGTGGACGTGGCCGGCGATGGCCCGCATGCGGCGCAGCACGGGACGATCCCGCCCCGCACGGGGCGGGGCGAGATCGATCGGGGTGGGCGCGCTGCTCATGTCGCCGTCGCCGCCATGGGCACGTGGCGGGGCTCCGCGAGCATCGCTGCGCCGAGGATCAGGTAGCCGGTCGCGAACACCGCGACGCCGGCCCAGATCACATCGGTGAACTGAATGGGAATCACGGCGACCGACAGCAGCCCGCACGCCAGTGGGGCGTGGCGGATCCGTCCGGCCCACCGTGCCCGCCCGGACACCGCGACGCCGGCCACGAGCATGCCGCCCGTGACAAGCACAGACGCGAGCCCGAACGCCGCGTCGACGACCGACGACGACGTGCTGCTGGTCGGCTGGTCGACGAGCGCCAGCGAGATGAGCTGCAGGACGGCCAGCAGCCCGACGCCGACGACGACGCAATCGATGCCGGCCGTGGCTGCGCGCCCTGAATCGGCGATCAGGGCGTCGCGGCGCAGAGCGAGCACACCCGCGCAGAGCACGGCCATCGCGACCGCGACGTAGATGTTGAACGCGAGGAACGCGCCACGCGTGAACGGGTAGCGAAATAGGTGGTGGGAGACGGCGCTCGAGGCGTCGACGATGCCGGCAGCGATGCTGGCAGCGATGATCGTGAGCGCGCCGGCGATGCACAGCGTGCCGGCGCGGTGACTGATGCGTGAGCTGGTCATGGTGAGACCGTAGGAGCGCGCCGGCGCTGCGTCATCGGCGCGAGCGCGGGATCGGGCGGGCGCGAGCGCGTGTCGTGCTCTACGCGCCAGCACGTAGGGCGGTAGGCGCCAGCGCCGTTGCCGTCGGCGCTGCGCAGGGGGACAATGCGATCGATGGCCGGCTCCCGCGTGTCGCTGGGCGGCATCGCCCTCTGGGTGCTGTCGGCGCTGGCCGCGGTCGGCTCGGTCGTGTTGATCGCCCTCGACTGGAATCGCACGCTGGCCGGCGACCTGTTCGGCGGCGTCGGCGGAATCGCATTCTCGATCCTTGGCCTCGCCTTCGCGACCGTCGGAGCGATGATCATCTCGCGCGTCCCGCGCAACGCCGTCGGCTGGATCCTGATCGCAATCGGCGTTCTGACCGCGACCGGCATGTTCGCGTACGAGTGGGCGGCCTACGGCGTGACGGTCGATCCCGGCCTCCCGGGGACGAGGATTGCGGCGTGGGCGTCGACGCCGCTCGCCGAGCCGGTCGCGGCGCTGCTGGCGCTGTCGCTGATGGTCTTCCCCGACGGCCGTGTCGCGGGCCCGAGGTGGCGTCTGGCGCTCGCCGTGCCCCTCGCCGCGGTGGGGGCGCTGTCGATCAGTGGCGCGTTTCTGCCCGGGCGGATGGAGGATCCGTTCTCGATGCTGACCAACCCGCTCGGCATCGACGGCACGCACGCGTCGCTGAAGGCGCTCGAGGCGACCGGCTGGGTTCTCGTCGTCGTCGGTATGGCGCTCGGCGCGGCGTCGGTGGTCCATCGGCTGCGGCGTTCCAGTGGCGATGAGCGCCAGCAGCTGAAGCTGGCGCTCGGCGTGGCAGCAGTGGTTGCAGCGATCGCCGCGATCGACATGTGCACGTGGTTTGAATGGCCGCATGGCGGCCTCCAGGTACGCATGGCGATCATCGGCATCAGCTTCACCGCGTTCGCCGTGGCCGCTGGGCTCGCGATCCTGCGCTACCGGCTGTACGACGTCGATGTCGCGATCGAGCGCACGCTCGTCTACGGCACCCTGACGCTGCTGCTCGCAGGAGCGTATGCGCTGATCGCGCTCCTGCTCGGCACCGCACTCGGCGGCGGGTCGACATGGGTCACCGCCGTCGCGACGCTGGTCGTTGCCGTCGCGTTCCGACCGCTGCGCGGCGTGCTGCAGACCGCAGTGGACCGCCGCTTCAGCCGCGCTCGCTACGTCGCCCTGCGGCGCGTCGCGCAATTCCTCGAGGAACTGCGTTCCGGGCGTGCGGCTCCCGAGGAGATCGAGCCGCTGCTGCGCGAGCTCCTCGACGACCCGTCGCTCGAGCTGCGGTTCTTCCTGCCCGAGAGCGGCATGTACGTCAACTCGGCCGGACTGCCGGTGCAGGACGCGGCGGGCGACTCGCGGCGGCGAACCCCGGTGCAGCGCGACGGTGCGCCGCTCGCGCTCGTCCTGCACCGCCCGACCGGTCCGCAGCGACCCGATCCGCTGACCACGCTCGTCGAGGCGGGCGGGCTCGCCATCGAGATCGCCCGGCTGCGAGTCCAGCTGCGCCGCCACATCGCCGAGGTCGAGGCCTCCCGTACGCGCATCCTCACCGCCGGCAACGCCGAGCGTCGCCGGATCGAGCGCGACCTGCACGACGGGGCCCAGCAGCGACTCGTCTCGATCGGGCTCCAGCTGCGCCACGTCCAGCATCGCGTGGGACGTGCGCCGGCGCAGGAGACGCGAGCGGGGCTCGATCACGCGGTCGCCGGGCTGACGATGGCGATCGAAGAACTGCGAGAGCTCGCCCATGGCTTGCCGCCGTCGCAGCTCGACGCCGGGCTCGAGCCGGCCCTGCGGGAGCTCGCCGGCCGAGCGCCGCTGCCGGTCGAGGTCCGAACGACCGGCGAGCGGTATTCGACGGCGATCGAGGCGGCCGCGTACTTCATCGCGTGCGAGGGACTCACGAACGCCATCAAACACGCGCGCGCTACGGCGGTTGTCGTGAGCGCCGCGCGCCGCGACGGCCAACTCGTCGTCAGCGTTTCCGACGACGGCGTCGGCGGGGTGCGCGACGGCGGTTCGGGCCTCAACGGCCTGCGCGACCGCGTCGTCGCCCACGGGGGCAGCCTGCGCATCGAGAGCCGCCGCAACACCGGCACGACCCTGACCGCGGAGCTGCCGTGCGCGTCGTGATCGCCGAGGATCAGGTGCTGCTGCGCGAAGGGCTCGGCCGGCTGTTCGAGGACGGGGGGCACGAGATCGTCGCGTCGCGGGCTGACACCAGCGGCCTGCTCGACGCGGTCGCGCGAGAGCGACCCGACCTGGTCGTCCTCGACGTCCGGATGCCGCCGACGTTCACCGACGAGGGCGCGCGCGCCGCGCACGAGATCAAGCACCTGCACCCAGAGATCGGCGTGCTCGTGCTGTCGCAACACGTCGAGACCGCACACGTCGTCGAGCTGGCCAGCCACGGTGGGTTCGGGTATCTGCTGAAGGACCGTGTGCTCGCGGTCGCCGAGTTTCTCGATGCCGCGCAGCGCGTCGCGCGCGGAGGCTCGGCGCTCGACCCCCAGGTGGTGGGACGCCTGCTCGGCCGAGCCGAGCCGCAGGGGCCGCTGGCGGAACTGTCGGAGCGCGAGCGCGAAGTCCTCGCGCTGATGGCCGAGGGACTGACGAACGCCGGCATCGCGCGGCGGCTGTTCCTCAGCGAGCGCACGGTCGAGGCGCACGTGCGCCACGTGCTGCAGAAGCTCGACATCGCCGAGGGTGACGACGCGCACCGGCGCGTGCTCGCGGTACTCGTGCACGTCGGCGTGTCCAAACCCAGGGCGGGCGACGCCGCGTAACAATTGCGACCCAGTGTCGTTGGACCGGCACAGCGGTTCACCCTGGAGGCAGCGAGATGACCGGACGGGCGAAGTTCACACGCACAGCGGCAACCGCCGTGGCCGCGGTCGCGGCGCTGGCGACCACCGCGAGCGCGGCGTCGCTCGGCCACGTCACGCGGTTCGGCCACGGCCTTCAGGACAACTCGCTGCCCGGCCAGATCGTCGCCGGACCCGACGGCAACCTGTGGTTCGCCGATCCCGGCAGCACGATCCAGGGCACCGGCGAGGGGCCGTCGCCGACGACCGTCGGAGACGCCGGAGTCGGCCGGGTCACGCCGCAGGGCGAGATCACCGAGTTCTTCGACGGCATGCAGGCCCAGAACGCCAGCGACCCCCGCTCGATCACCGCCGGCCCGGACGGCGCGCTGTGGTTCACCGACGACGGCGACGGCACCGAGGCCCCGGACGACGCTGATGACCGCGCCGACGACTCGAGCACCCCGACGCCGGCCATCGGCCGGATCGCGACCACGGGCGCGGTCACGGAGTTCATGACCGGCCTGCCCAAGGGCAGCGTGCCCGGCGACATCACCGCCGGACCCGACGGCAACCTGTGGTTCACCGACCAGGGCAAGACGCGCGCGATCGGCACGATCACGCCGGCCGGGCAGATCACCGAGTTCACGGCCGGCCTGGCGCCGACCGCCGTTCCGGGTCCGATCGCCAAGGGCGCCGACGGGAACCTGTGGTTCACCGACGCCGGCCCGACGCCCGCGATCGGGCGCATCTCCACCGCAGGCCAGATCACCGAGTTCCCGCTGCATCTCGGCGCGCATCAGCACCCGCTCGATATCGCCGCAGGCCCGGACGGGAACCTGTGGTTCACGGTCCACGCCGGCAACTCGTTCGCCTTCGGCCCCACCCCGACGGGCGCCATCGGACGGATCACGCCGGCCGGAGACGTCAAGCTGTTCACCATCGGTTTGCCGATCTCGGCCGACCCCTTCGACATCGCCGCCGGGCCGGACGGCGCGCTGTGGTTCACCGACTCCAGCGACATCGCCGCCGGCATCGGGCGCATCACGACCGGCGGGCAGGTGACCGAGATCGACGGCGCCCTGGCCTTTGCCGCAGACAGCGACCCGGCCGGCGTCTCGACGGGGCCGGACGGGAACGTCTGGGTGACCAACGACGGCGACGATGAGACCTACGCCCACGGCGTCGGCGTCGAGATCGATCGCGTCGACAGCGCGGGCGCGTCGGCCACCCTGACCCAGCCCAAGTTCGTGCTGACGTGCCGGACGAAGAAGTACGCGGGCTCATGGCACTGCCGCACCGGCCTCGCCGGTCATACGACCCTCGCCCGAGCCACCGGCCCGGTCTACCGGGCGGCGATCGCCGAGAACCCCGAGTTCGGCCACGGCCCGCTGCTCAGCGGCACCGGGCGCCGCGTCGGCTCGCGCCTCGTCATCACCGTCAGCCGGCAACTGCACGACGACCTCATCGAAACGAACCCGATCCTGGCCCTGACCCACGGCCACACCCGCATCCACGTGCGCCTCGTCGTCGACTGCATCGCCTGCAACGCTCAGGACTGAGCGGGCCGCCCTCCGGGCCGCACCACGGCCTGCGCCGCCAGCGCCGAGGCGGCGGCGAGCGCCAGGTCAGGCGGGCCGGGCCAGGCGGTCAGGAAGCCGGCCGCGAACGCGTCGCCGGCACCGGTCGTGTCGACGGCCTGCACCGGCCGCGCCGCATGCGAGCTGGTTGCCGTCCCGTCGGTCCACGTCGCGCCGCCGGCGCCGCGCTTGACGACGAGCTCGCGCGCCTGGCGCGCGTCGCCGAGCACCGCCGCCTCGTCGGCGTTGGCCAGCAGCAGGTCGACCTCTCCGACCGCTGCCGCGAAGCCGGGGTCGTCGCGCAGCGGCGCCGCCGACGCGGCATCGACGACCGTCCGCATCCCGAGCTCACGGGCACGCGCCAGCGCGGCCTGCGCCGCCGGGCGACTCTCGCGCAGCAGCGTGTAGCCGGAGACGTAGAGGATGTTGCCGTCGGCGAACAGGTCGTCGGGCAGGTCGTCGGCGGCCAGGCCCGCGTTGGCGCCGGCGTCGGGAAGCATCGTGCGCTCGCCGTCGGGGCCGACGAGCACGACGCAGACCCCGGTGCGCTGTGCGGCGACACGCGCCACCCGCAGGTCGACGCCGTCCAGGCCGCCGAGCGCGACGGCGGCGAGTGGGTCGTCGCCCACGCGGCCGACGAGCGCGACGCTGGCCCCAGCATGGGCCAGCCACGCCGCGACGTTGGCGCCAGCGCCACCGCCGACCAGCCGCGTGCGCGCCGCCGTGTCGCTGCCGATCGCCAGCGGGGTGTCGTGCGCGGCGACGATGTCGGCCATCAGGTCGCCGACGACGACGATCGTCACGGCGCGAGCGCCACGGCGATCTGCCCGGCCAGCGCCGCGTTGCGCACGACCAGGCGCGTGTTGGCCACCAGGCTCGCGCCGCCGGTCTCGCGGTGGAAGCGCTCGAGCAGGAACGGGGTCAGCGCCTTGCCGGTGATGCCCTGTTCGTCGGCGGCTCGCAACGCGTCGGCCAGGACGCGCGCGTGCAGCTCCGGGTCGAGCTGCTCGTCGACGGGCAGCGGGTTGGCGACGACGACCGCGCCCGGAGCGCCGACGTCGGCCCGCGCGCGCAGCACCGCGGCGGCCTGCCCTGGCGAGTCGACCCGCCAGGGCACCGGATGGCCGCTGTCGGTGAGGTAGAAGCCGGCCAGACGGTCGCTGGCGTAGCCGACGATCGTGACGCCGAGCGTCTCGAGGCGTTCGAGCGTCGCGCCGACGTCGAGGATCGACTTGATCCCGGCGCAGACGACGCAGATCGGCGTGACGGCCAGCGCGCCGAGGTCGGCCGACTCGTCGAACGTCTGCACCGCGTCGCGGTGCACGCCGCCGATCCCGCCGGTCGCGAACACCTCGATCCCGGCGCGCGCGGCGAGATGTGCCGTCGCGGCGACCGTCGTCGCGCCGTCGCCGCCGCGGGCGCAGACGACCGCCAGATCGCGGATCGAGCACTTGGCGACGTCGTCGGCGCCGGCCAGATGCTCGAGCGCCGCGTCGCCGAGCCCGATATGGACCTCGCCGCCGAGCACTGCGACGGTGGCCGGGACGGCGCCCGTGTCGCGTACCGCCGCCTCGATCTCGCGCGCGACGCGCAGGTTGTCGGGCCGCGGCAGGCCGTGGGCGATGATCGTGCTCTCCAGGGCCACCACCGGCCGGCAGGCCGCCAGCGCTTCGGCTACCTCGCCGTTCACATGCATGGCAGCGACGCTACGACGCCTGCACGTCCGCGAACGGGTTCTCGGCCGCGATCTGGCGCTCGATCTCGGCGCGGTCGCTGACCATCCGCCGGAAGAACAGGGCGACTTCCTGGTTGACGATCTGGCGCATCGTGTCCACGCGGTCGAAGGCGTGGGCCTGGCCGGAGTACAGGTGCAGGTCGGTCTCCACGCCGGCCGACCGCAGCGCGTCGTACATGACGACCGACGCCGAGGGCACGACGATCCGGTCGGCGCCGCCGTGCAGGAAGAACGTCGGCGGGAAGCCGGGCGAGACGTGGCTCAGCGGGCTGGCGTCGCGCGCCTGCTCCTCCGTCGCGTCGTCGCCGAGCAGCGACGAGGCCGGCGTCGTGCCGTGCCCCCGCCCGTCGCCAACATGAAACGTCGTCGGTGCGTAGAACGCGGCGACGGCGGCAACCGCGCCGTCGGCGTCGGCGGTGCCGGCGGCCAGCAGGCTCAGGTGCCCGCCGGCGCTGTGGCCCTCCAGCGCGATCCGATCGGGCTCGATGCCGAGGTCGTCGGCGTTGTCGCGCACCCACGCGATCGCGGCGCGGACGTCGTCGAGCATCCCCGGCCACGGCGACTCGCCGAGCAGCCGGTACTCGGGCGCGATCGTCGTGAAGCCCTGCTTGGCGAGCAGCCGCGCGTGGCCCGCGGCCATCGTGCGGTCGCCGCGCTTCCAGCCGCCGCCGTGGACGTACAGGACCGCCGTCCGGCGATCGTTCTGCGGATCGGCCTCGTAGATGTCGAGACGCAGGTCGCGATCGTTGGCACGGCAAAACGGGACATCCATCCGATCCGGCATCCGACCCCCTCGTACGCGCTGACCGCCGCAACTCTATGGGCTCGTGCGCTAACCCCGTCTCAGGGACACATGCCTGGACGCCGACGAGCTGCGGTCGCCCTTGGGGGTGACCGTGACCTTGAGCGTGACGCGCTTGAGCTTGACCGGGCCCAGGTGCTTGCGTGCGCTGCGCGAGAACGTGAACTTCAGCGTCACGCGGCCGCTCTTGGGGGCCGTGGCGTGCGACCCGCGACACGGTGAGATGACCGGTGACCAGCGTGGCGGTGACCTTGGCGCCCGAGGGCAGGCCACCGACGGTCGCGGTCGCGCGACGGGCGGAGTGTTTGAACGCCTTCATGCTCAGCCGTGAGGCCTTGAGCACGAAGTGCTTCTTGGGCGGCGGCGTGGGCCCGGTGGTGGTCGTCGTCGCCGGCAGCGCCGTGAACGTCGCGGTCACGGCCTGATCGGCGGCCATCGTGACCGCGCACGTCGCGGTTCCGCTGCAGCCCGCTCCGGACCAGCCGGCGAACGTCGATCCCGCTGCCGGCGTCGCGGTCAGCGTGACCGCCGAGCCGTCGTCGAACGGGCCAGCGCAGGTGGCGCCGCAGTCGAGGCCGGCCGGCGCCGAGGAGACCGAGCCCGCACCGCTGCCGGCCTTGGCGACGCTGAGCGTGAACGGGTCGCCGAGCACACGGAACGCAAACAGGTTCTCGCCGCCCGTCGAGCCGGCGCCGAGAATCCGGCGGTCGCCCTGCACGGCGAGCGCCTCGGCCGAAGCGCCGCCCGGCGGGTTGATGGTCGCAAAGCCGTCGGTACCGAACGTCGGATCGAGCTTGCCGGACGACGTGAGGCGCCAGACCTCGCCGGTCGACGGCGTCGGGCTTGTGAAGTTCGAGCCGGCGACGAGGATCTTGCCGTCGGGCTGCAGCGCAACGGCGTTGGCGTCCGCGAACCCGCCCGCCGTCATCGTGGCGACGCCCGCGGTGCCGAACGTCGGGTCGAGCGCGCCGTTGGTGGTCCCGTTGCCGCCGCCCGGCTGCGCGCGCCAGACGACGGCGCTGCCGGTCGACCCGGACGCGCTGTCCCCGCTCACCAGGATCTTGCCGTCCGGCTGAACGGCGATGCCGCTCGCCTGGTCCGAAGCGCCGCTGTCGAAGACGGCCTCTCCGTCGGTGTCGAATGTCGGATCGAGCGCGTGGTTGAGGGCACCGTCGCCACCATCGGCCTTCAACCGCCACAGCACCGCGTCGTCGGGGTGCGCGCCCAGCGGCGCCCGGCCGGCAATCAGGATCTTGCCATCCGGCTGGAGCGCGATCGCGTTGACGTCGTCGTTCTGGCCGTCGTTGTTGATTCCGGCCACGCCGTCGGTGTCGAATGTCGGATCGAGCGCGTCGTTGACCATGCCCGTCGTGCCGCCGTTGGGATTCAGGCGCCACACGACCGCCCGCTCCGGTGGCACGGTCGGATTGTCGATCCCGCCGACGACGATCTTGCCGTTGGATTGCAGCGCGACCGCAGTGCCGATCTCCAGGCCGCCGGTGTCCTGCTCGGCAAATCCGTCGCTGTCGAACGTCGGGTCCAGCGCACCGTTGGGCTGGTTGCCGACGTCGCCGTCGGCCTTCAGGCGCCAGACCGCCATGTCCTCCACCCCGGGGAACTCAACCGTCCCGACGACGACGATCTTGCCGTCGGGCGCAACGGCGACGGCATGCGCGCTGATCACCGTTGCGCCGGCCGGCGGCACGATGACCGCCTGGCCGTCGGAGTCGAAGCTCGGGTCGGGCGCGCCGCCCGGCAGCAGCCGCGAGACGGTGATCTGGTTGTTGGCGGTCGAGACGAGCACGAACCTGCCTCCCGGCGCGGTCGCGGCCGGCGTCGGAAAGGTGGACGTCGTGCGGTTGAGCACGGTCGTTCCGCCCGTCCCGAACAGCGGGTCCAGTGCGCCGGCACCGCTGAGGGCGAACGCGGTTGCAACGCCGGCGGCCAGCACGACGGCGAGTGCGGCCACCGCGACGGCGCGCCTGAGCATCGACGCACTATCGCTCACGGATCGGGTGGCTTGCAATCATCGGGGGTCATGAGCTCCTGGAGCACCGCCGACATCCCTGACCAGACCGGCCGCACGGTGATCGTCACCGGCGCCAACAGCGGCATCGGACGCGCCGCTGCGCACGCGCTGGCCGCGGCCGGAGCACGCGTTGTTCTCGCCGTGCGCGACACGAGCAAGGGCGAGGCCGCGGCGGCCGCCATGCCCGGCGAGACCGAGGTCCGCCGGCTGGACCTGGCGAGCCTTGAGTCGGTCCGCGAGTTCGCCGCGGGTTGGGACGGCGAGATCGACCTGCTGATCAACAACGCCGGCGTGATGATCCCGCCGCTGACGCGCACGAAGGATGGCTTCGAGTTGCAGTTCGGGACCAACCACCTCGGTCATTTCGCGCTCACCGAGCTCCTGCTCGACAAGGTCACCGGGCGGGTCGTCACGGTCTCCTCGGGCGCCCACCGCGCCGGCCGGATCGACTTCGACGACCTCAACTGGGAGCGCAAGCCCTACAAGGCGTGGCGCGCCTACGGGCAGTCCAAGCTCGCCAACCTGCTGTTCACGTCCGAACTCCAGCGCCGCCTGACCGCAGCGGGGTCGACGGTCGTGGCGACCGCCGCCCACCCCGGCTACGCCGCGACCAATCTCCAGTTCCACAGCGGCCGCTCGGTCATGGACCGCTTGTCGCGGATCGGCAACCGCGTGCTGGCCCAGGACGAGAACGCGGGCGCGTTGCCGACGCTGTACGCCGCGGTGGCCGACATCCCCGGAGACAGCTTCGCCGGTCCCGGCGGCTTCCTCGAGCAGCGCGGCGCGCCGAAGCTCGTCGGTCGCACGAAGGCCGCGCAGGACGCCGGCGTCGCACGCCGGCTGTGGGAGGCCTCCGAGCAGCTCACCGCTTAGGCCACTGCCGCGACCGGCTCCTCCACCGCCGGCCCCGGCGTGAACACCGCGCCGGCGATGACGGCGGTGAAGCCGACCAGCCGCGCGATCAGTGCCAGCGTCCCGTCGGGCAGCGGCTCGCCGAACACGATCGGCCCGGACGCGATCGTGACGACGTTCGCCGCAGCGCTGGTGATCGCGATGACCGCGACGGCGGGTCCGATCTGCAGCGAACGGGCGCTGATCACGAGCCCGATCAGCGACAGCACGGTGATGACGAGCGCCTCGGGCGTCGCCAGCGCCAGCAGCCCGTCGTGGATCAGGTGGTTGGACCCGGCCTTGATCGTCACGTCGCTGGCGCCCCACAGCAGGCCCGCGCTGAGCGCCAGCACCGCGCCCGACGGCGTACCCCGGCCGGCGCTCAGTGTCAGGCAACACGCCGCGGCCGCGATGCTGAGCACCGCGACGTAGACCCACAGGGTCGGCGCGTCGTAGTGACGGTGGGCGCTGTCGGCCGAGTGGCCGAGCGTCGCTGCCAGCAGCACAAGGCCACCGGCCGTGATCCCGACGCCGATCCAGTCACGGCGCGTTGTCGGTAGCGCGAACACGCGGTCGGCGAGCGGCGTGAGCAACACGAGCCCACCGGCGATCACGACCTGGACGAGGCTGATCGGCGCCAGTGACAGCGCCGCGACGTGGAAGAACCATGCCGTCGTCGCGACGATGATCCCCAGCGTCCACCAGCGGTTGGCGAACAGCGCCGCGGTCGAGCGCAGCGGGTGGCGCAATTCCACCGTCGGGGCGTGCACCGCGCCGCGCTGCTTGAACAGGAAGCCGACGAGCGCGACGACCGCGCAGCACAGCGCGAGCGCCAACCCGACGCCGACGGACAACGACATCCACCAAGGGTAGGCACCCGCGAGTGTCACGGGCGTGACGTTGCCCGTGTCGCCGCCGCGCACGACGCGCCCGCTCGCGGTGCGCAGGCTGTGGTCATGAGATTCCGCGCGCTGCTGGCCACGCTGCTGCCCGTCCTGACGCTCGCCGTGACCACCGCGACGGCGACGGCCGCCGGCACCCCCGACGGCTGCACATCCGAAGCGCTGCATCCCGACTTCGCCAACGATCCCGACCAGAACGACGTCTTCCACGTTCATCGCGTCGGCGACCAGATGCAGATCGGCGTCGACATCGCCAACGACCTGCCGGGCGCGTGCACGATCGACGACGCGACGATCACCGTCCAGGTGCCCAACACCGACGGCACTCCCGGCCCGACCACCACGATCGCGACGCACCAGAGCTTCCCGGGCGGCATGCCCAGGACCCAGCTGGCCGTCAAGGCGCCGTACACGGTCGCCTTCGACCCGGCGGTGTTCCGCGGACCGGTCACGATCGCCTACTCCGGCATCGGCCACTTCCCGGGCGGCGATGCGACGGCGGCAGGCTCGGTCTCGTCGAATGTCGTGGTCAGCAAGCCCCACGCGACGCTGACCGTCACGCCGAGCACGACGGCCGGCCCCGCCCCGCTCGGTGTCACCTACACCTACACGCTCAAGAACGACAGCGCCGTCGATCCCGCCGCGCCGACGACGACGCCGATCCTCGATTCGACCGCGCCACAGCTCAACCCCGACGGCTCGTTCCTGAGCGACGACAGCTGCACCCCGATCACCTACGCCTCGGGCGACACCCACCTGACCAACCCGGCCGAGATCGACCCGGGCGAGACGTGGACCTTCACCTGCCAGCACACGTTCGCGCTCGGCGCCACGTTCACCGATCACGCCGCGGTCGTCGCCTTCAGCAGCCGCGACGGGCGCCCGTGGCCGGTCACGACCGCCCAGAGTGCGGTCACCGCGACCGCGCCCGACATGACGGTCGCGCTGTCGCACGCCGGCCCGTTCACCCAGGGGGACGGCGGACGCACCTACTCCGTGACCGCGACCAACGCCGGAAACGTGCCGACGACCGCGCCGGTGAGCGTCGCCGACGTGCTGCCGACCGGGCTGACCGCGACCGCGATCTCCGGCAGCGGCTGGACCTGCACCCTGGGCTCGCTGAGCTGTACCCGCGCCGACGCGCTGGCCGCCGGAGCCTCCTACCCGCCGATCACCGTCACCGCCGATGTCGCCAAGACCGCCCCGGCGACGCTCCTCGACACGGCGACCGTCGCCGGCGGCGGCGAGCTCGACACGACCAACGACACGGCGAGCGACCCGACGGCGATCGCCGCGCCCATCCCGCCCGCCACGACCACGACCACGACGACCACCCCGGCAACCGCGACCACCGCCCAGACGACAGTGACCACCAGCACGATGACCACGCACTCCACCCCGCCCAGCAACCGCTTCTCGATCCGCCGCGTGCGGATCACCCACCGCGGCACCGCCGTCTTCACGCTCGCCGCGCCCGGCCCCGGCACGTTCGCGCTGAGCGCCCGCAGCGGCCACGCCCGCGTCACCGCCAAGCGCGCGGGATCGGTGCTCGTGACGCTCAAGCCGACGGCGACGGCCCGGCGCGCCCTGCGCCGCGCCCATCACCTCCAGGTCCGCGTCACGATCGCCTTCACGCCCAAGGGCGGGACGGCGGCCTCGCACACGAGGACGGTCACCCTGCTTGGATAGGGGTGCCGGCCGGCGGTAGCCTCTGAGGCGTGCCGAGCGTCAGCGTTCGCTACATCGTCGATGACGTCGCCGAGGCGATCGTCTTCTACCGCGACCTGCTCGGCTTCGACGTCGTCATGCACCCGGCGCCCGCGTTCGCGATGCTGGCGCGCGACGACCTGCGGCTTGTCCTCAGCGCCCCCAACCCAGACGGCGGCGGCGGCCAGGCGATGCCCGACGGCACGTCACCCGCCCCCGGCGGCTGGAACCGGTTCATGCTCCAGGTCGAGGACCTGGAGGCCGAGGTGGCGCGGCTGCGCGGCGCCGGCGCGGCGTTTCGCAATGAGATCGTGGTCGGCGTCGGCGGCGATCAGATCCTGCTCGAGGACCCGTCGGGCAACCCGATCGAGCTGTTCGCGCCCAAGCGCGAAGAGGCGCGTCTTTAGCCGTCGAGCCCGACCGACGAGGCCGTGGCCTTGTCGGCGACCGGCGGCGTCGTCTCGGCGGCCGGCGTCGCAGACGCCTCGACCACTACGGGCTTGGCCTGCTCGTCGTCGTTCTCGCCGGTCAGCGACCCCTTGAACTCACGGATGCCGCTGCCGAGTGAGCGACCGAGCTCCGGCAGGCGCCGGGCGCCGAACAGCAGCACGATGACGAGCGCGATGATTGCGAGGTGAACAGGATTCTCGAGTCCCATGGTCTAGAGACTACGCCTCGGGGTCGCCGGTAGTCGAAGGAATCGACTCAAAGACGGTCGACTGCGGAGCGGCGGGCTCGTCGGCCGCGGTCAGCGAGCCGCGAAACGCCTTGACGCTCGAGCCCAGCGACTTGGCCACCTCGGGCAGGCGCTTGGGGCCGAGGATGAGCAGTGCGATCGCCGCGACGAACAGCAGGTGGATCGGATTGGAAAGTCCCATACCCCTACGTTCGCGCCGTCGCCACGATCGGATCAATGGCCACTGCGAACCCGGCGACGCGCGTCATGGGGAATGCGCGTGCCGGGGCGCAGGCGGAGGCGCCGAAGCGCCGATGAGGACGGACAGCGCGCCGTTGATCGGCGGCTGCGCTTCTCTCCCTGCCCGGAGGTGAAGTCTCCCCATGTCAGGCACCGTACGCCCCGCTCGCGAACATCTGGACGTTCGTTGCAGCTGTCTCAATACTCAGGTTCGTGGGTGATCGGGGCGGCGCGCCAGCGCGCTCCAGCGGGCCCCACGGACGCTCGCCCCGCGGGCGCCGGCGCCCGCGCCCGGCTGCTCGGCGGGCTGCGGCTCTGCGAGCAGGATCACGAACAGCGGGCCGACGAAGCTCAGGGCCAGCGCGATGACCAGCGGCCCGGAGTCGTTGACGAGGAAGCCGAGCAGCGCGAGCGCGGCGACGGCGGTCACGCCGAGCCGCAGCGGCGAGCCCGGCGGGACGACCCGAGCGCGACGCTGCGAGCCGGCAAGCACCCACGCGCCGAACACGAGCACGACCGGCAGCATCCACGTCCACACCGTGTGCCCGACAAAGGCGAAGTTGGCGCTCAGCTTGCGCGTGATCGTCGTCGTCGCGCCATGGGTCCCGGTGCCGAACAGGCCGTCGACGAAGTCGGAGAGGTCGGTACGCGCGCCGAGCGGCTGGAGCAGGTCGACGGCCACCGCCAGGCCGAGAACGGCGGCGGTCGCCACCGCGGCCAGCAGCCAGGCCCGGCGGGTCAGGCGGCCACCGATCAGCGCAGTGCAGAACAGCGCGTAGACCGGGACCAGCGCGAGGATGCCGCCGACGTCGGCACCCAGCGACGGCGCGCCGTCGACGAGGACGACGTAGGCGAGTAGCCCGCAGCAGCAGGCCAGTAGCACGCCGCGGCGGCCGTACTCGCGCACCAGTACGGCACACAGCAGCAGCGCCGCGCCGCCGACGACCGCGAACGTCGCGTTCGGCCAACCGTAGAAGCGCCCGCCGCCCGGCACCGAGAAGCCGAGCAACGTCGACTGGTGCAGCGGCCCGCCGGCCACGACGTCGACCACCGGCACGGCGACCGTCAGGCCCAGCAGCCACGCAAACGCCGCGAGAGGGTGATCCGCGGAGCGCCCCAGCCATGCGCACAGCGCGGCGACGGCGAGCGCGATCGCGCCCATCACCGCGCCGGCAACCGGCGCGTTCGCGGTTCGCGCGCCGGGCACGAGCGCGATCAGGTAGGTGGCCAGGGGGCAGGCGGCCAGCGACAGCGCGGCCAGGCGCCAGGCGCCGCGACGCGGACGGGCGCCGACCCACGTCATCACGATGACGGCAGCGAACAGCAGCCCCTGAAGGAACAGGTAGACGATGATCGCCGGGCGGTAGACGCTCGTCAGCGCCATGCTGCGCGCGTCGAGCTGCTCGAAACGCCCCAATGTCGGGCGGCCGGGCGTGACGTTCAGCGGGTGGCCGACCATCGCAGCCGGCTTGGGAACCCCCAGCGCCTGAAGGACGGTCGGCGCAAGGTCGGTGATCGTGACGATGCCATCGCGCTTGGTCGAAGGCGACGACAGCGTGCCGCGGACAATGCCCGGGCCGGTCGCGATCGTCGGCGTCAGCGCGAAGTGCGGCGGCGGCGAGACCGACACGACGAGCACCAGCGTGCGCGGCGGCGCCCGACGCAGCACCCGGCGCAGCAGCGTGTCGGTGCGCCGCAGCGCGGCGCGCCGGGCGTCGGCCCCGGGGACCGGCAGCGCCTGGTCGGCGAACGCCGCTGCGCGATCCATGTCGCCGGGGTCGGCGATCACGGCGTCGGCGCGGCGCAGCGCGGCGGCCGTCGCGGCGACGAACGCGGCGGGCGTGAGCAGACGGCGGTCGACCTGGCCGCGGCTCAGCGCCAGCGTGTGGTCCATCAGGGCCAGCGCGGCGGGTCGGAACTGGCGCCAGCGGCCGCTGGCCGGGTCGCGGATGTCGGCGTTGGAGACGACGGCGGTCGTGCGGCCGGCCTGGCGCAGTGCCGTCCCCAGCGCGCCGGCGACGCTCGCGTTGTGGCGGCCGATGTTGGCGCGCAGGACCGGCACGCCGGCCGGGACGACGATCGCGCCGTCGGGCTCGACGCCGGTGCGGGCGGCGAGTACCTCGCCCGCAGTGCTATCGCCGGCCGGCGCGTCGGCGGCGACGGCGAGGCCGGCCGGCCGCCGCGGTGCCGCCACGCGCGACCCGGCGCCGAGCGCCGAGTAGCCCTCGAGCGTCCCCGGGCGCGTGTGCTGCGAGCGCACGCTGGTGGCGGCGATCGCGGCGTCGGTGTGGATCAGGCGCCAGAGCGTCGGTGTCGTGCGCGGGCTCAGGTCGCGGAAGCCCAGGTGGGGGATGCCGAAGATCAGGACCTTCGCATCGCCGCGTGCGGCCGGTGAGCCGCCGGCCTCCCAGCGCCCGGCCAGGCCCAGCGTGGCTGCCGCGATCAGCAGCCACGCCCCGATCACCGCCGCGATCCGCATCCGCGAGGACATGGCCGCGATCATGGCAAGCCGCGACGGCTACCGCGCCCCGTGCTCGATCGCCGAGTTCGCCATCCGCACGAGGATCGACTGCTCCGTCTTCTCGGTGCCGACATTGGCCTGGATCGAGTAGGTGAAGCCGCTCTGCACGAACTCGATCGAGGGCGGAGAGCAGGAGCCGCCGCAGGTCAGCGGCTTGAAGTGGCCGATGATCCCGTGCGCGAGCGCCACCCGCATCGGCCCGAACGGCTTGCGGCGCGTCGCCGAGAACTCCGCGACGAAGCACGCGTTGGCGCCGTGACAGCCCTTGACCGCGCCGAGGTCGAGCTCGTAGCCATGGCCGGCCGTGATCACCGAGGGGAAGACATGCTTGAACTCGCTCGACATCGTCTGCGGCAGCAGGATCGGGCCGATGCCCTTGTTGTGCAGCGAGCTCAACTGCGACTTGAAGACGACCGGCAGCGTGACGGTGTGAGTCGTGGCGAACGCGGTCGAGGCCGACGCCAGGAGGACGACGGTCAGAATCAGAGAGCGGCGCATGCGCGCATGTTGACAGCGCCGCAGGCGCGCGGCAGGGTAGGTCCCCACCTCCCCATGTCGTTCTCGCCCCCGACATTCGAGCTACGCGAACAGGTCATCGACGCTCGGACGCAGGTCATCAGCGTGAGCGGCGAGATCCATGTGTCGACCGCGCCCGAGTTCTCAGAGCGCCTCAACCACGCGATAGCGCTCGGCAAGACGCGCGTGATCCTCGATCTGATGCGCGTCTCGTTCATCGACTCGACCGGCCTCTCGGTGCTGCTCAACGGCCTGCGCCGCGTGCGCCGTGCCAGCGGCCGGCTGGTGCTCGTCTGCGACAACCCCACCGTCCTGCGCCTGTTCGAGATCACCAAGCTCGACGACACGTTCGAGATCGTCGCCAATCGCACGGTCGCGCTCCAGCGCGTCCGCGATGACGGTCAGGACTCGGCGGGCGCCAGCTCGGCCGGCGCTCCGTAGGCCTGGAGCACCGCGGGCAGAACCACGCTGCCGTCGTCGCGCTGGCCGTTCTCCAGCAGTGCGACGATCGTGCGCCCGACCGCGACCGCGGTCCCGTTGAGCGTGTGGACGATCTCGGGCCGCTCGCCCGGCACGCGGCGGCGGATGTCGAGTCGCCGGGCCTGAAAGTCGGTCGTGTTGGAGCACGACGTCAGCTCGCGGTAGCGCTCCTGACCGGGCAGCCACGCTTCGCAGTCGAACTTCTTGGCCGCGCTGGCGCCCAGGTCGTTGACGGCGATGTTCACGACGCGATAGGGCAGCTCGAGCTCGCCGAGGATCTCCTCCTCGACCGCGAGGATCCGCTCGTGCTCGGCCGCGGACTCCGACGGCTCGACGAACGTGAACATCTCGACCTTGTCGAACTGGTGCACGCGGAAGATCCCACGCGTGTCCTTGCCCGCCGCCCCGGCCTCGCGGCGGAAGCACGGCGAGAACCCGGCGTAGCGCAGCGGCAGGGCGTCGGCCTCGAGGATCTCGCCCGCGTGCAGGGACGCCAGCGCGACCTCGCTCGTGCCGACGAGGTACAGCTCGTCCGCAGGCAGCTGGTAGATCTGCTGCTCGGTATCGGGCCACATGCCGGTCCCGTACAGCGCCTGCTCGCGCACGAGCACCGGCGGGATCACGGGCTCGAACCCCTTGTCGGCCAGCTTGTGCAGCACCCACTGCACCAGCGACAGCTCGAGCAGCACGAGATCACCGCGCAGGTAGGCGAAGCGCGCACCCGACAGCCGCGCGCCGCGCTCCATGTCGATCCGCTCGCCGGCCAGCTCGAGGTGATCGCGCCCGGTCTTCGTCGCGTCACCGACGACGCGGATGACCTCATCCTCGGGCTCGGCCGCCGTCGGATCGGGCAGGTTGGGCAGCGTGACGAGCACGGCCTGAAGCTGCTCCTGGGCGACCTCGGCCTCGCGTACCGCGGTCTTGACCTCGGCCGACAGCGTCTTCATCCGCGCCAGCTCGCCGTCGACCTCATGCCCCTGGGCCTTGCCCTGCGCGATCGCGTCCGACGCCGTCTTCTGCTCGGCGCGCAGCGTCTCGGCCTTCTGCGTCGCCTCGCGCCAGCGGGTGTCGAGGGTCAGCAGGCCGTCGATTGCGCCCGCGAGCTCGGGCGCGCGGCGCGCCAGACCGGCGCGCACCACGTCGGGCTCACGCCGGATGACCCTCAGATCGAGCATCGCGCTACGGCGATGGCGGCGGGTGCGCCTGCGAGCCGGAGTAGTGCGCGAGGAACTCGGCGATCTGCCGCGCCTGATGGCCGACGACGATGTTCTCGGGCATGATCGCGCCAGAGAAGCCGCCGTTACGGATCGCGTAGAGCACGCCGTCGACCGTCTCCTTGCGCACGTCGAAGTTCGGCCCGTCGACGCGTTCCTTGTCGCGGACGTTGGTGGCCGATCCCTTCGTGCCGGCGACGGTCAGGGTGTGGCAACCCGCGCAGTGCTGGTCGAACAGCACCGAGCCGTCGCGGAACTGCGCATCGACGCCCTTGGTCGGGACGTCGTCGCTCTGCGAGCCACAGGCACCCAGGGTCCCCGCGAGCGCGGCGGCGCAGGCGAGCATCAGCATCCGGCGGGCCATGGGCGGCGCAGTCTATACGGGACAATCCCGGCCGGATGCGCTCCCATGCGATGCTCGCCGCGGCGCTGCTGGCCGCCGCCGCCGGCGGCTGCGGCGGCAACCCCGCGCCGGTGAACGTCCGCGGCTCGACGGTTGCCCTGAAGGTGACCGAGTACGCGATCCGGCCGCAGGTCGTGCGGGTGCACAGCGGGCCGATCGCGCTCGCTGTCCGCAACGTCGGCATCCTGACCCACGACGTCCACGTGCTGGGGGCCACCAACGATCCGCGCGGCCCGTCGTTCGACTACGGCGGCACGCCGAGCGCGCACCCGGGCGACATCGTGCGCGCGCCGGCGGCGATCGTGCTCGCCCCGGGGCGCTACCAGCTCGCCGACACGATCTCCGACCACGCCGCGCTCGGCGCCACCGGAACACTCATCGTCAGCCCGTGATCGCAGCCTTTGCACAGGATTACGGGGTCAAACGGCCACGGGGGCGCGAAACTCGTAAAGGACCCCGTGCCCTCGCGCCGAACATCAGACCGACCCGGCGTCGGCCGTGTAGACATTTCGCTTCTTTCACACGCGCGATCTGTCTCCAACGGCGGCAACCAAAGGCTGACGCCGGGTCACCTTGCTTCCCTAGCACGCTCTGCCTGGTCTGGGTGCCTCAGCGCTCGATCAGCTGGTCCAGCTGGGGTCGACGGCCTTGCGGATCATCGTCGAACGCTTGCCCGTCGCCAGCGTCACGACCGCCACGTACTTGCCCTGGGCATCGCTGCCGGTGACCAGCGCGCGCTTGCCGTCGTGGGAGATCCCCTGCACGTACGTGTAGTGGTGATTACCCGGGACGATCGTGAGCTTGCCGGTCGAGGCGGTGACGTAGCCGAGGTGGGCGCCGTCGGCCTGATCGGTCTCGACCAGCAGCCGCGAGCCGTCGGCGCTCCAGCCGTCGGGATAGGTGTCGTACGGCGTCTTCGCGACGACATGCCCGCTCCCGCCTGGCGTGATCGCGTTCGTGAACACCGGTCCGCCGTCGGACACGGCGTAGGCGATCACGTTCGTCGAGCTCCAGCAGATGCCGGTTGCCCCCGGCGCGCGGTCCTGGAGCTTGCGCTTTGCCGCACCGGTGACCGACATCGTCTGCAGCGCCAGATCGGGCTTGCTCGTCGCATCGTTGTAGCCGTCCAGCGCGACGCGCGTCGAGCTGGGGCTGAACGACAGCCAGCCGTGGTCGGCATGGGCGAGCGTCGACTTCGCGCCGCCCGGCGCCGCGGTGAGGACGACCAGCGACGTCCCGATCTGCGCGCCGATGCGCCGGCTGTCGGGCGACCACGTCAAAAAGCCGCCCCACGTGCCCGGGATCACGCGCGGCGACACAACCGCCGTGAGGCTGGCGATCGTCAGCTGGTTGGTGGCACTGCCGTACGCCAGCCGCGTCGCGTCGGGCGAGATGTAGGGCGCGCTGCCGTGGCCGACGACGTGGGGCGAGCGGCCCGTGTCGGAAGCTTCGATGATCGCGTTGGAGGTCGTCGAGCGCCAGACGATGACGCCGGCGTGGGCGGACGGGACGATCGTGGCGACAACGGCGACAGTCAGCAGCGCCATGCTGATCCGGCGTGGCATCGAACGAAAGTACTAGAGCATCCGCTCGGATGGCGCCGGTTGCGGGGGGTGTCGACGCAACGTCACAGGCCGGCGCTGGTGCCCGCCGCGCGCAGCGCAAGGAAGCAGATCACGACCGCCGCCGCCGTCATCACCCCGAGCTCGCGGCGCAGGATCTCGTGGACGATCGCGCGCTGGGCAGGCTCGTCGAGCCCGCCGACGGCCTGGGCATCCGGCAGATCGTGGGCGTCGAGCACCGACTGCGCCGAGCCGATCCGCAGCTGCTCGGCGATCAGCGAGACCGCCACCGGCAGCGCCGCGTAGAGCCAGTACAGGTCGCTGTCGGGCCGATGGCCGAGCGCCGCCGCGACCCCGGCGAACACCGCCTGGGCGATCGCGGCGAGCTGCGCCGCCCGCATCACCGGCCAGAACAGATCGCCGTCGAGCGCGCGCGTGTAGATGACGATCCCGACGACCGCCGCCAGCCCGCTCAGCACCGCGACGGCGAGCGCGATCAGCTGCGCGGTGTGGGCCACCCAAAGCGTCCTTTGTCACTAAGTATCAAACGCGCACATGGCGTGATAGAACCCGGCGAAGTGCTCCGCTCATACGCCCCAGCGATTGTTTTTGTCGTGTTGGGCGGCATCGTGGGAACGACGTTCGCGCTCCTCAACCGGATGTTCGGCCCCCGCCGCCAGATCCGCACGAAGACCGATCCATATGAGTGCGGGTTGCCGTCGGAGATCAAGCAGGGCTTCCGGTTCGGGATCAGCTTCTACCTGATCGCGATGCTGTTCATCCTCTTCGACATCGAGGTGATCTTCCTCTACCCGATCGCCGTCGACCTGCGGATGTTCGGGGCGTTCGCCGTCACCGAGACCACCGTGTTCATCGCGCTGCTCGCCGTGGCACTGGTGTACGTCTGGCGTCGGGGTGCGCTCGAATGGAGATAGTGAGGCGCGAGAAGCTCGAGCCGGGCCAGCCGCCGGACGACTTCCGTATCCGCCAGCTCCAGGCCCGCGACATGCTGCGGGGCGACCTCGACGACGAGGCGCTGGAGCGCTACGTCCAGGAGCGCGTGGTGACCACGACGATCGACCGCGCTGTCGCCTGGGCGCGCGGCAACGCGCTGTTCCCGATGACGTTCGGGCTCGCCTGCTGCGCGATCGAGATGATGTCGATCGTCGGCGCCCGAGTCGACGTGGCGCGCTTCGGCTTCGAGGCGTTCCGCGCCTCGCCGCGCCAGGCCGACCTGCTGATCCTGTCGGGCCGCGTGTCGATCAAGATGGCGCCGGTCGTGCGGCGCATCTACGACCAGATGCTCGAGCCCAAGTGGGCGATCGCAATGGGCGCGTGCTGCAGCTCCCAAGGCGTGTTCAACAACTACGCGATCGTGCCGGCCGACAAGTTCATGCCGGTCGACGTCCACGTGCCCGGCTGCCCGCCGCGGCCGGAGGCGCTGATGCACGGCGTCCTCAAGCTTCGCGACATGATCCAGGACGACCCGAAGGCGGGCTGGCGCGAGCGGTACGAGGCGGTGGGGACCGAGGAGATCGTCCCCGGTGCCTGATCCCACGGGCCTGGAGCTGCTGGCCCAGGAGCTGGGCGAGGCCCAGGCCGACAGCGTCCTCTCCACAAGTCATGCCCACGGGCAGGCGGCCATCGAGGTCGCCCCGGCGGCGATCCGCGCGACCCTGCAGCGCCTGCGCGAGCGTGGGTACGGCTTCCTGGCCAGCGTCCACGGGGTCGACCACTACCCGCACGAGCCGCGTTTCGGCGTCCACTATGAGCTGCTCGACATGACCGCGCTGGACCGCCTGACGGTCAAACTGCGCGTGGCACTCGAGGCGCCGAACGTCGAGTCGGTGACGCCCGACTGGCCGACCGCCAACCACCAGGAGCGCGAGGTCTACGACATGTTCGGCGTCGTCTTCGACGGCCACCCGGACCTGCGCCGGATCCTGATGCCCGAGGACTACGAGGGCCACCCGCAGCGCCGCGACTTCCCGGTCGGCGGCGAGCCGGTCCTGTTCACGCGCGACAGCGCCGAGGGCCGCGACTACACGCAGGGCCTCGACAATGCCCGGACCGTGATCGACGCGTCGAAATGAGCGAGCTCGACTACCGCACGATGGAGGAGAGCATCGAGCTCTCGCACGTGGCGACCGCGCCGGCGGTCGGCGAGTCCGGGCAGGAGCTGCTGACGCTCAACATGGGCCCCCACCACCCGGCGACCCACGGCGTGCTGCGGCTGCTGGTGACGCTCGAGGGCGAGGTCGTGCGCGACCTCAAGCCGATCATCGGCTACGTCCACACCGGGATCGAGAAGACGGCCGAGCAGAAGTCCTATTGGAAGGTCATCCCCGTCATCGAGCGGATGGACTACCTCTCCTACTACTTCAACGCGATGGCCTACTGCGGCGCCGTCGAGACGTTGCTGGACTGCGAGGTCCCCAAGCGCGCCCAGTACCTGCGAGTCATCCACCTCGAGCTCAACCGGATCATGAGCCACCTCGTGTGGATGGGGACCGGCTGCCTGGACCTCGGCGCGATCTCGATGTTCTGGTACTGCTTCCGCGAGCGCGAGCAGATCCTCGACCTGTTCGAGATGAGCTCCGGCCAGCGCATGCACACGCGCTACATCCAGGTCGGCGGCGTGTTCGAGGACATCCCGCCGGGCTTCGAGGCCAAGCTGCGCGAGTTCATCGCGATCATGCCGACGCGGGTCGACCAGTACCTCGACCTCCTCAACCGCAACGAGATCGTCCTGCGGCGGCTGCGCCACACCTGCCCGCTCGACGAGGAGACGCTGCTCGCGCTCGGCGTCACCGGGCCGCTGCTACGCGCCGCGGGCAACCCCTGGGACCTGCGCAAGGCGATGCCCTACAGCTCCTACGACGACTTCGAGTTTCAGATCCCGGTCGGCACGGAGGGCGACAACTACGACCGCTTCGCCGTTCGCGCGGCCGAGATGAAGGAGTCGGTGAAGATCATCGAGCAGGCGCTCGACGGGCTGCCCGAGGGCCCGACGATCACGACCGATCGCAAGGTCGCGCTGCCTCCGCGCCACGAGCTGGCGACCTCGATGGAGGCGCTGATCCACCACTTCAAGCTCGTCACCGAGGGCTTCCGCGTGCCTCCGGGAGACGCCTACTACCCGATCGAGGGTCCGCGGGGCGAGCTCGGCTGCTTCGTGCGTTCCGACGGCTCTTCCAAGCCGGCCCGCGTCCACATGCGCGACCCGAGCTTCGTGAACATCCAGGCCCTGGCGCCGATGGTCAAGGACGCCTACATCGCCGACCTGATCGCGTCGCTGGCGATGCTCGACCCGATCCTCGGGGGGATCGACCGATGACCGCCGGGGTGCCCCGATACGCCCACGGCTCGCGTGTTCCGGGCTGGGACGACGCAGCCGATCTCGAGAAGGACCCGGCCGGCGTACCCGACCCGGCGACCACGCCGGTGCCTGAAGACCTGCGGGCCGAGATCGAAGGCCACATGGCCAAGTACCCCGACCGTCGCAGCGCGGCGATCCCGGCGCTGGCCGCCGTCCAGCGCCACTACGGCTGGTGCAGCCCGGAGGGCGTCGAGCAGGCGGCCGCGGTCATGCGCCTCACGCCCGGCTACCTCGCCGCGGTCGCGACGTTCTACGACATGCTCGAGACCGAGCCCGTCGGGCGCGAGACCGTCTACGTCTGCACCAACATCTCGTGCTCGCTGCGCGGCGCCGACGCGCTGCTCGCGCGCGTGCGGGAGGAGACGGCCGGCGACGAGGACTTCAACGTCCGCGCCTTCGAGTGCCTCGGCGCGTGCGACATCGCGCCGATGGCCAGCGTCAACGGCGCCTATATCGGCCCGATCGAGCTCGGCGAGGTCCCCGAGCTCGTCACGGCGCTGCGCGAAGGCCGCGAGCCGCTGCCCGACAAGGCGTTGCTGCGCCGCCCCAGCGCCGACAGCGTCGACCGTCCCGCGCATCCGACGACGCCGCTGCCGCCTGAGCCCAGCGTGTTCGGCGACGAGCCGCGAGGGGACCGCCCCGGCCCGTCGGCGCCGATCGAGGATCCGCCCGAGCACCACGAACCCGACAGCACCGCGCCATGACCGAGAAGCTGCTGTTCAAGGACATCGACGAGCCTGGGCTCAACACCATCGACGTCTACAAGCGACGCGGCGGCTACGACACGCTCGAGAAGGCGCTGCGGATGGACCGCGACGCGCTGGTGTCGGAGCTCAAGGCATCCGGCCTGCGCGGCCGTGGCGGGGCGGGCTTCTCGATGGGCACGAAGGCGTCGTTCATCCCTCAGGGCGACATGGACAAGTACCTGGTCTGCAACGCCGACGAGTCCGAGCCCGGCACGTTCAAGGACCGCGAGCTGATGCAGAAGAGCCCGCACATGCTGATCGAGGGCATGATCGTCGCGGCCTACGCCGCCGGCGCCAATCGCGCGTTCATCTACATCCGCGGCGAGTATGCCCAGCAGGCCGACATCCTCGACGCGGCGCTGGTGCAGGCGCGCGACGCGGGCTACATCGGCGACGACATCCTCGGCACCGGCTTCTCGCTGTCGCTCGTCGTGCACCGCGGCGCCGGCGCCTACATCTGCGGCGAGGAGACGGGGCTGCTGGACTCGCTGGAGGGCAAGCGCGGAAACCCGCGCCTGAAGCCGCCGTTCCCGGCCAACCAGGGCCTGTACCAGGGCCCGACGCTGATCAACAACGTCGAGACCCTGTCGACGATCCCCCACATCCTGCGGATGGGCGGCGACGAGTACGCCAAGATCGGCGTCGAGGGCTCGACCGGCACGAAGCTCGTCTCGATCTCCGGCAACGTGATGAAGCCGGGCAACTACGAGATCGAGCTCGGGATGCCGTCGCGCGAGCTGATCTACGACGTCGCCGGCGGGCTGCCGGAGGGCCGCGACCTGCTGCTGTGGTTCCCCGGCGGATCGAGCGCGCCGGTCCTGACCAAGGACGACCTCGACGTCCCCTACGACTTCGACTCGATGGCCAAGGCCGGCTCGATGCTCGGCTCCGGCGCGGTGATCATCGTCGACGACTCCAACCAGGTCGCCGACGTCGCGCTGAAGCTCGCCTCGTTCTACCGCCATGAGTCGTGCGGCAAGTGCACGCCGTGCCGCGAGGGCACGAACTGGACGGTGAAGATGCTCGAGCGGATGCGCGACGGGCTCGGCACGCCGATGGACCTCGACATCATGGCCTCGGTCCAGACGCGGATCATCGGCAACTGCCTGTGCGTGCTCGGCGACGCGATGGCGATGCCGATCGGCTCGATGGTCGAGAAGTTCCGGCCCGAGTTCGAGGCCTACATGGAGCAGCGCCGCGACATGGTCGCCGCGGAGGTGGCGGCGTAGTGCCGCGCCCCGACGTCAAGACGATCACGTTCTCGATCGACGGCCGCGAAGTGCAGGCGCCGGCCAACGCGATGCTCGTCGACGCGGCCAAGCACGGCGACGTCGAGATCCCGGTCTTCTGTTACGAGCCCAAGCTCGGCCAGCCGGTCGGCGCGTGCCGCATGTGCCTGGTCGAGATCGAGGGCATCCCCAAGCTCCAGACCGGCTGCTCGACGCCGGTCAAGGACGGCATGGTCGTCCACACGCAGTCGCCGCGGGTCAAGGAGGCCCAGCAGGCGGTCGTCGAGTTCCTGCTCATCAACCATCCACTCGACTGCCCGGTCTGCGACAAGGGCGGCGAGTGCCCGCTGCAGGACATCTCGTTCGGATGGGGCGGCGGGACGTCGCGCTTCATCGAGCCCAAGCGCCACTTCGTCAAGCCGTTGGCCCTGTCGCCGCTGATCGCGATCGACCGCGAGCGCTGCATCCTCTGCTACCGCTGCGTGCGCTTCAGCCAGGAGATCTCCGAGGACTACCAGCTGGTCCTGCTCGAGCGCGGCGCGCACTCCTACGTCGGCACCTTCGACGGCCACCCCTACGTCGCGCCGTTCAGCGGCAACATCGTCGAGCTGTGCCCGGTCGGGGCGCTGACCTCGCAGGCCTACCGCTTCCGCGCGCGCCCATGGGATATCGAGCAGGCAGGCAGCGTGTGCACGCTGTGCCCGGCTCAGTGCAACGTCTCCTACACGGTTCGCGACGAGCGCGTGATGCGCGTCCTGGCACGCCAGCACGACGAGGTCGACGACGGCTGGCTGTGCGACAAGGGCCGCTTCTCCTACCAGTCGGCGCAGGCCGACGAGCGGATCACGCAACCGATGCTGCGCGACCACGGCGAGCTGCGCCCGGTCAGCTGGGAGGTGGCCCTCGACGAGGCCGCGGCGGCGCTCAGGCGCGCCGGCTCGGGCGTCGGCGCCCTGGTCGGCGGTGGCGCGACCAACGAAGAGGGTTTCCTGCTCGCGCGGCTGATGCGCGAGACGCTCGGGTCGCCCGACATCGACTCGCGACTCGGCGCGCCGCTGGCGCGCGAGCTGCACGCCGCGCTGCACGACCCCGAGCTCCAGGCCACCGTCAGCGATGTCGAGTTCGCCCACGCGGTGTTCGTATTCGGCACCGAGCCGGTCGACGACATGCCGATCCTCGACCTGCGGATCCGCAAGGGCGTGCGCCGCCAGCACGTGAAGCTGTGCGTCGCCTCCAGCCGCCCGTCGTCGCTCGACGCCGGTGCGGCCGCCGTCGCGCGCTACGCGCCAGGCGCCGAGGAGGCGTTCGCCGCTGCACTGGGCGCCGCTCTGGCCGGCGGCGACGGCCTCGACGAGCTGGCCGCCGCGGCGGGCGCCGAGGCGGCGGCCATCACCGCTCTGGCGCGCGTGCTCTCCGGTGCCGGCGACGACGTCGTGATCGTGTGGGGCGAGCGACTGACCGGCTCGCCGCGCAACGCCCAGGCCGTGCGAGCGCTGCTGAACGTCGCCGACCGACTCGTCAAGCGCGGCCACGACGGCGCCGGGCTGCTGGCCGTGCCCGCGACGGCCAACGGCCGCGGCCACCGCGAGGCCGGCGTGCTGCCCAATGCCGGCCCCGGCCTGTCGGCGCTCGAGGCCGATGGCCGCGGCGCGCCGCAGATCGCCCGGGCGGCCGCCGACGGCGAGATCGCGGCGCTGTATCTGCTGGGCGCCGACCCGATCGCGACGCACCCCAACCGTGGGCTGTGGGAGCGGGCGCTCGGCCGCGCGTCGACCGTCATCGCACACGCGTCGTTTTTGACCGACGGCGTCCGCGAGCACGCGAACATCGTGTTCCCCGCCGAGTCGGGCGCCGAGAAGGAGGGCACGGTCACCCACCCCGACGGCCGCGTCCAGCGCCTGCGCCCGGCGATCGCCCACCCGGGCGACGTGCGCGCCGAGTGGCAGGTGATCGCCGACCTGAGCGCCCGCCTCGGCAACGACCTCGGCGTGCTGACCGGCGCGATGGCCTCCGCACAGTTGCTGGAGGCGGTCGGCGTCTACGCCGGCCTGACGCTCGACGAACTGGCCGGCCACGGCGTGCGCTGGCCGGCGCGCGAGCAGGGCGCGGCATGGCCGGCCGGCGCCGGCGGCCCGTTCGAGCTCGAGACCCCGCCGGCCGCGGCGTCGCCCAACGGCGCGCTGCGCCTGGGGAGCTACCGCTCGATCTGGGCCGGGCCCGAGGTGCTCAACTCACCGGCCCTGAAGTTCCTGCACCACGGCGCGCTGGCCGAGCTGTCGCCCGCCGACGCGCAGCGCCTGCAGGTGTCCGACGGCGACCGTGTCGTCGTCGACCATGACGGCGACCGCCTCGAGGCGACGGTCGCCCTGCGCGACGCGATGCCGGCCGGCAGCGTGTTCGTCGAAGGGACCGCCCCGCCCGGCGGCCTGGCCGAGGTGCGCCGCGCGTGATCCTCGCCACCGTCGACTACTCCGAGCCGTGGTACGTCCAGATCCTCAAGGCGATCATCCTGTTCGCGATCGGCCTGCAGCTCGTGCCGATCGTGCTGGTCGCCGAGCGCAAGCTGCTCGGCCGCTTCCAGCAGCGCTACGGGCCCAACCGTGTCGGCCCGTACGGCTTCGCCCAGCCGCTGGCGGACATCTTCAAGCTCGCGACCAAGGAGCGCTTCCGCCCGCGCACGTCGATCGGCTGGCTGTACTCGCTGGCGCCGATCATCTCGATCGTCACCGCGATCGCGGCGTTCGCGGTGATCCCGTTCGGCAACGTCCAGCGGGTCGGCACGCCGATCGGCTTCTACGGCGTCGACGCGTCGATCGGGCCCCTGTACCTGTTCGCGTTCGGCGCGATCTCGTTCTACGGCGTGATGCTCGGCGGCTGGGCCTCGGGCTCCAAGTACTCGTTCCTGGGCTCGATGCGCGCCGCGGCGCAGCTGATCTCCTACGAGGTCGCCCAGGGCCTGGCGCTGATCGGCGTCGTGATGACCGCCGGCACGCTGTCGCTGACCGGGATCGTCGAGGCCCAGGAGGGGATGTGGTACTTCATCCCCCAGTTCCTCGGCTTCCTGATCTTCATGTGCGCGAGCTTCGCCGAGACCGCGCGCACCCCGTTCGACCTGACGGAGGCCGACGCCGAGCTGGTCGGCGGCTACAACACCGAGTACGGCGGCGGCGGTTTCGCCTCCTACTACTTCGCCGAGTACCTCAACGTGATCGTCGTCTCCGGCGTCGTGACGACGGTCTTCCTCGGCGGCTGGCTGCTGCCGTTCGGGATCGACCCGCCGGGCTGGGTCGACCCGTTCGTGGTGCTGTTCAAGATGTCGATCATCATCTTCATCTTCATCTGGGTGCGGGCGACGTTGCCGCGCCTGCGCTACGACCAGTTGATGTCGTTTGGCTGGAAGGTGCTGCTCCCGTTGGCGACGATCAACGCGCTGGTGACCGCGATCGTGGTGGTCTCGTGACCTGGCCTCCCGACGACGACGTCCTGATCGTCCAGCGCGCCCCGGACCCGGGCGGCCTCGGCGGCGCCTACCGCACGTTCGGCGAGACGCTGCGCGGCCTCAAGACGACGTTCGCGCGCCTGATCGAGGGACCGATCACGATCCAGTACCCCGAGGAGAAGGTGGCGGTCTACCCGCGCTTCCGCGGGCGTCACAAGCTGCACCGCTTCGACGACACCGGCCTGGAGAAGTGCGTCGGCTGCTCGCTGTGCGCCGCCGCCTGCCCGGCCGACTGCATCCGCGTCGTCGCCGCCGAGAACACCCCGGACAACCGCGTCAGCCCGGGCGAGCGCTACGCGGCGGTCTACGAGATCAACATGTCGCGCTGCATCTTCTGTGGCTACTGCGAGGTCGCGTGCCCGTTTGACGCGATCACGATGGGCCACGACTTCGAGCTGTCGGACTACCAGCGCTCGGACCTGATCTTCACCAAGGAGATGCTGCTGGCCGAGCCGATCGAGCGCACCCCGTTGCGCAACGAGGGCGAGTAGGAGTCTCCATGGCGCAGGTCATGTTCTTCATCGCCGGCATCGGCGCGATCGCGGGGGCGATCGGCGTCGTCACGGTGCGCAACCCGTTCTACTCGGTGCTGGCCCTCGTCTTTCACCTGCTGTCGCTGGCCGCGCTGTTCCTGCTGCTGCGGGCCGAGTTCGTCGCGGCCGCCCAGGTGATCGTCTACGCCGGCGCGGTGATGGTGCTGTACGTGTTCGTCGTCGCCTACGTCGGTGGCGCCGACGAGCCGCTGCGCCCGCACTCCGGCCCCGGCCTGCGCTGGGCCGCGATCGTGTTCTCGGGCGCGCTGTTCGTCGAGCTCGTGATCGCATTCCTGGGCTCGTCGCTGAAGGGCATCAGCCATCCCGGCTCGACCCATTACGCGGCGAGCTTCGGCACGCCGAGCCAGATCGGGCAGCTGCTGCTGACGAAGTTCCTGGCTCCGTTCGAGCTCGCATCGTTCCTGCTGCTGATCGCGGCGGTCGGCGCGGTCGTGCTCGCCCGGCGCCGCGGCGGGATCTCCGATATCGACGGCGGTGAACACGGCACGCCCCAGCTGCCCGCCCAGCGCCCGGCCGAGACCGGCACCCAGGCCGAGGCGGTCGGCGCGCTGCAGCTGCCGGGAGGCGAGGCATGAACATCGGCTGGTACCTCGTGGTCAGCGCGATGGTGTTCTGCATCGGCGCCGGCGGCGTGCTGACGCGGCGCAACCCGCTGGTCATCCTGCTGTGCCTCGAGCTGATGCTCAACGCGGCCAACCTGTCGCTGATCGCGTTCTCGCGCATGTGGGGTAACGGCGAGGGCCAGATCTTCGCGATCGTCGTCATGGTCGTCGCCGCCTGCGAGGTGACGATCGGTCTCGGGATCGTCGTCGCGATGCACCGCAGCAGGCTGCCGGTCGACGTCGACGAGATGAGCGAGCTGCACGGATGAGCACGCTCGCCTGGATGATCCTCGCCTTCCCGCTGCTGGGCTCGATCGCGATCGGGCTGTGCTTCAAGCTGCTCAAGGGGCGCGACGCGGGGATCGTCGGCACGTTCGCGATCGCCGCCGCGTTCGTCTGCTCGATCCTCGTCACGATCAAGATGCAGAGCCACGCGCCGGCCGACCGTCACACGGTCACGGTGCTGTGGAACTACGCCGTCACGGCGGGCGTCGACGCCAAGGTGTCGATCCTGATCGACCCGCTGAGCATGTTCATGGCGCTCGTCGTGACCGGCGTGTCGATGCTCATCCACCTCTATTCGATCGCCTATCTGAGTTCCGATCAGGGCTACAACCGCTTCTTCGGGTACCTGAACTTCTTCGTCTTCTCGATGCTGCTGCTGGTCCTGGCGGCGAACTTCGTGTTGCTGATCGTCGGCTGGGCGTTCGTCGGCGCGGCGAGCTACATGCTGATCTCGTTCTGGTACCGGCGCACGACGGCGACGCGGGCCGGGCTCAAGGCGTTCGTCATCAACGTCGTCGGCGACATCGGCCTCGTGCTCGGGACGTTCTTCATCTTCAAGGACACTGGCTCGGTCGACTTCGGGACGGTCTTCCAGAGCGCCGCCCACAGCGGCGACATCACGGCCGGCTGTCTCCTGCTGCTCGTCGGCGCGTTTGCCAAGTCGGCCCAGGTCCCGCTGCACACATGGCTCCCCGACGCGATGGAGGGCCCGACGCCGGTCAGCGCCCTGATCCACGCGGCGACGATGGTGACGGCGGGCGTGTACCTGATCGCGCGCATGTACCCGCTGTTTCAGATCAGCCCCGCGGCGCAGGACGTCGGCGCCGCGATCGGCGCGCTCACGCTGCTGATCGCCGGGACGATCGCGCTCGTACAGGTCGACCTCAAACGCGTCATCGCCTACTCGACGATGTCGCAGATCGGCTACATGATCATGGCCGTCAGCGCCGGGGCATACGTCGCCGGCCTGTTCCATCTGATGACGCACGCCTTCTTCAAGGCGCTGCTGTTCATGGCCGCCGGATCGATCATCGGCGCGATGGCCGGCGAGCAGTCGCTCGACAAGATGGGCGGCTTTCGCAAGGCGCTGCCGTTCACGTATCTGTGCTTCATCATCGGCGGCCTGGCGCTGGCCGGCGTGCCCCCGCTGTCGGGCTTCTTCTCCAAGGACGAGATCCTCGCCGACCTCGGCTCGATGGGCGGTTGGCACTGGATCCTGTACGTGGTCGGCTACATCGGCGCGCTGCTGACCGCGATCTACACCTTCCGGATGATCTTTCGCGCGTTCTGGGGCGACCCGGTGCCCGAGGCGCTCGAGCTCGAGCAGGGGCATCTGCACCACGCCGACCAGCCGACCAACCCGGCCAACGGCGAGGTCGAGGACAACGAGGTCGGCTTCCCGGGGCCGCTGCACTGGATCGCCGAGCAGTCGCTGCCGATGCGCCTGGCGATGGGTACCCTGGCGCTGCTGGCGGTCATCGGCGGCTGGATCCAGATTCCCAACGTCGACGACGTGCTGACGAAGTTCCTGGCGCCGACGTTCGCCGGCGCGACGTCGCAGCCCGACCCGTCCAACTCGCTGACCTACATCGGCTGGGCGCTCGGCACGGTCATCGCGCTCGGCGGCATCTTCATCGCGTACGTCGTCTGGGTGCGCAAACCCGGCACGTCGGCGGCGTGGCAGCGACGGCTGTCGGGCGTGTACACGGTGCTGTGGCACAAGTGGTACTTCGACGAGGCGATCGATCTGCTCGTCGTGCGCCCCGTTGCGTGGTGCGGGCGCGTCGGCCAGCAGACGGTCGAGCGGGTCCTGATCAACGGCTTCCTGGTCGGCGGCGCGAGCGGGCTCGCCCGCGCCGGCGGCGCCGCCGTGCGCGCGCTTCAGTCGGGCTTCCTGCGCGCCTACGCCGCCGTGCTGCTTCTCGGGGTCGCCGCCCTGACCCTCTACCTGCTGCTCCAGAGCTGATGTCGCTCTCGATCCTGATCTGGCTCCCGCTGGCCGGCGCGCTCATCGGAGCGGCGCTGCCCGGCCGACTGGCGCGCTTCGCGGCGCTGCTCGCGTCGCTCGGCGCGCTCGGCCTGTCGATCGCGCTGATCGTGCAGATCTCGCACGCGGGCGCCGGCAGCGCGCACCTGCACGACGTGACCAATGAGCTGTGGATCGCGCCGCTGGGCGTCCACTATGCGCTCGGCGTTGACGGGCTCAACGTCTTCCTGATCACGCTGACGACGCTGATGTTCAGCGCGACGCTCGCCTGGTGCGCGCGGTCGCAGTGGCGGCGCGAGCGCACGTTCTACCTGTTCCTCGGCGTCGCCCAGTCCGCCGTGCTCGGGGCGCTGTGCGCGCAGGACCTGATCCTGTTCGCCGCGTTCTTCGACCTGATGCTGATCCCGTTCTTCTTCCTGGCCGGGATGTGGGGCGGTTCGCGCCAGGCCGACGGCTCGGCGACGCCGGAGACCGTCGCCGCCGTGACGAAGCTCGTCATCTACACGCTGGTCGGCTCGCTGCTCATGCTCGCCGCGGCGATCGCGGCCGGTGTGCTGGCGGCCTCCAACAGCGCCTCGGGCGAGCTCAACTTCACGTTCGCCGCGCTGTCGCACGCGCATCTGAGCACCACGTCGCAGGAGTGGATCTTCCTGTTCTTCGCTGCGGCGTTCGTGGTCAAGATGCCGCAGTTCCCGGTCCACGGCTGGATGCCCGACGGCTACCGCGCGATGCCGCTACCGGTGCTGGCGGTGTTCAGCGGCGTGCTCAGCAAGGTCGCCGCCTACGGCTTCCTGCGGATCGTGCTGCCGATCTTCCCGGCCGGCGCGGTGCACTTCCAGAACCTGATGCTGATCATCGCGCTGGCGTCGATCCTCTACGGCTCGGCGCTCGCGTTCACGACGACCAACGTCCGGCTCGTGCTCGGCTACTCGTCGATCGCGCAGCTCGGGTTCATCGTGTTCGGGATCTTCTCGCTGAAGTCGGCGGGCGATCAGGGGTCGCTGCTGCAGGCACTCAACCACGGCCTCGTGGTCGTGCCGGCGTTCCTGATCGTCGCGCTGCTCGCGGCGCGGGCCGGGGGCTCGGAGGACCTGCGCGACCTCGGCGGCATCGCGACGCGCGCGCCGATCCTGACGACGATGTTCCTGATCGTCTCGTTCGCGCTGCTGGCGATGCCCGGCTCGGCGAACTTCGTCGGCGAGTTCCTGATCCTGCTCGGGGTCTTCCAGGCCAAGATGGTGCTGTCGATCATCGGCTTCGCCGGCGTCGCGATGGCGGCCGTCTACGCGCTGCGGATGTTCATCCGCGCGATGCACAACCGCACCGGGCCCAAGGTGCAGTCACGCGAGATGTCATGGCGCGACGCGATCGTGATCGCACCGCTCGTCGCGGTGATCGTCGCGCTCGCGCTGTACCCGCAGTTCGCGCTGCACCGCAGCGCGCCGGCGGTCAACCAGGCACTGAAGGCAACGACGGCGCAGCAGTCCTCGTCCGCCGGATCGGTGGCCCGCGTCCCATGATCGCCGCCGCCACAACGTTCCACGGGCCGGAGATCGACTGGGCCGGCATCTCGCCGCTGATCGCGCTGCTCGGCGGCGTGGTCGTCGTGCTGCTGGCCGGCCTGCTGCGTTCGCGCGTGATCCGGACGGTGTGGGTGCCGATCCTGACGCTGGTCGCCCTCGGTGCGGCGATCGGGCTGAGCATCTGGCAGTGGAACGAGCACGGCACGCTGATCGCGGGCGCCATGCAACTCGACGACCTCGGCCTCGGGATCGCGATGATCGTGTTCGTCGCGGCGATCTCGACGGTGCTGTTGTCGTGGCGCGCCGCGGCGCCGGTGCAGGCGTCGCACGGCGAGTACTACTCGATGCTGCTGGCCAGCGTCGCCGGCATGTTCGTGCTCGCATCGGCGATCAACACCGTGACCGTTTTCGTCGGCTTCGAGCTGCTGTCGATCCCGCTCTACGTGCTGTGCGCATCGGAGATGCGCCGCGCCTCGTCGCTGGAGTCGGGTCTGAAGTACCTGATCGTCGGCTCGGTCGGCTCGGCGACGCTCGTCTACGGCCTGGCGATGCTCTACGGCGCGACCGGCTCGACGGACTTCTCCGCGATCGCCGACGCCGCGACGAAGTCGGTCGGTGGCGACGTGCTGTTTTTGACCGGGATCGCGTTCGTCATCGCCGGGCTCGCGTTCAAGGCCAGCATCGCGCCGTTTCACGCCTGGACGCCCGACGTCTACGAGGGCGCACCGACGCCGATCACCGCGTTCATGGCGACGGCGACCAAGGCCGCCGCGTTCGCGGTGTTTCTGCGCATCGCCGACACGGCGCTGATCCAGGACCAGCTCGACTGGGGTCCGCTGCTGGCCGTGCTGGCGGCGATCTCGATCATCGTCGGCAACCTTGGCGCGCTGGCCCAGAGCTCGCTGAAGCGGATGCTCGCGTGGTCGTCGGTCGCCCAGGCCGGCTACATCCTGTCGGGCGTCGCGGTGGCGACCCGGCTGGGCATCAACGCGACGGCCTTCTACCTCGCCGTCTATCTGGTCATGAACATGGCCGCGTTCGCGGTCGTGGTGGCGCGCGAGCGCGAGACGGACCTCGGCGACGACATCTCGTCGCTGGACGGGATCGGCGCGACCCGGCCGTGGCTCGCGTGGCCGATGACGCTTGCGATGCTCGGCCTGGCGGGGATTCCGGCGACCGCCGGCTTCGTCGGCAAGCTGTTCCTGATCGAAGCGTCGGTCGACGGTGACTTCACATGGCTTGGCGTGATCATCGTGATCGGGTCGATGATCTCGCTGGGCTACTACCTGCGGGTGATCGCGGTCATGTGGATGCGCCGTGGGCCCGCCGACGAGCCGGTCGCGATCAGCGGCGTGCCCGGTCAGCCGGCGCTCGCCGGCGGTTCGGCCGAGGCGACCGCTGCCGTCACGCCCGCGCGGCGGGTGCAGCTCGAGGTGGCGTTCGTCGCGGTCCTGTTCGGCGCGCTGACGCTGATCCTCGGGATCGTCCCGTCGCCGCTGTTCCACCTGATCGACGACGCCGGCGCGGCGTTCACGAACCTGATCTGAGCGCCCGCTCCAGCGCGTCGTCGGCGCCGTGAGTGACGGCCGCCCAGTGCGTCGCGAGCACCTTGTCGACCGGGCGCGGGACGATCTCGCGCAGCGTCGCCTGAACGTCGGCGACGGGCGTCGCCCCAAGCCACTCCTGCGGGCACATGCTCAGCCCGCCGTCGTCGTCGCCGATCAGCAGGTCGCCCGGGACGAGCGTCGCGTGGGCGGGGATCCAGACCATCGTCTCGTGGGCTTCGGGTACCGGCAACGCGACGATGTCCGCCGGCCACGGGTCGTCGCCGCCGAGTAACCGCGCGTCGTAGCGCTGCGCGAACAGCTCGCTGTCGCGCGCGTGCCACTTGATCGTCGTGACGACCACCCGCTCGCGGCCGGCGGCCAGGCCATCGAGCGTCGCCCACGCGTCGCTGCCCGCGGGCGCGAGCGGGTCAATGAACGCCGTCACCGTCTCGCCGCGCACCGCGACGCAGCCAACCTCGCGCGGCCAGTAGGCCGGTTCCCCGGGCTCGGTGTCCGGCCGCCAATCCGGATGAGCCACGTGCCACTGAACGATGCCGAGGCCCACCGCGCGCATCGGGCGACCCTACATGGGGCCCCCCAACCTCACGTCAGCGTCAAGGGGTCAGACCCCTTGACGCTCACGTCAACGTCAAGGGGTCAGACCCCTTAACGTTGACGTTGACGTTAAGTTGGTCGGGTGGCGCTGGTGTCTCAGGTCAGCGGGAGAAAGGCGGCCTGGCGGCGCATGTCGGCGATCCGGGCGGCGTCGGGGTAGCCGGAGGCCAGCAGCGTCGCGGCCTCGCGCTCGACGTCGTACTCGACGCGGATCAGCTCGGTGACGCCGTCGGTGATCACCAGGTACGACGCCCGCGGATCACCGTCGAACGGCGACCCGACGCTGCCGCTGTTGGCGACGGTCAGGCCGTCGACGGTGCGGATATAGGGGCGGTGGATGTGCCCGTACACGGTCACACGGGCGGCCAGCGGGGCGTAGGTCTGCGAGAGGTCGTCGTCCGGCGCATCGGGAGCGGGGGCACGCCACAGATCGCCGGGGCTGGCGTGGACGAGCGCCACATCGTCCTCGCGATGCTCGGCGGGCAGCGCGCGCAGCCACGCGATCCGCTCGTCGCCCAGTGACTGCGCGGTCGCCGGCGCGTACTGCTCGAACAGCATCGCCAGCAGCGGCGCGAGCCCGGGCGCGCGCTCGAGCTGGCGCTCGCGGACCTCCGGGCGCCACAGCAGCTCGTCGGTGTTGCCGACGATCCCCGGCCAGCCCAGCTCGCGGACACGGTCGATCACCTCGGCGCCCTGGCACCCGGTCAGCGCCAGGTCCCCGCCGTGCACCACGCGGTCAACGCCGCGGCGTTCGAGGTCGGCGATCACCGCCTCGAGGGCGACAAGGTTGCCGTGGACGTCGGAGACGATGGCCAGGCGCATCGCGCGGTCGAGTCTAGAACGGACGCGGTGACCTAGGATGGCGCCGTGCGCATCACCGCCAAGGCCGACTACGCCGTACGGGCTGCGGTCGAGCTGGCCGCCGCGGGGGACGGCCCGACGAAGGGCGACACGATCGCCCGCGCACAGGGCATCCCGCTCAAGTTCCTCGAGAACATCCTCGGGGACATGCGCCACGCGGGGATCGTGCGCAGCCAGCGTGGCGCCGAGGGCGGCTACTGGCTGGCCCGCGACGCGAAGGACATCTCGGTCGCCGACGTGATCCGCGCCGTCGAGGGTCCACTGGCCTCGGTCCGCGGCGAGCCGCCCGAGGAGATGGACTACGGCGGCGCCGCCGAGGACCTGGCCAAGGTCTGGATCGCCGTGCGCGCGAGCCTGCGCAGCGTCGCCGAGCGCGTGTCGCTGGCCGACATCGCCGCCGGCAAGCTGCCGGCGCGGATCGAGAAGCTCGCGGCGGACCCCGAGGCGTGGATCACCCGTTGACGGCGCCGATCGTTCGGGACGCGCGGCCCGAAGACCTCGACGCGATCGTCGCGATCTACAACCAGACGATCCCGAGCCGGATGGCGACGGCCGATCTCGACCCGATCCACCCGGAGCAGCGTGCCTCGTGGCTGCAGGAGCACACGCCCGACCATCGCCCGGTGTGGGTCGCCGAGTCCGGCGGCGAGGTCGTCGGCTGGCTCAGCGTCAGCCCGTTTCGTGAGCGCGAGGCCTACGACGGGACGGCCGAGGTCAGCGTCTACGTCGACGAGCGACGCCGCGGCGAGGGGATCGGCTGGCTGCTGCTGTCGCGCGCCGTCGAGCTCGCGCCGACGCTGCAGCTCAGCCGGCTGATCGGGCTGATCTTCGCCCACAACGACGCGAGCCTGCGCCTGTTCGCGCGCACCGGCTTCGAACGCTGGGGACTGCTACCCGGCGTCTGCCGGCTCGACGACCGTGACGCCGACGTCGTCATCGTCGGCCGCCGGACGCCCTGACGGCGCGCGCACGTAGACGATGTCGCCGCCCCGCAGATCGAGGCCCTCGGCCTCCTCGCGCGACAGCTGCGCGGTCAGGGTCCCGCCTTCGGCCAGCGCCAGCTCGACGCGGACCTCGAACCCGAGATGCACGACGCGCGTCACCATCGCCTCGCGCGCGCCGGCATCGGGCTCGGCGCCGAGCACGAGGTCGTGGGGGCGCACAAGCCGGTCGTCGAACCGCGCAACCGGCCCGAGGAAGCCCATGACGAACTCGTTGGCCGGCCGCTCGTAGAGGTCACGCGGCGCGCCGACCTGCTCGATCGCGCCGGCGTTCATGACCGCGATCCGGTCGGCGACATCCATCGCCTCCTCCTGGTCGTGGGTCACGAGCACGGTCGTCACGCCGACGTCATCGTGCAGGCGCCGCAGCCACGTGCGCAGCTCGGCGCGGACATTGGCGTCGAGCGCCCCGAACGGCTCGTCGAGCAGCAGCACCTTGGGCTCGACCGCCAGCGCCCGGGCGAGTGCCATCCGCTGGCGCTGTCCACCTGACAGCTGCGACGGCAGCCGGTCGGCGTACCCGACCAGGCCCATGACCTCCAGCAGCTCGTCGACGCGGGCGCGGGTCTCGTCCTTGGGGCGCTTGCGCACCTCGAGCCCGAAGGCGATGTTGCGCCGCACGCTGAGGTGCTTGAACGCGGCGTAGTGCTGGAACACGAAGCCGACGCCGCGGCGCTGGGGCGCCACGCCCGTCACGTCCTCGTCGCCGATCACGACCCGGCCGGCGTCGGGCGTCTCGAGGCCGGCGATCACGCGCAGCAGCGTCGACTTGCCCGAGCCCGACGGGCCGAGCAGCGCGGTCAGCGAGCCTTCGGGGATCTCGAGCGAGATCGCATCGAGCGCCGTGAAATCGCCGAAGCGCTTGACGATGTCGGTGGCGGCGATCACGTGGCCTCCCGGCGACGATTGATGGTCGTCATGACGAGCAGCGTTCCGATCGCGAGCACGGCGAGGACGAACGACGCGGCGTAGGCCCCGGCGACGTTGAGGTTCTGGTAGCGGTCGGAGACGAGCAGGGTCAAAGTCTGGGTCTTGCCGGCGATGTTGCCAGACACGACCGCGACCGCGCCGAACTCGCCCAGCGCGCGGGCGACCGACAGCACGATTCCGTAGGTCAGGCCCCAGCGGATCGCCGGCAGCGTGATCCGCCGGAAGGTCTGCCACGACGTCGCGCCGAGCGTCGCCGCGGCCTGCTCCTGCTCGTCGCCGATCTCGCGCAGCACCGGCGCGACCTCGCGCACGACGAACGGCAGGCAGACGAAGATCGTCGCCAGCACGAGTCCCGGCATCGCGAACAGCACGTGCACCCCGTGGCTGCTCAGCCACGGTCCGAACCAGCCGGTGCGGTCATACAGCAGCAGGAGCGACAGGCCGATGACGACCGGCGAGATCGCGAACGGCAGGTCGATCGCAGCGTCGAGCAGCGCCTTGCCGCGGAAGTTCCCCCGCACCAGCGCCAGCGCGGCGAAGATCCCGAACACCGCGTTGAGGGGAACGGCGATCGCGGCGATCTCGACGGTCAGCCAGAACGCGCTGATCGCCGCGGGCGTCGTCACCGAGTCCCATACGGCAGCGATCCCGTGCTCGAACGTCCGATAGAAGACGACGCCGACCGGCACCAGCAGCAGGACGGTGAGGTAGCCCAGCGCGATCGTGCGCAGGCCGATCCGCCAGCGGCGCTCAACGACCACGGTTCACCTGCCAGCGCCCGGCGAGGCGGATCCCGAACAGCACGGCGAGCGAGATGAGGAGCAGGACGGTCGCCACCGCCGCCGCCTGGGTCGTCGCGTCGGACTGGATCAGCTTGTCGACGTAGACCGACGAGACCTGGGTCTTGAACGGCAGGTTGCCCGAGATCAGCACGATCGAGCCGAACTCGCCGACCGCCCGGGCGAAGCTCAGCGTCGCTCCGGACAGCACCGCCGGCAGCAGGTTGGGCGCCACGATGCGGCGGAATGTCGTCCCGGCCGACGCGCCGAGCGATGTCGCCGCCTCCTCCATCTCGCGGTCGAGCTCGAGCAGCACCGGCTGCACGGAGCGAATGACGAACGGCAGCGTCACGAACGCCAGCGCGAGCACGATCGCGGCCTGGGTGAACGCGATGTCGAGGCCGATCGGCGAACCGGGCCCGTACAGCGACAGCAGCACGATCCCGGCGACGATCGTCGGCAGCGCGAATGGCAGGTCGATCAGCGCGTTGACGACCCGCTTGCCCGGGAAGTCATCGCGAACCAGGACCCAGGCGACGAGCGTGCCCATGACCATGTTGATCGCGGCGACGATCAGCGACGCGACGAGCGTCAACAGCAGCGCCGAGACGGCGACGCGCGAGCTGACCGCGTCCCAGAACTCGGCCCAGCCGCCCTTCGTCGCCTCGGCGACCAGCGCCGCCAGCGGGAGCAGGACGATGACGCTCAGCCACAGCGTCGTCACGCCCAGAGCCAGTGAACCCTCGGGCAGATGACGCCGGCGCGCGCGGGCCGGCGCCACGGTCACCGCCTCACTTGTCAGTGCTGACCCCCGCGCCCTGCTCGATCTTGGCCACCGAGCCGTTGTCGGGGTCGAAGAACGTCGTCATCACCTTCGGCCAGCCGCCGAGCGAGTCGATCGTGAACAGGCCGCTGGGCTGCGGGAAGTGGAACTTCGCCGCCACCGATTGGAGCACCGGGCGGTAGCCGTGCTGGGCGAAGATCGTCTGCGCCGGCGCAGTCGTGAGGTAGTCGACGAACGCCTTGGCCTGGGTCGGGTGCTTGGAGGCGGTCGTGATCGCCACCGGGTTCTCGATCAGGATCGTGTCGTCGGGGATGACGTAGTCGACGTCCTTGCCGGCCTGCTGGGCCGCGATCGCCTCGTTCTCGTAGGAGATCAGCGCGTCGCCCTTGCCGGCCAGGAACGTGTTCAGGGCGTTGCGGGCGCTCGAGTCCTGGACCGGGACGTGCTTGGTCAGCAGCGTGTTGAGGTAGGCGAGCGCCTGGGGCTTGGACTTGCCCTGCTTCAGCTGGGCGCCGTAGGCGGCCATGATGTTCCAGCGCGCGCTGCCCGACGTGAACGGGTTCGGGGTCAGGACCTGGACGCCCGGCTTGATCAGGTCGTCCCAGGTCTTGATGTGCTTCGGGTTGCCCTTGCGCACGACGATCGCGGCGACGCTGTCGGTGACGATTCCCTTGTCCGGGCCGCGGTCCCAATCGGCGCTCACGAGCTTGTCGTCGACCAGGCGCGTGATGTCGGGTGCCAGTGAGAAGGCGACGACGTCGGCCGGCTGACCGGCGTCGACGGCGCGGCTCTGGTCTCCAGAAGGGCCGAACGACTCGGAGAACGTGACGCCCTTGCCGCCGGCCGTCTTCTGAAAGCCGGGGATGATCGCGTCGTACGCCTCCTGCGGCGTCGAGTAGCCGACGAGCGCCAGTTTCGCGGTCGAAGAGCCGCCGCTCGCGGCCGTCGCGCTGTCGCTCGAATCGGAGCTGCCGCCGCACGCGGCGATCGCCGTCGCGGCGATTGCGACGACCACTGCTGAAGTAATGACCCTAAATCCCATAGGGATTGACCGTATCATGCCGATGGACAAAGTCGAGCCGGGTTCCGTCTGGCCGGGCGCTAGAGTCGCCGACCCCCGATGGACTACCCGGTCGAGACCTTCAGCGACGCCGAGCAGGCGGCGCTCGCACCGTTCGTCAGCAACCTCGACCGCCCCGTGTTCGCGCTCGTCGGGCTGCCCGAGACGGTCAAGGGCGCGCTGTTCGCGCGCTACTCGCGCTACCAGGGAACGCTGCGCAGGCTGTTCCTCGACGAGTTCGCCGACTCGCTTCCGGCCGCGGTCGGCACCGCCGGCGCCGACGTCGAAGGCGAGCGCGCGGCCAAGCTCTACGAGACGATCTTCCTCGGCTACGGCGACGACTCGGTCGCCCAGCTCGGCGGCGCCCACATCGCCTGTGAGTGGGTCTCCAACGTGCTGACCAAGGTGCTCCAGCGCCCGCGCCCGGCCGCCTACCTCGAACAGTCGACGCGCTACATCGCCTACGACGCGCCGATGCCGTCGGGCGGCTATCGCTACTACCGCGACGACGCATTGGGGCCGCCGTACGCCGCCGCGATGGACGAGCTGTTCGCGATCTACGCCGGCTGTCTCCCTCGCGTGCGCGCGTGGGTCGACGCTTCGTTCGAGGGCGAGGACTCACCGGCGCGCCGGCGCGCGATCCAGGCCAAGGCGCTCGATCTGCTGCGCGGGCTGCTGCCGGCATCGGCGCTGTCGCACATGGGCATCTACGCCTCGGGCCAGACCTATGAGCAGCTGATCCTGCACCTGCTCGGCCACCCGCTGCCCGAAGCGCGCGAGTACGGGGCGATGATCCTCGACGCGGTCAAGGCGGTCATGCCCTCGTTCGTGACCCGGGTCGAGCGCCCCGACCGCGGCGGTGAGTGGGTCGCCTACCTTCAGGAGCGCGACGCGGCCGGCGCGCGCTGGGCCACCCGGCTCGGCCTCGATGGCGCACCGCGCACCGGCGACCGACCCTCGGTGCGGCTGCTGCACGTCGACGGCGACGAAGAGTCGCTGCTGGCGGCGCTGCTGTTCGAAGCGGCCGGCTGCTCGGAGGAGGACACGCGGATCCGCCTCGCCGCGCTCGGCGCCGACGAACGCGCAGCCCTGCTCGCCGACCTCGTCGGCGAGCGCGCCAACCGCCGCCACCGGCCGGGGCGCGGCTTCGAGGCGCTGCGCTACCGCTTCGAGATCGTTTCGGACTACGGCGCGTTCCGCGATCTGCAACGCCACCGGATGCTGACCGTGCAGTGGCAGCGGCTCACACCGGCGCTCGGCGCGGGCGTGCCCGAGGAGGTCGACGCGGCGGGCTGCGGGGACGAGTACCGCCGCGCGCTCGAGGTCTCGGGTGACGAGTGGCAGCGGATCGTCGACTCCGGCCACGACCCGCGCGCCGCGATATACGCGCTGTGCCTCGGCTACCGGATCCGCTACGTGCTCGACCTCAACGCGCGCGAGGCGATGCAGCTGATCGAGCTGCGCTCCGGCCGTGAGGGCCACCCGTCCTACCGAGCCGTCGCCCACGAGATGCACGCGCAGATCGCCGCCGTGCACCCGATGGTCGCCGACACGATGCGCCACGTCGATCGCGAGACCGAGCCGCGCCTGGAGCGGATCCTCAGCGAGATGCGGACACAGGCCAAGCGCGACGCGCTGGCCTGAGAGCCTCTGTCAGGGCGCCACCGGCCGCGTGTATCGCGCTGGCCCACGAGACCTCGGACAGCATCCCCGGGGCGGCGACGTAGTCACCGGCGAGCCACACACCCTCGCCCTGGTCGATCGCGGGGCGCTCGCGCCACGTCTGCCCCGGGGCGTCGACCGCGCCCGTGGCGTCGATCGCCAGCGCGCCGCGGCGCCAGACGCACGCCTGCGACCATCCGGGCAGCGCGGCGTCCAGCGCGAGGCGCAGGCGCTCCGTGGCGGCGGCGTGCGTCTCGCCGTAGCGCATCGGCGCCGAGGTCTGCACCAGGTGCGCCCCGGCCGGGGCCAGCGACGGGTCGGCGGCCGAGTAGCGCGCGACGTAGGTGTGCTCGTCGAGATCGAGCACCGCGAACGGTGCGCGACGGGTCACCGCGCTGAGCCCGACATCGACCAGCGCGACGCGCGTCTGGCCGGCCGGCAGCTCGCGACCGAGCAGTCGTGCGGCGCTGCCCGGGGCGGTGGCGACGATCACCGGCGGCTCGGGGAGCGTCGTCACGTGCGAGCCGGTGTGGATCTCGACACCGACCTGGCGGGCATGCGCGGCCAACGCGTCGCCCATCGTCGACCAGCCGCCGGCGACGTAGCGCACCGAGGTCGCCCGGCGCGTGACCCGGCGCAGGCGCTGGGCGACGAACGCGGCCGAGAGCTCGCCGGGATCGGCGTGGAACGTCGGCAACGAGGCCATCCCGATCGCGGCGTCGACCACCTCGGGTGAGGCGCGTCCCGCGGCCCACTCGCGAAACGACAGGTCGGCCGGGGCGGGGGCCGTCAGGGTCAGCGCGGCGCGGACCAGCGGCAGCGGCGCTCGCTTCAGACGGCCGCCGGTGCGGACGCGAAAGCCGGTCGCCGGCGGACGGACGAGGCGGACCGCGATGCCCTGGGAGCGCAGCCAACCGGGCACCGGTCCGTCGCCGTAGACGGCATGCGGGCCGAAGTTGGCCCCCCACTCGCCGGCTCCGCTGCGCGCGCGACCGCCGACGACCGGCGCGGCCTCGTGGACGACGACATGCGCACCCGACTGCGCCGCGGTGATTGCGGCGACGAGCCCGGCGATCCCGGCTCCGACGATCGTGATTGTGGGCTGGGGCTGTCTGTCCATCTTCAATTCCTTCCGACGTCGCTGGCGATAAAGTGACCCGCGGGTCATAAAGCATCGCACACTTATGACCCGTTGGTCACTTATGACGATTCCCTCGCCTCCCCGCCCGTCCCGACGACTCCCGGCGCCCGAGCGCCGCGTCCTGCTGCTGGCGGCCGCGTCCGACGTCGTCGCGGCCGTCGGGCCGCGGCGGGCACGACTGGTCGACGTCGCCCGGCGCGCCGGCGTCTCCAAGGCTCTGCTCTACCAGCACTTCCCGTCCAAGGAGGCGATGCTGGTGGCGCTGATCGAGGATCACGGACGCGCGCTGATCACCGAGTTCAAGCTGCACCACGCCGGCAGCGACCCGCGTGCACGGCTGCGCGATGGCCTGCACGCGGTTCTGAGCTATGCCCAGCGCGAGCCGGCGGCGTGGCGGATCCTGTTCGTCGAGCGGTTCGACGAGGAGCGCGTCAGCGCCGCGCAGGCCGCGGTGCTCGACGCCGGGGCGACGATGATCGCCCGGCGCATCGCTGCCGATCTCGACGCCGCCGGGCGGGGGCGGCTCGCCGAGATCCTGGCCCACCTGTCGCGCTCGGCGATCGACGGGCTGATCGCGTGGTGGTACGACAACCCCGACACCGCGATCGACGAGCTGACCGACATCGGGACCGCGTTCCTGTGGTCGGGCCTCCAGCAGTGGACCCGGGCGAAACACGAAATCTAGGTGTCGCATCTCACGCATGGGTTCCCACGCGTGCGCGACGATCGACGCACCCATACCGAGAGGACACGACCATGATCCGTGGAGCGCCCCACCACGTCATCGAGATGCTTCGCACCGTCCCGCTCTTTCAGGGCGCGAGCACGGCGGAGCTGCAGTCGATCGCCCGGCTCGGCACGACGATTCGCGTGCGCCCCGGGACGGCACTGACGACCCAGGGTCGCCGCGGCTCGGAGTTCTTCCTCGTCATGTCCGGCACGGCCACATGCGTCGTCGACGGCGAGCAGGTCGCGCAGTTCTCCAGTGGCGACTTCTTCGGCGAGCTGGCGCTGCTCGGTCACACGCCGCGGACGGCGACCGTGACCGTGCAGACCGACATGGACGTCGTCGTGTTCAGCGAGATCGAGTTCCGCACGCTGCTGCACGACAACGACCCCGTCGCCCGGCAGATGCTGGGACGCCTGGCCGACCGCGTGCACACGCTGGAGCTCAGCGAGGCACGTTGACGCTCCCAGCCGAACGCGCGCGTTCATAAACGCGGCCGTTCAGCGGTTCGACACTGACCCGCCCCCGTGTCGAACATGTGAAACCGACCGGCGGTCATGGGGTGAGATAGCGCGATGGCCTCCGCGTTGATCTTCCCCGGACAGGGCAGCCACGAACACGGCATGGACGAGCCGTGGCGTGGCACGCCGACCTTCGACCGCGGCCTCGAGCTGCTCGGCTTCGATCCGTTCGAGCGCCTCGACGAGGGCACGCGCTACCAGCAGCCGGCGCTGTTCCTGTGCTCGGTCGCCGCCTTCGAGGCCGACACGACCGACGACGCGATCGCCGCCGCGGGCCACTCGCTCGGCGAGTACGCCGCGCTCGTCGCCGCCGGCGTGCTCGAGTTCGACGACGCCGTGGGGCTCGTCAAGGAGCGCGCCGACGCGATGGCCGCGGCCGCCGACCGGCGCCCCGGCACGATGGTCGCGATGCTCGGCGGCGACACCCACGAGGTCTGGCTGCTGGCCAAGCGCCACGGCCTGATCGTCGCCAACGACAACGCCCCGGGCCAGCTCGTCCTCTCGGGGCCGGTCGAGGGCATCGAGGCCGCCGCCGCCGAAGCCCGCGACGCCGCCGGCGCGCGCGCGATGAAGCTCGACGTCGCCGGCGCGTTTCACTCGCCGCTGATGCAGCCCGCCGCCGCCCGACTCGCCGCGGCGCTCGAGACGACGCCGATCCACGAGGCCCGGATCCCCGTGTACTCCAACGGCTCGGTCGCGCCGTTCGTCGACGTGCGTCGCGAGCTGGCCGAGAACCTGCTCAAGCCGGTGCGCTGGCGCGAGACGCTGCTTGCCCTGCGCGGCGCGGGCGCCGAGCGCTTCATCGAGCTCGGGCCGGGCTCCGTCCTCACCGGCATGGTCAAGCGAACGCTGGCCCTCGCCGCATGACGAAGGCCGCGGTGATCGGCATCGGCTCGTCGCTGCCGCCCGACCGGGTGACCAACGACGACCTCGCCGAGGGCGGACTCGACACGTCCGACGCGTGGATCGTGCGGCGCACCGGCATCCGCGAGCGCCGGCGCCTCAACGGCACGCAGACGCTGACCGACCTCGCCGTCGAGGCCGCCGAGGCAGCGCTGGCCGACGCCGGTGTCGCGGGCGCGGATGATCGACCAGGTCCTGTGCTCGACCGTCCAGGCCGACAACATCACCCCCGGACTGGCGCCGATGGTCGCCCACCGCATCGGCGCCACCCGCGCCGGCGGGACCGACATGAACGCCGCCTGCGCCGGCTTCGTCTACGCACTCGACCACGCCGCCGCGATGATCGAGACCGGCCGCGCACGCCACGTGCTGGTGATCGGCGCCGAGGCGCTGTCGCGGATCACCGACCCGGCCGACCGCGGGACCGCGGTCCTGTTCGCCGACGGCGCCGGCGCGGCGATCGTCGCCGGCGGCGACTACGAGCGCGGCCTCGCCGGTTTTGACCTGCACTGCGCCGGCGAGCACGGCGGCCTGCTGTACGCCGACATCGACGACCGCTTCCTGCGCATGGAGGGAGCCGAGGTCTACCGCCACGCCGTCGCGCGGATGGCCGAGTCGACGCGCGTGATGCTGGAGCGCACCGGGCTGAGCGCCGACGACATCGACCTGTTCGTCGCCCACCAGGCCAACGCCCGCATCATCGAGGCGGCCGCCGCACGAGCTCGGGCTCGACATGGCCAAGGTGTTCGTCAACGTCGACACGGTCGCCAACACCTCGTCGGCCTCGATCCCGCTCGCGCTGGCCCAGGCCGAGGCCGAGGGCCGCCTGCACCCCGGCGACACGGTCGCGCTGGCCGCATTCGGTGCGGGCTTCGCGTGGGGCGCCGGGATCATGACCTGGAAGGAGACGCGCTCGTGTCCCCGCGTGACGGACGGCTGCGCCGTGGTCACCGGCGGCAACCGCGGCATCGGCGCCGCGATCGCGGCGCGCCTGCGCGACGACGGCTTCAAGGTCGTGACGGTCAGCCGCAGCGGGCGGCGAGGCGACCTGCGACGTGACCGATCCGGTCGCGGTCACCGAGACGTTCGCCGGCGTCGCCGAGCAGCACGGGCCGATCCTCGTGCTCGTCAACAACGCCGGCATCCGCGACGACACGCTGGCCATCTCGATGAGCTCCGACGCCTGGACGTCGGTCATCGACACGAACCTCAACGGCGCCTTCCACTGCACCCACGCCGCGCTGACCGGCATGCTGCGGGCGCGCTGGGGGCGGATCGTCAACATCTCGTCGGTCGTCGCCGAGCGCGCGAACCCCGGCCAGGCCAACTACGTCGCCGCCAAGGCCGGCCTGCTCGGCTTCACGCGAACGGTCGCGCGCGAGATGGCCCGCAAGGGCATCACCTGCAACGCGGTCACGCCCGGCGTGATCGAGACCGACATGACCGCCGATCTCGAAGGCGACCTGCTCGGCGCCGTTCCCGCGGGACGCGTGGGCCGGCCCGAAGAGGTCGCCGCCGCAGTGAGCTTCCTCGTCTCCGACGAGGCTGAATACGTCAACGGGGCCACGCTGTCAGTCGACGGCGGCCTCGGCGCTTGAAAGGAGCACCACCATGAGCACACCATCTGACACCGACATCCTCCAGGCCATCCGCGAGGAGCTCGACGCCATCAAGGTGCCGGGCGCGCTCGAGGCCGAGCCGACCCAGACCTGGCAGGACCTCGACGTCGACTCGCTCGACCTCGTCGAGCTGGTCAAGGCGCTCGAGGACCGCTTCGGCGTGGCGATCGTCGACGGCCGCCTGAAGGAGATCAAGACGGTCGGCGACGCGATCACGCTCGTGCAGGAGCTGAGCTCGGAGGGCGCGCCGGCGTGAGCGATGTTGTCGTCACCGGCCGCGGGGTCACGACCTCCGTGGGCGAGGACGTCGACGTGATGTTCGAGGCGCTGCTCGACGGGCGCTCGGGCATCGCCGACGGCCTCGGCGCGTGCGCAGACTTCGACCCCGATCCCGTGATGACGCCGAAGGGCGCGCGCCGGGCCGACCGCTTCAGCCAGCTTGGCGTGGCGGCGGCCGACAAGGCGTGGGCCGAGTCCGGTCTGGACGAGGACAGCGTCGACATGACCCGCGTCGGCGTGCTGATGGGCACCGGCGTCGGCGGCCTGATCACGCTCGAGAACGAGTGCACGAAGTTCCTCGAGGGCGGTGAGCGCGCGGTGTCGCCGCTGTTCGTGACGATGATGATGCCCAACGCCGCCGCCGGCCTGATCTCGATGCGCATCGGCGCGCGCGGGCCCGAGCTTCTCGGTCGCCTCGGCGTGCGCGACCGGCAGCCACGCGATCGGCGAGGCCAAGCGGATCATCGAGCGCGGCGAGGCCGACGTGATCATCGCCGGCGGCTGCGAGGCCGCGCTGACCGGACTCTGCCTGGCCGCGTTCAAGCAGATGGGCGCGATGTCGGACGACGGCATCTCGCGGCCGTTCGACGCCAACCGCACCGGCTTCGTGATGGGCGAGGGCGCGGGCGTCGCTGGTCCTCGAGCGCGAGGACCACGCCAAGGCGCGCGGGGCGACGATCTACGGGCGCATCGCCGGCTACGGCGCGACGTCACGACGCGTACCACATCACCGCGCCCGACCCCGAAGGCCGCGGCTCGAGCGCCGCGATCCGGCTCGCGCTGCAGGACGCGGACGCACAGCCGTCCGACGTCGGCTACGTCAACGCCCACGGCACCGGCACGCCGCTCAACGACGTCGCCGAGACCAAGACGCTGCACACGATCTTCAACGGCGATGCGCCACCGATCAGCTCGACCAAGTCGCACATCGGCCACCTGCTCGGCGCCGCCGGTGCCGTCGAGGCGGTCATCTGCCTGGAGGCCGTGCGCCGTGGCGTGCTGCCGCCGACGATCAACCTCGAGACGCCCGACCCCGAGTGCGATCTCGACTACATCCCAGCGGGCCGGCGCGAAGCGCCGGGCATCCAGCTGGCCCTCAGCAACTCCTTCGGGTTCGGTGGGCAGAACGCCTGCCTGGCGGTGGCAGCGCCATGAGCGGCATCCTCGAGCTTCAGCAGTCCTACACCCACGTCTCCCTGGCCCGCGTCCGGCTCGAGCTGCTGTTCGACGCCGGGCACGTTCTTCCCGCTGCGCAGCGAGGTCGCCGACGGCGTCGTGTGCGGCTCGCGGGCGCGTCAACGGGCGCCCGGTCTGCGCCTGGGCGCAGGACGGCGCGTACAAGGGCGGCTCGCTCGGCACTGCCGGCGGCGAGACGATCGCCGCGACGATCCGCCGCGCCGACGAGCTCGGCTGCCCGGTCGTCGGCTTCCCCCACTCGGGCGGCGCGCGGCTGCAGCAGGGGACCGGCGCGCTGAGCGCCTACGGCGCGATCTTCCACGCGCAGTCCAACGCGCGCGTCCCGCAGATCTCGGTCATCGGCGGCCCGTGCGCCGGTGGCGGCGCATACTCGCCGGCGCTCGGCGACATCGTCATTCTGGCCGGCGAGCGGGCGCGGATGTTCCTGACCGGTCCGAAGGTCGTCGAGGCGGCGATCGGCGAGCAGATCAGCTCGCGTGACCTCGGCGGCACGCGAGTGCACATGCGGAACGGCGTCGCCCACCTGCTGGCCGTCGATGACGTCGACGCGGCGCGGCTGACCCGCGAGGTGCTGGCGCACCTGCCGTCGGTGATCGGCGGGCCGCTGCCGCTGGCGCCGCCGCTGGATCCGGTGCGCGGCAACCCGGCCGCCGTGATCCCGCCGACGCCCGAGGGCGAGCAGGCCAACGGTCGCCCGTATCCCAAGCCGTTCTACGACATCCGCCACGTCGCGCTGCACCTGATCGACGGCGGCGAGCTGCTCGAGCTGTCGCCGCGCTGGGCGCGCAACCTCGTCGTCGGCTTCGCCCGCATCGACGGCCGGCCGGTCGGCATCATCGCCAACCAGCCGCGCGTACCTCGGCGGCTGCCTCGACGCCGAGACCAGCGAGAAGGGCGCGTGGTTCATCAACCTCTGCAACCGCTTCGGCGTGCCGCTGGTGGTGCTCGTCGACACGCCCGGCTTCCTGCCCGGCTCGGTGCAGGAGCAGGCCGGGGTCATCCGCAAGGGCGCCTCGCTCGTCCACGCGTTCGCGTCGGCGACGGTGCCGCGGATCACGCTGACCGTGCGCCAGGCCTACGGCGGCGCGCACATCGCGATGAACTCCCGCGACCTCGGCGCGACGCTGACGCTCGCCTGGCCGACGACGAAGATCGGGATCATGGGCGCGCCCCAGGCCAAGCAGATCCTCGGCCAGGAGGTCCCCGACGACCCGGCGCAGCTCGCCGCGAGCGAGGGCCACGTCGACGAGGTCATTGACCCGACGCGCACGCGGGCCCGGCTCGTGCACGAGCTGGACATGGTCTGCCAGAACTAGCTTCGCCGCGCCACTAGGCTCCACGGCGGTGTCGACCCCGCCGATGTCCCGCAACCCGACCGAGGACGCGATCCTCGACGCAGCCCGAGCCGCGTTGCTGGAGGACGGCTTCGACAAGCTGACGATGGACGCGATCGCCAAGCGCGCGTTCATGTCGCGGACCGCGGTCTACTTCTACTTCTCCAACAAGCGCGCGGTCGTCGACCGCCTGATCCAGACCGCGTTCGCCGACATGTACCAGGCGGCGTCGGCGTATCTGGAGGGCGACGGCGACCCGCGGGTCGAACTGCGGGTGGCGCTTCAGCAGACGGTCGACGTCGTCAACCGCGAGCAGGACGTGTTGCTGCTGGCGGCCGCCCTGTCGGGCGCCGATGACCAGCTGCCGCCCGAGTGGGCGTCCTACATCCTGCGCTTCGTCAATGGCGCGGCGGCGCGGATCGCGCGCGACCAGGCGGCCGGCCTGGCGCCTGACGACATCCCGCCGCGGATCTGCGCCCAGGCGCTGCTGTCGATGGTCGAGCGCCACGTCGTGCGCGAGCTGATCCTCGGCCGCGGCAACGCCGAGGAGTCGATCCGCGCGCTGGCGGAGCTGTGGTGGCGGGCGGTGTACGCGCTGGCGGCCCGGCGGTGAGCGGTCAGCCCGGCGCGCCGCCGGGCGCCCCCACCGCGTGAACCCCGCCGTCGGCGTGCAGGATCTCGCCGGTGACCGCGCGGGCGAGCGGCGAGAGCAGGAACAGGCACGCGTCGGCGACCGGGAGCGGGTCGGTCAGCGACCAGCCGAGCGGGGCGGCATCCTCCCAGATCTGCGACAGGCCGTCGAAGCCGTCGATCGAGCCGGCCGCCATCGTCTTCAGCGGGCCGGCCGCGACGAGGTTGCAGCGGATGCCGCGCGGGCCGAGGTCGCGAGCCAGGTAGCGACTGACCGACTCCAGCGCCGCCTTGGAGACACCGGCCCAGTCGTACGACGGCCACGCGACGGTGGCGTCGAAGTCCAGGCCGACGATCGAGCCGCCTCCGGGCGCCTGGGCCAGCAGGTCGGCGCACGCGGCGCCGAGCGCCTTGAGCGAGAAGGCGCCCGTCGTGAACGCGGTGACCGCCGACTCGGCGGGCGCGGTGAGGAAGTTGCCGCCCAGCGCGTCGGCGGGGACGAACGCGATCGCGTGCACGAGCCCGTCGAGCGCGCCCCAGCGCTGGTCGAGATCGGCCACGACCGCCGCGATGTGCTGCGGGTCGTTGACGTCGAGTTCGAGCACGTCGGGCGGCGACGGCAGCCGGCCGGCGATCCGCTGCGTGATCCGCATCCCGCGCCCGAAGCCGGTCAGCACGATCTCGGCGCCCTCCTCCTGCGCACGCTGCGCGACCGCAAACGCGATCGACGCCTCGGTCAGGACTCCGGTGACGAGCAGGCGCTTTCCCTTGAGGAGCATCCCGGCATCCTATGGCGAGCGCGCTCAGCGGTTGAGCGTGATGTGGGCGGTGTAGTGGCGCGGCTTGTCGGACCTGTCTGCGGACACGACGGTGATCGTGATCGTCAGCTTGCCCGGCTTCAGCTTTGACGTCGGGATCGTGATCGTCGCCGTCCCGGTCTTGATCGTCTTGGAGCGCGTCGAGCACGCGGTGCTCTTGCGCTGGCCCTTCTTGGACTTCGGGCACGCCGAGCCCGAGAGCGTGACCGTGTACCTGCCCTTCTCGGAGACCTTCAGCCCCAGCTTCAGCCCCTTGCCGACCTTGAGCCTCGTCGGCGGCGTCTTGACGGAGATGGTCAGCGGCGGGTCCTTGAGTGGCGGCGTGACGATGCTCGGGATCGTGATCGGGGTCGTCGTGGGCGGCGGGGTGCCGTAGGTGAACGTCGTCGAGCCGGTGCCGCCGGCCGTCGTGACCGACAGCGTCGTCGCCCCGAGCGCGTGCGGCGGTGTGCGAACGGTCATCGACTCATCGGTGGCCGACACGATCGCCCCCGGCGCTCCGTCGAAGCTCACCGCGGTCGCCACGGCCAGGTGCTGACCGGTGATCGTCACCGTCTCGGCGCCGTCGGGACTCCCGAACGCCGGTGAGACGCTGGTGATCACGGGAGCCAGCAGCGTGACGTTGGCGTTGAAGCCCGCCTCGAAGCCGGCGCTCGAGATGAACGGGAGCGGCGTGGTGGGGTCGAGTACGACGCCGCCGTTGATTCCATTGTCCATGAGTCCGTAGGTCGAAGCGGCCACCGCCCTGAAGTTGACCGCCGCGGAACAGCCACCACTGCCGCCGACCGCGACGCAGTTGATCAGCACGGCCAGTCGATCGCCGGCGCGGACCGCAAGATTCACCGCGGCATTGGTGGGCACCGCGTGGCTCGGCGTTGACTTTCCCGCTGAGATGTAGTTCGCGCCGCCGGCCGGCCGGGCGATGTCCAGGGTGGCGGTGGCCGTCGATGGCGAATGCTCGGTGAGCGCGCCGACCATGCTCCACGTCGTCACAACGCCATCGGTGGGCACCACGAGCACCGTCGAGCTGTCGGCCGAGACGAGGTTCGTGAACTCTGGCGTGCAGGTCACGTCCGACGGGGCACCGAGCAGCGCACAGTTGTGAGACACGTTGGTGAACCCGGTGGCCAGGCTCGGCGGGCCGAGGACGATCGTCACCGCACCTGCGGGCGCGGCGGCCAGAACCATGCCCAGCGCCGCCACGCCGGCGACTATCGACCCTCGCTTCACGAACCGCATTGCGGCATCCTCGCGGACGGACCGGCGAAACGCTAGCCGGGCGCGACCTGATCGAACTCGCGCTCGCGCAGCTCGATCCGGCGGATCTTGCCGGTCAGCGTCTTGGGCAGATCGGTGACGAACTCGACCTTGCGTGGGTAGGCGTAGGCCGACAGGCGACTGCGGACGTGGGTCTGGATCTCGCGGGCGAGCTCGTCGGAGCCCTCGTGGCCGTCGGCGAGGACGATGAACGCCTTGACGACATGGCCCTTGACCTCGTCGGGCGACGCGACGGCCGCGGCCTCGCGCACCGCCGGGTGCTCGAGGCACGCGGACTCGACCTCGAACGGCCCGACCCGGTAGCCGGCGGTGATGATCACGTCGTCGGCGCGGCCGGCGTACCAGACGTAGCCTTCCTCGTCCATCGTCGCCGCGTCCTTGGTGTGGAACCAGTCGCCGCCGAACGTCTCGCGCGCCGCCTCCTCGTTGTTCCAGTAGCCCAGCGGCCAATGCGGGTTGGAGCGCGCGCGCAGGCAGATCTCACCGCGCTCACCCTGGGCGACCGGCTGCTCGTCCTCGTCGAGGATCTGCACGTCCCAGCCCGGCATCGGGCGGCCCATCGAGCCCTCGCGGACCTCCATGAACGGGAAGTTCGCGCACAGCGGATAGGACTCGGTCAGCCCGTAGTAGTCGAGCACGGTCACGCCGTATTGGTCACGGAACCACTTGATCGCCTCGGGGTTCAGCGGCTCGCCGGCGCTGCACACGCGCGTGAACTTCTGCGGGTAGCGCGTGCTCGCGTCCTCGATCGCCATCATCGACCGCATCGCCGTCGGGGTCGTGAAGACGTGCGTGACGTCGTGGCGCGACATGAAGTCGAGCTGCTGGACGGGGTCAAAACCGCCCTGGCGCTGGAGCACGCACTGCACAGCGCCCAGGCGCCACGGGCCGAGCAGCGGCGCGATGCCGGCCGCCCAGGCCCACTCGCCCATGCCGTGGAACCGCACGCCGTCGGAGACCTCGTGGCAGTAGGTGAACTCCTCGTGGGCGAGCAGGTAGCGGTGGGCGTGCACGATGCCCTTCGCGAGGCCGGTCGTGCCCGACGTGTAGTAGAGCTGGGCTGGGTCGTCGGACGCGGTGTCAGCGGTCTGGAACTCCGTCGAGGCGCCGTCGAGCAGGCCGTCGTCGAGGATCAGCAGCGAGTCGACGAGCGACGGGTCAAAGCGCGGCGCGTTGGCCCGATCGGTGACCAGCACCTTGGCGCCCGAGTCCTCGAGGCGGTGACGGATGCCATCGTCGCCGTAGAGCACCGACATCGACAGCAGCAGCGCCGCGTTCTTGTAGACGCCGAAGAACACGGCTGCCGTCTCGGCCGTCGGGGGCAACACGACGGCCACGCGATCGCCGCGCCGCACGCCGGCGTCGCGCAGGACGTTGGCCGCCTGATTGGCCAGGTCCTGAAGCTCGCCCCACGCCACCTCGCGCTGCGCGCCGTCGTAGCGCTCCCAGACCATCGCCAGCTTGTCGCGCGGGTGCTTGTCGCAGACGTCGGCGGCAATGTTGTACCGATCAGGGACCTTCCACCGGTGGTCGGCGCAGACCTCTTCGTACGTCCTCACCGAGCCCACGCTAGCGCTTCGCTAGCGTGGTTGTCATGCCCTCGGTCAACGTCACCCATTTCACCGACCCAGGTTGTCCCTGGGCCTACTCCGCAACCCCGTCGCTCGCCGTTCTGCGGTGGCGCTTCGGCGACCAGCTGCAATGGCGCCACGTGATGATCGGCCTGCGCGAGGTCGACGGGGAGCTGCCCGCGTCCTACACCCCCCAGCGCGCAGCGCTGGGCTGGCAGAGCTTCCGCCGCTTCGGCATGCCGTTCGCGCCCCAGCCCAAGGCGCGGATCGCCGCCACCGCCCCGGCCTGCAGGGCGATCATCGCGGCCCGCCAGCAAGCGCCCGATCGCGAATGGGCGGTCTTCCGTGCCTTGCAGGTCCTCCAGTTCACGACCCCGAACCTGCTCGAGGACCCGGACGCGATCCGCGACGCGCTGAGCGCGGTCGAAGGCGTCGATGCCGACGCGATCGTCGCGGCCATCGACTCCGACGAGGTCACGGCCGCCTATGACGCCGACCGCGAGGAGGCGCGCACCGCCGCCGGCTCGCCGACCGAGGCTCAGGGCCGCTCGAGCGACCGCGGTGGCGGCGTCGAGCGCTACACCGCGCCGTCGCTCATCTTCGAGCAGGACGGCACGACGATGGAGGTCGGCGGCTTCCAGCCGCTGGAGGCCTACGACACGCTGCTGGCGAACCTCGACCGGTCGCTGGAGCGGCGCGATCCGCCGCAGGATGCGGCCGAGCTGCTCGACTTCTTCCCCGACGGCCTGTTCACGGCCGAGGTCGCCGCGCTGCTCGCGCACCGCCTCGCACCGCTGGACCAGGTCGCGGCCGAGGCGGCGATGATCGAAGCGATGGCCGACGGCGCGGCCGCACGGCTCCCGGCCGGCGACAGCGCTCTGTGGGTCAAGGCGACGAGCCTGGTCGGCGCGTCGGGATAGCGGGTTACGCCGGCGCGGCCGCCGGCTCCTGCGCCTCGTGCTCCGAGCTGTCTGGAGTCTCGGGCGCCGGCTGGCGGCGGGCGTAGGCCAGCGCGGCGGCCGAGCCGACGAAGCCCGCCGCGAGCTGGGCGACCGCCCAGCGGCTGCCCCAGCGCTCGCGTCCTGCGGCAGCGTCGACCGACCACGCGCCGGGACCGACATCCGTCAGCGCGAAGACGATCGCCATCAGCACGAGGTTGTACTCGTAGCCGCCGTTGGTCACCCACGGCCCCTTGGGCCCGTGGACGGTGTGGATCGCGGTGGCCATCGTGCCGCTCAGCAGCGTCGCCGCCACCGGCGTCGCCGCGCCGAGCGCCAGCAGCGCGCCGCCGCCGGTCTCGGCCGCGCCCGCGGCGGTGGCGTGGACCTTCCCCGGCCGCAGCCCGATGAACTCGAAGCCCTCGGCCGTGGCCCCCAGCCCGTTGCCGCCGAACCACCCGGCGAGCTTCTGCAGGCCGTGGCCCATGAACAGCCCCCCGACGATCAACCGCAGCAGCGCCAGTCCGAGTCTCATCGCGATCCTTCCGAAAGAGTTTGCCCTAGCAAGGATATAGCGTGCGGTTAGTACCCCACGCGGCGACGGGCAAACGCAATCGGACGTCCACGTCAAGGGGTCAGACCCCTTGACGTTTACGTGAGGTCAGACGGCGTAGAGCTGGCGCTCGGGCCGGTCGTTGCGGCGCCGCTTGGCGGCGTACAGCGACACGTCAGCTTCGGCGTGCAGGACGATCGGATCGGCGACGCGCATCTGGCAGCCGCCGAAGCTGATGTCGACCGGCACGTCGGCGCTCGCGTTGGCGGCGTCGAGGTGGCGGCGGATGCGCGCGGCCACGGCGGGCAGCGCGTCGGCCGCCGTCTCGGGCAGCAGCACGGCGAACTCGTCGCCGCCGATGCGGAACGCCTCGTCGGTGCCGCGCACGGCGCGCAGCGCGGAGGCCATCGTCATCAGCATCTCGTCGGCCCGGGTCTCGCCAAGGCGCTCGTTGTGAGCGGTGAAGTCGTCGATGTCGATGATGACCAGCGACAGCGGGCGGTCGTGACGCGCGGCGCGAGCGATCTCGACGGCCAGGCGCTCGTCGTAGGCGCGGCGGTTGCCGAGGCCGGTCAGCGGGTCCTCGCGGCTCGCGCGACGACCCTGCTCGCAGGCGGCCGGGTGCGACATCTGAGCGGCGATCACGCTGGCCAGCAGGCCGAGCTGCTCGCGCTCGTCGGTGCCCAGCGCTCCGGCCGTGGAGCGGTAGACGGTCAGGACGCCCGCGACCCAGTCTTCCTCGACGATCGGCGCGCAGATGACGGAGACGGCGCCGAGACGGCGGCTCGCCTGGACGTCGACGCGCGGATCCTCACGCGTGTCGTCGGAGAAGATCACGGACTTCTCGCGGATACACGTGCCGACGAGGCTGTCGGCCACGCGGGCGCGGCGCCCGATCTGCGGAGCGGCCACACCGCAGGCGGCGCGGTAGACAACCTGCTCGCCCTCCACCATCTGGACGAGCCCACCGTCCGCGCCGGTGATCTTCATCGCCAGCTCGGAGATGAGATCGATGACGTTTTGGAGATCAAGCCCCTTGGCGGCGATCTCGTTCTGCGCGTTGATGATGTCCCGCAGGACGCTGGGGTCGTTGATGGAGGTCACGTCCCGTTCATCGTCCACAGTCGAGGCCAATTCCGCCCACCTGGACGGATGTGCGGGTCGGCGTTCTAGACAACCCTCGCCCAAAGTTGCCCATCCATGAACGAATTGTCGCGAGCTACGCCCGCCGGGGGCATAAAAACCCCCGCAAACGGCCTGAATCAGTCTTCCTCGGCCTGGCGCGACTTGATCCGGTCCTCGAGTTGAGCCATGACATCGGGGTCGCGCAATGTCGTGACGTCACCGAGCTCCCGACCCTCGGCGATGTCTCGTAGCAGTCGCCGCATGATCTTGCCCGAGCGGGTCTTGGGCAGGTCGTCGGCCCAGATGATCCGCTTCGGCCGCGCGAGCTTGCCGATCTTGACCGCGACGTGCTCGCGGATGTCGTCGACGAGCTCGTCGGTGCCGTCGAGATCGCCCTGCAGCGTCACGAACGCCGCCACCGACTGGCCGGTGTCCTCGTCGGCCTGACCGATCACGGCCGCCTCGGCGACCTTCGGATGCGAGACGATCGCCGACTCGATCTCGGCCGTCGACATCCGGTGCCCGGATACGTTGAGCACATCGTCGACGCGCCCGATGACCCAGAGGTAGCCGTCGGGGTCGCGCTTGGAGGCGTCGCCGACCAGGTATGTCTTCGGACCCCACTTCGAGAAGTACGTCTCGATGAACCGGTCGTCGTCCTTGTACAGGGAGCGCAGCATCGACGGCCACGGCCGGCTCAGCGACAGTAGGCCCTGGGTGCCATCGTCGACCGGATCGCCCTCGTTGGTCAGCACCGCGGCCTCGATCCCGGGCAGCGGCGTGCCGGCCGACCCGGGCTTGGCGTACTGCGCGCCCGGCAGCGTCGTGATCAGGATCGCGCCGGTCTCGGTCTGCCACCACGTGTCGACGATCGGGCAGCGCCCGCCGCCGATGACCTTGTGGTACCACAACCACGCCTTGGGGTTGATCGGCTCACCGACCGTCCCGAGCAGCCGCAGCTTGCTCAGGTCGTGGCGGCCCGGGTACTCGGCGCCCCACTTGATGCACGAGCGGATCGCCGTCGGCGCCGTGTAGAAGATCGTCGCCCCGTAGCGCTCGCACAGATCCCACCAGACGTCCTTGTCGGGGTAGTCGGGCGCGCCCTCGTACATCACGGAGGTCGCGCCGTTGGCCAGCGGGCCGTAGACGATGTAGCTGTGGCCGGTGATCCAGCCGACGTCGGCCGAGCAGAAGTAGACGTCGGATTCCGGCTTCAGGTCGAAGACATTCCTGTGGGTCCACGCCACCTGGGTCAGGTAGCCGCCGGTCGTGTGCAGGATGCCCTTCGGCTTGGCTGTCGAGCCGCTGGAGTACAGGATGAACAGCGGGTGCTCGGCGTCCAGCGGCTCGGCCGGGCAGTCGGGCGCTGCGGCGTCCAGCGCCTCGCCGAACCACACGTCACGCCCGTCGCGCATCTCGCACGGTGTGTCGGTGTGCTTGACGACGAAGATCGTCTTGAGCGTCTGAAGGTCGCCCATCACCACGTCGACCTGGTCCTTGATCGGCGCCGTCTTGCCCTTTCGCCGCGCGCCGTCGGCCGTCACCAGCGCCTTGGCCTCGCTGAACTCCATGCGCTCCTTGACCGCCTCGGCGCTGAAGCCGCCGAAGACGACGTTGTGCAGCGCGCCGATCCGCGCGCAGGCGAGCATCGCCACCACGACCTGCGGGATCATCGGCAGGTAGATACCGACGACGTCGCCCGCGCCGATCCCGCGGTCCTTCAGCGCGTTGGCGAAGCGCTGCGTGTCGGCCAGCAGCTGAGCGTAGGTGACGTCGCGTTCCTCGCCGTTCTCGCCGCGCCAGTGGAATGCGACGCGATTGCCGATCCCGGCCGCCACGTGGCGGTCGAGGCAGTTGTGCGACACGTTGAGCTTGCCACCGACGAACCACTTGTAGAACGGCGGATTGGCGTCGTCGAGGACCGTGTCCCATTCCTCGAACCAGTCCAGCGCACGTGCCTGTTGCGCCCACCACTCGGCGCCCTGCGCCTCGGCCGCGTCGTGCTCCGAGCGGTCGGTGATCAGTGCCTGGGCCGCGAACGCCGGTGGCGGATCGAAACGCTCGACGTTGAGGAGCTCGTCGAGCTCGTTCTGAAGCGTCTCCTGCTGGTCGATCGACATGAGGCGCAGTCTGCCACCCCGCGCCGCCCGCCGTTCAGCGACGCTTGCGCTTGCGCTTCTTCGATGACGGGTGCTGCGCACCGGCCGTCACGGTGTCGCTGGGCTCCTCGTCGGACGGCGCGGGCTTGCGACCGGCGCCGCGCCCGCCGCCACCGCCACGCTGCGCCCGCTGCGCCTCGCGTTGCTCGCGGATCTGCTGCGACGTCGGCCACGGCTCGGCCTGTCCGCTCGCCCACGCCGGTGGGACGCCGCTGAACCAGTGACCGCCGATCAGCACGCCGAGGAAGATCAGCCAGAACACGAACGGCACCGGGTACAGCGGCGTGCCGAGCGGGAAGACGTAGAGAACCCCGGCGATGATCCCGAGCACGCCGAGGAAACGGGTCAGCAGCCCGCAGCGCATCGCGTTGAGCGAGATCATCGCCAGGCCGAACGCGAACGCCAGCCCGCCGAAGAAACGCATGAACGACGAGAAGCGGATGAACGGGTTGTCGACGACGACCTGGTTGGCCGCGTGATGGCTGTGATCGGCGCTGTGGGCGAACGAGTGGGCCTTTGCCACGAGGCCGGCTCCGAGTACGGCGGTCGAGAGGCCGAGCAGAACCAGCCCGACGAGCACCACCGGGAGCGTCCAGCGGCGCAGGTTCGGGTTGCGCGCGCTGGTCGCGCGGTACAGGTAGCCGACGCCGAGGATGGCGGCCAGGAACGCGCCGCCCTGCAGGACGTAGCCGAGGACGAGCGCCCCGCCGTGGTTGGAGACATACGTGAACGACGCGACGCGCAGGTCGACGCGCTCCAGCGTGTCGGCCGCGTGGAAGGCGTCGAGCAGCGTGATCTTCGGCGCGCCGGCCTCTGCCGCGACCTGGATGACGGTGCCGATGATGATCCCGAGACCGGCGACGATCGAGCCGATGCTCGCCACGCGACGGTGGGCGGACTCCCACTCGAGCGTCTCCTGCGTCGAAGGCTGGTCGACCTCCGCGGGCTGCTTGGAATCGGCCACCGGCTCAGCGCTCTTGCGTCGGCGCAGGAGTTCCGCGCCGTCCGGACTCGGCGATCGCGCCGACGGGGCGGGCCGGGACGTGCGCCGCGTCGCGCGGCTCGACGATGCGCGACACGCGGTCGCCGGCGAGCAGCAACATGTCGAGCAACGGCGCCGCGACCTTCAGCCCGGCCTCGATACGCCCGCGCCATGCGAGCTGTCTGGTTGACGGTGCCACGGCGGGAATCCTACGGTTCTACGGCTCGTCGGGGTCGCGGCCCCGGAACCAGAACCACCAGATCGCGCCGAGCGCCACGAACGACAGCGCCATTGCAACGCAGATCCCGACCTCGAGGACGATCACGCGCCCAGTCTAGAGCGGGCCGGCCAGCGCGACGGCAGCAGTGGTCAGATCGCCGTCGTCGCGCCGTGTGGCCGCGGGGCAAAGCTTCGCCAGCGCGTCGGCGGCAAGCCGGATCGTCGCCGGCGTCTGCGAGCCGCAGACGAGCGTCACCGGGACGACGAGGGCCCGCAGCTCGCCGCGCGTGATCGCCCAGCTGGCCAGGCCGGCGTAGTCGGCGAAAAAAGCGCGGTGCGCTGCGCGGGCGCGCGCCCCCGCCTCGGTCGCCGCCGCATCGCCGCCCAGCCACGCGGCGACGGCGCCCGGCGGGCCACCGTCGGCCAGTGCCTGCTCGAGCAGCGCGCGCTGGGCCGAGAGCTCCTGCGTCGCCTCGGGCACGAACGCGTACGCCGGCGGGTCGGCGACGGCGACCGCCCGCACCAGCGCCGGCTCGCGGACGGCGAGCTCCAATGCGATCAGACCGCCCCAGCCCGCGCCGACGACGAGCGCCGGCGCGGCGCTCAGTCCGCCGAGCACCGCGACCGCATCACGCGACTGCTCGGCCACGGTGGTCCCGTCGTAGGGCTCCGGCGCACCGCTCGCGCCGTAACCGCGCCGGTCGTAGGCGATCGCTCGCACACCGGCCGCGGTGAGGGCGAGCGCCAGGTCGTCGAAGGCGTGCGCGTCGGAGGCGATGTCGTGAATCAGCAGCGCGGCCGGGCCGGAGCCGAGCTCGGTGTACGCCAGCGCCACGCCGGCGCCTTCGATGACGGGCACGCGATACACACTAGTGTCGCGAGTCGGAGATTCGGCTCGCAAGCTGCGCACGAATTTACGACTCTTCCCACCAGATACGATCAAGCCATGGAAGGTGGATTCGAAGGGATGTTCGGCGACCCCGAGGAGCTCCAGCGCCGGCTGGCCGAGTTCGCGGCGTCAATGCAGCAGCAGCAGGGCCTGGCGTGGGCCGACAACGCGATCCAGCTGGCGGTCTCGATGACCGTCGCCGCGATCAACCGCGTCAACGTTCAGGGGACGACGACCGAGCAGGCCGAGCAGATCCGCTCGGTCATGGCGACCGTCTTTCCCGAGGCCGTCGCGCTGGTGCGAGAGGCGCGCCAGGGCCTTCAGTAGGCGTCGGGCCGGCCACCTCGGCCTCCTCCTCGGCCGCCCGGGCCTCCTTGCCGGCGCGGATCACCTCGCCGAACGAGCGGAACTTGAAGATGAACACGATCGCGCAGAAGCCCAGCGCGAAGCTGAAGATCGCGATCGCCAGCTGCTGGCCGACCGCGTAGGCGGCGATCGTCGCCGACGACGCATTGCCGGCGAACACCTTCAGCAGCAGCGCCTGCTGCACTCCGGCGCCGCCCGGAGTGAACGGCACGATCGTCGACACGGCGTTGACTCCGAACACGAGCAGGACGTTGCGCACCGAGCCGCCGACGTGGAACGCATCGAGGAGGAACCAGAAGCCCGTGAAGCGACACAGCCACGCGGCGAACTGGACCGCGTAGACCTCGCGGAAGTAGCGCCGGCGATCGCGCAGGATCGTGTAGCCCTGGCGCACCCGCGCCCAGAACGCCTTGACCCGCGCGCTGAGCATCGCGAACGCGATCAGGATCACGACGCCGAGCGCGGTCAGCACGAACAGCGTGAAGCGCGTGTGCGCCGCGAAGTACGACAGGTCGAACGCGTTGAGCTTGGAGAAGTCGGGCGGCTTGGGGAAGACGCCCTGCGTGAACGAGAAGATCAGGACGAGGATCGCGATCGACGCGTCGAACAGCGCGTCGACGGTCAGCCCGGCGCCGACGGCCGGATAGCTCGAATTGGGGATCGAGCTGCGGCACAGGAACAGCTTGATGATGTCGCCGCCGCGGGCCGGGACGACGGCGTTGAAACCGACACCGGCGACATAGGCGCCGAAGATCCGCCGCCACTGGAAGCGCTCGGCCGGATACGCGGCGCGCAGCACGTTGAACGCGGCCCGCGAGCGCAGCGCCAGGTTGAAGCCGTGGAACATGAGCCCCAGCAGCAGGTAGCCCCACGACAGCGCGGCGAGGCTCGAGAAGAACTGGTCGACGCCCTTGAGGAACGTGTTGAGGCTCGAGTCGGCGAGCACGTGCACTGCGCCCAAGCGTACGGAGCGGGTGGGTCGCAAGAGAGCGTGGTGCCGTGCAACGTTCTGGCGCGGCCGACTAGGCGACGCTGATGCCGAGGGTCTGTGCGACGCGCGGGTCGGTCAGGCTGTCGCAGACGAGGTCGGCGTCGTCGAGCGTGACGCCGGGGAACGACGGCACGCCGATCGTGAACGCCCCGGCCGCACGGGCGGCCGCGACGCCGGTCGGCGAGTCCTCGAGCGCGATGCAGTCGCGCGGGTCAACGCCCAGGCGGGCGGCCAGCATGAGATAGAGGTCGGGCGCCGGCTTGGGGTGCTCGACATCCTGGGCGGACAGGATCGCATCGAAGTACCCGGCGATCGCGGCCTCGGCGACCACGCCCTCCACGAACGCGCGCGGCGAGTTGGACGCCAGCCCCAGCGTCAGCCCGTCATCGCGCGCGCGCGCCAGGAGCTCGAGCGCGCCGGGCATCGGCTCGACCCCGTGAGCGATCTCCTCCATGACGAGGTCGTGCAGGTCGGCGCTCAGCTGCGGACCGGCCTGCGGCGGCTCGCCGAGTGCCTCGGCGAGCAGCAGCCCCTGGCGCGGCTGGGCGCTGCCCAGCAGCGCGCGTTTGTGGTCGTCGGTGAACGCCAGGCCGTGGCGCTCGAACAGGACGATCTCGGCCCGTGTCCAGAGCAGCTCGGTGTCGAGCAGCAGTCCGTCGTTGTCGAACAGCACCGCGGCGGGGGATGTCACCGTCGCCTCCGCGGGACCGTCCAGCCCTCGCGGTTGCCGTGGAGGCGGATCAGCACGCTGGCCCACGTCCGAAACGGTCGCCATGCCTGCGCGATCTCGGTGTAGCGCGCGAGGTCCAGCGGCGTACCGTCGCCGTACAGCCGTCCGGCGTGCGACAGGACGGCGTTCTCGGCGCCTGGCAGCGCGTCGGTCGTGCCGCTGGAGCGCACGACGATCAGCCCGGCCCAGAACGGACCGATACCGCGTATCTCCTGTACCTGGGCCTCGGCCTCGGCCTGATCCAGATCGGCGAGGCGGCCGGCGTCCAGCAGCCCGTCGAGCGCCGCATGCGCGACACCGTGCAGGCGGCGGACCTTCTCGTCGGCGAGGCCGGGCACGGCGTCCAGCTCGAGCAGCCGTTGCGGCAGCGGGAACGCGTGCAACGGCGCGCCGTCGAGATCGAATGCCGCGCCGTGTTCACGGGCCAGCCTGGAGCGGATGTCGGCCGCCTGGGTGTGGTGGATGCGGGCGGAGATGATCGCCCACGCGGCCGCTTCGTACGGCGAGTGAAACAGGACCGGGCGCTGGCCGGGATGCGCGGCCTGGAGCCCGCCGAGGATCGGGTCGCGGGTGCCGGCCGCACGCCACGCCTCGCCATCGGCGTCGAGCGACAGGATCCGCGAGACCTGTGTGCGGGCGAGCTGCGGATCGCCGTCGCTGTGGACTTCGCCGCGCACGACGCCGTCGGCGTCCTGGCGCAGGACGACGCCCGCGTGATGGGCGAGGTCGTCGAGCACGAAGGCCAGCGCCATGTCGTCGCCGGCCGGCGTCGCGTCGCGCTGACCGAACCCGAATGTCGCGGCGGCGCCCAGGGAGAACTCGCCCTGGGGCTCGATGACGATCTGCTCGGTCATCTGCCGTCGCGCCACATCATCCACAACGCCGGCCCGTCGCCCGGCATCTGGACCTGGTCGACGACGCGGAAACCGAAGCGCGCGTAGAAGTCCAGGTTGCGCTCCGTCGACGTCTCGAGATACGCGGGGAGGCCGTCTTGGTCGGCGAGTTCGAGCCCCGGTGCCAGCGCTGCGCTGCCGCGCCCCTGACCCTGGGCCGGCGGGTCGCAGCCGAGCAGCGCGAGATAGAGGTGGGGCTCGGCCGGGTGGCGGCGGTCGGCCTGGTTGAGCCCACGCACGACGCTCGGCAGGTAGGTCACCATCGCCGGGGCGACACCGGCGAACAGCGCCAGCGACTCGCGCGCGGTCTCGCGCCAGCGGTTGGGCAGCGCCCACAGCGCGACGGCGGCGCCGTCGTTCGTCATCGTGACCTGGCCCTGGGGCAGCAGCCGGTGCAACTGCCAGGCAAAGAAGCGTCGCGCGTAGCGGTCGCGCGTGCGCGGCGAGCGCAGCAGCCAGTGGTAGAGCGGATCGTCGGCGAATGCGCGCATCAGCATCGCAGCGAGCGCCGGAGAATCGGCGGAGGTGGCGGGGCGGACGTCGATGGCCTTGATGATCGCGGTCACTGCGCCGCCGTGAACGCCGCGTGGTCGCGCTCGTTCTGGTCGGCGTAGGCGAGTGCGAACGCGCCGAGCGCGCGATCGAAGCGATCGGATCCGCCGAGGTACGCGCTGAGCAGCGCCGGCTGGCCGGCCCGCGCGTGGGCCAGCGCGAGCGTCGAGCCGCACAGCCCGGCGTACAGCTCGAGCGCTCCGGGCGTGATCTTCTCGAGGTCGATCGCGCCCTTGACGTCTCGGTAGTGGCGAACGTAGAAGTCGCGCCCGGCGATCGACGTCCAGCCGACCAGCGGGTCGCTGACCGCCTGCATCACGCGCTGGCCGTCGACGACGCGGCGGCCGTGATGCTCGACCGGGCCGTCGTCGTCGAGGTAGGGATCGAGCAGCGGCGCCCGGGCCTCCTTGACCTGGAGCACGAGCACGTCGTCGCGGTTGAGTCCTTCGAGCACGACGAGGTAGTCGCGCAGGCCGACGCTGCCGACGCCGACGACCTTGTGCCCGATGGCGACGACCGAATAGCCGCCCAGCACGCCGGCGACGCGGTCGCGCAGCGTGGAGCGATAGCGATTGACGGCGCCGCGCACGCGCCCCGCCGCAGCGCCTTCGATCGGCCCGATCAGCGGCGGCTTGTCACGGATCTGCGGGACGCCGTCGACCATGCGCACGTAGCGGCGCAGGGCGCGGATCGACGTCTGCTGCGACGCGGCGGCGATCATCTTGCGGGCAAGCCTGCGGTCGGCTGCGGTTGGCATCGCGTCGATCGCCTGGTCGAGCCGGACGAGCTGGATCCACGGCGCGATCAAACCCTCGCCGGCGATATGGCGCATGCGCTCGCGAAACGCGCGCACTGCGCGGTGCGCAGCGGCGCGCTGCTCGCGTTTGCGGTGGCCGTTGACCCGGGCGACGACCGCGATGCTCGCGGCGAGGCGGGCGATGTCCCACTCCCACGGCCCTGGCCGCGACTCGTCGAAGTCGTTGACGTCGAAGACGATCTCGCGCTCCGGGGACACGTAGAGGCCGAAGTTGGCGGCGTGCGCGTCGCCGCAGATCTGATGCTCGACTCCGGTCACGGCAACGCCGGTCAGGTCGTACCCCATGACGTTCGCGGCGCCGCGGTAGAACTGCCACGGCGTCGCGGCCATCCGCTTGCGCCGCTCGCCGATCAACGTCCGGTCGCGGCCGCGCTCGGCCTGGCGGACGAGCGCGTTGACGTCGCGATCGGTCGGCTTCCACGCGGCGAACGACGACCGCGGCGCGTGGTCGCGCAGCGCGCGTCCCGCGTCGCGAAGCTCGTCGGCGTGAATGACCGCTACCGGGAGTTGCCGAAGATCCGCAGGAGGCTGATCACGAGGTTGATGAAGTCGAGGTACAGCGCCAGCGCTCCGAAGATCGCGAGCTTCTGCGCCGTCGCCGCGTCGCCCTGAAACTGCGTGCGCATCTGCTTGATCTTCTGGATGTCATAGGCGGTGAAGCCGGCGAAGACGATCACCCCGAGCCAGCCAATGATCAGGTTGAGCGTCTGGCCGCCTATGAAGACGAACGCGATCGACGCGACGATCAGCCCGATCAGCGCGCCGAACAGGATCCCGCCCAGCGACGTCAGGTCGCGCGTCGTGAAGTACCCGTAGGCGGCCATCCCGGCGAAGACCCCGGTCGCGCCGGCGAACGCGCCGACGATCGATCCGGTCGTGTAGACCTGGAACAGAATCGCGAACGTCGCGCCCATGAGCGCGGCATAGACGCAGAACAGGACCGCCGCGAGCGTCGGCGAGATCCGCATCAGCCCGACCGACAGCAGGAGCACCATCGCGATCTGCGCGCCGAACAGGATCCACAGCGCGAGCGGGTGGTCGTTGAAGTACTGGACCGCGTTGGCCGACGAGCTGAGGTAGATCGCCACGCCGGTCGTGATCGCCAGCGCGAGGATCATCCACGCGAAGACCTCGCGCAGGTAGACGCGCTCGGCGACTGCGTCCGTCGCGCCAAACGCCTGGTTGGTGGTAACGCTCATGTGTCTCCTGGCTGATTGGTGACAGGGGAAACGATAGTGCGCCACGAGGCACGTGTGATGTGCAGGATCACGATCGTGATCGCCAGGCCGATGAGGGGGTCGGCGATCGGCGCGCCGGCGGCGATGACGACGGCCGACGCGATCACCGCCAGCGAGACGTAGGCGTCGGCCCGCGCGTGGTCGCCGTCGGCGATCAGCGCCGGGCTGTCGAGGCGTTGTCCGGCGCGGCTGCGGATGCGAGCCGCGAGCGCGTTGGCGGCGACGCCGATCGCTCCGGCCGCGGCGACGGCCCACAGGTGGCCGGGACGCGAGGGGTTGATGAGCCGCGAGATCGCCTCGGCGCCGGCCAGGCAGGCCGAGACGAAGATCGCCGCGACGACACACAGCCCGGCCGCGCGCTCGGCTCGTGGTGATCGCGCGGCGAACGCGACGCCGAGCGGCACCGCGGTCAGCGCGTCGCCGAAGTTGTGGATCAGGTCGGCGAGCAGGGCGACGCTTCCCGAGGCGAGGTAGACGAGCGTCTGGGCGATCGCGCCGGCGCCGAGCACGCCGAAGGCGATCACGACGGTATGGACACCCTCGCGCGAGCGCTTGATCGAGTCGTGGACGAGGCCGTGGGAGTGGCCGTGGTCGTGATCGTGATCGTGGCCGTGGCCGTGGCCGTGGTAGTGGTAGTGGTGGTGGTGGTCGTGGCCGTCGTCGACGACGGCCGCCCGCGGCATCGTGAGATGCCGGTGGCCGGGGCGGAAGGGATGGGCGTGGCGGCGCGCGCCGTGTCGGTGGGCTACGACGTCGATCGGTCGATGATCGCACCGGCCGCGGGCATCGCGTCGAGCACGCTTTCGACGGCTCGCGACGCCCGGCGCACGCGCGCCGCACCGACGGCGTCGCCGACCGCGCTGGACCAGGGGTGAGCGACCGTTGCGACCTGGCGGATCGCCTCTCGGGCGCGCGGTGTCGCGGCCAACAGCTTGGCGCGGCGGTGGCGCGGGTTCGGTTCCCACGCCGCAAAACCCTCGGCGACGAGGATGTTGGCGAGCCGCTGGACGCTCTGGCGGGTCAGGCCCATCACGCGGGCAACGTCGGAGACGGTGCCCGGCTCGTCGAGCACGCCACCGAGAACCTGCCAGCGCGCGGCCGTCAGCCCGCCCGCGGCGGTCATCGCCTCGGCCGCCTCCTGGAGACGGCCGTTGAGCCGGAAGACGAGCAGGATCAGCTCGGTCAGCGCCGCGCCGCCGTCGGTCTGCGGCGGGGGTTCGGGCACGGCCATCTACGCCGCGGCCAGCGCGTAGAAGTACTTCTCGTCGCCGGTCGTGTAGAGGCCGTGCCACGCGTCGAGCACTTCGGACTCGTAGAGATGCAGCGCGGCAAAGATGTGGGTGGCGAAGTCGACCGGGTGCACGCCGCTGGCCGTGATCAGCGGGCCGTCGGTGACCGCGGGCTCGTTGCGATAGCGGCCCGCCCCGGCGTAGCCCGAGGACTGCAGGTACACGGCGGCGTTGCTCGTATGGTCGCGGTCGTCGAGCAAACCGGCCTGCGCGAGGCCGAACGTCGCGCCGCAGATGGCGGCGACCGGCGTGCGGGCGTCGAGGAACGTGCGCGCGGTGTGCAGCGCGTCGGCGTGGTGCTGCGCGTCGTTCCAGGTGTCGGCGCCGGGCAGGATCAGCATCGCGCTCGTCTCGGGCGCGACGTTGGCGAACGTCGTGTCGGGCACGATCGTCACGCCGGCCATCGTCGCAATCGGCTCGTCGGTCGCCCCGACCGTGCGGACCGCGTAGCGACCCGGCTCGCGCTGCCAATCGCGCTTGGCGATGTGCGCGATCGCATGGCCGGCCTCCCAGTCGGCCATCGTGTCGGTGACGTAGAGGAGAACGGGTGTCGGCGTCATGGCGCCTCCCTCTTTAGATTGACAGCGTGCTGTCAAACATGATACCCGCGGCGCAACCGCTGAAGCCCCCGGCCGCCGTAGTCCCAGACCGCGAGCACCGTGACGAACGCGACGTAGAGCTCGAACGCCTGCCAAGCGACCGCCCTCGCCCCCGGGTTCTCCCCCTGCCCCAGATGGACGATCAGCACGAGTGCCGCGCTCACCGCCAGCTCGGCTGCGACCGTCGCCGGCACCGCCGCGACTCGGGCGACCCGCCTCACGCGGCGGCGAGCTCCGCCAGTGCCGCGAGAACCTCGTCGTCGTGCGTCTTGGGGCTGGCCTTCTCGATCACGTGGCGCACGATACCCCCAGCGTCGATGATGAACGTCGAGCGCATGGCGCCCATGTAGGTGCGCCCGTACATCGACTTCTCGCCCCAGACGCCGTAGAGCTCGCACACGGCATGGTCGGAGTCGGCGAGGAGGTTGAAGTTCAGCCCCTGCTCGTCGTGGAACTTCTTGACGGCCTTGACCGGGTCCGGCGACACGCCGAGGACCGTCGCGCCGGTGGCTCCGTAGTCGGCCTGGTGATCGCGCACGCCGCACGCCTGGATCGTGCAGCCCGGCGTGTTCGCCTTCGGATAGAAGTAGAGGACGACCTCCTGGCCGCGCAGATCCGAGAGCCTGACCGGCTCCCCGTCCTGGTTGGGGAGCTCGAAGTCTGGGGCAGCGGTTGCGATCTCGATCATGGTCCTCATTTCAGCAGCCGCGAGAGCCGCCGGTCCTTGAGCACCTTGCCGGCAGTCTGGTCGGCCGGGCAATAACACATGACGTAGGACTCGTAGTGGACCGCTTCGATCGTCGTGCCGCAACGCGGGCAGGGCTCGCCGGCATGGCGGTGGACGAGCAGCGGCAGCGGAAGCTTGTCGGGGATCGGGAGCTTCACGACCTGCTCGTAGTGCTCGATCGCCCCGTCGAGCCGTTCGATCACGGCCTCGCGCAACGCCGCCGCCTCGTCGTCGTCGAGGTCGTCCGCGCGCTTGAACGGCGACAGTTGCGCCGACCACAGGATCTCGTCGACCCACGACCGTCCGATCCCCGCGATCACGCGCTGGTCGCGCAGCACGCCGTGCAGCGGCCGTGCGCCCTGGTCGCTCAGCAGTCCGCGCAGGTCCGGCGGGTCGGGCCACGCCTCGGGCCCCAGCGTCGCCAGCGCGTCGTCGTCCTCAAGCTCGGCGCGGCGCAGAAGCTTCACCCATGCCGCCTGGCGCGTCCCGAACTCGCGCAGCCGCAGCTCGCGTTCGCCGCCTTCGATCCGGACCAGCAGCCGCGACGTGCGGTCGCGTAGTCCGGCGTGCTTGTCGTAGAGCTGGAGGCGCCCGGCCGACATCAGGTGGATCAGCAGCGACAGGTCACCCTCGACGTCGACGACGAGATGCTTGCCGCGGCGGCGGATCGCCTCGATCGCCGCGCCCTCGATCGCGTGCAACGGCGGGTCGAAGGTCTTCAGCGCGTTCAGGCCCGGGGTGAGCGCCGAAGCGATGACCGATCCGCGCAGCGCTGCGTCCAGCCGGCGCGCGGTGATCTCGACCTCGGGCAGCTCAGGCACGCGTCAAATCGTACGGACGGGCTCTCGTTTGACGAATAGCTACCAAACGGGAGCCCACGGCCCCTACGCGTCCAGCAGCGCGCGGACCGTCCGTGCGACCGCGGCACGCACGGCGTCCTCTTCCATGCCACGGTCGGCGAGCCGGCGGCGGTGATCGTCGCCACAGGCCGAGCGCAGCGCCGCGAGCAGCACGCGGCGGTGCTCCGGGCGCTGCGCCGACAGCTGCGCCGCGAACGCCTGCTCGATCCGCACGCCTCGGTCGAGCACCTCGTCGACCTGCTCGACGACGGCGTCGGCTCCGGCGTCCGCGGTCACGCGATGTGCTCGATCTCGCGCGGGCGCAGGAGCACGATCAGCTCGTTGCGCGTCCCCTCGGTGCGCACGCCGGCGATGCCGCCCTTCTTGACGTCGGCGCGCGCGCCGGTCAGGTCGTGGACGACCTGACTGAAGTCGGGCTCGTGACCGACGACGAGCACGCGCCCCCCGTCGTCGACCGATTCGAGCAGCTCCTGGGCATCGCGAAGGCCGAATCCCGACCCCAGAGGCTCGTGCGTGACCGGCGTTGCGCCGAGCGTCTCGCACGCGTACTGGGCCGTCTGCACCGCGCGCACCTTGGGGCTGGTGTAGACGGCGTCGAAGCCGCCGACCAACTCCTGGAGCGCGCGTCCGGCCGCGCGCGACTGGTCCACGCCGCGCGGCGTCAGCTCGCGGCGCGAATCCTCACGCACGCCATGGGGTTCCGCATCCCCGTGCCGCAAGAGCCAGAGCTGACGACCCATGCGTTCAGTGTGCCAGGACGCGGCCACATGCAGGCGATATTGCGTGTACCTTGCCCGGGTGCCTACCGCCCTGGCTCCCGACGACGTCGTCCTCACCCACGCCGAAGCCGCCGCCAACACGCGCGAGCCGCTGCTCGTGCTCGACCCGCTCGCTGCGTTTCTCGACGCCCACGGCATCGGCTCCGGCGACATCGAGGTCGTGCCGGTCGGCGAGGGCCGCTCGAATGCGACCTTCCTGTTGACGCGCGGTGACACGACCGTCGTGCTGCGCCGGCCCCCGCGCGGGCCGCTGCCGCCCAGCGCGCACGACGTCCTGCGCGAGGCGCGCGTTCTGACCGGACTGGCCGGCAACGCCCGTGTCCCGCCGGTGCTCGCGGTGTGCGAGGACACGGCCGTGATCGGCGCCCCGTTCATGATCATGGAGAACGTCGACGGTCATGTCATCACGTCGCAGATGCCCGACGAGCTGGCCGACCCGCAGGAGTGCCGGCATGTCGCCGAGCAGCTGATCGACGGGATGGTCGAGATCCACGCCGTCGACTGGCGCGCGGCCGGCCTGGAGGGCTTCGGGCGCCCCGACGGCTACCTCGAGCGTCAGCTGCGGCGCTTCATCGGCCTGTGGGAGCACAACAAGACGCGTGAGATCCCCGAGTTCGACGAGGCCGCCAAGTGGCTGGCCGACAACCTGCCGCAGTCGCCGCCGGCGACGATCGTCCACGGCGACTACCGCCTGGGCAACACGATCTTCGCCGTCGGCGCTCCCGCACAGCTCAAGGCGGTGCTCGACTGGGAGATGTCGACGATCGGCGACCCGCTGGCCGACATCGGCTACATGACCGCGGTCTGGTCGCAGGCCGACGATCCGGTCGGCCGCTACGAGACGACCGGCGTCACCCGCCAGCCGGGCTTCCCGACGCGCGCCGAGCTCGTCGGCCTCTACGAGGAGCGCTCCGGGCGCTCGATGCACGACATCAACTGGTATCGCGCGCTGGCGATCTGGAAGTCGGTCGTGTTCATGGAGGGCAACTACGTCCGCGCCGTGACCGGTGCCAGCGACGACGAGTTCATGGCCCAGTTCGCCGACGGCGTCGTGATGCTCGCTCAGCGAGCGCTCGCCATCACACGCGGGTCTGAGTTCTAGACCCGCTCTCGATCCGCGCCCGCAGCTCGGCGCCGCGCCCGGCGGCGACCGCGCGCGCCGCGCGCTGATCGGTCAGGGCGACCCCGTGGCGCCCGGCCAGGTCGAGCAGCTCCTGGCGCTCCTCGCCCTCGCGGGCCGCCTTGAGGAACAGCCAGCAGAACAGGCCCAGCGTCAGGAACGACTCCCAGATCATCATGATCGCCCCGGCCGCGACCTGATCGGCGCCGGGCGTCACGCCGCGCAGCGCCTCGCCGGCCGCGTAGGCGTCGTAGAAGTGCCCGCCGCCGAACACGAACACGTTGCCGAGGATCCCGCCGATCAGCCGCACGGCGATGATGTAGACGAGCTTGGCGCCGTTGCCGAACCACACCGGCTGCGGCAGCGGCCCGAACAGGCACATCCACATGTTCGCCCCCAGCGCGATGAACAGCAGGTGTTGGAGCGCATGGATGCCCGAGTGGTTGACGGCGGCGTCCTGTAGCGCGGGCGCGTGCCAGGCGTAGAAGTCCAGCGCCCACAGCGGCAGCGCGACGAGCGGGTTGGTCAGGATCCGCAGCCGGTCGAACAGCCCGATCTTCATCACCGGCGCGATCAGCGGCCCCGTCAGGCCGAGCACGAGCAGCAGCGAACCGACATCGCCGATCAGCAGGTGCTCGAGCATGTGGACCGCGAACAGCTGGTCGGCCAGCCCGGCGAGCGGCGAGATCAGCGTGCCGACGATCAGCGTCAGCCCGCCGTACCAGCACCACTGCCGCCACGCCGGGACGGCGCGCGGCGTCGGGGCGAGCGTGTGGGCCCGCGTCGCGTACAGCACCGCCGCCACCACCGCCGGAGCGATCTGTAGCGGCTCGAATTCGAAGCCGGGGATGCCGGCGTGCGCGATCAGCCGCGGTTCCCCCGCCCCCACAGGATGCGATACAGACGCACGAGGCGACGGCTCATCTTCGCCTTGTAGGGGAACATCTGCGGGTCGCGCTTGGCGTGGAAGCGCGAGATCAGGATCGACTGCTGGGCGCAGTACTTGCGGATGCCGGCCGCACCGTGGCGCGAGCCGAGCCCCGACGCCTTCCAGCCGCCGAACGGCAGCTCCAGCGCGCTGTAGTTCATGACCACGTCGTTGACGCAGACCGCGCCCGACTCGACGCGCCGCGCGACCGCCTCGCCCTTGTGGATGTCCTTGCTGAAGACCGAGCCGCTGAGCCCGTAGGGCGAGTCGTTGGCCAGCCGGATGGCCTCCTCGGCGTCGGCGACCTTCATGATCGGCAGCGTCGGGCCGAACGTCTCCTCGGTCATGCACTCCATGTCGTGGTCGACGTCGACGAGCACGGTCGGCTCGTACGCGCTGTCGCCGTTGCCGCGGTGGCCGCCGGTCAGGACGCGGGCGCCCTTGTCGGTGGCGTCCCTGACGTGGCGCTCGATGATGTCGAGCTGCGGCGGCGACGTCAGCGTGCCGACCTCGACCGTGCCCGGGCCGCCCGACGGGTCGCCCTGGCGCAGCGCCTTGACCTTGCCCACGACCTTGTCGACGAACTCGTCGTACACCGGCTCCTCGACGTATACGCGCTCGACCGAGATGCAGGTCTGGCCGGCGTTCTGCATCGACCAGAAGACGGCGGCGTTGGCGGCGCGCTCGAGGTCGGCGTCGGCAAGCACGATCATCGGGTCCTTGCCGCCGAGTTCCAGCGACGCCGGGATCAGCCGCGCGGCAGCCCGTTCGGCAACCTTGCGGCCGGTGGCCGTCGAGCCGGTGAACATGATCATGTCGACCTCGTCGATCAACGCCCGGCCGGCGTCGCCGGTCCCGGTCGCGACCTGGAAGACGTGCTCGGGGATGCCGCACTCGGTCAGGCCCTCGGCCAGCAGCATCGACGTCAGCGGCGTGAGCTCGGACGGCTTGAGGATCACGCTGTTGCCGGCTGCCAGCGCCGGGATGCAGTCGCCAAACGAGTTGACGAGCGGATAGTTCCACGGACCGATGACGCCGATCAGGCCCAGCGGGCGGAACCGGACCTTGAGCTTCTTGCCCAGCACGAACACCGAGCCCGACTTCACCGTCTGATCGGCGAGGTACTTGCCGGCATGCTTGGCCCAGAAGCCGAACGCGCTGGCGCCGTAGGAGAGCTCGAGGATCCCGGCGTCCTCCCACGTCTTGCCGGTCTCGGACATGATCGTGTCGATCACCCGGTCGGAGTTGTCCAGCAGCCACTTCTGCGCACGGCGCATGACCCGGGCCCGGCCCTCGAAGCCGATCGCCTCCCACGCCGGCTGGGCCGCGCGGCCCTGGCGAGCCAGGCGGGCGATGTCGGGCGCGCCGAGGTCGGGGACGGTCGCGATCACCTCGCCCGTCGCCGGGTTGTGCACCGCAACGGTGTCCGCAGACGCCGCGCCATTGCTCGACGTCTCCGACGTCTTCTCCTTGGTACCGGCCATGTCGACCTCCTCGGTCGTGCGATCTGAAGAAAGAGGCTAGCTCAGTGCGATCGACTCGATGACGAGGTCATCGACCGGACGGTCGCTGCCGCTCGTCGGCGCCGCCTCGAGCCGGTCGACCACCTCCATGCCGCTCGCAACCTGCCCGAATACGGTGTGCTTACCGTCGAGCCACGGAGCGGCGTCGGTGGTGACGATGAAGAACTGCGAGCCGTTGGTGTTCGGCCCGGCGTTGGCCATCGCCAGCGCGCCGCGGACGACCTTGTGGTCGTTGAACTCGTCCTCGAAGGCGTAGCCGGGGCCGCCGGTGCCGGTGCCCTGCGGGCAGCCGCCCTGGATCATGAAGTCCTTGATCACGCGGTGGAAGATCAGGCCGTCGTAGAAGCCGTCGGCGGCGAGCTTGCGAAAGTTGTCGACCGTCTTGGGGGCGTCCTCATCGAACAGCTCGAACTCGATCGGCCCCACGCTGGTGTTCATCGTCGCTGTGCTTGGCATCAACTGAACACTGACAGTTCCGCGATGCTGACCGATGCCCCGATGGCGGGCGTGGTCGGCGGCGGCACGGTCGTCGCCGCCACGGTCGGCGGCGGCGTGGTGGCCGTCGTCGCCGTGGTCGTCGTCGGGTCGGGCGCCGGCGCCGGCGTCGACGCGGTCGCGTCGGTGCCCGTGGCCGGAACGTCGCGCGCGCCCGGCTGGGCCGGCGGCGGGTTGGTCACCCAGATCAGCAGATAGCGGTAGGAGACACCCTTGCCCTTCTTGCCCAGCGTCAGCGTCGCCGTGCCGTCGGCCGACGCGACGTCGACCCCGTTGCGCAGGTGCTTCCAGTTGGGGTCGGTCAGCGTCTTGGGGATGTCGGGGCCGGTGGCGCCGTAGACGCCCGCCCCGAAGCCGGGGGTCGGCGTCTGGAGGTGGATCCTCGTGACGTGCTTGACCGCGCCGAGGTCGATCAGGAAGCCGGCCTGGACGCCGTCGGTGCTGGGGATCGTGTTGATCGTCAGCAGCGTGCTCGGGTCGCCGTCGGTCGCGGCGACGGCGTCGGTATGGCTGACCACGCGGGTCTGCGGGTCGTAGATCGAGACGGCGTTCTTGGCCAGCTTGATCTTCGTCGACTTCGGCTTGGTCGTCGTCGGCGTCGTCTTGGTCGGCGTCGTGGACCGCGGCGTCGACGTGGTCGTCGTCGTGTCGGGCGTCGACGTGTCGGTCGTGTCCGGCGTCGACGCGTCGGTCGTGTCGGCCGGGAAGTCGTCGGAGGAGTCGTCCGGCGGAACGGTTGGCGTCGATTCGACCGGCGGCGGGCTGGAGGTCGTCTCGTGCGTCTTCGTCGTGGGCGGGGTCGTCGCGGGCGTCGTGTCGGTCGGCGCGGCAGGCGTCGTGGGCGCCGGCGCCGGCAGCGAGGCGATGACGATCGACTTACCGCCGTGGCTGAGCGCCGCGTAGCTGGCGCCGACGGCGAGCCCGACGAGCACGAGCGTCAGCGCGGCGACCTTGGCCGCGGTCTTCAGGCCGGGGAGCTCGCCGATCCGCGACGGTGACGCGGTGCCGCAGGCCAGGCACCAGTCCTGCTCGGGCGCGAGCGGCGCGCCGCAGGAGGCACAGGTGCCAGGCCCGTCGTCGGGCGCGTCGGGATCCGGGGCGGAGGGCTCCGTCATCAGTACAGGGTAGAAGACCGGCGGGTCACCGGGACGCGGTTCACCGACACGCTTACCCCGGAGTTTCGGCGACTACGCGGCGGCACGCTCGACGCGCAGGGCGACGCCGCGCACGTCGGCGCCGTCGACCGCGTCGGCGATCCGCTGCGCGTCGGCGGCGGGAACCGACAGCAGCGAGAAGCGTTCGAGCACGCGCACGTCGCGAACCGACTCGTTGTCGACGCCGGCGGCGGAGGTGACGGCGTGGACGATGTCGGCCACCTCGAGCCCGTCGGCCCGACCGGCCGACACCAGCAACTTGGCCTCCGGCTCGTCGCCGTTGCGGGCATGGTGAGGCTTTGAATGCCGGCGCGGTTTCTCCTGCACCGGGGCCGGCGCGGTGTGTGCGCCTGCGCTCCAGGGGCTGATCGGAACGCCGATGTGGCGCTCGATCGCCTCGAGCTCGCGCTTCTGGCGCGATTCGACGAACGTGATCGCGCGTCCCGAGCGCCCGACGCGCCCGGTACGCCCGATGCGATGGACGTAGACATCGGGCGAGACCGGCACGTCGTAGTTGATGACGTGGGTCACGGTCGAGATGTCCAGGCCGCGCGAGGCGACGTCGGTCGCCACGAGCACCGGCACGCGACCGCCCTTGAACGCCAGCATCACGCCGTCGCGCGAACCCTGGGTCATGTCGCCGTGCAGCGCGCGCACGTTCATGCCGCCGTCGCGGAGCTTGCGGTAGAGCTGATCGCAGCGGATCTTCGTGCGAACGAAGACGATCGCCTGGTCGGGCTGTTCGGCCTTGAGCACCTCGAGCAGCTTCTCCGGCTTGTCCTTGGAGCTGACGTCGAGCTGGAACTGCTCGACCGAGTCGACGGTCAGAGTCGCCGACTTCACGCTGACGACCAGCGGGTCGTAGAGGTAACGGTCGGCCAACGCGCGGATCGGCGGCGGCATCGTCGCCGAGAACAGCGCAGTCTGGCGGCCGTTGGGCGTCAGACCGAGGATCTTCTCGACGTCTTCGAGGAAGCCGAGGTCGAGCATCTCGTCCGCCTCGTCGAGAACCACGAAGCGGCAGCTGTGAAGCATCAGCGACGCGCGGTTGATGAGGTCGAGCACGCGCCCGACCGTCCCGACGACGATGTGCCCGCCCGCGCGCAGCTGCGACTGCTGACTGCGGATCGGCGCGCCACCGAAGACGGCGACGACGTCAACGCCCTTGCGCTCGCCGAACGTGCGGATCGCCTGCGTGACCTGGATGCACAGCTCGCGCGTCGGCGTCAGCACGAGCGCCTGAACCTCGTGCTCGTCGGGGTCGACGTGTTCGATCATCGGCAGCCCGAAGGCGGCCGTCTTGCCCGAGCCGGTCTGCGCCTGCCCGATCACATCGCGACCCTCGAGCAGCGGCGGGATGCCCTGCTCCTGGATCGGGCTCGGCTGCTCGTAGCCGACGTCGTGCACGGCCTGGAGGGTTTGTTCAGAGAGGCCGAGGTCGGCAAATGACGTCATCGGGCCTGCACTTTACGGGTGCAGGCCCGATGGTCAGCCGGTCGTCACCGGACGGTGACGTGAAGCACCGTCGGCTGGCCCGCGACGGTCGCCGTCAGCCAGACGGGTCGAGCAGCAGCTTGCCGCGCGTGCGCCGGGCGAGCATGTCCTCGTGGGCGCGGCGGGCCTCGCTCAGCGGGTAGGTCTCGCCGACGACCGCCCGCAGCTCGCCGCGGGCCGCGCGCGCGAACAGGTCGGCCAGCGCCCCGGCGATCATCTCGGGCCGGCCGAGGCAGTCCCACAGCAGGAAGCCGACGACGCCGCGCGAGGTGCGCAGCAGCTTGCCGGTGCGGATCTCGTTCTGCTGTTCGCTGGAGATGCCGGCGACGACGAGGCGCCCGAACGGGGCGAGCGCGTTGAACGATTGATCGAACGTCTCGCCGCCGGTCATCTCGAAGATCACGTCGACCGGCTCGCCGCCGTTGGCCTCGATCACGCGCTCGGTGAAGCCCTCGGGCTCGGAGTCGATCGCGACGTCGGCGCCGAGCTCGAGCGCCAGGTCGCGGCGCTGCGGTGACGAGCCGACGGCGATCACGCGCCCCGCGCCGAGCGGGTGCCCCAACTGCACGGCGAGCGAGCCGACGCCACCGCCGGCCGACTGCACGACGACCGACTCGCCCGGCCGGATCTGGGCGCTCGTCTTGTACATGTGCCACGCCGTCAGCCCCTGGATCAGGAGCGCCAGCGCGACGCCGTCATCGACGCCGTCGGGGATCGCGAAGACGCGGTCGGCCGCGGCGACCGCCGACTGCGCGTAGCCGCCGGTCGCGGTCAGCGCGATCACGCGCTCGCCGGTGTCGGCACGCACACCGGCGACCTCGCCTCCGGGCACGAACGGCAGCGCCGCCTGGCGCACGTAGGTGTTGCGCGTTGAGTGGGTGTCGCCGAAGTTCAGGCCCGCTCGCGTGACGTGCACGAGAACGTCGCCGTCGCCGGGCACCGGCTCGGGCAGGTCGACGAGCTCAAGCACCTCGGGACCGCCGAATTCGGTGATCTGGATCGCCTTCATCGTCGTTGGCAATGTAGTCTGCCGCCTCGCATGAGCCTCACCGTCGTCGGATCCATTGCCTACGACGCGGTCCAGACCCCGAGCGGCAAGCGCGATCGGATGCTGGGCGGCGCCGCAACCCACTTCGCGCTGGCCGCGTCGTTCTTCGACGAGATCCGCCCGATCGGCCCGGTCGGCGACGACTTCGACGAGGCCTCGTGGGAGACGCTGCGCACGCGCGGCACGATCGTCGACGACGTCGAGCACGTCCCCGGCGGCAAGACCTTCTTCTGGTCGGGCGTGTACAGCAACAACCTCAACGAGCGCGAGACGCTGGTCACCGACCTCAACGTGTTCGAGACCTTCGACCCCAAGCTGTCGGACGCCAGCTCCGCGTGCGACGTCCTGTTCCTGGCCAACATCCAGCCCGACCTGCAGTTCGGCGTCCGCCAGCAGTGCGCGGGCGCGAAGTTCGTCGCGATGGACTCGATGAACCTGTGGATCGACATCACCCGGGACTCGCTCGTGAAGGTCATCGGTTCGGTCGACTGCCTGATCCTCAACGACGAGGAGTTCGAGCAGCTGACCGGCAAGCCGCTGGTCGCCGCCTGCCGCGAGGTTCTGACCTGGGGCCCGAGCTCGGTGGTCGCCAAGCAGGGCAAGTACGGCGCCGTGCTGTTCACCGCCGACGGCTTCTTCGCGATCCCCGCCTACCCGCTCGAGAACGTCATCGACCCGACCGGCGCCGGCGACAGCTTCGCCGGCGGCTTCGTCGGCTATGTGGCCGCGCGGCTGAAGGCCGGCGACGAGCTCTCGCACGAGGTGCTGAGCACGGCGATGGCCTACGGCACGTCGCTGGCGTCCTACAACGTCGAGGCGTTCGGCACCGAACGGATGCCGCGACTGACCGCCGCCGAGGTCAACCAGCGCGTCGTCAACCTGCGCGACATGACCACGTTCGACATGGCCCCGGTCGACCTGCGCCAGTAGAACACCCGCCGACTCGGGGGTCCATAAGTGGGCTTTCGCGCCGGCGGGAACGATGAGCAGGGCAGCGGCCACCGAGGCCGCTCTTGCCGTCAAGGAGGCCGTCTGTGTTGGTCAAGCGCGAGCGAGCGCTCGCGCTCGCCGTCACAGCGTTCGCGTTGCTGTGCGCTCCTGCGCACGCCGCGACCGTCCGCCACGCCGTCAAGACGGCGCCGGTGCCCTCCGCGCCACCGACGCAGTGGGGTCTGTCGGCGATCGGCGCGCCGACCGCCTGGGCACGCGGCGGTCGCGGCCAGCACGTGACGGTGGCGATCGTCGACTCGGGCGCCAACCTCGCCCAGCGCGACCTGGCCCCGAACCTGTGGGTCAATCCGGGAGAGATCCCCGGCAACGGCGTCGACGACGACCACGACGGCTACGTCGATGACGTCAACGGCTGGGACTTCGTCTCCGGCGCCGCCACGCCGACCGACGCCAACGGGCACGGGACGCACGTCGCCGGGATCGTCGCCGGGTCATGCAAGGTCGTGTGCGGCGTCGCTCCACAGGCCGACCTGATGATCGTCCGGGTGCTCGACGCCCAGGGTCAGGGCAACGCCGACACCGTCGCCGTCGGGATCAGGTTCGCGGTCGCGCACGGCGCGCAGATCATCAACCTGTCGCTGGCCGGCCGCGACGCCAACGCGCAACTCCGTGCGGCGGTCGCCTACGCGGCCAACGCCGGGGTGATCGTGGTCACCGCCGCCGGCAACGGTGCCGTCAGCAACGACACGACCCCGACGTACCCCGCGTCGTTCGGCCTGCCCAACGAGCTGTCGGTCGCGGCGACCGGCATGGACGGTCGCCTGGGCAGGGAGTCCGACTACGGCCGCATGGTCAGCATCGCGGCGCCGGGCAACTCGATCCTGTCGACGGCGATGAGCGGCTCGATCGAGTGGCGCTCCGGCACGTCGATGGCAGCGCCGATGGTCGCCGGCGCGCTGGCCGACGTGTGGTCCCTGGCCCCGAAGGCGACCTGGCAGCAGGTCCGCCAGTCGGTGCTCGACGGAGCGCTGCGCGGGCTGCCGGTCGGCTCGGGCCTGCTCAACGTGCCCAACGCGCTCGCCGCGCTGATGGGTCTGCCGTACCGGACCTCGCTCCCGACCGCCAAGACCCCGGCGCACCGCCGAACGAGCCTTCATGCGAGGTCCAGTTCCTTCACTGGGGCGTGAGGGAGGCGTGAAGCGAAATGGAGCCCGCCCGCCCGGATGGCGGGCGGGCTCCGATTTTGCACGGGCGGGCTGCGCGGTCGCGCTCAGCCCTGGATGAAGCCGGTGCCCTTGACGGCCTTGAGGATCGCTGCCATCGGCAGTCCGACCTCGAACGAGCCCTCGGGCGAGATGTTCTTGTTGATGAGCTGGCCGACAGCGCCGGCGTGCCGGGCCTCGATCGGCAGGATGCTGGCCGCGGCGAGCAGCAACTTCGGGTTCTTGAAGTTGCCGGCCTGGCCGAGGTAGGCCTGGACGCCGGCGTTCTCCAGCACGTAGGCGGTCTGCAGGAACTTGTCCTGGCTCTTGGTCGCGCCCCCGAAGTCGAACTTCGGCGACTTGACGGCCTTCGCTCCGAGCGCCTGCTTGAGGAACTGGACGTGCGCCTTCTCGGCCGCGGCAACCTGCTTGCCGAACGCCGCCGCCGGGCCGTGCAGGCCGGCGTTCTTGACCGCGTCGGCGTAGAAGGCCGCCTCGAGGTACTCGAGCGTCAGCGCGTAGTTGAGGATCGCGATGTCGTTCTTGGCCGACGGCTTGGCCGCCGCCGCGATCGTCGGGAACCCGCTCAACAGCGCGCTGCCGACGAGCAGCCCCCCGCCCGCCACCGCGCCGCGGCGGAAGAAGTCGGCGCGGCTCACGCCCGCCCGCTCGGCGGTCTGCTGGATGGCGCCGTCGACGTCGACGACTTCGATCGAGATGTGGTCAGTCATTAGTATCTGTCTCCTGGTTACTTGACGATGACCACGCCGGTCATGCCGGGATGGATCGTGCACTCGTAGTGATAGGTCCCGGCCTTGGCGAACTTCACCGAGTACGTGCCGGACATCCGTGTGGCGGAGGACTTGAACTTCGTCTTCCCCGTGCTGGTCACGTTGTGGGGCGTCGCGCCGTCCTTCCACGACCACGTGACGGTCGCGCCCTTCTTGACGGTGACCTTGTTGGGGTTGAACGCGATGTTCTTGAGCACGATCGTCTTGCCGGCCGGCTTGGCCGCCGAGGAGACGGCCACCGGGACCATGACTCCGGCCGCGACGGCCGCGACGACCGCGAACGTTGCTGAGTGGTGAAGGCGCATGCATCCCGTTGCGGGACCTGCCCCGGCACGGATCACAACCTGGCGCTTTGACACTGCCCGCGGGCGTGGGGTGCGCTCCGCGCCCGGCCGGGGTACGCTCTGACCATGACCTGGGGGTTCCTGTGGCTGATGCTCGCCCTGAAGATCCCGATCGGGGGTCTGCTCTACATCGTGTGGTGGGCCGTTCATCAGACCGACGACGCGCAGGACGTGCCCGACTCGGGTGACGGCGGCGCCAAGCGGCCCGTCAATCCGCGCGGCCCGCGTCCGCTGCATCCGCGCGGACCGCTCCCCCGAACCCCGCGCCGCGGCAGCCACGGCGGTCCGGCGCCTGCGTCGCCGCCGCGCGTGCGCTCGGTCGTCGCCCGCGCGCGCCAGCTGCCGCCTGCCTGATGCCGACCTCGGTCCTGTCGGATGGCACGATCCGCCGGCTGATCGAGGACGGCCGGATCCGCGTCGACCCGTGGGACCCGGGGATGCTCCAGCCGGCCAGCATCGACCTGCGGCTGGGCCCGTCGTTCCGCGTATTCCACAACTTCCGCGTCGCGGCGATCGACCTCGCCGACCCACCGACGAACCTGACCGAGCATGTCGAGCTGACCGCGGGCGAGTCGTTCGTCATCCATCCCGGCGAGTTCTGCCTGGGACGCACCGAGGAATGGGTCGAGCTGCCTGACGACATCGTCGCCCGCATCGAGGGCAAGTCGTCGCTGGGGCGCCTCGGGCTGATCGTCCATGCGACGGCCGGATTCGTCGACCCGGGCTTCCAGGGCACACTGACGCTCGAGATCACCAACCTGACGCGCGTCCCGATCATCCTGTGGCCGGGCAAGCCGATCGCCCAGCTGTCGTTCATGACACTGGATCAACCCGCGCAGCGGCCCTACGGCCATCCCGACCTCGGCAGCCACTACCACGGTCAGCGCGAGGCGACCGAGTCGCGCTACGAAGGCGGCCCGGCCGCATCGGCCCGCGCCGTCGGATAAATTCGCAGCCACATGCTCGCTCTGCTTGCCGAGATCAGCGAACCCGACAAGACGTGGTTCTACATCGCGGGCGTCGTGCTCGTGGCCTGGGCCTTCGGCCTGTTCTTCATGGGCACACGCTCGACCAAGTGGCCCGACGGGCTGGGCGGCGAGCGCCTGGTGATCACGGTCAGCGTGCTGCTGGTCGCGGCGACGATGGCCGCCGCCGTCCTGACGTCCTAGGGGGCGACCTCGTGCCCGAAGACGACGGCTACGCGATCTCGTACAAGGTGCTGGCCCGAGGCGTGCCCGTACGCACGAGCGACGGCGTGCACCTCGGGACGGTGCACGAGGTCCTCGAGGCCAGCGCGGAGCAGATCTTCGACGGGATCGTGATCGAGACGCCGGCCGGCCAGCGCTGGGTCGACGCGCCCGAGGTCGCCCGGATCGCGGAGCGGGCGGTGACGCTGAACATCGACGCAGCGCAGGCGGCACAGCTGCCGGAACGCGATCCCAAGGGTGGCGAGGTGTTCAAGGCCGATGCGCGCTCGGTCCGCCGACACCGCCTGCTGGGTGGGGGTTGGAAACGCAGAAAGTAAAATGTGGGACTGTGACCCGATCGGATCTTCCGGGAGACCCCATGAGCATCGACACGCAAACCCCGCCCGATGAGCAGTCCGACGTAGCCGGCGGCCCCGGCCACGAGACCCTCACCGTCACCGACAACCGCACCGGCGAGACGTACGAGGTGCCGATCACCGACGGCACCGTCCGGGCGATGGACTTTCGCCAGATGAAGGTCTCCGACGAGGACTTCGGGCTGATGACCTACGACCCGGCGTTCACCAACACCGCGTCGACGCGCTCGGCGATCACGTACATCGACGGCGACGCGGGGATCCTCGAGTACCGCGGCTATCCGATCGAGCAGCTGGCCGAGAAGTCGACCTACCTCGAGGTCGCCTACCTGCTGATCCACGGCGAGCTGCCGACCGCCGACCAGCTCGCCGAGTGGACGCACCTGATCACGATCCACACGTTCGTGCACGAGAACGTCAAGGAGTTCATGGCCGGCTTCCGCCATGACGCGCACCCGATGGGGATGCTGCTCAGCTCGGTCGGCGCGCTGTCGACGTTCTATCCCGACGCGAACGAGATCCACGATCCGGAGAACCGGGCGATCCAGACGATCCGCCTGCTGGCCAAGATGCCGACGCTGGCCGCGTTCTCCTACCGCCACACGCAGGGGATGCCCTACGTCTATCCCGACAACGATCTGAGCTACCCCGAGAACTTCCTTTCGATGATGTACAAGATGACCGAGCTCAAGTACGAGGCCGACGAGCGCCTCGCGCGGGCTCTGGACGTCCTGTTCATCCTCCATGCCGACCACGAGCAGAACTGCTCGACCAACGCCGTGCGGTCGGTCGGCTCCTCGGAGGTCGATCCGTACTCGGCGATCGCGGCCGGGATCGCGGCGCTGTACGGGCCGCTGCACGGCGGCGCGAACGAGGCGGTGCTGCGGATGCTGCGCCGGATCGAGACCAAGGACAACATCCCGTCGTTCATCGAGGGCGTCAAGGCGGGCGACGAGAAGCTGATGGGCTTCGGTCACCGCGTCTACAAGAACTACGACCCGCGGGCGCGCATCATCAAGTCAGCGGCCGATGACGTGTTCGAGGTGACGGGCGTCAACCCGCTGCTCGAGATCGCCCTCGAGCTCGAGAAGATCGCGCTCGAGGACGACTACTTCGTCTCGCGCAAGCTGTACCCCAACGTCGACTTCTACTCGGGCCTGATCTACGAGGCGCTCGGGCTGCCGGTGTCGGTCTTCCCGGTCATGTTCGCGATCGGACGAACGTCGGGCTGGATCGCGCAGTGGCTGGAGCTGGTGGTCGACAAGGAGCAGAAGATCGCCCGCCCGCGCCAGATCTACACCGGCGAGCGCAGCCGCGACTACGTGGCGATCGGCGACCGCTGAGCGGGTTTCGCGTCACCGTCCGCGAGGGCTCGCGGGTTCACAAGGAACGCGTCGACTCGCTCGACGAGGCGCTGCTGGCGCTCCAGGCCGTCCTTGTTCCGATCTCGCAGCGGACCGACATGCCGGTGACCAAGCTCTTCAAGCGCGAGCTCGAGCCGGTGGCCCAGGTGGCGGCCCGCGGGCAGATCTCGGGGCCCGGCGTGCGCGGCGGCATCGACGTCCGCGGCGACGGTTCGACCGAGGCCTGGACCGGCCGCTGGGCCCGGAGGCTGGTGGAGACCAAGCGCCGCGAGGACGCGTTCGGGGCGCTGCGGCGGGCGCTCGGGCCCTAGACCCCAGCCGCCGCCAGCTGCCCCGCATACGGCCCGCGCCCGGTCAGACACGCCGCGCCGCAGCGCGCCGCCAGCTCCAGCGCGCCAGTGATCCCGAGATCCGCACCCATCCCGTACGTCAGGCCGGCGGCGAACGAGTCGCCGCAGCCGTAGGCGTCGGCCTTGGGGCCGGGGACCGGCGCCGCCGACCACCTGCCGGTCGTGCCGTCTGCCCCAGCCCACGTGCCGCCGGCCGCGCCGTGGGTGCGCACGACGTAGCGCGGCGCGGGGTCGAGCTGACCGTCGGCGTAGGCCTCGCCGCGGTCGGTGGCGCTCATGACCAGGACATCGAGCCCGACGCCCGACCCGGCCAGCACGTCGAGCGCGCGCGTGGTCGCGACGAGCGTCCGGGAGCGGCGGGCGTGACGCAGCGCGGCCTCGTCGCCGCCGGTGAAGTAGACGGCGTCGGTGCCGTCGAGCGCCGGCCACGGCAGCGAGTCGCCGCCGCGGGGCACCAGCCGGTCGCCGAGCACGGCGATCGTGCGCTCGTGGCCGGCATCGAGGAATATGAACGCCCGGCGGGTCCGCTCCGCCAGGCGGACCGCAGCGCGAGGCTGCACGCCGAACGCCGTCAGCTCGTCGACCGCGCGGCGCCCGTGCTCGTCGTCGCCGACGGCGGTGAAGAAGTCCGCAGCGCCGGCGAGCTTGGCGAGCTGGACGGCGGCCACCGAGCCGCCGCCCGCGACGACCTCGAACGCGGCGTCCGCGTGCTCGATCTCGCCCGGCGTCGGCACGTGGTCGACGACGGCGAAGTCGCCCCATTCGATGTGGCCGACGACAGCGACGCGCGGGCTCACAGCACCAGCGTCGCCCCGTTGTCGGCCAGCCACCGGCGCGGGACGCGATAGTCGGGAACGTGGCGCTCGACGAGACCCCAGAAGCGCGGCGAGTGGTCCATCACCTCCAGATGGCAGGCCTCGTGCCAGACGACGTAGTCGAGCACCTCCTCGGGCGCGAGCAGGAGACGCCAGTTGAAGCTCAGCGCGCCGCGGGCCGAACACGAGCCCCATCGCGTGCGCTGGCCGCGGATCGAGATCGCCCCGTGATCGACATGCAGCCGCGTGGTCGCCCGCGCGACGCGCGGCTCGATCTCGTCGCGCGCCGTGCGGCGATACCAGCGCTCGAGCGCCGGCCGCGGGTCGCCGGCGGGCACGAGCAGCTGAGCGCCGCGGCGGTGCACGCGCACGCGCCCGGCCTGCGGCGCCAGCGCCAGCGTCTGGCCGAGATACGGCACGGTCGCGCCGCGCGCGGCGATCCGCTCGCGCAGGCGCTGCGCCTCGACCAGCCGGCGCTCGATCCACGGCCGCAGCTGGGCGACAGCGGCGGCCGCCTCGCGCTCGCGGGCGCGCCGCGGCAGGACGACTTCGACCCCCAGGTGCGGATCGACGGTCACCCGCACCCGGCGGGCGCGGTCGGAGCGGCGGATCGTGTAGTCGAAGTCCACGGTCGGCGTAGCGTAGGCGGGTGGCATGATGACGCCCGTGCCGCGGTCCGTCGTCAAGCTCCCGCCTTCGGTCGGCCCAGACTTCCAAGTGTTCCTCAACGGCGTCCCCCAAGAACTCGGAAGCGACTACCAGGTGCGCGACGGATCGCTGGTGTTCGACGCCGCCCTGCGCAAGGACCGCATCAGCGGTTGGCGCTGGTTGCTCGGGGCGTGGGGCGTCGGCACGTACCGCCAGAACGACTCGGTCGACGTGCGCTACACGGCGTCCGACGGCTCGCCGCGTGTCGCCGAGGCACTCGACATCGAACTGACGCAGGAGCACTGATGCTTGTGGGCAAACGGGCACGTCGCAGGGGCACGGTCGAGAAGCTCACCGCGCCGAACGCCGATCACGTCTCCCCCGACGGCGACGTGCTGACGCTGCGCGGTGCGCTGTCGCCGAAGGCCCGCCAGGAATACGCGGCGACGCTGGGCGGCAACACGCTGTCGCGCGAGGACGCGTGGCAGCGGGCGACCGAGCTGCTGTTCGAACGCCTCGCGGTGCGCTGGGTGATCTCCGGCGTGCCGACCGAGGGCCAGCGCGAGCTGCTGCTGCGCTACCGCGCCGCGACCACCGACGAGCGGCGCTTCGTGCGCGACGCGCTGCGCGACCACATCGCCGAGCACTTCCCGGAGCTCGAGACGCCATGACCCTCCTGCCGCCCCGCGTGCTGCTCGGATCGGGCCCGAGCATCGTCCCGCAGCGGGTGCTCGACGCGCTCGCGCAGCCGACGGTCGGCCACCTCGACCCGGCGTTCGGCGCGCTGATGGACGACCTCGCCGACCTGCTGCGAGCGACGTTCCGGACGTCCAACCGGGTCGCGTTCCCGGTCAGTGGCACCGGCAGTGCCGGGATGCAGACGATGGTCGACACGCTGATCGCGCCCGGCGATCGCGTGATCTGCGGCGTCTGTGGGCTGTTCGGGGTGCGGATGGCCGACGCGCTGGCCCGCCGCGGCGCCGATGTCGTGACCGTCGAGGCGCCGTGGGGCCGCGCGATCCCGACCGGCGCGCTGCTCGACGCGGCGCGCGAACCGTTCCGCGCGCTGTTCGTCGTCCACGCCGAGACGTCGACCGGCGTCGTGCAGCCGCTGGACGGCCTCGCCGACGCGTGCCGCGCCCACGACGCGCTGCTGCTGATCGACTGTGTCACGTCGCTGGGCGGCGTCCCGCTCGACCTCGACGCGGCAGGCGTCGACGCCGCGTTCTCGGGGACCCAGAAGTGCCTGGCCTGCCCCCCCGGCCTGGCGCCGTTCACCCTCAACGACCGCGCGGCCGATCGTGTCCTGGACAGCCCGTCGTGGTACTTCGACGTCAAGGCGCTGCTGGGGTACTGGCTGGCCGACGGCGGCCGCGCCTATCACCACACGGCGCCGATCAACATGGTCTACGCGCTGCACGAGGCGCTCCAGATGGTGATCGAGGAGGGACTCGAGGCGCGCTGGGCCCGCCACGCCACGGCGCACGACGCGCTCGTCGCCGCGCTGGCGCAGCTCGGCCTGGACCGCCTCGCGCCGGAGAACGAGAAGCTCGCCTCGCTGATCGCGGTCCGGCTCCCCGACGACGTCGACGACGCGGCCGTGCGCGGGGCGTTGCTCCAGGACCACGGGATCGAGATCGCCTCCGGCGCCGGCCAGCTCGCCGGTCAGGTGTGGCGGATCGGCGTGATGGGCGAGGGCGCGCGGCCCGAGCCCCAGGAGCAGCTGATCACCGCGCTGGGGACGCTGCTCGGCCGCGACGCCGGCGATGCGCTGTCGGCGCTGCATGACGGCTGGTCGGCGTGACGGCGCTCGACCCGGCACGCTTCGCGGAGCTGCTCGTCGGCTACTGCCTCGACGTCGAAGCAGGCGAGGAGGTGCTCGTGCGCTCGACGACCGACGCCGAGCCCCTGCTGCTGGAGCTCCAGCGCGCGATCCTGCAGCGCGGAGCGTGGCCGCTGCTGCGCGTCGAGCTCCCCGGCCAGGCGCGCGATTTCTTCCTCTACGCCGACGGCGAGCAGCTCGACGACGTCTCCGAAGTGATGCTGCGCGAGGCCAGGTCGGCGGCCAAGCACCTGACGATCCAGGCGCCGCACGACACCAACGCGCTGATCGGCGTCGACCCCGACCGGCTCACGCGGCTGCGCCGGGCGCGCCAGCCGATCCAGGCCGCCGCGATGAAGAAGACGTGGTGTTCGTCGCTGTGGCCGACGCAGGCGCTGGCCGACCAGGCCGGCATGGAGCTCGGCGCGTTCACCGAGTTCGTCGCCGGCGCGCTGTTCCTCAACGGCCCCGAGCCGGTCACGGCGTGGGCGTCGCTGCGGCGCTTCCAGGAGAAGCTGATCGCCCGCCTGACCGAGGCCCGCACGCTGCACCTCGAGGCTCCGGGGACCGACCTGACGCTGTCGGTGAAAAGCCGCGTCTGGGTCAACTCCGACGGCCGCCGGAACATGCCGTCGGGCGAGGTCTTCACCGGCCCGATCGAGACGAGCGCCAACGGCACGGTCGCGTTCACGATCCGCTCGTCGCCGCCGGGCGTCGACATCGACGGGGTGACGCTGACGTTCCGCGACGGCCTCGTCGTGGACGCCACCGCCGAAGTCGGCCAGGAGCACCTCGCCGCCGCGCTCAGCACCGACGAGGGCGCGCGGCGCCTGGGCGAGATCGGCATCGGCACGAACTACGGCATCGACCGCGCGATCGGCACGATCCTGTTCGACGAGAAGATCGGCGGCACCGTCCATCTCGCGCTCGGGCGCTCGTACCCCGAGACCGGTGGCAAGAACGTCTCGGCGCTGCACTGGGATCTGATCTGCGACCTGCGCACCGGCGGGCGCCTGACGGCCGACGGCGACGTCATCCAGGAGGACGGACGGTTCTCGTAGAGGCGCCGTCGACCCATCACCCTCGTGCTGTCCGGTACACCGGAAAAGCTTGCATCCCCATGGATCAATCACCCGACGCGCTGGCTCGCGCCGCGCGCTTCTCCAGCGACGAAGCCACGCTCCAGCGCGTCGTCTCGCTCCTCGACAGCGACGACCCCGCCCGCCGCGCTGCGGGCGTCGACATCCTCGGCTGGTTCGGCCTCGATCCGATCACCGGCCGGGCGATACACGGCGATGCGGTCATCGACGTGCTGATGCGCCGGCTCGCCGCCGAGCGCGACCCCGACATCCTCGCCCTGGCGATCGACGTGCTGTGCCGCCGCGACGCCTACGAGCGGATGGAACCGGCGGTCACCCACCTGGCCGGCCACCGCAGCGACAAGGTGCGCGCCGCGGCGCAGGGCGCGCTGCGGGGAACGGAGCGCCGGGCCTCCTAAGAGGCCGGCGCGGTCTCGCCCAGGTCGCCGGCCGCGATGCGGGCGATGAGTTCCTTGGTGTCCTCGCGCAGCGCGGTGCCGTCCTCGTACTCGATGAACGGCAGCCGGTCCTGGCCGGTGAGGCGCTTGGCCTCGGTCCGGCGGCTGCGTGGGAACGTCGGCTCCTTGACGAGGTCGTAGGCGATGCCGGCGTCGTCGAGCGCCTTCATCGCCTTCCAGCAGGGATGACCACCGTGGATCCAGGTGTTCCCGCACGTGTGCAACTTGATCGCCATCGGCCGACCCTACCCGACCGATAACGTCCAGCGAGTGGAACGCCGCACCAAGATCGTCGCGACGATCGGGCCCGCATCGCGCGACCGCGACCTGCTCACGCGGATGGTCGAGGCGGGGATGGACGTCGCGCGGCTGAACTTCTCCCATGGCAGTGCCGAGCAGCACGCGGAGACGACGCAGTGGGTCCGCGACGCCGCGGGTCGCGCGGGTCGGCCCGTCGCGGTACTCCAGGACCTTCCGGGGCCGAAGCTGCGGATCGGACCGCTCGAGGGCGACGTCGTCGAGCTCAAGCCCGGCGACCACATCGTCTTCAACTGCGGCCACGGCGACGGCCAGTTGGGCACGGCCGAGCACATGTCGATCACGTGGGCCGGGCTGCCTGACGCGATCGAGCCCGGCGAGGTCATGTACCTGGCCGACGGCTCGGTGCGGCTGCGCGCGACCGCGGTGCGCGCGGGCGACCACGAGGTCGAGACCGAGGTCGAGATCGGTGGCAGCGTCGCCTCGCGCCAGGGTCTGAACATCCCCGGGCCCAGCGCCGACGTCCTGCCGGCCGTCCCCGACGAGGATCTCGAGTTCCTGCGCCTCGGCATGGAGATGGGCGTCGACCTCGTCGCGCTGAGCTTCGTACGTCGCGCCGAGGACATCACGCAGCTGCGCGAGCACACCCGCACGCCGCTGATCGCCAAGATCGAGAAGCCCCAGGCGGTTGCGGCGGCGCGCGACATCATCAAGGCGGCCGACTGCATCATGGTCGCGCGCGGCGATCTCGGCATCGAGCTGCCGATCGAGCAGGTGCCGATGGTCCAGAAGATGCTGCTGCGGACGGCCGGCGAGCTCGCGCGGCCGTCGATCACCGCGACGCAGATGCTCGACTCGATGGTCACCAGCTCGCGCCCGACGCGGGCCGAGGTCGCCGACGTCGCCAACGCGATCCTCGACGGGACCGATGCCGTGATGCTCAGCCAGGAGACGGCGGTCGGCAACTACCCGGTGGGAGTGATCGAGATGATGGCCTCGATCGCCCGTACGACCGAGAAGGAAGCGCCGTACAAGATCTGGAACGAGAGTCGCGTCACGCGCGACTACCGCGATCCCGCCTACACGCTGGCCCACGCGGCGTGCGAGGCGGCGCTCGATCTGCAACTCGACGCGCTCGTCATCCCGACGTTGTCGGGGCGCTCGGCGCGGCTGGTCAGCGCGCATCGGCCGCAGGTGCCGATATTCGCGCTGTCTCCCGGCAAGGAGACGGTGCGGCGCTGCTCGCTGATGTGGGGCGTCCGGTCGGCGCACATGCGCAAGCACTCGGTGACCGAGGAGCTGATCGCCGACGCCGCGCGCCGTGTGCTCGAGCTCGGCTGGTGCAAGCCCGGCCAGCGGGTCGGCATCACCGCCGGCCTGCCGAGCGGCAAGCCGGGCAGCACCAGCCTGTTCCAGGTTCAGCAGCTCTAACGCCGCCGGCTCACGGTGAGCGCGGCGCTGAGCTGCCCGCCGCGAGCGGCCTGGGCCACGACGCGGTAGTGCCCGGGGCGCGGCGCGCGGACGATCAGGGCCAGCGGGCCGCCGCCTGAGGCGACGCTCGTGGCTGCGGCACGCGCGACGGTGATCGTGTGCGAGCCGCGCCGCACGGTCAGGCGCAGGGCGACGTCGTCGCCGGCGCCGGTCAGCGCCACCCGGACGCCCACGAGCGCCGCGCGCTGATGCGGGCGCACGCGCAGGCGCCGGGTCGACAGCGTCAGCCCGGCCAGCCTCGGCGCGACGTCGACCGGCAGCGCGCCCTGAACCGGGTCGGCGGGCGGCGGAACGACGCCGTCGCTCGTGACCGCAGCGGTGTTCGGGTCGCCGGCCGCCGGGTCGGCGAAATGCGGCGCCGCGAAGGTCACGTCGGCCGTGTCGACCGGGACACCGGCCGCCTGGAGGATCGAGCGCGCCGCATCGTCATCGGGTCCGTTGAGGACGTCGGCGTCGTCGCTGACGCGCCAGATCGCGTCGTTGGCCCCCGGCGTCTCCTGCAACGGACCGGGCTCACGCGCGGCGACGACGTCGGCCACCCGCTGAAGGGCGTCCATCGCCGGGATGCCCATCGAGCCGGCCGAGCCGAGTACGTCGTAGCCCGTGATGCCGCGCGCCGGCGGCTCCTTGAGGATGTCGATGCAGTAGGCGACGAGGCCGTCCACGTGCGCTGTTCCCTCGTAGGGCACCGGCAGCTCGAAGTGCGCGCCGGTGACCATGTTCTGATCCGCGCCGTCCTTGCTGACGAGGACGTCGCCGGGCTCATCGACGATCAGGTCGGTCGCATGGGCGACGACGGCGCCGAGGTCCTTGACGTTCAGCCGTGCCCGACCGCCGACCCCGAGCAGGTCGTGCTCATAGCCGGGATGCGGCTTGCTGTAGACGTAGCCCGACGAGGCGCTGAGGCCATGCGGGTCGAGCGCCGCCTGCAGCGCGTCGCCCTGGAGCCCGTTCTGGGGCAGCTTGACGTCGACACCGCTCGAACTGTGGAAGTAGTCGTCGTACTCGTCGCGCAGTCCGAGCAGATGGGCGACCTCGTGCGGCCACGACTGCGAGTCCTTGGCGCTCCACTCGCCGCCCTGCGGATCCTTGGAGACGGCGGTGACATAGGACCGCACATCGTTCTCGGTGTGCATCAGGATCTCGTGGAAGCACGGCCGGGGCGGGGCGCCGTGCTCGCGATTCACGATGTCGAAGCTGAAGTTCACGGGCTGGCCGTCGACGACGTAGCCCTGGTAGGCGCGCCCCAGGACCGATCGCATCTTCGACGCGTAGTCCGAGTCGTGGCCGGCGTCGAGCTCGCGCTCGACCTCGAGGTGCACGACGACTCGCGCGGGCGCGACGACATCCTTCCAGCGCGCGTCGACCGCGATCGAGTCGCCGCCGATCGCGCCCTTGGCCCGCAGCTGCGCGATCCGCGCCGCGACGGCCTGCGCGAGCGGCAGCGCCTTGACGACCTCCGTGGCCTGCTGACCCGGCGGGCAGGCGGCGGTTGCCGGCGCCCCGGCGACGTTGCTCGGGCCGGCGCCGGGGAGCGCCGTCGGGGAGGTCGGCGCCGAGTCCCCGATCGCCTGGTTGAGGATGTCGAGCAGTGCCGTGACTCCGGGCGAGTCCGCGCCGGTGTCGGTGATCAGGCGGCTCGAGGCGCCCTGCTGCACCGAGACGGTGACGTAGCCGCCGTCGACCGTCTCGGAGTGCGTGACCACCGGGCCCCTGTGCAGCAGCGCCGCCGCCTGACGGCGGATCTGTGACAGGTCACGCGCGGTCGGATGCAGGCCGCCGAGGACGTGGATCGTTCCGTGGGCGTCGGCGGTCAGGATCCGCCCCGTTCCGTCGGGGCGCAGCTCGACACCGGTGGCCGGCTGCCCCGGCTGCAGCGAGCCGGCCCAGACCACGAGGTGTGGCTGGTCGGCCGCCCGCGCTTGCGACGCGCCGGTCAGGCAGGCGAGGAATGCGAGCGACAACAGGGCACGGCGAAGGAAGTACGACACGGTGGGGCCTTTCGATCTTCGGGGAGTCGTCGCATGGTGCGACCGACCCCCGGCCCCATCAATCCGTGAGGTCCCGGTCCTCCGGCGCCGCCGCATATGCGCGCGCCAGCTCGATTCGCGATCGGACCCCGAGCTTGCGGTAGATCCGCGACAGGTTGTCCTCGACCGTCTTGCGGCTCAGGAAGACCTCGGCCGCGATCTCGGGGTTCGTGCGCCCGACCGCGGCCAGCGCGGCGATCCGCGCCTCGGTCTCCGTCAGCTCGTTGCCCGCGGTCCGCAGCCCCAGGCGCTTGATCTCGTCGCGGGCCCGCGCCTCCCAGGCCGGCGCGGGCAGGGCGGCGAAGATCCCCGCGGCGCGCAGCAGCGCTTCGCGCGCGGCGCGCTTGCGCTTGGAGCGGCGCTCGGCAATCCCGACCGCGAACAGGGTGCGGGCGAACTCGAACGGCTCGCCGATCTCGGGATTGATCTCCATCGCAGCACGGAGGGCCGCCAGCGCGCCCTCGAGGTCGCCGCTGGCAGCCAGCAGCTGGCCACGCCCACGGGCCGCGATCATCCGCGCCCACGGGCGCCCGGTGCTCTTCGCGAGCTCCTCGACGCGGCCGACGACGTATTCGGCGCGCTCCAGCTGACCGGCCGCGATCGCCGCCTCGACCTCGTTGTTGACGACCGGGTGCAGCGCGAGCTCGCCGATCTCGAGCTCGAACAGCAGGTTGGTGGCCGGCGACAGCCACGCGGCGGCGGCGGCCGGATCGCCGGCGCACAGCTCGACGAACCCGAGCGCGCCGCGGTTGTAGAGCTCGAGCTGGCGGTCGCCGCGACGCCGCGCCGTGTCCAGTCCGTCGAGCGCGTCGCGGCGCGCGTCGTCGAGGCGGCCCATCCCGGCGTCGAGCAGCACGCCGACGACCGGCGAAGCCGCGTAGTCAGGCCCGGTCTGGGCGAGCAGCCCGCGTGAGCGGTCCGACAGGACGAGCGCGTCGTCCCAGTTGCCCGCGCGCCGCTCGACCTCGGCCAGGTGGAACAGCACACCGGCCCGACCGAGCTCGTTGCCGGCCGCCGTCAGCCGATCGAGGACGACGTTGAGCAGCGCGCGCGCCTCGTCGAGCGCGCCGCCGTAGGTCAGCGTCATGCTCGCGAGGATCATCCCGCGGGCGCCCGAGAGCATGTCGGTGGCCGTGCCGGTGTCGAGCGTGCGCTCGATCTCGATTGCGTCGCGGGTCTCGGCGACGATGCCGCCACCGCGCTGCATCTCGACGTAGCCGATCGACGCCAGCGTGAGCGTGAGCAGGGCGTCGTCGTCGATCGCGCGCGCGATCGCCTCGGCCGCGCGAGCGTGCGTGGCGGCGGCGTCGGGCCGGCCCCGGATCAGCTCGAGCGCGCCGACGCGCAGGTGCGCCCACGCCAGCAGCATCGGGCTGTCGCCCGCTTCGGCCAGCGCCTGCTCGCCGAGCCGTACCGAAGCGGCCAGGTTGCCGTCGCGTGGCGGGACCCAGCTCAGAAACGACAGCGCCTCGGCGCGCAGCGGGCCGGGCTTCAGATCTTCGATCAGCCGTTGCAGCAGCTCGCGCCCGCGCTCCGGGTCGCCGGCATGCCCGTAGTCGCCGGCGGCGGTGAGGACGCGGCGCGCGTGACGCTCGTCGTCGGGCGGCGTGAGCCGAGCGGCGTTCTCGGCCAGCCACGCGGCGGTCGCCGTCGCGCCGCGCCGCCGGGCGCGCTCGGCGGCGTGATCGAGCTCGTCGGCGACGCCGGCGTCGGCACTCTGCACCGCGAACGCGAGGTGCATCGCGTGCTCCTCCTCGCCGACCGTGCGTGCTGCGAGCAGGGCGTGCAGCTCGCGGCGGCGTTGCGGGCCGATGTCGGCGTAGACGCCCGCGGCGAGCAGCGGATGGGCGAACGCCAGCCGCCGCCCGCGGACCTCGAGCACGCCGGCGGCGACCGCCTCGTCGATCGCGCCCTCCAGGCGCTCGTCGCGCGCGATGCCGGCGATCACCGTCGTGCGGCGGTCGAACAGGGCCGAGATGATGTCCAGCAGCCGGCGGGCGTCGTCCGACAGTTCGCGCAGCCGCTCACCGACGAGCTCCTGAAGGCTCGCCGGCACCGTCAGCGGGTCGTCGGGACTGAACGGGCGACGGCGGCGGGCCAGCACGCGACCGAACTCGAGGCCGTAGAACGGGTTGCCGCCCGAGCTTGCGTGGATTCGCAGCAGGACCGGTCGCGGGAACGACGTGTCCAGCCGCTGCTGGAGCAGGCGGTGAAACGCGCCGATGCGCAGCGGACCGACGGCGACACGCTGGATCCGTGCCGCAGGCAACGCGCGATCGAGGTTCAGCGGCGCCTCGTCGTCGCCGGCGCCGCGGCGCGCCAGCAGCAGTCGCGTCGGCTCGTCGCCCAGTCGCCGCACGACGAACTCGAGCACCGAGCGTGACGGCTCATCAAGCCACTGCACGTCGTCGACCGCCACGAGCACCGGGGCGGTGGCGCCGAGCTCGTGCAGCACGGCCAGGACCGCGCCGCCGATCGCGCGTTCGTCGGGCGGCGGCCCGTCGGCCTCTTCAAGCAGCAACGCCACCTCGAGCGCGTGGCGCTGCGGGGCGGGCAACGCCGGCAGCGCGTCGTCGAGCACGCCGTCGAGCAGGTCGGCGACGCCGGCGAACGACAGCTGCGACTCGGCCATCGCCGGCGCACAGCTCAGCACCCGCTGCCCCTCGCGGGCGGCCAGCGCGACGCCGTGGCGCCACAGGGTCGTCTTGCCTACGCCCGCATCGCCTTCGATCACGAGCGCCCCCGTCGGCGCGTCGCGCGTCAGAAACTCGCGCAGGATCGCCTGTTCTCGATCGCGCCCCACCACGTCGTCTGACGACGCCTGCAACACGCCGCCCATTGTGCCGGGCCGCGGATCGCCGGGAGGTCCCCGATTGATGGCCGGGCTGTCGGATCGGACACTCGATGCCATGACCAAGCCCCAACGCCAGACCCTCCTCGTCGCCTGTCTCGCGACCGCCATGCTGATGCTCGACGTGTCGGTCGTGAACACGGCCGTCGGGCACATCGGCACCGACCTGAAGGTCGGTGTCGGCCCGCTGAAGTGGGTCGTCGACGCCTACACGCTGACGCTCGCGACGACCGTTCTGACGATCGGCTCGCTCGCCGATCGTCTCGGCCGCCGCGCCGTGTTCGTCGCCGGCCTCGCTGTGTTCACCCTCGCCTCGATGGCCTGTGCACTGGCCCCGTCGATCGGCGCGCTGCAGGGCGCGCGCGCCGTCCAGGGCCTTGGCGCGTCGGCGCTGTTCGCCTCGTCGCTCGCGCTGATCGCCGACGCGGTCCCGAGCGGCCCGCGGCGCGACACCGCGATGGCCGCCTACGGCGCGACGATCGGCGCCGCGTTCGCGATCGGCCCGCTGGTCGGCGGCGTGCTGACCAGCGGCCTCGGCTGGCGCTGGATCTTCGTCGTCAACCTCCCGACCGGGATCGGCGCCCTGGCCGTCACGCTACGCGGCGTCCGCGAGTCGCGAGCCTCGCAGCCGCGGCGGCTCGACATCCCCGGACAGCTCGCGCTGGTCGCGGGCCTGTTCCTGCTCGTCAACACGCTGCTGCACGCAAACGCCGACGGGTGGGGCAGCGCGCAGACAGTCACCGGGCTCGGCGGCGCGGCCGTGATGCTGTGCGCGTTCGTCGCGATAGAGCGGCGGGTGCGCGCGCCGATGCTCCCGCTGCGGCTGTTTCGCACATCGGCGTTCACCGGCGTCCAGGTCAGCACGTTCGTGATCTCGGCGACGTACTTCGCCGCCTACTTCTACGCGACGCTATACCTGCAGGGCGTGCTCGGCCTGTCGGCGATCTCGACCGGGCTCGTGTACCTGCCGGCCACGCTCGTGATGTTCGTCGTTTCGGCGGCGAGCGCGCAGATCGGTGCGCGCGTGGCGCCACGGGTGATGATCGGCGGCGGCCTCGCCCTGGTCGCCGCCGGGATGGCGCTGATGCTCGACATGGGCACGAACTCGTCGTGGCAGGCCATCGAGCCGGGACTGATTCTGACCGCGATCGGGACCGGGATGTTCAACCCGGCGGTCAGCGCCGTCGCGGTGAGCTCGGCGCCGGTGACGATGAGCGGCCTGGCCGCCGGCGTCTACGACACGTCGCGTCACACCGGCATCGCGGTCGGCATCGCGGCGCTTGGCGCCCTGTTGCCCAGCGCCGCGGTCGCCCGCCACAGCGCGAGCTTCGTCGACGGCATGCACCACGTGCTCCTGGCCGGGGCCGCCGTGGCCCTCGCCGGCGCGATCGCCGCGCTGGCGCTGATCGTCGGCGCCGGCGCCGGACGCCCGGTGCTCGACCCGGCGCCGCTGCCCGATGGGGTCGCGGCCTGAGAACTGACAACACGACACAAGGAGACATGAGATGACCGATACGACAATCGGACGAAACGACGACCTGCGCAATCACCTCCACGCGATGTGGTCGGCCGTGGCACCGGGATGGGCGGCCCACGCCGACTTCATCGACGACCGTGGCGCGGAGGTGACGGAGGCGATGCTGTTCATCGCGGCGCCGCAGCCCGGCGAGCGCGTGCTCGAGCTCGCGTGCGGGCCTGGCGGCCCCGGCTTCGCCGCCGCGCCGCTCGTCGCTCCCGGGGGCGCGGTCGTCGTCTCCGACGTCAGCGCCGAGATGACGAGTACCGCCGCGGCTCGCGCCCGCGAGCGCGGGCTGGACTCGGTGTCCGGCCGGGTGCTCGATCTCGAGGAGATCGACGAGTCCGACGCGTCGTTTGACGTCGTGCTGTGTCGCGAGGGGTTGATGCTGGTCGCCGACCCCGCGCGAGCGGCCGCCGAGATCCGCCGCGTGCTGGCGCCGGGTGGTCGGGTCGTGCTCACGGTCTGGGGTTCGCGTGAGCGCAACCCATGGCTCGGCGTCGTATTCGACGTCGTCAGCGCCCAGCTCGGGATGCCGGTGCCCCCGCCCGGGCTGCCGCACCCGTTCTCGCTGCACGACTCCGGCCGGCTCGCCGCGCTGCTGAGCGACGCCGGCCTGTCGGGCGTCGCTGTCACCGAGCTGTCGACGCCCTACCGGGCCGCGTCGGTCGACGAGTGGTGGGAGCGGACCGCGGCACTGGCCGGGCCGTTGAGCGCGATGCTCGCCGCGTTGCCCGACGCCGACGCCAGGACGCTGCGTGACCGCGCAGCGGCTGCGATCGCTCCGTACACCGGACCGGCCGGGCTCGTGATCCCCGGCGTCAGCCTGCTGGCGACCGGCTGCGTCGAGGAACCGACCTAGCCGGGTGTTGCAGCGGCGCGGCGGTTGGCGTTGGTGCCGACCGGGAAAGCACGAGCCTGTTTCAGACGTTCTCGACGCCCTCCGCCAGGCCTGGCCCCCGTTCGTGCTCGTCGCCGGGCTGTTGCTCGTCGGCGCCGCGGCGGGCGCCGACGGGCTGTTCGCGGCGGCGGGTGCCCGGATCGAGCGCCTGCCCGGGGGCGGGGTGGCGCTGCTGGGCGCCTGCCTCGCCCTCGTCGCCGTCACGACGGCGTTCCTCAACCTCGATACCGCGGTCGTGTTCCTCACGCCGGTGCTCGTCCATGTCGCTCGGCGCCGCGGGCTGGCCGTCGTGCCGTTCCTCTACGGCTGCGTGCTGATGGCCAACGCCTCGTCGCTGTTCCTGCCCGGATCCAACCTGACGAACCTGCTCGTGCTCGATGGCGAGCACATCAGCGGCTGGACGTTCTTCGCCCGGATGGCGCCGATGGCGTTCACCGCGACGATCGTGACCGCGACCGGGATCGTGCTCCTACACCGCCGTGCCCTCGCCGGCGCCGGCCCGGCGGTCACCGAGGAGGCCCGGCTGCGCGGGGCGGTCGGCCTGCTCGCCGCGACCGCCACGGCCGTCGTCCTGCTGGCGACGCGACGGCCGGCGCTGGCGGTGCTGGCGATCGGGCTGCTCGCTGCCGCGGTCCAGATCGGCCGCGGCCGGCTGACGGCGGCGCAGGCGTGGCGCGCCGTCAACCCGCCGGTCGTCGGCGCCCTGCTCGCGGTCGCGGTCGCCCTGGGGACGCTCGCCCGCGCCTGGAGCGGACCGGCACACCTGATCGCCGGCGCGAGCCCCGCGGGCACGACGGCGATCGCGTCGCTCGCGTCGATCCTGCTCAACAACCTGCCGGCCACGGTCCTGCTGACCGCCCACCCGGTCGCCCATCAGCGCGCGTTGCTGCTCGGCGTCAACGTCGGGCCGAACATCGCCGTCACCGGCTCGCTCGCCGTGTTTCTCTGGGCACAGGCCGCCCGCGGGGCCGGCTGCCGCGTCAGCGCGCGGCGCTACACCGCGCTCGGCGCGCCGCTGGCCGTCGCCGCGATCGCGGCGGCGCTCGCGGTCGGGCTCATCGGGTCGTGACCCACGCGGCCTCGGCCTTGCCGAGCTCGGTTTCGGCCTCGGCGTCGTACATCCACTCGCGGGCGATGCGAAACCAGTTGGCGCGGGCGTGGAGCTGGCCGAGCACCGCGAGCGTCAGCGTCTCCAGCCGGCGGCCGAAGAGATGGTCGCGCGGCAGCGTCTCGTTGCGCATCGCGCCCCAGTGACGCGAGCGCGGGTCGCTCATCTGGATCGTCACGTCGGTGGCGATCTCGGGCGTCAGCTCGATCTCCTCGTCGCGCGTGTACCACCACGTGATGTCGTCGAACATGCCGAGGATCTGCTCCTCGTTCCACGAGCCGGGGTCGCCGATGAAGCCGTGGGCGTGCATGTGGGCGATCAGGTCGTCGCTGCGGCGCTCGACCCCGAGCCGCTGGCTCTCGAGCTCTACCTGCGCGGCCTCGGCGCTGATGCGCTTGAACAGCCCGAAGTCCAGGAACGCCATGCGCCCGTCGTCGAGCAGCATGCAGTTGCCCGGATGCGGATCGCCCGAGAACTCGTGCAGGCGGTACATGCAGCCGAAGTAGAAGCGGAAGATGATCTCGCCGAGGCGGTTGCGCTCGGCCTCCGGGAGCTGCTTCATCTCCTCGAAGCCGCGGCCGTGGACGAGCTCGGTGACGATCACCTTCTCGCGCGACAGCGACGTGACCACGTCGGGGATGACGATGAACGGATGGCCGCGGAACTGGCGCGCCAGCGCCCGCTGGTTGGCCGCCTCGAGCTCGTAGTCGAGCTCCTCATCGATGCGCTCGCGGATCTCATCGCCGATCTCCTTGGCGTCGAGTCCCGGGGCGACGCGCTTCATCAGGCGCAGGATCATCCCGAGGTTCTTCATGTCGGCCCGCACCGCACCGGCGACGCCCGGGTATTGGACCTTGACCGCCACGGCACGGCCGTCGTCCATGCGGGCCTTGTACACCTGGCCGATCGAAGCGGCCGCGATCGGCACCGGGTCGAACGTCTCGAAGATCTCGTCGATCGGGTCGTCGAGCTCGGCCTCGATGACCTTCTTCATCTGGGCCCATGACACCTTCGGCGCCGAGTCGCGCAGCTGGGCCAGCGTCGCCTGGAACTCCTCGCGGTACTGCTCGTCGACGAGCCCGACGTCGAGGAACGACATCACCTGGCCGAGCTTCATCGCCGCGCCCTTCATCGTCCCCAGCGCGGCGACGATCTGCTGGGCGGTCTCGAGCTGCCGGCGCGACATCGCCGCGTGGGAGTCCTCCTCGTTGCGGGCGATGTTCGCCGCGCGGGTCCCGAGCTGACGCGCCGCGGTACCCGCCGCGAGGCGCCCGACGCGCGACGTCCGCGCCAGCCGCGAGGTCGGGATCCTGTCGTCCTTGCTCACCCGGTGGGGCGCGTGACCCGTGACCCGGGGACGATGTCGTCGGACCCGTCGGGCCAGCGAACCCACGCCTTGTGTCCGCCGTCGTAGTCGTCACCGAGCAGCACCAGCGTCGCCGGCTCGTCGCCCACGCGGCACGGCTCTTCGCCCTCGGGATCGAGGCCGCGCCAGACGCGGATGAACGAATTGGTCTCCCACTCCTCGCCGACCGTCGTCGGGTCGGTGTGGCCGGGACGGATGACGGTCTCGGGCGGAAGCGCCATCAGCGTGTCCATGATCGACGAGCGCAGATCCTCGTAGGTCGTGTGGCCGGGCGCGCGCACGCCGCCAACCGAGTTGCGAAACAGGGTGTCGCCGGTGAAGACGTTGCCCTGGACGAGCAGCGACAGCATCCCGCCGGTATGGCCGGGCGTGTGCAGCGGCGTCACCTCCAGGTCCCCGACCGTGACGGTCTCGCCCGGCGTCATCGTGCCGGTCGTGCCGGGGACCATCGGCTGCTCGTCGGGGTGGATCAGGACCACGAGATCCGGCCAGCGCGAGGTCAGCTGCCCGAGCTCCATGACGTGGTCGCCGTGGTGGTGGGTGAGCAGCACATGGGTCGGCGTGATCCCGTGCTCGTCGGCCGCGGCGATCAGCGGCGCGACCGGCCCGCCGGCGTCGACAAAGAACCCGGCGCCCCCTTCCTCGCCGACCAGATAGGTGTTCGACAGGAAGTCCGGGTGCATCGAGCGCTCGAGAACCATGGTGGGTAGATTGACAGCCATGCCCTCGCTCATCCACACCTGCTACCGAATCGGCGACATCGACCGCTCCGTGAAGTTCTATGAGGCGCTCGGCTTCGAGGAGCTCGGCCGGATCCCGATCCGCGACGAGGCGATCAACGTCTTCATGGGTCTGCCGGGCGACGGCCCCCGGCTCGAGCTGACGTACAACCACGGCGTCGACTCCTACGAGATGGGCACCGGCTACAACCACATCGCGCTGACCGAGGAGAACCTCGACGAGACGCTGACCAGGCTCGGCGAGCACGGCATCGAGCCCGAGAAGCCCCCCTACCGGATCGGCGGCGAGAACGGCACGCTGATCTGCTTCGTCCGCGACCCGGATGGTTACCGCATCGAGCTCATCGAGCGCCCGGGCTGACCCCGGCACACCCGAGCGCGAGTCGGCGTTCGAGTACGGTCAGGTTCCGTGGGCCAACCGAGGAAGAGCCATGAGTGACCAGAACGTCAAGTTCGTCAGGGGTGTCTACGGGCATTCGGTCGAGGCGATGTGCCCGGGTGACTGATGCGTCCGTTCCGCGCCGCCGTCGAAGCCGAGGACATCGAGGCCGCCGTCGCGTGTCTCGCGCCCGACGTCGAGTTCTTCTCGCCGTTCGCCTTTCGCCCGTTCACCGGCCACGAGTCGGTGAGCGGGGTGCTGCGGGCGGTCTTCGAGACGTTTGAGGACTTCCGCTACACCGACGAGCTCTCAGGGCCCGATGGCGCCGGCGTGCTGGTGTTCCGAGCCCGGGTGGGCGAGACCCAGCTCGAGGGCATCGACCTCGTGCGCTCCGCCCGGGAGGACGGGCTGATCGAGGAGTTCACCGTGATGGTGCGCCCGGCCAACGGGCTGATGGCCCTCGGCGAGGCGATGGGGCCCAAGGTGGCGGCGCTGCAGAAGGGCCCGGCGCCGGCGCGTTGAGTGTTGCGCCGGACGTGTTCGTCCGGTTAGCATCGTTGACATCGCGTTAGCACGCTTGGCGCGCACCGTCGCCGTGACCGCGCTGTGTGCCGGCGCGATTCCCGCTACCGCGGCGGCCGCAACCGCGACGCGCACCGCATCCGACCTTGCCGGCGCGATCGCGACCGACGGGACGACCGTCACCGGTTCGAGCTTCGTCGAGATCCCGGCCGACACGAGCGCGTCGCACGCGTCGGCCGGCATCGCGGCGGTCTACGGCACCAACGAAGACCCGCAGGACGGCACGACGATGGCCGTGCTGTCCAACGGCACCGTGCTGGGTCCCAACGACCCCGGCGGCACCAGCGACCGCGCGGGCCTCGATCAGGGTTCGGCGGCGCGCGGTGGCTTCGACGTGACGATCCTGCGCCTCAACCTCGCCGTCGCTGCTCCGGCGAACTGCCTGGCGATCCAGTTCGACTTCTTCACCAACGACTTCGCCGTCGCTCCGACGGCCGACTTCGCCGACGGCTTCTTCGCCGAACTCGACCCGGCCGCCCCGTGGTCGCTGGGAGCGAGCGGAGCGACGTCCGCTCCCGACGACTTCGCGGTCGACCAGGCGTCCCAGACGATCAGCATCGCCCAGGCGTTCCTTGGGATGGGGTTCAACGGCCTGCCGGTCGCCCAGAACGCCGTCGGCACGGGATACGGCGGCGCCCTGGATTGGGCGACGGCGGTGACTCCGGTGACGCCCGGCGCGCACGTGCTCGACCTGTCGATCTTCGACCGCGGCGATCACACCCAGGACTCGGCCGTCCTGCTGGACAACCTGCGACTGCTGCGCCGCAGCGCCGGCCACTGTCCACGGCGGATCGTTGTCGGCGCCGACCTCGTGGCGCCTACGGTGTCGATGACGACGCCGGCCACCGACGTGTCGGGGACTGCGACCAGCGCGACGTTCGGTGGACTCGCGGGGACCGAGGATGCCGATGCGACATCGGTGACGCTCAACCTCTACGCCGGCGCGGCGGCCGAGGGGACCGCCGTCCGGACAGTCACGGCGCCCGTTTCGAGCGGCGCGTGGCAGGCGACGGCCGTCGACCTCGCGCCCGGGACCTACACCGCTCAGGCGCAGCAGACCGACGACGGCGGCAACGTCGGGGTCACGGCCACGCGCTCGGTCACGGTGCTCGACCCGACGACCCCGTCCGGGCCTGGCGATACGCCGCCGCCGGCCACGCAGAGCACCCCGGCACCGGTCGTTCCTGCGCCGCGGCTTACGTCCGCGCCGAAGCGCCCGAGGCTCGCCAACGTCGTCGTCAGCGGAAGCTCGCTGCGCTACACCGCCTCGGCCGCGGGGCGCCTGAAGCTGAAGATCGAGCGCCTGAGCCACGGCCATCTGCGGGGACACACGTGCTCGCTCACCAGCCACCACGGGCGCGCCTGCACGAAGGCGACGACCGTCCTCAGCAAGACAGTGAGCGCCAAGAGCGGCGCCGGCAAGCTGCACCTCACCAAGCTCAAGCGCGGCAGCTACCGCCTGACCATCACGCTCACCGCGAGCGGCGTCACGTCGTCGACGACCACGAGGACGTTCCGCGTCACCTGACCGACAGCGTGTGAGAGCTGCGGCCCAGGCGCCCGCTGCGGGCGACGGCCCGGATGACGACCTTCGCGTGTTCGTGGCGCGGGATGTGGACGACAAGCCGTCGCGTTGTGCGCCGCAGGATGAGGTGGTGGCGCCCGTGGGCGATCGAGATGCGGTAGCTGACAGCCCCGGTCACCTTGGTCCAGGTGATCGTCACGCGCGTGCCGGCGCGGACCGCCTTGATTCCCGGCGCACCGAGGGTCGTGGACTTGGACTTGCCCGAACCGCCGCCGGTCGTGCCGGTCGTGCCGGTCCCCGTTCCCGTCCCCGTCGTGCCGGCCCCGGTGCCCGTCCCCGGCGTACCGCCCGCCGGCCCGGCGACCGTGAACGACCACGTGATGGCGGCCTGGCCGGGCTGCGTGATGGCGGCGCTGTACGTGCCCGAGCCCAGCGCCGCGCGCGGGAACAGCAGCACCGCGCGATCGTTGTGCAGGATGTTCGCCCCGGTCGGCCCGTAGACGCCGTCGCTGGAGACCCAGTCGGTCTCGTCGACGATGCACAGCTGCCCGTTGGCCACGGTCATCGCCCCGCCCGGGCCGGTGAGCGTCGCGCCGAGGCCGGCCGCGGGCGCCTGCGTCAGCAGCGCGATCAGCGGCAGTCCGGCGGCGCCGGTCCACTGACAGGTCTCCAGCGGGTTGGGAGACTCGCCGCCGCTGAACGCGCTGAGGTTGGTCGTCATGCCGGGGCCGGGGAACAGGACGGGCGCCGTCGCCGGGGGCGCTGCGAAGTTCAGCCCGCCGATGACGTCGAGCGCGGCCGCCTGGTGCGCCGCGTCGAAGCCGAGCGCGACCTGCGTGAGCGCCGGGCGCAGCATGCCGATCGCGTGAAACGGCGCCGTCAGCCAGCCATCGATCGCGTCGAGCTCACTCGTGTTGCCGCCGACGGCGAGGTCGGACCGGCCCGCCTCCTGGGCGCCATCGGCCGTGTAGTACGGGCTCGCCGGGTTCTCGGTGTGCAGGGACTGGTACTGGCCGGTGAAGTAGGACTGCGGCGTGTTGGCGAGGTAGTTCAGGTGGGCCTGCAGGCCGGCGTCCCACGCGGGCTGCTCGGTCACCGCCGCGAGCCCGTCGGCCTGGCGGTAGCGGTTGATCTCGTCCAGCCACGCCGGCGCCTGGCGCGGCGACGACGCTTGCGCGACGCCTCCGGCGGCGGCAAGCAACACGGCGGCCGCCAGGAGCGTCGAGAGAGATCGCACGCTGCGTTTCTAGCAGGACGCGGCGCCAGCCGAGCCCGAATGCGTCGCTCACGCGGCGCGTGGCCGACCAGGCGCAGCGCGCGATGATCCTGCCCAACGCCGACCTCGACGCGGCGTTTGCGATGGCCGCGCGGCTGCGCGAGACGATCGGCGGGGAGCAGTCCGCAACCAGCGCGAAACGCGGGGTCGTTGCCGGCGGCCCGGCCTGACATGCTGAACGCACGGTGATGCCGTCGTTCTTCGCGCAGCGCTCCCCGACGAAGGCAGTCGTCCACCCCGAGGTCGACGACCGGCGCACCGCGATCATCGATCTGGGCTCGAACTCGTTCCGGCTTGTCGTGTTCGCGACGCGCGACGGCTGGTGGCGGCGGGTCGACGAGATCTACGAGTCGGTGCGGATCGGCGCCGGGCTCGACGAGACCGGGCGGCTGGGGCGGAAGCCGATCGAGCGCGGGCTCGGCGCGGTCGAGGTGTTTGCGAGCTTCTGCCGCGCCAGCGGCCTTGATGCCGAGGACGTCGACGTCGTCGCCACGAGCGCGATCCGTGACGCGCTCAACCGCGACGAGTTCCTCGACGCGGTGACCGCCGCGACCGGGCTCGACGTGCGCGTCCTGAGCCGCGAGGAGGAGGCCCACTACGGGTACCTCGCCGCCGTCAACTCGACGACGCTCGCCGATGGCGCGGTGCTCGACCTCGGCGGCGGCTCGCTGCAGCTCGTTGGCGTCGCCGGGCGCCTGTCGACACAGCTGGGGTCATGGCCGCTGGGCGCGGTGCGGATGAGCGAGCGCTTCCTGACCGACGGCGAGCCGGCGACGCGCAAACAGCTCAAGGCGCTGCGCACCCATGTCGCCGACGAGCTGCGCGGCGCGCCGTGGCTGCCGTCGACCGGCCGCCGTCTGGTCGCCCTCGGCGGCACCGCGCGCAACCTCGCGGCCGCCGCCCAGCGACTGCGCGGCACGCCGTCGTTCGGCGTCCAGGGCTATGTGATCGAGCACGACGTCCTCGACGAGCTGGTCGAGCTGCTGGCCGGCATGTCGGTCGCCGAGCGCGGCGGCGTGCCGGGCATCAAGCCCGAGCGCGGCGACCTGATCCTGGCCGGCGCGGCGGCGATCCAGGGCGTGATGGCGGCCGGTGGCTTCGACGGCGTCGAAGTGACCGAGGCCGGTCTGCGCGAGGGCGTGTTCTTCGAGCGCCTGCTCGCCGATTCCGATCCGCCGTTGATCGACGATGTCCGTGCGCGCTCGGTGTTCAACCTGGCCGGCCAGTACGGCGTCGACCCCGACCACACGGCCCACGTCGCGACGCTGGCGCTGAAGCTGTTCGACGACCTCGCGGCGGCCGGGCTGCACCCCGGCGACCCGATCGAGCGCGAGCTGTTGTGGTCGGCGTGCGCGGTCCACGACATCGGCGTCGCCGTCGACTACGACGACCATCACAAGCACTCGCGCTATCTCGTCCTCAACGGCGGCCTGCCCGGCTTCAGCCCTCGCGAGGTCGCGCTGATCGGCCAGGTCGTGCGCTTCCACCGCAAGGGCACGCCGAACGCCGGCCCGTTCGCGGCACTGCTGCGACCCGGCGACAACGCCCTGCTCGATCGCTGCGCGACGCTGCTGCGGTTGGCCGAGGACCTCGAGCGCAGCCGCGACCAGACCGTCCGCGCCGTGCATGTGGTCATCGATGGAGACACGGTCCGACTCGAGCTGGAGGCCGACGGCGACGTCAGCGTCCCGCGCTGGGCCGCGGCGCGCGAGGTCGACCTGTTCGCGCGGGCGTTCGGGCGACGCCTGGCCGTGGTCTGATATTCGGTGCCATACTCGCTCGCGTGAGCGTCCGCTCGGGCCCCGCCAACGGGCCGAGGTTCCGGATCGTCCTCACGGTGGTGGGGCTCGCCGTGGCCTTGTGTGCGACGTCCGCGCCGGCGCTCGCCAAGGCGAAGCGGTGCCCGGCCGGCCAGATCACGAGCACGATCGCCTACGTGCACCACACCGGAGGCCCGGCCGATCATGCGACCGGCTGCGTCGCGCGGACGCCGACCGCCCCCAGGACGTTCGCCGGCATCGAGGCCAAGCTCCGCGCGCTCACGCTGAGCCTCGCGACGGCCAAGGTCAGACGAGCGTTTCGTACCCGAGCGGCACGGCGTGTCGCGGCGATCGACGCCAAGACCGACGCCTACATCGCCGCGCTCGTGGCCGCCGATGCAAAGACGCGCGCGCCCGCGGCCTCCCGACGGCACGGCCCACGCGCGGCGGCCGGCACGGGGCCCGACACGGTGACCAACGACAACGGCACCGTCACCAGGCGCCTCACCCACGTCGAGAACCTGGACACCGCCGACGACCTCGGCGACGCGTCTGAGTGGGACGCGACCACCAGTCCGACCCGCGTCACCGGACACAACTCGGCGAAGAACACCGTGACAGCCGCCATCACGCACGTCGTCAAGCGGTGCCCGGACGCCGACGGGATCGAGCGCGGGACAATCCACTTCAGCCTTCGCCAGCAGAGCCAGAGCGCAACCGTGATCATGGACTCGACGTCCGTGTTCGACGCCCAGCTCGTCGGCCACTTCGACGACAACGCGCATCTCGCGTCGGTCGACGTGATCGGGACGTGGTCGTACAAGAACCGGAGCCGGTCGGTCAGCGGAACGGTCTCGTCGGGCGGCGTGAGCGAGAACGGCGACGGCTACCGAACGCTCAATGTCAACACCACGACGACGAAGGGCAGCGACGACGCCGTCGTGCTCGGTGGCCGCGTCACCGCGCTCTGGGTCACCGGCTTGGCCGATGACTACGTCCAGCAGATGGTCAACAACATGTCGGCGAAGGGCTGCGTGCTGATCGTGCCCAATGCTGCGACGGTCCACGTCACGGCCGGCGGCACGGTAGCGATCGTCGCCCACCTGACCGACCGCCACAACGTGACGTTCGCCGGGAGGATCAAGCAGTTCAACCCGCTGAACCGCGTCACGCCGCCCGAGGCCCAGGGCAGCCCCGACGCGACGTTCACCTACACCGCGCCGTCCAGCGCCAAGCCGGGCGACACCGACGTCGTCCAGCTCAGCCACGTCTCCAAGCGCGGTACCGGCATCGGCGGCCTGGTGAACGTCGTGGTCGACGCGATCACCCTGCCGCAGCAGTTCACGGGCACGTGGACGCGCGTCATCACCTTCGTCACCGGCGTCACCTACACGATGACGATCGACGGCACGGCGACGTTCGAGCTCGACCCGTTCTTCCCCGCGTCGTACGGGACGTTCACGTCGCTGCCCTACGAGGTGGTCAGCGGGGCCATCACCTGGAAGATCACGGCCGACACGTGCAGCGCGAGCGGGCAGGCCGGGGTCGACATGACCAACGCGACGCGACTGACCCTCGAGGACGTGACGACCAACCCGGCGGCGCCGCAGCCCGAGCCGCAGCCGTTCTACTACGCGATCCGTGCCCACGGCGTGGATCCGCTGCCGTCGTATGACTTCTCGGCCTGCGGCCTGAGCGGCGGCAACCTCTCGCCGCTCTACTTCGATATCGGCTACGGCAGCCCGTTCGGCCCGGGCGCGCCGGCCGACCAGATCGTCAAGAGCTCCAACCCGAATCAGCTCAGCGGCCACCTCGTCCACAGCGACGCGGGGCTTGATCTCGACGACACGTGGAACTTCGCCGGTTCGGGTTAGATCTCGCGCGGCGCCTGGAGCGGGTCGCCGCCGACCGACTGCGTGCTGACGGCCTCGACCGCCTCGAAGACCTCGGTCTGCTCCTCCTCGGAGTGATCACCGTCGCACAAGACCCGGAAGTTGCCCGACACGCCGCTGTCGGTCTGGATCGTGATCCCCGGAAGGATCTCCTCGCCCTCGTCGAACCCGAGGCGCTCCATGTCGAAGTGCGCCAGCCCGATCCCGTTGGCGGTGTGGGTCGGGTTCTCGCGGTCGTGGGCGTTGACGGCGATCTGGAACGCCTGGAGGTTCTTCGCGATCTTCGACGTGTCGACGGTCACGGGCCAAGGGTAGCGTCAGACGCGCACGACGACGCCCGCACGGCACGAGATCAGCTGCGTCAGCGACGCGACGGTCGGCACGTCGACGTGATGGCGGGCGGCGGCGCGCAGGACCGAACCGGCGATCGCGTCGAGCTCCGGCTCCCGGCCCGCCTCGACGTCGCGGGACATCGACGAGCGCAGTCCCGCGTGCGCGTTGACCAGCAGCTCGGTCTCGGCCATCGCGGGGTCGAGCGTCGCCCCGGCGGCGTTGCCGGCGGCCGCCGTCTCGTGCATCACCGCGACGAGCGCGGCGCGGCGGTCTGGGTCGTCGCGGATCGCGCCGATCGGCGCCTCGAACGCGGTCGTCGTCAGCGCGAGCGCGTTGAGCCGCACGAGCTTCGTCCACATGACCTGCGTCTCGGTCTCCGACGTGCGCGTCGGGATCCCCGCCGCCTCGAGCACCTCGACGAACTCCTCCGGCGCCCCGGCCATGTCGACGAGCAGGAACGGGCTCGTGTGCTCGATCGTCGTCGGCCCGGTGCGGGTCGCCTCGATCCGGATCGCCGCGGCGATGACGGCGTCGCCGAAGCGCTCGCGCAGGACCGGCAGGTGGTCGAGCCCGTTGAGCTGGGGGACGACGAGCGGCGGGTGGGTGCGGATCTGCGCCAGCGCGTCATGCAGACCGGTCGCCTTGACGGTGACGATCAGCGCGTCGACCGGCTCGTCGAGCGCCACCGCCGCGCGCGGGTATGCGCGCAGGTCGCCGAGCCTCGTGCTGGTGACGGTCAGCCCGTCGCGCCCGATGGCCCCGACCGTCGCCTCGCGCGCGATCACGACGACGTCGTTTTCGGCCCGCGTCAACGCGGCGGCCAGGAAGCCGCCGACGCCGCCGGCGCCGAGCACCGCGATGCGCATCATGCGACCCGGGACAGGGGTCGGTGGCGGGTCATGGGGCGCGCGAGCCTAACCTGTCGGGCCGATGGCCGTACCGGACCCCAATCTCCTCGCCCTCGGCCCGTGGGGCGTGACGCAGGTCAGCGCGACGTGGCGCGACGACGAGTACGTCCCGACGCCCGACAAGACCGCGGCCGCGGACGCGGCGATCGCGGCGCTGCGCGAGCGCGGCTCGCCGAGCCACGACGGGGTCGCCGCGCGACTGGTCGGCCACCGCATGGTCGGCGACCGCCTCGAGCTCGAGCTCCAGCCGATGCGCTGGGCGCTGCGGCTCGTCCCCGGCGACGCCAGCGACGCGGTCGCCGTGACCTGCGTGACGCGTGACAGCGAGGGCCGCTGGCTGGCCGGGCGCCGCGCGCCGTGGGTCGCGTCGTGGGCCGGGCGCTGGGCGCTGGGCGCCGCCGGCGCGGTCGACTTCGGCGAGAACCCCGCCGACACGCTGTCCCGCGAGCTCGACGAGGAGTGGTCGGTCGCGCCGGCGCGGATGACCGTCGAGGCGCTCGTGCACCTGCCGCAGCGCCTCGTCATGGTCGTCGGCACCGCATGGCTGCACGAGGGGGCACAGGTCGTGCCGGACCACGAGCACGACATGCACGCGTGGTGGCCGGCCGACCCCGCCGAGTGGCCGCCGGAGGGCGACGAGCCGCTGCGGCGCCTGGCCGACCTCGTGCTGCGGTGATCACGTTCTCGCGGCTCAAGCGCGGCTCGTTCCTGCACTCGGCCATCTACCTCGCGCTGCTCGCGGTCTGGATCATCCCGGGCCTCAAGCAGCCGACGTTCGTACTCGGCCTCGCGCACGGGATCGGCTGGATCCTGATGTCGATCGCCTGCCTGTACGCCGTACGCACCCGCGTGATCCCGCTGCGCCTCGGCGTGGCGGTCGCGGTCATCGGCGCGATCGGGCCGTTCGTCGGCAGCTACGAGTTCGTGCGCACAGAGCACCGGGAGTTGGACAGCCAACCGTCCACGAAGTAGGTTCGGCGGCGCCTACGCCAGCCTGGTCCATCGTGACGCTCGCCGCCCGCCTGATCCTGTTCTGCGTCTTCGCCGTCGCCGGCGTGGGCAAGCTGCTCGACCGCGAGGGCTCCCGCGACGCCGCGCGCGGGTTCGGCGTCCCGGAGTCGCTGTCGGGCAGCGTCGGGCTGGGCCTGCCGATCGCCGAGCTCGCGGCCGCCGTCCTGCTGCTGTTCCCGTCAACCGCTCATGCCGGAGCGATCGTCGCGCTCGTCCTGCTCGGCGCGTTCATCGTCGCGATCGCCGCCGCGATGGCCCGGGGCGAGGCGCCCGACTGTCACTGCTTCGGCGCGCTGCGCTCCGAGCCGGCCGGCGCCAAGACGCTCGTGCGCAACATCATCCTGGTCGCGCTGGCCGCGTTCGTGCTCGTCACCGGGCCGGGCGCGAGCCCGTGGGGCTGGATCGCCGACCTCGACACGACCCAGACCTGGCTGCTGGCGGCGGTCGCCGTGTTGGCGGTGGTACTCGCCGGGATGGCCGCGTTCATGTTCGCCCTGCTGCGCCAGAACGGACGCATCCTGCACCGCCTCGACATGCTCGAGGCCGGCATCGTGCCCGACGACGACGTGCCCTCCTGGGACAGCGGCGGCCACGGGCTGCCGATCGGCGACCCGGCGCCGGCGTTTGAGCTGCCGGGCCTCGACGGCGCACCGGTCACGCTTGACCAGCTGCGTGCGCCGGACCGTCCGGTGCTGCTGCTGTTCACCGACCCCGACTGCGTGCCGTGCAGCGAGCTGATGCCCGAGGTCGGGCGCTGGGTGCACGAGTACGCCGACGAACTGACGATCGCGCTCGTCTCTCGCGGCGGGGCCGCGGCCAACCGCGACAAGGCGGCCGAGCACCGCATCCCCCGGATCCTGCTCCAGGACGACCGCGAAATCGCCGGGCTCTACAACGCCACGGCGACGCCGACCGGTCTGGCGATCGCCGCCGACGGCACCGTGCTGCTGCCCGCCGCGCCCGGCGCCGATGCGATCCACGCGCTCGTCGCCGCGCTGGCGGGCTCACCGGCCCCACCGGCGCTGCAGGTCGTTCCGCCGGCCGGGGTCGCCGTCGGCAGCCCGGCGCCCGCGCTCACGCTGGTCGACCTCACGGCGAGCCGATCGATCTGACCGACCCGCGTTCGGGCGGTCGGATGCTGCTGTTCTGGAACCCGCAGTGCGGCTTCTGCGAGCGCATGCTTGACGACCTGCGCGCATGGGAGGCCGACGCGCCCGACGACGCGCCCGAGCTGATTCTCGTCTCGACCGGCAGCGAGGAGGACAACCGCGCGATGGGGCTGCGATCGCGGATCGCGCTGAACCCCGGCTTCACCGTCGGCGCGGCATTCGGCGCCGGTGGCACCCCCTCGGCGATCCTCCTCGACGACCGCGGCCACGTCGCCGCACCGCTCGGCGTCGGCGCTCCCGCCGTCATGGCACTCGCCGGCGTGCGGTAACAGTCTCGTTGCAGGCGAGAAACTTCCTCGCCTTACGGTCGTAATACGAATCGTGATGAGCTTGACTTATCGCGCGCTTAAGCGCGCTAGTGTTGGTAGCGCATGGCAGTGAACACCACGATCGAGGTCACGATGCCGCCGATGGGCGAATCCGTGACCGAGGGGACGATCCTCGAGTGGCACAAGCAGGAGGGCGACCGGGTCGAGGTTGACGAGATCCTCGTCGAGATCTCGACCGACAAGGTCGACGCCGAGGTCCCTTCGCCGGCCGCCGGCACGATCCTCAAGCTGCACCGCGCCGAGGGCGACACGGTCAACGTCGGCGAACTGCTGGCCGAGATCGCCCCGACCAACGGCGCCGAGCCGGCCGCTGCGGCACCCGCTGAACCGGCCGCTCCGTCTGAACCGGCCGCCCCGTCTGAACCGGCCGCCCCGTCTGAACCGGCCGCCCCGTCTGAACCGGCCGCCCCGTCTGAACCGGCCGCCCCGTCTGAACCGTCCGCCCCGGCCGACGCCGCGGGCGAGATCGTCGATATCACCACCCCGGCCGGCGGCGAGTCGGTCACGGAGGGCACGATCCTCGAGTGGACCGTCAAGGTCGGCGACGTCGTCAAGGACGGCGACACCGTGGTCGAGATCTCGACCGACAAGGTCGACATGGAGCTCCCGGCGCCGGCCGGCGGCACGATCACCGAGATCCTCGTCGACGAGGGCGAGACGGTGACCGTCGGCCAGGTCATCGCGCGCATGCGCATCGGCGCCGGCGCCCCGGCCCCCGCGCCCGCCAACGGCGACACGCCGCCCGCAGCCGTCCCCGCACCGGCTTCCCCGCCCGCGCCCGCCGCCACCAACGGCGACACGCTCGCCTCGCCGGTCGCCGCGCGCGCCGCCGCCGTCGAGGGCGTCGACCTGCAGGCGGTCAGCGGCAGCGGCCCGGGCGGCCGGATCGTCAAGGCCGACGTGCTCGCGGCCGCGGGCAACGGCGCCGCCGTGGCGACGCCGACGCCCGCCCCGGCGCCCGCCGGCTCGACGGTCATCAAGGGCGCCGCGGCGATGCTCGCCCGCTACATGGACGAGAGCCGCGAGATCCCGACCGCAACGTCGTTTCGCACGATCACCGTCACGACGATGGACGCGCGCCGCCGCGAGCTCAAGAGCCACGACCAGAAGGTCTCGTTCACGCACCTGATCGCCTACGCCATCGCGCTGGCCGGCACGCGCGACATGCCGGTCATGGCCCACCACTTCGCCGAGGTCGACGGCAAACCCAACCGCGTCGACGACGGCGTCGTCAACCTCGGCATCGCCGTCGACGTCGAGAAGAAGGACGGCAGCCGGACGCTGATGGTGCCGGTCATCCGCGACGCCGGCCGGATGTCGTTCATCGAGTTTCGCGCTGCGTTCGACGAGCTGATCGCCAAGGCGCGCACGAACACGCTGACCGTGGACGACCTGACCGGCGGCAACATCTCGCTCACCAACCCGGGCGGGATCGGGACCGTGGCCAGCGTCCCGCGGCTGCTCGTCGGCCAGGGCACGATCGTCGCGACCGGCTCGATCGCCTACCCCGTCGGTCTCGGCGCCGTCGGCGCTGCGATCGGCGCCGACAAGGTCATGACGATGACCTCGACCTACGACCACCGGATCATTCAGGGGGCCGAGTCGGGACGCTTCCTGCAGGTCATCGAGGCCTACCTCCAGGGCGAGCACGGCTTCTACGAGGACGTCTTCGGCGCGCTGGGCCTCGAGGTCGGTCCGTTGCCGCCGCCGCCGGCCCCGGCCATCGCGGCCGCCGCCGCGAGCGCGCCCGTCGTCGAGCGCCGCGGGACCGGCGCGGTCGACGAGGAGCTGCTCCAGGCGGTCCAGGCCGCGACGTCGCTGCTCAAGGCCCACCGCACCCACGGTCACCTGGCCGCGCGGCTGGACCCGCTGGGCTCCGACCCCGAGTCCGACCCGGCGCTCGAGCCCGAGCCGTTGGGCCTGACGCCGGAGCTGATGGCCAAGATCCCGGCCAAGATCCTGCGGATGTACGTGCCCGGCGCGACGCTGGCCGACGCCCTGCCTCACCTGCACGAGACCTACTGCGGCACGATCGCCTACGAGATCGAGCACATCGGCAGCCACCGCCAGCGGATCTGGCTGCGCGAGAACATCGAGTCGGGCACGTTCCGCAAGCCGCTGACCAACGACGAGCAGGGCGCGCTGCTCAAGCGCCTGATCGAGGTCGACGCGTTCGAGCGCTTCATGCACAAGGCGTACCTGGGCCAGAAGCAGTTCTCGGTCGAGGGCCTCGACATGACGGTGCCGATGCTCGACGAGCTGATCCAGCTGTCGGCCGCCCACGGCGCGCGAGAGGTCGTCGTCGGGATGGCCCACCGCGGCCGGCTCAGCGTGCTCGCCCACAACCTCGGCCGTCCGTACGAGACGATCTTCGCCGAGTTCGAGGGCGCGTCGACGCTGGAAGCCGTGACGACGATCCCGCAGGGCGGGACCGGCGACGTCAAGTACCACCACGGCGCCCAGGGCTCCTACCAGCTGCCCAACGGCGAGTCGATCCTCGTCAACCTCGAGTCCAACCCGTCGCACCTCGAGTTCGTGCACCCGGTCGTCGTCGGCGCCACGCGCGCCGCCCAGACCTCGCGCCAGGGCCCGCACGCCCACCGCGACAATGCGTCGGCGGTGCCGCTCGTCCTGCACGGCGACGCCGCGTTCCCCGGCCAGGGCGTCGTCGCCGAGACGCTGAACATGCAGGCGCTCGATGGCTACAACGTCGGCGGCACGATCCACCTGATCCAGAACAACCAGATCGGCTTCACGACCGACGCCGAGGACGCGCGCTCGACGCGGTGGGCCTCGGACCTCGCCAAGGGCTACGACGTCCCGATCATCCACGTCAACGCTGACGATGTCGCGGCCTGCATCGCCGCCGTCCGACTCGCGTTCGCATTCCGCCAGGAGTTCGGCCACGACGTCGTGATCGACCTGATCGGCTATCGCCGCTTCGGCCACAACGAGGCCGACGAGCCCGCGTACACGCAGCCCGAGATGTACGCGCGGATCAAGACCAAGAAGCGCGTCTCGGAGCTGTTCGCGTCGCAGCTGATCGAGCAGAAGGTGATCGGCCAGCAGGAGGCCGACGACCAGAGCCAGGCCGTCTGGGACGAGCTTACGCGGCTGCACGCCGAGCTCAAGGCGGCGATCAAGGCGGCCGACGAGGAGGGCCACATCGATCAGCCGACCGGCGAGTACACGCTCGACCGCTCGCCGTCGCCGGAGGTCAAGACGGCGGTCGGCGCCGAGCGGCTGCTCGGTCTCAACGAGGACCTGCTGCGCGTCCCCGACGGCTTCACCGTGCACCCCAAGCTCGTGACCCAGCTCGAGCGCCGCCGCGTCGCGATGGGCGCCGACGGCGGGATCGACTGGGCGCACGCCGAGGCGCTCGCGTTCGCCTCGCTGCTGACCGAGGGGATCCCGATCCGCCTCACCGGCCAGGACGCCGAGCGCGGGACGTTCTCCCAGCGCCACCTCGTCCTGCACGACTCCAAGACCGGCCAGTCGGTGTCCCCGATCCAGTCGCTGCCCGGTGCGCTGGCGCCGTTCGAGCTGCACAACTCGCCGCTGAGCGAGAACTCGTGCCTCGGCTTCGAGTACGGCTACTCGCAGGAGGCGCCTGAGACGCTCGTGCTGTGGGAGGCGCAGTTCGGCGACTTCGGCAACGGCGCCCAGGTGATCATCGATCAGTTCATCATGAGCGGCCTGGCCAAGTGGGGCCAGACCTCGCGGCTGACGCTGCTGCTGCCCCACGGCTACGAGGGCTCGGGCCCCGAGCACTCGAGCGCCCGCCTCGAGCGCTTCCTCGCGCTGACCGCGGAGGGCAACATCCGCGTCGCCAACCTGACGACTCCGGCCCAGTACTTCCACCTGCTGCGCCGCCAGGCACGGATCGCCAAGCAGCGCCCGCTGGTCATCATGACCCCGAAGTCGCTGCTGCGCCTGCCGCAGGCGACGAACCGCATCGAGCACCTGGCCGAGACCCAGTTCTACCCGGTGCTCGGCGAGCCGCGCGTGCCGATCGAGAAGGTCACGCGGCTGATCCTGTGCACCGGCAAGATCTACTACGACCTCGTCGGCCACCCCGACCGCCAGGGCAACGAGGGCGTCGCCGTCGGCCGGGTCGAGCTGCTGTACCCGTTCCCCGAGGCGCAGGTGCTCGAGCTCGTCGAGATCTACCCGAACCTCCAGGAGGTCGTGTGGGTCCAGGAGGAGCCGCGCAACATGGGCGCCCGCGCGCACATGTCGCCGCGCCTCATGCAGATCCTGCCCGAGCACCTCGCCTACGGATACATCGGCCGGCCCGAGCGCGCGTCGCCGGGCGAGGGCTACCCGGCTGCCCACGTGGCCGAGCAGAACCGCGTCGTGCGCACCGCGCTGGACCTCTCGATCCCGGTCTCGCTGTACCCGAAGAAGACCCCGGGCGAGCGGTAGCGCCCTGCGCGCCTGACACCGGGTTGAGACCGTCACGGCACTGTCGGCGCCCCTGGGCGCGGCTACGGTGGCGGTCATGTTCGGGAACAACACGCGCAGGCTCCACAAGCTGCAGGAGCACGATGGCGTCAAGGCGCACGCCAAGATCATCGAGGCCAACCGCACCCACATGGCCTTCACTTCCGGCGATCCGTCGATCGTCGCCAACACGACCATCATCTGGAAGCTGAAGCTCGCGGTCCAGCCCGACGGACAGCCGCCGTTCATGACGCAGCTCGAGCAGCGCTACGGCCAGTTCGAGAACCCGTCGCCGGGTGACGCGCTGATCGTCTTCTACGACCCCAGCGATCCGTCGAAGGTCGCGATCGACGACAGCGCCGCCGCCTCACTGGAGGCAGGGCTCGAGGCCCGGGAGGCGCGGCGCGCGAAGAGCGGGATGGACCCCGCGGCGGTGGCGTTCACGACGAACCTCGACCACGCCGCGATCGGCGACCCCGAGGAGTTCGCCGCGGCGTTCAAGAACGACCCGCACGCCGCGGTCATGGCGTCGAAGGAGCGCGTCCGCGCTGCCGTGGCCGCCGCGCAGGCGGCCGGCCAGATCCCCGGCATGACCGGGATGGTCGTGACCCCCGGCACCGCCCCGCCAGCCGCCGATCCGATCGACAAGCTCAAGGAGCTGGCCGACCTGCGAGACCGGGGAGTGCTGACCGCGGACGAGTTCGAGGCTCAGAAGCGCCGCGTGCTCGGCGAGACGTAGGTTCGTGGTCCCCACCACGATGACAGGGGGTTTTGTGGTCTGAAGGATTGCCGGCATGGTCCGGCTCGCAAGAACCCTCGCCCTGGCGATGCTCGCCGCCGTCCCGGCTGCGCCGGCCCATGCGGCGGGCCACCACCGCAAGTCGTCGCTGGTGACCTACCGGCTCGCGGTCACCTACTCGGCGCCGGTGTGCGGTGCGCCCAAGACCCAGCCGCTGGACTCGGCGCCGCTGATCTTCCTGCGCCACGGCAAGCGCGTCGCGCATGCGGCGATCAAGCTGTCGGAGACCGGCCACGCGAGCTTCCGGCTCGGACGCGAGCCGGTCGTGGCCTACGCGCGCCTCGACGACGGGAAGATCGACGTCCGCGCCCGCGGACTGGACAAGACGTTCCTGCCCGACGTCCTGCACACGGGCTCGGCCTATCTCGCCCTCGGCGTGCTGCGCCCGGGCGCCAATGCGGTCGACATCTCCAGCACGGCCGACCGTCGGGCGGCCAACGCCTGGTCGCAGCTACAGAAGAACCGCCGCTTCGCCGCGCCGCTCAGCCCCAAGCCCCTGAAGCCGTTCTTCGTCGCCCTCGACTCCCGCGACCAGAACGCGTCCTACGACGTGCCCGCACGCCGCCTCACCCTGACGACGGCCGGCGCGTTCGCCAACCTCGGCGCGATCGCCCACGAGTTCGGCCACTACGTGATGTTCGAGAACATCAAGGAGGCGCCCGGGCAGGACGGAACGCACTACTTCCCCGACAGCTTCCCCGACCAGCCGGGGATGGCGTTCTACGAGGGCTGGGCGTGGGCGTACGCCGCGGCCGAGCAGAAGACGTCGCGGCTGACGCTCGGTCAGGACTGCAACACGTTCGTCGACCTGACCGCCGATCCGAGCCATCTGACGTTCCCGATCACCCAGCCGCACTACGCGCAGTTCTCCGAGGAGGCGGCGGCATACGTCCTCTACGCCCTGGCCGGCTACCTCGGCGGCGGCGGCTCCATCGCCAAGGGGCTGGCGGTGATCGCCCGGGCCTACGAGCGCCAGCAGGTCAACGGCCGCGACCCCGAGACGATGCGCGACCTGCGCGATGTGCTGATCGAGGACGGCCTCGAGCAGGGGTCCAAGGACCGCGACGACGCGATCAACGAGATCTTCGCCCGCTACGGGATGCAGTGGGGGATCGAGCTGCGGCTCTACCCCAACTCGAGCAGCGACGCCGGGACGCTGGCGTTCAACAGCACGACGATGACGGTGGCCGGGCCCGGCGGCTTTGAGTGTCGCGAGAACGTCGACCAGAACCTGGCGCCCCTGGGCGACGCCTACGGCAGCGGCCACATCGGGACCGGCCTGGGCGCGCTGGGTTACACGTTCGTCGACGACTGCATCATCGACGGCGGTCCCGACGAGGGCGACCAGAACACGTCAGGGGCCTATCAGCGCGGCTTCCCCGACGGCTATGTCGCGCTGCCGATGCCCTACCTCCAGGGCGGCGCGGAGCAGCGCGGCACGTACACGATCTCCGTGCAGTTCACGTGCCACGCGGCAGTCGAGGACGGCGTGACCGACGATCGCGCGCGCCAGACCGCATGCGCGCAGGCGTGGGTCGGAGACCTGCGGATCGCGTGGCTCGCGCGCCCGCCCGCCGGCCAGTTCCTCTCGATCGATCCCGCCTCGTCCGACGCGCTGACCGACGACGCCGATGGCGACATCATCCGCCACGACCTCACGATCCCGATCGGCGCCCCGACCGCGGTCGTCACGTTCGACGCGGCCGGGCGCCACTGCACGATCGACATCACCGGGTCGCCCTGTTACTCAGGCCCGGGCCCAACCTCCTGACCCGCCTGACATAGACTCGTGGTCATCGCCGCAGTCGCCGATGCACCACGCGAGGAGAGCGCGCCGAACGTCCGGCTGGTCTTCGCCGGGCTGATGCTGGTGATGCTGCTGGCGGCGCTCGACCAGACGATCGTCGCGACCGCGCTGCCGACGATCGTCGGCGACCTCGGCGGGCTGAATCACATCTCGTGGGTCGTGACCGCCTACCTGCTCGCGCAGACGGTGGTGACGCCGCTGTACGGCAAGCTCGGCGACCTCTACGGACGCAAGGTCGTGCTCCAGGGCGCGCTCGTGATCTTCCTTGTCGGCTCGGCGCTGTGCGGCGCCAGCCAGTCGATGGCCGAGCTGATCGCGTTTCGCGCGGTGCAGGGGCTCGGCGGCGGCGGGCTGATGGTCTCCGCACAGGCGGCGATCGGCGACGTGGTCTCGGCCCGGGAGCGCGGCCGCTACTCGGGCCTGTTCGGCGCCGTGTTCGGCCTCGCGAGCATCGCCGGACCGCTACTCGGCGGCTTTTTGACGACGCACGCGTCGTGGCGCTGGATCTTCTACATCAACCTGCCGCTGGGCATCCTCGCGTTCTTCGTGCTCGCGGTCACCCTGCCGTCACACGGCGAGCGCCGGCAGGCGAAGATCGACTACCTCGGGATCACGCTGCTGGCCGCCGGGCTGAGCGCGATCGTGCTGCTGACGACGCTCGGCCAGAGCCACGGCTGGGGCTCGCCGCTGATCGTCTCGCTCGGAGTCGGCGGCGTGCTGTTGCTGGCCGCGTTCGTGTGGGCCGAGCGCCGGGCGGCCGAGCCGGTACTGCCGTTGCGGCTGTTCACCAACCGGGTGTTCGTCGTCACGAGCGGCGTCGGGCTGATCATCGGCTTCGCGCTGTTCGGGTCGATCACCTACCTGCCGCTGTTCCTCCAGGTCGTCAACGGCGCCAGCCCGACCGGCTCGGGGCTGCAGCTGCTGCCGCTGATGGGGGGCCTGCTGATCACGTCGATCGGCTCGGGGCAGCTCGTCACCCGAACGGGGCGCTACAAGGCATTCCCGATCCTCGGCACGGGGATCATGGTCATCGGGCTGTACCTGCTGTCGCTGATGGACGTGAGCACGAAGACGCTCCAGGCCTCGTCGTACATGTTCGTGCTGGGCCTCGGGCTGGGGCTCGTGATGCAGATCCTGGTCGTCGCCGTACAGAACTCGGTCAGCTACGACGACCTCGGCGTGGCCACGTCGGGCGCCACGCTGTTTCGCTCGATCGGTGGCTCGGTCGGCACCGCGCTACTGGGTGCCGTGTTCGCCACGCAGCTGAGCTCGAACCTGACCGACGCGTTCGGCCACCTCGGCCGCGGGAACGTGCCGGCCGCGCTATCAACCGGCGCGGTCAACCCGGCGGCGATCGGCCAGCTCCCGGGCCCGGCCCACGACGCATACCTGCATGCGTTCACCGACTCGCTGAACACGGTCTTCCTCGTTGCCGCCGCGATCGGCGTGGTCGCGTTCGCGCTGAGCTGGTTCATCGCCGAGTTGCCGCTCCGCGAGACGGTGACCGCGAGCGGGATCGGCGAGAGCTTCGCGATCCCCAAGAGCGACAGCTCGCTCGACGAGATCGCCCGCGCGCTCAGCGTTCTGATCGGCCGCGACGCCAAGCGCCAGATCATCCAGCGGATCGCCGACCATGCCGGGGTCGACCTGACGCCCGCGCAGTGCTGGATGCTGATACGCATCGACGAGGACCCGTCGGCCGATCCGGCGGCGCTCGCGCGACGCGCGCAGCTGGACGAGTCGATCTTCGAGGATGCGACCGCGGTGCTCGAGGAGCGCGGTCTGGTCGAGGGCGACAACGGCACGCGCGTACTGACCGAGCCCGGCGCGCAGACTCGCGACCGCCTGATCGCCGCGCGCCGCGAGCGGCTGAGTCAGCTGCTCGACGGCTGGGCACCCGAGCAGCACGCCGATCTCGCCACGCTGCTCAACGGCCTCGCGCGCGAGGCCGACGTCGGCGGCGCGGTGGTGGCCGCGGCCGGCACGCGCTGAGCTACTCGCCCCAGGCCGTCGCGACGAGCGACCGCGAGCCGCCGTGGTCGCGGTGCTCGCACAGGTAGATGCCCTGCCACGTGCCGAGGTTGGGGCGGCCGCCGGAGATCGGGAGCGTCAGCGACGGGCCGAGCAGCGCGGCCTTGATGTGGGCCGGCATGTCGTCGGCGCCCTCGAGCGTGTGCGTCCAACCGGTGAACTGCTCGGGGACAGCGGTGTTGAACCACGTCTCGAAGTCGCGGCGGACGTCGGGCGAGGCGTTCTCGTTGAGCGTCAACGACGCCGACGTGTGCTGGATCAGCAGGTGCAGCAGCCCGACCTGCAGCTCGCCGACCTCGGGTAGCTCGACCAGTACGTCGCGCGTGATCAGGTGAAACCCGCGCGGCCGCGGCGCGAGCACGATCTCACGCTGGATCCACATCCTCGGGCAGCCGCGCCTCGCGCATGTTCACCCGCCCGCGGCGCATCGGTACGCCCTCTTCGCGCAGACGCTCGGCCTGGCGGCGGCCCTTGGCCAGCGAGCCGTCGGCGCGCACGACGCGCCACCACGGCAGGTCGGGGTCGTCGGGCATGTCGAACAGCACGGTTCCGGCGAACCGCGGGGCGCCCGGCGACACATCGCCGTACGTGCGCACGAACCCCTCAGGGATCGCGCGCACGCGCGCGAGGACCGCTGCGCGACGGTCGACCGTCACCGCCCCTTCCACACCGGCGCGCGCTTCTCGGCGAACGCGGTCGAGCCCTCTATCGCATCCTCGGACGAGAACACGGGGGCGGTGATCTCCTCCTGGCGATCCCAGAACTCGTCGGCCGGCCAGTCGCGCTGGGCCTCGAGGACCTGCTTGGTCGCCATCAGCGCCAGCGGCGCGTTGACGGCGATCGCGGCGGCCAGCTCGAGCGCGACGTTGACCGCGTCACCGGGCTCGGCGAGGCGGTTGACGAGCCCCAGCTCGTAGGCGCGCTCGGCGTCGATCGGGTCGCCGGTCAGCGCCAGTTCCATCGCCATGCCGTAGGGCAGGCGGGCGGGCAGGCGCAGCAGCGCGCCGCCGGCGGCGACGAGCGAGCGCTTGACCTCGGGGACGCCGAGCCGCGCACCCCTGGACGCGACGATCAGGTCGCAGGCCAGCGCGACCTCCAATCCGCCGGCGACGGCGAAGCCCTCGACCGCGGCGATCAGTGGCTTACGGGCGGACCGGCGCACGATCCCGGCGAATCCACGGCCCTCGACCCACGGGCGCTTGCCGCTGACGAATGCCTTGAGATCCATGCCCGCGCTGAAGCCCTTGCCCGCGCCGGTCAGCACGCCGACGGTCAGCTCGTCATCGGCGTCGAGCTCTTCGAGCGCCGCGGCGATGCCCTCGGCGACGTCGAGGTTGATCGCGTTGCGCGCGTCCGGGCGGTTGAGGGTGATGAGCAACACGCCATCGCGGCGCTCGGTGAGAACGGGGTCTTCGTCGGCCATGGTGGCCAGCCTATTTCAGGGCGCGAACAGGGTGAGGTCCGGCTCGCGCTCTCCCCTCAGCACGGCCAGGTCGACCTCGACGCACTCGATCCCGCGAGACTCGGCGAGCACCCGGGCCTGGGGCTTGATCTGCTGTGCTGCCAGCACGCCGCGGCAGTCCGCCATCGCCGGGTCGACACGGATCCGCTCGAGGTAGCGCGTGAGCTGCTCGACCGCGTCGATCGTCCCGATGCGCTTGATCTCGACCGCGATCCAGCCGTCGTCGGCGTCGCGGCACATCAGGTCGACCGGGCCGATGTCGGTCGGCCACTCGCGGCGCACGAGCCGGAAGCCCTCACCGCACCACTGCGGCGCCGCCGCCAGCTGCTCCTGAAGATCGCGCTCCACGCCGTCCTTCTCGAGCGCCGCCGCCTCGCCCATGTCGTGCTCGACGTCCGACAGCACTTCGGCAATGTGGATGTCGAGCCGGTCCTCGGTCTTGCCCGCGTGCTTGCGCACAGTTATCAGGGAAGGCGGGTCACCCTGTTCCTCGATCACTGTCGGCGGCGTCATCCAGTTCTGTGGCTTGTAGCCCCCGGTGTCCGCGTGCACCATCACCGACCCGTCGCTCTTGATCATCAGCAGCCGCAACGCCTCGGGCAGCACGGCGGTCAGGCGGCCCGAGTAGCGGACCTCACAGCGAGCGACGATCAGGCGCATCCGCTCCAGCGTACGAGCGTCGCCCGACGTGCGGGCGCGTTGCCGCCGCACATTGCGTCGGATTCGCTGGGCACGCAACCGCGAACGTCCCGTTCTGCTTGCTATGCGGGGTAGTCCGGGACGTTCGCGGTGTCAGCGCGGCTCGGCTGGCGAGTCGACCGCGTCGGCCAGCGGGCGCTGGAGCCACTGCACGTCGTGCCAGGCGCCGAGCTTGTGGCCGATGTGGCGATAGATCCCGATCGGCTCGAAGCCCATCGCGCGATGCAGGCCGCAGCTGGCCTCGTTGGGCAGCGTCACGCCGGCGACCGCCGTGACGTAGCCGCGCGCCTGCAGGCGCTCGAACAGCTCGGTGTACAGCGCCCGGCCGGCGCCCGTGCGCCGGCGGCCGGGCTCGAGGTAGATGCTGACGTCGCACGACCATCGGTAGGCGGGACGCGCCCGGTGGGCGGTTGCGTAGGCGAAGCCGACGACACGCCCGTCGTCCTCCTCGATGACCAGCCACGCGTGATCGGCGAGCGACGTGGCGATCCGCCGGGCCATCTCGTCGGCGTCGGGCGGCTGCGTCTCGAACGTGATCGCGGTGTCGATCACGTAGGGCGTGTAGATCGCCGCGCAGGCGGCCGCGTCAGCAGGCGTCGCGTCTCGGACGCGCGCGCTCAACGATGCTTGTGGTGCTTGACGCCCTTGACCGTGAAGTACTTCCACGGCGAGGCCGCCGGCTTGAGCGGCTTGGGTGGCAGGAACGCGATCTGCACGCGCCACTTGCCGGGCTTGAGGCGCTGGCGGAAGTTGAACGGCTTCTGAGCGTGGAGGAGGCCCTTGTGCTGAAGGCGGTAGCGCAGGACCTTGACGTGCTTGATCTTGATCTTCTTGAGCAGCTGCCAGCGGGCCTGCACGTTGCCGCCCTGCAGCGAGCTGTTGGACGGACTCAGCGCGGCGCCGTTGAGCGTGCACAGCGTGCCCTTGCACAGCAGCTTCTTGAAGTTGAAGTGCACCGGGCCGACGGCGAGGATCTGGTTCAGCGACACCTTCTTGACCTGGACGCTGGCGTTGGAGATGTTGCCGTTCTTGTCGACCGCCTGGACGTTGATCGTGTGGGTGCCGATGCTCAGCGCCGCGGCGCCGTGCCAGGTCAGGCCGACCGTGTTCCCGTTGCCCGGGTTGGAGAAGTTGTCGATCGCCTGGGTGCTGTTGTCGGGGTAGAAGCTGATCCGCGTGACGCCCTGCGGGTCGCTCGCCGACGCCATGATCGGCAGATCGGTCGCGTAGGAGTCTCCGAGCTTCGGCGTCGCGATCGTGATCGCCGGCCCGTCGAAGTCGCCGCATGCGCCGTCGAGCTGGTCGCCTCCGGTGGCGAGCAGGTGGAACGCGTTGAAGTCCGGCTTCGGTGTCCCGCCGGCCGTTTCGAGGCCGTAGTGGGCCTGGAAGTCGTCGGCGCCGGGCGCGTCGTCGAGCGTGAACCAGTTGGCCACCGACAGGTACGGATCGCCGGCCATGCAGTGGAAGGCCTGGGTGATGTAGGTCGCCTGCTGGTCGGGCGTGACGCCGGAGGGCTTGCCGCCGGTCGGGCACGCCGAGCCGCCGGCCGCGGTCTGCGAGGAGTTCCAGCCGAACTCCGTCATCCAGATCGGGTGGCTGCCCTCGCCGTGCGCGGCCATCGTCGCGTGCACGGTGCGGTAGCCGGTGAAGGCGTAGCGCCCGATCTTGCCGCCGTTCTCGGTGTAGGACGCGTCGGGGCCGACGGTCAGGCAGGCGTTGTCGGTGTGGACGGCGACCGCGTCGGTCAGGCCGGCGATCCCGTCGCCGTAGAGCTGGCCGATCCACGCGTAGTCGTTGGCGACCGTCGGGCCGAGGACGACCGTCGCCGTCGGGTCGGCGGCGCGCAGCGCGGGCGCCGCGGCCTTGACGAGGTTCGCGTAGGCGTTGTCGTTGGGCGCCGGCGCCCACCACTCGGCGGCGTCCTCCTCGTTCCACAGCTCGTACGCGATGTGGTTGCCCTGAAGACCCGGCGTCGCGGCGAGCTGCGACAGGAAGTTGGCGTAGTCAGCGGGGTTGGCCGGGGCGGCGTGCGGGTCGCTGCTGCCGCTCTCCCAGCTCGGAGTGAACACGACGACGAAGTCGATGCCGATCCCATCGGCGACCAGCTGGCGCGCGATCTCGACGTAGCGGCTCACGAGCGCCGGCTGCAGGCGGCCCTTGGCCGGGTTCGCGTCGGCCCACGACACGAACATCCGCACCTCTTTGGCCCCGAGCGCGTTGGCGGTCGCGATCTGGGCGTCGGTCGGCACGTTGGCGATGTTCACGCCGACAACGGGGAACGCGGGCGCGCTCGCCGCATCGACGCCGGCGAAGGCGCAGCAGAGCGCGGCGACGACGCCGATAGACCGAAGACGAGAGCGCATCCGCGGCAGACTAGCGTGCTCTCAACGAGCCGGTGGCGGTTCGGGGATGCCCGGTCAGCCGCGGGCCAGGAAACTGTGCGACGGCGCCGCGGAGGACTTGAACGGGGCCCGCCCGGTGTACGTCACCTTCACCCGCCAGCGTCCGGCGCGCGCCAGGTGCTGGACGACCTTGAACGGCTTGGAGGCGCTGGCGCCCTTGATGTGCCGGGTCAGCCACTTCGTGCCGGACAGGACCTGGAAGACGATGTGGACGCGGCCGCGGACCGGCCCGGAGCCGGTCGTCTTGACCCGCCCGGTCACGGTGCGGATCAGGCCGCTGCCCTTGACGCTGGCGACGACCCAGGTGCGTGCCTGGGGCAGCTGCCCGGGCAGGACCCGGGTCACCGGCACGTCGACCTCGGCCATGTTGCCGAACACGTCCGTCGACTGGATCTCGATCGTGTGCGGCCCGAGCGGGATGTTCGCCGAGCCGTACCAGGTCATCGTCGACGTGTGCTTCTTGCCCAGCCCGACGCCGAACGTCGAGATCTTCTTGCCGTCGCAGAGGAAGCTGATCCGGTGCAGGCCGTCGGGGTCGCTGGCCGTCGCGCTCAGGATCAGGTGGTCGGAGAACTGCTGGCCCGACGTCGGCGCGTCGACCGTGATCTTCGGCGCCGAGAAGTCGCCGCATGCGCCGGACATCTGGTCGCCCTTGGTCACCTCGTTGCGAAACGCGGCGTAGGAGGGCTTCAGCGAGCCGTCGGGGCGGATCAGGCCGTAGCGGTTGAGCTCGGCGTCAGGGACCCCGCCGTCGGTCAGCGTGAACCACTCCGCGACCGCGACGTCGGAGTCCTGGGCCAGGCAGTGGTAGGCCTCCTGGAGGTCGGTCGCCTGGTTGGCCTCGCCGACGCCGGCCGCCTTCTTGCCGGCCGAGGCGCCGCGGGCGCACATCGTGTTCGTCGACGACCAGCCGAGCTCCGTCATCCAGATCGGCACGTTGTCCCCGTTGGCGACGATCGTGTTGTGGACCTCGCGGTAGCCGAGGAACGAGTAGCGCCCGATGCGGGTGCCGTCGCGGTAGTAGACGCCGGGACCGCTGTTCAGGCAGGCCGTGTCGGTGTGCACCGCGACGCCGTCGAAGGAGCCCTTGGCGCCCGCCGCGTACATCGCGCTCAGGAAGTCGTAGTCGTTGCCGCTGAACGGGCCGGCGAGCACGGTCGCGTCCGGGTCGGCGGCCTTGATCGCCGGGTAGACGGCCTTGACCAGCGCCGCGTAGCGGGCCGGGTCGATCGGCGCGTTCCAGAACTCGCTGTTGTCGGGCTCGTTCCAGATCTCGTACGCGGCGACCTTGCCCTTCAGCTGGGTGGCCAGGAGCGCCATGAAGTTCGCCATGTCGGCCGGGTTGTTCGGTGGCACGTTGCCGGCGGCGCCGCCGTTGGCCCAGCCCGGTGCGCCGGTGACGACGAGGTCGACCTTGACTCCGGCGGCGGCCAGCTGGCCGAGCCCGATCTCGTAGCCCGTCAGGTAGCCGGGCGCGATCGAGGCGCGCGTGGGCTCGGCGTCGGGCCACTGCATGAAGTAGCGGACGTACTTGGCACCGGTGGCCAGCGCCTGCTGAACCGACGTCTGGTTGGGCGCACCCGGCACGTTGATGCCGGGCGTGGAGGCATGGGCCGCGCCTGCGGGCAGCAGCAGGCACAACGTTACGACGAGCATTGGGAAACGAAGACGCATCCGTCGGGGCATCGGAGCACAGGCACACGTTCTTGACGCGGCCGGTTCGCTTCTGGACAGGTTGTGGACGGTTTTGCGGCAGGGTAACGCCACAAAGACCGCGTGCGGACGATGTTCCGGCCCGGAAAACTGCGCGTCAGGCCGCGGGCAGAACGCGCGGGACGGCGCCGCGCAAGCGGGCCAGGAGGTCGGCCACCTCGTCGTCGTCCGCGTTGAGATCGAGCGCGCGCTCGCAGGCCGCGATGGCGTCCGAGATGCGGTCGGTGCGGGCCAGCGCGTGGGCGTGACGGGCCCACGCCGCGGCGCTGTCGGGCGCGATCTGGGTCGCCAGCTCGGTCGCCGAGACCTCGCCGCCGACGTCACCACCGAGATGGTGCACCAGCGCGAGGTCCAGCAGCGCATCCTCGTCGGGCATGATCGCCCGCGCGCGCTGCAGCGCGGCCAGCGCCGCGTCGCGCTGCATCAACCGCAGGCGCAGGCGCCCGACGCGGGCCCACGCGTCGGCGTCGTCCGGCGCGCGGGTCGTGACGCGGTCGGCGGCCTCGGCGGCAAGGTCGAGCGCTCCCATATCCTCGTAGATCCGCGCCGCGAAGCGATGGGCGGCCGGGCGGTCGGGGTCCAGGCGCGCCCAATCGCGCACCGCGCGCCCGGCGGCCGGCAGGTTGCCGGCCTGCCAGAAGGCGAGCGTCAGCAGCCGCATCACGGTGATGTTCGTCTGATCGGCGTCGCGGGCGTAGATCAGGCGCTGCGCGGCCAGGCCGTAGTCGCCGTCGTGGATCGCGTGCTGGGCGGCGGTGAGGAAGCGCTCGACGCGGTCGGCAGCCGGGTCGGGCTTGGAGAAGTCGACGAACTGCAGCGAGCCGGCCGGCACCGTGCGCACGCCGGGAGCGAACTTGACCCGTGCCCACTGCATCGTGTGGTCGCCGTCGCCGGTGAAGTAGATGCCGGTGACCGAGCCGACCCCCCACTCGGGATAGGTGACGCAGCGGGCGTAGCGGTGCACGACCGAGTGGTCCGGTACGCGGGCGCCGAACGGGTCGTGCTCGGCGCGGTCCTTGGCGTCGGCGCGGGCCCGCTGCTCGGCCGCGTAGGCGCGTGCGCCCTCCTCGGCGCGGCGCTGTCGCGCGGCGGCCGCCGAGGCCCTGACCGCGTTGCGCGAGACGCGGCCGTTGCGCGAGCCCTCGGCGAGCTCCTCGAGCGTGTCGGCCGCCTCGTTGATCGCCTTGAGATGGCGCTCGTGCTCGAACTGCTTGCCCGGCGGCGCGACGTCGGGGTGCCAGACCTTGGCCTGCCGGCGACGCGCGAGCTGCACGTCGCGCTGGTCGAAGGGCGGCTCGATCTCAAGCAGCAGGAGCGCCTGTTCGATGTCTAGGACCTGGGGCACAGCCGATTCACGTTAGCGAAGGTCGGCGGCTGTGCGGATCAGCGAACGTGAAGAGCGACCTGGCCGCGATGGCCGGTCTGCAGGTCGCGACGGCCTTCAGCCGGGCCCGGCGCGACGCGCGGTTTCGGGCACGTCACCGGAGTGCTGATGTGGCGCTTGGACGCCATCGCGACGGCGATGTCGTGATGCACCTTGGCGATGCCGAGCACCGTCTCATCCGAGTCGCAGCCGGCGAAAACGACGGTCACCATGACCCCGCAGACCGCGCCGGCGCGCGCGCCGCCTATCCTCACCGGACCGATGAGCACGCAGTACATCTACACAATGCACCGGCTGACCAAGACGTTTCCGCCGGACAAGACCGTCCTGCAGGACGTCACCCTCGCGTTCCTGCCGGGAGCCAAGATCGGCGTCCTGGGCTACAACGGCGCCGGCAAGTCGTCGGTCCTGCGGATCATGGCCGGCGAGGACACCGAGTACCGCGGCGAGGCGCAGTTGGCGCCCGGTGCGACGGTCGGCCTGCTCGAGCAGGAGCCGCAGCTCGACGCCGACAAGGACGTGCGCGGCAACGTCGAGGACGGCGTCTCGGAGATGCGCGCGCTGATGGACCGCTTCAACGAGCTGGCCGCCAACTACTCCGACGAGACGGCCGACGAGTTCGCCGCGCTTCAGTCGCAGATCGACGCCGCCGACGCGTGGTCGCTCGACACGACGATCGAGTACGCGATGGACGCGCTGCGCCTGCCGCCGGCCGACGCCGACGTGGCGAAGCTGTCGGGCGGCGAGCGCCGCCGCGTCGCGCTGTGCCGGCTGCTGCTGCGCGCGCCCGACCTGCTGCTGCTCGACGAGCCGACCAACCACCTCGACGCCGAGTCGGTCGCCTGGCTCGAGCGCCACCTCGCCGAGTACAAGGGCACGATCGTCGCCGTCACCCACGATCGCTACTTCCTCGACAACGTGGCCGGCTGGATCCTCGAGCTCGACCGTGGCCGCGGCCTCCCCTACGAGGGCAACTACTCGTCGTGGCTGCAGCAGAAGGAGAAGCGTCTGGCCCAGGAGGAGAAGACCGAATCGGCGCGCCAGCGGACGATCGCCGCCGAGCTCGAATGGGTGCGACAGAACCCGCGCGGGCGCCAGACCAAGCAGAAGGCGCGGCTGGCGAACTTCGAGGCGCTGGTCGCCCAGGAGCGCAACGTCAAGCTTGACGAGGTCCAGATCTACATTCCGACCGCGACGCACCTCGGCGACGTCGTGGTGGAGGCCGACGGCCTGCGCAAGGGCTTCGGCGACCGGCTGCTGATCGAGGACCTGACGTTCTCGCTGCCCCGCGGCGGGATCGTCGGCGTGATCGGCCCCAACGGCGCCGGCAAGACGACGCTGTTCAAGATGATCACCGGCTCAGAGCAGCCCGACGCGGGGACGCTGCGGGTCGGCGACACGGTCCAGATGGCCTACGTCGATCAGTCGCGCGACGCGCTCGACGGTGACAAGACGGTCTGGGAGGAGATCTCCGACGGCCTGGACCAGATCAAGGTCGGCGACCGGGTCCTGAACTCGCGCGCCTACACGGCCGGCTTCAACTTCAAGGGCTCCGACCAGCAGAAGCAGGTCTCCAAGCTGTCGGGCGGCGAGCGCAACCGCCTGCACCTGGCCAAGCTGCTGCGCACCGGCGGCAACCTGCTGCTGCTCGACGAGCCGACCAACGACCTCGACGTCGACACGCTGCGGGCGCTCGAGGAGGCGCTGCTGAGCTTCGCCGGCTGCGCGGTCGTGATCTCCCACGATCGCTGGTTCCTGGACCGCGTCGCCACCCACGTGCTGGCCTTCGAGGGCGATTCGCAGGTCGTCTGGTTCGAGGGCAACTTCGAGGCCTACGAGGAACATCGCCGTGCCCGGCTCGGCGACGAGGCCGACCGTCCGCATCGGATCACGTACAAGCGCCTGACGCGCACGTGAGGCCGGCGTGAGACCGATACGACACTGAAATCCGGCATCGAGGCGCCGATGATGCGTCCATGGCCACCCGCCGGATCGTCGCCCTTGCCCTGACCGTGTCATCGCTGGTCGCCGCGGCCGCGGCGCCCGCGGCGCCCGGCCCCGCGGGCTCGCTGCGCGTGCGCGGCTGCGTCACGGCCGGCGCCGTCGCCGGCTGCACGACCGCGCCGCTGGCCAGCACCGCCACCAAGTCCGCCGCGATCTCGGCCGACGGGAAGACCGTCTACACGACCGGCAACGACGGCACGACGCAGGGCGCGCTGGTGGCGTGGGCGCGCGATCGCGCGACCGGCGCCCTGACCATGCGCAACTGCGCCTCGTATGACCTCGGAACGTGCATCGGGGCCGGCGGCCTGTTCCTGTCCGGGCAGATCGCGGTCGGTCCGCACGCCGTCTACGTCGCCGGCAACCAGGGCCTGGAGGTCGACGAGTTCCCGACCGCGGCCGACGGGTCGGTCGGCGCCGCCGCGAGCTGCGTCGGGTCGGCATCGTGCAACGCGCCCGCCGCGGGCCAGTACACCGCGATGACGTCGATCCGCAGCGTCGCGACGACGCCCGACGGGCGCACGCTGGCCGTGGCGTCGGCGTCCGGCGCGCTGTCGATCTTCCCGCTCGATCCCGCGACCGGCGCGATCGGGGCGCGACTGGCCTGCCTGAGCGCCACCGTCCCGCTACCGAAGACGTGCACGGCGACTCCCGGCATGCTGGACGTGACCGCCGTCGTCGCCACGAACCGCGCGTTCTACGTGGCCAGCGGCGACGGCAGCGACGCGGGTATCTACGAGTTCGATCGCGACCCGATCGGCGGGTCGCTGACCGGCGGGCTGGACTCGTGCGTCCAGGAGACACTGACCGCGGTCGGCGTCTCCTGCCTGCATGGGCGCGGCATCCCGGACGTGTTCCGACTCGTGACGAGCCCCGACGGGCAGAGCGTCTACGGCATCGATCCCGAGACCTCGACCACCGGCTACCTCACGACGTTCTCGCTGGACCCGAGTAGCGGCCACCTGACCGCACAGCAGAGCTGCTTCGGCAACGCCGGCGATGCCAACTGCGCGGCCGAGTTCGGGCTCGGTGCACCGCAGCTGGCAGCCGTCTCGCCCGACGGCCACCAGATCTACGTCACCTCGTCGACCGCCAGCGGCGGCGAGATCGCCGCGTTCACGCGCGATACATCGAGCGGCAGCCCGCACATGCCCTTCCTGGACTGCATCGGCGCAGCCGCGGTCGCGTGCTCGAACTCCGCCCAGGGCCGCGCCAGCGCCGCGCTGGGGGCCACCAGCTCGCTGGTCGTCGACCCGATCGACGGGCGCGACGTGATCACGATCGGCGCTCCGGCCGGCGGACTGGTCACGCTTTCGCGCGAGGTGCCACCGACCTGTTCACCGGCGTCAGCGTCGACGACGGTCGGCGTCGCCGTTGCCGTCGGGGTCATGTCTTCGTGCAGCGATGCCAACGGCGACCCGCTCACGTTCTCGGTCGCCGTCGCACCGCTCGACGGGCTCGCCGCCCCGACGGCCGGCGGGATCACCTACACCCCCAACGCCGGCTTCCTGGGCGCCGACGGCTTCTCGTTCACCGCCAGCGACGGGTCGCTGTCCTCGGTCCCGGCCCAGGCGTCGCTGACGGTCGCCGCGACGCCGCCGCCGCCCGCGACGACGACAACGACACCGGCCACGCCGCCGGCACCGAGCCCGGAGCCGGGTTCGGGTTCGGGTTCGGGTTCGGCCACGAAGCTGACGATCACCGCGCCGCGCAAGCGCGCGACGGCGATCCACGGCACGGCGACCGACGGCCACACGATCAAGAACGTGACCGTCGGTGTGACCCAGAAGCTGGCCCACCACCGCTGCCGCGGGCTACGCGCCACGCGCGCCCACAACACGGGCTCGCTACGGACGGCGACGACCTGCACGACGCACTACACCGTCACCGCCAAGGGCACGAGGAGCTGGGCGATCAAGCTCTCGAGCCCGCTGCGCGCCGGCTCCTACACGATCTCCGCGCGTCTGCGGGACAGCACCGCGCGCGCCACGACCGCGCACCGCACGATCGTCATCAGGTGAGCGACTCGAGCGTCGCGATCGTCGCCCGCTGCTGGGCGATGCCGATGTCGAGCATCGCGCGGCCGATGTCCGTCCAGCCCTCGGGCGGCGGCGCGGCCTCGATCGCCTCAAGCGCGGCGAGCCGCGTGCGCGCCGCCCCGGTCAGGGAGACGAGCTTGGCGCGCCGCCGGGCCGGCGTGAGCCGGGCGGCGAACAGGAGCTTGACCAGTGGCTGACCGATGAACAGGTCGTAGGACAGATCGCCGCCCTCGTCGGCGTCGGAGCCAAGCCACTCCAGGAACGCCTGTTCACCCTCGGCCGTCACCGCGTACACGCGCCGCGCGCGTCCGCCCTCGCCGCGCTCGGGCGTGCTGGTGACGAGACCGCGGCGCTCGAGGCGCTCGAGCAACGGGTACAGCACGCCGTCGTTGATCTGGTTCTCGCGCGGTAGCCCCGGCGCGAGGCGCTGCTTGAGCGCGTAGGCGTGGCGCGGCTGGTTGGTCAGGACTCCGAGGACGACATGCTCGAGCCGCGTGAGGCGCCGTGCGCTCACGCCGCCAGCGCGGCGGCGACATCGGCGTACAGCGTCGCCTTGATGGCGGCCACCGCCGCGCGGTCCTTGTCGCTCAGGACTCGTGCGCGCTCGATGGCCCGCTCGACGACCATGTCGTAGCCGACGGCGTCGTCGACGATTCCCAGCGCCGCCGCCTCGCCGCCGCCGTAGCGACGGCCGGTCAGCATCGCCTCGTGGGCGCGCGTGTCGCCCAGGCGGCGGCGGATCAGCGCCGTCATGCCAGTCGTGAACGGCAGCCGGAAGTCGACCTCGGGCAGGCAGAACCAGCCGCGGTCGGCGCGCATGACGCGCTGGTCGCAGGCCAGCGCCAGCATCGCGCCGCCGCCGAACGCGTGGCCGTTGATCGCCGCCACGCTGGTCAGCGGGCTGGTCACGAGGCGCAGGAACAGCGCGTGCATCTGGGCGACGAGGCCGTCCGCCGCCTCGGGGCCAGCGTCCATCGCCCATTGAAGATCGATGCCGTGGGAGAACGTCCGCCCGCCGCCGGTCAGGACGATCGCCCCGACCCCGGGCCGGCGTTCGGCGATGTTCATCGCGTCGTGCAGTGAGTCCATGAACGGCGGCGTGAAGTGGTTCTCGTCGGCGTCCATGCGCACGAGGACGACGCCGTCGTGCAGCTCGGTGGTGATGTCGTTTGTTCCTGTCATACCTAGGATCTAGGTATAGCAGATCGGCGACGCGGCCTACGTCGACTCGGCGGGCGCGGTCGCCGTGACGATCCACGTCGACGCGTCGCCCCACACACCGGTCTCGTCGTGCGCGCACGCGCTGAGCTCCTCGCGCAGCGCGGCGGCGATCGGCTCGTGCAGGTGGGCGGCGCGGTCGCCCTGGAGGCGCAGGATCTCGCCGGCCGGGCCGAGGCTCATGACCAGCTCGACCGCCTCGTCGATGTCGCGGCCCATCAGCACCGGCAGGTCGCAGCGGCGCAGGCTGATGTCGGTGAAGCCGGCGCCGACCAGGATCCCGCTCGTCGTGTCGGCGTTGGCCATCGAGAACGGGCCCGGGCCGCACGTCGGCTCGTCGTAGTCATCGGGCTTGGTGACGAAGCGCTCGGTCACCTGCTGGGCGCGGTACAGCCAGTCGTTCTCGAGCTTGGACCGCCAGACGACCATCACCAGCCGCCCGCCGGGAACCAGCGCCGCCCGCACGTTGCGCAGCGCGGGCACGGGGTAGGTGAAGAACATCGTCCCCATGCGCGAGAACGCCATGTCGAACGGACCATCGAACGTCGTCTCCTGGACGTCGGCGACGGCGAACGACACGTTGGCGACGCCGGCGTCGGCGGCCTCCTGTGTCGCGGCCTCGATGAACCGCCGTGAGATGTCGACACCGTGGGCGCAGCCCTCGGATCCGGCCAGCGCGGCGAGCTGCTGCGTCGTGTCGCCGAACCCGCAGCCGATGTCGAGCACGCGGTCGCCGGGGGCCGGCGGGTACAGACGCATTGCGGCGTCACCGTGGTTCTTGAGACCGGTGACGACGCTGTGGCGGAACTTGACGAAGCGATCGAACAGCGGGCCGTCCCAGGCGGCTTCGATCTCAGCGTTCTCGGATTCCTGCGGTAGTGAAGCCATGGTGCTCCTACAGACGCGCGTCGCCGGATTTCATTACAGCCGTGGTCGAATCTACTCCTGCGGCGCGAGGAGATCGAGCAGGCCGTGAGCGTCGTCGGCCACCATGTCGGCGGCCGCGAGCTCGTCGGCGTCGAACGGGCCGCTGGCGACGGCGACCGCGCGGCAGCCGTCGGCGCGCGCGCAGGCGATGTCGGCCGGCGTGTCGCCGATCACGACGGTGTCCTCGCGCGGGAACGGGCGCTCGGGCGAGCCGGCGCGGGTGCGGGCGATCGCCGGCAGCGTCGCGCGGTCCTCCCCGTCGGAGCCGAACGCGCCCTGGCCGGAGGCAAAGTGGTCAAGCAGCCCGGCGCGGCGCAGCTTGAGCAGGGCGATCGGCTCGAGGTTGCCGGTCAGCAGCGACAGCCGCACGTCACGGCGCGCGGCGAGCGTGTCGAGCAACTCGGGCACCCCGGGCGCGACATGGTCCCGCAGCGACGCGGGCGCGAGGAGCGCGTAGTTCGCGCACGCCGCGTCGCGCACCTGCGCCTGGCCGGCGTCGATCGCGTCGGGGGCGACACCGGCCGCCAGCAGGATCGTGCGCGCGATCTCGAGGTCGGTGCGCCCAGCGTAGGTCACCGTCTCGCCGGCAATCTCGATGTCGTGGACGGCGGTGATCGCGGTGTGCAGCGCCTCGCGATGCTCGCGCGTCGCGCGCAGCAGCAGCGTTCCGTCGATGTCGAACAGCAGCAGTCGCACTACATCGGCGACTGCTGGTGGTCGGCGAGCATCTTGCGCGCGCGCACGGCGCGCCGCGCCCGGGTGTCGGCCCGCGCGGCCGACCCGACCCACTCGACGTACTCCCGCCGGTTGGTGTAGGAGAGCGTGTCGAAGAACGCGCGCTCGTCGGCCCCCAGCGCCTCAATCAGCTCCTCGGGCAGCTCGACCGTCCGCGGCTCCTCGTCAGCCTCGATCTCGAGCTCGACGACATCGCCGACCGCGATCTGCGCCGCCGCGCGGAACGGCGCGTTGAAGCCGACGAAGCTCACGCCGCCGTAGACCGCGATCGTCGTGCGCAGCGTCTCGCCGTTGACCGTCACACGCACCGGTGGCCGCGCGCGCCCGAAGCGCTCGCGGACGTCGACCGACAGCGGGGCGACAACCCCGGACCCGCGCGCCTCCAGCTTGACTGTCTCGGTGACGACCGTCATCGCGGGAACGTGGTGCCCGGTTCGAGCGTCCGGCAAAAGGCCGCGATCACCTTGGCCGCGGCCTGCACGTCGGACAGCTGGACCATCTCGACCGCCGAGTGCATGTAGCGCAGCGGCAGCCCGACGAGCGCGGTCGGGATGCCCGCGCGCGACAGGTGGATCGCGTCGGCGTCGGTGCCGGTGCGCCCGGCCGAGGCGGCGACGGTGAACGGCTCGCCGCTGTGCTGCGCGGCGTCGTGCAACGCCTCGAACAGCGCGGGGTTGAGCGTCGAGCCGCGCTCGAGGATCGGGCCCGAGCCGAATGCATGCTCGCCGATCTCCTTGGGGTCGACGCCCGGCGCATCGGTCTCGTGGCCGACGTCGACGACGATCGCGACGTCCGGCTTCAGCGCGTGGGCGACGGTCCGCGCGCCGCCAAACGTGATCTCCTCCTGGACCGCGGCGACCGCGACGACCGAGCCCGGCGCGCCGCCCTCATCGGCGACCAGCTTGGCCGCCTGGAGCGCCACGTAGCAGCCGAGGCGGTTGTCCATCGACCGCGACACGACGCGGTCGTTGGGCAGCTCGATCGGGTCGCCATCGATCACCGCCACGTCGCCGATGCGCACCAGCTTGCGTGCGTCGTCGGCGTCCGTGGCGCCAATGTCGATGTGCATGTTCTTGAGCTCGGTCGCCTTCTTGCGCTCGTCGGGCTCGATCAGGTGGATCGGCTTGCTGCCGATCACCCCCGGGACAGCGCCGTCGCGCGTGGAGACCGCGACCCGCTGGCCGACGAGGACCTGCGGGTCCCAGCCGCCGATGCCGGTGAAGTGCAGGAAGCCCTTCTCGCCGATGTGGGTGATGACGAGGCCGATCTCGTCGATATGGCCGACGATCGCGACGGTCAATCCGCCCGCGGTGCCGGGCACGGTGGCCGTCGACGAGCCCATCCCGTCGACCTCCACCTCGGCGAACGGCTCGCACGCCGTGCGCCACGCGGCGGCCGGCGCGGACTCATAGCCAGACGGGCCGTGGGCGGTCAGCAGCGAGCGAAGGATGTCGTCCAGGGGCATGGCGATGAGACTACATTCCGCATGGATGGCCCACGCGCACGCCCACCATCACCATCACTCGGCTGCGACCGAGGCGCAGCGTGGGCCGCTCGTGGCGGCGCTGGCGCTGATCGTCGGGCTGATGGTCGCCGAGGTCGTGGCCGGAGCGATCGCCGGGTCGGTCGCGCTGCTGACCGACGCCGCGCACATGCTCACCGACGCGGCGGCGCTCGGCCTGTCGCTGGTCGCGCTGCGGCTGGCGATGCGGCCACCCGGGGGTGCGATGACCTACGGGCTCAAGCGCGTCGAGCCGCTGAGCGCGGTGATCAACGGGGCGGTGCTGGGCGCGCTGGCCGTGGTGTTCACCGTCGAGGCGGTCGACCGGCTGATCGACCCGCGCCCGGTCACCGGCGGGATCGTGCTGGTCATGGCGCTGGTGGCGATCCCGGTGAACCTGCTGGCGACGTGGATCCTGTCGCGGCCGGCCGACCGCTCGATCAACGTCGAGGGTTCGTTCCAGCACCTGCTGACCGACCTGTACGCCTTCGTCGCCACCGCGATCGCCGGGCTGATCATCGTCACGACCGGCTTCGATCGCGCCGACGCGATCGCGGCGCTGGTCGTGGCCGCGCTGATGGCCCGCGCCTGTGTTCATCTGCTGCGCGACGCCGGACGGATCTTCCTCGAGGCCGCGCCGCGCGGCATCGACCCAGACGACGTCGGACACGCGCTCGCCAGCGCGCCCGGCGTCGTCTCGGTGCACGACCTGCACGTGTGGGAGCTGACGAGCGACTTCCCGGCCCTCTCGGCCCATGTCGTCGTCGGCACCGAGGACGACTGCCACGCCGCGCGCGCGGCGCTCGAGCGGCTGCTGCGTGACGAGTTCGCGATCGACCACACGACGCTCCAGGTCGAGCACGAGCCCACCCGCCTGCTGAGGATCGAATGAAGGCCCGCCTGAAGCGGATGTCGCTGCGGCGCAAGCTCGCGCTCGGCTACGCGATCGCGATGGCGCTCGTGCTCGGGGTGACCGCGTTGGCCGTCGAGGTCAGCTTCGAGGATGAGCTCGAGTACAACATCGACGCGTCGCTGCGGGCGCAGGCCGACGCCGTTGCGACGCTGGTCGGGCGCGACGGCGATGACCTGCCGATGACGACCGTGCGGCGCCTGGTCGCGCGCCAGGCCGGGTTCGCGCAGGTGCTCGGCCCGGACGGCAAGGTCCTGACCGGCACCGAGCCGGTGGAGGGCATCGACCTGCTGCCGCCGGGCCGGTTCACGGACGCGCAGCGCGGCACGATCGTCCTCGAGCGCAAGCGGATCGAGGGACTCGGCAAGCACATCCGGATGGCCGCCGAACCGGTGCCCGGCGACCCGCAACGGGTCGTCGTCGTGGCGCGCAGCGTGCGCGACCGCGAGCGCGGCATCGACTCGCTGCTGTCGGCGATGGTGGTCGCGTTCCCGCTCGGACTGCTGCTGGCGGTGATCGCGGGCTACATCGTGTCGGCGCTCGTCGTCCGGCCGGTCGACGAGATGCGCCGACGCGCCGAGACGCTGTCGCTGGTCGAGCCCGGCGCGCGCCTGCCGGTGCCGGAGTCCGGCGACGAGTTCGCGGCGCTGGGCGAGTCGCTCAACGAGATGATCGCCCGCCTGGAGCGGTCGTTCGTCCAGGAACGTCAGCTCACATCGCAGACCAAGGAGCAGCTCCATGCGCCGCTGGAATCGCTGCGCGCCGAGCTGCAGACGGCGCTCGCCCACAAGCGCCCGGTCGAGGAGATGGAGGCCGCGCTGCAGGCCGCCGCGCACGAGACCGACCGTCTGGTCCGCCTGGCCGAGGAGCTGCTGGTCGTCGCACGCGCCGACGAGGGCACGCTGCCGATCGAGCTCGAGCAGACCGACCTGACGTGGCTGATGGTCCAGGCCGGCGAGCGCGCTCGCGACCGTGCCGAGCACAGCGACCGGGAAGTGGAGGTCGTGGTGCGCCGCGCCGTGCCGATCCGCGCCGACCCCGAACAGGTCGGCCAGGCGCTCGACAACCTGATCGACAACGCGTTCGTCTACGGCAACGGGCGGATCCGGCTGTTCCCGGTCCGGCGCAACGGGACCCTCGAGGTCCATGTGACCGACGAGGGCCCGGGCTTCCCCGAGTCGTTCCTGCCGCGGGCGTTCGAGCGCTTCACGCGCGCCGACCCGACCGTCGGCCGCGGCGGCGCCGGGTTCGGGCTGGCCGTCGTTGAGGCGGTCGCCCATGCCCACGGCGGCAACGCCGGAGCGGCCAACCGGCCCGCGGGCGGCGCCGACGTCTGGATCTCGCTGCCGCGATGAGGTCCGTCGCGCTCGGCCTCGCCGCCGCGGCGGCACTGGCGGGCTGTTCGCTGGGCGCGAAGACCGTGCATCACAGCGGCGTGATCGGCCAGACGCTGACCGGACCCGGCGGGCTCGCGGTGACGCCCGACAAGTACCGCCCGCTCGTGCCCGCGCCGCGCACCGACGTGACCGGCCTCGCGACGCCGGCCCCCGGCACGCATTTCGCGTCTTTCCTGATCCACATCTGCATCACCACGTCGGACCTGCCGACGATCGCGTCGCAGAACTTCGGCCTCGAGCTGACCGACGGCAGCGACGCCGTCCTCAAATTCCCCGAGGATGTCTTCTCCGACGACCTCGATCTCCTCGGCGAATCCGGCTGCGAACAGGGGCACATCGTCTTCCAGGTCCCGGCCCGCGGTCATCCCGCCACGCTCACGTTCAAGCTCGACATCGACCGCAGCGATTCCCAGGGCAACGAGGACACCACACATGTCAGGCTGGAATGGATGGTGTAGTTGGTGGTAGACATCACCGTGTGTCCGTTAACCAGATCACGTACGACCTCGACTACGTTCACGAGCGCAGCCGCCTGACGACGTTTTTCCGCTGGCTGCTCGCGATTCCCGTCGAGATCTTCCTGCTGTTCTACCTCCTCGCCGTGTACGTCGCGGTGTTCATCGCATGGTTCGCCTTGCTGTTCACCGCGCGGTACCCCAGGGGTCTCTATGACTTCATCGCCGGAGGCGTCCGCCTCAACGGCCGGGTCCACGCGTACGCGTTCCTGGCCGTGGATCCCTACCCGCCGTTCAGCGGCGGCGAGCACCCGGAGTATCCGGCACGCATCGTCGTCGGCCCACCACTGGAGAAGTACAGCCGGCTCAAGGTGTTCTTCATCGGCATCTACTCGATTCCAGTGCTGGTGATCGCATGGGCGATGAACATCGTCGCCTCGGTGTGCTCGTTCCTGGCGTGGTTCGTCATCCTGGTCACCGGCAAGCAGGCCGAGGGCCTCCAGGACGCGATCAAGCTCGGCGTCTCGTACACGTCGCGGGCGCTGGGTATCTCGTTCATGCTCACCCAGCACTACCCGCCGATCAGCGCGGAGGCCGGCGAGGCCAATCCCGGCCCGCCGCCGATGCTCCCCGGCGATGCACCCGTCGTACCGGCCGCGCCCGAGACGCCCGCCACACCGGAGGCGCCGGAGACCGGACCGTCGATCGGTATCTAGCCCGCGGCCAGCTCCCGCAGCACGTAGGGCAGGATTCCGCCGTGGCGGAAGTACTGCGCCTCCTTGGGCGTGTCGATGCGCACCCGGGCGGTGAAGTGCTTCGCCCCGGCTTGCACGGTCAGCTCGCGCGGGGTCGCCTCGCCGGCGTTCAGCACGTCGGCGAGGCCCTCGATCGTGAACTCCTCGGAGCCGTCGAGACCGAGTGACTGCGCCGACTCGCCGTCGGCGAACTGAAGCGGCAGCACGCCCATACCGACCAGGTTGGAGCGGTGGATGCGTTCGAAGGACTGCGCGATCACCGCCCGCACGCCGAGCAGCGTCGTGCCCTTTGCCGCCCAGTCTCGCGACGAGCCCGATCCGTACTCCTTGCCCGCCAGCACCACGAGCGGCGTGCCCTCTTCGATGTAGGCCATCGCGGCGTCGTAGATCGACATCTGCTCGCCGTCCTTGACCGTCACCCCGCCCTCGGGCAGTGCGGGGTCGCTCTTCAGCAGGTTGCGTAGCCGGATGTTGGCGAATGTGCCGCGCATCATCACCTCGTGATTGCCGCGGCGCGAGCCGTAGGAGTTGAAGTCCTTGACGTCGACGCCGTGGGCCTGGAGGTACTCCCCGGCCGGTCCGTCGCGGCGGATGTTGCCGGCCGGCGAGATGTGGTCGGTCGTGACCGAGTCGCCGAGGATGGCCAGCACGCGCGCGCCGGCGATGTCGGTCAGCGCCACCGGGTCGCGCGACATGCCATCGAAGTACGGCGGCAGCCGGACGTAGGTCGAGTTCTCGTCCCAGGCGAAGCGGTCGCCCTGGGGTACCGGCAGGCTCTTCCAGCTCTCGTCGCCATCGAACACCGCGTCGTAGGAACGGCGGAACATGTCCGACTGGACCGCCTCCTCGATCGTCTGGGCGATCTCCTGCTCCGACGGCCAGATGTCGCGCAGGTAGACGTCGTTGCCATCGGTGTCCTGGCCGAGCGGGTCGGAGACGATGTCGGCGTCCATCGTCCCCGCGATCGCGTACGCGACGACCAGGGGAGGCGACGCGAGGTAGTTCATCTTCACGTCGGGGTTGATGCGGCCCTCGAAGTTGCGATTGCCCGACAGGACGGACACGACCGCCAGGTCGCCCTCGTTGACGGCGGCCGAGATCTCGTCGGCCAGCGGCCCGGAGTTGCCGATGCACGTGGTGCAGCCGTAGCCCACGAGGTTGAACCCGAGCTCCTCCAGCGGCTCGGTCAGGCCGGCGCGGTCGAGGTACTCGGTGACGACCTTGGATCCCGGAGCGAGCGAGGTCTTGACCCATGGCGCGGACCTCAGCCCGCGGGCGACCGCGTTGCGCGCCAGCAGCCCGGCGCCGAGCATCACCGACGGGTTCGACGTGTTCGTGCACGACGTGATCGCCGCGATCACGACATGCCCGTGGTCGAGCTCGGTGGCGGTCCCGTCGGCGAGCGTCACCGCGACCGACGTCGCGGTGCGCACGGCGACGCCGCCGAACCCGTTGGCCGGCGGGTCGGAGGCCGGGAAGCTCTCGTCGACCGCCTCGTCGACGCCGTCGGGGCCGACGAGCTCCTTCAGCGCGCCGCGGAATGCGTGCTGCGAGCGATCGAGCGAGACGCGGTCCTGCGGGCGCTTGGGGCCGGCCAGTGACGGTACGACCTCGCCGAGGTCGAGCTCGATCGTGTCGGAGAACGTGGGCTCCTCGCTGTCGGCCGTGTGCCAGAGACCCTGCTCCTTGGCGTAGGCCTCGACGAGATCGATCTGGTCCTTCGGCCGGCCGGTGAACGCCAGGTAGCGCAGCGTCTCGGAATCGATCGGGAAGATCGCGCACGTCGAGCCGAACTCGGGGCTCATGTTGCCGATCGTCGCGCGGTCGGCGAGCGGCAGGTTGGCGATCCCGGGGCCATAGAACTCGACGAACTTCCCGACCACGCCCTTGCGGCGCAGGCGCTCGGTGACGGTCAACACGAGGTCGGTCGCCGTCGTGCCGGCGGGCAACTCGCCGTGGAGCTTGAAGCCGAGGACCTGCGGGATCAGCATCGACATCGGCTGGCCGAGCATCGCCGCTTCGGCCTCGATCCCGCCGACGCCCCAGCCGAGCACGCCGAGGCCGTTGACCATCGTCGTGTGCGAGTCGGTGCCGACGAGCGTGTCGGGATAAGCGAGCCCGGACGTGCTGTCGACGAACACCACCCGCGCGAGGTACTCGAGGTTGACCTGGTGGACGATCCCGGTGTCCGGCGGCACGACGGCGAAGCCCTCGAAGGCGCCCTGCCCCCAGCGCAGGAACGCGTAGCGCTCCTGGTTTCGCTCGAACTCGCGCTCGGCGTTGATCGCGAACGCCTGACGCGTGCCGAACGCGTCGACCTGGACCGAGTGGTCGATCACGAGCTCGGACGGGACGAGCGGGTTGATCTTCGCCGGGTCGCCGCCGAGGTCGGCCATCGCGTCGCGCATCGCGGCGAGATCGACGACCGCCGGCACGCCGGTGAAATCCTGCATCAACACGCGCGCCGGCGTGAACGCGATCTCGACGTCGGGCTCGGCCCGGGCATCCCAGCGCGACAGCGCCTCGATATCGGCGGCCTCCACCGATCCGTTGCCTTCGGTGCGCAGCAGGTTCTCGAGCAGCACCTTGAGCGAGAACGGCAGGCGCGCGACATCGAACGACGACTGCAGCGCGTCGAGGCGGAAGATGTCGACCTTGCGGTCGCCGACGGTGAGCGTGGCGCGAGCGTCGAACGAGTTCTGGGACATGGCTGAAGTGTGGCGCGCGGGCAATCGATGCGTCAAAGACGGACTTGTGCTCCAATTCATAAGCGATCATGATTGATGAATGGAGCTGCGCCAGCTGCGCTATTTCGCCGCCGTCGCCGAGCAGCGCCACTTCACGCGCGCGGCCGAGACGCTGCATGTCGCCCAGCCGGCCCTCAGCCAGCAGATCCGCCGCCTCGAGCAGGAGCTCGGGCTGACACTGCTCGATCGCACGAGCCGCTCGGTGCGGGTGACCGAGGCCGGCGAGGCGGTCCTGCGCCGCGCGCGCCGCGCGCTCGGCGAGGTCGATGCGATCGTCCCCGACCTCGACGCGCTGCGCGGCCTACGCACGGGGCGCGTGCTCGTCGGAGCGATCCAGTCGCTGGGCCCCTACGACCTGGCCGGGCTGCTCGCCGCCTTCCAGGCCGTGCATCCCGGCATCGATCTGATCCTGCGCGAGGAGACGACCCAGGAGATGCTCGCGCTGTTGGCCGCCGACGAGCTCGACCTGGCGATCGCGTCGATCGACCCGCCGCCCCCCTCCGAGTTCGATACCCAGCGCGTGTACGACGAGGACCTCGTGCTCGCGGTACACCCCGGCCACCCGCTGGCCGGACGCGCGCGCCTCGCGCTGGTCGACCTTCCCGACGAGCCGTTCATCCTGTTCCGCGAGGGCTCCGGCCTGCGGGCGACGACCGAGCGAGCGCTGGCCACCGCCGGCCTGGCGCCGCGGGCGCGGCTGGAGTCGACCGAACTCAGCCGCGTGCGCGCGCTCGTCGCCCGCGGCCTGGGCGTGGCGATCATGCCGCGCTCTGAGACGTCCCCACCGGGACCGCGCGTCGCGGCGATCGCCCTGGGCCCGCCGGCCCTGCGCCGCCACGTCGGGCTCGTGTGGCGCCGCGAGCGCCGTCACCCGCCGGCCGCCGAGGCGTTCCTGGGCTTCGCGCGGGCGAGGTAGGGACGGTTGATCTGTACCTCAGCGCAGCAGTCGCCGCGCGATACCCGACAGCGTCTCCTCGCCGTAGGCCATCGACTCGCCGCTCGTCAGGATCGCCAGCGCGACCCGTCGGCGCCCGCGCTGCAGCAGCGCCACCTGGTGGACGATGCCGGTCCGCCAGCCCCCCTTGAAGAAGGCCTTCAGCCCGCGTCTATGAGCGATCGGCGCGATCCCCCAGCGCTGCGGCGCGATGACCCCCGACAGCAGCCGCCGTGCGAACGCACGGTGGCGGGCCGGGACAAGGCGGTCGATGCGCAGGAACAGGCGCGCCTGGTCGGCGGCGGTGATCTGCGTGTCGAACAGGAACCCGGTGAGCCCGAACCGACGCATCCCGACGGTGTGGGCGAGGAAGTAGAGGCGCCGCTTGCCGACGATGTCGTACACCGCCTCGGCCGCGTCGTTGTCCGAGCGCTCGATCATCGGCGTCAGCAGCGCGCGGTCATGCGCGCGCAGCGGCGATCCGCGCAGCTCGCGCAGCCGCGCCACGAGCAACATCGCCTTGACCACGCTCGCCGACGGATAGCGCCGGCTGACCCGCAGGCCGCGGATCCGCCCGTCTGATCCGAGCACCGCGAACGCCACCGTCCCGCGACGGTGGGCCGCGTAGCGCTCGGCGCGGACGGTGCCGCCCGGGCGGATCAGCGCCGGGGGACGCGGTGGGAGGGCGGCAACCACAGCGCCAGCGTAGTCCGGCAACCGCCGCGCCGCGCCCACGCACGCCCTACTGTGTTGAGGCGGACGTGCCGACTACTCGGTGCAACCGCGACCCTCGCGTCTCGTCGCGGTTCCCACCGGTTCCCCATGTCCGCTCATCCCCACTCGTCGCTGCCCGTACCCGTGCCCGAGCGCCGCGCGCTGGTCGCCGCGGCGGTCGCGTTTGCGACCGGGATCGCGGTGCTCGTCTACGCGCTGGCGCTGGCCGGCGGCGGCCCGGCGCGCGACCGCGTGATCCACGCGCCGGCGCCCGTCGTCAAGCCGGGCACGCGGGCCGCAACCACGCCGGCCGCAACCACGCCGGCCGCAACCACGCCGGCCGCAGCCGCGGCCGTCCCCGTCACGCACACCGCAGCCCGGGCGATCAGCCGCGCGGTCCCGATGCTCACCGACGCCACCCACATCTCCAGCGCGTGGGCGGCCGGCTTCTACCCGATCTACGCCGAAGCCGCCCGTACGTTCGGGGTCACCTGGCTGCTCGTCGCGTCGGTCCACAAGCAGGAGAGCGCGTTCTCGACCGCGCCGACGACCTACCACGGCGTGAACTTCGCCCGCTGCTGCGCCGGGCCGATGCAGTTCAACGTCACCAACGGCCCGCAGACGACATGGCAGCGGTTCTCCGGCGCGTACCGCCTCGGTCATCGCCCGTCGAGCTACAACCACGCGTCGGCCAAGCACCCGTCGGTCTACGACGACTTCGACTCGATCATGGCCGGCGCGTCGCTGCTGCGCGCCTCGGGCGCCGGCGCGGCGCTCGACGGGACCGCCTGGCAGGCCGCGTATGACTACTACGGCCACGACGCGACCGGCGTCGCCTATGCCGACGAGGTTCTCGCCCGCGCGTGGGGCTGGCGCGCCCACGGCTTCTGCGTCAACTGTGGCGTCGAGCCGTCGCTGATCGCCCGCGCCTACGCCGACTACGGGTCCTACGCGATGAGCAAGCTCGCGCCGCCGCCGATGACCAAGCGCTCACGCCACGTGCGCAAGACGCATGTCGTCGCCGACCAGCACCACCGGGTCGCCGACCATCTGCACCAGCCGTGAGAACGTCCGCTCGCCGATCCGCCCGGCGAGCGCACCCGGGTCCGGCGCATGTCCGGTCGGCACGTCGGACGTGAACAGGATCGCGCGGCCCGACTCGTAGCGGAAGTTCACGATCGTGTAGAGCTGCTCGACGATCCACTCGGACTCGCGCGGCGCGGTCAGGTCCTCGAGCTGGAGCAGGTCGACGCTCGCCGCGCCGTCGATGATCTCGGCCGTCGTCCAGCGGGCGCCGTCGCGGTAGCTCTCACCGAGGCGGTTGAACAGGTCGACGCTGTTGAGGCTCAGCACCGAGCGCCCGCGGTCCAGCGCGGCCCGGGCGATCGTGTAGGCGAGCGTCGTCTTGCCCGTGCCCTTGTTGCCGAACAGCCACAGGCCACGGCCCTGCTCGAGGTTCTCGTCGATGCGGTCGCAGTAGCGGCGCACGGAGGCGGCCGGCGACGGGTGCAGGTCGGCGATCTCCGACAGCGGATGGCGGTCCCAGGCGAGGTCGCGGAAGTGCTTGGGGATCGTCTGGCGCAGGCGCTGCTGGAGCTCGAGGCCCTGCTTGCGGGCGATCATCTGGGGCCGGCAGCGGCATGGCGCGACCGTCCGCTCGCCGGCTTCAATGAAGCCGGAGCCGTCGCACAGGCCGTAGGGGCAGTCCCAATCCATCGCCGTCCCAGTCAACCATGGCGAGCGGCCGTCGCGCGAACGTCAATGCCGCTCAGAGCGCGGGAACTTCGTGGGGCGCCGATCGATCTCGAACCAGACACGGAAGCCGCGATCGCTGTGCGCCGTCCCCCACGTCGTCGCCAGCTTGTCGAGCAGCCGCAGGCCGAGGCCGCGCGGCGCAGACTCGTCGTCGGGGTCGAATCCGGTGCCGCTGTCGGCGACCTCGATCCGCACATGGTCGGCGGTCAGGCGGCCGTACAGCACGATCTGGCCCTCGCGCGGATCCATGTCGGCGTGGCGGATGCAGTTGGCCACGAGCTCCGTGACCAGCAGCTGAGCGGTGCGCGACAGGTCGTCGCTCGGCGCCCGGGTGACGATCTCGTGGCGGGCCAGGCGGGCGGCCTCGGGCCGCAGGGGCAGCGCAACGAGCATCCGGGCGGGAGGCGTCGCGATCATCATCGTGTCCTTGGCGTTCCCGCCACGGCGTCGGTCAATCGTCATCGGTCATCTCGTGTGCAGGGGGCCGGCCTTGACCACTTCAAATGCCGACCCGGGGACGCGCTTGAGCTGGTCGAGATCGTCGTCTGACCAGCGCCGGTCGGGCGTGCCTGAGATGTACCAGTTGGAGCCGTTATCGGCGAGGATCATCCCGTAGATCTTCAGCGCCCTGAGGATCACCAGGGCCTGACCGCGGAAACCTGTCGTGTTGAAGCTCGCCTTCAGGCGAACGCGCATCCCCATCGGCGGCAGGTTCGGGTCGGTGTCGTCGGACGCCAGATGCCGCGCCGGGGCCACGTAGGCCTTCTGGGTGTGCGAGACGGTGAACCGCAGCGCGTGGTGGATCGCGCCGGCGTCAGCCTCGTCGGCGCGGGCGAGGCCGGGGACGATCGGCAGGCCCGCGGCATCGGCGCTCGTCCAGCCGGCCGGGCGCGAGCGATCGGAGTTGAGGTTGAAGACGGCGCCCGCGTCGGCCGCCCAGCCGTGGGCGGTGCGGTGGGCGTTGAACATCTCATAGAGCTTGCAGCTGCCCTTCTGAACGACGAGCACGTGGCGGTCGCCGTCGCTGCCCGAGCCGCCTTCCACGCGCGCGCTGAGCGGGATCGGGTACGGGCCGCGGTCGGACTCATCGCCGTAGGCGGTGAAGGTGATCGGGACGCGGCGTTGGTGGGCTCCGACGACCGAGTAGGGGATGCCGTAGTCGCCGAACTTGCCCGAGCCGAAATCCGGGTGCAGGTTGCCGCTGAGGCTGCCGAGCCAGCGTGCCGAGCGCGGGTCGACCGGGTCATGGGAGACGTCGCGATTCCACGCGTTGTCGGCCGGGAAGACACGGCAGCCGCCGATCGTCGGAGGCGCTGCCGCGATCTTGTGAGGCGCGATCAGATGACGGGCCTGGGCGGTGGGGAACACGGCGATCATGGCTGCCACGAGGGCGAGCCCGAGGACCGCGAGACGGCGGGGCATGGCCCCATGGTGCCTGATCGGCGTGGTCTGACAAGCCGCTCGCCATACTTTGCGCGGATGCGGTTCGGTCGGTCGGTGGTGGCGTTTGCGATGCTCGCCTCAGTGGCGGGATGCGGCGCGTCCCATGACCGCGCGACGGTCCGGATCTCGGGGTGGCCCGCGGGCGCACCGCAGCTCGCCGCGGTCCCGCCGGCGCCGGTCGTCAGACCGGTCGCGTACTTCGTCCACAAGCAGGCCGTGGCGGCCACGACGGCGACGGGCGACCCGACCGAGGCGACGTCGAGCTCGGGCATCGCGCCGGGCGCGCCGTCGGATGCCGAGGTCGCGCGGGAGCTCAAGGCCGCCTACGGCGGCGACGCGGGGAGCGCCGAGTCGCTCGTCGACCGCGCGGGCCTGAGCGGCGGGCTGGCGACGACGCCGCCGACGGCGCCGCCGAAGGTCGCGGCGATCATCGCCGCCGCCAACCAGGTCGCGAGCTATCCATACGTGTTCGGGGGTGGCCACGGGACGTTCGAGGACAGCGCGTATGACTGCTCGGGTTCGCTGTCGTTCGCGTTCGCCGCGGCGGGGATGCTGCACCGCACGCTCGTGTCGGGCGAGTTCGCCAAGTGGGGCGCGCCAGGGCCGGGCAAGTGGATCACGATCTACGCCAACGCGACCCACACCTGGATGACGGTCGCCGGGCTGCGCTACGACACCGGCGGGCTGCTGACGCCCACCCACTCGCGCTGGCAGGACTCGATGCGCCCGACGTCCGGGTTCGTCGTGCGCCACCCGATCGGGCTCTGATCTCAGGAGACCCGGGGCCTTAACCGGAGCGACCCCGCCGGGACGCGGGGCCGCTCGCTGCGGGTGACTGTGAGGGCCACCCGCCCTCGGGCTGGAGGGTCAGTGCGTGTCGGCCGGCTCCGCCGGGCCGTTGTCGTCGGCGTTCTCGGCCGCCGTCTGGTCCTGCGGCTTGGGGACCATGCGAATGACCTTCTCGCACGAGCCGTTGGGGTTCTGCGACGTCGCGTCGTCGATCACGTCGACGGTGTCGAGCTGCGCGACATCGAAGCCGTCGCCGCACGTCACGTGGTCGACCTCGCCGTCGCGGGTGTGGATCACGTCGTTGCCGGCGCCGCCGTTGAGCGTGTCGCCGACCGTGTCGACTGCGCCACCGGGGCCGGGCTGGACGTCGCCGCGGGCGACCGCCCACAGCGTGTCGTTGCCGTCGCCGCCGTTGACGTGGTCGACGCCGAGGTTGGCGTAGACGAGGTCGTTGCCGGGACCGGCGTCGATCGTGTCGTCGCCCGCGCCGCCGGAGATGCGGTCGTTGCCGCCGTTGCCGGCGATCCCGTCGTTGCCGTCGCCGCCGAAGATCAGGTCACGGCCGTCGCCGCCCTCGATCTGGTCGTTGCCGGGTCCGCCGTAGAGCTTGTCGCGCGACACGAGGTCGCCCGCGTTGGGCACGTCGCCCTGGAGCCGGTCGTCGCCCGGACCGCCCTGGAGCACGTCCGGCCCCTGGTGGCCGAGCAGCGTGTCGTTGCCGAGGCCACCCCACAGCTTGTCGGCCCCGCGCTGGCCGTCGAGCGTGTCGTTGCCGGGGCCGCCGTGGAGACGGTCGGGTCCGTCGCCGCCGAGGACGTTGTCGTCGCCGGGGCCGGCCTGCACGAGGTCAGCGCCGGGGCCGGCGTCGATCGTGTCGTTGCCGGCGAGCGCGAGCACGCGGTCGGGTCCACCCTTGGCGTCGATCGTGTCGGGACCACGGGTCCCGATCAGCCGGTCGTGGTGGTCGGTGCCGATGATCGTCGCGGCCATCGCCGCGGCGGCGACAACCGCCATCGCGGCCAGTGCGGCTGCGAAGATCAAGGTGATACGGGGCATGCGGTGCTTCATGTTCAAACGCCTCCCTCTCGTGGCGTCCGGGGTTGGTTCGTCCAACCGCCGCAACACGGGCACCGGGGCGATAGTTGCGCATGGGGGGCCGATCGCAGGTTCGTGCCTATACTGAGAAACCCCATCGGGGGGCGTAGCTCAGTTGGTTAGAGCGCCGGCCTGTCACGCCGGAGGTCGCGGGTTCGAGTCCCGTCGCTCCCGCTCTTCGAGGTGCCTGCCAACCGTCGGTTCTGGCGCCAGCCACGCGGTCAGTTCCTGGAGCCGGTGCGGCACGACGTAGTAGTAGGCCCACAGCCCCTGGCGTTCAGATGCGACGAGCCCCGCGTCCCGCAGGACCTTCAGGTGGTGGGAGATCGTTGGCTGCGACAGATCGAACAGCGGTACGAGTTCGCAGACGCAGACCTTCCCGGCGTGCTTGCGCAGCACATCGAGCAGCGTGAGCCGGACCGGGTCGCCGAGCGCCTTGGCGACGCCGGCCATTCGCTGCGCCTGTTCGCGGTCGACGTCGGGGTAGACGACGGGTTCGCAGCACGGAGCTCCTGCGGCGCGCTTGGTCTTCGGTGTCAGCTCCAGATCGACGGCCATCTATTTGACGCTATCGATTGAAGTGACGAAGATCAATACATCGATGGAGCGTCCCGATCTCAAGCGCCGCGCGGCCACGGAAGGGATCGCCGCGTTCGTGCTGATCTTCTGCGTCGGCGGCGCGGCAGCCGAGGCGGGGTCGGGTCACGCTGTCCTCGGGCTGCCCGCCCAGGCAGCCGTCTCCGGGCTGGCGATCATGGGGTTGATCTACGCCACCGGCCACCTGTCCGGGGCGCACATCAACCCGGCGGTCACGATCGCGTTCACCGCCACCCGGCACTTCCCGCGTCGCGACGCGATCGCCTACGTCGCCGCCCAACTCACCGGCGCCGCCCTCGCCGGGCTGATCCTGCTCGCCGCCTGGCCTGCGAAGCCCGGGCATCTGGGCGCCAACGTCGCGTCGGTCGGCGTCCCGACCGCGCTGCTCTACGAGGCGATCCTCACCGCGATCCTGATGTTCGTCATCCTCGCCGTCGCCACCGACACCCGCGCCGTCGGCGCCGGAGCGGCGATCGCGATCGGCGGAGTCGTGGTGCTCGACATCCTCGTCGGCGGCGGCGTGTCCGGCGCGAGCATGAACCCCGCCCGCTCGTTCGGCCCGGCACTCGCCTCCGACACCTGGACGCACTTCTGGATCTACGTCCTCGGCCCGGTCGTGGGGGCGACCGCCGGCGCACTGGCCTACCAGTTCATCCGCACACCAGCGACCCCACCCGGAGCCACACCGTGAGCCATGTCCTGTTTGTCTGCCTGCACAACGCCGGGCGCTCCCAGATGAGCCAGGCGCTGTTCAACCGGGCCGCCGAGGATCGCCATCACGCCCGTTCTGCTGGCAGCACACCCGCCGACCAGGTCCACCCAGAGGTCCTCGCCGCGATGGACGAACTCGGGATCGACCTACGGGGCGAGACGCCCAAGCTCGTCACCAACGAGCTCGCCCAATGGGCCGACTTGGTTGTGACGATGGGCTGCGGCGACGCCTGCCCCTACATCCCGGGCACCCGCTACGTCGACTGGGACCTCCCCGACCCCAAGGGCCAAAACCTCCACGCCGTCCGCGCCACGCGAGACACAATCGAGGCGCGGGTAACCGCGCTCGTTGCCGAACTGGACCGCGCGGGCGACGGCCCCTGAACCGGTGGCGTTGCCGGTCGCGCCAGGGTCAATCCGCCCGGTGGCGCCGTTGCGCATGTTGGATCCGCTTGAGGTTGCGCATGACCTCGTCGCCGCCCCGGCCGAACAGGTCATGCAGGCGCACGTACTCGCCGTAGACCTCGTCGTAGGCGGCACGATGGGCGGCCGTGGGACGAAACAGCTCGTCGCTCGCAGGCGCCATCTGCGCAGCGGCCTCGACGATCGACGGGTGGCCGCCGCGCTGGGCACCCGCGGCCACGGCTCCGAACATCGCCGCCCCGAGCGCGGGGGCCTGCGCCGATGCCGCGACGACGATCTCCCGCCCGGTCACGTCAGCGTAGATCTGCGTGAGCAGCTTGTTGCGCTCGGGCAGGCCGCCACACGCGATGAGCCTGACGACCGGCACCCCCGCCGTTTCGAACGCATCGATGATGACGCGCGTGCCGAACGCCGTCGCCTCGATCAGCGCCCGGTAGATCTCGGCCGGGTTCGTCGTGAGCGTCAGGCCGACGAGCAGTCCGCTGAGCTCCGCGTCGACGAGCACCGAGCGATTGCCGTTGAACCAGTCGATCGCGAGCAGGCCGCTCTCGCCGGGCGCCAGGTCGCGCGCCTGTTCCTCGAGGACGACATGGACGCCCACGCCGCGGCGTCGCGCCTCGTCGTGGATCTCCGGCGGGACTGCGTGGTCGGCGAACCACGCGAAGATGTCGCCGACCGCCGACTGCCCCGCCTCGAAGCCCTGCAGCCCGGGCACGACACCGTCTTCGACGACGCCGCACATGCCTTCGACAACGGCCGGCTGCTCGCCGAGCAGGATGTGGCAGATGCTCGTCCCCATGATCATCACCATCGTCCCGGCCACCGTGGCGCCCACCGCCGGCGCGGAGACGTGGGCGTCGACGTTGGCGACGGCGACGGCCGTTCCGGCTACCAGTCCCGTCCATTGAGCCGCCCGTTCGCTGAGCCCTCCGGCGCAATCGCCGAGCGATGCGAGCTGGCGCGACATCTTGGCGTCGACCACGTGCTCGAACTCGGGGTGCAGCGCGGCGAAGTAGTCGTTGCGCGGAAAGCCGTCGTCCTTGGACCACATCGCCTTGTAGCCGGCGGTGCAGCGGTTGCGCGACTCGACGCCGGTCAGCTGCCAGATGACCCAGTCGGTCGCCTCGATCAGACGATCGGCCCGGGCGTAGATCTCCGGCGCCTCGTTGAGGATCTGAAGGCTCTTGGGGAAGAACCACTCCGAGGAGATCCGTCCCCCGTAGCGGGCCAGCCACGACTCGCCGCGCTGCCGCGCGACCTCGTTGACGTGGTCGGCCTCGGGCTGGGCGGCATGGTGCTTCCACAGCTTCACCCAGGCGTGGGGCTCGCGGCGCAGGTCGTCGGTCTCGCACAACGGCGTCCCGTCGGCCGTCGTCGGGAGCATCGTGCACGCGGTGAAGCAGATGCCGATGCCGACCACGTCACCCGGGTCGACGGCGGCCTGCGCGACCGCCTCGGGGATCGCCTGCTGGAGCGCGCGCACGTAGTCCTGCGGATCCTGGAGCGCCCAGTCGAGCTCGAGCTCCACGTCGTCGTCCGGCGCCGGCAGATGCCCGGTGATGACCCCGTTGGCGTAGGGGTACACGGCGGCGGCGAGCTCGCGCCCGTCGGCGCAGTCGACGACGACCGCCCGGGCCGACTCGGTGCCGTAGTCGATCCCGACCGCGTAGCTGCTCACACGGGCCCTTGGCCGTAGTAGGCACCCGGGCCGTGCTTGCGCTCGAAGTGGCGCATGAGCAGCGGCTCTCCGAGCGGTGCGACGTCGCCGCCCAGCGCGAGTGTGTGCAGCGCGAGCTCGGCCACGAGCTCCAGCGCGACCGCGTTGTCGACGGCCTCGGTGGTATCGCGGCCCCAGGCGAACGAGCCGTGCGATGCGACGAGCGCGGCCGGTACGTCGAGCGCCGCGAGGCCGAGACGCTCGAAGGTCTCGACGATGACGTCGCCGGTGCGCTCCTCGTAGCGATCGCCGATCTCGTCCGGCGTCATGGCCCGCGTGACCGGCACCGCGCCGCGGAAGTGGTCGGCGTGGGTCGTCCCCAGACACGGGATCGCGTGCCCGGCCTGCGCCCAGGCGGTCGCGAATCGCGAATGGGTGTGCACGACGGCACCGACCTCGGGGAAGCTGCGGTAGAGCACGAGGTGCGTCGGCGTGTCCGACGAGGGCCGGTAGCCGCCCGGGGCCACACCACCATCGTCGAGGTCGACGATCACCATCGACTCCGGCGTGAGTGCGTCGTAGGGCACGCCGCTGGGCTTGATCGCCATGACGCCCGCCGCGCGGTCGGCCGCGCTGACGTTGCCGAAGGTCATCGCCACCAGGCTGGCGCGGACGAGCGCCTGACCGGCCTCGAAGACCTGCTCGCGGAGGTCGGCGTGGGCGATCAGAACCCCCGGGCCAGGCGATGGTAGGCCTGGTTCCAGCGCAGCTCGTTCTTGAACGCCGGGATGCGCGTCTCCCCGTCGATCACGAGCAGCTCGATGCCCGCCATCTCGGCCAGGTCGGAGATCGTGTCGATGCCCAGCGCGGCGGTGAACACCGTGTGATGGGGTCCGCCGGCGCGCAGCCACGCCTCGGCGGCGACGGCCAGACTGGGCATCGGCTTCCACACCGCGCGCGCGACCGGTAGTCGCGGCAGCTCGTCGTCGGGCTCGACGACCTCGACGTGGTTGGCCACGAGCCGGAAGCGGTCGCCGAGGTCGAGCATCCCGACCACGATCGCCGGACCGGGCGGGGCGGTGAACACGAGCCGGACCGGGTCAGATCGCCCGCCGATCGAGAGCGGATGGATCTCGCACGACGGCGTCGCGGCCGCGATCGTCGGGCAGATCTCGAGCATGTGCGCGCCGAGGACCTTGGGCTCGCCCGGACCGAGGTGGTACGTGTAGTCCTCCATGAACGACGTCCCGCCGTCGAGCCCTGCGCTCATCACCTTGAACACGCGAACCAGCGCGGCGGTCTTCCAGTCACCCTCCCCGCCGAAGCCATAGCCGTCGCTCATCAGCCGCTGGACGGCCAGGCCGGGGAGCTGGGGCAGCGTGCCGAGGTCCTCGAACGTGTCGGTGAAGGCGCCGAAGCCTCCGTCGGTCAGGAAGCGGCGCAGGCCGGCCTCGATCCGCGCCGCGTCGCGCAGGGCGTCGCGTCGGGTTCCGCCGGTGGCGAGCTCGGGCGCCAGCGCGTACTGCGCCTCGTAGTCCGCCATCAACTCGTCGACGTCGCCGTCCGGGCAGGCCTCGATGGCAGCGGCAAGATCCGCGACGCCGTAGCCGTTGACCGTGATACCCAGGCGCACCTGCGCTTCGACCTTGTCGCCCTCCGTCACGGCGACGTCGCGCATGTTGTCGCCGAACCGGGCAACGCGCAGCTCCTGGGCCTCTGACCAGCCGGCGCCCGCCCGGCACCATGCACCGATCCGCCGCGTGACGTCCGCGTCGCTGACGTGCCCGACCACCGTCTGGCGCGCGATGCCCATCCGGGTCTCGATGTGGCCGAACTCGCGATCGCCGTGGGCCGACTGGTTGAGGTTCATGAAGTCCATGTCGATCTCGCGCCACGGCAGCGAGAGGTTGAACTGTGTGTGCCAGTGCAGCAGCGGCCGCTGGAGCGCGCGCAGGCCGGCAATCCACATTCGCGATGGCGAGAACGTGTGCATCCACGCGATCACCCCGACGCAGTCATCGGCGCCGTTGGCCTCCCGGCAGAGCTTCAGGATCGACTCCGGGCTCGTCATCACGGGCTTGTGCACCACCCGCACCGGGATCGCCTCCGAGGCGTCGAGCTGGGCGGCCAGGTCGCGTGAGTTCTCGCCGACCTGGCGCAGCGTCTCATCGCCATACATCGCCTGGCTTCCGGTCAAGAACCACACCTCGCGTCGCGCGAGGGCGTTCGCGTCCGTGGCCATCGTCACTCCTCCCGCTCAGCGGATGCGACCGCGGGCTGCGAACGAGGAGCAGCACCGCCGACGTGCTGCGGATCATCCGGCTGCTTCACCGTCCTGCCGGTGCTCGGGTCAAAGAAGTGCAGCCGCGTCACGTCGACTGCGAGCGCGACCCGCTCTCCGGCGGCCACGCGCAGGCGCGGATCCACGCGAGCCACGCCCTTGCCGGCCGGCGCACCGGCGAGCCGCGTCGCGAGGTCGTCGTCCTGGTCGGCGGGGATCGAAGCCTCCGCCTTGTCGCGGTAGTTCGGGGCGTCGACCACGAAGTGCAGCAGCTGCTCGTTCCCCAGCGCCTCCACAAGCGCGACATCGACGACGAGCTGACCTCCGGGCTGCGGCTCGGCCCCGTTGCGCTCGCCCGCGGGGGTGAGGTCTTCGGGCCGGACCCCGACGATGAGCTGGCGTCCGCTCGCCGCGCCGAGCTGCTCGGGCCGCAGCGTGAGCCGCTGTGAGCCCAGCACGAGCTCGACGTGCGCCCCATTGGTCTCGACCGACGCCTCGTAGAGGTTCATGGCCGGGGAGCCCATGAACGCCGCCACGAACACGTTGGCGGGATGGTCGTAGAGCTCCTGCGGCGGTGCGAGCTGTTGCAACACGCCACCGCGCATGACCGCGACGCGATCTCCCATCGTCATCGCCTCGGTCTGATCGTGGGTGACGTACATCGTCGCCACGCCGAGGCGGTGCTGGATGTGCATCACCTCGGTGCGCATCTGCACGCGCAGACTCGCGTCGAGGTTCGACAGTGGCTCGTCCATCAGGAAGATCGCCGGCTCGCGGACCAGGGCACGGCCCATCGCCACCCGCTGGCGCTGTCCGCCGGAGAGATGCCGGGGCTTCGTGTCGAGCAACTCCGAGAGGCCGAGGAGCTCGGCGGCCTCGACGACCTTCTTGTCGCGCTTGTCCCGGGGCATCTTGCGCACGGCGAGTGAGAAGGCGATGTTGTTGCGGACGCTGAGGTGCGGGTAGAGCGCATAGTTCTGAAAGACCATCGCGACGTCGCGATCGCCGGGTGAGAGATCGTCGACGGGCTTTCCGTCCAGCCGGATTGTGCCGCGCGTCGCCTCTTCCAGACCGGCGACCATCCGCAGGACGGTGGTCTTGCCACATCCGGAGGGCCCGACGAGCACCAGGAGTTCGCCGTCGGCTACGAAGAGGTCGAGATCCTTGACCGCCTCGACACCGCTGTCGAAGACCTTGCTCACCTGTTCCAACGCCAGCGTTGCCACGTTCCGTCGCCTCCTCGTCAGTCCGCGTTGGGGATCCAGACACGCATCGTGTCGGTGCCGCGGTTGGCCCAGGCGAAATACGGGATCGCCAGCAGCGTGAGCTCACCGGAGGGCGGCACGGTGGCCGGCACCTCGCGGAGGTCGCGGTACTCGGCCTGTGTCCAGCCGTCGAGGCCGGCAACCTTGGCGTGAACGGCGACGGCCGTCATGCCGTCGAGGCCCTCGAGCACGGGACCGGCGTCGGCTGCCGCGACGCTCGCGTCGAGCCGGACGTCGGCGAGATCGACCGCGTCGGGCAGGTCGGCCCGCTCGAGGCAGTAGACGAGCGGCCCGCGCTCGATCGCCAGACAGCCGCGGACCGCATCGATCCGCGGGTTGGGCGCCGTCAGCCGGGGGGAGATGTCGAGCACCAGCTCCACGCGATCGCCCTCAACCCATCGGCGAGTGAGTCGCGAATACGCACCGGCCTGGACCTCCTCGCCGTCGAGCGTCGCACCGGATGCCCACGTCGGGATTCGCAGAGCCAGCGTCCACTCGTCTCCGGCGGTGCGCTCGACCTCCAGCTCGACGCGGCCGTTCCACGGATACTCGGTCGCAACCCGCAGGCGCACCGGCTCGCCCTGGGCGTCCGCCGTTTCGATGGTCGACGCGGTGTATTGGTGGATCTGGATCCCGGACGCGTCGCTCGTCGCGATGTACTCCTGCAGCGACGCCAGCAGGCGCATCACGTTCGGCGGACAGCAGGCGACGGGGTTCCACGCCTCACGCGGCGTGAGTCCACCGCGTGACTGCAGCGGGTTGACGTAGAAGAACTTGCGGCCGTCGAGCGACAGGCCCGACAGGAAGCCGTTGTACAGCGTCCGCTCGATCACGTCGGCGAAGCGGCATTCGCCGGTCGCCAGGAGCAGTCGCCAGTTCCACATGATGCTCGCGATCGCCGCACAGGTCTCGCAGTAGGCCCGGTCCGGCGGGAGCTCGTAGGGATCGCCGATCGCCTCGCCCGAGTGGCGGGAGCCGATGCCGCCGGTGAGATACATCTTGGCCGACGAGACGTCGTCCCATTGGGCCAGGGACGCGGCGAGCAGAGCCTCGTCGCCGGTCTCGATGTACAGGTCGGTGGCGCCGGCGAGGAGATACAGCGCGCGGACCGCATGGCCGGTGATCGAGTGCGCGTCCCTCAGCGGTGTTGCGTCCTGGTAGTAGTCCAGCGCGAATCGGCCGCCGGCGAACTGGCCGTGGCCACGACGGTCGGTGAGCGTCTGGGCCAGCTCGAGATAGCGGACCTCCGAGGTCACGCGATAGAGCTCGACCAGTGCCGCCTCGACCTCCGGATGGCCGTCGGTCCCCGTCTGCGGTCCGAGCCGGAAGACGTCGTCGACGAGGTCGGCGAACCGGCGGGCGATGCCGAGCAGCGTCTCGTCGCCCGTGGCCCGGGCGAAGGCGACGCCCGCCTGGATCAGGTGCCCGCAGCAGTACAGCTCGTGGCCCATCTCGAGGTCGGTCCAGCGCCAGGCCGGGTCGTTGACCTGACACCAGGTGTTCAGGTACCCGTCGGGCTCCTGGGCGGCCGCGACCAGGGCGATCGTGTCCTGCGCCAGGGCCGCCAGGTGGTCCGAGGGCTCACGGCCGATCTCCCAGGCGACGGCCTCCAGCCATTTGTAGACGTCGGAGTCGCTGAACACCATGCCCCGCCGGGGCCCGGTGCTCTGGCCGGCGGCGATGCGGAAGTTCTCGAGCGTCCCCGCGCTCTCGAGCTCGTGTGCGCCGTGGAGAAGGGTGACGTCGCGATTGAGCTGCTGGCGCTCCCCGAGCAGGCCGTCCCCGAATCGCACCCCGGGCGGGCCGATCGGCCGAAGGGTCACGTGTGCCGCCGAGGTCGGCGCGACCGGCGCCGCGTTGTGTTCAGATCGCGTCAAGACACGCTTCCCTTCACCCATTGTTGGACAACCCGATCAAGAGCACGCGGACTTCTCATCCCTTCACCGCGCCGGACATCAGACCCTGGACGTAGTAGCGCTGCAGCGCCAGGTACAGAACGACGCACGGCACCATCGCGAACACGATTCCCGCCGAGAGGTTGGCGTTGTTGATCGCGCCGTAGGTCGACGTCGTGATGTTGTAGAGCTTCACCGGAAGCGTGGCCTTGCCCGTGTCCTGAATGAAGGTGAGAGCCTGCAACAGCTCTGTCCATGCGTACAGGAACGCGTACATGGCCGTGGTGGCCAGCCCCGGGACGATCAACGGGCGCATCACACGAAACAGCGTCGTCATCGGGCCTGCCCCGTCGACCCGCGCCGAGTCGACGAGTTCGCGAGGCACCTGTTGGAACGTGTTACGCATGACGAACACGCCGAACGGCAGATTGAACGTGCTGTAGACGAGCACGAGCCCGAGCAGGCTGTTGGTGAGGTGCAGATCGCTGAGCTGGATGTACAGCGGCGTCAGCACCGCCTGGAAGGGGATCATCAGCGCGAGCAGGATGACGCCGAACACGATGCCCGAGCCGCGGAAGCGGAACATCGCCAGGCCATACCCGGCGAGCGTTGCCACGACGGTGGTGAGCACCGCCGACCCGATGCCGACGATGAGGCTGTTGAGCAGGTTGGGCAAAATGTCGTACGCGCCGTGCGACACGGCGCGGTAGTTGTCCAGCGTCATATGAGTGAAGTCGCGCGACTGCGGTTTGAGACTGGCCAGCGACGACGGCTGGAACGAGCGCAGCACGGCCCAGACGATCGGGAGCAGGAAGACGACAGCGAGCATCGTCGACACGCCCAGGTACACCCAGAAGCCGGCACCGCGCTTGCGCCGCCGCTCCGGGGGCGCCGCGCGTACCGGTTCGCCAATCGCCAGGTCGGTCATAGCTCGGTCGTGTCCCGCAGGATCAGGAACTGCGCCGTGGTGATGACCGCGATCACCAGGACGAGACATATCGCCATCGCGGTCGCGTAGCCGAGCTGGAACCGTGTGAACGCTGTCTGGTAGATCCACTCGACGACGGTTTCCAGGCCCACGTTGTTCTGCGCCAGGATGTAGAACTGGTTGAAGGCCAGAAACGAGCCGATGACCGACACGATGAGTGACAGCGCGATCGATCGCCGCAGCATCGGCAGGGTGATGCGCCACTCCTTGGCCCACCAGGACGCGCCGTCCACGTCGGCCGCCTCGTAGAGCTCGCGTGGGATGCCCTGCATGCCTCCGGTCAGGATCAGCATCGTGAGCCCCGACGCGAACCAGACGACGATCACCGAGATCGCCAGCAACGCGCTGCCGTAGCCGATCGTCCACGTGTGGCTGTCGCTGACCAGTCCCAGCTTTGACAGCAGGAAGTCGGCGCCGCCCGAGTTCGGCTGCAGCTCGATCTCGAAGATGAAACTGACGGTGGTCAGCCCGATGACGAACGGCAGGAAGAAGATCGTTCTGAACAGCTTCGCGCCGAAGCGGTTCGCCCGCAGAAGCGTGGCCAATCCGTAGCCGACCAGGAAGATCACCGGGGTGACGATCGCGGTGTAGACCAGGGTGAACTTCACCGCGTGCCAGAACTCCTGGTCGTGCAGGAGGTTCTTGTAGTTCTCCAGGCCGATGTAGTGATACGACCCCAGCAGCGGCCAGTTGGTCAGCGATATGTAGACCGCGTAGCCGAGCGGGAACAGCACAAAGACCGCGACCATCGCCACGGCCGGCAGGACCAGAAGCCTGCCGGCGCGCGCCGACCGGCGGCTCTGTGCACTACGACGAGCCGACCGGCCGGCGGGGCTGGCGCTGTCGCCGCGGGTCCGCCGGAAGGTACTGCTCTTCCGGCGGACCATGACGTCCTTGTCAGCGACCTGTGTCACTGTGGAGCTACGTTATCCGGCCTCTTACAGACGCCGTTGTCAGCCGCCTGAGTTCGTGGACTTGAGCAGGCTCTCGAACCCGGACTGTGCCGTGCTCTGGCCGCCACTGGTGTCGCCGTTGTACACAGCGGAGGTGAACATCTTGAACCAGGGTGAGTTCGGCTCGTTGAACGCCTGGTCGTAGATCAGGGTCGTCGGTGCATACCCGGTCTTCAGGGCCTGCAGAGCAACCGCGTCGTACGGGTTGGCCTTCTTGAAGGCCGGCGTCAGGGTCGAGGTGACGACCGGCGTGTAGCCGTACTTCGGGTACTGGGCCTGCTGCTGGGGCTGCAGCATCCACTGCACGAACTCCCAGGCGCCCGATGCGTTCTTGGCGCCCTTCGGGATGACGAAGTCATCGCCTCCGTCGAACGTCGAGCCGGGCCCGCCGTTCTGCCCGGGCAGCGGTGCGATCCCGAAGTCCTTGATGTGACCACCCTTGACGAACGCCGGATACTTGCCGTACGGCCCCGGGTACAGGCCGATCGTCCCGTTGGCGAAGTCATCGCCCCAGGTCGCACCGTTGTCGGTCTGGTCGTTGGCCGGCGCGTCGCCGTTCTTCCAGATCGTGTGGTACGCGTTGAGCAGCGCCGCGAGCTCGCCGTTGCCCTTGATGTTGATCGACTGATGCGGGAGTGAGCCCTTGATCATGTAGTTCTTATCGGCCCACAGGTCCGGCTCCATCACGAATCCCAGGCAGCCCTGGCAGTCACCGGCGAACGAGAGTCCGTACGTACCGGAGATCCCGAGCTTCTGGACCGCGTTGGCGTCACTGACCATCGCGGCGAAGGACTTCGGTGGGCCGTTGATGTGGGCCTTCGCGAAGAGCGCCTTGTTGTACCAGAGCACCGATAGGTCGGCGAGATACGGGACGCCGTAGTTCTTGCCGCGGTACACACCCAGGGCGACGTGGCCCGGGCTCAGCGCTGCCTTCCCGGGAAGGGCGTTGATGTACTTGGTGAGGTTGAAGAGCGCGCCTTCGCTCGTGAACTCGGGAACGTCAATGTCGTTCAACCCGACCAGGTCTGGCGGGTGGTGCGCACGAATCGCCGTCGCCAGCGTCGACGTGTCGTTGTTGGGTGAGGTCTGGACGATCTTGACCTTCAACCCGGGATGCGTCGCGTTGAACTTCGGAACCAGTGCCAGGGCAGCGCCATTTGTAGCCGCCCGCTGATAGAAGACCACCGTCCCCTTCGCGTTCACGCCGAACTTCGCCTTGGGCGCCGTCGCCGACGCCGACCCTATTGTCACTACCACCGCGCAGATGGCGAGTGCTACGACCGCCGCACCCAATCCGAGCTTTTTCATCGCGTCTCCTCCGTCAACTCTCTTCGATGCCGTTGGTTCAGTGAGCTAAACTGTCTTTGTCGAAGCGCTTCGCGAAGCGCTTCGCGAACGTAACATTCGCCACAGGACGTGTCAAGGGCGAACGTACAAACACCATGCGAGAATCCCCGCGATGACTCCCCCGACGATGGCCCAGATTGCCGCCCGCGCGGGAGTTGCGCTGAGCACGGTTTCGTACGTGCTCAGCGGAAAGCGCCCCGTCTCGGAGGAGATGCGGGCGCGTGTTCTCACCGCGGTCGAGGAGCTCGACTATCGACCTCACCGGCCGGCGCGCGCGCTCGCGAGCGGGATGTCGCACACCATCGCGCTGTTTCTGCCCTCCCCCAACTGGGATCTCGTCCCGGTGCAGCAGACGTTCGTCGCCGGCGCGACGCAGGCAACGAGCGCGAGCGACTACTCGCTGCTTCTGTCGACGGCGGCGACTGATCCTGAAGAGATCGTGCAACTGGTCGCCAGCCACCGGGCGGACGGTGTGATCCTCATGGAGACGCTCGCCGACGACCCCCGCGTCCGCAAGCTCCAATCCGCCGGCCTGCCGTTCAGCCTGATCGGGCGTACCGCCGACACCGAGGGGATCAGCTACGTCGACATCGACTTCGGGGCTGCCGTGCGAACGAGCCTCGAACACCTCGTCGGACTGGGACATCGTTGCGTCGCACTGTTCAACTTCCCCCAGGATCAGCTCGACGCCGGATACACCTCCGCGCTGCTCGCTCGAGACGCGTTCAGCGATGCCGCAGACGAGTTCGGCGTCCGCGGCATTCATCTCAGCTGTCCCCATCCGCCCCGGGAGGCGTTCGATGTTGCGGCCGCGCTGCTCGCCTCGGAGCCAGAGTGCACCGCAGCGATCACGACCGGCTGGCAGTTCAGCGGGCTCCTGGCCGCCCTGCGGGCCGCCGATCTGCACGTCCCGGACGACTTCTCGATCGTTTCGGTCATCGCGGGCCAGTACGCCGAGATGCTGACCCCGGCACTCACAGGAATCGAGTGGCCGGCGTTCCAGGCCGGACGCCTCGTTGCCGAGATGCTCATCGAGCGGCTTGCGGACGACACCGCAGCGCCCTGCCAGCTGCTGATCGGCGGCGAACTCAAGATCCGCGAATCGACCGGCGCGGCTCGCGACGGCACGTCCCGAGCCCGACCGACCCGCCGCACGCGACGTGGTCCGGCCACGCCCAAGCGGCCCGCGGGCAACGGAGCGCCCCCGAAGGCCGGGTCGCCGGCGAAGTCGGCCGGCTGACGGGCGGTCGTCATCGCGCGCAGACTGACGTGCCGGCGCTATAGATGCGCCGGTATGTCGACGCTGTCGGGGCGTACAGTCAGATCATGCGACGCGTCGTCGCCGGGGTGGTCACGGTCATCGTGCTGGCGTCAGCCGCCAGCGCGAGCGCGACGACGTTCTGCGTGCACCAGCCGGCGGACGCGTGCGCGCTGGGCACGATCGACGAGGCCGGGAACCTCAACAAGGCGATCACCGACGCCTCGGCGTCGCCCGCGTCGACGATCAGCGTGGGACCGGGGCGGTTCATCACCGGGGGCGCCGCGGTCAGCGAAGACCCCGCGTTCGCGATGACCGGCGCCGGCCCGGCGCTGACGACGATCACCTCGACCGGATCGTCTGGGGCGGTGCTCAACGTGTCCGGCTCGGTCTCCAACCTGGCGGTCGAGATCCCGGCCGGCGAAGACGGCATCTCCATCGACGACGGCGTGGTTCGCAACGTCGTCGTGACCGGCGGATCGGACAACTCGACCGGCGTCTCGCTGTTCAGCGCGTCGCTCGTCGACTCGACCGTGACGATGGCGTCGCGCTCGGGCACCGCCGGGGTAAAGCTGTTCCACGAGGGCACCGAGACGCGGGATCCGACCGTCTCGGGCTCGACCCTGTCGGCGTTCCGCGCCGCGATCGCGCTCGACAGCTTCTCGATCGATCACTCGACGCTGATCGGCGCGGCCGGCGTTCGTCAGACCTCGAGCGGTACGGGCAGCACCCTCGACGCTGATGTCATCCGGATCGACACCAACGGCGGCAACGGGATCTCGATCAACAACGGCGACGCCAGCGGCACCGTTGCGATGTTGCTCGTCAACGTGACCATCGACGGTGCCGGGGCCGGTGGGACGACGACCGGGATAAACGTGGCAGGCTCGACGCCGACCGTCGTCGAGGTGCAGGCGGACCAGAGCATCATCTGGGACGTCACGCGCGCGTGGAGCCGGTCGCCAGACAGCGGCGGCCCGACGATCGACCTGACCGTTCTTGACGACATCTTCTCGCCGACCAGCGACAACTGCCCGAGTTGCCCTGCCGTGACCGAGAATCACGTGATCAACAACGACCCGGAGTTCGTCAACGCGGCCGCCGGCGACCTGCACCTGCGGTTCTCGAGCACCGCCGTCGACATCATCGCGGCCGCACCGATCACGCCGCTTGATCGCGACGGGCAGCCGCGACCCGTCGACGGCGACGGCAACGGCTCAAAGCGCCTGGACTACGGCGCCTACGAGTACCAGCACCGCACGCCGGCCGCGGTCATCGCGGCGCCCGACAGCGCCGTGCCGGGCGGGCCCGTCGCGTTCGACGCCTCGGGCTCGTCGGACCCCGACGACGGCGACACGCTGACCTACGCGTGGGCATTCGGCGACGGCACCGCCGCCGCGACCGCCCAGGCCACCCATGCCTATGCGGCGCCCGGTGTCTACAGCGCATCGGTCACGGTCACCGATCCGACCGGCCTCACGGCGACCGCGACACACGCGATCACGGTCGCCGCACCGCCGCCACCGCCACCACCGTCCTCGACGACCACCGCCCCGCCGCCGCCGCCCGCCAAGGACCGCACCCCACCGAAGATCACCGGCCTGAAGATCAGCCACGGCAAGCTGAAGCTCACGTTGTCGGAGACCGCAACTGTGACCGTCGCCGAGGAGCAGCTCCTCAAGCACGGCCATCACCACACCGTGCGCACCCTCAAGCACAAGCTCACGAAGGGATCGCACACCCTGTCGCTCGGCACGCTTCACCGGGCCAGCTACCACCTCGTCGTGCGCGCGACCGACGCCTCCGGCAACCGCTCGACGTCGCACACCCTGTCGCTGCATCACCACTGACGACGGCAGCGGGACCGGCGCATCCTCCGGCCGATCCGCCGATCGCGGGATGGCCGTGGGCGGCCGGCCCTGGACAGTGGATGGATGAGCGTCCAGCGGCCCCCGGCGGTGCGGGTGATCGTGGCCGATGACCACGAGAACTATCGCGACGGCATCGTCCGCACGCTGCGCGCGGCGGGGATGCTCGTCGTCGGCGCCGGGAGCGACGGAGCCGAGGCGTTGGCGCTCATCCGTGAGCACCGGCCCGATGTCGCGCTGCTCGACGTCGTCATGCCGGGCATGGGCGGCATCGACGTCGCCGCGGCTCTGGCGCGCGACGGGGCGGCGACCGCGGTCGTGATGCTGTCCGGCTTTGACCAGGACGAGCTGGTCGCCGCCGCGCATGAGGCCGGCGCTGTCGCCTTCGTCAGCAAGCAGGCCGACCGCGAGACGATCGTCAGCGTGGTGTCAGCGGCAGCGACGGGATCGTCGCCGTGATCGTCGTCCCGCGGCCCTGCTCGCTGTCGATCACCAGATCGCCCCCGACCGCCCGGATGCGCTCGCCGATCGCAGCGAGCCCGATGTGCCCGCCGGCCAGCGCCTGACCCAGCCGCTCGGGCCCGAAGCCGACACCGTCGTCGCTGATCCGCAGTCGCAACGAGCCGTTGTCGGCGCCCAGCGCGACGTCGACATGGGTCGCGTGCGCGTGCTTGGCGGCGTTGGTGAGGATCTCGCGGGCACTGGCGAACAGCAGCGCGTCGTGGGTCTGCGCCGCCGCCGGCTCGACCCGCACCCGCGCGGTGAAGCGCCCGCGCCGGGCCGCTTCGTCGCCGAAGTGCTGGAGCACCGCTGCGCTTCCGGCGCGCTCGAGCCCCACCGGATGCATCGCGAAGACCTCGTCGCGCAGCTGTTGGTGGGTCTCGTCAAGCGCCCCCTTGGCCCGCTCGCCGGCATCGGTCACCCCGCGCTGGAGGTCGGTCACCTCCTGGCGGGCCAGGAGGACGTTCTGGATCGCGCCGTCGTGGAGAACCTGGGCCAGGCGGTGACGCTCGCGGGCCTCGGCGCCGAGCAGTTGGCGGACGAGCTCCCGGCGGCTGGTCGCCAGGGCCGCGAACCGTCGCGCCCGGCGGCCGACGAGCGTCGAGACCATCACCGCGGCCGCCCCGACCCAGATCAGGGTCAGCGACTCCTCGACGATCAGCTTTGTGTCGGCCGGCAGGCGTGAGCCCGGATGCGGGATCGTGACCATCAGGTACGCGACGAGCGCCAGACCGGTCCAGCCCGCGGTCAGCATCGGCGACAGGCGCAGCGCGGCAATGATCGGCAGCACGTAGAACGCGAAGCGCAGCGGCGAGGTCGCACCGCCCGACGTGTACACGAGCGCCGCGATCAGCACGAGATCGACGAGCGCCTGGGCCAGCGGCGCCGGCGGCGTGCGGTCACGTCGCAGGCCCAGCGCGAGCATCGCCAGGCCGTAGATCGCCAGCGCGACGACAAGGTAGGGATAGAGGTCGACGCCGAGGTCGCGCTGGCGGTTGGACAACGCGACCAGCGCGATCGGGACGAGCGCCAGGCGCAGCGCGGCGATGGCGAGATTGGCGGCGCGGGCGTCGGGCGCCGCGGGATCGCGCTGCGCCGAGGCGCTCATTCCAGCAACCCGTGGCGCATCGCCTGCGCCACACAGGCCGCGCGGTCGGACACGTCGAGCTTCTCGTAGATGTGTCCGACGTGCGTCTTGACCGTCGAAGGCGCAACGAACAGCCGGGTCCCGATCTCGGTCGCATTGCATCCGGCGGCCATGAGGTTGAGGATCTCGAGCTCGCGGGCGGTCAGCACGGGGCGCGTGTCGTCGACGCCGTGGGCGCGGATCTGCTCGAGCAGTCCGCCCTGCAGCCCGGGCCCGAGCACCGTCTCGCCCCGCGCCACGGCCGCGACCGCGTCGCAGACGGTGGCGCGGTCGGCGCTCTTGGATAGGTAGCCGGCCGCGCCCGCGGCGATCGTCTGATGGACGATCGAGCCCTCCGTCGAGGCGGACAGCATCAGCACGCGCGTGGCGAGCTTGTCGCGCCGGACCGCGGCGAGCACCTTCAGCCCGTCGAGGCCGGGCAGGGACAGGTCGAGCACCGCCACTGCGGGGCCCATCTCGCGGATGAGGGCCAGCGCGGCGGGCCCGTCGTCGGCCTCGCCGACCAGCTCGAGATCGGGCCGCTCGCGAACCGCACGGGCAATGCCGTCGCGGAACAGCGGATGATCGTCGGCGACCAGGACGGTTGCGCGGGCCGGGGCCACGACCGCGTTGTAGCACCGCGGCGGTGACCGCCGTCGCACTTGAACCCCGGCGCGCCCGTCCGCCGGCTGGGGGATGGCGACGTCGTCTTGTGCATCGACCGCGAATCCGATGCGGCCGGCCGCGCTGAGCGGCAAGACTTCGGCCCATGACCGCTGCGCGAGCCATCACGTGGGCGCTAGTCGTCGTCGCCTTGTCGGCGGCGCTGGCCGGCTGCGGGCTGGCCCAGGCCGGGACGCGGCCACAGCTCGCCGCCCCGACCACGCCCGCCGACGTGTCGGTCTCCTCGACGCCGTGCTTCGGCGCCGTGGCCCGCGCACCCGGTCATCCCTGCGCGAGCGCGGCGAGACCGCTCGGCGTCGTGCCGACCCCGGCCGTCGCCGCCGTGACACCCAACGCGCCGTGTAACAGCGCCCACGTCGAAGGCCCGCTGTACGTCTGCTCGTTCGGCGTCCCGGCGCGCCGTGCCCGGCGCACGATCGCGCTGATCGGCGACAGCCACGCCGCCATGTGGCGCGCCGCGCTGGCCCCCATCGCGCGCGCCGAGCGCTGGCACGGCATCAGCATCGTCCACCCCGGCTGCCCGCTCAACGCGCTGGTCCGCCAGATCGGCGGCGCGCTGCGCGACGCGTCGTGCGGGACGTGGCAGCGGGCGATCATCCCGTGGTTGCGGCGCAACCCCGAGGTGAGCGCGATGTTCGTCGGAGGGCTGAGCGACAGCCCGTTCATCCGGCCGTCGGGCGAGCCGAACTTCCCCGCCGCGGTCGGCGGCTACCAGCAGATCTGGAAACAGGTCCCGTCGTGGATCCAGCACATCGTCGTGATGCGCGACACGCCGCGCTACGGCCCGCACAACCTCGAATGCGTGAACCGCGCGATGGACGCGGGTGCCCAGGCCGGCCTCGTGTGCGCCGTACCCCGGTCGACGGCGCTGCCGCCCGACCCGCAGCTCGTGGCGGCGATCGGGATGCACTCGCCGCGTTTCCAGGCGATCGACGTCAACAACGAGATCTGCAGCGCGCGCTGGTGCTATCCGGTCGTCGGCGGCGCCCTGGTCCTCAAGGACATCACCCACATGACGCGCACGTTCGCCGCGACGCTCGCGCCGGCCGTCATGTCCCGGGTCGAGGTGCTGACCCGCAGCTGGGCGCCCGCTAGTGGAGCAGGCCTTCGGCGCGGCACCTGAAGAACGCGGCGCGGGTGAAGCACTTCGGTCGGCGGTGGTAATGCTGCGGCGGGACGTGGCGCGGCTGGTGGAAGACCTTCGTGTGTGGGCCGGGGTGGATCGTCAGGAGCCGCGCGGTCCGGGCGGTCAGGGGGATCCGCTCGTACGTGGGGACGCGGAAGGTCAGCGTTATGCGGCCGAGGTCAACGGTCCCGTCGACCGGCGCGAACGTCGTCGGGTCGACGTCGTAGACGAACCGCAGGCCGTGACGGCCCGGGAGGTGCGTGGCGACGAGCCGGCGCACCGTGCGACCGCGCACCACGCGCGTTCCCTCGTCAACGACCTTCCCGGTCGCGAGCGCCGCGCGCAGCTGCGCGGCCGGATCGCCGCTGCCCCGCGCCAGTCCGAAGAACTGGCTCGGCACCGCCTGCTGGGCCGTCGACCGCGGGTAGACCGTGATCATGTCGCGCGCCGGGTTGTACGACCGCAGTCGGCCGTCGGCGAACGTGTATTGCACGAGGCCGTAGATCGGGTACCCGTCGTAGCCAAACCCCACGCCGAAGCCCTGGTGGGGCTTTCGCGGGAACGGCGGCGGGATGCGCTGCGTCATCCGCCAGCGCAGCGGGTCGTCGGTCGACCAGGTCTCTGTGGGCGGCTGGCGGGCGAAGGCGAGCGCGCCGGGCCCGCCGTGCGCCGAGGTCGTCATGACGATGTGAATGATGTCCCGGCCCGGAGTCAGCTGCGCGCGGGCCCGTGCGATGACGTCGACCTGACCGCCGCCCGGCACGCCGGCCAGAACCACCGCCATCGCCGCTGCGCCGATCACCACCGCCGCGCCGGTTGCAACGCGGCGACGGCGTCGGCGGCGGCGCAGGCGCTGCGTCGAGTCCACCAACCCACGGCCGAACTCGTCCAGGTAGACGTCGAGCTCGTCGGTCATCGCGTCATCGCCTTCGTCGTGGGTCGGTCCAGCAACTCGCCGAGCGCGGCCAGCCCGCGCGATACGCGCACCCGCGCCGCGCCTTCGCTGATGCCCAGCCGCTGCGCGACATCGCCGTAGGGCAGCTCCTCGACGACCCGCAGCGCCACCGCGCTTCGCACCGGCTCGCTGAGCTGGGCCAGCGCCGTCGCCAGCTCGCCTCGCAGCTCGCGCAGGCCGGCGCGGTGCTCGATCTCGGCCAGCGCCTCCGGCGTCGCGGGCGGGCGCTCAAGCCGCAGCCGCCGCAGGGCCCGTTGCTCGATCGCCCCGCGGCGGTAGAACTGCGCCAGCTGGCGCTGGGCGATCCCGTACAGCCACGCACCGGCCTCTGCCTCGCTCGTCCCGCGAAACCGCCGCAGGCCGACGACCGCCTGCGCGAAGGTCTCGGCCCACAGGTCGAGCGCGATCTGTGCGTCGGCGGTGCGCCTCGCGAAGAACACGAGCAGCTCCTCACGGTGGCGACGGTAGAGCGCCTCGGCGTCCATCGCGGCCTAGGTTGCACGAACGCGCCGCAGTGTTACAAAGCCTGCGCTCAGCCCGGCGCGCGCACGCCCAGCAGGCCCAGCGGGATCGCCGCCGCCATCGCGCGGTAGCCCGCGGCGCTCAGGTGCAGGTGGTCGCTGCCGTCGTAGGCGGGCTTGAGGTGGCCCGGGCGGGCGGGGTCGCGGACCGCCCGGTCGAAGTCGATCACGCCGTCGGAGTAGCGCTGGCGGCGGATCCAGGTGTTGATCGTCGTGCGGATCTTGTTCGTGGCCGCGCTGCCGTAGCGCCCGGACTTCGACGCGGTGCCCTCGGCCGGCGTGATCGTGCCGAGCTGGACGCGCAGCCCCGCCTGGTGCAGGATCATCACGATCCGCTTGAGCCCCGTGTTGACCTGATTGGCGCTGGCCCCGGCCAAGCCCAGGTCGTTGATGCCCTCGAGCACGATCACGTCGGTGACGCCGGCCTGGTTGATCGCGTCGGAGCGCAGCCGCGCGATTGCGCTCGGCCCACCCGTTCCGCCGCCCTTGAGGATCTGGTTGCCACCGATCCCCGCGTTGACCACCGACATCCGCGAGCCGACGTCGATCACGCGGCGGGCGAGATAGTCGGGGTAGCGGACGTTCTTGTCGATGCCGGCCGTGCTTTCGACGCCCGGCGAGCGATTGCCGCGGTAGCCGTCGGTGATCGAGTCGCCGAGCGTCACGATCGCGCCGGCCGACGCCGACGCCTGGACATCGATCCCGTCGAGGAAGTACCAGCCGTTGGAGAACGTCCCGGCGGTGGTCTGGGTGAACGCGGTGGCGGCGCCGTCGGACGCGTGATCGCCGCTGCCGGCCGGGCTCAGATAATTCGTCTGGCGGGTGAGGCGGTGCTCGGTCGGGTTGGCGATCGTCCCCGCGACGTAAACGCTGACCGCAAGGTTCTGGAAGGCCGCGAACGTCAGGTCGACCGGGTCGCTGACTGCGTCCTGCCCGGCAGCGATCGTCACCGCCGCGGCGCCCCCGAACGTCACCGGCCGCTGCGAGCCGGCGACCAGCGCCGCGCCATCGGCCTCCAGGCCGACCGTGACGTGGTCGAGGACGATCGGCTGCCTGCCGAAGCGGTTGCTGAGGTGCACGCGCAGCGTCTGGCCGCCGAGATGCGGCGCGACGATCATCCGCACGGTCTGACCGTCCAGCGACGGCTGCGTCCGGCTTGCGTCGCTCGGGCTCGCGGCCCACGAGGCCACCCAGTGCGGCCCGGCCGCCCGGGGCACACCCGCCAGCGAGACGCCCGCGACGCCCAGCGCCACCGCGATTGCCAACGCGAGAATCGAGATCCGCACCCGCCCAGGCTAATGACCGCCCGCGCCGGGAACGCCGGTGCGGGGGATCAGGTACCCGCGGCCTGGAGGCCGACGTCCGCCCCCAGCTGCTGCTGGAGTCCCGCCGTGTCCATGTAGGTGTCCTTGCGGGCGACGAGGTCGTCGCGGATCTGGAAGACGTCGAGGCCGTCGACGGCAAACGCGGCGCCGTTGGACGTTCCGGAGACGACGTACTCGGTCACGATGTGCCCCTCACCGAAGTGGACCGTCTTGGTCTCGAAATGCAGATCTGGCGCCAGCGCGAACAGCGCGACGATCGCGTCGCGCGTCGCGGGCGCACCGACCGCTGCCTCGCCCATGCCGTGCGTGTGAAAGACGGTGTCCTCGGTGTGCATGGCGATGATCGCGTCCGGATCGTGAGCGGCCCATGCCGCGTGGTAGCGCATCGCCAGATCGACGTGTTCAGTCATTGCGTTCGACCGTACGCCCGTATCGCGACGTAGTCAACGCGGGGCGCGGCGACGGCACTGCGACGATGTGGCCTACCCCGTTCGCTCAGGATTGGACACAGCGGCCGGTGGACAGCGTGATGGCCACGCACCTACAGTGGCGCGCATGGCCGCCACCGAGCACGACCGACTCCAGAGCGCCGCGCGCGAGCATCTGCTCCAGCACTTCGCGCCGCCGACGATCGACGACCTGCTGGTCATCGAGCGCGGCGAGGGCCCGTACGTGTTCGACACGCGCGGCAAGCGCTACATCGACGCGCTGTCGAGCCTGTTCTGCGCCCAGATCGGCTACAGCTACGGCGAGGAGATGACGGCCGCCGCCGGCCGGCAGCTGACGACGCTGGCCTTCAACACGAACTGGGCCAGCGCCCATCCGCCGGCGATCGACCTGGCCTCCAAGCTCGCCGAACTCGCGCCGGGGGACCTCAACCGCGTGCTGTTCACCAGCGGCGGCTCGGAGTCCGTCGAGGCGGCGTGGAAGCTGTGTCGCGAGTACCACCTGGCCAACGGCCAGCCGCAGCGTACGAAGGCGATCGCGCGCGACATCGCCTATCACGGCGTCACCCTCGGCGCGCTGTCGTTCACCGGCGTCGATCGCTTCAAGGCGCCGTTCGGCCGGGCACCGATCGACGTGAGTCACGTCTCCAACACCAACGCGTTCCGCGCCCCCGACGGCGACGACCCGCAGGCGTTCTGCGCGCGGCTGCTGGCCGAGGTCGAAGAGGCGATCGTCGCCGCCGGCGCCGACGAGGTCGCGCTGATCATCGCCGAGCCGATCCAGAACGCCGGCGGCTGCCTCGTCGCCCCGCCGGGCTACTGGAAGGGCCTGCGCGAGCTGGCCGACAGGTACGGCGCGCTGCTGATGGCCGATGAGGTCATCTCGGGCTGCGGGCGCCTCGGCGAGTGGTTCGCGATCGACCGCGAGGGTGTCGCGCCCGATCTCGTGTCGCTGGCCAAGGGACTGACGTCGGCCTACGCACCGATGGGCGCCGTCGTCGCCGGCGACCGCGTGGTCGAACCGCTGATCGAGCGCAACCAGACGTTCCGCCACGGCATCACGTTTGGCGGCCACCCGGTCGCCGCGGCGATCGCACTGGCCAACATCGAGATCTTCGAGCGCGACGGCATCCTCGAGAACGTCCGCGGGCTCGAGGGCCACCTCGAGTCGCGGCTACGCGAGCTGCTGAGTCTGCCGATCGTCGGCGACGTTCGCGGCCGCGGCTTCTTCTGGGCCTTCGAGCTCGTCGCCGACAGCGACAACACCCGCTTCGACCAGGCCCAGCGCGACGACCTGCTGCGCGGCTTCCTGCCCCGCCGGTTGCGCGAGGCCGGCCTGATCGCGCGCTGCGACGACCGCGGCGACAGCACGCTTCAGATCGCCCCGCCGCTCATCAGCGACGCCGCGCTGCTGGACGAGATCGCCGCCGGCCTCGGCGAGGTGCTGACCGACGCCGGCGCCCACATGGGCGTCAGCTGACCGCGAACGTCCCTGACTACCCCGTATGGGCAACAGTCCGGGACGTTCGCGCCCCCTCAGGACTTCGCTGCGACCCGCTCGGACACGAACGGGATCACGCGCTCGCCGTAGGCCTGAAGCGTCCCGTCCTTGTCGTCGTGCTGGAGGTACAGCGCGAACTGGTCGACGCCGAGCGCCTCGAGCTCCTGCAGCCGCGCGATCTGTGCCGCCGGCGGGCCGATCAGGCAGAAGCGGTCGACGATCTCGTCGGTGACGAACGTCGTGTGCGTGTTGCCGGCACGTCCGTGCTCGTTGTAGTCGTAGCCCTCGCGCTCGGTGATGTAGTCGGTGAGCGCGGCCGGCACGCCGCCGGCGTCGGGGCCGTGGTGGCGCAGGATGTCGGCGACGTGGTTGCCGACCATCCCGCCGAACCAGCGGCACTGGTCGCGGGCGTGGGCGAGATCGTCGGAGACGTAGGCCGGCGCGGCGACGCAGATCGTGATCGCGTCGGGATCGCGACCGGCAGCGACCGCCGCCTCGCGCACCGTCGCGATCGACCACTGCGTGATCGTCGGGTCGGCGAGCTGGAGGATGAACCCGTCGCCGACCTCGCCGGCCGTCGCCAGCGCGCGCGGCCCGTAGCCCGCGACCCAGACCTCCAGCCGCGAGTCGGGGTTCCACGGGAACCGCAGCGTCGTGCCCTTGTAGTCGACCGACTCGCCGTTGGCCAGCCCGCGGATCACCTGGACGCACTCGCGCAGCTCGGCGAGCTTGACCGGCGAGCCGTTGATGACCCGCACCGCGCTGTCGCCGCGCCCGATCCCACAGACCGTCCGGTTGCCGTACATCTCGTTGAGCGTCGCGAACAGCGACGCGGTGACCGTCCAATCGCGCGTCGCCGGGTTGGTGACCATCGGCCCGACGGTCAGCCGGTGGGTCTCGGCGAGGATCCGGCTGTAGATGACGAACGGCTCCTCCCACAGCAGGTGCGAGTCGAACGTCCACGCGTGCGAGAACCCGTAGGTCTCCGCGCGCTTGGCCAGGTCGATGACCCGCTGGGCGGGCGGGTCGGTCTGCAGGACGACGCCGAAGTCCATCGATTGCTACTCCTTCTCGAGATCGCCGGCCGCGATCAGGTCCAGGGCGCCGGCCACCGTGCGGCCGTATGCCTCGATCGCGACGCGCAGGGCGTCGCCGGGCGAGTCCTCCACCTCCGTGTGCGAGAGCGGCGGGTCGGACTGCGCGAAGATCATCACCGTCGGCACGCGCCGGCCGATCTCGGTCGCGTCGTGCAGCGGCCCGCTCGGGATCGGCTCCCCGTCGCCGCCCCCGGCCGCCTCGACCGACGCCCGCGCGAGCGCGACGAGCTGCGGCGCGAACGGCGTCGGCGTCGCACCGAAGACGCGACGGATCTCGACCGTGCAGTCGAACTTCGCCGCCGCGTCCTCGCACGCCGCCTGACACTCGCGTGCCATCGCCGCGAGCGTCGCCGCGTCGAGGTGGCGCATGTCGAGCATCATCTCGCTGGCGCCCGCGACGGCGGTGATCACCGCCGGCTCGGAGCGGATCGAACCGACGGTCGCGACGCCGCCGTTGCGGATGCCGACGTCGCGGATCTCCAGCGACGCCGTCGCCGCCGCCGCGAGCGTGTCGCGGCGCAGGTGCATCGGCGTCGAGCCGGCGTGCGCCGACTGTCCGGCGAAGTTCACGAGGAAGCGCTCATCGCCGACCGTTCCCGCGACCGCCGACGCGAGCCGCCCGGTGTCCAGCAGCACCGGGCCCTGCTCGATGTGCAGCTCGAAGTAGGCCAGCGCACCGTCGAGGCGTTCGGAGGCCGCCCCAGCGCCGTCGAGGTCGATGTCGTTCTCGGCCAGCGCTTCCTGGAGCCGCATGCCGTCGGCGTCGAGCAGGTCGCGGACCTCGTCGGGGTCGAGCGTCCCCGCGACGGCCGACGAGCCCAGCAGCGAGCGCCCGAAGCGCGCGCCCTCCTCGTCGGCCCAGTCGACCAGCGCCACCGACAGCGGCGGCGGCGAGCCGAGCGCGGCCAGCGCGCGCATCGTGCCCAGCGCGGTCAGGATCCCCAGCGCGCCGTCGAGCCACCCGCCCGACGGCACGGCGTCGATGTGCGAGCCGACGATGATGAACTCGTCGCGCTCGCCCGGCAGGTGCGCCCACAGGTTGCCGGCCTCGTCGCGGTCGACCGTCAATCCGGGCAGCTCGTCGAGCTTGCTCTGAAGCCACGCGCGTGCGGCGCGCCAGTCGGCCGACCACGCCAGGCGCTTGGCTCCCGCGTGCTTGCCGCCGCTGGCCGTCGCGAGCTCGTCGAGGTCGGCCAGGACGCCGTCGACGTCGATCGACAGCGCCACCGTCATGCGGTGACGACGTGCGGGGCGGTCGTGGCCCGCGCCACGAAGCGGCCGTGGCCGGGCGAGGTCTTGATCTCCCCCTGGTCGTAGACGAGCGTCCCGCGGCAGTACGTCTGGCGCACCGACGCGCTCGCGGTCTCGCCTTCGTAGAGGTCGTAATCGACGTTCATGAACGACGTCGCCGTGCCGTACGGCTTGGGGGCGCTGGGGTCGAAGACGACGATGTCGGCGTGCTTGCCGGGCGTGATCGAGCCCTTGTCGGTCAGGCCGAAGCGCCGCGCGACCGTCGTGCTCGTACGGTCGACGAGCTGCTCGGGCGTGATGTGGCCCGCCACGACGCCTTCGTCCCACAGCTTGGCGAGGCGGTGCTGGATGACCGGCAGGCCGTTGGGGACGAGCGAGAAGTCGTCTAGGCCGCGGGACTTCTGCTCATCGTTGAACGGGCAGTGGTCGGTCGAGACGCTCTCGAGCACGCCGCGGTCGAGGTAGTCCCAGAGCGGCGCGTGGTTGGCGGCGTCGCGCAGCGGCGGCGAGCAGATGTAGCGACAGCCCTGCACGCCCGGCTTGCGCAGGTCGTCGATCGTGTTGACGAGGTACTGGGTGCACGTCTCGCCCGTCACCGGCGCTCCGCGCTGCTGCGCCGCCTCGATCTCGGCCGCCGCAGCGGCGCACGTCACATGGACGACGAACAGTTGCGTGCCGACCGCCTCGGCGATCCGGGCCGCGCGATCGGTCGCCTCGGCCTCGACCATCTCGGGCCGCGTCAGCGCGTGGTTGATCGCCGACGTGTCTCCGGCCGCCAACGCGCGGGAGACGTAGAGGTCGACGAGGTCGCCGTTCTCCGCGTGAACCATCGTGAGCGCGCCGAGGTCGCGCGCGCGCTCCATGACGGCCGCCATCTCGTCGTCGCGAACCATCAGCGCGCCCTTGTAGGCCATGAACAGCTTGAACGACGTGACGCCGGCCTGGACCATCGCCTCCATGTCGTCGATCGCCGCCGGAGTGGCGGCGCTGATCGCCATGTGGAAGCCGTAGTCGACGTGGGCGGCGCCGTCGGCGCGGCCGTGCCACTGGTCGAGCGCCGATTGCAGCGACTCCGGCTCCTGCTGGATCGCGAAGTCGACGAGGCAGGTCGTCCCGCCGGCGGCGGCGGCCTGCGTGCCGGTGTCGTAGTCGTCGGAGGACCACGTGCCCATGAACGGCATCGTCAGGTGGGTGTGGTTGTCGATCAGGCCCGGCAGCAGCAGGCAACCCGATGCGTCGACGACGGTGGCGCCGTTGTCCTCGATCTGGCCGACGGCGGCGATCCGCTCGCCCACGACCAGCACATCGGCGTCGAAGGATCCGTCGGCTCCGACGACTCGCCCACCACGGAAGACCGTGCTGTGGTCGGTCACGCCACCAAGTATTTCACCCGTAGTGGGCGAGGACCGAGACGACCTTGTGACCGGGTCCGAGCGTCATCACCTCGGCTGCGAGCCGGTCCTGAACGCTGACGTAGTGCAGCGTCACCGAATCGACGCCGACGAGCGTGGCGATCGGCTGGAAGCGCAGGTCGGGGAAGCGCTCGAGGGCCCGCGAGAAGTAGGCGCGCAGGGCGTCCTTGCCGTGCAGCGTGCCGGTCGGGTCGTCGTTGAGCGCGACGACGAACGGCGAGACGAACACGATGTCATCGTCGTAGTGGCTGAGGATCTCATCGAGATCGTGGGCGTTCCAGGCCGCGTACCACTCGTCCGGGAAGCGCGCGGCCGCCTCTGCGTCGAGCACCGTCAGATCACCCCTCGTCGCGCGGGATCACGCGGTCGATCGCGACCAGCTCGCCCGACTGGGTCTCGGGGTGGACGACCATGACCGTCGGCGGGCCGCCGAACCAGGCGCTCGTCTCACCCTCGCCGACGTAGACGCCGGGGCGCTGCGAGCCGTCGTCCTCCATCACCCAGACCGGCTGGCCCCTGTGGAACTGTCCGTCGCCGATGTCGGTCATGGCTGCCAGTGTAGAACCGGTCAGCCGATCTGGTAGATCTGCGCGCGCCCCAGGCAGGTCCCGCCGCCCGCAAAGCTCGTGTCGTTCTCGATCACGACCGTCGTCGTGTGGGTGCCGTCGGTGCTGATCGTGAACACGCCCTTGACCGCGCGGTCGGCGACCGCCGACGCCCCGCTGGTGACACTCGCCGACGACGCGAACGAGCCGCCGAATGTCGGCGCCGAGCCCATCCGCGTAGCGCGGTCTGCGGCGCATCCTCTTCACCCCGGTCCTGGGTCGTGTTGCTAACGCGACCCTAACGTCGCCGGGTCAGGCGGGACGAAAACCGGAGCAGATGACGCGCATCCAGCCGATCTTGCCGTCGCGCTGCGCCAGATAGGCCTGCTGCTCGACCACGAACGGCCCGTCGGCGTTGTGACCGCGGAAGCGGTAGCCGACCCGCTCGCGATCGGAGAACGCGTCGGTCTCGACCCGCTCGAGCGTCTCGATCTCGTCGGAGTCGTCGAACCACACGCGCAGCACGCCCGTGATCAGCGCCTCCGGGTCATCGGCCTCCCAGCTGCGTCGCGGCGTCAGCGCGCGGAAGTCGATCTGCGGATGCAGGAGTTCGGCGAGGCCGTCGAAGTCCTTCTCCGACAGGGCGCGCGCCCACTCGCTGCCGAGCGTGGTCTCAGACATGGGCCGATGCTACGCCCAGCGCGGGTTAGATTCACTGGCGGCATGGAGCTCAAGACCCCGAAGCTGCTCGGGCTGCCGTGGCAGGTGTGGATACCGGGGCTGATGGTCGTCCTGGTCGCGGCGCTGGTCTTCGACGACGACCCGGTGTTCCGCGTCGTCTACGTGGTCGGCATCGTCCTCCTCGGATGGTTGCTGGCGATCATGGCGATCGCTCAGCGTGCCGGTGCCGACGGGCCGCCGCGGATCGTCTTCACCTCTGAGGGGATCGTGGCGACGCTGTGGACGCTGCGCTGGGAGGACGTCAGCGCGGTGTCGATCGGGGAGCGCGGCAAGCAGCGGTGGCTCGCGGTGATGCCGAACCGTGTGAGCGCGATTGCGACCACCTCGCGCTTCATCGCTTTGAACCTGCGGCTGTCGGGTCGACGGGGCCGGGCACCGATCCGGATCCCCGAATCGATCGCCGACCGCCCGCTCGAGGAACTCATCGCCGAGATGGAGTCCGCGGCCGGGCGCTCCCTGCACGCGTGATCGTTCACGCCGCCAAGCGGGGCGAGAACATGCTGCCCATGCGCGACGGCGCGGGTTGCGCAACACTCAGCCGATGAGTGGGCAACAACCGGGTCCTACGCTGCCGCCGGACCCCGGACTCTCCGACCCGGCCGTCAAGAAGAGCCAGGACGATCGCAACCGCCAGATCGCGATCGCGATCATCGCCGGCATCGCGATCCTGTTCGCGCTGCTCAACTCCCAGGAGGTCAAGGTCAACTGGATCGTGACCTCGTGGAAGACGCCGCTGATCCTCGTCATCGGGCTCGCCGTCGCGGCCGGCTACCTGACGGCATGGCTGATCGCGCGCCGCCACAAGAAGAAGCCGGACTGACGTAGGATCGCGCGATCATGAGCGATACCGTCGATGTGACCGTGGTGCGGACAAGCGACGAGCCTCCGATCAGGATCTCGTGGTGGGTGCTGGCGGTCGTCGGCGCCATCTCGATCGCGATCGGCATTGCCGCGATGGTGTGGCCCAAGCCGACGCTGACCGTCATCGGCGTCCTGTTCGGCGCCTACCTCGCGTTCTGGGGCGCGGTCGGCCTGCTCAACGCCGTCGCGGCCCCGGAGGACACGCCGACCGGGCTGCGGATCGTGGCGCTGTTGATCGGGATCCTGGCGCTGCTCGTCGGGCTGTTGCTGATCGTCGATCCCGGCAAGTCGAGCCAGGTCCTGGTCTGGATCCTCGGGTTCTGGCTGTGCCTGCTCGGGGCGCTGGAGATCGTCCGCGCGATCGTCGTGCGCGCGGGCCGCGTGTGGCACGCGATCTGGGGCCTCGTCGTGCTCGTCGCCGGGATCATCCTGCTGTCGAACTCGAAGGTCGGGCTCGGCACGCTGGTCGTGATCGTCGGCGTCACGCTGATCCTCCAGGGGCTGATGGAGATCATGCTCGCGCTGCTGCTGCGCAAGGCCCAGCAAGAGGCCGCGACGTGAGACGCAGCGCGGCCGCGCTGGTCGTCGCCGCGCTCGCCATCGGCGCCGCGGCATGCGGCTCGTCGAGCTCGCCGCAGGACGTCGCCAAGAGCAACGGCGAGAAGGTCGGCAAGGCAGCCAAGGAGCTGACGAGCGCCAGCAGCGTCGCCGACGTCGAGAGCGGCGTGAAGGACCTCCAGGCGGCGCTCCAGGACGTCGAGAAGAACGTCAAGGACAAGAGCGGTCAGCTCAAGAAGGAGGTCGACTCGACCAAGGCGTCGCTGACGACCGCGTTCGACGGCGTCAAGGAAGCCGTCAAGTCGCGCGACATCAGCGCCCTGTCGAGCTCGATCGGCGCGTTCCAGGTCGCGGTCAGCAACATCGGCGACGACGCGACGGCGCTCGGTGCCTCGAGCGACAAGATCGTCAAGGCGTTCTGGACCGGCGTCAAGGACGGCTACAACTCGGGCTAGCTCGGGCGCTCCTCCCAGTTCACGGCGAGCTGGTAGATGACGACCACGTCGAGCGTGATGATCAGCAGCGAGAACAGCGGGAACGCGGTCACCGTTCCGAACTGCGCCAGCGCGCTGATGGCGGCGAACACGATCGCCACCACGCGCGACAGGTTCGACGCCGTGTAGAGCCCCATCGCGGTCAGGATCTGGATCGCGCCGACGATCATCGAGACCCAGCCCCAGCCGGTGGTGCTCCAGACGACGACGCCGTGGCCGCTGCCGATGTTGGCGACCTGGTGGCTGTTGAGGATCGCCGCCAGGCCGTAGAGGACGCCGAATCCGCCGGTGAGGAACAGGACGATCGCGGCGAACGCGATCCAGGCGTTGCCCCGCGCGCCCTTGAACGGTCCATCGTCGCCGGCGGGATCTGAGGTTACGGACATGGCTCGCACGGTCGGCTAGAAGAGGGTGAGCGAGCGTCACCCGGCCGGGGTGACGCGATACGGTCCGCCGATGAGCGACCGTGCGGGGGCCGCTACGCACGACCGGCGCGCGATGATCATCCGCCGGCGCCTGATCGACAGGCTCCATGCCCGGGACGCCGCGCCGCTCACCGTCGTCACCGGGCCGGCCGGCGCCGGCAAGACGGTGCTGCTCCAGACGTGGGCGGCGCAGCGCGGCGACGGGCACGTGCGGATCGCAACGCTCGACGCCGCCGCCGGCAGCGTCGGCGGGCTGTGGGACAGACTGGCGCCGGCGCTCGGCGCCGCTCCCCGCCACGACGACGCTCCGGCGAGCGCCGACGAGCTCGCCGACCGGGTGCTCGTACTCGCGAGCGGGCCGCGCCGGCGCGGGCGGACGCTCGTCCTCGACGACCTGCACCTCGCCGACTCCGACAGCACGCGCCAGGTGCTGTCGCGGCTGCTGGCCGAGCCGTCGGCGCCCCGAATCGTACTGTCGAGCCGGATCGACCCCGGGCTGGCGCTGCACCGCATGCGGCTGGCCGGGACGCTGACGGAGATCCGCGGCGACGACCTCGCGTTCACGCTCGACGAGGCGGGCGAGCTGCTGGCGTGCCACGACATCGCGCTGTCGAGCGGCGCGCTGGCGCTGCTGTGGGAGCGCACCGAGGGCTGGGCGGCGGGCCTGCGGCTGGCGGCGCTCTCGCTGGCCGGGCGCGCGGACCCCGAGGCGTTCGTGGCCGACTTTGCCGGCGACGACCGCGCGGTCGTCGCCTACCTGATCGACGAGGTGCTCGAGCGTCAGCCCGAGAGCGCCCGCGAGCTGCTGCTCGCGACGTCGGTCGCCGACCGGGTCAGCGTTTCGCTGGCCAATGCGCTGACCGGCCGCGACGACGCCGCAGCGGTACTCGACGACCTCGTCGCCGCCAACGCTTTGGTGATCCCGCTCGACCGTCGCGGCGACTGGTTTCGCTACCACGCCCTGCTCGCCGATCTGCTGCGCGCCCAGCTCGCGCGCCGCGGTCCGCAGGCCGTCGCGCGCCAGCACCGGCGTGCGGCGGCGTGGTTCCTGGACCGCGACGACGTGCGCACGGCGCTGCGTCACAGCGCACAGGCCCACGACTGGGATCGCGTGACGGCGATCGCCGCCGACCACTGGCTCGCGCTGCGCGCGCACGACGGCCCGCTGCTCGACGCCGCGCTGCGGGGATTCCCGCGCGCGGAGCTGACGGTGCGGCCCTACGCCGCGCTGGTGGCCGCCGCGCGCGCCCTCGACAACGACGAGCGCGGCGAGGCGGACGGCCATCTGCGCACGGCCGTCACGATGCGAGCGCGCGTGGCGGGCGCGCGCCGGGCGCGCTTCGCGCGCGACCTGGCGGTGGTGCGGCTGCGGCGCGCGGGGCGCGACGGCGATGTGGCAACCGCGCTGCGCCAGTGGACCGTGATCGCGGCGGCGGGCGACGACGATCCGGCGCGCGGGCGCCACGCGCAGGCGCTCGCGGCGCTCGAGCTCGGCCGCCTGTGCGGCGCCGACGGCGACAGCGACGCGGCGCTGCACCTGGCCGTCGCCGGCCGGCTCGCGCGCGCGGGCGACGACGCCCAGCTCGAGGCCAGCGCCGGCGGCGAGCGCGCGTGGCTACACGCCCTCGACGGTGAGCTGAGCGGCGCGCGGCGCGCCGCCCGGGCCGCGGTCGCGCGGGCGGGCGATGACGACGGGCCGCCCGGATCGGCGCTGCTGGCCGAGGCACTCGTCGCGGCCGAGGTCGGCGACCTGGAAGCAGCGGGCGACCAGCTCGTCGCCGCGCGCAGCGCGATCGACGCCGACCCGTCGACCCACGGCCGCCTGCGCGCGCTCGAGGTCGAACTCGTCAACGCCCGCGTCGCGCTGCTCGGCTCCGCCCCTGCGGCGCTCGCGGCCTGCGACCGGCTGCGCGCCGCACTGCACGATTGGGAGGTGCCGCAGCGGCTCGCCGATCTCGGGCATGCGCAGGTCGCCGACCTGCTCGTCCGTGCCGGCCGGCCGCAGGAGGCGCTGGCCCAGGTGGCGGTCGTGCCGGACCGCCGCGGCGGCAGCGCGGTCGGCGTCGCGCGCGCGACGGCACTACTGGCCCTGGCGCGCAGCGACGAGGCCCTGGCCCAGGGCCGCGCCGCGGCCGGCGACGAATACGCGACGCTGCCGTGCGCGGTCGCCGCCGCGGCGATCGCCGCGGCCGCCGCCGAGGCCGAGGGCGACCACGGCCAGGCCCAGCGCCTCGCCGAACAGGCGCTCGACCTCGCCGAGCCCGAGGGCGTGAGACTGGGGCTCGCCGTGGCGCTCGACGGGCTGGAGGCCGTGCTGCAGCGGCTGCTGCGCGTCGGCACGGCGCACCGGTCGCTCATCGCCGAGGTCCTCGAACTGGCCCGCTCGGGAGCCGCGGCGACCGACGACGGCGTCGCGCCATTGCACGACCCGCTGTCGACCCGCGAGCTGACCGTGCTGCGCTACCTGCCGACGCTACTGTCGTCGACCGAGATTGCCGCCGAGCTGTTCGTGACCGTCAATACGGTCAAGAGCCACCTCAAGAGCATCTACCGCAAGCTCGAGGTCTCCAGCCGCCGCGAGGCGGTGCAGCGCGCCCGCGACCTCGGGCTGGTCGCGTCGACGGGCCTCAGCGCTGCGCGCCGCGGGCCGTGATCGGCCGCGCGGCGATCAGCTCGCAGCCGAGCTCGGCCAGCCGCGCCAGCACGCCGCGCAGCTCGGCCTGATCGGCGATCGGCCCGCGCATCACCGTCTCGCACGGCTGCAGCGCGCCGACCGTGTCGGCCAGCCGGTCTCGCGTCGCGTCGTCGAGGCCGCCGCGGATCCGGATCTCGTAGAAGTCACCCACGGCCCTCGACCTGCCGTACCTCGACCAGCTCCAGCCCGCGATCCGACAGCCGGTCGAGTAGCTCGCGTAGGCCGCCCGGACCATCGACGTCGCCGCGCAGGATCGTCAGGGCCGGCTGTTCGCGGCTCTCCAGTCCCTCGAGATCGGCGAGCAGGTCGTCGCTGACCAGGCCCTTGACGCTGATCTCATACGCCGTCATACGGACATGGTCCGCGGCCGGGGGAGGACCCGGCGTCACCCGCGATGGGTGAACATGTGCCGCGCGAATGTTCGAGCGGCTGATCAAGTGGGGTGTCGGCTGGGTCGAGCGCATCCTCGGGCGCCTGACGGAGATGCAGTTCATCGACCGCGGGCTCGTGGTCGGCGCACAGGCGTTCAGCGCCCTGATCCCGCTGCTGATCGTGGTGTCCGCGCTGACACCGCGCAGCGGGCGCTCGTTCGCCGACGACGTGGTCCACCGCTTCGGCCTGTCGGGCGCCGGCGCCCAGGCGGTCCGCAACGCGTTCACCGGCAGCGGCGGCGGCACGACGCTGTCGGTCGTCGGCGTCCTGGTCGTCCTCTTCTCGTCGCTGAGCTTCGCCCGCCGGATGCAGCGGATCTTCGAGCTCAGCTGGGATCTGCCGCGGCTGGGGGTCCGCTACGGGACGATCCACTGCCTGCGGTGGCTGCTGCTGCTCAGCTTCTGGCTGGCGCTGCATCCGATCCTCCACGGTCTCCTGCACGGAACGATCGGCCTCGTGTTCTCGGTCGCCGGAGCGTTCGCGCTGTGGCTCGTGACGCCGTACGTGCTGCTGGCCGGGCGCGTCGCGTGGCGCGCGCTGTTCCTGCAGGCGGGGCTGACGGCGATCGGCATGACGGCGGTCGAGATCGGTGCGGCGATCTACATCCCGCGTCAGATCGACAAGTCGGCCTCCGAGTACGGCGCGATCGGCGTCGCGTTCACGCTGCTCAGCGTGCTGTGGGCGATGGGCTTCGTCGTCGTCATCTCCGCCGCGCTCGGCTCCCTGCGTCACGCCGAGCAGCACAAGTCCCAGCAGGACCTCAGCGAGGACTGAGGGTGTGGATAATGCCTGCGCCGTCTCGATCGGCGTCCATCAAGGATCAGGAGGAGCGATGTCGGACTACGTGATCGTCGGAGCGGGATCGGCGGGCTGCGTGCTCGCCGCGCGACTGACTGAGGACCCCGATGTGAGCGTCACGCTCATCGAGGCAGGCGGCCCCGACACCGCCCAGGAGATCCACATGCCGGTCGCCTTCTCGGCGATGTTCAAGACCGGCCTGGACTGGGACATGCTGACCGAGCGCGAGCCGCACCTCGACAACCGCCGCGTCTACCTCCCCCGCGGCAAGATGCTCGGCGGTTCGAGCTCGATCAACGCGATGGTCTACATCCGCGGCAACCGCGCGGACTACGACGGGTGGGCCGCGGACGGCGCCGAGGGCTGGTCCTACGACGACGTCCTGCCGTACTTCAAGAAGGCCGAGACCAACGAGCGCGGAGCCGACGAGTACCACGGCGCCGACGGGCCGTTGAGCGTGATCGAGGGCCGCTCGATGCACCCGTTGACCGACGCGATGATCGAGGCCGCGGTCGCGGCGGGTCACGAGCGCAACCCCGACTTCAACGGCGCCCGCCAGGAGGGCGTCGGGCGCTTCCAGGTCACGCAGCGCAACGGGCTGCGCTGTAGCGCCGCCGTCGCCTACCTGCACCCGGCGATGACGCGCCCGAATCTCGACGTGATCACCGGCGCCCTGACCCACCGCATCCTGTTCGACGGCGACCGCGCGGTCGGCGTCGAGATCTCGCGCAACGGACAGGTCGAAGAGGTCCGTGCCGAGCGTGAGGTGATCCTGTCGGCCGGCGCCTACAACACTCCGGTGATCATGATGCTGTCGGGGATCGGCCCGGCGGCCGACCTCGAGGCGATGATGCTCCCGGTGCGGGAGGACCTGCCGGTCGGCGAGAACCTCCAGGACCACCCGATGGTCCCGATCAACTACCTGACCGACGTGGAATCGCTGTTCGAGCAGCTGACGCCGGAGAACATCGCCCTGCTCGAGGGTGAGGGCCGCGGGCCGCTGACGTCGAACATCGCCGAGGGCGGCATGTTCATCCGCACGCGGCCGGGCCTCGACGCGCCGGACATCCAGTTCCACTTCGCGCCCGGGCTGTTCTTCGATGAGGGGCTGGCGGCGCCGTTCGACCACGGCTACGGGTTCGGGCCGGTGGTGCTCAAGCCGACGAGCCGCGGCAAGGTGTCGCTGCGCGGGCTGCTGCCCGACGCCAAGCCGCGCATCCTGCACAACTACCTGGCGACCGAGGACGACCGCGAGTCGATGCTCGCCGGGATGAAGGCCGCGATGGAGATGACCAAGCAGGCGCCGCTGAAGGCGATCGAGCGTGCCCCGTGGGACGTGCCGGCCAGCGACTCCGACGAGGACCTGATGGCGTTCGTGCGCAAGGTCTGCCAGACCGTCTACCACCCGACCTCGACCTGTGCGATCGGCCCGGTCGTCGACAGCGAGCTGCGCGTGCACAACGTGCCGGGGCTGCGGGTCGTCGACGCATCAGTGATGCCGTCTGTGGTGCGCGGGAACACGAACGCGCCGACGATCATGATCGCGGAGAAGGCCGCGGACCTGATCAAGGGGTGAGCGCGCCGGAGCGAGACAAGCCCGAGGTCCCGGTCCCGCTCGGCCAGGACCCCTCCTACCAGCTCGAGCTGGACGACATCGAGGTCGGCGACGGCGATGAGGCCGCCGCCGGCCAGATCGTCGAGGTCCACTACGTCGGGGTGTCGTGGAAGAGCGGCGACCAGTTCGACGCCTCGTGGGATCGCGGCAACACGTTCAAGTTCGGGCTCGGCAAGGGCCAGGTCATCAAGGGATGGGATGACGGCGTCACCGGCATGCGCGTCGGCGGCCGGCGCCGCATCACCATCCCCCCGATGCTCGCCTACGGCAAACGCGGTGTCCCCGGCGCCATCGACCCCGACGAAACGCTGGTGTTCGTGGTGGACCTGATCAGCGTGCGGTGAGCGAGCCCGTCACTCGCCGTTGAAGTCGGCGATGGCGCGCTCCCAGCGCTCGAGGGCGACCTCGATGGGGCCGCGGGGGGCCGATGGGAGCCAGCGGATGACGCGGGTGACGTCGGCCTGGGCGGCGCGCTCGATCGCCTCTGGCTTGGCCGACAAACCGACGAGGTGGATGTCGATCCGCCGGTCAGCGCGCGAGCGCAGCTCGTCGATGCGCTCGTAGACCGTGTCGTTGCGCAGGTCGTTGGGAAACCAGGCGTCGCCGAACGACAGCACGCGGTCGAGCACCGTCGGGCCGTTGCCGCCGACGAGGATCGGCGGATGCGGGCGCTGGACGGGCTTGGGGTAGGACCAGATGCGATCGAACGACACGTGCGCGCCCAAGTAGCTGGCCTCGTCGTTGGCCCAGATCTCCTTCATCGCCTCGATCCGCTCGCGCATGACGTCCATCCGCACCCGCGGGTCCGTGCCGTGGTTGGCCATCTCCTCGCGATTCCAGCCGGCGCCGACGCCGAAGTCGAAGCGACCGCCCGACAGGTGGTCGACGCTGGCGACCTCCTTGGCCGTGATGATCGGGTCGCGCTCGATGACCAGGCAGATCCCGGTGCCGATGCGCAGCCGGCTCGTCGCCGCGATCGCCGCCGTGACGGCGACGAACAGGTCGTAGCAGTGCCAGTACTTCTTGGGCAGCTCGGGCCCGGCCGGCCACGGCGTCTCGCGGCTCGCCGGGATGTGTGTGTGCTCCGTGAAGAACAGCGAGCCGTGTCCGCGCTCCTCGACCAGCGCCGCCAGGGCGCCGGGAGACATCGCGTCGTGGGTGGGGAAATAGCCGAGTCCAAAGTCCATGCGCCAACCCTATGCGTCGCCGGGTCCCGCCCGTCTGGTTGGCTTCCCAGCGATGGACCCGCAAGAACGCCAAGCTCGCCGTGAGGCCAAGCGCCGCGCTGTCGTGCGCCGCCGGCGCCTGACGGCCGGCATTGCGCTGCTTGTCGTCGTCGGCGCCGTGGCGGCGGTCGTCGTCGGTGGCAACGGCTCAACGAACGCCACCACGAGCGCCCGCGCCCCCACCACCCTCGGCGCAACAACGACCACCGGCGCGCCGGCCACCAAGCCCAAACACCCGGCCCACAAGCCCCTCACCTGGCCCCCGACCACCGCCTCGCCCGACACGCCCGCGACCGGCCACCCCGGCCACGCCGCCGTCCCGGTCCTCATGTACCACGTGATCGCCGACCCGCTGCCCGGGGTCCCCTACCCCGGCCTTTACGTCCCGGTCAAGGAGTTCAAGGAACAGATGTCGGCGCTCAAGAGCGCCGGCTGGCACGCCGTCACGCAGGACCAGCTGCTCGCGCACTGGCGCCACGGCGCGTCGCTGGGCAAGGGCAAGCCGATCGTCCTGACGTTCGACAACGGCTACCACTCCCAGGAGGCCAGCGCGATGCCGGTGCTGCGCAAGTACCACTGGGCCGGGGTCGAGAACATCCAGCTCACGGGACTGCCACCGTCGCAGGGCGGGCTGACGCGCAAGGAGGTCAAGAAGCTGCTCGCCGCCGGCTGGGAGCTTGACACCCAGGGCATCAGCCACGCCGACCTCGTCACGCTGAGCCCGTCGGCGCTCGAGCACGAGGTCGCCGACGCCCGCCACACCCTCCAGCACCGCTACAAGGTCCAGGTCAACTGGTTCTGCTACCCGTCGGGCCACTACGACCCGACCGTGGTCGCCGAGGTCAAGCACGCGGGCTTCGTCGGCTCGACGACCGTCATCCCCGGCTGGGCGAACAACTCCGACGACCGCTACTCGCTGCCGCGCCTGCGCGTGCTCGGCGGCACGTCGGGCGCGCAGCTGCTCGACCAGATCGCCGGCGCGAAGGACGCCGGGCCGACCCCGGCGTCCTACACCTCGGCGGGCTGAGGGTTCTCAGCGCCGGCGGATCACGAGCTTCAGCGTGCGCGACGTTCCCGCATGCCCGCCGGCGTCATACGGCGTGACGACCGCCCGGTACGTCCCGGCCGGCAGCACGTGTCCGTGGACCTTGATCAGCAGCGTCAGGCTGTGCGTGCCCGGCTTGAGGTGCTTGGCCGACATGGTCTCGACCGTCTTGTAGGCCGTGCACGCCTTCGCGTGGCGCTTGCGGCCCGCGACGCAGTGCGTCTTGACCTTGTGCCCGCTGACCGCATGCTCGAGCTTGACCTCGACCGAGCCCGACAACGTCAGCTTGAACGACAGCTTGCCGCCCTTGGACGTCGTCGACAGCTTCAGCCCCGAGACGCTCGCCTTCGGAGATGGAGGCGTCGGCGTCGGCGTCGGCGCGGTCGGCTGGACGGGCTGCACCGGTGGCGGCGGCGTCACACCCGGCCGGTACTGGATCACCGAGCTCAGCGCCGAGTACGCGTCGACCGCCAGCGGCAGCTTGAACGACTCGTTGACATCACCGGTCACCCGCAGGCGCACGGTGTTGCCGTAGTCGTCGGCCGTCAGCGTGTACTCCGGCCCGTTCGCGCCGAAGATCGACTCGCAGTCGCTGCCGTCGGGCTCGCAGCGCTCCCACTGCCGCGTCCACGTCGTCTTCGGGCTCTTCCACGTGCCGACCGTTCCGGTCAGTGTGTTGCCGACGTACTGGTTGCCGAGCAGCTTCGGCGGCGCGAGCTGCTGGGCCGGCAGCGGGATGATCGGGTTCGTCGCGCCGCTGATCGGCAGCACGGTCGTTCCGCCCTGGCTGTTGGATCCCTTGACGATCACGCGCAGCTCAACGCCGTTGTCGGCGCTGGTCAGAACGTAGGTCTGGCTCTTGGCCCCGGGGATGTCCTGGCAGTTGTTGCCGTCGACATCGCAGCGCTGCCACTGGTAGCCGACCAGGTTCGCGGCCGGGTTGAACGACCAGCCGCTCAGCGCGCCGTCGGGCGGAGCGCTCAGAGTGTCGCCCTCGGTCGGCAGCACATCCTCGGCACCGGGCGAGATGTCGTGGATCGTCGGCGCCTCGAGCTGGTTGGAGCCCGGAAGCGGCGCGACCGGCGCGTTGATGACGAGGCTCGACACCGCACTGCACGCCGTATGCAGCGCCTTGACGGGCTCGGGAAAGTCGTTGGTCGCGGTCACGCAGACGCGATAGTGGTCGTTCTCATCGGCGGCGGTGAAGACGTACAGCTGATGGGTCGCGGCGTCACCGTTGATGTCGCTGCAGCTGCCACTCGACGACGACGTGCAGTGCTGCCACTGGTAGGCGTAGTCGATGTCCGGCGTGCCGGTCCAGTTGCCCGACGTGCCGACGATCGCGTCGCCGACGTGGTACTGCGTGGTGGGCAGTCCGAGGATGCCGGGCAGATCGGCCGCCTGGCCACTGTTGGCCGGTGGCTGCATGATCAGCATGTAGCCGCCGTTTGACTGGGTGCCGCCCAGGAACGTGCCCGGGGTGCTGACGAAGTTGGTGAGCGCCCAGAAGATGTCGTTGGGCGACTGGCCCACGGCCAGTCCGTCCTCGGTCATGTGGCGCCAGGTCACCGACAGCGGGTCCTGCAGGCCGCCGGCCGGTCCGGGCGCGGGAATGTTGGGCATCGTGGCGACCCAGACGCCGTCGTTGGTCGCGACGTAGAGCCGCGTCTCCTTGTCGCCGGTGAACTCCTTGAGGTCGTGGACCTGGGTGTTGCCTGGGAAGTCCGCGGGGTCCAGCGGCTGCCACGAGACGCCGGCATCCAGCGTGCGGTAGACGCCGTTGCTCGTCGCTGCGTAGAAGACGGTCGGGATCTTGCCGTCCTGGAAGATGTTGAGGGTGATGTCGCCGAACGGGATCCCATCGCTGGCCAGCGTCCACGTCGCGCCCTGGTCGGCCGAGCGGTAGATGCCGTCCGAGGTCGCCGCCCAGACGAAGTTCAAGAAGCTCGCGAAGTGCCAGACCGTCTCGTCCTGCGGCATGCCGTTGTCGTCGGCCGGCGGCGTCCACGTGTTGCCGCCGTCGACGCTGCGCCAGACGCCGTCGGAGACCGTACCGGCGAGCATCGGCCCCGCGGTCAGCGACATCACGGCTTGCGGGACCGCGCCGAGCCCGCCGTCGACCACGGCTTCGCCGCCGTCGCGCGTCCACGACGCCGACGGGCTCGCCGAGGGCGTCGAGAACAGCCCACCGCCGGTCACCGCGTAGATCTTCCCGTTGCCCGTGTAGACCTGGTACACCTGCCGCGCGTCGGCCGGCAGCGTGCCCATCTTCGACCACGTCCCGGGGACCCCGGAGGCAGGACTGAAGTAGACACCGTCGCCGTCGGTACCGGCGAACACCGTGGTCGGCGGCGTCCCGGTCGAGTAGTCCCGGACCCAGCTTGGCGTGGGGGCCTGGAGGCCGGTCAAGCCGATCCAGGTGTTGAAGACGACGGCGTGCGCCATGGGGGCGGCGATGAGCAGTCCGCAGAGGACGGCGAAGATGGCAAGGAGGCGGGTGCGCGGGGGCGTGGTCATATTCATGGCGTCGGCCAAGGTAGGGGCGACATTGCGCCGGTTCAATGGGTTTAGGACCGGGTCGAGACCGGGTTGAGACCGCCGCTCAGGACTTCTTCTCGGACTTCTTGGACGCCAGCGACGCCGCTAGGATTGCCCGGTGCGCAAGTCGCTTGTGATCGTGCTGGGGCTGGCCGCCACCGCCGCGCCGGTCGCGGGCGCGGCCGTGGCGACGTCGGCCGCGACCAAGCACCAGTCGGAGTTCAAGACCCCGACTCACAACATCGGCTGCGCGCTGATCGGTGGCGAGGCGCGGTGCGACATCGACCACCGCAGTTACACGCTGCCACCGCGTCCCAAGTCGTGTCCGCACATCGTCAACTTCGGCCAGGGACTGTTCGTGGGGAAATCTGGCAAGGGACGTATCGTCTGCGCGGGCGACACAGCGCGCAATCCGAGCGCGCCGACCCTGTCCTATGGCTCGACCGACCGGTACGGGATCTTCTCGTGCGAGAGCGAATCCAACGGGGTTACGTGCACCAACACGCACGACGGGCACGGGTTCTTCATCTCGATCCAGTCCTACCGGCTGTTCTGAGCCCGGCGCGCTCTTAGAAGCTTCCGACGCCGTCCCCACGCCGCGCTGCGAAGCGCCGGGCACCCTGTCGGTCATGGCCCCGCAGCTCGACATCGTCGTCCCGGTCCATAACGAGGCCGCGACGCTCCAGCGCAGCATCACGGTGCTGCATGACTTCCTGACCGCCTCGGATCTGCCGTCGTGGCGGATCACGATCGCCGACAACGCCAGCATTGACGCGACCGAGGCGATCGCCGCCGAGCTCGCGCGCACGCTGCCCGCCGTCGACCTCCTGCGCCTGGAGCGCAAGGGTCGCGGCCACGCGCTGCGCACGGCCTGGCTGCGCAGCGATGCGGCCGTCCTCGCCTACATGGACGTCGACCTGTCGACCGACCTGCGCGCGCTCGCGCCGCTCGTCGCTCCGCTGTTGTGCGGCCACAGCGAACTGGCGATCGGCACCCGCCTGGCCCCCGGCGCCGAGATTCAGCGCGGCATCAAGCGCGAGCTGATCTCGCGCGCCTACAACACGATCCTGCACGTCGCGCTGCGCGCCCGCTTCACCGACGCCCAATGCGGCTTCAAGGCGCTGCGGGCCGACGTCGCGCGCGAGCTGCTCAGCGACGTCCGGGACGACGGCTGGTTCTTCGACACCGAGCTGCTCGTGCTCGCCCAGCGCCGCGGGCTGCGCATCCATGAGGTCGCCGTCGACTGGGTCGACGACCCCGACTCGCGCGTCGACATCGTGCGCACGGCGATCGACGACCTGCGGGGCGTCAGGCGGCTGCTGTTACGAGGTGCCCGACAGCCCGAGCAGCCGGATCGCGTTGTCGCGCAGGACCAGCGGACGTACCTCGTCGCGGATCTCTAGCTTCTCGAAGTCGGCCAGCCAGCGATCCGGCGTGATCAGCGGGTAGTCAGAGCCGAACAGCATCTTGTCGCGCAGCAGCGTGTTGATGTAGCGGATCAGGATCGGCGGGAAGTACTTCGGCGACCAGCCCGACAGGTCGATGTAGACGTTGGGCTTGTGGGTCGCGACGGCCAGCGCCTCCTCCTGCCACGGGAACGACGGGTGGGCGAGGATGATGTCCATCTCGGGGAAGTCGGCCGCGACGTCATCGACGGACATCGGGTTGGAGTACTTCAACCGCACGCCGCCGCCGCCCGGCATCCCCGCGCCGATCCCGGTCTGGCCGGTATGGAACAACGCGATCAGGCCGGCCTCGGCGATCACCTCGTACAACGGGTAGAAGTCGCGGTCGTTGGGCCAGAAGGCCTGGACGTTGGGGTGGAACTTGAAGCCGCGGATCGCCGGATACTCGGCGATCAGGCGCTTGGCCTCGCGGACACCGAGCTTGCCCTTGTGCGGGTCGATCGACGCGAACGGGATCAGCACGTCGGCGTTCTCCGCCGCCGCCTTCGCGACCTCATCGTTGGACAGCGCGTGGCGGCCCATGCCCGCCTCGTCGTCGACGAAGAAGACCACCGCGGCCATGTTCCGTTCGCGGTAGTAGGCGGCGACGTCACTCGTGGTCGGCTGAGCCGGGGCGCTGCCGAAGTACTTCGAGGCGGCATCGAGGAGCTCGGTCGTCACCGGGTCGGGCTCGGTGTGGGCCGAGGCCTCCGCGTGGGTGTGCACGTCGATGGCGACGAGTTTGTCGAGATCGAGCGACGGCACGCGGCACACCTTAGATGGTGTGCCGCGCGCCGGGCGGCCGCTACTTGTGCTTCGGCTTCGGCTTCTTCTTCGGCACGACCGAGACGACGACCGTCTTCGTCCCGGCCCCATCGGAGCGGAAGTCGCCCTGCCACTGCGCGACGAACAGGTTCGCGCCCTTGCGCAGCGTGCTCCACGAGGTCGTGAACTTGCCATTGGAATCGACCTTCGCCGTGTGCGAGATCCAGCCCGTCGAACCGGCCGGCCGCTCGCTGACGACAACCTGCTCGAAGCCGCTGGCCGGCGACAACGTGCCGGACACCGTCATCGTCTCCGGCTTGCTCAGGTGGCTGACCGACGGCTTGATCGTCAGCGTCGACGGCTTGCCGCGATCGCCCCCGGTGGTCGTGTAGAGCAGGTTGGAGTGCTGGCTGAGGATGAAGTCGCTCGAGCCGCCGGCGGCGAGCCCGTGCTCCTGGATGTTGTCGGCGACGACGAACTGCGGGTGCCACGTGCGACCGCCGTCCGAGGTGCGCAGCACGAACCCCTTGGTGGCCGCGGTCGCCGCCCCGAAGTGGTCGAGCGTGAGATAGCCGTGGGTCGAATCCGACCACGCCATGCCGAGCGCGTCCTCGGTCCCGGTCGCGGTCAGCTCGGTCCACGACTTGCCCTGGTTGTGGGTCGACCACACGCGGCCGTCGCCGTCGAGCAGGAAGCCGACCTTCGAGCTGATGAAGTCGACCCTCTCGACCGGCAGCCGGTTGACCATGAGCTTGCCGAACTTGTGGTACTTGCCCGGCTTGTGGATCGAGATGAACGAGCGACCGCCGTTGGTCGACTCGAGGATCAGCTGCGGGCCGTAGACGACGACCGCGCCGCCCGCCGCATCGACGTCGGTCAGCGGGACGAGGTTGATCGCCGCGTCGGAGGTGAAGTCGACGCCCGTGTTCGTGCTGACGCGGACACCGCGCGGGCCGACAACCATCACGTGGCTGGCGCTCGAGGCGTAGACCGCGTTGGGCTTGGCCGTCGTGCCGGTGTCGATCGACTTCCAGCTCACGCCGGCATTGGCCGTCGTGTAGAGCGCACCGGTCGCATCCAGCGCCCAGCCGTTGTTCGGCGTGGGGAACGAGACGTCGATGACGTTGCCGCCGCCGGTGACCTTGGCCTCCGACCACGACTTGCCGCCGTTGGTCGTCTCGGCCAGCGCGCCGTTGGGCCCGACGACGTAGGCCGTGTTGTCGGTGCCGCCTGCGCGCAGGCGGTTGTACGAGGTGGCCTTCAGCGTGCCGCCGACCGGCGAGTAGTCCAGCCCGCCGTCGGAGGAGACGACGGTGCCACCGTTGCTGCCGACGCCGACGATCTGGGTCGGCGACGCCCAGGCCGCCGCGTTGACCTCAACCGGCGGGTGCGGCTGCTTGACCGGTGTCGCACCGCCATCGGTCGTCAGCGCGATCGTGTCGCCCTTGTCGGTCGACAGCACGCACGACGTCAGGCTGATGCAGCTGATGCCGGTCAGCGCGGCGCCGGTGCCGCTGGTCAGCGGGTTCCAGGTCTTACCGCCGTCGGCCGTCGACAGGAAGCCGCCGCCGGTGCCGACCGCGTAGCCGTTGTTGGCGTCGAGCATCAGGATCCGCTCGACCCCGAACGGCACCGTGGCGACCGAGGTCCATGTCTGGGCGCCGTCGATCGTGCGGTAGATGTGACCGTCGGTCGTCGACGCCAGGCCGGTCGTGCCGTCGGCGAGGAAGGTGATGTCCAGCGGCTTGGCGTTGCCGCCGGTCGGCGACCCGGGCGTTCCGGGCAGGCCGTTGGTGTTCGACAGGAAGCTCTGGCCGCCGTCGGTGGTGCGCTGCACTTCGCCGTCGTCGAGCAGGTTGTAGCCGTTGGTCTTGCTCTGGTAGCTGAACGCGACGACCTGGTGGGGGCACGTCGCCTCCGACGCGGTGAACGCGATGCGGTCGAACGTGACGCCGCCGTCGGTCGAGATGCGCAGCACGCAACCGGCGCCGGCGATGATGCTGCCGTCGGCGGCGACCTCAACGCGCGTGAGGTTCGTGAACGTGCCGGCGGGCAGGCCGGTCCACGTGACGCCGGCGTCGGTCGTCTTGACGATCGTGCCGAAGTCGCCGACCGCGTAGCCGGTCGTCGTCCCGGGAACGAACGCGATGTCGTGCAGCGTGTTGCCCTGCGGGAGCGGATTGCCCCACAGCCAGCCGGCCGAGCCGACCTGCACGTTGGCCGAAGCGGCCGCAGGCAGAGCGACCGCCGCAGCGATCAGACAGACGAGGGCGCAGAGCGCCGAGCGGAGGCTCTTCGTCACGATGACTCCAATCCGGTTCGCGAGACAGATAACGGCTGCCTAAACGAGTGGCGAGGGTCGCAAGTTACGAAGACATGTCCCCTATACGCGCCGGTTCGCCGCACGGCCACGGTCCGAATCGATAGGCTGCCCCCGCTTTGTCGCCGACCGGACACGCCACGGCGAGCGCTGCACCGGTCGTCCCCGCCGCTGCCGCTCCGCACGCCTACGCGGGCATCGACCAATTCGCCATCGGATTCGATGAGCGCGATCGTGTGCGCCTGCACGACTTGTGGGACGAGATCATCGATTCCCAGCAGTGGTCGCACTCGCAGTTCAACGACCGCTGGGAGCAGGCTTGGTCGACGTGGAACGGCTGTGGCGCGGTCGCCATGGGCTCATTCTCGGGCGGCGCGATGGCCGCGCTGGCCTACGCCGGCGTCGGGCCGGGCGACACAGTGCTGTGCCCGTCGAACACGTTCATGGCCACGCCGCTGACCGCCATCCGGGCCGGCGCCGAGGTCCAGTTCGTCGACTCGCGCCGCGACGACCTGTGCATGGACTTCGAGGACTTCGAGCGCAAGGTCGCCCAGCACAAGCCCAAGGCGGCCCTGCTGGTGCACATCGGCGGCCACATCGCGTTCGACGTGCAGCGCATTGCCGAGCTGTGCGAGGCCGAGGGGATCTTCCTGATCGAGGACTGCGCCCACGCCCACGGCGCCGACTGGGACGGCCGCAAGCCCGGCACGTGGGGCAACGCCGGCGTGTACTCGTTCTACGCGACGAAGACGGTGTCGACCGGCGAGGGCGGAATGCTCGTCTCGCGCGACGAGCAGTTGCTCGAATACGCACGGGCGTTTCGCAACTACGGCAAGCCGTCGTATGACGTCGCCGGCCTCAACCACCGCGCGTCGGAGTTCACGGCCGCCGTCGGCCTCGTGCAGACCGAGCGCATGGAGGAGATCGTCGCGTGGAAGAACGCGGCCGCGCGCACCGTGCTCGACCCGGTGCACCCGGGCCGCCTTGCGCTGCCCGACGGCATGACGTCGGGCCTCTACAAGTACATCGTGTTCGACCCGATCGAGAAGTCGACCGGGAAGGTCTACGACGAGCCGTGCCACCGCCTCATGGGCCATCCGGTCGACCTGCCAGGGTCCGATTGGATCGCTGCGCACCATTGGTGCGTTCCGCTCTACTATCGACCCCAGGAGAACCCGGAATCGTGACCCTCAAAGTGCTCGTGACCGGTGGCTCTGGCTTCATCGGCTCGCATGTCGTCGACAAACTGCTGGCGGCCGGTCACCGCGTTCGCAACTTCGACATGGTCGCGTCGCCCTACCACGACCCCGCGGTCGTCGAGCAGTACCAGGGTGAGCTGACCGACGACGAGGCGATGCGCGACGCGATGGACGGCATCGACGCGGTCCTGCACCTCGCGGCGGTCGCCGACGTCAACCAGGTCACGCTCGATCCGGTGTTCGCCGAGAAGGTCAACTCGCGCGGGACGGCGGTGCTGCTCGAGGCGGCGCGCCAGACCGGGGTCAAGCGGGTCGTCTACGCCTCGACGATCTGGGTCTACAACGGCCACTCGTGCGAGGAGGTCGACGAGGACTCCGAGATCGCGCTGCCCAACCACCTCTACACGGCGACCAAGTTCGCCGGCGAGATGTACTGCACCTCGTACGCATCGCTGTACGACCTCGAGTACACGATCCTGCGCTTCGGGATCCCCTACGGCACGCGCGCCCGGCCGGCCGCCGTCGTGCCGCAGTTCGTGCGCAAGGCGCTGGCCGGCGAGCCGCTGACGATCGCCGGCAAGGGCGACCAGTCACGGCGCTTCGTCTACGTCGAGGATCTCGCCGACGGCTGCGTCGCCGGCCTGGAGCCGGTAGCCGCCAACCGCGTCTACAACCTCGTCGGGACCGAGAACACGACGGTGCTCGACATCGCCGAGGTCGTGCGCGACCTGGTCGGCGACGTCGACATCGTCCACACCGAGGCGCGTCTCGGCGACTTCCGCGGCGCCGAGGTCTCGCACGAGCGCGCCGAGGTAGAGCTCGGCTGGACCGCGAAGACGTCGTTCGTCGAAGGCGTGCGTCGCTACTACGAGTGGTATCTCGCCGAGCACGAGGTCGCGCCCGACGTCGCCCGCGACTGACGCTCACCAGGGCGCCGGTTCGTAGTCCTTGAGGAAGCAGCCGTAGAGGTCCTCGCCCGCCTCGCCGCGGACGATCGGGTCGTACACCCGCGCGGCGCCATCGACGAGGTCGAGCGGAGCGTGGAACCCCGCCTCGGCGAGCCGTATCCGCGTCGGTTGCGGGCGCTCGTCCGTGATCCAGCCGGTGTCGACGGCTGTCATCAGGATGCCGTCCTGCGTCAGCAGCTCATAGGCGCTGGTACGGGTCAGCATGTTCAGCGCCGCCTTGGCCATGTTGGTGTGGGGGTGACCGGGCCCCTTGTAGCCGCGGGCGAACTGACCCTCCATGGCGGAGACGTTGACGACGTAGGTGCGCCGGGCGGCTGACGCGGCGAGCGCGGCCCGCAGGCGGCCGATCAGGATGAACGGCGCGGTCATGTTGCACAGCTGGACCTCGAGCAGCTCGCGCTCGTCGACCTCGTGGACGCGCTGCACCCAGCTGTTGCTTGCCGCGACGTCGGGCAGCAGGCCGCCCGCGTCCACGACCAGCGGCCCACCGGCCAGCTCGTGCAGCGCCGCTGGGTGGGCGTCGCCGCTGCGCCCGAAGGTCACCATGTCGGGCTGGGGCCCCGACGGCAGCGCGGCCGCCTCCGCCGCCGCCAGCAGCGCGTAGGAGTGCTCGGGGCGCCGCACCGTCTGCGCGGCGTTGTTGATGAGGATGTCGAGCGGGCCGGCGCCGGCGACCGCGTCGGCCAGCGCGATCACCTGGCCCGGATCGCGCAGGTCGATCCCGACGACGTGGAGCCGGTGCAACCAGTCGGCGCTGTCGGTCATCGCGGTGAAACGGCGCACGGCGTCGCGCGGGAAGCGCGTGGTGATCGTCGTGTCGGCACCGTCGCGCAGCAACCGCAGCGCGATGTACATCCCGATCTTGGCCCGCCCGCCGGTGAGCAACGCACGGCGGCCGTGCAGGTCGGTGCGCGCCTCGCGGCGGGCGTGGTTGAACGACGCACAGTCGGGACACAGCTGGTGGTAGAACGCATCGACGGTCACGTAGCGCTGCTTGCAGACGTAGCAGGCGCGTGAGCGAAGCAGCGTCCCTGCGGTCGTGCCGTTGCCGTTGGTATTGGCCGTCAGCGGGCGCCCGTTGGTCTCGTCGTCGATCCGGCCCGGCGCGGCGGTCGCCGTGGCCGCTGTCACGGTCGCGTCGGCGGCCCGGACGGCCTCGCGGCGTGCCGCACGGCGGCGCTCCTTGACCGTCTTGAAGATGGCGGCCGTCGCGCGTCGCACCGCGACCGCGTCGGGATGCTGGACGTCGAGCTCGTCAAGCTGGGCAAGCACACGCAGGCAGACCTCGAGGTCGGCTGGGTCGATGCCGGTCCCGGGCTCGTGCACCGCTCGGACTGTACGCCAGCCCGCTCGCTGCGCTGTCGACCGCGATCAGTATCAGCCTCGTCTCGACCTTCTCTCAGACGCATGCGTGGCGTGCTCCGTGCGCCTACGGTGGTCCCCATGGCGACGACCGTCGATGATCGTTTCGCCGGCCTCTCGTTGCGTGGCTCGCTGCGCCCCTACCAGCGCATGGCGCTCGACGCGTTCGAGGCCGACCGCGCCGCCGGACGCACCTCGACGCACATCGTGGCGCCGCCGGGGTCGGGCAAGACGGTCGTCGGGCTGGAGATCGTGCGGCGGCTGGGCACACCGGCGGTTGTGCTCGCGCCGACGGCGACGATCCAGCAGCAGTGGAGCGACAAGCTGGCGCTGTTCACCGACGCGCCGGCGTCGTTCGTGGGCGACGACGGCCCGCTGCACGTCCTGACCTACCAGGCGATCTGCCAGACCGCCGACCCCGGCGGCGCGCTGCGCGGCGCGGCGGTAGCTGGCCACCGTCGGCCCAGGCGAGCTCCTGTTCGCCGGCCGCGAGTCCGCCGCCGGCCGCACCCAACTCGCCACCGCCTCCGCCGCAACCGCCGACTACGTCACCAGCCAGCGCGTCCTCTGGCACTGACTCCACACTTCCCCAACAACCGTCAACGGGGTCTGACCCTCCTAACAGTGTCACGAGGGTCCGACCCCCGCTTGGGGGAGGCGGGGGGTGAGGTCGTTCTCGGCGAGGGTGGCGAGGATGCGGGGGAGGGCGGCGAGCATGGCGTGGTGGATGCCGGGAACGGAGTAGGTGTCGGCGTCGTGGAGCAGGAGGACGTCGCCGTGGCCGACGCCGCGCTCGATGCGGTCGGCGATCGAGCGGCCGGTGGCGCGGGCCGTCCAGTCCTGACCGTCCCGCGACCACAGCTGTGGGCGCCAGCCACGGGCCTCCACCTCCTTCAGGCCGCGGCCCGTGTAGATCCCCAGCGGCGCGCGGTGCAGCGCGACCGTCGGCTCGATCGCCTGCTCAGCGCGGGCCAGGTCGTCGGCCACCCACGCGCGGCTCTTGCGCAGGATCGACTGGTGATGGTCGGCGTGGACGGCGATCTGGTGTCCGGCGGCACGGATCTCGCCCGCCAACGAGCCGGTTGCCCGGATCTGCTCACCGACGAGGAAGAACGTCGCCTTGACGTCATGCGCGCGCAGGATCTCCAGCACGGCCGGCGTCGCCTCGGGGTGCGGGCCGTCGTCGAACGTCAGCCACACGCCGTCGGTCAGCGCCGGCGCGCGGCGGTCGATGTCCAGCGCCCGGGCGATCGCCGGGAACAACTGGGCCAACGGGGCAAGCGGTGACAGGAGCGCCATCGGGCGAGGATATGGCCCGCGCTACGCCGCGAGCTGCCAGATGTCGACCATGTTGCCCTGGGCGGCGTTGAGCACCGACTCCCCCGTCCGTGTCATCCCGACCTTCTCGGCCACCCGCTGCGAGCGGACGTTGGCCGGGTCGATCAGCGAGATCAGCTCCGGGAGCGCGAGCCGCGCGAAGGCATCGTCGCGGGCCGCTGTCGCCGCCTCGGTGGCGAAACCCTGACCCCACGCGCCGCTGGCCAGCCGCCAGCCCAGCTCCGGCCGTGCCGCCACCGCGGGCAGGAACTCGGGGTAGGCAACACCCGTGAACCCGAGCAGCACACCGGCCAGCGGGGCAACGCGTCCCTGCACCGCCCAGACCCCGAAGCCGAACCGTTCCCAATGCGACGCAAGCCACGCGTCGAACGCCCGCAGCGACTTGCGGTCGGCGCGCTGGTTGAGGAACTCGGTCACGCGCGGATCACGGTTGATCTGCGCCATCGCGCTGCGGTCGGACTCGCGCCACTCGCGCAGCAGCAGTCGCTCGGTGCGCAGCTCCATCAGCGACCGGCCAGCTCGAGCACGACGTCGGCCGCGGCCGACAGCTCGCGCAGCGTGTCATCCGGCGAGGCGGGGTCGGCCAGTGCTCGGCGCAGCGCCGCGCGCAGCTCGTCTGGCGACCGCGCCACGGCCGCCAGCCCGAGCCGCTCATACGCGCGGTTGTTTGCGCGGATGTGGCCGCGGCCCCAGCCGTAGGAGATGACCCGTGTGCCGCGGATCTGCGCCTCGAGCACGGTCAGTCCAGCCGTCGAGTGCACGAGCACGTCGGCGGCCGCGAGCAGCTCGCTCATGCGCTCGGTGAACCCCCACACCCGCACGGCCGGCGACGCGGCGAAGGCGCCGGCCAGCCGCGCGCGCAGTTGCTCGTTGGTCCCGCACAGGCAGACGACGGTCATTCCGGCGACCTCGAGCGCGACGCGCACCGCACCGTCGAGGTCGCCGACGCCCCAGCCGCCGCCTGAGACGACACACACCGGCCCGTCGGCGCCGAGGCCCAGCGCCGCCCGCGCCGCCGCGCGATCGACCGGCGCCAGGAACGCCGGGTCGCTGAACCCGCTGACGTTGGCGATCCGGGTCGCCGGCCCCGCCCGCGCCCGCACCTCGGCCGCCGATTCCGGGTGCGTGATCAGGTGCAACGCGATGTCCGGGTGCGCCCAGTAGCGCAGCGCCGCCAGGTCGGTGATCGCCGACACGATCGGCGCGCGCACGGTTCCTTGGCGGTGCAGGCGCCCGAGGGTCGGGTTGAACCCCGGGTAGGTCGAGACGACGACATCTGCGTCGTGGCGCTCGATCACCCGCGCCATCGGCCGCCTCCCCACGACCCACGTGATCCACTCGATCAGCCGCTCCCCCGGGCCGCGCTGGGTCAGCCAGTAGGTCACATCGAACCCGGGTCCCGCTGCACTTGACGTCGTCAGCCAACTAACGAAACGACCGGCCTCGGCGAGCCCGTCGACGACCCACGCCTGCGCCCCGCGCTCGCGCAGTCCCGCCGCCAGCAGCTCGGCCGGGAGGTCGTGCCCGGCGCCGATCGGCGCGGTCAGGACAAGGACACGCGGGACAGCAGCCATCCGGCCCGCAGCATGCCCGATCCGCGTAACGTCGGCGCGCGCCGTGCGTTTGTAGGTGGCCACGATGCCCCGCCCCCGGTCCCTCATCCTGCTCGCCCTGACGACCGCCGCCCTGCTGGCCGGCGCGCTGCACCACGCCGCACCGCCGGCGCACGCCGACGCAGACTCGGTCGGTACGGCGTCGACCTCGCTGGGCTGCGTCGCCGCCGGCGCCGAGGTGCGCCGCTCGGCCGTCACCAACCGCAAGGTCGTCGCGCTCACGTTCGACGACGGGCCGAGCGACTTCACTCCGGCGATCCTGCGGATCCTCGGCGCCAACGGCGTCCCCGCGACGTTCTTCGAGATCGGGGAGAACATGGCCGGGCGCGAGGCGATCATGCGCCAGGTGATCGCCGCCGGCGACGAGATCGGCGACCACACGTTCCATCACATCGACCTGCCGCCGCTGCCCAGCGCCCGCGCCCGCGAGGAGCTGTCGCTGACCCAGGACAGGATCAAGCGGATCACGAGCTTCAACACATGCATGTACCGCCCGCCCCACGGCAGGCGCAACGCGCGCACCGACGCGATCGCCCGCAAGCTCGGCCTGATCGCGGTGATGTGGTCGGTCGACACCAAGGACTTCACGATGCCCGGCGCGAACGCGATCTACCGCAGCGCCGTCAACGGCGCCCGCCCCGGCGCGATCATCCTCATGCACGAGGGCGGCGGGAACCGCAGCCAGACCGTCGCCGCGCTGCCGCGCATCGTCTCCACGCTGCAGGCCCGCGGCTACCAGTTCGAGACCGTCTCGCAGCTGCTCGGGCTACCGAGCGTCGGCCGCCGATAGACGAAATCGGCGTACCATCCGCCCATGGCGGGCCCTGCGCAGGGGGCGGGACAGCAGCAGTCCTCTTGGGCTGAGCTGCGCACGGTCATCGAGGTGCTCGCCTCGATCCTCGGTCTCGCCGGCTACGTCTACCTGATCGGCGGGATCATCACCTGGGTGCGGCTCGTGGCCGCCCGGCTACCGGCCGATCCACTCGCAGCGATCGTCGACCCGCGCGTGCTGTTCGCGGTCGGGCTGAAGGCGATCCTGTTCGTCGCGCTCGTGTTCGCCGTGCTGTGCGTCCTGTCGTATCTCGCCGTGAGCATCAACTGGAAGCAGCGCAAGAACGCGTGGCACGCGCTGTTCAAGGAGGGCCCGTTCGCCGCCGTCAAGGCGGACGAGCGGTCGGCGTTCAACCCGGACTACGACGACCCGTCGCCGAAACCGTCCGCTGCCTACGAGATCCCCGACGAGCTCGTGGCGCCGATCGGCGAACCGGCCGTGCGCGTCATCGCCGGCTTCAACCTGCTCGTGCTCGCCGCGGTCCTCGGCCTGTGCGCCTCGCGATTCGTCGAGTTGCTGCCCGGCGACTTCTCCCGGCCGGCGGCATGGGTCTTCTTCATCGTCACGATCGCCGCGTGGTTCGCGCTCATCCACTGGGGGCCACTCGGCGGCGGGCGCATCCGCCAATGGGTCGTCCTCATCGGGTTCGGGATCGTCGCGGTGTTCTCGGCTGCGCCGATCGGGATCATCGTGGTGGCCAGCGTCGGGATCGCGTTCATCGGCGGCGCGCTGATCACCCGGGTCGACAAGCCCCGGTCGTTCATCGGCGTGCTGCACTCGCCGCTGCCGTGGCTGATGCTGACCGTCTACGCGCTGGCCGCGTTCGCCTATGTCGCCCAGCCGCCGGTGCTGTTCTCGCGCGCCGAGGTCGCAACGGCGACCGGCACGCAGACCGGCGGCTACCTCGCACGCACGCCCGACGGCGTCTACCTCGTCACCTGCCACGGGCTGGCCAACGCCAGCTCGCGTCGCGCGCGCACGACGCTGATCCCGGCGGCGACGATCCGCAGCACGTCGCTCGGCGGCGGCGCCTACCGCGTCGACCCGGGCCGGCACCCGTCGCTGCTGCACATCGCGCTCGGCGCGCTCGGCCTCGGCAACCACGGCCCGACGTGGTTCGACGTCGACTTCCGCAACAAGCGCCCGACCTGCGGCGGGCTGCTGCCGATCGCGACCGACGACAAGGCGCTCGGTCCGGGCGTCTACACGGGCCGCGCGCCGCCCGGCGGCCGCGCCAACGACGGCGAGCTGCCGATCCAGCGCACGAGCCCCGGGATCGCGGCGCTGGCCAAGCGCTTCCAGCCGACCGTCGAGACGACGGTGGCCGACCGCTTCTGGCCGGTGTCGGTCGGCGCGGTGCTGAAGGAGACCCCGCAGTCGGGTTTCCTCAGCCGGACGTCGAAGACGACATGCCTCGTGCAGGGCGGCCACTGCGCCGTCGCGCACCCGACGCTCGCCGACCTCAAGCCCACGGGCGCGTCGCCCAACGACTCGCTCAACTACCCCGCCTCGCTGGATTCGGACCCCCAAGACCAGTTCACCGATTTCGAGCGTGGCCAGCAGACCCCGGTCACGTCGATCGGCAACATGCTCGCGTCGCCGCGGCACGTCGACCCGTGGAAGTCGGCGCAGGTCTACTTCTACGCGCCGCGCAAGGCGGGCACCTATGGGCGCAGCTACGGGCGTGTCCCGCGCGGCCTGCGCGCCCTGGAGTACTGGTTCTTCTACCCGTACAACTACTACCCGCTGGCCGTCTCGCGGCCGCTGATGCCGAGCTCGCCGATCGCCGGCGACAACACCAACGGCGACCTGCACGAGGGCGACTGGGAGCACGTCGCCGTGCTTCTGGACCCCACGACGAACCAGCCGCGCTACCTGTACCTGGCGCGCCACGCCGGCGAGGGCATCGCGCTGCCGTGGAACAGCCCGCTGCTGCGCTTCGACCACGGTCACCCGATCGTCCAGGCCGCCTACGGCGGACACCCGACCTACCCCAACACGTGCGGGCAGTTCCCGCGGGCCAAGACCTACAACGAGCTGTCTGATTGGGTGGTCTGCGGGTCGGGCCGCTACGCGTTCCGCGCCGCCACGACGCCGCTCGTCGACCTCGCGCGCACGAGCTGGGGCTGCTGGCCGGGCCACTTCGGGGAGGCCACGCCTTCGGAGCTGGACGGTCTGCGGCGCGAGGGCTACGACCCGCGCAACTTCGTGGCCAAGAACCTCGACGTGGCCGGGCCGCGTTCGCCGCTGCTCGCGGCGGAGAACCCGGGCGCCTGCCCGTAACGCCTAGGCCGGCACGCCTTGGGCGGCAAGGAAGCCGAGTACGCGCCGCCACGCGTCCGCGCACGCCTCCGCATGCTCTTCGTAGCTGCGATCGAAGAACGAGTGCGGCGCGCCCGGATACACGTGGATCTCGTGCTCGACGCCGGCCTCCCCGAGGCGCTGGTCGAACAGCTCGACCTGTTCGACCGGGATCCCGGGGTCGTCGCCGCCGAACAGCCCGAGGATCGGCCCGCGCATGTCGGCCGTGTGGTCGAGCGGCATCGGGACCAGGGCACGCATGCGCTCGGAGTCAAGCGCCCCGTAGAACGCGACCGTGCCCGCGATGTCTAGGTCGTGATTGGTGGCGGCGAGGTAGGCCATCGTGCCGCCGAAGCAGAAGCCGACCGTCACCACGTCGCGCACGCCGGTCCGTTCGCGCAGCGTGGCCGCCGCGGCGGCGGCATCGGCCTGCACCTGGCCGACCTTGATCTGGCGGACGTGCTCCATGTAGTCGAACTCCTCGTCGCGCGGCGCCAGGCCTCCGGTGCGCCCGAAGTAGTCGATCGCGATCGCGTGATGTCCGGCCTCGGCGAAACGCTCGGCCAGTTCGCTGTAGAAGCGGTAGAGCCCGCGCACGTCGGGCAGCACGACGATGCCCGGCCCCGATGACTGCGGCGTCTGGGCCAGCGCGGCGGAGAACACCGTGCCGTCGTCGGAGGTCAGCTCGAGCAGCTCGGCGGCTGCGGCGCCGGCGATTGGCGGCAGAAGATCGGCGGGAACGTCAGGGGGGAGGGCGTCGAATTCGAAGCACATACAGGTCAGCCTATAAACCCTTCATGTGAAACGAACGTCCAGATCGCGAACCGACCGCGACTCTCACCGACATGCCGTGTTTCACCGGGCAGCAACGAACAACGAGCGGCTCGCCCACCACAGGGTCATGCGGTCGCCGTCCAAGGTTCCATTCGGAGGATTCAACCCATGTCCCGCGTCACTCGCATTCTGGTCGCCGCGCTGTTCTGCGTCGCCCTCGCCGTGCCCGCCATCTCGCAGGCCAAGCCCCTGCATCGTGGCTTCAACCAGACCTACCCCGTCGCTTCGCGCCTCTGCACGCACGCCGCCAACGGCAAGCTGCCGAAGGTGCTCCGGTCGTCCTCGACGGACGTCCTGGCCGCCTGCGCGACGCTGCGCACCAGCTTCACCACCGCGCAGAACACCTGGTCGACGACCGTCGGTCCGCTGAAGCAGCAGGCGTTCGCCGCGCTGAAAACGCTGCGTCAGACGTGCCGTCAGGCCCACCAGGCCCACACGCCGGGTGTCTGCAAGGCCGCTCGCAAGACCACGCGTCAGACGATCCACGGCCTCATCACCCAGGTCGGCGCGGCCAACCAGGCCTACCACACCTCGGTCGACGCGGCCCGCAAGGCCTTCTGGGCCACGATCCACGGTCTCAAGGGCGGCGCCGCGGTGCCGACCGACGCGACCACGCCGGTCGCTCCCGCGACCGTCATGCCGAGCGACTCGCAGATCGCCACCTCGTAACACCCGCTCACTGCCAGTTGCCAATGGGGCGCCTCCGGGCGCCCCATTTGTCGTTGAGGCCTCTCTCGCTGACGCGCTGATCAGGTCCCGCCGCCGAGCTCGTCGGCGGCCAGCGCCAACGCCGCGGCGACACGCAGCTCCTCGCCGGGCGCCGATGCGGCGCTCAGGTGCACGCCCGCGATCCCCGGCATGTCGAGAAGTTCCGCGGCGCCCGCGACGGCCGTGCGCACGACGGCGCCGACCGGGTCCGCTTCCTCGACAGCGGTCGCCAGCCGCGCCGCGACGCCCGCACGCGCCGGCACTCCGAGGCGCTGGAGCCCGGCCGCAGACGTCGCCAGCGGGACGCACGCGATGAACTTCAACGACGGAGCGCGCTCGTGGGCCTCGGCGATGAACTCCGCGACGAGGTGTGCCGGGGCGTCGTCGACGAAGCAGATCTGGGCTCCCGCCGCCGCCTTCAGGGCGACACGCCGGGCGCGGGCGTGGGCCGGCGGTGCGGCCGGCGCCTCGGCGACCGAGACCAGCATCCCGCGGCCGGCCGCGAGCCTCGCCAGACGGGGCGAGTCGAGATCGAAGACCGGCTCGGCGTCGCCGTGTTCTCCGGACAGCGGGTGGTCTCCCGTGACGCAATGGACGGCACCGACGCCGACCTCGGCCAGCCCCAGCAGCTCGGACTCGAGCGCGATCCGGTTGCGGTCGCGGCAACTCAGCGTCGCCCAGATGCGAATTCCCTCGTAGGCGAGGATGCTGGCCCGCAGCGACGGCGGCAGCTGCACACGTGCCCACGGCGCGTCGCCGAGCAGCGCCGCGTCGGCGTGGCCGGCGAGGATCGACGCCGCGCCGCGCTGACCGTCGGCGTCCATCGCCTCGCACGGCATCCCGGCGACGACCACGCGCCGGCGCGCGAACAGGTCGAGCAGGTCACGCGCCGCCGGGTGCGGCGACGCGGCGCCGCGGGCGACCGGTCCCGCTGCCGGGCCGGCGTCCTCGAGGAACACGCACGGTGCGCCGTCGACCTCGCACGAGCCGTCGGCGCGCACCCCGCCGCACGGACCGTAGATCATCGACTTCGGGCAACCGCTCATCTGACCCCATTTCTTGCCGTCGCCGTCATGGCGAGCGCTGACCACGCTAGAGCCCGCCGCCGGATCTGGGATGGGACCGCCAGGCACGACCGGTTGGACCGTCGGTCCAAGTGGGGTCGCGCCTGCTTCAATCCCCGCCGTGGCCGGGGCAGGGAGCAACGGTGGGGATGTCGTCGCAGGCCGCCGTGCGCTGGCCGGGGACCGGGGCATCAGTCATAACCCCGGCGAGGCGGTCGAGCCCGACAACGCGCAGGCGCAGGAGCCGGGATGAGCGCCTTTGACCTCGTGGTGCGCGGCGGCGAGGTCGTCGCGGGCGCCGAGGTCCGCCACGGCTGCGACGTCGGGGTGCTCGACGGCGCGATTGCGGCGATCGGTGCCGAGCTCGAGGGCGGCGCGCGCGAGGAAGTCGACGCCACCGGCCTGCTCGTCCTGCCGGGCGTCGTCGACGCGCACGTCCACCTCAACGACCCGGGCCGCAGCGAGTGGGAGGGCTTTGCCACCGGCACCGCCGCGCTGGCCGTGGGCGGCACGACCTGCGCGGTCGACATGCCGCTCAACGCGTCGCCGCCGACGATCGACGCCGCCGCGCTGGACCTCAAGGTCGCGGCCGCGGCCGCGACCTCGCGGATCGACGTGGCGCTGTGGGGCGGGATCGTCCTCCGCAACCTCGACCGTCTCGACGAGCTGGCGGCCGGCGGCGTCGTCGGATTCAAGGCGTTCATGGCCGACTCGGGGATCGACGACTTCCCGGCGGTCGACGACGAGACGCTGCGCGCGGGCATGGAGCGTGCGGCTGCGCTCGGACTCCCGGTCGCCGTGCACGCCGAGGACCAGGCCGCGATCGAGCGGCTGACCGGCGCCGCGCGCGACGCGGGGCGCGTGTCGATGCGCGACTACCTCGACTCACGGCCGGTCGAGGCGGAGCTGTCGGCGATCGCGCGGGCGACCGAGCTCGCACGGGAGACCGGGTGCGCGCTGCACATCGTCCACGTGTCGTGCGCCGACGGCATCGACCTCGTCGCCGACGCGCGCGCGGCCGGTGTCGACGTGACGTGCGAGACCTGCCCTCACTACCTGCTGCTCGACGACGCCGACACGCTGCGCGTCGGCCCCAACGCAAAGTGCGCGCCGCCGCTGCGCTCGGCCGCCGAGCGTGCGGCGCTCGTCGAGCTGCTGGAGGCGGGCGACGTGGACTGGCTGGCCAGCGACCACTCGCCGTCGCCGGCGGCGATGAAGCGCGACGACGACCTGTTCGCGTGCCGGGGCGGCATCGCCGGCGGGCAGACGCTGCTCGCCACGGCGCTGGAGCTCGACCTGTCGCCGCGCGCGGTGGCGCGGCTGTGCGCGTCGGCTCCGGCGGCGCGGCTCGGGCTGGCGGGCAAGGGTCAGCTACGAATCGGCGCCGACGCCGACATCGTGCTCGCCGACCCGGGCGCCCGCTGGACGCTGCACAGCGACGACCTGCGCGATCGCCATCGCCTGAGCCCGTTCGCCGGCCACGCGTTCCACGGCCGGCCGCTGCGCACGATCGTGCGCGGGCAGACCGTCGCGCTCGGCGGCGAGCCGCTCGGCGAGCCGTGCGGTCGTATCGTTCGCCGGGCATGAGCACGACCGCCGATTCGACGTTCGCCGCGCTGGCCCAGCCACTGCTCGAGCTGCCCGGCGTCACCGAGGGAACCGGCTTTGGCGCCAATGCCGGGCTGCGCGTCAACGGCAAGATCTTCGCGATGCTCGGAGACGGCGGGATGGTGGTCAAGCTGCCCGCGGCGCGGTGCCTCGAGCTCGTCGCCGAGGGCCACTCGCGCCCGTTCACGGCCGGTAAGGGCCGGCCGATGCGCGAGTGGGTCGTCGTGGCCCCTGCGGGCGGCGACTGGCCGGCGCTGGCGCGCGAGGCGCTGGCGTTCGTCGGCCGCTGATCAGATCAACAGGGGCCGCGCTCGTGCCACAGCCCGAGGCGCAGCGCCTTCGGGATCGTGCACAGCGAGCCGTCGTCGCCGATGTCGTGCCAGACGTGACCGGCCAGCTTGCGGAACGACTCCGGCTGGTCGTCGGTCTCCTTGAAGCGCGGATCGGGCATGTCAGCCGCGGCGTAGAGCGTCGTACCGCAGCGCCCGTAGAAGGTCGTCCCCGCCACCGGGCCCGACGAGTGGTGATGGTGGATCGCGAAGTACGCGGCCTTCAGCGCCGGCTTTACCCCGGCGGTCACGTGCAGGTTGACGCAGGCCGACGAGGCGCCGGCCGGGGCGCCCGCGGTCGCGAGGGCTGTGGCGACCGCCGCGGCGCCGGCGGCGAGCAGGGCGAGGCGCGTGCGCATGGCGAGACGGTAGCGCAGATGCGGCTCAGTGGCGCACGATTTTGAACGCGACCAGCGGCGCGCTGAGGTGCTCGTTCGGCGAGGTCGCCCTGATCGCCGCGACGTAGCGGCCGACCGGTAGCGCCCGGCCACCAAGCCGGCCGGAGAAGGCGAGCCGACTGAGGCCGCGTCGTGCGGTCAGCCGCAACGTCCCGCGTGTCGTACCCACGCGCCGCGTGCCCCGCACCGAGATCGTGATCGTCACGTTCGCCGCGTGCGACAGGCGGAAGCGGATCGTCGTGCCGCGACGGTTCGCCCGTGCGGGCGCCGCGCCGTGGTGGACCGAGCGAACGATCGGTGCGACCGCGAACGTCGACGGGGTCACCTGCTCGGACGCGATGCCCAGCCGCGCGTCGCCGCGCGCGTACTGCGCCACGCCGTCGCGATCCTCGGCGACGACGTAGACGCGGTCGCCGTCCGGGGTGACGATCGTGTCTCCGGTCGGGTGGGTGATCGTCGTGGCGAACGTGCAGGCGGTGCCGGTCGAGCCCAGGCAGCCGGTCGGCGTGAGCGTTCCGTCGCCGGAGCGATCGAAGCTGATCACGTTGGCCTGCGTGTCCCCCACGTAGACGTTGGCGTTGTCGGGGCTGACGGCGACGCTGATCGGCGTCGCCAGGTCGGAATCGGCCGTGCAGCCGTCGGTACCGGCGCTCAGGCTCAGGCAGCTCGTCTGCTTGAGCGTGCCGTCGGTCGCGCGCGCGAAGGTGACCAGCGTGTGGCTGTCGGCGCCGACGGCGTAGACCGAGGAGCCGTCCGGGCTGATCGCCAGGCCGCTGACGTGGGCCAGACCGTGACCGCTGACGCAGCCGGCCGGAGCAGGGTCGGCCTGCGTGACGCACGCGACCTGCGTCAGCGCGCCGTCGGCTGCGCGGGCAAAGCCGACGACCGAGCCGTCCGACGAGCCGGCGTACACGCTCGTCCCGTCGGCGCTCACAACGATCGCGTCCTCGTCGTGGACCGGGGCCTTGGTGCAGGTGTCGCTGGCGTCCGAGTCCACGCACCCGCGGAAGGTCAGCGCGCCCGCGGTCGTGTTCTGCGTCGGGTCGGCGACATCGCGAGCGACCATGGTCGGGACCGGTGGGGAGACGATCGTGCTGGGCGATATGGCGACGGGCGCCGGCAGCGGCGCGACGTCGAACCACGCGATCCCGTCCTGCGTCGCGGCGTAGAGCTGGGCGTTGTCCGGGGTCATCGCGACACGCAGCGGATGGGTCAGGCCGTGCGCGACCCCGCAGCCCGGGGTCGGGAACTCTGAGACGCAGTTGAAGGCGACGATGTTGATCGCCGCGACGATCGCGCTGTTCGCCGCGCCGGCGACGTAGACCTGGTTCTGGCCGACCCCGGCGAAGCCCTCGGGGTCGTCGATCACCGCGCCCGGGCGGATGAAGCAGTTGATCGGGCCATCGCCCTCGCAGCCGAAGTAGCTCAGCGGCGTGATCGAGTTGAAGCCGCTGAGCGTGTTCGTGCTCGCGCTCGTGATCCCGACGGTGATGCCCGTCGTGGCGCGGCTGCCGATGTCGGTCGGATCGGCGACGCCCGGGTTGACGCTGCACGGCGGCAGCGCGGTCGCCTCGGACTGCACGCACGACGAGAAGGTCAGGCCGGTGTCGGCCGACGCGACGGCGCCGCCGAGCGCGAGCACGGCCGAAACCAGGGCGCCGAGCACCATGAACCTGACCATTGGGGTGAGCATACAAACGTCAACGACCGTTGCCCCTCGATGTTTCGCGGATCGCGCAACGCGCGACCAGGTCAGCTGAGGTCGTTGACACGCAGCGAGACGACCAGGCCGTCACGCAGGCGCCACGTCCAGATCACGTTGCGGCTGACCTCGACGTCGCCGGCGGTGCTGACGAGGCGACCGAACACGACGACGCTCCCGGTCGCGGCGCGGAAGTCGTCGGTATAGGCGGTCAGCGTGTCCCAGACGCCGGCTACGTCGGCGAAGTAGCGCTTCAGCCCCTCGGCCCCCCGGTAGGGCTCCTCGACTTCGGCGACCGCAGCGGTCGGCCCGCCGAGCAGCACGGCGTCGGGGGCGATGACCGCAACGATCGCGTCCAGATCCCGACGCGCGAACGCGTCGTAGACCGACTTCACGATCGCCACGTCGTCCGCTGCCCGGCCGGACATGCCGTACTGCCATCCCGACATTGGCCCTCAGCATGTCGTTTCGGCCAGACGGCGCGCCGCGTGACCCCCGGCCGCGTGATCGTCAAGACCGCTTGACGGTCAGCCGGGCGACCCTCGCGGTGGCGGGCCAGGATCGTCACGTCAGGCGGTCGAGCTGACGATCGTCCGGCTGACGCGCCGGCCGGCGTTACGTTCGGGCGGCCTGCGGCTGGGCGGCGAACCATGTCTCGAAATCGATCGTCCCGACGCGGGCGCCGGCGCCGGGCGTGAGCTCGTCGCCGGCGAGCTCCGTGCCGAAGTAGCGCGCGTGCGGGTCCGAGATGACGGTCCGCTCGTCCCCGGTGGCGGCGAACAGGCGACGCGCCCAGGCATCGATGCCCAGCGCCTCGGGCCCACCGAGCTCGACGCGGCCATTGACCGGCGCGCCGGTCGCCAGCTCGGCGACGGTCGCGGCGACGTCGTCAATGGCGACGAGCGCCATCAACCCGTCCGACAGCCGGACCCTGCCCCCCTCGGCCCCCGCCTCGACGATCTGGGGGAGAAATTCGAGGAACTGCGTTGCGCGCAGAATGGTGTAGGGGACGGCGCCGGCCTGGACCTCGGACTCCTGGGCGACCTTCGCGCGCAGATAGCCGCTCTCGGGCAGCCGGTCGGCACCGACGATCGTCAGGGCGACATGGTGGCCGACGCCGGCTTCGCGCTCCGCCGCCAGCACGTTGCGCGTCGAGGTGGTGAAGAACTCGCGCACCGCATCGTCGTCCCAGATCGGCGCATTGGCGACGTCGATGACGACGTCGGCGCCCACCATCACATCCGCCAGACCCTCGCCGGTGATGCTGTCGACGCCCGTCGCGGGCGAAGCGGGCACCGCGTCGTGCCCCTGTGCGATGAGCCGGTGCACGACGTTGCCGCCGACGCGTCCGCTCCCTCCGATGACCACGATCTTCATGACGTCCGCCTGATTGGCGATAGCGGATCCAGCGCGAGCGGACCGGTGAGCTGGGTTGGGGGTGTTTCGGGACCGAGGGCGCCGAGCGGCTCCAGCGCCAGCGGATCGGGGACCCGGTCGGCGGGGCCGGTGCGCGTCTCACGGCCGGCGCGCGTTCCGACCTGCTGCCGGACGAATCCCTCGAGTCGGGACTGCGAACTGCTCATCGTGATCCTCTCGCTGGTTTGGAGTGGCTGGATCGCCACTCGTCACAGAGGTAGGACCGGACAGCGCGCCATCTCGTGACACGACTGGCGTGACAAGCGCGCGGCGCGTCGGCGCGTGTCACAAGGCTGCGCCCGCCCGGTCTCGTTGGCATGTCCGAGATCAGAGTCATCGTCGTCAGCGCCGAGGAGGCCGACTTCGGAGTCGCCGCTCGCGGCGTACTGAGACCCACTGGGCATCGACTAGGGATCTGACGAGGGACTTCCCCTGACGAGAGGGCGCGGGCGGCGGAGCAGGCTCGCGCCATGTCCTCCACCACCCTCATCAAGCCACCGCCGCCGCCCGCCGCCGACCCGCCGCCGACGTTCGGCGAGCTGCTCTGGCAGATCCTGCCGCTGATCGGCGTCGTCGCCGTGGCGGGTCCTCCTGTCGTCCTCCTCATCGGGCCGCTGCTGCTGGGTGTGCTGATGCTGATCGGACCGTTCGCGCTCATCGCGACGCTGGTGCTCGTCGTGGTTGTCGCGGTCGTGCTCGCGGCGGCTCTCGTCGAGGTCGGCCGGGCGATTGCCGCCACGCCGGCCACGCTCGCTCGCCATGTCCGCACGCGCCGCGTCGGCGTCGAGCCAAGGCTTGGTGCGAAATGAGCACGCAGACCGCCCTTGGGTTCTCGGGCCCGGTGTCCGACGCCGACGCCGCGTCGTTTCACGCCGTCCGTTCGCGGCTCTTCGGCATCGCCTACCGGGTGCTCGGGGACGCCACCGAGGCCGACGACATCGTGCAGGACACCTGGATCCGCTGGCAGACCACGGACCGTAGCCACGTCCGCAATCCCGGCGCGTTCCTGGCCACCACGACCAGGCACCTCGCGATCCACGTGATCCAGTCCGCGCGCGCCCGCCGTGAGACGCCGGTCGGACCGCAGCTCGTCGAGTGGATGGAGGTCGGTAGGGACCCGGAGTCCGATGTCGAGCGCCGCGAGGCCCTGATGATCGCGATCCGAGCGCTCCTGGAGACGCTGTCGCCCGCCGAGCGGGCCGCGTATCTCCTGCGCGAAGCGTTCAGCTACCGCTACCGGGAGCTTGCGGCCGTGCTCGGGCTCAGCGAGGCGAACGCCCGCCAACTCGTGACCCGCGCCCGCCGCCACGTCTCCGGCGAACGCCGCAATCCGATCAGTGACGCTGACCAGCGGCGCATGACCGACGCGTTTGTCGCCGCTGCGCAGACCGGCGATCTCGACGCGCTCGAGCAGTTCCTCGCGCGCGACGCGAACCTCACGATGGCGAGTGCGGCATGAGTCAGCACGTCGCATCCATCTCCTGCGAGCACTACCGCGCGCTGTTCGAGGACCTGCCGGCCCTTCAGGTCGATGAGGAGGCACTGCACGGGCTGGGTCGTCCGGGCGGAGTCTGCGATCTTGGCGGCGGCTTCGCCGACGACGATGAGTCCTGTGTCGCGGCGGTGTGGCCGTTCTTCGGGCAGTTCGTCGCACATGACATCACCGCCGATCGTTCACCGGTCGGACGGCGCGTCGACCCCGCAGCGCTTCGCAACGCTCGCGCCCCCAGGGCCAACCTCGAGAGCCTGTACGGCGAGGGGCCGGCCGGTTCGCCTCACATGTACCGCAGGGACGACCCGGCCAAGCTGCTGCTGTCGCGCGGCGGACGCGACGTTCCGCGAAACCACGAAGGCATCGCCCTTATCGGCGATCCACGCAACGACGTCCAGCTGTTCACCAGCCAGATGTCGGTGGCGTTCATCAACCTGCACAATCGGCTGGTCGATTGCCTTCGCGGGGACGCGGTTGGGGAGGAGACCGTGTTCCGGGAAGCGCGGCGGGCAGCCACCTGGCACTACCAGCACGTCATCCTGCGCGAGTTCCTGCCGTGTGTCATCGGCGCGGATCTGACGGCCGAGCTGCTCGACGGAGGGCCGCAGCTGTATCGCATCGACGGCGACCCCTACATCCCCGTCGAGTTCGCCGACGCCGCGTATCGCTACGGCCATGCCCAGATCCGCGACCGCTATCAGGTCAACAAGCACTTCGGCCCGTGCCCGGTGTTCCCGACGCTCATGGGCTTCGGGGCGGTCCCGCCCGCGCACACGGTCGACTGGACCCTTCAGATCGACGTTGAGGGCCACGCGCCGGCGCAGCGTGCCAAGCGCATCGATTTTCGGCTTCCGGCCTCCCTGATCTCGCTACCGACCGAGGTCTCCGGATCGCAACCGGGCACCGATTACGCCTCGCTGGCGAACCGCGATCTGCAGCGCGGCCAGGCCGTCGGACTCGCCTCCGGCGAGGCCATCGCCGGCCGCCTTGGCGTGCCCGCGTTGAGCGCCGAGCAGGTCGGTCTCGCCGAACGCGGGTGGGATGGACCGACGCCCTTGTGGCTCTACGTCCTCAAGGAGGCCGACGTGCTTCACGACGGTGACCAGTTGGGTCCGGTGGGAGGGCGGATCGTGGGCGAGGTGCTGGTCGGCATCGTCGACGCCGATGCGCAGTCCTTCCGATCGGTCGACCCCGCGTGGATGCCGACGCTCCCGGCCCGCCGCGCCGGCGCATTCGGGCTCGCCGACATCCTGGTCCCTGTCCATTGATGATCACCATGACCGCTCAACCCACCGAGCTCTTTCCGGCGTGGGCAGCCGCGCAGCACATCGCCGGGCGCCACGCCACGGGCCCGCTGCCGTCGGTCGCGGCGCTCCGCGGCGCCGGGTTGCTGCCGCGCGATCGCGCCGCGCGAATCGCCGCGTGGTACACCGGCCCGCCCGTGTCGGGCGAGGGCAACGCGAGAGTCGCCTACGACGCCGCGGCGCTCTGCGACGACCTGCGCCAGCGAGCGACGATGATGCTGCGGTCGGCAGCGGCCGACCCGCCGCATCCCGTGCTGTCCAACGCGACGATCGATCGGCTGCGCACGGTTCATGACGTGCTCGGCCACGCGGCGCTTGGTCTTGGCTTCGACCTGCAGTCTGAGTACGCCGCATGGGTCTACTGCCGAGCGTTGTTCTCGCCGACCGCGAGGCCGGCTGCGTTCTGCGAGATGGTCGGGGCGGTCACGGCGTACGTGGTCACCGGGACCGAGCCCGCGCTTCGTGCCGACCTCCCGCCGGCCGGGCTGTGAGCGCGGTGTCACAAGTCTCGTCGCCACGCGGTCTTCGCTGGTGCCCAACCAATCGGAAAGGACAGCTCTCATGTCATGCACGATCGTTCTCGTCCACGGTGCCTTCGCTGAGTCGGCGAGTTGGGACCAGGTGATCGATCCGTTGGTGGCCGAAGGTCACCGGGTGATCGCGGCGGCGAACCCGCTGCGCGGCCTCGCGTCCGACGCCGCCGCGATCAGCGACCTGGTCCGCACGATCGAAGGCCCGGTCATCCTCGTCGCCCACTCCTACGGTGGCGCGGTGATCTCGAACGTCGATCCCGACGCCGGGGAGATCGCCGGGCTCGTCTACGTCAACGCGTTCGCGCCGGAGCCCGGTGAGAACTGCTTCGGGCTTGCCGCCTCGTTCCCGGGCAGCATGCTGGGCGAGGAGACGGTGCACCCGGTCCCGCGCCAGGACGGTACGACCGACCTCTACGTCGCTTCGGACAACTTCCACGACGTGTTCTGCCAGGACGTCCCCGCGCCGCAGGCGGCACTGATGGCTGCGACGCAGCGCCCCGCAACGCAGGAGGCGCTCGTCGAACCGTCAGGCGAGCGGTCGCTGTGGCAGGACGTGCCGTCGTGGTTCCTCATCGGCGAAGAGGACCGGATCATCCCGCCGGACCTCCAGCGCCACATGGCCTTCCGCGCCCGCGCGCAGCGTACGGTCGCCATCGAAGGCGCGTCGCACGCGATGCCCGTCTCGCGTCCCGACGCGACGGTGCACCCGATCCTCGAGGCCGCCGCCCTGCGAGTGGCTGCGTAGGCCCCGGCGAGCGGCCGCGGGGGCGCTGTGGTGCACAGCGCCCCCGTGGGGGGCACCTTGGACCTCTTGCCGACACTCCCGTTTCCGGCCGTTGCGACCTCTCGATCGCCGACCTAGCTTGTCGGCCAAGACACCCGGTGTCCGTCGGCCACATGCCGACGGAGCCCCCACCGACAAGGAGCACCTATGACCCGTTCCACGACCGCCGCCTTCACTGCCCTCGGCGCCGCCGTCGCCTTCGCGTGCCTGATCGCGACGCCCGCAACGGCCGCGCCGGTGCTGTCGCCCAGTCCCGTCGCGACGCTCGCCTCGATCTCGGCCAACGCGCCGATCCGCGCCATGGTGCGCAACGGCACGACGACCAAACAGACCCAGATCATCGGCAGCTTCGCGAACACCAGCGCGACCGGCGGCTACGTCACTCGCCAGTCGAACACCGGGACCGGCCCCAACGCGGGCGGCGGTGCGATCTACGGCTGCCGAGGCGCCCCGGGCGGCACCGCGGCCGGGTCGGCCCCGTGCATCCGCGCGAACAACCTGGCCACCGGCTTTGCCTTCGAGTTCGCGTTCAACGGCGCGTCGGGCGGCGAGTTCATCGCCGGCGGCGCCCCGAACCCCAACGCCAACGCCGCGCCGTTCACGACCAACGCGACCGCCGTCGCCACCGGCCTCAATGCCGACCGCGTCGACTCGCAGAGCGCGGCGCAGATCGCCGCGACACCCGGCCCGCCCAACGGCGCCGCCGGAGGCGAGTTGACCGGGACCTACCCCAACCCGCAGATCGCCAGCACGACCCGCGGCGTGGCCGCCGCATCGGTCACGGTGACGGCGACCGGTGCGTTGCAGTCGTTCTTCAACCGCGCCAGCGGCACACCCGCAGTCGTGCACACCGCGGGCACGGGCGAGTACACGATCACGTTCCCGGGGGCCTCGTTCGACACCGGATCCAACGCCGCGCCGGTTGCCACCCTGCTCGGCGCGTTCGGGTTCGTCAACGCGCGGACCTCGGGCGGCTCCGTCGTCGTCATGACCGCCAACACCGCCGGAGCGACGACCGACGAGGCATTCTCGCTCGTCGTGTTCGGTGCGAGCCCGACCGGCTGACCGAGCGGCTCGTCGGCGTGCGTGCCGGGCCTCAGCGAGGCCTGGCACGCACGCCAGGGCGAAGGCCGTCTCACCGTACTTCGCTGCATGACGAAGACCTGCTCGCCGACCGGCATGCACGCCCTGCGGCGCCTGCTGTTATGCGCGATGAACGGGTCGCCCCGGCTTCACCGGATCGGGAGTACCTTGATCCGGAACGCGGCGGTCCTGGGCTTGCCGGTCTTGCCGGCGGCGGTCGGGGTGGCGACGAGGTGGTAGCCGCGGGCCTTGAGCTTGCGACCAGACAGCCGGCCGGTGAAGCGAAAGCGGTTGGCGCCCGCCCGTCCAGTACGGGTGAAGCTGCGCTTGAGCGTCACGACGCGGGTGCATTTCGCCGCGTGGCGGTTGGTCTTCGTCTGGGCGACGCAGCGGCGCGCCTTGCTCTTGCGACCGGGCGCCGGCTCGGTGACGGTGAACCGCACCGTGCCGGCCTCGCTGAGCGTGAAGCTGACCTTGGTCCCGGTCTTGACCTTCGCCCGGACCTTCGGTTTGACCTTCGCGGCGACCGCCGAGCCACCGCTTGACGCAGCGACGAACGCCGTCGGCGACAGCGTCAGCTTCGTCACAGCCGGCGGCGACGGGGCGGCCCCCGCGCCGGGTCCGGGAGATGCGGTCGTGAGGACGCCGTCTGCGCCGGCTTGTGTGGTGAACGCGTTCGTGACGACGAGCCGGAAGTGGTACGTCGTGGCGGGCGCCAGCCCGGTCACCTCGGCCTGCGCGGCGCCTTGGCCCGTGACCGGCCCGACCGGCTGCGCGTCTGTGCTCGACCCGTAGGCGGTCGTCGGTCCGTACTCGAAGTGCGCACTGGCCGCGGCGACGTCGGGGTTCGCCGCGAGACCGGTCAGGGTCGCGTTCGTCAGGCCTATGTCCGTCGCCGGTCCGGTCTGTGCTCCCGGACGCGACAACTCGACCGCACCGAGATCACACGCTGCGCCCGCCGGACGCAGGTGGCCGCGCTGATCGGTACCCAACGGTGTGCCGTCGGCTTGGTTGCAGCCGGGATCGCCGGCGTCGATCGCCGGGCTGCCTGCGCCGGGCATCATGGTCAACGTCCGTCCGCCGTTGTCCTGCAGCGGGCCGAGCAGCGGGTCAGCGGTCAGTGGCGACCCGGTGACCGTCCCCATCTCGTCGACCGCCGACGGTGCCAGCTGGCGGACCAGATCGAACTGCGAGACGTCCGCATTCGCCGTGCCCAGCGGGGACGGGACGATGGCCGCGGTCTTGACCGACGCGAGGTCGGCCGGTCCGATGCCCGCGGCGACGATCGTGTCGCGTAGCGTCGTCTGTGCCGTGCGGGCGGTGTGGCCGTCGTAGACGAGGTTGAAGATCTGCGCTGCGTCGTCGTCGCCGGTATTTCCGGCGAACGTCGAGCCGGTCGCGGTGAACGAGCCGTTGAGGTTGAACACGGCGCCGCCGATGCCCTTGCCGCCGGCGACGGTATCGGAGCCGCCGAGCGCGCCGTCGTTGGCGATCGTCGAGTCGACGATCACCAGGGTGCCCTGCATGTTGAAGATCGCGCCACCCATCCCCGCGCCGCCGCCACTCGCGGCGGCGACCGCGATCCCGCCGCCGAACCCGGGAGCGCCGGGGCCCTGGAGCCCGCCACCGCCACCGCCACCGAAGCCGCCGTCTCCGCCCTGCTGTTGCAGGCTGCCACCGCCACCGCCGCCGAAGCCGCCGCCACCGCCACCGTCGCGGTCCCCGGCCCCACCGCCACCGCCGACCCCGCCGCCACTGCCCGCCGCCAGATCGCCCGGCTGGGTCGCCAGCTGGCCGCCCTCACCGAACGCGCCACCGAGCTCATGCTGGCCAAGGCCGTGGCTCGTGCCGCCGCCGCCGCTCCCGTCGCCGCCGATCCCAACGTGAGTATTGAAACCGACGCCGCCGCTGCCACCGAGTCCGGTCCGTGGTCCGCCGCCGGAGCCGGCGCCGCCCGGGGTTGGGGTGACGCTGGCCGAGCCGCCGTTCTCGCCGAGCGCGAACCCGGCGCCGCCACCGGCGCCCAGGTCCTCCGAGCCGGAGCCACCGAAGCCGCCACCGAACGAGCCGGCGCCGAAGCCGCCGCCGTCGCCCCCGGTGGAGCTCGTGCCGATCCCGCCACCCGCCACGCCGTCGGCCGCGTCGTTCGCGAGCCCGCCCTGAGCGGTGTTGGACATGAGCGTGCTGTGATCGATGACGACTGCGCCCTGGCTGAAGATCGCGCCACCCATGCCCGCGCCGCCGCCGCCACCATTGGAGTCCCCGCCACGAGCGAAGCCGGCCTTCAGGGTCACGTTGCGCAGCGTCAGTCGTCCCGGTCCGGGTGAGACGTAGTTGAGCGTGTTCGCGTTCGCCCGGTCGGCGCTGACGAAGAACAGCCGGAAGGGAGTCGGCGTCGCCCGAGCGATTGTCGCGCCGTTGCCGTCGATCGTGATGTCGCTGCTGATCGGCGGGAGTCCGTTGTGGCCGTACCAGGAGTTGTCGACTGCTGTCAGCCCATAGGTGCAACCGGCGCCGAGCTCGATCGTGTCGGCTCCGGTCAGGCCGTTGGCCTGACCGATCGCCGCGATCAGCGAGCCCGGGCTCCCCGTCGTGCCCACGCATGTCGCCGGAATCGTTGCCGCATCCGCCGTCCCACACACGATGGCCAGGACACCGACGGCACAACACCAGATCCGCAACATCCCAGAACGCTCCCACATCGACAGCCGCACAGCTTCCCCGACAGCGTCGGGGACGGCCGCGAGCGCTACCGATCTCAGCACCGATCGGGTAGCAACCGTGCGATGCGCGCGAGGACCGGCATCGCAAGTCGCTCGCGCAACCGACCGGGAGCAAGGGTCTCCTCGTACTCGAGCATGATCATCGAGAGATAGAGCGGCACCCGCGGGTCACGTTTTCGGGTGATCCGGGCAGCGTTCAGGGTCGTACATGTGCGCTCGATGAACTCCTCGAACTGCATTGCGGGGCGGTGCCGGTTGCGCACGCGCACCACGTTCCCGGAGCTGTTGCGGAATGTGTGTAGGGCACCGATCGGCACCGAGGCCTCCTGGCCGGCCCCGAGCGTGCGCCACGCTCCGTCGATGACCACGTCGAGCTGCCCTTCCAGGACTTCGTATTCCTCAACCTGGTGACGATGCACGTGGGGCGGTGGAGGCACGCATCCCGGCGGCAGAACGAACTCCATCTCGACAAACTCGCCGGCCGACTCGGCGCTCGGCCGCCGGACGATGTAGACGCTGCCGTCGGGCATCCGAAACTGGTCGCCTGCGGACGGCACCGCATCAAACCTAGCTATGCGACGCCCACGTCGACGCCCGAGGAGGATGTGATGCACCGATCGCCGCGCATGACGCGAAGCGATCGGTGCGCGCGACAAGCGGCGCTCAAACCGCTCGGGAACGACCCTCGGCGAGGATCGGCGAGGGCCGGAATCCCTTGACGATGAGGTAGATGGTGAGTGACGCCTCCCAGGCGATCTCTGGGAGGGACAGGAGGGAATTCGGGGTGGAGCCGTTGTCGTAGGCGCCGAGGACGATCGCCATCCCCGAGAGGAAGATCAGCGGGCCGCCGATGAGGCCGAGCATGGCCATCCCCCGTGGCACGAGACCAGACTTGTACATCAGGAAGCCGAGCAGGATCCCGTTGCCGAAGCCGGCGCAGAAGGCGGGGCCGAGCAGGAACGTCCAGTCGTGGATGGCGACCAGCGACCGTCCGACGAGGACGAGGGAGGCGCCGCCGGCTGCGCCCGCTCCCCCGACGTCCTGGCGCAGCGTCACGGCGGCCAGGACGCTGATGATGCCGACGGCGATGATCGCTGATTCGATCGTGCGACTCGCGACATAGCCGAGGCTGATGCTCTGGCTCTGGCGCTTGAGAATCGGATACAGCACGACGGCGCAGGCGACGTTGGCGATCACGAGGATGACCTCGAGGGCCGCGCCCGCGCCGATGCGGGTGTCCACACCGGAGCCGAGGATGTAGTTGTGGTGTTTCAGCAGCGGTCGGTACAGAAACAGCGCCGGGATCGAGGCGATGAACGTGATGGCGAACCACACGCCCGCGATACGGGCGGTTCTCCGCTGCGCTTCCGTCGGCGGGACGAGCGCTGTGACGGTGGTCATGAGAGTCCGGCGGCCGGCGTCGGCGTGATCATGTCGGTGCCGGACGTGGTGGGCTCGGGCTCCGGGCCGCCCATGTCGAGGCGCAGCGGCGGGTACTCGTCGGTCATCAGCGCCGCGTAGGCGATGACCCGGTACACCCATCGGTTCATCCCCATGACGAACTCGAAGATGCTGCGCGGGTAGCGGCCGGTGAACAGCAGGACGACGGCCGCCATCAGGACGAGCAGGCCGATCAGGCCACCGCCCGAGCTCCATCCCCCGTGGTGGTGGGCCGCGTTGATCCCGGCCAGGGTGCCGCCGGCGAACACGCCGACGATCAGGTACTGCGGCAGCGCGAGCAGCCACCACTTCACGAGGACCAGGCCGCGCGAGAGCTGCTGGGGGTATTGAACGTCGAGCCGGGCCGGGTAGTCCTCGACGTCGGCGAGCGTGAACGGCGGGTAGCGGTCCGTCGCGAGTGCGTTGTAGGCGTAGAAGCAGACGCGCCAGGACCAGCGCAGCACGCCGACCTTGAACTTGAACAGCGCGCGCGGGTGGCGGCCGGTGAACAGGATCGCGAAGAACGCGACGACGGTCGTGGCGACGAACGCGATCCACAGGAACAGCAGCGCGACGAAGTGCGGGATCAGCAGGACCCATTTGACGAGCCACAGCCAGCGGCTGGGCTGCGCATCGAGCCGGCCTTCGATCTGCAGTGGATAACTCAGTGAACCCATCGGGGGTTCCTTTCCTTGGGGTGTACGGTGTACACGTCTGGTTCCACTGTAGGGTGTACGGTGTACACTGTCAAGCGCGATGCCAGAGAAGACCAAACCCCGACGCGAGCCCCTGAGCAGACCGCGGGTGCTAAAGGCGGCCGTCGCGCGTGCGGACGAGGACGGGCTCGACGCGTTCAGCATGCGCCGTCTCGCGCAGGAGCTCGGCGTCGTGCCGATGGCGCTCTACAAGCACGTCGCGAACAAGGACGAGCTCCTCGACGGCATGGTCGACATCGTCTTCGCTGAGATCGAGTCTCCCGCCGTCGGCCCCGACTGGAGGTCCGAGATGCGCCGCCGCGCGATCTCGGCGCGCGACGCGCTCAGGCGCCACGGCTGGGCGATCGGCCTGATGGAGACGCGCAACGCGGGGCCGGCCAACCTGGCCAACCACAACGCGGTGATGGGCTGCCTGCGCGAGGCCGGGTTCTCGTTCGAGGCGGCGATCCACGCGTACTCGGTCCAGGACGCGTACATCTACGGCTTCGCCCTCCAGGAGAAGACGCTCGGGTTCGAGACACCACGTGACGCCGGGGAGGCCGCGAAGCGCCGCGGCGCCGCGATCGGTGCGCTCGATGCATACCCGTACCTCGCCGAGATCATGGCGAAGCTCCCCGAGGCCGGCTACGACAACACGGTCGAGTTCGCCTGGGGGCTTGACCTCATCCTCGACGGACTCGACCGGCTTCCCCGCGGGCATTGAGAACGCTCACCGCTCGGGTGCCGAGCAGCTTCACGCGTGCGAGCGTCTCGCGCCTGTCAGCGCCCCGCGCCGCGGGCCACGATCGGCCAGACATCGACGACGACCCCATCGCGGGCGACGAGATAGCGGTCGTGGAGGCTGGTCGTGGGATCGACGTGGCCGGCCACGAGCCGCACGATCTCGCCGAGTCCGAGCGGGCGCCCGGCGGGCTGCTCGATGACGCAGTGCTCGTCGGCGAGCCCGAGCACGCGGGCTTGCGCGTCGGCGAGCACGGGCGGCCCGCTGTCGACGGCGACGGTCTTGAGCCCGGCGTCGAGCACCGCCCGACCGGGGAACGCCACGCTGATCACGCGCGCATGGACGTGGAGCGCCTGGCGCAGCACGACGGCGTCGTTGTCGGTTTCGTTGCGCGCGTAGTCGGCGTCCATCAGCGCGTACGAGCCTGCCTGGATCTCGGTATAGCCACCGAACCGCGCCTCGAGCGGAAACGAGCCGGTCCCGCCGCCGCTCACGATCGGGCAGTCGAGGCCGGCGGCGCGGATCGCGTCGACCGTTTGCTTGGCTGCGGCGGCAGCGCCGGCGATCGCCTCGGCGCGCTCAGCGGGAGCGCGGAGATGCTGCGCGGCGCCGTGGTAGGCCTGAAGACCGCCGAGCCGCAGCCCGTCGGTCGCCACGACCTCGGCGGCCAGCGCCACGGCCTCCGCGCCCGGCCGCACGCCGCAGCGGTGCTGGCCGACGTCGATCTCGACGAGCACCCGGAGGGTGACGCCGCGGCGCTGCGCGGCCTGGGCCGCCAGCGCGATCCCCTCCCGCGAGTCGACGCACAGTCCGACTTGCGCGCGCTCGGCCAGCGCAGCGAGCCGCGTAGCCTTGCCCTCGTCGACGATCTGGTTGGTCAGCAACACGTCATCGATCCCGGCGGCGACGAACGCCTCGGCCTCGGCCACCGTCTGGCAGCACACACCGACCGCACCGGCTTCGACCTGACGATGGGCGATCGCCGGGCTCTTGTGCGCCTTGCCGTGCGGGCGCAACGCGACGCCGACGGTGCGGCACGCCAGCGCCATGGCGTGCAGGTTGTGGTCGAGAGCGTCGAGGTCAACGACCAGCGCCGGCGTCTCGATCCCAGCCACCGGGCTGCCGATCATCGGAGCGCTCACCGTCGGGACGGTACCGTTCTATGAGAAGGCGCGATTGTCATCCGCCGCTGCTGCGTGCAGGGCATCGAGCGGGCCGGAATAAGATCCGTGGCCACGTGCGCGAATCAGCTGTCTTCGTGAACCGGACTGCACAGAGCGTGTGAGCGGGCACGCGGAAACCGGGCGGGCGAAGGCGGCGGCTCGCGGTGCCGTCGTCGTCCAGCCGCGGCTCGTCGTCGGCGTGCTCCTGATCGTCGCGGCCGTCGTGTGGGCGGTCCTCCGCGGCCTTGCGTCCTACGGCGGCGGTGTGGTCGACCTCGCCTACGACCTCGACCAGCCGCCCCTCCTGCTGGCGATGGTCGGCGTGTGGATGATCGCCAGGAGCCGACGGCGGTGACGCTTCCGCACATCGAGATCGCGCGGGCGCATTGGGCGTTGGGGGCGCTGTTCCTGGCGATCCTCCTCGAGGAATACGTCCCGCTCGTGGGCCGCGACGGCCGGCCGGAGCGGTCGCGCTCGCTGATCGTTCCGTGGGGGCTGATCGTGGGCGCGGTCGGCGCATGGGCGACGGTCGTGTTTGCCGACAACGTCCACGACATGCTCATCCACTCGCTGTGGGGCGACATCCTGCTCGTGGCCGGGGCGCTCGAGCTCGCGCGGCGGCGCGGGGTCTACGAACGTGCATGGACGGATCTGGTGCTGCCGCTGGCCTTCATCGGCCTCGGCGCGCTGTTCCTCGTGCACGTCGCCATGGATTCGTCGGCGCGCGGCACGCCGTGGCACCTGGCGATGGGCTGTCTCCTGATCGCGGGTGGGCTGCTCGAACTGATTCGCCTGCGCGGTCAGCGGCTGCAGACGATCCCGCTGGCGCTGTTCCCGCTGAGCGGGTTCGCGCTGGCGCTGCTCGCAATCCCCGTGGCGGCGGCGTCGTGAGCCGGGCCGGCCTCATCACGGTGGCGTGTGCGCTCGCGCTTCTGGCCGCGCCGTCGGCGGCCGGCGCCCACGCGGTGGTGGAGACCGCCACGCCGACCCCCGAAGGGACCGTTCAGAGACAACCGCGCGAGGTGCGGCTCACGTTCTACGAGCCGGTCGTGCCGCGGTACGCGCGCATTGCGGTCGTCGGGCCCGACGGCGCGGACGTCGTCGCCGGCCCACCGGAGGTCGCCGGTGACGTCGTGACCGTCCCGTTGCGCCGCATCCGGCCCGGCAGCTACACGGTCCGGTGGCGGATGGTGGCCAGCGATGACGGGCATGCGTCGGAGGGTGTCTACAGCTTCGGCGTCCAGGCGGCGGCCGTCGCGCCGGCGCCAGCGCACGGCGTCAGCGTGCCGGTCGCACCCCAGGTCCTCGCGTGGCTGCAGTTCGCCGGGATCGTTCTCGCCGGCGGGATGCTGGCGTTCAGGGCGCTCGTCACGCGCGACGGCGAGGGACAGGACGCCCGCGCGGCGATGTGGGTCGCGGCGGTTGGCGCGGTGATCGGCCTGCACGCCGGACTGCTCGCGTTCCTCGTTGGCGCGTACCCGATCGTCGGGGGCGGCGGGCTGCCGAGCTTCCTGCACGCAGCGATCGAGCCGATCCGTGTCGACACGCACCTCGGCCAGGCGTGGACGCTGATGACGTTCGCGTGGCTGGCCGTGCTTACCCTGATCGTCGCTGCGTGGACGACCCCGCGCCGGCGCGAGCCACTGCTCGCGGGAGCCGGCGTCCTGGCGCTGGCGATCGCGTTCGGGCTCAGCTGGGCGAGCCACCCGGCCGGCCGCGGGACGCTCGCGCTGCTCGCCGACTACGCGCACCTCGCTGCGGCGGCGCTGTGGGTCGGCGGACTGGTGGCGCTCGTGATCCTCGCCGCGAGCGCGCGCGGCCGCAGCGCCGGCGCTCGCGAAGACCTGGCCCGGACGTCGATCCTGCGCTTCTCGCGGGTCGCGCTGCCGACGGTCGCCCTCGTAGCGGTCGCCGGCCTGGTCCTCATGCTCAAGGACCTGCGCGTCCCGTCGCAGCTCTTGACGAGCACCTACGGCGTCACGATCGTCGTCAAGAGCGGTGTCGCGCTGGCCGCGCTGGCGCTCGGCGCCTACCACCACCGCGTCGTGGTCGCGCGGCTGCGGGCCGGCGCGCCGGTCGCGGCCGTGCGCCGGACGCTCGGGCTCGAGCTGGGCCTGCTCGCCGCCGTCCTCGGCATCGCGGCGATCCTCAGCCAGACACCGCCCCCGGGCTGAGCGCTACGTCGCGACTGGCCCGCCGCCGATCGATCCTCAGCGCCGGATCGTCAGCGACGCGGTGCGCGTGGTCGAAGCGGCGGCGGCGAGCACCCGGTAGGCGCCAGGCGTGAGCTTCGGCGTCGCAAGCGAGAGGATGTTCAGCCCCGCGTGCAGCGCGACGGCCCGGTACCGGCGGATGCGCCGGTACGACGTGCGACCGTGCCGGCGGGTGCCGCGCTGCAGCGTCAGCGTCGCTGACTCCGACGCGGTGTCGGTGATCTGCACGCTCAACAGACGGCGTCCGGCGGCGAGCTGCTGCACGTGCAGCGCCGTCAGCTGCGCCGGCGCCGGCGCCGCGGCGGGCCCGGGTGGCACGACCAGGGTCGCGGTCGGGAGCACTCCAGTCTGGGTGACGCTGCCCGTCTGCGTTCCGGCGGCGTTGGGATCGCTGTAATGCGGGGTCGCGAACGTCGTGCTGACGTCGATGTGCGCCGCGTCCAGGATCGAGCGGATCGGACCGATGTCGTCGCCGGCGGTCTCGTTGTCGGTGACGCGCCACACCGCGATCTGCCCGCCCTCCACGGTCGCCAGCGGCGACGCCTGCCGTCGCGCGATCTCGTCGAGGACGGACTGGAGTGCGGTCATCCCCGGATCGCCCTGGTCGCCGGCGCGTCCGAGGACGTCGAATCGCCCGCCCACCTCGGGGGAGTGACGGTCGGCATCGATGCAGTACGCGACGAGCCCGTCGACGTGGGCGGGCGTGCCGCGATGGACGAGCAGCCGGAAGGTCGTCCCAACGCCCAGGCTCTGCGCCGTCGGGTCCTTGTTGAGCAGCAGGTCGCCGGGCGATCCGGTGATCTCGAGGTTGTCGCGCCCCGCTGCCACGAGCTGATCGACCGCCGCCTGGTCGACGTGGCACGGGGGCGTGTCGGCGCAGCGGCCCATGTAGTCGTGCTCGTGGCCCGGGTCCGACGGGAGGCGGAACCGTCCGCTGTTGACGTCGAGCCCGGCGAACGCCTCCTCCTGCGCCGCCCACGCGAGAACGTCGTCCTTGCTGTGGAACCGCGCGTCCTCGGGGAAGTTCTTGATGACGTCGTCGACCTGGAATGCCGGGTGATAGGCCTCGTCCAGCCCGGCGAAGTGCAGCGTCTCGTGGGTCCAGATGTTCGCGGCCCGGTCCGAGAAGCCGCCGCCGGTCTGCCAGCTCGTCCCGAGCGTCGACCAGCTGCCGGAGCCCGGCAGCGGATCGGGCTGGAACGGGCCGGTCATGTTGAGCTTCGTGTTGATCGCGCTCGTGACATCGGGGTTGACGTCCTGATTGACCGTTATCTCGTGGAAGCACGGGCTCGGCGGCTGGCCCGGATCACGCTGGCGGACGTTGAGCTGGACGGTCAGCGGCGTGCCGTCGCTCGCCTTGAGGCCGCCGAGCCGGCTCTCAACCGAGGCCTTGATGCCGTTGACGACGCGTGCCTGGTCGGTCGGAGAGAGCCCGGCGGGCGTGGTGATCTCGAAGTTCATGCGCAGCACCACCGGAGCCTTGTCGGCCAGGGGCGCCCAGTGGGCGTCGACCGCCACGTCGTCGGTGCCGAAGCCACCCTTGGACGTCAGCGTCACAAGGCCGTCGCCGGCGGCGTCCTTCAGCGAGATCGGCTGCGCGACGCTGGTGGCGGCATCACCCGGAACGCAGGGAGCCGTCCCCTCGCTGTGCTGGATCAGGACACCCGCGAACGGGTCGGAGCGCAGGGCCATCAGCCGGAGCGCACCGAGCGGCCCGGGCGGCTGCACGAGCTGCGCAGTCGCCGGCAGCGCGCGGTTGAGCGCGGTGATGAGCGTCGCGAGTTGCGGCGGCTCGGTCGTCACGGCGACCAGGACACGCTTCGCTGCGCCCCGCTGGATCGTCGCCGACGCGTACGCGGCGCTCGGCCCGGCCGGGCCGAGGGTCACCCGTGGCGCGGTCAGGGCGGCCTTCGCCGCGGCCCTGATGTGGGCGAGCGCGGTCGCATTGGGGTGAAACGGCCCGACCGTGGTCGGGGTCGCCCGATCGCGGTTGGCGACGCTCACGGCCACGATCGTTCCCTGTCCGTTGGGCTTGAGGATCACGCCGTGCATCGCCGTCTCGGCGCCCAGGTGTCCTGACCACACGACGAGGCTCGGCTGGGATGGGTTCTTCCCATCCGCGGGACCGGCCGCAAGCGCGCCCAGCACGGACATGACGGCCACGACGGCGGTGCCCCTCGATCCCGCTGCGGCGCGCATCCGCCTACAGGGTTGCACGCATCACGCCCCGACAGCCGTCGCGGCTTGACGAGGCGCCTCCGATACGCCTCGTCCCGATAGGGCGTGTTAGGCACCCGAGCGAAGCGGGAATCGCCTGATCACGATCCTCGCCAACCGAAAGGCCCGATCGCCATGCCCCGACAACTCATGATCCCAGCTGGGGACACACAGCTCTACGCCGTCGACACCCCGGGAGGGACGCCTCCGCTGCTGTTCCTCGGCGGCGGGTTTGGCACCGTGAAGAACTGGGACCGCGTCATCCGACGCCTCGCCCAGAAGTACCGCACGGTGCGATTCGACGCGCGGGCGCGCGGGAAGTCGGGGACCTCGGCCGACTACTCCGTCGGGGCAGCCGTCGACGACGTCGGTCGGGTCATACACGCGACCGATATCGAACGTCCGATCCTCGTCGGGTGGTCCTACGGCGCCACGCTCGCGGTGCGCTACGGCGCGCAACACCCCGAGCAGGTGGGCGGCCTTGTACTGATCGACGGCGCCTATCCGATCGCCATGTTCGACGAGGCCGGCAAGCAGAAGGTCCGCGAGCAGTTCCGCCGGCTGGGGTGGATCATGGGCATCCTGGCGAAGCTCGGCCGTTCGGCCCGGATGTCTGCAGCCGAGTCCGCGGACGTCGTGATCGAGATGGACGCCGTCAACGGCGAACTCGGGCCCGACTTCGCGGCGCTGGCGTGCCCGACCGAGTTCGTGGTCGGCACCGGAGCCCACTCGGGCGCCACCGAGGACGAGATGCGCACGGTGCGCGCCGCCGTCGCCGACGCCGAGGCGAGCAGCGAGCGCGTGTCCGTATTCGCGACGACGCCCCACAAGCACACACAGATCCTCAGCCGGGCGCCCGACACCGTGGTCTCCGCGATCGAGGACGTCATCCGTCGGGCTGGCCGATCGCCGCTCGGCGCAAATGTGCGCCATTCTTGTTGACAATCTTGGGGACAATCTGGGAGGGTCGGGGTCGCATCTCGATCCGCGGAGGACGTTTGGCATGGCCGACAGCGCAATCCACCGAGCCGAGAATGTCGGCTCGCTGCTCCGTCCGGAGTGGCTCAAGACTGCTCGTGCCCGACGGGCCGCGGGCGAGATCTCGGTCGCTGACTTCAAGCTGATCGAGGACCGAGCGGCGGACGAGGCGCTGCGGCTGTACGAGGACGTTGGGCTGGACGTGGTCACTGACGGTGAACAGCGCCGCTCGAACTTCTTCTCGACGCTGACCGAGGTCGTCGAAGGTCTCGGGCCGTCGACCACGATAGCCGCACCCGAGATGCATTGGCATGGAGACGCGGCATTCCGGTCGATGGACGACAGCTTCCCCCTCCCGGCCGCGGTGGTCGCACCGATGCGCCGGGTGCGCTCGCTCGCGTCCGAGGAGTTCGTCTACGCCCGCGCGCGAACCCGCAAGCCGCTGAAGGCCACGCTGCCGAGCCCGCTGTGCCTGGTCGCGCTGTGGAGCAGCGAACACTCCCGTGAGGCCTATCCCGAGCCGCTGGACCTTGTGGCGGCGTCGCTGGCGATCTTGCGAGACGAGGTACGCGAACTCGTCGCGGTCGGGTGCACCGACGTCCAGATCGACGCCCCGGAGCTCGGGGCGCTCGTCGACCCGGCGATGCGGGAGTGGTACGCGACCGCGGTCGGGGTCGATCCGGACCGCATGCTCTCCGAGGGCGTTGATCTCGTCAACGAGCTCGCGCAGACGGACCCCGACGTCCGCTTCGGCGTCCATGTCTGTCGCGGCAACAACGAAGGCCGATTTCTCGCAAGCGGCGGCTACGATCCGATCGCGGAGCGCGTGTTCCCGCGGTTGGCGGCCTACGACTACTTCATGCTCGAGTACGACGACGATCGCTCCGGGGGATTCGAGCCGCTGCGGCATGTCCCGGAGACCGCGATGGTGGTGCTCGGCCTGGTCTCGACGAAGAACCCGGTGCTCGAGTCCGACGAGGTCGTGCGACGGCGAATCGACGAGGCGGCCCGGGTGATTGCGATGGAGCGGCTCGCGCTGTCGACGCAGTGTGGATTCGCTTCGTCTGCGGATGGCAACCCGCTGACCGAGGCGGAGCAGACCGAGAAGCTACGGTTGGTTTCGCGCGTCGCGCACGCCTGCTGGAGCTGACCGGGGGTGGCCGCGGCTTCGCCCGAGACCGCTGACGCCGTGACGCGGGTGCTGTCCGGCGCGATCGATCTGCACTACCACTCGGCACCGTCACCGTTCCCTCGTCGCCTCGGAGCGTTGGCGGCGATTCGCCACTACGCCGCCGCGGGGTTCGGCGGCGTGGTGATGAAGTCCCACCACCACTCGACGGTGATGGAGCTGATCGCCCTCCAGGACGCACTGCCGGAAGGTCTGCCGATCCCGGCGTTCGGAGGCATCGTCCTCAACGGCAGCGTCGGCGGCCTCAACCCGCGAGCGGTCGAGCTCTCGCTCGCGATGGGCGGCAGGATCGTGTGGTTCCCGACGATCGCCGGACGGGGCCATCACGAGTGGGAACAACGCGGAGACCACGGCTTTCCGACGGCGAGCGTCCGCCTGCGCAGCGAGGCGCCGATCGCGGTGGCCCGCGATGGCCGACTCGTCCCGGCCGCGCAGGAGATCCTCGATCTCATCGCCGAGGCCGACGTCATCCTCGCGACGGGGCACATCCTGCCCGCCGAGGTCGAGACGCTGGTGTCGGCGGCGGCACAGCGCGGCATCAGCAAACTCCTGCTCAACCACCCCGACTTCATCGTGGAAATGGGCGATGACGCGATAGACGGGCTTGTCGCCGACGGCGCGTTCGTCGAGCACATCCTCATCCGCTACGACGATCGCTCCAAGGAAGCGCAGCCGATCGAGCGGCTGGTCGACCACATCGCGCGGTTCGGCGCGCAACGGACCGTGATCTCCTCGGACCTCGGGCAGCGCGCCAGCCCGCTGCCCGGCGACTCTTTCAGGCGCGTGGTCGGGCAGCTGATACAGCGCGGCGTCACCGAGGACGAGCTGCGGCTCATGCTCACGACGAATCCCGCACGCCTACTGGGAGTGACATCGTGACGGCAACGAACCTGCGCGAGGCGATGAAGGACGGGCCGGTCTACGGGACGTTCCTCAAGCTCCCGCGCGCCGAGATCGTCGACATGCTCGCCGTGGCGGGCTTCGACTTCGTGATCTGCGACATGGAGCATGCGCAGATCACCGAGCTCGAGGCCAGGGAGGTGCTGCGTGCCGCCCGGTCAGCCGGCCTGACCGCCATCGTCCGCCTGCCGGATCCCGAGCAGGGGATCGTCAACCGGCTGCTCGAGGCCGGCGCTCACGGGATCCAGCTGCCGCGCCACGGCTCGCCGGCCGACGCCGAGCGGGTCCGCCGACTGCTGCTCCATCCGCCGGATGGCGTTCGCTCCGTCGGCAACGCCTACCCGTTGGCCGGTTACGGGGCGGTGCCGGCGGCCGAGTACCTGCCGGCCGCGAACGCGTCGACGATTCTCGTTGGCCAGCTCGAGACCGTGCACGTGCACGAGCCGCTCGAGGACACGGTCGCGGGTCTCGATGTCGCCTTCGTCGGCTCGATGGACCTGAGCGTTGACCTCGGCGTTGCCGGCCGGTTCGACGATCCGCGGTTCGTCGAGCGGCTGCGCGCGATCGAGGCCGCGGCACGAGCGACCGGTGTTCCGCTGGGAGGCGTCGCCGGTTCGGCGGAGCAGGCCGGGGCGCTCATCGACGCGGGCTATCGCTACTTGGCGATGGGCAGCGACACCACCATGTTCCTGGCGAGCGCACGCGCGATGCTCGCTGGGGTTCCGAGATAAGGAGCGAAGACCGTGCCCGACGCATCAGCGAACGACCCGTTCGTGCCCGCGACATATGCGACGTTCCATGACTCCCCTCCGTCGGAGGACGGCGGCGGCGCGCGGACCTGGTACGTGTGCGGGCAGGCGATGCTCGTCGCCTACAGCGAGGCGGACCCGGGGGCCGGCCTCGTCCGGGAGAGCCAGCCCGACGAGTACGCGCTGGTGCTCCCGGACGCGGATACGAGCGCTGTGGTCGAGTACGGGGACCAGACGGCGACGGTCGCCGGGTTCAGCCTCACGTTCGTCGGACCGGGCGCGAGCAGCGTTCGCCTGCCCGACGGCGGCCGGGTAGTGCGCATCTTCACCACGGCTGCGTCCGACCTGGTGGCGCGCTGCCCGCAGGCGCCGCCGGAGAATCCGAGGATCGCGCCGTTGCGACGGTGGCCGGAGCCGGTTGGCGGGTATGGCGTCCGGTCTTACGCGCTCGACGTCGAGCCGGGCGAGGGCTGCTTCGGGCGAATCTTCCGGAGCAGCACGCTGATGCTCAACTTCATCCAGCCCAGCGACGGGCCGCGCGATCCGACGGCGCTCTCGCCCCACCACCATGATGACTTCGAGCAGGGCTCCCTGGCGCTGGACGGCGAGTTCGTCCATCACCTCCGCTGGCCGTGGACGCCGAACCGGCGTGAGTGGCGCGAGGATGAGCACGTCCGCTGTGGGAGTCCGTCGATCGCGATCATCGCGCCGCCGGCGATTCATACGACGGAGGCGATCGGTGCCGGGGCCAACGTGCTCGTCGACGTCTTCTGCCCGCCCCGGTTGGACTTCGCTCAACGACCCGGATGGGTCCTCAACGACGCGGACTACCCGTTGCCGGACTCGGTGGGCGTCGCGTAGCTGAAGAAGCTCTCCACGATCGGCATGTTCCAGGCCTGGAAGCGATCTCCCGGGGGGAGCGTCCACACCACCGGCTCCCAGTCCGGGGCAAAGATCAGGTAGCCGCCCGCGCAGAGCTCGATCCGGTTGCCACTGGGCTCGTAGACGTACATGAAGAACGTCCCGCCGATGTCGTGCCGGCCGGGACCGAGCTCGATGAAACAGCCGCGCTCGGTCAGGATGTCGGCGGCCCGCAACACCTCCTCGCGGCTCTCGACCCTGAACGCCACGTGGTGAAGCCGGCTCGGGATGCCACTCGGGTCGGCCACGTACGTCAGGTCATACGCCTTGGACGTGACGCGCAGCCAGGCGCCGAGCTCGCCCCCGTCGGGTAGCAGCAGCTGCTCGCTGAGCCGGCAGCCGAGGTGCCGTTCGGCGAACCGGCGGCTGGCGCTGATGTCGACCGTTGCGAGGTTCACGTGGTCGATCCGCTCCACCGCGGCGCCGCGCGCGGTGGAACGGGCGGCCTGGTTCAGAAACACCGATGCCGTTTCCGCCGGCGAGGTGTAGTGCTCGGTCTCGAAGTAGAGCTCGACCGCGTGCCCGTCGGGCCCCCGGAACACATACCCCGGGCCCTGACCTTCGTCTCCGTCGTTCCAAGTGCCGCCGAGCCCAGCCGTCTCGAGCCCTTCGACGGCCGTGGCCAGTGCCTCGGCGCCGACCGTTCGAAACGCCACATGCGCGACGCCGGGCGCTGCGTTCTCGGTGACCTTGAGGCTGTAGCGCTCGTAGTCACGCCACCCGCGCAGATACGCCGAACGGCCCGTCTGTCCGACGAGCGTCATCCCGAGGAGATCGGTGAAGAACGCCACCGTCGCGGCGATGTCGGGCGCGAAGATCTCGACGTGGCCCAGGTGGGCAGCGATCAACGGCCGGTCGTCGGTCCGGTCGAGCTCCATTGTGAGCGATTGTCGCACACATTGTCGACAAAGCTGGCGTCACGCCACCGGATGGGTCGCTCACTTGACGCATAGAATCGGCGCGTGAGCGGCGACGAAGCACGCGACGGCGAGGCCCAACTCCGAACCGCGATCCTGACGGGCCGCTTCGGCCCGAACGAGCGGCTCGTCGAGGCAGACGTGGCCCAGGAGTTCGGCATGTCACGCACCGCCGTGCGGACGGCGATCGTACGCCTCGAGGTAGAAGGCCTCCTACGAAGAGAGCCCAACAAGGGCGCCAGAGTCCGCCTCGTCACCGACGCCGACGCGGTCCAGATCATGCACGCCCGCGCCGTCCTCGAGGGACTCATCGCCCGCCGAGCGGCCGAGCGCATCACCGGCGCCCAGGCTCGACAGCTACGTGCTGCGGCACGTACCTACCGCACGGTCGTCGAGAGAGGAGACCTCATCGCCTCGGCCGACGCAAACATCGAGCTCCACGCCCTGGTCCGCGAGATCGCGCGCGAGCCGGTCGCATCGCAGCTCGTCGAACAGCTCAACTCACGCATCACGCGATTCCAGTTCCGTACTGCCGTAATTCTCGGTCGCCCCGCGGCGACCGCCGACGAGCACGATGCGGTTGTCGCCGCGATCACCGCGCGCACACCCGAGCAAGCCGAACGGGTCATGCGCGAGCACCTCGAAAGCGTGGCGGCGGCGCTCGCGGGCACCATGGTCGAACCCTGAGCACCCGGCCTGCGCGTCACCGCAGTCGCTACACGTGGACGACAGTTTCGTACCGCGGAGCCGGCACGCCGGTGTCGAACAGCTCGCGTTCGCGCATCCACTGCTGGGTGCGCTCGTACATCTCGGCGGTGTAGGGAAGGAACACGATCCGTTCGCCCGGGCCGAACGCCCGCACGTCGACGAAATCGTGATAGCGCTTGGGCATCTCGTCGAGGTAGTGGTGCTTGTAGCGTTCAGGCTCGAAGTCCAGGTCCATCTGTGCACGCCGAAGCGCGGTGAAGTAGCGCTCGACGTCGTCGGGATCGGTGACGTCGGCGAACATGAAGCCCGCCATGAACGTGCAGTCCAGGACCTTGCGGCACCCGAGCTGCTCGACCAGGTAGATCGGAGCGTTCCACAGGTTGGCGGCCGGGACGTCGCCATTGAGCAGCGCGTCGACGCGGTCCCACGGCATGCCCATGTACGACAGCTCGATCGCCTCGGGCTCGAGGCACGCCTCAAGCGCCTGGATCGTCGTGAAGTGGCTCCCGGAGTGATAGCCCACCGCGACCGCGACGCCCGCCAGGTCCGCGGGCGCGCGGATCTCAGAGTCAGGCGCAACGTAGATCCCGCACGGAAGGACCGAGTAGGCACGACCCCACATACGCCCCGCGCTGTCAACGGCCGACTGATTGACCGCCCAGTGGCACGCGCAACTCATGTCGCGCTTCCCACCCCCTCCAGACTGGTACAGCTCGTAGGCACCGACACGCACATCACCGCCAGCCGCCGGTGCGCCGATGTCCTGGTCGGCGTTCTCCTGGAGCTTGACGTTGAACTGGAAGTCCAAGCCCGCATCGCTGAAATAGCCCTTCTCCACCGCGATCCAGTCCTGAAGGCGGCCATGCGAGGAGATGTTGAACTTCGCCATGCTTCGTCCTCCCGGGATCGACCACGACCGAGTGTAGCCGGGTGGTGAAGGACCGCCGAACAGTCGCCTTGCGAGGTCGTCGCCGGCGTGGCCAAGGCGCCGATGACGAGCACGAACAACCACGGCGGCGACAATCCTGCCCCGCGACGACAGCGGCTGTGGAGCGCGTCGAACTGGGCACCGTGGAAGGTCAGCTCGTCGTCCAGAGCACGGTGCGCCTGGTCGACAACCCACAATTGAGTTTGGTCTAGCATCGACGGATGCTTGCGGCAACAACGATCGCGGTTCCCGAGCCCGACCTGACACCCGACGAGATCGTCGCCCGGGCGCGTGACATGCACGACCTCATTCGCTCGGAGGCCGACCGGGCCGAGGCCGCCGGTGGCTACTCGCCGGAGCTCCACCGCGCGTTCCGCGAGGCGGGCTTCTTCCGCATCGTGCAACCGCGGCGCTTCGGTGGCTACCAGTTCAGCGTCGAGACGTTCTTCCGCGTTCTCATGGAGATCTCCCAGGCGCACACCGGGACGGCCTGGAGCCTGAGCCTCGGCTCCGCGCACATGCTGCAGGTCTGCGCGTATTTTTCCGAGCAGGCCCAGGTCGACTTCTTCGGGTCCGACGGATACTTCTCCTCACCGCACCGCGCATCGCCGGTCGGACGGGCGGCGCCCGTCGACGGCGGCTACGTGATCAACGGCCGGTGGGAGTACTCGTCCGGGATCACACACGCCTCGCACTTCATCGCCACGTCGATGGGCCCAGATCCCAACGGCGGCCCCGACGTGATGCTTGTGCCGATCATCCCTCGAGCTTCGCTGACCGTCGTCGACGACTGGGGTGGAGACAAGTCGCTCGGTCTGCGGGCGTCGGGCTCGAACTCGGTCGTGGTCGAGGACGTGTTCGTGCCCGAGCATCACGTCGAGATCTACGACTGGGTCAGAGCCGAGATCCCGCCCGGGGGGCCGAAGGGCTATCGCGTGCACGGCGACCCGATGTACCTCGGCCGCACGCTCACGATCTACTACGGCGAGATCGCCGCGCTGCTCACCGGGGCCGCGCGGTCCTCGCTCGTCGAGTACGAGCAGCAGATGCGCGAGCGTAAGACGAGCTTCCCGCCCCCGATTCCGCGCATGGAGTCCGACCACCACCTTCGCTGGCTCGGCCAGGCGCGACGGCTCACCGAGTCCGCGGAGGCGCTCGTGATCGCCGGTGCGCGCGGACATCGGGAGTTCGGCGAGCGCTGGGCGTCCCATGGAGAGCCGTTCACCGTCGCCGACGACGACCACCTTCGCGGCCTGCTGACCCAGGCCAGCATCCTCGCGACCCAAGCGGTGGAGATGATGTTCAAGACGAGCGGCTCGCGCTCGATCCGGCCCGGCTCGATCCTTCAGCGCAACTTCCGCGATGTCGCCACGGCCGCCACACATCCCGTCGGGAACTACGACGGCGTCGCCGAGATGAGCAGCCGCCTGCGGCTCGGTCTGCCGGTCGCCGCGGTGTTCTAGCTCAGACGATCGGCGGGGTCAGCTCCAGCGGGCGCGAATAGGAGAGGTCCGAACCGTCCTGGGTCCCTCCCGGATAGCCCGACTGCTCAAAGCTCGAGCCGTCGGCGACGTAGCTGAAGTCCATCACCACGCGCCGCAGCGCAATTCGCCACTCGCCGTCGCGCTTCTCGAAGCGGTCGACGTACCGCCCGCCGCCGACGAGGATCTCCGATCCGGTCTCCGGGCGATGGACGAACATGACGTATGTCTCCGCGTGGGCGACATGGCCGTCGACCTCGCAATTGTGCGTCGTGATGTGGTGCATATGGGCCGCGAGCGCGTTGTGGCACTCGTGGTTGGCCCACTGAATGAACTCGGCGCGCCCACCCACCCACGGACCGTGGTTGTCGATCGCGTCGTGGTGGAACACCGACGCCAGGAGCTCGTCGTCGTGGCGGTCGAGCGCCCGCGCGTAGCGGTGTACACATTCCAGGATCTCCTGGCGGTCGATCAACCTCTGAAGTTTGGGCGGCAGCTCGGTCATCGAACGATCATCCCCGAGACACCGCGATCGCGGCGGACCTGTGCGCACGGAGTAACCTCGGCGCCCGGTTAAACAGAGGAGCTTCGATGACGATTCAAGAGTGGGTGGACGGCTACGGGCAGGCCTGGCGCGACAGGGATGCCGACGCCGCGGCTGCGCTATTCACGGACAACGCCACATACCGCGACCACCCGACCGCTGACGACCACCACGGACCAGACGGTGTGCGCACCTACTGGACGAACATCACCGCGACGCAGGAGAACCCGGACGTGAGCATGGGCACGCCGATCGTCTCGGCCGACAGCCGCCGCGCGGCGGTCGAGTTCTGGGTCCGGGTCGTCAACGACGGCCAGCCGGTCAGCGTGATCGGCATCCTCTTCATGCGCTTTGCCGACGGCGGCCTGTGCGAAGAGCTGCGCGAGACGTGGAACTTCGAGATGGGCGACCACGCGCCGCCCTCGGGCTGGGGCAGCTAGAGGCCTGCTTCGAGGACGGAACGCAGCGTCCGCGGCGGGCGTCCCGTCAGTCGCTCGACGACGTCGCTTCGGCTGCCCATGTATCCCTCGCGGATGGAGCGGCCGAACGAGGCGACGAGCTGGGCGCCGTAGCGGGCGTGCTCGTCGTAGCTGCCACCGGAACCGCCCGCGAGCAGATCGGTGAACGCTTCGTCGTCGATCGCGTCGTCGCGCACTTCCCGGCCACCGAGCTCGCCGTAGAGCGTGGCGAGCTCGCGCGCCGTGAAGAGCTCCCACCCCGTCACGTCGTAGACGCGGCCTTCGTGCCCCAATCCGGTCAGCACCTCCGCGGCGACCGCCGCGCAGTCCTGGCGCGAGACGTAGGCGATCTGCCCGGTGCCGCGATTGTGCGTCAACGTCCCGGCGGCGATCGCCTGCGCGGCCTCCGGCACCTGGTATTCGGAGTACAGGCTGTCGCGCAGGACGGTCCAGGCGAGCCCGCTCGCGGCGAGCGCCTGCTCGGTCGCGTGGTGACTCGGCGAGATGACGGCTGGATTCGGCGCCTGCGGATTCAGGCCTGACGTGTAGACGACGTGACGGACGCCGGCGGCCGCGGCAGCGGCGATCGCCGCGCGGTGCTGCTCGGTTCGCGTCTCCAAATCGGAGCCGCTGATCAGCAGCAGGCGCTCTGCACCCGCGTAGGCGTCGCGGAGCGAGTCCGGCTCGCCGTAGTCGCCGAAGCGCGTCTCGCAGCCGAGGCCGGCGACCGCCTCTGGGGTGCGCGTGACCAGGATTGGCTGCGCGCCCGCGGCCACCAGTAGCTCCGCGGTCAGGCGGCCGAGTTGGCCCGAGGCGCCGGAGACGAGAGGCCGTCCGTCCATCGGCGGCGACTGTAACCGATGGGCCGTACTGCGCTTGAACCGGTCGCAAAAGCGCTCAGAGGTATGCGTCGTGCGCAAGGTGGATCGCCAGCGCGCAGCCCAGTCCCGCGATCAGCCAGCGCATCAGCGTTGGGGGTAGATGGCGAGTGACGCGCGGGCCGAGGTTGCTGCCGATGAGCATCCCGACCGCGAGCGGCAGGACCGCCGACCAGGTAACCGAGCCGAAGAGGACGAACAACGTCGCGGAAACCAGCGAGGCGGCACCGAGGAGCATGTTCTTCAGCGCGTTGGCCGCAGCGAGGCCGCTCTCCACGAGCAGCAGCATCAGCGTCAGGAGCATCACCCCGGCACCAGCCCCGAAGTAGCCGTTGTAGAGCGACAGGACGAGCACGCCGGCCGGTAGCAACGGCGAGGTCGTGGGGCGCTGCACGCGGCGCCGCCTGAGCCACGGCTCAGCGAGTAGTCCCGCCGACCCTGCGAGCACGAGGAACGGGACGACGTTCTCGAAGACGCCGGCCGGCAAGAACAGCAGCAGCACGGCGCCCGCAGCGCCGCCGAACGCGGCAACGGCGCCCCAGCGCCAGAGCCACTCCGAGCGTCCGCGCAGCTCGACCTGCGAAGCGAGCGCCGACCCGGGCCAGCACGCCAGGATCGCGACGCCGTTGGCAACGCTTGCGCTCACCGGGGGCAGGCCGACGGCGAGCAGAGCCGGATAGGACACCATTGACGTGATTCCTCCGGCGCTGCCGATCGTGCCGGCCGCTGTGCCGGCCACGACAAGCGCCGCGGCTTCCACGGTCGAGATCATGCGGGCGTCCAAACGGGTCGAGGCTGCGTGGTTGCCCGGACCGGGGGATCGCCCCGGTGAACGCGATCTCTGCGCCGGCCGCTGTGGTCGAGCGCGAAGGGACGGATGTCGCTTGGATCGGGATCCTTGCCGCGGCCGGCATGCTGGCTGTGGCACTTATTGTGGCGGCTGGGCGCTACGGCCCCCATCGCGACGAGCCGTACTTCGTCGCTGCCGGGGGCCACCACGCTCTCGGATATCCCGACCAACCGCTCCTCACCCCTTTGCTGGCATGGTCCGTGAACGCGGTCGATCATGGCTCGTTGCTGATACTCCGGGCTCCGGCGATCCTCGCCGGCGCGGTTTCGACGGTGACAACCGGTCTCCTCGCGCGTGAACTTCTGGACAACCGGGAACAGGGAGTTCCGGTACGACTCTGCACCGGCCTGCGACATCCCTGGCCACGCATGTGGCACGCACTACGCCACTACGACTGACGCTCCGCGGGAGACTGACGAGCAGTCAGCGCCAGGCGAATACCGGCTCCTCGAGGTGATCGACCCGCTGACCCGCGCGGCCTCGCAACGCCACCTCGCGAAACTGAAGGAGCATGGCGCCGGTCGGGGCGTGGATCAGGTCGTTGCCCAGCGGGACCTGCAGAACCGGGCGATCACTCTCGGGAATGGCGACGAGACGTACCGCTGCATCCTCCAGCGCATGCAGCCCGACGCGGTACACCGCGCGCACCTCGTCGGCGTTGGGCTCGAGAACCGGATCCGCCGCGCACCACAGAACCACGGGGCTGACGACGAATCCGGAGCGCGTCACATAGTCGTCCAGCCAACCGAGCACGCTCTCCGTAGGCAGTCGCAGGCCGAGCTCCTCCTCCAGTTCCCGTAGCGCCGCGTCGAGCGGCTGCTCGCCCGGGTCGAGTCGCCCTCCGGGCAATGCCCACTGACCGGCGTGGCGCCGCATCTTGGACGGACGACGGCACAGGAGGAACGCGGCCCCGCCCGCGACGCCCACCATACGCCCGTCCAGACGTTGTCCCGGCCCGTCATCGGGGTCCCCGGGAACCTCCGACACGTCGATCGTGGTCAGTGGATCTCCATCGTCGCGCTCCGCGTCGCTGTTGAGCACGACGATGGCGACGGCGGCGTGCCGGCGCCCACGGAGTGGTTCCTCCCGGCGATCGTGTCCCTCCAGGTTCGTCTCCAAGCGAGTCCTGAGGCGCTCGTCGAAGGCGATCACCCCGCAAGTATCTCTGCAGCACCGGGTCGGCTGCCGGGACGCGGAACCCTGGGCGCAATCGACGTCAGCGTCCCGCTGTTGCGAGTGCTTGGTCGAGGTCGGCGATGAGGTCGGCCGGATCTTCCAGCCCGCAGGCGAGCCGGAGGAGGCCGGGGCGCAGCCCGGCGGCGTCCAGTTCCTCTGGCGAGAGGACGGCCGGCCACATCGATGCCGGGTGCACGGCGAGGCTCTCCACGCTTCCGAGGCTGGCGGAGAGCTGGAACAGTCGTAGGTGTTCGATCGTTGAGGCGGCCGCCGCTGAGCCGCCTGCGAGTTCGATGCTGAGGACACCGCCGAACCCGGTCATCTGGCGTTCGGCGATGTCGTGCGATGGATGGGAGGGCAGTCCGGGGTAGTGGACGGCTTCGATGGCATCGTGGCCGGCGAGGTGATGGGCGATCGCCGTCGCGGTGGCGTTGTGGCGCTGCACCCGTAGCGGCAGGGTGCGCAGCCCGCGGGTCGCCAGCCAAGCGTCGAAGGGCCCAAGGACGGCTCCGATGCTCAGCGACGTGTGCCAGACCTCATCGATGTGCTGACTGGTGCCGACGAGTACCCCGGCGGACACGTCGGAGTGGCCCCCCAGGTATTTGGTGGCGCTGTGCCAGACGAGGTCGATTCCGTGCTCGAGCGGCCGTTGGTTGATCGGCGTCGCAAACGTGTTGTCCGCCAGGGTCAAGATGCCGCGGCTTGACGCGAGGTCGGCCATGGCTCGGAGATCGGTGATCTCCAGCAGCGGGTTGCTCGGCGACTCGATGAGCAGCACACGGGTCGCAGGCGTGATCGCGGCCTGCCATGCGTCGATGTCGCGTTGCTCGACCGTTGTGTGTGAGATGCCGAACCGTGGCAGGACGCGCTGGACGAGGCTCGAGCTGCCGCCGTACATGCTGCGCTGGGCCACCACGTGGTCGCCGCTGCGCAGGAGCGTCAGCAGCGTCGTGGCCAGCACGCTCATGCCGGACGCGAAGACCAGTCCCGCGTCGGCGCCCTCCAGCTCGGCGACGGCATCGCCCAGCTCGGCGTGGTTGGGGTTTCCGTGGCGGGTGTAGAACCCAGCCGCGCGTGGCGCTTCGGCAGCTCGGGCGAGCTCCGCGGCGGACGGCAATACGAATGTCGTGGACTGGAAGATCGGCGCTGACACGGGCCGCTCGGCCGTGACGCGCCGTGTGTGAATCGCCGCGGTGCTTGCGGCGCGAGGTGTGTGATCGCCCATGGGGCGGACATCGTGCACCCAGGGCCCTGATAGAGCAACCGGCGGGCCCATCACCGGCAGTCCGACGACTGACGCGACCACTCACTCGCAGCCGACACCGCCCGACCACCCCGAGTGGGAACTCGGCTTGCGCCAACGGGGCACCCGGCCCACGGCCGAGTTCCAAGAGCGCCAGGGTTCTGGGGGATGCTGTGGCCCTGGCGCTCGCCCTATTACCTGATTCGAACAGATTCGACGATGCCGTCCGTCTGGTATCAAGCGCGTGTTGCCGGCTGACGAAGCACCGCTCGATGATCCACCGTACGCGTCGCTGTGCGGCGCGCATGCGCGGTTGGCGCAGGTGCGTGGGCGCGCCCGGCGGTATCCGGCCGACGTTGCGCCGTTCTTCGGTCTCCCCTCGCCGCCGTCGGCCCAGGACTGGCGGGACGCCGCTGCGCTCGTTGAGCCCGGAACCTTCGTGGCCGGCCTGTTCGGCGGCGGCGAGCTCCCAGACGGCTGGCGGACGGTCCAGGTGCTCGATCTGGTGCAGATGATCGAGGAGCGGGTCACCGGAGTTGATTGCACGGAGGCAACTGCGCTCGGTGCGGCCGATGTCCCCGACATGCTCGAGCTCGTCGCCAAGACCGAGCCGGGGCCGTTTCTCAGCAGGACCATCGAGCTCGGTGACTATCTGGGCATCCGTCGCGACGGGGCGCTTGTCGCGATGGCCGGCGAGCGGTTCCGTTTCAACGGTTGGACCGAGATCAGCGCCGTCTGCACGAAGCCCGACCATCGCGGCCAGGGGCTCGCTTCTCAGCTCATGGGCGCGGTGATCGCGGGCATCCAGAGGCGGTCCGAACGCGCATTCCTGCACGTCATGAGCACGAACACTGGGGCAATCCGGCTCTACGAGGCGCTCGGCTTTCGCACGCGGCGACAGGCGACGCTCACCCTCGTGACACGCGAACCGCTCAGCGACGATCAGACGTAGGCGCGGCGGCGTGTGGCGGCGGCCACACCGTGGGCGGGGAATGCCATGACCCCATCAGCGCGTCGATCCTCGCGTCGTCGAGTTCACGCTCCAAGATGGCCATGATGGCCCGGGCATGGGCCGCGCCCTCGGCGCGCGGCAGCGCGTCGGGTTCGGCTTGTCTTGGCTTGGTTCGTTGCTGCTTGGCCATCGTCGGCGTCGTTTCGTATCCGAGGTAGTCGGTCGACGCGCGTGCCTTTTTCCCGCCGGACCGCGGGCAGTAGATCGAACGTCCGCTTCGTGCGAACCTCATCCGATCGGCTGATCTAGATCGGTTCGGTCGCCGCCGACCACCGGAGGACTACGGAGGTTCTTCTATGGCAATCGTTCGCCTGACCATTGTCCAGAGGCTCACCGGACAGCTCACCGGCGTCGAGCTCCATACATGCGACACCGAACCGCTCGCGCATGGAGCGACACCGTGACGATCATCGTGATCGGCAGCGTCTGGGTCGTCGCGGCAGTGCTGGTCCTCGCGCTGTGCGAGTCCGCCGCCGACGCGGACCGCCACGTTGCCGACACCCGCGAGCACGACCGTCCGCCCCCCGCGACCGCATCTCGCGACCGTAGTCCCAGATGGGATGCGCGCGCCATACAGAGCGAGGGGCAGGATCGCCGACCGCGCGGCGATCGACTGCGCCGTTCCGGTTCGCGCGACTAGATCAACGGCGTGATGTTGTCCTCGTACGGCACCCCGACCAGCGCCTTGCCGTATATCTCGGCGTTGACCGCCGGATCGATGACGGCGTGCCGGCCGGCCGTGTTGGCGTCGCGCCAGATGCGCTGCAGCGGGCTGGCGTCGGCGAACGCGGACGCCCCATGGGCGGACATCAGCGTGTCGATCGTCTCGCGCACGCGCTTGATCGCGTAGGCCGTGTCGGCGCGGACGCGTGCGCGGTCGAGGTAGTCGAGCGGGACACCGGCGAGCGCGGCACGCTCGATGTCCTCCGCCGCCCGACGCATATGGAGGCGCCCGCTGTCGAGGAGCATCGCCGCGTCGGCGACCTGGAGCTGGAACGCCGTCGAGTCGGCCTGGCGCTCGAACTTCGTGTACGTGACCGCGCGCTTGGGCGCCTTGGCCAGCACGAGGTCCAGCGCGGCCTGGCCCAGCCCGAGCTGCGGGCCGCCGAGGATCAGCGTCAGCATCGGGACGAACGACTGCCGGTAGGCGACCTCGTCCTTGAACGGGGTCCGGTACCGATTCTGGATGGCCTCAGGGACCGAGTGGATGCGGTGGCCGGGGACGAAGATGTCCTGGGCGACGATCGTGTTACTGCCGGTGCCCTTCATGCCGGCGACGAACCACGTCTCCTCGATCGAGATGTCCGAGGCCGGCGCGAAGGCGACCGCCTGGTCGACGACGTTGCCATCGGCGTCGGGCACGACGATCCCCACGAGCACCCAGTCGGCGTGCCAGCTCCCCGACGCCCACGGCCACTTCCCCGAGACCCGGTAGCCACCGTCCACCTTCGTGACCTCGGGTGACGGGGCGAGGACGCCCGCGATCATCGCGTCCGGGTTGGTGCCCCAGATGTCGTCCTGGGCCTGCTCGTCCAGCGTCCCGCCCATCCAGTTGCAGATGTTGATCAGTGCCGTGACCCAGGCCGTCGAGCCGCAGCCGTTGCGCGCGACCGCCTCGGACACGGCCATCTTCGTCCCCACCGGCACCTCGTAGCCGCCGTACCGGCGCGGCACCGTGACCCTCAGCAGGCCCGCCTCCCGCAGCGCGTCGATGTTCTCCTGCGGGATGCGCCGCGTCTCCTCGGCCTCGACCGCGTTGCGCTCGAGGATCGGCCGGAGCGCATCGGCACGCTCGACGAGCTCGTCACGGGTCGGCGCGGCGTCAGTCGCAGGAGTCATCGTCGAACCAGCTTAGTTCTGCTTCGCCGTCACGCGGTGCGCTGGATCGTGACGATGGCGATGTCATCGCCAGGCGAGGTGGAGCCGACGAGGTCGCGGAGAACGTCGCGACAAACGGTCTCGGGGTCGATGGCAGAGACCGAGGCTTGCAGCCGGGAGAGGCCCAGGTCGATGCTCTCGCCCCGTCGTTCGATGAGGCCGTCGGTGTAGAGGACCAGCACGCCGCCGCGCGGTAGCGAGACCTCTACCGCCCTGCGCTCGCGCCCGCTGGCGACGCCGAGCGGTGGGTCGACGCGAAACGTCGATGAGCTGCGCCGCCCGACCGGGAGCTCGCGAGCACGGGCGGCGGATGTCCGGCGGTCGCGATGCGGAAACGATCAAACGGCGGGCTGCTGACCGCGCAGACCACCGTGGCAACCATGTCGATCTCGAAGTGCTCGACCTTGCGATCGGTCAACGCGAGCGTCTCCTCAGGAGTCGCGGCGATCAGCGAATAGGCACGCAGCGCGCTCCGTATGCGGCCCATGACGACTGCGGCCCCGAGGCCGTGGCCGGACACATCACCGACCACCAGCCAAAGATCTCCAGACGGGACCGTGAAGATGTCGTACCAGTCTCCGCCGACGCTGCGGTCGTCTGGAGTGATGTAGCGCGTTGCGAACCGAACGCCGTCGCAGACCGGTAGCGCCGTGGGCAGAAGGCTTCGTTCCAGCAGGCCGGCCGCGGCATGCTCGACGGCGGACTGGCGTGTCTCGATGGCGCCGACTACGCGCTCGGCGACGACCTGCAGTAACTGGGAATCCTCTTCGGTGAACGGCCGTTCCTCGATCCGGCCGACATGCAGCACCCCGATGACGCGTTCGCCAGCGAAGAGCGGTACACCGAGCATCGCTCGAACGCCCTTCTCCCACAAGATCGGGTTTGCGACCGTCGTCGAGTCCACCCGATCGAGTGCGACGGCCTGCTTGAGCTCGGCGATCCGTCCGGCGAATCCAACGCCAACCGGGACATGAACGCCTTGTCGAACTTCCTCCTCGAGTCCGCAGGCCGCGCGCGCCACCAGCTGGTGCGAGCTGTCGTCGACCATCAGGACAGAAGCGGTGTCCGCATCGAGAATGTCGCGAACCCTGCGCAGAAGCTCGGCGAGAAGCTCCTCGACATCCAGCCGGCCAAGCTTCGCGTCCGTCACCAGCCTCAGATCACGCAGACGATCCTCAGACCCGTCGGGGCCGTCGAAACCCATCGGGGAGCCGTCGACGGTCACGTCCGACGGGTGCGACAACGATGACCCAAGGCATAGCCATGCTACCCCGCATCAGGTGGCCGGCATCGATACCGGGCGCCCGCGCGTCAGGCGTCGGCTCGGGGCCGGGCCGGTAGCGGTTCGCCCGGCACGAGATACTCGTGGTGTGTCCGCGAGCGAGTTCGACGCCGGGCTGTCCGTCGAGCCCGAGGACCAGATCGTCCGGGCCGAGTTGGACGAAGCACGCAAGAAACACCGCACCGGCCGGGCGCGAATCATCGGCATCGTCGCGTCCGTTCTCGTCGTCGCCGGCGTTTTTGTGTTCGCCCTGCCTCGGATCGCGGACTACAGCGAGGTCTGGGACGTCGTCAAGTCGCTGTCGTGGGAATGGGTCGTCGCGCTCGTGCTCGCCGTGCTGCTCAACCTCGCGACCTACGGGCCGCCCCTCGTCGCCGCGCTCCCGGGCATCACGTACTTCCGCGCCACGCGCGTCACGCTCGCATCGACCGCGCTGTCGTCCGTCGCCCCGGGCGGCGCCGCCGTCGGAATGGCGACATCGTTCGCGATGCTGCGCGCGTGGGGCTTCGAGGGCCGCCGGGCCGGGCTCGCCGTTGCCGTGCAGAGCGTCTGGAACCAGTTCGTGATCCTCGGCTTCCCGATCCTCGCCGTCGCCGGCCTCGCCGCGCAGGGCGGGAGCAACCGCACGCTCGAGCTCGTCGCGATCATTGGCCTCGCGGTCTTCGCGGCGATCGTCGTCGGCTTCTCCATCGGTCTGTCGAGCGCGCGCCTCGCGCGCCGCATCGGCGATCGTGCCGCCCGGCTCGCGAGCCGGGCCAAGGCGCTGATCCACAAGGCCCCCGTCAAGTGGAATGGCGCAACCTTCGTGCGCTTTCGCGGGGAGGCGATCGAGCTGATCCGCCGGCGCTGGCTCTCCCTCACGGTGGCGACGCTCGCCGGGCACCTGACGGTCTTCCTCGTCCTGGTCGCCTCCGTCCGAGCGGTCGGCGTGCCGCGCGCCGAGGTGACGATCGTCGAGGCGTTCGCCGCGTGGACGCTGGCCCGGATCCTTGGCTCGATCCCGATCACGCCGGGCGGCGTCGGGTTCGTCGAGCTCGGCCTCACGGGCGTCCTCGTCGCCTTCGGCGCCAACGACGCCGACGCGGTTGCGGCTACCCTGATCTACCGTTTCCTCACCGTCGTCCCGACGCTGGTCGTCGGCCTCATCGCCACGGCGACGTGGAAGGTTGGACGCCATCCCGCGACGGATCGCGCACCGTGATGATCGGGTAGCCGCGGTACCGGGGGCGAGCCGCCGAGAAATAGGCGGCCATCCTCAAAGTTCTGGGGGGCTTCCCCGATGCGAAACGGCGCCCCCGGCTCGATGCTTGGTCTGCCAAGGCGACCAAACCAGGAGAGCCACCATGTCGAACCACATCTCGCTCCACCTCCGCCGAAGTGCACTGGCGCCGCCGCGCCGAGACGCCCCGGCCGCCGTGCCCACACCACGCCGGACTCACCGCCTCGCCGTATCGCCGCGCGTTCGCCGCGCCGACGCGCCGATCGCGGCGCTCGGCCCGCTCGCGCTGCTCGCGCTGGCAGCTGCCTTTGCCTTCACCGCACCGGGCTCCACCGCGACCCACAGTGCCACTCGCACGACTGTCAGCGCTCATCCGACGCCCGCGACCGCCACGACCGCGGCAGCCGAGGCGGGCGCTCTCGCATCCGTCCGCATTCCCGCTGAACCGGGTCACTAGGGCCCGCTTCCGGTTCCCCCTCGCGCGAAGGGACGAACGTCAAGCGGGGTCGCTGGGCGGTGGCGCGGGATGGTGGAGAGATGCCGCGCCAAGTCGATGTGCGTCCTACCAGCGGCAGCTGGTGACACCATGCGCACCGTGCGTCCTGCGCTTCTACTCCTGCCCGGATGGCGGGCCGTTGTCGTGGCGACGGCTGTGGGCGCCCTGACGATCACTGGCGCTTCAGCCGTGGCCCCTGCCGACGGGCCGCCCAACTCGCGGTGCGCGAATCCGGTTTCGCCACCCGCCCCGCGAGCCGCGCCGGGCACGCGCCACGGCCTGATCGCCGGGCTGTCGACCGTGCTGGGGGTAAACCAGGGCGTGCGGGTGTGCAATCTGCTCGCCGCGGCCAGGGCCAGTGGAGCGTCCGAGCTGCGGGAGGACCTCGACTGGGCCGTCGTGTCACCGCAGCGCGGGGTCATGAACTGGACGCCGTTTGATCGCGTGGTCAGCGAGGCGGCGCATTGGGGCCTGGTCGTGCTGCCGGTACTCGACGACCGCCCCGCCTGGCTCCGCAACGCCGCTGACCGTCGCCGTCAGTTCGCGTCGCTCACCGCCGCCGCCGTGGCCCGCTACGGGCCCGGCGGCACGTTCTGGCGTGCCAACCCGTCGTTGGCCCGCTACGCGCCGGTGTGGTTCGAACTGGTCAACCAGCCGTATGTGCCCGGCCCCAACCGCATGAGCGCAGGCAACTACGCGCAGCTCGTCGTCGCCGCCGTCCGGGCGGGTCGTCACGCAAACCCTGCCGCGAAGTTCCTCGTGGCAGCCGAGCGCGTCTATCAACGGGCCAACGGCCGGGCGGCCTACTGGGTGGACGATCTGTTCGCTGCCCGGCCGGATCTGGGGCGTTACGCCGACGCCTTCGCCGTCCACCCCTACGCGAACGGCCCGCCGGCCGCCTTCGATCGGCGCAACCGGCGATTTCAGGTCGGCCGGATCGAGGACATCCACGCGCGGATCGCCCGGCACGACCGCAGACCGGCCCCGATCTGGATAACCGAACTGGGCTGGTCGACGTGCACCGGACAGCCGGGGTGCGTCACCCTGAGTCAGCAGGCAGCCGACATCACCGCCGTGTTCAAGCTCGCGCGCACCCGGTGGGCGTCCTACGTTCGGGCGGTGTTCATCTTCTCCTACACGCAGCCGGCCGCGCTCGCGACCCCGCCCGGGAAATTCAACGGCTACGGCCTCGTCGACGCCGACCTGGACGCCAAGCCGGCGCTCGCAGCGTTCCAGGCGGCCGCCACCCACCCGTAGGCCGGGGCGCCGCTTGAGCGCCCGGGCGCCAAAGCCGCCGTCAGGCCGGGTCGGTGACCACCGTCTCCGCGCCATGCGCGGCGACGGCACGCAGCGGCACGTCGGCTCGATTCTCGTAGTGGTGCGCGACGCCCGCAGGGATGCGCACGACCTCGCCCGATCGCACGATGCGAGCCTGGTGCACGCCGAGAAAGAACGTCGCCAGCCCGCTCGTGATCGCGACGACCTCGTCGGTGGGATGGGTGTGCGGCGGCTCGCGTTCGCCCGGGCCGGCCTCGATCAGCAGGACGCTGACGCGGGCGTCGTGATCGGTCCCGGCGAAGAGCCTCCCACCGGGCGCCTGCGGTAGCTGGTCGGAGCCACGAACACGCAGGTACGTGCCTTGCTCCTGGAGCTCATCCTCGACCGCGGCCCCGTCGAACCAGGCATCGCGCGCATCCGGGATGCCGTGCCGGCGCAGTTCGGCGAGGACCGCGTGATCATCGGCATGACCAGCGGCGAGCTCGAGCACGATCTGGGGCGACACCCCGAGGCGTGCCATGCACGTGTGGTCGACCGGGCAGCCGAACTGATAGTCGCCCGCGGTTCCGGCGAGCGTCGCCCGAGCCTTGTCGAGCATCCGCGGGATCCACGCGTAGCCGTCGAGCTCACAGTCAAGCGGGTGCGGGTCCTCACGTGTCAGGTCGGGTGCGGCGGCGATGCCATCGGTGCGGGGCGCGGTACTCAATGGTCAAGGACACGGTCTTGCTCGAGCCGGGCGACGCCATCCTGCGTCAGGGCCCAAGTGCCCTCGGGCAACGACACGACGAAGCCGTCACCGCGAAGCGATTCCAAGTTCAGCGGCGTGCGCATGTCCCCGTGGCCGCGCCCGATCGCGTCGTCGATGTCGGCCGCGGCCACCCCGACCGCTGGGGTACCGCCGGACAGGCGCCACAGCGCCTCCAGGACATGGACCAGGTCTCGTCGACTCACCGCTGGGATCGTCGCAGACCGGTGGCGCGATCCTGCCCCCGGGACGTGTCGGTGGCGTTCGGCGTCCAGTCGCTCGTGTCTATCCCGTTGGGCAGGCGATCGGAGCCTGCGTGCGCACGAACTCGGGCAGTGCGCCGACGATTTCGTGGCAGACATCGATCGCGATTCTCCTCGCGCCGGCGAGATCTCCGCTGGCCGCCTTGTCGCAGACGGCGATCAGCTTGACCTTCTCGTGGTCGGAGATCAGCGGGGCGCCGCGAACGGTCCGCTTGCATGTCGCGACGGCCTGCCGTACGGCGCGGGTGTTCGAGATGCCGAGCGTGTCCAGAGCTGAGCCGGCGTCCGTGGTCGGCGGCGGTGACGAACGCGACGACGCCGTGCCACCGCCCTGACCGCAGCCGACGAGCAGCGCGCCGAGCACGAGCACCGTTGCAGCTGACTGAACCGCTCTCGATTCGATCCCGGAACCCACCTCTACGGTCGTACGTCGCTCCGACGCTGTTCGGCCTCAGATACGTCAGGGTCGATTTCGATTGCACGTTGCTGATGCTCGCGCGCGAGCTGAGCCTCTCGCGCGCCTGCCTCCTGGTGCTCCCGGACCTTCGCCGCCTCCCGTTCCGCGGCGTCCGCCTTCTCCTGGGCCTCGACCTCGGCCTGCCGCGCCACCGCCGCCTGTCGGTCCGCAGCAGCGTGCTCGTGCTGCGCCTGCGCGGCGTGATTCTGTGCGGCCTCGCGAAGTAGCTGGGCCTCCTCGCGCCGGGTTTCGCGCTGGCGTTGCCGGGAGCGTCGGGCCAACGCAACCGCCACGACCAGCACCACGACGACCACGACAATGAGCACGATCAGCGTTCCCGTGCTCATACGTTGCCGCCCGTCCAGTCGATCTTGCACACCGCTGCTTCAGCCATCCGGCGCTCCTCATCGGGGGTCGGGCGCGTCTTCCCCGAACGAACACCCTTTGATGCACCGGGGTACGCGGGAGGACCAGCTTGCAGGTTTGCCGTCGAACAAGTATTTTCCAGAATGGAAAGTACTAAGGGAGACGCCATGCACGATCTGACCACACACCACGAGGCACATCGCGCACTTCGCGAGGTCGACCGTCAGCGCGCCGAAATGGCCGAACGGATCCGGCTGCCCGGATGGTTCGTGGTTCTCTACGGCGCGGCGCTCGTCGCTCTGTTCGTGGTTCCCGGGCTTTCGGCGCGGCCGGGGCACGCGCTGTCGAACGCTGTCGTGCTCGCGGTGATCACGGCCGGGGTGGCGGTGCTCGGCCTCCTCAGCGCCGTCCTGGACCGTGCTGCCGGTGCGCGGCTGCGTTCCGACCGGGCGAGCGCCCACGTTTCGGCGAAGCGGCCGATGTTCGTCACCACCTGGATCGTGCTCGCAGGGAGTCTGGCGACATGGATCACGGCCCAGACGGTGTCGTGGGCTCTGTCGGTGGTCGTCGGCCTCGTCGTCGCAGCGTTGGCGTTGCTGGGCCGCCAACGCACGATCGCCGCCATCCGCGACGACGTTCGCCGTGGCCGGCCCGCGTCGCCGTGACGATCCCGCGGTTTGATCCAGCGGTGCACGCCCCGACACGCCTGTCGATCTGCGCGCTTCTCGCGGCGGTGGCGGACTGGGTGGAGTTCTCGACGGTGCGCGACAGCGTCGGCGTCAGCGACTCCGTGCTGTCGAAGCAGTCACGGGCGCTGGAGGACGTCGGCTATCTCGAGGTTCGCAAGGGCGCCTTCGGCCGGCGCCCGCGGACATGGTTTCGCCTCACCGGGGCCGGTCGCGCCGCGTTCGCAGGTCACGTCGCGGCGCTCCAGCAGCTGGCGGATGCGGCCGCCTACGTCGCCCCGGCTGCGTGAGGTTGGGCTATATCTCGATGCGCGAGCCCATGATGACCGTGCGGTCGGGCGGGAGCCCGAAGTACTCGGCGGCGTCTGTGGTGATGCGTGAGGTGGCGAGGAACAGTTGTTTTCGCCATCGGCTCAGCCCAGGCGTGTCGCCGCGACGCAGCGCGATGGTCGACAGGAAGTACGAGGCCTCGTCGACGTCGATCGGGAATTCGCACTGGCCTGGCTGGATCGATCGCAGCACCTGTGGCACGTTGGGTGTGTCCATGTAGCCGAAGCGTGCGGTGACGTAGGTGATGCCGTCGTCGGTGTAGCCGAGGTCGTCGACCGTGAGTCGTTCGTCGGCCGGGACGTGGGGCACCGTCTGCGTGTCGATCGAGAGGATGACGATGTGGGCGGGGAGCGCGTGGAGGCGGTCGACCGTGGCCCGCATCGCCAGCGGTGTGCTTTCCCGGCTACGGTTCAGGTAGACGGCCGTGCCGGGGACGCGCTGGACCGGATAGCGGCGTTCGTGGAGCCCGTCGATGAAGTCGCGCAGCGAGCCCTCCTGCTGCTCGCGTCGCGCGGTGACCAGCTGGCGGCCGCGTTGCCAGGTCGTGAGAATCGTGAACGTGAAGACCGCGATGAGCAGCGGTAGCCAGGCGCCGTGGGTGACCTTGGTCAGGGTTGCGGCGAGGAACAGCAGGTCGACGGTCAGCAGGAATGCGCCTCCGCCGGCGACCAGCCACAACGGCTTCTCCCACTGATGGCGGGCGATGTAGAGGAACAGCAGCGTGGTGATCGTGATCGTGCCGGTCACGGCCATGCCGTAGGCGGCGGCCAGCGCGGCTGAGGATTCGAACGTGAACACGAGCGTCAGCACCGAGATCATCAGCAGCCAGTTGATCCACGGCACGTAGATCTGCCCGATCGTCTCGCGTGATGTGTGGGCGATCCGCAGCCGCGGCAGGTAGCCGAGCTGCACCGCCTGGTGGGCGACCGAGAACGCGCCCGTGATCACCGCCTGGGAGGCGATGACGGTCGCCGCGGTCGCCAGGATCACGAGTGGCCACTGGCCCCAGCTGGGAACGAGCAGGAAGAACGGGCTGCTGATGTTCGCCGGGTCGCTGAGCACGAGCGCGCCCTGTCCCATGTAGCTGAGGATGCATGCCGGGAACACGAGCATCAGCCATGCCCGCGTGATCGGTGAGCGGCCGAAGTGGCCCATGTCCGCGTACAGCGCCTCGGCGCCGGTGACCGCGAGCACGACCGACGCCAGCGCGAAAAACGCGACAGAGAAGTGGTTGAAGAAGAAGTCCAGCGCGTACGTCGGCGACAGCGCCTTGAGGATCTGCGGGTTCGTCGCGATCCCACCGATGCCGCACGCCCCGATCACGATGAACCAGACGATCATCACCGGACCGAACAATCGCCCGACCGTCGTGGTGCCCAATCGCTGCAGTACGAACAGCGCGATGATGATTCCCGCAGTGATCGGGACGACGAGGTGCGCAAGCGACGGTGACGCGACCTTGAGCCCCTCGACCGCCGAGAGGACCGATATCGCCGGCGTGATCATGCTGTCGCCGAGAAACAGCGACGCGCCGAAGAGCCCCAGCCCTGCCAGCACCATCTTCGTCCGCCGCCGGCCGCTCGCCGACAACCGGCCGATCAGCGTGATGAGCGCCAGGATGCCGCCCTCGCCCCCGTTGTCGGCTCGCATGACGAGGGCCACGTACGTGACCATGACGACGATCACCACCGACCAGAAAATCATCGAGACGATCCCGAGCACGCTGCCCGTGCTCACCGCCACCGGGTGCGGGTCGCTCGGGCTGAAGATCGTCTGCACTGTGTACAGCGGACTCGTACCGATGTCGCCGAACACCACGCCGAGCGCCCCAACGACGAGAGCGCTCTTCGCAACACCGTGTCCGCCGCGCCGCGTCGAGCGCGCCGAGTCTGTTGACGACATCGAGCACCTCACCGTACCGGTGAACAACGGTCGACCTGCCAAGCTGCGCGGGCCAGTCCCGCCGCGAATCGAGGAGAGCCATGTTTCGTGCTGAGGTCATCGGATCGATGCTGCGACCGTCCTACCTCAAGGAGGGGCGGGCCGCGTTCGAGCAGGGGAGCCTCTCGACGCCCGAGCTCAAGCGGCTCGAGGACCGCGCGGTCGATGAGGTCATCGCCCTGCAGGAGAGCGCTGGGGTCGACGTGGTGACCGACGGCGAGATGCGCCGATTCCTGTTCACGGGCCCGATCACCGAGCGGGTCGAGGGGATCACACCGGCGGAGCGCGACGTGGCCATGCCGTGGAGCACGCCGGAGGGCGACATCGAGTGGTCGCTGCCCGTCGCCGTCACGGGCAAGCTCCGCCGCACGGGCTCGATGGTCGCCGAGGAGTACAGCTACGCCCGCGCCCGCGCGCAGCGGCCGTTGAAGGTGACCGTACCGAGTCCGCTGATGCTGTTCGGGATGTGGAGCCCGCGCCACGCGGAGGGTGTCTACGCCGACGCGTTCGAGATGTTCGCCGATGCGGCAGAGATCGGACGGGCCGAGATCCTCGAGCTGGTCTCGCTGGGCTGCGAGCACGTCCAGGTCGACGCGCCGGAGCTTGCGACGCTCGTCGACCCGCGCGTCCGCGACTGGGCCGAGTCACTCGGGTTCGGCGCCGACCGGATGCTCTCGGAGGGGCTCGACCTGATCAACGCCATGGTTCAGGGCATCACGGGGGTGCGGCTGGGCATCCACCTATGCCGGGGGAACAACGCGGGGATGTGGATGGCCAGCGGCGGCTACGACTACATCGCCAAAGCCCTGTTCCAGCGGGCGACCGCGTTTGACGCGTTCTTCCTCGAGTACGACGACGCGCGGTCGGGCTCGTTCGAGCCGCTCAAGGACGCCCCCGACGACAAGCAGGTCGTGCTCGGTCTCGTCTCGACCAAGACGCCCGAGCTCGAGGGTGCCGAGGACCTGAGCGTTCGAATCGACGAGGCGGCCCGCTTCTTCCCGCGCGAACAGCTCGGGCTGTCAACGCAGTGCGGCTTCGCCTCGGTTGTCGACGGCAACGCGATCAGCGAGCTCGATGAGGAACGCAAGCTGCGACTCGTCGCCGACACGGCCCACGCCGTGTGGGGCTGACGGCGCAGGTTCGGTAGCGTGCCGTCGATGGCGGTTTCGACGCGTCCTCTTGGTCGTACTGGTCGTGACGTGACGATCCTGGGCTACGGGGCGATGGAGTTGCGTGGTCGGCCGCACGGGCCTGAGATCGCCGATGAGGAGGCTGGGCGGCTGCTGAATGCGTTGCTGGACGGCGGGATCAACCTGATCGATACGTCGATCGACTATGGGCGCAGTGAGGAGTTGATCGGGCGTTATGTCTCTCACCGTCGCGACGAGTACTTCCTGGCGTCGAAGTGCGGTTGCCCGCTTGATCCGGCGCCTGACGCGGTACCGCCCTACCGGCACGACTGGAGCGCAGCCAACGTGCGCGCCGGCATTGAGCAAAGCCTCGAGCGGCTGCGTACCGACCACCTGGACCTGCTTCAGGTTCACATGTCGCCGAGCCGGGAGCAGATGGAGGCCGACGGCACGATCGAGGAGATGATCGCCCTGCGCGATGAGGGCAAGGTCCGCTTCCTGGGCGTGTCGGGACTGTTGCCGAATCTCGCCCAACACCTCGAGATGGGCGTGTTCGAGGTCTTCCAGATCCCCTACTCGGCGGTCCAGCGCGAACACGAGCAGCTGATCACGCGTGCCGCCGAGGCGGGCGCCGGTGTCCTGGTGCGCGGTGGCGCCGCGCGCGGCGCGCCGTCCGACGACAAGGCGTGGGGGGTTCCCCCGATCGGCCTTGGCGCCGACGATGCTCGCCAACGCTGGGACGAGGGTGCGATCGACGACCTGCTGGACGGGATGAGCCGTATGGAGTTCACCCTGCGCTTCACGCTCAGTCACCCCGGCCTGTCGAGCACGATCGTCGGCACGAGCCGCATCGAGCACCTGCAGACGAACATCGAGATCGCGACGAAAGGCCCGCTGGCACCGGACCTGTACGAAGAGGCCAAGCGCCGCCTCCCGGGCGACTAGGAGGTCGGTGTGCGGGCTCAGGCGACCGCTGCGGTGGTCGTCCAGCCCGCGGCGGGGGCGATCTCGCGGACGATCGTTTCGAGCAGATGGGCGTTGTAGTCGACGCCGAGTTGGTTGGGCACGGTGAGGAGCACGGTGTCGGCGGCCGCAATCGCCCGGTCGGCGGCGAGCTCTTCGGCCAGCTGGTCGGGCTCGCCGACGTACGTCCGGCCGAAGCGGGCCCACGCGCCGTCGAGCTCGCCGAGCTGGTCGTGGCCTGAGCGACTGCCGAACAGCCGGCGGTCCAGATCAGATGTGATCGGCATGACGCTACGGCTGACCGATACCCGTGGCTCGTGCTCCCAGCCGGCCGTGTCCCACGCTTCGAGGAACGCGGCGATCTGCTCCGCCTGGAGCTCATCGAACGGCACGCCGGTGTCTTCGAGCAGGAGCGTCGAACTCATGAGGTTCATGCCCTGCTGGCCGGCCCAGATTGCCGTCTCGCGCGAACCCGATCCCCACCAGATGCGCCGGTCCAGGCCGGGCGACTGGGGCTGCACCGGCAACAGCAGGGCGCCCGAGGGACGACCGCCCTGGTCGGCTGCGACGACCGGCCGACCGGCGATCGCCGCGCGGAACAGCTTCGTCTTCTCGCGCGCGAAGTCCGCGTCGCTTTGGCCGTCCGCGGTGGCGTACCCGAACGCGCCGGCCCCGCGCCAGGCCGGTTCGGGCGAGCCCCGGCTGATGCCGAGCTGCAGGCGCCCTCTGCTGATCAGGTCGGCGACCGCGGACTCCTCGGCCATGTAGAGCGGGTTCTCGTAGCGCATGTCGATCACCCCGGTACCAAGCTCGATCCGGCTCGTGCGCGCGGCGGCAGCCGACAGCAGCGGGAACGGCGCCGAGAGCTGCCGCGCGAAGTGGTGCACGCGAAAGTACGCACCGTCGAGCCCGAGGTCTTCGGCCGCGGCGGCGAGATCGATCGACTGCACGAGCGCGTCGGCAGCCGTCGGGGTCAGTCCACCCCCGGCCTGCCAGTGGCCGAACGAGAGAAAGCCGAGCGATTTGCTTGCCATAGCAAGTATCTTAGCAATCCCTGGTGCTCGAACCAGCGGGCCGCGGAAGTGCCTCGACGTCCTCGCGGCTACGCCGCCGCTGCCCAGTAGCCGTCGCCGGCCGCAGGGCTGAAGCTGGCGCCCGACTCCTCGAGCTCGGCGCGCGCCTTGTCGATCGGGACGTCGCGGATCGCGGCGATCTCGGCGGTGGCCAGCGGGTACGGCGCCCAGGCAAGGATCTCGTCGACGGTATCGGGGCTCGGGCGACGCTCCACGTCGGGGGCGACATTGGCCATCGCGACCTCGTGGACCCCGAACGGCTGAAAGCCGGCAGCGGCGACCGCGTGCCCGTCGCGCTCGTAGATCGCCGAGCCGGTCGAATAGCGCCGTGACCCTGCGGGGCCGGACAGGCGGTGCCCGAGGGCCAGCGCCTCGGGCACGGGCGCGCGCGCTGCCGCCATATCCGCGGCAAGCGCGGCAGCGACCTCGTTGTCGGCGAGCCATGCGTCGATCGTCGCGGGCTCGATAGCAACCTCGCGGGCCGCGTTGTGGAGCGTCTGCGGCTCGTCGAGCGGGTTGCCATACGAGAACACCTGGGTGCGCAGCGCCCGTAGGAGTGCGCCCGCGCGGTCGGGGTCGTTGAGAGTTGCGCCGATGAACGCACGGCAGCCGTCGATCGTCGCGGCCATCCTCGGCGCGGGAGTGGCGAGCATGGGCATCCCGTAATCGTCGAGCAGCCGCGCCATGGCGTCGGCGATCACGCCGATCGGCAGTCCGCGCTCCTCGTACGTGACCGTCTCCTCGAGCAGCACGATCATGCGGCGGCTGACATCGATGGCCTCGCCGTAGTGCCACAGCAGCTGCAGATCCTGGCGCTGGGCGTTGAAGCCGAACGGGCAGCCGGGATCGGTGTAGACGGTGACCTGGACGTTCGACATCGCAATCTCCTTGGACCGTTTGGCCGCGCTGGGCTCGTCGATCGCAGACTATCTGCCTACGACTGGGGCCGACCCCCACTGTTGCGCGTTGCGCGATGAGCGACACGTGCGTCGGTCGGTGAAAGACGTTGCATTGTTTTCCTCGATCCGTGGAAGCCCCATCGCATGGCTGTCATCGAAAAGCTTGACTTCCTCGGTGTCCCCACTCGGGACCCCGAGCGTTCTCGCGCGTTCTACCGCGACGTCCTCGGGCTACGCCCCGACGAACACGCCGAGTGGGAGCAGTGGGCCGGCGATACGTGCTTCGGGATCTGGGAACCCGAGAAGCAAGGCATGCCGTTCGTCGCGCAACAGGGCAACCCGTGGCCACTGCGCTGTGACGACGTCGCGGAGATGCGCGCGGTGCTTGAGGGCAAGGGCGTCGAGTTCTTGGGCGACACGTTCGACACCGGCGTCTGCCACATGGCGATCTTCGCCGATCCCGACGGCAACCAGCTCATGCTGCACCGCCGATACGCGCCGTACAAGTCGGCGTAGCGGCTCAACACATCGACGTCGGAGCGGGCCTCCTCACCGAAGCTCGCGCCACTCGTCCGCTGCCTCGCCGGCGGCTAGCGGATCGTCAGCCTCCCCGTCGCCTGGCTGGTCAGGCCAGCGCCGCCGATCACGAGCGCCGCGACGCTGAGCTTGCCGCGCTTGGCTGTGCGTGACACCTTCATATGTACCGACACGGTGCGCGTCGCTCCGGCCGCCACGGTGCCGACGCGCACGATCGCGAATGGCGACTTTGCGCTCAACGGCCGCAGCGACCGGGAGGGAAGGAGGGCCACCTGGACGTTGCTCGCGGCGCCGGTGCCGCCGTTGTGGACGCTGACGTGCAGCGTGACCTTGACGCCGCGGCGCGCTCTTGCCGCGGCGACGGACGCGGTCAGACGCGGGGCCGCGGCGTCCTTGCCGTTCGTGCCATTCGTGCCGTTGGTGCCGGGCGGACCCTGTGGCCCGGTTCCCGCTCCGGCGGCCAACGTCGTGAAGGTCGCATCCGGGCTCTGCGCGACATGCCCGAGCCCGGTCGTGCCGACGAGGCGGTAGTGGTAGGTGGTCCCCGGCGTCAGCCCGGTCAGCAGCGCGCTCACCGTCCCACCCTCGAGCGACGCGTTCGTCGTCGCGACCTGTGTCACGTAGTTCGTGTCGAGGCCGTACTCGAACACGCCGCTGATGCTCCCCTGGTCTTCCGACGTGGACCCGAGCAGCAGCGCACGGTCGGGACCGAGCACCACCGCAGGGCCGAGCGCGACCGTCGGCTCGACGTCGAATGCGAACGTCACCGTTGGGACACCGACCGTGTCGGCGGTCGCTGATCCCCCACCCGGGACCAGGTTTGAGCCGCCACCCCCGCCCCCTCCTGGCGCATTTTGACCGCCGCCGCTGCGTCCACCCGTGCCACCTGCCCCACCGCCGAACCGGCCGCCACCGCCACCTCCACCCGCGCCCGAGATGTTGCCGTCAGCGTCCCCGCCCGCGCTGAGTACGCCCGCGCCGCCACCGTTACCGCCGCAGCAGCTGCCGGCGCCACCGCCGCCTCCGGCGCCCGGAGCGCCCGCCGTTCCCGGACTGCCGCCCAGCCCTCCGGCCGGGTCGCCGACGCCGCTGTTGCCGTCGCCGCCGGCCGTGCCGGCGGCTCCGCCGGTGCCCGGTGTGCCGAGGTTGCCGCTGATGTTGGCGCCGCCTCCGCCACCTCCGGCGACCAGGATGCGCGAGGCGCGGCTCGCCGCCGCATCGCCGTTGCGCGACGCGGTACGCACGTCGGTCGCCCCGCCGCCGCCGCCGGATCCGAGCGACCCCCTGCCGCCGCCGTTGAATGCTGCGCTTCCGTCCTTCTTGCCCACGCCACCGACCTCGACGAACAGGTTCTCCCCGGGCGTCACGCTGACCGGGGCCGTGACCACCGCGCCCTTGCCGCCGGCGCTCCCGTTGCCGCCGAAGCTTGTGTCGCTCCCCACCGAGCCCGGCGCTCCGACCGCGGTGACGTTCAGCGACGTGACACCGTTCGGCACGACGAAACCTGCTCGGTGTCGGTGGCGGTGAACGTCACCGTCGCCGCGCCGGCCGGCGCGGCGACCATCAGCACGCCGAGGGCCGCGACTACCACAGCAGCGCGACTGCGACAAAGAACGTGGGGCAGCATCGCAAGGGACTCCTGTTCGGGGGCGCCCAGCGTACTTGCCGTTGCGTGCCACGCGCGAGCCGCGGGTCCGAGCAGACTCGCTTGGAGAACCTCGGCGCCTCTACGTCTCGCGGGTCCAGCGAACCGACAGCTCGTCGCGGCGCCCGAAGCGCTCGAGGTGGCTGCCGATCACCCTCTCGACCGTCGCCAACCGGTCGGCGTCGTCGGCGATCGCCGTCAGCAGGAGAACTTCCTCGCCGCCCGCGTCGAGTTCGCAGCGGCCGCCGGACAGTTCGATGAAGCCGGTGGTGTCGTCGAACGCGGCCTCGGTCTTGTGGCCGAAGTGCTTGCACAACTGGCGCATGTAAGGGACTGGGCGTGCGGTCGCGACGGTGGCCCTACCGATATGGCGCTCGGACGCGTTCATAGCGACAGGGTACTGCGGGTCGCTGCCGTCGATGTTTGCGCGCCCGATGTCCAACCCTCCAGCGTCGGTCCAGTAGACCTTGCTGCCGTCGACCGCGATCCCTGAGGCGCTCTGAAACATGAACGACGCGTCGGCGTGCGAGCCGTCGAGATCCGCTCGCCCGATCGTGCTCTGGACCGTGGGATTCCCTCCAACGTGGCAATCCGAAAGTCGGTCCAATAGACAGACGCCCAGCCCTCGGCGCCACACCCAGGCGCAGCACAGCGTCAATCCACGAGAGGAAAACCGCCCGTTGAACCTATCGCACACGACGTGTCATGCGACCCCCAATCCGACACCGGCCGAAGGTCGGCTCGCCTGGTGGCCGCACAACATGCGAGGTCCGTCATGCGAATGACCTAGCTGTAGGACCCGAGGAGGTTGTTCAGCTCGTGTGATGGGTGGCTTGTGGCTGAGGGCGCGTGTCGGCGGCGATGGTTGTAGAGTAGAGCCAGCCGTCAAGGGCGGCGGTGCGTTCGGTGCTTGAGCGGTAGATCGCGCCGTAGGCCCAGCCGCCGAGCATGGTGCGGATGAAGCGCTCGGCCTTGCCGTTGGTCTGGGGTCGGTAGGGGCGGGTGCGGAGGTGGCGGATGCCCAGCGCGCGGCAGGCGATCGCGTGGACGGTCGAGCGGTAGGCGCGAGCCGTTGTCGGTGATCAGGCGCTCGACGGTGATGCCGTAGCGCGGCGAAGTACGCGACGGCGCGGCGAAGGAACCCGACCGCGGTGGTGGCTTTCTCGTCGGCGAGGACCTCGACGTAGGCCAGGCGGGTGGCGTCGTCGATCGCGACGTGCACGAATTCCCAGCCCCGATCCGCGCGCCGGCCACGCGCCGGTCGGTGCGTCGTTGGCGACGGCTGCTGGCCGGTGATGCGGTGGCCGGCGCCGCCCTGGATCCGTCCGAGCTTCTTGACGTCGATGTGGATCAGCTCGCCGGGGCGCGCGCGCTCGTAGCGCATCGGCGGGCTCCAGCCCGAGCCGGCCGAGCTTGCCCATCCCGATCCGCGTCAGGATCCCCGAGACCGTCGAGAGCGCCATCGCCGAGCAGCTCGGCGATCTCCGCGCCGGTGAACCGCAGCCGTCGCAGCGCGGCGATCACCTCGACCCGCCGCTCGTCGGTGCGGTTGCGCGACCGACTGCGGCGCCGAGGAGCGATCCAGCAGCCCGTGCTCGCCCTCGGCGCGGTAGCGGGCCACCCACTTGCGCACGTGCGGTCGCTGACTCCGGCCGCCTCGGCGGCCTGCGTCAGCGACCACCCCTGCTCGACCACCCGATCGACCAGCAGCCGCCGCCCTTTCAGACTGAGCGCCGCGTTAGCGTGCAGCTTCATCCGGTGTCCTCCTTGGGACTGAGTGGCTTCAGCACCCCAGCCTCCAAGGAGGCCCGGATGAACAACGTGCTCAGGAACTACAGCTGATATGGCCGTCGGTTTGTCAAGTGGGCGTGGGTGATCGCGTCCGCTTGGCGGCCGTCGGTGGGGGTGGTCGGTGGGGCGGGGCGCCGGGCTCGGTGTCGGCGTTGCCAGTCTGATGATGCGGGGGTTGGGTACCCCAGGGCCCGGTTTCGTGCTGCCGGCTGTGCGCTGTCTAGGAGCGAGCGTGGCACCCGCTGCGGCGGGTGTTGCTCATAGCTGTATCGCGCGTGCCGGCCGCTGATGGCCCGGCGCCCCGGCCTCCCGAACGGTGAGTTGTCGGCTGTGGGTTAGTCGGCGGTGGCGGCGGCCCAGAGGAAGCCGGCCAGCTCGCGGGCGCAGGCGACGACGGTGACGTTGTGCGGCTTGCCGCGGGCGCTCATCTGGCGGTGGACGCGGTGCAGGCGTTGCTGGGCGCGGTTGGAGATCGCCAGGATGTGGTCGGGCTGGCCGGCTTGGCGGTTGGCCAGCGTCGCGCCGAGGCGGGGCTGGCGGCTGTAGTGCCAGGCCGACTCGACCAGCAGCCGGCGGGCGAGCATCGAGCCGGTCTTGGTGATCGCGCCCTGGCTGGAGGACTCGCCGGACTGGTTCAGCGACGGCGTCAGTCCGAGCCACGCCGAGAGCGCCGGGGCGGTCTCGAAGCGCTGCCAGTCGCCGCCGAGCTCGAGATGGATCGACAGCGCGGTCAGCGTGTCGATGCCGCGGAACGCCCGCAGCCTGGCGACCGTCGGCCACCACCGCTCGTCGGTCGCCAGCTGCGAGAGCCGCAGCGCGATCGCCGTCTTGCGCGCGGTCAGCCCGTCGACCGCGGCGAGCAGGTCGGCGAACACCAGGTCGCTGGCCGGCTCGTCGAACTGCTGCGCGCGACAGCCAGCGGCGGTGCTCGGCCGTCCAGGTCGTCGGCTTGGGATAGACCCGGCCGTGACGCAGCAGCATCTTCGACACGCGGTGGCGGGCGTTCATCAGATCGCGCCGGCACGCGTCATGCGCGCGGGTCATCTCCCGGGCGGCCTCGACCTCCGGCGGCGGGACCACCACCCGGGTCAGCGACCCGGCCAGCAGCAACCGCGCGAGCAGCTCGGCGTCCTTGCGATCGGTCTTGACCCGATCCGACGGACCCCGCGGCGTCTTGCCCGGCGCGATCACCTGCATCGCGATCCCCGCCGCCGCCGCCGCCCGGTAGAGCCCGAACCCCGTCGGCCCCGCCTCATAACACGCCCTCACCGGGCCCGGCAGCCCTGCCAGCCACGCCACCGGCGCCTCGACCCCCGGCCCGAACCGCACCCGCGTCAGCTCACCGGTCATCGAATCGATCGCCGCCGCATGCGTCGAGCGCGCATGGACATCCAACCCCACCCACGTCATCGTTCCGGCCATGGCCGGACCTCCTCACTGATCTGGGGTCAGCCGGAGGCCAATTCTCCGGCCAGACAAACCCCCGCGAGGAGCGTCCGGCCAACTACCCCGGCCGGTCAACCCCCAACGGGTCACCGGCCATAGGGTCTAGCAGCCCTCGTTCAATGAGCGACGGATAGTGGGGTCTTTGTTGCGATTCGGTTAGGTGGCACCGCGCCGGCACCGCCCATCGATCGTGGTGTTCGCACACCCCGACACCGACATTCTCCAACGGCAACGCAGAGGGGAGGCGGACGACATCGCCGTGGTGACCGAGGAAGCCGTGCTGTCCGGCGCGACCGACAGCGTCCAGCCGGTGTTACACCGTCCTCGAGACGAGTCTCAACGGCGAAACCCGGTCAACGTATCCCGGAACACCGAGCCGCGTCGCTCGCTCCCGCTTCGCCCGAATAGCGCAAGCACGCTGAAGCGGTACTCGTGCTGCGAGCGATCGCGGAACGGCAGTAAGAGCGGGCCCGCACACCGCGACGGCCGGTCGCCGACGATTACGCGTGCCGGGAAGATTCGTGGTCCTACCACGATGACGCACGGGGCGTCTCGTGGTTGTGTGGTGGCATGCTTACCGCACCGTCGCGCCTCGCGCTGCTGGTCGCCCTGTCCACCCTCGCGTTCGCTGCAAGTGCGCACGCGGCCACGCTGTCGGTCGACGCGAATATCTTCGGCACGGAGACGATCACGTACGCCGCCGCGGCTGGTGAGACGAATGCGGTTGATATCGAGCCGTCCCCTGGTGGCCTGACGATCACGGACCCCGGGGCGACGATCACGACGCTCACGGCCGGGCACGTGGGAGGAGTTTGCGGCCTGAACGGTGCACACGAGGCTGATTGCAGCACCGGCGCCGGCGCTCGGCGGTCGGGAGCATCGCCGTCATCTTGGGTGACGGCGACGACAGCTTCACGAGCGACCCGTCAATGCCCATCCCGATGGACGTGCTCGGCGGGCCGGGCGACGACACGATTGACACCGGCGCTGGCGCCGACACGATCCTTGGCGGCGCGGGCGACGACACGCTCGAGGGCCAGGCCGGTAACGACGTCATTAACGGCGGCATCGGCGCCGACACGCTGATCGGCGACACCGGCGATGACGAGCTCGGCGGCGGACCGGGTGACGACACCCTCGAAGGCGGCGACGGCAACGATCACCTTGACGGCGGTAGCGGTTCCGACGAGTTCGACGGCGGCGCCGGCGCCGACACGATCCTTTCCGGTGAGGACGACGAGGTCGATGCCTCGATCGACTGCGGTTCGGACCCGGGCGACGTCGCGCTGTTGGGTCCGGAGGACATCGGCAACGACGTGCTGAGCCCCGGGACATGCCGAACCAACGGGCTCGACCCGAATCTGATCCGCGACGGCGACTTTGAGAGCTCGATCGGCGGCGACTCGTCGAGCGACATCCACCCACCGGTCGGCTGGACGACGAGCGCCGGCCAGCCGACGGCGATCGAGTATGGCGGCGACGGCCCGCTCTCGACGTCGATCGCGTCAACCGACCGCCCGCCCGATGGCTTCGACAACGCCCTTGCTGGCGGCAACGCTGTCAACCCCGCTTCAGACTCGACTTCGAGCGTCTATCAGGACATTGACGTGAGCTCCGCCGATGCGACGATCGACCAGAACTTCGAGGTGGCCCACGTGACGGCCGACTTCGGCATCAACCCCGCAGGCGCCGGGGCGCTCGAGAAGTCGGAGCTCGTGATCACCCCGCTGGACGCCACGAAGAGCCCAATCGGCACCCCGACCATCATGTTCAGCGACCTGCCGCGAGACGTGCGCCTGCCCGCCGGTACCCGAATGCTCCGAGTGGCGCCTACCTTCCTGCACCACGGCGGCGACGATGCATTCAACGGGGCGTGGATCGACAACGTCTCCGTGACGATCGCGAGCAAGCCGCCACCCCCCGTCGTCACGACCGAGCCCGCGAGCGACCTCAAGACCGACGACACTGGATCGGGCGGCCAAAGCACCGCGACGCTTCACGGCAGCCTGACCTCCAGCGACAGCACCGCCGGCTACCACTTCGAGTACGGCACCACGACCGCCTACGGGAGTGTCACCCCGAGCCAGAGCCAATCGGCGGGCAACACGCCGGTCGAGGTCAGCGCGACGGTCACCCTCGCGCCGGCCACGACGTACCACGCGCGACTTGTGGCGACCAACGCCGGCGGGACTGTCGATGGGTCGGACATCACCTTCACGACGCCGACGCTCACGACCGGCGCGGGGCACGCCCCCATCGTCGTAGCCCAACCGGCGATCGTGCGACCGGGGAACCTGACCGCCGACACGACCGTGACGCTGAGCGGGACGGTCAGCCCGCAAGGCCAACCGACGACCTACCAGTTCGAGTATGGGCAGACCACGGCGTACGGGGCGTCGACGCCGTTGCACTCGACGAGCGACCTCACGCAGGCGTCGGAAGTGATCTCGTCCTTGCTTCCCGGTCGTACGTACCACTTTGCGCTCGTCGCTTCCAATGCAGCTGGCACGGTGACGAGCCCCGATCAGACCTTCATGGTGCCCAGCCGCGCAATCCCTGTCATAGGCGCCGTGACGATCTCGTCGGTGACGGCCTTCGGCGCGGTGATCTCGACCACCGCGAAGACCGGCACGAACGGTACGTCGCTGCCATTCGTCGTCGAGTACGGAACCGACGCCAACTACAGCCAAACGAGCAGCCAGTCGGCCTCCGGCAGCGTCACACTCAGCCACCTCCAGCCCTCGACGATCTACCACTTCCGCATCTATGTGGAGGACAGTCAGGGCACCCTCACCGGCAGCGACCAGATCCTGATCACATCCTTCTCATGGATCCCCGCGACAGTCCTCGCGACCAGCGGCAGTGACCTCAGCACGCCGATGATCTGCGAGACCACCGCCGCATGCGACGGGTCGCTAACAGTCGAGACCGTCGTCGCGACCAAGGGCAAGGCCCGCGCCACGATCGCCAAGGCGGCGTCCTCAGCCAAATCGATTGTACTCGGAAAGGCGTCGTTCAAGATCAAGGCTCACAAGAAGGGCACGGTCAAGATCAAGCTGTCGCCAGCCGGCCGTAAGGCACTCAAGAAGTCCAAGACCATCAAGGCCGTCGCGATCACGACGTTCAAAGGCCCGAACGGCAAAACGGTGACCGCGAAACAGCCAGTCACCGTCCATCGACACTGACGCCGATGGCGGGAAACCAACACGGCTGCCGCGTTGTCCGTGCCGGTCCGGGGCGTCAAGGCCGGTGCGGGTTCATCCTCGCTGGAGCGGCAGACAACCGCCCGTCCTCGCAAGGACACGCTCGCCTGACCACGCTGCTGCGTTGCGCGAGTTGCGCAATCACGCTAACCCGGCAGTGGGCGACGTGCGCCTGTGGAAGCTCGGCGCGCCGGCCCGCAAGCCGGTGCTCGTCGCGCGCTCGACGCGCTAGCAGACGACCAGCAGATTAAAGTTGGCGTCAACCTCTACAGCGGAGCTGTTCGAGGTGATCACCGTAACCTCATTCCCCGACGCGGCTTCCACGTCGGCGAAGATGCTGCCCAGCGGCGCAACGGGCGTTGTGACCCAGGTGCAATCAGCGATGCTCTGGCCGAAAAAGACGTTGACGATGCCTTTACCCGATCTGCTCGCAATGGGGTGGCCTCCCTCGAGTCCTCGTACGACTGTGGCTTTCGTGCCGTCGTTCGTGACGACCGCCGTCATGAGGTTGCCTGCCGATTCGAACGACGACGGGGGATTGCCGCCGAGCGTTTGCGCGTCGACGGCAGTGGCCGCCGTGGTCGCGTTGTCTGCGGTGCTCGCGTGGCTGGCCGTGGTCGCGTTGTCTGCGGTACTCGCGTGGCTGGCCGTGGTCGCGCTGTCAGCTGCGCCCGCGTGACCAGCGGACGTCGCGGTCATGGCATGCACTGCCGTATTGGCGTTGCTTGCGTGCAACGCCTTCGGGACCGTCAAACCGGCGGTGTTGATCTTCGCCGACGTGACTGCTCCCTTGTGGATCTTCCGAGCAGTGACAGCGCCATTCACGATCTGCTTGGTGCCGACGCTGTTTCTGGGCAGGACTAGTGCCGCGTAGCTCGTCCCGCCTAGCGCGACCACCAACGCCACAAACGAGACGGCTAGCGCCGGGCTCGGCGTGAACGAGCGAGCTATCTTCATCCGACGAGTCGCTTTCCCGAGATCGGCTGAAATCGCGACGGCGACCCGCGCGTGACCGTTGCCCCGCCGTCAGCAAACGTCCAACCGTCGACACTCGGTGCCACCCTCACGCCAATGGCCTCACCTGGGGCGGCCACGTAGTTCAACGAGGCGACCCCGAGCCACGTCGAGATGCGCGCGATCGTCGCCGCAGACGCCGCCGTGGCGCCACCCAGAGCAATGCCGATCTCCGAGACGAGCACACCCATCCGACGCTGATCCAAAGCCCGGCGCGACATCGCCTACCTCCTCGCGCGATGCTAATCCGCGCGACCGGCAAGACGCCAAGTGTTAGCAACGCTTAACAGGTGTGCCGGACCCAGCTCCCCGCAACGCTCGCCTTCCGCTCCCCACTTGGATGGGATGACGCGTTGGCAGCGGGACGGGATGGCCCCTCGCTCCACGGGAGGATTGCCGGCCGCTGGCAGGCGTTCTGTTAGCGGCACGTTGTCGTAGGTTAGTGCTGCGTATTAGTGTTCGCGCATGCGCTCACGATTCCGGCCGACTCCAGCCTTCGTCCTCGCGTTCATTGCGCTGTGCCTGAGTCTCGGGGGTTCGGCCGTGGCGGCCAGATCGCTGATCAGCGGCAGCCAGATCAAGAACAGCTCGCTCACCAGCGACGACATCAAAGACGGGTCGCTGCTGGCCAAGGACTTCAAGAAAGGCCAGCTCACCGCGGGCCCGAAGGGCGATACCGGCGTCCCCGGCCCCGCCGGGTCGGCCGGCAAGGACGGAAAGGATGGGAAGGATGGCAAGGACGGAACCACGCCGGCCCTCACTGACCGCGGCGCGATCGTGGCTGACGCCGCGTCCGGTCCGTTGCAGTCGATCAAGGCCGCGTGGATACGCACCTCAACGACAGTCCCCCCCGTCCTAACCTTGACGTTCACGCGCGCGACCGACGGCCTATCCGCCCAGTTCACGCAGAAGCTCGTCAACGGCACGACCTTCACCCACGTGGTGCTCACGCTCTATCGCACCGGCACGTTCTCTCCGCAGGCTGTCTACGACCTCCAGCCGGCCAAGCTCGACGGCGTCGATCGCAACGGTGACGAGGAGACGTGGACGATCAGGCCGACCGGAAAGTACTCCGAGACCACCTACGGCGCTGACGGCTCGTCGTCGAAGTGGTGCCTCAACACGGTGACGACCGAGATCGGTTGCTGAACGTCCGCGACGGTCACATCAGCCTGAACTTACCTCCACCTCGTCGAACGGCCTCTGCTCCTATGCGCGAGGAGCGGGTCCATATGTGCCTGGGGCGCGCGGGCTGTTGCAGCGGGCGCCGCTCGCGTTCTTCTGTGTGACGATTGCGTGAGCGCCGGGCGTAATGTCGTCGCCGCAATGACCACCTCGCACCTCCGGGGTGGGGCTGCATCGAGCGGCTGCCCGTGAGGCTGAAGGTGTTGCGACGAGCGGAATCAGGAGGAGACTTTGTCCGTCTGGAAATCCAGAAGATTGATGTCCCACGTTCCTGCTCTAGCGCTGACGACTGTGGCTCTTGCCCTCGGCATGGCGGCCAGCGCGTCGGCCGACGTCACGATCGGCCTCGTGGGGGACACGGTCACGATCACCGGGACGGCCGAGAACGTCCAGGTCTTCATGACGGGCCCGCGGATGAATGTGCAGAACATGGGCGGCGCGGTTTTTGTCGCGAACGGCTCGGATTGCTTCACGGATGGCACCACCGGCTTCTGCCACACCGGCATCCCGGGCAAGCTCCAGGTGACGCTCGGCGCGGGCAACGACACGCTGGCCATCCGCGACATCACCGCCAGCGGCGAGCCGATCAACACCACGAGCATCTCGCTCGGCGACGGCAACGACCAGTACACCAACCAGCAGCTTGGGCACGACACCACGGTTGACGGGGGCCCCGGCGACGACACGCTGAACGTTTTCGCCGGCACGGTCACCGGCGGCGACGGCAACGACACAATCCACGGCGGTGTTACGGCCGACGGCGGTCCCGGCGATGACACGATCAGCGCCGCGGGGACGCAGATCGGCGGTGACGGCGCCGATCACCTGACCGGCGACTCGGCGAACAACACCTTCATCCCCGGCATCGCGACGGCCGACGGCCCCGACGTCATCGACGGCGGCGGCGGGAGCGACACGGTCAGCTACGCGCCGGCCACCGGTCCGGTCACCGTCACGCTCGGCTCGACCGCGGGCGCCGGCATGGCGGGCGACGGCGACAGCCTGACGTCGATCGAGAACGTCATCGGCGGTTCGGGCGCGGACCACCTCACGGGCGACGACGGCCCGAACACGCTCGACGGCGGCGCCGGAAACGACCTGCTGATCGGCAGCGGCGGCGACGACACGCTGACCGGCGGCGACGGCGCCGACACGATGAACGGCGGCGCCGGGGCCGACACGATCAACGCGCGCGACGGGGTCGCCGAGAAGACCGCGTGCGGAACGGACACGGTCGCCAAGGGGGCTCGGCAACCAGTCGACCACATCGTCCTCGACCTCAAGGACCCGACGCCGAACGACTGCGAGGCCGTCGACAAGGCCGCGGTCAAGGAGGGCCCGACCGTCCAGATTGCGGCGGGTCCGCACACTGCAAGCCACGGTCTGCTGTCGTTCGCGCTGACGTGCCCCAAGGGCTCGGGCGGCTGCCGCGGCACGCTCACCACTACCGGCACCAAGAGCGGCCCCGCCACGCGCTACACGATCGCCGCCGGTGCGCACACGACCGTCCGCGTCGGTTTGTCCGCCGCCGATGCTCGCAGCCTGCGCCGCAAGCACGACGCGCACCTACGCATCGTCGCCGTCGACACGGGCCGGTTCGGCCCCAAGACACAGCAGGTCACCGTCACCGTGCACTCGGGCTGACCGGACGGCCCCGTAGTCGAGAGGAGGGAACGCGCACCGCCGCTTCGCGCGAGATGCGGCAGCAGGCGGAAATCGGGACTGACGCTGCCGCGTGAGCTGGCGGGGCCCGCGCTCAGGTGGTCACGGC
>CAVYAT010000002.1:0-632216 GCA_963766605.1 uncultured Actinomycetes bacterium
TGTGGTACGCAACGGCCGAACCGGCCAGCGCACCCGGGCTCGCGCGGCAGGGTTTCAACCTCGTCTCCGGCGGCCCAGCCGCGCACGCCGGCACGGTCATCGACGCCTACTGGCAGGCCTGGGACGAGCTCGACCCGGCCGACCGCGCCACCGACCCGGTTGTCGGCGTCGCCCGCCATATCCTGATCGCCGACTCCGACGAGGAGGCCGTGGCGATCGGCGAGCAGGCTCACGCGCGGTGGTTCGGGTCGATGATGAAGCTGTGGCACGAGCACGGCGACTACAGCTGGGACGAGATGTTCTCGTGGACGACCGCCCGCGAGCACGAGACGTTCGTACTCGGCACGGCTGACACGGTGCGCGAGCGACTGGCCGAGCTGCTCGAGGTGAGCGGCGCGAACTACCTCAACCTCGTGTTCTCGTGGGGCTCGCTGACCCACGAGCAGTCGCGGCGATCACTGGCGGCGTTCGCCGAGCAGGTCATGCCGGCGCTCGCCGCGCGGCCCCGAGTGGCCGCCTAGGATCACGCCAATGCCCGCCGGCGGTGATGGATCAGCACGGCGAGTGCCGCGTTGACCACGCAGAAATAGGCCGGGTAGAGCAGCAGCCCGACATCGAGCGTGCCGACCGCCGCCACAGCCAGCGCGCCGCCGACGCTGGCCAGCGCGAAGCTCGTCAGGGTCTCGGAGCGCGGGTCGCGGTAGGTCTTGGGAACCATCAGCGCCGCCGCCACCAGATCGGCGCCTACGACGCACGTGGTGGCGGCGACCGGCTCTTCGATGAGGATCCATCCGGCGACACCGGCGACGGCGATCACCATCACGACGGTGTCGCAGCGACGCACCCCTCCCACCCCGGCCCGCACGGCGAGCGTGAGCACGACCACCGTGAGAACCGCCTGCGTGCCGGACATGACGAGGCTCCACGACGCCCCGTCCGCGCGTTGCGACGCGAAGCCGACGACCGCGACGACGGCCCAGATCAGCCACGTCCCGCGGTGGGGACGTGTCGTCCCGGCACGGATGTCGCGCAGGTACGGCACGGTGTCCGCAATGCCCACGACACCGGCGAGAATGCCGAACACCGCCCCCGGGTCCCCCATGGATCGACAAGGACGTGCGTGCCGCACCGCCGATTTCACGGGGCTGGCGGATCGGTCAGGTGAAGAACTCGCTACAGACCTCGGGCGCCCTCGATGAGGTCGCCGGCTCGGTTACGGGGAGAAGGCACCGGTGGTACGGTCGGCGGGTGGGTGAGCGCGTTGGTGTCACCGGGCTGTTTGAGACGCATCTGACGGTCAGCGACCTGGGACGATCGACGGCGTTCTACCGCGATGTCGTGGGCCTGCCCGTGGCGCTGGAGATCCCGGAGCGGGGCGCGGCGTTCCACTGGATCGGCCCACCCGGCGGGGCGATGCTCGGGCTGTGGTCGATCGGATCGGCGCCGATGAACATGCGGCTGCACGTCGCGTTCGCGTCGCCGCTGGACGACGTCATGGCGGCCTGCGACGGGCTGCGGGCCCAGGGGGTCACGCCGCTGTCGTTCTTCGCCACCGAGACCGACGAGCCGAGCGTGATCGGCTGGATGCCGGCGGCCGCCGTCTACTTCCGTGACCCCGACGGCCACATCATGGAATACCTCGCGATGCTCCATGCGCCGGCGAGGCCCGACGTCGGCATCGTGCCCTGGTCGCAGTGGGCCCAGCAGGTGGCGGTATGACCGAATTCCTCGTCCGCCGTGACGACCTGCGCAACTGGCGCATCGACGCTGGCGACGAGCCCGCGGAGCCGCGCAGCGGCGAGATCCTGCTCCAGGTCGAGCGCTTCGCCCTGACCGCCAACAACGTCACCTACGGCGCGTTCGGCGATTCGCTCGGCTACTGGCAGTTCTTCCCGGCCGCCGACGGCTGGGGACGGATCCCTGTGTGGGGGTTCGGCGACGTGGTCGGCTCGGGCGCCGACGGGATCGACGAGGGCGACCGGTTCTTCGGCTACTTCCCGATGGCCAGCACGGTGACGATGCGCGCGACGCCTGACGGTGGTGGCTTCACCGAGTCCTCGGACGGCCGCGCGGCGCTGCCTGCGATGTACAACCGCTATCTGCGCGCCACCCCCGAGCGCGGCTTCGACCCCGCTCACGACGACGCGAACGTGATCATGCGCGTCCTGTACCTGACCGGCTGGCTGATCGCCGATCAGCTCGAGCGCGCGGGCTTCAACGACGCCGCGACCGTCGTCCTGTCGAGCGCGTCGAGCAAGACCGCGTTCTCGACGGCGTTCGAGATCGCCCGCCGCGATCCGCACCCCCAGATCGTCGGCCTGACCTCGCCCGTCAACCGCGCGTTCTGCGAAGGGCTCGGCTGCTACGACCGGGTCCTGAGCTACGACGAACTCGCGTCGCTCCCGCTCGACGGCGGCATCGCGTACGTCGACATGGCCGGCGGCGCCGACCTGCGCCGCGCGATCCATGAGCAGGCCGGCGACATGCTGCGGTCGTCGCTGATGGTCGGCGCCACGCAGTGGGAGGGCGCGGCCCTGGGCGGCGATGGCCTCCCCGGCCCAACACCGGAATTCTTCTTCGCCCCCGCGCACTCCGTCGTTCTCACCGCCCAGCTGGGCCGCGACGGTTTCCAGCGTGCCGTCGGCGAGGCGTGGGATGCCTTCGCCGCTCGCGTTCCCGAGCTGCTGAGTATCGAGTCCGCCACCGGCGCCGACGCGCTCGGCCGCACGTACGACGACCTGCTCGAAGGCCGCGCCGACCCCAGCACGGGGTATGTGTTCTCGCTGTAGATGACCACGCCGCTGATCCTCGACTGCGACCCGGGTCACGATGACGCGTTCGCCATCCTGCTCGCGGCCGGCGACCCGCGGGCCGACCTCCTCGCGATCACGACCGTCGGCGGCAACGGCAACCTCGAGGCGGTCACCCACAACGCGCTGCGGGTCTGCACGCTCGCCGGGATCACCGACGTGCCGGTCGCCGCCGGCGCCGCGGCGCCGCTGCGCGGGGAGCTGCAGACCGCCTCCGATGTCCACGGCGCCAGCGGGCTCGACGGCCCCGACCTGCCCGAGCCCGCCTTCGCCGCCGACCCGCGCGGCGCCCAGCAGCTGCTTGTCGACACGCTGACCGCGGCGACCGAGCCGGTGACGCTCGTCCCGACCGGGCCGATCACCAACATCGCCACGCTGCTGCGCGACGCGCCGCAGCTGACCCCGAAGATCGCCGAGATCGTGTGGATGGGCGGCAGCGCGCAGCGCGGCAACCGGATGCCGTACGCCGAGTTCAACGCGTGGGTCGATCCCGACGCGTTGGAGATCGTCCTCGCCTCCGGCGTCCCGTTCACGCTCGTCGGGCTGCACGTCACCCACCAGGCGCTGGCGACGCCGCAGGTCATCGACCGCATCGCGGCGATCGGGACGCCGCTCGCCCAGACGTGCGAGGCGTGGCTGAAGTACTTCGCCGGCACGTACCGCGACCTGTTCGACATGGAACCGCCGCTGCACGACCCGTGCGCGATGGCGATCGCGCTGGACCCGACGATCGCCGAGAGCGTCGAGACGTTCGTCGCCGCCGAGACGCAGGGCCGCTGGACCCGTGGCGCGACCGTCGTCGATCTCGACCGGCGCACCGGGGAGGCGCCCAACGCCCGCGTCGCGATGCGCATCGACGTCGAGCGCTTCTGGGCGCGGATGATCGCCGCGATCGCCGCCCTGCCGACGTGACCGCCGCCGAGATCTGCGTCGTCGGTTCGGTCAACCTCGACATCGTCGTCGCCGTGAACCACCACCCGTCGCCGGGCGAGACGGTGCTCGGCGGCGATCGCGCCGAGCTGCACGGCGGCAAGGGCGCCAACCAGGCCGTCGCCGCCGCGCGGGCCGGGCGCCGCGTCGCGTTCGTGGGGCGGGTCGGGCGCGACGAGATCGGCAAGCGACTGCGCGCAGAGCTCGAACGCGAAGGCGTCGACGTCACCCATCTGCGCACCGATCGCGACGCACTCAGCGGGACGGCTCTGATCGCCGTCGACGCCGCAGGCGAGAACACGATTGTCGTCAGCCCCGGGGCCAACGGCCGCGTCGGCGCCGACGACGTCGCGGCAGCCGACGACGTCCTGCGCGATGCGCGCGTGACCCTGCTCGGCCACGAGGTTCCGGAGCAGGCCGTCGCGGCCGCGGCCTCGGTTGCGACCGGCACCGTCGTCCTCAACCCGGCGCCGGCACGCCCGGTCGCGCCCGACGTGATGGCCCGCGTCGACGTGCTCGTCCCCAATCGCGGCGAGCTGGCGACACTGACCGGTCGCGACGGCGACCCCGCCGAACTGGCGGCGCTGATCGGCCGCCCCGTCGTCGTCACACTCGGCGCCGACGGCGCGCTCGTCGTCCTCGATCGCCGCGCCGATCACATCCCCGCGCCGAGCGTGGACGTCGTCGACACGACCGGCGCGGGCGACACGTTCTGCGGCGCGCTGGCCGCGGCGCTCGTCGGCGGTGCGGAGCTGGTCGACGCGGCGCGCGCGGCCGTCGCTGCGGCGGCGCTGAGCGTCACCCGGCCGGGTGCCCGCGGCTGACCGCCGCAGCGTCACGCCGACACGGTTGCCGCTCAAGCGACCTGTCCTAGTTGTCGATAACCGACACAGCGAGTCGACACGGATGTCGTATCTCGACGCGAGCAGAACTCGCCCCAATGACCACGGAAGGCCCGGGCGACGCGCTCCGCGGCGGTCCACCTACACGGAGACGTTTCCCCATGTTCACTTTTCGCCGCACCCTGTGCGCGCTGGCCATTGCCGGCGCGCCGCTCGGATCGCTGTGCGTGGCCGCCGCCGCGCAGGCCGACCCGGGCGACGCCGCGGCCGCCCCGGTCGTGACCTCGGTCATCGTCGACAACGCCCCGCGGGGCAATGACGGCGTGCTCGCCACCAACGACAACGGCGTCTTCTTCACCAACGACCACGTCGACGCCGACAGCGGCCAGACCGACGACGGTTTCACCGTCGCCGTGACCGGTGACCCGACGGCGACGGAGATCGACCTCAGCGTCCCGGGCGGTCCCGGCCCAATGGTCGCAACTCCGGATGTCACGGGCACGGCCACGTTCCACATCGCATCGCTGCCGGCCGGCATCACGAACTTCGGCGTCTGGCAGAAGTTCGCCGACGCTCAGAGCGAGACCAACTTCGGCTATGTCATCAGCGTCGGCAACCCGCCGACGCTGTTTGTGAGCGAGGACGACCTGCTGCCCACCGACGTCTCGTTCGGGATCAACAACGCCGTCTCCCGTGAGCCGGTCCAGCTGTTCATCGACGGCGAGCTGGCCGCGACCGCGGACGCTCGCGCCAACGAGGGTGTGGAGCTGGCGCCCACCGACGGGCTCACCGTTGCGCACCACACGGTGCGGGCGACGACGATCGACGCGCAGGGCTACACGAGCGATATGACCGACCCGGTCGGCTTCTACGTCCAGCCGCCGGCTCCCCACGTCGTCGCGCCCGCCTGTGACCAGAGCTTCGCAATGACTTGCTTCATCAACCACGGCGACCCGCAGATCGACGTCTCGGACATCGAGACCGGCGCTTTGGTCACCCTGCTGGCGCACACCGACGAGGGCGAGAACCAGCCGGTGAACGGGATCACCGCCGATGACAGCGGAACGGTGACCCTCAGCCCGTCGACTTCGGCCCCCGAAGGAGCCCACCACTACATCGTCCGCCAGGCCGTCGTCGAGGGCGACGACGAGCGGTCAGTCGTCAGTGACGACAGCGAGGGGGTGAACCTCGACGTGAACACGGCGGCGCCCGAGCTGACGTCGTTCGCCGACGGCGGGTCGACGAGCGACACCCAGCCGATGCTCTCGTTCGACGTCCCGGGCTCCGACGCAGACAACCTGGACGGCGCCAAGGTCCGCATCTTCAACGCGACGACCAGCGCGGCGGTGGGCGACGCTGCGCTCCTCGACGGCCGCTGGCAGCCGAGCACGCCGCTGGCCGACGGGCACTATTCGTACTACGCGGTCAGCATCGACGACTTCGGTCATGTTGGTACCGCGCACTCCAACACGGTGTCGTTCACGGTCGGCACGACGCAGGTGGTCCCGACCGGCCCGCAGAACGACGGCGACGGTCAGCAAAACGACGGCGACGGTCAGATGACGACCCAGCCCACGACTCCGACATCGACGCCCGTGGCGCACATCCCGCGTCAGCCGCAGTCTGCGCCGACGACGACCCCCGCGGCGCCCACGAGCGTGAAGCTCAGCTCCTCGACGCTGACCGACACGCACCCGGTCAAGCTCGCCTTCACAGTGAGCAAGCCCGGCACGGTGACGCTGACCCTGACCACGAAGGTGCACGGCAAGACGAAGGTCGTCGGCACCGTGACGGTCAAGGTCACGAAGGCCGGCAAGGTCAGCTACACGCTGAAGACGAAGTTCGCCGGCCACAAGCTCGGCAAGGGCAGCTACACGCTGAGCGTGCAGAGCGTCTCCGGTAGCCACCACTCCCAGGCGGTCAGCGTCGCGGTGAAGGTCGGCAAGCCCAAGCACTAGACGCGGTACGCCCGCATCAAGTCGTACGCCGAACGGGCGTCCCGGTCATCCGGGACGCCCGTCGCGTTTAAGCCTTGACCTCGACCGCCTTGGTGCCGTAGCGCTGGGCGAACGCCTCGGTGTCGATCTCTTCGAGCTCGATCTCGCCGTCGAGCACCGCCGCCTTCCACTCCTCGTGCGCGGGCACGTTGTCGTGGAACTCCGGCATCACCTCGCGCGCGAAGAGCTCGAGGCTCGAGCAGATGTCGTCGTGCGTGTTCTGGCCGGCCTGGTTGAGCAGCACGACCTGGTCGATGTGCGAGTCCTCGAACTTGCGCAGCTTGCGCGCGATCGTCTCCGGTGACCCGATCAGTCCGCCCGACAGGGCGCGCTCGGTCTGCTCGGGATTGGCGGCCTTCCAGCTCTGGTACTCCTCCCACATGTTCACCGTGCCGGGCGGCGGACGCTCGCGGTCACGGCTGGACGAGTAGTAACGCAGGCAGAACTGGAAGAACGTGGCCCCGTCGGCCCGCGCCCGCGCCTCTTCGTCGGTCGGTGCGCACATGAACATCGACACAAGCGCGATGTTCGGGTTGATCTCGTAGTCGGTGAGCTTGTCGAGCCGCTTGGTGATCGCGTTGTAGTAGGCGTGCACCCACGCGTGAGCGGCGTCGGCGGAGACGAACTGGAAGCCCAGGGCGCCGAGCCCGCGCGTGCCCGCGTATTCGAGCGTCGGCAGCTGCGAACATGCGACCCACAGCGGCGGGTGCGGCTTCTGGCGCGGCTTGGGCAGGACGTTGCGGCCTGGAAGCTTGAAGTACTCACCGTCGTAGCTGCGGCCGCCGTCGGCGAACATCGGGATCGTCGCGCGGACCGCGTCCTCGAAGATCGCGCGCTTCTCGTCGAACGGGACCCCGAACGGCTCGAGCTCGGTCAGGCTCGCGCTCTCGCCCATGCCGAACTCGACGCGACCGTCGCTGACGAGATCGAGCGCCGCGATATTCGCGGCGATCTTCGCCGGGTGGTTCGTCGTCATGTGCATGATCCCGTGGCCGAGGCGGATCTGCTTGGTCCGCTGGCTGGCGGCACCGAGGAACACCTGCGGCGATGACGAGTGCGAGTACTCCTCGAGGAAGTGGTGCTCGACCTCCCACGCGTAGTCGTAGCCGAGCCCGTCCGCGAGCTCGAGCTGCGACAGCGCGGCCTGGTACAGCGTGAACTCGCTGTCGGCCTCCCAGGGCCGCGGAAGCTGGAGCTCGTAGAAAATTCCGAACTTCACGACGCCGCGATTCTTATCGGTTTGGCAATCAAGAGCAAGTTAGGGTCGTTCCATGTTCGGGCGCAATTGGCAGCCGGCGACGGCGACGATCATCTCCAAGACGTTCCACGAGTCCACGGAAACGGCGGGGACGTACGAGTACGAGGCCGACGTCGCACTGACTTCCGGCGAGCGGTTTCGGGCCACGCTGAAGCAGCCTGTCCTCATGTCGCACATCGTCCGCCTGAGCGAGGGCACGCAGGTGAACGTGCTCGCCGACGCGGGGCGCAAGCGCGCGAAGTTCGACCGCGACGACCCGCAGATCAACGGCAAGCCGACGTCGTAGACGTCAGCTTGCGACGCCCCATACGAGCAGCGACTGTGGGTCCTCGGGGTCGACCTTGACCTGGATCTTGCCGCCGGACTCGATGCCCTGGAGCGTGACGTCGTGCAGCGACTGCGACGTCTTGACGCTGTAGTCAGCACCGCCGTCGGGGTGGACCGTCAGATCGAAGTCGATCTGGTGCCCACCCCCGAGCTGCGTGCCGGTCTCCTGCATCGAGTTGACGGTCGCCGTCGACATCACGCCGACCTGGTTGAGGCGCTGGATCTTGTCGCGCTCCCCGCTCATCGCTCCCGGGCTCATCGCCTGCTTGGCGGTGCCCTTCAGCTTGTCCATGAAGCCCATCTGGTCGCTCCTGTGTTGGCGTGCGGGTCGGTGCGACGCTACACCGCAGCCAGGCGTGACGCTAGACCGGCTCCGCCACCGCCTGGCCGGCCGGCGCGCGGCGCGGACGCAGCAGCGCCCACGTGCCGAACGCCCCGACGCCGGCGATCGCCGTCGCGGCGATGATCGCGTGGTGGAACCCGTCGACGTAGGACTGCGGGTCGCCGCCCAGCGCAGCCGACGCCGGCACCAGCGTGCCGAGCATCGCGATTCCGACCGCGACACCGGTCTGGCGGAACAGGTCGTGCGCGCCCGACGCCAGGCCGCTCTGATGCTCGGGCAGCGCCGCCAGGGCCAGCGCGCTGTCGGCCGGGTTGAACAGCCCGGTCCCGACGCATGTGGTCAGCACGCCCGGCAGCACGACGGTCCACGGCGAGTCGGCGCCGGTCATCAGCAGCATCGCCATTCCGGCGGCCACGATCGCCAGCCCACCCGCCGCCAGCCGCGCCGGCGAGACGGCCTGCGCGAACTGCGCGGTCATCGCCGAGACGATGAACAACAGCACCGTTCCCGGCAGGTAGACGAGGCCGGTCTCGATCGGCGACAGCCCGAGCACCGTCTGCAGGTACAGCGTGATGTAGAGGAACAGCGCGAAGAACGACGCAGAGATCGCCGCGCCGGCGAGCTGCGGTCCGGCGAAGCGCGGTTCGCGCAGCAGCCGCAGCGGCAGCATCGGCCGTGTCGAGCGCAGCTGGATCAGCGCGAACACGCCGAGCAGGATGGCGGCGCCGGCGAGCGTCGCGACGATCAGCGGGCTGCCCCAGCCGTCGCCGTTGCCGCGCAGCAGCGAGAAGATCAGCAGGAACATGCCGCCGATCAGGGCGATCTGGCCCGGCCAGTCGACGGCGCGAGCCTGCGCGTCGCGGGTCTCGGCGACGCTGCGCAGCGCCACCGCCAGGGCGACGATTCCGATCGGGACGTTGATCAGGAAGATCGCGCGCCAGCCGAGCAGCTCGGTCAGCCCGCCGCCGACGAATGGCCCGATGGCAAACGCGGCGCCGATCGTCGCCCCGAATGCGGCCAGGGCCTTCGTGCGCTGCTCGCCCGACGGCGCCGCCTGAGCGATCAGCGCCAGAGCGGTCGCGAACATGACCGCCGCGCCGAGCCCCTGCACGGCGCGGGCGGCGACGAGCAGCCCGATGCCGCCGGCGGCGCCGCACAGCGCCGAGGCGACGGTGAAGACCGACAGACCGATGAGGAACAGCCGACGGCGGCCGAAGCGGTCGGCGAGCGCCCCGGCGGTCAGCACGGTGGCGGCGAGCGGGAGCGTGTAGGCGTCGAGCACCCACTGCAGGCCGGACAGCCCGGTGTCCAGCCCGCGGGCGATGTCGGACAGCGCGGTGTTGATGACGCTGATGTCGAGCATCAGCATCGCCACCGCGATGCAGGCCACGGCGATCGTCGCCGGGCTCGAGGGAGAGGTCGGTCGCTTGAACATGGCGCCATCGTGCGGCGCGTCGGGCGCGCCGCCTATCCCGCGTCGTCGGGGTCCTCGCACCCCCCGCAGCTGGGGGATGGGGACGACGCGAGGCCCCCGGTACCCTCGTTGTCATGCCACGTCGTGCGCTCGGAGCCAGAGCCGAAGCAGTCCGCGAGACGATCGCGGAGCTTTGCGAGCAGCCGCCGTCGGCGCCCGAGCTCGTCGAGGAGGTCGCCGTGCGTGTGCGGCGCGTCGTCCCGTTCGACACCGGCGCGTGGATGGTCACCGATCCGGAGACGATGCTCCCCGCGAGCGCCACCAAGCATGGGGCCACGCCCGAGTTGCAGCGGGCCTTCGCGCGCGCCGAGTTCCTCGACTCGGCGGGCGATGTCAACAGCTTCGACGAGATGGCACGCAATGGCCAGACCGCCGCCGCGCTGAGCCTGACGACCGGCGGCGACCTGGCCTCCAGCCGCCGCTACCGCAACATCCACATGCGCTTCGGGCTCCACGACGAGCTGCGGCTCATCGCCCGCAGCGCCAACGCGACGTGGGCGCTGGGGTGCATCAGTCGCGGCGCCGATCTGGCCGACTTCACCGAGGCGGAGGTCCGCTGGGTGTCGTCGATCGCGACGCACCTCGGCCACGGCGTGCGGACCGCGCTGAGCCGCCCCAGCCACGGGCCACCGCAGCTCGGTGCGCCCGGGATGATCGTCCTCGATCTCGACGGGACCGTCGAGGCGGCAACGGGCGAAGCCCAGCGCTGGCTGGGCACACTCGACGCGCCGATGCCCGGGCTGCTGCCGGCGGCGATCCAGGCTGTCGCGCTGCAGGCGCAGGCCAACGCCGCCGGGGTGGCGACGCGCCCCGCGCGGGTGCGCGTCCAGACGCGCAGCGGCGGTTGGTTACTCGTCCACGCCGACGTCCTGCGCCAGGCGGGTGACGCCGCGGCCAAGGTCGCCGTCGTGCTCGAGCCCGCCGACCGCGCCGAGCTGCTGCCGCTGCTGCTCGCTCTGCACGGCCTGACCGACCGCGAGCGCGAGGTCGCCGAGTTGCTCGTGTCCGGGCTATCGACCGACGAGGTCGCCGCGCGACTCGTCATCTCGCGCCACACCGTCCGCGACCACGTCAAGGCGATCTTCGCCAAGGTCGGCGTCGGCAGCCGACCCGAGCTGACCGCCGCGCTCGGCCTCGCTGCCTGACCGAGCTTTTTACTGCGCCTGCGGCGGCACCCCGTCGGCGTAGCGGTGGTGCAGGTCGAGCGTGTTGCCCGATGGGTCACGGAAGATCGCTTGGTGGCAGACGCCGCTGTCGATCATGTCGTTGACGAACTCGACGCCCTCGGCCTTGAGCGCCTCGCGTGCGGCCTCGACGTCATCGACCGCGAACGCGACGAAACCCGCGTTGGGCCGGAACTCCTGGCCGAACGCCGTCGGGTCCATGACCGCCAGCGTCAGGTGGCCGGCCTGGTACTCGAAGCCGGGCAGGTTCCCCCACTGCTTGACGAACGGCAGCCCGAGGACCTCGCCGTAGAAGCGCTTGGATGCCTCGATGTCGTTGCTCGGGATCGTGATGAAGTCGACGCCGGAGATGCTGTGGGCGGGCATGGCTGCTCCTTGGAGGGTTCGGTGCGGAGTCGGACACCATCCCAACATCCTCCGTATCGTGCCCGCGCATGGACTTCATGGGCATGATGGATCTCGACGCGCGCGGGCCCGACGTGTTCGTCGGCGTCGGCCCGGAGTACCCGTGGGGCGGGCTCTACGGCGGGCAGATCGTGGCGCAGGGCCTGCGCGCGGCCGGAATGACGGTCGAGGACCGCTTCCACGTGCATTCGCTGCACGCGTACTTCATCCGGCCCGGCGACGCGTCCGAGCCGATCCGCTTCGAGGTCGACCGCGTGCGCAACGGGCGCTCATTCGTCACCCGGAGCGTGGTGGCGCGTCAGTCGGCCGGGGCGATCCTGATCATGGCGACGTCGCATCAGCTGCTCGAGGAGGGCGTCGAGGTGCAACGCGCGATGGCGCCGCAGGTCGCCGCGCCCGAGGAGCTACCGCTTCGCGAGGGCTGGAGCGGCGTGTTCGAGCGCCGCGACGCGCCGCGCGAGGACCCGGGTTGCGTGCGGGCGTGGATCCGTGCGATCGGCGACCTCGGCGACGAGCCGATCGTGCACGCGTGCGCGTTCGCGTTCACGTCGGACAACTTCCCCGGCGACGTCGTCTCGGGCCTGCACCCGAATCGTCCCGACAACCGCGAGGAGCGTTTTGACAGCCTGCGCGTCGCGAGCCTCGACCACGCGATGTGGTTCCATCGCCCACTGGTCATGACCGACTGGCATCTGCACGAGGTTGTCGCCGACAGCCTGCTCGGGTCGCGCGGCGTCTCGATCGGTCATACGTTCAGCGCCGGCGGCGCCCACGTCGCGACCGTCACGCAGGAGGTGCTGGTTCGCCGGCGCCGGCCTCCAGCCGGATGAAGACCTCGGTGGCGCTCTAGAGTGCCGTGACCGAACCCAAGGAGATCCCGCCTCATGGCCACCGTGCACGGAACGTACGACGACCGCTTTGAGCCCCTGATCCGGGAGCTGTCGGCGCAGCTGGATTCGGGTGAGGAGCTCGGTGCCTCGATCGCGGTTGCGGTCGATGGCGAACTCGTCGTCGACGTGTGGGGCGGGCTGGCCGACGAGCAGACCGGGGCGCCGTGGGAGAGCGACACGATCACCAACGTCTGGTCGACGACCAAGACGATGACCAACCTGTGCGCGCTGATGCTGGTCGACCGCGGTGAGCTCGACATCCACGAGAAGGTCGCGCACTACTGGCCCGAGTTCTCCGCCAACGGCAAGCAGGACATCGAGGTCCGCCACCTGCTCGGCCACACATCCGGGCTGTCGGGTTGGGACCAGCCGGTCACGACGCCGGACATCTACGACTGGGACGTCGCGACGGGCAAGCTCGCCGCCCAGGCGCCGTGGTGGGAGCCCGGCACCGCGTCGGGCTACCACGCGCTCAGCCAGGGCCACCTGGTCGGCGAGGTCGTGCGGCGGATCACCGGCCTGTCGCTCGGAACGTTCTTCGCCCGCGAGGTCGCCGGGCCGCTGGGCGCCGACTTCCACATCGGCCTTGACCCGTCGGAGTTCGGTCGCGTGTCGAACGTGATCCTGCCGCCGCCGCTGGAGATCGACTTCGCCGCGCTGACGCCCGACAGCCCGATGTTCAAGACCTTCACCGGGCCGGTGCCCGACGGCGAGGCGAGCTGGACCGCCGCGTGGCGCCAGGCTGAGATTCCGGCCGCCAACGGTCACGGCAACGCCCGCTCGGTCGCACGGATCCAGTCGGCGCTGTCCAACGGCGGCGAGGTCGCCGGCGTGCGACTGCTGTCGCCGGCGACGATCGAGCTGGTGTTCGACGTGCAGTCCGATGGTGTCGACGTCGTCATGGGCCTGCCCGTGCGCTTCGGCGTCGGCTACGGGCTGCCGTCGGCGAGCACCCCGACGATCAATCCGGGCCGGCGCTTCTTCTGGGGTGGCTGGGGCGGCTCGGTCGTCATCAACGACCTCGAGCACAACTCGACGTTCGCCTACGTCATGAACCGCATGGGCCCGGGTCTGCTCGGCTCGTCGCGCACCGATGCGTACACGACGGCGGTCTACGAGATCCTCGAGCGCCAGCGCGCCGTCACGAGCTAGCCGAGGCCATCGACCACTCGCGCCCGAACCAGCGCGCGATCCGGGTCGAGCCGAAGTCGACCTTGTCCTTGACGAGCTCCGGCGACGGGCCGACCAGCTTGCCGACCTTCTGATCGCCGAAGAACGTCACGTCGACGAGGCCGACCGTGTCGCGGCCGAACTCGAGGTAACAGATGCCGCGCCCGCCGTAGGTCGACTCGGTCGATCCGCTGCGGATCTGCGCGGCGATCCGGTCGGCCGCGACGATCGCCTGGCCCTCGGCGAACACGCCCGCGCGCGGCGTGCCGACCGCGGCGACGTCGCCGATGGCGTAGACGCCGGGATAGGAGGTCTCGAGGGTCAGCGGATCCACCGGGATCCAGCCGTCGCTCGTCATCCCCGACTCGAGCACGACGCCGGGCGCGACGTGGTGCGGAACGCCAAGGAACAGGTCATAGGGCTTCTCGGAGCCGTCGCTCAGATGGGCGACCTTGCGCGACGGATCGAGGCTCGTCACCGCGTGCTGCGGACACCACTCGATCCCGCGCTCGGCGAACGCGACGAGCAACGCCTCCGACGCCTCGGGTGACGGCGGGATCGGCCGCCCGAACGGCATCACCAGCGACACCGACGACTGCTCCCAGAGCCCTGCCTCGACGAGGTGGTCGCGCATCAGCAATGACGTCTCGCTCGGCGCCGGGGGGCACTTGAACGGCGTCGAGATGACGCCGACGATCACGCGCCCGCCCGCGAAGTCGGCGATCACGTCGCGCAAGGCGAACGCGCCGGCCACGGTGTAGAACTCGTGGCCGCCGTCGACGAGGCCGGGCGTGTGGTCGAGGTCGAGGTCGGCGCCCAGTGCGACGACCATGATGTCGGCCTCGAAGCTGCCGGCGTCGGTCTCCACGCGGCGCCCGTGCGGGTCGATCGAGCGGATCGCCGTCTGAACGAACGTCACGCCGGGCTTGACGATGTCGGCGTACGGGTGGCGCACGATGTCGGCCGTCGTGCGCCCGAACATCACGTCGAGCTTGGAGAACCCGAACACGAACGAATCGCTCTTGTCGATCAGGGTGATGTCGACGTCGTCGCCGAACTCGTCGGACAGACGCGTGGTCAACTCGAGTCCGCCGAAACCGGCGCCTAGAACGAGGATGCGCATGGAGCGACCCTATCGCGACGCGGCGCCGTTGCCGCCGCCATTGGCGCCGTCGCCGTTGGCTTGCGTGGCGACGATCACGCGACACGGGCGCTCGGCCAGCAGGTAGCGCGCCGTCGGGCCCAGGACACCTTCGCTCTGGGGCGCGTGGCGGGCACCGAGGTAGACGACCTCGGCGTGGGTGCGTTGCGCCTCCTCGACGATCGTGCGGCCCGGGTTACGCGTGCGCACGAGCGCCGTGCGCGTCTTGAGTCCGTAGCGACGGCCGGTCAGCCCGGCCGTCTCCAGCAGCTCGCGCGCCGCCTGCTCCTCGCCGTCCAACCCTGCGTCGATCGACAGCTGGCTGGGAACGCGGATCAGGTACAGCACGTCGACGACCCCGCCCTCGCCGACCAGCCGCGAGGCGCGGAACAGGACGTCGGGGTCGAGCTCGTGGCCGAAGATCGGCACGATCGCCGAGCGGTAGTCCAGGGCGACGAAGTCGGGCGGGCGCTCGCCGCGATCGATCTTCGCCGGCGAGGTCAGGTCGAGGCCCTGACGGCGGCGGTAGACGACGTACACGACCATCCCGACGAGCATCCACGGCAGGCCGACGGTGCGCGCCTCGGGGTGCAGCGCGACGACGCTGCACCACGCCGCGAACGTGCCCAGTGCGCCGAGGCACGCGCTGAGCGGGATCGACGACCCACGTATGCGCACGTTCCACGGCGCGCGGTACGGGCGGTCGCGGTCGGGCTCCTTGACCCGCAGCCACACGACCGAGACATGGGCGAGCGTGAACGACAGCATCGCGCCGAACGAGTAGAGGTTGCCGAGCAGGTCGATCTGGCCGGGGATCAGCAGGGCGGCCGCGATGACCGAGTAGAAGATGATCGTGAAAGCCGGCGTGCGGTAATTGGGATGCAGCGCCGAGAACACGCTCGGCAGCTGGCGATGCTCGGACAGCGACCACGACAATCGAGAGATCCCGATCAGCCCCGCGTTGGTGGCGATGAACAGGATCGTGGCGGCCAGCACGCCGACGTAGCCGCGCAGGATCGTCAGCAGCACGCCGTGGATCCCCAGCGAGTTGACGATCCCGAGGACCGGATCGGCCTCGTACTGCGTGCCCAGCAGCGTGTGGTAGCCGTGGGCGTCGTGGACGACCGGCAGCGCGCTGAGCGCGATGACGCTGATGCCGGCGTACACGCCGAGCACCGCGAACAGCACGTAGTTGACCGCGCGCGGCACGTCGCGCCCCGGGTTCTCCGCCTCCTCGGCCATGTTGGAGACGGTCTCGATCCCGGTGTAGGCGACCATGGCCAGCGACAGCGCGAAGATCAGCTGGCTCGTCGACGGCGCCGTCCCGAGGTGGACCTGGGAGACCAGTAGCGACGGGTCGAGCACCAGGAAAACGCCGATCACGATCAGGGCGATCTGGGTGCCGAGGTCGACGATCGCCAGGATGAAGTTGAGCTTCGCCGACTCCTTGAGGCCGCGGATGTTGAGCGCCGCGAGCAGAGCGATCACGACCATCCCGCCGATGATGTCGCCCGGGTTGTGGCGCAATGCGGGGAAGAACGCGCCCAGGTAGTGGGGCACGAAGAACGCCGAGATGGCGATCGTGATGATGTAGTCGAGCGTCAGCGCCCAGCCGGCGAAGAACGACACGAGCTCGTTGAAGGCATGCCGCGCGAACGACGACGAGCCACCGGCCTCGGGATACATCGACGCGCCCTCGGCGTACGTCTTGGCGGTCAGCGCGAACAGCCCGCCGGCGACCATGAACACGACCGGCGTCAGCCCGAGGGCGTGCAGGGCGACGAGCCCCAGCGCGTAGTAGATCGACGATCCGACGTTGCCGTACGCCGTCGCGAACAGCCCCGACACGCCGACCGTGCGCCGCAGGCCGCGTTCGTTGAGCCGAGCCATGACCCTTCATCGTCGGCACGCGCGCGTGGGGAGCCCGTGCAGGTTCACGCCGACGGCATAAAGATCTTGTGAAGACTCACGTATCCCGGGCGTGTGGTGCAATCGGAGACCATGAGCGCGGAAGCGAGGCTGACTGAGCTCGGGATCGAGCTGCCGGGCATGCTCCCGGCGATCGGCAACTACCTGCAGACCCGGCGCCACGGCGACCTGGTCTACGTTGCCGGCCACGGGCCGCTGCGGCTGGAAGAGCTGACCGGCGACCTCGTCGATGGCTACATCCCGCTCGGCGAGGGCCTCCACGCGCTGATCCAGGGCAAGGTCGGCGAGGACATCACGATCGAGGAGGCCCGGGTCGCCGCGCGCAATACGGCGCTTGTCGTGCTGTCGTCGCTGCGCGCCGAACTCGGGTCGCTCGACGAGATCACCGGTTTCCTCAAGGTCTTCGGGATGGTCAACTGCGCTCCCGGGTTCAACCAGTTCGCCGCGGTGATCGACGGCTGTTCCGACCTCCTCGTCGAGATCTTCGGCGAGGAGATCGGAAAGCACGCGCGGTCGGCGGTCGGCATGGCCGCCCTCCCGCTCGACATCTCGGTCGAGCTGGAGATGATCGTGGCGGTCAAGCCGAAGTAGTCAGCGGTCCAGCGCCTGCGCCGGCTCGCCGCCGCGCGCGGCGTAGGCCGCGTCGAGCTCGGCGTGCTGGGCGCTCGTGAGCCCCGGCGCGTCCTGCGGATGGATCTCGTGGACGCCGGAGATCGAGTCGCTGCTCAGCGAGCCGTTGTCGAAGTCGACCTGCAGGACCGCCGGCCCACGGCGGCTGGTGATCCACAGATCGGCGACGTAGTAGCTGCGGGTGTCGGCCTCGTCGCCGGTGTTGATCGTCTTGTTGTGGGTGCCGAGGACCGTGGCGCTCGTGACCGCCCCGAAGTGGGCGCGAACACCGGTGACATACGGCGCGCCGCCGGCCGGCGACAGCGCGGGATCGCCGGCGACGAGCGCGGCGCCGAAGTGCTGGGCGCTGTGGCGTGCGATCTTCGACTCGTGGCCGAGCACCATGAACACCGCGACGGTCACGGCGACGCAGAACACGGCCGTCCCGCCGAGGATCCAGAACAGCAGCCGCCGGGTCTTGCCGCTGCTGTGCCGGATCATCCCCACCTCCGGGAACATCACCTTCATCACCGTGCCCATCGCGATCGTCTCCTTGCCGGGTTGTGTTGGCCGGAGATTCGCCGAGGCGCGGCGCGGGCGACAGAGGGGCGTGCCGCCGTCTGGTCCGTCGGATTTCCGCCAGACGGGCTAGCCGGTGATCGCCGCGGCGAACTCGCCGAAGACCTCGACGTAGTGGTCGATCGCCTCGTCGGTGTGGGTGATCGACAGGGTCCACTCCTCCTCGCGGCCCGGGGTCATGAAGATGCCGCGGTTGAGGTTGAACAGCCACGCCAGCTCGGACAGCTCGGCGTCCTGGTTCTCCTTGAAGGTCGCGTAGTCGACGATCTCGACCGGCGAGAACGTGACGCAGCCCTTGGAGCCGATCCCGACCGGGTAGCCGGGCAGCGCGTGCGTGTCGATCACCGCCTGGCAACCCTTGAGGATCCGGTCGTTGAGCTGGTCCAAATGGGCATAGGCCTCGGGCGTCATCACCTCGAGCAGGTTGGCCCGCGCGGCGGCCATGCCGAGTGGATTGCCGTTGTAGGTGCCGACCTGGTAGACGGTGCCGTCCTCCACGACTGCGGCGATCTCTTCGCTCATGCCGATCGCGCCGGTCGGCAGCCCGGCGCCGAGCGCCTTGGCCAGCGTGACCATGTCCGGCAGGACGCCGAACTTCTCGACCGCCCCGCCGGCGGCGATCGCCAGGCCGGTCTTGACCTCGTCGAAGATCAGCACGATGCCGTGGCGCTGCGTGATCTCGCGAACCGCTTCGAGGTACCCCGGCTGCGCCAGCACGACGCCGAGGTTCATCATCGCCGCCTCCATGATCAGGCAGGCGGGCTTCTGGCCCTCCGCCGCGAGCTGCGTGAGGCGCCGGTCGAGGTTCTCGGCGTCGTTGAAATGCACGGCGTGGGTGAGGTCGACCGTCGCCTGCGGGATGCCCCCGCCGTAGGGCAGCGACGCCGGCGCCTCGCGTGGGCCGATCTGGTCGTACTCGACGCCGATCGAGACCATGACCGCGTCGTGGTGGCCGTGGTAGGAGCCGAAGATCTTCATGATCGGGTCGCGCTTGGTGAACGCGCGGGCGATCCGGATCGCGTCCATCGTCGACTCCGAGCCGGAGTTCGTGTAGCGCCACTTCGGCAGGCGGAAGCGCCGGGCGAGCTCCTCGCCGACGACGACCGCGTCTTCGGTGGGCGCGGCGAAATGGGTGCCGAGGCGGTAGCGCTCGGTCACCGCGCGGCCGATCGCCGGGTGCGCGTGGCCCTGGACCATCGAGCCGAAGCCGTTGTGGAAGTCCCACAGCTCGTTGTGGTCGACGTCCCAGACCTTGGGACCGTCGCCGCGCTCGAGGTACAGCGGCCACGGGTCGCGCGACTGGTAGCTCGAGGCGACGCCGCCCGCGAGGGTCTCGTTGGCGCGCCGGTACATCTCGGCCGAGCCACCGGTTCGCTCGTCGAGCGCCTCGGATTCGGTATGTGTCAGTTCGGCCAGCCGCTCGCGATCGATCGCCATGGGGTACGACGCTAGCGGATCGGGTCAGTCCAGCAGCTCGAGCACGCGGTCGACCGGGCGGGCGAGCACGGCTCGATCGCCCCGCACGACGATCGGCCGCTGGACGAGCGCCGGGCGGGCGACCATCTCCGCGATCAGGCGGTCTTCGCTGAGATCCGCGGGGTCAAGCCCGATCGCCGTCGCTTCGCGGGCCCGCAGCAGGTCGTGGGCGCTGCCGCCTGTCTTGGTGATCAGGCCGCGGAGCTCGGGCTCGGTGAGTCCGGTGACGTGGTACTCGACGGCGTCGAAGTCGATGCCGCGCTCGTGGAGCAGCAGCGCGAGGTTCTTGCACGTCGTGCAGGTGTTCTTCTCATAGACGGTCAACTCGGCCATGACGGTGACGCTACACCGCCATCGGCCAGCACGGCGGGGTCTACCCGATCATGGCCGCCGTGGCGGCGTAGCGTCGCGGAACGCGAGCAGGTCCTCGATCGCCGAGCGCATCGCCTCGAAGCGCCGCTCGCCGATCGCGGCCGACCACTCGCGCTCCAGCGCGCCGACGGTCGCGCGGATGAACACCAGCGCATCGTGGCCGCGCGGGGTCAGCGTGATCACGCGCCCGCGGCTGGGGTAGACGCTGGGGCCGCGCTCCAGGTAGCCGCTGTCTTCGAGCCCGCGCACGAGGTGGTTGATCGCCTGGCGGCTCATACCGGCGCGCGCGGCGAGCACCGACGGCCGCTCGCCGTCCGGCCCTGGGTACTGGAGCACCGCCAGGTGTTCTGCGCGAATGTCACGGAACTCGCTGCCGGCCAGCGCCTCGTGGATCCGGTCGCGCGCGTGCTGCCAGAGCACCCGCATCTGGGGTGAAACGAGCTCTGATCCGGAGGGCATTCTGGGCTTGACTCCCGCGTAAGGTCGCTTTACAAGGGGTCTGACCCCTTGTACCGAGACTTTACGACGTGGAGAGGACCGGAGCCGCCGGGCGCCTAGGACGAACCCGCGGCGAGCTCGTCCAGTGGCACGTCGGGGTCGGTGAGCCGGCTGCGGTCGACCGGGCGTCGCGACCGGATCAGCGCCTGCACGTGCTCGTTGACGTCCCAGACGTTGACGTTCATGCCCGCCACGACACGATCGTTCTCGATCCAGAACGCGACGAACTCGCGGGTCGCCGGGTCGCCGCGGAACAGCACCTCGTCCCACGAGGTCGTGTAGCCGGAGTACTCCATGCCGACGTCGTACTGGTCGGAGAAGAAGTAGGGCAGCTCCTCGTAGGCGACCGTCCCGCCGAGCATGTTGCGCGCCGCCACCGGCCCCTGGTTGAGCGCGTTGGCCCAGTGCTCGACGCGGATCCGGTGGCCGTAGAACGGGTGCATCGCGTTGGCGATGTCGCCGGCCGCGAACACGGCGCGCGCGCTCGTCTGCAGGTACTCGTCGACCAGCACACCGTTGTCGGTTGCCAGCCCGGCGCCCTCGGCCAACCCCGTGCGCGGAGAGACGCCGACGCCGGCCACGACGAAGTCGGCCTCGATCACGCGTCCGTCGCCGAGCCGCACGCCGCTCACCGATCCGTCGCCGACGACCGCCTCGACCGTGGCGCCGCCGATGAACGTCACGCCATGGTCGACGTGGATGTCGCGGTAGATCGCTCCGAGTTCGGGCCCCAGCACGCGCTCGAGCGGCAGCTCGCTCATCTCGACGATCGTCACCTCGCAGCCGCCCTGGCGCGCCGACGCCGCGACTTCGGCGCCGATCCAGCCGGCGCCGATCGTCACCAACCGCCCGCCCGCGTCGATGCGCTCGCGGATCGTGTCGGAGTCCTCGACACTGCGCAGGCTCAGCACGCCGTCGAGGTCGGCGCCCGGCACCGGAAGGCGGCGAGGCTCGGCCCCCGTCGCCAGCAGCAGCCGGTCAAAGCCGACCTCCTCGCCGCCGGCCAGCGTCAGCCGGCGGCCGTCGGCGTCCAGCGACTCGACCGTCGTCGACAGCCGCAACTCGATGTCGTGCTCGGCGTAGAACGACTCGTCATGCACAAACGGCTTGGCCTCGGCCTCGCCGCGCAGATAGTCCTTGGACAGCGGCGGGCGCTCGTACGGGCGCAGCGCCTCCTGGCCGATGAGCAGCACGCGGCCATCGAAACCCTCCTCCCGGAGGGTCTCGGCCGCTTTGGCGCCAGTGAGGCTGGCGCCGACGATGACGAAGGTCTGTGATCGGTCGTGGGCATGACGGATATTGGCGTCGGGCGCCTGGACCTTCTTACCCCCTCGCGGGTAAGAAATCGCGCGACCGTGACGCGAACGATGTGATGAGCGCCACCGCTGCTAGCGTCGCTGACGTCTCCGCCGCCTTCACCGACACCGGATCGCAGGCCTGGATCGACGCCCTGCGCGGCGACCGCCACCCTCGCGAGCGCGCGATCGCCGAGCTGCACGGCCTGTTGCTGCGCGGCGCCCGTTTCGAGGTCGCCCGCCGGCGCTCGTCGATGAGGGCTGGGACGGCGACGACCTCGACGACCTCGCCCTGCAGAGCGCCGACGACGCGCTCGTCGCCGTGCTGGCCAAGCTCGACGACTTCGAGGGCCGCAGCCGCTTCACGACCTGGGCCTACAAGTTCGTGCTGCTCGAGACGTCGGTCAAGTTGCGCCGCCGCCCATGGCAGGGCCGCGAGCTGGGGCTGGAGCCCGAGCAGTGGCCGCTGCATGCCGACGGGCGCGCCTCCCCGGCCGACGACGCCGAGCGCACCGAGCTGCTGGACGCGGTGCGCCGCGCGATCGCCACCGAACTGACGCCCCACCAGCGCGAGGTGCTCGTCGCGGTCGCGCTCAATGACGTGCCGATCGACGTGCTGGCCGAGCGCCGGGCAGACGACCCGCGGCGCGCTCTACAAGACGATCCACGACGCCCGCCAGACCCTGCGCCGCCGCCTGCGGGCCGCCGGCCACACCCTGCCCTCGGAAGGAGACCCGCGATGAGCGACGAGCTTCTGGCCCGCCTGCTCGGGCCCCGACGGCCCCGAGCTGACGTGCGAGCAGTGCTTCGACGAGATCGACCGCTACGTCGAGATCGAGGTGGCCGACGGGCGCCCGCGCGCCGACGAGCACGTGCCCGGCATGCGCGCCCACCTCGAGGGCTGCCAGGCGTGCCGCGAGGAGCACGACAGCCTGCGCGCGCTCGTCGAGCAGCAGACGTAAGAAGCGCCGGCGGCGCGACGCCAACGCAGTCACACCGACCGTAGGAGGTTCACCGATGACCACCACCGACGCACCCCCGATTCCGCGTTCGCAGCCCAGCACCCCGCCGCGCCCAGCACTCCCGCCGCGCCCGCCGCCGTCGCCGTCGCAGGCCACCAGGCGTTCTGGCTGCTGCGCGTCGCCTTCACCGTCGCGCCGATCCTGTTCGGCATCGACAAGTTCTTCAACTGGACCGTGCACTGGCCCGACTACCTGGCCGGCTGGGTCAACGACATCGTCCCCGGGACCGGACAGCAGCTCATGCACGCGATCGGCGTGGTCGAGATCGTCGCCGGCCTGCTCGTCGCGTTCGCGCCGCGCATCGGTGCGTTCGTCGTCGCCGCGTGGCTGGGCGGCATCGTCCTCAACCTGCTGACGGTCGACCCGCCGCGGTTCTACGACATCGCGCTGCGCGACTTCGGGCTGATGCTCGGCGCACTCACCCTCGGGCGGCTGGCGCTCGCGGTCGTGCCCGCGCGCCAGCGCGGGGAGCTGCCACGCCGGCCGTGGTGACGTCGGGGCGGGGCGCCGGCGCTGGCGCCCCGCCTGACGGCCCGTCATGCTTTCGGCGATGGGCGACCGGAGGTCATGCGCCGTCGCGGTGATCGCTGTACTCGCCGCCGGCCTCGGGGCGCGGGCGCCCGTCGCCGGTGCGATCCCACCTCCGTTCGGCGGACTGACCGAGACGCAGTGCGTCAGCGAGGACGCCGGCAACGGCTGCGTCGCGGGCGATGGGATCGGCCAGGCGCGGATGGTCGCCATCAGCTCCGACGCCAAGAACGTGTACGTCGCGTCGGGAACCGGAGGCGGCGGAACGGGCGGCGCCGTCGCGGCGTTTGCCCGCAACCCGACCACCGGCGCCCTGACCGAGCTCAACTGCGTGGCCGCCACGGCCGGGCGCGGCTGCGCGACGGCGGCCAGCGGTCTGAGCGCCGCGTGGGGCGTCGCCGTCAGCCCCGACGGCGCCACGATCTACGTCACGTCGCCGACGTTCGGCGGCGGGTCGGTGGCCGCGTTCGCCCGCAACCCGGCGACCGGCGCGATCGGGTCCGAGCTCGACTGCGTCGCCGAAACGGCGACCGGGACCTGCGTCGGTGGCCGCGGGCTGACCAACGCCAAGGGCGTCGCGGTCTCCAACGCCGCCGTCTACGTGAGCGCCGCCGACCTCGTCCACGGCGGCCTGGCGAGCTTCGCCCGCGGCGCCGTGACCGGCGCGCTGGGCAGCGAGACCGCGTGCTTCAACTCGCTCGGCAACGACATGTGCACGACCGACCCGTTCGCCGCCGATCCGGTCGCGGTCGCCGTCGCGGCCGACGGGCGTGCCGTCTACGCGGTGTCGGCCAGCGGCGCGACGACGAGCTACGTGACCTCCTACCTCGTCGACCAGGCCGGGCGCCTGTCGACGCGGATCGGCTGCGTCGTGTCGAGCCCGACGCCGGTGGCCGGCTGCGTGGCCGGCAGCGAGGGCTTCGACGGGCCGGGCGACGTCGCGGTCGCGCCCGACCACCGCGTCTACGTCGCGGCGCCCGGCGGCGACAACATCAGCGGCGACTCCGGCGGGCTGGCCGGGTTCTCGGTCGACGCGAACACGTTCGGGCTGACCGGGATGATCAACTGCGTCGCGACCGACGCACCGGGCTGCCCCGCACCGTTCCAGCGCAACCTCGAGCTGGCCGAGGGCGTCGCGGTGAGCCCCGACGGGCAGCAGATCTACGCCGCCGCCCAGGGCACCGACGAACCGACCAGCGGCACGGTCAGCGCATACACGCGCAACGCCGGCAACGGCGCCATCGGCAGCCTCATCAACTGCATCGGCGAGGACAGCGGCGACGGCTGCATCGCCGGCGACGGGATCGCGAACGCGTCGTTCGTCGCGGTCAGCCCCGAGGGCCGCAACGTCTACGTCGGCGACGGGTCCGGCGGAGGGTCCAACAGTGGTGGCGTCACCACGTTCGCCCGCGAGATGGCGCCCGTCTGCACCAGCACGACCGCGACCGTCCAGGCCGGCGCCGACGTCGCCGTCGGGCTGACGTGCAGCGACCCCAACGGCGACCCGATCACCCGCACGGTGACGATCGCCCCCGGCAGCGGCGTGCTCAGTGCGATCGATCAGGTCAACGGCAGCGTGACCTACACCGCCAGCGCCCTGGCCACCGGCGGCGACACGTTCACGTTCACCGCCAGCGACGGCGCGCTCACCTCGGCGCCGGCAACCGCGACGATCACCGTCACCCAGATCGGATCGACGCCGCACCGCAACACCGCGCCCGACACCAACATCACGGGCCTGCACCGCCGCGTCAAGGCCAGGTCACTGACGAAGTTCACCGGCACCGCGTCCGACGACGTCCGCGTCGCCAAGGTCGAGATCGCGCTCGTGCACGCGACCGCAGGCGCCCACGCCGCCCGGCGTTCGACGAAGCACAAGCCGCACCCCGGCTGCCGGCAGCTGTCGAGCCGAGGGACGTTCCTGAGCTCGACCGCCAAGAAGGGAAAGTGCGCACCGACCGTGTGGCTCAAGGCGACGGGGACGGCGAAGTGGAGCTACCGCCTGCGCAAGCGCCTGCCCGCCGGCAGCTACACGCTGTACGCGCGGGCGACCGACAACGCCGGGCTGCGCGAGCCGTCGTTCAGCGCGGCCGACCACAACCGCGTCAGGTTCACCGTCAAGCCTTAGCCGGCGGCGAGACGACGATCGTCATCTCCATGCCCGGGGCGTGGAGCTGGCAGATCAGGTGGTAGGTGCCGGGCTTGGTGAACGTGTGGTTGAAGTCACCGGCGTTGCGCTGGCGGGCGACGAACTTCTCCGGGCCGGAGCGCACGGCCAGGCTGTGGGTCTGCTGGGAGTCCCACTGCCACGACAGCACGGTGCCCGGCTTGATGTGCAGGACCGGCCGCGCGCCGTGGTCGTAGAACTCGTTGTCGATGACGAAGATGCTGTCGCGCCCGGCCGAGGTCGACAGCTGCTGGGCCGCCGGCACCGGCGCGGGGACCGGCTTGGGCGGCGGGTTGGCGGCCAGCGCGGCGAGCACCGCCTTGGGGTAGGCGGCCTTCGCGTTGGAGATCAGCTTGGTCGTGCGCGTGGGCAGGTCGCGCACGTAGATCGCGCGGTTGCCGTCGCTCGCGTCGGGCGACAGGTTCGTCGCCGACGAGACGAACGCGACCTTCGTGCCGTCGGCCGAGATCGACGGGCTGTCGGACGAGCCATCGGCGGGGAGCTCGCCGCGGCTGACCAGCGTCACCTTGCCGCCGGCGCGCTTCCACGCGACCACGCGGCCGGTCGTGCCGTTCATCAGCGTGTAGGCGACGACACGGGCGCCGCGCGACAGCACCGGGTCGAGCACGCCGTCGTCACCGGCGGTCGCGATCCGCAGCGTGCGACCGGTCTTGAGGTCGTGCAGGAACAGGCCGGCGTGGCGGTGCGCGGCGCCGAGGTTGGCGGCGTCGGACGTGAACGCGATCCAGCGCCCGTCGGGCGAGATCGACGGGTCCGAGGAGAAGCCGTCGCCGCGCGCGCCGCTGCTCGACGTGCTGGCGACGGTCGTGGTGCCGCGATCGATGTCGGTGACCAGCACCTGGCTCGTCGCGGCGCCCGCGTCGCCGACCTGCCCGGTCGCCATCGTGTAGACGAGCTTTGACCCGTCGGCGCTCAGTGACGGCTCGTAGGGGTCGGCGAACGACGGGCTGCCGGCCGGTGCGCCGCGGACCACGACACGCTGGCGGTTGGACGGCAGGTCGGTGACGACGATCACCGTGCGCCCGTTCTGCACGGCCTCGAACGCCCCGCGCGAGCCGTTGGCCGCGATCGTCGGGTTGTAGGCCGACTGCGAGTCGACCCCGGCCACCGGGTGGTCGAGGCGCACCTTGGTGCCGTTCTGGGCCAGGCGGATGCCGATCCGCCCGTAGCGCTTGGCGAAGTTCTGGTTGCCGGGCGAGGACTCGAACAGGATCCGCTTGCCGTCGCCCGAGATCGCCGCGTTGTAGGCCGACGTCGGGTCGGGACCGCTGGGACCGCCGTGGGGGAGGCGGCTGACGATCGTGTCGCTGCCATCGTCGAGGTCGGCGCGCATGACCGCGATCTCGCCGAGCTTGATCGCGACCGGCAGCTTCTGGCGGTAGTCCTCGTAGGCGACGTGGCGCCCGTCGGCCGAGATCGACGGGTTGGTCGCGTAGTCGTGCGGCACGGCGATCAGCGCGCCGCGGTAGGTCTGCGGCGGCCCGTTGTAGCGCGCCTGCTCGAGCCACCGCGGGAGCTGGCTGATCTGGCGGGTGAGCAACCGCTTGGCCTGCGCGGGCGTGACCGCCTTTCCCTGCACGCCGGTGCGGGCGCGCTCGCGCAGCACAGCGATGCTCATCGCCTCGACCTCGCCGGGCGAGCGCCCGTGCAGGCGTGCGATGGCCAGCGGACTGAGCTCGGCGCGGCGCAGCGCCCGGAACTCGATGTCGGTGACGCCGAAGATGTTCGGGCGCCTCGCTGGCGATCGCGAACTGGTGCAGCGAGTGGAAGAACAGGTGCTGGGCCAGGTGGCCCTGGGTGATCGTGGCCAGCGCGCGCGACTGCAGCACCGCGGCACGCGCGTCACCCCATTTCGCGCGCTCGGGCGCGACCAGCGCCGCCGCGAGCTTCTGCGGGTCGGTGTAGCCATGCTTGGCCGCCAGCTCGGCGAGGTTGTGGTGGTCGTTGCGCAGCTGGTCCCACAGCTGGTTGCGGGTGATGTGCAGCAGCGAATACAGCCGCGTCTCGTCGTAGGGCAGCCAGTGGTTGTAGACCCATGCGAACGGCGGCAGCCAGTGCGCGGGAGCGTTGGGCGGCGCGTCGGAGTCGGGCGACTTCGTGACGATCGGGTGGCCCCCGCTGGCACTGACCACGGCCGCGGTGGTCGTCGCGGTCGTCGATGTGTTCGACGAGGCGCCGCCGCAGCCGGCGACGAGAATCGCCCCCACCCCGATCCAAGCGAGCTTGCGCAGCGCCACGGGCGACCACGCTATCCGATCGGCTGCGCAGCGGCCGGTCAGGCGTCAGCGCGTGCGCTGCCGAGCACCAGCGGCCGGATGATCGGCGGCGCCTTGCGCAGCTCATCGTGCTCGAGGTCGGCGATCGTGAAGCCCGCGTGCTCGATGTTGGCGACCGTGTCGCGGTTGCAGTTGCAGCCGTGGCCGACCATGCGTTGAACCCCGTTGAGACGGTCCTGCCAGCGTGCCAGGCCCGGTTCGTCGGCGAGCGCACATGCTCGAGGAAGATCAGCCGGCCGCCGGGCTTGAGCACGCGGCGGACCTCGGCCAGCGCGCGATCCGGGTCCGCGACCGTGCACAGCACGAGCGTCGAGACGGCGAAGTCGAAGTCGTCGTCGCCGAACGGCAGCGCCTCGGCCGGCGCGCGTACGACCTTCACCGCGCGTGGTAGCCCGCTCAGCTTGGCCTCGAGCCGGCGGGCCATCGGCTCCTCGGGCTCGGTGATGACGAGCTCGGCGACCGCGGCCGGGTAGTAGGGCAGGTTGGCGCCCGTGCCGCCGCCGATCTCGAGCACCCGTCCGCTCGTGCGCGCCAGCAGCTCCCGGCGGTGCGGTCCGACGATCGCCTTCTCGACCCCGGCCATGACGCGATCGTAGGTCGCGGCGAAGATGTTCCCCCAGAGGCTCACCCGTTGCTGAACGTCCCCGGGCACTGCGGGAAGACCTGTGGGTTGGCGAACGACAGCGAGCCGGTCCGGTTGACCTTGAGGAACATCGCGGCCGGGTCGACGCTCTTGGTGTAGAAGTGCGTGCCGCCGAACGACACCGTCCCGATGTAGTAGACGATGGCGTTCTTGTTGACACGCGGCTTGCGCAGCGTCACTGCGGCGGTCTTGGCGTTGAACTTCGCCTTGTACGTGCCCAGCGTCTTGTAGCGGTAGTCGTAGTGGCGCGGGCCGAGCTTGACGCAGCCCACCGGCTTGCGCAGCTTCAGGCTCAGCGTCCCTCCGGCCGCCGCCTCGGGGAACTGCGGTGTCACGGTGATCTTCGGGCGCGAGGTGAACGGCGAGCTGATCCGCGCCTGGACACGCTGGAAGTCGCTCTTGACGTCGAAGTGGATCGGGGCCGACCACGGCGTGCCGGTGATCGTCGAGCTGTACTGGGCGTCGAGCGTCGCCGCGTCGCCGCGCGCGACGCACGTCCACGCGCCCGGACGCCCGAAGTCCTGCTCGGAGATCTGCTCCGTGCCACCCTGGCTGACGTCCTTGGGCACGGCCAGATCGCCGCTCAGCGAGCCGTCGGCGTTGACGGTCGCGTCGCGGGCGCAGCGCACGTCGCCGTTGCCGCCCGGCGGGTCGGGCACCTGTACGCCGGAGAACTGCTTGCTCGACAGCGGCTTGTCGCGGAAGACCATCGGGGCGCCGACGAGCGTCGGCGAGACCAGCCCTCCGACGGTGAAGGTCGTCGTCGTGCTCGCCGTCGTGGGCCCCGGGATCAGGCAGTCACCCGTGCCGCCGGTCGGCGGGCCGATCCCGACCGTGATCGTGTAGGTGCCGGTGCCGTTGAACTGGACCGCGTAGGGCAGCGCGACGATGTCACCGACGCGGCCGACGTCTCCGGAGCAGTACGGCGTCGCGTTGTAGGGCTGCACGAGCGTGCCGGGGACGCTGTCGATCCGCAGCGCGACACGCTCTTCGGAGTGCGGATCGCTGGCCGTCTGGACCGCGTAGCCGATCTCGTAGCCGCCCAGCCAGTCGAGGTTGACCTCGGCCGACAACGCCATCCAGTCGCTCTTGGGGCTGTGATCGGTCGAGGCGGCGTATGTCTCGCGCACGTAGAGGACCGGCGCCGTGAACGCCGCCGCGGGCGCAACGGCACCGGCCGCGACCACGAGACCGAGTACCACGCCGCGGCGCACCGCACGGATGACCACCGTTGGACCGTAGCGCAGCATCACGAGGCGGTGGCGACCTGCTCCGCCGCTCCCGGCTCGGCAAGCAGGCCGTGCTGCATCGCGAAGAGGCTCGCCGTCGCGCGGTTGGAGGCGTCGATCTTCGCGTAGATGTGCTCGACGTGGTTGCTCGCCGTCTTCGGCGAGATCACGAGCCGCCCGGCGATCTCCTTGTTCGACAGCCCGCGCGCGAGCAACCGCAGGACGTCGATCTCGCGTGGCGTGAGCCCGGCCGGCCCCTCGCGGCGGCGCGCCACGCGGTGGCCGACCGCGCCGAGCACGGCGTCGGCCGCGTCGCCGTCGAGCCGGCCGGCCGTGACCTCGGCGCGCAGCTGCGCGGCGGCCTCCTGAGGTGTCAGCGCCTCGCGGTGCGGGCGCGGCTCGGACATCGCCTGATAGACGTTGGCCGCGGCGAGAATCCGCACCGGCCGGCCGATCGCGGCGCCGCTCAGGCCGACCGGGTACCCCGACCCATCGAGCCGCTCGCAATGGCCCACGGCGATCTGACCGAGCGGCGCGAGCGACGGCGCATCGTGGAGCATGCGCTCGGTCAGGTAGGGATGCATTCGCACGCGCTCCCACTCGCCGCGGCCCAGCGGACCGCGCTTGTCCCAGATCGCGTTGGAGACGCCCAGCCGGCCGAGGTCGTGGATGAGCCCGGCGCGGCGCAGGTCCCGGACCTCGCCGTCGGCAGCGTCGAGCCGCCGGGCCGCCTCGGCGGCGAGCTCGGAGACGGCGCGCGAGTGGCCGAGCGCGTAGGGCGACTTGACGTCGACGAAGTCCGCAATCGCTTCGAGCGCGCCGTCGAACCGATCGCCGGTCAGCGTCACCGCGAGCGACGGCTCGGCGTCGATGACGGCGTCGAACGCCTCGACCTCGTCGAGCCCGCCGAACAGATCCTCGCCGTGGTCGCAGACCAGCGCGCACAGCGCCGGATCGAAATGCCTGCCCGAGCGTTCGCGGGCCAGCTGCTGCGCTGCCGGTACGCCGCCCAGCCGGTGGGCGACCTCGGCGTACTCGGCAAGCGCCACGATGCGGGCGACGATCGAGATCTCGTCGCCCTTGCGACCGTCGGGCAAGCCGTGTCCGTCCCATCGCTCGTAGGCGCAGCCGAGGGCGATCGCGACCTCGTCGGGCAGCGCGAGCCTCTGGGCCAACGACGCCGCGATCGCGGCGTGGTTCCCGAGCACGTCGTTGTCCATGTCGTGGCGTCCGCTGATCGCAAACGCGAGGCCGACCCGCAGCCGGTGCAGCGGCGGGTTGCCCCGCCCGCCGATGTGGCGCACGGCCGCGACCGCGCCGCCGACGCTGCGCATGTCGTGGTCGTACTTCATCGACTTGACCGCGATGTCGTCGCCGAACCACTTGGCCTGCTCGTGGGCATCGGAGTGGCAGCCGACGTTCACGAGCAGGGCCGTGTAGTAGACGGCGGCGCGCTGGGCCTCGGCGAGCTGGAGCTCGTCGGCGAGCCGCAGGGCGATCAGGCACTGACGCAGGACGTGTTCCATCGGCTGACCGAAGCCGAGGTCGATCCCCAGCGACAGTGCCGCGACCAGCTCCGCGAGACGGACTCGCGACCGATCCAGCTCGGTGGTCACCTCACGCCTTGGTCTTGGACCACTCCGCCTTGTGGATGCGCTTTGCCGCCTGGTAGTCGGTCAGGGCCTGGGCCGAGTCGACGTCGCCGAGCGTCGGGTGTGGCGGGACGAGCTCGTCGGCGAGCGCCAGCCCGTAGCGCTTGGACAGCACGGCCGAGATCGACTTGACCTTCATCTCGCCGAAGCCCGGCAGCGCGGTGAGGTTCGCGCGCAGCTGCGCGCTGTCGGCGGCGTCGGTCCAGACGCGCGCCGCGTCGCCGTCGTAGCGCTCGTCGATGTGCACGGCGAGGTCGTGGACGCGCTTGGCCATCGCGCCCGGGTAGCGGTGGATCGCCGGCTTGTCGCGGAAGACCGTGTCGAGGTCGGCCGCTGCGAGTGTCGCCGCGTCCAGGGCGCCCAGCCGCTCGCGGATCTCCAGCGGCCCGGAGAACGCCTTCTGGACCGACACCTGCTGATCTAGGGCGAAGCCGACCAGCAGCGCCATCGGATCGCTCGCGATCAGCTCGTTGGCCTCATCGGACTCGGTGAAGTACAGGCGCTCGGGCATGTGCGGATCGTAACGTCGCGCCAGTGGCCGGTCCGTTACGCCGCCGCGGCGGCCGCGGCCAGAGCGCGCAGCGCCTCGGCCAGCTGCTCGCGCACGGCGGGGTCGGCGATCAGCCCGTCCTCGCCGATGTCGTCGCGCGAGAGCGGGATCCGCCGGCACGCCGCCGCCACGACGGGCGAGCCGGTGTAGCCGAGCGTCGTCTCCAGGCCGGCGATCGCGCCCTCGCCGCCCTGCGGCGCGGCGGGCCCGCTGACGTTGACCCACGCGCACGCCATCCCGTACGTCTGGCCGCCGCCGACCGTCCAATCGAGCAGGTTCTTGAACGACCCCGGCAGGCCGCCGGCGTACTCGGGGGTGCAGAACAGGATCGCGTTGTGCGCGGCGATCGTGGCGCGCATCCGGGCAACAGCGGCCGGCGGTTCGCCGTCCGCCGGGTCGTCGTCGGGATCGAAGTGCGGCAGCTCGCGCAGCTCGTCGTACAGCGTCGTCTCGATGCCGTCCGGCGCGGCCGCGGCAGCCGTGCGCAGCAGCGCGGTGTTCGTGGATCCATCCCGCAGGCTGCCCGACACCAACAGGATCCCAAAGCCGCTCACGGATCGAGATTGACACAATTGCCTTGTGCCCGACACGCCGACCATCGTTCTGCACGGCCACCCGATGTCGCATCCGTGCCGCGCGGTGCAGGAGGCGCTGATCCTCAAGGACGTGCCGTACGAGATCCACAGCGTGATGCCCGGGCCGGCGATGGCGGCAATCTACGGCGAGGGTCGCACGACCGTCCCCGGGGTCCACATCGGCGACGAGCAGGTCCATTCGTCGGTCGCGATCATGCGCCGGCTCGAGGAGCTCGTGCCCGACCCCGTCCTCTACCCGGCCGACACCGTCGAGGCGGTGCGCGCCGCCGAGGAATGGGGCGACGGCGAGCTGCAGGACCTCGGGCGCAGGCTGTCGTGGGGCGCGCTGCGCTTCCGCCCGCAGGACTCGGGCACCTACCGCGGCCACGGCGAGCTCGATCCGGCGCGGATCGACCGCACGCTCGAGTTTCTGCCCATGGTCTGGGCGTACCACAAGATCTCCGCGGTCCGGCTGGCCGAGGATCTCGCCGGGCTGCCGACGATCCTCGACGAGGCCGATGGCCTGATCGCCGACGGCGTGATCGGCGGCGACCAGCCCAATGCGGCCGACCTGCAGATCGGGGCGTCACTTCGCGTGCTGACGACGATCGGCGACCTCGGGCCGATGTTCGACGGGCGCCCGTGCGAGGAGCTGGCCCACCGCTGGTTCGCGCACTGGGATGGCCACGTGGCGCCGGGCGCCTACCCCGCTTCGGTGCTGGGCGCGTGAGCCACAACGGCCACGCCGCGACCAACGGCCACCCGCCGGTCGCGCCGCTGGCACCGAACGACCGCTACAAGTGGATCGCGCTGTCCAACTGCACGCTCGGCGTGCTGCTGGCGACGCTCGACGCGTCGATCACCCTGATCGCGATGCCGTCGATCTTCCGCGGCATCCACCTCGACCCGCTGATCCCGTCCAACAGCTTCTACCTGCTGTGGATGATCCTCGGCTACCTCGTCGTCACCAGCGTCCTGATCGTCAGCCTCGGCCGGCTCGGTGACATGTTCGGGCGGGTCAAGATGTACAACCTCGGCTTCGTCATCTACACGGCGGCGTCGCTGCTGCTGACGATCGACTGGCTGACGGGCCGCGAGGGTGCGACCTACCTGATCGTCTTCCGGATCGTCCAGGGGATCGGCGGCTCGTTCCTGCTCGCCAACTCGGCGGCGATCCTGACCGATGCGTTCCCGGCCAACCAGCGCGGAATGGCGCTGGGGATCAACAACATCGTCGCGGTCAGCGGCACGTTCATCGGCCTTGTGCTCGGTGGGCTGCTGGCGCCGATCGACTGGCGTCTGGTGTTCCTGATCTCGGTCCCCGTCGGGCTGTTCGGGACCGTGTGGGCCTATCTGAAGCTGCGCGAGCTCAGCACGCCGCGCGCAGCAAGCATCGACTGGTGGGGCAACGTCACGTTCGCGCTCGGCCTCGTGCTGATCATGATCTCGGTCACCTACGGGATCCGCCCGTGGAACGGGCACGCGACGGGCTGGGGCAGCCCGCGGGTGCTCGCCCTGCTCGTTGCGGGGGCCGCGCTGCTGGCCGCGTTCACGGTCATCGAGCGGCGCGTGCGGGACCCGATGTTCAACCTCAAGCTGTTCAAGATCCGCGCCTTCTCCTTCGGGTCGCTGTCGACGTTCCTGGCCTCGGTCGCCCGCGGCGGACTGATGTTCATCCTGATCATCTGGCTGCAGGGCATATGGCTGCCCCAGCACGGCTACAACTTCGAGGACACGCCGCTGTGGGCGGGCATCTACATGCTGCCGCTGACGTTCGGGCTGCTACTCGTCGGGCCGATATCGGGCTACCTGTCGGACCGCTACGGCGCGCGGCCGTTCGCGACCGGCGGCATGCTCGGCTCGGCGCTGGGCTTCGTGGCCCTGAGCCGGCTGCCGACGGACTTCAGCTATCCCGAGTTCGCGGTGATCCTGTTCTGGCTTGGGGCGATGATGGGTCTGTTCATCTCCCCCAACCGCGCGGCGGTGATGAACAGCCTGCCGGCCCAGGACCGCGGCGCCGGCGGCGGGATGAACCAGACGTTCCAGAACTCGGCCCAGGTCCTGTCGATCGGGATCTTCTTCAGCCTGATGATCCTCGGGCTCGCATCGACGTTGCCCACGCTATGACGACGGGGCTGACCGCCCACGGCATCGGCGGCGGCCGACGCCCATCGCGTCGCCCACCTGCCGCCGGTGTCGATCCTGTTCGCCGCGTTCCTCGGCTACAACCCGGTCGGGCACCTGCTCGGCCCGCATGCGCTGGCCCACATCTCCGCGTCGAACCACGCCGTGCTGACCGGCCACACGTTCTTCCCGCAGCTGATCTCGGCGCCGTTTCGCACCGGGCTGCACGACGCGTTCGCGTTTGCGATCGTCGCGTGCCTGGTCGCCGCCGGCGCCTCGATGCTGCGCGGCCGCCCGTACGTGGACGACGAAGACGAGCCGGCCCAGGCCCGCACGCCCGGCGGCGTCGGGTCCCGGCCATCGCCGGTTACACCATCAAGAACCTGAACGGCATCGACGATCCCGACAAGAGGGATGGCGAACGCGTCGGGGGCTTCTGGTCGGCGTCGAGCGCGTAGCTCTCCATCTCCGACAACGTCCGCAGTGTCACGGCGAACTCGCAGGCGTCCAGCAGCTCGTCGTCGGCGAGTAACCGGCGCGCTTGCGCGAACACCAGCTTGAGGAACTCGGCGCGCATCTCGCGCGACGCGGCCGGCGTCGGGAAGCCGGGGCACCAGCCCCGCGGGCGCGGGCTGAGCTCCATCGCCAGCCGCAGCCGCATCCGCCGCACGGCGCGGGCCGCCTCGCCGGCGTCGGGCGCCAGGCTGGCGGTCGCGCTCATTCGCACCGCCCACGCCTCCAGCAGGGCGTCGATATCGATCGTTGGGACCATGTGCAGCGATGACGCCGCGTCCGTGCATTGCATTGCATGGCCGTCGTAGGGTGTGTCGCATGTCACGCTGGCATCGCCCGATGCGGCTGGCCGCGGTCGTGGCGCTCGCAGCCCTCGGCGCCTCCGCCGCCCTCGGCGCGCCGAGCCACCCGCCCCTGATCAGCGCGCACGGGCTCGGGCCGTTGATGCTCGGACGTACGTACGCATCGCTGCGCACTGCGGGGCTCGTCGATGCTTCGTTTCCCGGCTGCCCGACCGCCCCCCACACGACGTTCGCCATCGCACACCACCCCGACGCCAACGTCACGTTTGACCCCAAGCACCGCCTGAGCTTCATCGTCGGCGTCTCGCCGGGCCTGACGAGCCGGCATGTCGGCATCGGCTCGACCGTCGCCCAGTTGCGCGCGGCCTATCCTCGCGCCCGCTACAAGGCGGGGCAGATCCCGACGCTCCAGGTCAAGACGGCCGGTGGGCGCAACGCGTTCGAGTTCGAGTTCATCAAGGGCCGCGCACGCGAGTTCAACATTCCCGGGCCGGGGTACTGCCCGCCCGCGGCCAAGCACTAGCCCGCTCGCGTCAGGCGTGGGTCGCGGCGGCGGCTTCGAGCTCCGGCGCCTCGCGGGTGCCCGACGTCGCGATCCACGAGCCGGTGAGAATCGCGGCGAGCCCGATCAGCGCCCCGGGGCCCGGGTGCTCGCCGAGGATCGCCGTTCCCAGTGCCACGGCCACCACCGGGTTGATGTACGTGATGACCGACGCGCGCGACGGACCGACCTCGAGGATCAGGACGGTGAACACGACGAACGCCAGCGCCGTGCAGACGACGGCCAGCCCGATCGTCGCGCCGAGCGCGCTCGCCGTCGGCGAGTGCGGCGTGCTCAGCGCGGCGAGCGGAGCGAGCACGAGGGCGGCGACCGCGAGACTCGCGCCCATCGTCGCCCGCGGGTCGGCCGTGCCGAGGTGGCGGTCGAGGATCAGCGGCCCGGTGGCGTAGCCCAGCGCGGTGACCATGACCGCGGCGGCGCCGACCAGCTCGCGCGTGCTGCCCGCGACATCGATCCCGACCAACGCGACGACGCCGGCCAGCCCGAGCAGCAGCCCGGCCAGGCGCCGGCCGGTGACGCGCTCCGACGGCGCGTAGCGGATCGCCAGCCCGGCGATGATCAGCGGCACGGTGGCGATCAGGATCGCGGCCAGCGACGAGCTGACGCGGGTCTCGCCGAACGCCAGCATGGGAAACGGGATCGCCATCTCGCAGATCCCGTAGATGACGATCCACCGCCCGCGCCCGCGTAGGCCGTGTAGCGCCCCGGCGCGCCACGCCAGCACGAGCAGGATCGCCGCCGCGATCGTCACCCGCGTCCATGCCAGCGCCAGCGGCGTGAAGCCGCCGTCGACGGCGACCTTGATCAGGAGGTACGGGATCCCCCAGACGACGGCCATCGTGGCGAAGGCGACGCGGCCGCGTGAACTCATCGCCGTGATGGTAGATGCGCGGCCCTGCGGGCCCAGGTCGCCGGTTCGCTAGACCTTGGGGCATGTCACTCTCCACCGGAACCGGTCCACTGACCGGCAGCCCTGCCGGTCAGTTCAACTTCGACCTCGGCGCGGCGTCGCCCGCGCACCGCATCTATCTTGCCGCCGACCCGCGGCGCATCCGTGCGCTCGTGCGCGATGTCGTCGTGCTCGACTCGACGCGCGCCCACCTGCTCTATGAGACCGGCATCGGCCCGCGCGTCTACGCCCCGCTGGCCGACTACGACCAGGAACTGCTGACGCCGACCGACACGACGTCGCACTGCCCGTTCAAGGGCGACGCGTCGTATTGGACGATCTCCGTCGGCGACGAGGTCCGCGAGGACGCGCTGTGGGCCTACCGCGACCCGCTGCCCGAGGCGGCGTGGCTGGACGGGCTCGGCGCGCTGTACCCCAGCAAGGTCGATGGCTGGGTTGTCGAGGAGGACCGTGTGTTCGCCCACCTGCGCGATCCGTTTCACCGTGTCGACGTCCATGAGAGCTCGCGGCCGGTTGTCGTGACGATCGGCGGCCGCGAGATCGCACGCGCGCAGCGCCCGACGCTCGTGTTCGAAACCGGGCTGCCGGTCCGCGCCTACATCTCGCGCCTGGACATCGAGCCGGGCGCGGTCACGGCCGGCTCGGGCAAGCGCACGGTCTGCCCGTACAAGGGGCAGGCTGACTACTGGACCGTCGCCGGCGTGACCGACGCGGCGTGGAGCTACGAGGCGCCGCTGCCCGAGGCGGTCCGCGCTCAGGGTCTGTTGAGCTTTGATGCCGGTGTCGAGGGTGTAGAGGTGGTGATCGCCGGCTAGGAGTCCAGGCCGGCCTGCGCCGATCAGCCGCCTGTGGAAGCGCGAGCTCCACTGTCCGTCAGACGCGAGGTGTGGGTGACGGCCGAGATGGAGAAGCGTCAGGCGGCGAGACGGCGAGCGGCGACCCCGACGGCGTCGGCGCTCTCGTCGATCAGGACGAAGCGCCGGTCGAGCCCGCGGGCGACCGCGCCGAGCGTCCCCGATCCGGCGAACGGGTCCAGGCACCAGCCGCCGGGCTTCGAGGACGCGGCGACCATGCGGCGGACGATGCCCTCCGGCTTCTGGGTCGGGTAGCCGGTCTTCTCGGCGCTCATCGTGGGCACGATCGTGTGCCACCAGACGGAGGTCGGGCGCTTGCCCCGTGCCGCCTTCTCTGGGCCGACGAGGCCGGGCGCCATGTACGGCTCGCGGTCGACCTCGGCGTCGTCGAAGTGGTAGGCGGCCGGGTCCTTGACGTAGACGAGGATCGTGTCGTGCTTGGGGGGCCAGCGGCGCTTGGGCTTGCCCCCGTAGTCGTAGGCCCAGATCAGCTCGTTGAGGAAGCAGTCGCGGCCGAACAGGTCGTCGAGCGCGACCTTGACGTAGTGGACCTCGCGCTGGTCGAGGTGGACGTAGAGCGTCCCGTGGGCGGCGAGGGCATCGCGCACGGCGGCCAGCCGCGGCAGCAGGAAGCCGAGGTAGTCGTCGGTCGTGTCGCCATAGGACAGCTCCGCGCGCCGCTGCTCGCGCCCCGTATTGAACGGCGGATCGGCGTACGCCATGTCAAAGGCCCCGGCCGGCAGTCGCGCCAGCGCGTCGGCGTTGTCCGCGAGCACCAGGAGATCGTCATCGAGCTCCAATCGCGCCGGCAGCTCCTCGATCACCCTCACGCGCCGCAATCCTGCCACCCCGCCCGGCGCAATCCCTCCGCAAACCGCGCGCCACCCGCCACAACTGTTGGACCCCTGTGGCCGTGTGGTGGCGTTTGGCGTGGGGTGTTGCGGATACGTTGGGGAAGTGCGGCGTGTTCTGCTCATTGGCGGCGCGGCGGCGATTGTCATCGTGCTCGCACTGGTGCTGCTGTTCGAGAGCAGCGGTTCGACCCCACCCGTGCGGCGGCTGATCCCGGCCGCTGGGAACGGGATTGCCAGCTACGACCCGTATGGCTATACGCCGTCCCAACGGCTGCTGTTCCAGCAGCGCGCCGCCGCCGGGGTCGCCCATCTGCTCTACGCCCACTCCCCGGGCGGCGTGATCGCGACCGCCCAGCGCGTCAACGCGCTGCGACCGATGATCGAGAAGGCAGCCAAGGCCGGGAACATCGACCCCGACCTGCTCGAGGCGCTCGTCTACCTCGAAAGCGGCGGACTGCCCGCCGTCCAGGCGACCCCGTCGCTACAGGGAGCGGTCGGGCTGACGCAGATCCTCGCCCAGACGGCGACCGGGCTGCTCGGCATGCACGTCGACCTCAAGGCTTCGGCGCGGCTCACCCGCCAGATCGCGCGCACGCGATCCCCAGCGCGCCGCCGGCGGCTGTTCGCCCAGCGCCAGCGCGCCGACGAGCGCTTCGACCCCGTCAAGTCGCTCGCCGCGACCGTCCGCTACCTCAACTTCGCCCGCTCCAAGCTCGGTAACCGCGACGACCTCGCGATCGAGAGCTACCACATGGGCGTGGGCAACCTCCAGAACGCGCTCGCCGCCTACGACGAGGGCAACGTGCCCTACGCGCAGCTGTACTTCGACTCAAGCCCGCTGCGCCACGCCAAGGCATGGAACATCATCTCGTCGCTCGGCGACCAGTCCTCGACCTACCTGTGGAAGGTGCTGGCGGCCAAGGCGATCATGACCCAGTGGCGCGCCGACCCCCAGCGGCTGTTCTCGCGGGCCGTGCTCCAGGTCGAGAAGAACTCGGCCGAGGACGTGCTCCACCGGCCGGCGACGACGACCGCCTTCGCCGACCCCAGGGCGCTGAAGCTCGCCGAGCAGCAGGGGCTCATCCAGCCGCTACGCCCGGCGCTGCTGGCCCGCCACGGGCTGGCGATCGACCCGGGCATGGGCGAGCTCGCGCGCAAGGTCCATGCGGCGCCGGCGCTGTATCGCGGCCTGCGTCCCGAGGCGCTCGCGCTCGCCCTCTATCTCGGCACCGGCGTCCAGGAGATCTCCGGCACCGCGCCGCTCGTCATGACCAGCTCGGTCCGCGACAAGGACTACCAGCAGGTCCTGGCGGCCGAGGACATCGAGGCGACCCACGCGTTCTCCCAGCACACCGCCGGCTACGCGTTCGACATCTCACGCGACTACCGCTCGCGCAAACAGGCCGAGGCGTTCCAGTTCATGCTCGACCGACTGACCGAGCTGAACCTGATCGCCTGGGTTCGCGAGCCCGGCGCGATCCACGTCACGGTGTCGAGCGCCGCGCGAGCGCTGGTGCCGATCATCGGGCTGCGGGCGCAGCAGATCAGTCGAGCAATTCCCTGACCTTCGCGGCGACCGCATCCGGTGTGATGCCGAGCTTGTCGAGCACCTCCTGGCCCGGGGCCGAAGCGCCGAAACGGTCGATGGCGACGCTCGCGTCGACCCACTCGCCCCAGCCCATCGAGACGCCGGCCTCGACCGACACCGACGCCAGGCCGACCGGGAGCACCGACTCGCGGTAGTCGTCGTCCTGGGCGCGGAACAGCTCCCACGACGGCATCGACACAACCCGGCAACCGATCCCGTCAGCCTCGAGCTGCTCGGCCGCAGCGACCGCCACCCACAGCTCGCCGCCGGTGCCGACGACGGCCGCGCGCTCCTCGGAGCCCTCCGAAGCGGGCCGCAGCACATACGCGCCGCGGGCCACCCCCTCGGCGCTCGCGCCCGCCTGCACCGGCAGATCCTGGCGCGACAGCGCCATCAGGGCCGGACCCTCGATGTCCGACAGGATCGTCTGCCACGCGTACGCCGTCTCGTTGGGGTCGCCCGGCCGCAGCACGACGAGCTCCGGGATCGCCCGCAGTGCCGCGAGGTGCTCGACCGGCTGGTGGGTCGGCCCGTCCTCGCCCAGCGCGACCGAGTCGTGCGTGTAGACCCAGGCCACGTCCAGTCCGCTCAGCGCGCTCAACCGGATCGCCCCGCGCATGTAGTCGGTGAACTGCATGAACGTCGACCCGTACGGACGCACGATGCCGCCGTGCGCGCCCATCCCGTTGACGATCCCGCCCATGCCGTGCTCGCGCACGCCGAAGAACACGTTGCGCCCCGACCGTTCCCGCGTGAAGCGCTGCTCGTCGCCGCCGGGGAACTCGGTCTTCGTCGACTCGCTGAGGTCGGCCGCACCGCCGACCATCGTCGGCACGTAGTCGGCGAACGCCGCCATCGACTTCTGCCCGGCGACGCGCGTCGCAAGCTTGTCCTTGCCCCAGTCGATCGCCGCCAGCGCCTCGGCCAGGCCGGGCAGCGGCTTGCCGGCCCACGCGGCGTCCCACTCCGTCGCGCGCGTCGCATCGGCCGCCCGCCACTCGTCAAAGCGCGCCGACCAGGCGGCGTGCGCCTCGCCACCGCGCGCCTTCTGGTCGAACGCGTCGTAGACGCCGTCGGGCACGAGGAAGTGCGCATCGGGATCCCAGCCCAACGCCTCCTTGGTCAGCCGCACCTCGTCCTCGCCCAGCGCCGCGCCGTGAGCCTTTGACGTCCCCATCTTGTTGGGCGACGGGTAGCCGATGATCGACTTGACCGGGATCAGCGACGGGCGGTCCTCGTGGCGCTGGGCCTCGGTGATCGCGGCGCCGATCGCCGTCAGGTCGTTGGCGTCGTGGACCGCGTTGACATGCCAGCCGTAGGCCTCGAAGCGCTGCGCGACGTTCTCGGTCTCGAACGACAGCGACGTCGGGCCGTCGAGCGAGATGTCGTTGTCGTCGTAGAGGTAGATCAGCCGCCCGAGCCCGAGGTGACCCGCCAGCGAGGCGGCCTCCGACGAGACGCCCTCCATCAGGTCGCCGTCGGACACGATCGCGTACGTGTGGTGGTCGACGACCTCGGGGCCGTAATGGTCGCGCAGGAAGCGCTCGGCGATCGCCATGCCGACGCCGTTGGCGAACCCCTGGCCCAGCGGCCCGGTCGTCACCTCGACCCCCGGCGTCACGTGGACGAGGTCGCGCTCCGGATGCCCCGGCGTCAGCGAGCCCCACTGGCGAAAGCGCTTGATCTCGTCCATGGACAGTCCGTAGCCGGACAGGTGCAGGACGGCATAGAGCAGCATCGAGCCATGCCCGGCGCTGAGGACGAAGCGGTCGCGGTCAGGCCAATGCGGGTCGGCCGGGTCGTGGTGCATGACCCGCGTGAACAGGTCGTAGGCCACCGGCGCCATCGCCATCGGCATGCCCGGGTGCCCGCTGTTGGCCTTCTGGACCGCGTCCATGGCCAGCGTCCGGATGGTGTTGATACAGAGCTGATCGAGGTCCTCGGTCATAGGAGCGCGGATACTACGTGTCGATGCCCGACCGTCAGCTTCATGTCCTGATCGAGATCCCCAAGGGTTCGCGGAACAAGTACGAATGGGACGAAGAGCTCAAAGCGATCAAGCTCGACCGGTTCCTGTTCAGTTCCGTCGTCTACCCGACCGACTACGGCTTCATCCCCGAGACGCTGGCCGAGGACGGCGACGCGCTCGACGCGCTGGTCTGCGTGTCGGAGCCGACGTTCCCCGGCTGCGTGATCCACGTGAAGGTGATCGCCGTGCTGCGGATGCGCGACGACAAGGGGATCGACGACAAGGTCGTCTGCGTGCCGCTGCACGACCCGAACTGGAACACGATCGACTCACTCGACGACCTCTCCCAGCAGCTGCGCGACGAGATCTCGCACTTCTTCTCGATCTACAAGCAGCCCGAGGGCAAGGCCGTGAAGGTCGACGGCTGGTACTCGCGTGAGGACGCGATGGCGGCGATCGAGGCCGCCCGCGAGCGCTACTTGGACTCGGTCAGCTCGGGTGCGGAGTCGCCGGGCTCGAGCCCGGGCTCCGAGCGCGACGCGCGCAGCTCGTAGGCCGCGCGGGCGCCCTCGTCGACCTCGGCCAGCACGCGGTCGGCCTTCATCGCGCGGCTGAGGCTCTCCGCGACGCGTCGCGGCAGCAGGCCGGCGACCCGCGCCAGCCCCTTGACCGACTTCGGCACCCAGACGTCGACCGTCCCGTTGCGCAGTGCGTCGACGATCGCCTCGGCGACGTCGGACGGCTCGAGCTGCTTGACGCCCGGGTTGCGCTGAAGGCCCGAGCCGAGCTCGGTGTTGACGACCGCCGGCAGCACGTAGCTGAGGCGGACGTTGACGCCGCGCAGGCGCATCTCGCCGCGCACCGCCTCGGTCAACCCGACGACTGCGTGCTTGGTCGCCGAGTACGTCGCCCCGCCCGGAGTGCCGAGCACCCCGGCCTGCGACGCGATGTTGACGATGTGGCCGTGGTTGCGTGGCTCCATCCGGGCCAGCGCGGCCTTGGTGCCGAAGATGACGCCGTGCAGGTTGATGTCGATCATCCGCTGGGCGGTCGCGTCGTCCTCTTCGGCGAACCAGCCGAGCTGCATGATCCCGGCGTTGTTGACGACGACGTCGAGCGGGCCGAGCTGCTCCTCGGCGGCGTCGAGAAACGCCTCGACCGACTCGTGGCGGGTGACGTCGACCGGGAGCGCGACCGCGCGGTCGCCGAGCTCTGCGGCGACCTCCTGGGCAGCGGCGAGGTCGAGGTCGCCGATCGCGACCTTCATCCCCTCGCGGACGAATGCGCGCGCCGTCTCGCGGCCGATGCCGCGGCCCGCCCCCGTGATCGCCGCGACGCGGCCGGTGATGATCGTGGGTGATTTCGCCATCGGCGGCGCAGGTTACCGTGGGCGGCGCGCGACGACGACGGCTGACGCTACGCTTCGCGACCGATGGCAAGCCGCGCAGAGGAGAAGAGGCAGCGCCGCGAGGAGCGCCAGGCCAAGGAGGACGCCGCCCGCGCCGCGCAGAAGCGCCAGCGCACGATGCAGACCGGCGGCTTCGTTCTGCTGCTGGTCGCCGTCGCGGCGGTGGCGATCGTGCTGATCAGCAACAAGAGCTCGAGCTCGTCGTCGTCGTCGAACAGCGGCCTCGGCACCGCCAACGGGCCGGTCGCGCCGACGGACCCGATCGCCCAGATCCCGGCACCCTCGAACAAGAACCTGGCCGCAGCGGCGAAGGCCGCCGGCTGCGTCGTGAAGACGTTCCCCAGCGAGGGCCGCAACCACACCAACGGGACGGTGGTCTACAAGACCAACCCGCCGACGTCGGGCAACCACAACCCGACCCCGGCGCTCGACGGCGTCTACGCGCCCGGCAACACGCCCACCCCGGAGCACTTCGTCCACACGCTCGAGCACGGGCGCATCGAGCTGCAGTACGCGCCGAGCCAGCCACGCAAGGTCCGCCTCCAGCTCCAGTCGCTGCTGGCCGAGTCCTACAAGGGCCATCCGGGCGGCTACAAGGTGCTGCTGTTCGAGAACAACACGCACATGCCCTACGCCGTCGCGGCGACCGCGTGGACGCATCTGATCGGCTGCCCGACGGTCAGCGACAAGACGTGGGACGCGCTGCGCGACTTCCGCAACGCGTACGTGGACAAGGCCCCCGAGGGCCCGGTCCAGCCGCCGAACGATCTCTAGCCCGGCTCGCTGACGACCAGGCGCAGCGCGCCGTCGAGCTCGTCGAGCTCGCGCAGGTGCCCGTAGCGCTGGTCCCACTCGCCGGACGCAAGCGCCGCCTCCAGGCGCGCCACGATCCGCTCCTGCGTCGCGGCGTCGACCAGCGCCCACGCCGACTGCGCGCCGCGCACCTGCGGGTCGAGCAGCGCCTCGGGCCGGCGCCAGAAGGCCTCGAAGAAGCCGTCGGTGCAGTCGCCCGGCGTCGGGATCGCCTCGACACGGGTGCGTCCACCGAGCGCCTTGCGGACGTCGGCGATCGACGGGAAGCGCGGCCGTTCGATCGCGACCAGCTCGCGCAGGTGCTCGCGCTGCCACTGCGGCAGGGCGTCGAGCTCGAACGTGAACACGACGACCGGCCCGCGCGCGACGCGGCGCAGCTCGCGCAGACCGGCGGCCGGCGGGCGCCAGTGGTGGATCGTCACGCACGCCATCGCCGCATCGACGGCGTCGTCGTCGAATGGCAGCGCCTCGGCGCGGGCGTCGATCGCCGGTGCGGCGCCGGGCGGGCGCTGGGCGCGCATCGTCGCGCTCGGCTCGACGGCCACCACCCAGCGGTCGGCCGGCTCGTAGGAGCCGGCGCCGGCGCCGACGTTGATCACCGTCGCGGCGTCGCCGAGGGCCGCGTGGATCGCCGCGGCGATCCGCGGGTCCGGGCGCCGGTGCTGGGCGTATGTGCGCCCGTGGCGCTCGTAGTCGACGAACGGGCGAGTGGTCACTTCGGCGCCGGTGGTCCCGGTGGGTCGACGATGTCGCGCCCCGTCGGCCGCAGCTCCTCGTCGAGCTCGAGCTGCCAGAAGTAGCGCGTGAACGAGATCCCGGAGCGGTAGTCGCCGACGTGCGGCTCGATCGTCTCGCCGGCGGCCATCCGCGCGATCAGCTCGGGGTAGGTGCGGCCCGGCCGCGCGGCGTACATCGGCGCCGGAAACGCGCCGCCGAAGCGCGTGTTGACGTCGGTGATGCCGAGGCCGATCTCGCGGTCGCGGAAGACCTGAACCGTGCACGGACCGCGGGTGCCGATCGCCTCGACGACGGTGCGGCCGAGCTCGACCAGCTCCGGGTCGTCGAGCACCGTGCCCTTGATCGACTCGCCGCCGCGCGATTCGATCATCGAGCGCGGGATCGCGTTGAGGCAGCGCCCGTCGCGGTCCGACAGCGTGTCGATCGAGAACTCGGGCCCGTCCATGCGCCGCTGCACCATCACGTCGGCGTCGACGTAGTCGCAGAAGAACGCGGCCTGGGCGGCGTCGTGGGCGACGAAGATCGACTCGGCGCCGGAGCCGCGCCGCGGCTTGACCATGACGGGGAACGACATGACCTCGTCGCCTGGCAGCACGGTCGGCGGGGATGGCAGCCCGAGGCGCCCGAACAACAGGTGGGCCTCGTACTTGTCGTAGGTCGCGGTCGCGATCTCGGGGTCGGGGACCAGCGCCTGGGGCAGGCGCCCGTCGGCCCGCGCGACGGCCAGCGTCTCGATGTCGAGGTCGGTCAGTGGCACGATCGCCCCGACATCGTGCTCTTCGCACAGCCGCTGGAGCGCCGGCACGTACTCGGGGTCGGTGATGCGCGGCACGCTCGTGCGAACGGTCGCGGCGTACTGGGCGGGCGCCAGCGGGTTGGGGTCAGCGGCGACGACGGTCGTGTGGCACGCGAACGCCGAGACGATGTCGTAGCGCTTTCCGACGCCGGTCAGCAGGACGGCCCGAGGCATGACGGCACCCTATTGACAGTTGAGCGGGCGAAGAGCTCGGGGCAGCGCCGCGGCGATCTGCGGGTCGATCGTCTTCACGCTCGCACAGTTCACGCGCTGGGTCGGCGCCGACAGCGGCGGCGCCGAGCGGCTCAGGGGCCGCAACATCGCCGCGACGGCGCGCACGACGAAGTCGGGCTGCCACGTGTCGAGCTCGATCAGGGAGCGGCCGGTGAAGATCAGGACCCGCGGGTCGTGCGGGCAGCCCATCAGCACCGCGCGGCCGAGGTGACTGAAGCAGACCGGTCCCGACACGGCGCCGCGCGGCGCGAACACGAGGTCGTCCCAACCCGCGAGGCTCGTCACGACGATCGGGTAGTCGCACGTCTGCTTCGAGCACGCCGGCTGGCCGTACTTGACGACGGCCGAGTCCGCGGCGAGCTGCGCGCTGTTGAGCACCGCGCGCCGGTAGTCCGGTCCCAGCCAGTAGACCGGGAACGGCGACGTCCGCATTGCCGCCAGCATCGCCGGCGACGGCGGCGGATCGGGCTTGGCCAGGTCGGCGCCGCAGCCCGCCAGCAGGCCGGCCGCGCACAGCGCCAGCACCAAGGCCGGCCGCGCGTTCGTCACGACGGATCGACCCAGCCGCCGGTCTCGCCCTTGTACGTCCCCTCCCCGGCGAGCACCATCCGCACCGTCCGGACGAGGATCTGCGCGTCCAGCCGCCACGAGCGGTGCTCGATGTACCAGAGGTCGAGCTCGATGCGCTGCGGCCACGGAAGCGACGCCCGACCGTTGACCTGGGCCCAGCCGGTGATCCCCGGACGGATCGCGAGGCGCCCGCGCTGGCGCTCGGTGTACTGGGCGACCTGCGAAGGCAGCGTCGGCCGGGGGCCGATGATCGCCATCTCGCCGCGCAGCACGTTGAGCAGGTTGGGCAGCTCGTCGAGCGATGTGCGGCGCAGCAGCCGCCCGACGCGGGTGATCCGGTCGTCGCCCTCGTTGACCGCCATCCCGGCGCCCATGTGCTCGGCCCCGTCGACCATCGTGCGCAGCTTCAGGACGTCGAACTCGTGGCCGTCGCGGCCGACGCGGCGCTGGCGGTAGATCGTGGCGCCGCGCGAATCGAGCCGGATCGCCACCACCGCGGCGAGCAGGATCGGGCTGGTCACGAGCAGCACGGTGCCCGACACGAGGATGTCCAGCGCGCGGCGGATCATCGCGTCCCCTCCGCGGCGTCCCAGCCGGCCGTCGTCCCGTGGCGCAGCCAGTCGTACAGGCCGGCCGCGATCGACGCGGTGGTCAGGACGTAGTAGCGCGCGACGAGCAGCGGCCGCGCCCGGATCGCGCGTCCGGCCAGCGCGGCGGCGATGACGGCGAGCTGGATCGCGAACGTCACGACGTACACCGTCCCCGAGCCGAGCAGGAACGCGTTGGCGACCAGCGCGACGAGGTGCAGGAACGGTGACGCGTAGCGCAGCACCCGGTGCGACGCGATCATCAGCGCGTAGGTCGGCGAGTAGCCGCGCGGCGACAGCAGCCCGCCGCGCAGGACGATCGGCCACGTGTGACTCATCATCCGCCGCTTGCGCGCGAACTCGCCCTCGATCGACGGCACCATCCGCTCGGTCGCCCGCGCGCCGGGCACGTAGACCGCGCGCCAGCCGCGCTTGACCATGTTGAACGGGAACGACAGGTCGTGACCCATCACCGGGTCGACCTCGATGTAGGCCTCGCGGCGCGTCGCGTAGATCGCGCCGTTGCCCGCCGTCACCGACGCCAGCGCCGACTCGCGCGCCCGGATCGCCATCTCGTAGCGCCAGTAGACGCCCTCCTGGTTGGTGCCACCGTCGTTGACGAAGGCGACCTGACCGCAGGCATAGCCGACCTTCGGATCGGCGAACGCCCCGGTCAGCGCGCGCAGTGCTTCGGGCTCCCAGCGTGCGTTGGCGTCCGAGAACGCCAGCAGCGTCCCGCGGGCCTGCCGGACCGCCGCGTCCTGAGCGCGGATCTTGCCGCCGCGCTCGAGCTCCAGGACGACGTCGGCACCGGCCTCACGGGCCAGGCGGGCCGTGTCGTCAGGCGATCCGTCGCAGGCGACGATGACCTGGAGGCGCTCGCGTGGCCAGCGCAGCGCCAGCGCGTCGGCGACCTTGCCCGCGATCACCGACGCCTCGGCGTGGGCGGCGACGATCAGCGACACGTCGGGCTCAGCGGCCGCGGCGTCGCCGGCCGCCGGCGCCGCGGCACGGGGCGCCCGGCGCACCGCGCCGAGGCCGAGCAGCAGCAGTCCGTAGCCGACCTGCGCGTACACGAGCAGGGCCGCGCTGACCCAGAACGCCACCTCGAGCACGGTCGTCACGGCGCCGATTGTCGCCGATGGGTCAGCTCGGGCAACTGGTCGGGGCGCGCCGGCCGGCGAAGCGCCCGGCGATCCAGCCGACCGTGAAGGCGGCGCTCGACGGCCCGACCTCGGCGTGCGAGACGTTCGGGTAGAGGCGATAGGCGACCGTGTCGGCGCGCTCACACAACGCGCGCACGTAGTCCTCGGTCGTCTGCGGGATGACGAGCTTGTCGTCGGCGCCCTGGCTGATCAGCATCGGGATCGACGTCTGGAACGGGCGCAGCGAGTTCTGGCTGAGCAGCTTGGACCAGACCTTGGTGTGGGTCGGATGCTTGTGGTGGTAGGCCATCTGGTCGATCAGCGCCGGCGGCACGGTGCTCGGCACGTCGTGCTTGTGGGGGATGCAGGCGTTGTCGATCGCGCGCACCGCCGCCACGCCGCGCGAGGCGACGATGTTCTCGAGCTTCGTCTCGTCGTAGATCTGCGACCACGCCGAGAGCGTGTAGGCGGCGAGCACGTCGCCGGCCGGCGTCCCCTTGCCGTGGGAGAACATGCTGGCCAGCGAGATCGGCGGCCCGGCCGCGGCAATGCCGACGAGCTCCAGTCCGCGCCCGTAGCGCGGCGCCAGCTGGCCGACCGCGATCGCCGCCTGGGCGCCCTCGGACTCGCCGAACACCGCGTAGCGCCGCCCGGCGTGCAGGGCGTGGATCTTGCGCGCCGCGCGCACCGCGTCGATCGCGTTGCGCGCCGTCACCTTGCCGATCAGGTACGGGTGCGGCCCGGTGGTGCCCAGGCCCTCGTAGTCGGGGATCACCACGACATCGCCGTCGTGGATGAACGAGCTCAGGCCGTCGATCTGCGACGCCGCCGCGCCGCCGAGCACCGACGGGCCGCACTGTGATGCGATCCCGGTCGTCGGGTGAGCGAACAGGACCATCCGGCGGTGGAGCTTGGGCCGCGGCCCGGCGTGGGTGATGACCAGTCCGCTGACGGCGGCGCGCCGGCCGTCGTAGCCGTGCGAGACGTACATGACCCGCCAGCCGCGCAGGCCGCGCGGCAGTCGCCCGATCGGCTGGGTGCGGATGATCGTGCCCGGCGGGCCCTTGGGCAGATGGGCGGGGATCGCGTAGAACGATCCGGGCTTGGGCGGCGGCGGCGAAGCGGGCTTGCTCGGGTCGCCGGCCAGGAGCACGAACGCCACGACACCGGCGGCGCCGAAGGCGAGCAGAGCCAATCCGGCTGCGGCGAGCCAGCGAAACATGCGCGCACGCTACCCGCCCTCACGCGACGATGTCACCGGTTGGCAGCGCGGTTGCGCCGCTCCGCGGCCTCGCGCAGGCCCTCACCGCGGCCGGGGCGCAGCGTGGCCGTGGCGTGGCGCCAGTAGCGCCGCGGGTCGTGACCCGGGACGACGAGCGCGGCAGCGGCGCGGATCGCGTAGCTCAGCGCCGTCAGCCACCGCACGGCGAGGGCGGAGAGCGCGGAGTGGTGCTTGCGCATGTAACGGTCGCGATTGCGCGACAGCTCGACGATGCGCCGCTGCGGGACGGCGCCGGTCGACAGCTGCTCGTGGTGCACGCAGACCGCCGAGGGCACGAACAGCGTGAACCAGCCGATGTCGCGCAGCCGGCGGCAGAAGTCGACCTCGTCGCTGTAGACGAAGAACGCCGGGTCCAGGTAGCCGACCTGCGCCGCCGCGTCGCGACGCACGAGCAGCGCCGCCGACTGCGCCCAGTCGACCCGGCGCGTCTGCGAGCCGCCGCTCTGGACGGTGAACAGCCGATGCAGGAACAGCGCGCCGGCGAGCGCGGTCAGCGGCGTCGGGAAGCGCCATGCCGAGGCCTGCGGGCGCCCGTCGGGGCGCAGCAGGCGTGCGCCGGCGGCCGCGGCGTGCGGGTCGTCCTCGAGTGCGGCGTACAGCGCCGCGGTCGCGCCGGGGCGCAGCTCGGAGTCCTCGTTGAGCAGCAGGCCGTAGCGCCCGGAGGCGCGGCGCAACAGCTCGGAGTCGTTGTCGGCCTTGCCACGGCGCTGCACCTGCGCGATCAGGTCGTCGACGGTCTCGTGGCCGCGCGCGGCGTCGGCCGAGCCGTCGTCGGAGGCGTTGTCGAGGACCAGCACCTCGGTGGCGAACGGCAGGTCGGCGCGCTCGCGGGCGATCGCGTCGAGCCCGCGCAGCAGCAACTCGCGCTGCTGCGTGTTGACGACGAGGAACGAGAGCTCGATCGACAAGGGCGCCTATTCTCGCGGCTGTGCGAGTCCACCTGGTCGACCCCAGCGCGTTCACGCCGCCCTACGACCACGCGCTGGCGGCCGCGCTGGCCGCCCGCGGCATCGATGTCGAACTCGTGACGAGTCATTTCGGCTACGGCGAGCCGCCGTCGGCCGACGGCTACGTCGTCAGCGAGCGCTTCTATCGCTGGGCGCCGGGGGCGCCGGGGTCGGGCCTGCGTCGCGCGGCGAAGCTCGTCCAACACGTGCCCGACATGATCGCCGCGCGGCGCGCGGCGCAGCGCTCGGCGGACATCGCCCACTACCAGTGGCTGGCCGTCCAGCAGATTGACGGGCGGCTGCTGCCGTCGTCGGTGCCGACGGTGCTGACCGCGCACGACGTGCTGCCGCGCGAGCCGCGGCCCGGCCAGCGGCGCGCGCAGGCCCGTCTATACCGGCGTGTCGACGCGGTCGTCGTCCACAGCGAGCACGGCCGCGGACGGCTCGTGTCCGAGCTCGGCGTCGAAGCCGGGAAGGTCTCGGTGATCCCCCACGCCGCGTTCACCGGCCTGCGCAGCGTGATCGGGCCGCTGCCGCGCGAGCTGGCCGCCGTCGACGACGGGCGCCCGGTGGCGCTGTTCTTCGGCCTGCTGCGCCCGTACAAGGGGCTCGACGTGCTGCTCGCCGCGTGGGAGGGCGTGCGCGACGCGCAGCTGTGGGTGGTCGGGATGCCGCGCATGGACGTCACGGCGCTGCGCGCCGCGGCGCCCGGGGACGTGCGGTTCGTGCCGCGCTTCGTGACCGACAGCGAGGCCGCGGCGGTGCTGCGCCGCGCGCAGGTCGTGGTCCTGCCCTACCGCGAGATCGACCAGTCCGGCGTGCTGGCGTCGGCCCTCGGGCTCGGCCGGCCGCTGCTGCTGACCGACGTCGGCGGCTTCGGCGAGGTCGCCGCCGCCGGCGCCGCGCGGATCGTCCCGCCCGGCGATGCGAGCGCGCTGCACGACGAGCTCGAGCGGCTGCTGGGCGACGAGATGGGCCGGCGGCGGTTGTCGGACGCGGCGACCGCGCTCGCGGACGGGCCGTGGTCGTGGGACGCGGTGGCACGGGCGCACGTGGAGCTCTACGGGCGGCTCGGTTCGTAACGCGAATCGCACCCGAGGGAAAGCTCGTGACGGCTACTGTCTCGGCGATGCGCATCGCCGCGTTGGCCCTTCTCGCCGTCGCCCTCGTCGCCGGCGCCCCGGCGAGCGCCGGGTCGAGCCGTGTCGTGCTCGGCAACAAGAAGTTCGCCGTCAACGGCGACGGCTTCGGCGGCTACCGGCCGAGCGACATCTTCAACGGCGGCGACCCCTCCGGCCATGCCTTCGACATCGTCTGGCTTCGCTGGGGATCGGCCGCCGCGACGGGATTCGGCAAGAACCCGATCTTCAAGCCCGGCGGCGGCTACTTCTCCCAGCCCGCGCGGATCGAGCTTCGGGCCTCCGACCTCGGCCACTGCCCCGGCAGCAGCCAACTCGCGTATCGCAGGCTGAAGGCTCGCGTCCCGACGCGGCCGGGCGGCAGGCTCGGGCCGTGGTTCAGCTGGGCCGGCGCGAAGACGATCTGCTCGCTGAACCCCTAGGACGACGCGGCGGGCCGCAGCCGCCGCGCCATCGCCCGCAGGCGCTCGAGCTCGTGCGGGTGCAGGAAATGCGCGGCGTAGAGGATCGCCGGGATCGCGCACAGCGCCAGCGCGCGCGTGACGAAGCCGACGAAGCCGTGGTCGGGCAGCAGCACGGCGCCGGCCACCGACACGCCGCCCATCACGCCGACGGCGAGCGTCAGGCGCGGCCACTCGAACGGGACGACGAACAGCCGCCGCGTCAGCAGGTGGATCGCGATCAGCATCACGACGTACGCACCGCACAGCGCGATCCCGGCGCCCTTGATCCCCAGCGGATCGACGAGCAGGACGAGGAGCACGACGTTGGCGGTCAGCCCGATCATCGCCGCCGGGAACAGCCGCGTCGTGATCTTCGCGCGCCCCGCGATCGTCACGAAGACGAGGAACAGCCCGTACAGCGACCAGCCCAGCGCGACCCACGGCAGCGACTCCGACGCGCCGTAGAACGCCGGTGCGGCGAGCAGCCGCACGCCCCAGTCGCCGAGCAGCACGACCGCCGCCACGACGATCCCCGTGACGAGCACGTAGGCGGTCGTGACGAACGAGTACAGCCGCGCCGCCTCGCCCTCGTCGGTGACCGAGTAGGCCAGCGGCGGCCAAGCGGCCTGGAAGCCGCGCACGGCGAGGATCACGATCGTCGCCATCTTGACCGACAGCGCGTAGAGCCCGGCGGCGGCCGGCGAGTCGGCGCGCAGCAGGTAGGCGCGGTCGACGACGTTCAGCGCGAACACCGCCGCGTCGGCGGGCACGGTCGGGCCACCGAAGCGCAGCAGCGGATCCAGCGCGCGGCGGCCGCCGGTCGGGTGGAACGCGACGCGCCGGCGCTCGTAGATCCACATCGCGATCAGCACGACGGTCGTCGCGCCGTAGTTGCCCAGAAGGTAGCCGCGCGCGCCGGTGTTGAACACCACGACGAGCACCACGGTCGAGACCACGGTCAGCACGACGTTGCTCAGCGACGCGGTCATATACACCCGGCGGCGCTCCTCGCAGCGCAGCAGCGTGTACATCACGTCGAGGTTCGTGAACGCCCACAGCCCGAGCACCGCGAACGCCATCAGCGTCGCGTCGTGCTTGGCCAGGATCGCCTGCGACAGCGGCCCGGCGAACACCAGCGCGAGCCCCGCGACCACCGTCGTCGTCGTGAAGATGAAGCCGCTCGCCGTGCGCGCCAGCCGGTCGCGGCGGCGCTGATCGTCGTCGTCGAACCAGAACCGCAGCAGCGCCTCGCCGATCCCGAGCTTGAGGACGATGCTGGCCAGCAGGATGAACGTCAGCAGCGTCTCGGCGTAGCCATACTGCCCGCGGGTCAGGTTGCGCGTGTAGAGCGGCAGCGTGATCAGCGCCAGCGCCGCCGACAGGAAGCTCGCCGCCTGGTAGGCCGCCGACGATGCGGCCAGGCGCTTCAGGTAGCCGAGCACGAGTTGGAGGCTAACCGGCCCTCAAGATCACTCCTGGCAGGCCGACTCCCCGGGAGAACGACTGGCCCCGACGCTACCTTGCCCCGAATGCGCCCCACGCTCCGTGTGCTCGTCCCTGTCCTCGCTGCCGCGCTCGCGCTGTGCGCACCGTCGGTCGCCGGGGCGACGCTGTACTGCGTCAACGCCCAGTCGACGGCCTGCCCGGGCGGGTTCGACGCGGGCAACAACCTCCAGACGGCGCTCACCGACGCCGGCACGCTCGGCGCCGACTCCTCGTCGAACACGATCAACATCGGCGGCGGCACGTTCACCGCGCCGGCCGGCGGTTTCGTGTACCCGCCCAGCAACCACGTCCTGATCATCACCGGCACCGGCTCGGGCAACAACGCGACCACGCTGCAGGGCGTCGCCTCGGCCCCGGCCGTGCTCGACCTGTCAACCGCACCGGCCGGCTCGACGCTGTCCGGCGTCGCGATCAAGGCCGTCGGGACGACGAGCAGCGGCGCGACGCTCGCCAACACGGCGACCAACAACGTCGCCGTCACGCTGCCCGCGAGCTCGACGGCGACCGGCCTGACGCTCAATGCCTCGCCGCTGACCGACAGCACGGTGACCGCCGCCACGCCGCTGGGGACCTCGGTCGGCATCTCGGCGACCGGCGCCGGCAGCCTGCTGCGCGACACGATCACCGCGCAGAAGGGCGTCGACGTCACCGGGGGCACGCTCACCGCGACCAACCTCAAGATCTCAACGACCGGCTTCGACCTCGTCGCCGAGAGCACCGCGAACGTGACGATCACCGACTCGCTGCTGACGATGCCGTCCAACGCAGTGGCCGGCAACGTCGCCGTGCTGTCCGAGAACACGGCGACGTTGACCGGGCGCTCGCTGACGATCGTCGGCGCGGGGACCGGGCCGACCGGCGTGAAGGTCAACGGCATCGGCGGCGCCGCGACGGCGACGATCACCGACTCGATCTTCTCCGGCTTCAGCAAGGACGAGGACCGCACCACCGACGGCGGCGGCGGCTCGTCGGCCGTCCTCACCCTCGATCACGACATCGCCAACACGGCCTCCGACCCCGGCGGCGCCGTCCCCGGCACGCCCACCTTCACCAACAACATCAACGCGTCGCCGAACTTCGTCGACGCCGCACGCGGCGACTACCGCCCGCGCTACAACTCGCCGGCCATCGACAGCGGCGACACGTGCGCCGCGCCGCCGTGCACGACGACACCCGACATCGCCGGCCACGCGCGGCCGATCGACGGCAACGGCGACGGCAGCGCGATCCTCGACCGCGGCGCGCTCGAGTACCTGCGCCAGCCGCCGACGGTCACCGCCGTCGCCGGCGAGTCCAACCGCTTCCTCGGCACCGGCTCGACGTTCAGCGCCATGGGCACCGACCCCGACGCCGATCCGCTGACCTACTCGTGGGTGTTCGACGACGGCTCGACCGCCACCGGCCAGGTCGTCGGGCACCTGTTCACGACCGTCGGCCCGCACACCGCGACCGTCACGGCGACCGATCCGACCGGCCTCAAGGCGACCTCGACCGCGACGACGCTGATCGTCGGCCAGACGCCGCTCCCACCGCCGCCGCCCCCGCCGGACACGACGCCACCGACGATCTCCAAGCTGGCGCTCAGCCACGCCTCGTTCGCGGCGAGCTCGAGCGCGACCGCGATCTCCGCCAAGGCAAAGAAGAAGAAGAAGCCGCCGCCGCCCCGGGGCACGAAGATCCTGTTCACGCTGTCCGAGCCGTCGACGGTGACGATCGCCTTCACGCTCGAGCTCCCCGGCGTCCAGGTCAGCGGCAAGTGCGTGGCCAAGTCGAGCAAGCACCGCAAGGGCAAGGCCTGCACCCGCTTCATCGACCGCGGGACGATCACGCGCGCCAACCTCGCCGCCGGCGCCCAGGCGATCGCGTTCTCCGGGCGCGTCGGCACCAAGGTCCTGTCGAAGAACAAGTACCGCCTGACCGCCGTCGCAATCGACACGGCCGGCAACCGCAGCGCGAACGACAAGCACCTCGAGTTCAAGATCGTCTGACCGTCGCGGCGGGCTCGCCGCGTAGGGTCTGCGCGTGCCCGAAGACGGCGTCTGCCTTCTGCTGCTCCCGCGCGCGCTCGAGCGCTTCATCCTGCGCGACCAGGCCGAGGACCTGCTGAGGGCGGTCGGCGTGGTGGCGGCCGATCCACCGCGGATCCCCTACGGGGCACTGGCGCGGATGCCGAGCTGGCTCGCCGACGGCCTCGCGACGCGCCAGGGACGCCGGCTGGCCAAGGCGCTGCCGGGCCCCGCGAAGGCCGTCGTGATCTTCCACCCGCTGCAGTACATGACCGCCCGCGGGGTGATCACCGCGGCCCCCGGATGCGAGCTGTGGTACGGGCGCTGGGACCGCTACGAGCAGGCCTACGACGCGTCGGCGAAGATGCGCGCGCGCCTCGCCGAGCTACACGAGCTCGCCGCGACGCGCGCCGCGCTGACGTTCGTCGCCTCCGAGGCGCTCGCCCGCCAGGAGACCGAGGCGGGGCGCGAGGCGACGGTCGTCGAGCTGGCGTCCGACCGGTTCCCGTCGCCGGATCCGGCGGCCCCGTCGGTGATCGCGGTGTCGCTCGGTCATCTGGGCTGGCGCACCGATTGGACGCTGCTGCGCGCGGTCGCCGAGCAGCTGCCCGAGCTGACGCTGCTGCTGATCGGCGCCTGGCACGACGACGAGTGCGCCGGCGATTCCGACTACGCCTGGTGCCGCGAGCACCCCGGCTTCGTGTGGCTCGGCGAGCGCGGCGACAGCGAGGCCGCGCGGCTGATCGCGTGTGCCGACGTCGGCATCGTCCCGTTCAAGCGCGAGCCGTTCAACGACGCCGCGCTGCCCTACCGGATCCTCAAGTACGCGCTGCTCGGCCGCGCGACCGTGTCGCCCGAGCTGGCCGGCGTGCACACGTGGGACCGGGCGGTGACGACGGCGCCCGACGCCGACGCGTTCGCGGCCGCCCTGCGCGCCCACGCCGGCGCGCGCGTCCGGCCCGACGCGGCGCTGCGCGAGTGGGCGCTGGGACACACGGCGCGTTCGGTCAACGACCCGTTGTGGCAGCGGATGACGCAGATCGGCGTCGACGTCAGGGCATCGGCTTCGCGCATCGCACGTATGCGGTGAACGTCGCGTTGCCGGCCAGGCGCTCGTAGCCGGGCGGCGGGCGGTTGTCGGACGGCGACGCGCCCGCAGCGCGGCCGAAGCGGTTGACCGCCCTGGCACCGGAGATGACGAGCGCGGTCCCGCGCGGCGGGACATGGTCGCTGCGCGCGACGACCTCCGAGGCACCCGTGTTGAGAACCCAGCGCGTGTCGGGCACGAGCCGGTAGTTGGGCAGGCTCGTCGGCCCGCACGTGCGCACGAGCACGACGGCCTCGTCGTCGACGATCCCCTCCAGCCGCGCGTGCGACGTGTGGATGAAGCGCAGCTCGTTGACCGCGCGGCGCATCGACCCGCCGGCGATGGCGTAGACGAGCCCCAGCGCGACGGCGACGCCGACCACGACGCCGGCGACCCGCCGTCCGGCCACGCCGGCCAGCCAGCGCACCGCCAGGGCCGCGACCCAGCCGGCGAACAGGCACAGCCCGACGGCGGGCACGGTCAGGTAGCGCGGCAGCAGGCTCAGCCCGGCCACGCCGGTCGCGGTGAACGTGACGATCCCGCCGCCGACGAGCGCCAGCGGCACCTCGACCGCGCCCCGCGGTTTGCGTCCTCGCGCACACAAGACGATCGCCGCGATCGCGCCCCCCACCCCGGCCGCCACGACCGGCGCACGTATCGTCGCGTCGAGCGCCGAGACGAGCTCGTGGGGCACGTGGCCCAGGCCGCGCACGCGGGCGATCTCGTCGGCCTGGCCGCTGGTCGCGTGCAGCGAATACAGCGCATCGCCGGTCGCCGCCGCGTCGACGATCGCCCACACGACCGGCGCGACGAGTGCCATTGCCAGCAGGTCCCAGCGCCGCCACCCGACCCACAGCCAGTAGACGCCGGCCAGCAGCCACGCCTCTGGGCGCAGCAGCCCGGCGACGAGGAGCAGCGCCATCACGACGCGCGGCCGCTGCCGTGGCGCGGTCGCCTCGACCGCCGCGGCCCACATCACGCACGCGACGAACGGGATGTCGACGTAGGCGCGCGCCGTGTAGAGCAGCAGCGTCGGGCTGACGAGCACGAGCGCCGCCGCGACGACGCCGGCCCACGGCTCGAACACTGCGGCGCCGGTGCGGTACGTCGCCCACACGAGCGCGACGAACGCCAGCACGCACACAAGGACGAGGAGGCGGTCGGCCGACGAGCCGACGAGCGACAGCACGGCGCTGATCGCAACCCACAGCGGGTGGTGGGTGGGCGCCTCGTAGACGTTGAAGTCCGGCCCGTGGCCGTGCATCAACTCGCGTCCCCAGACGAGGCTGTAGTAGCTGTCGTAGGACGGCACGGTCCGCGTGACGAAGAACGCGATCGCGGCGAAGAAGCCGAGCGCGCCAAACGCCACCGGCTCGGCCCGCCGCGCGGTCATGGCAGCCCGGCGCCGAGCCCGAGCAGCGCCCATGTGAGCGGGTCCTCCAGGAACGCCGCGTACAGCAGCGTGTGGAAGACGATCGCGACGAACGCCGCCGCGACCGTCGCGCGCACCGGCGACCCGCGCGCCCCACGGAACAGCATCAGCAGCGCAAACGCGAGCACGGCGATGTACAGCACGAGGCCGATCGCCCCCTGCTCGGCCGCGACGGTCAGCGGGATGGTGTGTGACGCCGAGACCGCGCGCTCGCTCGAGCCGTTGTCGTGGCGGCGAAACTGGCGCGGGAACGAACCGGCGCCGTAGCCCTGGACCGGCCGGTCGGCGAACAGGTCGGCGCCGCCCTTGATCAGGTCGTAGCGCCCGCTGGTCGCCGTGTCGGCCGACTTGGAGTCGCCGAGGTGCAGTCGCAGCGTGCTCGGCGCGGCGACGACGAACACCGCGCCGACGGCCAGCGTCAGCGCCGCCGCGACGAGCGCCCACTTGACGCTCCAGCGCAGCGCCGCCAGCACCGCCAGGCCGACGAGCAGCGCGCCGAAGCTCGACTGCGACAGCGTCAGCACGAGCCCGCCCCACAGGACCGCGAGCACGACCGCGCCGCCGATCGCCACGCGCCGCTCGCGCGTCCACAGCACGACCCCGGTCACGCCGATCATCACCACGACGAGGAAGCGCCCGAAGATGTTGGGGTCGAAGAACAGCGAGTTGACCCGGAAGTACGGCGCGAACTGGTTGTCGGCGATCACCTTCGGATTCAGCAGCAGGTGGCGCGTGTGGTACTCCCAGAAGCCGATCGCCACGAACACGAGCGCCAGCGCGACGAGCACCCCGAGGCACTGGAGCGCGAGCTTCGTCGTCCACGTCAGGCGGCGCAGCAGGACGAACATGACCGCGAACGGGACGTAGAAGAAGACGACGTTCTGCAGCGCGCGGGTGAAGTCGTCGGAGTACGACGCCTGGACCGCGTAGACCACGACGAGGCCCAGCAGCGACCACTCCAGCCAGCCGGCCGGCTTCTCCCGGCTGTCATCGCGCTCGCGCCCCAGCAGCCGCGGGACCGCGAACGCCAGCGCCCCGGCGGCCACGACCGCGTACAGCGGCACGAGCAGGTTGGCCGTCGACCCGCCGGCGGTGATCGGGATCCGGAACGGCAGCGTCAGCGCCGCGCCGAGCGCCAGTAGCTCGGGCCGGCGGTCGATCGCAAACGCCATCGCCCCGAGCGCCACGGCGGCGAGCACCGCCGCGCCGGCCGCCGGCCCGGGGTGGTGGCGCAGGACCGCGAACTGCGACGAGTGGTAGATCTCGGAGATCAGGATCGCGACGGCCAGGGCCAGCGTCAGCAGCATCGCCGCCGCGCGCACGCGGGCGTGGACCGGCCGCACGAGCACGGTCGCGGCGGCGAGCAGCGCGCAGATGATCAGCGGGAGAGGAGCGTCCATATCCGGTTGTAGACCTGGCCGGTCTGGGGGCTGGCGATCAGCGACGAGGCGAAGTCGGGCAGGCCGACGCGGACCAGGAGGCCGCGGCCGAAGTGGGCGGCGATGATGACGGGCCGGCCGCCCTCGTCGACGGCGTCGGCGGCGAGGCTGAGCTGCGTGCCGAGCGAGGTCGTCGGCTCATAGCGGAAGTAGCCGGTGAACAGGCCGACGGTGCCGATGAACAGCGGCGAGTTGGGGCCTTTGAGCACGGTCAGCGTCACGGGCTTTTGGACGAGCGGCAGGATCCGCGCGCCGAACAGGTCGTTGCGCGCGCGGGTCGTCGGGTGGACGAGGCGGTTGTGGGCGTTGATCGTGACCCGGCGCATCAGCGAGTCGGTGCCCAGCGACACAAGCGTCCCGCCGCGGCGCACGAACGCTCGCAGCCGCGCCGCGAGGTCGGACGTGATCCAGACCTCATCGCCGGCCAGCAGCACGCCGCGGTAGTTCGCCAGCACCGGCCCCGTGCCCTGTGCGAGGGCGAGGTCGGTCGTGATGTCGTAGCGTCGCCGCTTGCGGTCCAGCCCGAGCAGCGCGTTGGCCTCCCCGTGGGCGAAGTTGACCGGCAGCCCGTCGCCGGAGAAGCCGCGGTCGAGGCTCACGGAAACGCCGCGATCGAGGGTGTCGGGCTCGCCGTCGCCGTCGCTGTCGATCGGGTTGCGCCCCTGCCACGAGATCGCCGGCAGCACGACGAGCACGCCGCGCCGCGCGTTCGGGGTGCCGGCCGTCGACGGACCGTCTACCTCGAACGGCACGCGCAGCGTCGTGCGGTGGCTGTGGACGGTGAGCAGGTAGACGCCCGAGACGCCGCGCGGGCCGGGCAGGGTGAGGATCGGGCCGCGGGCGGTGTCGGCGCTGACGACGTGCGTCGAGCCCAGCCGGCGCACGGACCAGCGGTAGGCGCGCCCGTGGGCGTCGACGAAGAACCGCGCCGCCTGGCCGGTCGCGACCGGCGTCAGCGGCGGCTGGACGACGAGGTCGGAGACGCGGATGCCGCCGTGGCCGGCGACATGGTGGCCGTAGCGGACGATCGGCAGCCCGGCACGGTCCAGCGGCGGCGTCGCGCCGCGGTTGCCGGCGCGGTCGCGGGCCTGGATCCCGGCCAGGTAGACGCCAGCGGGGACGGGCTTGCCGGCCGAGTCCTTGCCGTCCCACCGGACGACCGTCTGGGCCGGCGCGACGTCGGGGATCGGCAGCTGGCGCACGACGACGGTCGGGGTCACGTCGGTGCGGTAGATCGTGACGACCCGGTGGTGGCCGGGCGCGTAGACGTGGACCTGCGTCCCGGCGCTGTCGACGTCGAGCACCTCGGGGCCGGCGCGGCCCTTGCCTCCCACGCCCTGGACCTCGGGTTTCGGCGGCGTCGTATCGAGCCGGAACGACTTGGGGACGGTTACCGAGCGGTCCTGGCTGCGCAGGATGACGCGGACGCGGTAGACGCCGTCGGGGGCGATCCGACCGGCGGCGTTCTTCCCGTCCCAGCGCAGCGTGCCGATCTTGCGATAGGCGCCCAGGTGGCGGTCGGAGACCAGGCGGCGGATCGGCTCGCCGTTGTGGTCGACGATGTCGACCGTCACGTCGTCGGCCTTCTTGATCGCGAATGTGATCCGCTCGGTGTCCAGGCGCCCGTCGTTGTTGGGCGAGAACGCCGCCGGCGAGCGGTGGAAGTCCTGGACCGCGGTCGGGTTGTGCTTGAGCCTCTGAGCGACGAAGAACGCACCGAACGTCGCCACCGCGAGCACGGCGAAGACGGCCGCGGCCAGCCGGTTCACGGGCCGAGCTCCACCAGCGACGCGTTGGCCAGCGGCTGGGAACGCAGCGCGTCGTCGCGCCGGTAGTGGGCGAGGATCAGCCGCATCGTCCCGCCGTGGGAGACCACGAGCGCCGGTTGCGCGCCGGCGCGCACGTCGTCGATCCCGGCCAGCGCGCGCCGCTGTTGCTCCTCGAAGGACTCACCGCCGGGGAAGCGGAAGCCGGCGCGCCCGGTGGCGAAGCCCTCGAAGCCCTCGGGATCCTCGGCGATCACCTCCTCGAACGGGCGGTCGGTCCAGTCGCCACAGTCGGTCTCGGCGAAGCGCGGGTCGAGGACCGGCTCCAGCCCGATCGCCTCGCCGACGATCGTCGCCGTCTCGACGGTACGGGCCAGCGAGCTGCACCACAGCGCGCCCCACTGCGTCTGCGCCGCGATCCGGCCCAGCTCGCGCGCCTGCTCGCGGCCGGTGTCGTTCAGCGGCACGGGGAGCCACCCCTGGAAGCGGCGCTCGTGGTTGTACGCGGTCTGCCCGTGGCGGGCGAGCCAGATCACGACATCCGCCCCACGGTGTCGGCGCGCAGGCCGAGCCGCAGGGTCTCGAGACTCAGCACGTCGTCGGGGGCGATGTTGCCGAGGTTGACCTCGGCGCCATAGGTGCGCAGGAAGAACACCTGCTGGTCCTTCTGGGGCGCTTCGAACAGCACGCGATCGATATCGATCGCGTGGACGATCTCGTCGATCAGCCCCATGCGCACCTCGCCGTCGGGCCGGTAGATGCCAGCCGTGCCGGTCTCGCGCGCCTCGGCCACGACCTTCCACGCGCCGGCCTCGAGCTCGGCGTCGATCTGCTCGACCCAGCGGTAGGGGGCCATGATCTCCTCGGCGTCCTTGGATCCGACCTCCGAGAACACGATGAAGCCATCGCCGGAGAGCTTCGTGATCAGCGCCAGCTTCTCCTCGCGCGGTAGCGAGATCGTCCCGTCGGAGATCTCGACATGTCCGAGCCCCAGCTCGCGCAGCCACGCGACGAGCCCGTCGGCGCGCTTCTGACTCAGCGCGACCTCGGTCAGCGTCCCGCCGAGCACGACCGGAATGTCGTGGGCGCGGTAGCGGGCGAGCTTGGCCTCGAGGTTGTCGGTGACCAGCGCCGTCCCCCAGCCGAGCTTGACGATGTCCACGTACGGACCGGCAACCTCGATCAGGCCGTCCACCGCGGCGACCGACAGCCCGCGATCCAGCACGTGGGTCAGCCCCGCCGAGCGCGGCTTGACGCTGCGCGACGGGAGGTCGAGGAAGGTCACTAGTGGCTGAGGTCGGTGCCGACGGTGACGACGACGGTCGGCTGCGGGGGGCCGGCGGCGGCCGTGGTGTCGGCATCCATCGCCGTGACCGCGTCGGAGCCGAGACCGAGGCTCCTGGCGACCTCGAGCGCTGCCGCCTTCTGGCCTGGCGCGTAGGAGACGATGGTGGTCACGTGGGTCTGGACGGGTGCGTTGCCCTCACGGCTCCCCGGCACCTGGAAGCCGCCGCCCGACAGCCGCGTGCCGATCGTCTTGGCGAGCTGGAACGTCGTCGTGCCGTTGAGGACGACGACGGTGACCTTGGAGCGCGCCGGCGTGCTGGTCGTCGTGTGGTGGTTGTTGGCGACGATCGACGTCGGCGTGGTGACGATCGGGTTGGTCGGCGGCTGGGACTTGCCGCCCCCGCCACTGAGCGCGATGACGAGCACCACGCCGATCGCCAGCACGGCGGCGACGGCGCCGCCGATGATCCAGCGGCTGCGGTGGCCGCCGCCGTCGCCGTTGGTGTCGGCCGTGGCGACCGGCGTGGCCGGGGTCCGCGCGGCACGCGGCGTCGCCGATGGGCGCACCCGCGCCGACGCGGGGATCGGCGCCATCGCGACGCTCGACTGGCGGTTGTCCTCCTGCGGCTTGGGCTCCTCAGCGGCGGGCTCGTCGGCGGCGGCGGGCTTGTCGCCGCCGGGCGTCTCCTCGCTGCCCGCCTCGGTCTTCGCGGCGTCGCCGTCCGCCGCCGCGTCGGCGGGCTTGGCCTCGTCGCCACCGCCGTTCTGGGATTCGGCCGCTGCCTCTGCCTCTGTCGCAACCGTCGCGGCGCCAACCACCGCGGCGCCGGCACCGGCTGCCGTCGCTGCCGCGACCCCGGCCGCCGGCGCGGGAGTCTGCGCGGCCGCCGTCGCCGGCTCGGGCTTGGCGATCGGCTCGGCGACGATCCGCTTGGACGGGTCGGGGCCGGTGCGCGCGGTCTGCTCGGCCGCGCGCTCCGGGCCGCGGCCGGCCCACGCGCGCAGGCGCTTGACCTCGCGCGCTTGGGCGAAGTACAGGACCGACAGCACGGCGAGCCCGATGATCGCCGCGAAACCGGCGTAGGCCCCGTAGGTCTTGATCCGGTCCGTCAGGTTGAGCGCGAACGCGAGAACTGCGACGAGCGACATGAGGCGCGCAGTCTAGGGCGCTTCTCGGAGCGCGGGCGCGGTCCGCAACGCCGAAAGCTCGCTCACCCGGGCCGCGAGACCGGCCGCATCGCCCTCCAGGACGAGCAATCCGATCTGGTCGAAGACCTCCGCCACGACCTCGGAATCGAGCGGGTCGCGCTCGGCGCGGACGATCTTCTCGGCCGGCGTGAGCTGCGGGCGCTCGTAGTCGTTGAACAGCTCCTCGTGGAGCTTCTCGCCCGGCCGGCGGCCGACGACCTCGATCGCGATGTCCTCGTCGGGCTTGAGCCCTGACAGCTCGATCATCTCGCGCGCCAGCGCGACGATCGACACCGGATCGCCCATCTCCAGTACGTAGACCTCGCCGCCGGTGCCCAGCGAGCCGGCACGGATCACGAGCTGCACGGCCTCCGGGATCGTCATGAAGTAGCGCGTCATCCGCTCATCGGTGACCGTCACCGGGCCACCGAGGGCGATCTGGCGGCGGAAGATCGGCACGACCGAGCCCGAGGACCCGAGAACGTTGCCGAAGCGCACCGTGGCAAACCGCGTCTGCGGCCAGCGCGAGTGGGCCTCCTCGACCGCCCACTCGGCCAGCGCCTTGGAGGCGCCCATGACGGTCGCCGGCGAGACCGCCTTGTCGGTCGACACGAGCACGAACCGCTTGACCGCCGACTCGCCACAGATCCGCGCCATCAGCCGCGTGGCGATCGCGTTGTTGCGCACCGCCTCGACCGGGTTTCGCTCCATGAGCCCGACGTGCTTGTAGGCCGCCGCGTGGAAGACCACCGCGGGTCGGTGCTCGGCCAGCACCTCGCGCATGCGCTCGCCCTCCTTGCAGTCGGCAAGCACCGGTTCGATCGTCGACGGGTGCACGTGGCGGTCGTCCTCGAGCTCGCGCTGGATGCGGAACAGGTGCTCCTCGGCGTGGTCGAGCAGGATCAGCTTGCGCGGCGCGACGCGCGCGATCTGGCGGCACAGCTCCGAGCCGATCGAGCCGCCGGCGCCGGTGACCATCACGACCTCGCCGCTCAGGTAGGCGCCGACGCGGTCGATCTCGACCCGCACGGGCTCGCGGCCGAGGATGTCCTCGACCTCGACGCCGCGGACCTGGCGCACGAAGTTGCCGCCACCGCCGGCCAGCAGCTCGAACACGGTGGGCAGCGTGCGTACCGGGACGCCACGCTCGCGGCACGCGCGCACGACGTCGGCGCGCAGCGCGCCTGGGGCCGATGGGATCGCGATGATGAGCTCGTCGGGCTCGACCTCATCAAGGATCCGGTTCAGGTCGCGGCGCGCCCCCAGCACCTTGACGCCATCGACCCGCAGGCCGTGCAGGCGCGCGTCGTCGTCGACGAAGCCGACTGGGTTGAGGCCGAGGTCCGGGTTGCGCACCACCTCGCGCAGGACAAGCCGGCCGCCGTCGCCGGCGCCGACGATCAGCACCCGGCGCGCGTCGCCGCGGGGCTTGAAGCCGCGCAGCGGGCGCTCGTAGACGGTGCGGGCGATGAACCGTGCGCCGCCGACGAAGCCGAGCGTCAGCAGGAAGAACAGGGTCAGGACTCCGGGCGGCACGTTGACGTCGACGGTGCCGGTGGCGACCTGGCTGACGACGTGCGGGGGCAGCGCGTCGACGCCCGTGCCCGCGGGGACGATCGCCGAGGAGGGCGACGCAAGGATGTGCTCGAACGAGGAGTCGGGCTTGATCAGCGTGATCGCGATCGTGCGGTTGGCGTCGTCGGCCGTGATGCCCGAGATCGTCGGCGCGCGGCGGCTCGCGAACGCGGCCGCACCGACCACGTTCTTCGTATAGACCCGCGCGACGAGGCCGCCATGTCGGATCGTGCGCCCGATCGAGGCGGCGAAGTCCGATGCCTTGACCGGGGCCCCGGTCGAGAACTTCGGCCCCGAGCGCAGCGTCATCGTGTAGACGCGGCCGCGCCCGTCGATCCGCGGCAGCGTCGTCGCCAGCGCCGGCTTGACGCCGGCCGGGGCGATGCCGCTCGTCGGCGCGTACACGTACAGCGTCGAAATCCCGCGCTGACTGGAGGTCGGCACGAGGACCGGGTGGGTGACAACGGCGAACGCGGCGATCGACAGCGTCGCCACAACGACCGCCTCGATGATCGCGATGTAGTCGCGCTGGCCCACGTAGCGCCACCACTTCTGGTAGAGCCCGAACAGCGCGAAGATGATGACGCTGGAGACGACCGTCCAGGCGATCGTGCGCTCGAACAGCTCCTCGTAGCGGCGCGGCAGGTGCCCGAAGTCGAACCGCAGCCGGTAGGCGAGGAAGTAGGCAGCCGCGACCAGCACCGCATCGAGCACAACCTGGGCGAACGAATGCCGGTGCAGCGGAAAGGTCGCCGATCGCATGCGACGGCGCATCGCCGGAAGTGTAGAGCGCCTGGGAGCGCGCAAGCCAGCATGAGAGCGGGCGATCACCGGGATCGGCCGGGTGTCAGTTGCCCGACGTCGCGGCCCGCGCGCCCGCGACCAGCCGCCGGCCGAGCGGCGTCAGGTAGCGCTGCACGGCGGCGTACGGGACGGTCGCCGACTGGCGTCCGCACAGCGTCTGATCGCCACCAAAGCCGATCGCGACGCCATCGCCGAGCAGCGCGAACACCGCGTAGTCGGTCGCCGTCGGCCGTAGGCCCTTGACGTAACTGCGCGGCACGTTCTTCATGCATGCGACCGTCCCGAACAGCTGCGCCGTCGCCGAGCGCGCGAGCGCGTGGCGCGCGGCCGTCGGATGCTTGAACAGATCGTCGAACGTGACCGGCTTGCCGGCCTTCATGTCGATCGTCGCCGAGATGTAGTCGTCGGGCTGGAACACGCTGCTGCGCGACACCGGGATCAGCGCGCTGACGACGACCGGCGTCGCGACGATCTGTGCCGGCTTCGGCGACACCGCGTACGTCACCGAGGAGGCGGGGATCGGCTGGGACCCCTGCATCATGCTCTGCTGCTCGACGGCCGCGGCCTGGATCCTGGCCCGCGGCTCGAAGGCGTGCTCGTCGCGCGTCACAGCGGCCAGCAGCGCCGCGTTCGCCGCGGCGCTGTGGTGCAGGCCCTTGACCTGCGGGACGACGCCGCGGGTGTGGAACGCCGCGACCGCCAGCCGCGGCGCGGGCGTCGTCGTGATGTGGTCGCTGCCGGCGCCGGCGATCGGAAGGGCGCCCGGCGCGGCGGACGGCGACGGGGTGGTCGTCTTCGCCGCCGGAGCTACGGACCCGTTGCTCGAACCGCAGCCGGAGAGCGCGACCGCCAGCACCACAGCGCCCGACACGAGAACCCTGCCCGTGAGCATCGGCGCACTATACGAGGGAGGGTGCCGACCAAGCGGCGGTCTCGTACCCCGCGGCGTACCGTGCGTCCTAGTCGGTCCAGAAGTCCTGAACCAGCTCGCTGTCACCCTCGTGGCGGGGCCCGAACACCAGCCACTCCAGACCGTCGGGACCGGCCTCGAAGCAGCGCGTGACCTGCGGCTCGATGCGAATCGCGTCCATCGTGTCGAGGTCGACGAACTCGTCGTCGAGCCGCACGCGGCCGCTGCCCGACAGCACGACGTTGATCTCCTCGGCCTCCTGGTGGCGGTGACCGAACGCCTGGCGGCGGTTGGGGCGCAGCACGTGGTAGGCAAGGCCGGTGGTGCGAGCGTCGAGCGCGCCGGTCGCGAAGCGGGCCTCGCCCATCTCGCCGAACCCGCCCTTCGCGGCGGCGTCCTCGACGTCGCTGAGCTTCTTGATCGTGTAGGCCATGAGCAGGACCGTAGCGGACCCACCGCAGCGGTCAGGACGCGGCGACCGCCGCGGCGACCTCAGCCACCTGATCGCGTGTGATCGCCGCGCTGATCGGCAGCGCGAGATGGGTCCGCGCGGCCTCGTCGGTGCCCGGCAGCTCGACCCGAGGCGGATAGGCCGCCATCGCCTCCTGGGCGTGGATCGGGACGCGGTAGTAGGAGCGCGACTGGATTTCGGCGGACCGTAGCCGCGCGATCAGCTTGTCGGCCTCCGCGCGGCGCACCACGTACAGGTGCCACGCCGGCCGCGAGCCGCCGGTCGGCGTCGGCAGCGCCACGTGGTCGCCCAGTCCGGCGTCGGCGTACCACTCGCCGGCCGCCCGGCGATGGTCGGCCCAGGTGTCGAGGTGCGGCAGCTGGACGCGCAGGATCGCCGCCTGGAGCTCGTCGAGGCGGCTGTTGTAACCGACCTCCTGGTAGCTGACCTTGTCGTGGCTGCCGTGGAAGCGCAGCACGCGCACGCGCTCGGCCAGCGCCGCATCGTTGGTCGTGATCGCGCCGCCGTCGCCGAACGCGCCGAGGTTCTTGGACGGGTAGAAGCTGAACGTGGCGATCGTGCCCAGCGCGCCGGGGTGCTCGTCGTAGTCGTTGCCGGCCGCCAGCGACCCGGCCGACTGTGCCGCGTCCTCGACCACCGCGACCCCAAGGTCCGCGATCTCGCGCACCGGCGCGACGTTGCCGAACAGGTGCACGGCGATGACGGCCTTCGTCTTGGCGGTCAGCGCGGCGCGGACCGTGTCGGGCGTGACGACCATCGTGTCGGGGTCGACGTCGCAGAACACCGGCCGGGCGCCGGTGACGGGGATCGCCTCGGCGCTGGCGTAGAAGCTGAACGACGGCACGACGACGTCGTCGCCCGGCCCGACCCCCAGCGCGCGCAGGGCGATCGTGATCGCCTCGGTCCCGTTGGCGACGCCGATCGCCTCGCACGCGCCGACGTAGGCGGCGAACTCCGATTCGAACGCTTCGACCTCCTCGCCGAGGATGTATTGCTCGCGGTCGAGCACGCGCGAGACGGCCGCGCGCAGCTCGTCACGCAGCGGACGCAGCGGGGTGGCCGGATCGAAGAGCGGGACGGCCATGCGGGGCCCAACGCTACCCTTCGGCGGCCCGTGGGGATTGAAGCCTCCGTCACCGACTCGCTCGTCACCTTCGCGACGAACGTGATCGACCACCTCGGCCTGCCCGGGGTCGTGCTGCTGTGCGCGGCCGATTCGATGGGCATCCCGATCGCGGCGGCGGTGATCATGCTGTTCGCCGGGTTCAATATCTCCGACCCGCAGTCGTCGCATCACTTCACGCTGCTGGGCGTCGTCGCCGCCGGGGTGATCGGCGACATGATCGGGTCGTCGATCGCCTACGCGATCGGCTACTTCGGCCGCAGCGAGTTGCTGGAGACGCACGGCAAGAAGCTGCACGTGACGCCGGCGCGGCTCGCGCTGGTCGAGCGGTGGTTCGATCGCTGGGGGCTGTACGTGATCCCGATCTCGCGGTTCATCCCGGTCGTGCGGACGTTCATCGCGTTCCCGGCCGGCGCCGCGCGGATGCCCTACGTGCGCTTCATCGCACTGACCGCGCTCGGCGCGTTCGCGCTGTCGCTGACGTTCGCGTCGATCGGCAAGGCGGTCGGGGCCAACTGGACGCACTGGCGCCACGCGATGGGCTATCTCGATTACGTCGCCGTGGTCGCCATCGTGGCCGGTGTCGTGTGGCTGATCGTGCGCCACCGCCGCCGCCGCAACGGCGAGACGGACATCGACGCCGATGCCGACGCCGGTGGCACGCCGGCCGTCGATGCCGGCGTCTGATCTCCCGCTCACCCACGCGCTCGCGCTCGGCGCACTGCACGGGCCGGCCGAGCTGTTGCCGATCTCCTCGAGCGGCCACACCGAGCTCGTGCCGTGGCTGCTGCGGTGGCCCTACGCGGAGCTCGACGGCGACCTGCGCAAGGCGTTCGAGGTTGCGCTGCACGCCGGGACCGCCGCCGCGCTCCTGATCGGCCTGCACGACGAGGTCGGCGACGCGCTGCGCGGGTTCGACCATCGGCGCGCGGTGCTCGTGGTCGGGTCGTTCGTGCCGCCGGCGATCGCCGGGCTGACGCTGGAGCGGGCGATCGAGGAGCGGCTCGGGACGCCGGGCTCGATCGCGTTCGGGCTCGCGGCCGGCGCGATCGTGCTGTGGGTGGCCGACCGCGTCGGCGCGACCGAGCGAGCCCGCGACGACGCGGGGCTCGTCGACGCGCTGGTGCTCGGCGGCGCGCAGGTGCTGGCGCTGGCGCCGGGGATGTCGCGCAACGGGATGACGCTGGCGGCGGCGCGCTGGCGTGGCTTCGGGCGGCGCGACGCCAACGCGCTGTCGCGCCACGTCGCGCTGCCGGTGATCGTCGGGGCGAGCGCGCTGAAGGGGACGCGGCTCGCGCGGCGCGGGCTGTCGCCGTCGCTGCGCCGCGCGTTCGCCGCCGGCGCGGTGGCGTCGTTTGCGTCGACGCTGGCGTCGACGTGGCTCATCCGCCTGGTCGAGCGCGACCGCTCGCCGGCGCCGTACGTGCTCTACCGGCTCGGGCTGGCGGCCGTCGTGGTCCGCGCGCTGCGCGATGATGGGCGCCGATGAGCGACGCCTACGCCGCCGCCGGGGTCGACACCGACCAGGCCGACCGCGCGGTCGGGGCACTCGTGTCGGTGCTGTCGCAGATCGACACCGGCGCGCCGTCACGGGTCGTGCCCCTGCCCGGGCACTACGCCGCGGTGCTGAAGCTGACCGACACGCTCGGGCTGGCGATCGGGACCGACGGCGTCGGTTCGAAGATCGTCGTCGCCGAACAGGCGGGGCGGCTGGACACGGTCGGCATCGACTGCATCGCGATGAACGTCAACGACATCGTCTGCGTCGGCGCGACGCCGATCGCCGTTGTCGACTACATCGCGGTCGAGCGGGCCGATCCCGATGCGCTGGCCGCGATCGCGACCGGGCTGCGGGCGGGCGCGCAGGACGCCGGGGTCGAGATCCCGGGTGGCGAGCTCGCGGTGATCCCCGAGCTGATCCGCGGCCATCCGTCACCGCACGGCTTCGACCTGTGCGCCACGGCGGTCGGGACGGTCGCGCTGGACGCGATCGTGACCGGCGCGGCGGTGGCGCCGGGCGACGCGCTGATCGGCGTGCCGTCGAGCGGCCTGCACTCCAACGGTTACACGTTGGCCCGCAGCGTGCTCGAGCCGCTGGGTCTCGAAGCGACGCCCGACGAGTTGGGTGGCATGTCGGTCGCCGACGCACTGCTGGAGCCGACGGTGATCTACGTCCGCGCGGCGCTGGACCTGCTGGCGTCGGATGTCCCGGTCCACGGGCTGGCCCACATCACCGGCGGCGGGCTGCACAACCTGACGCGCCTGAACCGGGCGGTCGGGTGGTCGATCGAGGCGCCGTTGCCGGTCCCGGCGGTGATCTCGCTGATCGGGACACGGGGCGAGGTCGGCGAGGCCGAGCTGTGGGGGGTCTTCAACATGGGCTGCGGGTTCGTCGCCGTCGTGCCGTCGCAGCGGGCCGACGAAGCGGCCGACGTGCTCGCCGTGCGCCACCCGGGCGCGGCGCGGATCGGCACGGTCACCGATCGCACGGGCGCGATCACGGTCGGCGAGCTCCAGATCGCCTAGGGCGCGAGGCGCTCGATCGACCAGCCGGCGCCGTCGCGGTGATAGCGCAGGCGGTCGTGAAGGCGGTTGCGGCGCCCGCACCAGAACTCGACGTCGTCGGGCGTGACGCGCAGGCCGCTCCAGTGCGGCGGGCGCGGGACCGCCGTTCCCTCCGGGTAGCGCAGCGTCACGTCGGCCAGCGCGTCGTCGAGCACGGCGCGCGATGCGATCACAGTCGACTGCGGGCTCGCCCACGCCCCGAGCTGGGCGCCGCGGGGTCGCGTGGCGAAGTACGCGTCGGCCTCGTCCTCGGCGACGCGCGTGACGGTGCCCTGCGCGATCACCTGGCGGCTCATCGCCATCCACGGGAAGACGAGGGTCGCGTGCGGGTTGGCCAGTGCCTCGCGACCCTTGCGCGACTCGAGGTTCGTGTAGACGACGAAGCCGCGCTCGTCGGCGCCCTTGAGCAGCACTGTGCGGGCGCTGGGGCGCCCGTCGGGCGCCGCGGTCGCGAGAATCGTCGCGTTGGGCTCGGCGACCTCGCCCTCGACGGCATCGGCCAGCCACAGCCGGAACTGCTCGAGCCACGTCGGCGCCAGATCCCCCTCATCCAGCCCCTCCCCGCGATAGCTGCGCCTCATTCCCGGCAGTTCCGTCACACCCCGCAACATATTCGCCACGGGGTCTCGCGCTCTACACGGTCATGCGGCGGCGTCGGGATCCTGGGACCCGACGTCGATGACCTCCGACAGCGATATCCGGCGCACGACGGAGCCCTCGGTGTCACACAGCTTGGCGGTGATCCGCCCGTCGAGCCGGCGATCGAAGCGCAGCCACTGGCCGTTGCGCTGCATGTTCGCGGCGGTGCGCGACGCGGCGTCGACCTCGTCCCACAACTCGTCGGGTATGTCGGGACGTGACGCGGCAGCGCGCTTCACGGTCAGGTCGTAGATCGCGGCGGAGCCCTCGCTTGCGGGGCGCGTGACCACGGCCGGGCCCGAATCCGGCATGGGGGACGCCGCCCCGATCTGGTTCACGTCAAACGTCATCCGGTTCCTCCTGGAGTGTCGCCGGAGACCATCCTTGGCCCCGTTCGTGCCTACACGCCAGTTCATCGTCATCAGGGTGATGGGCTTGATCTCTTGGATGGACACATGGCCGAGTCACGAAGCGACCGCTGGAGTGGCTCGATGAGTCGCAGTGCGATCACGGCTCCCTCGAGCGATTGGAGGAGCGTTCGCCCTGGTAGTCGGCCGCACGACGCGGTACTGGAGTCCCCATTTCTGGGGAGGGTGCGCCTAGACGGATGGCGGTAGGGGTCCCATCAAGAAGTTGGGCCAGTCCGCCGATATGCACCTCGTCCCCCCGCTGACCGAAGGAGTCCCTCGAGCATGAAGCTCGCAACCATCTCACCGCATCGACGCCTGTCCTCTGAGGACACGCTCGAGCTTTGGAAGGAATATCGCCGGACCTGTGACCTGACCCTTCGCGATCGTCTCGTGCTGACGTTCGCGCCACTGGTCAAGTACATCGTCTACAAGAAGGTCCGCGAGATGCCGGCCCGCTGCGAGGTCGAGGACTTCATCTCCTGTGGCCTCGAGGCGCTGATCCACTCGATCGACCGCTACGACCCGGAGAAGGGCGCGACGCTCGAGCAGTACGCGTGGACCCGCATCCACGGCGCCGTGCTCGACGAGCTGCGCCGTCAGGACTGGGCCCCGCGCTCGGTTCGCCGCTGGGAGCGTGACATCGACCGCGCGGTCGAGACGTTCACCGCCCTGCACCGTCGCCGCCCGACGACCGAGGAGCTTGCCGACGCGATGGGCACGACGGTCACCGAGCTGCGCAAGCGCCGCGGCGAGATCACGCAGTCCGACCTGACATCGCTGAACACGCTGGTGCTGAGCGACGACGAGACGACGATCGAGCGCATCGACACCGTCGCCTCGACCGACGTGCGCCTGGACCCGCTGCACGTGGCGGCGACCGAGGAGGCCAAGGACAAGTTCCGCGCCGCCTTCGCCCGCCTGCCGCAGCGCGAGCGCGAGGTCGCGGTCCTGCTGTACGTCAAGAACCTGACGCTCGCCGAGATCGGCGAGATCCTCGGCGTCTCGGAGTCGCGCGTCTGCCAGATCCACGGCGCGATGAAGAAGTCGCTGCGCGAAGTGCTCGACGCCGACGAGGAGATCTTCCGCCTCGTCGCGTAGTCACGTCCTTCTGGTCTCCGGGGGGAGACCGACTCTCTCCTGAATGCAAGCGCCGGGCCCTGCGGCCCGGCGTTTTGCGTCACGGGGCCCGGTGATAGGGGATCAGCGCGGTCTCCAGCCTTCCCCTGGCCAGGTCGGCGCCGTCGAGCAGCTCCTCGTCGGGCTCGGGCGCCTCGACGTCCCACGCGGCGTACACCGCTTTGACCGCCACGACGTAGTCGCCGAACGCCTGCACGAGCGCCGCATGGTCGGCCGCCGCCACCGCCGGCACGCGCATCCGCCGCAGCCGCGCGAGCGCGCGGTCGAGCTGGGCGGCGAGCGCCGGAAGCTGGTCGCGCCCGTACGTCCTCGACTGCTCGATCAGCGCGCGCATCGAGGCGACGTAGCGCTCCTCGTCGGGCGTCGACTGGTCGCGCGCGAAGCGCTCGAGCGTCGCGTCGAAGCCGCGTCGCCGAGCGGCGGTCCGCCGCGCTCGCTCGCGAAACGGGTGGTCGGCGTCGCGCGCGGCGCCCGATTCGCCGACCAGCTGGAGGAGCTGCTCGTGCTGGGCGCGCCAGCGCGCCGGCGGATGCAGGCGGCGCAGCTCGTGAGACAGGCGGGCGGCGTGCATGGTCGGCGAGTACGTCCACGCGGCCGACCGATACAGGTCGTCGTAGACCCGTGCGACATGCATGCGGTAGCCGTCGACCGTCCGCGGGACACCCCAGGTGTTCGCCATCCACAGCGCCGCTGCGGACACCGCGGTGGCGAGCACCACGACGGCCCACGACCCGCGCGCCAGCTCGACGAGTGCGAGCGCGGCGAGCGCCAGCCCGGCGTAGCAGGCGACCGCGCGGCGGGTCGGGCTCGCTGACACCGCCGCCCGCCAGGAGATCAGCGTCGCGCTCAAGCGGCGCTCTGTGCAAGATCGACAAGACCAGCCATGGCGTGCGGCCAATCTACGTCAACGTGCGTCCCGGCTGGCCGACCGAGCACCGAACACGCCGATACGGTCCGATCGGGCCAGAACTGCCGCCGAGCCGGGGTGGCAGGTCGGACGGGTAGGCTCGGATGAGCTCGTGACACCGTCTCCAAGGAGGAGCCCCGCATGCTGATCATCACCAGGCGTCCCGGCGAGAGGATCATGCTGGGCGACGACGTCGTCATCGAAGTGATCGAGGCGAGCGGCTCCAGCGTCCGAATCGGAATTGACGCGCCCAAATCGATCCCCGTGTACCGCGAGGAGATCTGGGCGGCGGTCAAGGGAGAGAACGCGGCGGCGAGCAGTACTGACCGCAGCGAGTGATACTCGGGCGTCTTCGGGGCGGTCCCGAGTCGTTGGGCGCCGCGGCCGGTGCGGTTGAATGGCCGCATGGGAGAACGCAAGGTCCACGCGCTGGGGCTGTTCGCGGGGCTGCCGGCGGCCTACGACCGCACCGGCGCGGTGATGTCGTTCGGGCAGGACCCGCGCTGGCGCCGGGCGATGGTCGCGGGCGTCGCGCCGCACGGCGGGCAGCGGGTGCTCGACGTGGCGACCGGTACGGGAATGGTCGCGGCGCTGCTGGCGCGCCGCGGGGCCACCGTCGTCGGACTGGACCAGAGCGAGGCGATGCTGTCGGGCGCGCGAGCGCGGTTCGCGGACTCCGCGATGCCGGTCTCGCTCGTCGTCGGTGAGGCCGAGGCGCTGCCGTTCGACGATGCGTCGTTCGATGCGCTGACGTTCACCTACCTGCTGCGCTACGTCGACGACCCCGGCGCGGTCGTGGCCGAGCTGGCGCGGGTGGTGGCGCCGGGTGGGCGGATCGGGATGGTCGAGTTCGGAGTGCCCGGGCGCCGCGGGACGCGGGCGTTCTGGGACTGGCACACGCGGGTCGCGCTGCCGCTGATCGGCCGCGCCGTGTCGCCGGCGTGGGAGGAGGTCGGGCGCTTCCTGGGCCCGAACATCGCGGCGTTCTACGACGCCCACCCGCTGCCGGCGCTGGTCGACCTGTGGCGGGCGGCCGGAATCACGGACGTGCAGGTGCGGCGGATGAGCTTCGGGGCCGGCGTGGTCATGATCGGGGTGCGCGATGGCGACGCCGCAGCCCGCGCTTGAGCGCCCGGCGTTCTACGCCCTGGGTCCCGGCCGCGCCCGGGACCTCGTCACGCTGCTGCACCCGCCGTACACCGCCTGGCACCTGAGCTACGTGCTGCTCGGCGCGGCGGCGGCGCCGGTCGTCCATGGCGAGCGGCTGGCGGCGACGCTGGTCGCGTTCTTTCTCGCCGTCGGTGTCGCCGCGCATGCGCTCGACGAGCTGCACGGCCGGCCGCTGGGGACCGGCCTGTCGCGCACGACGCTGCTCGTGCTGGCGGGCGCCTCGCTGCTCGGCGCGGTCGCAATCGGCATCGTCGTGGCCGTCGACGTGTCATGGACGCTCGTGCCGTTCATCGTCGCCGGGATGTTCCTGGTGCTCGCCTACAACCTCGAGTGGTTCGGCGGTCGCTTCCATACGGGGCTGTGGTTCGCGCTGGCGTGGGGCGGCTTTCCGGCGCTGACGAGCTGGTGGATCCAGGCACTTGACCTGCGGCTCGCCGGGCTGCTGGTGGCGGCGGGCTGCTGCGCGCTCAGCGTCGCCCAGCGGCGCCTGAGCACGCCGGCGCGCGAGCTGCGCCGGCGCACGGCGTCGGTCAGCGGTGAGCGGGTCGGCACCGACGGGGTGCGTGAGCCGCTGAGCGCCGGGACGATCGCCGCGCCGCTGGAGGGGGCGCTGGCGGCGCTGTCGATCGCGCTCGTGCTCGTGTCGGTCGGCCTGGTGGCCGTACGGCTGTGAGCGCCCCGCAGCTCGACGACTGGCTGCCCGACCCCGCGGTGCGGGTCGCCCACCGTCGCGCCGCGCGCGCGGCGCCGCAGGCGCTGTGGGAGGCCGCGGCGCAGGTCCGTCTCGACGACACGCGCGTGCTCGGCCAGCTCGTGCGCTGGCGGATCCCCGGCCTCGCGGCCGACCTGCGCTACGTCGATCTGCTGCGCAACGAGCCGTTCGTCGTGCTCGAGCGCACCGAGCGCACGCTGCTCAGCGGGCTGTGCGGGCGCATCTGGACACTGCGCCGCGACTACCCCACGCTCGACGGCCCCGAGGCGTTTCGCGCCTTCGACCAGCCCGGCACCGTCCGCGTCCTCTACGCGAGCTGGGTGACGGAGACCGAAACCGGCGCCACACTGGCCGCCGAGGTCCGCGTCTCCCCCACCGACGCCCGCGGCCGGCTCGGCCTGACCGCGGTCCGCCCCCTGATCGGCGCCTTCCAGGGCCTGATCGCCAGCGAGGCCCTCACCGCCGCCGTCCGCACCGCCGAACGCACGTAAAGCCCCGGTACTGAGGGTCAGGCCCTCCCAACAGTGTTCGCGGGGTCTGACCCCCTGGCGGTGGGCGCGTTTGTGCAGGATTGGCGACGTACGTGACGAGAAGTCCTGCGATAGCCGCACAATACGTGTGTGAGCTCGCAGGTCGGCACCCTGCTCGGCGGCCGTTACCGACTGGAACAGCAGATCGGCAGCGGTGGGATGTCGACGGTCTACGTCGCGTTCGACACCACGCTCGAGCGGCGCGTCGCGATCAAGATGATGCACCGCGACATCGCCGCTGACTCGGCCCAGCTCGAGCGTTTCCGCCGCGAGGCCCGCGCGATCGCCCAGATCAGCAACCCGTACGTCGTCGGAGTGATCGACGCCGGCGAGGAGCAGGACGACACCGACGACGACCGGACCACGCCGTACATCGTGCTCGAGTACGTCTCCGGCGAGACGCTCAAGGACCGCATCCGCCGGGAGAAGCGGCTGCCGATCGACGAGGCGGTCGCCTACGCGATCGAGGTCGCGCGGGCGCTCGAAGCCGCTCACGACCACCAGATCGTCCACCGCGACGTCAAGCCCCAGAACGTCCTGATCGACGAGGAGGGCACGGCCAAGGTCACCGACTTCGGCATCGCGCGGACGCTGACCGAGGAGGGCCTGACCGCCGACGGCCGCGTGCTCGGCACCACCGACTACGTCTCCCCCGAGCAGGCCCTGGGCCGCCCGGTGACCGGCCAGAGCGACCTCTACTCGCTGGGCATCGTGCTGTTCGAGATGCTGACCGGAGACATCCCGTTCCACGGCGAGAACCAGGTCAGCGTCGCGATGAAGCACGTCCGCGACGAGCTGCCCGACGTCCAGGTCCGCCGCCCCGAGGTCTCGAGCGCGCTGGCCGCCGTCGTCGACCGCGCGACGGCCAAGGACCTCGACGAGCGCTACCCCGACGCCGACGAGATGATCGCCGACCTCGAGGACGTCTTGTCGATCGAGACGGCGCGCTCGGGCCACACCGGCGGCGAGGCGTCCAACGTCCTGCGCACGCTGCCCGAGCCGGCGCGGCGGCGGCTGCCGCTGCGCATGCGCCACCCCCACCGGCTGATCGCCGCGTTCGCGCTGCTCGCCGTGGTGGCGATCATCGCGGTCATCTTCCTGGCCGACAACGCGCACCGTGGCGCGCCGATCGCGCCGGTGGTGGCGAGTCCGACGACGACGCCGGTCAAACACGGCAAGCCGGCGCTCACGCTCCAGCCCGTCGGGCTGGCCAGCGACGCCGCCCACGACTTCGACCCGCTCGGCGACAGCTCCGAGCACCCCGACACGGTCAAGGCGGCGATCGACGGCCAGCCCGACACCTCGTGGTCCACCGAGAACTACCTCACCGGCCAACTTCAGAAGGCCGGTGTCGGGATCTTCATCGACACCGACCCGGCCGTGGCTGCGCGCGCGATGAAGGTCCTGTCTACGACGCCGGGCTACGCAGCGACCGTCTACGGATCGGCCGCGCCCGACGCGCCGACCGGGGCTCCGGGCCAGGACCCCACCTGGACCAAGCTCGACTCGACCGGATCGGCGATCCGCAAGCAGCAGTTCAACTTCGACGACAACACCGTCCGCTACCGCCACTACCTGTTGTGGATCACCGCGCTGCCGCCTGGCGGCCACGAGGTCAAGATCGCGGAGATCGCCCTGTACCAGTGAGCCGGATCGTCCACGGCTCGATCGAATCGATCACCAGATGGGTCCCCGTCCACGGGTCGGCGGCCAGGGTTTCGCGGACCTCGTCCTCGGACGAGGCGTCGATCGCGTAGACGACGCGGTACTCGTCGCCCAGCGGCCCGGCCAGCACGATGAAGCCCGAGTCGACGAGCCCATCCATGAACGCCGCGTGCTCCTCGAATCGCGGTTGCTCGGTCAGCGCCGCGCCCGGCTTCCACTCTGGGCCGCGGCGGTGTTGGATGACGAGGAACACGCTCAGAAACGATACGCGCGCTCGCGCTCGTGGCGCTGCACGGCGATCTCACACAACCGCGTGACGAGCTCGCCGTAGGGCACGCCCGACGCCTCCCACAGCTTCCCGTAGACCGACGTCACGGTGAACCCGGGCATCGTGTTGAGCTCGTTGACCAATACGTCGTCGCCGTCGACGAAGAAGTCGGCCCGCGCGAGCCCGCTGCAGCCCGACGCCGCGAACGCGGCGACGGCCAGCTCCTGCACGCGCTCGCGTCGCCACGCCCGAGATCCGCGCCGGCACCTCGAGCTCCATTCCGCCCGGCGAGTACTTGGCCTCGTAGTCGTACCAGCCGGACCCCTTGCGCAGCACGATCTCCCCCGGCGTGCTCGCCTGTGCCGAAAGGGTGTGGCCGAGCACGGCGCACTCGACCTCGATCCCCGGCGCGCTGGCCTCGACGATCACCCGCGGGTCGTGGGCGAACGCCGTGCGCAGCGCCGGCTCGAGCTCGGACTCCTGCGCCACCCGCGCGATCCCGACCGACGACCCCAGCCGCGCCGGCTTGACCCAGCACGGGTACCCGAGCGCCGCGGCTCCGGCCGGCGAGTCGCCCTCGATCATCAGCACGTAGCCGACCTGCGGCAGCCCGGCCTGGGCCATGAGCTCCTTGAACACGACCTTGTCCATGCATGCGGCGCTGGCCAGCACCCCGGCGCCGACGTACGGCACGTCGAGGATCTCGAACAGGCCCTGGACCGTGCCGTCCTCGCCGAACGGACCGTGCAGGACCGGGAACGCGACATCGCACGAGAGCAGCCCGCCGCCCGCCGCCAGGGCGATCTCCGCGCCGTCGACGCGCCAGTGCCCGTCGCGCCCGACCTCGATGATCACGACGTCGTGCCCGGCGCCGGACAGCCCGTCGGCGACCGAGGCGCCGCTGTTGAGCGATACCTCGTGCTCGGACGACCGCCCGCCGCGCAGGACGGCGACCCTCATCCGGCCGGCACCGTCGGCGTCGTCGTGCCCGTGGTCGTGGTCGGCGGCGGCGTCGTGGGTGGCGGCGTCGACGCCGGGACGTACATCGCGACGGTGATCGTCACCGTCGCGCCCTTGCGCGCCGGCGCCCCCCCATCAGGCCTCTGGGACTGGACGATGAAGTTCTGGCCCTTGTCGCTCGTGTCGACGGTCGTCACCGACACCGCGAAGCCCGCGTTCTTGAGCTGCGTGCGCGCGGTCAGCTGGGTCAGGCCGGTCACGTCGGGCACATCGACGGTCGTGGCGATCGTCAGCGTGACGATGGTGTGCTTGGGCACATGGGTCCCCGCCGTCGGGGTCTGCGCCAGCACCGTGCCCGGCGCTTCGCTGGACGGCTGCTGGGTGAGGCCGTAGCGCAGGTCGGCGTTCTGCAGGTCGTGGATCGCGTCGCCCTGGGTCTTGCCGGTCTCGTCGGGTACCTGAACCTTCTGGGCGCCCTTGGACACGGTCAGCGTGATCGGGAACGTCGTCGCCACGTTCTGGCCCTCCTGCGGCGAGACCGAGATGACGTGGTTGGTCGTCACGCCGCCGGAGAACTTGTAGACCTGGTTGACGGTCTTGAATCCGGCCTGGTTGAGGACGTTCGTCGCCTGGTTTCGGCCCATCCCGGTGACCGGCGGGATCGTCTGGCGCACCGGGCCGCTGGAGACCACGAGGTGAACCGTCGCACCGTGCTCGATCTTCGCTCCGGCCGCCGGGTCCTGGCCGATGACGTTGCCGACCGGCTGTGACGACGGCGCGGTCGTCGAGTCGGTCGAGAAGCCGAGGTTGCGAAGCTCGAGCTCCGCGGTCGCCCGCCCGACGCCGACCACCGGTGGTACCGCGTACGTCTTGCCACCGGAGAACAGCAGCACCGCGGCGACGACGAGGATCGCCAGCGCGGCGACCCCCCCGACCACCCACAGCCACCAGCGACCCTCGCGCTCGGAGCCGTCGTCGATCGGCGGGCCCGGGTCGGGGGGCAGCGTTCCGCCGTCGGTGTAGGCCGCCGCGACCTCTCCGGTCGCGGCCGCGACCGGCACGACCGGCACGCGTCCGATGAACTGCGTCGTGTCGACGGGCGGCACGCCGGCCGCGTTGGGATCGCCGGTTCGGGCCGCCTCCAGCGCGCCCATGAACGCGTCGGCGTCGGGGAAGCGCGCCGCCGGGTCCTTGGCCAGGGCGCGCATCACCACCGCCTCGAGGCCGACCGAGATCGCCGCGTTGTAGGTGCTCGGGCGCTCGGGCTGCTCGCTGACGTGCTTGAGCGCGATCGACACGGCGCTCTCGCCGTCGAACGGCACCCGGCCGGTCAGCATCTCGTAGAGCATGACCCCGATCGAGTAGATGTCGGAGCGCTCGGAGACCGCGTGGCCCTGGGCCTGCTCGGGCGACAGGTACTGCGCCGTGCCCATGATCGAGCCGGTCTGCGTCATGTCCGATGCGCCGGCTCGGGCGATCCCGAAGTCGGTGACCTTGGCCCGGCCCTCGGCGTCGACGATCACGTTGTGGGGCTTGAGGTCGCGGTGGATGATCCCGCGGCGGTGGGCGAAGCGCGCGGCGCGCAGGATCTGGGTCGTCAGGTCGATCGCCCGCTCGGGCTCCAGCGGCGCCTCCTCGGTGATGATCGCCTTCAGCGTCCGCCCGTCGAGGTACTCCATCGCGATGTAGTAGGTGCCGTCGAACTCGCCGCGATCGTAGACGGCGACGACATGCTGGTGCTGAAGCCCGGCGGCGCTCGAGGCCTCGCGGCGGAAGCGCTCGACGAACTCGTCGTCCTCGGCGAAGCGGCGGTACAGGAGCTTCAGCGCGACCTTGCGCCCGAGCTGCAGGTCCTCGGCGCAGTAGACCTCGGCCATCCCGCCCGCGCCGAGGCGGTGGTGGATGCGGTAGCGCCCGTCGACGATCGAGCCGCTGTCGAGGCGCTCGCTCATCGCAGCAGCGACTCGCATCACGGCCTTGGCGATCGGCGCGGCGACGTTGCCGCCGAACCCGGGCACGTTCTTCATCAGCACGGCCACGGCGACGCGCGGCGGCTGACGGGGGCGAAGGCGATGAACCACGCATTGTTGATCTGGTTGCCGAACTGCGATCTCTGCCGTGCCGGTCTTCCCGGCCACGTGAATGCCAGGAATGCTGGCCGCTGTGCCGGTGCCGCGCTGGACGACCTTCACCATCATCGTCGTCAGCGCCTTCGCTGTCGCGGGGCTCATCACCCGTTTCTGACACCCGCGGGCCGGATCGTCTGCGTCGTGCGGCCGTCGCGGTCGACGATCCGCGCGCCGAGCCGCGGCTGCATCAGCACGCCGCCGTTGGCGATCGCCGCGGCGACCAGCGCCATCTGCAGCGGCGTGACCTGGAGCTTGTCCTGGCCGATGGCCATGCGCCCGACGTCGACGTCGGTGCTGGTCGGCGGCAGGACGCGCGACGCCGCCGTGCGGTACTCGCCGCTGGCCGCGCATCTGGTCGCGCGGGTAGTCGAGCGGCGGCTTGCTGTCGAAGCCGAAGCGCTCCATGTACTTCGCGCATCGTCGGCTTGCCGACCTTCTCGCCGACCTGGGCGAAGACGGTGTTGACCGATTGCGTCAGCGCCTCGGTGAGGTGATGTCGCCGAAGTTCTCGTCTGCCGTCGTTGGCCAGGGGCACGCCGGAGATCGTCGACGCCGTTGCGCCCGCTGACGCGCGAGTCGGGCGTGAACTTGCCGCTGTCGATCGCCGCGGTCGCGGTGACGACCTTGAACGTCGAGCCCGGCGGGTAGCCCGAACTGCGTCGCGCGGTTGAGCAGCGGCGCGGCCGTGGTCGCGGTTGAGGCGCTGTAGACGCGCCGGAATCGTCGACTGTCGTTGGGGTCGTAGCCGGGGACGGAGGCCATCACTTCGACCGCCCCGGTGCGCGGGTCCAGCGCGACGACCGCGCCCTTGCGCCCGCCGAGCTGCTGCAGCGCGACGCGCTGCGCCGCCGGGTCGAGGATGCGTGTACGAGGTCGTCGCCGACCTGCGCGGCGGCCCGAGCAGCTGGTCGAGCAGCGTGCGCAGGCCCGTCGCGCCGCCGGTGAGCGCGCCGTCGTAGAAGCGCTCGAGGCCGGCGCGGCCGATGGCGGTGAAGTCGTAGCCGACCGCGTGGGCGAACAGGTCGTGCGTCGGGTAGGTGCGGGCGTAGGTCCGTCGCGGGCCTGGTGCGCTTGACCGAGCGGGCGAGCACGGTGCCGTCGGCGGCGAGGATCCGCCCGCGGTGGATGCTGCTGCTCCTCGAGCAGCTCGCGGTGGTTGAGCGGGTTGTCGCGCAGCGCGGCGGCGTCGAACACCGTCCAGCGCGAGGTGAAGCGCGACGAGCACCGCGAACAGCACGACGACGAGGCCGAACAGGCGGGCGATCGGCGCGTTCATCGCAGCTGCCGCCTCCCGCCGGGCGCGGTCGGAGATCAGCAGCAGCAGCGCGAGCAGCACGAAGTTGGCCACGATCGACGAGCCGCCGTAGGAGACGAACGGCAGCGTCACGCCGGTCAGCGGGATGACGCGCGTCACGCCCGCCGACGATCACGAAGACCTGCAGCGCGAAGACCGCGGTCAGGCCGGTGGCCAGCAGCTTGGAGAACGAGTCGCGGGCGAGCGATCGCGATCTTGAAGCCGCGCTCGGCCGCCAGCAGGTAGACGAGCAGCACCCCGCACGCGCCCGCCAGCCCGAGCTCGTTGACGATCACCGCGTAGATCAGGTCGGTCTGCGCGGCGGGCAGCAGCGGCGATCGTCGACTGAACGCCTGGCCGAAGCCGACGCCCGAGGAGCCCGCCGTCGGCCTGGGCGAACATCGACTGCGCGATCTGGTAGCTGCCGCCGGCCGTGTTGTAGAGCGCGGGCTCGAACGGGTGCAGCCACGCCTCGACGCGGTCGTGCACGTGGGCGACGTGGGTGCCGACCCCCACGCGCCGAACGCGAACAGCGCCAGCCCGACGAGCACGAACGAGAAGCGGTCGGTCGCCACGTAGAGCAGCGCCAGGAACCGCCGAAGAACATCAGCGACGAGCCGAGGTCGCGGATGAGGAACAGCATCGGCCATCGCCGCGCCGAACACGAACAGCAGCGGCCCGAAGTGCTTGAGCGGCGGGATCGTCAGCCCGGCGAAGCGCCGCGCGCCGAGACCAGCACCTGGCGCGTGTCGCGCAGGTAGCTGGCCAGGAAGATGACGATGCCGATCTTGGCGAACTCGGCCGGCTGGAACGTGACCGGCCCGAGCCTGACGCCGAGGTAGGCGCCGTTGACCTGCGGCCGATGCCGGCAGGCGCGGCAGCAGCAGCAGCGCCGATGCCGAGCCGATCGCGATCAGTGTAGCGGTAGCGCTCGAGGCGCGGTAGTCGCGCAGGAAGACGATCGTCGCCGCGAAGCAGCGCCAGCCCGATCACGAACCACTGCGCCTGCTCGCGCGCCAGCTTGTCGTCGATGCGGTAGATCATCACCAGCCCGAAGCAGGCCAGCAGCGCGACGAGCGGGAACAGGTACGGGTCGGCGTGGGGCAGCGTGAAGCGGAGCACGAGGTGCGCGGCCAGGCACAGCCCGAGGAAGATCGCGCCGTAGGTCAGCGAGACGTTGGACAGCACGTCGTGGCGCTGGATGAAGATGGCGGCGAAGCCCGCCGTCAGCAGCAGCGACGCGGGTAGCAGCGCGAACAGCTCGCGGTTGCGGGCGCTCATTGCTGCGAGCCTCCCGAGCTCGAGCTGGCGCACGAGCGACTGCGCGTCGCTGCGGCTGCGCAGCGTGTGGTCCAGCAGCTTGCGCTGGCGCGCACGGGTCAGTGACTGGGCATCGACGCCGGAGATGAACTCGGTCGTGTAGAGGTGCGAGCCGCCGGGCAGGTCGTAGGGCACGCCCTGGTAGACGGTCACGAAGCCCTGGTGGTTGGTGCCGACGAAGTAGACCGACTGACAGCGCGATCTTCAGGCCGACGGCGATCGGCACGACGATCACGAGCAGGATCGCCGATCGAGATCGCGAGCCGGCGCAGCCGCGGGTGGCGCCGCGGCGGCCTTGGGCGCCGGGCCACGCGGCTGGCGCGCGGCGGGAACCGGCGGCTCGGCGGTGTCCAGCCCGGCCGCCGCCACGGCCGGCATCCCGACCATCGTCGGCTGCTCATCGGCCGCGGCCGCGCCGTCGCCGGCCGGCTCCTGCGGCGCGACGACATCGGCGCCCTCGCGCACGTCGGCGAGGCGGAACAGGACGACGGTGATGTTGTCGCGCCCGCCGGCCGCGTTGGCCGCGTCGATGAGCGTCCGTGCGGCGGCGGCCAGCGACGGCGCGCCGCGCACGATGTCGGCGACGCGCGCCTCGGGGACCATCGACGTCAGCCCGTCGCTGCAGAGCAGGTAGACGTCGCCGGCCTTCGCCGGCCAGCTGCTGGTGGTCGACCTCGACCTCGTCCTCGGGGCCGAGCGCGCGCGTGATGATCGAGCGCTGCGGGTGGCGTCGGCCTCCTCATGGGTCAGCTCGCCGCGGCGGACCAGCTCCCGACGAGCGAGTGGTCGTCGGTCAGCAGCTCGAACTTGCCGTCGCGCAGCCGGTAGGCGCGGCTGTCGCCGACGTGGGCGAGCGCGAAGGCGTCGCCGTCGACGTAGGCGGCGGTCAGCGTCGTGCCCATCCCGACCGCGCCCGTCCTCAGAGCGCGACAGCGCGTGGATCTGGGCGTTGGCGTCGCGGACCATCGCGGCGAGGCGCTCCTCGGCCGCGCCGGGACCGTCGGCCAGCCCGGGCTCGAGCGCCTCGACGGCCATCTGCGAGGCGACCTCGCCGGCCTGCGCGCCGCCCATCCCGTCGGCGACCGCGAACAGCGGCGAGCGCGCGAAGTAGGCGTCCTCGTTGGCGCGGCGCTGGCGACCGGTGTCGGTTCGCTCGACGTGCTCGGCGACGCGCAGCATCAGCCCGGAGCCTCATCGGGACTGTAGGTGAACTCGCTGTCGCCGATGCGGATGCGGTCGCCGTCGTGCAGCGGCATCGGGCCGGTGAGCAGCTCCTCGTTGAGGTAGGTGCCGTTCGTCGAGCCGAGGTCCTCGAAGACGACGACACCCCCCTGACGCGTCAGCTTGGCGTGCGGCGAGGACGCGAACGGGTCCTCGAGGCGGATCTCCGACTGCGTCGCCGCGGCCCATGACCGCGCCGTCGCCGATGTCGTACTCCATGCCCGGCGCGTGTCCGGGCGCGCGCTCGACGATCAGCCGCGGCTCGAGCGCCACGTTCGGCGCGGTGGTGGCCGAGTACATCCCGGTCGCATCGGACGGCGGTGGCGCCGGGTGCGCGGGGTCGATGCGCACGTTGTCGGCGCCCGGCACGCGGCGCAGGTCGCGCAGCGCCGAGCGCGAGACCCACAGCAGGAACAGGTACAGCACGGCAAGGAAGCCGAACTTGAGCGCGACGCAGACCGGTTCGAGCATCACTGCACCTCGAACGTCGTCTCGACGGTGCCGAACGTCAGCCGATCGCCGGAGGCGATCGTCGCGGCGCCCTGGGTCTGGCGGCCGTTGACCTGGACGCCGTTGGTCGAACCAAGGTCGGCGACCGTCCAGCCACCGTCGTCGGCGGGGCGGATCTCGGCGTGGCGGCGCGAGACGTTGGCGTCCTGGAGCACGACGTCGCACTCGCGGCTGCGGCCGATCACGGCGCCGCCGGTGGCGATGACCAGCCGCCGCCCCTCGGCCTCGAGGATCGCGCGCCCGGGGTGCTTGACCGGCGCGGGCGCAGGCGCGCTGACCGGCGCGCCGGCGGAGTAGATCATCGTCTGGCCGTGGTCGGCCTGCATCGCCTCGTCGGGCTCGTCGTCGGCGATCTTCACGCGCCGCGTCTGGATCCCGAACTCGCCGAGGCGCAGGTGCTCGTCGGTGCGGAACTCGATCGCCGGGCGCGCGACCAGCGCCAGGCGCTCGCGGCGTGCGTGCTCGAGCAGGTAGGCGCACAGCTCGTCGCCGACCGCCTGCTCGACGCCGTCGTAGCGCTCGCGATCCTGCGGCGACAGCCAGACGACGTACTCATTGGGGACGTAGGTGCGCGAGACGGAAACCGTCTTGTGCGCCTCCATCTCGCGCGCGAGCCTGCGCGCGAGCTCGACCGGCCGGACCTCGGAGCGGAAAACCCGTCCGAACGTCCCCTCGACGAGGCCGGCGATCTTGGTCTCCAGGCTCCGTAGGACGCTCATCTCGCTTGTGCGACGCCGATCTCGGCGTCGCGAACGCCCATGCTACGCACGCACCGGGGTCGCCGCGACGCCCCGGGAGGCCGCGCAGAGCAGCGCGATGAGCCCAGCGCCGAGGGCGCCGCCCACCAGACCATAGGGATCGGGCACGCCCTGCACCGTGCGCGCGATCGCCTGGGTCGTACCGGCCAGACCCGCGGCCCACATCGTCGCGAGCACGAGATCGCTCGGCAGCGAGCGCCCGCGGACGAGCAGCGGGAGGATCGCCGCGAACACCGCCCAGACGGCGGCCAGCGCGAGAACGCCCGACGAGACCAGCGGCCCCAGCGCGTGGTGCCACGCGTCGGGCGCCGAGGCTCGCCAGCTCGCAGCGCCATGCGCGCCGTGCGGCGGCCCGAGCAGCAGCTTGTCGCCGGTCAGCAGCTCGGCCAGCGCCAGCCACCACAGCCCGAGCGCGCCCAGCGCGGCGCGATGCACGGCGCGGCGCGCCTGTCCGGCGAGCGCCGGATAGACGCCGGCCAGCCCGATGGCGCCGAGCAGCGGGGCGATCGCCGGCACCCACAACGGGGCGCCGGGCGCGCGGCGCAGCAGGATCATCGTCGGCAGCGCCGCGCAGGCGACGAGCAGCGCGATCCCCGGCGCCGGACCCGCGAGCCACAGGAAGATCGCCAGCGTCCCGAGCAGCCAGCCCAGCCGCGGCACGAGCGCGACGGCCAGCCCGACGGCGCCGGCGGCGAGCGCGGGGCGCACGGCGCTGTTGACGTCAAGCGAGGTCAGCGCCGCGTAGGTCAGGGCGCCGGCCGCGGCGGCGGCCACCGCGCGAGCGGGCGCCCCGGCCGGCGGTGCCGACGCGCGCGGGCGCGCCAGGCGCGCACGCGAGAACGAGCCGCTCTGCGGCCACACGGTCGCGCCGGGTGTGGCGACCGTCCCGCGCTCGTCGCCGACCTCGTCGAGCGCCGCGGCGAGCGCGAGACGCAGCCGGCGCAGGTCGCCGCGTTGCTCGGGACGCGGCAGCAGCGCCGTGTCGAGCGCGTGGCAGAGGTCGGCCGGCAGGTCGCGGCGCAAACGCTGAAGCGACGGCATCCGCGCGCCCAGCCGGCGCGCGGTCGAGGCCGGTCCGCGGCCGCGCACCGGGTTGTCGCCGGCCAGCCCCTCGTAGAGCACGAGCGCCAGCGAGTAGAGGTCCGACGCCTCGTTGGCCGGGCGGCCCTCGGCCTGCTCGGGCGCCATGTAGGCGAGCGTGCCGACGACGTCGCCGGTGCTTGGTCAGCGCGTCGTCGCCGAGCATCCGCGCGACGCCGAAGTCGGTCAGCTTGGCGATCCCGGCGCCGTCGTGGGGCATGTCGGGGACGATCACGTTGCCCGGCTTGACGTCGCGGTGCACGACGCCGCGCTTGTGGGCGTGGGCCAGTGCGTCGCACAGCGCGATGCCGATCGCGCAGCACGTCGCGATCCGACAGCTCGCCGTCGCGCGCCAGCTCTCCGAACGTCCGCCCGCGGACGAGCTCGGAGACGAGGTAGACCGCGTCCTCGTCGCGGCCCGACTCGTACAGCGCGACGATCCCCGGGTGCTGAAGGCGCGCCGTGGCGACGCGCCTCGCGCTCGGCGCGCTCAGGGTCCGAGCCTTCGATCGGAATGCGCTTGACCGCCACCGCGCGGTCGAGGTGCTCGTCGTGGGCCAGCCACACGACGCCGAAGCCGCCCGCGCCCAGCCGCCGGATCAGCCGGTAGCGATCGAGCACCCACTGCTGGGGTCCGCGGGTCGAGATGGTGAGGTGCTCGGCGGTCTCCACCGCCTTTCCCGTTCGCCGTCCGGAGGGGCCGGTCCTGCCCGATCACGCCCCTCCGTCCGGCATGACCGCGAACTTGCACCGATGCGCCCGCTTGGCGCAGATGGGCATACTGGCGCTTCCCATGCCTGCAAAGGAGCGGAATTCTGTCGTTCTTCGACGACGATGACGAGCCCACACGGGTAAGGCGTGCGGCCGAGCCGCGCAGCCCGTCGACCGGGCCGCCGCGGACGCGTGCCGACGGCACGGCCGGCGGCGCCGACCAGCAGATCATGCTGCGGCGCGGCATCGCGCTGGGCATCGCCGTGCTGTTCGTGATCATCATCGTCGTGGCGATCCACGGCTGCCTCGACAGCCGCCACAAGGCCGCGCTGCGCAAGTTCAACACGAACGTCGCAACGCTGATGACCGACAACAACCAGAAGGTCATCGCGCCGCTGTTCGAGGCGCTGCAGAGCGGCGGCACCGGCAGCGACCTGCTCCAGAGCCTCCAGGCGATCGACCAGGAGGCGCAGTCCGACGCCAAGCAGGCCCAGGAGCTGAGCACGCCGGGCGAGATGTCCCAGGCCCGTCACAACCTCGAGCTCGTCCTCAACCTGCGCGCGGCGGCGATCAACGAGATCACCGGCCAGATCACGACGGCGCTGTCGACGACCGATACCGGCAAGGGCTCCAGTGCCGAGGCCCAGCAGGCGATCGACCGCATCACCGGCCAGATGCAGGCGATGCTGGCGTCCGACGTCATCTACTCCCAGCGCGTGCTGCCACAGATCCAGCAGGCGCTCGCCGACGGCGGCGTCAGCAACCAGCAGCGCGTCGCCAGCCAGTCGCTGACGAACTTCGGCTGGCTCAACAACGCCCAGGTCACGTCCGCGCTCGGCGCGACCGTGCCGGTCAAGCGGCCGGGCGGCAAGCCCGCGCCGGGCACCCACGGCCACGGCCTGACCGACGTCAAGGTCGGCGACGTCACGCTGCAGACGACCGGCACCAACCATGTGCCGAGCAAGCCGGCGCCGGTGTTCACGGTCGACTTCCAGAACCAGGGCACCAACCCCGAGATCGACGTCCGCGTGAACGTGACGATCAGCGGCCAGAGCTTCAAGACGATCCGTCTGCACAAGACGCTGCCCGAGACCAAGGCCGGCTCGTCGGCCCAGGCGATCATCCCGCTGACCGACCCGGTGCCGACGTCGCCGTCGCTCGTCACGGTGTCGATCAGCAAGGTCCCGGGCGAGAAGGTCACGTCGAACAACCACGCGAGCTACACGGTCGTCTTCGGGACGTAGGGCACAGACCGCCAGGGGACGACCGCCTCACGGCGCATATGCTTGACGCGTCGTGGATTCGCTGTCGTCGACCGTCGGGATCGTCGCCCTCGCCGCCTGCGCCGTCGCCGTCGTGGCGCTGGTGTTCTGCGTGGTGCTGGCCGTGCGCCTGCGCCGCCTGCGCGCGTCGCAGCGCGTGCTGCTCGCCGACGGCGAGCGCGACCTCGTGGCCCACGGCGCCGAGCTGACCCGCGGCTTCGAGGCGCTGCACCAGTACGTCGAGGACGTGGCCGAGAAACTGATCGGGCGCCTGACAACGGCCGAGCAGCGCCTCGACGGCGCGGTCGCCTACCACGGCCTCGTGCGCTTCGACGCCTACAACGAGCTGTCGGGGCGCCAGTCGACGTCGATCGCGCTGCTCGACGCGTCGAAGTCGGGAATCGTGCTGAGCTCGATCGCCCATCGCGACCAGGCCCGGATCTACGCCAAGCAGGTCGTCGACGGCCATGGCGACGTGCAGCTGGCGCCCGAGGAGGAGGAGGCGGTACGCCGCGCGCTGGCCGGGGAGGGCCCGCCCGCGGTCGACGGCGGCCAGGACGGGTCCTGATGCGCGTCGGCTACCTCGGGCCGCAGGGCACGTTCTCCGAGGAGGCACTGTGGGCGACCGCGCCCGCCGACGTCGACGCGGTCGGCTACCCGACGATTCATGACGTCACCGAGGCGGTCGCCGGCGGCGAGGTCCAGCGTGGGCTGGTCCCGATCGAGAACTCGCTGGAAGGCTCGGTCAACACGACGCTCGACGCGCTGACCGCGCCGGGCTGCGTGCTGCGGATCGTCGGTGAGACGGTGCTTGCCATCACCCAATGCCTGATCGCGCGGCCGGGGCTGGCGCCGGAGGCGATCGAGGCGGTGCTGTCGCACCCCCAGGCGCTCGGTCAGTGCGCGGAGTTCCTGCGCCGCGAGCTGGGGCAGGCGCGGCTGGTGGCGTCGGGCTCGACGGCCGAGGCGGCGCACACCGTCGTCGACGGCGTGGAACCGTGGGCGGCGATCGGGCCGCGGCGCGCGGCCCAGGTCAGCGGCGGCGTGATCCTGCGCGAGCACATCGAAGACGAGGCCGGCAACGAGACGCGGTTCGTGTGGCTGGCCACCGACGCCGACGCGCCGCCCTTTCAGCCCGGCGACGGTGCCCACAAGACGTCGATCATGTTCGCCGGCGAGGGCGACGAGACGCCCGGCTGGCTGGTGCGCTGCCTGACCGAGCTGTCGTCGCGCGCGGTCAACCTGACGAAGATCGAATCGCGCCCGCTGCGGGGCCGGCTCGGGCACTACCTGTTCCTCGCCGACCTCGACGGGCGTGCGTCGGAGGCGAGGATCGCAGAGGCGATCGACGGCCTCGCGCACCACTGCCAGGAGCTGCGCGTGCTCGGAAGCTACCCGAGAGCGCTGCCACGGTCAGTAGACTGACGCGGCGCCCATGCGGAGTTCCACTCCACCAGGCTTGCCGCCGTCCGCGCCGGATGCTGAGCACCGGCGGCGCGGGCGTGACCACGGTCGGGTGCTGGTGCTCAACGCGACGTTCGAGCCGATCAACGTCTGCACCGTGCGCCGGGCGGTCGTGCTGCTGCTCAAGGACAGGGCCGAGCTCGTCGACCAGTCGATCACCGAGCTGCGCTCCGAGCACTCGACGATGCCGCGCCCCGTCGTGATCCGGCTCGTGCACTACGTCCGTGTCCCGCGCGACGCGCACCGCCGCAAGATCACGCGCCGCGCCGTGTTCGCGCGCGACGGCTGGTCGTGCCAATACTGCGGCTCGCGCTCCAACCTGACCGTCGACCACGTGATCCCGCGCTCGAAGGGCGGGCCGGCGAGCTGGGAGAACATCGTCGCGTGTTGCGCGCCGTGCAACCGGCGCAAGGGGGACCACCTTCCCCACCAGGCCAACATGCACCCGCGGCGCGCGCCGCGCACGCCGGCGCCCCACATCTTCATCCATGTCGCGACGCCGACGATCCCCGCGTCGTGGCGACAGTGGCTGCCCGAAGCGGCCTAGCCTCGCGGGTCCGAACGACAGAGGGCGCCCCGAAGGACGCCCTCTGAACAACTGACTGGATATTGCGGCCCGGGCACGGCTGTCTGTGCGGCCGGTGGGACCAATTCGGCACCTGTACCCGGGGGTGGCCCGGAGTGGATTCGCTAGCTCGAAGCCAGCCTGGTCGACCTAGCGGCCGGCCACCTCCAGGGTCCCGCAAGAACTGTGATGACTTATACGGACCACCTCCTTTCTCTGGTGAGGCGAATGTACCAGGCTCGCGCGACGGCCCAAAACGGCTCGTCGGTCAGGCGGCCCGAGCGGACTTCGCGCGCGCTTTGCGCAGCTCGGGGAGGTGGTCCATCGCCCACTGGCAGATCGCCACGAGTGGGCCGGTCAGCGTCTGGCCGAGCGGGGTCAGCGCGTACTCGACGTGCGGCGGGACGACGTCGTGGACGGTCCGCTTGACCAGCCCGTCGTACTCCAGGCTGCGCAGCGTCTGGGTCAGCATCTTCTGCGAGATCCCATCGATGCGGCGCCGCAGCTCGCCATGGCGCTGGGGGCCGTCGAGCAGCGCGTACACGATCAGGCACGTCCACTTGTCGGCGATCCGATCCAGCGCCTGGCGCGACTCGCAGCGCTGGTCGAGGACATTGGGCTGGGCCGTGAGCTCGTTGCGCACACAACCATAGGAACCGAAAGGTGCCTACTTGTCAAGGCGTGCCTGTCGGGCTAGTTTGCTCGGCATGCCCCTTCCGCTCATCCATCGTCATTCCGGCACCGCCGGTGGCACACCGGTCAACGCCTACATTCTGGAGGGTCGCGACGCGGTTGTCGTCGTCGATGCCCTGCTCGCCGTGTCCGACGCGCGGGCGCTGCGGGCGAGCGTCGATGCGCTCGACAAGCCGCTCGCTGCAGTCGCCGTGACGCATGCCCATCCCGATCACTACGGCGGCCTCGCCGACCTGCTGGCCGGGCTCGACGTGCCGGTCCATGCCACGCAGGGTGTCGCCGACGTGATCGCGCGCGACGACGACATCAAGGAGCGGATCCTGCGCCCGATGTTCGGCGACGAGTGGGCGGCGACCCGGCGCCTCCCCGACGCGATCATCGACGACGGTGAGCCTGATCGAGGCCGGCGACGTCGTCCTGCGCGTGACCGACCTCGGCCCCGGCGAGTCGCCGCACGACTCGATCTGGCAGCTGGCGGCCGACCCGCGCGTGGTGTTCAGCGCCGACGTCGCCTACGACCGCCATCACTGCTACCTCGCCGACGGTTTCCATGCGCAGTGGCTGGACAACATCTCCCGGGTGCGCGCCGACCTGCCGCCCGGCGCCACACTGCACCCGGGACACGGCGAGCCGTGCGGGCTGGAGGTGCTCGACTGGCAGCAGGGCTACATCGAGGCGTTCCTCGACGCGGTCGCGACGCTGGACCGCACGAAGGTCGCCGCGCGGATGCGCGAGTACCTGCCGACCGAGGCGCTCGCGTTCCTGATGGAGCTGAGCATCGATCCGCTGGCCGACGAGCTCGATCTCAGAGCGCGGGACGCCCCGTCGGAGGTGACTTCATGACGCGGGTCGCGCTGGTCAGCGGAGGCAACCGCGGCATCGGCCGCGCGGTCGTCGACGGACTCGTCGCAGCGGGACTGACGACGATCGTCGGGGCGCGCAATCCCGACGGCGCCGACGTCCCGGGCGCCGAGGTGGTCGGGCTCGATATCACCGACGACGCCAGTGTCGCCGCCGCGATCGAGGAGGTGCAGCGCCGCCACGGGCGCCTTGACGTGCTCGTCAACAGCGCCGGCGTCCTGCTCGACGCCGCAGGCCGGGCGACCGAGCCCGATCTCGGCCTCGTGCGCGACACGCTCGAGGTCAACCTGATCGGCACGTGGCGCCTGACCGCGGCCGCCCTGCCCCTGCTGCGGGCAGCCCCGGAGGGGCGCATCGTGAGCCTGACCTCCGGCATGGGCTCGCTGACCGACATGGGCGGCGGGACGCCGGGCTATCGGGTGAGCAAGACCGCGCTCAACGCGATGACGCGGGTGCTCGCCGCCGAGCTCGCCGACACCGATGTCCGCATCAACGTCGTCTGCCCCGGCTGGGTCGCCACCGACATGGGCACGTCATCGGCGCCGCGAACGCCGGCTCAGGGCGCCGACAGCGTCGTCTGGCTGGCCACGATGCCAGCCGGCGCCGTCCCGCAGGGCGGGGCGTTCCGCGACCGCGCCCCGATCGCCATGTAGTTCCGCCCGGCTACTCGGCGTCGGGCGCGTCGTCGCCAGGCTCGTCGTCGATGATCGTGCCCTCCGGCGCGTCGTGCATCTCCAGCGCGCCGTGCAGGCCGGCCGGCTCGTCGCCGCCGGCCGCGGGGCCTTCGTCGACCTTCGCGGCGGTGTCCTCGTCGGACTCGACGATCAGCGCGACGGCCGACACGCGGTCGTCGTCGCGGACGTTCATCACCGTGACCCCCTGGGCGGCGCGGCCGGTCTGGCGGATGCCGGCAACGCCGGTGCGCTGGACCATGCCGTTCTCGGAGATGAAGACCAGCTCCTCGTGCGGGCGCACGACGAGCGCCGCGGCGAGCCCGCCGCGCTTCTCGGAGAACTTGATCGTCTGCACGCCCTTGGCGCCGCGCGATGTCTTGCGGTACTCGCTGACCGCCGTGCGCTTGCCGAAGCCGTTCTCGGTCACGACGAGGACCTCCTGCTCGTCGCGCGCGATGTCCATCGCCAGGACCGCGTTGTCCTTGCCGGCGACGTTCATCCCGCGCACGCCGGAGGTCGCGCGGCCCATCGGCCGCAGACCGTCCTCGTGGAAGCGGACGGCGAGGCCCTCGCGGGAGATCATCAGGATCTCGTCGTCGCCCGACGTCTCGCGCACGGCGACCAGCTCGTCGTCGTCGCGGATGTTGATCGCGATGATGCCGTCGGCCTTGATCGGCGTGTTGTAGGCCAGGAACTCGGTCTTCTTGACGATCCCGTTGCGGGTCGCGAAGACGAGGTACTTGCCCTCGGTGAAGTCGCGCGTCGACGAGCACCGACTGCACGCGCTCGCCGTCGCGCAGCGGCAGGATGTTGACCAGCGCGCGGCCCTTGGCCGTGCGCTGGGCCTCGGGCAGCTCGTAGACCTTGGAGCGGTAGACCTTGCCGCGGTTGGTGAAGAACAGCAGGTAGTCGTGGGTCGAGCAGATGAACAGGTGCTCGATGAAGTCGCCGTCCTTCATGTCCATCCCGGTCACGCCGACGCCGCCGCGGTGCTGGCTGCGGTAGGTCGTCAGCGGCAGCGACTTGATGTAGCCGGTCTTGGTGATCGTGATGACCATCTGCTGGTCGGCGATCAGGTCCTCGATGTCGATCTCGTCCTCGGAGGCGGTGATGTCGGTGCGCCGCGCGTCGCCGAAGCGCTCGCGGATCTCCGCCAGCTCCTCCTTGATCAGGCGCCAGCACCTTGGCCTCGTCGCCGAGCAGCGTCGCGCAGCTCGCGCGATGCGCTCGGTGATGTCGGCGTGCTCCTGCTTGATCGCGTCGGACTCGAGCGCCGTGAGCTGCGACAGGCGCAGGGCGAGGATCGCCTCGGCCTGGATGACGCGTCAGCGTCGAACTGCTCGACGAGGCCGGTGCGCGGCGCTCTCGCGGTCGGGCGAAGCGCGGATCAGGGCGATGACCGCGTCGAGGTTGTCGATCGCGATCAGCAGGCCATCGAGGACGTGCTGGCGCGCCTCCTTCTCGTCGAGCTCGTGCTTGGCGCGGCGGACGACGACCTCGCGCTGGTGGTTGACGTAGGCGCCGATCACCTCGCGCAGCGACAGCGTGCGCGGGACGCCGTCGACCAGCGCGACGGTGTTGACGCCGAACGTCGACTGCATCGGCGTGTGCTTGTAGAGCTTGTTCAGCGCGACCTTGGGGATGACGTCGCGCTTGAGCTCGATCACGAGGCGCATGCCGCGCCCGTCGGACTCGTCGCGCAGGTCGGAGATCTCGGCGATCTTCTTCTCGTGCACGAGGTCGGCGATCTTGGTGATCAGGCCGCCGTCGCCGCCCTTCTTCACCTGGAACGGCAGCTCGGTGACGATGATCGCCTCCTTGCCGTGGCTCAGCGGCTCGATGTGCGCGCGCGCCTGCACGCGCACGCGGCCGCGGCCGGTCTCGTAGGCGTCGCGGATCCCCTGGTGGCCGAGGATGATGCCGCCGGTCGGGAAGTCGGGACCCTTGACGTGGGCCATCAGGCCGTCGACCGAGATCTCCGGGTCGTCGATGTAGGCGACCGTGGCGTCGATGACCTCGCGCAGGTTGTGCGGCGGGATGTTCGTCGCCATGCCGACCGCGATGCCGCTGGAGCCGTTGACGAGCAGGTTGGGGAACCGCGACGGCAGCACGACCGGCTCCTGGCGCGAGCCGTCGTAGTTGGGCACGAAGTCGACCGTGTCCATGTCGAGATCGCGCAGCATCTCGGTGGCCAGGCGGTGCAGCCGCGCCTCGGTGTATCGCATGGCCGCAGCCGGGTCGTCGTCGACCGAGCCGAAGTTGCCCTGGCCGTCGACGAGCATGTAGCGCAGCGAGAAGTCCTGCGCCATGCGCACGAGCGTGTCGTAGATCGCCGAGTCGCCGTGCGGGTGATAGTTGCCCATCACCTCGCCGACGATCTTGGCGCACTTGGCGTAGGCGCGGGTCGGCTCGAGGCCGAGCTCGCTGCATCGCGAACAGGACGCGGCGGTGGACCGGCTTCAGCCCGTCGCGGACGTCGGGCAGCGCGCGGCCGACGATCACCGACATCGCGTAGTCGAGGTACGACGAGCGCATCTCGTCCTCGAGCGCGCGCGGCTCGACGTTGCCGCCGCCGATCACGTCCATGGCCATGGTGCTAGCTCACCCCCTCACGCGTCGATGGTTGCGGCGAGGGCGTTGCCCTCGATGAAGTCGCGTCGCGGCTCGACCACGTCGCCCATCAGCATCGAGAAGATGCGGTCGGCCTCGGCGGCGTCCTCGATCGAGACCCGCTGCAGCGTGCGGCTGGCCGGATCCATCGTCGTCTCGCGCAGCTGCTCGGCGTTCATCTCGCCCAGGCCCTTGAAGCGGTTGACGGTCACGCCGCGCCGCGACGACTTCGAGCACCGTCTCGCGCAGCGCCGGGAACGACGCGCGCGACCTCGGTGCGGTCGGCGAGCGAGACCGTGAACGGCGGCGTGCCGGCGAGCTCGATGAGCTGGGCGTGGACCTTGACGAACGAGCGGTACTCCTGGCTGTCGAACATCGACGCGCGCAGGTGGTGCGTCGTGCGCCAGCCCGCTCTTGGACTCGATCGACTTGACGACGATGTCGTCGCCGTCCTGGCTGATCAGCTCGACGCCGAGCGTCTCGCCGGCCTGCTGACCGCGCGCGAACAGCGTCTTGGCCGCCTCGGCGTTGTCGATCTGCTCGCCGAGCACCGGGCTCTCGGCCAGGAACCGCACGAGATCGTGCCCGTAGGTCGCGCGCAGCGTGGAGGCCCAGCCCTCGAGCTGCTTGAGCAGCCGCGAGAAGCGCTGCCAGCGGGCCTCGGTCATCTTGAACTGCGTGTTGAAGCGGTCGAAGACGTCCATCTTCTCGAGCTTGTCGGCGAGCAGGACCTCTTCGAGCTCGGACTCGCGCTCGATGTAGCGCTCGCTGCGTCCCTGCTTGACCTTGTACAGCGGCGGCTTGGCGATATAGATGTAACCCGCGTCGAACAGCTCGGGCATCTCACGGAAAAGGAGCGTGAGAATAAGGGTGCGAATGTGCGCGCCGTCGACGTCGGCGTCGCGTCATCAGGATGACTTTGTGGTAACGGGCGTTCTCGAGGTCGAACTCGTCGCGCACGCCGGTGCCGATGGCGGTGATCAGCGCCTGGATCTCCTGGTTTTGGAGAACCTTGTCGATGCGCGCCTTCTCGACGTTGAGGATCTTCCCGCGCAGCGGCAGGATCGCCTGCGTGTTGCGGTCGCGGCCCTGCTTGGCCGAGCCGCCGGCGGAGTCACCCTCGACGACGAAGATCTCGGCCAGCGACGGGTCCTTGACCGAGCAGTCGGCGAGCTTGCCGGGCAGGCGCGCGTTCTCCAGCGCGCTCTTGCGGCGCGTCAGGTCGCGCGCCTTGCGAGCCGCCGAACGCGCCTGGGCCGCCTGGACAGCCTTGCGGATCACCGCGCGCGCGTCGGCCGGGTTCTCCTCGAGGAACTCCGCGAGCTTCTCGTTGACGACCGACTCGACGAAGCCGGCCATGCCCGGGTTACCGAGCTTGGTCTTGGTCTGGCCCTCGAACTGCGGGTCGGTCAGCTTGGCCGAGATGACCGCGGTCAGGCCCTCGCGGACGTCCTCGCCCGAGAGGTTCTCGTCCTTCTCCTTGAGCTCGCCCTTCTCGCGCGCATAACGGTTAATCGTGCGCGTCAGTGCTGAGCGAAAGCCCGAGAGGTGCGTGCCACCCTCGTGGGTGTTGATGTTGTTGGCGAACGAGAAGATCGACTCCTGGTAGGAGCCGTTCCACTGCATCGCGACCTCGACCGCGCCCTCCTCGCCGTCACGCTCGAAGTAGATGACCTTCTTGCCGACCGGATCCTTGTTCTCGTTGAGGTAGGTGACGAAGTCCTCGATCCCGCCCTCGTAGTGAAACTCGGCCCGATGGCCCTCGCCGCGGCGGTCGGTGATGACGATCCGCAGGCCGCGCGTCAGGTAGGCGGTCTCGCGCAGGCGCTGCTCGAGGACCGAGAACTCGAAGTCGAGCGTCTCGAAGATCTCCGCGTCGGGCAGGAACGTGGTCTTGGTTCCGTGATCGCTCGTCGCCTCGCCCCTGCTCAGCTCGTTCTGCGGCACGCCGCGGGCGTAGTCCTGCGAGAACACGTACCCGTCGCGGCGGACCTCGACGTTCAGCGACTCCGACAGGGCGTTGACGACCGAGGCCCCGACGCCGTGCAGCCCGCCCGAGACCTTGTAGCCGCCGCCCTCGCCGAACTTGCCGCCGGCGTGCAGGACGGTCAGGATGACCTGGACGGCCGGCAGCTGCTCCTTCTCCATCGTGTCGACCGGGATCCCCCGGCCGTCGTCGGACACGGTGACCGAGTTGTCGGGGTGGATCTCGACGTCGACGCGCGTGCAGTGACCGGCCAGCGCCTCGTCGACCGAGTTGTCGACGATCTCGTAGACAAGGTGGTGCAGGCCGCGGACACCGGTCGAGCCGATGTACATGCCGGGACGCTTGCGGACGGCCTCGAGGCCCTCGAGGACGGTGATGTCCTGGGCGTCGTAGGTGCCGTCGGTGTGTGACGTGGAATCAGATGACATAAGTGTGTTTCAACCGCGAAAAACCCCGGGGCCGCAGAGAAGCCGACGGCGTCCGGGGCTGGTCCTCCTGGTTGACGTAACTATACCACAGCGACCCCCGCGAACCGCCGGTTGACCGGTGCCAAAATGCCTGCAAAATGGCGGGAAAGCCGCCCTTTACGCCAGCTTCAGGGGCGCCAGACGAAGAGCCCACCCCGCGCCTCGCCGTCGAGCCCCAATTCCTCGATCGCCTCGCGCACGCCCGGGAAGTCCGGATGGTCGTAGTCGTGGAAGGCGACGATCGCGTCCGGCGCCAGCGCCGGACGCCATACCGGGACCGCGCGCAGCACCGATTCGCGGTCGTGCGTGGAGTCGACGAACAGCATCGTCACCGGCGCATCGCCGTCGTGCGGGCCATCGGCCTCGGTCTGCGCGCGCAGCTCGATCCGCTCGGAGACCGACGCCGCGACCAACCCCACGTACTCGTCGCGGTGGGCGTGGACGACGGGGTCATAGGAGATCACGCGACGCCGTGGTTCGGCGAGGGCCAGCGACACCGTTGTCCATGCGGTCGCCGTGCCGAGCTCGACGACCTCGTCGCGCCCCGCCGCCAGCTCGAGCAGGCCGGCGAGCTCCGCCGGACGCGTCGCCGACTCGAGGCTGAACGCATCGCCGGCCGCACGGGCGTGCGCGTCCGCGCGCCGGTAGAAGCCGCGCACCGCACGCGGCAGCACCCGCGCCTCCCACCACATCCGTCGCGCGGCGCGATCGCGCCCGATCACGACCTCGCCCAGCTCTGGGCCGCCGTCGCGCGGCAGCGCAACGCGGCGACAGGGGCGCCGTCGATCTGCTCGTTGAGGCGGGCAACGAGCTCCGGTCCCATCAGGTCGAGCTCCTGCGCCCAGACCGACGACTCGCAGCTGACGATCACCGTCCCCTCGCGGGCGCCCGTCGGGTGGGCGACCGCGGCAATCGTCTCGCCGACGGCTTCGGGCCACGCACGCTGGACCGCCGCCAGCAGCGTCTGCGGCTCCAGCGCGTCGGTCAGCGACGCGATCACAGCGCCGATGCGGCGCGGGTCGCGGCGGTTGAGGCTCACGACGCCAGCGCCTCCGCATGGACGACGCCGGCCGCGACGGCCAACCGCGTGACGCCGTCGGCCTCGGCCCCCGGAACGTGGGCCAGATCGGTCGTCGTGATGACGGTCTGGCCGGCGCCGCCCACCCGCGCGACCAGGTGGGCACGGCGGTCGGAGTCGAGCTCGCTCATCACGTCGTCGAGCAACAACAAGGGGGCCGCACCGCGCTCGTCGTGCAGCGCGTCGCGCTCGGCGAGCAGCAGCGCCAGCAGAGCCAGGCGCTGCTCGCCCTGGGAGCCGTAGATGCGCAGCTCGCGCCCGTCGCGGGCCAGGCTCAGGTCGTCGCGGTGCGGCCCGTGGGTGGTGAAGCCGCGCTGGAGATCGGAGTCGACACGCTCGGCGAGCTCGGCGGCGAGGCCGGCCGCGTCGGGCGCCTGCGAGCGCGGGCGGTAGCGCAGCGCGCCGTTGCCGTCGAGCCCGAGGTCCGACGCCGCGGCGGCGAAGCGGTCGCTCAGCAGCGCCACCGCGGCGGCACGGTCGTCGCGCAGCGCGACGCCGTGGGTCGCCAGCTCGAGGTTCCAGGCGTCCAGCGACGAGCGGTCGGCGCGGCCGCTGCGGACGCGGGCCAGAAGCGCGTTGCGCTGGGCCAGCGCGTGGGCGTACGAGCGCCGCGTCGCCGCCCGCGACGGCCACAGCGCCGCGACCAGCGCATCGAGGTGGGCGCGGCGCAGCGACGGCGCGCCCTTGACCAGCTCGAGGCGGTCGGGCAGGAACACGCAGACCAGCGGCCGTGCAGGGTGCTCGGCCAGGCGCTCGACCTGCTGCCCGTCGACCGTGATCCGCTTCGTCGCGCCCGGCTCGAGGCCGACCGCCAACTCGTGGGCGAACCCGTCGGCCGCCACCGTGCTCAGCTCCACGCGCGTCGCGCCGGCTCCGAAACGGACGACCTCGCGCTCGTTGTTGGTTCGGCACGATCGCGCCGTCGCGCCGAAGTACAGCGCCTCCAGCAGGTTCGTCTTGCCGGCGCCGTTGGCCCCGTGGATGACGGTCAGGCCCGGCGCGAGCGTCACCCGCTCGTCGGCGTAGCTGCGAAAGTCGCGCAGGTGGGCGCCGGCGACGATCACCGCGGCCTCACACGTTGAGGCGGATGGGCATGATCAGGTAGAGGAAGCCCCCACCGTCGCCCGACTCGATCAGGCCCGGGCGCAGCGGGCTGATCAGCTTCAGCACGATCTCGCCGCTCTCGGCGCTCTCCAGCCCGTCGCGCAGGAAGTCCGGGTTGAAGCCGATCTCGAACGGTTCGCCGGCGAACGGCACCGGCACCGTCTCCTGGGCCTCGCCGACGTCGGGCGTCTGCGCCGACACGGTCAGCTCACCCTCGGCGAAGCGCAGCCGCAGCGGCGCGTTCTTCTGCGCCATCAGGCTGATGCGACGCACGACGTCGGCGATCTCCTGCGCGTCGACGTGCAGCTCGTGCTCGTAGCTGTCGGGCAGCAACTGGTTGTAGTTGGGGAACTGACCGTCGATGAGGCGCGACGACAGCACCCGCTCGCCGACCTCGAAAACGACCTGGTTCTCACGCACGGTGATCGCGATCTCCGAGGCGTCGGCCGCCAGCCGGCTGAGCTCGGCCAGAGCCGGCGCCGGCACGTTGGCCTCGAAGCCGGGCTCGACCGGGCTACCGAGCGTCGTCTCCTTGACGCTCAGGCGGTAGGAGTCGGTGGCGACCATCTTGAGGTCGGTTCCGGTGACGGACACGAGGATCCCGGTGAGGATCGGACGCGTCTCGTCGTGCGAGGCCGACCGTTCCACGCGGCCGATCGTCGCCACGACGGCGTCGGCCGGCAGCACGACGCGACCCTCGCCGCCGGGCTCGGGCAGCGGCGGGAAGTCCTCGGCGCGCAGCGTGCGGATGTGAAACGTCGCCGAGCCGGAGGTCAGCTCGACGTCCTGCTCGGCGGGGCGCAGTTCGAGCGACACACGGTCCCCGGGCAGCGAGCGGACAACGTCGAGCAACAGACGCGCCGGGAGCACGACCGTCCCGTCGCGCTCGATCTCGGCAGCGAGCGGGACGCGCAGCCCCATCTCCATATCAGTGGCACGCAGCTGGGTCTGACCCTCGACGGCCGAGAGCTGGACACCGGACAGCGCCTGGACAGCGCTGCGCGTCGATGCGACACGGGAGACGGTCTGGAGTTCGTGAAGCAGGTCCTGACACGCAGCGGTGATCTTCACGACGAGGACCTCTGAAATGAGAAAGGAGTCATAGGGACTGTGGAGTGTGCGTCGAGACGGATGTGAGCCGCACGGTGCGGCGAAACCGTGCACATCGCGCGTGCGGGGAAGGTGCGCAGTCTGTCAGGCATCGCGGTCGGGACGGTGCTCGCTCAGCCGGTCGGTCAAGCTCCGAACGGCCTGTGCGGCCTCGGCGTCGGAGCGGATCCGCTTGTCGACCCGCTGGCAGGCGTTGATGATCGTCGTGTGGTTGCGGTTGCCGAAGGCGCGGCCGAGCGCCGGATAGGTCTCGCCGGTGTGCTCGCGGGCCAGGTACATCGCGAGCTGGCGAGGCCAGACGACCCGCGTCGCGCGGCTCTCGCTGAGGAGCTCGTCGGTGCTCAGCGCGAATGCATCGGCGACCAGGCGCTGGATCTGCGCCACGGAGGGCGAGCCGCCGGCGTTGGGATACACGCCGGTCGCGCCCGAGCCCGGGTAGAGGCGATCGAGGACCTCGCCGGCCAGCTCACGGTCGGCGGTGCGCCCGATCAGTGACGCGTACGCGACGACCCGCACCAGCGCGCCCTCCAGGGCGCGGATGTTCGTCGTGATGCGCCCGGCGATCAGGTCGAGCACGGCGCCGGCATCGACGAGGTGGATGTCGTCGTACTGCGCGCGTTTGCGCAGGATCGCCAGGCGGACCTGGAGGTCGGGCGGGCCGATGTCGGTCACGAGACCGGCCTCGAAACGCTCGCGCAGGCGCTCGTGCAGGGCATCGAGGTCTCGCGGCAGCCGGTCGGACGTGACGACGATCTGGCTGCCCGTCTCGTACAACGCGTTGAAGGTGTGAAACAGCTCCTCCTCGGTCTTGACCTTCGCCTCGAGGAACTGGATGTCGTCGATGAGCAGGACGTCGGTGCGCCGGTAGCGCGCCTTGAACGCCTCCATGTCGCCGGCGTGCAGCGCGGCGAGAAAGGCGTTTGTGAACTCCTCGACCGTGGTGTAACGGACGGTCAGGCCGCCGCCGTAGGCGCGCACGTACGCGGCGATCGAGTGCAGGAGATGCGTCTTGCCGACGCCCGGCGGGCCATAGATGAACAGCGGGTTGTACGAGTGCCCCGGCGTCTCGGCGACTGACAGCGCAGCCGCGTGCGCGAGGCGGTTGGAGTCGCCGATGACGAAGTGCTCGAAGGCGTACTTGGGGTTGAGCACCGACTCCGCGGCCGGGCCGGCGTCGTCGGTGTGGGCATGGCTGTGCACGTCGGCGGGGGCGACGAGCTCGAGCGTCGCGCCGGGCCCGAGCGCCTGCGTCGCAGCCGCGCGCAGGGTGCGCGCGAAGCGCTGCGCGACCCACGCGCGGACGCTGTCGGGGGCGCTGACGACGAGCCGCGTTCCCTCGACATGCACGAGGCGCAGATGGGAGAGCCACTCGTCGTAGACGGACGCGGGCACGGCACTGCGCAGGTGCGCGTCGACCGTTGTCCAGAGGTGCGTCGATGGGTCCGTCACGGCAGCGGAAAGCAACTCCTGTTTGGAGAGTGTTGTTCGGGCGGAGGCAGCGGACTGGCGGGCGGGGCGGGTTCGCGAGGCCGCCGGGCGACCATACCACCGCCGATCTGAGCTCCCGGTGGCCGCCACGGGTCACGTCGCAAATCGCGGACAAAAGGCGAGCGGGCCGTTCGGAGTGGCTGGGAGCCCGCCCTGTGCACGGTGTGTGCACCGCGCTGTGCACGGCGGATGCCGGCGGGACATCGGCTAGACTTCGCCCCTCGATGAAGCGCACCTATCAGCCCAAGAAGCGCAAGCGTGCCCGCACCCACGGGTTCCGCGCCCGCATGTCCACCCATGCCGGGCGGGTCGTGCTCAAGCGCCGCCGGGCCAAGGGTCGCAAGCGCCTGACGGTCTGAGGTCCGGCCGTCCGCGATCCCGCCGACATCGCCCCGCCGACGCGCCGCGCGAAGCGAGGGCGGCTGTCGCGTAGTGCCGAGTTCGAGCGCGTCTACCGCCAGGGGCGGTCTCACGGCAATCGCTACCTCGTCGTCTACACGTTCCCGCGCGAGGGAGCGACCGAGACGCGTCTTGGCCTGTCGGTGTCGCGCAAGGTCGGCGGCGCGGTGACACGCAACACGGTCAAGCGGCTGCTGCGCGAGGCGTTCGCGGCCGAGGCGTCGCGCGCCCCGGCCGGCCACGACATCGTTGTCGTGGCGCGGCCCGCCGTGCGCGAGCTGGCCGAGCGTGAGGGCCTCGACGGCGTCCGGGCGGCGCTCGGAGAGCTGGTCGATCAGGCCGTGACGCCGGCATGAGCCGCGCGCTGCGCACGCTCGCGGTCTCCCCGATCGTGCTGTATCGCAAGGTGCTGTCCCCGGCGCTGCCCCGCCACTGCAAGTACGAGCCGACATGCTCGGCCTACGCGGAGCGGGCGATCCGGGAGTACGGCATACTGCGCGGGCTCGTGCTGGCCGGCTGGCGCCTGCTGCGGTGCAATCCGTTCAGCCATGGCGGCTACGACCCTGTGTCGGCGCAGCGTCTGTTCCACCCGCGCCCCGGCCACTGATCCGCGATGTTCATCTCCGCCAACATCTTCCAGCCGCTGATCGACATCTTCGATTCGGTCATCCGGTTCTTCCACGATTCCGTGGGGCTGAGCTGGGGCTTTTCGATCATCGCGCTGACCGTCGTCGTCCGGCTGGTTCTGCTCCCGCTGACGGTCAAGCAGTTCCACAACATGCAGGCGATGCAGAAGCTGTCGCCGCAGATGAAAGCCCTGCAAGCCAAGTACAAGGACGACAAGCAGCGCCAGCAGCAGGAGGTGATGAAGCTCTACAAGGAGAACCAGGTCAATCCGTTCTCCTCGTGCCTGCCGCTCGTCCTGCAGCTCCCGGTCTTCATCTCGCTGTTCTACATGCTGCGCAAGGACCTGAAGGTCGACATCTGCGGCGGCGGCGGGAAGCTCGCCGCGTACGCGCTCCAGCACCACCAGTCGATTGCCAGCACCCCCTGCAACGACGTCGTGCCCGGCTCCGCGAAGTTCGGCTTCATCCCGGACCTGACCGCTGCGGCAACCGGCTGGGTGCTCGCAGTCCTGATCGTCATGTACGTCGCCTCGCAGCTCGGCTCGAGCCTCCTGATGACGTCGTCGACCATGGAGCCGACGCAGCGCTACATGATGCTGGCGCTGCCGTTCGTGTTCGTGCTCTTCGTGATCCGCTTCCCGGCCGGCCTGCTGGTCTACTGGATCACGACCAACGTCTGGACGATCGGCCAGCAGTACGCGATCCGGCGAAGGCTTGGTCCTGCGACGCCGCCACCGGAGCCGTCCGGGGGCGGCGGGTCCAGCGGCGCCAACGGCGCCGGCAAGAGCGAAGCAGACGAACCGAAGAAGAAGGACAAGGTCCCGGCCGCCGCGGTCGCTGCCTCCGGGCCGGCGCGGACGGCTCCGCGGCCGCCGCCACGCAAGAAGCGCAAGCGCTCGGGACGCCGGCGCTGATGGCCGAGATCGCCGAGACCGACGCCGGGCGCGCCTTGGGCGAGCTGCTTCAGCGCACGAGCGACGCATTGGGCCTCGAGGTGGAGGTCGAGGTCGTCGACGACGGCGAGACCGTGACCGGCACGCTGCACGGCGAGGACGTCGGGCTGTTCATCGGCCGCCACGGCCAGACGATCGACGCGGTCCAGCACCTCGCGCTGCGGGTCGTACAGGGCGCGTGCGAGGACCGCCGCCGGGTGGTGGTCGACGCGGACGGCTACCGCGCGCGACGCGCCGAGACGCTCGAGAACCAGGCCGACGAGGCTGCCGACAAGGCGCTCAGCAGCGGCCGGCCGGTATCGCTCGAGGCGATGGCGTCGAGCGAGCGGCGGATCGTTCACGAGTACCTGCGCGACCGCGGGGACGTGGAGACCTACAGCGAGGGCGACGAGCCGGATCGTCACCTCGTGGTCGCTCCGCTCGACGACTGACGCGACGCGAAGACGCTCGCCGGACGCACGCGGGCGACCGTTTCACGTGAAACGCTGCGGGGCGTGAACCGCCTGGACGCGCTGCTCGCACTCATCGCCGAGGACCCGACCGCTCCGACGGCGGTTCGCGATCCGGCGCGGGCCCGGGACGTCCACATCGCCGATAGCCTCAGCGCGCTCGAGCTGCCGGCCGTCGCCGCCGCACGCGCGATCGCCGATCTCGGGTCGGGTGCCGGCTTCCCCGGTCTCGTGCTCGCGGATACGCTGCCGGCCGCCCGGGTTGCGCTTGTCGAGTCCGCCACACGCAAGTGCGAGTTCCTGCGCCGCGCGGTCGCGGTCATGGAGCTCGACAACGCCGACGTGGTCCACGCGCGCGCGGAGGACTGGCCGGACGGCATCGGCCGCCACGATCTCGTGACCGTTCGGGCGCTCGACATGCTCTCGGTGCTGTGCGAGTACGCGGCGCCGCTGCTGGAGGCCGGCGGATCGCTCGTCGCGTGGAAGGGCGCCCGTGACCCCAGCGAGGAGGCAGACGGCGCCGCGGCGGCCGCAGAGGTGGGGCTCGAGCTCGTCGAGGTCCGCTCGGTGACACCCTACCGCGGTAGCCGGGATCGCCACCTGTACCTCTACTCGAAGGTTCGTCCGACGCCGAATCGGTACCCTCGGCGGCCGGGAATGGCCCGCAAACGGCCGATCAGAGTCGCAACCAGAGCCTGAGGATGATGGTTCGCCCCCGAATCAACTGCGCGCGTCCGACCGCAGCCGGCGCTACCGTGGCGCGCAATGGGCACCGTCTACGCGATCGCCAACCAGAAGGGCGGAGTCGGCAAGACCACGACCGCGGTCAACGTCGCGGCGTGCATCGCCGAGGCCGGCTATCCGACGCTGCTCGTCGACATCGACCCGCAGGCCAACGCGACCGTTGGGCTCGGGCACTCCAAGCACGCCCAGCCGTCGATCTACGACGTTCTGCACGGCGCGGCTTCGGCGGCCGACGCGATCCGCCCGACATCGGTCGTAGGCCTCGATCTGCTGCCCTCGCACCCCGACCTTGCCGGCGCGACCGTCGAGCTACCGCGGGTCGCCGGGTCCGAGCAGCGCCTGCGTGAGGCATTGACGGACGTGCGCGAGCGCTACGCGTTCACGATCCTCGACTGCCCGCCGTCGCTTGGACCGCTGACGATCAACGCCCTGGTCGCCGCCGACCGCGTGATCGTCCCGGTCCAGACCGAGTACTTCGCTCTCGAAGGGCTCGCGGGCCTACTCGACACGCTGTCGCTCGTCCAGCGTGAGCTCAACCCGCGCCTGACCGTCGGCGGGATGCTGCTGACGATGCACGACGGGCGCACCCGCCTCGGCCGCGATGTCGAGCGCGAGGTCCGCGAGCACTTCCCCGAGCTCGTGTTCGACACCGTCATCCCGCGGAACATCCGGGTCGGCGAGGCGCCGAGCTTCGGGCGTCCCGTGATCCATCACGATCCCTACTGCGCGGGCTCGGACGCGTACTTCGAACTGGCCAAGGAGGTCGCCGCGCGTGGCTGAGAAGACGATTCAACGAGGCATGGGCCGTGGACTCGCGGCGATCCTGTCGGTGTCGGGCGATGGCGACGCGCCGATCGCCCGCCGTGACCTGCGCGACCTGCCGATCGAGTTGATCCGGCCCAATCCCCGCCAGCCGCGCAAGCGCTTCTCCGACGACGCGCTGGCCGCGCTGGCCGACTCGCTGCGCGAACGCGGCGTCGTGCAGCCGGTGCTCGTGCGTCCGCTGGCCGGCGGGACCTACGAGCTCGTCGCCGGCGAGCGCCGCTGGCGCGCCGCGCAGCTCGTGGGCCTGGAGACCGTTCCGGCGATCGTCCGCGAGCACGACGACGCGGCGTCGCTCGAGATCGCCTTGATCGAGAACATGGCGCGCGAGGACCTCAATCCCGTCGAGGAGGCGCGGGCCGTCGCGGCGCTGATCGAGGAGCTCGGTCTCACGCGCGAGGACGTCGGTCGCCGTGTGGGGCGCAGCCGCGTCGCGATCTCGAACCTCATGCGGATCCTCGACCTGCCCGACGAGACGCTGACCCTGATCGAGTCCGGCGATCTGTCGGAGGGCCACGGCCGCGCGCTGCTGCTCGCCTCCGACCATGGGGCCCGCCGCTCACTCGGGCGCACGGCGGCGAGCGAGGGCTGGTCGGTGCGCGTGCTCGAGGCCAAAGCACGGTTGGCCAATGAGGACTCGGCCGCGGCGGGGCGCGGTCGCCGGTCGACGATTCATCCCGACCAGCAGGCCGCGGCTGACGAGGTCTCCGCCGCGCTCGGCGCGGCGCTCGGCGCCGAGGTCCGCGTCCGGCCGGCGGGCGATGGCTTCAAGGTCGAGCTGTCGTTCGCCAATGCCGACGAGGCGATCGCGCTGGCCCGCCGCGTGCGTCCGCGGGCCGTCGCCTGAAGGGCGCCCGTGCCCGCGAATCGCCGCTAGACTTGGCGTCGCAACGGGCGATTAGCTCAGTCGGTTAGAGCGCTTCTCTGATAAGGAAGAGGTCCCAGGTTCGAGTCCTGGATCGCCCACTCCGGAAGGCCCCGCTCAGGCGGGGTTTTCTTGGTCGGTGTTAAGCGGGAGCGAAGCGGGAACTGGCGCAAGAGCGAGGCGGAGCGGATCACTCGTCGGTGCCATCGCTCGCTCGCGGGTGCTCGGCCGCGCGTGTCATCGCCGGTTCGAACCGGTCCGACCCCCAGACTTCCCGCCGTTTTCGTATCGACTACCGCGCCGGCGCCCGGCCAACTTGGCGACCGCGCCAGCGCGCGCCGTGTCTGGGAGGCTGTCGGCGTGGAGTCGCTGGATGCGCTGCTGAGCCGGGATCGTGCGCGAAGTCGCGTGATGTGACGCGGTAGCTGATGGCCCGAGCGCGCGGCGCGAGCTCCGCGGCTAGCGTCCGATGTGGCTTCGTCGGCGAGTCTCGCTACGCGGGGCGACGACGCGTTCGGCGGGCGGGGTGCGCGGCTGCGCGGCGCGCGGGAAGCTCACGGTGAACGTACAGGCGTCGCGGTCCTGGTGGTGTTTGGCGTCGCCTCCGTGGGCACGCGCGATGGCTTGCACGATGGCCAGTCCGAGACCGGCGCCCGGGAGCGCTCGGGCCTCTGGTCCGCGCTCGAAGGGCGCGAACGGGTCGAGTGCGGGCGCGGGGCCGGGTCCTTCGTCGGTCACGCTGATGCGGACGAGGTCGAGGTCGGCGACGGCATCGATGGTGACGGTGCCGGACCCGTGGCGCAGCGCGTTGTGGATGAGTTCGGCGACCGCGCTGGTGGCCCGGCGGGGGTCGACCCAGATGGCCGGCAGCTCGGCCACCCGCGGAGCGACTTGGACGAGGCCATCGCCGCCGGCCGATCGCACGGCGTCGCCGACGAGTCCCTCCACGGACATCGCCTCGGGCTCGAGGCGGATCTCCTCAGCACTGGTGACTTCGAGCAGCCCATCGGCGAGACGGATCAGGCGCTGAACCTCCTCGCGCGTGGAGTGCAGGGCAGCGACGAGTTCGTCGCGCGGTCGCGGGCGCCCGAGCGCGTTCTCGAGTTCCGCGGTCAGGATCGACAGCGGAGTGCGCAGCTCGTGGGAGGCCCCGGCGACGAAACGACGCTCGCGGGCGCGCGCGCCGGACAGCCGGTCGAGCAGGGCGTTGAGAGTCCGTCCAAGCCGGGCGATCTCATCATGGCCGGGCGGCACGGAGAGGCGGGCATCCGCCGCCGCGTCGCGGATCGCTTCGGCCTGGCGGCGCATCCGATCGACCGGACGCAGCGCGAGCGCCGCGACGGCGTACCCGGCCAGCGAGGCCAGCAGCAGGGCCAGCGCCCCGCCGACGATCAGCTGCGAGCGGACGTGGCTCAGCGTCGCCGCACGCGGTGCGAGCGAAGCGCCGACGAGAATGACGAAGTGGAACTCTTCGACGTGCGTGGACTCGGCGAGGACGCGAATCGTCCCGCCGAAGCCCGGCGGCCCGGAGGTCTGGACGATCAGCCCACGGGCGATGGCCGCGCGGCGCGCTGCGGGCGAGAGGAGTGCGTCGGTCACCCGCGACGGTGTGACCTGAAGCACGTGTCCGCTCGGTTCGATCAGCTGGCTGACCTCCGTCCCGACGGGCGCGAAGCGTGCCGGCGAGGGCTCGACGTCACCGCCCGACGCGAGCAGCAGCCCGCGGACCTCTGCCGCGCGACCGCGAAGCCCGGCGTCGACGTCCTTGGTGAGATCGCCGCGCAACCGATGCAGCACCACCGTACCCGCGACGACGAGGACGATCGCCATCACGGCCGCGAAGACGACCGTCAACCTGGCTCGCAGCGGGACGCGGGTCATACGGACTCTTCCCGAAGCTGGTATCCGACTCCGCGCACCGTCCGCAGCGAATCGGTGCCGAACGGGCGGTCGATCTTCTCGCGCAGCTGTCGCACGTAGACGTCGATGACGTTGGAGCGGTGCTCGAAGTTCACGTCCCACACATGCTCGAGCAGCTCGCTGCGCGAGACAACCTCGCCGGCTCGGCGCATCAGCTCCTCGAGGAGGGCGAACTCACGGGGAGTCAGGTCAACGGGCACTCCCGCGCGGGACACTTCATGCCGCGCGGGATCGAGACGCAGATCGCCGCTTGCCAGCACCGTCGACCGCATCGGACCCGATCGACGCGCAAGCGCACGAAGGCGAGCAAGCAGCTCGGCCAGCGCGAATGGCTTGACGAGGTAGTCATCCGCGCCGGCATCGAGACCGTCGACGCGGTCGGGGATCGAGCCTCGCGCCGTGAGCATGATGATCGGCGCTTCGTACCCCGCGGCCCGCAGCCGCTGGCAGACAACCAGGCCGTCGAGGTCGGGCAGCATCCGGTCGAGCACGATCGCGTCGTATGGGGCCGCTCCGGCCATCCATAGAGCGTCGGTGCCCCGCAGCGCGACGTCCACCGCGACGCCCCGCTCCTGGAGGTGGCGACGCACGATCTTCGCGAGTTTGAGCTCATCCTCGACGATCAGGATCCGCATCCGCGACGTAGCATCGCGCAGCAGATGAGGAATCGATGAACGCATTCATCGTCCCTTCACGCTCGGTCGCACATCCTGCTGACCATGCGTGCGCCTCCGGCCGTCCTCGCCCTCGCCGCGATCGCGGTGACGCTCCTGTCTGCGTGCGGCTCGTCAGGCTCGGGCACCAACGCCGCACCGACGGCGCGTCCCGTCAGCTTCACGTCGACGACGCCCGCCACCGCGCATGCCGGCCTTGAAGGCGTTCCGGCCTTCGGGCACGTGTTTCTGATTGTCGGAGAGAACACGGCGTTCAAGCAGGTCACGCCGCGCAACGCCCCGTTCCTCACCGGCACCGTGATCCCGCACAGCGCGTGGCTGACCCACTACTACGGGCTCACCGACGGATCGCTCGCTGACTACGCCGCGATGGTCTCGGGACAGTTCGTCCGTTGCGAGCAGAACAACGACTTCTCGTTCACGAACGGCGACGTGCCCGGACAGCACGCGTGCCATCAGTCGGTGGACAACCTCTTCCACCAACTCGACGGGCGCGGGATCTCATGGCAGGAATGGACCGAGTCGGCGGCCAACTCGTGTGACATGTTCGACCACGGCGCGACCTGGGCGAACAACCTGTTCGCGTCGCACCACAGCCCGGCTCTGTACTTCGACGACATCCAGGCCAACCACTCCTCGGAGGACGTGATTCCCTCGGCCGAGTGTCGGCAGAAGGTGCTGGCCGCCGGGACGACCGGCCCGGACGACATGAGCGCGTTCGACGCCGCCCTCGCGGCGGGCAAGGTGGCCCGCTTCGACATGGTCATCCCAAACGACTGCGAGAACGGCCACGACCAGTGTGGCACCCACAACTCGGTGCGCCAGTTCGACGACTTCCTGGCCCGCGAAGTCCCGAAGATCCAGGCGTCCCCGGCGTTCGGTTCCAACGGGACGATCATCGTCGTCTGGGACGAGGGCTCCGATCTCGACCCCCTCCATGTCGGCACCGCGGTGATCGGCCCGCTGGTCAAGCCCGGCAGCACCAGCGCCGTGCACCTGAACCACTACAGCCTGCTGCGCACCCTCGAAGACGGGTTCGGCATCAGCCACCACCTGGCCCGCGCGGCACGCGCCCACGCCTTCACCGGCATATGGCGCTGACCGCCATGTCTCCCTGCCCCTGGGAAGGACCAGCGATGTCCCGCCCTGCACGCACCGTTCAAGGACGATCGGTCTTGGCGTTCGTCGCCGCGGTGCTCATGTTGGCGCTGGCCGCATCCGCGCAGGGGGCCGTTCCGCGGTTTGGCCACACGTTCGTCATTGTCGGCGAGAACACCAGCTACTCGCAGATCACGCCCCGGCACGCGCCGTACATGACCGGCACCCTGCGCCCGCGTGGCGCGTGGCTTACGAACTACCACTCGTTCACGACGTCCAGCAGCCTGGGCGAGTACATCGCGATGGTTTCCGGCCAGTTCAATCGCTGCGAGGCCAATAACCAGCTCCCGCTGCACTGTCACCAGAAACGCCTTAACCTGTTCAGCCAGCTCGCCGCCACTGGACGCACATGGAAGGACTGGCAGGAATCGATGCCGGCGCCGTGCTACCGCAAGGACGCCGGCCTGCCCTCCCGCCACAACGAATACGGCGCCCATCACAACCCCGCGCTGTACTTCACCAACCTGGCCCCGTCATGCCCAGCGAACAACATCCCAATGGGCGGTACGGGCGCCGTGGCGACCAGCGCGTTTGACTCGGCGCTGGCCACCGGAAGCGTCGCCGACTTCAACCTCGTCGTTCCCAACGACTGCGAGAACGGCCACGACCCCTGCGGCGGCGACCCCGTCCGTCACTTCGACGCATTCCTAAAGCGCGAAGTCCCGCGAATCGCGGCGTCCCCGTCATTCGGCTCAAACGGGGTGATCTTCATCACCTGGGACGAAGGCGCAGATCCGCCGCTGCAACCAGGCCACGTCGCCGAGCTCGTGCTCAGCCCACTCGTGCGACCCGGTGCGATCGACCGTACTCGCCACAACCACTACGGCTTGGAGCGCACTCTGGCCGAGGGCTTCGGCCTCCCAGCGCTCGCCCGCGCCCGCACTGCGACCGCGATCACGAACATCTGGAAGTGAGACAGAGGCCAGCCCGACGCCAACTAGCGCACGCCGACCAGGCCCAGGCCCCCCGGTCGCGAGAAACCAAATAGGCCCGATTACCAGCTACTTTGTGCCTATGGTGTCCGATCACGTTCTCACGTTCTCGGCCCTGCGAACGCTGATAAGGAAGAGGTCCCAGGTTCGAATCCTGGATCGCCCACTAGGAGTTTGCAGGGCTTTTGTTGTTCGCCACGCGCGACCGCCCAGCAGAGAGGTACCAAACGGGTACGTGTTCGAGGCTCAGATCGAGCTTCTGATCGCTTGGGAAGAGGGGGCCAGCCGAGACGCTGGTGCCTCTTCATCGCAGAGCCCATGACTGCGCCCGAGCCCGAAGCGATCTTCCTGCGCCCGACCGAAGCGGCAGCCCTGGCGGGCCTGTCGACGCGGGCGATCTACCGCGCGATCCAGCGCGGCGAGCTGCGCGCGGTTCGGTTGTGCTCGCGGCTGCGGATCCCGCGTGACGGGTTCGACGAGTGGATCGCGCGCGCGACGGTCCGTTGCGAGCGGCCGGTCGTCGAGGTCCGTGTCGTGCCCGCCGTCCGCGGGAGCTTCCGGCGCCTGCTGGCCGGCGACGACCAGCGCGGCGCGTCATGAGCGTCGAACGGGTGGAGCGCAAGGACGGCAGCGTCGTGTGGCGCGTGCGCTGGCGCCACGGCGGGCGCAACCGCTCGAAGGTGCTCGGGCGCAAGCGCGACGCCGACGCGTTCGACGCCGAACTGACCAGGCTCAAGCGCACCGGCGAGCTCGCGCAGCTCGACGCTGGCCGCGAGACGCTCGCGGAGTTCGGCGAGGAGTGGTGGCGGCTGTATGCGGAGCCGAACCTCGCCCGGTCGACGCTGCAGGTCTACGCGGTCCAGTGGGACGCGCACATCCTGCCGCGCCTGGGGTCGATGGCGCTGCGGGAGCTGACGACCGACGTCGTCAACCGGTTCCGGCTCGAGCTCGAGGCCGACGGTGTCGGGCCTGCGTCGATCCGCAAGGCACTGACGCTGCTGCAGGGCGTGCTTCAGCGCGGGTGCGAGTGGGGCCGCATCCCGTCCAACCCGGTCGCCGCCGTGCGCAAGCCGCCCGCCGGCCGCGCCCGCGCCGTCGTGCCGCTGCCACCGGAAACGGTCGAGGCGATGCGCGAGTGGCTGCTGAGCCACGGAACGGTCCGTGATGCCACGTTCGTTTCGGTGCTCGCCTACGCCGGGCTGCGCCCAGGCGAGGCGCTCGCGCTCAGCTGGGCACACGTGCGCGAGCGCACACTGCTCGTCGAGGGGGCGGTGTCGCTCGGCGCGATCGAGGGCACGAAGACCGGGCGGCGACGGACCGTGCCGCTGCTGAACCCGCTCGGCCAGGACCTCGCCGAGTGGCGGCTGCACGCCGGCCGCCCGGATGCGGCCACGTTGGTCTTTCCGGGTCACGACGGCGGGCCGTGGACGCTGACGGCCTATCAGAACTGGCGTCGGCGGATCTACACGCCGGCCGCGGCGGCGGCGGGCGTCGCGCGCCCGCGGCCCTACGACCTGCGCCACTCGTTCGTGTCGCTGCTGATCGCCGAGGGCCACAACGTCGTCGAGGTCGCCCGCCAGGCCGGCCACTCGCCGACCTTCACGACCAGGAGCTGGCTCATGCCGCGGCCACCGAGTCGGTCGCGAGGTCGCCGGCGTCTGAGTGCTGGATGGCAGCGCTCGCGATCCCGCGCACGACCGCCGGCGCGAGTCGTCTGCACGCCGAGCGCACGTTGCCCGTGCCAAGGCTTGTGTAGTACGCGACCGCGGCGCCCTTCGCCGAAGCCGTCGGCGACCGCCCGCCACATCCCGCCAGCACCAGGAGCATCGCACCGACCGCTGCGACGCCCGCGCCGCTCATCGCCGTCCGCCCCCGTCCACGGCGCGCACGCTGGGCTCGATCGCAGATGCACGGCGAGACGGGTCCAACCGTCACTGGAGATGGCACGGCATGCACGGTGATCGAGCCTGGTGCGTTCGTCAGGGGCATGGTGTGTGTGGGACAGGGCGCGGTGTTAGTGATCCGTGACTCGCCGGACCACGAGCTGACCGCATCTGCGCCTAAGAGCGTCAAGCTATCGCGGCCCAGCCAGCCGCGGCGGCGGGCGCAGCTCGCGCACCGCCGTTTGACATGCCGTTAGCCTGTCGTTGCATGTTCTCCGGGCTCGAGAGCCCCAGCCATTTGCTGATCCTCGCGGTCGTCGCGCTCCTGGTGCTCGGACCTAAACGCCTGCCCGAGCTGGGTCGCTCGCTCGGAAGCGGCCTGCGCGGGTTCAAGGAAGCGCTCTCGGGCGAGGCACACGCCGACGCGTCTCAAACGCCCGACGACCCGAATGACACGCCTGACTGAGGACGCCGGCCGACCGCCGCGTGCCGCCTCGACCGAGCCGTCGGCGCGGGGCGGGGTCGTTGACCTGTCGCACCCGCTGGCACCCGGCGACGTGCTCACAGATCCAACGTGAACGCAATCCCGTTGCTCACCGCGTCGATCTAGCATCGACGTGAGCCGCCTCCGGTCCGGAGGCTGGTTCGTCCAAGGGGCGAAGTGGCGCGGGCCGCTTCGCCCTGCTGGACGTGCGTCTGGGCACCGCCGCGGTTGGTCTCACCGACGCGTGGGTGGGCGCCCGCGCGGCCGCCCACCCAGCGGGGGCATCGCACCTGGCTGTTCGACACGGTCCGCTGTGACCGTGTCGGCTGATGGCCAGGCGGACCTAGCCCGAGATCTGGAGCGCGTCGATCCGGTTGTACTTGGCGCCCTGCTCCCGCCGGTGAAATCGCAGTCCACCTCGAGCAGCGAGGGGTGGTCCGTGATCACCACCGCCTGCAGGGTCATCATCTCCTCGTCGGCATTGGTCCCGCCGGACTCCGAGTGGCCCATCAGCGCGATGTCGGACTCGTCCATGACCTGGCCGGAAGCGCCGCCGAAATGTAGTCGGCAGTACACGTGGCCGTCTGATTCGTTGGACGCGTAGAGCGTGCTCTTTGCGGTGACGAGCACGAGCCGGCCGGCACGTTGACCTGGACCAGGGTGTAGGTGCCGGAGTCGGACGTGAAGATTTCGCCTGCGTTTCCCTCGAAGAGCTGCGCGGCGCCGCGCTGCGGGCCCGCCGCACCATCCTTGCCGGTCGGACCCTGCGGACCTGCCGGGCCCGTGGGACCGGCAGGGCCGTTGTCACCCTTCGGCCCCTGCCGCCCGGGCGGTCCCGTCTGGTTCCAGTCCAGCGGCTTCTCGCAAGCAGGCAGGCCTGGCCGGCTGCGGTGTCGATGACCCGCAGGCCGCCGAAATACCTCCTGGTGTGTGGACCGATCGGTGCGCAGCCGCAGAAGAGCCGCGTCTCGTCGGCCCGATTTCGGCGGTCCGACTGTGGTGCGACCGCCACAGCAAGCTTCCCAACGACGCGGCGCGCGCACATCGGGCGAATGCCCGGGCTTTGGTGTCCGGCGCCAGGGGATCCGCGGCGCCAAGCCGACGATCCGGCCGCAGCGGCGATCGGCAAGGCCGCTACGACAAACGCAGAGCCGCAGACACTCCGCATGTGCAGGCGGGGCGCGCAGCGTGGGCAAGGTATGCGTGCGCGACCGTGAAGCGCCGCAACGCGGAGTTGCCCGACTCTCGCTGACGGATCTCCGAGCGAGCGCATACCGCGTCCGTCAGCGCCATGCACGTCTGGCTGCTCACCGCGGCCGGTGCCGCGCTCGCCGCTGCGGCCACAACCGGCCATCCTCCTGCACGCATGGATGGCACCGGGCGCGAGACCGGCGGCATCGCCATCGCCCATGACGCCGTGAGCCAGTCGGCCGGGCTTTGACCAACGGCTGGGCACCGTTCTCCGCCGCCGAGCCGGCAGTCAGCGCCGACCGCCCCGGCAACCGGCTACGACGGTCCAACGGCCGGTGCTGATTCGGGCTGATGGTGCTCTCCCTGACGATTCGAAGCGACCGGCCAAAGAGCCTTGCTAGGCAAGGGTTATGGCTGCTATCATGTGTGGCATGGCACCTGGTCCGCAGCGGCGAACGGAGCTCCTCCGCGGTGTGCTGGATCTTTGTCTGCTCGCAGTGATGGACGAGGGGCCGGCGTACGGCTATGAGATGACCAAGCGCCTGCGTGACCGCGGTCTCGCGACGGTCGGCGAGGGCTCGATCTACCCGTTGCTGGGGCGCTTGGAGCGTGAGGGTCTGGTCGAGACGTACCGCGCTGCGAGTAAGGGAGGGCCGCCGCGGAAGTACTACAGCCCCTCCAGCGCGGGGCGGCTTGCGTTGGCGCTGGGCGTATCCGAATGGCGAGCGGCCCGCGGCGCGATCGATGCGGTGCTCGCCTCCGTCACGGTCGAGGTGGCCTCATGATTGAGTTCGTCGAGCAGTGCCGCCGGGAGTGGAGGCGCGTTGGCGTCGCCGATCCGCTCGCCGACGAGATGGCGGCAGACCTGACCTCCGACCTCGAAGAGGCCGAGGCCGAGGGCGTCTCCGCCGCCGAGTACCTCGGCGCCAGCGCCTCGGATCCGCGGTTGTTCGCCGCCTCCTGGGCGAGCGAGCGTGGGATCATCCCCGCGCCGCCGAGCCGAGAGAAGGGCCGCCGCACGCCACTCGTCCTCGCGGCCTTTACCTGCCTAGCCGCGATCACGGTGATCGCTTCTGCACTGCTGTTGGCGACCGGGGAGCCCAGAGTGGCACTCAAGACGTCCGGTACGACACTGCCTCATCTTCCCGTGACACCGGCGGGACCTTCCGCACTCTCCGGCACCGGCCACCGAGTACAGGCGAGTGCCGCTGCTCCGGTCGAGTGGATCCTTCTGGTCGTCGCGATCGCCGCGCTGGGCTTCTCCGTGTGGCTGTGGCTGCGCTGGGACCGCTCGCGACTACCCATCGCCTCGCCTGGCGGTCATCCCTCGTTCTGATGAGCGTTCCCAACCGCCACCGCCCGAGGAGCCGGTGACATCGGTAGGCGCGGCGGCGGCACGGCGCGCTCGGAGGCACCTCGGATTGATCACCGCGCCGCCGCCGCCGCGGCCCCCGCGGCTCACGTCGGCAGGAGGCGAGCTCGAGCTCGACGTCGTCCCGGAACCGCCGGCCGCGCCCGGCGCTGCGGTGGTGCCCGAGGCAGGCGCTCCCGCGGTGCCCGAGGGGTCGCCGCGGTGGGGCACGGCGGTGGGGTCTCCAGCGTGCTGTTCTCATCGCAGTCGTCGACCCGCGGTGTGATGGTCACACTCGTCGGCGGATCGGGCGGCCACCCACGGCGGCGATGTCCAAGGCAGCGCCCGGAGGGCGTGGGCCGCGCTGCGAGATCTCGGGTCGGCTGTTCGCACCGAGGTTGAGGACCGGACGCAAGGCACTCCGCCGTGGCTCGTGTGGTCCGCAATCGCGTTCGCGGTGCTCGTCGCGATCGTGCTCATCAAGCGCGGCTGACGGTCGGCCCGGACGAGGCCGCACGGCGGATGGTCTCGGGCGGATCTACCCTCGCGCCAGCTATTTTCGCGGGGCCCGCGCGGCCGAGGTTGAACCCGGAGGGGTGGGTCACTCCTCGTCTGGCGACTCGGCGACCTTCTGCTCGAGCTTGGCCATGACGTCAGCATCGCGAAGCGTCGTGACGTCGCCCAAGGCCCGGCCCTCAGCGATGTCGCGCAGCAGGCGGCGCATGATCTTGCCCGAGCGCGTCTTGGGCAGGTCGCCGGCCCAGATGATGCGCTTTGGCCGCGCGAGCTTGCCGATCTTCGTCGCGACGTGGTCGCGGATGTCGGTCACCAGCGCTTCGTCGCCGTCGTCGTCGGCGCCCTGGAGCGTCACGAACGCGGTGACGGACTGGCCGGTCTGATCGTCGGATTGGCCGATGACCGCCGACTCGGCGACCTTGGGGTGCGAGACGATCGCCGACTCGATCTCGGCCGTCGAGATCCGGTGCCCTGACACGTTGAGCACGTCGTCGATGCGCCCGACAACCCACAGGTAGCCGTCGACGTCGAGGATCGCCGCGTCGCCGACCAGGTACGTGTCGGTGCCGAAGCGCTTGAAGTACGTCTCGATGAAGCGGTCGCGCTCCTTGTAAAGCCCGCGCAACATCGACGGCCACGGCTGGGTGAGGACGAGCAGTCCCTGGCCCTTGTCGATCGGCGTTCCGTCCTCGTCGACCACCTTTGCGACGACGCCGGGCAGCGGGTGGGTCGCCGAGCCGGGCTTCGTCTCGGTGATTCCCGGCAGCGGCGAGATCATGATCGCGCCGGTCTCCGTCTGCCACCACGTGTCGACGATCGGGCAGCGTTCGCCGCCGATGACCTTGTGGTACCACAGCCACGCCTTGGGGTTGATCGGCTCACCGACGCTGCCCAGCAGTCGCAGCGAGCTGAGGTCGAACGGCTCGACGTGCTCGACGCCCCACTTGATGCACGATCGGATGGCCGTCGGCGCGGTGTAGAAGATCGTCACGCCATAGCGCTCGCACAGCTCCCACCAGATCCCGCGGTGCGGGTAGTCGGGCGCACCCTCGTACATGACGCTCGTCGCACCGTTGCACAGCGGGCCATAGACGATGTAGGAGTGCCCGGTGACCCAGCCGACGTCGGCCGAGCACCAGTAGACGTCGCGCTCTGCGTCGAGATCGAAGACGTTTGCGTGCGTGAACGCCACCTGGGTCAGGTAGCCGCCGGTCGTGTGCAGGATGCCCTTGGGCTTGGCCGTCGAGCCCGACGTGTAGAGGATGTACAGCGGGTCCTCGGCATCCATCGGCTCGGGCGCGCACTGCGCGTCGGCCGCCGCGAGCACGTCGTGGTACCAGACGTCGCGCCCGTCGGTCATCGGGCAGTCCGCGTCCGTGTTGCGCACGACAACGATCGTCTCGAGATCCGCCAGCGCGCCCATCGACTCGTCGACCTGCGCCTTGACCGGCGCCGCCACCCCCTTGCGGCGGGCGAAGTTGGCCGTGATCAGCGCCTTGGCCTGGGAGAACTCCATCCGCTCGCGGACCGCTTCGGGAGCGAAGCCGCCGAAGACGACGTTGTGTGGCGCGCCGATCCGCGCGCACGCGAGCATCGCCACCACGACCTCCGGGATCATCGGCAGGTAGATGCCGACGACGTCGCCCTTTTCGATCCCTCGGGCCTTCAGGGCGTTGGCGAAACGCTGGACGTCGCGGTGCAGGTCGGCATAGGTGATGTCGCGCTCCTCGCCCTCCTCGCCACGCCAGTGAAAGGCGACCTTCTCACCGCGGCCCTCTTCGACGTGGCGGTCGACGCAGTTGGCCGACACGTTGAGCTTCCCGCCGACGAACCACTTGTAGAACGGCGGATCGGAATCGTCGAGCACCGTGTCCCACGGCGTGTCCCAGCGCAGCGCCTGGGCCTGCTTGGCCCAGAACGCCTGCCGGTCGGCAGCCGCCTCGTCGTAGATCGCGGGGTCGCTCAGTCGCGCGTGTTCGGCGAACGCGGCCGGAGGCGTGAAGCGGTCGACCTTGAGCAGCTCCTCGAGCGCGTCGGCGAGGGCGTCGTCGCCGTCGTGCGTGGTGTCGGTGTCAGCCATGGCTCTCTCCGTTCTTGCAGCTTGCCGACGGGGGTCGAGGCCAGACGCCCCGACCCCCGGGGATCGTTCCTCTACCGAGCGGGTGTGTTCAGGGGCCGCACGGGCAACACGACACGACCGAAGGTCGAGTTGATCACCGCGGCGAACGAGGCATACCACGCGGCGGCCGCGGTTGCCAATCCCACGTAACCGCCGGCGTGCGTGACGCCCGAATGCCCGCCGCCCATGTCGCCGATCCCCAGCAGCACGAACGTGATCGTCAGCAGCAGGAACACGAGAAACACCGCCGCGCTCGTCCGCAGCGACGCAACGCACATGTAGGCGGTGAAGATCGCCCAGGCCCACAGGTACAGGGCCACCCCATGCGGCGTGATCTCCTTCGAGTACAGGGCGATCAGCGCCCAGAACGAGATCCAGAACGCGCCGTACGACGAGAACGCCACCGCGCCGAACGTATTGCCGGTCCGGAACTCCCACATCCCGGCCAACAGCTGGGTGATGCCACCATAGGCGAGCGCGAGCCCCAGGACGACGGGTGTGCCGGCGGGGTTCATCAGGTTGGAGTTGAACATGCTGAGCACAAACGTCGTCATCGCGAACGCGGCCAATCCGAGCGGACCGGGATCGGCCGGCTTCCAGCCGCTGCTCGCGGGCGCGCTCGGTGCTTCCGGTGTTGCTGCCATCTGGCTGTCCTCCTGATTGGTGACCCGGGTGACTCCGGTGAGCGACGCTAGTTCGCGGCCCTCACGCGGCGGAAGTGGCCGCTCGATGATCGGCCGCGGGTGCGCGACGAACGGTGGTATCCGCGCGACGGGCGGTAACCGCTCAGAAGCTGGGAAAACGAGGCGTCGAGGCAGGGTAGGCTTTCGCCGTTCGGGAACCTCCAAGGGACCGGGTCATGGACGTCGCAATCGGGATGTTGCTCGGGATCGCGCTTGTCGGGTCCGTGTTCGCCGGCTCCCGGCTTCTTGCGCGCCCGCGGCCGGTGCTCTCGGACCACAGCCGCGCCATGCAGGCCGCACTGCACGCGGCGACAGCGACCCTGCCGCATCTGCGGCGCGGCCTGACGACGGAAACGGCGAGCCGCGCGGCGCCCCACCTGCACGCGTTGACGCAGGCTCCCGGGCTGGCGCTCGCGGATGGCGAGCGGCTGCTCGCCTTCGTTGGCGTCGGGTCGGACCACCACCACGCCGGTGATCTGCTGGGATCGCTGATCGGCGGCCGGGTCGTCGATCGCCTGCGCGTCGAGCCCCGCCTCACGTGCCGCGACCCGGCGTGCCCACTGCGCGCGGCCGTGGTCGCGCCGATCGTCGTTCGTGAACACCGCGTTGGCTGCCTGATCGCGCTGCACCTCGGCGAGGCGCGACTGCGCCCCGAGGACACCCGTGTCGTGGCCGACGCGGCGAGCCTCGTCTCGGCACAGGCCGCGCTGGCCGAGCTCGACGTCCAGGAAGAGCGCCTGGCGCGCGCCGAGCTGGTCGCGCTGCGGGCGCAGATCTCGCCGCACTTCGTCTACAACGCGCTGGCGGCGGTCGCCGGGTTCATCCACAGCCGCCCGGAGGAGGCACGCGAGCTGCTCAGCGAGTTCGCCGAGCTGATCCGCTACGCGTTCCGCGCGGAGCGCACCAATGTCAAGCTCGCCGACGAGCTGCGCTATGTGGAGACCTACCTGCGTCTCGAGCAGGCGCGCTTCGGCGACCGTCTGAAGATCCGCATCCAGGTCGCGCCGGACGTGCTCCAGGTCGTCCTGCCCGCGCTCTCGCTGCAACCGCTGGTCGAGAACGCGGTACGCCACGGACTCGAGCGGACCGGAGGCACCGTGCACATCGAGATCGTCGGACGCGACCGGGGGCGCGACGCCGAGCTGACCGTCAGTGACGACGGACCCGGCATGGACTCCGGCCGGGCCCGGGCGGCGATGACAGGGCAACTCGACGGGATCGGCGTCGCCAACGTCGACGGGCGGTTGCGGGCGACGTTCGGCGACGCATACGGGCTGACGATCGAGTCCAAGCCCGGCCGCGGGACGCGCGCGACGATGCTGCTGCCCAAGTTCCGATCCGGGGTGCGAGCGGCGTGAGCGACGGCCTGCTCGTGCTCGTGGTCGACGATGAGCAGCCCGTGCTGGCCGACGTGGTCCGCCTGCTGCGGTCGATCGACGAGGTGGCCGAGGTCGACGCGGCGCAGTCCGGCGAGGAGGCATTGCGCGCCCTATCCGCGCGCCAGTACGACGCGCTTTTCCTCGACGTGCGGATGCCGGGCCTCGACGGCCTCGAGGTCGCGGGCGTCCTACGCCGGTTCTCGTCGCCACCGACCGTCGTCTTCGTGACCGCCCACGAGACGGCCGCCGTCGATGCGTTCGCGCTGAACGCGGCGGACTACCTGCTCAAGCCCGTCAGCCGGCGCCGACTCAACGAGTCGATATCCCGCGTGATCTTCGAGCGCGCATCTGCGGCGGCCGCCGGGCCGGCCGGCGACGAGGACCCGATCCACACCGACGTGATCCCAGTCGACAACCTGCGCGGCGGCGGGGTGCGACTCGTGTCGCGCGAGTCGATCATCTACCTGCAGGCCCACGGCGACTATGTGCGCATCGTCGCCGACGCGGGGCGCTTCCTCAAGCGCGTTCCGTTGTCCGAGCTCGAGGCGCGCTGGGAGCGCCACGGGTTCGCCCGCGCACACCGGGGCTACCTGGCCAACCTGCGGCGCGCCGTCGAGGTGCGCCCCCAGCTCAACGGAACCGCTGTCCTCATCATGGTCGACGGCAGCGAGATTCCCGTGGCGCGCCGCCAGATCGCCGGCCTGCGACGCCGGCTCGCGGTCTGATGGAGAACGATCGGCCGGGCGAGGGGCGGACCCCTCGCGACGAGCTCGCCGAGGGCACGGCGCACGGAGACGTGTACCTGCGGCTCCTCGTACGCGAACAGCTCTCGCTCTCGCTGCTCGCACTTGGGGCGTTCGGGATCCTCGTCGGGGTGATGCCGATCGCGCTGTTCCTGCTTCCCGGGCTTGCTCGCTACTCCGTCCTCGGCGTGCCGCTGCCGATCGTGCTGCTCGCCGTCCCGCTGTTCCCACTGTTCGTCGCGATCGCGTTCGTGTACGCGCGACGCGCCGACGCGCTCGACGACTCGTTTCGTGACCTGGTCCGCGACGAATGATCCTCATCGTCGCCGCGGTCTCTGCGGTGACGGCCACGGCGCTCGGCGTCGGCGCGTGGGGGATCCGTCTGGCCCGGACCACATCGGACTTGTTCGTCGCGTCGCGTGCCATCTCGCCGGCCTGGAACGCTGCGGCAATCTCCGGCGAATACCTGTCGGCGGCCAGCTTCCTCGGTATCGCGGGCCTCGAGATGAAGCTGGGTGCCGAGGCCCTGTGGCTGCCGATCGGGTTCACGGCGGGCTACCTGCTGTTGTTGCTGTTCGTCGCCGCGCCGTTGCGGAGGTTCGGCTCGTACACGATCTCCGACTTCGCCGAGGCGCGGCTCGGCAGCCCCGGACTCCGATCGCTCGCCGCGATCATCGTCCTCGCCATCGCAGCCTTCTATCTCGTTCCCCAGCTCAAAGGGGCCGGTCTCGCGTTGCGGGAGCTGACGGGCGCGCCGTACTGGCTCGGTGTGCTCGTGGTCGGCGTGATCGTGACGGTCAACGTCGCCGCGGGCGGAATGCGCGGCATCACGTACATGCAAGCGTTTCAGTACTGGGTGAAGCTGTTTGCGATCCTCGTGCCCGCCTGCGTGCTGCTTGTCCATCTCGGTGGGCTTCCCAATCGCGCCGCGCTGTTCGGTAGCGGCGTGCCGCGAGCGCCGTCCTCCGGCCTCGTCATCCGACTGGACCGACCGACGCGGGCGACATTCCCGGCGGACGCCCACTACCGCCTCAACGGTCATCCGGCGAGCGCGGCCCGCGGTCAGACGGTGGTCCTGCCGGTCGGTCGGTTCTACCTCCCGCCGCGCGCCGCGGTCCCGGCCGCCCATGGTGCGACGGCCGCGACCGGCCGGCAGTGGTCGCGTCCCGTGACCTCCGCGCGCCCCACGGCGACCCCGCTCTACGTCTACTCGCTTCTGCTCGCGACGTTCCTGGGGACCATGGGTCTGCCCCATATCCTCGTGCGCTTCTACACGAGCCCGGACGGCTCGGCGGCGCGGCGCACGACGGTTCGCGTGCTCGGACTTCTGGGGCTGTTCTACCTGTTCCCGCTGGTCTATGGAGCGCTGGGACGCGTGCTCGCTCCAACGCTCTACGTCACCGGCGGGACGGACACGGTCGTGCTCGCCGTGCCCGGCGCCGCCTGGCCCGGGCTCGGCGGTGAGATTCTCACGGCGATCGTTGCCGCGGGCGCGTTCGCCGCGTTCATCTCCACGTCCTCGGGTCTGCTCGTCTCGATCGCGGGCACGGTCTCCTACGACGTCCTGGGTCGGCGGTCACCTGGGTTGCGTGCGGCGCACTACCGCTGGTTTCGCATCGGCGCAGTGGTCGGCGTGCTCGGGCCGGCGGCGCTCGCGCTCGCCGCGCAGGGCCTCGACATCAGCCTGCTGGTCGGCTGGGCCTTCGCGCTCGCCGCCAGCACGTTCTGCCCGATGTTTGTGCTGGGCATCTGGTGGCCCCACCTGACGGCCCGCGGTGCGGCCGTCGGCATGATCGTCGGCGCGGTGGCGGCCAGTGGAGCGATCTTCGTCGGACTCGCCCTGGGCGAGCCATCCGGGGTGATCGGCACGTTGCTCGCCCAGCCCGCCGTCGTTACCGTGCCGCTCGCGTTCCTCGTCATGGTCATCGTCTCGCTCGCCGACGGTGTCGCGGCCCGCCGGGCGGACTCGTCGATGCTCGCGTTGCATGCCCCCGAGGGGCTCGGCTTCGAGGACTCGGTGCAGCTGCCGCGGTGAGCGATCAGCCTGCCCTGGTGGAGGCTGGCGTCAGTCCGGCGTCGTTGAGCAGGGCCTGCAGCGAGGTGACCGGTCAGGCAGCGACAGACTGCTGCTTGGAAGCGACCGAATGTTGTCCGATTCGAGGAAATATGGGCCCGATGCCATCACGATGAATGAAGGCTTCAACTCGTCAACAAATCCGCCAACATTCCGGCGGAAATCGGGTCCCAGCGGGGCGCAGCCGTGATCCGGAGCGCTCACGATTGCCAGGGAGGTCCTGGTCTCCGGTGCCTCAGGAAACGGCCCCCAGACTCTCTCGTAACGATGGCCTCCCGCGGAACGAAGAGCCGACTCGGCGGCCCGGGGTCGAGGCGCGCCTCGACGCCCTGCATCGAGAGGACGAGGCGGGAGGACGGCCGCCCTGCCGGCCGCGGGCACGAACGCGCAGTTGCGCTTCAGCGTGTGCTCGCACAACTCGCGCTCGAGTTTGCAGGGCTTTTCTTGTTCGCCGCGCGGGAGCGGCCGACGAGCGGACAGTCAGGCGTCGTCGTGCCGCGCGTCGGCGGCGCGCATGAGCCGGTCGCGCGACGCGGCGAGCGCCTGGAGGCGATCGGCGTGGTACTGCTCCACGTCGACGTCGACCTTTGAGGGATCGTCCGGGTCACAGCGGACGGGCACCGTCTCGCCGGCCAGATACGCACCGGCCGCGCCCGGGGCAAACGCGTGGCAGGTCACGTCGCGCGTGGTGCCATCCGGATACGTGACGGACAGGCGCAGCTTGTAGCGCCGCTCGCCATGCGAGTTCGTATAGCCGCCGGCGTCGGCTTCCGTGATCGCGGCCTGTGCGAGGGTACCGTCAAGCGCCGGTTTGTTCTTCCGTCCGAACACGGCGCACAGCATGCCAGACGTGGGTGAGATCACACGCGCGAAGGGCGCTCGACCGATGCCCGCATGGCTCCCTGCCGTGACGCTCTGAGCGCTCTGATGGTCACGCTCGCCGCTCTAGGCCTCGGCACAGATGTTGAGACCCGCCGCGCGGGCCGCCGCCGCGGACTTCCTGCTGAGCTGAGCGGCCTGCGGCGCAAGCCTCGTTGCCTTGGCGAGATCGTTGTCGTCAACCGCCTTGACGGCCTTCGTCAGGACCGAGATGCCGGCGTCGACCGAGTCGAGGTACGTCTGGTACTTGGCCTTCAGCGAGGTGGGCGGCTGCAGCGCCTTGAGCTTCTTGAGCGAGTCGCTGGTCGCATTGAGCACGGCGTCGAAGTCCTGGGCGCTGTTCAAGTTCTTGGTTTTGTTCTTGACATCCGAGCAGATCGCGTTCGCCTTCGACGTGAACTCGCTCGCCGACAGTTGACCGCCGGCGCTCGCGCCCCCACCGCCGCAGCCTGCGGCGACGAGGACCAGCGCCGCGAGCGTCATTGGGACGACGGTCTGTCGCATGTCAGCGCGATCGTACGGGCCTCGTGAGAATCGCGTGGTCGCGGCTGCACGGCGAGCGCCGCCGGGGCCTCAGTGAGCCGGTTCAGCGGGAATCCGGACGGATGCGAAATCGCGGGCGTTGATCTCCCCGGTCGGGGTGGTCGCGGGCGCCGGATGACCGGTGACAGTCGTGCGAGTGGCACTGTCGGTCGCGGTGGAGCCCGGTGCGGTGAAGGCAAAGGCAGCTGCCAGCGCGAGCAGCGCGAGCGGGCCGAGCGCCGCGATCGGCGCGTCGGCGCGGCGAACATGCAGCGATACAGCGAGGCGGTGGGACCGGCGTGGTGTGGGCACGGCGGCCGGGGCGTCTCGGCGCGGCGGCGCCAGTGCATTTCGGCGGAGGTGCAGCGAGATGTGGTTCGACATGGTGGCTCTCCTGGTTTGGTCGCCTTGGCAGACCAAGCATCGAGCCGGCGGCGCGGTTTCGCATCGGGGAAGCCACCCAGATCTTGTTGATGGCCGCCTATTTCTGGGCGGCGAAGATCCCACGTCGGGCCGCCTCGAACGTAGCCTCGGCGCGGCTGCTGACGTCCAGCTTGCGGAGGATCGCCGAGACGTGGTGATCCACCGTTCGATCGGCGACGACCAGGCGCTCGGCGATGTCGGCGTTGCGTAGGCCATGCGTCACGAGCTCGAGCACCTCGAGCTCTCGGCGGGTGAGGTTGGCTGGGTTCGCTCGTGTGGTCGTCTGCGGGCCGCGCGGCACGCCGCGCGCTCCGATCTCGCGCAGGCGCCCCGTCGCGAGTCGCATCGCCGGCGACGCACCCAGCAGCTGGAACTCGCCGTGCGCGGTGCGCAGGCTCGTCTCATCGTCAGTGTCGACACCGACGAGAGCCAAGGCAGCCTCGTAGGGACTGCCGAGTGCCAGCCAACGGTCGCGGGCGCCGGCTGGATCGCCGGCCATCTCCAGCCGGTACGGCTCTTCGCCGTCGCGCGGGACCGCTCCGCCGGCGCCGGCGCGCCAACGCCAATACGCGAGGCCGGCCTCCCACCACGTCCCGGCGGCGCCCTCCGCGTAGGCGGCGTCGGTCTCGGCGATCGCGTCGGCCGGTCGTCCCTCCAACCACGCCGCCTCGGCGCGTGCGACGGCAACCGGAGAGATCCACTGCAGCTCGTGACGCGCAACGGCAAGCGAAAGCGCTTCGTCGAGCGGCTCCCACACGTCGGAATCGCCGCGGCGAGCGCGGATCCCGCCCAGCGAGATGAGCGCGTGGACCCGCGCGAACGGACACGGGTCGGCCAGGCAGATCTGGGCGACCTGCTCGGCCGCGGTCCAGTCTCCCCGAGCGAACAGGAGTCGCGACCGCCACGCGAGGAGGTAGTAACGGTAGACGTCGTAGTCGCCCAGGCGGCAGTGCTCGAGCCCCGCGTCGAGGTATCGCTCCGCGACGTCGTACTCCCGCCGCCGGCCGGCGGTCCGCGTGATCATCACGCAGGATTCGGTGGCGGCCAGGTCGTGGCCCCCGCTGCTGGCAGTGTCAACGCTCTCGACCAGCTTGCGCAGGCCGTCTTCGCTGCCGGCGACGTACTCGACCCACCCGATCGCTCGACGCGCCGCCGCGCGGCCTGCGTCATCACCGAGGCGCCCAGCCAATTCCTCGGCGCGCCGGGCCCAGCTCATCGCGTCCTCAGGATCCTCCGCCGCGAGGCGCAGGCACGACATCACGCAATAGCCGATGACGAGCTCGCTCCCAGGCGACTCCTCGAGCAGCCCAAGCGCCTGGGAGACCGCGTCGAGCCCCTCGGAAAGGTGGCCGCTCTGCCACAACACCTGGGCCAGGAAGCAGAGCGCGGTGCCCTGGGCCGACCGATCCCCGAGCTGCTCGTAGCAGCGCAGCGCCTCGCGCTGGTCGGCTGCCGCCGCGTCGAAATCGGCGATCAGGAACGTCTCCCCGGCGCGCCCCGCAAACAGGCCGGCGCGGACCTCCGGCGATGCCTGTGCTGCGAACCGCAGCGCCCGGGCATAGTGTGTCGCGGCCTCGCGGTGCGCGCCGACCCGCGAGGCGCGCGCGGCCGCGCGGGGGGCGAAGTCGAGCACCACGGACGCGCTGTCGACCGCGTCGGCGTGGTGGGCCAGGCGAGCCGGATCGGCAGGCCGGTCCGGTGGATCGGCCAACAGCTCCAGCGCCCGGCGGTGCAGCATCGCGCGCCGCGTCGGGACGATCGATTCCTCGAGGGCGATTCGCGCTAGCTCGTGGCGAATCGCCACGTCGGGGGTCACGATGCCGGAGGCGATGGTCTCCTCCAACGCATCGATGTCGTCCGGCGCGAGCGCTTCGAGCAGCCACAGCTCGCCCTGCGGGCGTGCGACGGCGATCGCGTCGACCAACCTACGTCCCGCGGGCGTCAGACGCGCCGCTCGGCCCAGGACCGCGTCGCGAACGGTTTCCGGGATCCGCTCGTCGCCCGAGGCGAGCACCTCGGTCACGAAGAACGGGTTTCCACCCGTCGCGCGGTAAAGCCCGCCGCTGATCGAACCGTGGGCCGTCGCCATGACGTCGACGGCGTCCGACGACAACCGTGGTAACCGGACACGGTCGATCGAGGTGCTCGCTGCGACTTCGCCGAGAACGAGGCGCAGCGGGTGCCACCGGCCCACCGCGTCTTCCCGGTATGTGCCGACGATCATCGCGTTGAGCCTTCCCACGCTGCGGCCGACCAGCCGCAGCACGTCCAGCGTCGCCTCGTCGGCGAGGTGAATGTCCTCCAGCACAAGAATTGTCGGCGCCCCACCCGCCAGCTCGCGCTCCAGCGCAACCGCGACCTCATACGGCTTTCCATCAGCCTCGATCGCCCGGGCCAACGCGCCGCCCAACGTGTGGGCGATGTCCAGCAGCGGGCCAAGCGGGCGTGGCGTGAACAACGCCTCGCACTGACCCCAGAGGACACGCGTATCCGGCGGAGCGTCCTCGCAGAATTGGCGGACCAGTGCACTCTTGCCGATCCCCGCCTCACCGTAGACGAGCACAACCCGACCGTGACCATCCGCCGCGGCCAGCAATGCCGCATCGAGCGCCGCAAGCTCGCCCGATCGTTCGAGCAAGCCCTGCGACCGAACGTCGAAGCTCAACTCCGCCACAACCCCGAACCTCACCACGGCCCACCGCGAATTGCAATGCACCAGACACCTAGAAAACCGGATCCGTCACCCATCTTTGCGCGCCGGGGCGGTCGAGGTGAAGGTCATTCGTGGATGCGCTCGCCGCGGCGCAGGATGTCGAGGTACTTGGCGACTCGTCTGGCGCGGGTCTCGGGTCGCTTGGCGTCGTTGATCCGCCAGACGATCGAGTAGCGGTTCTGAGCGTCGAGCGCGGCGAACGCGGCGGCAGCCTTCGGGTCGCGGTCGAGCTCGTGCGCCAGGTCGTCAGGGATCGCGGCACCCCGCTGCCCTTCGTAGGCGGCGGCCCAGCGGCCGTCCGTGCGTGCGTGGTCGACCGCCGTGAGCCCGGCAGGGCGCATCCGGCCGGCAGCGATGAGCCGCTCGGCCTTGTCGCGGTTGATCTTCGACCACCGGCTGCGGGTCGAGCGCGGCGTGAAGCGCTGCAGCCAGTGCTCGCCGTCGCCGCGCCGCTTCTGCCCGTCGATCCACCCAAAGCAGAGCGCTACCTCGATCGCCTCGGCGTAGGTGACGGATCGATCGCGTGAGCCCTTCTTGGCGATCTCAAGCCAGATGCCAGGGTTTTCCTCGTGGTTGGCGTCCAGCCACGCCTCGAGATCGGCTGCGGTGGCAAATCGGAGCACCGGCTCTGGGGCGCTGCGCGACGTCGTCACGTGGTCCACCACTCCGCGACCAGCCCGTCCGGGCCCGCCTCGAGTTCGCGGCAGTCAAGCCAAGCCTCTGCGGGCCCACTCGTCATCGGCGAATCGGTCAGCACCTCGACGTAGGCCACACCCGCCCCGTCCCGACACAGCGTCACTCGGCCACGTGCTCGCACCGACCGAAGGATGCCTGCTCCGGCACGTGGGGAGGCGGGCCAGCCTCGTGGGGTGCATGATCTCGACCCGGGGGTGGGGCGCGTCCGGGTCCGTAACATGGTGTATAGGCTTGCGCGCTACGTCACGACCTTCCGGGGAGAGCCCATGCGCAAGCACCTCACTTACGCCAATGTCGTCGCTTCGTGCGCACTGTTTGTCGCCCTCGGGGGGTCGGCGATCGCGGCCGCGCATTACATCATCACGTCGACGTCGCAGATCAAGCCGAGCGTCCTGAGCTCTCTGAAGAAGTCCGGACCCAAGGGCGCCACCGGGTCGCGAGGTGCGCAGGGGCCAAAGGGCGACCGGGGCGACACCGGAGCCACGGGAGCCACGGGAGCGACCGGGGCAATTGGACCGAAGGGCGACCCGGGGGGCCCGGGCGGCACGGCCGCACCGACCCTCGTCGGCGTCAAGACAGCCTCGCCTGACGTCGAGTGCGAGACGACGTTCGACACGTTCTGCAGCTACACGAGCCTCAGCCATACGCCTGCGGGGTTCTGGAACAACCCCGTCAAGTCGATCAGCTACCTCGGCTATTTCGTCGAGCCGGGTGGGTTCATCCAGTTCCACGGGGGCGCCCAGTTCGTTCCCGGTCCAGGGCTCTCGGTGGCAGGCACGGTGATGGTCCTTCCGCCTGGACACCGTCCCGACGCCGTCGTGGTGTTGCCAATCATCGCCATCCCAGTCTCCGACAGCGGCGACCTGGGTACTCCCGAAGCCGACGTGGGCTCGTGGGCCGAGATCTTGCCCACCGGCCAGGTAGAGATCGGGCGTGGCTTCAACCAGCCCCTTGATGGGGTCGTGTACGACCTCGACAGCATCCGGTTCCACACTCCCAACGTCATCGTCGTCACGAAGTAGCCGTGGTGGTGTCCGGCCTCGGGTCCCTGACCGCCCGAGCCGGCGTCAGCGGCTGAACCCGACCGCGGCGACCCGCGGACGGCCGGTCACGGCCCTGATGACCAGATAGCTTGCGTCCATCTTGTAGCCGGTAAAGGGGATGCGACTCCAGTGGAGCGCGACGTTGGTGAGAGGGAAGTCTCCGCTGTGGCCTGCGGACGTGAGGTTGACGGTGGCGAGCTTGACCGGCTTGCTCTCGAACTCCTTGAAGCCGTCGAAGTTGACCACGTGGTAGTCGAACTCGACGGTGCCGCACGTGGGGCAGCGCTGCGCGATGAGCGCCGTGTGGTCCGGTGAAACGAACCCGTCCAACCCAAAGATGTCCTGGGAGATCTCGGTTTTGTTCGCACCTCCCAGCTCCACGTAGACGCCGCCGAACGCCTTCGCGTCCTTGACCTCCGGCACGGCGGTGAGCGGCTCGTCGCGGACTTCGAGGCTGTTCTCGTCATGGTGCCGCACCGATCCGGGGATCGTGGTGCACTCAGTCCGACTCCGTGAGGTGTTGCCCACCGCGTCCCTGGCGTCGACCGTCACGCAGGCCTCCGTGCCGCGGGTCACCGTCAGCGTCAGTGCCTCGCGTTTCGTCCTCTTGTACTCCCGGACGCGGCCAACACTGTCGCCGGTGGCGTCGAACCCGGTCGAGAGCTGGTCATCGACCGTGACGGTCACGTCGAACGATTTCGCGCTCGAGTCGCTCGACCACTGGGCATGCAACTTCGTGGTGAGCGAGAACCTCGCGGTGCCGAGGAGTTTCGCGACGGGGCTGGTCTCGTTGACGCTGATCGTCGGCGCCTTCTGCGGTGTGGGTGCCGGGCGGGCGGCCGCCCCGTGGGCGCGGGGCGCGGCGGGTGCCGGGAAGATCGCCACGGTCGGCCGTTTGGGCGGCGTCACGTCGGCGGTCCACGCGTAGGAGGCCGGTGTCGGGTCGACGTTTCCTGCGTCATCGACCGCGCGGACCTGGAAGACGTGATGCCCCGAGTGTTGAACGAAGACCGATCCGCCGGACGAGCAGGCCTGAAATGCCTGGTTGTCAAGCGCGCACTGGAACGTCGAGCCGGGCTCCGTGGAGGCAAACTGGAACTCCGGGCCGTCCTGAGCGACGATGTTCCCAGGGTTCTGAAGCGTCGTGTCCGGTGGGGTCGCGTCAACGGTCCAGCTGATCGGCTGCGAGAGCAGGTCCACGTTGCCCGCCGGGTCGACCGCCTGAATCAGCAGCGAGCGGGTCGCGTCCGCAAGGCCGCTGTAGACGACCGGTGATGTGCACGGCGCCGCTGCGGAGCCGTTCAGCGAGCACTGAAAGGTCGCCGAGAGATCAGGTGAGGTGAACGTGAACACCGCGGTCTGGGAGTTGGTCAGCGCCGGCGGCTGGCCCGTGATCACGGTCGTGGGCGACGTCAGGTCGACCGTCCACGCATAGCTGATCGGCGGGATCGCGGCGGCGCCCGTCTCGTGCACCGAGAATGTGTGGCTGCCCTCGGACAGGCCGGTCACCGTGTCGGGGGACGTGCACGAACTCGCCGCCGCCGCGTCCAGCGCACACGTGAACGCCGCCGACGCGCTGGACCCATGGAACTCGAACATCGCGGACGTGTGGTTCGCGATGGCCGGCGGGGTGCTCGTGAACGCCAGCTGAGAGGCGGCCGTGGCCGGCACGGCACCGACCGCGGCCGCGACGAGCACGACCAACAGGAACCCCCCGACTCGGCCAGTCATGCGCCCCGCGCGACGATCGTTGACGTCGGGGTCGACCGTGCGGTCATGACGCTCCATGCTAACGGGCCGGTGATCAATGCGCATCTATGAGACTCATGGATCTTTGAGTGCCGCCGACAGCTCCTGACGCGAGCGGATCGGGAGCGCGGTCAGTGCGTCGCGTCCGGTGAATGCCAGCCTTCGGAAGCCTGACGGCCTTGGAGTCGCGATCTACGAAACCTTGTGTATCGAGGCCATGCCGCTGCCCACTTGCGGCTCAGTTCGCTGCGATCGATGCTCCGGCGTCGTCCATTTGACCCGCGCGTACGTCGAATCGCTCGCCGAGCGTGTCGAGGGTCTTGCGGTAGTGCTTGGAGTCCCGGGGCTGGGTGGCGAGGAGCGCGGTGGCCCCCGCGAGCCGCCGGACCTTCGGGTACCAGCGGTCGTAGTCGAGACCGCAATCCATGATGACGGTGGGTGGCAGGGTGCGGGCGACGCGGCCGAGGTTGTACATCGCCAGCGTGATCGAGGCCCAGATGATCGCGGACCTCGATTTCGTGGCGAGTCCTTCGACGTCGAGTTCGTAGAGTCGTGCGGCGTGCAGCTTGCGCCGGAACATGAGGTGCGTCAGGTAGTACCCCGCGAACGATGTGAAGGGCCCCGTCACGCTTGACCGCAGCTGGATCGACAGGACGTTCTCCGTGCTGGAGACGAACGGCTCGTAGCGATGTCCTGGCTGGGCGAGATAGCCGGTGCAGTTCACTAGCCAGCTCCCGACCGGTATCGCCAGCGATCGACCGCCGCGGAACGCGAGCGTGGGCCCGTCGGCCGTGTCGACCACGTCATCGAGATGGCCGGGTTCGATGCGCCGCACTCCCGTGCGTACGTCGGCGTACTCGTCGTCCGACAGGTAGGCGCCGAAGAAGTTGGCCGGCGCCGCTGACGGACTGATGCCGTAGGCGTCGGTGAACCACACGGCGACCTCCTGCTCGTTGGTGCCATCAAAACGGAGGGAGGCCTCGCGCAACATCGCGTTGACCCGGGTGCCGCTGAACCAGCGCCGCGGACCGGTCGGGAAGAACGTCTCGCGACGGCTGAACACCGTACCCGAGCCGGCCACCATGTTGAGCTCGCGCCGCGGACATTCCCGCCGCAGCAGCAGGGCGACGTCCATGGCGGTCTTGCCGCTGCCGATGATCCAGACCGGTCCGCTGTCCTCGGGGCGCTTCGCGATCGTGCCCGACAATTCCTCGGGAGTGGTCGAGCGCACGGCCGCACTCGAGATCGGGAGCGGCGCGCTGGGCATGACGTGGTTCCCGTAGGCCTTGATCAGCCGCCTTGTCGCCAGCGCCTCGCTGCGTCCATCCGGCCCACGGAGGGTCACCGTCACGGTGCCGCCAGCCTCGGCATGCGCGACGTACTCCCAGCCGAAACGCTCTTCGAGATCCACCTTCGTGCGAGCCACGTCGACGCAGTGGCGCAGGTGGTCGAGCACCTCGTCGCGAGTCGCCAGATGGCTCGCGGGCTTACCCAACTGCCACGTGATGTTGCCGGCGGTGAAGATCGGGTGCGGCTGGTGTAGCCGGACGAAGTCGTAGGTGTCCACCCACATCCCGCCGGCGCAGGGGCGGCTGTCGACCAGGACAACCCGGTCGTGCGCCGAGAGATAACCGCTCGCGACAGCCAGCGCATTGAGTCCCGCGATTCCGCCGCCAATGATGATCAGTTCGCTGGCCTCGTTCACGTCTCGGGCAGGCTAACGTAAAAAATAGAGACGTATCCTTTGAAAGGACGGGCGTGACCGAGCGCGCGTACGACCAGTGCTGTTGAGCGTCCGCGAGAGACGGACTGCTTCTCGCGCGCGCATTGCAGCAGCGCCAGGGAGGAGGGTTGCCTATGACGGAACGTGCCCGCGGGCGGCCCACGCGCGGGCGACGAGTTCGATCGATCCGTCGGTGTTGAACGGCAGCGTGGAACGGATCCGCTGCTCGACGGCAACGCGGTCCGGTTCGGGGAGCGACATGAGGTGCGCGGGCGCGGCGCCCTTGCCGGCGCGAAACGGCGACCAGTAGTCGTCGAAGTCACGGAATCTGGTGTCGATGTCGATCGGTTCGACCTCGACGGTGTCCAGGCCCGCCGCGCGCAACGCGGTCGTCAGCGGCTCCGGGCGACACAGGGCAAAGCGCCGGACCTCGTCGAGCTCGTTCGTGTCCGGTGACACCGCGAGCAGCGCGTCCCAGAAGTGACGCAGCATCTGCATCTCTCCGAGGTAGTCCCACACGTAGCACGCCACCGTTCCGCCGGGCCGCGCCACGCGGACCATCTCGCGCGCAGCGCGATCCGCGTCGGGCACGAAGTTCAGCACCAGCGCCGAGACGACGACGTCGACCCGACCGGCCTCGACGGGGAGATCCTCGGCGCTCCCGAGCGCGAAGCGCGCTCGGTGATCGGGGACGCACGTCGTTGCGCGCTGCACGAACGCGGTCGACGGGTCGAACCCCAGCACCTCCGTCGGCGCGTACGACGCCAGGACGCAGCTCGTCAGCGCGCCGGTTCCGCAGCCGACATCGAGCCACCGCAATCCCGGACGGGCATCCAGCCACGCGAGGAACCGAGGCGCGACCGCTCGGCTCCACCGACCCATGTAACGCTCGTATGCGTCGGCGCTGTCCCACCGGACAAGCTCATTGCTCACGCCGTCATCTCATCGAGCGCCCTTGCGCACGCATAGGTTGCCCAGATCGGCGCCGTAGACGCCGTACACCTGGCATCCCATCCGCGCCGAGAACAGCTCGTGCCCCGACTGGTTGCCGAATGCCACGAACGGCGCGGCGTCCCGCACGAGCGCTCGGTCCAGCCGCCCGTAGGCCAGGTAGCGCTTCGTCCCGCCGAGGCTGGCCGCGACGGCCAGCTGCGCGCGTGAACGGGCGTCTTGGAACTTCGGGAGCACGGTCCCGCTGGACAGCAGAACGTTGAGCATCGCGCCGGGGTCGGGGTAGTCCGGTATCCAGCCCAGCCACGCGATGTCGAACGGCGCGTGGGCGCTCGCGAGCTTCGCGTTCAGGGTCTGGTCGGGGAAGGTCTCGATCACGAGCCGGATCCCGATTGCCGCGAGGTCGGTCTTGACGATCTGTGCCTGTTGCTGGCACGGGGCAAAATCGCACGTCCACAACACCGCGGTCGCGCCGCGATGGTGTCCGGCAAGCGCCCGGGCTCGGCGGACATCCGGCCGCAGCGGGTATCCGCGCACGTCGCCATAACCGGGGATGCCCGGGGGGAGGTAGTCCTCGGTGACATGCTCGGGCAGCGGGTCGTACTCGTCGCCGAGGCGCGCCAGCGCCGATCGATCGATCGCGTAGTTGACGGCTTGGCGCATCCGTCGGGAGGCGAACAGCGGCCGCTGCGAGTTGAGCGCCAGGAAGTCGAGCTGGGGTGCGGCCTGGACGAAATACTGCTGGCGGCCATGCCGCGCCGCCCGGCTGCCGGCGCCGTACCGCGCGGCGAGCCAGGGCCCGTCGGTCCGATCGATCTCGCCTTCGAGCGCGTAGTCCGCGGTTCCCGCCCGCACCTGCGCGATCGCGTGGCGTGAGGACACGCCGACGGTCATGACGATCCGCTGCGGCCGGTGCGGGCGGGCGCCGTGGTAGTTGCGGTTGCGGGTGAGGACGATCCCCTGGCCGGGCGTATACGACGCGACCCGGTATGGGCCCGCCGACGGGATGACGCGCAGCCCACGGGGGTCGATCGGCGTATCCGACGGCACGGCACACAGCTCGGGCAGGGTCGTCCGCGCCGGCAGGTCGGGCGCGGGCGCGACCATGCGGATCGTCAGCGTATTCCCGCGGGCCACGACGCCCGAGATGTGCGGTGCCCGGCCGGCCATGTACGCCGCTGCCCCGGCGATGTCCGCGAACACGTACGCGACGGGGCTCTTCATCCGCGGGTTGAGGGTGCGCTCGATCGAGTCCTTGAACGTCTGCGCCGTAACCGCCTGGTTCGACGGCGGCGAGAAGCGGAAGCCCGGCCGGATCACGAACGTGTAGCTACGACCGTCGGCTGAGACGGACGGCAGCGCCTGCGCGACCTCCGGGACGATCTCGGACGCCGCCGCGCCGCCGCGGTCGGGATAGTTCAACAACTTTGCGCAGGTCGCGTAGAGCAGCTGCGCCGACTCGCCGTCGTAGGAAAGCGCCGGGTCCATTGATGAGACGTCGTACGGCGCGTCGATGCGCACCGTGCCGCCGCCCGCTACCGCCCCGGCCACCCCCGCCGATGGCACCGTCCGGGCGTCGACCGTGACCCAGGCCCGCCCGCGCGCGACCACGATCGCCTGCGGGCTGCCGCCGACCCCGATCGTCGCGACGGCTTTCCTGGTACGCGGATCGATGCGCGTCACCGTTCCGTCGCCGCTGTTGGCCACCCAGATCGCGCCGGCGCCGGCCGCCACTCCCGCCGGCGCATTGCCGACCGGGATCGTGTGGTGACGGCCTGGGTGCCCGGATCGATCCTCAGCACGGCGTCGTCGGCGAAGTCCGCAACCCAGACGCCGCCGTAGCCGATCGCGATACCGGTCGGGTAGTGACCGACCGCGATCGATGTCGCGAGCCCGGTCGGGTCGACCCGCGTGACGTTGTCGGCATCGGTGTCGGTGATCCAGACCGCGTCGGCTCCGACGCCCAGGCCGGCGGCGGCCGCGCCGGGGTCCAGGCGCCGCAGGACGCGTCCGGACCGCGGCGCGAGCCGCGTCAGCTGGCCCGCGAACGGCGCGACCCACAGGGGCGCCTGCGCGCGCGGCGATCGCCGCCGGCGTGCCGGCCGCGACGCTGGCGATCCGGACCGTGCTGGTCGATCGCGTCGAATTGAGGATTGATGCGCACCACCGGGACCGATGTCGCGTTGGGGCTGGTGCCACTGACCCAGATCCCGCCCCCGGCGACGGCGATCCCGGTCGGCTGGCCGCCGAGCGTCAGGGTCCGGAGGGTCGACAGCGTCCGTGCGTCGACGCGCGAGATCGTCTGGTCGTCCTGGTTTGCGACCCACAGCGACCCGGACGCAAACGCGATCGCGCCGGGCCGCGCGCCGACCGTGACCTGGGCTACCACCCGGTTCGATCGCATGTCGATCGCCGCCACGGAGTTGGGCTCGGGGCGCAGGCCGTCACTCGAGCCGCCGGCGAATTCGGTGACCCCCAGTGCGACTGCGGCCACGAGCAGTAGCCCCGCGCCGGCGAGGACCAGCGCGCGGCCGCGCCTGCGGTCGCCCGGGGGACGATCGCGCGGGCGGTCGGACCGCGCCGTGGGCGCCGCGTCCAGGGCCGGATCGTGGGTGAGGATCTGTTGCTCGAGCGCGCGAAGCTCCGGCCCCGGCTCCAGGCCGAGTTCCTCGTCGAGCGCGGCGCGGCCGCGGCGATAGGCCTCGAGCGCGTCGGCCTGGCGCCCGCTTCGGTACAGCGCGAGCATCAGCTGCCCGAGGAGCCGCTCGCGGTGCGGATGGCGTCGGGCGAGCGCCTCGAGCTCGCCAACCAGCTCGCGGTGCGCGGCCGAGCATCAGGTCAGCGTCGGCGCGGTCCTCGGTTGTCGACAACCGCGCCTCCTCGAGGCGGGCGATCTCACCCTGGGCGAACGACTCGTAGGCCAGGTCGGCCAGCGGCTCGCCGTGCCACAGCTCGAGCGCCTCGACGAGCTGCTGGCGTGCAGCGGCCGCGTCACCGTCGTCCAGCGCCCGGCGCCCGTCGGCGGCCATCGCCGTGAACACGTCCGCGTCGACCTGCTCGGGCGCAGCGACCAGCTCGATAGCCGCCCCCGGGTCAGGAGCACGTCGCTTCCGAGCGCCTTGCGTAGGTGGGAGACGTAGCCCTGAAGCGTCTTTGCCGCCGTCGGGGGCGGTCGCTGTTCCCACAACTCATCGATCAGACGGTCACTCGGGACCGCCGCCCCGCGACGCAGTAACAACAGCGCGAGCAGCGCGCGTTGCCGCGGCCCGCCGAGTGCGAGCGCGCGCTGATTCTCGAGCACCTCCAGCGGGCCAAGGATCCGGAACTCGAGCATGGTTTGTGGTCGCCCCGGCGACACGCTACCGCCGCGTGCACCGATCTCCAACCGCTTCCAACCGTCCGCCAACCGGGCCGCGCGAGGGTGTGCGCCGAATCCGATCGCATCAGGCGATCGGCAGACCAGGAAGGTTCGGAGATGTCCCCGCACAATCGCTCGATCAAGACGGCACTGGCACTGGCCCTCGCCGCGACCGCGGTCACCCCGGCGGCGGCCTCGGCCCGGTTTGATCTCAACCCGCCGCCGGTCCATGCCGCAGCGCCGCCCGTTCAGGTCGTCCACAGCGCGGCCGGCGACGGCTTCGACTGGGGCGACGCCGGCATCGGCGCCGCCGGTGCCCTGGGCCTGTCGATGCTCGTCGGCGGCGGCGGCGCGCTGGTCGCGGGGAAGCGTCGCGGCCACCGCGCCACGGCCACGCCGTAGCGGACAGATCCGATGCTCCGGACGACCACCAGCCTCGCCGCAATCGTCGTCGCGGCGGGGCTCGCGGCCTCGGCCCGCGCCGCGACGATCCACCTGACCCGAACCGACGACCCGAGCTCGGGCGGCACGCGGTGCAGCACCCTCCTGTTGGTCAACACCGACTGCTCTCTGCGCAACGCCCTGAAGGCCGGCCGGCCCGTATCTCGTCGAGCAGGAGGACTTGCCGCTGATCATTGCTCACGACGTCACGCTTCAGGGCACCGGCGCGCGGACGTCAACGATCGAGCGGTCGGGCGGGATCGGCGGGGTCCTGTACATCAGCGCCGCCGACGCGACGGTAACGATCGACGGGGTGACGATCACCGGTGGGCGCGAGACGCTCGAGGGTGGTGGAGTCCTTAACCAAGGCGACCTGAGAATCAACAACAGCGCGGTGGTCGACAACGCCATCCTGGCGCAGTCGGGTACGCCCGCCTTCGGGGGCGGGATCTACAGCGACGGCCGGCTGGACCTCTTCGACACGACAGTCAGCGGCAACGAGGCGGTCAGCGACGGAACCGACTCAACGCGCCGCAACGTGCGACACAACGACCGCGACGGACGCGAGCGTGAGACGACGACTCGCGCCCACTCGGCTCACCAACGGTGAGACGCTGACCCCCAGACATGCCGCAAACGTCACGGCCATAACCGCGGTGGCGCTCCCGGCGATCGCGTGCGTCCAGGCCAACGTGACCCAAGCACTCGACCCTTTGGCGGTTGACGAGCGCGAATTCCCGAGTGTCGAGCAAGCCATCGCGTGGGGCCGTCGACAAGCGCGGTCGTGCTGGTTCGCGTGGGCTACTCCGACTACCACTCCGCCGGTGAAGAGCGCCCGCTCGACTACCCGAAGTGGCCGCCCACGGAAGACGCTATCCGCCGAGAAACGCTGCGAGACCCACCCTGACCGCCCGCAGCAACAGGACGCGATGCTCAATCCTCGAAAGCGCGCAGAGCAGCAACGCCCTGCCTGCGGGCGACGTGCCACGACGGCCACCCTTCCCCCGACGTATGGGAGACGCGGCGTAGCGGCTTGTCGCTCCCGTTGATCTTGATGTCGCTCTAACCCGGACTCCTGCGTTCCGCCCAAAGCCAGGGGGTGCTTGACACGTGTCGACAGTGGCTGCGCCGCCTAGCGCGCGACGTACTCGTGGATCGGGAACTCGTCTATCTCGGGCTGGACATCGACTCCGGAGCTAGCCATCGCAGGCCCGACGCGCTCGGCGATGAACGTGTCGAACTGGGCGCGCGACTCCCAGAAGTCGAGTACCCGCCAACCGCTTTCGGTCGGGCCGGAGGCGGAGAAGATGAGCCCGTCGGGGTGGTTGCTGCGAGTGTCGATCAGAGCATCGACGCGGTCGAATGCCTCTGCCTCCACACCGGGAAGGGTGATTCGGATTCCTACGGCCATGTCGGTCTCCTCGTATTCGGTGCGGCAACGATACTTGGGCCGCCGTGGATCTTGGTGTCGCTCTAGCCGGACTCCTGCCTTTCGCGAAGGAGGACTGGGAGCGGACGATCCTGAAGTCTGTGACCGCGGCACCGTGCGGTCGTAGCGACGGCGTCGAAATGGCGAGAGGTCTGCGTGGCTCGCTGGCGGTGGCCGGGAGTTCGGCATCGACCGGTGCGCCGTGTGTGTCGTAGCGCTCAATCAAAGCGACAGCGGATCGGCAGTCCCTAGTCGGTTGACAGCGGTTGGACGTGGACGACGTCGTGGACGTGCGAGCCGGTGTTGCTGCAGGTGGTGAGGTAGTGCTGATTGCCGGTGCAGTCTGCTGGCGGTAGCGGTGGCCCGAGATGGGCGATGCCAGCTTCGATGGTCGCGGTGTCGAAGCGTTGACGCAGCGCGAGGCCGTCAAGTGGGACGTGGAATTGCTCCGCGTGTGCGGCGAGCAGGCCGAAGCCCTGACCGATCGGGATGTATGCCGACTGGTCGCTGCCGTCGGGGCAGCCGTCCATGCTGTCCTCGCCGACACCGGGCAACGTGATGTTGAGGTCTGACAGCGTGCCGCTTGGCTGGAGTGTCAAGTAGGGCGCCGGAACCGACGTCGGTGAACGCACGATGGCCCCGTTGCATGCGTAGGCCTGGCTGGTGCCGCCACAGTCGTTTTCGGGAAAGAAGTTGCCCGATGCCGACCACGTTCCTGTGATCTGACCGGTGCCGTTGGCGAGGGCGACGCGCTTGATCGCGCCGTTCGCCAGGACAGTGATCGGCGGGAACGTCGCGGTCTGGGTCATCGTGCCGTTCTCGGTTCCCTTGGCCTGGCAGGACGCATCGCCGGCGCCGAGTGTCGCGCTCTCGGAGTTGGCGTAGGTGACGGTGTAGGTGACCGAGATCTTGAACTCCAGCGGTCGGCTCTTTCTCAAGACCGCCGTCGGCGATCGCGCGGCCTGGTAGAGGTCGCCGAGCGCGAACTGCTCGTGCTGCTTGCCGCCTCCGGCCATCGCGAACATCGCGTTGAGGATGCTCCTTGGGTCACAGTCGAGGCTCTTTTGCGCTGCCATCGCGCGTCGCGCGTAGCGGGCCTCGTTCTTACGCTCGAGGCGCGCCGCCTCGAGTTCGACGGCCGCCTTTTTGAGGTGGTGGCGACGGGCGCCGCTCGTCTTCTCGGCGAGCGCGTCGAGTTGTTTCTCGATCCGCGCGTAGTCGCCGTCGGAGGTGAACGCGGGCTCGAAGTCGCGCTTCAGGCCTTCCTCGGCGAGCGATATCGCGCGGTCGAGCAGCGCACGCGTCTCGGTGGCTTCGTCAGGGTCGAGCCGTCCCAGCCGAGCCGTACCGCACGCGTCATTGATCAAATCGGAGTCGGCGCCGTGCTGCTGGCTGAACTGCTGGATCGCGGCCGTCTTGGACTCGAGCGTCCGGCGCACCTGGCGCAGCACGGCGTTGTCGCCCTTCGCGACCGCGGTGGCCGGCGATAGCACGAGTGCCCCAGCCGCGGCAGCGCTGAGCAGCGCCATCGCCGCCCGATCGACCCAAAAGCGGCCCATGAACCGACAACCTAGCCCAGCCGACGCGCGTGTGTGTCAGTTCCAGGCATCTCGAACGACGACCGCCTTGCCGGAAGCGATCACGCTTGCGGGAGTCGCGTTGGCGACTGGAATCAGCAGATCGGGCCGGAGTCGGACACGGTCGCGTGTAGCAGAGCCCGCACGGTGGTCGGATCGACCTGCTCGGGGCGGCGAAAACGGACACAGCCCTTGCCGACCGAGAGTCCACCGAGTCTCTGGGCGTTCGCGTTGAGCGCTGCCTGACGAAGGATGTACAGGGAGATGTAGGCCTTCTGGCTCGCGAATGCGACTTCGACCGCATCGTCCCGCAAATAGGCCGGCATTCCGTGCCTCATCGCCTCATCGAAACCGGACAGCTCTTCTCGACACAATCGCCGCAGCAAAGTGAGTGCGCTTCGGCGCTCGAGCGAGGCTTCGCCGATGTACTCGTCGATCGTCGCTGCCCTGCTCTGCATAGCCCGCCACGAGCGTAGCGCGGGGCACGCCGCGGCTTCAGCCCACCCGGATGCGAGATTTCAGGCGACCAGGGCGGATCGAGGCGCACCCAACCTGAGCGATGAATTCACGCGACGGGGTAGGTCTGTACCGGCATGAGCGGTAGAAAAGTGGTTCTCAAAATGGTGATATCCCTCGACGGTTTCGCCACGAGCCCCGACGGGACCCATGAATGGATGTTCGAGTGGTTCGGCGACGACTCCAATGAGCGCAATCTCCGCGCGCTCGAGGAGGCCGGCGTTCACGCGATGGGCCGCCGCAGCTACGAGATCATGGGCCCGCACTGGGCCGCGTCGGAGGGGCCGATCGCAGCCGCGATGAACGAGAAACCGAAGGCTGTTTTCTCCCGCACCCTCGAGAAGGCGCAATGGGGACCGGCCGAGATCTTCGGCGGGGACCTCACCGCGGCGATCGCGGACCTGAAGGCCCGCGATGACGACGGAACGGTCCTGGTCCATGGTGGTCCCACCTTGGCCACGTCGCTGACGCGCCTGGGCCTCGTCGACGAATACCAGCTGTCGACGGTCCCGATTGCGATCGGCGCCGGCCGCAGCCCATTCGCAGAACTGGACGAGCACCTGAAGCTCGACGTCGTCGAACAGCAGCGCTTCCGAAGCGGAGCCCTCGCCCAGATCCTGGTGCCGAAGCGATAGACGACGCCGTCGCGCACGATGTCGGCTGTCACTGCGACCGGCGTGGCCGGGAACCGCTCCACGCCGGTGACGGTGACGTTCCTGGTGCGTTGGCGCTGGTTCGCGATTACTCCAGCGTGTTCAGGTCGGTCGGGCACCGCGGGTCGACGACGATCGTTCCGGGGCGCCACACCTCGCGGTCGAGGAAGAGCCACTGTCCGTGGAGCTTCACGAACTTGTCGGTGTACGTCCCCATGATCGAGATGTGGGGGTTGTTGGGGGCGGTGAGACTCTGGCTGACGATCGACACGTACGAGTGTCCCGTCGCCTGGTTGCCGTTGCCCTGGATCAGGATGTTGTAGGGCATGTGCTGCTCGTGATGGTCCTGCTGAAACTTCCCGAACGTCTGCGCCAGGTTGCGCAGCTGATCGGTGCCGACGTCGCAGATGCTCGGGTCGTGGAACGTGCCGTTGGGGGCGAACACGTTTGTGACGAAGTCGTCGGCCTTCCCGCCGTCGAGATCCTGGCTGTAGCGGGCGTACAGGTCGAGGATGTCGAGCCTGTCCTTGACCGAGAGCCCGCTGTGGCCGTTGTTGAACGGGCCGCGGTGCTTGTCGTGGCCGCCGTGGGCGAAAACGCCCCCGGCCATGACCAGCGCAGCGACCGCCGCGGTAAGGACGGCCGTGGCGGCGATCGTGCGCGCCTGGCGCATGCGGGACTTGGATGTGGGCATTGCGAACTCCACCTCTCTGAGGTCGTAGGTAGATAACCCCTGCAGAGCCCCGCGGCTGGACGTGGATGTGCCTTAGGCGCCCGATGGTCCGCTCGACCGGTGTGTGAGCGAGACCACCCTCCCCTGCGTACGGCGCTCATCACCGGGTCTTACCCACTGGACAAAGCATCAAGCCACGTTCTCGGCCCCGCGAACGCTGACAACGAAGAGGTCCCGGGTTCGGATCCTGGGTCGCCCACTCCGGAAGACCCCGCTCAGGCAGGGTTGCCTGTTGTTGGAGGCCTCGTCCCCGTCGTGATCCGCGGCTGCCGGGCTGGATCGAGGCCGGCGCTACTTCACCGTCAGCTTCAACTTCAGATCCACCCGGTTGCCGAACGTGTCGATCAGCCGCACGCTCTCGGTCAGCTTCTGGTGACGGTGCGCGCGCAGACTGAACGTGAGCTTCACGTGCTTGCGGTCGAGCGTCCCCTGCTTGACGGCGAGGATCGTCGTCCCGCGGCGCACGACGGCGAAGTACTGACACGGGCACGCCGCGTCGCTGACCTTGCTGAGCACGTCGGCGAGCGAGCGCTTGCCATGGACGGTCTTCTTGGCCAGCGTCAGCTTGCCGCGCACCTTGCGCAGTGCCGTCCGCGCGTCCTCGGCGGCGCTCGTCACCTTCACGGCGACGGTTGCGGCGGTGCTCGCGCCGGCGTTGTCGAATGCCGTCACGCGTGCGGTGAACGTGCCCTTCGTCGGATAGATGTGACTGGCGGTAGGCCCGGAGGTCACGCGGTCGGCGACGCCGTCGCCATCGAAGTCCCACTCGTAGCGCCCGATCGACCCGTCGGGGTCAGACGCCGTCGCCGTGAACGAGAACGACTTCGTCGTCGAGCCCGATCCCGGAGCGACGGCCAGCGAGACGACCGGCGGCTGGTCGAGCGGGTCGGGCGCGGTGACGAGCCGGGCAACCGCGAACTGAGACGGCACCGGGTTGGGCGAGGGCGGCACCGTCGGCGGCGCCAGTACGCGGAACGTCCCGACGGTGACCAGGCCCGCCGGCGTCAGGACGCTCGCCGCGTGCGAGTACGAATCGGTCGGCCCGTTGAACCACGACGTGAACGGCCCATAGCCGTTGATCGGGTTGTCGCCGAACGACAGATCATGTGTGCCGTCGGCGTTCAGCCGGTTGGCGTAGCCGGAGCCGCGCACCCCGAGCCCACCGGCGGTGGCGACGACGTCGGCCCCGATCACGATGACACGACCGTCGTCGCCGATCACGAGGTCGCTCGGGATCGCGAGGCCGCCGTTGCCGATCTGCGTAACACCGCTTCCGCCGCCGAACGACGTGGCCACGTGCCCGTCAGGCGTGAAACGGACGACGGTCTCCGCGGCGGCGGCCGCGGCGAGGTTTCCGATGACCGCAAGACCCGCGGCCGAGACCGCCGGCTGACCGACGGCGGGGCCCTGAAGCGTGGCCGGCGAGCTCGGCAGCGTCGCAACCCCAGCGGTGCCGTAGGTTGGATCGGGCTGACCGCCCGTCGTGAAGCGCACGGCTGACAGCTCGTGCGTCGTGTTGTCGGCCTGCACACCGTTGGCCACGACGATCGGCTTCCCGTCGCTCTGGAGCACGACCCGGCCGATCGCCGCGTTGGTCCCGGCGTTGATTGCCTCGGAGCCGACGCCGGCGGTACCGAACGACGCGTCCTGGACGCCCGCCGCATTCAGGCGGGCGATGCCGGCCGTCTTGGCGCCGACCGGGCCGTCGAAGTACACGAACCCGTTGCGGCCGTCGACGGCCACGCCGGAGACCGCGGTGAACGGAGCCGGGAGCGCCGTGATTGTCGCCGGTGCGGCGACGCCGCCGGCCGAGACGGTGTCGACGGCAAGGCTGGGAATCGCTGCGTTGAAGACGACAGCCCCGACGAGGTAGGACCCGTCGGGCCGCTGCGCCACCGCGATCGCCCCGCTCGCGCTGTTCGGCGGGGCGATCGGGATCTCCACGTGCCCGGCAGTCCCGAACCCGCTTCGCGGTGTGCCCGACGCGTCGAGCGCGACCAGGCCGAGGTCGGACGTCGTCGAGGGCGCGGTCTGCGCGGCGCGCCCCGCGACGATCAGCCCGCCGTCCGAGGTCGCTGCGACCGCCACAGCACCATCGACGAAAGCGCCGACATGCTGGGTGACCTCGCCGGTGCCGGCGCCGAACGTCGTGTCCAGCGCGCCGGGGTGGGCGCCGGCCGCGGCGGGAAGGCCCAGCAGGAGGGACAGGGACAGGGCCAGGGCGGCGCGAATTTGCATGTCCGCAGACTACGCACCGCTTCCACGGAAATTGCCGTTAACCGGCGGATATCCGAGGCGTCGCACCCGCGCGCTAGGGTCTGGCCGCCATGTCCGCTGGGTCAACAAGGGGAATCGATGGATAACGACTCGAGAGTCACCGGGTGGTGGGTCTTCGCGGGGATTCTGCTCGCGATCGCCGGCTTCCTGAACGTCGTCTGGGGCATCGCCGCGATCAGCAACTCGAAGTTCTTCACGGCGGAGTCGACCTACATCGTGAGCAGCCTGCACACCTGGGGCTGGATCACGCTCATCATCGGGGCGATCCAGATCATCGCCGCGTTCTCGCTGTTCTCCGGCGGCGGCTTCGGCCGCATCATCGGAATCATCGCCGGGTCGCTCGGTGCAATCGAGGCGCTGGCCGGAACGGGCACGACGCCGTTCTGGTCGCTGTCCGTGTTCGCGCTGTGCGTGATCGTCGTCTACCAGCTCTGCAAGCCCGCAGACGCAACAACCGCCTGACCGGAGCTGACATATAGGGTGGGTGCGCGTTTGCCGCGTGCCCACCCGCGAAGGGACTGACTGTGATGGCGTCGACATCGGGGACTGACGACCACTCCAACGAGTCGGACGAGGCGCCGACCAAGGTCGCCGCTCCCGAGAAGACCCCACTGCCGCCGATCGGCCGCGGGCGCCGGATCCTCGTCCAGGCCATCATCTGGGTCACGACGCTGCTGGCGGTCGTGGCGATCTTCTCGATCTGGGCCAACCGCCAGATCTTCAACCCCAACAACTGGGCGACCACGAGTTCGCGGTTGTTGCAGGATCCGAAGATCCGGGCGGCGACGGCGAGTTATCTCGTCGATCAGCTCTACCAGAATGTCGATGTCGCCAAGGAACTCCAGCAACGGCTCCCCAAGAACCTCCAGCCGGTCGCCCAGCCGTTGGCCGGCGTGTTGCAGAACGCCGCCGTGACGGCCGCCAACCGGGCGCTGGCCAATGGCAAGGTGCAACTCGTGTGGAGGCAGGCCAATCACGCCGCCGACCAGACCCTGGTTTCCATCGTGAACGGCGGCAAGGGGGCGGTGAACTCCAACAATGGCGTCGTCGTGCTCGACCTCAGCGGGATCATCAAGAGCATCACCGATCGCCTCGGCCTGCCCGACGTCAGCGGCAAGCTGCCGCCCAACGTCGCCCACCTGACGATCCTCAAGTCCGACCAGCTCGAACTGGTCCAAAACGGCGGCAAGGCGATCAAGGGCCTCGCGCTGGCGCTGACGATCCTCGTTCCGCTGCTCTACGCGCTCGCGCTGCTCCTCGCCCGCGGCCGCCGCCGCAAGACGCTGCTCACGATCGGCATCGCGGCGGTCGCGGCCGGCGTCGTCGTGCTCGCCGGCCGTTCGGTGATCGAGACCCAGACCATCAACTCGCTCGTCAAGAACGACGCGAACATCCCGGCGGCCAAGGCCGTGATGTCGATCGCGACATCGATGCTGAGCGAGATCGCCGGGGCGTTCGTGATCATCGGCGTCCCCCTGATCCTCGCCGCCTGGTTTGCCGGGCCGTCGCGTCTGGCCACCCGCGGGCGCAGGCTCGTCGCACCAGTGCTCGCCGACGAGCCGCTGTGGGCGTTCGGGTTCGTCGCGCTGATCATGGTCCTGATCTTCATCTGGCGCCCGATCCCGTCGACCGGCAAGATCGCGGGCATGATCGTCTACTTCGCCCTGGCGATGATCGGCACCGAGGTGCTCAGACGCCAGTGCGCGGAGGAGTTCCCCGACGCCCACCTGCACGGCCACGACGACGACGACGCAGCGGCGCCGGCGCCCGCCTAGACCCCGGTCAGCGCCTCGATCCGGCCCGACTCGACGGCCGCCGTCATCAGCGCGTAGTCGCGCTCGTTCTGGTCGGCGTAGGCCTCGGCGAATGTCGCCATGGCGCGCTCGAACGCGTCGCCGCGCCCGAGGTAGGCCGAGATCGCGATCCGGTCTCCGGCGCGCGCGTGGGCGCGCGCCAGTGTGTGCCCGCACAGTTCGCCGTAGCCGCGCATCAGCTTGGCGCTCATCGAATCGACGTCGGCCGAGCCCTTGTTGTCCCACAGCTGGCGCACGTAATAGTCGCGAGCGACGCCGTCGAAGCCGGTGACGCGCAGCCACCCGAGCATGATGTCGCTCGCGCCCTGCATCAGTCTCTGGCCCTCGACCACGCGCTGCCCGTGGGTGTCGAATTCGCTTCCGCTGACGAACGGCTCCAGCACCGATGCCTCGGCCTCTTTGAATTGCAGGAACAGCGGGTCCTCGCCGTCGCGTCCGAGCAGCAGCAGGATCCACGCGCGCGTGCCGACGCTGCCGACGCCGACGACCTTGCGCGCGGCATCGACCGACCGGAAGCGCTGCAACAGGCGCCGCCGGTCCCCGACCAGCGTCGCCTCGTAGGAGCGCACCATCGACGCGGCGAGCTCGTCGAGCTGCGTCTGCTGGTGATCCTCGAGCATGTCGCGGACGCGGATGATGACCGGCGGATCGTTGACGATCTGCGCCTCGCCGTCGACGACCCTCGTCAGCTTGGCGAACGCGCGCAGGTTGTCCTTGTGGCGCGTCTTGTCGAGGTTGCGCTCGGCGCGCGTGCGCTCCTTGTCGTTGAGCAGCGGCGCGATGTTGCTGAACAGGTCGTCGAGGTCGATGCGCGAGTACCACACGTCGAGCTCGCCCATCTCGGCGTACTCGCCCATCGCCTCGCGATAGCTGCGCGCGACCGTGCGGTTGATGTCCTCGCGATCGGAGGCATCAAAACCCCGGCTGCGTCCGGCGACGGCAAAGCTCGCCACGAGGCGCTTGACGTCCCACTCGAATGGGCCCGGGAGCGTCTCGTCGAAATCGTTGACGTCGAACACGAGCCGGCGGTCGGGGGCCGCGTACGCGCCGAAGTTCGACAGGTGCGCGTCGCCGCACAGCTGCGTACGCAGGCCCGTGTTGGGCATCGTCGCCAGGTCGGCCGCCATCAGGTACGCGGCGCCGCGGTAGAACGTGAAGGGCGAGACGAGCATCCGCCCGTAGCGCAGCGGTACGAGGTCGGGGACGCGGCTCGCCGCCTGCTCCTCGAGCAGTTCGACCGGGTCGCGACGGTCCGCCGGCGGCTCCCACTTCGCGTGCGAGCGGCGTGGCACTGCCGCCCGCGCCGCTCGGCCCGCAGCGACGCGCTCGGAGACACTCGGGGAGCCGGAGCTCGCAACGACCGGCTCGGAGGCTGTGGCCATGACCACAGGCTAGCCCCTGGACGCGCTGCGCGTGCGTGGCCGATGCCGCCGTCGTCAACCCGTAGCCTGGCCAGGGTGCCCGAACCGGTGCTGACGACCCGTGCGCTGAACCGCGCCCTGCTGGCGCGCCAGCTGCTGTTGCAGCGCGCGGGCATCACGGCCGCCGAGGCGCTGCGGCGGATCGCCGGCATCCAGTCGCAGGTCCCGACGTCGGGCTACGTCGGCCTGTGGTCGCGAGTCGCGGGCTTCGACCACGGCGAGCTCGCGGGGCTGATCACCGACCGCAGCGCGGTGCGGATCGCGCTGATGCGCAACACGGTCCACCTCGCGACGTCGGCCGACGCGCTGGCGTGGCGACCGGTCCTCCAGCCGGTACTCGACCGCGCGATGCTGCCTGGGAGCCCGTGGGGCAAGCGGCTGGCCGGGGTTGACACGGCCGCGGTCGTCGAGGCCGGCCGCGCCCTGCTGGACGAGCAACCGCTGACCGTGGCGCAGCTCGACACGCACCTGAGCGAGCGCTGGCCCGGGATCCCCGACCAGGCGCTGGGCCAGGCGATCCGCAGCCTGCTCCCACTGGTGCAGGTCCCGCCGCGCGGCGTCTGGGGACAGGGCGGTCTCGCCCGTTGCCAGACGATCGAGACGTGGCTCGGCGCCCCGATGGGCGCCGGCACCGAGCCCGACGAGCTCGTGCGGCGCTACCTCGCCGCGTTCGGGCCGGCGACCGTCATGGACGTCCAGGCGTGGTCGGGGCTGACGCGGCTCGGTGACATCGTCGAGCGGATGCGCCCACGGCCGGCGCGCCTGCGTGATGAGGAGGCTCGCGAACTCCTGGACCTGCCGCGTGCGTCGCGCCCCGATCCGAAGACCCCCGCGCCGCCGCGCTTCCTGCCCGAGTTCGACAACGTGATCGTCGCCTACGCCGACCGTTCGCGGGTCATCCCGGCCGAACACCACGAAACGGTGATCGCCGCGCTCGGGCGCCCGATGCTGCTCGTCGACGGCATGGTGCGCGGGTTCTGGAAGACGACCCGCGCCAGGGGCACCGCGACCCTTGCGATCGAGACGTTGCGCCCCCTGTCCAAGCGCGACGCCGCCGCGGTGCGGGCTGAGGGCCGGCGCCTGCTCGCGTTCGTCGCCGCGGCCGGCCGGCCTGAAGTCCGCATCCGCGATCTTCAGTCGTGACGCACGGCCGACACGCCGAGCGCGCCCCCGAAGCCGATCAGCCCCGCGCCGGCGACGCCGTCGGCGATTCGCAGCGCCCGCGGCCCCGCCGCGCGGCGGGCCAGCGCGATGCCGGCCGCGAGCACCGTCACCCACAGGAGGCTGCCGGCGCCGACGCCGGCCACGAGCAGCGCCGCGGCGGTCGTCGTCTTCGCCGCCCCGGCGGCGCTGGCGCCGGCGAAGATCGCCGCCCACGAGACGATCGTCGCCGGGTTGGACGCGGTCGCGCCGAGCGACGTGAGGAACGCCCGCCGGGGTCTGGCGACCGCGGCGGAGCCCTCGGCGCCGAGGCGGACCGCAAACGCGCTGTGGAGGCTGCGCGCGCCGAGGACGATCAGCGCGGCCGCGCCGACCAGCCCGAGGCCGAGTCGCAGCGGCGCGATGCTCAGCAGCGGCGCGACGCCCGCGGCGCCGCACGCGGCGTACAGGCCGTCAACGATCGCGATGCCGCAGCCGATCGCGAGCCCAACGGCAAAGCCGCCGCGCAGCGTGCTGCGAATCAAGAACAGCGACATCGGGCCGAGCTGGAGCGCGACGAGAAAACCGAGGCCCAATCCGACGATCACGGGGTGCACACGCCATAGTCTCGCCGACGACGCGGGCGGCCGGAGGTCCGCCTGCGCGCACCTATACTGCGATGACGCGGCGGTGTGCGCCGCGGGCTCGTGCGTGGAAACGAGGAGCAGCTGAATTGCAGGAGATGGTGATCTACGGAGTGAGCTTCGACATGGTCGGCAAACAGCCGATCGTGCTGTTGAAGACCGTCGACTCCAACAAGTTCCTGCCGATCTGGATCGGTCATCCCGAGGCGGCCGCAATCCTGATGAAGCTCCAGGGCGCCTCGACGCCTCGCCCGATGACCCACGACCTGCTCGTCGACGTTCTCGGCGAGCTCGAGGTCAAGTGCTCGCAGGTCGCGGTCACCGAGCTGCGAGACAACACCTTCTTCGCGACGATCACGCTGTCGGTCAACGGTCGCGAAGTCGAGATCGACTCGCGCCCGTCCGACGCCCTGGCGCTGGCCGTGCGCTCCGGCGCGCCGATCTTCGCCGCCGAGGACGTGATCGCCGAGTCGGCGATCGAGTTCGAGCACGAGGTCGAGGACACCGAGGAGGTCGTCGACCGCTTCAAGGCGTTCCTCGACGAGGTCACGCCCGAAGACTTCGCCGGCGACTCCTAGGCCACGACATGACCGATGCGCTGCCGAAGGCGTCGATGGCGATCGACTGGGGGATCGGCCGCTACGAGGACACCGCAGCACAGCTCGCGCCGGCGGCCAGGAGGGCCTGCCGGCGCGGTTCGCGGCCGGCGACGCCGCGTCCCTGCCGGTCGGCGACGGTGAGGCCGACGCGCCGATCTACGCCTGTGCGGCGGCGAGGATCCGCCCGACCAGCTCGTCGAAGCCGACCCCGGCCGCGTCGGCAGCCTGGGGCAGCAGCGATGTGTCGGTCATCCCCGGGACCGTGTTGACCTCGAGGACCCAGGGCTCGCCGGCGGTGTCGAGCATCAGATCGACGCGCGACAGCGAGCGGCAGCCCAGCAGGTCATGGACCGACAGCGCCAGCGACTGCACGCGCTGCGTCGTCGCCGCGTCGAGATCGGCCGGGCAGACGAAGTCGGTGCGCCCGATCTCGTATCGCGACTCGTACTCGTAGAAGTCCTCGTCGTGCGGGACCGCCTCGACGATCGGCAGCGCGACCCCGTCGAGGATTGACACCGCGAGGTCACGCCCATCGACATGGCGCTCGACGACAACCTTCTGGGAGTAGGAGAACGCGGCGACGAGCGCCGAAGGGACGTCGACCGCCGTGCGCGCGAACTTGATCCCGAGCGCCGACCCCTGGTCGGCCGGCTTGACGACGAGCGGGAAGCCGAGCCGCTCCTCGATCGCCGGCAGCACGTCGGTCGCGCCGAGCTCCTTGAACGCCGTCTCGTTGAAGGCGAAGAAGTCCGGGGTCGGCACGCCGGCGTCGCGCAATGCGTGCTTGGTCACGACCTTGTCGGCGCAGCGCATGCACGCCGACACGCGCGAGCCGGTGTACGGGATACCGGCTATCTCGAGCAGCTCCTGGACCGTCCCGTCCTCGCCGTCGCGGCCGTGCAGGGCGATGAACGCGACGTCGGGCTTCTCGGCCCGCAGCCGCGCCACGAGGTCGTGCCCGACGTCGATCGCGATCACATCGTGGCCGAGCGCGTGGAGCGCCTCCTCAACGCGGTCACCCGACTGCAGCGACACCTGGCGTTCCAACGATCGGCCGCCCTTGAGGACGGCGACACGGCTCATCGAGCGCGGCGTTCGCCGCGGGAGCCATCCCGCCGCGGCAGCTGCAACACGTCCGCCAGCTCGGGATCGACGACGCGGTCCCCGCGGGCTCCCGGCTCGGGCTTGTCGACGGGCGGCGGAGTGACCGCGGCGTGGGTCAGCGTCCCGTACAGGCCGACCTGCTCGCGCACGACCTCGCCGATCCGGCGGATGCCCTCGCGGATCTCCTGATCGCCGACGCCGGAGAAGTTGAGCCGCATCGACGACCCGCCGCGGCCGTCGAGGTAGGCGCCGCGCCCAGGCACGAACGCGACATGGCGCTGCAACGCGCGGGCCAGCAGGTCGGTCGTGTCGATGTAGTCGGGCAGCGTCGCCCAGATGAACAGCCCGCCCTGCGGATGGGTCCACGTCGCCTCACGCGGGAAGTGCTCGGCGAGAGCGTCGAGCATCGTGTCGCGCCGCCGGCGGTACACGTCGCGCAGCGAATACACGTAGTCCTGCCAGCGGCCGTGCTCGAAGTAGGCGCTGACGAACAGCTGGCTCAGCGACGACGAGCACAGGTCGGCGCCCTGCTTGCCGAGGTTCATCTTCGCCATCACCGGCCGTGGCCCGGCCGCCCAGCCGACGCGGATGCCCGGCGACAGGATCTTCGAAAAGGTGCCGAGGTAGACGACGAACTCGCCGCCCTCCAGCGAGCGGATCGTCGGCAGCGGGTCGCCCTCGTACCGCAGTAGCCCGTACGGGTTGTCCTCGAGCACAAGCAGCTCGCGCTCGCGCGCCACCTCGACGAGCCGCTGGCGCCGCGGCAGCGACATCGTCACGCCGCCGGGGTTCTGGAAGTTGGGGATCGTGTAGACGAACTTCGGGCGCCGGCCGTCGCGGTCGAGCTGCTCGAGGGTCGCCTCGAGCTCGTCGATCCGCATCCCGTCGGCGTCCATCTCGATCTGGATCACGTCGGCCTCGTAGGCGGCGAACGTCGGCACCGCGCCCGGGTAGGTCGGCGCCTCGGCGATGATCACGTCGCCCGGGTCGATGAACGTCTTGCACATCAGGTCGATGACCTGCTGGCCGCCGGTCGTGATCAGCAGGTGTTCGGGATCGACCGGGGTACCCTCCTCGGCCATCACCGCCGCAATGCACTCGGCGGTCGACGCCATCCCGTCGGTCGGTCCGTACTGCAGCGCCTTGGCGCCCGACGTCGTCGCGACGCTGGCCAGGATCTCGGCGAGCTGCCCGGGCGGGAATGTCGAGGTGTCCGGCAGGCCGCCGGCGAGCGAAATCACCTCCGGGCGTTCGGTGATCGCCATCATGTCGCGCATCGCCGAGGACTTCATCGCGCGGGTGCGCGCGGCGAACAGGCCGGCGTAGCGCTCCAGGTCGCGCGCGGCCGTGCGCGACGGGCGTCGATCCATCGGTCGTGCTTCGCCGCCCGGCCCCAAAGGCCTGTCGTCGTTCATCATGCGCCGTCAACCGTACCGAAGCCGCGATGCAGCTCGTTCTCGATATCTGTCAAGCCGCCGGCCTGGGCGCCGCATGCGGCATCAGTCCGTTCCTGCCGGTGCTCGTCGCCGGCGGTCTGGCGAAGGCGAATTTCGGCGTCGATTTCGAGCACACCTCGTACGCGTTCCTGGAGAGCTCGTGGTTCCTGCTCGCGATCACGGTCGCGTTCGTGGTCACGACGCTGCTGCGCGGCTATGTCAAGGGCACGACCGCCGACGCGCTGGCGACGGTCGGCGTCGCGCTCGGCGTGCTGGAGGGCGCCGGCACGATGGCCGACCACCATCACAGCGCGGTGATCGGCGGCGTCATCGCCGGGCTCTGCGCGATCCTCGCCGCGGTGGCGACGCGCGACCTGCTCATCCGCGTTCGCGCCCGCCTCGACGAGAAGGCCGGCGCGGCGCTGATCCTCTACGCGTACGGCGCGTCGCTGCTCGTCGCGCTGGCGGCGATCCTGGCGCCGCCGCTGTCGATCGCCGTGATCGCCTTCCTGATCTGGCTGCTGATCGGCGGACGGCGGCGTTCTCAAGAGAAGTACGCCGGGCTGCGCAGCCTGCGGTAGTGATCTCGCCTTGAGCCCCAAGCGCCTCGTCCTCGCCGTGATCGACGGGATGAACCCGTCGGCGGTGCGGGACACCGTCGCCGCCGGCCGGGCACCGTTCCTGGCCGCGGTGATCGAGCGCGGGACGTTCGTCGACGGGGCGATCGCCGCGTTCCCCTCGGTCACGCCGGTCTGCGCGACGGCGATCGCCACCGGCGTGCGCCAGGACCGCCACGGGATCCCGGGGATGAACTGGTACCACCGCGACGAGCAGCGCTACGTCGAGTACGGCTCGTCGCTGCGCGCTGCGCGGCGCGTCGGCATCGCGCGCCAGTTGCTCGACCTCGTCTACGAGATGAACGGCTCGCACCTGTCGTCGACAACGGTCTTCGAGCGCCTCGACGACCACGGCGTGCGGACCGCCGGCACGACGTACCTGATCTACCGCGGCCGCCACGAGCAGCAGGTCTCGCGCCGCGGCGGCCTCACGCGGCTGGCGCGGACGATCATGCGCGAGCCGGTGCTGGGCCCCCGCGAGCTGTTCTACGCCGACATCTTCGAGAGCCGCCCGACCGAATGCCGCTCACAACTCGGCCTTCCCGGCGTCCGCGATCGGCACGCCGGCTGCGTCGGCGCCGAGCTCGTGACCGGCGACCTGTTCGACTTCCTGTTGCTCTCGCTCCCCGACAACGACTCCCACTCCCACAAGCGCGGCGTCGATGCGCAGACGACGTCGATCGCCCACGCCGACCGCCAGCTCATGCGGCTTGCCAACGCGGCTGGCGGCCTCGACGCGTTCCTCGACCGCTACGCGGTGATCGCGACCGCCGACCACGGCCAGACGCAGGTCACCGGGCGCGCCGAGTTGCGCGCGCCGTTCGACAACCTCGGGGTGCTCGAGCCGACGCCGTCGGGCGCGGTTGATCCACAGGCGCTGATCGCGATCTGCCCGTCGCAGCGCTTCGCGATGCTCTACGTGCTCGACCCCGACCGCCGCGCGCGACTCGTGCCCGACCTCGTGCGTCGGGCGCGCGGAATGGCAGATGTCGACCTCGTCATGCACCGCGACGGCGACGAGGGGGTCATCGGCGCCGCCGGGGGCCGCGGGGGGGAGCTGCGCTTCGCCCCCGGTGGCGACCTGCACGACGCGCGCGGCGGTCGCTGGAGCGTCGACGGCGACCTGGGCGTGATCGAGGCGACGGTTCAAGACGGGCTGCTGCACAGCGACGCCTACCCCGACCCGCTGGGCCGCGTGTGGGCGGCACTGGCCTGCTCGCGCAGCGGCGAGGTGCTGCTGTCGGCGGCGGACGGGCTCGAGTTCTCCGACTGGGGCGGCGCCGCGCACGTCGGCGGCGGCAGCCACGGATCGCTGCATCGCAGCGACAGCTTCGGGGCGCTGATGTTCTGCGGGATCGAGCCGCCCGCGGGCCTCCCGCGGGGCGGCGTTTGGGCGATCGAGGACGTCGCGGACCTGTGCTGTGCCCACTTCGGTGCGGGTACGCTGTCCGCGCATGACTGACGACGTCGCCGCCGTCCGCGTCCCTGTCCACCGTCGCGTGCGCGGCGGCCTTCGCAAGCGCGCGAACTGGTTCGCGCTGCTGCGCTTCGGCCTCGTCGGCGCGAGCGGCTACGTCATCAACCTCGTCGTCTACACGGCGCTCGTCCACGGCGCCGGGACCGGTTACATCGTTGCGGCGACGATCGCGTGGCTGGTCGCCGTGACCAACAACTTCTGGTGGAACCGCCACTGGACGTTTCGCGCCGGCGACGGTCGCGTCCGCTTCCAGGCGGCGCGCTTCTTCGTCGTCAGCCTCGTGGCGTTCGGCGTCTCGCTCGTCATCCTGCAGCTGCTGATCGCCGAGGCCGGGCTGGCGAAGGTCGTCGCCCAGGCGATCGCGGTCGCCGCCGTGACGCCGCTGAACTTCGCCGGCAACAAGCTCTGGAGCTTCGCGTCGCGATGAACGTCGGAGGTGTGGGGCGTCTGGGCATCGCGGCGATGCTCGCGCTGGCCGTCACGCCGGTGGGGGCGCTCGCCTCGGGCGGCGTGTCGGCTCCCGACGCGGCGTCGGGAAACGGCTCCACGACGACCGCCACCGTGACCTCCTCGGGCTTCACCGGCGCGTCGTCGACACAGGTGACCGCGTCGCAGGACCCCGGCGCGCTGGTCGGCGTCAGCGATCTCACCACGCGCCCGCTCAGCCACTACCTGACCGGCGCGCAGGCCGAGGCGATGGCCGGCGCGATCCCCAAGATCCGCCACGCCGAGAAGCGCTACCCCGGTTCCTATCCCGGCGTGTTCATGAAGGGCCCCGACCGCTGGCAGGTCTCCTACTACGCCAAGAGCAAGCCGCTCAAGGAGATCGGGCAGGTGACGATCCTCGACGGCATCTCGACGCCCAACCACCAGTCCAAGGTGCTCGAGGCGTGGACCGGCTTCCAGGTCCCGTGGACGATGGCCCGCGGCTACAAGGGCGCGTTCGGCAAGAAGGTCAGCTCGGTCTGGATCTGGATCCCGCTGTGCGTGCTGTTCGTGCTGCCGTTCATCGACCCGCGGCGGCCGTTTCGCTGGCTGCACCTCGACCTGCTGGTCCTGGTCGGCTTCTCGGCCTCGTTCGCGTATTTCAACAACGGCGTCATCGGCCACTCGGTTCCGATCCTCTATCCGCTGTTCACGTACCTGCTGGCCCGGATGCTGTGGATCGGGCTGCGCCGCAACGAGAAACCCCACGAACCGCTGAAGCTGCTCGTCCCGGCGAGCTGGCTGATCGTCGGGATCGTCTTCCTGGTCGGGTTCCGCGTCGGGCTCAACGTCACCAACTCCAACGTCATCGACGTCGGCGACGCCAGCCAGATCGGCGGCAGCCTGCTCGCCCACGGCCACCAGCTCTACGACAACTTCCCCAGCAACATCTCCCAGGGCGACACCTACGGCCCGGTCGTCTATGAGTCCTACGTCCCGTTCGTCAAGGCGTTCGGGCTCAACGAGAACCAGCGCCAGGCGACCCACGCAGCGGCGATCGCGTTCGACCTGCTGACCGCGCTGCTGCTGTGGTTCCTGGGCCGCCGGATCCGCGGCCCGACGCTCGGTGCGGCGCTCGCCTACGCGTGGGTCACCTATCCGTTCACGCTGTTCGTCAGCAACACGAACTCCAACGACGGCGTCGTCGCGCTGATGCTCGTGCTCGTGCTGCTCGCCTCCTCCAAACCCGCGCTACGCGGCGTGGCCGCGGCGCTCGCCGCGTTCACGAAGTTCGCGCCGCTGGCGCTCGCGCCGGTGCTCGCGACGCACGAGCGCAAGGTGCGGCCGTTCGTGTTCTTCTGCGTCGCGTTCGCCGTAACGACGGTGCTCGTCTGGCTGCCGGCCGTCATCCATGGGCCGTCACTGCACGACATCTACAACCGCACGATCGGCTTCCAGGCCGGCCGCGGCGCGCCGTTCTCGGTCTGGGGCTACACGCCGGGCGGCCTGGGCTCGGGGCCGCAGCACGTCTGGCAGGCGCTGACCGTCGTCGTCGCGCTCGTCCTCGCCGTGGTGCCGCGGCGCCGCGACGTCGTCGGACTGGCCGCGTTGTGCGCCGCGATCATGATCATGGTCCAGATGGGGGCGACGTACTGGTTCTACCTCTACATCGCGTGGTTCTTCCCGCTCGTGATCGTCGCCCTGCTCGGGCAGTCGCCGGAGCCCTCGCCGCGGAGCGGCGACGCACCCGTCCCGATCGCGGAGTCGGCGTCGCCCGAGCCCGAGCCCTCGGACACGCTCGTCCCGGCCTAGCCCGAAGCCGGGCGCAGGACCTGGGTCGATCGCCGTTGCGCGCCGCTGCCGCGGCGCACAGTCGATCAGCACGCCGTTGAGCCACGGGTCATCGTCGGAGGTCTCGAAGCGCACCGACATCATCGTGCGCAGCGACTCGATCGCCTGCTCCTTCTTGACGCCGATCACGCCGCCGCGCGGGCCGGTCATCCCGACGTCGGTGATGTACGCCGTGCCCCTGGGCAGTACGCGGGCGTCGGCCGTCGGGACGTGCGTGTGGGTGCCGACCACGGCGGTCACGCGGCCGTCGAGGTACCAGCCCAGCGCGACCTTCTCGCTCGTCGCCTCGGCGTGCATGTCGACGAGGATGTGGTCGGCGCGGCCCTCCAGGCGATCGAGCACCGCGTCGGCTTCGGGGAACGCGGGGCGCCCGGCGCGCAGGAACACGTTGCCCGACAGGTTCACGACGCCGAGTCGCACGCCGTCGCGCTCGACGACGCACGAGCCGTGACCGGGCTGGGTGGCGAGGAAGTTGGCCGGGCGCAGGATCGTGTCGTGGTCGTCGAGGTAGGGGAAGATCTCGCGGCGGTGGTAGGTGTGGTTGCCGAGCGTGATGACGTCGACGCCGGCCGCGAACAGCTCGTCGGCGATCGCCGGCGTGATGCCCAGGCCGCCGGCGGCGTTCTCGCCGTTGACGACGACGAACGTCGGCTTGAGCTCCTCGCGCAGCGGTCCGAGCAGCCCGAGCAGCGTGCGCCGGCCCAGTCCGCCGACGATGTCTCCGACGAACAGGATCGATGCGGAGGCGTCGGGCACGCCGCATACTCTGGCGCAGGAGCGTCATCGGCGTGACCGAGCAGCCAACGCAGACGGGCGAGGAGCCCGGGCAGGAGACCGACGGATCGGCCGCCGAGCAGGCCGCGCCGCGCGCGCCCGACGCCGATCACGACCACGATCCGCTGCCGTCGGGTGTCGCGCCATGGGTCGTGCCGCGCTGGATCCAGCATGTCGCGCTGCCGCTGGCGATCCTCGCGATCTGGGTGCTGATCTGGGCGGCGGGCGACGGTCCTCCTGCTGTTCATCGCCGCCGCCGTGATCGCGCTGATCCTCAACCCGGCGGTCGGCTTCTTCGAGCACCGTCTGCGGTTCCCGCGCGGGCTTGCCGTCCCGACCGTCTACCTGTGCTTCTTCGCGCTGCTGATCGGCGCGGGCTTCGCGCTTTCGGGACCGATCTCCGAGCAGGTCTCGAAGTTCCAGCACGACATCCCGCACATCGCAGACTCGGCGAACCGGACGCTGGCCAACCTCCAGAAGTGGCTCAACGACCAGGGCATCCACGTCCAGATCGTCAAGCAGGGCAAGACCGCGTTGCAGACGCTGCAGGAGAAGGCAGGCGCCGGCGCCGGCAGCATCGTCAACTTCGGCGGCGACCTGCTGACGCGCCTCGTCACGGCCGGGTTCCACCTCGTCCTGGTGTTCGTGTTGTCGGTCTACATGCTCATCTACGGACCGAAGATCGGCGAGACGGCGCGGTCGTGGATGCCGCCCGGCGACGGCTCCGAGGAGGACGATTACCCGTCGCGCGTGCAGCGCGCGGTGTCGGGCTACGTCCGGGCGCAGTTCCTGTTCAGCCTCGCGATGGGTCTCGGCGCCGGGATCGGGCTTTACATCTTCGGCGTGCTCGGGATCTTCCCGAGCGGCAAGACGTATGCCGTCGCGTTCGGCGTGTTCTTCGGCTTCATGGAGCTCGTGCCGTTCATCGGCCCGTTCCTCGGCGCGCTGCCGCCCGTGCTGGTGGCGCTGTTCCAGGACCCGATATCGGCGCTGTGGGTCGCGCTGCTGTTCCTCGCGCTGCAGCAGCTCGAGGGCCATGTCGTCGCGCCCCAGATCTTCGGGCACACGCTACGCATCAACCCGATCCTCGTCATCTTCGCGCTGCTCGTCGGCGGCGCGGTGGCGGGGTTCATCGGAGCGCTGATCGCGCTGCCGACCGCCGCCGTGATCCGCGAGACCGTGATCTACCTGCGCCGCCACATCGTCTTCGAGCCGTGGGACGACGCGACGCCGTTGACGGTCATCGGGGCCATAGCGCCCGCGCCGCGGCGCGCCGTGCGCTGCCCGGCCTGCGATGCGGTGGCCGCGGCGGGCGACGAGTACTGCCGCGCGTGCGGCCGTGCGCTGCACCCCGAAGCAGTAGCGTCCGAAGTGTGACCGCGATCAGCGCCCGCGGGGTGACGAAGCGTTTCGGGTCGCGGACCGCGCTGCGCGGGGTGAGCTTCACCGCCGAGCCCGGCGAGCGCCTGGCGGTGATCGGCCCCAACGGCGCGGGCAAGACGACGCTGCTGTCGATCCTCGCGGGAATGCAGCGCGCCGACGAGGGCGACGTCGAACCGCACCGCCAAGCAGGTCGGCTGGGTGCCCCAGCAACCAGCCGTCTATTCGAAGCTGTCGGTGGCCGAGAACCTGCGGCTGTTCGCGCGGCTGGAGAAGCTCTCCGACGTCGAGCCGGTCGTCGGGCGGATGCTCGACCAGACGGGACTGCGCGAGCGCGCCGACGACGAGCTGTCGACGCTGTCGGGCGGCAACCGCCAGCGCGTGAACATCGCCGTCGGGCTGCTCGCCGCGCCCCCGGTCGTACTGCTCGACGAGCCGTCATCGTCACTTGACCCGCGCCAGCGCGAGCGCCTGTGGGAGTTCATCTCGGGCCTGGCGCAGGGCGGCACGACGGTCGTCTTCTCGACCCACAACGTCAACGAGGCCGAACGCTACGCGGACCGCCTGCTGGTGCTCGCCGACGGCGACCTGATCTTCAGCGGCACGCCGGCCGCCCTGCACGCCGCCGTCGACGGCGCGTCGACCGACTTCGAGAGCGCGTTCGTCGCGTACCTGCGCGAGAAGGGCCACTAGATGCGCTGGCTGCTGCTCAAGGACCTGCAGATCCTGCGCCGCTCGCCGCTGCTCGTCGGGCTGCTCGTCGCCTACGGACTGCTGATCGGCGCGCTCATCGGGATCGGCCTGTCGCGGCCCGAGTCGCGGCCCAAGGTCGCGTTCATCAATGAGATCCCGGCGTCCAAGAAGAAGGTCGACCTGGGCAGCATCACGATCAACACCGACGACTACATCAGGCAGCTGTTCGCCGCCGTCGACCCCGTGTACGTCAAGACCCGCCAGGAGGCGATCGACCAGGTCAAGTCGGGCGCCGTGACGGCCGCGGTCGTGATCCCGGCCAACATCACCGACCGCCTCCAGCAGCTGATCAACATCCCGGGCTCGGCCCCGCCGCCTACGGTCGACGTCTACTACTCAAACGCCGACCCGCTCAAGCGCCAGGGCGTCGAGACGCGGATCAACTCACGCCTCGCCGACGCCAACAACGCGATCGGCAAGCAGATCATCGCGCTGGCGACCAGCGACCTCGACGTTCTGCTCGACGGCGGGACGGTCAGCCTCGGCCCGATCGACCTGAAGTTCCTCGGGCTGCGCAACGCCCAGAAGGTTCTCGCCGCCGCGCAGGCCCGGGAGAAGGATCCCAGGGTGCGCGCGGCGATCCACCAGGTGCTGGTGTTCGCCCAGCGCGGCACCACCGGGCTGAACTTCGCGGGCCCGGCACTGTCGACGATCGACCAGCCGCTGCGGGCGCATCGGATCGCCGTCGGCGGGCGCCGGGTGTCGCTGACCGACTTCGGGATCGCCGTTGCGCCGGCGGTGACGCTGATGTTCGTCGGGATCCTGCTCGGCGCCGGGATGCTCGCGATGGAGCGCGAGGAGAACGCGTTCGGGCGGCTCGTGCGCGGCCTCGTGTCGCGCTGGGGGCTGCTCGGCGAGAAGGTCGCGCTGGCCGCGATCGGCGGGCTCGTCGTGGCGCTGCTCGAGCTCGGGATGATCTCGCTGTTCGTGTCGCTGGACTGGAGTCGGCTCGCCCTGTGGTTAGCCGGGCTGATCGTGGGCGGGCTGGCGTTCGGCGCTGTCGGAACGCTGATCGGCGCGATCACGCGCGACGTGCGCGCGGCGTCGTTGTTGGCGTTCATGATCGCGCTGCCGTTCGCGTTCCTCGGCTTCATCTCGGCCGGCGAGGTCTCGTCCGGGCTGTACAACGTGATCCAGGTGATCTCGGCACTGTTCCCGTTCCGCGCCACGCTGCAGGCGATGAACGCGGCGATCAATGCGGCCCCGCCGGCGATGGGCGAGTCGCTGGCGCACCTGGCCGCGCTGATCGCCGGCTACATCGTGCTCGGCCGCCTCGCGCTGCGGAGGTTCGGATGATCCCGGCGCGGATGCGGCTGGCCCACGAGGCGACGGCGATCCGCCCGTTCGCCTCCGGTGACCTCAACGCGCTGCTCGAGCTGCGCCGGCGCAACCTCGACTTCATGGCTCCCTACGAGCCGACGCGCAGCCCCGCGTTCTACTCCAGGGCGGGCCAGGCGCGCGAGCTTGACCTCGACGACGCGGCATGGCGGGTCGGCGCGGGCTTCGCATTCGCGGTGCTCGACACCGGCGACGACGATCGCCTGATCGGCCGCGTCGCGCTGGGCAACGTCGTCCGCGGCCCGTGGCAGAACGCGACGCTCGGCTACTGGGTCGACCAGGCGGTCAACAGCCGCGGCCACTGCACGCGCGCGGTGCAGCTCGTCGTCCGCTTCGCCTTCGAGCATGCCGGGCTGCACCGCGTCCAGCCGGCGATCATGCCCCGCAACGACCGTTCCAAGCGCGTCGTCGAGAAGGCCGGCTTCCGCCACGAGGGCACGGCGCTGCGCTACCTCGAGATCGCCGGCGTCTGGGAGGACCATGACCTCTACGCGATGACGATCGAGGACTGGCGTGCCCACGGCCCGGCGTCCGGAGCTGCGTGAGTTCGCCCGTCCGGCGCTGGGTGCAGACGCGGGGTACTCTGATCTGATGGATCAGACAAAGGCGGGCGACCACGTGTCCGTCGACGGCGGCGGCCCGCCGATCGACGGGATCGTCTTCTACCTGCCCACCAAGGCCAAGGCGGTGGTTGCCGTCATCGATCACGATCGCGGCCCCGTCATGCGGACCGTGGCCCTCAAGGCGCTCACGCCTCGAGAAGGGGATGGCCCTCACGACGAGGCGCTGCGCCTGCTCGTGCGGCGTACCCCGATGCCGGTCGGTGCCGGACCCGGCGGCAACGGCGGCGCGGTTCACGGCAGCGCGGGGTTCGCGCGTGCGGCGATGCATCGCACGACCGGCAAGTAGCAACCAACGGACATGACACGCGTCCTGCGACGGCTCGCCGCCGCAGCGACCCGGCGCTACCCTGAACGCGATGGCCTTTCCGCAAACCCGCCTGCGCCGGCTGCGCGCGACCCCGGTCCTGCGCGACCTCGTGCGCGAGACGCGGCTGCATCCCGGCGACTTCGTGGCGCCGCTGTTCGTCGAGGCCGGCCTTGACGGGCGCTCGCCGATCGACGCGATGCCGGGGGTCGACCGCCTGTCGATCTCGGCCCTGATCCAGGAGGCCGGCGAGCTGCTCGCGCTCGGCATCCCGGCCGTGCTGTTGTTCGGTATCCCCGACCACAAGGACGCCGAGGGCTCGGGTGCGTGGGACGACGAGGGCGTCGTGCAGATGGCGACGCGCGCGCTCAAGGAGGCCCACCCGGACCTGCTCGTGATGACCGACGTGTGCCTGTGCGAGTACACCGACCACGGCCACTGCGGCCTGATCACACCGCAGGGCACGGTCGACAACGACTCGAGCGTCGAGCTGCTCGCCCGCACCGCCGTCTCCCAGGCCCGCGCCGGCGCCGACATCGTCGCCCCGAGCGACATGATGGACGGCCGCGTCGGCGCGATCCGCGCGGCGCTCGACGACGAGGGCCTGACCGACACGCCGATCGTCGCCTACAGCGCCAAGTTCGCCTCCGCGTTCTACGGCCCGTTCCGCGAGGCGGCCGGGTCGACGCCGGCGTTCGGCGACCGCCGCGCCTACCAGATGGACGGCGCCAACGGCGACGAGGCGGTCCGCGAGGCGCTGCTCGACGTCCAGGAGGGCGCCGACATGGTCATGGTCAAGCCCGCGCTGCCCTATCTCGACGTCATCCATCGCGTCAAGGAGGCGACCCATCTTCCCGTCGCGGCCTACAACGTCAGCGGCGAATACGCGATGATCAAGGCGGCCGCCGCCGCGGGTCAACTCGATGAGCGAACGGCGGTGCTCGAGGCGCTGACCTCGATCCGCCGCGCAGGCGCCGACATCGTCATCACCTATCACGCCAAGGACGCCGCACGATGGCTTCACGAATGACCGCGACCCCGAAGCTGCGCAGCCGCAAGGACGGCGCCGCCGTGCCGCTCGACGAGTTCGACAAGCGCCTGCTCAACGAGATGCAGGGCAGCTTCCCGATCGTCGCGCGGCCCTACGCCGCGGTCGCCCAGGCGCTCGCAGACCGACGAGGACACCGTGCTGCGCCGTGTCGGCGAGCTGATCAAGGACCGAATCATCCGCCAGGTCACGCCGATCTACGACACGCGGGCGTTCGGCTACGGCTCGATGCTCGTCGCCGCCAAGGTCGACCCCGAGCACCCGTGGGCCCCGGCCAAGATCATCAACGGCCATCCCGGCGTGAGCCACAACTACCTGCGCAACCACGAGTTCAACATGTGGTTCACGCTGGCTGTCGAGGAGGACTCCGAGCTGGGGTTGCAAGGCACGCTCGACGTGCTCCAGGAACTGACCGGCGCCGAGTCGATCCGCCAGCTGCCGACGCTGCAGCTGTTCAAGATCCGCATGGACCTCGAGCTGGTCGGCGACACCGACGCGCTGGCCAAGTCCGGCGAGGAGCAGGTTCCGGTCGAGCTGAGCAAGCAGCCCTACGACGACTTCGACATCGCCGTCGTCCGCGCCACCCAGGGCGACTTCCCGGTCATCTCAGAGCCGTATGTCGACGCCGCGCGGGAGCTCGGCGTGTCGGTCGACGGCCTCCTGGAGCACATGCAGGGCATGCAGGAGCGCGGCGTGCTGCGCCGCGTCGCGGCGATCCTGTTTCACCGTCGCGCCGGCTTCAGCGCCAACGGCATGGGCGTCTGGAAGGTGCCCGAGGCGAAGATCGACGAGTACGGCCCGAAGATGGCCGCGTTTCGCGGGATCTCGCACTGTTACGAGCGCCCGACCTACGCGGACTGGCATTACCAGATCTTCACCATGGCCCACGGGCGCTCCAAGGCGGAGTGCGACGCGATCCTCGACGCGATCGCCGAGGAGATGCCCGACATCGAGGACCGCGCGACGCTCTACTCGTCGACGGAGTTCAAGAAGGTCCGCCTCCTGTACTTCACCGACGACTTCCGCAACTGGGAACGCGAGCACGCAGGCGTTTAGTCTGCGGGGCCGATGCCCGTGTCGCTGACCGACACCCGCTCGGCCGCGCTGTACGCCCGCGCGCGCCAGGTCCTGCCGGGCGGGGTCAACTCGCCGGTCCGCGCCATGGCCGCGATCGGCCGCGACCCGATCTTCATCGAGCGCGCCGCCGGTGCCGAGCTGATCGACGCCGACTCCAACCGCTACGTCGACTGGATGTGCTCGTGGGGCCCGCTGATCCTCGGCCACGCCGACCCCGCGGTGGTCGAGGCGATCGGCCGGGCCGCGGCGCAGGGGACGACGTACGGGGCGGCGACGGCGGCCGAGGTCGAGCTGGCCGAGGAGGTCGCCCGGCGGATGGCCGCCGTCGAGATGCTGCGCATGACGTCGTCGGGGACCGAGGCGACGATGACCGCGCTGCGCCTCGCCCGCGGCGTCACGGGGCGCGACGCGATCCTCAAGTTCGCCGGCGCCTACCACGGGCATGTCGACGGCCTGCTCGCGCAGGCCGGCAGTGGACTGGCCACACAGGGGATCCCGGCCAGCCCCGGGGTGCCCACGGCGGCGACGGCGCAGACGACGATCGTCCCGTTCAACGATCCCGATGCGCTGCGTGCCGCCTGCGCCGGGCACGAGTTCGCGGCGATCATCGCCGAGCTCTACCCGGCGAACATGGGTCTCGTCCTCCCCGACGACGGGTTCGTCGAGCTGCTGCGCGACCAGGCCGACCGCAACGGCGCGCTGCTGATCGCCGACGAGGTCATCACCGGCTTTCGTGTGGCGCGCGGCGGCGCCCAGGAGCGCACCGGCGTCACGCCCGACATCACGATCATGGGCAAGATCCTCGGCGGCGGACTGCCCGCCGCCGCGCTCGGCGGCTCGCGCACGCTGATGGAGCACCTGGCGCCGGCCGGTGACATCTACCAGGCCGGCACGCTGAGCGGAAACCCGCTCGCCGTCGCCGCCGGGCTGGCGACGCTGCACCAGCTCGACGAGGCCGCCTACCGCCGGCTGGAGGGCACAACGCAGCAGCTCGCCGACGCGCTCGGCGCCGCGGCGCAGAAGGCCGGCGTCACGGTCCAGGTGGCCGCCGCCCCTGGGCTGGTGACCGTGTTCTTCAGCGACGCGCCGGTGCGCGACTACGCCGGCGCCCAGGCCTGCGACCACGACGCGTTCGCCACATGGGCCCGCGGCCTGCTTGCGCGCGGCGTCTACCCACCGCCGTCCCAGTACGAGGCGTGGTTCGTGTCGCTGGCCCACACCGAAGAGCACATCGACCAGACCGCCGAGGCCGCGCTGGCCGCGTTCGGCGACCTCGCATGACGGCGCCGGAGATCGAGCTCGCGGTCGAGGCCGTCCGCGACGGCTACGTCCTGCATTACGCGACTCCGGCGGGCCACGACCCCGACGTTGCGCTGCTCGAGGGCGACCGGCTGTACGCGCTCGGACTCGAGCGCCTGGCCGCGATCGGCGAGCTGCACGCGATCGGCGAGCTGTCGGACGTCATCTCGCTGTGTGCACAAGCGCACTCGGCGGGCGACGCCGACCTCGCCGCCGCGGTCTGGGAGGCCGGCGAGGCCGCCGTGCGCCACGGAGGCGACGAAGCCCATCGCAGAGCCAAAAACGCGGCCGCGGCCGGCGATCCGGGGGCCGCCGCGGCGCTGCGAGCGTTTGCGCGCCAGGCCGATCGTGGCGGTCGTCGCGATGTTGACGATAGTGTTCCGCCGCGCTTGACTCAGTAAGCGCGAAGAGCGCAGGAGACACCGTTGGCCGACCGCCGCCAGACCAAGTCCAAGTACACCGCTGATCGCAACATCCCCGGCGCCTTCGAGGGAGAGACGGTCACGCGCCGGCGGTTCATGACGGTGACGGCAAATGGCGCCGGGATCGTCGCGGCGTCGGCGTTCCTGTTGCCGGCGATCGGCTTTGCGCTCGGCCCCCAGTTCGAGCTGCACAACATTCACTGGCAGGACGTCGGGGTGCCCGACGACTTCTCCAAGAAGACCTACGTCCCGAAGGTCATCACGATCGTCAACGGGATTGGTGAGGCCGGCAAGTCGACGGCCTACGTGCGCCGGTTCGATCCGGAGCTCGACAAGGAGAACGCGCTGCCCGCGCCATACAACCGCTTCATCGCGGTCTCGACGCGCTGTGCTCACCTCGGCTGCCCGGTGCACTTCGTCGCGGCCGCCGGGCGCTTCATCTGCCCGTGTCACGGCGGCGTCTACGACTTCCGCGGCTCGGTCGTCGGTGGCCCCCCGGTGCGCCCGCTCGACCGCTTCTACACCCGCGTCAAAAAGGGCCTGGTGCAGATCGGCCCGCGCTACTCGGTCAACAGCGAGTTCCAGGTCTTCTCCCCGCGCGACCCGGGCGAGCCGCTCGACGGCATCGGCCAGTACCTCTACCCGTCGCGCCCGTCGGTGCGCAAGATCCCGGGAACCTGAGCCGTGCCCAAGCTGCCCAAGCCGCCGGTGCCCGCCGCGCTGAAGTCGCCGCCCCGCCGGCCGGGCGAGACCGAGGGCCAGCCGAAGACCGCGACCGACCACGGCAAGGCGGCGGGCGTCGCGGTCGTCGACTGGGTCGACGAGCGCACCTCGCTGACCGGCCCCGTGCGGTGGCTGATGTTCCGCAAGGTCCCCAAGGGGACCAACTGGTTCTACACGCTGGGCTCGGCGACGATGTTCGCGTTCCTCAGCCAGGCTGTCACGGGCGTGTTCCTGGCCATGTGGTACGACCCGTCGCCGACCCACGCCTACGAGTCGGTCCGCTACATCACCAACGACGCATTCCTCGGCGAGTTCGTGCGCGGCATGCACAAGTGGGGCTCGTCGGTGATGGTGATCCTGATCTTCCTGCACATGGGGCGCACGTTCTTCTTCGGTGCCTACAAGTACCCCCGCGAGCTCAACTGGGTGATCGGGGTCGTGCTGCTGATCCTGACGATGCTGATGTCGTTCACCGGCTATCTGCTGCCGTTCGACCAGCGCTCCTACTGGGCGTCGATCGTCGGCATCAACATCAACGGCACCGGCCCGTTGATCGGGCCCTATCTGAGTGATTTCCTCAGAGCCGGCCCCGAGTTCGGGGCCACCACGCTGTCGAGGTTCTACGCGATCCACATGCTGCTCGTGCCGGGCCTGATCGCCGCGATGATCGGCGCCCACCTGTACCTCGTCACCAAGCTCGGCACGACCGCGCCGCCGTGGCTCGAGGCCGAGCAGGACGCCGAGCTGCGCGAGGAGCTCGTCTGACGTGAATCGCCAGGAGAAGGAGCAGTACCTCCGCGAGTACTCGATCCTCAAGTCACAGGGCAAGCCGTTCTTCCCCTACGCCGTGGCCAAGGACGCCCTGATGGCGTGCGTGGTGATGGGCGTGATCATCGGGATGTCGCTCGTCCTCGGCGCCGAGCTCGGCCCCAAGGCCGACCCAACGACGACCACGTACACCCCGCGGCCCGAGTGGTACTTCTTCTTCCTGTTCGAGCTGCTGCGCGTGATCAAGCCGGCCGCCCTGGTGCCGCTGGCGACGATCGGCGTGCCGACGATCTGCATGATCCTGCTGTTCCTGCTGCCGTTCTACGACCGCAACGCGGAGCGCCGCCCGGAGCGCCGCCCGGTCGCCACGACGGCCGGCATCCTGACGATCGTCGCGATGGCGTTCCTCACCTACCAGGGGGCCCAGGCCGGGCCGCCGACCCAGATCGACCTCGCAACACCGCAGGCGGTCAAGCAGGACGGGCCCAAGGCGGTCGCGGAGTTCAACGCCGGCCGCGCCGTCGCCGCGCAGTCGGGCTGCCTGGCCTGCCACAAGATCGGCGACAACGGCAACTCCGGCCCCGGACCGCCGCTGACCCAGATCGGCGGCCGTCTGGCCCCGGCCGCGATCGCCCAGACGCTGATCAACCCGACGTCGCCGATGCCGTCGTTCCGCGGCCTTGCGCCGGAGAAGTTCAGCGCGCTCGTCACGTTCCTGTCGCAGCTCAAGTAGTGACGATGGGGGCGCCGTCGCCCGGCACGCTCGAGGAGCCGCAGGTCCGTGCGATGTTCGACCGGATCGCCGGGTTCTACGACCGCATGAACTCGGTGATGACGGCGGGCCTGCACCACGCGTGGCGCCGCCGCGCCGCCGACCTGGCCGGCGTCGGCCCCGGCTCGTCGGCGCTCGACGTGGCCTGTGGAACCGGTGACCTGGCGATCGAGCTGGCGGGCCGGGTCGGGGCCGACGGCGAGGTGATCGGCTGCGACTTCTCCCAGGAGATGCTGGTGCACGCGCGCCGCAAGGCGCCGCAGATCGCCTTCGAGTGGGCCAACGCGCTGGAGCTGCCGTACGAGTCCGGCCGCTTCGATGCGGCGACCGTCGGGTTTGGCGCGCGCAACTTCTCCGACCTGCAGCAGGGGATCGACGAGATGGCGCGCGTCGTGGCGCCCGGCGGCCGTGTCGTCGTGCTCGAGATCACGACGCCGACCAAGCCGCCGCTGTCGAGCTTCTACCGGCTGTGGTTCGATCGCGTGGTGCCGCTGATCGGCCGGGTCGCCGGCGACCCGGCCGCGTACGAGTACCTGCCCAACTCGGTCAAGCGCTTCCCCGACCCCCAGGGTCTCGGCGCGGTGCTCGATGCGGCGGGGCTCGAGCGCGTGCGCTGGGTGCTGACCGCGGGCGGGATCATCGCTCTGCACGTTGGGGACAAGCCGGCGTGACCGAGGTCGCGCCGCTCGACGTCGCGCAGCTCGCCGACGTCGCCGGGCCCCGCATCCCGGTGCTGATGGCCCGTATCGAGACGCGGCTGCTCGAGCTCTCGGGCTCGGCCGGGCCGGTGCTCGGCCCCTATGCGGGCGGCACGATCGCCGCCGGCGGCAAGCGCCTGCGCCCGCTGCTCGTGCTGATCGCCGCCCGTCCGGCGGGCCTCGAAGCCGACGACGCGCTGATCCGCGCCGCGGTCGCCGTCGAGCTCGTCCATGGCGCGACGCTCGTCCACGACGACGTGCTCGATGCCGCGACGTTGCGGCGCGGGCGCCCGACCGTCGTCGCCTCGGCCGGCCGCGACATCGCGCTGGCGACCGGCGACCTGCTGTTCGCACGCGCGTTCGCGGAGTTGAGTGCCGGCGGCCACGCTGCGCCGGTCACAGTGCTCAGCGAGGCCAGCTCGGCCCTGGCCCGTGGTGAGCTGATGCAGCGCCACGATGCGTTCGACGCCGCGGTCTCCGTGCAGCGCTACCTCACGCGCTGCGAGCTCAAGACCGCGCGCCTGTTCGAGGCGGCGTGCGCGCTCGGCGCGCTGGCCGGCGGCGGCGATGACGACGACGACGTCGCTGCGCTGGCGGCGTTCGGCCGCTCGGTCGGGCTCGCCTTTCAGATCCTCGACGACGTCCTCGACATCACCGGTCCGGCGCAGCGGACCGGGAAGCGTCCCGGGGCCGATCTGCTCGACGGCACGGTCACACTGCCGTTCATCCTCGCTCGTGAGCTCGACCCCGAGCTGCGGGCGCTCGATCCGCGCTCGATCACAACCCCGGAGCGGGCGGCGGAGGTCTGCGAGCAGATCGCGGCGACCGCTGCGCTGCGGCGCTCTCGCGAACGCGCGCTCGAGCTCGTCGACGCCGCCAAGGCCCGGCTTCCCGACCGCCTGGACGACGGGCGCCGGCGCGCGCTGGAGCTGGTCGCTGACGGGGTCGTCACACGTTATGCCTAACGGCTGTTAGGTTGCCCTACCGTTGATTGGTGTTGCTGCCAGACCATTCGCAAGGTCTGGTGAGTACATTTCACACAGCGCGGGGATGGTCCATGTCGAGAGGAAGCCCCTGATGAGTAAGAAAGCCCCTACCGAATACGAGATCCTGAAGGCGGTCGGACATCCCGTCCGGCACGAGATACTCGCGATTCTCGTCGCCGGTGAGGCCAGCGCCAAGGAGCTGGCTGCCCGCCTGAAGATGCCACTGTCCAACGTCAGCTACCACGTCAAGGTCCTGCGCGAGCTCGGCCTGCTGGTACTGGTCCGCGAGACGCCCCGCCGCGGAGCGGTCGAGCGGCACTACCGTGCCGACAAGAAGAGTCCGGCGGCAGCGTGGGAGGGCCTGGCCCGCAACTCGGTCAAGCCGAGCCCGGCCGGCGCCAACATCGACGGCCGCACGATCACGCTGGACAAGAAGGGCCGCGCGGCGATTGCCGCGGCGACCAAGTCGTTCATCAAGGAGGTCGACAAGATCACCGGTGATGCGGCGAAGCGCGCCACCAACGGGCGCGCGGAGAACTCGCGGGTCTCGGTCGCAGTCGTACAGAGCCCGCCCGCCTGAGCGTCAAGCAATCGCCGCCGCCTCCGGGAGGGCGGCGGCGGGCTGGCGCGATGGTGTCTAGAAGTCCTCGGGGAGGATCTGATCGCAGACGAGCGCGCTCACGAAGCGGTCGATCTCGTCTTCCATATTGGCGTGCATCAGGCGCTTGAGGTCACGGACGAGCGCCTCGGTGCCTCGGTCGAGCTCCTCATCGAAGCGCTCGACGATCTCCTGCGCGTAGATGCCGGTGCCGGCCCACTCGCAGTTCGGGCAGCGCAGCGAGACCTCCCAGTGGCTGGCGCTCGCCTCGTCCCACTCGATGGGGTAGACGAGCTCCGACTCACACCGCGCGCACACGTGGAGGTCGACAACGGGAGACGTCGTGCGCGTCGTCTCGGTGTCGACCTCGGGCGCCCCGACGGGGTCCTCGAAGTAGACGACCTCGATCGTCTTGCCCGAGGGCAGGACGACGCGGCGGACGTAGTGGTTGTTGTCGGGCTGACGGCTCATCGGAAGGTCCTCGCTGATCCCTTCATCGGCGGGCTGCGTATCGAACTTGATAGGCAATGACGAAAGCTGACTGCGTGTCCACCAGCCCCCCGCAGTACCCTTGCCCGATGGGTGGTCCTGGGCTCCAGAAAACGGTCGTTGACGGACGGCTGTTCGGCGGCGAACAATCGCTCTAGCGCGGGGACTGCAAGCACATGGCAACGGCGGTAAAGCCCATCGGGCACGAGGATCGACTCACGCTGGTCGAACACCTCGACGAGCTGCGTTCGCGGCTGATCATCTCCGTCGTCGCGATCGTCTTCATCTTCGCCGTCTGCTTCTGGCAGAACAACGAGCTGCTGAAGATCGTCAACAAGCCGTTGACGAAGTCGACGGTCTCGCGAACCCGCGCCGGCAAGGGCGTGGAGGGGCAGATCTACAAGTCCCAGCAGGGCCTGCTCGCGCTCGGCCGCACCGAGCTCGCGCTGGTGCACGCCCTGCAGACACCCGGCTCCGGGCTGACGCCCCAGGGCCGGTCGGCGATCACCCCGATCGCCAGGCAGGTCAAGGGCAATCTGGCCTCGCTCCCGCACGGGCCGCCCGACACCCAGCCGGTCACGCTGGGCCCCGGCGAGCCGTTCACGGCGACGCTGACCGTCGCCCTGTACTTCACGATCCTGCTCGCGCTGCCGCTGATCCTCTATCAGCTCTACGCGTTCGTGCTGCCGGCGTTCAACCCGCGTGAGCGCAACGTCGTCATGCCGCTCATGGCGATGGTCCCGATCCTGTTCTTCATCGGCGTCGCGTTCGGCTACTACCTCGTGCTGCCGGCCGCCGTCCACTTCCTGCAGAACTTCAACGCCGACCAGTTCAACGTCCTGATCCAGGCGCGCGACTACTACAAGTTCACCGCGCTGACGTTGATGGCGATGGGGCTCGTGTTCCAGTTACCCGTCGCCGTGCTCGCGGCGGTCCGGATCGGCTTCCTGACGCCGCAGACGCTGCGCAAGCAGTGGCGCTACGCGATCATCATCCTGACCGTCATCGCCGCCGCGCTGCCGGGCACCGATCCGGTCTCGATGCTGGTCGAGCTCGTGCCGCTGCTCGGGCTCTACGGGTTCAGCATCGTGCTCGCGTACATCTTCGCTCCGAAGTTCGCGCCGATCGAGGGCGAAGGGGACCACGACGATGACGGCGCGACCGGCCTAGACTGAGCACCACACCATGCTCTTCGACCTGCGCAGCCGCGGACGGCGTACGACCGTCAAGATCGTCTACTCGTTTCTTGCGGTCCTGATGGGCGCCGGCCTGGTCCTGTTCGGGATCGGAGGCGCGACGTCGGGCGGTTTCCTCAACGGGCTCGTCGGCGGCGGCAGCAGCGGGGGCAGCTCCAACACCCCGCAGAAGACCGAACAGCACCTCGCGCAGATCGTCCGCCGCGACCCCCAGAACGCGAAGGCGTGGGCGCGGCTGGTGACGGTGCGCTACGGGATCGCGACCGGCGGCGGCCCCGGCACGGCGCCGACCAAGGCCCAGCTCCAGGGGGTCGACCAGGCGTGGACGCGCTACATGGCACTCAACCCCAAGCCCAATGACGAGCTCGCGCTGACGATGGAGGCGGTCTACGGGCCCGGTGGCCTCAACGAGCCCGCGAAGCTCGTCGGCGCGCTCGAAGCGCACCTGGCCGCGACGCGCAAACCTACGGCGTCGGACTACGAGCTGTACTCGGTCGTCGCGACGCTGGCCACCCAGACGCGCAAGGCCGCGCTGGCCAAGCAGCAGGCCCAGGAGCTGGCCGCGGCGGGCAAGAAGGGCAAGGCCCGCAAGCAGGCGATCGCGAAGGTCAACGCCGACATCGCAGCCAACCTGGCGCAGCTGCAGCCGTCCGGCTCGACGACTGCGCAGACGGTCTCCGGCTGACGTCCCGCGGCGGCCATCCGGTTACAATCCGGCGCAGTCGGTTCCTCGGGCCGTTAGCTCAATTGGCAGAGCAGGGGCCTCTTAAGCCCAAGGTTGAAGGTTCGATTCCTTCACGGCCCATCAGAAAGCCCCGCAAATGTGGGGTTTTTCTTTGGGCGGACCATGCGGAATTCGTAACCGTGTCCCCAATATGTCCCGAGATCTGTCGTACGATGGTCGTCAGGGGACAGGATGGGCACGTCACTTCAAGACTTCCGCCCGCCCAGCGGGCACGTGTTCCGCGTCGATCGGCGGCGCGGACCGGTGTGGTACGCGAAGTACCGAGTCGGTGCCTCCCGCCAGGTCCAGAAGAAGCTCGGCCCCGCGTGGACCGAGCGCGGGCGGCCACCGGCTGGCTACTTCACCAAGCGCACGGCCGAGGACTGGCTGCGCCACACGCTCGACGAGGCGCGGCGCGGGACGCTGGCCGGGATGGTGCAGACCGGGGCGACGTTCGCCGACGTGGCCGCGGAGTACCTGCGCTACATCGAGCACGACCGCGCCCGCAAGCCGACGACGATCCGCGGCTACCGCTCGTCGATCGAGGCCCACCTGCTCCCGGCGTTCGGCGAGCGGCCGGTCGAGGACATCTCCACGCACGACATCGAGCGGTGGATCGCGACCGTGCCCGGATCGGCCCGCACCCGCAACAAGCTGCTGATCGTCCTGCACGGCATCCTCGCGCGCGCGAGACGCGTCTACGGCCTGCCGGTCAACGCGGCCAGGGACGTCGAGAAGTTCCAGCAGCGCTCGAGCGGCGACATCCAGGTCTTCTCGCCCGAGGAGGTCATGAGCCTGGTCCGCGCCGCAGGCGACGACCAGGACGCGGCGATCTATCTGACCGCGGCGTTCACCGGCCTTCGCATGGGCGAGCTGCTAGCGCTGCACTGGCGCGATGTGGACTTCGCGCACAGCGTTCTGCGGGTGAGGGCGAGCTTCTCCGGCGGAGCGCTGACGACGCCGAAGTCCGGGAAGGTGCGCTCGGTACCGATGGCACCGCGGGTCGCGGAGACGCTCGCGCAGCTCGGACAGCGCCGCTTCGCGACCGGCGATGACGATCTCGTGTTCGTCGGCGAGCTCGGTCAGTACGTCGACGGTTCCGCGCTGCGGCGCCGCTACCGCGCGGCGCTGGACCGCGCGGGGTTGCGGCCGTTGCGCTTCCACGATCTGCGCCACACGTTCGGGACTCGCATGATCGCCAAGGCCGATATCCGCCGCGTCCAGGAGTGGATGGGCCACGCCGACGTCCAGACGACGATGAAGTACCTGCACTACGCGCCGCGCGCGGACGACGCGAGGCTGGTGGCCGAGGCGTTCGCCGAGGAGCCAATCGCCGATGTGCCTGCGGGGTCCGCATAGCGTCGTACGATGATCGGGATGCTGACGGTCACCGAAGCTGCGCAACGGGTCGGACGGTCTCCACAGACCGTTCGCCGCTGGATCCGCGATGGCCGCCTGCCTGCGGTCACGCACCACGGCCGGCACGCGATCGAGCCCGCCGACCTCGACGGCGTCCGTGACGAGCTGTATCCGATGCTCGAGCTGCCCAAGGAATGGCAGCGCTTCGAGAACGGAACGCCGGTGCCCAACTGGGCCGCCGCGGTTGCCCTGTCGCGCCACGGACGGTGAAGCTCGTCGTCGACGCCAGCGTGGCCGTCGCGGCGGCCGCGACCCCGTTCGGGTTTGAACGGCTACGCGCGTTCGATCTGGCCGCGCCACCGCTGCTCTGGATCGAAGCGGACTCGGCACTGCACGCGGCCGCGTGGCGTGGGGAGCTTCGCCCCGACCAGACCAGCGAGATGAGACAGCGGCTTGCGCGAGCGCGCATCAGCAAGGCGAACCCAAGCGCCTGGCGGACGAGGCGCTCGGATCGCCCAAGGGCATAGGACTCACGGCCCGGTGAACGCCATCGAGAGGTTCGTTACCTCGCCGCCCGTGAACGTGTCCGTGCTCTGACTGGCCTCGACCACGGCCTCGACGTAGTCGCCGGCGGCCAACCGCGCGACGGTCGTGACGCTGTTGGTCGGGAGAAAGGAGGCGGTCGCTCCGGCAACGTTGCCTGCCAGGAAGGTGGTGGCGTTCTTCTCGATGTCGAGGAGGTGATCGCCTGCCGCGTTGTCCCACCGCACTGAGGCGCTGATGATGTACGTCCCTGCGACCGGCGCAGTGAGCCGGCTCGGGTTGGTCGTGTCGCTGTGCATGTTGGCGGTGTCTGCCACCTCGGTCCCCTCGAGCGTGACCAAGGTGTTGGCCAAGACTGCGGACACGGGGAACAGAATCCGCGCCATGGGCATCGTCGCCAGCTTGCCGGGCGTGACCACGCCAGAAGCGATCGTCGGCCCGGGATAGTCGCCCGTGAGGTCCCCGCTCGCCGGGCCAGTCGAGGGGCCCGCGTCGCCCACGGGTCCCTGGAGGCCAGTCGCCCCGGTGTCGCCCTTCGCGCCCTTCGCGCCCGGAGAGCCGGCGCCCAGTTGGCCGGGCTTGAAGTCCTTTAAGAGGAGCGAGAAGTCCTTGACCTTGGCGCTGGTGACGGCGTTCTTGGCAAGGTCGGCGGTCTTGACCTGACCGTTCTTGATCGACGAGCTGGTGACGCTGTTCTTCGACAGCGTGACGGCGGCGTAACCGCTGCCGCCGAGCGCGACGAACAGCGCGATCGTCGCCACGACGTTCGCGTAGGACAGAACGCTGGTGGGGCGAGGCACGGTGGGGCTCCTTCCTGGACGATGGAGGCTCCCGACGAGCCGCTTGAGCGATTAGCTCAGAATCACCGCCCGAAAGCAACCGACGCGGGCGAGCCGATCCGCTGGGATCCGGTGGCGTGCCTCCCACGCGATCGGGATGCCGTCCTGCGTTCGGGGGCATGTGGCCCAGAGTCAGGACGGCTTCCGCTTTCCACGCGAGGCAGCATCTCCGCGCACGCTTCCCCTATGCGCGACGAACGCCACGGGGGCTCCGCGGGAGACAGGTGGTCCCAGTCGATCCACTCGCTGGCGTTGGTGGAGCAATCGCACACAGGCGTTCACACGGCGCATACAGAATCGCGGCGGTCGTCCGATGTAGTCGTCGCAGTCGGTCGGACCCGCCGGCCAAGCGCATCGTCACCAACGCCCTGTTCCTCCTCCCTGGGCATTGGCGGTGCACGAATTGCCGGGCCGCCGGCGGCAATTGCGACCTGCCGCCGGCGGCGCCCGCAAGTGGACTCAAGTATCGGCCCTGCCGGTCGACGGCATTGCCTAGAGCGACCAGTCAGCGGCCGGTGTCTGGCGGCAACCATCTCGGCCTTTGTACGACCGGGAGCTCGACTTCCAAGGCGGCGACCGGCCCGCACGATCCGCGCGGACCGGTCCCAGCCTTAGGTGGCAGCCGCAGCGCGGGCGTCCGCGCATCTCGCTGCGTGCCTGGACACGGCCCTCAAGGACTTCCGACTCTTCGCCGACCTGCCGGCGGACATCCTGGCCCGCTTCGGAACGTCGACCCAACCGCTGCTCCCTTGCGCGACTTCCGAGTCAAGTCCCGGGGTGTGGTGTAGGAGTTCGTTGCTCTGGTCGTCGGTGTTGGGATTGGCGGCTCAGGCCGCGATGAGCTCGACCTCCTCTTCCTCGGCGTGCTGTTGGAGGTCGGTCGCGGGCGTGTAGAGGGTCGCCATCGACTGTTGGCTGATGTAGCTGCGTCCGACGAGCCATTCGTCGTTGGCTTCGATCGCGAGCATCGAGACCAAGCGGATGACGGAGGAGTCGTCGGGGAAGATGCCGACGACGTCGGTGCGCCGGCCGATCTCGCGGTTGAACCTTTCGAGCGGGTTGGTCGAGCGGAGCTTGGGCCAGTGCTCGGCGGGGAACGCGTAGAACGCCAACACGTCGTCCTCGGCCTGCTCGAGGAACCGGGCGACCTTTGGGAGCCGGGCGTCGAGCTGGGTCACGGCGTCGGCGAGCCGCCGCCGGGCTTCGATGCCGTCGGGGACGGTGAACAACGACCGGATCACCGCGCCCAGGGCGTCGTGCTGGTCCTTGCGAGCGTGGCCCCTGAGGTCGCGCAGGAAGTGGACGGTGCAGCGCTGCCACGGCGCGCCGAGGACCGTCGCCAGCGCTGCCTTGAGGCCTGGATGGGCGTCGCTGATCGCGAGCTGCACCCCGACGAGACCGCGGGCGACGAGGCTCCTGAGGAACTCGGTCCAGAACGCCTCGGTCTCCGCCTCCCCGATGTCCAGGCCGATGATCTCGCGGCGGCCGGTCTCGTGGACACCATGCGCGACCACGAGGGCTTTGCGTTGAACACGGCCGCCGTCGCGGACCTTCTCGATCTTCGCGTCGACGAACAGATACGGGTAGCGGCCCTCCAACGGACGCTCCCGAAACGCCTGGACCTGCTCGTCGAGCAGACACGCGATCCGGCTGACCTCGGACTTTGAGATCCGCAGCCCGAGGCTCTCGACGAGCTGATCGACACGCCTCGTTGAGACGCCGCAGACATAGGCCTGCTGCACCACCGAGACCAGCGCCTGCTCGGATCGCTTCCTTGGCTGCAGGAAGCTCGGGAAATACGAGCCCTGGCGGATCTTCGGGATCTGCAGCTCGATCTCCCCAGCCCGCGTGTCCCACCGCCGCGGCCGATAGCCATTGCGATGCGTCGCACGATCCTCCGGCCGGCGCTCACCCAGCTGCGCGCCGATCAGCTCGCTGATCTCAGCCTCCATCAACTCCTGGGCCACCGCCCTGACGGACTCGCGGATCACATCACCATGCTCATCGCGCAGCACCTGCCTGACGACCTCCTCGATCGTCATCCTGTCCTGACCGGCCATCGCCGGCCTCCTTTCGTCGAAGCCTTGAGAACTCCGACGATCATGAGCGCCGCGGTGGCCGGATCTACGCCCGGTCCGTCCGAACCGCTCCTACACCAACCCTAGGGACGTGACCGACTTCCGGCAATTGCGAGGCTCTATTGGAGCGGTAGCGGCTCCGCCCGATGCGGCTGCTGATCGCGCTTTTGGAGCGTGGCGCGCTCGTCGATTGCGGGCGCGCTGCGCGTCGCGGGTGCGCGTTTCGGGCATTGAGCTGTCAGCGGCTGCCGGTCGGGGCGGGCACGCCCAGCTGGCGGCAGATCTTGCGCGCTAGCCCGAAGTCGATTTCACGATGGCGGGGCACGACTGATCGCGCGCCGTCCGGTCCGGCCCAGCGAGTGTGGTTGCCGCCCTCGTCGATCTGGCGACACGCGTGGTCGACGAGGTGTCGCTCGAGATCGCGGCGCTTCACGCCGCGATCGTCAGGTGCAGCCGCTCGCGCTCGCGGGTATCGCCGTCGTCGCGAGGCTCGGGCGAAAGCATCAGCCGCAGAGCCTCGATCACGTTCGCCCGTGCTTGGTCGCGAGTGCGCCCCTGACTGAACACGCCGGCGACCTCCGGGATCGAGGCGATCGTCCAGCCATCCTCGCCGGGTTCGTAGACGATCGTGAGATCGAGCTCGTCTGCCATCGCCGTGAACGATACCGCCGCCTTCCAACACGGAAGCGACCCGAGCCGCGAAATCACGACCAGGCCCTCGAACACAGGACTCGACGCCGACACCGCATCGACACAGGACTCGACACCGACACCACATCGACACAGGACCAGCACAGGACACAGACATGCACCGATGATGCGTCGTATACATGTCTACAATTGATGGGCCCGCCCATGGCCCGACGCCGACGCCACAAAAGCCGCACCGCACCGCCACCAACCGCCACGGCAGGCCGAGACCGGATGGCCCGCGTTCGAGCCACCGACGAGGTTTGGGCCGAGTTCCGCGCCGCCGCCGGCCTGCAGCCGATCAACGTGCTGCTCGGCGAGCTGGTCGAGCGCCACGTCCAGCGCTTCCGCTCGGAACAGCTACGCCACGGTGAGGTCGACGACGCCGAACTGATCGACGCGCTTGACCGCGCCCTGGAACTGCATCGCGACCTCGGCGCGATCGTGGCGCGCCTGGAGCAGCGCCTCGATCGCCAAGCCGGTCCAGCCGCCAAGGCGAAAACCGTGTCCCCAACCATGTCCCGAACTCGGCAGATCTGACCCCACCGAACCTGACGCTAGCCGACGTTATTTCGCTCTAGAGAGCCAAACTGACGTCCCAGGGCACAACTCTTAAGCCCAAGGTTGAAGGTTCGATTCCTTCACGGCCCATCAGAAGCTTGGTCGCGGGCCGGGATCGGCTCCGCCAGCGCAGCGCGCGCGGGGGGTGCGGGGAACGGCTCGGCGAAGTACTGGGTCTCGTGCGCCACGAGCCCGTCCGCGATCTCCATGACGCTGAGCGAGTGTGTGGGCACGCCGTCGTAGCTGATCACGCACTCGGACACCCACAGCTCGCCGCCGCCGAGGATCCGGCGGACGGTGAAGTGGCGTTCGGCCGGGTGCCCGCCGCGTTGGGCCTGGATCCTTGACCGGCCTCTGAAGCGCTCTCCGGACTGCGGGTAGTCCAGGATCGCGTCTTGCGCGTAGATCGCATGCTCGAGGTCGGCGTCGCCGCGCTCCGAGGCCTCCCAGTGCTGCTGGATCCGGGCCTGGATCTCGGCGTCATGATCACGTGCGCTGTTCATCCGTCGGTCCTCCTCGACGAGTTGGGGTGTCGTTGGCTCGTAGCGCCCGCTCGATCTGATCCAGCGAGCGGTGAAGCGTCGCGTCGTCGTGCCCGTGGGGGTCGGCGATCAGCACCGGCCCGTCGGGCGCCAGCGCGCCGAGCAGGTGCGCCCGGCGCCACGCGCGAGGGTGGCGCAGGATGAGCCGCGCGAGGTTCTGCAGGTCAAAGCCGAAGATCGCGTCGGTGCGGGCCACGAGCGCATCGTCGACGACGCGCGAGCGATGGGCCGACAGGTCGACGCCGCGGTCGGCCGCCGCGGCGACGGTGCGTGGCGGCGACGGGCGCCCGGGCGGCTCCTCGAAGCCCGCCGACGCCACACGGACCAGCTCGCCGGCGAACGGGCTGCGGTTGATGTTCCCCTGGCAGACGATCAGCGGTTCGTCAGCCTCACGCCACGCCCGCAGCGCACGCGCGTGAAGCCGGCGGCGCACCGGCGCCACGGCCAGCAGTCGGCCGGCGAGCGGCTCAACGCGCCGCAGCGCGCCGACCACCACGCGCTCAAACGGGGTTCGGCGTGCGGCTGGCATCGACAGCGGCCAGGAACTCGTCCCAGTGGACGGCGTAGGGGGCGATCGCTTTCGCCAGCGCGCGGAGCGCCGCGTAGTCGTCGTCGATCTCCCAGCCCATGTGCAGCACGATCGGGACCCACGTGCCGATCTGGGCCTCGATCACCTGCTGCGCGGCGGGCAGGATCGTCGCCGCGGTGTCGTACAGGGGGGCGTAGCACGGCAGGTAGACCGCGTCGCCGCGCCACAGCGGGCCGCCGTGAAAGCCGACCGTCAGCACGCTCTCGGGCCCGCCGGTGACGACGTCAAAGCGCCGCGACAGCACCGGCCACTGCGCCGCGTCGAAGCGGTTGAACGGCGGGACGAGGATCCGCGGCGTGACGCCGACGGCCGCCAGCTTGCGCGCTCCGGTCTCCAGCAGCATGTCGAGGTCGGCGTCGTCGCGCCCCGACAGCTCGGAGTGCCGGCGTGGGTTGGCGTCACGCGTGCGGTGCGTCCCGCCGTGCTGGGCGAACGCGACGCCGTCGGCACGCATCCGATCCAGCAGCTCGCGGTCGCGGTCGTCGAGGTCGCGGCCGCCGGCGGCGTCGGGGTCGAGCGCCGCGTGCGTCCACTGCGGCACGACGGCCATCAGGTGCGGGACGCCCGCTTCGGCCATCACGTCGTGAAAGCGCTGCGACGCCTTCAGCCCGAAGCGCTTGTCGTCGAGGCCCGAGTAGTAGGGGAACTCGTCGACGCGGACAAGCAACTTCGGCGGGCCGTCCGCCCGCTCGCCGAGCGCGTCGCGCCGGGCGACTTGGAGCGGCTTGAGCCAGTCGTCCTCGTAGCTCAGGCGCCCGGCCTTGGTGCGCAGGCGCTGGATGATCCGTCCCGGGCGCGGCGGCACGCGGCGGCTGCGCACGACGTCGCGCACCGCGGGCGTCGGCTCGACCCCGTGTAGGTGGGCGTTGGCCGCCACCTCGTCGGACGGACCGCCGCCGCCGTGGCCCGGCAATCGTCGCCGGACCTGCCCGAGCAGGAACGCCGGCGCCAGAGCCGGCTCGCGCCAGCTCCACAGATTGTGGGCCGAGGTCGGGGCCACGAGCATGCAACGTCCGAGCTCGCGTGCGCGGTGCTCATCGGCGAAGCTCGCCCGCAGGTCGCGCGAGAACCACTGGTAGCGCGCCCCGGGCCGCGCGACGGCCGGCGCGACCGGGCGGCCGGTGGCGATTCGCGCCCACGCGTCGGGATGGTTGGCGCCGGCGCGGATCGCCAGTGCCATCGAGCCGTAGAAGCGGGTGTTGAAGTCGATCAGCCGCGGCTCGCCATCGGCTGGGACGAGGAACTGGAGGTGGGCGAGGCCGTGATAGCCGAGGTCGTCGATCAGCGCCTCGACCCGCCGACGCAGCTCCGCCCCGACGCCGGTGCTGACACCCCGCGCCGTGATCCCGACCGGGCGCGGCCACGTCAGCTCCGCCACCTGCTGGCCGTAGGTCACGACCCCTTCGGGACCGGCCACGAGCGACACCGCGAGCAGCTGGCCGTCGACCGCCTCCTGGACGAGCGCGCGGCCGCCGGCCCGCTCGATGCGCTGAGCGTGCTCCAGCGCGTCGGCGGGGCGCGTCCAGACCGCGGCCGGCGCGCCGGCGCCGAGCGGCGAAGCAGGCTTGACGACGATCGGCCCGCTGAGATCGGCGATCGCCTCGGCCGTCGCGGCCACCGTGCGTGGCACGCGCAGGCCCGCCCGCTGGGCGGGCTCCTGGAGGCCGAGCTTGTCCATCGCCAGCAACACGCCGTCGTGGCGCCCGTAGCCGACCGGGAACGACAGCGTGTCGCGCGCCGCCGAGACGGCCGCCACGCCGCGATCCCAGACCACGAACGCGACGTCGTAGCCGTGGTCGGTGACGACGGCGTCGAGCGCGCGCAGGAACTGGTCCTCGCCGGCGTCGGAGTGGGGAACGTGGTGCCACTGCGACACGGCTCGCGACCGTGAAGCGAGGTTGGGTCGCACCGACCCGGCTCCGACCGTCCAGCCCGCGGCGACCAGAGCGCGAGCCGCGGCCACCGACGAGCGCTCGCGTCCCTCGTCGACGATCAATACCCTCATCCGCGGGGCAAGCCTACCGGCCGGCTCCGATCGGCTTTCCGTTGCAGCCATCGCACAGAGACCTGGATCGTCATCGGCGGAAGGTTCGCCTTGGCTTGGCGTCCGTTCGGGCAGTGAGCGACCCTACGAGCCCATGGTGAAGCGGCTCGCGGCCGTCGTGCTGGCGCCGGTCCGTTGGTTGAGCGCGATGGCGCGGAGGCTCGCCGCCGCGTGCCACTGGCTGCAGTACAAGGCCGAGGGGGCGCTGGTCGGCGACGCCGAGTGGTTCGATCACGAGATCGACGCCAACTGGCAGTGGCCGCGGCTGAACCGCAGCGCGTTCCTCGAGCGTGGCGTGCTCGCGGCCCTGCCGATGGGGCCCGGCGATCGCGTGCTCGAGCTGTGCTGCGGCGATGGCTTCTTTGCCCAGCGCTTCTTCGCCCCGCGCGCCGCGAGCGTGCTCGCGCTCGACCACAACCGCCGGGCGATCGCCTTCGCGCGCCGCGCCCACCCCGCCGAGAACGTCCGCTACGAGGTCGCCGACATCACGTGCGACATCCCCGAAGGCCCCTTCGAGCGGGTCGTGTTCAACGCCGCGCTGACGCACTTCAGCGAGGCCGAGCTCGCGTACATCGCCAGCGCTGTGGCCGCGTCGCTGACGCCCGGGGGTGTGCTGGCGGGCTACGTCAGCTTCGATCCCGGCGAGGACTACAGCTACGCCAAGCAGCGGCTGCGCAGCCCGGCCGAGCTCGCCGAGCGCCTCGCGCCCCATTTCGCCCACGTCTGCGTGCTCGAGACCCACGAGGCGGGGCGCGCCAACCTCTACTTCTTCGCGGCCGAGGATCGTGCCGCGATCCTCGTCTCCGAAGGCCACCCGTCGGTCACCTACCGCGCGGGGCGCGCGCCGACCGGCCGGTTCGCCCGCCGCAGCGACGAGCCCGCCGCCAGATAGGCTGCGCGCATGGCTGTCCTGCTCGCGAGCGTCGACGACACGGTCGGGCCGCCGGAGCAGGCCGTCATCGGCGTCGGGGACGAGGGCCTGCTGCGCGGGGATGGCGTGTTCGAGGTCATCCGCCTGTTCGATGGGCGCCCGTTCGCGCTCGGGGAGCACATGGAGCGCATGAGCGGCTCGGCGCAGCGCCTGCGGCTGCCGTTCGACGCCGCGGCGGTCGAGGCCCAGGCCCACGCGCTGATCGCCGCCGGCGCCGACTGCGGCGCGGGACTGATCCGGCTGGTGGTGACGCGCGGCGGGCGCCGGATCGCGCTGCTGGAGTCCTCGCCCGAGCTGCCGGAGATGCTGGCGCTGGTGACGATCACCTATTCGCCGACGCGCGTGCTGGATCAGATCAAGTCGCTGTCCTATGGCGCCAACATGCTGTGCTCGCGCCTGGCCCGTGAGCGCGGGGCCGACGATGCCCTACTGGTCACGCCACACGGGCGCGTGCTCGAGTTTCCGACCAAGTCGTTCTTCTACGTGCTCGGCGACGGAGTGCTGTCCACACCGCCGCTGAGCGAGCACATCCTCGACTCGATCACCCGCCGCCACGTGCTCGCCGCGACCGACGTACGCGAACGCTCGCTGACGAGCGACGAGCTCGGCGACGTGCAGGAGGCGTTTGCCGCCTCGACGCTGCGTGAGGTCCATCCGGTGCGCCGCATCGACGACCGCGACCTGCCCGCCGCTCCCGGGCCGGTCACCGAAGCCGCGGCCGACGCCGTCTCGGCGCGCGTCGCCGAGCTGCTGTCCAGCGCCTGATGAAGATCCTGACCGTCATCGGCAACCGCCCGCAGTTCGTCAAGGCGGCGGCGGTCTCACGGCAGCTGCGCCGCGTCCACACGGAGGTCCTGGTCCACACCGGTCAGCACTACGACGATGACCTGTCGACCGTCTTCATCGAAGAGCTGCGCGTGCCGGCGCCCGAGCACGAGCTGCGCCTCGGCGATGGAACCAACACCGAGCAGACGGCGCGGATGCTCGACGCGCTGGGGCCGCTGATCGCGGGCGAGGCGCCCGACCTGGTGCTGGTCTACGGCGACACGAACTCGACGCTCGCCGGCGCGCTGGCCGCAGCGCAGGCCCAGATCCCGGTCGCCCATGTCGAGGCCGGGATGCGCTCGTTTGATCGCGCGATGCCCGAGGAGCTCAACCGCGTGTTGACCGACCACGCCTCGGACCTGTTGCTGTGCTCGTCGCAGACCGCCGTCGACAACCTGGCGGCCGAGCGGATCGCCGGCGCCGTGCAGCTGGTCGGCGACGTGATGATCGACGTCGCGCTGCTCGTCCGCGACCGCGCGCTGGCCGACGACCGCGCGCTTGCGCGCGCCGACGTCAAGCCGGGGCGCTACGTGCTGGCCACCGCGCATCGCGCCGGCAACGTCGACGATCCGCAGCGGCTGCGCGCCCTGGTCGACCTGCTGCTCGGCCTCGGGACGACGGTTGTGCTGCCGTTGCATCCGCGGACGCACACGCGCCTGCACGCGGCCGGGCTGCTCGAGACGCTGCGCGGCGCCAAGAACGTGCGCCTGACGCCGCCGCTGGGCTATATGGCCTTCTCGGCCCTGCTGCTTCGCGCGCGCGCCGTCCTGACCGACTCCGGCGGCGTGCAGAAGGAGGCCTACGTCGCCGGCATCCCGTGCGTCACGCTGCGCGACACGACCGAGTGGGTCGAAACGGTCGACGCCGGCTGGAACGTGCTCGTCGGTCTCGACGCGGCGGCGGCGCGCGCGGCGCTGGACCGCGAGCCGCCCGCCCAGCGCCCCGAGCTCTACGGCGACGGCAGGGCCGGCGAGCGCGTGGTGGAAGCGCTCACGGCGTTCCGATCCCCGTGACCGCGACGCCGGCCGCGGCGAACGCCGCGCGGTCGACGATGGCGCGGCCGTCGACGATCGCCCGCACGCCGGGCAGCGCGGCCGGCGTGAGCGCGCGGTACGCGGCGTGGTCGGTCTGCACGATCGCGCCATCGGCCGGCCCGCCGTCGTCGGGCTCGAAGCCCAGCGCGCGCAGCTCGCCGTCGTCGTACAGCGGGTCGCGGGCGACCGCCGTCGCTCCCGCCTGCGTCAGCACGTCGCGCAGCGCGAACGCGCCGGAGAACGCCGTCTCCTTGACGCCGCCCCGGTAGGCGACGCCCAGGATCAGCACGCGCGCGCCGCGCAGGTCGCCGCCCAGCCCGTCGGCCAGCAGCTTCACCGCGTAGGCCGGCATCGCCTCGTTGACCTCGCGCCCGACCGCGGGCAGCCGCGCGTCGCCGTCGCCGGCCAGGTAGAAGCGCGGGTAGACCGGGATGCAGTGGCCGCCAACCGCCACCCCGGGCCGGTGCACGTGGCTGTAGGGCTGGCTGTTGGCCGCGTCGATGACCGCCTGAATGTCGATGCCCAGCCGATCGGCGTGGCGGGCGAACTCGTTGGCCAGGGCGATGTTGACGTCCCGGTACGTCGTCTCCACGAGCTTGGTCAGCTCCGCGGCCTCGGCCCCGCCCATCTCGCGAACCTCGGGTTCGACGAACTGGCGGTACAGCTCGGCGGCGCGGGCCTCACTGGCGTCGTCGAGGCCGCCGACGAGCTTGGGGTAGCGGCCGAGGTCGCGCAGCGCCGTGCCGCTGGAGATCCGCTCGGGCGAGAAGGCGACGTGGAAGTCGGCGCCTGCGCTCAGGCCGCTCGCCGCCTCGAGCGCCGGGGCGAAGCGACCGCGCGTCGTGCCGACGGGGACCGTCGTCTCCAGCACGACGGTCGTCCCGGGGCGCAGGCCGGCGCCGATCGCCTGCGCGACGGCGTCCAGCGCGTCCCACACGGGCTCGCCATGGTCGTCGACGAGCAGCGGCGGTACGGCGACGACGAGCTCGGGTCCGTCGGCCACGGCGGCCGTCGTGTCGGCTGTCGCGCGGACCGGGGTGGAGGCGAGGATCTGGTCGAGCCCCGGCTCGTTGGGGAACGGCGCACGGCCGTCGTTGACCGCCTCGACGACGCTCGGGTCGATGTCGGCGCCGACCACCTCGTGTCCGCTGCGGGCGATCAGCGCCGCCAGCGGCAGCCCGACCTTGCCCAGCGCGACGACGACCGCCCTCACGCCAGATGCACCGTCTCGCCGGTGCGGGCGCTGCGCAGCACGGCGTCGGCGACGGTCACCGTCTCCAGCCCCTCGGCCAGCGTGACGACCGCGGCGCCCGGCTCGCCGCGCAGCAGCGCGCAGAACGCCTCCAGCTCGAGCAGCAGCGGCTCACGGCGCTGCAGGGCAAAACGGGTCGCGTCGCCCTCGCTGACGCCCTTCAACGCCTGCGCGGCGTCCCACGACGACGTCACCTGGCCGTTGCGGTACAGCGTCAGGTCGGCGGTCAGCGTGTCGGCCTCGAGCATCCCCTGCTCGCCGAGCACGCGCGTGCGCCGCACCTTGGTCGGTGACACCCAGTCGACGATGCAGTTGAACGCGACGTCGTTGGCCAGGCGGCCGGTGACGAGCACCAGGTCCTCGTGCTCGCGGCGGATCTGGTGCTTGGTCTGGGCGGCGACCGACACCACCGGCGCACCGCCGAGCCAGCGCACGAGGTCGAGGTCGTGGGTGGCGAGGTCCATGACGACGCCGACGTCGCGGACGCGGTCGGGGAACGGCCCGACGCGTTCGGTGCGCACGAGGAACACGTCACCGAGCTCGGACATCCGGTCGCGCAGCGCGACCAGCGACGGGTTGCTGCGCTCGACGTGCCCGACCGCCGCGTGCACCCCGGCGAGGTTGACGATCTCGATCAGCTCGCGCGCCTCGTCGGCCGTCGCGGCGAGCGGCTTCTCGACCAGCACGTTGACGCCCGCGCCGGCGAGCGCGCGGACGGCCGGCAGGTGCTCCTCGGTCGGGACGGCGACGACCGCGAACTCCGGCGCACCCGAGGCCAGCAGCTCGTCGATCGACCCGAACAGCGAGCTGGCCGGGACCGCGCCGAAGCGGTCGCCCGCCGGGTCGACGGCGCCCGCGAAGCGCACGTCGGGCATCGACTGCAGCAGCCGCGCGTGGTGGCGCCCGATCATGCCGAGCCCGAGCACCGCGCCTCGCAGCGCGGGTGAGGAGGGGGTGCCGGTCACGACCCATCTAGGGTATCCGGCATGGCCGATGCAGATGCCCCCGGGCTGGTGCTGAGCCCCGACGCCACGGTCGGCGATGGAGTGACGTTCGGCGCGCACGTCGTCGTGCACGCGGGCGTCGTGATCGGCGACGGCGTGACGATCCAGGATGGCGTGATCCTCGGCAAGGCGCCGAAGCTCGGCCCGCGCTCGAGCACGGCCGCCGTGGGCGACGAGCCGCTGCGGATCGGCGACGGCGCGGCGATCTGCGCGCAGGCGATCGTGTTCGCAGGCGCGACGATCGGCGCGGGCGCGATCATCGGTGACCAGGCCTACGTGCGCGAGCGTGCGCGGATCGGGGCCGGCACGATCATCGGCCGTGGCACCTGCATCGACAACGACGTCGTGATCGGCGACCGCGTCCGCGTGCAGACCCAGGTCTACCTGACCGGCTTCAGCGTCGTCGAGGACGATGTCTTCGTCGGCCCGTGCGCGATGACGACCAACGACGACACGATGGGGCGCCACGGCTCCGATCTCGTCCTGCGCGGGCCGACGCTGCGCCGCGGCTGCCGGATCGGCGGCGGCGCGGTGCTCGTACCGGGCGTCGAGGTCGGCGCCGAGGCGTTCGTCGCCGCCGGCGCCGTCGTCACCAACGACGTCCCCGCGGGCGCGGTCGTCATGGGCGTCCCGGCGCGCGTCGTGCGCCAGGTGCCCGACGCCGACCGGCTCGGAACCTCCGGCTGACCGTCCCTACGCCGCGCGCGGGATCGCGTCGCCGGCGTCGTCGGCCCACACGATCTGCTCCCGGCCGGGGCCGACGCCGACGAGCACGACCTTGACTCCGACCTGCTCCTCGATGAAGCGCAGGTACTCGCGGGCGGCCCTCGGCAGGTCGCCGGGGGTCCGGCACTCGCCGAGATCCTCGCTCCAGCCGTCGAGCTCGATCAGATCGCCCCGCGCGTGGTGCAGGACCGACTGGTGGTAGGGGAACGTTGAGAACCGCGCCTCGTCGGGGCCGCGGTAGCTGGTGGCGACGGAGATCCGGTCGAACCCGGTCAGGACGTCGAGCTTGGTGATCGCGAGGTGGGTGAGGCCGTTGATGCGCGCGGCGTAGCGCAGCGCGACGATGTCGAGCCAGCCGGTGCGTCGCGGACGCCCGGTCGTCGTGCCGAACTCGCCCCCGGCGGTGCGGATGCGCTCGCCGACCTCGTCGTCGAGCTCGGTCGGGAACGGGCCGGCGCCGACGCGCGTCGCGTAGGCCTTGCTGACGCCCCACACCTGGTCGATGTCCTTCGGTCCGACGCCGGCGCCGATGCACGCCCCGCCGGCCACCGGGTTGGACGACGTCACGAACGGATAGGTCCCGTGGTCGATGTCCAGCAGCGTCGCCTGGGCGCCCTCGAAGATCACCGTCGCGCCGGCGTCGAGCATCTCCCAGGCCAGCGCCGCGGTGTCGGCGATGTGCTGCTCGAGGCGATGGCCGTAGGTCAGGTACTCCTCGGCCATCGAGAACAGGTCGATGTCCTTGGCGTACGGCCGTAGCATCAGCTTCTTGGGGTCCAGGGCCGCGGCGATCTTCTTCTTGAGGATCTTCTCGTCGAGCAGGTCCTGCATGCGGATTCCCAGCCGCGCGACCTTGTCGGCATAGCACGGGCCGATGCCGCGCTTGGTCGTGCCGATCTCGAGCTTGCCGAGCTTCGCCTCGCCCGCGTGGTCGAGCAGCAGGTGGTAGGGCATGATCACGTGCGCGTTGGCCGACACCTTCAGCGCGTCGACGTCGACGCCGCGGTGGCGCAGCCCGTCGATCTCCTCGCACAGGACCTTCGGGTCGATCACGACGCCGTTGCCGATGATGCAGCGCTTGCCCGGGTAGAGGATCCCGGACGGGATCAGGTGGAACTTCCACGTCTCGCCGTCGCGGACGATCGTGTGGCCGGCGTTGTTGCCGCCCTGGAAGCGGATCACGCCCTCGGCCCGCTCTGCGAGCAGGTCGACGACCTTTCCCTTCCCTTCGTCGCCCCATTGGGCGCCCACGATGACGATGCCGGGCATGGCGGCAGGAAGTGTAGGGAGGCGGAGCGCTCAGGCGGCGACGCGGGCGATACCCAGGAACCGCGGGTACTCGGGCTGGAACGTCACATTGACCGTCCCGAGGCCGCCATTGCGGTGCTTGGAGATGATCAGCTCGGCCTCGCCGGGATGCTCGGTCGTCTCGGGGAAGTAGTACTCGTCGCGGTAGATGAACATCACGAGGTCGGCGTCCTGCTCGATCTGGCCCGACTCGCGCAGGTCCGAGAGCTGCGGGCGCTTGTCCGTCGCCGAACGCGACTCGACGGCACGCGACAGCTGGCTCAGCGCGATCACCGGGACGTTCAGCTCGCGGGCGAGGATCTTCAGTCCGCGACTCATCTCGCCGACCTGCTGGACGCGGCTGTCGTAGCCGGGCTCGGGACGCATCAGCTGGAGGTAGTCGACGATGATCATTCCCAGGCCGCCCGGGTGCTGGCTGTGCAGCCGCCGCGCCTTGGCCCGGATCTCCATGATCCCGATGTCCGAGGAGTCGTCGACGTACAGCGGCGCGACGTCGTAGCGGCCGGCCGTCTCGAGCACCTTCTTCCACGCGCGCTCGTTCTTCAGCCGGCCCTTGCGCAGGTCGTCGCCCTTGATCGACGCCTGCGACGCGATGAAGCGCTGGGCCAGCTCGGCCTCGGACATCTCGAGGCTGAACAGAGCGACGGCGCGCGGATCGCCGGGGCTCAGCGCGACGTTCTCGGCCATGTTGGTGACGAGGCTCGACTTCCCCATCGACGGGCGCGCCGCGATGATGATCAGGTTGCCGGGCTGGAAGCCGCCGGTGATCTCGTCGAGGTCGCCGAAGCCCGACGGCGTGCCGGTCAGCGAGCTGCCGTGCTTGCTCAGCTCCTGCCACTTCTCGATCTCGTGATGCAGGACCTCGCCGACGAGCACGAAGTCCTTGGTGCGGTCGTCGTGGGCGACCTCGAGGATCCCGCGCTCGGCCAGCTCGACGATGTCGCGCGGCAGCGCCTCGTGGTTGAGGACCGAGGACTGGATCTCGTAGGTCTTGTTCAGCAGCCGCCGCAGCAGCGCGTGCTCGCGGACGATGCGCCCGTAGCGCCGGGCGTTGCCGACCGCGGGGACGGCGCCCGTCAGCCCGTCGATCTCCGCCTCGCCGCCGGCCTCGTCCAGCTTGCCCCGCGACCGCAGGTGCTCGGTGACGGTGAGCCGGTCGATCGGCTCGGCCGAGTTGTAGAGCTCGAGCATCGACTCGTAGATCAGCTGGTGGCGGCCGCGGTAGAAGTCCTCGGGCCGCAGGCCTTCCTCGATGACGAGGCCGTAGACCGATTTCTCCGACAGCAGGATCGCGCCGAGCACCGACTGCTCGGCCTCGAGCGAGTGCGGTGGAGCGAGACCGACCTGCGGTGGCGATTGGGGCTCGGCGGACATCGGCAGCGACGCTAGCGCGCGCCGCGGAAAGACGCACGGGCCGAGCCCGTAATAAGCGCTACTTCTGCTCGACGACCATGGTCTTGACGGTGGCGGTGACGCCGTCACCAACCTCGACCACGACCATGTAGGTGCCGACGTTTCGGATCGGCTCGTCGAGGTGGATCTTGCGGCGATCGATCTCGACGCCGCGCGCTTCCTGGATCGCGGCGGCGATGTCCGCGTTGGTGACCGAGCCGAACAGGCGGCCGTCGTCGCCGGCCTGCTGGGCGATCGTCAGGACCGTCTTGCTCAGCGTCGCCGCCTTCTCCTCGGCCGCCTCGTGCGCGGCTGCGACGGCGCGCTCCTGGGCCTGATGGCGACGGCCCGCCTCTTCGAGCGCGCCCTTGGTCGCCACCTGGGCGAGCTTGCGCGGCAGCAGGTAGTTGCGCAGGTAGCCCTTGCTGACGTCGACGACAGCGCCGCGCTCGCCGAGCGACTCGACGTCCTCGAGCAGGATCGCCTCGGGCATCGCTCTAGCGGTCCTCGCGGTCGCGATCGCGCGACGGGCGACCGCCCGTGCGCTCCTCGCGCTGGCCCTCGGCCGCGTAGGGCAGCAGCGCCAGCTCGCGGGCGCGCTTGACGGCCTGGGCGATCTGGGCCTGGTGGCGGCGGCAGGCGCCGGTGATGCGGCGCGAGCGGATCTTGCCGCGCTCGGACACGAACCGCCGCAGGCCGCCGGCGTCCTTGTAGTCGACCTGCTCGATCTTGTCCTTGCAGTACGGGCACGGCTTGCGACGACCGCCGCCGCCCGGGCCCTTCCTGTCACGCCGGCGTACCGGCTTGCGATTGCGCTGCTTGGCCACTCAGATGCTCCGTGTCACTCGCACGTCGAAGCGCGCCCGGATGGCGCGCCGACGCACATTGTGACACGGATCGCGCGATTTCAGCTCACGAGGCAACGAGCGGCCGATCGCCGATCGCCGATCGCAGCATCGCCAGGCCGCGCGAGATGCGCGAGGCGATCGTCCCGTGGGGCAGTCCGAGCTCGTCGGCGATGACGCCGTAGCTCTGATCCTCGATGAAGAAGCGCCGCACGACGTCGCGGTAGGGCTCGGGCAGCCCGTCGAGCGCTCGGTGCACCGCGAGGGCCTGCTCGATCTGCTCCAGGCGCGGGTCGCGCTCGCCCTGCTCGACGATCGCGTCGATGTCGACCTCGGGCCGTGTCGCGCGGACGCGGTCGATGCAGGCGCGGCGCGACAGCTGGGCGATCCACGGCTTCAGCGCCTCGGGGTTGTTGAGCGTGTGCAGGTGGCGGAACGCCCGCGTGAAGACCTCCTGGAACACGTCCTGGGCGGTCGTCTCGTCGAACCCGAAGCCGCCCGAGACGATCGCGTAGACGTAGGGCGAGAAGCGGCGCACGAGCGCGCTCCAGGCGTCCTCATCGCCGGTCAGACAGCGCCGCGCGAGCTCGCCGTCGCGGCGCCGCGCGAGGTCCTCGGCCGGGCCGCTCACGGGCTTGCGTCGGGCTTCGTCGCGGCTGCCCCTTCGCGGTCGGGCTGCGCCGTGGGCGGCGCGGCCTCCGCCCGGCCCGCGGCCGACGGGACCGCACACGCGGCCGCGATCCATTCGGGCGGCGCGGCCGGCAACGCGCGCATCAGCGCGGCCAACTCCCGTTCGTCAGGCACCTGGGACATCGCGTTCTCACGACGGTCGTCGGCCACGATTTCTTCCCGATCGACCCGGTCAGCGCTCCAATGTGCGAGCCGTGTCCCGGCTCGACCGGGCGGCCGCGACCAGGGCTCGCGCGCGGCCGGCCCGCTCGTCGTCGCCGGCGACGAGCAGATTGATCTCGATCAGATGCGCGACCATCTCCGCCGCCGCGGTGGCGAGGATCGTCGCGGCGACCGCGTCGGCCCGCACGACGGTGGCGCCATTGCGGGCGACGAGCTCGGCCAGCTCGGCGGCGTCGCTCGCCGCCTCGCCGATCGCCAGCAGCAGCTGGACGCTGAGGTCCAGCGCGTTGCCGAGGTCGAGGTCGCTGTGGGCCGACCGCGGCGTGCTGGGGATCGCGGCCTGCTCCAGACCCGCCAGCGCGTCGGCGAACGCCTCCTCGGCCTCGGCCGCCAGCGCGAGCGCGCGCTCGCGCAGCGCGTCGGCCTGGGCCAGGGCGCCGCCGCGCTCATCCCAGTCGCTGGCCGCGCTCGCGACCTGCGCCGACAGGTCGGCGGCCAGCGCGACCGACAGGGCCGCCACGGCGCTCGAGGCCGAGCGCCCGTCACCGTCGCCGCGGGCGAACGCGCCTATCGAAGGCAGGTCCGACTCGCGGCGACGTGCCACGGCTTCTCTAGAACGGGATGTCGTCGTCCGACGGCGCCGGGCCGCCGCCCCCGCCGGCCGGAGCGGCGGCGAAGTCGCCGGTGTCGACGGGGATGTCGGCGCGCGGCTGGAAGCCGTTGCCGCCCCCGCCGCCCGCGTCGTCGCGGCCGCCGAGGAACTGGACCGAGTCGGCGATGATGTCGATCGCCTGGCGCTTGCCGCCCTGCTCGGTCTCCCACTCGCGCCACTCCAGGCGGCCGTCGATCGCAACCGGCCGGCCCTTGGTCAGGTAGCGCGCGCAGTTCTCGCCCTGGGCGCCCCAGACCGTCACGTCGAAGTAGTTGGGCTTGTCGACCCACTCGCCCGACGCGCCGTCCTTACGGCGCGTGTTGCAGGCGACGCGCAGCTTGCACACGGACGTGCCGCTGGGTAGCGCGCGGAGCTCTGGATCGGCGGTGAGGTTCCCGGTCAGAACCACCCGGTTGATGTTGGTGGCGGCCACGTTGTGGCTCCTTTCACGAAGTCTTTCGGCTGCGAACGAGTCTAGACCGGGTGTTACCGGGCCCAGCGGACGTCATGACAGACGCCTGCAATCTGCGGCCGAATTGTTTGAAAGCGACGACGCTCAGTCGTCGTCGGAGGGCTCGGCGGCGACCGCGACCGGGGGAGCGTCGCGCTCGGAGGAGTCCTCGTCGTGCAGCGGCGGCGGGGCGGCGGAGGCGCGCATGTCCGGCGGCGGCGGCGTGCCCGGGGCGAGCTTGACGATCCTGAACCGGACGACGCCGTCGGTGATGCGCAGCGTGCGGTTCAGGTTGGCCAGCAGGTCGGGCGTCCCGTGGAACTGGAACAGGTGGTACTCGGCCTCGGTCTTGTGGTCGATCTCGAAAGCCAGGTGCCGTGTTCCCCAGGCGTGCTTGCCGATCACCTCGCCGCCGGCGGCGATCATCGCCTCGACGTCGGAGACGACCTTGGCCCGCACCTCATCCGCCGCGGCGGTGTCGAGGAGCAGGACGATGTCGTATGTCGGTGCGGTCGCAGCCATGGGAAAACCCCCGCCTGGGCGCAGGCACGATAGCAGCACGGGGGCGAATTCCCGCCGCCCAGCGCCTCATAGACGCATGCTCGCCCGGATCCGCTGGGGCAACGTCGCGCTCGCACTGACCGCCGTCGGCACGATCGCGCTCGTCGCTGCCTGGCCGTCGCTGCGCGCCCCGGCGCCGCCGCTGCCGCCCGCCACACCCCGCCCGGTCGCGACCGCGATCAGGGCTCCGACGACCGCCGCGACCCCGCCGCCGCCAGAGTTCGGCGTCGAGCACACCGCTCCTCTGCCCCCGAAACCGAAACCGAAGCCGAAGCCGAGGCCGAAGGCGCAACCGACGCCCAAGCCACGACCGAGGCCCGCCCCACGCCACCGCCGCCACGCCCGGCCGGTGCCCAGACCGCCACCGCCGTCCGAACCGCCCGCTCCGCAGCCGCCACCACCACGCCCGCACCCCAGCGTCAGCGCCGAGTTCGGTCACCCCAGGGAGTTCTAGGCCGGCGCGTCCACCATCGCCCGCTTCTTGGCGATGTCGGCCAGCTGGTCGTCGATCCAGTCGCCGGGATCGCGCGCGGTGACGGTCTCCTTCAGGCCGCGCGCGCGCCGCTCGCGCTCGTGCGCGGGCATCGTCAGGGCCGCGTGGATCGAGTCGGCCAGCTCCTGGATGTCGAACGGGTTGACCGACAGCGCGAACTCGCCGAGCTCCTCGTGGGCCCCCGTGTTCTCGGAGAGGATCGAGACGCCCGCGTGCTCGTTGACCAGCGGGCCTTCCTTGGCCACCAGGTTCATCCCGTCGAACATCGCGTTGACCAGCAGCACGTCGTAGTGCTTGTAGGCGGCCACCGCCTCCTCGAGGTCGTCGCGCAGCTTGAGCTGGATCGGCATCCAGTCGGTCGTTCCGTGGCGGTGGTTGACGACCGCCACCAGCGCCTCGATGCGGTCCAGGTACTCCTGGTACTCGGGCACGTCGGTGCGCGACGGCATCAGCTGCGCGATGAACGTGATCCGCTCGCGGAACTCGGGGTGCTGTTCGAGGAACAGGTCAAAGCCGCTGAAGCCGCGCAGCACGTTCTTGGACAGGTCGGCGCGGTCGACGCGCAGGATCAGGTGGTCGCGCTTGCGCTCCAGCAGCACGCGCTCGAACGCCGCCACGCGGTCGCTGGCCGCGACAGCGCACGTCGCGCGCGCATCGATCGGCAGCGGGTAGGCCCGCACCCACACCTCGCGCTCATCGAACCACACGATCCCGCGGTCGAAGTCGACCGGCAGGTCCATCAGGTCGCGGCAGCACTGCAGGAAGTTGCGCCGGTAGGACTGCGTGTGCAGGCCGACGATGTCGTTGGACAGGATCCCGCAGAAGATCTCCTCGCGGATGCGGTTGGGCAGCACCCGCCAGGAGTCCGACTGGGTCCACGGGATGTGGATGAAGTGGTGCAGGAAGACGTCGGGCCGCGCCTTGCGGACGAGCGCCGGCAGCGTGTAGAGGTGGTAGTCGTGGACCATCACGACGGGGTCCACCATCCCCTCGATCTCGTCGACCACCGCCCGCGCCAGGTCGTCGTTGACGACGTTGTAGCCAAACTCGAACGCCTCGACCTCGTTGCGGCGGATGTCCGGAGCGTTGGACAGGTCCCACAGGTAGTGCTGGATGAACCACAGCATCGGGTTGGCGAAGATCGAGTAGAAGCGGTCGTAGGCGTCGGGGTCGGACACGACGAGCCGCACGTGGTACTCGCCGCCGGCCGGCGTGCGCACGATGAACGGCCGCCCGCGCGCCTCGTGGGCCTTGTTCACGTCGCCGTCGGTCATCGCCGACGCGACCCAGACCGCGTCGCGGTGCGAGGCCAGGCCGGTCAGGGCGGTGACCAGGCCGCCGGTGCCGCGCGACGGCGTGCCGTCGGATTCGTAGGTGACCGGTCCGCGGTTGGAGACCAGCACGAGCGGGGCATGCCCGCCGTTGCTGCGGTCGTCCATCCGGGGCGCGTCGGTCACGGCGACGCCAGAAGCTCTCCGAAGATCTTCAAGTAGTCACGAAGGTAGCGAGGGGTGAGGAAGTGGGTGCGCACGTGTTCCTTGCCCCGCAGCCCCAGTGCCTTGCCCAGGCCGGGGTCGGCGAGGATCTCCATCGTACGCTGCGCGCACTCCTGGGCCGTGCCGACGAGGAATCCGCTGACCCCGTCCTCCACCTGGAGCGGGATCCCGCCGACGTTGCCGCCGACGAACGGCCGCCCCTTCCAGATCGCCTCGGACACGGTCAGCCCGAAGCCCTCGCGCGTCGACTTCTGGATCAGCACGTCGGACTGCGACTGGAACGCGTTGACCTCGATCGCGCCGACGTTGTTGAAGTTGTTGAGGATGTGGACGTCGGGGTCGCCGGCTGCGTGGGCGACGGTCGCGTTGAAGTAGTCCCAGCCCTCGGGGTCGTCGGACGCCATCGAGCCGACGAGCGCCAGCTGCACGTCGGGGAACCGCTCCTTGACGATCCGGTAGGCGTCGATCACGCCGAGCGGGTCCTTCCACGGGTCAAAGCGCGAGACCTGGCAGATCATCGGACGGTCGACGTCGATGCCGAACTGCCCGCACACGTAGGCGGCGTCCTCCGGCGACAGCGCCATGTTCTTGGGGGCCAGCGGGTCGATCGCGGGCGGCACGATGTTGACCTTGCCGCCCATGCCGTCGGGCACGTACTGCGCCATGTGGAACAGCGACTGCGGATAGGTCGTGATGTACGGCAACAGACGTCCGATCGTGGCCGCGTTCGGCGTCGAGAGGTCGATGTGGCAGCGCCACACCCAGCCCCTGGCCTTCTCCGGGACCAGCGTGTGCAGCGCCGCCGGCTGCGGGTCGTGGATCAGCGCCACGTCCCAGCCGCCGACGAGCTCGCGCGCGTTCATCTCGTTGTAGCGCTCCCACGTGTCCCACTGCTCGGCCGACAGGTCCTCGGGCGCGCCCTGCAGCGCGTTGTGCATCAGCTTCGTCGCGTTGAAGAACTCCTCGCGCCCGTAGATGACCTGCCACTCGACGTCGAGCCCGACATCCTTCATCAGCGGCACGAGCGTGTAGAGGATCTCCGAGACGCCGCCGCCGAACGCGGTGGCCGAGACGTGCACGACGCGGGCGCCCTGCAGCGGCTCCGCGAGTTCGCGGATCTCGGCGATCAGGTCGCGGCCGACGATGTGCGTGTAGTCGGCGAGGCTCTTGGTGCCGACGGCAACAGGCTGGAGCACGGGGCGGCAATCTATCTATCTGATGGGCGGCCTACCCGGTCGACGGCCGCGTCCCCAGCGTCACCGTCACCGTTCGGTGCTTGCCGTTGCGCACGATCGCCACGACGACGCGATCGCCTGGCCGGTAGCCGGCCAGTGCCCGGGCGACCTGTGACGCCTGGCCGACCGGCGATTTGCCGACCGCGACGATCACGTCGCCGCCGGGGTGAAACGGGACCCCCTGGAACATCGCGCGCGCGCCGGTCCCGGCCCGCAGCCCGGCCTTCGCCCCCGGCCCACCGGGCTGGACATCGTCGATGTAGGCGCCATGGGGGACGTGAAGCGAGAAGTGCGACGCGAGCTGCGGGTAGACGTCGGTCGTGCGCACGCCGAGGAACGCGTAGCGGACCTTGCCGGTCGCGCGTAGCTGGTCGATCGAGCGCCGCACGGTGTCGATCGGCACGGCGAAGCCGACGCCCGACCCCTGGCCGTTGCTGGAGTCGATCTGTGAGGCGATGCCGAGCACGCGGCCGCGTCCGTCGAGCAGCGGGCCGCCCGAGTTGCCGTGGTTGATCGCAGCGTCGGTCTGGATCGCCCCCTCGATCGTGAAGCCGGTCAGCGAGCTGATCGTCCGGTTGGTGCCCGAGATGACGCCGACCGACAGTGACTGGTCCTCGCCGAAGGGGCTGCCGATGACCATCGCCGGCGCCCCGACGATGACGTTCGACGAGTTGCCCAGCGGCAGCGGGCGCAGGCTCAGGCCGCCGGCCGGCACCCGCAGCAGCGCGACGTCGGAGTTGGGGTCGAAGCCGACGATCCGCGCCTCGACCTGGTCGCCGTCGGTGAAGCGCACGAAGACGTGCGATGCCGGGTGGATCGAGGTGCCGGTCCCGCCGGTGACGACGTGGGCGTTGGTGGCGATCTCGCCGTTGCCGGAGATCACGAAGCCCGAGCCCAGTCCGGTGCCGGACTGCGGGCCGATGCCCTCGGCGATGATCGTCACGACCCCCGGCGCCTCGGCGCGATAGACGTCCTCGGGGTTGGCCGCCGAGTCGCCGCCCGCCGGGCGCAGGACGTCGACATGCGTGGTCTCGTTGACGGTCTGCGCGACGGTCACGGTCTTCGTCGTGGTGCTCGAGCCGCACGCGGCGAGCGCCGCCGTCGCCGCGACGGCCGCAACCGCGGCGAGCGCCCTCATGCCGGGATCGCCAGCGTGAAGGTCGTGCGTCCCGGACGGCTGTCGACCGACAACTCGCCGGACATCCGCTCGGCCAGCTCGTGCGCGATCGCCAGGCCGAGGCCGGAGCCCTGCGTCTCGTCCGACGTGAAGAACGGCTCGAACACGCGCTCGCGCTCGGCGACCGCGATCCCCGGCCCGCCGTCGGTCACCTCGACCCGGACCTCGCCGTTGTTGCGCTGGGCGCCGAGCGTGACGCCCGTGCCGGCCGGCGTGTGGGACAGCGCGTTGGCGAGCAGGACGCGGACGATCTGGGCCACGCGGTCAGGATCGCATGTCGCCTCGATCGGCTCGCCGTTGAGGGCCAGCACCAGTTCGGACTCGTGCTGGTCGGCGCGCGGCGTGAACTCGCTGGCCACCATCCGGCACAGCGCGCCGATGTCGGTCGGCTCGGCGCGCAGGTCGACCGACCCGGCCTCCAGCCGCGACAGGTCGAGCAGGTCGGTCGCCAACCGCGTCAGCCGCGCCGCCTGCTCGCGCAGCTCGCGCACGAACTGGCGCCGCGTCTCGGGGTCCATGTCCTCGTCCTCGAGCAGCTCGAGGAAGCCGCCGAGCGAGAAGATCGGTGTGCGCAGCTCGTGCGACGCCGTCGCGATGAAGCGCTTGCGCGCATCGTCGAGCTCGGCCAGCTGGCTCTGCATCATGTTGAGCGTCCGCGCCAGGTCGCCGAGCTCGTCGGGCGCGTCGTCGGTGAAGTCGCCGGTGAAGTCGCCCGCGGCGACGCGGGCCGCCGAGCGCTGGAGGCGGATCACGCGGCGGCTGAACGCCCGCGCGACGACGACGCCGAGGAGGATCGCCAGCACGAGCGCGATCAGGCCGGCGACAAGGATCCGGTGGCGGATCAGCGCCACGTTGGAATCGACGCCGGCCAGCGGGCCGGAGAAGACGGCGACGTAGGCGATGACCGGCTGCCCGTCGGCGTCCTTGAGCACGATCGGCACCGCCGCCTCGGCGACGCGACCGGTCGGCCCGAGCTCGATGCCCGATCCCGCCCGGGTGGACCGCAGCGCCGTGGCGGCGGTCGGGAACTTCAGGTCGGTCGAGCTCGAGCGCGTCGTCGAATCGGTGCGCGCGTAGAGCCCGCCGGAGCCGTTGACGGCCAGCAGCGTGACGCGATCGCCGGTGATGCCGGCGATGCTCTGGATCGTGTACGTCGGGTCGCCGCCGCTCGCCAGCTGCTCGACCAGCGCACACTGGTTGCACGTGAACGTGTGCCCGTCGCGAACCAGCGTCTGGAGCTTCTGGCGTTGCAGCGACGACTGAAGCGGCGGCACGACGTAGAGGTAGACGACGCCGATCGCCGCGGCGACGATCGCGGCGAACAGCAGCGCCAGCCGGTTGGCGAGCGAGTGCACGGGCGACCTAACTGCCGGAGTCGCGGAACCGGTAGCCGACGCCGCGGACCGTGAAGAGGAACTCGGGCTCCTTGGGATCGGCCTCGATCTTCTCGCGCAGGTGGCGGATGTGGACGTCGATCGTGCGCTGGTCGCGGAACGCGCTGTCGCCCCAGATCCGCGTGAGCAGCATGTCGCGCGTGAACACGCGACCGGGGCTCGACGCGAGCGCGTGCAGGATCTCGAACTCGACGAACGTCGTCGCGATCGGCTCGTCGTGCAGCGACACCTGGCGCTTGGCCGGCTCGATCCGCAGGCCGTTGGCGTCGAGCACCTGCTCACCCTCGCCGCCGCCGGTGCCGTCGCCGCTCATCGCCGCCCGGCGCAGCAGCGCGCGCACGCGGCTGGAGAACTCGCGCAACGAGAACGGCTTGGTGATGTAGTCGTCGGCGCCGAGCTCGAGCCCGAGGACCTTGTCGATCTCCTCGGCCCGCGCGGTCAGCATGATGATCGGCACCGTGCTCGTCGCGCGCAGCCGCCGGCAGACCTCGAGCCCGTCGATGCGCGGCATCATCACGTCGAGCACGACGAGGTCAAACTGCTGCTCGGCGAAGCGCGCCAGCGCCTCTTCGCCGTCGGACGCCCGGACGACCTCGTAGCCCTCCTTCTGGAGCGGATAGCTGAGCATCGTCTGGATCGCCTGCTCATCGTCGGCAAGCAGGATGCGCGCAGAGTTCGACGTCATACTCGGCAAGGGTACGCCGCCGTCCGGGGACTGGCTGCGATTCACTAACCCTCCCGATGCTCAATCCGCGCCTGTATCGCGCCGCCCTGGCGCCGATCGTGGTGGCCGTGATCCTGGCTGCGTTCTCGCTGCAGGACCTGCCGGCGCCACTGGCGACCACGACCGCCCCCGATGCGTTCGGCGGTGCGGGCGCGTTGGTGACGCTCAACCGGCTCGCGGCGCGCTTCCCCGTCCGGCGCCCGGGCAGCCCGGCCGACGACGCGATGGCGCGCGTCGTCGCGGCTGACCTACGGGCCGACGGGTCCTACGTCGTGCGCACGCTGCGCACGACCACGCAGACGGTCGACGGCGAGCGGACGGTCAGCACGGTGATGGCGACGCGGATCGGCGGGCCGGGCGCGCAGATCGTCGTCGTGGCCAACCGCTCGGCGATCGGCCGTGGCGCGCTGGCGCAGCTGTCGGGCAGCGCGGTGCTGCTCGAGCTGGCGCGCGTGCTCGCCCAGGGGACGGTGCGGCGCACGCTGACCTTCGTCTCGACCAGCGGTGACGGCGGGGGGGCGGCCACCGCCGCAGCCCACCTGGGTCGTCCGGTCGATGCGGTGCTGGTGCTCGGCGACCTCGCGTCGCGCGCGCCGCACCAGCCGCTCGTCGTCGCGTGGTCCGACGGCGGCGGCGTCGCGCCCCTGGCCCTACAGCGGACGGTCGCGCTGGCGCTGCGTCAGCAGACCGGCCTCGACAACCAGATGCCGTCGACCGCGACCCAGCTGGCGCGCTTCGCGTTCCCGTTCGCGCTCGGCGACCAGGGCGTGTTCGGGCAGGCAGGCCTGGCGTCGGTGATGCTGTCGGTCAGCGGCGAGCGCCCGCCGCCGGCCGATGCGCCGATCAGCCCGAAGCGGCTCACCGCCGCCGGGCGAGCCGTGCTGCGCTCGATGACCGCGCTCGACCAGGGCCATAGCGTCGGCGCCGAGCCCGCGCCGGTGCTCGTGACGGCGCGCAAGTGGATCCCTGAATGGGCGATCCGGATCCTCGTCGCCGCGCTGGCACTGGCGCCGCTGGTCTGCGCGGTCGACGGGTTCGCGCGGCTGCGCCGCCGCGGCGAACCGGTCGTCGCGGGGCTGATCTGGATCGCCCGTGTCGCGATCCCGTTCTTCGCCGTGTTCCTGCTGATCCGCCTGTTCGGGGTCGTCGGGCTGCTGGCGTCGACGCCGCGGATCGCCGTGGCGCCGGGAGCGATCCCGATCGACGGCACGGCGCGGATCGCGATGATCGCGGCGCTGCTCGTCTTCGCGCTGGCGTGGCTGGGCGTCCGCGAGCTGCGCGTGCTGGCACCGTCGGCCGACGAGGCGCTGCGCGCGACGGGCGGCGGCGGCGCGCTGCTGCTCGTGCTGTGCGCGATCGCGTTCGTCGTCTGGCTCGTCAACCCGTTCGCCGCGTTGCTGCTCGTCCCGGCGCTGCACCTGTGGCTGCCGATCTATGCGCCCGGCGTGGCGATGCGCCGCGGGGCGGCGCTCGCGCTCGTCGCGATCGGGCTGGTGCCGTTGGTGCTCGTCGCGCTGATCGACGCCGGGTCGCTGCGCATGGGCGCCGACGACCTCGTGTGGCTGTGGCTGTTGCTGGTCGCCGCCGGCCATCTCGCCGTCGTCACCTGGGCGTTGTGGAGCCTGTTCTGCGCCTGCGTGGTCGGGACGGTCGTGCTCGCGCTGCGGTCGCGGCCGGCCGAGCCGGTGGGCGACACACCGATCACCGTCCGCGGCCCGCTGACCTACGCGGGCCCGGGGTCACTCGGTGGCACGGACTCGGCGCTGTGAGCGCGCATCGCGCGCTGCGCGCGCTGTCGACGGTGCTGATCGTCGCCGGCGTCGTGCTGCTGGCCGACATCGGGATCACGCTGGTCTGGCAGGAACCGATCACGGCGCTGATCGCGCTGCGCCACCAGGACCAGCTCGCCGGCCAGCTCAAGACCCTCGAGGTCAGCGGGCCGACGCCGCTCGAGGTCGCCGAGCTCCAGCGCCTCCCGGACCTGCACCGGCGCATCGCGTTGCTCGCACGCTCGCTGCGCCGGCGGCTGCCGCGCGGCGCGGCAGCCGGGCGGCTACGGATCCCGGCGCTGCATCAGAGCATGGTCGTCGTCAACGGCACCGACGCGGCGTCGCTGCGCGAGGGTCCGGGGATCTACGACGCGACGCCGTTTCCCGGCGTCGCCGCGACAACGGCGATCGCCGGGCATCGCACGACGTACCTGGCGCCGTTTCGCCATCTCGACCGCCTCAAGCACGGCGACGCGATCGAACTGCGGATGCCCTACGCCAACTTCCGTTACACGGTGCAGGGCTCGCAGACCGTGAGCCCGAAGGCGACCTGGATCCTGCACAGCCAGGGCTACGACCGGCTCGTGCTGTCCGCGTGCGCGCCGCTGTTCAGCGCCTCGCACCGGATCATCGTGTTCGCGCGCCTGCGCAACGTCGTGGCGATCCGGTCGTTCGTCGAGCACGGTGGCCGGCGGGTCAAGACGCTCCATGATCCGCCGATCACGTAGCTGGTGCTGTACGCAGAGCTCAAGGCGCGGGTGCGCGACGGGGAGTACGTGATGGACGTGGACAAGGTCGCCGAGGCCCTGCTGACGCGCGTCCAGCAGGCCCTGGCCGCCGCTACACCGCGTGGCGATAGCCCACGAGCTCCCGCCGCCCGTTGCGGTCGCTGAGCACCACGCCCGCCTCGCCGGCGGCCACGCGCCCGACGACGATCAGGCGCTGCGCCGCCGCCAGCTCAGCACTGCACGCCGCGCACAGCTCGTAGTCCTCGCCGCCCGCCGCGCCCAGCTCGTAGGCCGGCACGCCGAGCTGCGCCGCGACGTCTGCGACCCCGTCGGCCAGCGGCAGCGCCTCGAGGTCGATCTCGGCCCGTACGCCGCTGCGCCGCGCGATGTGGCCGGCGTCGGTCGCCAGCCCGTCGGACAGGTCGATGAGCGCGTGCACGCCGGCGTCGGCCAGCCGGCGTCCGGCGTCCAGCAGCGGCTCGGGACGCAGGTGGGCGCGCACGAGCGCGGCCGCCACCGGCTCGGGCGCAGACGCGCGGCCCTCGAGGATCGCCAGCCCCGCCGCAGCCGCCCCCAGCGAACCGGTGACGGCGAGCACGTCGCCCGGCTGCGCGCCGTCACGGCCCACCAGCTCATCCTCGGACTGCGCCCAGCCGACGACGGCGACCGTGATCGTCAGCACCGGCGCGCGCGACACGTCACCGCCGCAGATCGTCGTGGCGGTCCGCGCGGCCAGCCGTTCCATCTCTGCCACGAGCTCGGTCGCCGCGGCCGCGCCGAAGTCGCTCGGCAGCCCGAGCGCCACGTACGCCTCGCCGGGGTGGGCGCCCATCGCCGCCAGGTCGCTGAGCGCAGTGGCCAGCGAGCGGTGGCCGGCGTCGGCCGGTCTCACCCGTGGGTCAGACAGGTGCAGATGGACGCCGTCGACCGTCGTGTCGATGCTCGTCACGGTCAGTGGCCGGCCGCGCACAACGGCCGCGTCGTCGCCGATCCAGCGCACGACCATCTCGGAGCGATTGGTCAGCAGGCGCTCGAACGCCTCGATGAGCGCGTGCTCGCCCGTACGGACCTACCGGTGGCGGTAGACGATGCGCGCGCGGTCGAGGTCGTAGGGCGACAGCTCGACGCGAACCCGGTCGCCGGGCAGGATGCGGATCCGGAAACGGCGCATCTTGCCGGCCACGTGACCGAGCACGAGGTGGTCGTTGTCGAGCTTCACGCGGAACATCGCGTTGGGCAGGGCCTCGACGACCTCGCCCTCGAACTCGACTTTTTCTTCCTTGGGCATGTGCCGTGGAGGTTACCCGGTCGGGGCAACCACGCCGCCGCCGGCGCCGCCGCCGACCGGAGCCGGTGTTGGAGCCGGTACGGGGGGCGGAGTCTGGTTCGGCGGCTGGGAGATCGACGGCGGGACCTTGGCGCCGCCGGTGCCGTTGTCGGCGCCGCCGCCCGTCGTCGGGGTCGTCGTCGTCGGCGTGGTCGTCGTGACGTTGCACTGGGTCGGGTCGATGTCGCAGGCGCTGTTGCCCGCGCCGATCACGTAGCGCCCGGTGAACGTCTTGGGCACGAACGGGTGCTTGATCGCCGGCCACGGCGTGCACTTGGCGACCGCGGTCATGAATGCGTGCCAGATGTCCGCCGGCGAGTCGCCGCCGAACTCCTCGCCGTATGGCGGCACGTTGGTCATCGAGATCGTGCTCTTGGGGTAGCCGATCCAGACGTCGGTCTCCAGCCCCGGCACGAAGCCGTTGAACCACGCATCGGTGAAGCTCGACGTCGTCCCGGTCTTGCCGGCCTCGGAGTCGCAGCCGAAGTTCGCGTGCGTGCCGGTGCCGCGCTCGATGTTGGCGTGCATCGCCTGGATCGCCTGGTCGGTCATGCCGTCGGTGAAGATCCGCTTGGGCTTGGGGCGGCCGATCTTCGTGTTGACCTTGCCGTTGGGGAAGACCACCTTCATGATCGCCGTCGGGTAGTGGCGCACGCCGTGCGACGCGACGGTCGCGTAGGCGTCGGCCATCTCCAGCGGCGTCACGCCGTGCTTGAAGCCGCCCAGGCCCTCCGACGGGTAGTCGTTGAAGTGGCTGATGACGCCCATGTCGTGGGCCGTCTTGGTCACGTAGGGCGGCGTCAGGTCGAGGTCGAGCTGCTGGTAGACGGTGTTGTCGGACTTGACCAGGCCCTCGAACAGCGTCGTCGGCCCCGAGTAGCTGCCGTCGTCGGTGTGGACGTCGATCTTCGTGCCGGTCCCGGGGTCGATGAAGTTCAGCGGGTGGCTGTCGTACTCGACGCGCTTGATGTCGGCGCCCTTGCGGATCGCGCCCATCAGGTCGATGACCTTCATCGTCGAGCCCGCCTGGCGCTGGCCGTTGGCCGCGATGTTGAACGTCGACTCGCCCGCCCCACGGCCGTAGGGGATCGAGTTGGCCATCGCCAGGACCCGCCCCGTGCGCGGGTCCATCGCGACCAGCGCCTGCGCCGGATCGCTGGCCAGCGGCAGGTTCTGCTTCATCACCTTGCGCGCGATCTTCTGCCAGCGCAGGTTGATCGACGAGTAGACGCGCAGCCCGCCCTTGTGAACGATCTTGGCGCCGAGGTGGTGGATCAGCTCGCGCTTGATGTAGTCCAGGACGTAGCCCTCGCGGACCTTGCCGTAGTAGCCGTTGGGGTGCAGGTTGAGGTGTGTCAGCTTCGCGGCCGCGGCCTGCGCCGGCGTGATCATGTTCAGCTGCGCCATCTTCGTCAGCACCTGGTTGCGGCGGACCAGCGCGGCGCCCGGGTGACGAAGCGGGTCATAGGAGGTCGGCGCCTGGGGCAGGCCCGCGAGCAGGGCGGCCTGGGGAAGCGTCAGGTGGGTGGCCGGCTCGTCGAAGTACACGCGCGCCGCGGCCTGGATGCCGATCGTCTGCTGGCCGAGCAGCGTCGTCCCGTACGGGACGTTGTTGAGGTATTGGGTGAGGATGAACTGCTTCCCCTTGCGCCCTGGGTGGCGCTTCTCGAGCTGGTGGGCCAGCGACGCCTCCTGGATCTTGCGCTTCAGCGTTCGCCGGCGGTTGTGCGTGTAGACGTTGCGGATCAGCTGCATCGTCAGCGTCGAGCCGCCCTGCACCTCGCTGTGGTTGAAGATGTTGTTGACGCCGGCGCGGATCACGCCCTGGTAGTCGACGCCCTTGTGCTTGTAGAAGCGCTGGTCCTCGATCGCGACCGTCGCCTCACGGATGTTGGCGGGCATCTGCGCGGTCGTGATCGCCGTGCGCAGCATGTCGGACTTGATGAAGCCGATGCGGGTGTAGCCGCCGTGGCCGTCGCGCGCGTAGACGACCGATACGGCGCCGGCCGTGCGCGGCTTGAGGTCTGACAGGTGCACGCTGTTGGCGATGTGCAGCACGTAACCGATCGACGCGGCGCCCGCCGCGCCGACGGCGAGCAGGAGCACGACGATCAGGATGATGATCAGCCGCGATGCGCCGGCACGGTGGGTTCGGCGGCGCCGGATACGTGCGCTGTAGGCCGACATTCGTCAGACAGTCTAGGAGCGGCGTTCGTCGCGGGCGGCGGTCGTCCTGCCCGTGTCGCCGCGTACCGCCGCGAGTGCCGCGGCATACAGCTCGCCCTCGCGGCGGTCGCGGTCGCCCAGCGCGACCGTCCCGCCGCTGACCACGATGCGCACCCCGTCGGCCGTCGTCTCGGCGATCCGCGGTGCGCTGTCGGGCAGCGCCGCCGCCAGCGCGCCAAGGGCCGCCTGGGCGTCGGCGTCGGGCGCCAGCCAGATCGACGCGCGCGCGCCGACCGTCGCCGACACGAGCGTCGCGTTGCGCACCACGCTCGAGGCGAGGCGCTCGTTGGGGATGATGATCCGGACGTTGTCGGCCGTGCGCAGGAACGTGTAGCTCAGGCGCACGTCCTCGACAACGCCGGTCTCGCCCTCGAACGTCACGAGGTCGCCGAGCCGGATCGGCTGCGCGACGGCGATCAGGATGCCGGCGATCGCGTTGGCCAGCGTCGAGCGCGCGGCGAAGCCGATGACCGCGGCGGCGATCGCGCCCGACGCCAGCAGCGCCGCGGCGGCGCGGCTGACCGCCGCGAACTGCGTCAGCGCGATCACGACGCCGACGATGATGATCGTCGTCGTCGTGACGCGGCGCAGGATCCGCAGCCGCGTGCTGAAGCCGGGGCTCAGGTCGGCGGCCGAGCGGCGCTCCTGGCGGATCAGCAGCCGATCGACGACGAACGCCGCGATCAGCGCCAGCACGACGCTGGCGATCGCGGTGAACTCGGGAGTGTGGCGCGACAGAGACGACTCCGCGACGATGTGCACCATGGCCGCTGACGCTACACGTCCGATCGCCACCCTGGCTCTCGGCGAGTCGGCCGCCGTCGCGTGGCGGGCGCTGTGGACGTCGCGCCTGCTGATCGTCGTCGCCGGGATCGGCGCGGTGCTCGTCTGGGGACTGTCGGGCGTGCACGACCTGTTCGACACCACCCACCTGACGTCGCCGTTCGGCCATACCGGCGACACGCTCGTCGCGCCGTTCGCGCGTTGGGACTCCAAGTGGTACCTCGACATCGCCAGCCACGGCTACGACGCGTCGATCGCCGGCCGGCCGCACGCCGCGTTCTTCCCGCTGTATCCGCTGGCGCTGGCGATCGGCGGCGCGCTCAGCGGCCAGACACTGGTCGCCGGGATCGTGATCTCGTGCGTCTGCGCGTTCTTCGCCTTCGCGTTCCTGCACCGCCTGACCCAGATCGAGCTCGGCGACGACGCCGCGCGCCATACCGTCTACCTGCTGGCGTTCAGCCCGATGGCGTTCTTCTTCAGCGCCGTCTACAGCGAATCGCTGTTCCTGATGCTGTCGATCGGCTGCGTGCTGGCGGCGCGCACCGGGCGCTGGCCGTGGGCGGCGACGGCCGGCGTGCTGGCCGCGGCGACCCGCAACAGCGGCATCCTGCTGATGCTGCCGCTGGCGCTGATCTGGCTGCAGCGCCGCGATCGCTGGTCCGACCTCGCCTGGATCTGCTTGATTCCGACCGGCCTGATCGCGTTCGGGCTGTGGACGGCCAATCACGGCGGCGCGTTCACCGACACGTTCCACGCGGCCAAGTTCTGGCACCGCCAGTTCGACGGCCCGTTCAGCGCGGTCTGGCAGGGCGCGACGGCGGCGTGGGACGGGGCGCGGCAGCTGCTCAGCGGCTCGCAGACGCACGTCTACTTCCGGCCGGCGGGGGGCCATCCGTTCGTGGTCGCCTGGCACAACCTGATGCCGATCCCGTTCCTGCTCGCCGCGCTCTGGATGCTGGTCGGCGCGATCCGGCGGCTGCCGATCGCCTACTGGAGCTACGCGCTCGTATCGCTGGCGCTCGTGCTGTCCTACCCCGACATCCCGCAACCGCTGGCCTCGTTCCCGCGCTACATGCTCGTCGTCTTCCCGCTGTTCATGTGGCTTGGCTGGTGGGTCGCCCGCGGCAGCCGCACCCGGATGGCGGTCGTCTACGGCGTCTGCGGCTTCGGGCTGGTCGCGTTCACGGCGCAGTTCGCCACCTGGCACTGGGTCGCGTGATCCGGGCCGTCCTGCTCGACGCGCTCGGCACGCTGGTCCGGCTGGCGCCGCCGTGGCCGGCGCTGGTCGGCGAGCTGGCAGTGCGCGGCGTCGCGGTCGACGAGCGCGACGCGCAGATCGCGCTGCGCGCCGAGATGGCCCACTACCGCGCCCACTGCCTCCAGGCGTCGGATCGCGCCGCGCTGGCGGCGCTGCGTGCCGACTGCACCGAGGTGCTGCGCGCGGCGCTGCCGGCGGACGCACGCGGCGTCGATGACCTTCAGGACGCACTTCTGGCCTGCCTGCGCTTCGACCCCTACCCCGAGGTTCCCGGCACGCTTGCGGCGCTGCGGGCGTCCGGGCAGCGGCTGGTCGTCGTCAGCAACTGGGACATCTCGCTGCACGACGTCCTCGAGCAGACCGGCCTGCGCAAGCTGCTTGACGGCGTTGTGACCTCGGCCGAGGTGGGCGTGTCGAAGCCGGACCCGGCGATCTTCGCGCACGGGCTGGAGCTGGCCGGGGTCACGGCGCAGGAGGCGCTGCACGTCGGCGACGAGCTCGAGCTCGACGTGGCCGGCGCGCGGGCGGCGGGCGTGGCGGCGGTGCTCGTCGTCCGCGACGGCGCGCCCGCGCCGCCGGGGGTGACCGCCATCGCGTCACTGGCGGGTCTGCACGCGATCGCGCCGTAGAGTCCGGTAGCCGATGGATACCTGGCTTCCACCGCAGTCATCGACGCCGCCGCCGGGCGCGCTGCCGCCACCGACCGGCCCGCCGCTGGCCGACGACCCGGCGGCGCGCTGGCCGCCGTGGACGGCGATCACCGCACCGCTGATGGCGATCGCCCTGTCGTTCGTGGCCGCGGCGCTGGTCGTCGGCGTCGGCTCGGGCGCGAACTGGTCGACCCCGACGCAGAACCTGGTCGTCACCTATCTCGGCGACGCGTGCTTCGTCGCGGCGGCGCTGTGGTTCGCGTCGCGGGTCGCGCCGCCGCGTCCCGAGCAGTTCGGGCTGCGCCGCCCGGCGATCGGCATCGGCATGGCCGTGCTGCTGGTCATCGCCGCCTACCTGCTGTTCCTGGTGTTGGCCAAGGGCTGGACCAGCGCCCTGAATCTGCACGAGAACGACGACAAGCTCCCGCGGACGCTCGGCGCGGGCAACAGCCACGCCGCGCTGGTCGCCGTCGCGGTACTGACCTGCGTCGTGGCGCCGATCTGCGAGGAGTTCCTGTTTCGCGGCTACATGTACCGGGCGTTGCGCAATTGGCGCGGTGTCTGGCCGGCGGCGCTGATCATCGGCCTGGTCTTCGGCGGCTTTCACGTGCAGTCGTCGCCGATCGGCTTCCTGTTCCCGCTCGCCCTGTTCGGCGTGATCCTGTGTTTCGTCTACGAGATCTCGGGCTCGCTCTATCCGGGGATCGCGACCCACGCCGTCAACAACTCGCTCGCGTTCGCCGTCATCGAACACGCCAGCGCCCGCACGGCGCTCGCGCTGCTGGCCGGCTCGCTGGCCGCCGTCACGCTCCTGCTGCGCCTCGGCGTCCGTGCGTGGCGATCCCTGAGACACGTCGAGCCGGCGCGCTGACACGCCGGCTCGACGGTCCACCAGCGGGTGGGCCGGTCAGGCTGGGGAGGGCCGCCCCACCACTCTGGAGTCTCAGTTGTCCGTCGCGCCTCCCTGCGATCTGGAGAAGCGCCGCGCACGCGACCCCGTGGCGGCGTTCTCCCCTCTCCCCGGACTTCGCTACGCAAAATATGACCTTGGCGCGTAGACAGTCAACCTGATACTGACGGGGTGTCAGCCCACCTGACATCAGGTGAACTGTCACTGTTTTCCGGAGGCGGCGATCAGATCGCCGGCCCGAAGCCCGTGCAGCTGGGCTTGAACGACGCCGAGCCACCGGCCAGCGCGTTGCGCACGTCGGCCAGGGCCGGCATGTCGGAGGCCATCCCGATGTGGGCGACCGGATCGTTGGGGCACTGGTTCTGGAGCAGGATGTTGGTCGCCCCGTTGAGGAACGCCTGCGTGAACGGGGTGACGACTTCGTCATGGCTGGTCTCGATGACCCAGTACGTCGGGCCGCTGACCGTGTCGCCGTCGCGGAACAGGTTGGTCTCGAACGCCGAGCCGACCTCCTGCTCGGGCAGCGCCGGCTCCTGCAACAGGGCCAGCGTGCCGTTGATCACCCCGCGGAAGGCGGCCAGCAGGTTGACGAGTCCGTCCTCGTCCGTCCCGTGGTTGCTCGGAGCCAGGGCCACGAACGTGTGGACCTTGCTCGCTCCGCCCAGGCGCTTGATGTAGTAGTTGGGCATCATGCCGCCCTGGCTGTGGCCGACCATGTCGACCTGCGACGCACCGGTCGCCGACAGCACCTGGTTGACGAATGTCCGCAGTTGCCCGGCCGACTGGGCGATCTCGCCGAGTCCGTCGACGGTCCCGCCGAACGACGCCAGCGTGACGCCGTAGTTGAGCGCCCACACGCAGTAGCCCTGCTGCATGAGCTGCGGGCCGAGCGTCGACCAGTTCTGCTGCTGGTTGGACAACGTCGCGTGGACGAGCACGACCGGACGCGGATGCGCGGCGGTCAGCTTGCAGTTGGGGTTGTTGGCGCCGGCCAGCGTCGGGCCGATCGCGCCGGCCGACGATGCGGCGCCGAGGCTGCATACGGCGGCCAACGTCAGCGCAACGGCCAGCGCGCGAACACGGCGCGCGGGCCCGGTCAAGACATACATGGTTCTCTCCTGTCGGTAGACCTGAAAGGCGCGGCGGAAGCTAATTCAGGCCCGGAAAGTCAGTCAACCTGACTCAGTTGCCCTGATAGCCCGGCCGCGCCGCGCTGTGTCCTAAGATGACCGCGATGCGCCGCCTGTCCGTGCTTGCCGCCGCGATGGCGGCGCTTGTCGTTGCCGCCCCGGCCGTCGCCCAGGACCCGGCGACGACCCCCGCCACGCCGACGACGACCACCCCCACCACAACCACCACGACCGCGCCGGCTCCGCCGCCTGCGCCGGAGCCCGAGTCGGGCACGATCAAGATCAAGCTCCAGCGGGTCGGCTCGCGCGGGATCGTGCTCGCGGGCCAGCGCTGGCGCGTCCGCGGCCTGCTCACGCCCTACGTGGCCGGACAGCGGATCGTGGTGCGCTTCTACCGCGGGCGCCACCGCATCGGCACGAAGGCCGCGCACGTCTCGCCGACATCGAACGGCTCGTCGGGCACGTTCCTTGTCGGCTTCCACACCAAGCGCACCGGCAAGATCACCGTGCGGGCCAGCCATCTCGCCAGCGACGAGCTCAAATCGATCCGCTCGAAGGCCAAGTCGGTGGTCGTGATGCCCACGCACCTCGCGCCCGGAGCGAGCGGCGCCTCGGTGCGGGCGCTACAGCACCTCCTCGAGGCCAAGCGGTTCGCCGTCGGCACGACCGGCAGCTACGACCAGCGGACCGGGCGCGGCGTCCTGGGCTACCAGAAGCTCGTCGGGCTACCGCGGACGAGCGTCGCCGACAAGCGCACGCTCAAGGACCTCGTCTCCGGCCGCGGCACGTTCAAGATCCGCTTCCCCAGGCAGGGCAAGCATGTCGAGGCGAGCCTGTCCAAGCAGCTGATCGCGCTGATCAACCACCGCCGGATCGTCAGGCTCTACCCGGTCAGCTCGGGCAAGCCGTCGACGCCGACCGTCCAGGGCCAGTTCCACGTCTACTCGAAGTCCCCGGGCTACAACTCCGAGGGCATGTACTTCTCGAGCTACTTCATCCGTGGCTACGCGATCCACGGCTATGACCCGTCACCGGTGTTCGCGGCCAGCCACGGCTGCCTGCGGACGTGGATCCCCGACGCGATCGCGATCTACAACTGGATCACGATCGGCGACGGCGTCGACGTCTACCCGTAGGCGCCGGCGCGTCGTTCACTCGTGCGCGGCGACGGTGCGCGCGAGGAAGCCGAGACCGAACCCGAACAGCAGTAGTCCCAGGACGGTGGGGACGGCGCGCTCGGCCCACTTGTCGTTCTGGTTGGCGATGCTGTTGAACGGTGTCGTCAGATCGTGTGCGGCCTGGTCGATGAACCTCCGCGGCTGACCCTCGGGCTTCGGCGGCGGGGCCACCGGATGCAGCACCCCCTGGATCTCCTGCTGCGCCTGAGCCTCGCTGCCGTTGGTCTGCGCGACCGCGAACATCACGAAGCTGACGATCAGGATGCCGCAGCAGAAGAAGGCGACGAAGCGGATGGACTTGGAGATCATGTGAGCGGGTTAGGATGGGGAACGGATGAGCTCGCGTGCCCGCCTGATCGACGAGCTGCGCGAGCACGCGGTGGTGATTGGCGATGTAACTCTCACCAGCGGCCGAGTCGCTCCCTATTACATCGACGCCAAGCGCGCAATTTTGAGGCCGGCAGGGTTTTTGGCTCTCGCCGAGCTCGTCGCCGAGCTCGCGCGCCGGTGGGGTGCGACCGCGGTCGGCGGGACGACGATGGGTGCCGATCCGGTCGCGTGCGCCGCGCTGGCGGGTGGCGCCGAGGTCGATGCGTTCTTCGTGCGCAAGGAGACCAAGGCCCATGGCCTGCAGCGACGGATCGAAGGTCCGCTGCTGGGGCCGGGCGCGCGCTGTCTGATCGTCGAGGACGTCGTGACGACCGGCGGCTCGACCGTGCTCGCCATCGAAGCGGTCAAGGAGGCGGGCCTGCAGATCGTCGGCGTGACCGCCGTGCTCGACCGCCTGGCCGGCGGGGGCGACACGATCACCGCGGCGGCCGGCGCTCCCTATGAGCCGCTGACGACGATCGACGACGTCTACCCGGATCGCCCGGACGACGCGTAGCCGCCGGGCGCCGGCGATGCCCCCGGCAGGAGTCGAACCTGCGCACCCGCTTTAGGAGAGCGGCGCTCTATCCACTGAGCTACGAGGGCCGGCCGGTCCATTGTGACGGTGCGAGCAGGGGGTCGCCGCCGCGGGGCGAAGTCCTCCGTCGGGATGTACGGTCCGACGCGCGCGCGCGTGGTGTGGCGGCGACTGCGCTCAGACCGCGCGGCGTTCGTCGCGCTGTGCGCGATCGCGGTCCTGATCGCGATCGCGATCCTCGCGCCGCTGATCGTCAAGCTCGTCGGCGCGCGGCCACCCGACGCCCAGTCGACGCGCTACCTCGACGCTGCCGGCAACCCGACCGGCCCGTCGTGGCACAACCTGTTCGGAACCGACGACCTCGGGCGCGATGTCTTCAGCCGCGTGCTCTACGGCGCCCGCGTGTCGATCGAGGTGGCGGTCCTGTCGACGGCGCTGACGATGCTGATCGGCACCGTGGTCGGGATCGTCGCGGGTTTCTACGGCGGCTGGGTCGACACGCTGCTGTCGCGCGTGACCGACATCTTCCTGGCCTTCCCGGTGCTGCTGCTCGCGCTCGGGATCGGGGCGGCGTGCTCGACCGGCAACGGCTGCGCCGCCGGGCTGATCCAGCCGGGCCTCACGACCGTCGTGTTCGTGATCGCGATCGCCAGCTGGCCCTACGTCGCGCGAATCGTGCGCGGGCAGACGCTGTCGCTGCGCGAGCAGCAGTTCGTCGAGGCGGCGCGCTGCATCGGCGCGTCGGACCGGCGGATCCTCGCGCGCCACATCCTGCCCAACCTGACCTCGCAGCTGCTCGTCACCGCCACCGTCCTTGTTCCCGGCGTCGTGCTGTTCGAGGCCGCGCTGTCCTACCTCGGCGTCGGCGTGCAGCCGCCGACCGCGTCGTGGGGCTCGATGATCTCCGAGGCGACCGGCGTGTTCGAGTCCGCGTGGTGGTTCATGCTCGCCCCGGGCATCGCGCTGCTCATCTGTGTGCTCGCGTTCAACCTGCTCGGCGACGGTCTGCAGGACGCGCTGGGCGGCCACCGGCGCGGGCGCTGAGCGCGGGAGACCTCGGATGGCGGTCTACATCGCGCGGCGCATCATGTGGGCGATCTTCGTCCTGCTGGCGATCAGCTTCCTGACGTTCGTGATCTTCTCGGTTCTGCCGTCGGCCGACCCGGTCGCGCTGCGCGCCGGGCGCAACGCGAGCCCCGAGGTCCAGCACGCGGTCCGTCACGCGCTCGGGCTCGACAAGCCGTGGTACACGCAGTACTGGATCCAACTCAAGGCGCTGGTCCTGCACTTCGACTTCGGCCACGACTACCTCAACGACACGTCGGTGCGCTCGGAGCTGTTCGATCGGTTGCCGGCCACGATCGGCCTGGTGATCGGGGCGACGGTGCTGTGGCTGGCGATCGGGATCCCGATCGGGATCATGGCGGCGGTCCGTCATGGGCGCGCGAGCGACCGCGCGGCGACCGGCGGCTCGCTGCTGTTCATGTCCGCGCCGGCCTACTGGCTGGGGCTGGTCGGGCTGTTCCTGTTCGCCAAGGACATCGGGCTGATCCCGATCTTCGACGGGGCCGGCAGCTATCCGCAGAGCGGGAACCTGTTCACCGCCCCGGCGTCGGTCGCCCCGACGCTGTTCCTGCCGTGGCTCGTGCTGGCCGCCTCGATGGCCGGGATCTACGCGCGCTTCATGCGTGCGAGCCTGATCGAGGTGCTCGGTGAGGACTACATCCGCACGGCGCGGGCCAAGGGCCTGCGCGAGCGCGACGTGATCTGGCGCCACGGGGTGCGCGCGGCGATCGCGCCCGTCGTGACGATCCTCGGCGTCGATCTCGGCGTGCTGCTCGGCGGCGCGATCCTGACCGAGACGGTGTTCGCGATCCCGGGCATCGGGCAGCTGGCGCTCAACGCGATCGACGCCGGCAACCTGCCGGTGATCGAGGGGACAGTGCTCGTCGGCGCGTTGTTCATCGTCGTGCTGAACGTCGTCGTCGACATCGCGTACGCGTTCCTGGACCCGCGGGTGCGCTACCGATGACGCTGCTCGAGGTGCGCGACCTGCGGGTCGGGTTCGTCGGCGACGGCGCCGCGGTGTCGCGCGCGGTCGACGGCGTGTCGTTCTCGGTGCCGGCCGGCGGCGCGCTGGGGATCGTCGGCGAGTCGGGGTGCGGCAAGAGCGTCAGCGCGCTGGCGATCATGGGCCTGCTGCGCGAGGTCACCGCCGCGCGCGTCAGCGGCAGCGTGCAGTTCGAGGGCCGCGATCTGGTGACGGCGACGTCCGAGGAGCTGCGGGCGCTGCGCGGCGACCGGATCGCGATGGTGTTCCAGGACCCACTCTCGTCGCTGCATCCGCTCAAGCGCGTCGGCGACCAGGTGGCCGAGGCGATCGTCGCCCACCGCGGCGCCACGCGCGACGCCGCCCGCGCCCGCGTGACCGAGCTGTTCGAGCTGGTCGGTATCCCCGAGCCGGCCCGCCGGCGCCAGAGCTACCCGCACGAGCTGTCGGGCGGAATGCGACAGCGAGTGATGATCGCGATGGCGCTCGCCAACGAACCCGACCTGCTGATCGCCGACGAGCCGACGACCGCGCTCGACGTGACCGTCCAGGCGCAGATCCTCGAGCTGCTGGCACGGCTGCGGGCCGAGCTCGGGATGGCGCTCGTGCTGATCACCCACGACGCGGGCGTCGTGGCCCAGGTCGTCGACGACGTCTGCGTCATGTACGCCGGGCGGATCGTCGAGCGCGCGCCCGCGGTGGCGCTGTTCGCGGCACCCCAGCACCCCTACACCTGGGGCCTGCTCGGGGCGATCCCGCGCCTGGACCGCCCGCGCGGGGTCGACCTCGTGCCGATCGAGGGGCGCCCGCCGTCGCCGTCCGCGAGACCCGACGGTTGCGCGTTCGCGCCACGCTGCCCCTACGCGCGCCCGTCGCACTCGCGGATCGACCCGGCGTTGGAGTTCGTGGCCGGCGGCGTCCCGCACGAGGTCGCGTGCCTGCTGCCGGAGCCGACGCGCGCCGCGCTGTGGTCGGAGCTGCGCGCCGGCGCCGAACCGGCTGCGGCGCGGGTCACCGCGGGGGTCGACGAGCTGCCCGAGCCGGAGGCGGCGCCATGACCGCGCTGCTGGAGGTTCGCGACCTGGTCAAGCACTTCCCGGCGCGCACGGGCGCGGTGCGGCGCTCGTCGGACGTCGTGCACGCGGTCGACGGCGTGTCGTTCGATGTCGGTGAGGGCGAGACGCTCGGGCTGGTCGGCGAGTCGGGCGCCGGCAAGTCGACGGTCGCGCGGCTCGTCGCGCGTCTGATCGAGCCGACGGCCGGCTCGATCACCTTCGCGGGGCAGGACATCACGCGCGGCTCGCCGCGGCGGCTGGGCGGGCTGCGCCGCGACATCCAGATGATCTTCCAGGACCCGTACTCGTCGCTGAACCCGCGGCGCTCGGTCGGATCGATCATCGGCGAGCCGCTCGTCGTGCACGGCATCGAGCGCGACGCTCGCGCGCGGCGCGCTGCGGTCGGCGAGCTGATGGAGCAGGTCGGGCTGGATCCCTCAGACCAGCACCGGCTGCCGGCCGAGCTGTCGGGCGGCCAGCGCCAGCGTGTCGGGATCGCGCGCGCGATCGCGCTGCGCCCGCGCCTGATCGTCGCCGACGAGCCGGTGTCGGCGCTCGACGTCTCGATCCAGGCGCAGATCCTCAACCTGCTCGAGCGGCTGCGCCGCGAGCTCGGCCTGACGATCGTCTTCATCGGCCACGACCTCGCGGTCGTGCGCCACGCCTGCGACCGCGTCGCGGTGATGTACCTCGGCAAGTTGGTCGAGGTGGCGGACGCCGACGACCTGTACGCCAACCCGCGCCACCCCTACACATCGGCATTGCTGCAGGCCGTCCCGGTGCCCGACCCGACGCAGTCGATGGCCAAGCGCGCCGTGCTGGCCGGCGAGACGCCGTCGCCGATCGACCCGCCGACGGCCTGCCGCTTCCACACCCGCTGCCCGAAGTTCGTCGCCGGTCACTGCGACACCGACGAGCCGCCGCTGACCCCCCGCCGCAACGGCGGCCTCGTCGCCTGCCACTACCCCGAAGGGGGGTCAGACCCTCCCAACACTGTTAGCGGGGCCTGACCCTCGGTATCGCGACGTTACGTGGCTTACGTGCGGCGGGTGACGCGGACGACGCCGCCGTCGCGCGGGATGATGGTGACATTGCGGTGGCGTTCGCGCTCGGGGCGCTGGTCGAGCGCCTCGAGGTCGGTGCGCCGCGCGATCGCGCGCATGACGATCCGCTGCTCGGCCATCGCCAGCGCGGCGCCCAGGCATCGGCGCGTGCCGCCGCCGAACGGGATCCACGTGTAGGTGCCGGGCGAGACGCCGAGGAAGCGCTCGGGGGCGAACGCGAACGGCTGCGGGTAGAGGTCCTCGCGGTGGTGCAGCAGCACGATCCCGATCGCGATGAACGTCCGCTCGGGGACGACATAGTCGCCGAGCTGCCACGCGCGCGTCGGCCGGCGCCCGATCAGCGGGATCACCGGGCGCACGCGCATCGTCTCGTGGATCGTCGCCTCGATGTACTCGTCGCCGGCGGCCTCGTGGTCGCCGCGGACCGCGTCGCGCAGGGCGTCGTAGGCGGCCGGTGTGCGGGTCAGGCGCTCGAACGCCCAGGCCAGCGTGTTGGCCGTTGTCTCGTGGCCGGCGAGCACGAGCGTCACCAGCTGGTCGCGGATGTCCTCGTCGTCCAGCGGCCGGCCGGCCTCGTCGGTCACCGACAGCAGCAGCGACAGGATGTCGTTGCCGCGACGCTCCTGCGGGACCGCGCGGCGGTCGGCGATGACGCGGTAGTAGTGGCGGTTGCTCGCGTCGAGCAGCCTGCGCATCACGCCGCGTGGCTCGGGGGCGCCCATCTGCGCCAGCTCGAGCAGCGCCCAGGCGTGGCTCTCGGAGAACGACAGCAGGCGCCGGGTCGTGTCGCGCAGCGCGCGCTCGGGGCTGCCCAGTGCGGCCTCGCCCTCGACGCCGAAGATGCCGGCCATGATCACGTTGAGCGTGACGGCCTGCATGCGCTTGGCCATCGGCAACGTCTCGCCCGGCGTCCAGTGGTCGATCTCACGGTCGATCAGGTCCTCGATGACCTGTGCGTAGCGGGCGATCGCCTCGCCGTGGAACGGCGGCAGCAGCAGCTTGCGGCGGCTCAGATGCTCGGGGCCGTTGGCGGTCAGGACCGAGCGCGGGCCGAGCACGGGGCGCAGCGGCGACTCCGACGTGATCGACGGCACGAGCTCGGGCGGGGCGGTGAACAACGACTTGACGTGGTCGGGATGGCTGACGACGACGATCGGCTCGCCGTGGTTGGCGACCGGCCGGAAGGCGAAGGTCTCGCCGAGCTCGCGCTGCGCCCCGAACAGGAACGGCAGCGGGCGGGTGACAAAGCGCGCGGTCTGGATCGCCGCGGGCTGGGTGAGGACGGGCGGCATGCGGGGCGCCGGCGTGTCCTCCAGTGGACCGGCGGACGACGGCGCGGCGCGCTCTACGCGCGGGCCGCTCGCGGGCCGAGCAAGAGTTTGGGTCGACATCGGAAAACACGGTACCATGAAGTACCGAGTTTGTCATGGCGACGCCAGCAATCGACACCCCCCAGCGCCGCGGCGCCCGCGGCCCGCTCCCCGGCGATCACCGCCGCCGGCTGCTCGACGGGATGGCCTCCGCGGTTCGCCAACGGGGCTTCCAGCACACGACGCTGGCCGACGTCGTGCGCGAGGCGCGGGCGTCGCGGCGGACCTTCTACGCGCATTTCGCCGACCCCGTCGACTGCTACCTGGCGCTGCTGCAGGAGTTCAGCGACGACATCATGCGCGCGATCGCCGAGGCGATGGGCGGCGCCGGCACGGCGGCCGAGCGCCTGGACCGCGCGGTCGGCAGCTTCCTCGACGCACTGGAGCGCGACCCCCGCCTCACCCAGAGCTTCTTCAACGAACTGCACCTGACCGGCGATCGCGGCCGGCGGCTGAAGCAGTCGGTCAACGAACGCGCCGGTCGCATGATCCACCGCCTGGCCGACGATGCGCGGCTTCAGAACCCCGAGCTCGGCCTGCATCCGCTGTCGGTCGAGACGGCCCGAATGCTCGCGGCGGGGATCATGGAGATGGCGATGATCGTCCAGGAGGAGGGCCGGTCGCTGCGCAGCCTGCGCGCGACGGCGACGGCCCTGCTGCGCCGCGTGCTGCTGGCGCCCGAGGTCAGCTGACGGTTACATACAGCCATGCAGTCGCTCGGCCTCCCGCGTGCCAAGATCCTCTATGCGGCGGGGTTCGGGCAGCGGACGCAGACGTCGGGGAGTTTCGATCTCGGCTACGCCGAGGAGGACGGCGGCTGCATCGAGGTCCGCACCGCCCGCGGCGGCAAGATGGCCTACCGCTTCGGGCTGGAACACCTCACGCTGCGAGCCGGTGATGCGGGCGGGCGATCGTCGCGGCCGGCCGTCGAGATGGGTGACGGCGCGCTGGGCCTGCTCGACGCCGGCTGGCTCGCCGCGCGCAACCGTCGCTACGGCATGCTCACCCTGCGCCACGAGCATCCCGACCGCGCCGCCCGCGTGGTCATGCTCGGCTTCCGGCACCTCGCCGACGAGGACATCGCCGCCCGCGTGCACGATGCGCTGGCGGCGATCGCCGCGCGCGGGCTGTTGACAGCCGAACAGGCTCAGCGCCTGGACCCGCCCGCGCCGGGGGCCGGCCTTGCCGCCTCGGTGTCCGACCTGCAGCAGCTCGTCGACCTGCATCGGGCCGGTCTGCTGACGGCCAAAGAGTTCGCCGCGGCCAAGGCGAAGCTGCTCGGCTCCTGACTAATCCGCCAGCACGCGCACGCCGAGCGCGTCGGCGAACACGTCGGCCGCTGCGAGAATGTCCGGCCACGGCATGCCGATGTGGCGCAGCGACTCCACGCCGCGCAGGCCGGTCAGCGTGCAGCCCCGCATCTCGCTGTTGCGCGCCGACGCGTCCATCAGGTCGACCTCGGACAGGTCGCAGCGCTCGAAGCGCACGTCGTGCAGCCGCGATCCCTGGAGGTCGGTCTGGGTCATCACGCAATCCGACAGCACGACGCGCGCCAGCGCCGCGCCGGCCAGCGACGCCAGGTCGATGCGGCAGTCGGCGAACACGACGTCGGTCAGGGCGCTGTCAGCCAGCGACACGCCGGTCAGCCGGCAGCCGCGCAGCAGGACGCGCGACAGCGTCGCGCCGTGCATCCGCGCGTTGGCGAGATTGCAGCGCAGCAGCTCGACGTCGGTGACGGTGACGCCGCGCAGCTCGGCGCTGGCGTGATCGGCGCCCTCGACGCGCGCGTCGGTCCAACCGTCGGTCGCCGGCTGCGGTGACAGGTCGGGGCGCGACGGCGCATGCGTCGGGCCGTCGACCGGTCGCTTGGCCGCCGCCACGCCCGCCGCCTCTAGTCCAGGTAGACGGTCACGTCGGCGATCGCCGCGCGCTGCGGCACCGGCGGCTCCTGGCGCGCCGTGCCGAGGTACAGCAGCGCGACGAACCGCTCGTCGTCGCCGATCGAAAGCGCGGCCAGGCCTTCGGCGGTGCGCAGTACGCCCGGCGTGCGCCAATAGCCGCCCAGCCCGCGCTCGTGGGCGCCCAGCAGCACGATGTACGCCGCGCACGCGGTTGCCAGCAGGTCCTCTTCGTCGGCCACCGGGTCGTCCGGTGTGCGTACCGTGGTCACCGCGACGAGCGTCGGCGCGCGGCCGAGCTTGGCCGCCGCGTCGGGCCCCGCGGCGTGCTTCAGCCGCGCCAGCGCCTGCGGGCCGAGCACCCGGAAGCGCCACGGGTTGGTCAGGTGGTGGTTGGGAGCGAAGCGGGCAAGGTCGATCAGGGCGTCGAGCGTCTCGCGGTCGACGGGCTCGGGCCCGTAGGCCTTGTGCGTGCGACGGTCGCGGATCGCGTCCTCGACGCTCATTCCCCGTCCTCGTCATCTGCGTCGTCCTCGCCGTCGTCGTCGTAGAGCGATTCGCGCGCGAGCTCGGCACCGTCGTCGTCGTAGAGGTGGATGTCGAGCGTCTCGCCGCGGTAGTCGTCAGGCCCGACGAGCGTGAAGCGACCGTCGTCGATGTGGCACTGGTCGACCGTCGTGTCGCCGAGTTGCGCGGTGGCGATCGTCGCGCCGTCGATCGTCGGCCGGCCCCACACGATCGTGATCGCGGCGACGTTCTCGTGCTCGCCGCGCCAGCCCCCGATCACCTCGTCGCAGAGATCGATCTTCCACTCGGGATGGGCGTCGGCGGTCTCGGGCGTGTAGTCGGCGGTCGTGTGGAAGTCCTGGGGGTCCTCGCCCTCGGGCACGACGAACGAGATGTAGCCGAACAGCTCGAGCTCGGCGCTCGTCGCCGCCGTCGCCGGGATGTACGTGCGGCCGAGGTACGTGCGGTCGGGATAGAAGATGACGTCGCCCGGCTCGCCGATCTCCTCACCCTCGTTCTCGAGCGCCAGGCAGGCGGCGAAGAACTCCTCGCGCAGCCGCTGCGCCCAGCGCCCGACGGGCGCCGTGTCCTGCGGCGGCTCGGCGGCGAAGCGGGGAACGGGCAGCGTCTCGGGTGGCATGGCGGGCAGGCTATAGCTCCAGCAGCAGGGTGACGGGCCCGTCGTTGACCGACTCGACCTCCATGTGGGCGCCGAACACGCCGTGCTGGGCGTGCAGCGTCTCGCAGAAGCGCTCGTAGAGCGGCTGCGCCAGCTCGCCGGGCGCGGCGGCGACGAACGACGGGCGGTTGCCGCGCCGGGTGTCCGCGTACAGCGTGAACTGGCTCACGCACAGCACCTGGCGCTGGCCGAGCGGCTCGTTCATACGCCCCTCGGCGTCGGCGAACACGCGCAGCGCGCCGACCTTCGCCGCCAGCCGGTCGCACGCCGCCTCGTCGTCGCCCGCTGCGACACCCAGCAACACCAGCAGCCCTTCCCCGATCTCAGCGACGAGGGTCCCATCGACGCGGACGCTGGCCCGCGACACCCGCGTGACGACCGCCCTCACGCCTCGCGCAGCTCCGCGGCCGCGCGCTCGGGCCCGACGATGTTCAGTGCCACGTCGGCGCCGAGCTCGAGCCCGGCGAGGTGGGTCAGGCGCGGGACGATGTCGATTCGCCAGCAGAAGTGGTCGGCGTCGGGCGGCGCGGTGCGCACCCAGAGATTCAGCGGCGGCGGCGTGCCGAAGCGCCGGGCCAGGCGGTTGAGCGCGTCGTGCAGCATGGCGCTCCCCAGCGGGCCGTCGTCCTCGAAGCGTGGCCGCGCGACGCGCGGCGCGAGCACGAGCTGGTAGGGCAGGCGGCTCGCCCACGGCGCCAGCAGCACCGCCTCGTCGTCGATCGCCACCACGCGCTCGCGCAGCTTGACCTCCTCTTGGACGAGGTCGGCCAGCAGATTGCCGCCCATGGTCCGCTGCGCGTGGGCGCCGAAGCGCTCGCGCTCGCGGGCGACGGCGGCGGGCACGAAGTCCAGCGCGTAGACCTGCGCGTGCGTGTGGGGCAGCGACGCTCCACCCTCGCGTCGCTCGTTGACGATCACGTGTACGTAGGTCGCGCCGGACGCGAGGTGGTGGCGGATGCGATCGCGCCAGACGCCCATCGCGTCGTCGACCTGGCCGGGTGACAGCTGGCCGAGCGAGACGACCGGGTCGGGCGCGTTGACGACGACCTCGTGGCGGCCGTGGGCGGGCGCCGAGGTGAACAGGTCGCGCTGGGCCAGCGGCTCCGGGTCGGCCGCGTCGGGGGCCAGCGCCGGGTAGAGGTTCGGGACGACGCGCACCGCCCAGCCGGGGGTGTCCGCCCCGCCGCCGTTGCGCCCGACGGCGTACACCTCGGGCGGCGTGCGGTCTTCATGACCCTCGGCGAACGGGTCGGCCTCGCGATCGATCGACTCGGCGGGCCCGACGACGGGCCCGCCGCCGGGACGCGAGGCGCGGTCGGCCGCAACGATCGTGCGCAGGCCGGTCAGGGTGTCGACGCGGATCTCAGGCAAGAGGCTTGTCCATCATGACGTGCTCGATGTCCGCCTCGATGAACCGCTCGCCGCGGGTGCGGTAGCCGGCCTGCTCGTAGAGCGCCTGCGCGTCGGTCTGGGCGGCGAGGACGATCACCGTGGCCCCGCGTTCGCGAGCCCATGCTTCCGCGCGATCCAGCAGCGCGCGGGCGATGCCGCGCCGCCGCACCGCGCGCGCCACGGCAAGGCGCCCGAGCCGCACGCGACCGTCGCTGGCCAGCAGCCGGCAGGTCCCGACCACCCGCCCATCCGAGAGCGCGACGAAGTGCGTCGCCTCGCCGTCGCGGCCGTCGACCTCCTCCTCCGCGGACACGCGCTGCTCGTCGACGAACACCTCGTGGCGCAGCGCGAGCGCCGCGTCGAGGTCGCCGGCATCACGCGCCCGGCGGATCTCGATCACTGCTGGAGGGCGTAGCGGCGCACGTCGGCGATCAGCGCCGCGCGTGATGCGTAGACGCCCTCGTGGACCTTCGTCCGCTTGCCGGCCGCGTCGTAGAACTCGGTGATCGGCGCGCCAGTGGGCATGCCGACCGAGAACGCGACATGGTCGTCGGGGTCGATGAAGCTCGGGTAGGGAACCGGGAAGCGACGCAGGAACGTGCGCGCATCGGAGTCGACATCGCCCGAGTTCAGCCCCAGGAACGCGACCTTGCGCCCGAACCGTGTCGCGGTCGTCTGCAGGTAGGGAAACTCGAACCGGCACGGCCCGCACCACGACGCCCACTTGTTGACGACGACCGGCGTTCCCTTCAGCGCGGCGATGCGGTCCTTGAACGAGCCCTTGGAGGTCGGCAGCAGCTGGGCGCCGTCGGCGTGCAGCGCCGCGAGCTGCGGCGGCGACCCCCGTAGCTGCGCCTGCATGTCGGCCAGTGTCAGCCCGCTTGCCTTCGGCGCCTTGTGGTTGTGCAACGACAGCGCGCCGATCACGAACAGCGCCAGGATCCCCAGTGCGATGCCGTACCCCACGAGCCGCTTCATCGTCCAGGGATCGTGCCACACAGGCTTGTCGCGGCCGCCGGTAGGGTAAGCTTCTGCCTGTTCCGGGCCATCTGTGTTTCTTCCCTGGAACGACGTAGCCGCGAGACGATCCACGGTTCGCGCGGCAGCCTCCGCAAAAGTAGCGAGCCCTTGAATGGCTGACTCAACGTCTGTGGCCGACGCGGCCACTCCCGTTCCGACAGCGGCGCAGCTTGAGCGCGCCGCGAAGTTCACGCGCGAACAATTCCTGTTCGAGGGTGAGGACGCGGCCGTCGCGCTGGCCGTCGGGACGCCGCGCCGCCGCGCGCTCGACGCCGCGCTGGCCGAGATCGAGGGCGGCGCGAAGTTCCCGTCGACCGAGTGGAGCCGCCGGTACTCGCTACTGCTCGGCCTCGAGCGGCTGCTGAGCGAGGACGAGCCGCATCTGGCCGACGGCACGCTGCTCAACCCCCACCAGGTCGACGCGCTGTCGGGAACGCTCACCGCGCTGCTGGCCGAGGCCCAGCGCACGAACGGCAATGGCACCCTCGAGGCCGCCGCTCCGGTACTCGCGTTCGACGAGGACGAGCCTGCGGTCGTCGCGGTCGTCGAGCCGGCGACCGAGCCCGAAGCAGAGACCGACGCCGACGACGATTTCGACGACGAGGACGACGAGGACGATCTCGATGCCGAGTTCGCCGGCGACGCCGAGCTCGAGGCGCCGGTCGAGGAGGACGACGAGGACGACGACGAGCTCGACATGGTCGAGATCGAGGTCGAGGTCGAGGTCGAGGAGGACGACGAGGCCGACGACGGACCGACCGACACCGACGACCTCGACATCGAGCCCGAGGTCGACGAGGACGTCGTCGAGGGCGTCGCCGACGATCCCAACGCGTTCAAGCGCTTCTGGTTCGAGCACGCGACCGGCGCCGGCAAGACGGTCGCCGCGATGGGCTTCGTCGAGGCCTCGCGCACCGGCGGCGTGCTGATCCTCACCCACCGCCGCAACCTCGTCGACCAGTTCCACGGCGAGCTCAAGACGCGCGGCTACGCGAAGCGCGTCACGCCGGCGCTGCTCGAAGACGCGAAGATCAAGGGCGACGGCCCCGTCACCGTCGAGACCTACCAGTGGTTCGTGCGCAACGCCGGGCGCATCTCCAGCGCCTACACGATCGTCATCTGCGACGAGGCCCACACCGCGCTGGGCGAGAAGACTTCGGCGGCGATCCGCGCCTGGACCGGCCCGATCTTCGTCGGCATGACCGCGACCGGCGCGCTGATCGCCCGACACGTCACCGACCTGTTCCCGACCCAGACGTCGCGCTTCGACCTTGCCCAGGCAGCGCGGCGCGGCGTCATCGCGCCGCTGCGTGGCCTGCGGATCCCGCCCGGGCCGGGCGTGCGGACGATCGCCAAGGTCCCGTTGCGCCGCGGCGAGGTCGACATCGAGTTCGACCAGGAGATGCTGGCCGAGCTGCTCGACCAGGCGCCGTTCAACTACGCGATCGCCGACCTTTACAAGACGCGCTTCAACGGCGTGCCCGGCGTCATCTACTCGGCCGGCGTCCGCCACGCCTACAACGTCGCCGAGGCGTTCCGCGAGCAGGGCATCAAGGCCGAAGCGGTGTCGGGCGAGACGCCCAAGCGTCAGCTGGCCGAGATCCTGGCGCGCTACGAGCACGGCGACATCGACGTTCTCGTCAACGCGCAGCTGCTGGCCGAGGGCTGGAACTCGCCGCGCGCGACCGTCTGCATGCACCTCGCGCCGACCGCGTCCAAGCGCATCTACCAGCAGCGGGTCGGCCGCGTGACCCGCCGCCATCCCGGCAAGGAGGCCGGCGTCGTCGTCGACTTCGTCCACCCGGCCACGCGCCACGACGACCCGGTCGTAACGCTGCATTCGCTCCTGGATCGCGATGTCTACCGCGGCGGCGCGATCGTCGTCGGGCCGGTGCGCCGCGGCCGTGGCCGCCGGGTGCGCGTCGAGCGCCGGGTGATCCCGGTCGCGGCTGACCAGGACCGCCGGCATGAGGTCTTCGAACGCGAGCTGTGGCGGATCGCCGTCGAGCATCTCGACTGGTCCGAGCAGCACATGTGGGCCGCGCTGGCCGGCGCGCGCGTCGCTCCCAACGGTTGGCGCCGCGCCCGGGCGATGCTCCAGTTCGACGCCACCGGCGAGCTCAAGGGGCGCTTCCTGTCGACCGCGGTCGAGCGCAACAAGAACGGCCAGCTGCGAGTGCGCGCGCTCCAGGAGATCGCCGCCGCACGCGACGCCGAGGCGTTCGACTACGCGATCGACGTGATCGGGACGTGGGGCCGCGACGAGCGCCGCGAGGGCGTCAAGGTCGCGCTCCAGGCGCTGACCGAGCGCCGGATCGGCCGCCGCGACCAGGCCAACGCATGGATCTGGCGATTGGCCGAGTACACGCGCGACGTCCACGAGGAGTACGCCGTCCAGCGCTGGCCGGAGACCAAGCGGCTGCTCGGCCTGCTCGTCAACTCCAGCGGCGCCGCCCACGCCCGCAACGCGCGCCGGCTCGTACACGCGGCGCGCAAGCACGACCGTCGCCTGAGCGCCGCGCTGCTGGCCGCCGCGGTCGCCCACACGCCGGAGGCCGAGGAGGTCCTGCGCGGGGCGCGGACGCGGATGGCACGCAAGCCCAGCGCGCTGAGCCGCGAGCTGCTGCGCAACTTCCCCAAGGGCGGCAAGCGCGGGCGCAGCCGCCGGCGGCGCAAGAAGGGCACCGGCCCGGCGGGCGGCGGCGCGGGGCTGACGGTGGTCGAGGCGACCAACGGCCAGGCGCACGAGCCGGTCGAGCCGATCGAGCGCATCGAGCCGGTCGAGCCGGTCGAGAAGCCCTCCGACGAGGAGGCGGTCGGCGCGATCGATGCCGCACTTCAGTCGCTGCTCGCGGCCAAGGCCAAGTCGCCGCCCGGCCGCGGCGCGGCGGCCGACGAGGACTCGGAGCAGTCGGTGGCCTAGCTGTGGTTCCCGGGCACGTTGTTCGGTTGGTGTGCGGTTTCCGGCAGTTCGGAACTGCAGCACTGAGGAAGGCGCAGTCACCGGCGCCGGCGGCGTTCTGAGGCACGAATCGCAGCCCCGGCCCCTCTGCGCCGGGCCAACGTCCCGTTCTGGTGCCCATAGGCCACAGAACGGGACGTTCGCCTACGGGCGACCCCGGCCCCCTTCCTCAGTGATGCAGTTGTGCGCCACCGCCTGCGCCCGCGACCCGCGGAGGCGACCAACGTGCTCAGGACCCACACCTAGAGGCCGTCGTGCGCCACGTCGTTGCTGGCGATCAGCATCGCGCGCCCGGCGACCTTGGCGATCTCGATCTTCTCCAGCACGCCACGCGAGTGCAGCGTGGCTCCGGCGAGCCCCGGGTTCCATTCCGGCTGGCGGGCCTGGGCCGCGGCGATTGCCGCTGACGCCGGGTCGCCGGCCAGCCCGCTGACCCGCAGCCCGTTGGGTCCCTGCATCCACTCGACCATGCAGCGGTAGCCCAGAGCGAAGTCGTTCTCGCGCAGCTCCTGGGCCAGAAACCCGCCGAAGTGGCCGAGAAAGGCGCCCGACAGCAGGTCGCGCGGCGTCTTGGCGCCGTCGGCCACGTCCGGCAGCAGCAGCGGCGAGACGACGGCGATGGCGATGTAGCGCTTCTGGCCGTAGCCGGTGGCCATTCCGAGCGCCTCGCTGACCAGCCGTCCGATCTCCGAGTCGGGTGCGGCGCGCGTGTCGGCGACGTCGGCGTCGGCGAGCAGGTCGCGCTGCTGCGTTCTGATCGCGGAGATGACGCTTCGCAGGCCGGCCTTCGCGCGCCGTGGGTCGGGGTCCTCGAGCAATTCGGTCAGCGCATGCGCCAGCGTGTTGGTCCAGCTGATCCGAGCGTTGGTGGTCTCCAGCCGCTCGAGGTCGTCGTAGAGGTGCTGCGAGCGCAGCAGCGTCAACACGCGGGCGCCGGTCGTCGTCCAGCGCGGCGACTCGTCCGCGGTCCACCGGTCGTCGGGGGGCGCGGGGGACGGCGGATCGGGGTCGATGAGCAGGTGCAGGCGCGCCCCGCTGCCGATGCCTTCGGCGCCGATGTCGGCGGCCTGCGCGAGGTCGAGGGCCCGGCCGAGCGGCTGGTTGTCGATCGTCCCGCCGTCGGTGTACCACGCGCGGTCGGGCGGGTTGGCGACGTGGTTGGCGCGATAGCGCCGCCGCACGGCCGGCGCCGTGCGTTCGAGCCGGCGCGGGCGGAACGCCAGCGCGTGCGCGCCCGAGGCGAGCGCGGCGTGCATTGCGTCGCGGTAGGCCGTCTGGCCGGTGCGCGGGCCGAGCCGCACTTCGTGCCAATCGAGATACGTCCCGGCGCGGACCGGCGGACCGGCGATACGGCCGATCTCGTAGTCGAGGCGATGCAGGCTCCCGAGCGCCATGTGCACGCTGACCGGGTGTGCCTGCCGCGGTCGGCGGCCGCTTGAGCCCAGCAGACGGTCGGCCAGTTCGAGCATCCCGTCGACCGCGAGCGGCGCGTCCATGTGACCCTCGAGTGCCCCCAGCTGCGGCATCTGCACCCACGCTTCGCGCATCACCTTCAGCGGATCGAGGCCGGCCAGCAGCGTGCGGGCCGCCAGCAGGCCGGTCATCGACCCGGCCGACGCTCCCGCGATGACGTCGACGCGCAGGCTGTCGCGCTCGCCGCGCCGGGAGTTGACCTCCTGGACCCCGGTCAGCAGCGCCGCCAGAGCCCCGCCCTCGAACGCACCGAGCGCGATCGCACCCGAGATCGTCAGACCGATCCGCAGTTCCCCCCGCTGCCCCGCCGGCATGGCGCGCAGGCTATCGCGGACCGGACGACGACCGCAGATGCACTTCGCCGGCGTTGAGCGCCGTCGTCGCGCCGCCATCGAGCTCGACGACGAGCCGGCCGTCGGCGTCGATGCCGGCCGCACACCCGACGAGGCCCTCGCCCCACGCGATCTCGCGGCCCCGCAGCGCATCGCGCGCGTTCAGGCGCGCCAGCATCGTGTCGTCGCCGAGCCGCAGCGCCGCGCCGAGCTCATCCAGGACCGCGGCCAGGAACGGCTCGACGTCGGCCGGTGTGCGACCGAGCGTCCCGGCGCGATCGCGCACATCGTCGGGCAGCGTGGCGACGTCGATTGCGACGTTGACGCCGATCCCGAGAATCGCCCAGCCATCGCTCGGGCGCGCCTCGGCGAGGATCCCGGCGACCTTGCGCTCGGCGACGAGCACGTCGTTGGGCCACTTGATCCGCGCCTCGTCGCCGATCGCCGCGGCGACCGCGAGCCCGGCGCGCAGCGGCAGCAGCGCCGGCGGGTCACGCAGCACGAGCGACATCAGCAGCGCACGGCCGGCGGGCGCGGTCCACGTGCGCCCCTGGCGCCCCCGCCCCGCCGTCTGTTCGCCCGCCGTGACGAGCGTCCCGTGCCCCGCGCCGGCCGCGGCGAGCTCGCGTGCGCGGTCGTTGGTCGAGTCGATTGTGCGGACGTGGAGGCGCGGCGAGCCCAGCGTCATGGCGTCCATTCGATCACGACGTCGTCGTCCAGCGCCAGGCCCAGGCGCTGTGCGGCCGAGCCCTGGTTGACGGCGAGCGCGAGGTCACCCGAGCTGTCGACGTAGATCAGCAGCTCGCCGGGGGCGACGTCGGCGAACGTCGCGCCGACCGCGGCGCGCTCGCCGTTGACGCGGACGACCTCGGCGAGGATCCGCGGGTCGTCGATGTCGAATGTCACGTTGCCGAACGTGTCGATCTCCAGCACGTGGGCCTCGGCACGTCCGACCGCGGCAATCCGGCCTGCCGGCAGGTCGAGCACCGTCAGGCTCGCGACGTCGACCGGTCCTCCCGCGTCCGCAAACGGCTCGCCGGCGGCCAGCGCAGCGGCGACCGGCGCGAACAGATCGCGGCCGTGAAACGTGGCCGACACCGGCTCGAGGCGATGGCGTGACGCGGCGATGTCGATTGCCTCGTCGCTGCCGCCCAACTCCTGGGCCGCCGGGAGCAGGAGGCCGTTGTCGGGACCGACGAGAAACCGCTCGCCGGCGCGGATGGCGATCGCGCGGCGCGTACCCCCGACCTCGGGGTCGACGACCGCCAGCAGGACAGCCGGCGGCGCGACGCGCGCCGCATGGCGTAGCGCCAGGGCGCCGCGGCGCACGTCGTGGCGCGGGATGCCGTGGGTCAGGTCGACGACGCGAACGCCGGGCGCCGTGCGCGCCATGACCAGGTGGCAGATGCCGACGAAGTCGTCGTGCAGGCCGTAGTCCGTCAGGAAGCCGACGACCATCAGGCCAGGGATTCAAGCAGCGCGTCGACCAGCCCATCCGGCGTGTGGACGGTCGCCTCGAGCCCCGGCTGTAGGCCGTGGGCGCGTAGCACGTCGCTGGTCGCGGGGCCGATCGAGCACAGCCTCGGCCCGTCGCGCAGCGCATCGGCGCCGCCGGCCGCGGTGACCAGTGCGTCGACGGTCGAGGCCGACGTGAACAGCGCGTCGGCGGCGCCCAGGACCGCGGCCCGTGTCGCGTCGTCCAGCGGCTGGGCGACGGTGCGGTACACGGCCACGATGTCGACCTGCGCGCCGCGCTCGCGCAGCGCGTCGGGCAGCACGTCGCGCCCTGTCTGGGCGCGGACGATGAGCGCGCGCGCCACCCGCATGTCGCCGAGCATCTCGGCCAGACCCTCGGCGACCGAGCGCTGGGGCACGATGTCGGGCTCGATGCCGCCGGCGCGCAGCGCGGCCGCCGTCCCGGGACCGATCGCCGCGATCCGCGGACCGGCGAGGTCGCGGGCGTCGCGGACCAGCTCCAGCAGCCGCCCGACGCCGTTGGGACTCGTCACGCACAGCAGGTCGTAGTCGGCCAGGCGCGGCAACGTCGCCTTCAGCGGCTCGATCGCGATCGCCGGCGCCTGCACGACATCGGCGCCCAACGCGCGCAGCCGTGCGACGAGCGCGCTGGCCTGCGGGCGCGCGCGCAGGACCGCGACGCTGCGGCCGGCGAGCGGGCGATCGCCGAGCCACTGCAGCTGCTCGTGCAGCGCGGCGACCGGGCCGACGATCGTGATCGACGGCGCCGCGATCGCTTCCTGCTGCGCGCGCTCCGCGATCGTCTCGAGCGTTGCCAGCAGCGTGCGCTGGCCCGCGAACGTGCCGCGCTCCACGATCGCCGCGGGCTCGTCGGCGCCGCGCCCCGCGGCGATCAGCGAGTCGGCGATGTGGCCGAGCTGGCGGACACCCATGTAGAAGACGAGCGTTCCCGGAAACGCCGCGAGCGCCGCCCAGTCGATCGCCGTCTCGGGCTTGCCCGGGTCCTCATGGCCGGTGACGAACGCGACGGCGCTGGCGAGCCCCCGCTGGGTCACCGGGATGCCCGCATACGCAGACGCCGCGACGCCGGCCGTGACGCCCGGCACGACCTCGAACGCGATCCCGTCCGTCGCGAGCACGAGCGCCTCCTCGCCGCCGCGCCCGAACACGAACGGATCGCCGCCTTTGAGCCGCACGACGGTGCGCCCGGCGCGGGCGTGCTCGAGGAGCAGCATGTTGGTGTCGTCCTGGGGGACCTGAGCACCGCCGCCGCGCTTGCCGACGTCGATGACGATCGCGTCCTCGCGCGCGCCGTCGAGCGCCCCCGGCGCGATCAGCTGGTCGTGCAGGATCACGTCGGCCTGGGCGATCAGCTCGCGAGCGCGGACCGTCATCAGCCCCGGGTCGCCCGGCCCCGCGCCGACCAGGTACACGCGCCCGGCGCTCACGCCATCTCCTGCGCGCGGCGCAGCAGCTCGCCTGCGCCGGCGGCCAGCAACTGCGCCGCCGCGTCGTCGCCCTGCGCGGTCATCCACTCCGACCCATCGGGCAGCCCGACCCACGCGCGCAGCACCCCGTCGGCGCCGACATGGGCGCCGAGCGGCGTGTCGCAGCTGCCGCCCAGCTCGCGCGCGCACGCGCGCTCGGCGAGCAGATCGGCCAGCGCGCGGTCGTCGGTGATCGCGGCGACACGCTGCGCCTCGCCGGCCCGCGTCTGCAGGACGAGCGCGCCCTGCCCTGGCGCCGGGACGAGCTCGTCGAGCACTGCGCCGGCGTCGTCGGCCCGATCCAGCCGCGCGAGCCCGGCCATCGCGAGCACGAGCGCGTCGGCCTCGCCGGCGGCGAGCTTGCGCAGGCGCGTGTCGACGTTGCCGCGCAGCGAGACAAGCTCGAGGTCGGGTCGCAGCGCGGCGAGCTGGGCGCGGCGGCGGATCGAGCTCGTGCCGATGCGCGCGCCGCCGGGCAGCTCGTCCAGCGACGTCGCGCCGACCAGGGCGTCGCGCGCGTCCGCGCGCGCCGTTGTTCCCGCCAGCTCGAGTTCGCCGGGCATCTCGATCGGCACGTCCTTGGCGCTGTGGACCGCGACGTCGGCGCCGCCGTCGCGGAGTGCGGCCTCGATGTCGGTCACCCAGCGTGCTTTGTCACCGCCGGCCTCGCCGCGATCACCCGCCGTGCTGACAACGACGATCTCGTGGTCGCCACCCCCCAGCAACGCGGCGACCGCGTTGGCCTGGGCCAGCGCGAGCGCGCTGCCCCGGGTGGCGATTCTCACGGGTGGGCCGGGTGCTCGATCGGCTCCGCGTCGGCCGTCTCGGGCTTCGTCGCGGTGTCGTCGAGCCCGAACAGCTCGGCCAGCGCCTTCATCCGGCCGTGCCCGGCGCTCGACTTCAGCCGAATCGTCGGCTCGTGCAGCAGCCGTGACACGATCGCCTTGGACAGCGCGTCGATGCGGGCGAGGTCGCGCGGCGACGCCGACTCCCAGCGGCCGACGTTCTCGGCCACGACCTGCTCGGCGATCTCGTCTCCGCGGCGGCGCAGCGCGGCGATCGTCGGGCGGACCTCGAGGTGCCCGAGCCAGCCGGCGAAGCGCTTGATCTCATCCTCGACGATCGCGTCGGCCGCCTCGCGCTCGGACTCACGGACGCGCAGGTTGTTCGCGACGACCTCCTGGAGGTCATCCATGTCGTACAGCGAGACGCCGTCGAGGTCCCCGCACTCGGGGTCGATGTCGCGGGGCACGGCGAGGTCGATCAGCAGCAGCGGCTGGTCGCGCATCTCGACGACCGCGGCCAGTTCCTCGGCGCCGACGATCGGGTGCGGCGACGACGTCGAGGAGACGACGATGTCGGCCGTGCGCAGCTCGTGGGGCAGCGCCTCGAGACCGACGACCCGCCCACCGACGCGCTCGGCCATCGCGCGGGCGCGGTCGGCGTGGCGGTTGGCGACGTGGATCGTGCTCACGCCCCGCTCGGCCAGTGCCGCGGCGGTCAGCTCGCTCGTCTCGCCCGCGCCGATGACCAGCACCTCGCGGTCGCGCAGGTCGCCGACGGCGTCGCGCGCCAGGTCGACGGCGACGCTGGAGATGCTCACCCGGCGCCCGGTGATCGCCGTCTCGGCGCGCACGCGCTTGCCGGTCTGCAGCGCCGCGGTGAACAGGCGGTTGGTCAACGGACCGCTGGTGCCGCTGTCGAGCGCGGTCTCATACGACCGCTTGACCTGGCCCTGGACCTCGTTCTCGCCGACGATCATCGACTCGAGGCCGCTGGTGACGCGGAACAGCTGGCGCGCGGCGTCGCAGTTGCGCGGCGCGTAGGCGATCCCGGCCAGCTCGGTCGGGCGGATACCGCCCTGGGTCGCCATCGCGGCGAGCACGCTGCCCTCGGCGATGACCGGATCCCCGACGACGAGGTACAGCTCGGTGCGGTTGCAGGTCGAGATCGCGACCGCCTCGCGGACCTCAGGCCCCTCGAGCAGCGCCGTCGTAAACCGCCGCGCCGAGGTCTCCGTCAGGGCGATTCGCTCGCGCAGCGCGACCGGGGCCGTCTTGTGCGAGATGCCCAGAGCCAACAGTTCACTCATGACCTGCTCCATGACCCGTTCTCCCCTGCTCGTCCGCGAGCTCGTTGAGTTCGATCAACTCACGCTCGAAGCGGGTCAACTTATACGCCATGATCGAAACGTAGATCAAGAGCAGGGCGAGGAACACCAGATACGCGCCGGCCACGTACTCGCTGTGATCGGGGAAGTGGATGTTGGCGATCATGAGCTCGGCAGCGACGGCGCGGCCGACCGGCGTCCGGGGGTCAGCGCCTCATCGGGGGCGATCTTGCGCCGCAGCGAGCGCAGCTGCGCGTGGACGCTCTTCGCCGTCATCTCGTACTTCCACAGCGTGATGTAGAGCAGCGTCATCGCCAGCAGCGAGACGAGAAACGTGATCCGCATCTCGGGCGGCAGGTTGCCGGCGCTGCCCAGCACGCGCGGGTGAGACAGCGGCTGGGCGAGGCGCACGGCGATGAAGTTCAGCGGCACGAAGGCGCCGCAGGTGATCGCGAACACCGACGCGTAGCGCGCCTGCTTCTCGGGATCCTCGATCGAGAAGCGCAGCGGCTGATAGGTCGCGTAGAGCAGGAAGATGATCAGGAAGCTGACCAGCGTCGGCTCGTCCCAGACCCACCAGTGTCCCCACGCGGCGCGGGCCCAGATCGAGCCGGTCAGCAGCACGCCGATGCCGAGGATCAGCGCCATGTGGATCGCCACGTAGGAGCGGATGTCCCAGCGCCGGTCGCCGGTCCGCAGGTGGAAGATGGCGCAGATCCCGCCGAACACGAACCCGCACAGCGCGACGATAGCCATCGGCACGTGCAGGTAGAAGATCTTCTGGACGAACCCCTGATCGGCGTCCTCGGGCGCGTAGAAGAACGCCAGCGAAAACGCCGTAATGACGCTGATGACGGTGGCGATCGAGAGCGCGCGCAGGCGCTTGCCGTACATGTGGGAGTCAGTCCTCCAAGAGGTAATCGAAGACCGCGTAGGCGACGAGGCCGAACACAAGATCATAGAGCGCGATGGTCAGCGGCCAGCGCGCTGCCAGTGCGTGCGCGCCAGCTTGTGCCAGCAGCGGCGTGGTGCCCTTGGCGGCGCAGATCAGGACCGGGATCAACAGCGGCAGCGCGATCAGCGGGACCAGGAGATCGCGGGCGCGCGACTGGATCGCCAGCGCGCCGACGAGCGTGCCGACGATCGCGATCCCGATGTCGGCGAGCACGAGCAGGAGGACGAGCTCGCCGACGCCCGAGATCGACGGGCCGAGCAGCAGCAGCACGAACGCCGGCACCGCGACGACCTGGACCGCCACGAGGTAGGCCAGCAGCGCGGTCGCCTTGGCCACGAACATCGCCGTGCGGTCGACCGGCGCGAGCAGGAAGCCGTCGAAGCCGCCCTCCTCGCGGTCGGCCACGAACAGCCGCGCGATGCCGAGCATCGCGCCGAGCAGCAGCGTGACCCACAGCACGCCCGACGCGAGGTCACCCGCGATCTCGCCGCGTTGCAACGCGAAGTGGAAGACCACGAACGTCGTGATGGAGAACAGCGCCATCGCCGGGACCGACTGCGGGGTGCGCAGCTCGAGGCGCAGCTCCTTGCGCAGGACGGCCGATGTCGCGCGCCTCACGCGTACAGCGCCCCGATCTGCGCCGCGTCGAATGCGCTCGCCGGCCCCTGGAGTTGCGCCCGGCCGGCCCGCAGGCCGAGCACCAGGTCGGCGTCGTGCAGGCCGCCGGCCGGATCGTGGCTCGTGACGACGCGCGTGCGGCCACTCGAGCGCCCGATCAGCGGCTCGAGCGCCTGGGTCGCAGCCGGGTCCAGATTCGAGGCCGGCTCGTCGAGTAGCAGCAGCTCGGGGTCGTGCAGGACGGCACGGCAGGCGGCGACGCGCTGGACCATCCCGCGCGACAGCTCGCGCACCGGCTCGTTGGCGCGCACCCACATGCCGACGGCGTCGAGCAGCTCGTCGGCGCGCTCGCCGGGCACGTCATGCAGGCGGGCGTGGTAGCGGAGGTTCTCGCGTGCGGACAGGTCGCGGTACAGGAGCGGCTCGTGGCCGAGCAGGCCGACGCGGCCGCGCACCTTCCACGCCTCGCGGGGCAGCTCGTGCCCGAGGACCGTGGTCGTTCCGGCGTGTGGATGAAGCAGCGTCGCGAGCACGCGCAGCAGCGTCGACTTGCCGGCGCCGTTGGGGCCGAAGACGACGAGCGACGACCCTACGGGCACGCGGACACTGACGCCGTCGAGGGCGGTGCGCTCGCCGTAGCGGCGCACCAGCCCCTCGAGCTCAATGGCCGCCGGAGCGTCCACCCTCGTGATGCAGCGTCTGTTCGATGTGGCGCAGCGCGGGGGCGAGGACGCCGAACAGCTCGCTGATCGCCTTCGGGCTGCCGGGGAAGTTGACGATCAGCGTCTGGGCGGCGATCCCCGAGACGCCCCGGCTGAGCATGCCCATCGGGGTCTGCTTCATCGACTCCGCGCGGAATGCCTCGGCGATCCCCGGCGCCGGGCGCTCGATCACCGCGCTCGTCGCCTCCGGGGTGACGTCGTCGGGCGTGAAGCCGGTGCCGCCGGTCGTGAACAGGAACGTGAACTCGTCGTCGACGTAGTGGTGCAGCCGATCCTCGATCAGCGCGTAGTCGTCGGGCACGACCTCCATCGACTCGACATCGCAGCCGGCGGCCTCGGCGAGCTCGGCCAGCAGTGGTCCCGACACGTCCTCGGTCTCGCGCCGTGAGACGGAGCTGGAAATCGTCAGGACACAGGTGCGCACGCCGTAAGGCTAGTCGGCCGGTGACCCACGAGATGATCTAGCCTGCCCCCGATGTCACCGGCGTCGAGCTTCAGGGATCCGGGCTTCGACGGCGCCGGGCTGACGATGGTCGCCGAGCAATGCTCGTTGCTGGGCGGGATGGAGCGCGTCGCCGCGGTCGTGCTCGATCGCTGGCCGGCGACCGAGGTGGTGTCGGGCCGGTTCCTCGCCGATCCCGGACCGACGCTGTTTCCGACCGCGCGCCACGTCGACCTGCCGGGGTCGCGCGTCCATCATCTCGCGCCGCTGCACGGCCGCCGGCTCCGCCGCGCGGCGGCACCTGACGGCGAGATCGTGCTCGCACTGCACTCCAGCGGCTGGGCACTCGCCCCGCGGTTCGCGCCTGGGGTGCCCGTCGTCGCCTACACCAACGGCGTTCCGCGCTGGCTCGGGCCGGCCGCACCCGACTACGTGCGCGAACGCCGCTGGCCGATCCGCGCCGCGGCGCGTGCGACCGCGCCGCTGCAGCGCGCCCATCAGCGACGGTTGCGCGAGCGCGCCGACGTCCTGCTCGCGCCCTCGCGCGCTGCGGCGGCCACGCTGACGCAGCCTGTCCGGCTGGTCCACGCGCCGGTCGCGACGGCCGCCTTCGCCGGCGAGGGCGATCCCGAGGGCCACGTCATCGCGGTCGCCCGCCTCGTCGCCCACAAGCGCCTGGACCTGCTCGTCGAAGCGATGCGCGGCCGGCCCGAACGCCTCGTCATCGTCGGGACCGGACCGCAGCGCGGACACCTGGGGCGCCTCGCGCCGGCCAACGTCACGTTCGCCGGGCGTGTCGGCGACGACGAGCTCGCCGAGTTGCTGCACGGCGCGCGCGCGTTGGTGGCGCCCGCGTCGGAGGAGTTCGGCATCGCGATGGCCGAGGCCCACGCGGCCGGCGTGCCGGTGATCGCGCCGCGCGCCGGTGGCGCGATCGACATCGTGTCCGATCCGCGAACCGGGCGCCTGCTCGACGACGTGACGCCGGCCACGATCGCCGCCGCCCTCGACGACGTGCCGTTCGATCCGGCCGCGTGCCGGGCGAGCGCGGCGCGGTTCGACGAGGAGCGCTTCGTCGAACAGCTCGGGGAGATCTTCGACACGCTGCTGGGCCTCAAGGCGCCGCTGTCGCTGGCGGTCTGACCGCCGCCGCCTGCACCGCCTCGACGAACCGCCGCGCCGGTTGCGTGGCGAGGACCGATTGGGCGGCGGCCAGACCGGCGGCTCGCGCGGCCTCCCACGGTCCCGGCGCCAACAGCGCCGCCAGCGCCGTCGCCCATGCCTGCGGGTCGCCGTGCGGGGCGACACGCTGCGACGCCGGGACGAACTCGCGCAGGCCACCGGTGTCCGACGCCAGGACCGGGATGCCGGCCGCCATCGCCTCAAACGCGACGCGCCCCCACGGCTCGGGCAGCTGCGACGGGACGATCACCGCGCTGCACCCGTCGAGCAGATCGGCGGTCTCGGCCGGGGTCGTGCGGACCTCGACGTCGGCGCGGCGCAGCAGCGCGGCCGGCAACGGTGCCTCACGGCCGCCGTCGCCGGCCTGGACGATGAGCCGGCGTCCCGCCCGCAGGCTCATGGCGATCGGCGCCAGTAGGTCGACGCCCTTGTCACGCGTCCACAGCGAGCTGACGGCGAGGATCGGGCCGTCGATGTCGCCGGCCGCCGCTGCGGGCGCCGTGAGCGCAGGGGCAACGACGATCGGCCGGCGCCCGCAGGTCGCCGCGGTGGTGTCGGCGAGGAGCCGGCTCGGCGCGACGAGCACCGCCGCGCGCGCGAGCGCCTCGCGCTGGCCGTCGGCGTGGGCCACGCGGGCTGCGCGCTGCTGGGGGTCCAGCGCCAGCGTGCGCGGACAGGCCCGGCAGCCCGACTCGGGCCGGCATTGAGAATCGAGTACGAACCGCCAGTGGCAGAGCGTCTCGTAGCCGTGCAGTCGCAGCACGAGCGGGACATCCGCCGCCGCGGCCGCAAGCATGACGCCGGGTGCGGCGGTGCCCGACGTGACGACGACATCCGGCCGCCGCGCGGCCGTTCTGTCGCGTACGGCCTCACCGAGCATGTCGGAGCGCGCGACCCGTTCGCGCCAATCCCAGAACGCACGGCGCCGCCGCGGCGGGGTGACCGGCGACCAGCCGATCTCGCGCGCTGGCGATCCGACCGCCACGCGCTCGGGCGAGCCGAGGCCCAGCGTGCGGACCCGATGCCCGGCGGCGGCGACGGCGGCCGCCTCTTCGACGAAGGCGCGCTCGGTGCCCCCGAGCGGCGGTAGCACGCGCTCGGCGGCGAACACGACATCGAGCGGGCGAGCCGGCACGGCGCCATCGTCGCCGATACTGCCGCTCTTGCGCCACGACCGCCACGCACCGGCCGTCGTCCTGTCGCCGCACCTCGACGATGCGGTGCTGTGCGTCTTCACCGTGCTGAGCGGCCCGGGCGACGTCATCGTCGTCAACGTATGCGACGGGATGCCGGCCGCCGGCTCGGCGACGGCATGGGTACGCGCGTGCGGCGGCAGGGACAACGCCGAGCAGATGCGCGCGCGCCTCACCGAGGACCGCGCGGCGATGGCGATGGTCGGGCGCGAGGCGATCGGACTTGGCTTCCTCGACAGTGACGAGCGCGAGCCCGACGCGAACTCCGAGCAGATCGCGACGGCGCTGCACGACCTGGTGCCGGCCGCCTCGCGACTGCTGGCCCCGGTCGGTATCGGCGGCCACGTCGACCATCTGCGCACGCAGGCCGCGGCGATGTCGGTGGCGGGCGAGCTGCCGGTGGAGCTCTACGCAGACATGCCCTACGCGCTGAGCGCCAAGTGGGAGCCGGCGCTGGCGCGCGTGCCGGCCCCGCGCACGCAAGTCGTTGCGCTCGACGCCGCGACGCGCGCGGCGAAGGCCCGGGCGGTCGACTGCTACGCGACGCAGGTCGGCGCGCTGGCCGGCGGTCCCGGCCGGCGGTTCGGCGATGACGCCTGGCGTTTCGAGGTCCGCTGGTCGGTCATGGCGCCCACGGGATGACGGGCGTGCGGTGGGCGCCGAGCTCGCCCGTCAGCGGCGCGCGGGCCTCGAGGTGGCCGAGCAGCCGCGGGTTGGCGTAGCCGGCGTCGAGGATCTCCTGCTCGCTGGACGCGGCGTACTGGTCGCCGGTCACTGGCTCGTCTCCGACCCACAGCGCAACCCGGTCCGGCGCCGGCTCGTCGTGCAGGCAGCCGGCCGGTGCGTGTTGGGGCGCACCGTCGAGGGGGCCCAGCGCGCTGACCGTCAGCAGGTCGAGTGCCCGGCGCAGCGACCGCCGCGGGCCGCCGGCCCGCAGCCCGGCGACGACGTGCCGCAGCCGTCGCGGGCGAGCCCGAGCGCCGCCTGGCCACACGTCGGCCGTGGCCAGGCGCCCGTCGCGCAGGACCCACAGCGGGATGTCGCCATCACGCGCGCCCGTGAGCGAGCCGAGCTCGGCGGTGACCTGCCCCGCGGGCACCCAGCCGGCCCCGTACACGTGCCGCCGGCCGCGCAGGTCCAGCACCCGCACGAGCCCCAGCTCGGCGTCGATCGCCCCGTCGCGGACGATCGCGCGCATGGCTGCGCTGTGCAGCTGGCGAAACGAGATGCGCGGGTCCCGCGGGCCCGATGGCGGACGCCGGCGGACGCTCTCGCGCAGCGAGTTGTCGATTGCCGCCACGAGCTCGCGGTCACCGCGTTCGCGCGCCACGGCGCGCACGGACTCCATCTGCGCGTAGACCGACAGCAGCCCAGGTCGGTCGGCCGCCAGCGCCTCGAGGTCGAGCTGGGGTGGGAAGGCGGTCGCCAGCTCGAGCACGCCCGCCACGCGCAGGCACGCCATCGTGTGGATGCACTTCGGGCACTCGCCGCAGTTGTCGGGCCGGTTGGCCTCGTAGCAGACCTTCACCAGGCCGAGCAGGTCGGGCCGGTGCTCGGCGAGCCACAGGACCTTGCCCATGCGGGTGAGGCCCATGCCGCCGGCCTCGAACGCGATCCGCCGCGACGACCACAGCGGGTCGATCGCCGGGCCGACCCCGTTCGGCTCGTAGGACTGGACCGAGTCGCTCGCCGGGATCACGAGCCGCCCGATCCCACCCGACAGCGCGTGGCCGACCCACGCCAGCCCCGCGCCGACCGCGTCGTCCCAGTCGAACAGGGTGTCGCCCAGTGCCCGCAGTGGGGCGTCGACCACGATCAGCGGGAAGCCGAGCTTCGCGGCGGCTTCGGTTGCCAGCTCGATCTCAGCAGCGCGGACGTCGTCGTCGTGCACGGGCTCGAATTGATCGATGTAGAGCAGCGCGTCGATCGGGGCGTCGGCGCCCTGCCCGAGCGCCGCCTGGTGCAGCGAGTCCACGCCGCGCGACAGGCATGACGCGGTCATCGGCGATGGCGGCCCGTCCGGCTTCAGCCGTCCCGCCGCGCGGACGCCGACGCGGCGCAGCCGGCCGCGCCCGCACTCGACGAAGTAGCTCTGGATCGCGTCGGTGCGACCCAGCAGCGACGCGTCGACCCGCCCCTGGAGCTCGAGGTCCTCGCCGCGGCGCATGGCCAGCAACAGCGCCAGCCCGAGCGTGCCGCTGAGGTCGTCGGGCTCGGGCGTCGCGAACTCGGCCGGCACGTGGACGTCGACCCCCCACGGTGGCGCGCTGTCGCTTCGCACGACGACGCGGCGCACGGCGCGGCCGTCGTCGAGCAGCTCGAGGCCGGCGTTTTCGACGATCATCGGCCGTCGACGAGGACCGTCTCCAGCGCCGCGTCGCGCGTGGCCCAGCTGACCTTGTAGCGCTCGTCGCCACGCAGCATGCGGAACTCGCGCGCCCCCTCCTCGCAGGCGTCGCGGATCGTCGCGGCGAACAGGACGCCGCCGACGCGGGCGTGGTCAAACGCCGGGTCGCGGCCCGCCTGGTAGAACCACTCGGCCGCGCCGACACGCAGCCCGTATGTCGCCGCGACCGGTCGATCGTCGAGCTCGAGCACTCGCAGCCGCAGCCAGCCGAGCCTCAGCGCGATCGCGGCCAGCTCCCGTTGCAGTTCGGCACGCGGGCCGGAGAAGACCGACGTCGTGTTGGACCAGCGCGCGTTGTGCAGGGCAAACAGCGTCGCGAGGTCGTCGTCGAGCGTCCGCGCGTCGGCGGTGCGAACCGTCACGGCGTGCGTGCGGGCGAGGCGGTTGAAGCGGTTGCGCACCTGGCCTCGCAGGTTGGCGCTGCGGGTTGCCAGCAGCGCGTCGAAGCCGGCCTCGGGAAGGTCGATGACCGGCGAGCGCGTGCGGCGCACGACGGTGCCCCCGAGCCAGCGCGCGCTGCCCGCGGTCATGTCGTCGGCGATCATCCGCGCGCCACGGGAGGTCACGTAGTCGCCCAGCGCCCGCAGCGCAACCGCGTGGTGCTCGGGCGCGCCGATCGGTCCGAGCAGGTCGGCGTCGACGTGACCGACGAAACGCAGCTCGTCGCCGGCCTCGAACACCGGCAGCAGCGCCACGATCTCACCGTCGACGTGGACCGCCCCGAGGTGCAGCGGACGCTCGTCGCCGAGGTGGCGCCACCACAGGTCGGCGAACCACCAGCTCGCGAACGGATTACCGGTGGCCGGCGCGAATCGATCCCACAGCGCGCGGGCGTCCTCGAGGTCCCCGAGCGGCTCAACGGTGACGTCGGGCTCGCTGTCGGGATCCGCGCCGCGAGCGACCGTGGCGGTCAGCTCGGCGACGGCGGGCAGCGGGTCGGTCTGGGCCACCGGGCGCGGCCGCGGTCCGGCGAGGGCCGACTCGACGGCGCCGACGAGTGCCGCCGGGCCGTCGTGGCGGGCGACGGGGACGACCCCGGGCGCGACCGAGGCGAGCCCCTGGGCCTTGACGCGGGTGTAGTCGTCGCCCCACAACAGCACGGCCGGGGTGCCGCCCGCGGCAGCGAACACGGCCAGGTGGTAGCGCGACCCGACGGCGACCCGTGCGCCCGCGACGATACCCGCGAGCTCGGCGTCGGACGGCACGGGATCGAGGATCTCCAGCGCCGCGGCATCGGGCAGCGCGTTGCGCAGCGCCTCGAGCCCCTCGGCGTCGGGCCAGCCCGGGTAGAAGTCCATCGCGAAGGCCACGGTCGGAAGGCCGTGGTCGGCGGCCAGGGCCGCGACCGCCGGCGCGAGCGACTCCGCCGTCGCCGGCGCGGCGCACAGCACCGCATACGGCGCCCGGCCGGTGACCGCCACCGGCGCTCGCGGGAGCGAGACCGCGTCGTCGATCGCCTCGATCGCCTCGATTGCGCCGAGCTCGCGCGCGAGCGCGGACGACGTGGTGCGGTCGCGCACCGTCACGCTGGCCGCGCCGCGCAGCAGTCGCCCGAGGACCAGGCGGTCGAGATCGCTTGAGACCGGGCCGACGGTGACGCCCGACACGATCCGCGGCACGCCGGCGGCGGCCGCCACGGCGCAAGCCGCGGCCTGGCTCCACAGCACGTGGCTGAACTCGCTGGCCAGCGACCCTGCCCCGAGGTCGACGAGCGCGGCCGCACCGCAGATGAGCTCGAGCGTGTCGCGGACGCCCGGCCCGACCGACATCGGGCCGCGACCGTCGGCCGCGGCGACCAGTGCGCCCATGCGGCGCAGCATCAGCGGCCGGCCGGCCGGCGTGCCGGGTGGGTCCGGCGCCAGGAGGTAGGCGCTCAGATCGTGCGCGGCGGCGACGCCGAAGCGGTCGCGCAGGATCGCCGGATCGGCGCCCAGCACCACCGGCCGGGCGTGGGGGAGATGAGTCGCGAGCTGCACGAGATGCGTGCGAAGGATCGCGTCGTCGCCGACATGCCGGTGGGTCGCCCAGCCTCCGACGTAGACGATGCGTGGGCCTTCCACCGCGCCATCCTAGCCGGGAGTGATCGCCTGGAGCCCGGCTTCGAGGCGGTCCAACGGGACGGGGCGCAGAACGGCTTGCGCGTGGCCGCGAGCGTGGCGAGCGGCATGCGACCACGCGGACTCGTCGGCGATCAGACGCTGGATCGCGGTCTCCCAGGCGGTGATGTCGTCGCGCGGTGCGACCAGCAGATCGCCCGGCACGTACTCGGCCATCCCGCCCGCGGCCGACGCCAGCACCGGCACGCCCCGCGCCAGCGCTTCCCAGGCCACGCGACCGAACGGCTCGTCCCACTGCGACGGGACGAGCAGCAACGCGCAGCCGTGCAGCAGCTCGTCGATCGGCGCTGGTGCGACCACTGTCGCACCGGCCTCGAGCAACTCGGCGCGCTGCGCGTCGGTCAACCCAGCCTCGGTGACACGGACCTGCGGCGCGCCGGCCGTGCGCGCTGCCCGCACGAGCGCCGGCAGCAGCGTGACGCCCTTGATCGGCGACCAGTTCGCGGCAACGCACGCCACCGGCCCGTCGTGGCGCGCATCGGCGCGGCGCGGCATGTCCGGCCCCACGCAGTAGACGACGGTGGCCTCCCGGCCCGACCATGCCCGTGCCGAGGCGGCGACCGCGGCGCTATGGGCAAACAGCGCCGCGGCACTCGCGACGGCGCGGTCGTGGTCGACCCGCGACGCCGCAAGCGCGTCGCGCTCGGCGCCGGCCAGCCGCGTGGCTGCGGGGCAGCCGACACAGTCACCGCCGGCCGGGCATCGCGAGGCCGGGTCAAAGGCGAGCTTGCACAGCGACTCGTAGGAGGCGAACACGAGAGCCCCCGGCACGCCGGCCTCGGCGGCGGCCCGCAGCGCGCCCGGCGCGCCGTGCAGCTGGGCGACCACGACGTCGGGGCGGCGCTGGGCGATCTGGCGCGCGACATGGTCATACAGCTGCGCGCGCTGGGCGGCGCGCCAGCGCCAGTAGCGCTCCGGCCCGGGGCGGCCGTCGGCGGGTAGGTACGCGGTCTGAGTCGTGTGGCCGCGGGCGCGCAGCCCGTCGGCCCACTCGAGCATCGTCCGCTCCGCTCCGCCGCGCGCCGGCACGAGCAGCTCGGAGGCGAACAGGACGTCCATCGACGCGCAACCTACGCCAACGACGCCGTAGGATCGGCGGCCCCGCACGAGGAGACGAGGATGGCGCCGCGCACGCAGTTCCTGTTGACCGAGGACCGCATTCCCACCCACTGGGTCAACATCGGGCCCGATCTGCCCGGTGAGCCACTGCCGCCGCTGAACCCGCAGACCAAGGAGCCGGCCGGGCCGCCGGACCTGACGCCGATCTTCCCGATGGCGCTGATCCTCCAGGAGGTCAGCACCGACCCCGAGGTCGAGATCCCCGAGCCGGTGCGTGACGCCTACGCGCGCTGGCGCCCGACGCCGCTGCGCCGCGCGGTCGCGCTGGAGAAGGCGCTCGACACCCCGGCCCACATCTACTTCAAGAACGAGTCGGTCTCTCCGGCCGGGTCGCACAAGCCCAACTCGGCCGTCCCCCAGGCCTACGAGAACGCGCAGGCCGGCATCAAGCGGCTCGTCACCGAGACCGGTGCCGGGCAGTGGGGCAGCGCGCTGAGCTTCGCGTGCGCGCTGTTCGGGCTGGAGTGCGAGGTCTTCATGGTCGGTTCGTCCTACGACCAGAAGCCCTACCGGCGCTCGATGATCGAGACGTGGGGGGCGACCGTGCATCGCTCGCCGTCGAACCTCACCGAGTCGGGTCGTGCGCAGGCGGGGCATCCGACCGGCTCGCTGGGGATCGCGATCTCCGAAGCGGTCGAGGTCGCGGCCCAGGACCCCGACGCCAACTACGCGCTCGGCTCGGTGCTGTCGCACGTGTGCCTGCACCAGACGGTCATCGGGCAGGAGTCGATCGAGCAGATGGCGATGGCGGGCGAGGAGCCCGACGTCGTGATCGGCTGCGTCGGCGGCGGCTCGAACTTCGCCGGGCTGGCGTTCCCGTGGCTGCGGCGCAACCTGCGCGACGGCGCCCGCACGCGCTTCATCGGCGCTGAGCCGGCCGCCTGCCCGACGCTGACCAGGGGCATCTACGCCTACGACTACGGCGACACCGTCGGCCTGACGCCGCTGATGCCGATGTACACGCTCGGCCACGACTTCGTACCGCCGCCGGTGCACGCCGGCGGGTTGCGCTACCACGGCGACTCGCCGCTGCTGTGCGCGATCGTCAAGGCGGGGCTGATCGAGGCCCGGGCCGTTCGTCAGAACCCGACGTTCGAGGCTGCGCTGATGTTCGCCCGCGCCGAGGGGATCATCCCGGCGCCCGAGTCGGCCCACGCGATCCGCGTCGCGATCGACGAGGCGCTGGCGGCGAAGGAGGCCGGTGAGGAGCGCGTGATCCTGTTCAACCTCTCCGGGCACGGCCACTTCGACATGAGCGCCTACGACGCCTATCTGTCGGGCGACCTCGAGGATCCCGAGTTCGACGAGGCGGCCGAGCGGGCGGCGCTGGCGACGCTGCCCGAGGGCGTCCCCGTCATCGCCTGAACGCGCCACACCCCTCCGGTCGGCGCCGCGTCGACCTCGCGCTCCCACTCCGGCTCGTGGACGTCGGGCGTGCTCAATCCCGTCTCCAGTCCCCGCTGCGCCCGCCGCTCTTGGCGACGAGCTCGACCCGCTCGATCGCGGCGCTGCGATCGAGCCCCTTGACCATGTCATAGACGGTCAGCGCCGCCACCGCGGCCGCCGTCATCGCCTCCATCTCGACGCCGGTGCGCGCGGTCACCGCCGCCGTCGCCACGAGCTCGACCCGGTCACCGGCAATCGTCGCCTCGACATCGACATGGTCGAGGCCGAGCGGGTGGCAGAGCGGGATCAGCTCGGCGGTGCGCTTGGCGGCCTGGATGCCGGCGATCCGTGCCGTCCCCAGGACGTCGCCCTTGGGCATGTCGCCGGCCGCCACGGCGGCGGCCGTCGCGGGCGCCATCGTCACCACCGCGCGTGCGGTCGCGCGCCGCGCCGTGATCGGCTTGTCGCCGACGTCGACCATCCGAGCCGCGCCCTCGTCGTCGAGGTGCGTGAGATCGCTCACGCAGGCGACGCGGTGCGCTGGGCTGCCGCGATCAGATCGGCGACCGCCCGCTCGTCGCCCGCGCGCAGCAGCGCGATCGGATCGGGGTCGCCATTGACGATCCCCTCGAAGAACACCTTGCGGTCCTGGTAGGTCGGAAGCGTGCCCTTGGCCCAGCCGCGCGCGTCGTTGAGCATCACGGCCAGCCGGGCGTAGTCGTCGCCGAACAGCTCGGCGACCTCGGCCTTCATCCGCTTGGCCAGCGCGGGCGACGCCCCAGCGGTTGAGATCGCGATCGCCAGCGGCCCGGTGCGGACGATCGCCGGCAGGATGAAGTTGCACAGCGGGGGCACGTCGACGACGTTGACAAGCATCGCTCGCTCCTCGGCGTCGTCGTAGATCTCGATGTTGCGCTGCGTCGAGTCGGTACATGCGATGACCATGAACACGCCGTCGAGATCCTGTGCGCCCGCGTACTCACGCCGCTCCCAGGCGATCGACCCCTCGGCCTCCAGCTCTTGCAGTTCGGGCACGGCCTCGGGCGAGATCAGCGTCACGTCGCCGCTGCACGCGAGCAGGCCCTCGACCTTCTCCAGGCCGATCTCGCCGCCCCCGACGACGACGCAGCGTCGGCCGCTGAGCTTCAGGCAGGCGATGTAGAACGGCGTCGCAAGCATGTCCCGCACGCAGGTCTGGTCGCAGATCCCGCGGTGGAACTGGCACACGCATTCCTTCCCGGCGTACGCGGCAGCAGGCATGGTCAGCAAAGCCTACGCGCTGGGCCGCACGAGCAGCGCGGCGTCGAGCCCGAAGTGCTCGGTCAGCAGCGCGCCCGTGTCGGCCGGTGCGACCGGCGTCACCGTCCGCGCGGCCGGCGTCTCCTCGATCAGCGCCAGCTCGCCCGCGAAGTCCGACAGCGCCACGCGGCCGCCGTCGGGCCGGTTGGTCGCGACGAGCAGGCCGTGCACCATGGGGTGGCGCGGATGCGTCGACGCGTACCAGCTGCTCAGCTCGAGGTCGACGCGCGGCACCGTTCGGGGTTCGAAGACGTAGAGGTCGGTCCACGGTGCCTCGGTGCGCGCCTGCAGCACGAGGTCGTCGCCCTCGCCGGCGATACGAAACTCCCAGCCGTCGATCTCGTGCTCGTCGCCCGCGCCGTAGGGCAGTGGGCGCAGCGGCGTGCCGAGGCCATAGCCGACGTCGCCGAGCCACACCATGCCGTCGTCGTCGGTCACGCGGAGTGCGCAGTGCGTGCGCGGGCGCACCCCCGGCACGGGCGCACGGCCCGTGGCGCGCACGCGCGCCAGCAGCAGCTCGACCCCGTAGCCGAGTGCTTCGAGGTTGTCGGCCAGCAGCATGTTCTGTTCGAAGCAGAAGCCGCCACGGCGCTGGGCAACAAGCTTTCGCTGCAGGTCCTCGGGCTCCAGCGAGACCGGGATCCCGCGCCGCGGGTCGAGATTCTCGAACGGGATCGCCAGCGCGTGCGCGCGGTGGACCTCGGCGACCGTCGGGCGGCCATCGAGCCCGATCCGCTCGAGGTAGGCGTCGAGGTCCGGCACGGGCTACGTACGCCCGCGCGCGCGGCGGATCTCGTCGAGGCGTGCGACGAGCGCCGCCTCGGCCTCGCCCGGGTCGTAGAAGCGCGTGCCGGCGATGGCGTCGGGCATCAGCTCCTGCGGCGACACATGGCCGGGCAGGCCGTGCGGGTAGTCGTAGCCCTGGCCGCGGCCGAGCGCCGCCGCGCCCGGATAGGAGTTGTCGCGAAGGTAGGACGGCGGCGTCTGGACGCCGTGATCGCGGACGTGGCCGCGGGCCGCGCCGATCGCCCGCTTGGCGGCGTCGGACTTCGGCGCCAGCGACAGGTAGATCGCCGCCTGGGCAAGCGCGAACTGCGCCTCGGGCAGCCCGACATGCTCGACCGCGTCGGCCGCCGCGACCGCGACCTCAAGCGCCCGCGGGTCAGCGTTCCCGACGTCCTCGGAGGCCAGCACGACCATGCGCCGCGCGATGTAGCGCGCGTCCTCGCCGCCCTCGAGCATCACCGCCAGGTAGTACAGCGATGCGTCGGGATCACTGCCGCGCGTGGCCTTGATCCACGCCGAGATGACGTCGTAGTGCTGGTCGCCGCCCTTGTCGTAGAGGACGGCGCGGCGCTGGAGCGCATCCTCCGCGTTCTCCATCGTCACGACTTCGCCGGTGGCTGTCTCGCACGCCAGCTCGAGCGCGGCCAGCGCCGTCCGCGCGTCGCCACCGCTTCGATCGGCCAGGAACGCGACGACGTCGTCTGCGACCGTCACGCCGGCACACTCGCCGCGCTCGATCGCGCGGCGCAGCAGGACCTCGACGTCGGCGGCGCTCAGTGCGTGCAGCTCGATCACCTGGGCGCGGCTCAGCAACGCCGAGTTGACCTCGAAGTACGGGTTCTCGGTCGTCGCCCCGATCAGCGTCACCAGACCCTCCTCGACCGCGGGCAGTAGCGCGTCCTGCTGGGCCTTGTTGAAGCGGTGGATCTCGTCGAGGAAGAAGATCGTCGGCCGTCCGCCCTTGCGGCGCACCGCCGCGCGCTCGATCACCGCGCGGACCTCGGCCTTGCCGGCGGCCGTTGCGCTGAGCTCCTCGAACGCGGCGTCGGCGCTCGTGGCGACGATCCGGGCGAGCGTCGTCTTGCCCGATCCCGGCGGGCCGTAGAGGACCATCGAGAACGGGCGGCCGTCCTCGATCGCGCGGCGCAGGGCCGTCCCCTCGCCGAGCACGTGCTGCTGGCCGACGATCTCGCCCACGCTGCGCGGGCGCATGCGGGCGGGCAGCGGAGCGTTGCGATCGACGGCGCCGGGGCCGTCGGGCGCCTCGGGCGTCGAGAACAGCTGGTCGGACACGCAACCAGTATCCCCGGTCGCGGTCGCCGCGTATGGTGCCGCCAATGCCCGATCTCCAAGCGCAGACCGTCGAGCTGCTCCAGCGCCTGATCCGCCACGACACGGTCAACCCGCCGGGCAACGAGCGCCCCGCCCAGGAGGAGCTGGCCGCGTACTTCCAGGAGGCGGGCTTCGAGGTCAGGCTGCTGGGCGCCACGCCCGATCGCCCGAATCTCGTGGCGCGCCTGCGCGGCGCCGCCGACGGGCCGACCCTGTGCCTGCTGTCGCACGTCGACACGGTCTACGCGACCCCGGGGGACTGGCGCCATGACCCGTGGTCGGGGGATGTCGCCGACGGCTTCCTGTGGGGCCGCGGGGCGCTGGACATGAAGTCGCAGACCGCCGCCGAGGCGGTCGCGGCCGTGTCGCTGGCTCGCGAGGGCTGGCGGCCGGCCCACGGCGAGCTGATCGTCGTCTGCGTCGCCGACGAGGAGACCGGCGGCGCGCTCGGGGCGCAGTGGATCTGCGAGCACCACCCCGACGAGGTCCGCTGCGACTACCTGCTCAACGAAGGCGCCGGCTCGGTGATCCCGTTCGACGGCGGGCGCGTGTTCGGCGTCTGCATCGCCGAGAAGGGCGTCTTTCGCTTCCGCGTCACGACCCACGGCGTCGCCGGCCACGCGTCGATCCCGAAGATCGGCGACAACGCGCTGCTCAAGCTCGCGCCGCTGCTGGCCAAGCTGGCCGAGCGCCAGCCCGGCTTCGACATCACGGAGGGGCCGCGCGCGCTGCTCGACGGGCTCGGTGTCACGTTCGAGCAGCTGGCGGCCAAGGATCCGATGCTCGGCGTGCTCGTCGAGGCGATGCTCGGCGTGACGCTGACGCCGACGATGGTCCGCGCGAGCGAGAAGATCAACGTCATCCCGGCCGTGGCCGAGCTGAAGGTCGACTGCCGGGTGCCGCCCGGCCTCGGCGCCGACGACGCGCGGCGGCGGATCGTCGAGGTGCTCGGCGACCCGGCGCAGAACGGGTATGACCTGGAGTTCTCCGAGCAGGTCCCGGGCAACGCCTCACCCGCTCAGTCGCCACTGATGGACGCGATCCGCGACTGGGTCGCCGCACAGGAGCCCGACGCGAAGGTCCTGCCGGTCATCCTGCCCGGCTTCTCGGACTCGACGACCTTCCGCGCCGCCTTCCCGGACCTTGTCGCCTACGGCTTCTTCCCCCAGCGCCACCAGACGCTGTACGAGGGCGCGCCGCTCGTTCACAGCGCCGACGAGCGCGTCGACGTGCGCGACCTGGGCGTCGCGACCGGCTTCTTCCGCCATGCCTGCCAGGCGCTGCTGGCGTGAGCAGGAGGACGCGGGGGTTATAGCCTGTGGCCGAACTGCCGATTGAGTGAACGTGGCCTCCCCCGGCGTCCAACACGCTGCCCACGTCGCTGCTGCCGTCAGCGCCGTCGCCGACCACGCGCGCAGCTCGCTCGCGGTCGAGCTCAACCAGGTCGCCGAAGCGATGCGTCACAGCGTGATCACGGCCGTGATCGTGCCGCCGCAGGAGCCGTGGACGACCAAGATCCAGAACTTCTTCCTGAGCTGGAACCCGGTCTTCACGTTCCTGTTCATGTTCGCGGTCATCTTCCTGCTGTGGCGGCTGATGAAGCTGATGCCGCGCACGAAGCCGGTGCAGATCAAGCCGGACGCCAAGCTCGAGGTCGAGTGGGACGAGATCGCCGGCGTCGACGACGCCAAGGACGAGGTGCGCGAGGTCATCGAGTTCCTGCGCGACCCCGATCACTTCCGCGCGCTCGGCGCCAAGGTCCCGCGCGGCGTGCTCCTGCACGGCCCGCCGGGGACCGGCAAGACGCTGCTGGCCAAGGCCGCGGCGCACGAGTCCGGCGTCAACTTCTTCGGGCAGTCGGCGTCGTCGTTCGTCGAGATGTTCGCCGGCCTCGGCGCGGTGCGCATCCGGCGCCTGTTCCGCGAGGCGCGCAAGCACGCGCCGGCGATCATCTTCATCGACGAGCTCGACGCGGTCGGCGCCAAGCGCGGATCCGACAGCAACAGTGAACGCGAGCAGACGCTCAACCAGCTGCTGGTCGAGATGGACGGCTTTGAGACCTCCGAGCACGTCGTCGTGATGGCCGCCTCCAACCTGCTCGAGAAGCTCGACGACGCGCTGATGCGACCGGGCCGCTTCGACCGCCAGATCTTCGTCTCGCCGCCTGACGTCAAGGGCCGAGAGGGGGTGCTCGAGGTCCACACCCGCGGCAAGCCGCTGGGCGAGGATGTCGACCTCGGCGTCGTGGCCCAGCAGACGAGCGGCCTGACCGGTGCCGACCTGGCCAACATCTGCAACGAGGCGGCGATCCGCGCCGGGCGCCGCAAGGCCACGACGCTGGCCAGTGAGGACTTCGACGCCGCGCTGGAGCGCGTGGTCGCCGGCGTGCAGTCCAACACGACGCTCAACGATCACGAGCGCAAGGTCGTCGCCTACCACGAGGCCGGGCACGCGCTGTGCCGCGAGCTGCTGACGACCGCCGACCGCGTCCACAAGATCTCGATCGTGCCCCGCGGCCAGGCCCTCGGCTACGTGATGAACCTCCCCGACGAGGACTCCTACCTCAAGACGCGCGTGGAGCTGATCGACCAGCTGACGGTCCTGCTTGGCGGCCGCGCGGCCGAGGAGATCATGTTCGGCGAGATCACGACCGGCGCCACGCACGACCTCCAGCGGGTCAGCGAGATCACCTACGCGATGGTCCACGACTACGGGATGGGCTCGCGCTCGGCGGCCCCGCGCGCGCTGCCGGCCAACGTGCCGACGTCCGACCAGACGATGCGGATGCACGACGAAGAGGAGCAGGAGCTCGTCTTCGAGGCCCACCGGATGGCCCACAAGCTGATCGAGGACCACCTCGACAAGCTCGAGGAGTTCGCCCAGGCGCTGCTCGCCGACGAGGTTCTCGAGCGCCCCCGGATCGACGAGATCATGGCCGGCGTGTCGAAGATCGACCGTCGAGCCCTGCCGCCGAAGGTCGGGATCGCGGCGGCGGCCAAGAAGCGCAACGGCAAGCCCTAGACTCCGCCGCGCATGTTCGACCTGATCGACCACGTCGGCGTGGCGGTCGCCGACCTCGACGCCGCTATCGCCGACTACGAGCGGAGTTTCTCGATGGCCGTCTCGCACCGCGAGACGATCGCCGAGCAGGGCGTCGAAGCGGCGCTGCTCGACGCCGGACCGAACCATGTCGAGTTGCTCGCGCCGCTGCGCGATGACACCGCCGTCGCGCGGTTCATCACGAGCCGCGGGCCGGGCCTGCACCACATCGCCTACCGCGTCGACGACTGCGCTGCGGCGATCGCCACCCTCGCGGCGGCCGGCGTCGAGCTGCTCGACGAGCAGCCGCGCGACGGCATCCGCGGCTCGCGCGTGGCCTTCATCCATCCGCGCTCGGCGGGTGGCGTGCTGACCGAGATCGTCCAACCGGCCGAGGAGAACCACTGATGGAACGCGTCACGATCGGCTACTTCGGCGGCGGGCTGTCGCTGCGCATGGAGTCCGACCAGCTCGACAAGCTGCTCAAGGCGCTGGACGGCGGTGGCTGGCAGGACGTCATCGTCGAGGACGGGACCGTGCGCCTCAACCTCGCCTCGGTCGTCTACGTCCGCACCGAGCGCGACGAGCACCGGGTCGGGTTCGGGATCTGACCGTTCTGCGCGATCTCGACGAGCAGGCGCTGCGCTTCGCGCGCCGGGCCGGCCACACGCCGGCTCGCGACCGGGCGGTGGCACGCTTCGCCCACGTCGGCGACCACGGCGCGGTGTGGATGGGCTTCGGGCTGCTCGGCGCGGTCGCCGACGGCGGACGGCGGCGACGCTGGCTGCGCGCCTCGGGCGTCATCGCCGGCGCCTACGTGGTCAACCAGGCGATCAAGATCGCCGTCCGGCGCCCGCGGCCCGACCTCCCGGGCGCCGGCCAGCTGGCGCGGATGGAGACGCAGCTCAGCTTCCCGTCGGCCCACACGACGACGTCGCTGTGCGGCGCGCGGGTGCTGAGCGCCGCCGGCGCCCCCGCCGCCCCGCTCTACGCCCTGGCCGGCGCGCTGGCGCTGTCGCGCCTGTACCTCGGCGTCCACTACCCCTCCGACGTGCTCGCCGGAGCGGTGCTGGGCGACGTCATCGGCCGGGCGGCGACGCGATGAAGGTCGGGATCGTCGGCATGCCCAATGCCGGCAAGTCGTCGCTGTTCAACGCGCTGACGCAGGCCGGGGCCGAGGCGGCCAACTACCCGTTCACGACGATCGAGCCCAACGTCGCCGTCGTGCCGGTCGTCGACCCGCGCCTGGAGGCGGTGGCGCAGACCGTCGGGGCATCCAACCTCGTCCACGACACGATCGACTTCCACGACATTGCCGGGCTCGTTGCGGGCGCCCACCAGGGCGAGGGGCTGGGCAACAAGTTCCTGGCCAACATCCGCGAGACCGACGCGATCCTCCACGTCGTCCGCGCCCACACCGACGCCAACGTCATCCACCCCGACGGGCGGGTCGATCCGCTGGCCGACATCGAGACGATCGAGACCGAGCTGATCTACGCCGACCTCGAGCAGGCCGAACGCCGGCTGGAGCGCGTCACCCGCCAGGCGCGCAGCGGCGACAAGGAGGCGGTGGCCGACGAGGCGTGGCTGACGGACGTGATCGCCGCGCTCGGCGCCGGGCGCACGGTTGCGACGGTGCCCGTGCCCGAGGGCGCGCCCAACGCGCTGCGCGAGCTGTCGCCGCTGACCGCCAAGCCGGTGCTGTTCGTGGCCAACGTCGACGAGGGCGCCAGCGAGGTGCCGGAGGCGGTGGCCCAGCACGCGGCTCAGATCGGCGCCGGCGCGGTCGCGGTCTCGTCGCGGCTGGAGGCCGAGCTGTCGGAGCTCGACGACGACGACGCGGCGTCGATGCGGGCCGACCTCGGGATCGGGGAGTCGAGCCTGCGGCGGATCGTCGACGGCGCGTTCGCGCTGCTGGAGCTGATCGCCTTCTTCACCGCGGGCGAGGACAAGCCGGCCCAGTCATGGCACCTGCGCCGCGGACTGACCGTGTGGCACGCGGCCGGAGACATCCACAGCGACATCCAGAAGGGCTTCGTGCGCGCCGAGGTGATCGGCTGGGACGAGCTCGTCGACGCGGGCGGCTACGCCGGAGCACGTGACCGTGGCACGCTGCGGATCGAGGGGCGCGACTACGTGATGCAGGACGGTGACGTGATCACCGTCAAGTTCACCCCGTAGATGGTTGATCTAGGGGGCGAAGCGCTCCCAGCGCAGCCCGCGCTCCATCGCGATCGCGGCCGCCACGAGCAGGACCGCCACCTGCCCGACGCCCTTCGTCCCGTGGGCCGGAACGCTCACCGCGAGCGTTCCCAGCCCGACCGCCAGCACCGGGAAGGCGATGATCCAGGCGACGATCAGCACACCACCGAAGCCGCTCTGGTCGGTCGCCGCGAACGACATCACGCTGTCGGAGAGCTGGCCGCCGCGGCGGCTGCTGAGCGCCGCGCACAGCGCGATCGGGATCGTCGAGAGGACGAGCAGCACCGCGACCGCCCCGCCGTGGTCGGGCAGCGCGCCGGCCGCCGCGACGCCGGCGACCCCGATCAGCGCGGCCACGAACGCCAGCACGCCGGGCACCAGCGCGTGCTTGGCCAGCACGCGGCCCATCGGTTCCCGCAACAGCACGCGAACACGGTCGGGCGTGTCGGTCTCCGAGCGCAGCGGCTCGAGCAGCCGCGAGGCGCCGAGGTAGATGGCCAGCGCACCGCCGGCGACCGCGGCCGGGTGGTCGGCGTTGAGCAGGCAGACGAGCGCGCCGCCGAGCGCCAGGACGATCGCCTCGCCGAGACGCTGCGGAGTGCCCAGCGCGGCGATCGCGTCGCGCCACGCGATTGCCAGGGCGGGGCGCCGCGGCGGGCGCAGCATGACCCCGCGCGTGCGCCCCGAACGGCGGCCGACGCCGGCCAGGCTGCGCCCGACGAAGCGCGCGTTCATCGAGTACAGCGAAGCGATCGCGCCGCTGCGGGCCTCGGCGCGCAGCATGTGGCGCTCGGTCGAGGTCATGCCGCGCCGGCGCAGCGCGATCGCGATCGCCGCCGCGGTGACGAGGGCGAGCAGGACGAGCGCGAGGCCCCAGTGATGCTGCGTGCCGACGACCGGCTGGATCGCCCAGCCCCACGGCCCTGACCACAGCACGGCGGTGCGCGCGCTGGCGCTCGACGAACTGACGACGACGAGCGCGATCGCGATCGCGACGACCGGCCACGTCGCCACCCGGGTCACCCGGTCCAGGCGCGGCGAGCCCTCGACCAGCGACGCGCCGGCGACGCCGAGCAAGCCCAGCGCGACGACCGCTGCTCCGAAGCCGATTCCCCGCGCGACCGGCAGCTCGCGGTGGTGTCCGGCGATCCCGATCAGCGCCAGCGCCGCGGCGACCGCGGCGCCGGCGGTGGCGATCGCCAGGCTGCGTACAAGCGGGCGCAGCGCCAGGTCGGTGCGCGGCAGCGGGGCGCCGAGCAGCTGGGCGACGTCGGGGACCGAGAACACGACGGGGCCCTGGACCGCGCCCCAGCGCACGAGCGCCAGCAACGCCGACCAGCGCCAGCGACGGCCCCCACTGCGCGACCGCGCGCGGGGTGGCGACGTCGGCGAGCGCCGAGCTCGCCGTGCCGTAGACGAACGGCCCGAGGATCGCCAGCGTGATGCCGACGAAGTAGACCGGCTCGAGGCGCTTGCCGAGGCTCGGCGGCGGCCGTACGGTGCGCCACCAGGCGCGGATCTCGCCGACCGTGCCGCCGCCGGGCAGCGCGATCGCGTCACTGCTCATCGGGCAGCCATCCGCGCTTCACGGCGCGCGCGCGGACCTCGGCCCACGGGCCGCGGTCGAGCACCTCGCCTTCGTCGAGCAGGACCGCGCGATCGGCGACCCCCTCGGCGAACGCCATCTGGTGCGTGGTCAGCAGCACCGCCGTGCCGCGACCCTTGGCATCGATCAGCAGCTCGCGCAGCAGCGCCTGCGACGGCGGATCAAGGCCGACCACCGGCTCGTCGAGCACCAGCAGCTGCGCCGGGCGGATCAGTGCGCACGCCAGCGCCGGTCTTCTGGCGCATCCCGCGCGACAGCTCGGCCGGCAGGAAGCCGGCCCGCGCGGTCAGCCCGAGGCGCTCGAGCAGCTCGTCGATTCCGCCGTCGTCGGCGCCGTGGGCAAGCGTGACGAGCTCGAGGTGCTGGCGAACCGTGAGGTCGTCGTAGAGCAGCGGCGAGTCGGGTACCAGCGCCAGGGCGGCGCGCGCCGACTCGGCCTCGGGCTCGACGTGCGGATCGAAGCCCGCGATGCGAACCGATCCGTCGCTGGGCTCGAGCAGGCCGGTCATCGCCTTGACCGCCGTCGACTTGCCGCTGCCGTTGGCGCCGATCAGCGCGACGCACTCCCCGGGGCGCAGCTTGAGGTCGAGCGACTTCAGGGCGACGAGGCGGCCGTAGCTGCGCGTCAGCCCGCGCGCGTCGAGGGCGAGTTCGTTGGGCACGGCCGCCAGTCTGGCGGGTCAGCTGCCCAAACGCTCCGCGAGGCGGTTCATGCCGAACGTTCGCGCCGCCGCCGCGGCGCCTTCGCGGTCCAGTGGCGCGTCGGCGGGACGCTTCACATCGACGGTCCTCAGGGTGGCGATATCGAGGAACGCCCGCAGCTCGTCGGCCTGGCCGGTCAGTGCGGCGGCGATGCGCGGCGTCTGGTCGGCCGCGTGGGCAATGACCTCCTCCAGCGTGCCGTGGGCGCGCAGCAGGTCGCGAGCGGTCTTCTCGCCGATCCCGCGGGCTCCGGGCAGGCCGTCGGACGGGTCGCCGCGCAGCGCGATGAAGTCCGGCACCTGCGCCGGCTCGATGCCGTAGCGCTCGCGCACGCCGTCGGGGTCGATCGCCACCGGTCCGTCGGCCGCGCGTCCCCCCGGCCACAGGACCGTCACCGCGTCGTCGACGCACTGGAACATGTCGCGATCGCCGGTGAACAGCAGGGCGCGGCCGCCGGCCTCGCGCTCGACCGCGGCCAGCGAGCCGAGCAGGTCGTCCGCTTCGAGCTCGTCGTGGCCGAGCACCGTCCAGCCGAAGGCGGTGAAGAACTCGTGCGCCGCCGCCCACTGGGGTACGAGCTTGTCGGGCATCTCGGGACGGTCGCCGTGGTAGGGCTCGTAGAGCGCCTTGCGGTAGACCGCCGCCTCGGCCCCGAAGCACAGGACGACCGCCCGCGGATCGTCGCGCTCGACGACCTGGAGCACGAGATTCGCGGTGCCCAGCAGCGCGTTGACCGCCATCCCGTCGCGGCCCGTGATCGAGTCCGGCAGCGCGTAGAACGCGCGGTACATGAGCGACGGCGTGTCGACGACGAGCAGCGGCTTCACGGCGCCGGCGTCCCGCCACCGGACGGCGTCGTCGCGGTCGTCGTGGTGGTCGGCGGCGCGACCCCGCCCCCGGTCGGTGCCGTGGGCAGCGTCTGCGTCGGCGCGGCCGGGCCGGTCGGCGCGCCGGGGGTCGGCGGCACGACCGGCGCGTGGGTGGTCGAGAAGTAGGCCCACGTGTCCTTGAGGCCGAGCCGCGCCTGCAGCTGGGGCCCGCTGACCGTCGTGGCGCCACCGCTGCCGAGCACCTGGGCCGAGACGATCCGCGGCGAGGCGCCCCGCCGCGTCACGTGGATGCCCTGGAAGCTGCCCTTGATCAGCCCGCCGAGCCGCGACTGGACCGTCGACAGCGACAGCGTGATCGGCCCCCAGCGATGGTCGGGCGACAGCGCGTCATAGGGGTCGTCGACGGCGGTCAGCCACGGGTCGGGCTGCGTGCCGAGGAACACGTTCTGCACGTCCTCGGTCTCGCCGCCCGACGACGAGAAGAAGTAGGTCGCGACCGGCTTGTCGAGGTACATGACGACCTGGCCCGCGGTCGCACGAACGGCGTCGTCCGACCGCGGCGTCTCGGCGCCGACGCCGCGGTATGACTGCGAGCGCGTGTCGGAGTACTGCGTGTACGGCTGGCCGCTGACCGTCGCGGCGATCGCGTACGTCCGCGTCGCGACGGCCTGGGTCTGAAGTGCCGCCATCGGCCACGAGGCCGGCACCTCGGCCGCGACGACGCCGCGCACGTAGCTCTCCAGCGCGACGACGTTGACGACCTCCACCTGCCCGCCGACCGGCGTCAGCTCCAGCGCGCCGCGGTAGCGCCCGTCGCGCACGCCGTTGCCGGCCGTCCCGTAGAGGCGCAGCGGCCTCGGTCCGCTGACTCGCAGCGGCGCGGCGAACGTTCCGACGCTCCGCCCGGTCGAGCTGACCAGCGACACCGATCCGCCGGCCGCGACGGCGGAGTAGCGTCGCGCGGGCGACAGCGAATGGCCGCCGGCGCGTGACGCGCCGCTGAACGAGGCCGTCGCCCGAGTCGTCATCAGCACCCGCACGTGCTGGGACGTCGGTACCGTGCCGAGCGTCGTCGCGGCGTAGTAGTGGCCGAGGATCGTTGCGTAGTCGTAGCCATGGCGCGCGAAGCCGTCGGCACCGTACTGGCTCATGCCGATGCCGTGACCGAATCCGGCACCGGAGATGTACAGCGCGGGCTTGGCCGCCGCCACGCCCGGGCAGGCGAGGGCGAGCGCGGCGAGCGCCGTGGCGTGTCTGCAAGTGCGCCTCACGAGCAATCCAGGGTAGATCGATCCCTGTTCGCCGACGCCAGGCCCGCGCCCTGCGGCGTCGGTGGACGTGGGCGAAATCCTGCCAGGAGTAGGCTCGCGGCATGGCTATCGCATCCGCTGAGCAGACAATCGTCGACAGCGTTCCCCACCGGCTCTTGATCGGCGGGGAGTGGCGTGACGGCTCGGGCGGCGACACGGTCGCCGTCGAGGATCCGGCGACCGGCGAGACGATCGCGCAGGTTGCGGACGCGACCGCGGCCGACGCCGACGCGGCGCTCCAGGCGGCGCACGACACGTTCGCCGACTGGCGCAACTCGGCCCCGCGCGAACGCGGTGAGATCCTGCGCCGCGCCTATGAGGCGATCATGGATCGCCAGGACGAGCTCGCGCTGCTGATGACGCTCGAGATGGGCAAGCCGATCGCCGAGTCCAAGGGCGAGATCGCCTACGCCGCGAGTTTCTTTCGCTGGTTCTCCGAGGAGGCGGTGCGGATCGCCGGGCGCTACACGTCCAACGAGGCCGGCGCGGGGCGCGTGCTGGTGATGAAGCAGCCGGTCGGCCCGTGCGTGTTCATCACGCCGTGGAACTTCCCGCTGGCGATGGGCACGCGCAAGGTCGGCCCGGCGATCGCCGCCGGCTGCACGATGGTCGTCAAGCCGGCCAAGCAGACGCCGCTGTCGATGCTCGCGATGGCGCAGATCCTCCAGCAGGCGGGGCTTCCCGACGGCGTGCTGAACGTCATCACGGCCCGGTCCAGCGGCCAGATCATGGAGCCGCTGATCAAGGACCCGCGGACGCGCAAGCTGAGCTTCACCGGCTCGACCGAAGTCGGCAAGGTGCTCATCGCCCAGTCGGCCGATCAGGTCCTGCGCGTGTCGATGGAGCTCGGCGGTAACGCCCCGTTCCTCGTCTTCGCCGACGCCGACATCGACAAGGCGGTCGACGGCGCGCTGCTGGCCAAGATGCGCAACGGCGGCGAGGCGTGCACGAGCGCCAACCGCTTCCACGTCCACGAGCAGGTCGCCGACGAGTTCACGACCAAGCTCGCGGCGAAGATCGGCGCGCTGAAGGTCGCGCGCGGGACGGAGGACGGCGCCCAGGTCGGGCCGCTGATCGACGACACGCAGCGCGGGAAGGTGGCAGATCTCGTGCAGGACGCGCGCGCCAAGGGCGCATCGGTCGTCACCGGCGGCGAGCGCCTCGACGGCCCCGGTTACTTCTATGCGCCGACGGTCCTCGCCGACATCCCCGACAACGCGGAGTTGCTGCGCGAGGAGATCTTCGGCCCGGTCGCGCCCGTCATGTCGTTCTCATCCGATGATGAGGCGATCGCCGCCGCCAATGCGACCGAGTACGGGCTGGTCGCCTACCTGTTCACGCAGGACATCGACCGCGCGTTCAGGGTCATCGAACGCCTGGAGACCGGCATGATCGGCTTCAACCAGGGCCTGGTGTCCAACGCCGGCGCGCCGTTCGGCGGCGTCAAGCAGTCGGGCTTCGGCCGCGAGGGCGGCACCGAGGGCATCGAGGAGTACCTGGAGACGAAGTACGTCGCGATGAATGTCGGCGGGGGGTAGTACTCGTTGGTTTGAAACCGGCTGTGCGGTAACGCCTTGCGACTCCGCATTCGCCCCAGGGAGGATGAGTTCGTCAACGCGCTGGATGGTTCTGCCGCTCGCGCGGCGCGGATCAGGACGCCGTGACGGCACCGCGGCTGCCTGCATCTTGCAGAGCTTTCTCCGCAATAGTTCCACATTGACGCGTTTAGTCTGACGGCACTGCGCCAGTCGTCGCAGGGTCGCCTCGTGGCGGGTGCGAACGATCCCGCGAAGGACGAGGGCATCTGGAAGTGGGCCCAGCCGGTCCTGACCGCCGTGGGGTCGATCGCGGGGCTGGTGATCATTGTCCACCTGCTCGGCGGCATCGTGATGTGGCTGCGCTTCAGCAAGGCCGGGCTGCCCGCCGACCAAGCGATTGCCGTGATGACGCGCGAGCAGATCCTCGCCGTCGGCCTACGGGTCATGGTGCTGCCGGCGCTTGTCAGCGCCGGCGTCGCGGCCGCGCTCGTGTGGAACGACGAGCAGCCCAAGACGCTCGTGTTGGTCTTACGCATCGTCGCCGTCGCAGTGGCGGCAATCCTGTTTCTCACGCTTCCCGTGTCGTGGGCGAGCGTCACCTGGCTCGCGCTGCTGCTCGTGTTCGTGTACTGGTGGCGCGGCTTCGGCGCGACGCGCCGCCGGGGCAGGCCATCGCCATGGCGACTGGCCGCAATCGCCGTCCTGGCCGCTGCGATCATCTCGCTCGGCCGGCAGATCGACGAGCCGGTCCAGCTGCTCCAGGCCGACGTCATGCTGCGGCCGGGGGCGGCCGCACGTCAGGTCCATGGCGTGTTCATCTCGCAGGACGTCACGACGGTGTATCTCGGCGACGTGGCCTCGGGGCAGATCGAAGAGCTGCCCCGCGACGAGGTCGCGTCGCTCGATCTGGGCCCGCCGCTGGCCCGCGCGCCGAACCGGTCCTTGCTGAGCATGGTCTTGGGGGATCACTGGTCGTTGACCCCGCTTCATTGGTGGTGTGACGGACAGTCGTACACCTGGTTCCGGCTCGGGCGACTGTGTCGCACCCAGCCGAAGGCGAGGCCGGACCGGCGTGAGCTCGACATCCGCTGGATCCCGGTGCGTGTCACCTGTCCGCGGGCGGCCGGCGATGGCTGCCACGGATATCTGCGGACGAGGACGCGGGAGACCTACAGCACCGCGCTGGGTCCGTTCGCGATGTCGCGCCGGGTGTCGTTCCCACGCGATGGCCTCGACGGCGTCGAGTTCTCGATGTCGGCCGGGCGCGCGCGAGAGATCTGCGTGCCGACCAGTCCGGCGGAGCGATCGCTCTTGCGGGCACCTCCGGACGGACGCCGACGCGCCACGACACCGGTGCCGGTCGAGCTGATCGTCAGCAGCGACCCCGGGGGTACGTCGGTGATGAGCCGGCAGCAGACGCTGCTCGACGTCGCGCCGTCGGGAGCCGATGCCTCGATGATCAATTCCAGCGACTGCAGCACGCAGCTGCGGCAGAGGTTTGCCACCCAGGCGGCGCCGCTAACGGCCGTCGCGTCGGCGGTCGGCGTGCTCGACGCGCACAACGTCCTCGTACGCCAGGACGGGCGCGAGAAGCTCGTGCGGTTGCTCGGCATCACGAGCCCGGCATCGCCAGCCTTCGCCAAGCCGAAGTGCGGCGAGCGCGAGGGCGTCGACACGGTGCTGCGCCTGCTGTTCACACAGCCGCGCGACACTGACCGCGACGGGCTGGCCGACCACGGCGGCGGTCAGGCCCGCAGGCTCGTGCTTACGCCGGACCCAAGTCAGCCAAACCGCGATCGAACGAGCCGTCTGCTCCGATACGTGTCCATCGCCGGGCAGCTACGGACCGTGCAGGGGTCGATCCTCCGCGCCGGATGGGCCACGCTCGCTCCCGGGGCGGCGAAGCTCGCTCGCGGCGGCGCGCTGGAACGGGCGGCGCGCGCCGGCGCCCAAGCCGGTCTCACCGTACTGTGCTGAGCCCGGCGCCGAACCGCGAGCGCATGCTCGGCTCGGGATCTGCGAGTCGTCGGAAGCGCTGAGGCCCGGCCCGGGCGCACGAAGTCTTCCCGGGCACACCCTGGAGTCGACCAGTGTTTCACGCCGGAGGGGAAGCGGGCCGAACTCGCGAGGCGGCCGACCTGACCCAAGGCCCGGGCGTCCGAGCGCATCGACGCGCCCCAGCAGCAGACGGGGCGGGGCGCCTAGCGCGCCCTCACTCCGTGGCCGCGAAGTGCCACATGGCCCGGCGAGCATCACGAGACTAGGACCACGATGACGCTCGCCTCGAAGAGCGCGCAGGTGCCAGCCGAACCCTCAAACGCTGATCAGGACACGACTTTCACGTCGCTGAGCTGGATGATCGGCGCTTCGCTCGCATAGTTCGCCACGTCGTTGCGGATCTGCTCGGCGACTGGGCCGATCGCCTGCTGGTACGACTCGACGGAATCGAAGCGCAGATGGCACAGCACTGCGAACTCTGCCTTCGTGCCGGGAGCACGGCCGCCGACCCCCTGCTCCACGACGCAACCTTTCAGCGCGCTCCCGAACTCGCGCTTCAACATCGGGATGTGGGACGTGAGGTAGTAGTTCATGTCGAACTTCGCGCCGTCTTTGTTCGGATAAAGCACGTTCAGGGTGACCATCAGCCTGCTCCCTTCGTCGTGAGTGGGGGACGCATGCTAGGCGCGAGATGAGAAAAAGAACCGCCGGAGCGGCAGGTGCCCGCTCCAGCCGGTCGACTCCTGCTCTGGCGATTGTCGGCTCGTGGGGTGTTGTCGGCCTCGTGGCACCACGCACTTCGGTCTTCGTGAAGGGAGCGGTCTCGGGAGCAGTCCTCATCGTGGACTTTCGGCTCGCGTTCGCGCGAACGCCAGGACCGTCCGATGACGCCGCATAGGTGAGGCCCAGTCATCGGCGAACACCGCTCGCGCTATGCGCGACGGATGAAAGTCAAGTGGTGTCGCTGGGCTCCTTGTGGGATCGTGCGGGTTGGGCGCGGGTGACTGACGTAGCGAAGCGCAGACGTCCGGGGCTGTGGTCTGCCACGCGGCTTTAGCCCTTCGAGGGCTCTTTGAATGCGTGCCCCCTTGTCGCACTCGCGCCCGTCTTCGCCGGCCGGGTGGCCTGCCAGTCGGCGACGTTTCGCTTGTAGGCCAGCTCGGCCTGTTGGGCGAGTGCTCGCTCGGCGTCGCGCATCGCCACGTTCGTCGACCAGGTGCCCGTCGTGCCTTGGGCTTTGGGGGCGCCGGCGGTGAGCTCGAGGCGGCGCAGCTTCTTGGCGGTCAGTGATGGTTGGGCGTAGGCGTAGTCCTCGCCGCGGGTGAGCATGCACCAGAACAAACACGGCGAGCTTGCGCGCGGACGCGACGATCGCGATCTGGTAGCCGCGGCGGGCACGGACGCGCTGATAGAACGCGTGTAGCGGCCCGGGCTGGCGGACCGCGCTCCATGCCGCCTCGACCAGTGCGTGACGGCCGGAGGCGGAGCCCTGCTTTGAGATCCGCCCATGCTTGGCCGGTGCGTCACCGGACTGGCGGACCTTGGGATCCAGGCCCAGGTAGCCGACGATCTTGCTGGTGTTCTCAAAGCGCCGGATGTCACCGACCGCCGCGAGGAACGTCGCGGCGACGATCAGGTTCACCCCGGGGACGGTCATCAGCCGGCCGACCTGCGGCCACTGCATCGCCTGCAGCGCGATCACCCGCTCGACCTCGGCGATCTCGCCGTCGAGGAACGCGATCTGCCGCAGGCCGGCATCGACGGTCTCGCGCTCCACGACCGGGAGCTCCAGGTCGCCGAGCCACGCGAGCCCCTTCAGGCCGAACAGATCGCTCGCCGGCGGACGGCCCTTCAAACACCGCACCAGCACGGCGTGGATCTCGTTCTTGACCCTGGACCGGGCATTGACCAACTGAGAGCGCCTGGCGAGCCGGCGGCGCATCACCCTGACGGGCTCGTCGGGCATCCAGACCGCATCCAGCGACCCCGCCGCCAACAGCTTCGCCAACGCCAGCGCGTCGAGGCGGTCGGTCTTCGCTCGGGCCTGACGAATCCCCGTATCCGTCGGGCTGACAACGACGACCCGGGCGACATGCGCCTCGAGGATCCGGGCGATCTCCCACGCATTGCCCGTCACCTCCAACGCCACGCGATCCGTTGAAGCCAACGACTGGCGCGAACAGCTGCAGAGACTCGCGGTTGCTCGGCACCCGGCCCTTCGACTGCGGGCCGTCCTGATCGATGATCGCGACCTCGCAGAAGTCGCGGTGGACATCCAGACCGATCGATCTCACCTTCCAGCTCCCCTCGTCGAAATCACACTGTCGGGAGAACCGGTGGGCAAACGACAAAGACGGATTCGCGCTCGCAGCGCAACCGGGCAAGTCGCAGGGGCGGCCAACGAAAAGGCGGGCTCGAAGCCCATCGCGCAAAAAACGGCCTGCCCCACAGCGTTCTCCCAAGAAGCCCCTGTCCCAGTGCCGCGACGCTAACCCGCGCCCCGGACCGACCAGCAACTCCCAAACCGCAGTTTCATGCCCCGAGAGGGGGATCGGAAGTGCGCTTGGCTATGGGCGCGACGCGGCGGGCGGCTGGCGGGCTGGCTTCTGGTGTCGCCTGACCCGTGCGAAGCCGATAGCCCAAAGCACCATGACAGCGATGCCGAGCGGCGCCCCCAGCCCGCCGTGGATGATGCCGTCGTCGTCGGGGACGGCGCCCGAGACGAGGGGCAGGTTGATCACGCACACGGTGACGACCTACCAACTCACGCTCAGATGAAGCCAGAGCGGGACAACAAAGAAGCCCACGGCGATCGCTGTGTAGGCCCAAGCGGGCACGCGCTCCACGCCCGAGAGAGTATGACCGGGTTTCAGATGACTGAGCAAAGTCACTCCCCCTTTGCGCGACGAGCAGGCCCGGGCCGCTTCAAGTCGGCTGCTTAACCGGTCGAGTACCTCATTGTGTCCGTGCAAGATCACGCACGAGAGGAGTCGCAGGCGCGGCAACACCGCACTCACGGCCGCGCGCCCAGTCTGTGTTCCCGATTAGGTTCCTGGGCTCTCGGCGTTTCACACGGGTTGTGCTCGCCGCGCTTGATTCGCAAGATCACCGGGGCGGTAGGGCTGCTGTTCGTCCTGAGCGCCTCGCCCGCGCTGGCATCGACGCACATTTGGACAGGCCCGGCCAATGGGAACTGGTCGGTCGCCGGCAACTGGACCAGCGGCGTGCCGACGACCGGCGAGTCGGGCGGCACGGTTGTGAGTTTCCCGGCCGGGAGCACGTCGACGATGAACATCAGCGGTCTGGTTGTCGATCAGATCAACTTCACCGGCACCGGCAGCACGATCGGTGGCAGCACGCCGCTCGGTATCAGCGGCACGCACTTCATCACGGACATCAACGATGCGAACGACGGCAACACGATCGCCGATTCGATCGCGATCACCGGAACCACGCCCGTGCAGACGAGCGTGAGTACCGGCCAGCTCACGATCTCTGGTGATATCACCGGATCGTCAGGGCTGACCAAGACCGGGCCCGGCACGCTGTTTCTAAGCGGGCCGAGCAATACCTACACGGGGGCCACAGAGGTGCAGGAGGGCTTGCTCACGCTCTCGGCGTCCGTCGGGGTCTCGATCCCAGGGGACCTCATCGTCGGCACCGGAGCGGGGGCTTCCGGGAGCGCAACCGTGCGTGATGTCAGCTTTGGAAATGACATAGCCGCCGCGTCGAACGTGACGGTCAACTCTGACGGCGTCCTGGATCCCTCCACTGGGTCCGTCGCCGAACACGTAGCACGGCTGACCGTCAACGGCGGCTCGGTGACGCTCGGCGCAATCCCCCTGAAGCTGAACGGTCCGCTGGCAATGAGCGGGGGCACGATCTCCGCCACGACGGGGGTGCTCGATCTCGGCGGCGACGTGACCGCGACATCGACCGCTGCCGGGGCGGCGACGATCAGCGCACGGGTCGCGCTCGACGGCCCGCGTACGTTCACTGTGACGCCAGGCGGGCAAACGCCCGATCTCGCCATCTCGAACGTCGTCAGCGACGGGACCCCCGCCCCGGCATCGTTGAGGAAGGCCGGGACCGGAACGCTGGCGCTCACCGGATCGACCAGCAACGCGTACACCGGCGACACGACCGTGCAGGCGGGAACGGTCACGCTTAACCAGACGACCGGCGTGTCAATCCCGGGCGCCGTCACGATCGGGACCGGCGACGGCGCGCCCGGCAGCGCGACGCTGCGAGAACTGCAGTCCTCTGACCTCCCGGCCACCGCGAACGTGACCGTCAACTCAGACGGCGTATTCGATCTCAACGGACATGCCGACGCGATCACGGGGCTGACCGTCAACGGCGGCTCAGTGCAGCTGGGGGCGGTGGGAAGTCACATCTCGATCACCCCGGCCGGGAGCGTCATGATGACCGGCGGTACGATCGCCGGGCCGGGCGGAATTCTCCTTCTGCTGAACGGCGGGATCACCGCCACCTCCTCGGCTCAGGGCCCAGCCACGATCTCGGTCCCGACCGTTCTGGGCGGAACCGGGGCCGGCGACCTCAACCCGACGTTCACCGTGACCCCCGGAACCGCACCGGAGTTGGTCCTGAGCGGCGCGGTCTCCGAAACCAGCGGTGCGCACGGGCTGGTCAAGGCCGGCGGTGGGACGCTGCAGACGACCGGTATCGACACCTACAGCGGGACCACCGCGATCACCGCGGGCACCTTCGTCGCCAACGGCCAGGTTCCGGGCCCGGTCACCGTCGCGCCGCAGACAACGCTAACCGGTCACGGCGTCCTCGGTCCCGTGACCGTCGCTGGCACGCTGACCCCGCAGGTCGGCCTACGAACCGGCCCACTGTCCTTCAGCGCGGCAGGCAACTTCAACTTCGCCATCCCCTCGACCGATTCGTCGACGACGCCGACGGTCACCAGCACCGGACCGGTCGCGATCGATCCCGCTGCCGTGCTCACGCTCACCGCCGCCTCGGGGCTCACGGTTCCGGGCGGCGCGACCTTCCCGGCAATCGCGAACATCGGGAACGGCGCCACCGCCGGAACGTTCGCCGGCGCCCCGTTCCAAACACCCGACGGCGTGTCGGTGACTCCAAACGACGCCGGCGGCGACGGCAACGACCTCGTGCTGACCGCGGCCAACGTCGCGCCCGTCGCCGGATCGATCAGCGCGGCCCCCACCTCGGCCCGCACCGGGCAGGCCGTGACATTCAGCGTCAGCCCGTCCGACGCCAACCGCGACACGCTGACCGCGACCTGGAACTTCGGTGACGGCGCCAGCGGTACCGGTGCGTCGGCGTCCCACGTCTACGCGAGCGCCGGTACGTACCAGGTGACGGCGACGATCTCCGATGGCGCCGCGCAGACGCAGGCGAGCAAACAGATCACGATCACCGTCGCCGGTCCCGCGTTCACCTCGCTCAGCGTCAAGTCCAAGCAGACCGGGACCAAGATCACCGGATCCTTGAAGGTCGCCATCGCAGGCTCGGCACTGAAGCTCGCCCTACAGATCCCAGCGGCGAGCGCCGCGTCGTCGTCGACGTCCTCGAAGAACAAGCCGGTCACGATTGGGACGACCACGGTCAAGAAGTTGAAGTCCGGGAAGCAGACGTTCACGGTCAAGCTCGACAGCTCCCACGGCCTGAAGGCGCAGAAGAAGCACAAGACGCTGCAGGTGACGCTCTCCGTCAGCGTCACCCCGCCTGGAGGGACGACCACGACGGCGAGCAAAGCCGTCACGCTCAGGCGGGCCGCGACCAAGTCGAAAAAGCACTAGCCGCCGCCAGCGGTGCGCTCAGAGCGCAGGTTGAAGCGCGACGAGAGTCGACGGCGAATGTCGCAGCGGACGGCGCCGCCCTCGGCGAACCGCACAGTGACCCACTACCGTCGCCGGCGAACGGCGACGGCCGGCGGAACCGAGTACCGCGATGACGGACATTGCAGTGCCTCCCGGTGGGGTGAATGACCACCAAGGCGTATCGCCGCTGATCGGCCCGCTTCCTGGTCGACGATCACTCGCGGGTCATGGCGGAGATGCTCGGCGCCGGGTCGAACCAAGAGGAGCGGGTCTCCCGCTGACCTGGCCTAGTGATGTCCGTGTCCGGCGCGCGGAGTGTGCCCATTGGCAACCGTGAATTGGCGAACCAGGCGGAGGGCCGACGTCGGCAGGGCGTGTGCCTCGGGTGGCCTAGGCTGACGGGATGGCGGCCGAGCAAGAGCGGGGCACCGCTGCGCGCCTGCGCGCTCGTGCCGCCTCCGCGGGAAATGGGGCAACCGCCGCGACCGGAAGGGCGGTCAGGGCTCTCGTCGAGTCCGTCGGAGCGCTCGCCGATTCGGCGATCGACCGGGTGCTGTTGACAGACGAGCGAGTGACCTCGGCCTCGGAAGCCAAGCGGCTGCTCGCCGATGAGGCGGACACGGAAGCGCTGGCCGACAAGATCCAGCGCGTCGTCGTCCTCGCCACGCCGCTCGTGCGGAGGCTCGCGCGGGGCGCCCGCTTGTCCCGGGTGCCGTGGGTGATGGTCGCCTCGAGTTCGGTCTCGATCGGGATCGCGGTGCGTGCCGGGGTGCGCGAGTTACAGCTGCTCGCCTCGCTCGTCGCCTACCGGCTCGAACAAGCAACCGAAGCGCCACCCGATCCCGCACTCGTCAAGAGGGTTGCGATCGATCTCTATCTCCACCCGAAACGTGCCCCCGACCTGACCGACGACAAGCTGCGCCTCGTCCGGCTCACCCGCACCTGGGTGCTCCGCGGAGCCTTCGGACGCGACACATCGAGACGTGCGGCGCAGGCACTCGAAGCGGCCGAGAAACTCAACGACAAACAGAACGCCTTGCTCGGCTGACGTAGAGCACGGCTACCGCCAAGACCCGCGGCCGCGAGCGACCTCGGAAGTGACCATGAGGTCCGAAATCCGCATCGCTCCGCGATCGTGGACGGCGTATAGACGAGGACGAGGACGACGTTCGCTTACTTGGCGATGTGGTGGCCGGCGTGGCGCAGGATGTCGATCGCCTCGTTTACGCGGCCCGCGGGGACAAGGACGAGGTCGCCGTCGATGGTTGAAGCAACCCACACCGGCAGCTCGCCGGCTGCCAGCGGCGCCACGATCGCGCTCAGCATCCCGGTCGTCTGGGGATCGTGTGGCTCGTCACCATTCCACAGCGCCGCCCACGCGTTGTCTGCGGTGTCATCGCGTCGTACCGTCGTAGGTCCATCCGGACCGAAAACGAGCGCAAGCAGCTCGGATTCCACCGGCAACTCGAGGGCATCGCTCGCCCGCTCGAGGGTGAACCGGCCCTCGAGCACTCTCAGGGTCTGAGGTCGAGCAACGGACACCGCTTGATGGTTCCATACACGATGGACCTGCAGACGGCCATCCGAGCCAACGTTGACCGGTTCGACCCTGGGCTCCGGGTGGTCGACGGCGGGAACGAACGCCACGTCGAGCCAGGTGCAATCGACGATGCCCGCCCGACGCTCGCCGAGCACGGTGTCACCGAGCCTCGATAGCGCGCGCCTCGCGCGACGGGCAGCGCGCTCTCCTGCGCGTTTAGTAGGTTCCCGCGCCGGCGTCGCCGTGCGCCGCAAACCGAGCCCCGGGAAGGAACCCGCGTGTCCCACGTCCTCAACCGTCGGTTGGTCACCGCAACGATCACCGCGTCCTTGATTGCCCTCACTGCGACGGCCGCCGCCGACGCACGCGCCCCGAGGTTGTCGAAGGTCGATTCGGCGCAGAACGCCGCGATCAAGAAGGTCTCCAAAGCCGCGGCCGGCGCGGGTAAGGACGCGAAGGCCGCCGGCAAGAGCGCCAAGTCCGCCCTCGCCGCCGCCGGGGTCGCCGACTCCAAGGCGGTCGCGGCCGCCGGCACGGCCAGCAGCGTGCTCGCCGGCATCCCAGCGATCCTCGACAGGCTCGCCAACCTCACCACCGGGTTGCAGCAGGTCGTTGACGGCCTCGCCGCGCTCCGCTCCGGCGCTGCCGCGCAGGAGTACGGCGTCGTCAAGGTGCAGCTCGGCACGAACGATGTCGCCGGCGCGATTCTCACCTCAGGCGATATCCCCGACGACTCTAACGCGGCAACCGTCTCGGGCACGGTCCTGGTCCCGGTGCCGAACGGCTCCAACAGCGTCCCGATCCGCCTGCTCGCCGGCGTCCGCTCCGGCGAGTCCGACGGCACCGGCCCGAACGACCCCGTCGCCTGGGCCGGCATCGTCACTATGAGCGTCGCCTCCCCCGACGGGACGGTCATCGGGGGCGGTAACGCCGCCCTCCCGACGACCGTCCCGATCACCTCGGCACCGAACACCGCCATCCAGGGCCCTCCCGTCTACCCGATCCCCGGCAAGGCTCCACGCGTGGATGTGGTGCCGGACCCGTTCTCGTTTCCGACGAACCTCGCAATCGACCTGACCGACGCGGCGACGCTCTACAACCTCAGCGGCGCAGGCGTAGGCCCGTTCACCGCCACAAATGTCACCGGCACGACGCTACCGATCACCGTGACGTTCACCGTGCGCTTCACCGACCTGACCCCCACCACGGCCGCGAACCCCACGACCTGAGCCTGCTCGCGCTTGCAGAACTCGGTCTCGGCTCCCGCGCTGAGCGGAAGTCGCGCTTTGCGCGGTCCGTCCGCGACAGCTTCTCCTCCCTGGCCTAAGCAGGATGGTTCCTGGCGGGGCCGATGCCTTCCGTTCGGCCTCGGTGCGACAGCGGCGGAGCGGTCAGGAGCTTGGCCAGGACGCGGTGGAGGTCTTGGCGTGTGAACGACTTCCGGATGGCTCTACTAGCGCTTGCGGTGCAGCGTCGACGTGCGGTGCAGGACCGTGCGGCGGTGCCCCGCGCTGGTCATCGTGATCGTGATCTGCACCTTGAGCGAGCGCTTGGCGGCCAGCAGCCTCCTGGACGCCTTGCTCAGTTTCAGGACGACCGTCTTTGACTTGCCCGCCTTGAGCGAGAACTTCACCGATCCCAGCGAGACTTTGCGGGCCTTGTGCTTGACGGCCGTGACGGCATATGTGTGGACCGTCTGGCCGGTGATCGTGCCAATGCACGTCTGCGCAGAGCGCAGACTGAACTTGACCGTCGAGCCGCCTGCCTGAACGGCGGCGCTGAAGGAGCGCAGCGTGACCGCCGGCTTGACGTTGCCGGTTCCGGGAGTCGCGCCTTTTCCGGTCGTCGTGGTTGTCCCCGACCCGGTCGTCGTCGTAGTAGTTGGGCTGGTACCGCTGGCCGCCAGCCCCGTCAGGTGATCGTGGACGGCGGTGCCGTTCGGGGCGACCGGCGTCCCGTCGTAGGAGCTGACCAGCCCGTGCCTGTCGCACGCGTCGTCGCCTGGCTGGGGCGGGTCGTCGACCAGCCATACCCACGCCAGGTAGCTGACGCCGTTGGTGTCAGCCCAGTCCATGTAGCGGTCATCGAATGTGTTCGCCCCCGGACTCGCGTTGCATCCGGTCGCCAGGTAGTTGTCCTCGGCGAACTCGCCGGTGGCCACCGGCACGTGGGCGGCGACCGACTTGACCGTGGTGTCCCAGCAGGTCTGGTTGTCGCAGCCCTTGCCCTGATAGTTGTGGAACGACGCCGCTTCCTGGTTGAGCGGATCGTCGGGCGCGTGCTGCATCCAGCCTTGACCGCCGCCGTTGGCGTCGTTGGTGTTACCGAGGTCGTCGGAGTAGTCGAGACCACCGACCATGATCGGTTGGGTGGCGCCCGCGTTGCGGATGTCGGTCAGCAGGGTTTGCATGCCGACGATCTGGTAGCGGGTTGTCGGATTGCCGTTGGCGTCGTAGGCCTGCGTATCGCAGGGAATCGGCGGGGCACCGCCACCGATGGGGTCCGGCTTGGTCCCGGACTCCCAGCAACCCCAGGTGACCGCGTCCGACGCATTCCCGTCGTCGCCCGACCGCAAGTCGGTCGGGTCGTACGGCTCGTTGAAGAGGTCGAACACGACCGCCGGGTTGGACTTGAACGCGGTGGCAACCGAGGTCCAGAACGCCGGCGAGTGGTCCATGTCGGGCATCGGCTGCTGCTCGAGCGCGGTCTGGTTCCCGGGTGCGGTCCAGTGCAGGTCGAGGATCGCGTAGATCCCGTGCGTGTTGAGGCCCGAGACGAAGCTCTCAATCTCGTGCTGGTAGCCGGCACCCCCGTACGGATCACCCGCCGGGAGGTTCGTGTTCAGCCAGCAGTCCTCGTTGAGCGGTATCCGCACCGCGTTGACGCCCCACGCGGCGATCGCTGCCGCGGTGGCGTCCGTGTAGTCCCCGTCGTCGTAGCCGAAGTTCTCGGCACAGGCGTACTCGGAGCTCGAGACGTTGACCCCGCGCAATTGGATCGTCTGGCCAGTGCCATCGAGGCCGTTGACGAAGTGATTGCCGGAGATCGAGATCTCCAGGGACGCCGGTGCGGCCTGGCCGGAAGCTCCGCCGAACAAGCAGCCAACTACCGCGAGCGCGATCCCCAGAAAGGCCGGCGTCAGCCAGCGAAGTCCTCGTCGAATCCCCAACCCGGTATGCACTCGGCCGCCGATGGTATGCGATGAGAACCCCCATTCACCGGATGAAGATGACCAAGATCGGCACCGACCTCAACAACGGCATCGCTGGCGCGATCACCCTCGGCGTCAATCCGCGCGCCACCCCCGCCCTGATCGGCATCCACCCCTGACTCCCGCATTGCGCGAGCCGCGGCGTCACGTGCCGTCAGGCACGTCATCGACGGTGACTGTGCATCTAGCCGGCGAGTACCCAGCCGCCGTCGACGTGGATGACCTGGCCGGTGATGTATCCGGCTCCGTCAGAGGCCAGGAATAGCACGGTTTCGGCGATCTCTTCGGGTGTGCCGAACCGTTTCAGAGGGTTCATGGCGATGGCCTCGTCGATGTGTTCCGGCGCGACGCCCCACTCCGTCTCCCATTGGCCGGAGATCGGTCCGGGCGCAAGCGCGTTGACACGGATGTCCGGGGCCACGTCGCGCGCCAGGGTGGCGGTGAGCCCGCGGACGGCGCCCTTCGCTGCGGAGTAGGTGACCGGGACGAAATTGATCGCGTTCTCGGGGTTGGTTCCGTTCCCGTAGGTGCTCGAGAAATTCACGATCGCACCACCGCCGCCCTCGAGCATGATCGGCAGCACGGCGTGGCACATCCGCATCGTCCCGATCACATCGACTTCAAACAGGGCCCGGGCGGCAGCGGTGTCGAGCTCGCTGAACCGCACGGTGTCGGCTTCGTCGAGACGGCCGGCCGCATTGACCAAGACGTCCAGCCTGCCGTAGCGCCGCACGACGTCGGCAACGAACGCGTCTACCGAGGCCTGGTCGGCGACGTCGAGCTGGCCGCAATGGGCGTGCCCACCTCGAGCGGCCAGCTCGGCGGCCACCTCCGCAGCCTGGGAGCTCGAGGATCGATAGCCGACGGCCACCGACGCGCCCTCGATCCCAAAACCTCGCGCGACGGCTCCACCGAGCGTGCCGCCGCCTCCGGTGATCACCGCAACTCGCCCCCGGAACCGCTGCCCGTCGTTCCACTGAGCACCCATGTCGTCTCCCACCTCTGTGGCCGATGTGGTCCCCGCGATTAGACCAGAGGCCGGCGCACCGAACGCAAGCGAATACCGAACGACACGAGCAAACCAGCCAGCCCCGGCGTCGAGCTCCCAACCGCCGCCGTTTGCGCCACTCCAGTTTGCGCGAGTCGCGAGTTCACGGTGCCAGAGGTGTACTGGGGACGTGAACTATCGTGCTGTCTTCGTCGCGTTGGCGGCCGTCGCCGCCGTGAGCCGACGACTGATACGCAGCGCGACGACAAGGGACAGACCAAGGCCGATCAATGGCGATCAATCTCGACGACGAAGTCAAAGCCGCGCTCGCTGGTGCGCGCGACGCGAACAAGCCGATGACGCTGGCGTATACCGGGCAAGACGGCGCGCCGCATCTGTCGTTCCGCGGCGGGGTCGTGGTGTTCGGCCCTGACCAGCTTGCGATCTGGGTCCGCAAACGCGACGGCGGCTTCGCCAACGCCATCGCGCAGAACCCGGCCGTCGCTCTCCTGTACGGAGATTTCGATGGCCATCGCATCTACAGCTTCATCGGGAAAGCCCGGGTCGACGAGACCGCCAACGATGCCGTGTGGGACGCAACACCACAAATAGAGAAGGATCGCGATCCCGAGCGCAACGGGATCGCTGTTCTCGTCGACCTCGATTCGGTCACCGGCCGCGGCACAGAAGGCCCCGTCGCCATGACCCGCGATTAGGGCCGCTCCCGCTCCCGCTCAGCGCGAAGTGCAGAGTCCGTGGCTTGCGGGTCAACGCGTCGGTCTCGTCGCGTCACGTCGTCTTCGATGCCGAGCTGGACGCGGGCGACGCGGCGTGCGCCACCTATGGCTGCGGGTTGGCGCATCCGAACTGGTGGTATACGTCGAGGTCGACATCTAGCTCGTTGGCGGCCTTGCGCACGCGGGTGTGTGTGACGAGGCGTGCGGAGCCGACAAAGATCGTGATCTTGTAGCGGCCCCCGGCGTGCGGCGGGACAAACAGCCGGTCCGCGGGGCGTCCGGTGCCGTCGCCGGGGAAGAACGCCCGCTCTGCGTAGCAGTTAGGGGTTCCGGACACGCCCCAGCCGGCGTGGCCTCCATTGCCGATGTCTTTCGGGGGGTCGGGAATTGGGCCGACGCAATCGAACAGCGCACCGGCCTTCTTCGCGCCCGAGGGTTGGGTTGGCACCGTGCGGTTGAGATGAAAGAACAACAGGTACTCGGGGTCCGACGGCGTCGGTGCCGGAGCCGCGTAAAGACGCGCCGCGAGGATGCGATACCCGTGGTTGGAGACAGTCGCCGAGCACGGCGACGGCGTGGCTTGCGAGGCCAGCCCCGACGTGCACAACCCAAGCCCGACGAGCACCCCGGCAATACCTGCGGCGACCGCGGTCGATCGGAGCGTCCAACCGCCCGACAGTGGCCCCCTCGTTCCACGACGTGGCTCCCCGCTCACGAGCATTCGTCTCCACGCGGATGGTAATTACCCTGTAACGGCCGGGGATCGCAATAGTCGCGCAGCGTCTGGCCCGGCCTCGTGCAGCCGCTAGGTCGGCTCCAGCTTTCGCGCGAGTTGCGGTACCGAGCCGCTTCAGGCGATCGCACCGAACGCCGATAGTGGTCAACAGATGAGGATGTTGCCAACCCAGCGCGCACCGACCGGTCTCCTGGCGATCGTCGCGGCGATCGTGTCTGGGCTGTTGCTCGGCCAAGGAAAGCTTGTCGGCGGCATCATCCTGGCGGTGATCGCCGTGGTGCTGATGGTGTCGTGGCAGTTCTGGGACAAGGGCAACAGCGGAGGGCTGTACTAGGCCGGCACCGCGGCCCCGGAGGCGGCGCTACGCTGATCGCGTGCCGGAACCAGAGGCCGCGAGCGCACGTCCCCCCGGTGGTCGCCGTCCTCCTGCGCCGCCCGCGACGGATGAGCCCGGTCGTCCCCCGAACCCGGCCGACCCGGGCCCGCCGATCGGCGTGCGGCTCGACGAGGTTCGGCTCGGCGACCTCGGGAATGCCCGCGTTGATGCCCGGCTGGTCCAAGCGCTGCTGCTGCGCGACGGAGCGGTCGGCAGATGGCTGCAAGCCAGGGGCATCGACGCCGAGACCGTCGAAGGTGCGTTCCCTGGCTCGACCTGGAAGTAGACGGCGTCGACTCCTGGGAATCCCACACCGTAGTGACCTGCATCTTGCCGAGCACACCGAAGCAAATCTCGTAGTTGAGCCCGTCAGCCGGCGAGAGACCCTCCTTCTCGAGCCTGCCAACGACGGTGTCGTACTGCTCTGCCGTGATGGTGCCTGCAGGGCACAAGATGAGGTGTTGCCCCCATTCCGTGGCGGCCGGGTGTCGGGCACGCTGGTCGCGACCCGTTCCGCTCTTGGGAGGCCCTCGGTGACCGGCACCACAATCAGCCTGCAGACCCGCAACCACGCCGTCGATCTGAGCAGCGCGCGCCTGGAGGCGATGACGCCGTTGCGCTGCCTGCTCGTCGACGACCACCCGGCGATCCGTGCTGGGCTGCGCGAGCTGCTCTCCGCGGAGCCCGGGTTCGAGGTCGTCGAGGCGGTCGCGACCGCGCAGGCCGCGGTCGCGTTTGCCGAGCGCAACGAGCTCGACGTCGCGGTCGTCGACTACCAGCTCGGTGGGCATTCGGGCCTGTGGGCCAGCCGCAAGCTCAAGCAGGTACCCGGACCGCCGGCTGTTGTCATCTATTCCGCGTTTTGCGATCACGTGCTCGCCGCCGCCTGCGTGGTTGCCGACGCCGACGCGCTCGTGAGCAAGGCGTCGCTGGGCAGTGAGCTGTGCGACGAGATCCGCCGCGCGGCCGACGGGTTGACACGCCTCCCGCCGGTGCCACCATCACTCGGCGAGAGCATGCGACGCCGACTGGAACCTGACGAGCAGGCGATCTTCGGGATGCTGCTGGCCGGGATCCCGGCCCGCGAGGTCGCGACGGTCCTCGACATCGACCCCGAGAGCCTGGAGCCGCGCCTTTGGGCGCTGCTGCGCAAGCTCGAACGGCTCGATCCGGTGCCCTGATGACCGCGCCCGCCCCGCCACCGCGGCGCTACCTGCCGCTGGTCTATCGCGTGGCGGGCGTCAACGCCGTCCTGCTCGTGGCAGCGGTCGTCGTCACCGTCATCGTGTTGCGCCCCGGGCAGTTCTCGTCGGTCGCGGCCGACGAGGCGGTCGTCATCGTCGCCGCGCTGATCCTGCTGGTCGTCGCCAACGTCCTCCTGCTGCGCCGCGTGGTGAGGCCGATCGAGGCGCTCACCGCGTTGTCGCGCCGGGTCGATCTGGCCGAGCCGGGCGAGCGGATGCCGGGCGCCGAGGCGACGTCGGAGGCCGGCGAGCTGGCGCTGTCGTTCAACGAGATGCTCGCCCGGCTCGAGGCCGAGCGGCGCGAGGCGACGGGGCGCGTGCTGGAGGCCCAGGAGGCGGAGCGGCTGCGGATCGCTCAGGAGCTGCACGACCAGGTCGGGCAGGAGCTGACCGCGGTCCTGCTCGGCCTCGCGCGGGTCCACAAACTGGTCGACGAGCCGCTGCGCGACGACGTCGGTCACGTCCAGGACGCGGTTCGCGCAAGCCTCGAGGACGTGCGCCGGATCGCGATCGAGTTGCGCCCCGAGGCGCTCGACGATCTCGGCCTCGTAAGCGCGCTGGCGGTGCTGTGCGAGCGGTTCTCGCAGCGCTCGGGCCTACCGGTCGCCCAGCACGTCGCCGAGGATCTGCCGCTGCTCGACGAGCAGACCGAGCTCGTCATCTACCGGGTCGCGCAGGAGGCGCTGACGAACGTCGCGCGCCACAGCGGCGCGGCCCGCGCGGAGCTGTCGCTGCGCCCCGACGGTGCCGGCAGTGTCGTGATGACCGTCGGCGACGAGGGCCGCGGTCTCGCTGCGGAGGCGCATCCGGGGGCGGGCATTCGGGGGATGCGCGAGCGCGCCGCGCTGATCGGCGGGCGACTGCGGATCTCGCCCGGACCGGACGGCCGCGGGTGCGAGGTCAGCCTGACCGTCTCCGCCAACGGGCACCCGGGGGCGCGATGACGCCGCTCAGGACCCGGATCCTGCTCGCCGACGACCACGCCGTGGTGCGCAACGGCCTGCGCCTGATCCTCGATGCGGAGCCCGACCTTGAGGTCGTCGCCGAGGCCGGCGACGGCGCGGAGGCGATCAAGCTCGCGCTCGCAGGCGATATCGATCTGGCGATCTTCGACATCTCGATGCCGCGCATGACCGGACTGCAGGCTGTCGCCGAGCTGCACCGCCGCAGCCCCGGGCTCAAGACGCTGATCCTGTCGATGCACGAGAACGAGCGCTATCTCTACGAGGCGCTCAAGGCGGGCGCGTCGGGCTACGTGCTCAAGACGGTCGCCGACCGCGACCTCGTCGAGGCGTGCCGCGCGGCGATGCGCGGCGAGGCGTTCCTCTACCCGGGCGCGGAGACGAACCTGATCCGCGACGTTCTGCGTCACGCGCGCGACCGCGAGCCGCCCGCGCGCGAGCCGCTCACGACCCGCGAGCGCGAGGTCGTCAAGCTGATCGCCGAGAGCTACAGCACGAAGCAGATCGCCGACGCGCTCATCATCAGCGAGAAGACGGTCGACCGCCACCGCAGCAACATCCTCGAGAAGCTCGGCATGCACGACCGGGTCGAGCTCACGCGCTACGCGATCCGCACGGGCCTCGTCGAGCCGTAGGGCGGGCACGGAAATACACGCTGGACCCCATAGACGCGGCGGCCCGGCAGCTCGATGCTGAGGGGTATGACCACGCGCCTGCGCACCTGGCTCCTCGTCGCGGGCCTGACCGCGCTGCTGATCGCGATCGGTGCGCTGATCGGCGGCACATTCCTGTGGATCTTCGTGATCGCCGCTGTCGCCATGAACCTTGGCGGCTACTGGTTCTCCGAGCGCATCGCTCTGCGCTTGGCCCGGGCGCGAGAGCTCGGGGAGGACGAGGCCCCTGGTGTGTTCGAGATCGCACGCGACCTTGCCGGCCGGGCCGCGATCCCGATGCCGCGCCTCCACGTCATGCCCGGCGACCAGGCCAACGCGTTCGCCACCGGGCGCAATCGGTCGCACTCGTCCGTCGCGCTGACCGACGGGTTGCTGACCCGGTATTCCGCCGACCACGTGCGCGCGGTCATGGCGCACGAGTTCGCGCACATCCGCAACCACGACATCCTCGTGTCGTCGGTCGCGGCGATGATTGCGGGCGCGATCTCAGCCGTCGCCAACGTGCTCGCGCTCTCGTTCCTGTTCGGCGGCGACGACGAGGACGGCCCCGGGGTGCTCGCGTCGCTGGCGGTGACGATCCTCGCGCCGATCGGCGCCGCGCTGCTTCAGCTCGCCGTCTCGCGCCAGCGCGAGTATCTCGCCGACGCGACCGCGGCCGGCTTCCTCGGTGCGGGGTGGCCGTTGGCCGACGCGCTGCAAGCGATCCACGACCGCCCGTCGCCCGACCTGCCGGTCGCGCCGGCCACCGCGCCGATGTACATCGTCAGCCCACTGTCCGGCGGCCGCGCGGCCCACCTGTTCTCGACCCATCCTCCGGTGGCGGAGCGGATTCGCCGCCTGCACGCCTACGACGTGACCCTCTCCGTCCGGACACCGGGCGTTCGCTCGCAGGGCACAGCCCTGCGGGGCCCGGCGTAGGAGAGGGAGCGAACCCGCGGCGCCCAATCCTCGCGCTGGCGTCGCGGTCCTGGGGAAAACGCTCCGCGCGGAGGAGATGGGGGCCAGACCCCATTCCCCGCGCGGAGCGAAATCGCGATCCTCGATCCATGCTCACCGCCGTCGCCCCAATCAACGTCCTGGTCGCCGACGACCACACGGCCGTCCGAATCGGAATCAGCCGGCTGCTGGCCGGCCAGCACGACATGCGGGTCGTCGCGGAGGCGACAAGCGCGGTCGAGGCGGTCCGTATGGCGGGCGGCGTCGACGTCGCCGTGGTCGACTACCACCTCGGCGACCGCAATGGCCTGTGGGTGACCCGCCGCCTGCGCGAGCTAGACCCCTCCCCCTCGGTGCTTGTCTTCTCGGCGTTCAGCGACGACGCGCTCGCCGTCGCGGCGATCGTCGCCGGTGCCGACGGCCTGCTCGGCAAGACGGCGGTCGGCGAGGAGGTCTGCACGGCCGTGCGTCAGCTCGCACGCGGTCGGCGTTACCTGCCGCGCGTCTCCCCCGCCGTGGTGCGGGCGATGGGTGCACGTTTGGGTCCGCGCGACCGCGCGGTGTTCGGGATGCTCGTCCACGGCCTCGGCGACGACGAGGTCGCGCAGCGCCTCGGCACGACCGCGTTCCAGATCGAGTCGGCGCGCTCGTCGATCCTGTCCGTGCTCATGCCGGCCGCTACGCGTGCGCGTATCCCGCTGCCGTCCTAGCCGATGGTGACCACGGGCACATGGGCGCTGACGCTGGGCGCGATCGCCGGCCTGTTCGCGCTCGACCTCGTCGCCGCGCGGCGCCCGCTGCGCTTCCGCGCGGCCGCCGGCTGGTCGGTGCTCTACACGGCCGTCGCCTGCGCGTTCGGCCTCGTGCTCGGCGCGCTGGTTGCGTGGGATCTCAGCACGCAGTACTTCGCCGGCTTCGTCGTCGAGAAAAGCCTCTCGATCGACAACCTGTTCGTCTTCGTCGTGATCCTCTCGTCCTTCGCCGTTCCGCCCGAACGGGTGTCGCGGGTGCTGACAATCGGCATCCTGCTCGCGCTGGTGATGCGCGCGGTGTTCATCGCCGCGGGCGCCGCGCTACTCGACGCATTCGCGTTCACGTTCGTCGCCTTCGGCGTGCTGCTGCTCGCGACCGCCGTGCAGCTCCTGCGCCACCGCGGCGAGCGCCCCCGCGTCCCGTTCGCCGACCGGCTCGCGCGCAGCCGCACGCTGTCGCCGACCGTCGTCGTGCTCGGCGCCATCGCGATCACCGACGTCCTGTTCGCGCTCGACTCGATCCCGGCGGTGTTCGGAGTCACCCAGAGCGCCTACGTCGTCTTCTGCGCCAACGCGTTCGCTCTGCTCGGCCTGCGCCCGCTGTACTTCCTCGTCGCCGGACTGCTCAACCGGCTCACCTACCTATCGGTAGGTCTATCGCTGATCCTCGCGTTCATCGGCGCCAAGCTCATCCTCCACTACGCCCACGAGCAGACGCCGGCGGTGCCCGAACCATCAAGCGCCGCCTCCCTCGCATTCATCGCCGCGATCCTTGGCGTAACGACAGTGGCAAGCCTCCGTAGACCGGGCACGCGGGACCAGCACGCCAGCACGCGCCCAATCGACCAGCGCGTTGACGCAACCACTGAACTCGTCGGACCGCGATCGACGCCTGCCACCGCCCGCTCCGCGCGACGAGCGGGCGCGCGAGGCGCGCGCTGAAAGGCATGCTCTGGGAACCTCGGGAGGGCTTCGCGTCGTACAGGAGGTATGGGAATTGATCGGTGGTGCGCCCTCCTGTTCAGTGGATTCGCGGTCGTGCTCCTTGCCGGGTGCGGATCGGGCGAGACGACAGCGTCCGTCGCGGGCCGGACCGTTCCCCTCAGACCGCCGGTGCCAGTCGGCGATAGGGCTGTGGCCCTCGGCACCGGGGAGCATTTGTACGTGAACGTTGGCCATCATGAGCGGGGTAGGGTGCTGACCCGAATCGCGGTGTTCGGATCCGATGGCAAGCCGCGAAGCAAGAGCTTGGTGCCCGGGTCCTGGTCGCTTCCGGCTGCGGTGCCGGGGCAGGCCGAGGGGATCTCGTGGGATGGCTCGCGTGTCGTCGTCGTGTCGACGCGCGAGCCGGGGCGCTTCATGGCGCTCTCGACCGCCGGGTCCAGGCCGGTGCGCCGGATCGTCGCCCCGCGCGGTCGCTACAGCTACGACGGGTTGTCGGTCGACGGCAGCAGGCTGTTCCTGGTGCAGCGGGCGAACGCGGAAGGTGAGCCGGGCTACCGGGTGCTGCGCTACGACCTGTTGACCGGCGTGCTGGATCCGGATCCGATCGTCGACAAGGCGGAGGGCGAGACGGTGCTCGTCGGCGAGCCGGTGGCGCGGGCGCCCACGCGGGACTATCTGTACACGGTCTACGAGAACGGCACGCGCCCGTTTGTCCACGCGCTGGAATCGGAGGGGAACTTCGCGCTGTGCCTCGACCTGCCGGTCGAACACGGTGCCGCGGCCCGCGCGGCATGGTCGGCGCGCCGGCTGGGCGACGGGGCCGCGGAGATCTGGAACGCCGTCCTACACCGCGCCTACCGGCTCGAGGCGGGCCGGATGACGCCCATCCGATACGCCAACACGGTCGAGTAGCTTCGGCTGCGTGCCACCGGCGGCAGGACCGAACGACGATGGCGAGCTGGTCCGTCGCGTGCTCGCCGGCGAGGGCGACGCCTTCGTGCAGATCGTGCGGCGACACCAGGCCGCCGCGATCCGCGTCGCCCGCGTCTTCGGGTCGCCCGACGACGCGCAGGACACCGTCCAGGAGGCGTTCATGAAGGCGCACGGCGCGCTGGCCCGGTACGACGCCACTCGCACGTTCCGTCCGTGGCTGCTGGCCATCGTCGCCAACGAGGCCCGGGACCGCGCTCGACGCAGCGCACGTCGCCAGCGACTGTTGCAACGGCTCGCTGCACACAGCGAGCCCGAACGCTCGGCGTTGTCGCCGGAGGAGCTCGCACTCGCGCGGATCGGTCCAGAGCGGCTGGTCGGCGCGCTCGCCGGTCTGCGGCGCCGCGAGCGCGAGACGATCGTCCTGCGTTACGTGCTCGACCACTCCGAGGAGGAGACCGCGGTCATCCTCGGGTGCGCGCCGGGCACGGTCAAGTCGCGCTCGGCTCGCGGCCTTGCGCGCCTTCGCGAAGCACTGAGGGAGGACGCGTGACGCGTCTCGAGCAGGCGCTGCGGGCGCTGGGGATGCGACTCGAGGACGAGCCGACCCCCGATCTCGCCGCCGCGATCGCCGACCGCCTGGCCACAGCCCCCCAACCCAGGACGCAGCGGAGGTCGCGAGCACGCCGTCGAGCACTCGCACTGTCCCTCGTCGCCCTCCTCGCCGCCGCGGCCACGGCGCTGGGGTCGTCGTCGGCGGTTCGCCATCAGGCGCGCGTGTGGCTGCGAGCGGTTGGGATCGGCACGTCCCTGTCCAAGCGCGCCGGCGAGGCGCCCGTGGTGTCGCTCGTCAGCGCTGGCCTGGGGGCGCCGATCAGCACCACGGACGCGGCCAGGCGACTGCGTCTGCGCACGCTGCCGCACCCGTTTGGACGGCCGGTCGCCGTGTTTGCGACCGGCCAGGCCGTCACGCTCACCTGGCCGCCGCGAAACGGTCTGCCGCCCAGCGCCGTGCGCGGCGTCGGCGCGCTCCTGACGATCGAGAACCGGGCCGCAGCCGCGGACCCCTTCCTGTTGGGAAAGGTCCTCTCCAGCGCGAACACCGTTGAGTTCGAGCGGCTGCCGGGAGCCGACGACGGCCAGGCCGTCTGGATCGCCGGTGCTCCCCACACCGTGCGCACGTTCGACGGCCGCCGGGTGCGCTTCCGCCTTGCCGCCAATGCGCTGCTCTGGCGAACCGGCCCCCGCGTCTACCGGCTTGAGGGAGCCTTCAGCCGCACCGCCGCACTCGCTGCAGCACGCCGGACGATCAACTGACGGTCGCCTGCGCGAGCACCCGCAGGACTGTTCAGGTGGTGGGTGAGCTTGTCGAGTGGTGCCCCGGGGTCTGGGCTTCTTCAGAGCGCGCAGGACGCTGGGACGATCCTGCGGTGTCGGAGAAGCGCCACGCTTAGGGTGGTCGCATGGCTGAGACCAAGAAGAGCACGAAGACCGGGTTCAGTGCCGAGGAGCGCGCCGCGATGAAGGCGGCCGCCGCGGAGCGGAAGGCGTCGCAGAAGCAGCAGGACCTCGACAAGGCACTCGCGGAGGCGATCGCCAAGCTCCCCGACGACGAGCGGAAGATGGCGAAGAAGATCGACGCGATCGTGCGGGAGCATGCGCCGATGCTCGCCTCGAAGACGTACTACGGCATGCCGGCCTGGGCGCGCGACGGCAAGGTCTGCGTCTTCATGCAGCCAGCGAGCAAGTTCAAGGTGCGCTATTGCACGATCGGCTTCGATCCGATCTCGAACCTGGACGACGGTGACATGTGGCCGACCTCGTTCGCGATCCTCAAGGTCGGTCCTGCCGAGGAGACGAAGATCACCGCCCTCGTGAAGAAGGCCGTCTCCTAGCGACGTGCTGGAGTGCCGGTTTGCGCGAACTGCGCAGACGTCGACGTCGCCGAGGCCGGCCGGAGCGATGATCCGCGCTCCGGCCGCCTCAAGCCCGGCCAGGGATCCGCGTAAGCCACGCGGGAGCCGGTCCCCTCCTCCAAGCCAGAGCCCCAGCCCGCCTTCTGGGGCAGCCAATCCGTGGCGCGAACGGACTGGAGCTAAAGACAAGATAAAGCGCGGCCGTACGGCGTGCGCCGCTCCGCCCGAGGGCGGGCACTGTCGCGTTGCGCAAGCGCGCCTAGTCAGCGGAACGCAATCGTCAGTTGTACCTGGAGTACGGCCTCATGACGATGTATCCGCAGGCAGACCCAATTCGCGCAGCCCGTCGATGCGCTCGGCCGGCACGCGGCCGTCCGAGACGGCCCGCCCGAGCAGGCCGACGCACTGCTCGTACGACATCGCCATCAACTCGTGCGGATCGAAGCCAGCACCCATCAACAGGTCCATGAGGACCGCCTCACGAACCCCCGTCGTTAGACCCTCGTCATCCACAGCGAGGACCGTACCGCGACGAAGCCTCGAAGTTCATCCCCTCCGCCAGACCCGCCTTCCGCAGTTGGTGGGCACGTGGACGGCCTCCTTGATCGTGTCGCGGCGCACCCCGAGAATGCCGTGGTGGCCAAGAACGAGATCGATCAGTACCTCAGCACGCTTGATGAGCCCGAGCGAGCAACGCTCGCCCAACTGCGCGACACGATCGCCGCAATCGTCCCTGACGCCGAGCAATGCATCTCCTACGGCATGCCGGCGTTCAAGCTGCACGGCAAGACGATCGCCGGGTTCGCCGCGTTCAAGAGCCACTTGAGCTACCTCCCGCACAGCGGCTCCGTGATCCCCCGGCTCGCCACCGAGACCGAGGGATACGCGAAGACCAAGGGTTCACTGCACTTCTCCACCGACCAGCCGCTGCCGAAGAAGCTCGTCAAGGTGCTACTCGACGTTCGGATGGCCGAGGCCTTCGCCACCAAGCCATAGCTTCGCGCGACGACGGGCAGCACGATGACGAGCTGCGTTGAGTGCTTGAGCCGCGTAGACGGGAGCCTGTCGCGATGTCCGGGTTGCGGGGCTTGACGCCGCGCGCCGGCGGCCTATCGTGCATTCGACTGATGTCGGGGTACTCCGGTCCGTCCTGGGTCGGAGGGGCGCACTGTTGCGAGGTTTGCTCGAGATGGGTGTGAGATGACTGACCGAGGTAGGCAGCGACTGTTGCGGATCGTCCTGTTGGGTGCGGTCGTCGCCCTGCTCGCGCCGAGCGGTGCGGTTGGTCTGGCCCTGCACCCGAAGCTGTTGACCAAAGCCGGCTACGGCACGCTTCCGATCGGCTTTGCGCGAACTGCGGATGGGCGGCTGCACGTCGCTTTCGCGACGAACACGAGTTGGGGCGACGCGTCCAGCGGCGTTGGCGCTGTGGCGATTTCGCCCTCTGGGAGTGTGGGGCCGCAGGTGCAGGCGCTTGCTTGGAGTGGCCTGACGTCCGGGTCTCCGAGCGGGGTCCCTGGGCTGGCGGTGATGCCGAACGGTGCGCTGCAGGCCGTGTTCGGCGGGTCCCCGAGTGGGGTCGACGGCCCCTGGGGCATCACCTCCACCGACGGCGGCCAGACGTGGTCGGCTCCCGCGAACGTCGGAAGCGGGTCGATGGCGTTCGGCGACAGCAACCTGACGCTGCAGCTATCCAGCGGCACGCCGGTCGTGACCGCTGGGTGCTGCGGGAACATCGTGATCCAGCAGGGCTTTGGCACGGGCTCCCCGACGTATCAGCTCACCAACACCGGCGACGACGCGGCGGGGAACACAGCCTCGGCGGTCGATGCGAAGTCGGGCGCGGTCGTCGCGAGCTGGGACTCGAACGCCGGCAGCGGGGGCATCTGGCTCCAGCAGGTCGCGCCGACGGCAGGGAGTGCGCAGAAGGCGCCGATCCCCTCCCAGTACGGGACGGGCCCACCGCTCCTGCTCGCCGGTCGCGATACCGGGTCCGGGGTCTTTGCGGCGTACGCGGCAGACTTCAGTTCGACGACTCATATCCGGCTGCTGCGCTACGGGGGCGGATCGGTGGCCGTTGGATCAGTCAAGGACCTGCACGCCAAGGTCAGCGGCGCCGCCACGAGCCTGGACGGCAGGATCTGGGTCGTCTGGGCGGGCGAGATCAACGGTCACGGGATCACCGCGTTCACCCGGTCCAACAAGGCGGTGACCCGCTTTGAGCCGATCCAGACCGCGAACTTCACCTGGGCGCAGCTCTTCACTCTCTCGGGTGACGGGCGCCTGGGACCGCTCGACCTTCTGATGAGTGGGACCCCGGACACCAAGACCGGCCCACTCGTGCAGGGCATCTACCACGCGCGCTTGCTTCCCGAGCTCTCCGCTGCGGCCGCGGTGACAAGCCTCGGCGGCGGGAAGTTCACCCTGGCCGTCTCGGTGACGGACGCCGGCGACGCGGTTTCCGGGGCCACCGTGTCGGCCAAAGGCCAGAGCAAGACAACCAACTCGAAGGGCGTGGCCAAGCTCTCGCTCAGCGGGACTGCGGGCAAGGACATCACCGTCACCGTGACCCACGCCGGCTACACCAGCCTCAAGATCAGCACCAAACTCTGAAGCACGCCCTCGGCGGGCCAGTGGCACTATGCTGCGCCGATGCTCCGTAAGCTGGTAGCCGCGCTGGCGGCGGCGGCAGTCGCCATCCTCCCGGCGGCTGCGGCCGCCAGGTCCGTCTCAGTCACTGCGTCGTCGAACGGCAAGACGGTGCACCTGCAGCGCGGCGACACGCTCAGGGTCACGCTTCGCGAGGTCAAGGACGGTGGCTTTACCTGGCACACACTCGTCGCGCCCGCACCGGCAGTCCTGACGACCGTCTCCTCGCGCTACGTCGCGCCGAACCTCGCGCCCGGCTCGGTCGGCGGCGAAGGCAAACGGGTCAACCGGTATCGGGCCGCCGCAGCGGGCCGCACGCGCGTGCGCCTCGGCGAGTACGGGCCGTCGCGCGGCGCCAAGCCGGTGCAGCGCTTCACGCTGACGGTCGTCGTCGACTGACCCGGCGCGCGGCGGGACGAGCGGTGCTGGGCGCGTCTCAGTACCGCTCCCGAAGCCCCGTCAGGGCAGTGCCGCGTTGCGTTGAGCCGGTAGCTGCCGACCGTGAGCTTGTGCTCGCCGATCCGCCCGCGGAATACGAAGTGGACCGCGCCGGCCTTCTTGCCGGCGACTGGATGCGTCCCGACACCGCGCGGCGTCAGTTTGGGTTGACAAACCGAGAGTTGTCAGTCTAGACTGACGGCCCGTGAACGCCGAAGACATCGCCTCCGCGATCGCGTCCAACGACCCGTCGCTGGGGCTCCGCGCCGCTCTCGCTCTGCACCGGCTCGCGGAACGGGTCGAGGCGGACCACGTCGCAAGGGCCCGCCAGCAGGGGTGGGCTTGGCAGCAGATTGGTGACGCGCTCGGCGTCACCCGCCAATCAGTCCACGCCAAATACGGAAAGCGACTCCGATGACCAAGCATTCGCAAGCAGCCGACTGGTATCTCCCCTGGAGCACGTACATCGACGCTCGCGAGGAAGCACGGCGCCGCGGTGACCGCAAGGTCGGCACCGAGCACCTGATACTCGGGCTGCTCAGGGAACCGGGCCTGGCGCAGGCGTTGGGGTGCGACCTACAGACAGCCCGCGACGCGCTCGACGCGATGGATCACGATGCGCTCGCCGCAGTCGGCATCGACGCTGCCTTCAACGCACCACCGATCCCGATCGACGAGCCGATCAAACGTCCGTCGAGGCCGACGCTCAAAGCCGTCTTGCGGGACCGACTGCCAATGACCCCCGCAGCCAAGACAGCGCTGGAGGAATCGTACAAAGAGACACGCCGTGGCCACCACGACTTCCCGCAACAGGTGCTCCTAACGGTCCTCGAGCTTCAGCCGCCAGATCCCGCCGCCGAGATGATCGCCGCGCTAGGCGTCGATCGCGCGGCCGCGCGGCAACTTCTCGGCGTGGGACGCGCTGCAGCGTAGACAGCCCAGCACCGAGCAGCGAACGGTGGAAGCGAGTCCCTGAGCCAGCCATTCTCGTGCGCCCGGACGCCACTGTCGCTCCCGCGATGCGCGATGGGCGGGCGTCCGCAGGTTCAGTCCGGCGGATTCAGGTCGATCGCACTCGAGCCAGCGGGAGGTCGCGGCCGCCTCGGCTCACGCACGCCAGACCCGCCGGCTGAGCGGAGGTGCGCGGACGATCTCAGCCAACCGGGATCGGGCCGAAAACGTGGCTCAGCGCGTGCGATGCCGAACGGAAGCCGTTCTCCTACCCGAGCTGCGCGGCCGCCTCGCCGCCGGATGCCCTTTGCGCGAAGCTGACCAGTACCGTGCGGGTGCGCGAGTCAGCAGACGTCTGCCGCTTGCACCGCGTCGGGCAGCTCGTCCTTCTCCAGGCGCCGCGATGCGGCGAGGTAGAAGGCCTTCGCAGCGGCCGGGCCCTTGCGATCGGCGACCGCCGCTCCTTGCTGGTCCATCCGCACGGTGGCTCGAAGCTCACCGATGTAGCGCTGCATTAGGGGCGTCGCGGCGGTCGAGACCCGGAGTCGCGTCAGCTGCCCAATCCGCACCAGGTCGACCGCGGCGCCGGCGCGTAGGATCGCGGCGACGTCGCGCGGCGGCGCAGCATGCCCTTCGAGCCAGGTCTAGCATGGGGATCTGCTTAGGCGTAGGCTGATGCGCGTGTCCGCGTCCTGACAAGCGGGCCGTGGCACGCGAGCCCTCAAGGGGGGTGGCGCAGGTGACGGTGACCGGAGATGCGCAGCAGAGCGTCCAGGCCTCGGCGATCCCACCGGGGGTACCACTGTTCGAGATGCTGAACGGGTTGTGGCTGCACTGGATGCTGTACGTGGTCACCGAGCGGGGCATCGCCGACCTGCTGGCCGACGGGCCGAAGACGAGCGTCGAACTGGCAGAGGCTGCGGGGGTGCACGAGCCCTCGCTGTACCGACTCTTGCGGTCACTTACGGGCTTCGGCGTCTTCACCGAGGAGTCGCCGCGTCGCTTCGCGCTGACACCGCTGAGCTCGTCGCTCAAGACCGGTGATCCAAGCGCCGGGCGGGAACTGGTTCTGACCCAGCAGTGGATCGGGCGGGCGGCGGCCGAACTTCCGCGGGTCGTGGCCAGTGGGGAGACGGGAATGAAGCTCGCCTTCGGGATGCCGGTCTTCGAGTACCTCACAGAACATCCGCAGGAGAGCGCCGACTTCAACCGCACGATGATCGCCTTAGCCACGACCGAGCAGCCAGCGGTGGCAGAGGCGTACGACTTTTCGGGCGTCCGCCAGCTCGTCGACGTCGGCGGCGGGACGGGAACCCTCCTCGCGACGATCCTGGCGCGCTATCCGCTTGTGCAGGGCGTGTTGTTCGACCGCCCCGACGTGATCGACGAGGCCCGCGCAACGCTGGCCGAACACGGCGTCGCGGAGCGCTGCGACGTGGCCGACGGCGACTTCTTCGCCTCAAGCCTTCCAAGCGGCGATGCGTACCTCATGTCGCACGTCCTTCACGATTGGGACGACGAAGACTGCGTCACGATCTTGCGCAACTGCCGGAACACGATCGACCCCGACGGGCGGCTGCTGATCGTCGAGATGGTCGTCCCGCCCGACGACACGCCCCATCCCGGCAAGATGTTCGACATGTTCATGCTCGTAATAACCGGCGGCATGGAGCGAACCGAACAGCAATTCAGCGAGCTGCTGCACCGCGCCGGCTTCCGACTCACCCAGGTCGTGCCAACCGAGTCCGCCGTCAGCGTGATCGAGGCAGTACCTGAACTCGATAGCGCGTAGCGCGACTCGCTTCCGATGTTCAGCGCCGATCGACCGGCCCCCTGGCTTAGTGTCGCTTCGCGCCGGCGGCAGTACCGAGCCGTTTCAGGCGATCGCACCGAACGCCCATGGTGGTCAACAGATGGGAATGCAGCCAACCCGGCGCGCACGACCGGTCTCCTGGCGATCGTCGCGGCGATCGTGTCTGGACTGTTGCTCGGCCAAGGAAAGCTTGTCGGCGGCATCATCCTGGCGGTGATCGCCGTTAGCGGGTCGGTGAGATCGGCCGCGTGCTCTGGCGTCACCTCGGTCGGGGTCTGAATCTGACGGCGTTCGTACCAAAGTTTTGACCGCTGCCGGACCAGTTGCCGTAGGCTCGGCTCGACCGGGCCACTAGTTGTTGAGAGGATGAACTTCGTTGTTCACTCGGGTCCGCTGCCCACGGTGCGCTGAGCGCATGAGGCGCGACGCCAAGGTCTGTCGCCGCTGCGGCTACGAGCCGCTTCCGCCGGTCGCGGCGACCCCGGGCCTGGAGGCGAAACCGCCGGTCGACCGTATTCCGCCACCTCCGCGCGTCGTTCTTCCGCCAGGTGCGACGGGTGGTCCGCTTCAACCCGTTGATGGCTCCCCGATGGTCGTCGAGCCCACCCCGAACCGCGAGCCGCGGCAACGGCGCGGCGACGACGTGTATCGCGGAATGCCGTGGCACCGCTCTTGGTGGGTGCGCGGGCCAGTCTTCGCCGTTGTCGTGCCGCTCGCAGGACTCCTCTCGCTCACTCCGAGCGCTTGGGTCTCGTACCCGATCCCCGTCCGCGTGCTCGCCGGCATCGGAGTCGGCCTCTTCGTACTCGCCTTCTGGGCGCTCCTGTTCTGGGCCGTCACGAGGCTATCTCGGGGGAGGCCGCCGTATACACGGATCATGCTCGCGTTCCCGATGGCCATCCTCCTGTGCGTCGTTGCCTCCGAAGCGGGCCAGCGACGCTCGACGCTAGAGCCAGGAATCTTCTGCACCGGCCACTGCGTCATCAAGCCGACCGCCGCAAGCGCCATCCACACCGCTTCCATGGAGACGAGGCGCGGGCAGTACGTCGACTACTCCCTCGCGTTGGCCCGCACCGTTGCGCCGCGAGCTGCGACCGGAAAGGCGTACTACGCGTGGGCGAGCTCGAAAGACCCGTTCTCGCCGGCGGCTCTAGCGCAACTCAAGATCGCGGACCGAGTGGCTCGGCAGCATCAGACGCTGGTTGATCGACTTCGCCCCGGCCCGGACGAGCAACCCGAACAACGGTCCTTCAGATACGAGGCGGCCCTCTTGTCCAAGTGCGTCCGCGAAATCCGATCGGCGCTGGGCATCGTCGATCGCACGAAACGGATCTCGCGCGCCGATGCTGCCAACCGCGACTGCGCAAGTTCGGATCGCATCTATCGCCAAGCAGTAACTGCCAACGACAAGCTCTACGACCGACTCGGCGGAACCGCGGCGCTCCCCGACTTCCCGAACCAGGTAGAGCAGGCCTACGGCGGGTAGCAACGCCCCGCCCGGCGTGCAGCCGGAAGCGCGGCTGGCCCAAAGTAAACTCGCCGCCTCAGCGGAGACCCGGAGAGTCGAAGAAGCGTTACGGCACAGCCGGTTCCCCGGCACTAGTACGACCCAGAGCCTTCTTGTCCACACTAAGACCGTCGCCCTCAAACGGGCTAAGCCTCATGCGTCGCCTGGTGAGCTGACCGCTGCGACGAGCACGCCTCGAAGCTCCGAGACTGTGGCTGGGGTGATCGTCGTGTCGTTCGGCCTATTGATGACACGCGCCGCGTAGCGGGGGCGTACAGCGGTGCTGCACGTCTCTGGGGCGCCACGGCGCCCCTCATCGAACTGTTTCCTGCGAAAGCAGCGTCGAGCTGAAAGGCTCGCAGCGTGCGAATCGTTCTCGTCATCCTCGTCGCCATCGCCGCTGCTTCAGTGATCGGGTGCAAGCACAGATCCAGCGCCAGCTGGATAGGCCGGATGATCATGCGAGCGCGGTGGAGCGGGCGATCCACAAGCGCCGCAGCAAGGACGGATGAGCGGAGGGATCGAGGCTCATGAAGCCCATCATCGTTGGACTTCTGGTCGTGCTAGCGCTCGCCGGATGCGCGAGCTCGGCGTCCAACACGACGGTCACGAAGACAGTCGCCGCCTCAGGGGTCATCGTGGCTGACGCGGCAACAGCTACAGCCCTCAAGACCGGCCCGCCCAAGACGTACTTCCAGCATGGAAAGAGTGCGATCGCGGTCGAGAAGAGGTCACACGCGGAATACGCCAAGTGCTCGTCGAACCACAACCACTCGGTTCTGGTCTTGGGGGGGCCTGGTCACCCTATTGGCCTCCACAAGAGGAGCGCACACGCGAGCAACCGATGGGCCGTATTCACGCTGACCTACGTCACGAGAGCCGACGGCGACCACGCCCACTACACACTCAAGCTCAAGACGGTTCACGGCAAGACTGCGAAGCTCTGCGACGATTTCCTGGGGTGGGCCCGGCCCGGCTGGCAGCGCCGGTACGTCACCGTCAACGGACTCCGTAACGGCGAGTGGACCTCCCCGGGGTTGTGGCGCCAAGAAGCCTGGGTGGTACTCACGACGAAGTAGCGGCTAGTCCGCGGCACTGGTACTACCCCTGAACGTCGGCGGCTGACGCGCTACCCAAGGAGAACGGGCAGCGGCAGGCTCGCGGTCGGTGACGCCGACCGCGAGTGGGTCGACGGCCGCACCTTCGTCGTCAGCCGGTAGATCGCGCCCGAGCCGGCGGGCGCGGTGAACGACACGCTGAACGACCCGTTGGACTTTGGCTCGAAGGCTTTGAGCGACGTCTTCTTGCCGCAGTCGACCTGCTGTGTCGCGGCGACCGGCGCAAGCGGTTTGGCCAGCGGCGTCGTGATCCTGCCGCTCACCGTGACCTTGGTGCCCGAGCGCTTGATCGAGCTGATGGTGAGCCGTCGCACAAGCTTCAGAGCCGGTGAGTGTTGGGAACCGATGACCGCGGTGTAGCGCGAGCTGTTGCTCGAGCGCAGCTTGCGCGACGGCAGCGGCGCCGTGGTCGCGAACGCGCCGCTGGCGGCGACGGTCGCCGTCGCGACCTTCTGCTTGGCGCCGAACAGGATCGTCACCTTCTGGCCGGCGAAGCTCGTCGAGGCGGCGCCCGACAGCGCCACGTGTGAGCCCGACACTGCGACGTTCGACAGGACGAGCTTGTGTGAGCCGCAGCCGAGCAGTACGCGGTTGGCGGTCACGGAGTTGGGGCCGGGGCCCGGACCCGGCGCCGGGCCGGGCCCCGGGCAGGCCGCCGGGTTGCCCGGGTTGCCGCACGCGGGGCGTGCGCCGGGGTTGACCGCCGCCGGCGAGGCGTCGGGCTCGGTCGCTCCGAGAACGAGCAGCGCAGGCGTGCCGCACGGCGTCCCGGTGAGCGGTGTGGCGATCGGCGCGTTCCAGACGCCATCGCCCTCCTGCCAGTAGAGGCGGTCGCCATGCGTCGACCACGTCGGGCTGACGAACTTGCCGGTCGGGCTCGCGTAGAAGCAGACCGGGTCCGACGGCTTGACCGGCGGCAGCCCGGTCATCGGAAACACGTACAGCGTCTCGCCGCTGTCGCCGCGGACGATCGCCAGCCGATCGCCGCTCGGCGCAACCTCGCTGTCGTCGAACAGCTTGATGGCGGGTGTCATCGGCGTGTCGTCGGGGAAGTGCAGATCGGTGCTCTCAAACCACTCGACGCCCTCGGGGGCACCAAGGGTGTACGTCCACTGCGTCGCGTTGCTGTTGGACAGCAGCACCGTCGTGTTGTTGATCCACGATGGCTTGATGCCGGTGTTCGGCGTCCCGACTTCGGTGACGTTCGTGAAGCGGTCCGAGTGGCTCAGCAGCGCCTGGCTGGCCACCTGGACGCAGAACGCGCAGAACGGGTCGCTGACCGTGGTCACGAACCAGTAGGCGACGAGCTGCCCGTTCGGTGAGATCTTCGCGTCGATTGCCCCGGCCGGCCCCGGCGCTGGGGTGTTGAACGCCGGGTTCAAGAGACCGCCGCTCTGGGACATCCTGAACAGCTGGTTGCGCTGGCCGGGCGGCTGACGGATCGCGAGGATCGTCCCGTCGTCGGCCTCCGATGGCGACTCGTACGGCGCGCTCGGGGTCCCGTCGAACGTCACCTGGTACTGGCCGCTGCCGTCGGCGTTGGCCAGCCAGACGTTGCTGGATCTGATGAAGACGATGCTGTCGGCCGCCGCGGGGGCCGCCGCAACGAGGAACGCGATCGCACAGAACAGGGCGGTCAGCCGGGCCATGAGACGCGGGCCAGACTAGCGCTCCGCCAACCCGGGCTCAATCCACGCGGGATGCCCGCCGGCCGATGGCGCCGACCGCGCCGCGAAGGCCGACGCAACCGACACAGCCCACGCAGCCGACGCACCCCACACACCCGACGCACCCCACACAGCCCACGCAGCCGACGTTGCCCAGCCCGAACGCCACGCCGATGCAGCCGACGACCGCCGAGCTGCCGACCGTCCCGATCGACCCGGCCACGCCGGCGCTACCGACCGTCCCGATGCTCCCGGCCACTGCTGCGCTGCCGACCGTACCCATCGACCCCGCGACCGCCGCGCTGCCAACCGTCCCGGCGCTGCCCAGCTCAGCCGCTGACATGGGCGGTCACCAGCTCGCGGTAGGTCTGCTCGTCGGCGGGCGCGGCAAAGGCGCGGCTGGGCACGAAGATCATTGTTCCGTTCTCAGCCGTGAGCGTGTACACGGCGCCGACGCGCGCGGCGGCGCGGATCGCGCTCCACGGCACGGTGCTGCTGGCGCCGGCCCCTGAGCTCTGAAACGTCTCGTCGTCGAACACGTAGGTGAACTCGTTGGCGGCCAGGTCGCTGACCCGCCGCCAGCGGACCGACGGCATGAAGGTGGCGTACAGAGCGGCCCACACCAACCCGACGGCCGCCACGCCCGCGACCGCCGCGACGGTCACGAGCCCGACGACGAGCAGGACAACGAAGAACGCAACGCCGAACACGAACGTCGGCTGGCGGATCAGGCTCCCGCGCCACGTGCGCGTGAACTCGGGCTCGGTCAGGACGAACGAGACGGTCACCACGCCCGGCAGCTTACGCAGCCGCGGCGTCCGCGCTTCCTGCCGCCTGCACGAGCCGCTCGAGGTGGCCGAGCGGCCCTCGCCCGGCCATGGGAGCAATCCGCCGAGGTCGTGGCGGAAGACCGACGCGTAGGGTCTGTGTCGATGACCTGGCACCTGCTCGGAGCGCCGTCGAGCGCCGGTGCGTACTCACGCGGGCAGGAGCGCGCGCCGGCGGCGCTGCGCGGCGCCGGGCTGCTTGCCGCGCTGGGCCGCACAGTGGTCGACGACGGCGACGTCGATGGCTTTCGCTGGCGGCCGGACCGCGAGAGCCCGCGGGCACAGCACGTCGAGATGGTCGCCGCGGTCGCGCGCGCGGTCGTCCGGCGCGTCGACGCGATCGCCCGCGCCGGCGGTCGTGCCCTCGTCGTCGGCGGCGACTGCACCGTCGGCATCGGCACCGTGGCCGGACTGCGCACCGCCCGGGGCGCCGCGCCGGGACTCGTCTACCTCGATATGCATCCCGACCTCAACATCCCGGCGAGCACCGTCGACGGCGCGCTGGACTGGATGGGCGTCGCGCACATGCTCGCGCTGGGCGGCACCTGTCCGCCGGTCCGCGACGTCGGCGACACCACGCCGCTGCTGGACCCTGGCGACGTCGTCCTGCTCGGTTACGACGAGCGCCCGGCGACGGCCCACGAGCGCGACACGATTGCTCGCCTGCGCCTCCGGACACAGCCCATGGCCGCCCTCAGGCTGGACCCGCGCGCCGCCGCCCAGCGGGCGCTCGATGGTCTCGATCACCACGAGACCATCGCCGTCCACTTCGATGTCGACGTCGTCAACTTCCTCGACGCGCCGCTGTCGGAGAACATCGAGCGCGACGGCGGCGCCACGCTCGATCAGGCGCTGGCGGCGCTCGCCGTGCTGATGGCCGACGAGCGCGTCGGAGCGCTCACGATCACCGAGCTCAATCCCGACCACGGCGACGACGAGACGCTCACGCGCTTCGTCGCGGGACTCGCCGCGGCGCTCGCGGCATAGCCGTCGCTACTCGTCGGCGACCTTCAGTGCCAGCTTGCCAGTGTTCGAGCCGTCAAACAGCATCAGCAGTGTCTCGGGGAACGTCTCGATGCCCTCGACGATGTCCTCGCGCGACTTGAGCTTGCCCGACGCGTACCAGGCGCCCATCTCGGCCAGCGCCTCTGGAAAGCGCTTGACGTAGTCGAATACGACGAAGCCGGTCATCGTCGCGCGGCTGGCCAGCAGCGCGATGTAGTTCGACGGACCGGGTGCCCGCTCGGTCGCGTTGTAGATCGAGATCGCGCCGCAGATTGCGATCCGCCCGCCGCGCGCCATCTGGGCCAGCGCCGCGTTGAGGATCTCACCGCCGACGTTGTCGAAGTAGACGTCGATGCCGTCTGGGCAGCGCTCGTGCAGCGTGCGCCCGACGCGCTGGGATTTGTAGTCGATCGCCGAGTCGAAGCCGAGCTCGTCGACGAGGTACTCGCACTTCTCGGGGCCCCCGGCGATCCCGACGACCTGACAGCCCTTGATCTTGGCGATCTGCCCGACGACGCTGCCGACCGCACCGGCCGCGCCCGATACCACGACCATCTCGCCCTCCTTGGGCTTACAGACGTCGAGCAGCCCGAAGTAGGCGGTCATGCCCGGCATCCCGAGAGCGCTGATCCACACCGGCAGCGGCGCGAGGCTCGTGTCCACGGTGTTGAGCTCGCGAGCGGGGACGGCGGCGTACTCCTGGATCCCGGTCGGGCCGATGACGTGGTCGCCCGGCGCGAAGCCCGGGTCGTTGGACTCGACGACGACACCGGCGCCCAGCGCGCGCATGACGGCGCCGATCTCGACGGGCGCGATGTATGAGCGCCCTTCGTTCATCCAGCCGCGCATCGCCGGGTCCAGCGACAGGTACAGCACCTTGACCAGCACCTCGCCGTCGCCGGGTTGCGGGATCGGCTCGGAGACGTAGTCCCAGGCGTCGGCCGTCGGCAGGCCGACCGGGCGGGAGGCGAGGCGGTAGGAGTGGTTCACGTCGGACATGCGGACCCCTTGGTTCGTCAGCGAATGGCGGCTCGAACCTACACCGCGACCGGTGGCTACGCTGCCCGCCATGCCGACCTTCATCGACCTCTCTGCCCCGATCACCGCGACGGCGCCGGACATCCAGCCGCCGTTCCTGCGCGTCGACGTCGAGTTCACCGATCACGACGCGGGCGCCGAGCAGATCTCGCAGACGTTGGGCGTGCCGCGACGGTTGATGCGCGACGAGGAGTGGGCCGCGGCGGAGGTCCTGCACCTGGGCACCCACAACTCGACCCATGTCGACGCGCCGTGGCACTACAACGCGCGCATCGGCGGGCAGCCCGCGCAGACGATCGACGAGCTGCCGCTTGAGTGGTTCCATGCCCCGGGCGTGAAGCTCGATATGCGCGCCAAAGCCGACGGCGATGCGGTGACCGCGCAGGATTGCGAGTCCGAGCTCGCGCGCATCGGACACGACCTGCAGCCGCGCGACATCGTCCTCATCCACACCGGTCGCGACCGCTTCTACGACCAGCCCGGCTACTGGGCGATGGGGCCGGGCGTCACCGCCGAGGCGACGCACTGGCTGTATGACCGCGGCGTGCGGGTGATGGGGATCGACGCCTGGGGCTGGGACCAGCCGCTACCTCAGCAGGCCCAGGAGGCGATCGCGCGCGACGAGCCAGGGATCTTCTGGGCCGCCCACCAGTGCGACCTGGCCTACTCGCAGATCGAGCGTCTGTTCAACCTCGAGGCGCTGCCCGACCACGGCTTCACCGTGTCGTGCTTCCCGCTCAAGGTGGTCGGCGCCAGCGCCGGGCCGGCCCGCGCTGTCGCGATCCTGCCGTAGCACCGCGTAACGCAAGAGGGCCGGCTTTCGCCGGCCCTCCGCATCGCGAACCGCTACTAGCTGGCTAGTAGGTGAGACCGCAGGTGAGGGCGCTGACCGGCCGGAAGATGCCGGTCTTGCCACCGCTCCACCGCTCGACCTTCGCGCACGGGTACAGGAACCGTGCGGTCGGGGTCGTGTGGATCTTGTAGCCCTTGAACAGGAACGGATCGTTCGTGATGTTCAGGTGCGTCAGGGCGTTCATCAGGCCCAGGCGCGTCGGCGGGTTGCCGGACTGCTTGAGAATCTGCGTCGTCAGCCACGCACCGGCCACGCCGGCAGCGTTGTTCTGGTCGGCGATCGCAGATGCCAGGGTCTGAGTCCCCTGGGTGTGGAAATACTTGTTCATGATCTGCTTGTAGAGCTTGACTCCAGCCAGATTCGCGTTGGCGGGGTCGTTCGGGTTCGGCCCGATGCCGGATGTCAGGGCGCCGTCGATCTGTGCGCCCTGGCTCGCCGCGAGCCCCATGAACGTCTGAGAAGCGGCGACGGCGTTCACGACGATCGCCTTCGGCTTCCAGCCGATCTTGTTCGCTGCGACCAACGCACTCACCGACTGCAGCGGCAGCGCCATGATGTACAGGGCGGTTGCCCCCTTGGCGTGCAGCTTCACGACCTGCTGCGTCGTGTCGGTCGAGGCGCCTGGAGTGGCGTCGTACGGCTCGGCGTCGACGATCTTGTTGTTCTTGCCGAGGTAGCGCTTCAGAGCGGCCAGGTACGGGATGCCGTACGCGTCGTTCTGGTACACGACGCCGATCTTGGCGCCCTTGACGTTGTTGTTCAGGTACTGCGCGAACAGCTTCGCCTCACCGGCGTAGGTGCCGAGGCCGCCGAACGTCCAGTAGTGACCGGTCTTGTTCTTGGTGGCCGGGCACGACGTCGGGACGTTGTTCGGAAGGGTGCCGTTGGACGCCGGCTTGGCGCACGGCAGGCTCCAGAACGCGTCGCCCGTGGCGATCAGAACCTGCGGGACCTTGCGCTGGTTCAGGTAGCCCTGGATCGCCTCATTCGGCGCGGTGCCGAGTGACCCGACGATCGCGAACACGTGCTTCTGCTCGACGAGCTCCTTGGTGCCCTTGATCGTCTGCGACGGATCGTAGGCGTCGTCGACGTAGATCGTGTTGATCTTGCGACCGTTGATCGTCTGGCTCGAGTTGAAGTACTGGTTGAACGCGGCCACAGCACGGGTGATCGTGCCGTAGACGCCACCGACCGGGCCGGACAACGGATACGTCGCCCCGATCGTGATCTGCGTCTTGGTGACGCCTGGATCGAGCGCCTTCGCGCCCATGCCCGGAGCCACGTAAGCGGCCAGCGCGAACGCAGCCACGAGCCCGAGCAACACAAACCTTCTAGCCATTGTTTCCCCTCCAGGTTGACCTTCCCCCAACACTGCAAGCGCGAGTATGCCAGTTTTCGCGCCACTGGTCCGACCTTTTTTCCCCGGACCTCGGAACAGCCTCGATCGAGGCTACTTGAAGGCTCTCGAGTGCGCGCCGTCAGACCGGTTCGACGGCGTTCGGCGGACGCGCCGAGGGCGGTCGCGGAGGCTGCGAATTGGGCGACGCCGGCGGTGCCGGGGGCGTCGTCATGGCCTGGCGTTGAGATCGCGTCAGGCGTAGGACCAGCGTGCGCAGCAGCCCGGCGAAGCCGTTGGGCATCAGGAACGTGATCAGGATGACCACGCTCGCGTAGACAACGCTGAGCCCGTGGGCGTTGCCGATCACCGGCGCGCTCTTGGACAGGTCGGGCAGCAGCCCGACGAACAGCGCGCCGATGAGGATGCCGTACAGCGAGCCGAAGCCGCCGACCGCGGCGCCGATCAGGATCGTCAGCGACAGCAGGACGGTGAAGGCCCCGGGGCTCACGAAGCTGTTGTTGACGGAGGCCAGCATCGAGCCCGCGGTGGCGGCGATGCCGCCCGACAGCGCAAATGCGAGCACCTTGTAGAGCGGCAGACTGACCCCCGCCGACGTCGCGGCGATCTCGCTGTCGCGCACCGCCCTGAATGCCCGGCCGGTACGCCCGCGCAGCAACAGCCAGACGCCGATGAACAGGACGCCCGCCAGGACCCAGGTCACGTTGTAGACCCAGTGCGGGCTCTGGGTGCCGAACTGCAGGCCGTTGCCGCCGCCGAAGAAGTCGGCGTACTTGGTCGGCAGCGCGGGCATCGCGAACGCGAACGCGAACGTGACGAGCGCGAGGTAGACGCCGCCGAGCCGCACCGCCGGCAGGCCGAGGAGCGTCCCGACCCCGAAGCCGACGATGAACGCGACCGGCAGCGTCTCGACGATCGTCCACCCGTGCTTGGCGTTGAGGATCGCCGTCGCATAGGCGCCCGCGAGCATCAGGGCGCCCTGGCCGAGCGAGATCTGCCCCGCGAAGCCGAGAACCAGGTTGAGGCTCAGGATCGCGATGAAGAAAACGCCGACGCGCGTCCCCGTATCGAGGTGGTATTGGCTGAGCGCGCCACCGATCAGGAAGACGATCACCGCGATGACGATGAAGACCGCGCCCGGGACCATCTGCCCGGGGGTGAACTTGGGAATCGTCGGTGTCTTCACGTTCAGACCCTCGCGACCTCGGCCTTGCCGAAGAGGCCGTTCGGCTTGAACACGAGCATGATCAGCAGCAGCAACAGCGAGAACGGCACGGTGAGCTGCGTGCCGATGAACGACACGTACTGCTGAACGAGTGAGAGCGTCACCCCGAACAGCAGCGCGCCGACGACGGCGCCGAGCGGGCTCTCCAAGCCGCCGATCACCGCCGCGACGAACGAGAACAGCAGCACGCTCTGCATCAGCTGCGACGTCAGCACGTAGGACGACGTCGCCTCGAACATGATCCCCGACACGGCCCCCAGGACGGCGGCGATGCCCCATCCGATGGCGAGCATCCGGGTGACGCGCACGCCGACCAGCCGCGCCGGGCCGGGGCGGAACGCCGCCGCCCGCATACCGAGGCCGACCTTGGTGAAGCGGAACAGCAGCCACATCAGGAACACCGACCCGAGCGTCGTCAGCAGCGTGCCGACGTCCTGCCAGTTGACCCCCACGCCGAGTCCGCCGCCGATCACCTTGGGCGAGAACGGCGACGTCATATACAGCGGATCCGGCGTGAAGACCCACGTGACGATGCCGTCGATCAGCACGAACAGCGCGATCGTGACGATGATCACCGCGACGATCGAGCGCCGCTCGACCGGGCGGATGAAGAGCAGGTACAGCGTCGCGCCGAAGAAGAACGAGAACACCATCGTCAGCGCGAACGCCAACCAGTAGGTCACGTGCCACGCGATGTTGATCTGGTACATCACGTACGTCGTCGCGGTCGCCATCTCGCCCTGGGCGAAGTTGAACACGCCGGTGGCGCGGTAGATGATCACCAGCGCCACCGACAGGGTCGCGAACGACGCGCCCGCGACGAGCCCGAGCACCACCGTCTGGCCGAACGTGATGCTGATCAGCGAGCCGATGACCAGTGCGATCACGATGCCCAGCAGGAAGATGATCGTCCCGTCGGGCGCCGGCGGTGCCTTGCGGCGACCGGTGATCGGCTCGGTGGTGGGGGTGTTCGCGACGTCGGCGGTGGCCATGCTCAGTACCCCAGATAGCTGCGGCGAATCTGCTCGTTGCCCTGCAACTCGTCGCTCGTGCCCGACATCGCGATCGTCCCGACTTCGAGGACGTAGGCGTGGTCGGCGAGCTGGAGGGCGAGGTTCGCGTTCTGCTCGACGAGGAGCACGGTCGTGCCCTCGTTCTCGTTGAGCTCCTTGATGATCCGGAAGATGTCCGCGGTGATGATCGGCGCGAGCCCGAGCGACGGCTCATCGAGCAGCATCAGCTTCGGGCGCGACATGAACGCACGCGCGAGGGCGAGCATCTGCTGCTCGCCGCCGCTGAGCGTGCCGGCCTCCTGGTCGCGGCGCTCGTCGATCCACGGGAAGTAGCCGAGCACGCGGTCGAAGTCCTCCTTGCAGGAGCCCTTGCGGGTGAACGCGCCGAGGCGGAGGTTCTCCCAGACCGTGAACTCCGAGAACGTGCCACGGCCGTCGGGGACGTGCGCGACGCCCTGGCGGGCGATCGTCTCCGTGTTACCGCTCAGCGGCCGGCCGAGGAACTCGATCCGCCCCGTGCGCTTGACGTCGACGGCGGAGATCGTCCTCAGAACCGTTGTCTTGCCGGCGCCGTTGGCGCCGAGCACCGTGACGATCTGGCCCTCTTCGACCTTGAGCGAGATGTTGCGCAGAACGGTCAGGTCGCCGTAGGCGGCGTCGACGCCGTCGAGTTCGAGGATCGTCGTCATACCGGCTCCCCTTCCGTCTGGGCCTGCGCAAGCTGCGACGCTCGCTCGGCCGCCTCGGCCGCCGTCTCGGTGTCGTCGATCTCGCCGCCGAGGTAGGCGTCGACGACCGCCGGGTTGCGCTGGACGATGTCCGGCGTACCGCTGGCCAGCATGCGCCCGAAGTTGAGGACGTGCACATGGTCGGAGATCCGCATCACGAGGTTCATGTGGTGCTCGACGAGCAGCACCGTCAGCCCGCGCTCGTCGCGCAGGCGCTGGATGAAGGCGCCGAGGTGGGCGACCTCCTCGTGGTTGAGCCCGCCCGCCGGCTCGTCGAGCAGCAGCAGGCGCGGTTCGGCGGCCAGGGCACGAGCGAGCTCGACCTGCTTGCGCGCGCCGAACGCGAGGCCGGCGACGTAGCGGCGCTCGTAGCGCTCGATCCCGACCAGTGCCAGCGCCTCGCGCGCCGCCGCCAGGTTCGCGCTCTCCTTGCGCAGGCGCGACCTCGAGTGGGCACCGATCAGCACGTTGTCCAGCACGGTCATCGTCTGGAACAGCTCGTTGTTCTGGAACGTGCGCGCGATCCCGCGGCGGATCACATTGTGCGTCCTGGTCTTGAGCAGTGGCTTGCCCTCGAACGTGACGCTGCCGACGTCCGGCTGATACAGGCGCGTGATGACGTTGAACGCGGTCGTCTTGCCGGCCCCGTTGGGACCGATCAGTCCACAGATCTTGCCGGCTTCGACATCCATGGAGACATCGTCGAGCGCGACGATTCCCCCGAACCTCAACCCGACGTTCCGCAGCTCGAGGAGCGCCATCGGGCGCAGCATAACCAAAAGGTCCGACCACGTGCCGACCTGTAGATTTCCCATCGTCAGGCTGACTCGACGCAAAGAGGAGACGGGATGGCATCGCTGGATGGAAAGGTGGCGATCGTCACAGGGGCGGGACGTGGCATCGGTCGCGAGCACGCGCTGCACCTCGCTCGCGCAGGCGCAAAGATCGTCGTCAACGACCTCGGCGCCGCACGCGACGGCGAGGGTGCGGACGCCGGTCCCGCCCAGGACGTCGTCAGGGAGATCGAGGAGTTCGGCGGCGAGGCGATCGTCAACGGTTCCAACGTCGCGGACTTCACCGCCGCGGGAGAGATGGTCCAGCAGGCCATCGACCACTTCGGCAAGCTCGACATACTCGTCAACAACGCGGGGATCCTCCGCGACCGGATGATCGTGAACATGACCGAGGCCGAGTGGGACGCGGTCATCAACGTCCACCTCAAGGGTACGTTCGGGCCGCTGCACCACGCCGCCGCCTACTGGCGCGACCGCACCAAGGCCGGCGAGGCGGTCCGCGGGCGGATCATCAACACCTCGAGCTCGTCGGGCCTGTTCGGCAACATCGGCCAGGGCAATTACGGCGCGGCGAAGGCTGGCATCGCGGGCCTGACGATGGTCACCGCACAGGAGCTCGGGCGCTACGGCGTCACCGTCAACTGCCTGTCGCCCAGCGCACGCACGCGCATGACCGAGGATCTCGGCGGCGGCATCGCGCAGGCGCCGACCGAGGGCCCCGACCCGGCACACCCCTCGCACAACTCGAAGATCGTCGTCGCGCTGTGCGCCGACGCGGCGCAGAACATCACCGGCCAGGTCTTCCACGTGCGAGGCGGCGCCGTCAACTGCCTGACGCCGTGGTGGTCCGGCGAGCTGTTCTACAACGAGGACGGCTGGGATCCCGACGTCCTGCTCGAGGAGATCCTCGAACGATTCCCTGACGGCAAGGCCCCGGCCGGGATGCGCGCGACGAGCATCGCCGTGTCGACGCCGGCCGGAGCGGCGCAGGAGTCATGATCCCGCCCGAGACCGACCGTAACCTCGCCCGCGCCGCCGAACTCTGCTTCGAGCGCCTCGGCGATCGCGACGCCCTGTTCTTCGAGGGCGAGTGGTATCGCTCCGGCCGCACGGCCGACCGCGCGTCGCGGCTCGGTGCGGCGCTCGTGGAACTGGGCGTCGAGCCCGGCGACCGCGTCGTCGTGATGATGGAGAACTCGCCCGACGTGAACGTCGTCTACCAGGCGATCTGGCGCGCCGGCGCGGTCATCACGCCGGCGATCTTCCTGCTCCAGCCCAAGGACCTGCGGCGGATCATCAGCGACTCCGGCGCGAGTACGATCATCTGCGGGCCGAACTTCCTGCCGACGGTCGCCGAGGCGAGCGAGGGCGTCGACACGCTGCGCCTCACGATCGCCATCGGTTCGACGACCGACGGCGTGGTCGGGCTCGACGAGCTGATCGAGCACGAGCCGGGCGAGATCGTCATGCGCCCCAACGATGAGCTCGCCGTGCTTCTGTACACGGGAGGCACGACGGGGGCGTCGAAGGGCGTGATGCTCACGCACTCCAATCTGTGGCAGGCGGGCGCGGCGGCGCGCCAGCTGCGCCAGGCGGGGATCGACCGCTTCATCTCGTGCCTGCCGCTGTCGCACTCCTTCGGGGTGCTCGGGCTGGCGTCGGGGCTGCACGCCGAGGAGCCGACGCAGTCGATCCTGATGAAGTGGTTCGAGCCGGTCCAATGGCTCGAGCTGGCCCAGGAGCACAGGGTCCAGGCCGGGGCGTTTGTGCCGGCGATGCTCTATGCGCTACTGCGCCAGCCTCTGGAGGACTACGACCTGTCGGCGCTCGAGGTCATCGGGTCGGGGGCGGCGCCGTTGGCGATGGAGACGCGCGACGAGCTTGCGCGGCGGCTGCCCAACCTGCAGGTGCGCGAGGGCTACGGGCTGACCGAAAGCGCCGCGTCGCTGTGCTCGATGCGCCCCGGTGCGATCAAGCCGGGGACGGTCGGCCAGCCGGTGCCCGGCGCCGAGCTGCGGATCGTCGACGCCGACGACAACGACGTCCCGATCGGCGAGGTCGGCGAGATCGTCGCCCGGTCTGGGACGGTCATGAAGGGGTACTGGAACGCGCCCGAGCTGACCGCGGAGACGATCCGCGACGGCTGGCTGCACACCGGTGACCTGGGCCGCGTAGACGACGACGGCTTCGTGACGATCGTGGGGCGCCAGAAGGAGATCATCATCCGCGGCGGTTTCAACGTCTACCCGCGCGACGTGGCGGAGGCGCTCCTGGAGCACCCGGCGATCTCGACGGTCGGCGTCATCGGCCGGCCCGATCCGCGCCACGGCGAGGAGGTGGTCGCGTTCGTCCAGCTGGCGCCCGGCGCGACGGCGCGGCCCGAGGAGATCGTCAGCTGGGCCAAGCAGGCCATCGGGGGGTACAAGTACCCACGCGAGGTCCACATCCTCGACGAGTTGCCGCTCACGCCGGTCGGAAAGCTCGACAAGAAGGCGCTGCAGCAGATGCTCGTCGCCGCTTAAATTCCCAAGCCGAGCCATCGCACCAGCTATCGTGCTTTCAAATGGCAACTGACTTCGTGATGGCACCCGTACGCAACACGCACGCCTCGCGTGCGCTGGCCGAGGAGCTGCGGGAGGCAATCCTGACCGGCAGGCTCGACGACGGCGAGGTTCTGCCGTCCGAGCGTGACCTCGCCGGCCAGGCCGACGTCAGCCGCGGATCGGTCCGCGAGGCGCTGCGTTCGCTGGAGGCCGAAGGCCTGATCGAGGTCCGCTCGGGTCGCAACGGCGGCGCCGTCGTGCGCGTTCCCGGGCCCGAGTCGCTCGGACGCCCGGTGGCGGCGTTCATCCGCGGCGCGGGGCTCGACGACCGGCCGCTGGTCGAGACGCTGCTCGTGCTCGAGCCCGCGGTCGCGGGCATCGCCGCGGTCAAGCGCACCGAGGAGGACCTCGCGCGCCTGCGCGACATCACCGACCGCCTCGAAGCGTCCGACGACCATGTCGAGCGCGTGGCGATCAACGCCGAGTGGCACGTCGCGATCGGCGACGCGACCCACAACGGGCTGCTGGCCGGGATCCTCAACGGCCTCGCCCAGGCGATCCACGCGGCGACCGACACCGAGGCCTACTCGGCCCCCGGCGTCCGCGACCGCGCCGCCGGCTCCTACCGCCGCATGATCGCCGCCCTCGAGACCGGCGACGTCGCCGCTGCCGAGCGCCTGATGTTCATCCACGTCACAGCCGGCGCCAAGATCGCCGCTGACGCGCGCACCCGCCGCGGCTAGGGCGCCCCGCCCGCTCGGGGGGGCGAATCACGTGGGGTTTCGGCGCTGGCGGCACGGCAACACGGCGTCGTGAGCCGGACTCAGTTGCTGGCTCTGGGAGCGAGCACCAAGGCGGTTCGCTCGGCGGGCCACAGCGGTCGCCTGCTCGTCGACCCGCGTTTCCGCGGCGTCTACGCGGTCGGCCGGCCCGCCACGACGATCCAATCGCGGTTCATGGCCACGGTCCTGTCGTGCGGCGACGGCGCCGTGCTCAGCCACACCTCGCTGGCGGCGCACGCGGAGCTCCTGCCATACCGCCCCGGCGACCCGGTCGACGTCTCCTCGGTGTCCTGGCTGGCACCCACGCCGGCGCGGGTGGTTCACCAGCTGCGCAGGCCGCTGCACCCGAGCCACCGCTGCGTGCTCGATGGTATCCCCGTCACGACCCTGCCCCGCCTCATCATCGACCTCGCCGAGACTGCTCCGCGCAACCTCGAACGCGCCCTCAACGAAGCGCACTACCGCTACGACCTCACCCTCGCCGCCATCCGCGAGGCCGCCTCCCGCGCGCCCGGCCGTCACGCGCTCTAACCGATCGCCGCGCTCCTCGCGCGCTATGACGACCGCACCGCCTGGAGCCGCACCGACCTCGAGCGCGCCCTCGCTCGGATCATCGCCTCAACGGATCTTCCGGCCCCCGCGATGAACCATCCCTTCGGCACCTACGAGATCGACGCCGCGTGGCCCGACATCAAGCTCGCGATCGAGGTCGACGGCCGCGCCGCCCACTCGACACCGCGCAACTTCGAGCGCGATCGCGCCGAGCAGAACGCGCTCATCCTCGACGGCTGGACCGTCCTGCGCTTCACCCACAACCAGATCCACAACCACGCCGACCGCGTGGCGGGTCAGATCCTCCACGCCTACACCCTTCTTAGCCCGCGCTGACGCCGCGCATACGCGCCGCGGTGACCGTCCCGCGCCATGCTCGCCACTCCGCGCCGGATCACGCTTGCCGCCGCTCTTGTCGTCGCCGCGCTCGGCGCGGCAGTCACCTGGGCCGTGTCGAGCGCTGCCGGGCGCAGCGGCGCGTCGGCGACCGACCTCACGCGGCTGCCGCTCGGCGACGGCCATGTGTCGACGACGTCCGCGCGGCGTGGCTGGATCTACACCTGCGACGGTCCCAACCCGGGCGGCGGCGGAGCGTTCAGGGACGGGCCATGGATCGACACGGCCGACGGGACGTTCAACGAGAAGGCGAAGGTCAAGGTCAAAGGCAGCGTGACGTGGTCGCAGGCCCACGTGACCTTCACCCGGCTGGCGTCCGGCGCCCTGAAGGTGACCGGCAACGACCTGCCCACCAACCGCACGACCGGGACGTTCCCGATCTCCTCGGCCGACCCGGCGTTCGCGTATGACCGCAATCCGAACTCGATCGCCGCACAGCCGGTGTCGCTGACGCTGCCCAAGCCGGCCGCCGCGTCCCACGTCAGGTGCCTCTCGGGCGGGGCGATCGGCATCGCGCTCAACGGCGTCGAGATCTTCGACGGCCTCGACGCGCTGCATCGCGACGCCGTCGCTCATGAGACCCAGGACTCCTGCTCAGGTCACCCGCAGATGCAGAGCGCCTACCACTACCACGACGACCCCATCTGCCTGTGGAGCCGGGAACCGTCCAACCGGCCGTCGGGCCTGTTCGGCTACGCGTATGACGGCTACCCGATCTTCGGCCCCCGCGGCGCCGGCGGGCGGTTCGTCACCGACGCCCAGCTCGACGCCTGTCACGGCACGACGTCGATCGTCACGCTCAACGGCCGGCGCGTGCCCACCTACCACTACGTCGCGACGCTCGAGTACCCGTACACGCTCGGATGCTTCCACGGGACGCCCGTGACGCGTTAGCGCGACGTGTCTTCGCACGCCAAAATGCCGGGCCGAGGTCGCGCATGCGCGAACATGGGTGGATGTCGACCAACCCGCCCACTCGCTCTGTCCGGATCTCCGACGATGAACGGGGCGGTTGGTCGTCGGATCGTCCGCGGCGCGACGGTGCGCCGCCGCGCCCCGCGAACGTCGCCGTGCGTTGCCGTGTGCTCAAGCCGGCGGACCGGCTGCGCTACTCGCCGGGCAGCCTCGTCGTGGTCGTGAGCGGCAGCCCCGCGCAGCGCGATCGCTTCGTCGAGCGCCTGATCGACGACCGCGGGTCGATCCTGTCGCTCGACAAGGTCCGCACGCTGCTCGCGGGACGCGTCGCCGAGGACGAGATCGAGGAGCGCGCCCGCGAGCTCCTGGCCGCCGCGATGGTCAAGCGGATGGCGGCCAGCGAGACGGTCGTCGTCCCCGCCGAGGGCGTCGACCCGCAGGAGCGCGAGACCTACGTCCGCCTCGCCGTCGCCAGCAAGCGCCCGCGCCATCTGATCTTCATCGACGCGGCGAAGGACCAGGTCGCGGAGGACGATCACGCGACGGTCAACGAGCTTCGCCGCGCGCTCGACGCCGGCGAGCTCGGCGCCGAGGGCTTCCAGACCGCGCTGCGTCTCGGCGGCGGAACGGTCGACGAAGTCAAGGCGCTGTTGTTCCGCCCGCCGCCGCGCGACGACGACTGAACGACCGTTCAGCGGGGTGTAGAGTCGCGCCATGTCTGCCGACGCTGCCGGACTCCAAGAGGTACCTCTGGACCAACTGCTCATGGCCGACCGGACGACCTGGTCCGAAGGTCCGCCCAACGACGCGTTCAAGCGCCTGCGCTCGGAATGTCCCGTCCATTGGACCAGCCACGTCACCGAGTTTCCCGATCAGCCCGGCTTCTGGTCTGTGACCCGCGCCGAGGACGTCGCGGCGGTATCGCTGAATTGGCAGATGTTCTCCTCCGCGCTCGGGATCACGGTGATCGAGTCACTGCCGCTCGACTTCGTCCAGGCGATGTTCATCGGCATGGACCCGCCCAAGCACGATCGTCTCAAGCAGCTCTTCCAGCGCGGCTTCACCCCCAGGCGGATCGCCGAGCACGAGGACCGCGTGCGCGAGATCACGCGCGCGGCGCTCGATCGCCTCGGCGAGCGCGATGCCTGCGACCTCGTCTCCGACGTCGCCCAGCCGGTCGTCTCGCGCGTCATCGGCAGCTTCATGGGTGTCCCCGAAGAGGACGATGTGATCTGGGCGCGGATCATGAACGCGGCGCTCGGCGCCGGCGATCCCGACCTCAACCCCGAGGGGCCGGAGATGGTCGCCCAGAACGACGTCCCAGAGGTCATGGCCCGCTGCGCCGCGATGACCGCCGCGCGACGCGAGAACCCGACCGACGATCTGACCAGCGTTCTCGTCCACGCCGAGATCGACGGCGAGAGGCTGACCGACCAGGAGATCGCCATGGGCTTCTTCCTGCTCATGGCCGCCGGTAACGACTCGACCAAGGCGACCTACTGCTCGGGCATGCGGGCGCTGATCGAGAACCCCGACCAGCGCCAGATGGTGCTCGACGACCCCTCGCTGATTCCACAGGCGGTCGAGGAGTCGCTGCGCCTGTTCCCGTCGTTCTCGCACTTCTGCCGCACCGCGACGCAGGACACCGAGATCGCCGGCCAGCCGATCGCCAAGGGCGACCGCGTCGCGATGTGGTACCCGTCGTCCAACCGCGACGAGTCGCGCTACGAGGACCCCGATCGCTTCGACATCACGCGCACGACCGACCATCAGGCGTTCGGCGCCGGGGGGCGGCACTTCTGTCTCGGCACCGCGCTGGCGCGCCTCGAGCTGCGCGTTCTGTGGGAGGAGACGCTCCAGCGCTACCCCGCGATGGAGCTCGACGGCGAGCCGGTGTACGCCGAGTCGCCGTTCGTGAACCAGCTCAAGACACTGCCCGTCCGACTGACGCCATAGCGGGGATGACGGTGAACTCAACGACGATCGACGGCCTGCTCGAACACGCCGTCTCCGATGGCACGTTCCCGGGCGTCGTGGCAATGGTCGGCGACCGCGACGGTGTGATCTACGAGGGCGCGTTCGGCCGCCTGAACGTCGACGGCGCCGAGCCGGTACGGGCCGACACGCTGTTCTGGATCGCCTCGATGACGAAGGCGATCGTCAGCGTCGCCGCGCTGGGGATGATCGAGCGCGGGGAGCTCGAACTCGAGCAACCGGTCGCCGACGTGCTGCCGGAGTTCGCGCAGCTGCCGATCCTCGACGGCTTCGACGGCGACGAACCGCGGCTGCGGCCGGCGACGCGCACCGCGACGATGCGCCACCTGTTCACCCACACCTCGGGGCTCGGGTATTGGTTCGACAACGCCGACGTGCTGCGCTACCACGAGGTGACGGGACTGCCCGATCCGTTCAGCGGCAGCAAGCGGATCTTCGAGCTGCCGCTGCTGTTCGAGCCCGGCGAGCGGTGGGAGTACGGGATCAGCGTCGACTGGCTCGGGCGCGTCGTCGAGGCGGTCAGCGGGCAGGACCTCGACACCCACTGCCGCGAGCGGATCTTCGCGCCGCTGGGCATGCCCGACACGACATTCGACCCGTCTGATGCGCAGCGCGAGCGGCTGATGGACGTCCACCGTGCCGCGCCCAGCGGGCCGCCGGTGCCCGAGCCGCTGGGGCTGGCCGACGACCAGGAGTTCTGGTCGGCCGGTGGTGGCCTGTACTCGACGGCGGGCGACTACACGCGCTTCCTGCGCTCGCTGTTGCGCGGCGGTGAGCTCGACGGCGAGCGGGTGCTGTCGGCGCAGTCCGTCGACCTGGCGTTCAGCGACCAGCTGCACGGCGCGCCGCTGCCCGCGGACGGCTCGAGGTCGGCCGTCCCGGAGCTGACCAACGACATCCCGGCCCTGCCGTTCAAGCAGGGCTACGGCCTCGGCTTGAACCTCATGCTCGAAGACATCCCGACGATGCGTCGCGCCGGGTCGGGCAACTGGGCCGGGCTGTGCAACTCGTACTTCTTCGTCGACCGCACCACCGGGATCGCGGTGACGGTGATGACGCAGGTGCTGCCGTTCTTTGATGCCCGGATCGTCGGCGCCCTGCAGCAGCTCGAGGCGACCCTCTACGCCGAGCTTGCCTGACGGCGACGACGACGAACGCCTCGGCCCGGCGGTGCCGGGCTGGACCGGCGCGCCGGCGCCGGCGCCGGTCGTGCTCGGCGGGCGCTACGTGACGCTCGAGCCGCTGGACCCCGAACGCCACGGCGCGGCGCTTCACTCCCAGCTGCACGACCCGCGCGACCCGGTGCTGTGGGACTACCTGCCCCACGGCCCGTTCCCGGACGGAGGGGCGGCGTGGGAGCAGTGGCTGGCGGCCCTGCAGGCCGCGCCCGAGATGATCCCGTTCGCGCTGATCGATGCGCGCGACGGCGTGCCCAAGGGTCTGGGGAGCTACCTGCGGATCGACCCGCCGAACGGGTCGATCGAAATCGGCAACCTCGCCTACGGCGCCGCCATTCAGCGCACCCCAGCCACGACCGAGACGACGTACCTGTTCGCGCGTCACGCGTTCGACGATCTCGGCTACCGCCGCCTGGAGTGGAAGTGCAACGCGCGCAACGCCCGCTCGATGGCCGCCGCCAAGCGCCTCGGCTTCACGTTCGAGGGCATCTTCCGCCAGGCCCAGGTGGTCAAGGGCCGCAACCGCGACACGGCCTGGTTCTCGATCCTCGACGGCGAATGGCCGGCGGTGCGGGCCGCATACGAGGCGTGGCTTGCCCCGGCGAACTTCGACGCCGACGCCCGCCAGCGCAGCGCGCTGGGCGGCTCCGTCCTCAAGCGCGATCACCAATATGGACCCGCTGGGGGTTAGCCGGTGGGCAAGCCGGGCAATTACAGGGATATGCCGTACACCGAGTATCAGCTCGTCGACCTCGTCGCGCGCGAGTTCATGTTGACGCCCCGGCAGATCAGCGCGGTGCTGGTCGGTCACGGGGACGTGACGCTCGCGGCGGCGCAACGCGCCGCGGCGTCGATCCTCGAGCGCGACGAGCTGGCCCTCTGCGCTGCGCTGACGTCTGAGCTGCGCTAGACCGCGGGCCTACCCGTCTTGGGCCGGCTTGGCGTTGCGCCTGGCGTCAACTTCGGAGTCGGACGCGGCGCAGGCGCCGTCCCTGGTTGATAGGCGCCTTCTGGGCGGTAGCGGTCGAGGAGCTCCTGAATTGCCTGGGCGTGGGTCTTGGCAGCGCGCGTCATGGCTGTAAGACCGGCCTCGACCGGCTGACTTACGCGCGGCGGCTAGCCGATATTCCCGGCCGCGATCTTGCGCAGGTCGACGGCGGCGTCGTAGTCCTTCGCCGAGACGCCCAGCTCGAGCGCGACCTCGCGGACCGGGCGGCCCGAGGCGCCCGCCTCCTTGACGATCTCGGCCGCCTTGTCGTAGCCGATGATCGGGTTCAGCGCGGTCGCGACGGCGAGTGTCGACTCGGCCGAGCGCTTGTTGCCGGGCCGGTTGGCCTGAATGCCATCGACGCACTTCTCGGCCAGCAGCGTGCTCGCCGACGTCAGCAGCGTGATCGAGCCGAGCAGGTTGCGCGCTATCAGCGGGATGCGCACGTTGAGCTCGAACTGGCCCTGCATGCCGCCGATCGTGATCGCCGTGTCGTTGCCGATCACCTGCGCCGCGACCTGCAGCACGACCTCCGGCATCACGGGATTGACCTTGCCAGGCATGATCGACGAGCCCTTCTGCAACTCGGGCAGCAGCAGCTCGCCGATCCCCGCGCGCGGGCCCGAGCCCATCAGCGCGAGGTCGCCGGCGATCTTGGTCAGCGATACCGCGACCACCTTCAGCGCGCCCGACAGCTCGACCAGCGCGTCGCGCGCGGCCTGCGCCTCGAACGGGTCGGCGGGAGGGTCGATCCGCAGCTTGGACTCCCGGCTCAGCAGCCGCCGAACGCCGGCCGCGAACTTCGGGTGCGTGTTGAGCCCGGTGCCGGTCGCCGTCCCGCCGAGCGGGATCTGGCGCACGTGCACGAGCGCCGCCTCTATGCGCTCCTGGCCGAGGCGGATCTGCGCCGCGTAGCCTGAGAACTCCTGGCCGAGCGTCACGGGCACGGCGTCCATCAGGTGCGTGCGACCGGACTTGACGATGTTCTTGAAGCTGCGCGCCTTGCGATCGAGCGAACGCTCGAGCACCTTCAGCGCCGGCAGCAGCGAGTGCGTCGACTCGTCGAGCGCCGCCAGATGGACGGCCGACGGGAACACGTCGTTGGACGACTGGCCCATGTTGACGTGGTCGTTGGGGTGCACGCCCTCGCCGGCCAGCGTCGCCATGACCTCGTTGGCGTTCATGTTCGACGACGTGCCCGATCCGGTCTGGAACACGTCGATCGGGAATTGGTCGTCATGGTCGCCGGCGGCGATCGCGTCGCCTGCCTCGGCAATCCGCTTGGCGACCTTCGGATCCAGCAGCCCGAGGTCCGCGTTGGTGCGCGCCGCGGCGCTCTTGATCGCGCCCAGCCAGTGGACGACGGCCGCGGGAACCGGCTCGCCGGACACGGGGAAGTTGCTGATCGCCTTGGCGGTCTCGCCGCCGTAGAGGCGCTTCTTGGGCATGTGGTCTCGTCTCGCTCCTGATCGGTACTGCGAACCACTTCACGCTATCGCCGACTGGCTCGACGAGGCGTGCTCGCCGTCACACGAGGAAGGCGGCCAGCTCGCGGGCGAGACCGACCGGGTCGTCGTAGGCGATCAGGTAGCCGGTGTCGTCGAGCACGCGCAGGTCGGCATCGGGCAGCAGGTCGCGCGCCTCCTGCGCGCCCTGCAGCGGGTGCATCCGGTCCTGGTCGGCCCACAGCAGCAGGACAGGGCAGTCGACGCGCTCGTAGGCGTCCAGCAGCTCGCGCCACGGCCGCGACGGCCACGCGCGTGCGAACCGCGACCACGAGCGCGCGAGGTTCGCGTTGCCGCCGACGTCGTCGAATGCGTGGCGCACGAGGTCGCGGGCGCCGTCGTTGCCGCGCACCGACAGCCGTTGGCCGAGCCCCGGGCGAAACGCCAGCCGCGCGCCGTGGGCCAGCGCGCGGTCGAGCCCCGGCAGCGCCGCCGCCCGCGCGCCCGCGCGCCACGGGCCGCGGAACAGGTCCTGGCCGCCGTCGCGGTGCAGCCGGTTGGGAAGCAGGACGAGCCGCTGCGGCGCCAGGCCAGCGTCGAGCGTCGCCCGCAGCAGCACCTCGGCGCCGAGGCCGTGGCCGGCGACCAGCGGCCGTGGTCCCGCGACCTCGTGGCAGAACGCGGCCAACACCTCCGCGAACCACTGCGGGCTGTAGGGATGACGCGGCCGGTCCTCGCTGTCGCCGTGCAGCGGCAGGTCGCACAGCACCAGGCGGAAGCGATCCGACAGCTCGGCCACCAGTGGCTCGAACTCGCGGTGCGACAGCAGCGCCGAGTGCAGGAGCACGATCACCGGGCCGGACCCCGTTTCGCGGTAGGCCACGCGCGCGCCGTCGGAATGGTGAAACAGGCGCAGCTTCATCCGCGGGCCCGACCGTCGGCGATACCGCGGGCGACGGCGAAGTCCTGGTCGGGCGCGGTCTCGTGGACGCGTCGCACATCGGTGCCCAGGCGGTTGGACAGCTCGGCCGCGACGCCGTGCCCGGCCTTGGCGCCGCGGCGGCCGGCGCCGACCAGGAAGCCGACCGCCCGCGCCGCCTTCGGGTCGCCCTTGGCCCGGAACGCGAGCTGGTCTCCGGCCATCGTGAAGATCAGCGCGATCGCCTGAAGGTCGCCGTCGCTCTGGGCGTCGGCGACGCAGTCCGACAGCTTCGTCCCGTCGGGCAGCGCCGCCGAGGCGATCGCGGCGTTCTCGACGTCGCGTGCGTCGGCGGTGCACGCTGCCGGCGGAGTCTTGGCGCTGCTCCCGCATCCGGCCAGCGCCACGACGCCGACGATCGCCCCGACCAGAGCCGCTGAGCTGCGCATGGGCGGGATCGTAGAGTCACGCGATGGCGCGCGAGCACGACCGAGAGATCCTCCGTCTCGCGCTGCCCGCGCTCGGTGCGCTGGCGGCCGAACCGCTCTACCTGCTCGTCGACACGGCGATCGTCGGCCACCTCGGCACCGTGCAGCTCGCCGCCCTGGCGCTCGCCGCTTCGTTACTCGGCGGCACCGTCGCGCTGTGCAACTTCCTCACCTACGCGACGACGGCGCGCGTCGCGCGCCTGCACGGTGCCGGCGAGGAGCGCAATGCCGGCGAGCTGGCGTCACAGGCGCTCTGGCTGGCGATCCTGATCGGCACGGTTCTCGGCGTGTTCTGCGCGGGCGCCGCGCAGCCGCTGATGAACGCCCTCGGCGGCCACGGCGTCGTCGCGACCCTCGCCGCCCGCTATCTGCGGATCTCGGCGATCGGCCTGCCGGCGGCGCTGCTGGCGCTCAGTGGACAGGGCTACCTGCGCGGCGTCGGGCGCCTGCGCGCGCCGCTGGTGATCGTCGTGGTCGCCAACCTCGCCAATGTCGTCCTCGAGCTCGTGTTCGTCTACGGGCTCGACATGGGGCTCGACGGCTCGGCGCTGGGGACGGTCATCGCGCAGCTGGGGATGGGCGCCGCGTTTGCCGTGCTGCTCCTCGCCGCGCCGGCGACGAGCCGTCTGCCGAACCGCAGGGCGATGGGTTCGCTGATGAGTCTCGGCGGGGCGATCCTGCTGCGGACCGCATCGCTGTACGCGTCGTTCCTCGTTGCCGGCGCCGTGCTCGCGCGGGTCGGGCCGGCGTCGCTGGCCGCCCACCAGATCGCGTTCGAGCTGTTCGCGTTCCTCGCCCTGGTGCTCGACTCGATCGCGATCGCCGGCCAGATCATCGTCGGCCGGGCGCTCGGCGCCGGTGACGTGTCGACCGCGCGCGACGCGTCAAGGCGGATGCTGCTGTGGTCCCTGATGATGGGCTGCGTGTTCGCGGTCGGGCTGCTGGCCGGCTATCGCGTCCTGCCGCGCCTGTTCACCAGCGACCCGCTGGTCCTGATCCGTGCGCATCAGATCTGGCCGCTGTTCGCGCTGATGCAGCCGATCGCGGGGATCGTGTTCGCGCTTGACGGGATACTCATCGGGGCCGGCGACGGGCGCTTCCTGGCCCTGGCGATGCTGTTCGCGCTCCTGGTCTTCGTCCCGATCGCGCTGGCCTCGCTGCACTTCGGCTGGGGCGTGCGCGGCGTGTGGGTGGGGCTCGACGTGCTGATGCTCGTTCGCTGCGGGACGCTGGCGGCGCGCTTTGCCGGAGAGCGGTGGGTCGTGGTGGGCGCCCGCTGACGGCGTGATCGAACGGTCAAACCTCTGCAAAGGCGTCAGCGAGCCGTCAGTGGCCGGACCGTCTGCCGTACTTCCAGCGCATGAGCGCAACGCAGCCGAGTCGTCGTCTCGGATTGACGACCAGCGAAGCGGCCGAGCACCTCGGCGTCTCGCTGAGCACGATCCGGCGCTGGTCGAACATGGGCCACCTCATGGGCTACCGGACGCCAGGCGGGCAGCGGCGCTTCTCCGCCGAGCAGCTCGACGACTTCCTCGAGTCGCTCCAGCAGAGCGGCCCCGCCGAGTAATCAGCCGGCGGCGGCCTCGTTGATCCGCCGCTCGATGTCGAGCTCGCGGTCGTAGTCGGCGTCGTCGGCATGGCGGTACTCGGTGCCCTGCCCGGCCAGCAGCTCGGCGAGGTTCTCCACGTAGTCCGCATCCAGCTGCGTGCCCGCGACGCGGCGCAGCTCGGTGAGCGCCTCGAACGACGTCATCTGCTCGCGGTAGGTGTCCGGCGCGGTCAGCGTGTCGTAGACCTCCGCAACGGCGACGATCCGCGAGATCGGCGGGATCTCGTCTCCGCCGATGCCGTTGGGATACCCGCGCCCGTCAATCCGCTCGTGGTGGGAGAGCACGATCGCGGCCACCGGTCCGTACACGCCGATGTCCTGAAGCAGGTCGGCACCGATCCCCGGGTGCAGTCGTACGACCCGCCAGTCGTCCTCGGTCAGCGCGCCCTGGGGCTCGAGCACCCGGTCCGACAGCGCGAACCGGCCGATGTCGTGCAGCAGCCCGGCCGTGTGAGCGAGCTCCTGGTCGCGTTCGCTCATTCCGGCGCGCAGCGCGATGTCGCGCGAGAAGCGTGCGACCGCGGCACAGTGGCGAGCGGCGCGGTGATCGCGTTCATCGAGCGTGCGCACGAGGCTCGACAGCACTCCCCACGAGAGGTTGGCGTACTCGCGGGTGCGCGCACGGGCGATCGCGACGAGCGACATCATGTACGAGAACGCGAGCACGATCAGCAGCGCGAATGCGATCACCGCGAGGTCGGTGCGGGCGTAGACGGCCGCGAGCGCCGCCGCGAGCGCGATGTTGAGACCCATCACGCCGAGGTAGTGGCTGTCGAGTCGCGGCAGTCGCTGTGGCAGCCCGTCGAGCAGGTTGATCTCCGCGTCGACGAACACGAAGTTGAAGACCATCACCAGCGCTCCGGCGCCGGCGAGAACGAGCGGGAATGCAAGGCCGGTCGGCGACAGCCCGAGCGCGCCGAACCCCCACGATGCCAGGGCATCGGGCGTCGCGCTGCCGGCAAGGTTCACGAGCGTCGACTGCCAGCGATAGCGGCCCTGGAGCGCCCAGATCACCGACGTGATCCCGGCCAGCAGGAAGGCGCATGCGGGATCGAGAAAACCGATCGCCAGGACGACGCAGAGGAAGACCGCAGAGATCGACGCCCCGCTCTCCGGGTCGATTGACGTCCGGAAGATCTGGGCGACGAGCGCGGCGGCGACGAGAACACCGAAGAGGGGTGACGCGACGTCCCCGGTCCACGTCAAAACGGAGACGACCACCCCTGCGAGCAACACCGTGGTCGCGCTGAGAACGACCACCAACTGCCGCCAAGGGCGAGCAGAACGACTCGTCATGGGGTAGACGGTATCGCCGGAGCCGCGCGTTCGTGCAGCGGACTGGACGCGGATGCGGTACTACGGGCGCTGGTAGTGCACGGTGCTCTCCTGTCGGGACATTGCGTCGCGGGGGGCGCGACGAACCAGGCATCTAGACCTCTTCTGGCCCTTAAGCACCGGTTTGGTTCCAACATATGTGCACTTTGTGTCAATATCAGCGCAAAACCTGAGCCAAGAACCGACAGTTCCCCTGAGTGCGCACTCTCAAGACGTCAGAAGCCGCGGCCCTGCTCAACGTCTCGCCCAATACGTTGCGAGCGTGGGAGCGGCGATTCGGCTACCCGCATCCACAGCGGTCGCCCGGAAAGCACCGGCTGTACACGCACGGCGAGGTCGCCGCGCTGCGTGATGCGCTGCAGGAGGGACTGTCGATCTCGTCGGCCGTTTCCCGCGCACGCGAGGCGCTGACGGCCGACACGAACTCGCTGGTGAGCGCGATCTCGGCGTTCGAGCTCGAGCGGGCCGACGCCGCGATGGAGGCGGCGCTGGCGCTGCGCTCGGTCGAGCGGTCGGTCGAGGAGGTCCTGCTGCCGTCGCTGCACGAGATCGGTGAGCGCCACGGCTTCGACTCCGCGCCGTGGGCGTTCGCCGCCCGCTGGGCCGGCGGCTGGCTCCAGCGGGCCCAGCGGCTCGCCCCGGCGCCACAGCGCCCGGGCGCCGTGCTGATCGGCGACGCCACACGCGACGAGCTCGATGCCGATGCGCTGAGCATGCGCGCGCTGGAGCTGTTCTGTCTTCGGGCCGGGGCGCGCGTCCTGCCCCTGCCCGTTCTCGGGGTCGGCGGCCTGTCCGATGTCGTCACGGCGTTCGGACCGAACGCCGTCGTCATCGCCGGCCGCCACGCCCAGGACGACGAGGTCGCCCGCTGGGCCTACACGGTCCGCTCATCGGCGGGTCCCCTGCCGGTCGCGCTGTTCCTGCGCCGGCACGAGTCACGGCGCACGATGACCGGCAGCGCACGCACGCTGTCGGAGTCGCCGGGCGACGCTCAGCGCCAGGTCCTGGCGCTGGCCGAAACGCAGCACGCGACGGCGAACACCGCCGGCGTGACGGCGTTCCCCGCGCGCGACGGCGCTCGTCGCGCCGCTGCTCGTAGGACGATGAGCGCATGAACGCCGCACATCTGAGGCTCGTCGCCGACCCCGCTCCCGGCCGTCGCGAGCGGGCGCACTTCTGCGGGCACTGCGGCGCGCCGCCCGTCACGCTGCCCGCGCCCCGCGTCTGCGGGCGCTGCGGCCTTGGTCTCGTGCTCGAGGCCGACGCGGAGGTGGCGCCCGCGCCCGGTGGCGCGTTTTTGACCGTCGACCGCGCGCTGACCGTCTGCGGGATGTCGGGTGCGGCGGAGTCGTTGCTGCACATCAGCGAGGTCGAGGCGGTCAACCAGCCGCTCGGCGAGTTCCTCGTGTCCGCCGACGGCGGAGGCTCCGCGCACCACCTCGTCGCGCTGATTCTCGGCGCGATGTCCGATACGCACGACGGCGAGGTTGCGACGGTCCGCCCGCCCGACGAGTTCGGCGTGCGCTATCGCGTGCGGATCGGCTCCTGCGGGCCGCCGCAGGCCGCGCTGCTCGTGTTCGACGAATAGGGTCGGCGCGCGCGTTCGCCGTCGCGCTTCGCATCCCTTCCGGGTCGATAACGCGCACGCAACCTGCCCGCTTGCAGCTTCGTCTGCATAGGTTGCGGCAGGTATGAGTAGGTTCGATAACTCTCGCGGTATGGGAGTCATCCGCACGAACGCCGCCGCCGCAATGCTCGGGGTCAGCCCCAACACGCTGCGCTCGTGGGAGCGCCGCTTCGGCTACCCGACCCCGCGACGCACGCAGGGTGGCCACCGCCAGTTCGATCTCGTCGAGATCGAGGCGCTGCGGACGGCGTTCGAGGAGACCCACAACGTCTCGTCGGCGATCTCGATGGTCCGCGAGCGCGGCGCCGGCCCGGCGACGCCGGCCCGCCTGCGTTCCGCCCTGGCCCGCTTCGACGACGCCGAGGCCGACCGCGTGCTCGAGGAGAGCCTCGCCGTGCGCTCGGTCGAGCGGACGGTCGAGGAGGTCATGCTGCCGGCGGTCGAGGCGCTGCGCGAATGCGACCGCCTGCCCGGACCCGAGTACGGGTTTGCATGGCGCTGGGCGTCGAGCTGGCTCGCCGCCGCAATGCGCGTCGCTCCGGCACCTTCGCGCCCGGAGGGCGCGCTGATCTTCGACGCCTCGCAGACCGTCGATGTCGACGCGCTGCACGCGCAGGCGCTCGAGCTCGTCCTGCGCCGGGGCGGCATGCGCACCCTGACCCTGAACGTCGAGCTCGACCCCGATCGCGTCGGCCGCGCGCTCAACGCGCTGGACCCGCGCGCCGTGATCCTGACCGGCCGTCGCGCGTCGCTCGATGCGCTGGGGCGGATCGTCTACGCGGCGCGCCGCGTCGGCGGCGACCGCGTCACCGTGTTCGACTACCGCGGCGCGCTGCCCGATACGGGTGCGAGCACCGTCGAGCGACTCGGCGTCAGCCCGCTCGCCGCTCGCGAGCAGCTGTTCGCGGAGCTCGACCGCCGTGGCGCCGAGCAGATCGTCGCTCGCGGCCCGAGCATCACCACGCGCCGCGCGGCGCTCGACGAAGCCGCGATCGCGGCCATCTGATCCATCCGCAAGCGCCGCCAACATGCGAGGCGGCCATGGCCCTCGTCCCCGGTGATCCACTGGCGCATCGCGCGCTGGATTCGTTGCTCCAGGCCGAGGCGATCGTCCGCCGCCGCCTGAGCGCCGACCTCGAGCGCGAGGGCCTGTCGGCGTCGGGCTTCTCGGTGCTCGTCGTGCTGACGACGGCGGGCGGGGCGCTGGAGCTGCGCGCGCTGCGGGCGCGGCTGCACACCTCGAAGGCCAACGCGACCGAGGTCGTCTCGACGCTGGAGTCGCGCGGTCTTGTCGCCCGCACCCGGCTGAGCCACGACCGCCGTGCCGCGATCGTCTCGCTGACCGACCTCGGCCGCGAGATGGTCGACCGCCTGTTCCCCGAGCACACCGAGCGCGTCTCCGATGCGTTTGCCGTGCTCGACGAGGCCGAGAAGCGCTCGCTCACCGAGATCTGCCGCAAGCTCGCGGCGTAGCGCGGCCGCCACGGCGCGCCTCCTAGACTCCGGTGGCCCATGGCCGTCGACCCCGACCAGTCGTTTCCCGAGCTCGAACAGCGCGTCCTTGGACGCTGGCGCGAGCGCGATGTGTTCGCCGAGTCGCTGCGGCGCCGCGACGGCGCGCAGCAGTGGGTCTTCTACGAGGGGCCGCCGACGGCCAACGGACGGCCCGGGACCCATCACGTGCTGGCGCGCGTGTTCAAGGACATCTACCCGCGGTACCGCACGATGCGCGGCTACCAGGTGGAGCGCAAGGGCGGCTGGGACTGTCACGGCCTGCCGGTCGAGATCCAGGTCGAGCGCGAACTGGGGATCTCGTCCAAGGAGGAGATCGAGGCCTACGGGATCGCCGAGTTCAACGCACGCTGCCGGGAGTCGGTGTTCGAGTACCTCGAGGACTGGGACCGGCTGACCGAGCGGATCGGGTTCTGGATCGATCTCGACGGCGCCTACCGCACGCTCGACAACACGTACATCGAGTCCGTCTGGTGGGCGCTGCGCCAGATCCACGACAAGGGCCTGCTCTACGAGGGCCACCGCGTCGTCCCGTACTGCACGCGCTGTGGCACGTCGCTCAGCTCGCACGAGCTCGGCCAGCCCGGTGTCTACCAGGAGGTCTCCGACCCGGCGGTCTACGTTCGTCTGCCGGTGACAGCCGACCACGGGCCGGTCCGCGCCGGCGACGAACTCCTGGTCTGGACGACGACGCCGTGGACGTTGCCCTCCAACGCCGCGGTCGCCGTCGATCCAGAGCTCATGTACGTGCGGGCGGGCGTCGCCGGCCAGGAGCACCCGGTCGTGCTGGCCGAGAACCTGATCGAGCGGATCTTCGGGGGCGACACGAGGGTCGAGATCCTGGCCGAGTTCCCGGGCGCCCAGCTCGAAGGGGCCCGCTACGAGGCGCCGTTCGATTTCCTGCCGGGCGAGCTATGGGGTGAGCTCGGCCACAGCGTGCTGGTCGCCGACTTCGTGACCGACACCGAGGGCACCGGCCTCGTCCACACCGCGATCGCGTTCGGCGAGGACGACTTCCGCCTCGGCGAGCGCTACGGGCTGGCTGTCGTCAACCCCGTCACCGGCGACGGCACCTATGACGATCGCATCGGCCCGTACGCCGGGCGCCACGTCAAGGAGGCCGACGCCGACCTGGTCGAGGACCTGCGCCGCCGCGGCCGGCTGCTGCGCTCCGAGACCTACCTGCACTCCTACCCGCACTGCTGGCGCTGCGACACGCCGCTGATCTACTACGCCAAGCCGTCGTGGTACATCGCGACGTCGAAGATCCGCGACGAGCTGCTGGCCGCCAATGAGGCGATCGCCTGGCACCCCGAGCACATCAAGGAGGGCCGCTTCGGCGACTGGCTGCGCAACAACGTCGACTGGGCGCTGTCGCGCGAGCGCTACTGGGGCACGCCGCTGCCGGTGTGGCGCTGCGGCCAGGGCCACATCCACGTGATCGGGTCGTTCTCCGAGCTCGAGCAGCTCAGCGGCACCACGATCGAGGACCCGCACCGCCCATACGTCGACGCGATCGCGTTCCCGTGCTCGCAGTGCGGCGGCCCGATGCAGCGCGTCCCCGAGGTCATCGACGTGTGGTTTGACTCCGGCGCGATGCCGTTCGCCCAGGAGCACTCGCCGTTTGAGAACGAGCAGCGCTTCGAGCAGCGCTTCCCGGCGGACTACATCTGCGAGGCGCTGGACCAGACGCGCGGCTGGTTCTACTCGCTGCTCGCAGTCTCCACGCTGCTGTTCGGGAAGTCGTCGTACAAGCGCGTGCTGTGCCTGGGGCTGATCCTGGACGGCGAGGGCCGCAAGATGTCCAAGTCGCTGGGCAACGTCGTCGACCCGTGGGAGGTGCTCGATTGCCACGGCGCCGACGCGATCCGCTGGTACTTCTTCACCGCCAAGCAGCCGTGGGACCCGTACCTGTTCGACACCGAGCGAATCGGCGATGGGGTGCGGCTGTTCCTGCGCCAGCTGTGGAACGTCCACGCCTTCATGGACCGCTACGCGCCCGAGGGCGACGACCGCGGCCCGACCGATCTGGACCGCTGGATCCTGTCGCGCCTCGCCGAGACCGTCGACGACGTCACGAACGGGCTCGAGGCGTTCGACGCGACGACCTCGGGCCGCGCGATCGAGCGCTTCGTCGACGACGTCAGCAACTGGTACGTGCGGCGCTCGCGGCGCCGCTTCTGGGACGGCGATCCGAGCGCGTTCGCGACGTTGCGTGCATGCCTGGTGACCGTCGCCAAGCTGCTGGCGCCGTACACGCCGTTCGTCGCCGACGAGCTCTACGAGGGTCTCGACGGAGGCGAGCCGTCGGTGCATCTGTGCGACTGGCCGGTCGCCGACGAGGCGGCGCGCGACCTGGGCCTCGAGACCGCGATGGCCGTCGCGCGCGAGACCGTGCGGCTCGGCCTGGCCGCGCGCGGCCAGGCGAAGATCGCGCTGCGCCAGCCGCTGGCCGAGGCGGTCGTCGTCGCCGCCGGGCCCGAGCGCGCAGCGATCGAGCGCCTCGATGCGGTCGTCCGCGAGGAGCTCAACGTGCGCGAGCTGCGGTTCGTCGAGCAGGCCGACGAGCTCGGCTCCTACGAGGTCAAGCCCAACTACCGCACGCTCGGCCCGCGCTTCGGCCCCGCGATGCCCGAGGTCGCCGACGCGGTGGCCGGCCTGAACGCCGACCATGTCGCGGCGGCGCTGCACGCCGGTCACGGCGTCGGCATCAACGTCGGCGGCGCCGACCACGACCTCACGGCCGACGACCTGCTGCTGGCGATGAAACCGCTGGCCGGCTACCAGCTCGAACGCGAGGGCTCGCACGCCGTCGCGCTGGAACTCGCGCTCGACGACGACCTGCGCCGCGAGGGCCTGGCCCGCGAGGTCGTCCACGCAGTCCAGGGCGCGCGCAAGAACGCCGGTCTCGACGTGTCGGACCGGATCGCGCTGACGCTCGGTGGCGACGACGAGCTCGTCGCAGCGGCCCGCGCGTACGAGGGCTACGTGACCGGCGAGACGCTGGCGGTCAGCGTCAACTACGACGGCGACGGCGACGGCCCCGCGGCCGACATCAAGGGCCGCACGCTCCACATCGACGTCGCGAAGGTCTGACGCGCGCCCTCAGACGAGCCGCGTGCGCAGCACGCTGTGACCGGAGTGCTCGGTTCCCCCGCCGACGCGCTGCACCGAGATGTCGATGTAGCGGTAGCGGTTGGGGTCGTCGGGTAGCCGCAGGACGAGCGCGGCGCGGCCCTTCATGTCGACGCGGAAGGCGACGATCGGCGCCAGGTGGCGGGTGTCGGTCAGCAGCCACGCCTCGTAGTACGTGCCGGGCGCGGGACGCGGCAGGTGGATGACGTGCAGCAGCAGGTGGTCCTGGTCGGGCAGGTAGGCGACGGCACGGTCGGCCGATGCGGCGCCGGGCAGCGCGTGAAAGACGAGCCCCGAGCCATGCGTGCGCACCCCGTCGATCGACGTGCCGGCGTTGGCCAGCAGGCCCACCGCGAGCCCCACGGCGACGCACGCGAACCCCGCGGCCAGCGTGCGCAACCGCCCTGGCGCAGACCGCCGGCGCGGCGCGGGCGGCGCAGCTATTGCCGCCCACGCCGCACCCGGCATCTCACCCAGCAGCTCGGCAACGGCGCCGATCGCCGTGACCTCGCGCGCGAACGCCGGGTCGTCGTCAATACGCGCTCGGGCCATCGCGCGCTGCGCCGGATCGAGCTCGCCGGCGACGTAGGCGGCAGCGGCGCGTCGGTTGCGGTCGGTCGCGTTCACGACGTCGCCTCGCGCTCCTCGGCCTCGATCAGGGTGCGCAGATGGGCGAGGCCGTTGACCATCCGCGTCTTGACCGTCCCGAGCGGGATGCCGGTGTGCTGGGCGATCTCGGTCTGGGTCAGCGCGTCGTAGAAACGCAGCCGCAGCAGCGACGCCTCGTCGCGCGGCAGGCGCTCGAGCAGTCCCGCCATGCGCCAGCGCTCGAGCAGCCGCTCGGACTCGTCGGGCTCGTTGCCGCGCTCGGGCGGGGCGACGTCGACCGGCACCGGTACGCGGCGCCGCAGCTCGTCGATCGCACGGTGGCGCGCGATCATCATCAGCCACGTCAGCAGCCCCGAGCGGGCGGGGTCATACGACGCGCCGCGCTGCCAGACCTCGAGCAGCACCTGCTGCAGCACGTCCTCGGCCGTCGCGCGATCGCCGACCGCCTGGGTCAGGTACCCCAGCACCACGCCGCCGTGGGCGTCCATGACGAGCGCCAGTGCGTCGGGACGCCGCTCGATGAGCGCGTCGGCGGCGCGGCGGTCGGAGCGCCGGCGCCGGCGCGGCCCGGCCACCGCTGCCTGCCTCGCAGGCAGGCGCGCGGTGAAGCTGGCGGCTGCTGACGACATCCCTCTCTATACGGATCGATGGGGCGTGACGGTTGGCCAACTGCTCCCGGCGGATCGCCCGTACTGATGGCCAGCAGGATCACCACCGAAAGGAGTCCCCAAGTGAAGCGCCTCGCCATCCTCCTCGCGGCAGTTGCCGCGGTCGCCGCACCGCTCAGCGCCCAGGCCGCGTCGAAGGCCAAGCCCAAGACGCACGCGTCCGCCAAGACGGCACTCGAGGTCATCAAGGCCGACCCGCAGCTGTCGATGTTCGCCGACTGGATCAAGAAGGCCGGCCTCGACAAGAGCCTGTCGGCCACGAAGAAGATCACGGTCTTCGCGCCCGACAACGCGGCGATCGGAAAGCTGTCGAAGTCCGACCTCGACAAGCTGACCAAGGACACCAAGGCCCTGTCCGGGGTCGTCCTGTACCACGTCGTCTCCGGCGACCAGACCCAGGCCAAGCTCGAAAAGGACAAGACGGCCAAGACCGAGCAGGGCAAGGACGTCACGCTCGCCACGACCGACGGCAAGCTGCACGTCAACCAGGCCACGGTCGTCAAGGCCGACATGGCGGCCTCCAACGGCGAGGTCGACGAGATCGACGCCGTGCTCGCGCCGCCGAAGTGACGGCCGCCCGGTCCGGCTCCGGCCCGTCCCCGGGGCCGGAGCCGACGGGGGAGTAGCTTTCGGGCCGTCCAGACTCCCACCAGGGGATGAGCGGCCATGGCAGCAACGGCGGTTCGTGGTCACGCGATCAGTTTTCGGGCCGACCCGTTCTTCGAGGACGACGCGTTCATCGACATCGAGGACGCGCTGATCGTCAGCGACGGGGGGAAGATCACCGCGTTCGGGCCGTACGCCGACACGCCGGCACCCGACGGCGTCGAGGTGATCCACTACCCGGATGCGCTGATCTGCGCCGGGTTCATCGACACGCACATCCACTACGTCCAGACCGGGATCATCGGGGCGTTCGCATCGCAGCTGATCGACTGGCTCAACAACCACACGTTCGTCGAGGAGCAGCGATTCGCCGACAAGGCGCACGCCGCGAGCGTCGCCGAGCTGTACTTCGACCAGCTGCTGGCCAACGGCACGACGACCGCCGTCACGTTCGCCGCCGTCTACCCCGGGTCGGTGGACGCGCTGTTCGAGGAGTCGGTCAAGCGTGGCATGCGGATCATCGGCGGCAAGGTCCTGATGGACCGCAACGCGCCCGACGGCCTGCTCGACACCGCCCAGAGCTCCTACGACGACTCCAAGGCGCTGATCGCCAAGTGGCACGACCACGGCCGCAACCTGTACGCGGTGACGCCGCGCTTCGCGCCGACCAGCACGCCCGAGCAGCTCGAGCTCGCGGGCACGCTGTGGAACGAGTCGCCGGGCACGTACATGCACACGCACGTGTCCGAGAACGTCGGCGAGATCCGGTGGGTGCGTCAGCTGTTCCCGGACCGCACCGGCTACCTCGACGTATACGACCACTACAACCTGCTCGGCCGCCGCGCCGTGCTCGCCCACGGGGTACACCTGACCCCCCAGGAGCGGCTGCGAGTCCACGAGACCGGCTCCGCGGTCGCTCACTGCCCGACGTCGAACCTGTTCCTCGGCAGCGGCCTGTTCCACGTCCACCAGGCCAAGAACAAGCGCCACCCGATGTTCGTCGGGCTCGGAACCGACATCGGCGCGGGGACGAGCTTCTCGCTGCTGCAGACGATGAACGAGGCGTACAAGGTCGCCAAGCTCAACTCCTATCCGCTGGACTCGCTGAAGTCGTTCTACCTCGCCACGCTGGGCGGCGCCCAGGCGCTGGACCTCGACGACAAGATCGGGTCGATAGCGGTCGGCAAGGAGGCCGACTTCGTCGTGCTCGACACCCGGGCCACGCCGCTGCTGGCCTACCGCAGCGAGCGCGCCAAGGACACCCAGGAGCTGATGTTCGTGATGTCGGTCATGGCCGATGACCGTTCGGTGCAGGCCACCTATATCGCCGGTCAGCCGGCCTACGAGAGGAGCGCTGCCTGATGTCGAGTGGACATGCGCCTACGCCCAGGCGACGACGACGATGTTCGGCGACGGTCTTGTCGTCCAGCGCGATGCGCACCTGACGCTCTCGCAGATCAGCTCCGCAGCCGCGATCCACACACGTCCGCTGCCGGCGATCGGGTTCTGCGTCGGCCTGTTCGCCGGCACGCACATGCTCGGCTTCACGATCTCCGGCGAATCGGTGCGGCCGGCGCTGATCGGCAGCGCGGCGGCGATCGTCAACGGCATCTGCTTCATCGTCGGCGGCGTGCTGGAGGCGGTCCCCGGCTGGGCCTGCCCGACGTGCCTGAAGGAGCGAACGCCGGGAAGCTAGGCGAGGACAGGCTCGAGCTCGGCTTCGAGCTTCTTCTTGGGGTACGCGCCGATGACCTTCTTCACCGGCTCGCCGCCGCGGAAGAGGATCAGCGTGGGGATCGACAGCACCTCGTAGTTGGCCGCGGTCTGCTGGTTGTCGTCGACGTTGAGCTTGACGATGGTCAGCTCCGGGCGCTCCTTGGCGATCTCCTCGAGCACCGGCGCGACGACCCGGCACGGCCCGCACCACGGCGCCCAGAAGTCGACGAGCACCGGGCCGTCGGCCTCGATGACGTCTGCCTGGAAGCTTGAGTCGGTGACTTCGGTCATGGCCATGCGGGAGGCTCCTTCGGGATTCGTTGCCCGACTAACTATACAAAATGAAGTGGCGGTGCTTCAGCCACTCAGCGCGACGATGATATGCGGGCTGATGTAGACCTCGATGAGCGCGGCGGCGATCAGCATCGGGATCGCCAGTGCGACGGTCACGAACGTCGCCGCCAGCAGCTCGTGCCAGCGGCCCTGGCGACTGGCGATGATCCACGCCGCGAGCGGCAGGAACAGCGCGACCAGCTCTGGGACGGCGTGGGGGCACAGACCGATCAGCAGCAGTGCGATCGGCATGTGCTGCTGGTAGGCGAGCGTCGAGGCCATCGACCCCAGGACGTAGGCCTGCGTGCACAGTGAGAACGTCGTCGCCGCGACCACGAACAGGATCGCCCCGCGGCCGGCGCGGTCGTGCAGCGTGCGCTTCCAGCCGGCGTGTTGCTCGGCCTGGAGCGGCACCGAGCTACCGGCGATGAAGCCCGCGACGCACGCGAACCCGTGCAGCGCGAGCACGAGCGAGTTGCGAAACAGGATGTGGCCGACGTCGCCCAGCGTCCCGGGCACGACGACGCCGCTCGGCGCGAGCCCCGAGATATCCGGTGTGACGGTGCGCGCAACGACCCATGTCGCCACCAGCAGCCCGAGACAGACCGCCAGCGCGCCGGCCAGCCACGGACGCAGGGGCGACCACGGCGCGATGCGCCAGCGCTCGAGCGTCGAGCGGGTGTCCGACAAGCCCTGGACGAGGGCGTAGCGACTGGGGTCCATCCTCCGGGAGATCGGCCTCCCGCCCGCACCCTTGAGCGTTCAGGCGGTGAGGTGCCCGAGCTTGTCGGGGTTGACGATCGAGCGGATCCCCTGAATCCGGCCGCCGGCGATGTCGAGCGCCATCACGCCGTACACGGTGCCGTCGGCGCGCAGGAGCGTCGCGCCCGGCTGCCCGTTGACCGCCGTCTCGCGGATCTCCACGACGCCGAATCGAGCGCCCTGCCGGCTCCACGCGCGCAGGGTCCGCGACACGCGATCGCGCCCGTGCAGCGAGCGGGCCAACGCCGGCACCCTGCCGCCTCCGTCGCCGTGCAGCACGACATCATCGGCCAGCAGCGCCTCGAGGCCATCGAGGTCGCCATCGCGCGCCGCAGCGAAGAAGCGGCGCGCGAGCTCCTGGCGCTGTTCGTCGGAGGGGTCGAAGCGCGGACGCTGGTCGGCGACGCGACGCCGCGCGCGCGTCGCCAGCTGGCGCGCGTTCTCGACGCTCGTCCCGACGATCGCCGCGACCTCGTCGTAGCGGTAGTCGAACACGTCGTGCAGTAGCAGCGCGGCGCGCTGCTCGGGCGACAGGCTCTCGAGCACAACGAGGAACGCCAGCGACAGCGAGTCGGCCATCTCGGCCTGCTGGGCCGGGCCGGGGGCCACGTCGGCCACCAGCGGCTCGGGCAGCCAATCGCCGACGTAGCTCTCGCGCCGCACCCGGGCCGAGCGCAACTCGTCGATCGACATCCGCGTCGCGATCGTCGCCGCGTACGCGCGGGGCGACTCGATCGCCTGCCCGTCCGCGATCGCCTCGTGGACGCGCAGCAGCGTCTCCTGGACGACGTCCTCCGCCGTCGCGACGCTGCCGAGCATCCGGTAGGCGACCGCGAACGTGGTCGGGCGCAGCTCGGCCAGCAGCTGCTCGTCGTCGGTCATGTGGTGGCTGTACCCCGCAACGCGCCGCGCCAACTCGGGTGCGCCGGCGCCCAGTCCAGGAGCCGACGTGCCTTGGCGTTCGAGGCGCCCCGCAGCTCGGTCATCATCACCGTCGCCGCCTCGCCGGCCACCAGCCGGCCGATCACCCGCGGGAGCCGCATCGGCCGCTTGGCGCCGAGCTCCGATGCGAACTCGGGCAGCCACTCCGCGACCGGCGCCGGCTCGTCGTCGACGATGTTGTAGACGCCACGCTCGCCGTGGGTCAGCGCGGCGACCGTGGCCTCGGCGGCGTCGGCGATGTGCACGAACGACCACACGCCGCCGCCGCCGCCGACGATCGGCAACCGGCGCTTGCGGATCAGCTCGGCGTGCTCGCCGTCGCGATCCAGGCTCGTCCCGGGGCCGTAGAAGCCGCCGTAGCGCAGCGCGATCCCGACCGTCCACCCGGCGCCGGTGACGGTCTCCTCCAGGTAGCGGATCGCGGCCAGGGTGTCGCGAACCGTCGCCGGCGGGTCGGTGTCGTACGGATCGTCCTCGGTCTTCACCGGGCCGCCGCTGCGCGGAACCGGCCACGCGGCGAAGCTCTGCGCGATGAATCGCTGCACGCCGACGGCCCGCCCGGCGGCGAGCAGGTGATCGGTCCCCTCGGTGCGCAGGCGGTTGGTCTGCGTGAACGCGCGGTCGAGGTTGCGCAGCATCCCCATGCCCGACAAGGCGGTCATCTCGTGGATGATCGCCTCCGGTCGTACGCGGGCGACGACATCGGCGACCGCGTCGGGGTTCAGGGCGTCGGCCACCGCCGGAGTCGCTCCGAGCGCGCGTAGCGCATCGGTCCTGGCCGGGGAGCGGGTCATTCCGGTGACCTCGTGCCCACCCGCGACCAGGCGCGGAACCAGTTGCCTGCCCAGGGCGCCCGTGGCGCCCGCGATGAGAACTCTCATCGTGTCCTCCTTCTCGAAACGGATCTCTGCCCAGAGGACGAGACAGCGCGGCCGGCTGTGACAGCTCAGCCGTGCAGCGTCAGCACGAACACGATCCGGTCGGGCTCGTCGCGCTCGGGGGCGCGGACGAACCCCAGTGACTCGTAGAGGCGGTGGGCCGGGGTCTGCAACGGGCGGCTCCACAGCGCCAGCCCGGGCCAGCCGGCCTCGCGCGCCAGCTCGACGCAGCGTGAGGCCAGCGCGCGCCCGACTCCCCGGCCGCGTACCGCCCGGTCGACGGCGAGGCGCACGAGGTCGCCCTCGCCGCCGCGGCTCGCCCAGCCGAGGCCGCCGGGGGGCGACAGGACGACGGCCCCCACGATCGCGCCTGCGTCCAGAGCGATCAGCAGCTGCCCGTCAGCGGCCCACTGCGCGACGTCGGCCACGGTGTAGGGCTCGGCGCGCAGCGCCGCCGGATCGCCGGTGTAGGCCTGTGTCCACAGGGCCGCGACGGCCCGGGCGTCGTCGTCGGTCCCGGCGCGGATCACCCCCGCCGCCAGCGCAGGGCCGGGACGAGCCAGATCGCCTCGGCCGCGATCCGCCACGACATCTTGCTCGTGCCCTCGACCCGGTCGCGGAACACGATCGGGACCTCGACGACGTTGAAGCCCCGCTGGACGGTGCGGTAGGTCAGCTCGACCTGGAAGCCGTAGCCGGCCGAGCGCACGGTCGGCAGGTCGATCGCCTCGAGCACCTCGGCCCGGAAGCACTTGAAGCCCCCGGTCAGGTCGTGCACGCCCAGCCCGAGCACGACGCGCGCGTAGGTCGAGCCGCCCTGGCTGATGAAGCGCCTCAAGAACGGCCAGTCCTCGACGCCGCCACCCTCGACGTAGCGCGAGCCCAGCGCGAGATCGGCGCCGTCGCCGACGGCCGCCAGCAGGCGGGCGATGTCCTTGGGGTCGTGGGAGAAGTCCGAGTCCATCTCGAGCACGAAGCCCGCCCCGTTGCGCAACGCCTGGTCGAAGCCGGCCAGGTACGCCGGACCGAGGCCGGCGCGCTCGGTGCGGTGCAGAACCTCGACCGCATCGTGGTCGGCCGCCAGGCCATCGGCGAGGCCGCCGGTGCCGTCGGGCGAGCCGTCGTCGACGATCAGGATGTGGTGGCCGTCGGGCGCGCACTCCTGCAACGCGCCCAGCGCGGCGCGCACGAGGCGCTCGATGTTCTCGGCCTCGTTGTACGTCGGGAGGATGAGCCAGGGGGGACCGGGCATGACCGGCCGCGTACCCTAGAGAGACACGCACGATGACCGACGTCCCGAACGCCGAAATCGCCGCCGTCCTCGACGAGCTCGGCGACCTGTATGAACTCGACGGTGCGGTCGTGCACCGCGTCGTCGCCTACCGCACCGCGGCCAAGACCGTGCGCGAGTCGACGGTCTCGGTCGCCGCGCTGGCCGTCGAGGGCCGGGCGACCGAACTGCCGGGAATCGGCAAGACGCTCCAGGAGAAGATCGTCGATCTCGTGCAGACCGGCTCGATCCCGGCGGCCGAGAAGCTGCGGGCCAAGTTCCCGGCCGGGCTCGTCGAGATGACGAAGCTCCCGGGGCTGGGCCCCAAGCGGGCGCGCAAGCTGTTCGACGAGCTCGGCATCGACTCGCTCGATGCGCTGCGGGCCGCCGCCGAGGCGCAGAAGCTGCGCGACGTGCGCGGCTTCGGCGAGAAGTTCGAGGCCGGCGTCATCGCGGCGCTCGACGCCGGGGCGGCCGAGACGGCGTCGGTGCGGATGCCGCTCTACAAGGCGCTCGCGGTCGCCGAGGCGATCATCGGCGCTCTGCGCGCGCACCCCGCGGCCGATCGCGTCGAGCTGGCCGGGTCGGCGCGGCGGATGGTCGACGCCGTCAAGGACCTCGACATCATCGCGACGGCCAGCGACCCCAGGGCGCTGCTGAACGCCTTCGCCGGCCTTGACGCGTTCGAGAGCTGCTCCAAGCCGGGCGACAACGCGGCCAAGGCACGGACCCACAACGGGCTCGCCGTCGACCTGCGCGTCGTCGCGCCCGACCAGTTCGGCAACCTGCTCCAGCACTTCACCGGCTCGCGCGCGCACAACATGGCGCTGCGCGAGCGCGCGGTGCGCCGCGGCCTGCACGTCTCCGAGTACGGGATCCTCGACGACGCCGACGGCGTCACCCACAGGTTCGCCACGGAGGAGGAGGTCTACGGCCACCTCGGGATGCCCTACATCCCACCCGAGATGCGCGAGGACCGCGGCGAGCTCGACCTGACCGAGATGCCGCCGCTGATCGAGTGGTCCGATCTCAAGGGCGACCTGCACTGCCATACCATCGCCTCCGACGGCAAGTACTCGATCGAGGAGATGGCCGGCGCGGCGCGCGACCGTGGCCTTCAGTACCTGGCGATCACCGACCACTCGGCCTCGCACGGCTTCGGCGACGACGTCCAGCCCGACGAGCTGCGTCGCCAGATCGAGCGCGTGCGCGCGGTGGGCGAGACGCTGGACGGCTTCGAGCTGCTGATCGGCACCGAGGTCAACATCCTGCCCGACGGGTCGCTCGACTACGCCGACGACGTGCTGGCCCAGCTCGACTGGGTCATCGCCAGCGTGCACACGTCGTTCGGCATGGCCGCCGAAGCGATGACCGCGCGGATCGTCGCCGCCTGCGAGCACCCGCTCGTCGACGCGATCGGCCACCTCACCGGGCGCAAGATCGAGGCTCGGGCGCCGTACGCGCTCGACGTCGGCGCGGTCATCGAGGCGGCAGCGCGGACCGGCACGATGATCGAGATCAACTCGGCCCCCGACCGCCGGGACATGAACGACATCCACGCACGGGCGGCCAAGGAGGCGGGCGTGCGAATCCTGATCGACTCCGACGCGCATCGCACCGACACGCTGGCCGCGACACGCTGGGGGATCGCGACCGCGCGACGGGCGTGGCTGACCGCGGCCGATGTCGCCAACACGCTGCCGTGGAGCGAGTTCGCGCCGCTGCGCAAGCGGGCCGGCGGTCCGCCTCAGTCCAGCAGCGCCGGAAGCAGCTCGCCCGCGACGACGGCGTCGACGGCGGCGGCGCGGAAGGGCGCCAGGGCGGCGAGGGCGCGCTCGCGGTAGCCCGGCGCGGGGGCGTCGAGCGCCGTGCGCAGCGCCGTCGCGAGGTCGTCGCCGACGAGCCGCGGATCGAGCTCGCGCGCCAGCGCCAGTCCGACGTACGGCCCCGGCGCCGGCACCGTGACCAGCGCGCAACCGTCGGCCAGCGCCTCGAGCTGGGCGATCCCGTAGTCCTCGTAGACCGGCGCGGCGACGAACACCCGCGCGCGGCGCAGCAGCGCGCGGTAGTCGTCAGAGGCCAGACGTCCGGCATAGCGCACACCGGGGGACGGCGGGCCGCGGTCCAGGCCGCAGACGACGAGCTCCTCGCCGGGGGCATGGGCGCGGGCCCAAGCGTCGAGGATGCGGCCCAGACCCTTCTTGCGCGGGTCGGCCGCGTAGGCGACCGCGGCCACATCGCGCTCGCCCGTCGGCCCGTTGCTGGGATCGACCGCGATCGGCACGACGACGGCCGGCGCCGGCGGTGGGTCGGGCAGAGCGGCGGCGGCGGTCGGGACGAGCAGCGACGCCTGGCGCACGCGGCGCGCCTCGAGCGGGCGCTGCCAGACGCCGTGGCGGCCGGGGCGGTTCGACGCGGCCAGCGCGTCGTAGCGGATCGCGCCCGGTCGTGGCCACAGCAGCGCGGCCGTCGTGGTCGAGTACACGACGGCGCGCGGTGCGTGGCGCTCGATCGCCGCCCGCGCGGCGACGCGGGCGGCGTGGGCCCACACGAAGTCGGTCAGCGCCAGCGTGCGGACCTCGCGCTGCGGCGCTGCGGCGGCGAGCTCCACGGTCGCCCCGGCGCGGCGCAGCGCGCCGGCGAGCGACGCGTCGGACGCGCGAAGCCCGGCCGTCGAGCCGAGCGATACGATCAGCACGTCGACCGCCATCACTGCGTCGGGCCGCCGTTGAGCGAAGGAACCTCGCGCCGCATGCCGGGTGTGCGCTTGAGGACCATCGGCCGCACCGGCGACGTGTCCTCGACGAAGAACACGACCCCATCGCGCTCCTCGACCCCGAGCACCGCGCGGTGCTGCTTGCGCCACGACAGCGCCCAGATGATCGCGAACCCGGTCGCGACGGCCGGGATCCGCGGCGTCAGGTAGCCGAGACCCGCGGCGACGGCGGTCGCCAGCACGAGCGGCCACAGTCGGTTGAGCATCACTGCGGTCGGGCGGTGCTCGGGCATCGACGTCGCCGCCTTCGCGTCGGCGAGCAGGCGGCCGATCGCCGTCGTCACCTGCTCACGGCGCCCGACGACGGCGCCGATGATCGCGGCCACGAACCACCACCCGGCGGCCACGATCACGACCTGGTCATCGTCGACGCGGGTCGCGGTGGCGAGCGTGATCACCGCCAGCAACGTCGCCGCCGCACCGCTCAGCAGGACGGTCGTCCGCAGGAAATCGACGAACCGCATCAGGCGGCGAGCATCTCAAGCATCGCGCGGACACCGTCGGGCCCCTCGACCAGCACGTCGGACTGGCGCTCGAGCTCGGGCGGCGTCTCGTCGGAGCGCACGCCGACGCACAGCGCCCGTGTCAGGCGGTTGCGCTCCACGAGCGCCCGCAGGGCCGCGAACGCGTCGAGGTCGGTCGTATCGTCACCGGCGTACAGGGCCGAGTCGATCTCCGCGTCGCGAAGCAGGCGGTTGACGCCGCGGCCCTTGTCGAGGGGCTCGGGCGGGCGGATCTCGAGCACCTTGCGACCCCAGTGGGTTGCAAGACCGGCCCGCTGGGCGTCGGCCGCGACGGCGCGCAGCGCCTCGTGCGCCGCCTCCTCGTCGAGCGCGCCGCGCCAGTGCAGGGCCGCGATCACGTCCTTGTCCTCGAGGCGGACCCGCAATCCGCGCAGCTCGGGCGTCAGGGCGCCGCGGGCGAACTCCTGCACGCGGGCCGCCCACGGGGCGATCTGGGCGTCGGTCTGCGGTGTCACCTCGCCACTGCGCAGCAGCTCCGCGCCGTGGTTGCCGACGTAGCTGATCGAGCCCAGCGACACGATCCGGCGCGCGGTCGCCGCCCGGCGGCCGCTGACACAGGCGACGAGCCCGTAGCGCCGCGCGACCGCGATCAGCGGTGTGCGCGTGCTGTCGGGCACGTGGGCGTCGTCGGCATGGCGCACGATCGGCGCCAGCGTCCCGTCGACGTCGAGCAGCACGGCGCTGCGCTGCGGGTCGGCGAGCCACGGGGCCAACGCCTGGGGGAGCGGGACGGGCATCGAGCCCATTCTCTCCACATTCATCCGAGCAGGAACGGAATCCGCGTGGCGATCACATACAGCGTGAACACAACGGTCGCCCAGCGCAGCGCGCGACTCGTCCCGATTGCGGCGAGCGGGAGCGTCCACACCACGTACCACGGCAGCAGCCAGGTCGTCCCGACGAGGACGGCGAGCGTCGCCCAGCCCGCGCCGGCGATCCAGTCGCCGCCCCGCCACGCCCACCACAGGGCGGCCGCGACGCCAGCCGCGACGAACAGATCGGCGATCACGCGGGCGCTGCTCGGGAAGGACGCCTGGCCGAACACGTGGCGGCTGATCTCGGTCGGCACCGCGTGGGCGGCGACGAAGTTCTTCGCCGGCAGGGTGTCGAGGAAGCCGCTGCCCCAGCCACCGAACGCGATCGCCCCGATCAGCACGACGGCCGCGGCGGCGATCGCGGCGCCGACCAGTCCGCGGCGGCGGTCGTGGCAGCCGATCAGCGCGAACGGCGCGATGACCCCCATCGAGATCTTCGCCCCGGCCGCCGCGACGACGGCCGCCATCCCACCGCCGTCGCGCCGCGTCAGGATCAGCGCGATCCCGGCCAGCGCGGGGAGCAGGATCAGCATGTCGTTGTGGCCGCCGCCGACCTCGAACACGAGCAGGGCCGGGTTCAGGCCCACGAACGCCACCGCGGTGCGCGAGTCCATGCCCCGGCGCGCAGCCAGGCGCCACACGACCCAGCACGTGATCAGGCTGCTGGCGAACGCGACCGCCTTGAACGTCCACAGCGCGCCGGCGATCCCGAGCGGCACGAGCACGTAGGACGCGACGGTGAACAGCGGCCCGTAGGCCGACTTGACGTCATGCCACTGGATGTAGGGGCGGATCGCGTCGTGCTGGAGCGCTGCGGCCCAGCCGTGGGTGTACGGATCGAGGTGGTGCAGCAGGCTCTCGCGCGCAAAGCCGACGTAGCCGAACACGTCGGCCGAGAACAGCGGCGGCGCGAGCAGGAAGACGACATTGGCGGCGATGATCGCCGTGATCAGCGCCGGCGCGCGGATCACGCGGGCGCAGGCCAGCGCGACGAGCCAGCACCCGCACATCGCGATCAACACGCCGCCGAGATCGTTCCACGTGGTCGCATGGCCGAGGTGCAGGCCCTGCAACGGCCCGGCGAGCCAGCCCGGGAAGTTGTGGCGCCCGGCCGGGACGAGGAACGAGGGGGCGGCCGCCGCGTCGACGGCGATCACGATCGATGTCGCGATCAGTCCGAACAGCGCCAGCACGCCGACGGTCTCGACGAGCGCCGCCTGGCGCCGCCGCGATATCGGTAGCGCTGCGGCGATTTCGGGCACGCGCGAAGTGTGCCCGATGAATCGCGTCTTAGTGCTTCTTGTGCGAGTGCTTGCTCTTGTGCGTGGCGTGGTGGACGCGCAGGGTGACGGTCCGGTGAACAGTGCGGGTCCGCGAGCCGGCCTTCGTCGTCACCAGCATGTACGCCCTGAGGCTGCGGTGGTGCCCGATCGCCCGGCGGGCGCCGAGCGTCAGGTGGATCTTCACCGTCCTGCTCTGGCCCGACCGCATCGAGAACGTGCTGCGGCCGTAGCCGACCGCCTTGCGCGGCTTGGAGGAGCGCCGGGCCGTCGCCGCATGCTTGCCGGAGACCGACGACAGCGCCACGGCGCCGCGGCACTCACGTGGCCCGGGGGCGCACACAAGGACGATCGACGCGGTCGTGCCCGTGATCGTGCCCGTGCCCGGCGCCTTGACGATTCCCGGCTCGGCCTCGACGTTGAACGTCTGCTTCGCCGTCGCGGTCACGCCGTAGTTGTCGGTGACCTGGAGCGTCACGGTCTGCGGACCCTTGACGAACGTGAGGCTCGGCTTCGGACCCGAGAGGTCGAACTTGCCGTCGCCGGTGACGTCCCAGGCGTAGGAGGCGATCGTGCCGTCGCTGTCGGTCGACGCGCTGCCGTCGAGCGTCACCGACTGGGCCTCCTTGGCCGTGATCGGAGCGATCTTCGCGACCGGAGCGGTATTGCCGACCAGACGCGCGAGCAGCGTGCGGGCGCGGTTGGCGGCGTCGGGCGCGTCGCCGGCCAGGACGATCGCGCCGCTCGGGGTGACGGTGATCGAGAAGGCCTGGGACCCGAACGACGCCGGGTCGGCGAACTGATGCAGGAACGCGCCGCCGGTCCCGAACGTCGGGTCCAGGGTGCCGTTGGGCAGGAACCGCGCGACGAGCGTCTCGGCCTTGCCGGCCGCGTCGCCGGCCTCGCCGCCGACGACGATCTTGCCGTCGGGCGCCAGCGCGAGGTCGCGCAGCGACGAGTCCGGGTGGGCGGTGCCGGCGGCGACGCCGAACTGGTGCAGCACCGAGCCGCCGGTCCCGAACGCCGGGTCGGGCGTGCCGTTGGGCTGGAGCTTGGTGACGGCGACCTTGAACGTGTCGTCGTCGGGCCCGTTCATGAAGTCCGAGACGCTGCCGCCGACGAAGATCGATCCGTCGGGTGCGAGGGCGAAGCCGTCGTTGACCGTCTTGGCGTCGGGGGTGAGCGCGCTCAGTTGGATCTTGGCCAGTCCGCCGGTGCCGAAGGTCGGGTCAGGCGTGCCGTTGGGCATCAGACGCTGGACGAGCGTGACGATGCCGTTGGTGGCGCCCGAGCTCTGGCCGAGCACCAGCAGCTTGCCGTCCGGCGCCACGAGGAGCCGCTCCCAGAAGCTGTCGTCGGTGCCGGCGGCGAGCTGCTGGTGCAGGAAGCCGTTGGGCGCGGCGAAGCTCGTGTCGAGGATGCCGGCCGGGGTGTACTTGGCGACCAGCGTCTCGTCGCGCGACGCGCTCTGCGCGTCGCTGCCGGCCACGACGACCGACCCGTCGACCAGCGCGACCGCGTCACTGAAGCTGCTGCCGTGGGCCGACGCGTCGAAGCTCAGGTTGCCGTGCACCGAGCCGCCGCCGAATGGCACGTCGAGCCCGCCGGTCGCGGTGTAGCGCTGGATGTCGCCCTCGGTGAAAATCCCCGTGTCGTCGCCGCGCTCGCCGGGGACGACGATCGTCCCGTCGGGGGCGACGACAAGGTGGACGCCGGCGTCGCTGAACGGCGCGGCGCCGAAGCCGGTCTGGTCCAGGCGCGTCCCGCCGGTGCCGAAGGTGGTGTCGAACGCGGAGCCGTCGGGCACGAACTTGGTCGTCGTGAACTGCTCCTCGCCCGACGCCGCGGGGGCGAACTGCGTGACGAACGGCGAGCCGTCGGCGCCCAGGGTCAGGCCGTCGTCGAACGAGCCGAACGTCGGGGTCAGGGAGAACTGGTCGACCCGAAAGCCCGCCCCACCGGCGAACACCGTGTCGAGGTCGCCGTCGGCCGCCAGCGCCGCCGGCGAGGCGAGCGCTACGAGTGCTGTGGCGATGATCCCCGCGAGACCGAACCGGTGCATGTCCATTGCTCCTCCGATGAAGGTGTACGGCCAGGGCAACGCCGCAGCGGGCGCAAGCTTACGTCGAAATGCCGTGTTCCAGTGCGGCCTTCACCCCGGCGTCGAGCGCGTTGAGGCGGTACAGCGCGAGCGCCTCGGCGCTCGCGAACCGGCGCGCGCCCTCAGTCCCGTGATGCAGCAGGATGCAGTGCTCGAGCTCCATGCGACGCAGGTCGTCCAGGCCCAGGTCCATCGCGCGCTGCCCGATCATTCGCACGCCGAGCTCGACATGACCGAGCATCCGGCCCTCGTCGGTCACCCCGATCTCGGCGCCGTAGGTGAACTCGCGCGTCTTGCCGAGATCGTGGACGAGCGCAGCGCAGATGAGCAGGTCATGGCGCAGGCGCGGGTGCAGCGCGCATGTCTCGAGCGCGAGCGTCGCGACAGCGACCGTGTGCTCCAGCAGCCCGCCCAGATAGGCGTGATGGCCGCCGCGGGTGCACGGCGCGCGGCGCCAGTCGGTACGCAGCTCATCGTCTGCGAGCAGTGCGTGCAGGAGCGTGGCGTAGCCCGGGTCGCGGACCTCGCCGGCCAGGTGCTCGAGGAAGCCGTCGAGCTCGTCGAGGTCGCGGTAGGCGACGGGCAGGAACGCGGACGGGTCGGCGGCGGCGCCCTCGGCGCGGGCGATCGCCCGCAGCTCGACCTGGAGCTCGTCGCGGAACCGGTCGACGCGGCCGGCGACGTCGACCAGGTCGCCGCGGTCAAAGCGCCCCGCGAGCGTGTCGGCGTCGCGGAACGCGCGCGCCTGGACGCTGCCGGTGCGGTCGCGCAGCTCGACGGCGAGGTAGGGCGCGCCGGCGCGTGTCGTCAGCCGGTCCTTGCGGGTGCAGGCGAACGTGCCGACCAGCTCCTGGCCCGGGCGCAGGGTGGCGATCGTGACGGAGTCGGCGGTGGCGGCCATCGGATTCGATGATCGCCGCTCGGCCGGACGGGCAACTCTGCCTGAAATGCGGCGCTGCGCTTCCCCTCGGCGGGGACGAAGACGACCAGGCAGGTGTCGTTCTCGGTCGCCATGGTCAAGCGCAACCGTCACCACCACGTGGTCAAGCGCCACGAACGGCATCATGTACGGTGAACCCATGCAGCCGCTGTTGTGGGACCGCCGTCCCGACGGGCTCCGCGCTCCGGCGCTGTTGTGCGCTTTCACCGGCTGGAACGACGCCGGCGACGCTGCGTCGGCCGCGCTGAGCTTCATCGGCACGAGTCTCGGCGCGACACGTTTCGCGCACATCGACCCCGAGGAGTTCTTCGACTTCCAGGCCCAGCGCCCGCGGGTGCGGCTGACCGAGTCGCGGGTGCGCGAGATCAACTGGCCGCAGGTTGAGATCTTCGAGGCCCGCGTGCCGCGCGCCCACCGCGACCTGATCCTGCTCCAGGGCCCCGAGCCGTCGATGCGCTGGCGGACGTTCACGTCGCTGATCGTCGAGCTGGCCGAGGCGCTTGGCGTCCAGTTCGTGATCACCGTCGGAGCGCTGCTCGCCGACGTCCCGCACACGATGCCCGTGCACGTCACGGGCATCTCGTCGGACGAGTCGCTGGTCGGGAGCATGGACCTGCGCCGCAGCTCCTACGAGGGGCCGACCGGGATCACCGGCGTGCTGCACGCGGCGTGCGCCGAGGCCGGGCTGCCGTCGGCCGGGCTGTGGGCCAGCGTCCCGCACTACGTGGCCGCGGCGCCGAACCCCAAGGCGGCGCTGGCGCTGGTGCGCAAGGTCGAGGGCCTCGTCGGCATCGCCGTCGACGCCACCGACCTCGAGACCGCGTCGGCCGAGTACGAGCGCCAGGTCGGTCTCGCCGTGCAGTCCGACCCCGAGGTCCAGGCGTTCGTCGAGCGCCTCGAGCGCGCCGCCGAAGACGAGGGCGAAGACCCCGAGGAGCTGCCGTCGGGCGACCTGCTGGCGCGCGAGTTCCAGCGCTTCCTGCGCCAGCGCGGCAGCGACGACAACTGATGGAGAAGGAGATCCGGATCGACACCCCTTCGGGGCCGATGCGTACCTTCATCGCTCACCCCGACGGCGAGGGCCCGTTCCCCGTCGGCCTGATCTTCATGGACGCGCCGGGCTACCGCGAGGCGCTGCGTGACGTCGCGCGCCGCTACGCGCAGGCCGGCTATCTCGTCGCCGCGCCGGACATGTACGCGCCGTTCGGCGAAGACGTCACGATCGACATCAACGAGGCCCGCGCCAATCCCGAGGGCGAGGAGCGCAAGCGCATGTTCGGGTACGTGCGTGGCCTGACCGCTCCGCTCGGCGAGTCGCTGACGCGGGCGGTTCTCGATCGCCTCGACGAGTCCCACGCCGCACAGGACGGGCCCTTTCGCTGCCTCGGGTTCTGCATGGGCGCGCGCCACACGATCCACACGCTGGCCACGTTTCCCGAGCGCTGCGTCGCCGGCGCGGGAATCCACCCGGGCAAGCTCGTCACCGATGACGAGCACTCACCCCACCGCGAGCTCGCCAACATCCGCGGCCGCCTGTACCTCGGCTTCGCCGAGCACGATGAGGCCTCGGCGCCCGACCAGCTCGAGGCGCTGCGCAACGAGGCGGCGATCCATGACGTCAGCCTGCAGATCGAGGTCTACGACGGCACCAACCACGGCTTCGCGATGTCCGACGCCGCCGTGTATGACGAGGCGGGCGCCGAGCGGCACTTCGAGCGCACGCTCGAGCTGTGGGGCGCCGCCGGCGCCGTCGCGTAGCGGCGCTCAGCGCTCCGCGGCCGGGCAGACGATCCGGTAGTCGCAGATCGAGCACGCCGGATAGGACGGCGTCGGCTCGAAGCCCTGGCCGAGGATGCCCTCGGCGACCTCCGCGACCGTCTCGGCGATCCAGTCGCGGTCGATGTCGCCGCTGGGGACGGGGACCTTCTCGTCGTCGAGCACGTAGTGGTAGGTCTGGCGGCTGGAGTCGATGTCCCACGCCTCGCGCGACGCCACCGCGTACAGCGACAGCTGCACGTCCTCGCGCAGCTGCGCGACCGACTTCGGGCGGCCGGTCTTGTAGTCGATCAGCTCGTAGCCGCCGTCGGGCAGGCGGTCGACACGGTCGACGCGGCCGCGCAGCGTGTGGCGGCCGAGGCGGAACTGGAACGCGCGCTCGAGCCAGATCGGCTCGGCCTCCTGCTCGACGAAGCGCTCGTGGTAGCGGCGAAGCGCGCTGTCGGCCTTGGCCCGCAGCTGGCGCTCCTCCTCCGTGAAGCCGAGACCGCTGCGCCGCCAGCTGACGTCGAGCAGGCCGAGCAGGTCGTCGAGCGAGCGCACGTGATGATGTTCGCCAGGAGCCCCGCCGTCGGCGTGGTAGCGCTCGAGCACCTGGTGCACCACGATCCCGAACCGCTGGTAGACCGTCGGCTCGCTGGGGATCCGAAAGACGCGCGCGAACTTGTACTTCAGCGGGCAGGTTCGGTACGTGTCGATGTCCGAGGCGCTGAGTGCGAGGCCGTCGCCGCGCCGCGGCAGGAACGCCTCCAGCGACGGCTCGTCGCGCGCGGCCACGGCGGCGGTCCGGGCGCGCGTATCGGCGTCGGCACCGAGCAGCATCTCGTCGAGCGGGCTCGTTTCGAGGATCTCGCGCTGCTGTGACGTTGCGGCCTGGAGGATCGCGGCGTTGATGCCAGGCAGCGCGTCCTGCACCGTCTGGCCCTCCGGCAGTGCGATCAGCGCCGCGAGCTTGACCAGCTCGAGATAGCGCGCGGTGCCGTGGGCGACGTCGACGTCGGTGTCGAGGCGCAGCTCGCCGAGGCGCGCGCCGACGCGCGGGATGCCGGCGATCAGCTCGTCGCGCAGCGCCGTGAAGGTCGCGTGCAGCGTCTCGTCGGGACCGAACAGCTCCTCGTCGTGGGTCTCCCACTGCGCGCCCAGCGCCGCGCGCGCCTCCTCGGCGAACGGCGACGGCTGCTGGGGCGCTCCGCGCTCGGCGCGCTCGCTGTAGGTGAGGACGAGCGTCCGGCGCGCCCGTGTCATCGCGACGTGCAGCAGTCGCCGCATCCCGGCCAGGTGCGCCTCGCGCGTGTCGGGCGGCAGGTCCTCGGCCAGCAGCGCGTCGGGGATCGGATCGGCGATCACCCGCCGCGCGCCCGGCATCCGCGACGAGTGCAGCCCGCAGACGAAGACGTGGTCGAACTCCAGGCCCTTGGCCGCGTGCATCGCGAGCACCGCGACGGCGTCGGGGTGGGCCTCGCGGTCGGGCTCCTCCTCGCGCAGTCCTGCCTCGGCGACGGCGCCGATGTACTGGGCGAACTCGCGCGCCGTCGCCTGTGGGGCACGGCGCGAGTAGGCGGCCGCGAGCTCGGTCAGCCGTGACAGGCTGCGCAGTCGCTCGACGACGTCGGCCTGGGCGGCGAACAGCTGCTGGCGGCGCAGCCCGAGGCGCTCGATCAGGCGGTGGACGTAGAGGTCCGGGCGTGACGAGTCCAGCGCCGCCTCGGCCGCACGGTGGATCTTGAGGAACTGCAGGATCCGCTCGCGGGCCTCGGGTGGGATCTGCGGCGACTCGGTCGCCGCGACCAGCGCCCCGACCATGTCGAGCTTGCGCCGCCGCGCGATCTGGATGCAGCGGGCGAGGTCGATCGAGCGCAGGCCGATCGGCGCGCGGGCCAGAGCGCGCACGACGGCGCCGGCGTCGCCGGGGTCGACGAGCAACCTCAGCCACGCGAGCACGTCGCGGATCTCGGCCCGCTGGAAGAACGCGGCCGCGCCGCCGAGGCGGTGCGGGACGGCGCGCTCGCCGAGGGCCAGCGCGACCGCCTGACCCTCACTGCGCACCGACCGCACGAGCACCGCGATCCGGCCCGGGCGCGCGCCGTCGCGGATCAGGCGCCCGATCTCGGTCGCCACGGACTGGGCCTGGGCGCGTTCGCTGGCCGCGCTCCAGAACGCGACGCGTCCACCCGGCTCGCCGTCCAGCGGCTTGTCGACCCGGTCGCTGTTGGCGGCGACGACGGCGTGCGCGGCGTCGATGATCCGCGCGCGGCAGCGGTGCGAGCGCGGCAGGACGATCGTCGTCGCCGCCGGGTAGGCGGCCTGGAAGTCGCGGACGTTGCGCGTCGAGGCGCCGCGCACGCGGTGCAGCGACTGGTCATCGTCGCCGGTCGCGGTGATCGCCCCGTCGTCGCCGGCCAGCGTGCGCAGCAGCCGGACCTGGGCGAGGCTGAGATCCTGCAACTCGTCGGCGAGCACGTGCGCGTGGCGGGCCCGTGTGCGTGCGAGCACGTCGGGGCGTTCGTCGAGCAGCGCCTGCGTGCGCAGCACGAGGTCGCCCATGTCGAGCAGGCCCTGCTCGGCCAGCAGCCGATCGTGGGCGTGGTAGAGCGCGGCGAACTCGCGCTCACGCTGGGCGTGGACGTCGTCGCCCGGCAGCGTCGCGGCCCACTCGCCGAACCGCTGGGCGGTGACGAGCTCCTCCTTGAGGCGGTCGATGCGCGACGCGACGCCGGCCAGCATCGCCGCCGGATCGCCGCTGAAGTCGTGGCTGCGGATCACGAGGTCGTCGACGTTGGACAGCAGCATGGCCAGACGGTCGGCGGGCGTCGCCGGCGCGACGAACGGGTCGAGCCCCGCCTCGAGCGCCTCGTCGCGCAACAGCCGCGCGCAGAAGCCGGGCACGGTCGCGACGTGGAGCTCCTCGAACGCGCGGTCGCCGAGGCGCTCCTCGACGCGCACCCGCAGGTCGTCGGCGGCGCCGGGCGACAGCGTCACGACGAGGATCGACTCAGCGGCAACCCCGTCGGCGACCAGCGACGCGAAGCGCCTGACCAGCAGCGTCGTCTTGCCCGTTCCGGCACCGCCCAGCACGAGCAGCGGCCCGCCACGGTGTCCGACGGCGGTCTCGAAAGGGTCCCGATCGGGCACCTACCTAGGATATGTCCCTGATGTCCACCTCGACGACGCTGCTCGAGATCGACTGGTCCGGCGCGTCGCGCCGGGCGGGCGACGGTCACGGCTGGGTGTCGGCGCCATGAGCGCCGGCGTCGACTGGAAGCTCGCCTCGTCGCTGGCCACGCGCGTCGCCGGGTCGCCGAGCCCCCGTCCGCTGCCCGGCGACCTCGGGGCGCGCTGCGAGCGCGCGCAGGAGCTCGTCGTGTCGTACACCGGCCTGGAGCCGGCCAGTGACCCGCCCGCGCCCGAGGCCGTCGACCGGCCGGGCTGGATCGAGGCCAACCTGACGTCGTTCAAGGCGACGCTCGACCCGGTCGTCGAGCGCGCGGGCGCCCGCCTGGGCTCGACCACGTCGCCGCTGGCGATCGCCGGCACGGCGCTGATCTCGGCCGAGGTCGGAGCGATCACCGGTTACCTGGCGCGGCGCGTGCTCGGTCAGTACGAGCTGGCGTTGCTGGACCCTGGCGCGCAGGCGCGGCTGCTGTTCGTCGCGCCGAACCTCGAGGAGGCGGCGCACAACCTCGAGGCCGAGCGCGGCGCGCTGCTTGACTGGGTCGCCTTCCACGAGGTGACCCATGTCGTGCAGTTCACCGCCGTGCCGTGGCTGCGCGAGCGGATGGCGGGGCTGATGCGCGAGCTGATCGCGTCGCTCGAAGTCGACTTCGAGTGGCGCTCACTGCTGCGGATGCCGAGTCGCGACGACCTGCGCGGGATCCGCGACGCCCTGCGCGAGGGCGGGGCGCTGTCGGTTGTCGCCGGTCCGGAGCGCCGCGCGGTGCTCGACACGATCCAGGCGACGATGGCGCTGATCGAGGGGCACGCCGAGCACGTGATGGATGCTGTCGGCGAGCAGGTGCTGCCCGACCTGCCGTCGCTGCGCAACGCGATGCAGCGCCGCCGCCGCGACCGCACGCCGCTGCTGCGGCTGCTGGAGAAGCTGCTCGGCCTTGATCTCAAGATGGCCCAGTACGAGGTCGGCAAGCGCTTCTGCGACGAGATCGTCGCCCGCGAGGGCATTGCGCGCCTCAACGACGCCTGGTCGGCGCCCGAGCTCGCCCCGACCGGCGCCGAGCTGCGCGACCCGGGCGCGTGGCTGGTGCGCACGGGGCGCGCGGCGGCGTGACGCCATCGCTCACGCCGTAAGAACACGGGTTCGCCTGTAACCGCCGTTCTCCAACGGGGTACAAACATGTGTTCGTAGATGTGCGACAATCGAACAGCGACCCGAACAAGCTTCTGACCCCCAACCCCGGGAGATCACCAATGGCTGAGACCACCGCCACCACCGCCAAGCCCAAGCCGAAGGCCAAGGCCAAGCCGGCCGCCAGGAAGACCACGACCGCCAGGACGACCGCGTCGGCCAAGCCGGCCGCCCCGACCACGCCGGTCCAGCGCGTCCAGAGCGCGGCTGAGAAGGCCGTCCTCGTGCAGGTCGGCGCCGTGCTGATCGCGCGCGACCACTTCATCGAGGCCGTCACCGGCATCGCCGGCACCGACCTCAAGGCCGCCGAGCGTCGCGGCGTCACCGCTCGCAAGCGCGTCGAGACCCGCCTGCGTGCCCGCCGCACCGACCTGGCCAAGCAGGCCAAGGCCAACCGCAAGCGTGTCGAGCACGACATCAAGTCGCTGCGCGACGAGTTCGAGGCCCGCGCGCAGACCCCGCGCGCGGTCGTCGACCAGCTCGTCGAGACCGGCCGCACGGTGACCAGCAAGGTCGCCGAGCGCGCGCCGAAGATCCCCAGCCGGGCGTAGTCGCTCTCCTCCGACGCTGCGCCTTGCGACGGGCCGTCCTTCGGGGCGGCCCGTCGTCGTTCAGTCGCCTTCGGCGAGCCACGCCTTGGCGTGGTCCAGCTCCGTCATCCCGAACAGGCGCAGGCGGCTGCCGTAGAACAGCTTCCCGACGCCCGAGAGGTGATGGACCCAGTCGTAGTCGCTGACGATCGCGAAGCGGCCCCACCCGCGCATGTGGCGTATGCCGTACCTCGCATCGTCCCACAGCGCGGCCACGCTGTAGCTGTCGTATTCCGGCCCGATGACCGCCAGCACGTTGACCGTCTCGTGGGCCTGGTGGGCGGCCTCGAGGGCCGGGATGAGGACGTCGGTGTAGTCCTGCGCCTCGATCTTTCCGACGAGGCGGATGCCGAGGGTGTCGCCGGGCAGGTCGTCGAAGAGCTCGATCATCGATCGATCATCCCACCGCTGCGCTTGAATGCCCGCCCATGGATCCGGCACCTGACGTCCCGCAGCTCGAGCTCGTCGCGCGTTTCGAGATCGAGCTCGGCGAGTCGCTGAAGATCGGCGATACACCCGCGGGCCGGCGGCGCGTGATCCCGATCACCGGCGGGCGCTTTGACGGACCGCGGCTGGCCGGCGCGGTCCTGTCCGGCGGCGCGGACTGGCTGTCGGTGCGCAGCGACGGCGTGTCGGTGATCGACACGCGCTACACGCTGCGCACCGACGACGACGCGCTGATCTCGATCTTCACGAGCGGGATCGGCCACGGGTCGCCCGACGACGGCGTCTACTTCCGCCAGACGCTGCGCTTCGAGACGGCCGAGCCGCACTACCAGTGGCTGATGCGCTCGGTGTTCGTCGCGTCGGCGATGCTCGTCGGGCGCAGCGTGCGCTACGACGCCTATCGCGTCACCTGACCGCCGTTTGACAGACTTGGGCGACATGCCATCCACCGAGCAGATCCTCAAGGCGCTCGAGTCGGTCATCGACCCCGAGCTGCGCCAGGACATCGTCACGCTCGGCATGGTGCGCCGGGCCGAGCCGATCGACGACGGCACGGTTGCCGTCACCGTGTCGCTGACCACACCCGGCTGCCCAATCCGCAGCCACTTCGAGACCGCGGTCGTCACGGCCGTCTCGGCGCTCGACGGCGTCCAGGCCGTCATCGTCGAGTTTGACGTCCTGTCGGACTCCGAGAAGGGCGATCTGCAGCGCAAGCTCGGCCGCGGCTCGCTGCCGGAGGGCGCGCTGGCCCAGGTCTCGAACATCGTCTGCATCGGCTCGGGCAAGGGCGGCGTCGGCAAGTCGACGATCACCGCCAACCTCGCCGCGGCGCTGGCCGCGGAGGGCAAGAAGGTCGGCGTGCTCGACGCCGACGTGTGGGGCTACTCGATCCCGCGCATGTTCGGCCTGGGCGCGCAGAAGCCCGACGTCAACGCGAGTCGCAAGATCGTGCCGCTCGGAGGCGAGGGCGACGTCAAGGTCATGTCGATCGGCTTCTTCGTCGCCGAGGACTCCGCCGTCGTCTGGCGCGGCCCGATGCTGCACAAGGCACTGACCCAGTTCCTCGAGGACGTCGAGTGGGGCGAGCTGGATTTCCTGCTGCTCGACCTGCCGCCCGGCACCGGCGACGTCTCGATGACGCTGGCCCAGCTGCTGCCCCAGGCGAAGTTCCTGATCGTCACGACGCCACAGCCGACGGCCCAGAAGGTCGCGCGGCGCAGCGCCGAGATGGCCAACAAGGTGTCGCTCGACATCTGCGGCGTGATCGAGAACATGTCCGGCTTCACGACGCCGAGCGGCGAGCGCTTCGCCATCTTCGGCAGCGGCGGCGGCCAGGAGCTGGCCGACGAGCTCGACGTGCCGCTCGTCGGGCCAGGTCCCGCTGACGATGCCGCTGCGCGAGCAGGCCGACGCCGGCCTCCCGCTCGTCATCACCGACCCCGACGACCCGGCGGCGCAGGCCATCCGCCACGCGGCGCGCGGGTTGATGGCGATGTTCCCGGTCGAGCTGCCGATGATGCAGACGGCGGCCGGCGCCGCCCCGGAGGCGCCGGCACCGACCGGCATCGCGCTGCCGATGGCCTAGTACGACGGGTTCGTGGTCGTCGCGTCGTGACGAGCTGGCTGCGCACCCACGACCCCGGCCTTGCCGCTCTGCGCCGCGCAGGGCGCACCGCGATCGTGATGCCGGTCATGTTCGCGGTCGGCGACAAGGTCATCGGCAATCCCGCACTCGCGACGTTCGCCGCGTTCGGATCGTTCGCGATGCTGCTGCTCGTCGACTTCGCGGGCCCGATTCGTGATCGCCTCCAGGCCCAGGCGACGCTCGGCGTCGCGTGCGTCGTGCTGATCGGCGCGGCCACGCTGTGTTCGCGCTCGACGGCATTGGCCGCGATCTCGATGACCGCGGTCGCGTTCGGGGTGTTGTTCGCCGGGGTCGTCAGCTCGATACTCGCCGGCGCAACGACGACGCTGCTGCTCGCGTTCATCCTGCCGGTGACGCTGACCGGGCCAGTGTCGTCGATCCCCGACCGGATCGCAGGCTGGGCCATGGCCGCCGCCGCATCACTGCTGGCGATCGCGGTGCTGTGGCCGGCTCCGGCGCGCAACCCGCTTCGCAGCGCGGCGGTCGCGGCATGCCGGGCGCTGGCCGCGCGGCTGGCGGCCGAGGTCGCATTCATGGCCGGCGAGCTGTCGGCGGCCGAACACGATGCGGCGGTTGAGCGTTCCGAGGCTGCATGCGCCGCGTTGCAGGCGACGTTCTTCGCCACGCCCTATCGCCCGACCGGATTGAGCACGTCGGCGCGGGCGGTCATCCGCCTCGTCGACGAGGTTCGGTGGCTGAACACGATCATCAACCACGCGGCCCCGGGCGCTCGCCCGATGACCGCCCACCTGCGGGCGCGCGCGGTCAAGGCCGCGGCCGGCGCAGTGCTCGACGCCGGCGCTGCACTGCTCGATCGCCCCGCCATCGCCCCCGACGCGCTGCACGACGCGGTCAACGCGCTGCGCGCCTCGCTGCAGGAGCTCGAGCGCCACGCGGCCCTGACGGTCGCGGACGATGACGTCATCTCGGCGTTGGACCCTGGCTTCCGCGCCCAGGAGATGAGCTTCGTCGCCACCCAGATCGCGAGCAACATCGATCTCGCCGCGGCGGCCGACCGACGCGGCTGGTTCGCACGGATGCTCGGCCGCCACACCAGCACCGCGCTGGCCGGGCGCTGGTCGGCGGCCCAGGAGCGCGCAGGGGCACATGTCGACCGCCACTCGGTGTGGCTGCGCAACAGCGTGCGCGGCGCGATCGCACTCGGCCTCGCCGTACTCGTGGCCGATCTGGCCGGCGTGCAGCACGCGTTCTGGGTCGGGTTCGGCACGCTGTCGGTTCTGCGGTCGAGCGCGCTGAACACGGGCCAGAACGTGGTTCGCGGGCTGCTGGGGACGGCGGCGGGGTTCTTCGTCGGGGGCGCGCTGGTCGCACTCATCGGCACCAACGAGACGCTGCTGTGGGTGCTCCTCCCGTTCGCCGTCCTGTTCGCCGGGCTCGCGCCGGCGGTGATCTCGTTCGCCGCCGGGCAGGCGGCATTCACGGTCGTGCTGCTGATCCTGTTCAACATCCTCGCGCCCCAAGGCCTGGAGGTCGGGGTCGTGCGGATCGAGGACGTGGCGATCGGAAGCGCGGTCAGCCTCGTCGTCGGGCTGCTGTTCTGGCCGCGCGGCGCAGCCGCCGCACTCGGCAGCGCCTTGGCGGTCGCCTACTCCGACAGCGCGCACTACCTGGCACGGGCGGTTGAGTTCGGGATGGGTCGCTGCGACCGTGGGACGCCGTGGCGGCCTGCGCCGACCGACGAGGCGATCCGTGCGGCGGCGGCATCACGGCGCCTCGACGACGCGTTTCGCGGCTACCTCGCCGAGCGCGGCGCCAAGGCGGCGCCGATGGCCGAGGTCACGAGCCTGGTCAACGGCGCCGCGGGGTTGCGGCTGGCCGGCGACGCGGTGCTCGACCTCTGGGAGGGCGACCGGGCGATCGACGGCGACCGCGCCGCCGCGCGCCAGGAGTTGCTGACGTCGAGCGACGCAGATGACCGACTGGTACGACGGCTTCGCCGCGAGCCTGACCGGCACCCGCGCGGTGCCCGAGCCGTTGACGCAGGACGAGCTGGCCGACGACCGCCTGGTCGACGCCGTCGGCCACGACCTACGCGCCGACGACGGTCACGCGACGGCGACGGCGGTTCGCATGATCTGGACCGGCGATCACCTCGACGCCGCGCGACGGCTGCAGGGCGCGCTCGTCGGCCCGGCGCGCGCCGCGCGGTCGTGACGGTGACTACGCAGTGACGCGCACCGTGATCGAGCTGCGGCCGCTGGCGCTCGTCGCCGTGACCCTCACGTGCGCGCCTCGGTGGACGTGCAGGCGCCGCAGCGCGGTACGGGAGGGCCTGAACGTCAGCGCTGTACCGGTTCGGACGCCCTTCTTCGCGGCCAGCGTCCCGGCGTGACCGACGACGGTCAGCGTGAACGTCAGCGGGCAGGCGCTGCTCGCGCTGAACGTCACGCGGGCGCCGTGCGCGCGCAGCGTGCGCAGGCTGAGCTTGGACGACGACTTGACGACCGGCTTGCCGGAGCAGCCGGGCGCGGGCGCGGGCGCCACGGGGACGATCGGGCCGGCCGGGGTTGTCGCGGGCGTGACCGGCGAGACCGGGATCGTGGGCACGGTCACCGGAGCCTGCGGCGTCGGCGACGGGACGGTGATCGTCGACGTGACGAGGTTGGACCAGAAGCCCCACGGGTCCATCGAGCGGTACTTGAGCGTGTGCTGGCCGGGCGCCAGGCCCGTGTAGGCCATCGAGCCCGCGTAGCAGTACTTGATGTGCAGGGTGGTGTTGCCGTCGATCGAGCAGTCGCCCGGTGCGGGGCTGATGCTCCAGTCGAAGCCGTCGAATGTCGTTCCGGTCGGCTTGACGTGGCCCGCGCCGGTCATGTCGGCGGTCAGCGCCGGCGGGATCGAGATCGTCGCGCTGGCCGCCGTGCGCTCGTCGACGGTAAGCGGCGCGGAGCCGGCGTGTGGGAAGCCGTTGGTCCCGCTGACCTGGATGCGGTAGATGTGTCCGAGCCACGCGTAGAACGACGTGCCGACACCGCACAGCCCCGGTCCCTGGCTGGCCTGCTCGATCAGCGAGGAGACCTGGTTGCCGGCGTAAACGGCGACGGTGTCGTAGACGGTGCCGTTGGGCGAGCACGCGGCGACCTGGACCTGGCCGTCGGTCGGCGCGGTCCAGGTGAACCACACGGTCCGCCCGTCGGTGCCGGTGGGCTCCTGCTCGAAGACCTGGTTGGAAGCGTCGTCGAGGGTGAAGCTCGTCCCGATCGACAGGGCCGAGCCGAGCGAGAACGCGTTGGCGAAGTCGTCGTTGGCAGGCGCCGCGGCGAGCGCCGGGGCGGTGGTCAGGAGACCGGCCGCGAGGGCGAGGCCGGCGATGAGAACGCGCTTGGCGCGGCGTGAATTTGTCATGGCGCCAGCATCGCCGTCGCAGGGCGTCGCGGAAATGGTGTGCGCCGCCTACATGGTGGCGGGAAACCGACAAGCGGGCTGGGCGAGGCTACGACCCCAAGAACGTCAGGACCGCCAAGACCCGCCGATGATCCGCCTCGCTCGGCGGGAGGCCGAGCTTCTCGAAGATCGCCGTGACATTGCGCTCGACCGCGCGCTCGGAGAGGTGGATCGTGCCGGCGATCGCGCGGTTCGTGCGGCCCTCGGCCATCAGCTCGAGGACCTCGCGTTCGCGCGCCGTCAGCGCGGCCAGCGGGTCGGCGTCGCGGCGGCGCCCCAGCGCCTGCGCGACGACCTCGGGGTCGAGCACCGAGCCGCCCTCGCCGACCGTCCGCACGGCGTCGACGAAACGCTCGATCTCGGCGATGCGATCCTTGAGCAGGTAGCCGACTCCGGCCGCCCCGTCGGCCAGCAGCTCGACCGCGTAGCGCTCCTCGACGTACTGAGACAGCAGCAGCACCCCGGTGCCGGGCAGCTCGGCGCGAATCGTGCGCGCCGCCTGGAGGCCGTCGTCGCCGTGGCCGGGTGGCATGCGAATGTCGACGATCGCGACGTCGGGCTTGTGGGCACGGGCCTTGCGCAGGGTGTCCGCGGCGTCGCCGGCCTGGGCCACGATCTCGAAGCCCGCGTCGGAGAGCAGGCGCGCGGCGCCTTCGCGCAGCAGCACGGAGTCGTCGGCGATCAGGACACGCATGGCATCTCCGCACGAAGCCTCGTCCCTGCGCCGGACGTGCTCTCGATGCTCAGCGTGCCGCCGATCGCGGCGATCCGATCGGTCAGACCCCGCAGGCCGGTGCCGCCGTCCGGGTCGGCGCCGCCGCGGCCGTCGTCGGAGATCTCGACGACGAGCGCGCCGTGTTCGCGCCACACGTCGACATCGGCCCGCTGCGCGCCCGAGTAGCGCGCCACATTGGTAAGCGCCTCGGCGACCGTCATGTAGGCCGTCGCCTCGACCGGCGCGGGCAACCGCTCCTGCGGCACGCGGGCGAGCACGACCGGCACGCTGGAACGGGTCGCCAGCGCGCGCAGCGCCGGTTCGAGCCCGCCGTCGGTCAGCACGGCCGGGTGGATGCCGCGGGCGAGCTCGCGCAGTTCGGCCGTCGCGTCGGCGAGCTCGGTGCTGGCCTCGTCGAGCAGCGACGCCGCTTCCGCGTCGTCGCCGACCGCGTTGCGGGCGAGGCGCAGCATCAGCGCCAGGCCGACCAGGCGCTGCTGGGCACCGTCGTGAAGGTCGCGCTCCAGGCGCCGGCGCGCCTCGTCGGCCGCCGCGACGATCCGGGCGCGCGACGCGAGCAGCTCGCGCTGCGCCTCGTAGCGGTCGGTGATGTCGCGCAGGTAGCCGGAGAACAGCGGTGGCCCGTCACCGGCGACGCGGGTGATCGTCAGCTCGACCGGGAAGCGGCGGCCGGACGAGTCGATCGCCTCGATCTCGATCCGGTGCCCGAGCACCGTCGGCTCGCCGCCGGCGAGGTAGCGCGCCAGGCCGGCGCGATGGCGCTCGCGCAGCTCCGGCGGCACGATCAGCTCACCCATGTTGGCCCCGATCGCCTCGTGGATCGTGTAGCCGAAGGTGCGCTGGGCGGCACGATTGAACGCGATCACCGTCCCCTCGGCGTCCATCGACACGATGCAGTCCAGCGCCGCGTCGAGGATCGCCGCGGTGTGCGCCTCGCTCTCGGCAGCCGCGCGCTCCGCGGCGCGGCGCTCGACGAGGTGCCCGAGCTGATCGCCGAGCGAAACCAGCAGCGCCGTCAGGTCCGGGTCGGCCTTGCGCACGACGTCGGTGGCGAGCTCGACGACGCCGACGATCCCGCGCTCGCTGCGCAACGGGAACGCGACGACGGTGTGCAGTCCCGAGCGCCGGGCGGCGTCGCGGCGGGGCAGCGTCGGGTTGGCGCCGGCGTCGACGAGCCACAGCGGCTCGCCCGACTCGTACACGCGCCCTGGGACGCCCTCGCCGCGATCCATCACCATCTCGCGCGTCGCGGTGACGAACTCGGCCACCCGCTGCGGCTCGGCACACCACGTCGCGACGCAGCGCATGCGGCTGTCCTCGTCGGGCTCCCATGCGGCCGCCACGCGCCAGCCGAGGCCGTCGCCGAGCGCGCGCAGTGCGAACTCATAGGCGTCGAGCGTCGGAGTGGGCGTGCCGGGCGCCATGGGCGGACGCTATCCGGCCAGCAGCGCGCGCAGCGCGTCGCCCGACAGCTCGGCCTTGGGCACGAAGCCGACCGCGCCGTGGCTGCGCGCGAGCTGCGCGTAGTCCGCCGCGTCGCGGGTCGAGACGAGCACGACCTTCAGGCCGCCGCTCTCGGTCAGGATGCGGGCGAGGTCCAGGCCGCTGACGTCCGGCAGCCCGACGTCGAGCAGAACGAGGTCCGGGTTGAGCTCGGCGATCGCGGCGACCGCCCCGGCGCCGTCGGGCGCCTCGCCGACGACCTCGTAGCCGTCGGCCTGCAGCGTGCGCCGTGCGAGTGCGCGGAAGCGATCGTGATCGTCGACGATCAGGACGCGCGGCGCGAATGGGGGCATGGGCACTCGTACATCATCGGCCACCGGCCGGGCCCGCTCGCGTCGGTTAGCCGCCAATCTCGACGGCGCTCAGGTCACTTCGCGCAGCTCGCCCGACTCGACGTGGTACACGAAGCCGCGCACGCTGTCCTTGTGCGGGATGAACGGGCTCGAGGTGATCCGTGCCACCGACTGGCGAACGTCCTCGTCGAGGTCGCTGAACGCTTCCGCCGCCCACGCCGGCTTGATCCCGGTCTCATCCTGGATCGACCGCTTGAACTCGTCGTCGTTGAACGTGAGCATGCCGCAGTCGGTGTGGTGAATCAGGATCACCTCGCGCGTGCCGAGCAGCCGCTGCGAGATCGCCAGCGAGCGGATGACGTCGTCGGTGACGACGCCGCCGGCGTTGCGGATCACGTGCGCGTCGCCCTCGCTGAGGCCGAGCACGCCGTAGGGGTTCAGGCGCGCGTCCATGCACGCGACGACAGCCGTCTGGCGGCCGGGAGGCATCGGCAGGTCGCCCTTGTCGAACGAGGCGGCGTAGCCCTGCGCGTTGTTCAGCAGCTCGTCGGTGGTGCTCATCGCACCATTGTAGACCGACTCAGTGGGGAAGCGGAGCCGGCCGACTACTTAGCGAAATACTTCGCATTGATCAGCGTGAACTTCTGCCACTCCTCCGGCAGCTGATCCTCGGCGAAACACGCGTCGACCGGGCACGCCTCGACGCACGCGTCGCAGTCGATGCACTCCTCCGGGTCGATGTACAGCTGCTCGACGCTGTCGTAGTCAGCTTCGTCCGGCGTCGGATGGATGCAGTCGACCGGGCACACTTCGACGCAGGAGTTGTCCTTCTGCCCGATGCACGGCTCGGCGATCACGTAGGCCATGGGTGAGTGGCGTTCCTTCTTAGGATTCGTACGGAGCGCGACATTGTACGAAAGCGCCGCCCCGCGCTCCCATTACTTCACGCGGAAGCTGATCGTGACCGCCTTGCCGGCCTTGCCGGCCGCGTTGTGCGGCGTGATCACGAGCTGGTAGCTGCCGCGGTGCAGGCCCTTGGTACTGAGCGTCAGCTTGTTGGCGCCGGCGACGCCGCTCTGGCTCAGCGACTTGACCTTGGTGTAGTAGGTGCAGCTGCGGGCGTGGCGCAGCTTGCTCGTCGGCTTGACGCACTTGGAGCCCTTGCGCCTGCCCGGGTTGGCTCGGTTGACGACGAGCGTCACCTTGCCGGCCACCGAGTCGGTGTAGGTCAGCGTGGTCGTCTTCCCGCTCTTGATGCTCGTCGTGGCGAGCTTGGGCTTGCTGACCGCCGGGGCGCCCGTGGTCGTCGGCGTGGTCGGGCCGGTCGGCGTGGTCGGTCCGGTGGGGGTGGTCGACGGTGGCGGCGCCGGCGGGGTCGGCGGCGCGACCGTCTGTGCCGTCCACGCGACGTGGAAGATGTCGCCGAGGTTGGTGAGCTTCGTGGTGCTGTCCGGGAACGAGCACGTCACGGTGCACGAGGTGGGGACGGTGTAGAGGTCCTTGTTGGCGGCGAACAGGATCTTCCCGCCCGCGATCTCGACCGCCGAGCCGAACGTCGTGCCCGCCGGCGCAGCCAGCACCTCATTGCTCGCGCTCGGCGCCTGGCCCAGCGTGTATCGCCACAGGCCGGCGTCCGTGCCGCCTTCGCTGGTGATGAGGTGCTGCCCGTCGGGTGAGAACGCGACGCTGAGCGGCGTCGCGTCATCGAACAGGTACGACGTCGGATTGGATCCGTCGCGGCCCGCGAGCTTGACGACGTCGTCGCTGCCGTCGCGACAGCCGCTGTAGGCGATCTGGTTGGTGTTGACCGGGTTGATCGCGATCTGCTCGGGCACCGAGAAGGCGTCGCCGCTGTTGCTGCACGGCGTCGGGATCTCGGTCTGCGCCCCGCCGGACGCGGCCTGATGCTCGAACCTCGCGATCGGCTCGTTGACGCACCAGCCGCTGCAGCCGGGGAGATTGCTGAACAGTGAGTCGGTGAACAGGACGTCGCCGTCCGGCGCGACCGTCGGGTCATCCTGGAATCCGCCACACGGATCGACCAGGCACCCGAACGGCGCGGCCGTGAGCCGCGTGATCGTCCCGTTGCTCAGCATGTAGATGCCCTCGCAATTGGCGCCGCACGCGGCCGGCGCAGGGGGCTTCCACTTGTTCTCCTCAGCGTTGGCGCCGGCCCACTCACCCTCGAAGGCCATCGTCGTGCCATTGGGCGCCACACCCGGCTCGTCGATCGAGGTGATGCCGGGGATCGAGAACGACGGGATCAGCTCATGCTGGCCGCTGCCGTCGTCGTTCATCGCCCAGATTCCGAACGAGTGCCCGAACAGGATCTGCGCGCCGGCGGGCCCGGCCAGGACGCCCGAGCACAGGAACATCACGATGCACACAAGAGCTGCGCGTCGCACGGATCGCGAAACTAGCGCAGTCAGTGTTAGCGCCACGTTCACAATCCCCGGCGCCCCTCCTATGCGACGATTCAGACATGACCGTCCAGGCGCCCGATCTCTCCGATGTCCAGTCCGGCCTCGAAGGCGTAGTCGCCTTTGCCACGCAGATCGCCGAGCCCGACAAGGAGGGCGGGGCGCTTCGTTATCGCGGCGTCGACATCGAGGATCTCGTCGGCAAGGCCCACTACGAGCAGATCTGGGGTCTGCTGGTCGACGGCACATTCGAACCCGGCCTGCCGCCGGCCGAGCCGTGGCCGTTGACGGTCCGCTCCGGCGACCCGCGCGTCGACGTGCAGAGCTGCCTGGCGATGCTCGGCCCCGAGTGGGGGATGAGGGCGCTGATCGACATCTCCGACGAGCAGGCCCGCGCCGACCTCGCCCGCGCTTCGGTCATGGCGCTGAGCTTCGTCGCACAGTCGGCGCGCGGCACGGGCCGCCCGCCCGTATCCCAGCGCGAGGTCGACAAAGCCGAGTCGATCCCCGAGCGCTTCCTGATCCGCTGGCGCGGCGAGGCCGACCCCGATCACGTCAAGGCGATCGACGCCTACTGGATCTCGGCGGCCGAGCACGGCATGAACGCCTCGACCTTCACCGCCCGCGTGATCGCCTCGACGGGGGCCGACATCGCCGCGGCGATGAGCGGCGCCGTCGGCGCGCTCAGCGGTCCGCTGCACGGCGGCGCACCCTCACGAGTACTCCAGATGCTCGACGAGGTCGAGCAGATGGGCGACGCCGACAAGTGGGTCGCCGCCGCGCTGGACCGCGGCGACCGGCTGATGGGCTTCGGCCACCGTGTCTACCGCGCCGAGGACCCGCGCGCCCGCGTCCTGCGCCGCACGTCACGTGAGATCGGCGCGCCGCGGCTGGAGGTCGCCGAGGCGCTGGAGGCCTCCGCGCTGGCCGCGCTGCAGGAGCGGAGCCCGGACCGCGTGCTGGCCACGAACGTCGAGTTCTGGTCGGCCGTCGTGCTCGATTTCGCCGACATCCCGGCCGAGCTGTTCACGTCGATGTTCACCTGTGCGCGCGTCGCCGGCTGGTCGGCCCACATCCTCGAGCAGAAGCGCGAGGCTCGGCTCATCCGCCCGACGGCGAAGTACGTCGGGCCTGGGCCTCGGCAGATGTCCGAGGTCTGAAGCTCTCAGCCCAGCGCGCGGCGCAGCAGGTCACGCAGCGCGACCTGATCCTCGCCGTTGAGCGCCGCCAGCCCGGCCGGCGGGCGATCCCACAACTCGTGGAGGCGCTCGCGTAGCGCCTCGCCCTTGGCCGTGACGGTCAGCATCTTCACGCGGCGGTCCTGGATCGAGGGCTCGCGGCGCACGAGGCCGCGATCCTCGAGGCGGTCGATGATTCCGGTCACGTTCGAGTTGTCGCAGCGCAGTGCGCCGGCCAGCTCGCTCATCGGCATCGGACGTTCAGGATCGAGGCGCCGCAACGCCATCGTCTGCGGCACCGACAGCTCGAGCTCCGACGCGATCGCCATCATCGCGCGGCGCTGTGAGTGCACGAGTTCGTTGACGAGCTCCCATGCCTCGCTTGCGGCGCTGCGCTTCGTCGCCGTCGCCATACACCGATGGTACTTGAAGTCTCATATGGTTGTCAGGCTCAACCAAGAACGGGTGAAATGGTCCAACCATTACCATGGACGCGAATGGAGCCCCAGCCACGCGAGCTCGACCCTGCTCGCCTCGGTGACCACGTCGATCGCCTGTTCCGTGCCGCATGGGCCATGTGCGGCTCCCGCGAGGACGCCGAGGATCTTGTCCAGGAGACCTACGCCAAGGTCCTGGCCAAGCCGCGCTTCCTGCGCAACAACGACGATCTCGGCTACCTGCTGAGCGTGCTGCGCAACACGTTCGCCTCGTCGTACCGCACAGCGGCCCGGCGGCCGCGCACCGAGGCGCTGCCCGAGAACCTCGAGCCGGTCGACCCGCGGACCGGCTCGCGCCCGCACGAGGCGGCCGCCGCCCACGAGGTCTTCGAGCTGATCGGCGCGCTCAAGCCCGACTTCCGCGATGCTCTGGTGGCGGTCGATGTCGTGGGCCTCTCGTACGCCGAGGCGGCCACCTTGCTGGGGACCAAGGAAGCGACGATCACCAGTCGCCTGTTCCGAGCCCGCGCGCAGGTTGCGCGTGGGATGGAATCGGGTGTCGAAAGCGTCTCACAGGCCAGATGACCATGCATCCGCACACCGAGGACGAGCTCGCCGCGATTCGCGGCGGCGAGATCGTACGCGCCGCGGCACTCAGCGTCAGCGCTCCGCCCGCGCTGCGCGAGCGTCTCGAGCGCCAGCGCGCAGAGTCGCGCCCCTCGCCCCGCCGGCGCGTGTGGCTCGCCGGTGGGCTGGCGGGTGCTGTGGCCGTCGTCGCGCTGCTCGTCCTGCTCGTGGCCCCGAGCAGGACGCCGGCCGGGCCCACTGTCGTTCAGGCTGCTGCGCTGGGGATGCAGCCGGCGACGGGCCCGGCCCCAGCGCGCGATCCGTCGTCCGGCGAGGACATCCAGGTCCGCGAGGGCCGTGTGAACTTCCCGTACTGGGCCGACGACATCGCCTGGCGGGCGTCGGGCATCCGCCAGGACAGCCTCGCCGGCCACCACGCCACGACCGTTTTCTACGATGATCCGGCGAGCGGCAATCGCGCGGCCTACACGGTGGTGGCAACGCCGGCCCTGCGGGTCCCGACCGGGCGCCGCATCGACAAGAGGTTCGTCGTCCTTCAGCACGCCGGCAGCACGATCGTGACCTGGCGCGAGCACGGGCAGACCTGCATCATCACCGCCCGCTCGACGCCCACCAGCGCGAAGCTGCTGGTGTGGCTGGCGCAGCACGACGCGCAGATCTAGCTCGTAGCACTGAGGTTCGCCTACGCGCGAGCTCCCGGGCGACCCGGCCCCCTTCCTGGGACCCAGCTAGGTCCGCAAACGACGAGGGCCCGGCATGGTGCCGGGCCCTCGAAGAACGAAACCGCTTTCGCGCTGCGGTCGCCGCAGGCGGCGACCTGACCGCTTACATCATCCCGCCCATGTCCGGCATGCCACCGCCGCCGCCCGAGCCCGCGGGCTCCGGGACCTCGGCGACGATCGCCTCGGTGGTGAGGATGTTCTTGGCGATCGAAGCCGCGTTCTGCAGGGCAGAGCGCGTCACCATCGCCGGGTCGATGACCCCGGCCGCGACGAGATCGACGATCTCGCCGGTCGCGGCGTTGAGGCCGTGACCCTTCTTGGCCTTGCGGACGTCGTTGACGACGACCGAACCCTCGTGACCGGCGTTCTCGGAGATCTGACGCAGCGGCTCCTCGATCGCCCGCAGGACGATCTTCGCGCCAGTGCGCTCGTCGTCCTCGTAGTCATCGAGGTTGACCGACTCCGCGGCCTGCAGCAGCGCGACGCCGCCGCCGGGCACGATGCCCTCCTCGAGGGCAGCCCGAGTGGCCTGCAGCGCGTCCTCGACGCGGTGCTTCTTCTCCTTCATCTCCGTCTCGGTGGCCGCGCCGACCTTGACGACGGCGACGCCGCCAGACAGCTTGGCCAGGCGCTCCTGGAGCTTCTCGCGATCGAAGTCCGAGTCGGTGTTCTCGACCTCGTTCTTGATCTGCGTGATGCGGCCCTTGATCGCGGCAACGTCACCGTTGCCGTCGACGATCGTCGTCGTGTCCTTCGCGACGACGACGCGGCGAGCGCGCCCGAGCTGCGAGACCTGCGTGTTCTCGAGCTTGAGACCCATCTCCTCGGTGATGACTTCACCGCCGGTCAGGATCGCAATGTCCTCGAGCATCCGCTTGCGGCGGTCGCCGAAGCCGGGCGCCTTGACGGCAACACCGGTGAACGTGCCACGCAGCTTGTTCACGACGAGCGTCGCGAGGGACTCGCCCTCGACGTCCTCGGCGATGATCAGCAGCGGCTTACCGGACTGGCTGGTCTGCTCCAGCACCGGAAGCACGTCACGCACGGAACCGATCTTCTGGTTGGCGATGAGGATGTAGGGGTCCTCGAGCACGGCCTCCATGCGGTCCTGGTCGGTGACCATGTAGGGCGAGATGTAGCCCTTGTCGAACTGCATGCCCTCGGTGAACTCAAGGTCCATGCCGAACGTCTGGCCCTCCTCGACGTTGACCACGCCGTCCTTGCCGACCTTCTCGATGGCGTCGGCGATCACGTCGCCGATGTCGTCGTCGCCGGCCGAGATCGTCGCGACACGCGCGATCTGGTCCTTGCCGGAGATCGCCTTGGCCTGCTTGCCGATCGCCTCGACGATCTGGTCGACGGCCTTCTCGATGCCGCGCTTGAGCGCCAGCGGGTTGGCACCGGCGGTCACGTTCTTCAGACCCTGGCGAACGATCGCCTGGGCGAGCACGGTCGCCGTCGTGGTGCCGTCACCGGCGATGTCGTTGGTCGCCGTGGCGACCTCGCGGACGAGCTGGGCGCCCTGGTTCTCGAAGACGTCCTCGACCTCGATCTCACGCGCGATCGTCACACCATCGTTGGTGATCGTCGGCGCGCCGAACTTCTTGTCCAGGACGACGTAGCGGCCGCGGGGGCCGAGCGTCACCTTGACGGCGTTGGCGACCGCGTCAACGCCGGCCTCCAGTGCCTGACGTGCTGCCACGTCGTACTTGAGCTCCTTGTGAGCCATTCCTATGCCTCCACCTTCGCGAGGACGTCCGACTCGCGGAGCACGAGCAGATCCTCTCCGTCGATCTTGATCTCCGTGCCGCCGTACTTGCTGTACAGCACCTCGTCACCCTCGCTGACGTCCAGCGGAATGCGCTTGCCGTCGTCGTCGAGGCGGCCATCGCCAACGGCGAGGACCTCGCCCTTCTGCGGCTTTTCCTTTGCGGTGTCGGGGAGGACGATGCCACTGGCCGTGGTCTCCTCCTCTTCGATCGCCCGCACGATCAGCCGATCGCCCAGGGGCTTGAGCTTCATGTGGGAACCCTTCCGTTCGAGTGCTTCGAGGGCGGGATGCCTTGGCACTCTCGTTAGGAGAGTGCCAGCCCGCCAGAGGCGCAGTGTGTCACCTCGGCCCAGATTCGTCAAGGCTCGTTGGCACTCTAGTAACGAAAGTGCCAAGCAGCTGGACGGACGGTACCGATGCTCAAGGACCGCGGTCCGGCGCCCGATGCTGCACACATGCAAGCGCATGGTCTTCGCTCGGGGCACCTCATGTCCCTGGCGGGCGCCGCGGCCGCGATCGGCTCGCTCTGGGCGCCCTGGTACAAGGTCGACCTCACGGTGCTCGTTCAGACGGTCAACGCCCAGGCCGACCAGCTCCTGGCGCCCTCGGTTGCGCAGCAGGTGCACGCCAACGCGTCGCTGCTGCCACCGTCGGTGAGCATCACCGCGTGGCAGGCGTTCCATCGCAACGACATCCTCATCGCGGCCCTGGCAGGGCTCGTGGTGCTGATCGTGATCGCCGCCTCGGGCGCGCTTGGCGACGGCGTGCGTGTCGACCCCTACCCGGCCGCGCGGGCCTGCTCGGTGCTCGGCGCACTGTGTGCGGGACTCGTCGTGCTCCAGCTGATGACCCGCCAGGGCGCGCGCTCGGGAGTTCCGTCGACCGCGGTCCAGACGCAATGGGGCGGCTACGTGTGCCTCGCCGCGGCGGGGGCGATGCTGATCGGCGGCCTGATGGCCACGTCGTCGCGCGTGGCCCAGGCCGCAGACCCGCCGGTGGTCGACCTCTGGGCGCCGCCGGCCGCGCCGGGATATCCCGACGACGCGGCGCGCGCCGCGACCTCGATCGCCCCGCCCGGACTGGTCGGGACGGATGTCGGCTGACGGCGGGTGACCCTGACCTGGGCCGCGATCGAGCGCTGGGGCTAACGCCGCACGGTGAATCGCGCGGTCGCCGGCCTGCTGGCCGCAGGCGAGGCGTCGGCGCGCAAAGTCAGCGATGCGGTGTAGGTCGCGGCCCCGAGGACGTGGTGGCCGACGCGGCCTGAGAACGGGAAGTTGACCTTGCCGGCCTTCGCCACGCGGAAGCGGACCGTGCCGTCGGTCAGCGTCCGCGTGCACGCGGCGTGGTGGCGCAGCTTGTGGGTCGGCTTGACGCACGACCTGCCCGAGCGCCGCCCGGGCGCGGTGTGGGTGACGAGCACCGCCGCGGCGCCCTGGTCGGACGCGGTGAAGCGAAACGCCGAGCCGGCCGCCGTGCGTTTGTGCGGCTTGGCGGAGCGCGCCGCCGCGACCGGCCGGAACGCCGCCGGCGACAGTGTGAAATGGCTGACCGTCGCGACCGGCGCCGGCGTCGTGAACGTGACGTCGTTGCCCGTGACGGTCCCGGCCGCGCTCGTCACGTCGAGCCGCGCGTGGTAGGTCGTGCGTCGCGCGAGGTTCTTGATCGGGCCGCTGGCCGATCGGTCGGGCGCGACGAGCGCGGTCAGAGCGGTGCCGTACGACGGTGAGTCCCCGGTCTCGAAGCGCGCCGCGACCGGGTCGGAGGTCGGCGCAAGCATGCCGGCCAGCGTGGCGGTGCCCGGCGTCAGCTTGAGCGGCGCGAGCGTCGTCGGCGGCCCAGGCAGCGCGGCTTCGACGGCGCCGATGTCACAGGCCCGGCCCTGGGGCCGTACGACGCCGCGCTCGTCGCTGCCAGAGCAGGCGCCGGCCGCATTGGCCGCGGGGCTGCCGACGAGCAAAGCCTGCGTCGGCAGCGGGCCACCGTAGTCGCCCAGCGGCGCGAGCCTGGGGTCGGTGTCGTGCAGGTCGCCGGCGGCCGTGAAGCCGCAGCCGTTACCGGAGTCGAGATTGGCGCCCCGGGAGACGACAGTGGTCGCGCAGTTGGCGCGATCGGCGGCCGTGTTTCCCGCGACGATCGACGAACCGAGGGTCGCCGTGGCGCCGTAGATCGCACCGCCGTGGCCCTTCGGGCCGTCGACATGGTTGCCGGCGATCGTCGAGGCCGTGATCGTCGCGGCGGCGCCGCCGGCAAGCTCGACGGCGCCGCCGTAGCCGTCGTGGCCGGCCGAGCTCCCGGCGGCGTTGCCGGTGAGCGTCGAGCGGTCGATCGAGAGGCCGGTCGCTGCCGTGCCGGACATCGCCACCGCGCCGCCGACCCCGCCCGAGCCAGCCCCGACCGAGTTACCCGCGATCGTCGAACCGGCGATGACGACCGTGGTCTTGGTCGAGGTGCCGGTCCCCGCGGCGTTGACCGCGCCCCCGAAGCCGAGCCCGCCGTCGCCGCCGACGACGTTGCTCGAGATCAGGCTGCCGAGCACCGACACGCTGAGCGATGCGTGGTCGCCGGTGTTGCTGACGCTGACGGCGCCGCCCGTGCCGCCGCCCCCGCCGGGACCAATGGTGTTGGCGGTCACCGTCGAGCGCGTCAGCGTCACCCGCGCCGCGCGCGAGTCGTCGGCGGTCGCGGTGACGAGCGCGAAGCCGCCGGCGCTCCCGCCCCCGAGCGTGTTGGCCGTGAACGTCGAGTCGGTCACGACGACGTCGTAGCCGTCGGCGTCGACGAGCCCGAATCCGGCGCCCGCGCCGCCTCCGCCTCCGCCGTGGTTGTCGCGCGCCGTCACGCGCGTCAGCGTCAGCGTCGAGTTCGGCGCCGAACCGTCGGCGACCGCGAACAGCGCGCCGGTGGCCGCCCCGCCGCCGCCACCGGCCTGGTTGCCGGAGAACGTCTCGTCGGTGACGGTGACATCGGCGTGTTGCGCGTGCACGATGCCGCCGGTCGCGCTGTGGCCCCCACCGCCGGCCACGTTGTCGGCCACCGTCCCCGAGCTCATCGACAGCGACCCGCCGTTGAGCTCGAACGCGCCGTTGCCGTCGGCGGTCATCGAGCTGTGGTTGTCGCGCACGTCGACATGGTCGAGCGACAGCGTCGCGGCGGCGGGCGCCGAGACGACCGACGCGTCGGCGTCGAAGCCGTCGCGCAGCGTCAGCTGCTGCAGCGCGACAGTCGATGCGTCGGTGATGTTGAGGATCTGCGTCGCGCCGCCGCCGCTGATCGCCGTGGTTGCGGCGCCCTGGCCGACGATGGTCAGCGACCGGCCGGCGATGTTGAGGCTGTTGTGCAGCGTGATCGTCCCCGAGGGCAGCGCGATCGTCGTCGGCGACGACGGCGCGGCCGCGATCGCCGCCCGCAGCGTGCCTGTGCCGCCGTCGGCCGTTGAGGTGACCGTGATCGTCCCGGCGCTCGCGGGTGAGGCGAGCACGAGCGAGACGGCCACAGCGATCAGTCCGGTACGCGCGCGCACCGGTAGAGCCTAGTTCTGCGCTCCCCCGATTCCGTGCAACCGGTTGGTCACTTCGGGCGGGTTTTCGATGATCTGCGAGAAGCGCACGACGGTGACGGTGTCGTCCATCGTCACCGGACGCCCGTAGATCTGCTCGAGGAAGTGGACCATCTCCTCGTGGCGGCGGAACTCGGGGTTGTCGTGCTCGATGTCGCGCGGCGAGAGGTCCTTCATCTTCTTGACCTCGACCTGATCGATCACGGCGTCGAAGATCTTCTCCCGCGGCGAATGCTGGTAGCCGATCGTCACGAGAACCGCCTGGTTCTTGCGGTACTTGTGGGACTTGTCGCCGAGCCGGATCGTCGCCGTTTTGCGGCCACGCTTGAGCTGGTCGGCGAAGATCGTCGAGTAGAAGTTCAGGACCTGCACTTGCCCTGCACCCTACCCACTTAGGCCGCAGCGCGACAGGGCGCGCGCGACCATGTCGCGCTCCCCCTTGTAGGTCAGCTCGCGGGCCGCCTGCTCGAGCTCCATCCACTCGGCGTACTCGACCTCGTGATCGTGGTCGGCGAGCTCGCCCGACACGTAGTCGAGCAGGAAGAACGAAACCGTTTTGACGATCCGCCGGCCGTCGCGCTGGTAGTGGTAGCGAACGTCGCCGAGCTTCTCGCGCAACCGCGCCTGCACCCCGGTCTCCTCGCGCACCTCGCGCAGCGCGGCGTCCAGCACCGTCTCTCCCGCGTCCGGATGGCCCTTGGGCAGGCCGAGCACGCGGCTGCCCGTCGCATCGCGGCGCGTCGGGACGATGACGATGCAGCGATCGTCGCGCACGACCACACCGCCGGCCGAGAACTCGGGCTCGGCCGGCGTCATCCGAACACGTACTCCGACAGGCGATCGGGACGCAGCACCGTGATCCGGCCGCGGCCCTGGCGCACGACGCCGGCTCGCTCGAGCACGGCGAGGAAGCGACTGGCCGACTCGCGCGAGGAGCCGGCGAGCTGGGCGATGTCGGCCTGGGTGATGACGACCATCACCTCGCCGTCGGGCGCGCCCTCTTGGCGGGCCTGCTCGACGAGCTGGGCCAGTACGCCGGCGACCCGGCTCTGCACGGTCTGGAACGACTGGCGCGACAGCCGCTCGTTGGTCTCGCGCAGCCGGCGCACGAGCGACACCACGAGCTTGGCCGAGATCTCGGGGTGCTCGCGCAGGAGCCGCCGCATGTCGCCGCCGCTGATCGCGATCGCGCGCACGGCGTCGAGCGTCTCGATCGTCGCCGAGCGGCGCTCGTCATCGAACATCGCCCACTCGCCGAAGATGTCGCCGGGTCCGAAGTGGGCGAGGGAGATCGTGCGCCCGTCGCCGGACTCGCGGACGGCCCGCGCGTGGCCGCTGCGGACGATGTAACAGGTGTTCGACGCGTCGCCCTCGCGGAAGATCACCTGGTGGGCGTCGAAGCTGCGCGGAACGGCCACCTGGGCGACCCGTTCCAGCTCGTCCGGACCGAGGGTCTCGAACGTGGGCACCCGGCTGAGCAGCTTGACGGTCTCCGACGCCACGTGTGATGCCTACCACACACAGCGCCGGCCGTCCGTTCGCGTTCGCGTTACGTCGTCTTCAGTGCAGCCTCGCGGTTGCGCCGCCGCAACAGCCGCACGGTGTAGATCAGGGCACCGGCCAGCAGGCCGAGCGGGATCAGGATGATCAGCGCGATGATCGCGACACCGGCGGCGACGACGAGGATCCTGCCCGCCGCGTGCAGCGCCTTGCCCGGCGTGAAGCCCGAGCCGTGGTGCACCGGCGCGACGTGATGGTGGCGGTGGCCCTTGCCGGTGATCGCCACACCGACGGTCACGTAGTCGGCGCGGTGGCGCAGGTTCGACAGCGCCGCCTGCTGGGCCGCGATCTGCGCGGCGACCTGGCGCTGCTTGACGATCACGACCGGCGTCTGCTGGCGGCGCTTGAGCCGCAGCAGCTGCACCTGGAGCCGGGCCAGCCGCGTCTGGGTCGAGTTGAAGTTGCCGGTGATGTCCTGGGTCGTCTGGTTCATCGACGTGACCGTCCCGAGGTGGGTCAGCGCGGTCAGCGTCGTCTCCAGGTGCGCGGCGGGGATGCGCAGCGTGAAGTCGGCGCTGCCCGTCGTGCCGGCGATCTGCACCTGCGAGTTGGCGACGAAGCCGTTGGCCTGCTGGGTGGCGCGGACGACACCGGCGGCGGCCTCCTGGAGCTCGTCGATCGGCGTGCGCAGCGTGAGCTGCGTCTGGCGCTCGACCTCGCGGCCGGGCGTTGAGGGGGCGGGCGCGACAGCGGACGCCTGGGGCGTCGCGGCAGTGACACTCGGAGCGTGCGACGGCGCCTTCAGCGCTTGGGGGGGGAAGTGCTGGTCGCTGTTCGTCCCGCCGGCGACGCCGCCGACCCCTGCCGCGCTTTCGGTCGTCGCGGTGGCGTTTGTCGCCGCCGACCTGCTCTGAAGCACGTTGTTCGAGCCGCCGCCGGAGCCGCCGAACACGACGACAGCCGCGATCGCCACCGCGGCGACGGGGCCGAGCACGTAAAGGGTGGGCCACCGCAGCCGCAGCCCCCGCCGGGCCCGGCGACCGGGCGGGGACTGCCCAGCGAACCCGCGGTTCACGCTCTCGTCGAGCGCGGTCGAGAACCGCGGGGCCATCTGCGGTGCCAGCGCACGCACGTCGGTGACGAGCGCGAGCAGGTCGCGGTCGGCGGCGGGGTGCCCGTCGATCGCGAGGTCGAGGTCTTCGAGGAGGGTGTCAGGCGTCATTGCAGGCCTCCCGGAGCTTGCTGACGGCACGATGGAGGCGTGTGCCGGCGTTGGATTCGGTGGTTCCGATGACCTTGGCGATCTCGGGGTTGGTCAGCCCGGCGAAGAACTTCAGGGCGACGAGCTCGCGCTCGGCGGGCTCGAGCGTGGCGAGGGCGGCGCGGACGGTCTCGCGGCGTGCCGAAAACTCGACATGGTCCTCGACCGCCGGGCCGTCGTCGGCCGGGTCGGCGTGAAGCGTCGAGCGGCGCTTGCGGCGGCGCAGCTCGTCCAGCGCCGCGTTGCGGGCGATGCCGAACAGCCACGCGCGCTCGCTACCGCGCTTGGCGTTGAACGAGCCGCGCTTGCGGTAGGCGCGCTCGAAGGTCTGGGCCGTGACGTCCTCGGCGGCGCTGCGATCGCGCAGCAGCGAGGCCACGTACGCGTAAAGGTCGGCGGCACAGGCGCGGTAGAGAGCTTCGAAGCTGGTCTGGGCCTGGGGCTGGACGGGGAGGGTCATCGACGCTGCTGCGGTCACATAGGGACTACGCTCAAGAGGCGATCCCATCACGCCGATACCGCTTCTGCATGATCCGTCCCCGTTTTCTGCTTGCTGTGATGCTCCTCGCCGCCACCGCGGCGCCGGCCGTCGCGGGCGCGGTCAAGCCCAAGGCGGGCAGCGATGTCGACCTCTGGGCGACGGTCAACGCGTGCAATCCGGCCGACAGCCCGGGCGCCGTCGGCGTCCGCGGATCGATGCCGGGCAACGGCGTCGCCGCCGACAAGATGTTCATGCGCATCCAGATCCAGTTCCAGGGCCCCAAGGGCGCCTGGCGCTTCATTCCCGGTGGGGTCGGGGACTCGGACTCGGGCTGGCTCGCGATGGGCTCGGCCAAGCAGAAGCGCCGCCAGGGCGGCCAGACGTTCTCGATCAAGGCAACACCGGGTAAGCCCGCGACGCTGCGCGGCCTCGTCAACTACGAGTGGCGCGCGCCCGACGGGACCGTCGCACGCCATGCCCGCCGGCTCACCGCGGCCGGCCACGTGTCGTCAGCCGGGGCGAACCCCGCCGGCTTCAGCGCCGCGACCTGCGCTTTCTGATCCGGGGTCGGCGAACAGCCGCGGATCGTTGGAGATGATCCCGGTGACGCCGAGCTTCGCCAGCCGCTCGATCGTCGGCACGTCGTCGACAGTCCACACGTAGAGCTCGCCGCCGGCGCCCAGGACGGCGTCGACGAGCCGTCCGGTGACGAGCTTGTGGTGGGCCATGATCGCGTCGACGTGCCCTTCGCGGACCGCTCGGCCGAGGCGCGCGGGAAGCACGCGTCGCCCGATCGCGGCCAGCCCGAGCGCGAACGGGCGGGTGAACGGATTGCCCAGCACGTTGTGGCGCACCTTCGGCACCGACCACCCGAGCCGGATGTCCGGCGCCGCCGCGCGGACGATCGGGAGGCTGTCGGTCTCCATCGTCGTCACAAGCGTCCGCTGCGCGAGGCCGTGGGCGCGCAGCGCGTCGATCACGCGGCGCTCGTAGCCGGCGAGCTTCATGTCGACGTCGAATGCGACGCCGGCGAACGCGGGCCCGGCGAGGTGGGCGAGCCCGTCGTCGAGCGTCGGCACGGTCCGCCGCGCGAGGACCTCGTAGTCGTGGGCCAGCAGCAGCTCGCCGCTGCCGTCGGGGTGGGCGGGCAGTACGTCGAACTCGATCATGTCGACGCCGGCCGCCAGCGCCGCGTCGAAGCTGGCCGCTGTGTTGCCGGGGGCGAGGTGGTCGGCGCCCTTGTGGCCGACGCGGCGGTAGCTCACCGCTGGCACGACGGGCACCAGTAGGTGCTGCGGTTGCCGTCGCCCTGGCCACGCCGGCGGATCGGCGCGCCGCAGCGCGGGCACGGCCGGCCGGCGCGCCCGTAGACCAGGTGCTCGACGACCGTGTGGCCGCCCGCCGCCGATGCGCGCATGCGCGGGCGCGCCTCGCGGACGATCGCCAGCAGCTCGTCGTCGGAGACGTCGCCGGCCCGCCGCCACGGGTCGATCGCGGCGCCGAAGCACGCCTCGGACTTCCAGATGTTCCCGATCCCGGCGACGGTGCGCTGGTCCATCAGCGCGTCGCCGACGGGGCGCGTCGGGTCGTCCTCGCGCAGCCGGCGCAGCACGAGTGCCTCGTCGAAGCGCTCGGCGACGATGTCGGGCCCGAGTGTCGCCAGCCGGCGGTCGGCGCGGGCGCGGGCCGCGGTGATCAGCTCGAGCAGCGGCCCGTCGAACTGCACGACGGCGCTGTCGCCGGCTCGCATGACCAGCCACGCACGGTGGCGCGGTCGCGGCCAGCGCTCGCCGGCCCCGCGCACCGACCACAGTCCCGTCATCCGCAAATGTGAGTGCAGCACGAGCCCGCCCTCGAAGCCGATCAGCAGGTGCTTGCCGCGCGCCGTGACCGACTCGACGCTGCGGCCCTCCAGGCGCTGCGGCCAGCGATCGCGCGCGTGGCGGTGCTGCGGCGTGACGATCTCGTCCGGCACCCGGCCGGCCAGCACGGGGCGGATCCGGCCGGCGGCGTGGTGGATCGTGTCCCCTTCGGGCATCCCTGCCCGCGAAGGCTAGTGGGCCCGCTACCGCGTCCTGGTCAGATCGGGCTGGAACGACGGCCCGGCCCGAAGGTGGGAACCGCGCGCGACGGGCATCGCCATCAGGTCGTGCGCGCATTCCTCGCACCTGTACATCTGCCCGATCGCGTTGGGCAGGCTGCCCGGCGCGCCGTTGAACACGCCGTGCAACGAGCGCAGCAGGTTGCCATAGGCGCGGTCAAAGCGCCGCGAGCGCCGCCAGACCGTGCTGTGGCGGCCGAGCGCGCCGGTGCTCGGATCGTCGACCACCGGCATCACGCCGGCCGGGTCGAACGGGATCAGCTTGCCGGTGAAGCGCCAGTCGCCGGGCCCGTGCTGGACCATCTTGCGGCCCTCGACGATCTCCTGGAAGCGGTAGTAGTGGCCGAGCTCCTCCTGGCCGTCGGTCGGGTCGGTGTGCGACGTGCCCTCACCCTGGCGCTCGATCTCGTTGATCGCCAGCAGCGAGGCGTTGAGCCTGGCCTTCGGCGAGCCCGTGATCGCGTACATCGTGCCGGGCGCGCCGGGGTAGTCCTTGCCGGACATCTGAAGCCTTGGGTTGCCGGTGAAGATGTTGTCCCTGCGGCTGAGGGTGACCAGCGCGCGGCCGATCTGCTGGTAGAAGTAGCCGATCGTCAGCGGTACGTGCTGCGCATGCTGGAAGTGCAACGCCAGCTGTTCGGCGACGTCGTGGCCGAGCGGGCTGATGTTGCCGTCGTCGTCGATCTCGATCTGCGCGACATCGTGAGGGGTCGGCACCGGCACGCCGCGCGGCACGACCACCTCGGTCGGTTGCTCGATCGCCATGAAACAGTCGGCGATGTGCTTCTTGGAGCAGGCTCGGAGCCGCACGGTGATGTCCGGCCGCACGCCGCCGGGCAGCCGGCCGGGGTACCCCGGCATGAAGCCGGTGCGGTCGATCATCGGGCGCCCGCCGATCGCGTTGAGGATGTTGCACGCGAGCGCCATGTGGAACATCTCCTCGACGACGACGCTGCGGATCAGGCCCGCGACCTCCTGATTCTCGCCCGGCGCGATCGAGAACAGCGCCGTCAGATACGGCGGGATCGTCGAGTGCTCGAGCATGATCGCCAGCTGCAGCGCGCTGCGCAGCCGCTTGATGTCGGTGATCTCGAGCTCTGGCGGTTTCGGCTGGCGCCGCAGCCACTCGGCCAGTGGCAGCGACGCTGAAACGGCGAGGGCACCCTCGCCGACATGGGCGACGAACTGTCGCCTCGTGCCAGTACTCATCTCTCTCCCCTCGTGGACCAGCGTCTGACGGTTCGATCCCCCGCGTCGGACCCCAGCCCGCGTAGGACGCAACAGCCCGCTGAGTAAAACGGCGACCAATCAGCGATGGCAGTGCGTTTTCGCGAAATAACGCTTCGCGATCCGAATCGGTACAAAGCAGGACGTTGGTTCTCAGGTGCCCTGATAGCTCTACCACTTGTAAAGGTAAGTTTGCGGACATGCGACAGATTCCCGGTACGGACCTCGACGTCCACCCCCTGTGCCTCGGCGGCAACGTCTTCGGCTGGACGTCCGACGAGGCGACGTCGTTCGGCGTGCTCGACGCCTACGTCGACGCAGGCGGCAACTTCATCGACACCGCCGACGTGTACTCGGTCTGGGTCCCGGACCACAGCGGCGGTGAGTCCGAAACCGTGATCGGGAACTGGATCCGTAAGCGCGGCCGCCACGACGATGTCGTGATCGCCACGAAGGTCGGGTCGATGGGCGGGATCGGCGCCGACAATGTGCACGACAAGACCGACGACTGCCTGCGCCGGCTCGGGGTCGACGCGATCGACCTCATGTACATCCATCGCGACGACGGTGAGACGCCGATCGAGGAGACGCTCGGCGCGCTCGACGAGCTCGTCCGCGAGGGCAAGGTCCGCCACATCGCGGCCTCGAACTACACGCCGGCACGGTTGACCGAGGCGCTCGAGACGTCGCAGCGCGACGGCCTGGCGAGGTTCGTCGCGCTGCAGCCCGGCTACAACCTCGTGTCGCGCGAATACGAGGCCGAACTGGAGCCGGTCGTCGCCGACGCCGGCCTTGCCTGCATTCCGTACTACGGGCTGGCCAGCGGCTTTCTGACCGGCAAGTACCGCCCCGGGGGCGAGCGCGTCGACAGCCCGCGCGGCGGCGGCGCCTCGGCACACCTGAAGACCGAACAGGGGCCACGCACGCTCGAGGCGCTCGACGAGGTCGCCGCGGCGCACGACACGTCGGTGGCGGCGGTCGCGCTGGCGTGGCTGGCGGCCCAGCCGACGGTCCTGGCGCCGATCGCCAGCGCGCGTAACACCGATCAGCTGGCGGAGATCATGGACTTCGCGCAGCTCGAGCTGTCCGAGGAGGAGCTGGCGACGCTCAGCGCCGCAAGCGCGTCGTAGATGGCCCTACCGCGGCCACGGATGTGGCTGTACGCACGCAACCGGCGGCGGTTCGGGGAGCGGGCACTGCGCGGCGACGGGATCGAGATCGGGGCGCTGCACAGCCCATTTCCGGTGCCCGCCGGCGCGCGGGTTCGCTACGTCGACCGGCTGACCACGCAGCAGCTGCGCGCCGAGTATCCGGAGCTCGGCGACGCGGCGTTGGTCGAGGTCGATCTGATCGACGACGGCGAGAAGCTGGCGACGTTCGCCGACGAGAGCCTCGACTTCGTGATCGCCAGCCATATGCTCGAGCACTGCGAGGAGCCGATCGGCACGCTGGCCGCGCACCTGCGCGTGGTGCGCCGCGGAGGCGTCGTGCTGCTGGCGCTCCCTGACCGCCGCCACGGCGTCGACACGGCACGCGCGCCGACGTCGCTCGCCCACCTGCTCACCGATCGCGAGCAGGGCCCCGAGGTCTCCCGCACCAAGCACTACCGCGACTGGGCGCAGCTCGTCGACGGCGAGCACGGGGACGCTCACGCCTCCGAGCTCGAGGATCGCGCGTATCGCATCCACTTCCACTGCTGGACGGCCGACGAGTTCGCGGCACAGCTGGGCGAACTGATCGAGCGCGGCGTACTGCCGGCGCGGGTCGCCGCGCGACGCGAGAACTACCACGAGTTCCTCGTCGCGCTGGAGCGGACGGGCTGAGGCTCAGCCGGTGAGGCAGGCGACGAGCGCGCGGTCGTGCTCGTAGGCGAGCAGCGTCAGCGCATCCGCCACCGACACCCACATCACCTCGTCGGTCTCGTCGTCGTGGTCGTCGGTCTCGTCGACGACCGACATCCGCCACCAGCGCACGATCTTCGGCCGCCCGTTGACCTCGTAACGCGCCGGCTCGAGCTCCTCGTGCAGCTCACAGCGCACCCCGGTCTCCTCGAAGACCTCGCGCAGGGCGGCCTGCTCGAAGGCCTCTCCGGACTCGAGGTGGCCCTTGGGCAGCGACCAGTCGTCGTAGCGCGGGCGGTGGACGAGCAGGACGGCGCCGTCGCTGTCGACGACGACCCCGCCGGCGGCTTGGATCTCGTCGCTCATCGTGCGTGGGCGAGCTGTCCGGGCGAGGTGCCGGGCGGCAGGTGGATCGTTCGTCGCTGCGGCGCCCTCAGCGTGATGCAGGTGCTCGCCGGGACGCGGACCTTCATCGTCACGGCGATCCGCACGTGGTGGTGGCGCAGCCGAGTCGTCGTGACGTGCGCCGGCGCGCTGGTGGCGCCGCATGGGGGTTGGAAGCGGATCACCGCGGTGTGGCGATGATGCGAGAGGCGGACGAGCGACCACGCGACGGTCGCCCTCCGGGTCCGGAAGATCGGCACGCCGCACAGCGGCGGCGCGGGAGTCGAGATGGTCTGGTCGGCGGTCGTCAGCATCCCTCCGTCCCCGACATTGACGACGAGCCGGTAGTGCGTCACGCCGAAGGGCAGGCCGGAGATCGTGGTCGACACCGTCGTCGGCGAGGTCGTGGCCGATGACCACGGCACCGTCAGCGGTGGCGCCGCGTGTCCGTACTGGGTGGTCGAGCCGTACTGGAAGATCGCCGATCCGCTGACCTCGTGACTGGAATGGATCGGCGTGACGGTCGCGCTCAGGACGACGGCGAACGTCGGCGCCTTCGTGCCGCATCCGGGTCGATTGGCCTTGGGCGCACCGGCGGTCACGGTCACCTGCGCGATCTGCGCGGGGCACGGGGGCACTGCGACGAAGGCCGTGTTGTCGAGGCCGTAGGCCGGCCCGCCGGCGTTCATCGCGACGAGGCGGAAGTGGATCATCCCCGCCGTGACACCGGCGATGTCCTGGGACACCGGGACGTCGGCGATCCCGCTGCCCGCGTCCTGGGTCGGCGTCTGCGTGCCGTACGAGGTGTCGGCGCCGTACTCGAAGTACCACGTCGTGTCCTGCCCGTTGGGGTTGACGGTGCCGGCAAGCGAGAGGTGCGACGGGATGTCGTCTGAGCACGACAGCGAGCCGCCGCCCGAGCCGGTGACGGCCGTGGGCGCGGTCCCGGCAGCGTCGGCGGTCGGTGCTACGGCCAGGCCGGCCATCACGCAGATGACCAGCAGGCGCTTCATGAGGCCTTGGCGTGGATGATCTGTGCAGCGCTCGTGCCGGGCGGGACGTCGACGGTCGCCCGCTGCGGCGCGGTGAGGGTGATGCACGAGGAGGCGGGGAGCCCGACCCGCATCGTGACGGCGATCTGCACGCGGTGATGCCTGACGCGCGTGACAGTGGTGCGGGCCGGCGCGGAGGTGACGCCGCATGGCGGCTGGAAGCGGATGACCGCGCGACGGTGGCGGCGTGAGAAGCTGACCAGCGTCCACGCGACATTCGTCTTGACCGACCTCGCCGTGGGGCTCGCCACCACCTTCGCCGGGCAGTTGAAGACCTGCACCGGCAGCGTCTGGTCGTCGCTATGGGCCGTGCCGCCCGCGCTGGTCGCGGCGAGACGGAAGTGCAGCTCGCCGCCGCCGTTGGGGGCGGGGTGGGCGCTGACCGCGACGGCTGCCGTGCCCGACCCGGCGTCGACGGTCGCCGTCTGCGCGTCGTAGGCGGTGGTCGAGCCGTACTCGAAGTGCCAGCTCGTGTCCTGGCCGTTGGGGTTCACGGTGCCGCTCAGCGTGATCGTCTCGACGTCGTCCCTGTTGCACGGGTCGGTATGCGTGGCGCTCGCGGCCGCGACGGTCAGGGTCGGGCCGAGCCCGCCGGCCTCGGTCGACGCGGCGAGCGCCCCGATGGCGATCAGCACGGCGACGGCGATGGCGATGGTGACCTTCATGCGCTGAGCGTGAGCTTGCGGGGCCCGGCCCGGAACCCGAGACCGATCAGGCGATCCTCCCAGGGAGAGCCGACGACCGGCTGTCCGTTGAACCTCTCCAGAGACATACGACGAGCACGGTCATCCGTCACAAAACTCGCCAGCGCCACCAGCGCCGGTGTCACCCGCGGGTCGTCGTCGGCGACGAGGACGCTGATGCCGCGCCCGCCGCGCTCGACGTACAGCATCGGCTCGCCGCCGGCCAGGACGACATGCGCGCCGGCCACGCGCTGGGGTCCGCGGGTCTCATCGTCGCGCTTGGGCCACGGCAGCGCGGCGCCGTAGGGCTGGGCCGGGTCGGTCGCGGCGAGCACGATCGCCGGGGCCCCATCGCCCTCGCCCTGGGCGCGCAGACGCTCGACCGCACCGGGCAGCGCGAACTGCGCGCCGCCGAGCCCCTCGACGAAGTACCCACGACGGCAGACGCCGAGCGTCTCCAACGCGGCGAACGCGTCGTAGAGTGCGCTGAAGCCCCCGGGGATTCCTTCGGCCAGAACGTGCTCGCGGGTGACGATGCCGTGGCGCTCGAGCAGCAGCTCGGCGACCGTGCGCCGCCGCACCGACGGGTCGGTGGGCGCGGCCGCGAACAGCGAGGCGGTCAGCGACCAGCGCCCGGGCGGGTGGGCGAGACCCGAGGCGGCCGAGCGCCGCGCGCCGAAGCGCCGGCCGGGCCCGCCCCGCGCGGTCGTCTGCTGGCGCGTGGCCCGGGCGACGGTCAGTCGTGGAGCGCGCAGCGGCGCCCACGCGTCGTTGGTCGCCTCGCCGGCCCACACGAGATCCCACAGCGCCTCCTGGAGCTCCTGGGGCGACTGCGGCAGCTCGGCGAGCAGGTCGGTGAAGAAGCACGGCGCGGCGGCCAGACGCTCGCGCAGCGCGACGTGGACGGGATCGTCGGGCGGTGGCACCTTGGTCGGTGGAGGGCCGATCGCGGCGGCGTCGGCGCGGAAGTAGATCGCCACGCGGCCCGAGTTGCGCCCCAGCGCCCCGGCGCCGACCCACACGACCTCGCCGCTGGAACAGAGCTCATCCATCCACGTCGGCGACCACGCGCCGACGCGTCTTGGCAGCACGTCGCGCTCCCACACGTCGGCCGGCAGCGTGAGGCCCTGGAGCCCGACGAGCACCTCGCGCAGCCGGTCAACGCCGGCGCCGGCGGCGCTGTGGCGGCCGATGCCGTGCCACGACGGCGCAAAGGCGGCCAGCGCGCGCGGGTCTGAAGCCTCGATCTCCTGGCGCAGGACGGCGAGCGACGCGCGGCGCAGGCGCCGCAGCACCTCGGGGTCACACCACTCGCGTTCGCTGCCGCCCGGCCTGAGTTCGCCGCGGACCAGTTCGCCGTCGCGTTCCAGGACCGCCAGCGCGGCGCCCGGGTCGACCCCGTAACGGGCCTGCAGATCGGCGGTCGTGAACGGTCCGTGGGTCCGCGAGTAGCGGGCAACGAGCTTCGTCAGCGCGTCCGGGACGTCAGCCAGGAACGCCTCGGGCAGCCCGCCCGGCGGGATCGCGCCGAGCGCGTCTCGGTACAGGCCGGCGTCGTCGGCCGCGACCCAGCGCTGCTCGCGCCCGACGCGCAGGCGGATCGCGCGGCGCTCGGCCTCGAGCTGGTCGAGCATCGGGCCCGCGTCGAGCGGCGCCAGCACGCGGCGGCGAACCTCATCGTCGCGCAGATCGCCCAGGCGCCGCAGCACCTCGGCCAGCGCGTCGCGCGTGTCGGCCTGGGTGCGCTGCGAGAGGTGCTGGAGGTCCTGCTCGACCATGTCAAGCGCGCCGGGGTCGATCAGGTCGCGCAGCTCCTCCTGACCCAGCAGCTCGCGCAGCAGGTCGCGGTCGAGCGACAACGCGGCGGCGCGCCGCTCGGCGTTGGGCGCGTCGCCCTCGTACATGTAGGTCGCGACGTAGTCGAACAGCAGCGACGAGGCAAACGGCGACGCCGTCTGCGTCTCGACCTCGACCAGCGATAGCTCGCGGCTGTGCAGGCCGGTCAGCAGCTCCTGGAGGCCGGGCAGGTCAAGCACGTCGCGCAGGCACTCCCGGTAGGTCTCGAGGATGATCGGGAAATCGGCGTAGCGCTTGGCCACCTCGAGCAGCGACTGCGCCTTGAGACGCTGCTGCCACAGCGGCGTGCGCTTGCCCGGCCGCGCGCGCGGCAGCAGCAGGGCGCGGGCGGCGTTCTCGCGGAAGCGCGCGCCGAACAGGGCGCTTGCCCCGAGCTCGGCGACGACCATCTCCTGAACCTCGTCGGGCTCGACCATCACGAGCTCCGCGCCGGGCGGTTCGTCGGCGTCGGGCAGGTGGACGATGATTCCGTCGTCGGACCAGATCGCGTCGGACTCGAGGTCGAACTGCTCGCGGATCCGGCGCCCGATCGCCAGCCCCCACGCGGCGTGGACGCGCGCGCCGTACGGGCTCAGCACGCACAGGCGCCAGTCGCCGATCTCGTCGCGGAAGCGCTCGATGACGATCGTCCGGTCGCTCGGGAGAACCCGCGTCGCCGCCTGCTGCTCGGCCAGGAAATCGATCAGGTTGCGGGCCGCGCGCTCGTCGAGGTCGTAGTCGCGCTGGAGCACCTCGGGCGCCGCGTCGACGGCCCAGGCGCCAAACGCGCCGATTGCGCGGCCGAGCTCCTTCGGGCGCCCGACGCTGTCGCCCTTCCAGAACGGGACCGCACCGGGGACACCGGGTGCGGGCGTGACGATGACGCGGTCGCGGCCGATCTCCTCGATCCGCCACGTCGACGCGCCGAGCAGAAATGTCTGGCCGGGCCGCGCCTCGTAGACCATCTCCTCGTCGAGCTCGCCGACGCGACGGCCGTCGGGGAGGGTGACCATGAACAGGCCGCGGTCGGGGATCGTGCCGGCGTTGGCGATCGCGAGCTGCCGCGAGCCCTTCCGGGCCCGGATCGTCCCGGCGACGCGGTCCCACACGATCCGCGGGCGCAGCTCCGCGAACTCGGCCGACGGGTAGCGCCCGTCGAGCATGTCGAGGACGTTCTCCAGCAGCGGACGCCCGAGTTCGGCGAACGTGTGGGTCCGGGTGACCAGGGTGAACAGCTCGTCGACACCGATCGGCTCCGGATCCACAGCGGCGGTCATCGCGACGATCTGCTGGGCCAGTACGTCGAGCGGGTTGCGCGGCACGACCGTCGGCTCGATCTCCCCGTCGCGCATCATCCGCGCTACGACCGCGCACTCGAGCAGGTCGGCGCGGAACTTGGGGAAGATCCGGCCCTTGGAGACGTCGCCGACGCCGTGGCCGGCGCGGCCGATGCGCTGAAGGCCGGACGCCACCGATTTCGGCGACTCGACCTGGAGCACGAGGTCGACCGCGCCCATGTCGATCCCCAGTTCGAGCGACGACGTGGCGACCAGGCACGGCAGCTCGCCGGCCTTGAGCAGCTCCTCGACGATCGTGCGCTCCTCGCGCGCGAGCGAGCCGTGGTGGGCGCGGGCGATCTCCTCGCCGGCCAGCTCGTTCAGCCTGAGCGCGAGGCGCTCGGCGCCGCGTCGCGCGTTGACGAAGATGATCGTCGAGCGGTGCTCGCGCACCAGCGCGAGCAGCTCGGGGTAGATCGCGGGCCAGATCGAGCGCCGTGTCGACTCGCCGCCCTGCAAAGGGTCCAACGGGTCGAGGTGGGCGGTCGACTGGTCGGGCTCGACCATCGACTCGACCGGGACGTGGATCTTGAGGTCCAGCGGCTTGCGCACGCCGGTGTCGACGATCCTGACCGTGCGCGTGGGGCCGACCATGAAGCGCCCGACCTCTTCCAGCGGGTTCTGGGTGGCCGACAGGCCGATGCGCTGCGGGTCGACGCCGTGTTCGTTGAGCGCGGTCAGCCGTTCGAGCGTGAGCGCCAGGTGCGCGCCGCGCTTGGTCGCGGCGACGGCGTGGATCTCGTCGATGATCACCGCCTCGACACGGGTCAGCATCTCGCGGGCCTGCGAGGTGAGGATCAGGTACAGCGACTCGGGCGTCGTGATCAGGATGTCCGGCGGGCGGCGCTTCATCTGCGCGCGCTCGCGCTGGGGCGTGTCGCCGGTACGGATCGCGACGCTGATCGCGCCGTCGGGGTCGATCCCGCGCAGCGGCGCGCGCAGGTTGCGCTCGATGTCGTAGCTCAGCGCCTTCAGCGGCGAGATGTAGAGCAGCCGCGTGTGGCGGTCGGATTCGGGGGTCGGCTGGGCCGCGAGCCGGTCCAGGCCCCACAGGAACGCGGCCAGCGTCTTGCCCGACCCCGTCGGCGCGCTGAGCAGTACGTGCTCGCCGCCCGCGATCGCCGGCCACGCCTGCTCCTGGGCCGCCGTCGGCGCCTCGAACGCGCGCTCGAACCAGTCGCGGACGGTGGGGGTGAAGTGCGACAGCGCCATCCGCCAAACATACGCGCCCGCGCGACTCCGCCGCCCCGACGCGCCGAACGTCCCGAACTACCCCGTATAGGCCTCAGAACGGGACGTTCGGTGTGTCAGCCCCGCCTGTGCCGCGTTCGTGCTTACGCGTCGGCGTCGCCGGCCGGGGCCGGCGGGATGACCTTGCTGTACTCGACGAGCTCCCAGCGCAGCGGGATCGCGTCACGGCGCTCGATGACCGCCTCGACGTCGAAGTCGACGAGGCGCTTGGCGCGCGGCCACTGCGCGATGCGCTCGTCGTCCCACGCGATCGTCGCCCGGCCGCTGAGCTGGAGCGTCGTGCCCGTCTCCCAGTCGATGAACAGCAGCCCGGCGGCGGGGTCGGCGGCGAGGTTGCCCAGCGTCATGAACATGTTGTTGCCCTGGTAGTCGGGCCACGTGAGGCGGGCGCCGTCGTCGCTGACGGCGATGAAGCCCGGCCGCCCGCCGCGGTGCGAGGCGTCGGCGCCGCGTTGGGCGTTGGCCGTCGCGACGTAGAAGGTGTCGGCGGCGTGGACGATTGCGCGCTGCGCGGCGTCGAGCGCCTCACCGGTCGTCGTGTCGGTGCCGCGCTCGCCGTCGTTGAGCAACTCGACCGGCGTGCGACGCTGGATGTACTTCGGGCAATTGCCGAACGTCTCGGCGATGTCGACCTCGATGCCCTGTTCGGTCGTGCGCGCGGTGCCATTGACGCGGATCCGGCTGCGAGACATCGCGTCGAGCGCCAGCAGACCGATCTGGACACCGCCCGCGTCGAGTGCCTCGCCGAGCGGATCGCCGGGCGCGAGCTCGGCGTGCAGGACCAGCGTTCCGGGCCCCTCGGTGCGCGCGAACCCGCGCTGGCCGAGGATCGGCGACGCCCACACGCGCCCGCCGCCGTCGCGCCCACCGGCGATCAGCAGGTACTGCTCGCGCAGGAAGACGGCGAAGTTGACGTCGAGCTGGGGTGCGATCGCGTTCTCGCCGAGCTCCTGGGCGACAGCACGAACACCGGCGCGCTCCTGCACCTCGATCTCACCGGCATGAAAGACGTTCTGGCCCATCGACTTCTGAGGCTACGTCCTGGCCGACGCCGGTTCGTTACGCCAGCGCGCGGGCGGTTACCAGCACGTCATCGATCATCGCCTCGGTCAGCTTGCCGGTGAACGTGTTCTGCTGGCTGGGGTGAAAGCAGCCCAGCAGGGTCAGCGGCTCGCCGGTCAGCGCCACGGCGCCGTGGCCGAAGCGCGGGCGCGGGCGCGGGTTCTCGAGCCCCGCCGCCTCCCGTAGCGCCAGCGCCGCCGCCCACGCGAACGCGCCGAGGCACAGGACCACCCGCACCTGCGACAGCTGCTCGAGTTCGGCGACCGTCCACGGCAGGCACGTGTCGCGCTCGGCCGGCGTCGGCTTGTTGGCCGGCGGCGCGCAGCGCACCGCCGCCGTGACCCAGCAGTCGCGCAACTCGAGCCCATCGTCACTCGCGACCGACGTCGGCTGATTGGCGTAGCCGGCGCGGTGCAGCGCCGCGTACAGGAAGTCGCCCGAGCGGTCGCCGGTGAACACGCGGCCGGTGCGGTTCGCTCCGTCGGCCGCCGGCGCCAGCCCGAACACGAGCAGTCGCGCGGCTGGGTCGCCGAAACCGGGGACCGGGCGCGCCCAGTAGGTCTGGCCGGCGAAGCGCCGCGGTGGCGCCGCCGCCTTGGCCTCGCGCCACGCCACCAGGCGCGGGCAGCGCCGGCACGTGATCACGCCGGCGGCGATCTCGTCAAGCCGGCTCGGAACGCTCGCCATAGAGCAGCCCGAAGATCACGCGCTCGATCACCGGCTCGAGCTCGAGGACGTCCTCGGGCACGCCGGTGCGCAGGTGGCGGGAGATGAGTTCGACTGTCGCCCCGACGACCGCGAACGCGTCGTCGCGCGCGGCGAACCGCGGCGCGCCCTCGCGCTGCGCCGCCCGCGTGTTGTCGCGCAGCAGACTCTCGGCGAACACGGCCAGCATCGCGTCGCGGCGCTCGGAGGCCTGTGGCCCGGCGCCCACCGCTTCGACGAGGATCGTCTGCGCCGTCGTCGGGTACTCGGTCAGCATGCGCAGGAACGCGCCGAGCTGGTCGCGGACGTGCTGGCGATAGTCGCCGCGCTGCGACGTCGACGCGTCGGCCATCTGTGTCATGACCTCGCGCGTGGCCTCGTCCATGAGCGCCAGGATGCACTCCTCCTTGTTGGCGAAGTGCTCGTAGAACGTGGCCTTCGACATGCCGGCCTCGCGGGTGATCGCCTCGGCCGTCAGGTCGGCGTAGCCGCCGCGCGCGCAGACCGCGGCGGCGGCCAGAAACAGCCGCCGGCGTTGCACGTCGAGGCGGACTTCCAGCGGCGGCGCGTGGCGCCCGCGGGCTACGGCGACTGGGGGCTCCTCCGCCATCATCAGGCCAAACTACATACGCTGTGACACCGATGCGATTCCTGGCCGCCGCCATAGCCGTGCTCGCCCTCACCGGCTGCTCGGTGACCAAGAAGCCGGCGAACTCGAAGTTCACCGGGTCCAAGGCCCAGGTGGCAGCGGTCTTCTCGACGCTCGAATCGGCGTCGCGCTCGGCCGACAAGAAGAAGATCTGCAACCAGATCCTGTCGACCGCGCTGGCCAGGTCCTACGGCGGCCCCAACGGTTGCAAGACCCGCGTCTCGGCGATCCTCGACGACGCCGATCCGACCGAGCTCACGATGACGCCGCTGACGATCACGCTCGGCCCCGGCACGAGCCCGACGACCGCCACCGCGCGGGTCAAGTCGGGCACCGGCAAGTCCCCCGATCACGCCACCGTATCGCTCGTCAAGCAGGGCGGCGGCTGGCGGATCGACAACTTCGGCTGAGACTTTCGCTCTCTCCAATGCATGTCCAGCGCGTCGCAAGGCGCGGCGCTTTGGGTCGATCTCTTGTGCAGATGCGGGACCTGGGGCGAGACGGCGTCGCCGCGGCGTTCTGTTTCGACGAAAGCTGGCAGCCACGAGTGCCGGGGGGACCGATGCTCGTGGACGCCGTCCTCGACGGCGCCGTCTGGCCCCAGGCCCCGCATCTACCTCGGTCGTACCTCTCTCCCAAGAACGTCAGAACGGTCGTCAGCCCAGGCTGCGGCCGTACTGGCGCTCGTAGTAGGCCCGGTAGTCGCCGGAGCGGATCGACTCCCACCACGCCGGGTTGTCGCGATACCAGGCGACGGTCTGCTCGAGTCCCGTGGCGAAGTCCATCCGCGCCTCCCAGCCCAGTCCCTGGACCTTGTCGGAGGCCAGCGAGTAGCGGCGGTCGTGGCCCGGGCGGTCGGTGACGTACTCGATGATCGAGTCGTCGGCCCCGGTCAGCTCGACGATCCGCTTGACGACCTCGATGTTCGGGCACTCGTCAGGGCCGCCGACGTTGTAGACCTCGCCCGGCGTGCCGCGCTGCAGGACGGTGGCGATCCCGCGTGCGAAGTCCTCGACGTAGAGCCAGTTGCGGACCTGCATGCCGTCGCCGTAGACCGGCAGTGCATCGCCGTGCAGCGCGTTGAGGATCATCAGCGGGATCAGCTTCTCGGGGTACTGACGCGGGCCGTAGTTGTTGGAGCCACGGCAGACCAGCGCCTCGAGGTCGTACGTGTCGACGTAGCTCGTCACGAGCAGGTCGGCGCCGGCCTTGGTCGCGCTGTAGGGCGACGATGGACGCAGCGGCGAGCTCTCGGTGAACGAGCCCTCGGCGATCGAGCCGTAGACCTCGTCGGTGGAAACCTGCACGTACCGCAGCCGGCGCTCGCGTGCGGCCTCGAGCAGCGTCCACGTGCCGACGGCATGGGTGCGCACGAAGACGTCGGGCTCGGTGATCGAGCGGTCGACATGCGTCTCGGCGGCGAAGTTGACGATCGCCTCGCAGCCCTCGATCGCGCCGGCGACGGCGGTCGCGTCCTCGATCGCCCCGTGGACGAAGTGCACGTCGAGGCCCTCGAGGTTCTCGCGCCGTCCGGCGTACGTCAGCTTGTCGAGGACGACCACCTCGTCGCCCGCGTCGAGGCGCACGCGCACGAACATCGAGCCGATGAATCCGGCGCCCCCGCAGACGAGCAGCTTCACGCCGCCACCTCCGCGGCCTCGGCCGCCGCCAGGTAGGCGCGCACGCCGTCTCGCCAGTCGGGTAGCACGATCGGGTCGTCGCGCTCGGAGCCCAGCACGCTGAACGCGGGTCGTGGCGCCGGCCGGCGGAAGTGGTCGCTGGTCACCGGCGCGACCTCGCACGCCACGCCCGCGGCTCGCAGCGCGTCGGTCGCCAGCTCGTGCCACGAGCAGCGGCCGGCGCCGGCGCCATGGAAGATCCCGCGCTCCTCACGGCCTGCCATCGCCACCAGCGCCGGGGCGAGGTGGCCGGAGAACGTCGGCGATCCGACCTGATCGGTGACGACCTCGATGCGATCGGATGCGCGAGCCAGGCCGAGGATCGTCGCGATGAAGTTCTTGCCCTGGGTCCCGAACAGCCACGCCGTGCGCACAATCGCGTGATCGTGGCACGCCTGCGCCAGTGCGTGCTCGCCGCGTAGCTTCGAGCGCCCATAGGCGCCGAGCGGGCCGGTCGCGTCGGACTCGACCCACGGGGCGCCGTCGGGCGCGCGGGCGCCGTCGAAGACGTAGTCGGTCGAGACGTGCACGAGCCGCGCGCCCGCGGCACCGCAGGCCGCCGCGAGGTGGGCCGGCGCGGTCGCGTTTGAGGCGTCGGCCGCCGCCTCGTCGGCCTCGGCGCCGTCGACGTCGGTGTAGCCCGCGCAGTTGATGACCGCCTCGGGGCGCAGCGCGCCGACGGCGGCGATCGTCGTCGGGCCATCGGTCAGGTCGAGCTCGGCGCGGGTCAGGGCGGTGACGTCGTGGCGGCCGGCGTGCGCGGCGGCCAGCACGTCGTGGCCGAGCATCCCGGCCGCCCCGGTGACGAGGAGCCTCACGGGATCGCGATCTCCGAGTTGTCGCCGACCAGCAGCCGCAGCGCGCGCGGCTGCCCACCGTCGCGCGTCACCTTGACGTTGCGGCCCAGCAGCGAGGACTCCATCCGCCCGTCGAGGTCGCAGACCGAGGCGCCCGCGAGCAAAATCGAGTGCTCGATCTCGGCGTTGCGCACGACGCAGTTCTCGCCGATCGCCGAATACGGGCCGATGTAGCAGTCGGTCAGCTGCGCTCCCGCCCCGACGATGGCCGGGCCGCGGACGTGGCAGCGCTCCAGACGCGCGCCCGCCTCGACGACGACCCGTCCGTCGATCCGCGCGTCGGTCAGCTCGCCCTCGATGCGCTCGGCGATCGTGTCGAGGATCAGCCGGTTGGCCTCGAGCATGTCGTCGAGGCGTCCGGTGTCCTTCCACCAGCCCTGGACGATGTGCGGCTCGACGCGGCGGCCGGAGTCGACCAGGTGCTGGATCGCGTCGGTGATCTCGAGCTCGCCGCGGGCGCTGGGCTCGATCGCCCGCGCGGCGTCGTGGATCAACGGCGTGAACATGTACACGCCGACCAGAGCGAGGTCGGTCTTGGGATCGGGTGGCTTCTCGGCGAGCGCGACGACACGATCGCCGTCGAGCTGGGCGACGCCGTAGTTCTCGGGATCGGGGACCGCGGTCAGCAGGATCAGCGCGTCGGGCCTGCTTGTCTCAAACGCGGTGACGAGGTCGGCGATCCCGCCCTGGAGCAGGTTGTCGCCGAGGTACATGACGAACGCCTCGGCGCCCAGGAACGGCTCGGCGGTCAGGACGGCGTGGGCGAGGCCGGCGGGTTCGTCCTGGACGATGTACGTGATCGCGACGCCGAACCGCGAGCCGTCGCCGACCGCCGCGCGGATCTCGTCGCCGGTCTCGGGCGCGATGATGATCCCGATGTCCCGGATACCCGCCACGGCCATCGCCTCGATGCCGTAGAACAGGACCGGCCGGTTGGCGACCGGGACGAGTTGCTTGGCCGACGTATGCGTGATCGGGCGCAGGCGCGTGCCCTTGCCGCCCGAGAGGATGAGGCCGCGCACGGGGTCAGTATGCCCCAGCGAGCTTGCGGTGATCCCACGTGGCGCGGGTCCGCTCCTGGAAATGCAGCGCGACGCGCTTGGCCGCCTGGGCCTCGAACGCCGCCCGCATCTCGGCGGGCGGCGGGCCGCCGTCGCCACCGCCGCCGTACCGCGTCGCCAATTCCATTCCGACGCCGGTCACCGTCTCGAGGTCGCGATGCAGCGCGACCTCGCACTCGAACATCACGCCGCGCAGCTGGTCGTAGCTCTCGCCGGTCTCGATCTGCACGGTCGCACGCGCGTCGCGTTCGAGGTTGCGGACCTTCTGCGACTTGGCGAAGGTCCACGCCCACAGCTCGCCGTCGCGCACGACGTACCACAGCGGCATCAGGTGCGGCCAGCCGTCGCGTCCGTTGGTGGCGCAGATCAGGGTCCGCTGCGCCTCGAGGAACGCGAGGACCTCGTCGTCGGTGAGCTGGATCGCGTCGCGGCGGCTGGGCACGCCGGGGACGCTACCGCGCTACCGCGCGGCGGGCACGGTTGCGCGGAGCTTCTCGACCGCGGCGAGCACGGCCTCACGCGCGTCCTCGGGCTCGAGCACGACCGCGTCGCCGGCCTCCTTGAGCACCTCGCGCACGAGCCAGTCGCTGCCGGCGAACGTGAGCTCGACGATCACCGAGCCGTCGGCCAGCTCCTGGGCGACCTGACGCTCCTCGCGGGCCCAGCGGGCGCGCTCGGGGGCGACCCACACGCGCGCGCTGCGCGACGCCGGCACCTCGCCGGTCCGCGGCCAGCCCTCGACGTCGGCCGCCGGGTCGACCTCGGGTCGCGGCTCGAATCCGGTGTCGGTGACCTGGGCCGAGCGGATGCGGTCGAGGCGGAAGTGGCGCACGTCGTCGCGCTCGGGGTCGAACGCGGCCACGTACCAGCCCTCGCGGCCATTGATCAGCGCGTAGGGCTCGATCGTGCGCTGCGAGAACTCGTCCTCGTTGGACTTGTAGTAGTCGAGCTGCAACAGGCGGCGCTGGGCGATCGCCGTCGACGCGGTACGGGCGATGGCCGAGTCGTCGCCCGACGTGCGGGCAACCTGCAGGCCCTGCTCCATCGGGTCGGCGCCGAGCGCGGCGACGATCTTCTCGCGAGCGGAGGTCAGCGAGCCCTCGGGCAGGTGGTCGCCGATCAGGTCGATCGCGGCGACGAGCGCCTTGGCCTCGACCGGCAGTAGCCGGGCGGGGCGGGCGAAGTTGTCCGAGTAGGGCTCGGGGTCGACCTCGATCTCGCCGAGCGTCTCGTCGATCTCGGCGTACAGCACGTACGAGCCGCCGCCGAAGTTGACGACGTTGAGCACGTTGATGTCCTCGCGCAGTTCGGCCTCGGAGATCTGGAGGCGATCGCAGACGTCGACCAGGGCGAGCCGTTTGCCCGCCCGGCCGGCTTCGATCAGGATCGAAGCGAGCGTGACGAGCCGAGCGAAGCGCTCGGGACGAATCGGGGTCTCACGCTTGCCCGGCCCGGCGTCGTCCTCGGGCGGGGCGGTGGCGCGCTTGCCACGAGCCGCGCGGGCGAGCTCGATTGGCTTGGCGTGGCGCTCGTGCAGCAACTCGACGCGGTCGGTGACGACCTGGGCGAGCTCCGGGGGGCCGTCGACGCGCGCGTGGCCGCCCATCCGCAGGACCCATGATGCGAGCTGGCGCTGGGAGGCGTACGGGGTCTCGAAGAGGATCCCGTCGTCGGCGCCCTCGGCCTCGAGAACCTCGCCGAAGCGCCCGAAGTGCCGCTCGACCTGCCAGGCGATGCGCTCGGAGATGTGGATCCGCGCGACGCCGATCTCGTCGCCGAACTGCCAGTCCGCGCGGTTGGCGTAGGGGCGCGGGTCGAAGTCGGGCGGGCGCTTGAAGTCGTGCTCGGCCTTGGTCGCGTAGGCGACCTTGCCGCGGATCCGCGACAGCCGGAAGACGCGCAGCGCGTCGCGCTCGTGCGAGTGACCGAGCAGGTAGAACTGGCCACCCTGGAACAGCAGGTGGTACGGGTTGACCTTGCGCGCGCCGACCGCGTCGCGCTCCATCGTGTAGTAGTCGAACGTGATCGTCTTGTTGCGGAAGATCGCGGTTTCGATCTTGGCCAGGCGCTGGCTGAGGTCATGGCCGCCGGACGACGCGGTGATGCCGAGCGCGACCGAGTTCTGATCGGGAGCGCGCAGCGGGCTCGGGCGACCCCACGACAGCTGCTGGAGCGCGAGCCGCAACGGTTCGGCATAGGCGAACTCGCCGTCGAGCAGCGTCAGCGCGAACTGCAGTGACGCGAGCTCCTCGTCGGCGAACTCGATCGCCGGCAGGTGGAAGTTCTCGGGACGCAGGCTGTAGTTCTCCTGCTCGGCGGCGCCGTCGAGCGGGCGTTCGACGGTCAGGCGGATGCTGAGGTCGTTGAGCTCCGCGCGGTCGGCGTAGAAGCGCCGCGCGAATGCGTCCTCGTTCATGCCGCTGTATCCCTCGACGTCGCGCCGGATCTCCAGGGCCGTGACCGGCCTCCGTTCTGCCATCAGATAGGAGATCAGCGAGAGCTGGCGGATGAGCTTCTCGGTGTCCTTAGCCATTCGTTGATCCCACGATAGAGGCCGCGGAACCCCGGCGGCGGTCGTCGCGTCGGACATGCGCCGCTTTTTGCGCGCTTTGTCGCGTCCAGCCGTTAGCGTTGGCGCACAGGCCGTGTTGAAGCTCGTGATCATCGATGACCACGACGCATTGCGGGAGGGGCTCGCGGTGCTGCTCACGCGCGGCGGCGTTGAGGTGATCGGGACGGCAGGCAACGCGGCGGCTGGGACCGATCTCGTCGACCAGGTCGTCCCCGACATCGCGATCGTCGATGTCGGGCTACCCGACGGCAGCGGCATCGCGCTGACGCGCGAGCTGCTCACTCGCCAGCCCGAGCTCGGCGTGATCCTGTACACGGGGACGGCGGATTCGGAGCTGCTGTACGACGGCCTGGACTCGGGCGCCCGCGGCTACGCGCTGAAGGCGGGGACGATCGACGAGCTGTTGACGGCGATCGAGCAGGTCGGCGAGGGCGGGTCGTACGTCGACCCGCGGCTGGACCGGCTGCTGCTGTCGCCGCGGGCGACGGCCAAGGTGCCGGCGCTGTCGCCGCGCGAGCGCCAGGTGATGCACCTGATGGCCGAGGGGCGCACGGCCGACGGCGTGGCCTCGGAGCTCATCGTGAGCGTCGAAACGGTCCGCACCCACGTGCGCAACGCGATCGGCAAGCTCGAGGCGCGCAACCGCGTACACGCGATCGCGGTCGCGCTCGAGCGCGGCGAGATCGCCCTCGACCACAGCAGCGAGACGGAGTAGCGCGTGACCACCGACGGGGACGCCCACGAGCGCCTCCTTGCCCTGACCCACGATCTGCGCACGCCGCTGACCCTCGTCACCGGTTTCGCCGCGATGCTCGCCCGCGACAACCTGACCGACGATCAGCGCATCGAGTACCTCGGGCGCCTCAGCGAGTGCGCCCGCGAGATGACCGAGATCCTCGACGCGCAGGAGCTGTAAAGCCACTTGATAAGGGATCTGACCCCTTAACGCTTACGTCAACGTCAAGGGGTCTGACCCCCTGACGTGGGCGTGAGGTTTCCCCCTGAGATCCGGGGCGTTGGGCGGTACGCTCTGGCGGCGATGAACGTTCGGGGATTGCTGGTCGCAACGGTCGCGTGTGGCGCACTCGGGCTCCCTGCTGCGGCGACGGCCGAGCCGCCGACGGTGACCGACAACTTCGTCCAGCTCGGCCTGACGGGAGTGGGGCTGGTCGCCCGGGTCGACCCGCACGGGCTGGCGGGGACCTACTCGTGGGCCTGGTGGCCGGGCAGCGGATCGGCGCCCGACGCGCCGACGGTCGTGGCGGCGCTGCCGCCCCCCGACACCGGCGTCCAGCCGCCGCCACCGCCGAACCCGCCGCCCGGCGGGACGCCGATCACGCCGCCGCCGGCGCTCCCGGGGTTCTTCGTCTTCGCCTACGTGGGCGGGTTGACGCCCGGCGCGACCTACACGGCGCAGTTCACCGCGTCGACGAGTGACGGCACGACCGCCCTGGCGCCGCAGACCTTCACGACGTGGCTGACCAACCCGCCGCCGCCCGGCGGAGGGCTGCTCACCGGCCCGCCGACCACGACCCCGCCGACGTGCGCGCTGCCATCGGTCGTCGGCCACACGCTCGCCGGTGCGCGTCGAACGCTCCAAACCGGCTGCTGCCACAAGCTCGCCCTGCGCGTCCGCACCCGAGTCGCCCACACGCGCCGTCACCACGTGCGCCGCGTCGTCGCCCAGACGCCGCGCGGGAGATCGAAGATCTCCGCCGGGGCCACGGTCACGCTGACGCTGCGCTGAGTCGCTCGCCGGGCCGCTACGCGGCGGCGGCGTGCTCTTGCTCGACCGGCTCGGCGAGGGCCTGGCCGAAGTACGCGCCTGAGCCCAGCGCGCGGTCGAAGGCTGACCACGATTGGCCGGTGGCCAGCTCCTTCTCGAGCCGGTCGAACGACCCGAGGCGGCCGCCGAGGTTGTCGATCATGTGGACGAGCGTCGCCTCGCGCGTGCACGGCACGACCGGCGAGCCGTGGGCCAGCGAGCCGTGGTGCGACAGCACGATGTGGACGATCGCCTCGGCGAGCGCCGGCGGGAAGTCGTCGATGCGCTCGATCTCCGTGCGCACGCGGAAGTACCCGAGCGGGATCTCGCCCTGGAGCTTGCCCGCGTCGGTCATGTCGATGTGCTGCGCGTCCCACTGGTAGGCCTCGAGCTTGCCGATGTCGTGCAGCAGCGCCCCGGTCACCGCGACGTCGCGGTCGATGCCGGGGAACGTCGCGCTGATCGCGCCGACCGCTTGGGCGACGGTCAGCGAGTGCTCGAGCAGCCCGTGGACGTAGGCCTGGTGGTAGACCTTGGCCGCGGGCGCGCTGCGGTAGGCGGCCCACGTGTCGCTGTTCTCGCCGAGCACCATGTCCAGCAGCTCGCGCAGCGCGGGCTGCTGGATCGTCGCGATCAGCTCCCGCAGGTCGTGCTCCATCTGTCCCGCCGAACGCTGCGGGCCGTCTACGAGGTCGGCGACGTCGTAGGTGCCGCGCTCGGGGTTGCGCAGCGCGCGCACGCTGATCTGCGGGCCGTACTTGCTGTGGATGGCGAAGCGGCCGATGACGCGCACGAGGCTGCCCGGCCGGACGAGCTCGGCGAACTCGCCGATGCCGTCCCAGACCATCGCCGGCACGCAACCGGTGCGGTCTCCGAGCGACAGCTTGAGGAAGTCCCCGCCGTCGCGGCGCTGGCGCAGCTCGCTCTCGCGAACGAGCATCACCTGGTCGAGATCGAGCCCATCTTCGAAGTCCCGCACGAGCATGGATCACACGGTAGGAACGGCCTCGGACGACATTGCGACAAGATGTCGGTCGTATGCCCCGGACCGCGATCGTCACCGGTGCGGGCGGCGCGCTGGGTGGCGCCGTCGCGCGCGACCTCGCCCAACACGGGTGGTCGGTGATCGGCGTCGACCGCGAGGACCCGAAGATCAAGGGCGTGACGAGCGTCGCCGCCGACCTCACGACCGTCGACGGGGCGCAGCACGTGGCCGACGCCGCCGGCGACGACCTGCGCGCCGTCGCGCACACGGTCGGTGGCTTCGACGCGCCGGGCCGCGTGCACGAGGTCGACATCGAGCGCTTCGAGCGCCAGTTCGAGCTCAACCTCCGCACCGCCTACCTGGTCATCCAGGCCGCGCTGCCCGCGCTGCGACTCGACGGCGGCGCGATCGTCTGCGTCTCGTCGCGCGCCGCGGTCCAGCCGTTCCCGGGCGCGGCCGGCTACATCGCCTCCAAGGCGGCGCTGCTGTCGCTCGTCGACTCGCTGGCGCTCGAGTACCGCGACGACGGCGTGCGCGTCAACGCGGTCCTGCCGTCGGTCATCGACACGCCGGCCAACCGCAAGGCGATGCCCGACGCCGAGTTCACGACCTGGGTCTCGCCGCAGCAGATCGCCGCCGTCATCCGCCACCTGGTCTCCGAGGAGAGCGGCCCGACGAGCGGCGGCCACATCCCGGTCTACGGCCGGGCGTAGCCGTAGACTGAACCGCGATGCCCCTCAGGAGCCGCAGACCAGGCGGCAACGGCGCGACGGACGCGCCGCGTCTGCGCGGCGGCATCGATCTCGGCGGTACGAAGGTGCAGGCGGTTGTCATCTCCGGCGAAGACGAGGTGGTCGGCCAGTCGCGGCATCCGACGCCGACGACCGGCGGCCCGGGGGACGTCGTCGCGGCGCTGGCCGGCGCTCTCAGCGAGGCGGCCGCTGAGGCCGGCGTCAAAACGAGCGCCCTGGCCGGGATCGGAGTCGGCTCCCCGGGTGAGATCGACGACGCCAAGGGCACGGTGGCCCGCGCGTCCAACCTGCCGGGCATGACCGAGCCCCATCCGGTCGGCCCCGAGCTCAGCCAGCAGCTCGGTGCCCCGGTGCGGCTGGGCAACGATGTCAGCGTCGCGACGCTGGCCGAATTCGAGCTCGGCGCCGGGCGGCCCTACCGGTCGATCCTCGGCGTCTTCTGGGGCACCGGCGTCGGCGGCGGCCTGATCCTTGACGGCAAGCCGTGGCACGGCCGCGGCGGGGCCGGCGAGATCGGCCACATGGTCGTCAAGCGCAACGGCGCGCAGTGCCCGTGCGGGCGGCGCGGCTGCATGGAGGCCTACGCGGGCCGCAAGGCGATCGAGGCCGAGGCGCGGGCCCGGGTCGCCGACGGCGCGAAGACGACGCTGTTCAAGGAGATGGAGAAGAAGGGCAAGGACCGCGTGACGAGCGGCGTGATCGCCGCCGCGATCGAAGACGGTGACGAGCTGACCATCGAGCTCATCGACCGGGCGATCAGTGCGCTCGGGACCGGCGTGGCGTCGGCCGTCAACCTGCTCGACATCGAGGCGATCGTGCTCGGCGGCGGGCTCGGCGTGCGCTTCGGCCAGGACGCCGCCGACCGCATCGCCGAGGCGATGGCGCCCCACCTGTTCAACGACGACGCGCCGCCGGCGATGCACGTGGCGACGCTCGGGGACCTCGGCGGCGCAATCGGTGCGGCGCGCCTGGTCGGCAGCACGCCGTCGACGGTGACGGCGCGTTCCACGCTGCCCAGCACGAAGGTGACGGCGACCGGCGTGTCGCCGCCGCACTAGTCGGCGACGTCGGACCAGCGCCTTGGCACGTAGCGCACGGACACACGTGAACGGCGACTTGCGCGCGCGCCGGACCGGGCTCGCTACCGTCGAAGCATGCGTCTGCGCGCCGCCACGCTCGTCTGCGTCCTGTTCGCCATCGCCGCACCGGCGACCACGGTCGACGCCGCCAACCCGACGATCGCCCAGGGCGTCAGCGCGGGCGGCATCGACCTGTCGGGCCTCACCGCGCTCCAGGCCGCACAGAAATTGAAGGCCGACGCGACCGAGCACGCGATGCGCCCGATGGCCCTCAACGTCGCCGGGCGCAGCTTTCATCTGACGATGGCGGCAGCCGGGATGCGCCTCAACGCGACGTCCACCGCGCAGGCGGCGCTGCAGGCCCCGCCCGCGCCGACCGGCGAGACCGGCGGTGGCGCCGCGACCGGGTCGCTCGTCAAGCTCGTGCTGACCCACTCGCACGCCCAGGTCGCCGCGTTCGTCCATCAGGTGTCGGCGAAGGTCACCGTCGCCCCGCGCGACGCGACACTGAAGATCGGCCTCGTCCACATGCACGTGCGCCGCGCCCGCGAGGGTCACACGCTCGACGAGCGCGCCACCGCCCAGCTGATCGACTCGACGATCGACGACGACGCGGCCAACCGCAACATCCACGTCGCCGTCGTCGCGCAGCGCGCGAAGGTCAACGCCGACGACATCCGCGCGCAGAACCCGACGATCGTGACGGTCGACCGCGCGCACTTCACGCTGCGGCTGTTCAAGCACCTGAAGATCGATCGCCGCTACGGGATCGCGGTCGGCCGGGCCGGGCTCGAGACCCCGACCGGCATCTACCACGTGCAGGACAAACAGGTCAATCCGTCATGGCACGTGCCCAACGCGTCGTGGGCCGGCTCGCTGGCCGGTCAGGTCATCCCGCCGGGGCCCGACGACCCGATCGTCGCCCGCTGGATGGGGCTGGCCAACGGCGTCGGCATCCACGGCACCAACGAGCCGTGGTCGATCGGCTCGGCTGCGTCACACGGGTGCATTCGGATGCGGGTGCCCGATGTGATCCAGCTGTTCGACCGGGTTCCACTCGGCACCCCGGTCCTGGTCGGCTGAGAAGCGCCCGCGGGCGGCGGCGATCGCGCGGCGCGGGGAGACCGTGCCGAACTCCCGCAGCAGCACGACGCCGGCGATCAGCAGGCCGGTGACGCCGAGCAGCGCGCCGACGCCGAACGTGAAGACCGTGATCTCCGCGATGTCGACCTGGTGGCCGGTCACCGAGACGAAGCCGTAGGACAGCATTGCCAGGCGCAGGCCGGCGCTCGCCGGTCCGAGCGGCAGGATCCGGCCCGCGCCCTGGGCGGCCATCACCAGCACCGCGGTCTCGAGCGTCACCGGCAGGTGGAAGGCGCCCATGAACGCGGCCAGCGACCCGAGCCGGATCAGCCGCGCCAGCGCCTGCCAGGTGACGACGCCGGTCAAGTAGCGCTTCGGCGTCCCGAGGATCTTGAGGCCCTGGCGAAAGCGATCGGCCGTGGCGCGCCCTCTGCGGCGTGCCACGCGGATGACGACCACCACCGCGATGCCGACGGCCGCGAGGATGATCATCGTCAGGCCGGGGTGGTCGATCACGAATGACGCGTCGAACGCCGGGAACTCGCCGAGCTCGTTGGGGATCGGCAGGAAGCCGCGGGCGAACATCCAGCCGACGAGCACGATCCCGAACAGCGTCTCGAACAGCGTCTCGGGGATGAACGTCGCGACCAGTGTCGACCAGCGCGCCTCGGGGATGTGGCGCTTGACCAGTGCCAGCTTGACCACGTCGCCGCCGCGCGCCGGGATGACCGCGTTGAGCCCGGTGCCGGCGAGGTAGGCCCGCTGCACGTCGCGCTCGCGCAGCTGCGGGCAGTCGGGGTAGGCGCAGCGCAGGATCGTGACCCAGCCCCGCGTGCGCACGACCTCGTTGAGGACGAACAGCAGGACCCCGAGCGCGGTCAGCCACGGGTTGATCGCGACCGCGTCGTGGACCACGAGCCGGATCGAGTGCTCGGCGAACCCCAGGGCGTCGTGCAGTCGCTGGAGCATCAGCAACTCACGGTACGCAGGTCAATGGACGCAGGCGCCGCCATGTTCACACCATCGGCACAGCACGCCCGCAGCGAAAGAGTTGCGGTCAGGTTTCTATTGCCAGGGCGTCGGTGTCGAGCGCGGCGGGCGCGGCGAGCATCCGCGGAAGAACACCGGCGGCGACGAGCGAGATACCAAGCGCGAGGAAGCCGGTGATCAGCAGACCGCGGTCGTAGCCCTGGGCCAGCGCCTGAGCAGCGCCGGCGCCGCCGTGCGCGGCGTCCTTGGTCTCGCTGAGGGCGACGGTCGCGAGGATCGCCAGGAACAGGGCGCTGCCGATCTGGCGCGAGCTGTTGAGCAGGCCCGACGCCAGGCCGGCCTCGCCGGGTGCCACGCCGGCGGTCGCGCACATCGTCTGCGGCACGAAGCAGCACGCCGTGCCTATCACGCACAGCAGCGACGGAATCCCGACGTGCACCAGGAAGCTGTCGCCGGCGTTCAGCTGCGCCAGCCATATCGACCCGCCGAAGCAGAACAGGGGCCCGACGACGAGGATCGCCCGCGGCCCGACGCGGCTGACGAGCCAGCCGGCGGCCAGCGACGCGACGAACGCCCCCGACGTGGGAATGAGCATGACCAGGCCGGCATGTTCGGGCGTGTAGCCGTTGACGTTCTGGAGGTACTGGGAGAGGAAGAAGATCTGCCCGATGATCACGCCGCCGAGCAGGAACGCCGTGATGTCGGCCCCGACCAGCGTCCGGCTGCGGAAGATCCGCATCGGGACGAGCGGCTGCTGCGTGCGGGCTTCGATGGCGACGAAACCGGCGATCAGCGCCACGCCGATGGCGAGCAACCCGATCGTGTGCAGCGAGCCCCACGCGTGCTTGTCGGTGCTGACGATCGCGTAGATCACCGTCGCCAGGCCGGCGGTGATCGTCACCGCGCCCGGGAGGTCGAGTCTCGGCTTGGTGTCGCTGTCGTGCGGGACGTAGAGGTAACGCAGGGCACCGGCGAACACGGCCACGCCGATCGGGACGTTGACGAACAGCACCCAGCGCCAGCTCAGCTCGCTGGTCAGCACGCCGCCGAGCGCCGTGCCGAACGCGCCACCGGTCGCGGCGGTCGTCGACCATGCGGTCAGCGCTCGCGTGCGCGCCGGACCCTCCTCGAACGTGTTCGTGAGCGTGCTCAGCGTGGCGGGGGCGAGAACCGCGGCGCCGAGGCCCTGGATCCCGCGCGCGAGGATCAGCACCGTGCCGCTGCTCGCCAGCGCTCCGGCGAGGCTGGCGAGGGTGAACAGCCCGAGGCCGAACAGGAACACGCGGCGGCGGCCGAACAGGTCGCCGGCACGACCGCCAAGCAGCAGGAAGCCGCCGAACAGCAGCGTGTAGGCGTTGATGACCCACTGCTGCTCGACCGCCGTCATGTGCAGGCCGGCCCGCATCGACGGCAGCGCGACGTTCACGATCGTGATGTCGAGCACGACCATGAATTGGACCGTGCACGCGATTACCAGGATCGAGGTGCGATGGATGCGGTGCGGCGCGGCCGTGCTCATTGATGGCCTTGGCACGTTACGCCACACGATGATTCTTCCCCCCCGAGGTGCTGAGGTAGTGCAGAATCGGGTAGTCCGATGCCAGACGCCCGCAACGTTGGAGGACGCGGCGGGTTCATATGCCCCAGAAGTCCGAACTGCTTCCCGGAGGTCGCACCCCACCATGCGCACACGAATCACGACGACGGTCGCACTCGTCGCCCTACTACTGACAACAGCCGCTTCGGCGTCGGCGGCCACCAAGCCGACGGCAACGACCGGAGGCCACAGCACGCCCACGCCCACGAGCGTCACGCTCTCCGGGAAGGTCAACCCGGAGGGCAGCGCGACGACGTACTACTTCCAGTACGGGACGAGCAAGGCCTACGGCCTGCAGACCGGCCCGGTCCCGGCGGGTGCCGGCAAGGCCGCGGTCAACGCCTCTGCGGCGGTCGTCGGGCTGACGCCCCACCAGGGCTACCACTACCGGCTCGTCGCGGTGAACTCGTCCAACCAGACGGCGCTCGGCACCGACGCCACGTTCACGACGGCCAAGCAGCCGCTCGGCCTGTCGCTGCTGGCCAGCCCCAACCCGGTGCTGACCGGATCCTCGACGACCGTCACGGCGACGCTGACCGGCACCGACAACGCCAACCGAACGGTGATCCTGCAGTCGCGCGCGTTCCCGTACACGGCGCCGTTTGCTCAGGTCGGCAACGCCGTGATCACGAGCGCGACGGGTGCCGCCGCGTTCCCGATCCTGTCGTTCGGCGTCAACACCCAGTTCCAGGCGTTCGTCAAGGGCGCCAACCCGGCGGTCATCGCACCGATCATCACGGTCGATGCTGCGGTCGGCGTCAGCCTCGCCCTGCACAGCCATCACGTGCACTCGGGCAGCCTGGTCACGTTCTCCGGCTCCGTCTCGCCGGTCGAGGACGGCGCGCAGTACGCGATCCAGAAGCAGAAGGGCTCGCAGTGGGTCAACGTCGCCGGCTCGTCGCTGAAGCACGGCTCGACCGCGTCGTCGCGGTTCAAGATCCGCGTGCGCGTCAAGCACTCGGGCGTGTACCGCGTGTTCGTCGGTGTCGCTGACGGCGCGCACGCGTCGAACACGAGCTCCAGCGTGCACCTGACGGTCATCGCCAAGCACCACCACCGCTAGTCGCAGGTTTCGAGGGAGGGTCCACGGAGGGGCGCCACGGCGCCCCTCCGTCAGTTGCGGGGGCTGCCCCGAGCAGGACGATCGAGCCGGGCTATAGGCTGGCTCGCCTCATGCGACGCTCGCTCACCCCCATCGCCCTGCTCATCCTCTGCGCAGTTTTTCTCGCCGCCTGCGGCTCCAGCAAGAAGTCGTCGACGACGACCGCGGCGGCGGCCACAACCGGGGCGGCGAGCTGCACGAAGGCGACGCTCAAGACCCACAGCGGCGGGGTGATCACCGTCGCCACCGACTCGCCGGCCTACCCGCCGTACTTCGAGGACAACAAACCGGCCAACGGCAAGGGCTTCGAGAGCGCCGTCGCGTTCGCGATCGCCAAGCAGCTCGGCTACTCGCCCGCCGACGTCAAGTGGGTCGTCGAGCACTTCAACGCGTCCTACGCTCCCGGCCCGAAGAACTTCGACTTCGACGTCAACGAGATCTCGATCACGCCGGACCGCTCCAAGGTGGTCGACTTCAGCTCCCCGTACTTCACGGCGCCGCAGGCGATCGTCGTCCCGAAGGGCTCCAAGTACAAGAACGCGACCTCGCTGGCCGACTTCAAGGACGCGAAGTTCGGCGTGCAGATCGGCACCACGAGCCTCGACGCGGTCAACGAGCAGATCAAGCCGTCGAAGTCGGTGAAGGTGTTCGACAACTCCAACGACGTCAACACGGCGCTGAAGGAGAACCTCGTCGACGCCGTCGTCGTCGACCTGCCCACGGCCTACTACATCACCTCGGCCCAGGTCGAGGGATCGACGATCGCCGGTCAGTTCAAGGCGCCGGGCGGTGACACCTGGGGTGCGCTGATGGCCAAGAACTCGCCGCTGACGGCGTGCGTCAGCAAGGCCGTCGTCAAGCTCCAGGCCGACGGCACGCTGGCCAAGATCCAGACGCAGTGGATGGCCGGCGCGAACGCGCCCGAGCTCCAGTAGAAGTCGGCCACCAAGCCCATGGACATGCCCGTCTCCGGCCGACGCGCCGCCCGCGAGGCGGCGCGTCGCGCCCGCGCGCGTCGTTCCACCACGATCTCCGCGATCGCCACCGTGCTCGTCCTCGGCGGGCTCACCCTGCTGCTCGTCACCGCTCCCGGGTGGCCCGACTTCCGCGAGAGCTTCCTGTCGTGGAGCGCGTTCAAGAACTCGTTCCCCAGCGTCCTGCGCGGCTTCTGGCTCGACATCCAGATGTTCGTCGCCGTAGAGGCCATCGTGCTGGTGTTCGGGTTGGCGATCGCGCTCTGCCGCGTCTCGCAGGCGTCGTGGCTGTACCCGCTGCGGCTGGTCTCGACGGTCTACACCGACGTCTTCCGCGGCATCCCGACGATCCTCCTGATCTACCTCGTCGGCTTCGGCGTCCCGGCGCTACAGGGCTCGGACCCGAACCACAACGTGATTCTCGGGCTGTCGCTGCCGACCGACCCGGTGATCCTGGGCTGCGCGGCGCTGGTGCTCTCCTACGGGGCGTACGTCGCCGAGGTCTACCGCGCCGGGATCGACTCGGTGCACGCCGGGCAGACGTCGGCGGCGCTGTCACTCGGCCTGACCCGCAACCAGGCGATGCGGTTCGTGATTCTGCCCCAGGCGGTGCGCAGCGTGCTGCCGCCGCTGCTCAACGACTTCATCTCGCTGCAGAAGGACGTCGCGCTGGTGTCGATCCTCGGCGTTGTCGAGGCGTTCCGCGCCGCCGAGATCTACAGCCAGGAGCACTTCAACTACACGCCGCTGCTGGCCGCCGCGGCGCTGTATCTGCTGGTCACGATCCCACTCGCGCGAATCCTTGACCGGATGCAGGCGCGCGATCGCCGCAAGCGTGGCGCAGCCGCACTATGAGCCCGCCGGTCCTCGAGGTCCGCGGCGTGACGAAAGCGTTCGGAGACCAGCCGGTCCTGCACGGGATCGACCTCGCCGTCGCCGAGCACCACGCGGTGGCGCTGATCGGCGCGTCGGGGTCGGGCAAGTCGACGCTACTGCGCTGCATCGATCTGCTCGTCGACATCGATGACGGCGACGTGTTCCTCGACGGCGAGGTGATCACCGACCCGTCGGTCGACCCCGTGGCGGTGCGCCGCCGGCTCGGCATGGTCTTCCAGGCGTTCAACCTGTTCCCCAATCTGAGCGTCCTCGACAACGTCGCCCTCGCGCCGCGGCGCGCGCACGGCGTCGGCGCCGAAGAGGCACGCGCCCGCGGCCACGACCTGCTGGAGCGCTTCGGCCTCGCCGGCCGCGACGCCGACTACCCCGAGCAGCTGTCGGGCGGCCAGCAGCAGCGCGTCGCGATCGTCCGCGCGCTGGCGACCCAGCCGCGCGCGCTGCTGCTCGATGAGGTGACCAGCGCGCTGGACCCGGAGCTGGTCGGGGAGGTGCTCGAGGTGATCCGCGAGCTCAAGCACGAGGGAATGACGATGATCATCGCGACCCACGAGATGCAGTTCGCGCGCGAGGTCGCCGACGAGGTCTGCTTCCTGCACGACGGGCTGATCGCCGAGCGCGGCGGCCCCGAGGCGATCTTCACCGACCCCCAGCAGCCCGAGACGCAGCGGTTCCTGCGGCGGCTGCTGGAGGGGCAGCGGTTGTAGGTTGCCTGGAATGAAACTGCGACAGCTTGGTGACAGCGACCTTCACGTCTCGGAGATCTCCCTCGGCTCCTGGCTGACCTACTCGGGCGGCGTCGAGCGGGAGCACACCGAGGCGTGCACGAAGGCGGCGTTCGACGCGGGGATGACGTTCTTTGACACCGCCAACGCCTACGGCACCGGCGCCGCCGAGACCGCGTGGGGCGAGATCCTCAGCGATTACCCGCGCCACAGCTACGTGCTGGCGACCAAGGTCTTCTTCCCGATGGGCGATGGCGACCAGGGGCTGTCGGCGGCGCAGATCCACAAGCAGATCGACGCGTCGCTCGCGCGCCTACAGACCGACTTCGTCGACCTCTACCAGTGCCACCGATTTGATGTGAACACGCCGATCGAGGAGACGATGGGCGCGCTGACCGAGGTCGTCGACGCCGGCAAGGCGCGCTACATCGGCTTCAGCGAGTGGACCCCCGAGCAGATCGAGGCCGGACTCGGCGTCGCCGGGGCGGCGAAGTTCGTCTCCTCGCAGCCGCAGTACTCGATGCTGTGGCAGGCGCCGGAGGCCGAGGTGTTCGGGCTGTGCGCCGGCAACGGGATCTCGCAGGTCGTGTGGTCGCCGTTGGCCGAAGGTGTGCTGAGCGGCAAGTACCGCGCCGGAGCGGCGCCGCCGCCGGACTCGCGCGCCGCGAGCGACTCCATGGGCACGTTCATCCGCGGGCGACTGACCGATGAGACGCTCAAAGCGGTCGGCGCGCTGGCGCCGATCGCCGACGAGGCCGGGCTGACGGTGGCGCAGCTCGCGCTGGCCTGGGTGCTCCGCCGCGACGAGGTCGCCTCCGCGATCATCGGCGCGTCGCGGGCCGAGCAGGTGCACGAGAACGCGGCGGCGAGCGGCCACGAGCTGCCCGACGACGTGATCGCGGCGATCGACGAGGCGCTTGGCGATGTCCCGATCAGCGGACCGCTTTTGGCGCCGGGGGCGAGCGCCGGGGTGCTGCACGCGTCATGACCGACGGCCCTGCGGTCGTGCCGATCGGGTTCGTGCGCGGCGGGCGCGCGGAGCCGTTCGACGACGACTGGGACGCGGTCGAAGCGACGATCGCGCTCGACGGCTCGCGGTTTGAGCGGTCGGCGCTGCGGGGGCTGGACGACTACTCGCACGTCGAGGTCGTCTACCTGTTCCATCTCGTCGACGAGGACGAGATCGAACCCGGCGCTCGGCGCCCGCGCGAGAACCCCGACTGGCCGGAGGTCGGGATCTTCGCCCAGCGTGGCAAGGGCCGCCCGAACCGGATCGGCGTCACGCGCTGCCCGCTGCTCGGCGTCGACGGTCTGGACGTGCGCGTGCGCGGTCTGGACGCGATCGACGGCACGCCCGTGCTCGACCTCAAGCCGCACATGACCGAGTTCGACGCGCGCGGCGAGGTGCGCCAGCCGCAGTGGTCGCACGAGCTGATGCGCGGCTACTGGGCGACCTGATTGGGCATCGGGCGCCCGGCGAGGGCGGCCTCGAGGTTGGCGACGGCGAGGTCGGCCATGCGCTCGCGGGCGCGGGTCGTGGCGGAGCCGATGTGGGGAGCGACGATCAGGTTCGCCGCGTCCAGCAGCGGGTCGTCGGGTCCCAGCGGCTCGGGGTCGGTGACGTCGAGCGCGGCGGCCGCGATCGTGCCGGCGATCAGTGCCTCGCGCAGCGCGGCCTGGTCGACGATCGGCCCGCGCGCGGTGTTGACGAGGATCGCCGTCGATTTCATCGCGGCCAGCGCGGCGGCGTCGATCAGGTGGGTCGTCTCGGGGGTCAGCGGGCAGTGGATCGAGACGACATCGGCCTGCGCCAGCAGCTGCGCCAGCGGGAGGCCGTCCGCACGGCCGCTGTGGATCACCGCCATCCCGAAGCCCTGAGCGCGCTGGGCGACGGCCCGGCCGATGCGGCCCATGCCGACGATCCCCAGGGTCGCGCCGTCGAGCTCGAGGCCAAGGTGCGCCTGGGGCTCCCACGTCGGCCAGTCGCCGTCGCGCACGGCGGCCGTCGCCTCGGGCAGGCGCCGCGCGGCGGCGAGGATCAGCGCGAACGCCAGGTCGGCCGTCGCCGCGGTCAGGACGCCGGGTGTGTTGCCGACCGGGATCCCGCGCGCCGCGCATGCGGCGAGGTCGATGTTGTCGACGCCGACGCCGTAGTTGGCGACCGCGCGCAGGTTCGGGCACGCGTCGAGCAGGTAGGCGGTCACCGGGTCGGTGATCAGGGTCAGCAGGGCGTCGGCCTCACGCGCGTGCGCAAGCAGCTCATCGGGGGACGGGGGGATGCGCCCGGGCCACACGTCGAGCTCGTGGCCGGCTTCGCGCAGGCGCTGCGGGGCCGGCCCGGGCAGCTCGCGCGTGACGAAGATCCGGGCCACGCCGCCCAATGTAGTCAACGCGACACAACGGGCGTGACCCGCGCAACAGACTTCCGGTGTCTGCGGTGGGAGCATGTCGCCATGTCTTCGACCCTCCTTCGCCGCGCCTTCGCCGCGACCGCCACCATCGCAGCGCTCGGCGCCATCGCCTCCAGCCCCGCCCTCGCCGTCACCGGCACGATCAACGAGTTCACCGTGCCAACGGCAAACGCCGGGCCCTTCGGCATCACCGCCGGGCCCGACGGCAACGTCTGGTTCACCGAGCACGGCGCCAACGGCGGCCAGCCGCCCAAGCCGATCGGCCAGATCATGCCGAACGGCCACATCAACGAGTTCGCGGCATCGACCGAGGTGCCGATGACGAGCAAGCTGTCGACGCCCGACAGCATCACCACCGGCCCCGACGGGAACCTGTGGTTCACCGACCCGGCCAACGACGACCTCGGCAAGATGACGCCGGCCGGCGTGTACACGCCCGAGGCCACCGGCCAGGCGCTCATCGGGGCGCGCGGGATCGCGGCCGGACCCGACCACAACCTCTACGTCGTCGTCCCCGGCCCGCCCACGGTGATCGCCGAGGTCAGCACCGCCGGCGTCGTGCTCGGCAAGAGCCCGATCGTCGGCAAGGATCTGCTCAACCACCCGGCCGGCCCCGACGATGCGGCCTCGAACCCGCAGCAGATCACCGCCGGGCCCGACGGGAACATGTGGTTCACCGAGACCAACACCGGCAACATCGGCCGAGTGAACCTGAAGGACGGCCAGAACCCGCACACGATCACCGAGTTCGCGTCGGGCCCGGGCACCGCGCCGCGTGGGATCGTGGCGGGACCCGACGGCAAGATCTGGTTCACCCAGACCGGGCCGGCGCCTCCGGAGCGCATCGGGCACATCGACATCGACGGCGGCAACTACCAGCAGACCGACAAGTCGTCGGGCACGACGGGCGACCCCGAGGGGATCGCGGTCGGCCCGGACGGTGGGCTGTGGTTCACGCTGTTCAACGGCAGCCAGATCGGCCGCGCGTCGACGACGAGCACCGCGCTCACCCAGTTCGTCATGGGAATCACGCCGCTCGCCGGCCCGCGATTCATCGCGATGGGCGCCGATGGGAACATGTGGTTCACCGAGGAGCAGTCGAACAAGATCGGCCGCGTAACGGTTGACAAGCCGGTCACGACCACGCCGACCACCACGACGACAACGCCGCCGCCCCCGCCGCCGCCGCCGCCGCCCGACACCACGGCGCCGGCTCTGTCCAGGCTGACGGTCTCCCCGCACCGCTTCTACGCCGGCCAGAAGAACGTGAAGATCTCGTTCGCGCTCAGCGAGGCCGCCGCGACGACGCTGCGCTTCGAGCACGGATCGTCCGGGCGCAGCGTGGGTGGCAAGTGCGTCACGGTGACGCACGCCAACCGCCACCGCCGCACCTGCACGCGCTTCGCCAGCACCGGCCCTCGGCTCGACAGGGCCGGCGTCAAGGGCACGAACACGATCACGTTCAACGGCCGCGTGGCCGGCAAGACGCTGACCCCAGGCACCTACCGGATCGCCGCCGGCGCGGTCGACTCGGCGCTGAACCGCGGCAAGACCGTCGAGTCGGCATCGTTCACCGTCGTGACCAAGCCCAAGAAGCACGCCAAGCACCACCGGTGACCGCGGTCGCCATTGTCCACCCGGGCGAGATGGGCGCACAGGTCGGCGCCGTGCTGGTCGGCGCCGGCCACGATGTGTGGTGGGCGTCGGCCGGTCGCTCGGCGGCGACCGCGCGCCGCGCCGCTGATGGGGGGCTGCGTGATGCCGGCGACCTCGACGGTCTCACGCAGCGCGCCGAGGTGATCGTGTCGCTCGTCCCGCCCCATGCGGCGCTCGAGACGGCGCGGGCGCTCGGCACGTACTCCCGCGTCTACGTCGACGCCAACGCGATCTCACCTGCCCATGCGGCGCAGGTCGCCGAGATCGCCGCGGCAGCGGGCGCGCGACCGGTCGACGGCGGGGTGATCGGCCTGCCGCCGCACAGCCCCGGCACGACACGGCTGTACCTGTCGGGGGACGGCGCCGACGAGGTCGCCGCACTGTTCGACGGCACGGCGCTGGAGGCCCGCGTCCTGGACGGCGCCCCGACGGCGGCCTCGGCCGTGAAGATGCACTACGCCGCGTGGACGAAGGGCACGAGCGCGATGCTGCTGGCGATCCGCGACAGCGCGCGGGCGGCCGGCATCGAGGACGCGTTGCTGGCCGAGTGGGGCCTGTCGCAGCCCGACGTCGAAGCCCGCTCGCAGGCGGCGCAGCGCAGCGCGGTCGCCAAGGGCTGGCGCTGGGTCGGGGAGATGGAGGAGATCGCCGCGACCCTCGCCGCGCTCGGCCTGCCCGACGGCTTCCACCGCGCCGCCGCGGAGGTCTACGAGCGCTTCGAGCGCCCGAGCACGGAGTAGCTGGGGAACCACAACTAGCGGCGGGCCTACGGCTCGAGCGGCCGCAGCAGCAGCCGCGGACCGTGCCCGGGGGCGTGGAACGCGCCGGTGGCGGCGCGCAGCGTGAACGTCATCCGCGTCCCATCGTCGGTCACGACCGTGACCACGCGCCCGCCGTCGGCCAGCTCGACGATCGTCGCCGCGACGTCGGTTCCAAGGTGGCGGACCGTAACCGCCATCCCGACCTGGGGCAGCGCGCGTTGGTGCGCCATGGAGTCAGCGTAGTGCGAAGGGGCCGGGATCGTCGAAGCCTCGCGATGCGCTGTCTGCGCTTCTCACGGTGTGAGTTGCGTGGCCCGGTTGTCGTGAACCCGCTCGCCCGACGGTCGGAAACAAAACGGTGAACGCCCGACGCAGTCACGCCTTTCTCGCGCGCCGTGACACGATGCGCCGATGAACGCGCTTCCGACCGCCGGTCCGCTCGCCTACCGGACGGCCGGCCCGGAGGACGGACCGCCTGTCCTGCTGCTCCACGGTTGGCCGCAGTCGTCGTGGATGTGGCGGGCGAGCGTCGACGCCCTCGGCGACGCCGGGTTTCGCGCGATCGCACCCGACCTTCCGGGCTACGGCTCGTCGCCGCCGAGGATGCCCGCCACGTGGCACAACCACATGGCCGCGCTGCAGGAGTTCTTCGAGGCGCTTGCGATCGACAGCGCCGCCCTCGTGGTCCACGACTGGGGCGGGCTGATCGGGCTGCGCTGGGCGTGCGACCACCCGGGATCTGCCAACGCACTCGTGGTCTCCGACACCGGGCTGTTCCCCGACGGCCGCTGGCACGGGTTCGCGAAGGTCCTTCAGACGCCGGGCGAGGGTGAGCAGGCGATCGAGCAGATGACGCGCGAGGCGTTCGGCGCCGTGTTCAGCCAGGTCAGCACCGGCATGACCGACGAGGACCTCGACGAATACCACCGCCCGTTCCTGACGCCCGAGGGCCGTCAGGCTCAACTCGACCTCTACCGTTCTGGCGACTTCTCCGAGCTCGAGCCCTACGAGGGCCGGCTCGGGGCGCTGAATGTGCCGACGCTGCTGCTGTGGGGCGAGAACGACCCGTTCGCGCCGCTGAGCGGCGCGCACCGCTTCCTCAAGCAGATCCCGGGCGCCGAGCTCGAGGTGATCGACGGCGTCGGTCACTTCGTGACCGACGATGCGCCGGACGAGTACGCGCGACGTGTCGTCGCGTTTCTGCGCCGCAGCTCCTGACCGCCCCTCCGGCGTTCACGGCGTGGTTGCGCAGCGACCGGCGGTGCGGGCATACGATGCTCGGCATGCCCAAGATCGAGGACCGCTTCACCCGTCGTACCGCGATCGCCGCCGGCGCCGGCGCCGCGCTGACCGTCGCCGCCGCCAACGGACTGCCGGCGTGGGCGCGGCCGATCGCGCAGATCGCCGCCGCGCCGGGGCCCGGATCGCTGCCGTTCCCGGGCCTCCCCGAAGGCACGCCGACCATGCCCCAGGTCGAGCACATCATCGTCCTGATGATGGAGAACCACACGTTCGACAACTTCCTCGGGATGCTGCCCAACCAGGTCAAGTCGCGGCGCAAGGTCGACGGGCTGTCGGTCGACAAGCACGGGCACGTGACCAACGCAAACCCCGATACGACGGGCAAGATGATCCGCGCCACGCGCTCGCCGTCGCCGTGCCAGGGCGACGGCGTGTCGCAGAGCTGGAAGGCGAGCCACGTCTCCTACAACGGCGGCAGGAACAACGGCTTCGTCAAGGGCAGCACTGCGCAGGCGATGCTCTACTTCGACCAGAAGGATCTGCCGTTCGCCTACTCGCTTGCGTCGACGTTCCCGATCGGGGAGCGCTACTTCTCGTCGGTGCTCGCGCAGACCTACCCCAACCGCCGATTCCTGTTCGCCGGCACGGCCAACGGCAACATCTCGACCGACAGCTCGACGTTCAGCATTCCGTGCCCCAACGGCACGATCTTCGACCGCCTCGACGCGCACCAGATCTCGTGGAAGTCCTACTACGAGACGGTGCCGTCGCTGCTGATCATCCCGGGCGTCAACAACGACCAACGCACGGCGAACAACCTCAAGCCGATCACCGAGTTCTTCTCCGATTGCGCGGCCGGGACGCTGCCCGCGGTCTCCTACCTCGACCCGCAGTACGAGGTCCAGTCCCAGGAGAACCCGCAGGACGTCCAGGTCGGCGAGCACTTCATGGCCCACGTCGTCAACGCCGTGATGAGCTCACCCGCGTGGCCGAGGACGGCGCTGATCATCAACTACGACGAGGGCGGCGGCTACTACGACCACGTCCCGCCGCCCAAGGCGGTCACGCCCGATGACACGGCGCCGATTCTCAAGCCCGGCGACCCGTTCGCCACGTACAACCGCTACGGCTTCCGCGTGCCGATGTACGTCGTGTCGCCGTGGGCGCGCAAGAACTACGTCTCGCGCGTGGTGCAGGACCACACGAGCGTGCTGCGCTTCATCGAGCGCAAGTTCAACCTCGGCGCGATCACCCGCCGCGACGCCGCGGCAGCCGACCTGACCGACTACTTCGACTTCAAGCACGCGGCGTTCCTGCACCCGCCGAAGCTGGCCAAGCCGGCGCTGCTGAGCCCGGGCCTGAAGCAGTGCACGGCCGAGGGCCTGCACCCGCCGCTGCCCAACGACGGCGGCAAGAACGACACGACGCCGGTGTTGTGAGTAGCGAACATATATGATATCTCCGTAGGCGGATCGTCCACGCCGAGGGAGCATTCATGTCCGAGGTCCTGCTGTCCCAGCTCGCCCACGTCGAGGTCTTCAGCCCGCGGCCGCAGGACTCGGTCGACTGGTACGTCGACGTGCTCGGCTTGGAGGAGACGGGGCGCGTGGGGCAGTCGGTGTATCTGCGCGGCTGGGCCGAGTGGCTGCACTCGAGCCTGATCGTCACCGAGGCCCCGCAGCCGGGCCTCGGCCACATCGGCTGGCGCGCCTACGGACCGGGTGACCCCGAGGCGGTCGCCAAGCGCCTGGACGGGTCCGAGCACGCGATCGGCTGGGTCGACGAGTCGGTCGGACACGGGCCTGCATTCCGCTTCCACGCCCCGGCCGGGCGCCAGGTCCACGAGGTGTTCTGGGAGGTCGAGCGCTACGCAGCGCCACCCGAGCTCGCGACCGACAACCCCAGCCGCCCGCAGCGCTACACGGGCCGCGGCGCGGGCGCGCGCTACATCGACCACGTGACGGTCGCCTCGCCGAACATGCTCGGCGACATCGACTTCCTGCGCGAGACGACGGGTCATCGTCACACGGCGGCAATCATGCCTGAGCCGGGTTTTGCGGTCTTCGCAACGATGACGGCCAACGCGGTGCGCTCGACGCACGACCTCGGTCTCGTGCCGGACTTCAGCGGCATGACCGGCCGCGTGAACCACGTCGCCTACCGCGTCGATCAGCGGCTCGACGTCGAGCGCGCGGCGGAGGTGTTCATGGCGGCCGGCACACCGATCGAGTTCGGTCCCGGGATCCACGGCATCGACGAGATCACCTATCTGTACGTACGCGAGCCGGGCGGCCTGCGGGTCGAGGTCAACTCGGGCGGCTGGGAGAACCACCAGCCCGACTGGGAGGCCTCGACATGGCACCCCACGCAGGGCGGGACGACGTTCTGGCGCAACGTCGGAATGCCCGAGTCGATGATGGAGTCGTTCCCGCCGACGGCCGAGGCCAAGGCGCAGATGGACTCCAGCGGGTTGTTCGCAGAGTCATGAGCGCGGTCTCCCGGTTGCTGGTGGTCGGCGGCGGCATCGGCGGCCTGTGCGCCGCGATCGCGCTGCGGCGGATCGGCCTTGAGGTCGACGTCGTGGAGGTCAACCCGAAGTGGGATGTCTACGGCGTCGGGATCATCCAGCCGGCGAACGCGCTGCGGGCGCTGGACACGCTGGGGCTCGGCGAGCGGGCGCTGGCCGAGGGCCACCCGATGCTCGGCGTGCGCGTCCACAAGGCCGACGGCGAAGAGGTGTTCACCATCGACGAGCAACCGCTCGTCGATGGCTACCCGCCGATGAACGGGATCACGCGGCCGCGGCTGCATCGCATCCTGACCACTGCGGTGCTCGGGTCGGGCGCCGGCGTGCGCACCGGCGTGACGGTCACCGAGATCGCCCAGGACGCTGACGGGGTCGACGTGTCGTTCACCGACGCGACGTCGGGCCGCTACGACCTCGTCGTCGGCGCGGACGGGATCAACTCGCTGGTGCGGACGATGGTCTTCGGCGCCGATCTCGCGGCGATCCCCAACGGCCAGCTGTGCTGGCGCTACAACCTCCCGCGCCGGCCGGACCTCGAGCACCTGTGGATGTTCGAGGGCGACTACGGAAAGGCCGGGCTGGTGCCGATCGGCGACGACACGATGTACGTGCTCGAGATCGGCACCGCACCGAAGGACTGGTCAGGTCGCTTCCGCGAGGACGAGCTGGCCGACCGCATGCGCGGCCGCCTCGAGCAGTACGGCGGCGCCATTGCCGAGGCCCGCGAGCAGATCGTCGACCCGTCGGAGGTCGTCGTGCGGGCCGTCGAGACGATCCTCGTCGAGGAGCCGTGGTACCGCGGCCGCGTGCTGCTGATCGGCGACGCGGCGCACGCGACGTCGCCGCACGCCGGGCAGGGCGCGGCGCAGGCCATCGAGGACGCGGTGGTCCTGGGGGAGGAGCTCGCCGGCGATCAGTCGTTGGCCGCCGCGCTCGACGCGTTCATGGCGCGGCGCTACGAGCGCTGCAAGTTCGTCGTCGAGAACTCACTGCAGATCGGCGAGTGGGAGAAGAACCCATCGCCCGACTACAACCCGGCGCTGCCGATGATGATCGCGGTGGCGACCAACGAGCCGTTGTAGGGCGGCTGTGCGCCCTACGCCGCGTCGTCGGCGATCGTCTCGAGCGCCGGGCCGATCAGGTCGAGACCGCTGTCGAGGTGCTCCTTGACCGCCTTGCGCGCGGCGCGCGGTGAGCGCGCGATCGCCGCGTCGACGAGGTCGCGGTGGACGTCGCGGAACTGAGTCGGGGTCTCGGCCAGCGTCTCGGCGAGGATCAGGAACATGTAGCGCTCGCCGGCCTGCCAGGTGACGTCGAGCAGGCGCCAGTCCCACTCGTTGGCCGCGGGGCGCAGGAGCAGGTTGTGCAGCGCCGTGTGACGCGCCGAGAGCGATTCGGCGTCGTCCTGGGGGAGGATCTCCAGGTGCGCCCAGGCCTGCTCGATCGCCGCCAGGTCGTCGTCGGTGTAGATCTTCACCGCCCGCGCCATGGCGTCGCTCTCGAGCAGCTCGCGCAGATGGAAGACGTTGGCCAGGTCCTCGCGGCTGAGCGGCGCGACGACTGCGCTGCGGCTGCGGCGCAGCTCGATCAGGCCCTCGCTCTCCAGTCGGCGCAGCGCTTCTCGAACCGGGATGTGGCTGACCTCCAGCCTCGTGCTGAGCTCGGCGATCGACACCGGAGCCCCCGGTCGCAGCGACCCGTCGAGGATCGAGCGGCGGACCTCGTCGATCACCAGATCGACCACCGACCGCTGGGCCACGGGCCGCGGGCCCGCGGGCTCGCGGGGCGTCGAGAGCACGGACGAGGAGCCCACCACGGGGGCTATCTTAGGGCTGGCCGGAGATGGTTCAGTCGTCCCGAGCATGGCCAGGGACGCTATGATATATCTTCTGCTCGGTGGACGACCAACGCGGCCCGGTCATCGACGTGCACGCCCACGCGGCCGTTCCGGCAGCGCTCGGGCTCGCGGCCGACCGGCCCGAGGCGGCATCGGCGCGGGCCGCCGAGAGCGAGACGTTCGGCGCCCAGGCCCAGGAGGTCAACGCGCGGCAGATGGCCGACCTGCGCCCGCTGTTCGAGGACCTCGGTCGACGCCTGGACGCGATGGACGCGATGGGCGTCGACATCCAGCTCATCAGCCCGTCACCCGTTCACTATCACGACTGGGCACCCCTGGGCACCCGCACCCCTGGCGGCGCAGATCACGCGCACGGTCAACGAGGGCATGGCCCGGCAGGTGGCCGACGGCCAGGGCCGCTTGTTCGGGCTGGGCATCGTGCCGTTGGCGCATCCGCAGCTCGCGGTCGACGAGCTCACTCACGCGGTGACCGAGCTCGGGCTGCGGGGCGTAGAGATCTCGACCTCCGCCGGCGGGCGCGAGCTCGCCGATCTTGCGCACGAGCCGTCGGCAACCCGGCCGAGACGACGCTCGCGCTGTCGCACATCATCTTCTCCGGCCTGCTCGACCGCCGGCCCGATCTCAAGATCCTCGCCGCTCACGGCGGCGGCTACCTGCCGCTCGCCATCGGCCGCTCCGACCACGCGTGGCAGGTCCGCGAGGACTGCCGCACGCCGCGGCGCCCGCCGAGCGAGTACCTGCGGCGGCTGTACTTCGATTCGCTCGTCTACCAGCCGCAGCTGCTCGAGGCGCTCGTGCGCGCCGCCGGGGCCGACCACGTTCTGCTGGGCACCGACTTCCCGTTCGACATGGGCGTCGGCGACCCGCTGGCGCGCGTCGAGGCGGCGACGGGGCTGACGCCGGAAGAGCGCGCCGCGATCGCGGGCGGGAGCGCGGCGCGGCTGCTACGGATCGAGACCGTAAGGTTCTCGCTGACATGAAGCATCAACACGCAGACGAGGAGACCCACCGATGAGCATCGATGGAACGTGGAACCTCACGGTCAACACGCCGATGGGCGCACAGCAGTCGACGATCGAGTTCACGACAGACGGCGACACGCTGAACGGGAACGTGACGGCGCCGCAGCCGGGCTCGATCTACGACGGCAAGGCCGACGGCGACAACGCGGAGTGGAAGATCGACATCACGGTGCCTATGGCGCTGACCGTCCACTTCCAGGTGACGGTCGACGGCGACGCGCTCACGGGAACCGCGTCTGCCGGTCCGTTCCCGCCTTCGCAGGTCACCGGCGAGCGCGCCTGAGGGACTCGCCGCTCCGCGTCCGACCGGCGGCTTCGCCGGTCGGACGCCGGTAGGCTTTCGCCCATGTACCCGGGGGCCCACGCTGCCGATCGGCCGGCGTTCACCTTCGCTCCATCGGGTGTGTCGTGGACGTACGGCACGCTCGACGCTGCGGCCAACCGCGTGGCGCGGCTGCTGCGCGCGGCCGGCCTCGAGCGCGGCGACCACATCGCGCTGTGCATGGAGAACACGCCGACGTTCTACGCGATCGTGTGGGGCGCGCACTACGCCGGGCTGATCTACACCGCCTGTTCGACGAGCCTGACCTCTGAGGAGCTCGACTACATCGTGGCCGACTGCGCCGCGTCGGTCTGCTTTCTGTCGTCGCGGTTCGCTGACAAGGCGGACGACCTGGCCGCCGCCACTCCCGACGTGCGCCTGCGGATCGCCGTCGGCGGCCCGATCGAGGGCTGGGAGGACTACGACGAGCTGGTCGCCCAGTACGAGCCGACGCCGATCGAGGCCAAGCGGATCGGCGGCCGCGACATGCTCTACTCGTCGGGCACGACCGGCCGCCCGAAGGGGATCAGCACGACCGCGATCGACACCGACGCGGCGCTCGAGGACACCCCCTCGATCCTGACCCAGATCCTGATCGCGGTCGGGATGAACGAGGACACGGTCTACCTGTCGCCGGCGCCGCTCTACCACGCCGCGCCGCTGCGCTTCACGATGAGCGTCCACCAGCTCGGCGGCCACTGCATCGTCATGGAGAAGTGGGACGCGGCCCTCGCGCTCGACCTGATCGGGCGCTACCACGTCACCCACGCCCAGTTCGTGCCGACGATGTTCATCCGGATGCTGCGACTACCGCAGGACGTCCGGTCCGGCGCCGACACGTCGTCGCTGAAGCTCGCCATTCACGCCGCCGCGCCATGCCCGGTCGAGGTCAAGCAGCAGATGCTCGACTGGTGGGGACCGGTCATCCACGAGTATTACGCCGGCACCGAGGGCGTCGGTCTCACGTGGGTCACGCCCGAACAGTGGCTCGAGAAGCCGGGGACGGTCGGCAAGTCGGTCGTCGGCGTGCCGCATATCGTCGGCCCGGACGGCGAGGAGCTGCCGGCCGGCCAGGACGGCGCCGTGTATTTCTCCGACGGCCCGACGTTCGAGTACCACAACGACCCGGACAAGACGGCGTCGATCACCGACGCACGCGGCTGGCAGACGTTCGGCGACATCGGCCACGTCGACGAGGACGGATTCCTGTACCTGACCGACCGCGCCGCCTACACGATCATCTCCGGCGGCGTGAACGTCTACCCGCAGGAGACCGAGGACGTCCTTCAGTCGCACCCCAAGGTGCTTGACGCGGCGGTCTTCGGGATCCCCCACGCCGAGATGGGTGAGGTCGTCCACGCCGTCGTGCAGCCCGTGGAGATGCCCGACAGCGACGAGGACGCCGAGGCCCTGGAGGCCGAGCTCGTCGCCCACTGCGCGCAGCGCCTGGCGTCGCTCAAGCGCCCGCGGACGATCGAGCTGCGCAACGAGCTGCCCCGCACCGAGACCGGCAAGCTGCTCAAGCGCCTGCTCAAGGACGAGTACGCGGCGTCGCGGTGACGCTGCTCGTCGCGCCGGACAAGTTCAAGGGCACGTTCTCCGCGCACACGGTCGCCGACGCTCTGGCGACCGGGATCGAAGCGGCGGGCGCGAGCGCCGACCGCTGCCCGATCGCCGACGGCGGCGACGGGACGATGGCGGCGCTGATCGAGGTGCTGGGGGGCCGGACCGTCGAGGTCGACGTCCGCGATCCGCTGGGCCGCCCGGCGCGCGCGACGCTCGGACTGCTCGACGACGGCGACACCGCGATCGTCGAGGTGGCCCAGGCGTCGGGGCTCGGGATGGTGGCCGAGTCCGAGCGCGACGCGGAGGCGGCCAGCACGACGGGCACCGGTGACCTGATCGCCGCCGCCGTCGCGCACGGTGCGCGGACGGTGATCGTCGCGGCCGGCGGCAGTGCGACGACCGACGGCGGCGCCGGGGCGATCGCCGCGCTCGAGGACGCCGGAGGGCTGGGGGAGGCGCGGCTCGTCGTGTTGTCGGACACGATGGTCGCGTTCGAGGCCGCGGCAGCGGTGTTCGGCCCGCAGAAGGGCGCCGACGCCGACGCCGTCGAGCGCCTGACCGCTCGCCTGCACGCCCGCGCCGGCGCCCTGCCGCGCGATCCGCGGGGCCGGCCGATGACCGGGGCGGCCGGCGGCCTGTCCGGCGGCCTGTGGGCGGTCTACGGCGCGCAATTGCGCACGGGCGCGTCGTTCGTGCTCGACGCGCTGGGGTTCGGCGGGCGCCTGAAGGACGCGACGGCCGTCGTGACCGGCGAGGGCCGCCTGGATGGGCAGACGCTGCACGGCAAGGCGGTCGGCGAGGTCGCAGCGCGGGCGCGCTCGGCTGGGGTCCCGCTCGTGCTCGTGGCGGGGTCCAACACGCTCGACGACGCGCAGCTGCGTGAGCTCGGCGTTCGCGCGCTCTACGTCGCGACCGACCGTGCAGCGCTACGCCGTGTCGGGACGGCGATCGCCGCCTCGGCGCCGAACCTATAGCATATATCTGTGGCCGGAATCGGGATTGCGTCGGGCGCGTTCGGGCTGGGAACGTTCGCCGCGCCCGACGGGGCGCCGTTCCCGGCCCTCGTCCACGACGACGGTCGCACGGTCGACATCTCGGGCTGGTGGGCGAACCTGCACGACGTCTTCGACGACTGGGAAGCGGCCTGGCCGGCGCTGCGTGAGATCGCCGGCCGCGGCCCCGACGCCGCCGACCGTGCCTACGCCGACCTGCGCCCGCTGCCGCCGCTGCGCCACCCCGACGTGCTCCAGGCCGGGGCCAACTTCCGCCGCCACGTGATCGACATGATCGTCGGCCAGCAGTACGGGCGCCAGGAGGGCCAGTCGCTCGAGGAGCTGCGCGCGGAGGCGACCGCGATGATCGACCGCCGCGCGGCCGGCGGCGAGCCGTACGTCTTCTCCGGGCTCGCCTCGGCGATGTGCGGCGCTCACGACGACGTGCTGCTCCCGTCGTTCGGCGCGCAGCCCGACTGGGAGCTCGAGCTCGCGGTCGTGATCGGGGCGACGGCGCGCAACGTCAACGAGTCCGACGCGATGCGCCATGTCGCGGGCTACACGATCGCCAACGACGTGTCGCTGCGCGACCGCCTGTTCCGCGACGACGTCGGCGCGATGAACGTCGACTTCGTGTCCAGCAAGCAGGCGCCGACGTTCCTGCCGGTCGGCCCGGTCATCCTGCCGGCCGCGTTCATGGGGTCGCTGGCCGATCTCCGGATCACGCTGAAGGTCAACGGCGAGGTCCGCCAGGACGAGACGCTGGACGACATGATCTTCGGCGTCGAGAAGCTGATCGCGTACGCGTCGACCCGCGCGCTGCTGCGTCCCGGCGATCTGCTGCTCACTGGCTCGCCGGCCGGCAACGGCGCTCACTGGGGTCAGCACCTGCGCGACGGCGACCTGATGGAGGGGACGATCACCGGGTTGGGGACACAGCGAAACCGCTGCGTCGCCGCGACGTAGCGGGCGCGTAACCGAACCGGCCGGCGAGCTCCAGCGCGGCGACGAGCTGCCATGGGTCGACACGCCAGCCGGCCGGAAGGTCGAGCGGACCGGGCAGCTCGGCCGCGCGCAGGACGGGATCGCTCAGGAAGCCGCTGTCGCCGCCGCCGAGCGCCTCAGCGGGACCCAGCCGCGCGTACGGCGAGCGCTCCGGGTGGCGCATCGCGTCGATCGCAGCCGGCCTGTCGTCGATCCGTAGCCACGCGCAGATGCGTCGCAGCTGAGGATCTGGCTCGCGGAGCAGGTCCTCGGAGCGTACGACGAGCGTCCGCTCTTGGGCCGTCGCGCTGAGGAACCGCGCGATCCGCTCATGTTGGAAGTACCACACGCCGAGGCAGAACTGGTGAAACAGCTCCGGCGGCACCGTCCAGCGACCGCGGGCCTGCCAGTGGCGGTGCATCGAGCGCACCGTCGAGGCCGGGTGGCGTACGAGGTGGATATAGCGGGCGCACGGATACGCGGCGTCAATCCGGGCGAGCGGCGCGTCGGTCCCGACATGCTCGGGCGACTTCTCGACCCCGACGCGCGGCGTGCAGCAGTCGAGCAGATGGTCGTAGATCGCCGCGCCGGACCAGTCGCGGCGCCCGTCGAGCCAGGCGAGCGCGGCGGCGATCGTCGCGGCGGTCTGCTCGCCGTCGTGGTGCTGGGCCAGCGCGCGCAGCAGCCCCGCGATGCGTTTGGATGCCGGGGCGCCGCGCCAGCCCGGCGGGTCCGACAGGAGCTCACCGACGGTCGGGCGGCGAAACAGCCCGAGTTCGGGGAAGCCGCACAGCTGCGGGTGCATCCCGATCATCCCGGCGGCGATGGTCGAGTTCGAGCGCGCCGGGGACAGCACGAACAGGGGCGCAAACGCATGGGGGTCGCGGCCGGGCGCCGTCACGGCCGGCGGCCGGTCATCGCCCATACGGCATCGGCGCCGAGACCCGATAGATCGACCGGCAGGACGATGCACAGCGCGTCGGGGCGCTCCTGCACAACCTGGATCTCGAGGCGCTGTGGCAGCGCGATGCCCAGCTCGTCTTCAAGCGCGGCGCGCGGGTCGCGCAGCAGCCACTCGCGGAACTCGGCGTCGGCCTGTGCGCGGCGGACGATCCGCGTCTCGAGCTCGGCGCGGCCGGTCGGGACGGGCTCGGTTGCCATCGGCCCACCTTACCCCGGGGTTTGCGGGCCTAGATGTAGTTCCCAGGCACGTTGGTCGCCTGCGTGGGTCGCGGGCGCGGGCGGTGGCGCACAACTGCATCACTGAGGAAGGGGGCCGGGTCGCCCGGGAGCTCGCGCGTAGGCGAACGTCCCGTTCTGTGGCCTATGGGCACCAGAACGGGACGTTGGCCCGGCGCCGGTGACTCCGCCTTCCTCGGCGATGCAGTTCCGAACTGCCGGGAACCGCACACCAACCGAACAACGTGCCTGGGGCCTACAACTAGACCCCGCAGCGCTCCAGCACGTCGGCCTCGAAGTACACCCGCACCGTCGCGACGCGATCGCCGTCGATGTCGAGGACGAGCAGCCGGTGGGCGTGCAGCAGACCGTCGGCCTCGCGGGCGCGGACGGCGATCGCCGGCTGGCGGTTGGCGGTCGTCGCGCTCAGCGTCTGGGTCGTCATGTCCTTGGTGGCGAAGAACTCGGCGATCGCGCGAGCGCCGAGCAGGTCGGGGCGCGGCGGCATGATCGCGGTCGCGTCGTCGCGAAGCAGCGCGACGAGGCCGTCGACGTCGTTGCGCTGCCAGGCGTCGATGTAGCGGCGCAGCAGCGCGGCGTCATGGGGGCCGGCGGCGGTCACCGAGCGTGCGGGCAGCTGCTCGTCGATCGTCGCCCGGGCACGCTGGAGCGCGCTGTTGACTGCGGTCACCGTCGAGTCGAGCAGGTCGGCGGTCTCGGGCGCCGTCCAGCCGAGCACGTCGCGCAGGATGAGGATCGCCCGCTGGCGGCCGGGCAGGCGCTGGATCGCGGTCAGCAGCGCGAGCTCCATGCCCTCGCGCTGTGCGTAGCGCGCGGCCGGGTCGGCGAGCGGCTCGGCGACCTCGGCCAGCCGGTCCTCGGGGTAGGGGTCGACGACCGGCTCGGGGCGCCGCGGCCGGCGATCGAGCTCGTCGAGACACGTGTTGGTCGCGATCCGGTACAGCCACGTTCCGATCGAGGCGCGGCGCTCGAAGCGCCCGAGCGCGCGCCACGCGCGTACGAGCACCTCCTGGAGGGCGTCTTCGGCATCGTGGACGGAGCCGAGCATGCGGTAGCAGTGGACCTCGATCGCCCGCCGATGGGGCGCGACGAGCGCCAGGAAGGCGTGCTCGTCGCCGGCCTGGGCGTCGTCGAGCAGTGCGGTCGTGGTGGCCATCAGCGGTTGAGACTGCGCCGCGGGCCAAAACTCACCGGTGACATCCGGGGCCGATCGCGGTCCAATGAAGATATGAGCGTCACCATCGTCCGCTACCGCGTCAAGCCCGACCACGTCGAGGAGAACGCGCGGCTCGTCCGCGCCGTCTACGAAGAGCTCGCGCAGACCACGCCGCCGGGCTTCCACTACGCCACGTCGGTCCTCGACGACGGGGTCACGTTCGTCCATGTCGGGATCACGGAGGGCGAGGCGCCCGCGCCGCTGCCGGCGCTCGCGTCGTTCCAGGCGTTTCGCGAGGGGCTCGACGCGCGAGTCGACGAGGGGCCGGTGTCGGAGCGCTCGGCGTCGGTCGTCGGTTCGTACGCGCTGGGGGGCTGAAACTGTGGTGATGCTGTTCGCCGCGCCGCCAGCGACGCGCTACTTCACTGTCAGGTCGAAATGCATGCCCAGCGCGTCGTGCGACTGGGGCGTTCCCTGAAACAGGGAGCAGATGAAGTGGTAGGTGCCGGGCTTCAGGGCGGCGTGGATGACGCCCTTCTCGCCCGAGTGCAGGAACACGACCTGCACCTGGCCCTGGGAGTCGGTGAACTGGACGTCGTGGTCGTCCATGCCACGGTTGTAGGCGTTGATCGTCACCTCGCCGGCCGCGACGACGAGCTGCGACGGGCGCATCGTGTACTCCGCCTCGTCGACCGCGAGCTGCGATGGCAGCTCGGGCGGCGGCAGGAACAGGCGATGACGGCGCAGGTGGCCGGCGTCGGCCACGCCGGACGCAAGCGCCACGGCGATGGCCAGGACACCGGCCAGCGTCGCTCCCCGCAGCATCACTTCATCAGCTGCGTGCCGGCGTCGTAGCGGTTGATGCCGGCGAATGGGCCGCCGGGCAGGATCGCCGTCGGATCGCCGCCGAGCCATTCCGCGATCAGCGCCTGGTAGACGGTGCGGAAGTCGGTCGTGACGCGCAGGTCGCCGTCCTGGTCGAGCGACGTGAGGTCCGAGCGCTGGCTGGCCAGGCCGCCGCGGACCGCGGAGCCGCTGACCAGCATCATCCCGCCGGCGCCGTGGTCGGTTCCGAGCGAGTCGTTGGACATGACGCGGCGGCCGAACTCCGAGAACACCATCGTCACGACATTCTGCTCGATCCCGCGCGCGGCGAGGTCGGCCTTGAATGCGGCCAGCGCACTCGACAGCACCGCCAGCTGCGGGTCCTGGCCTGCGACCTGACCGCCGTGGGTGTCGAACGAGCCCCAGTCGATCGTGACGATCCGGGTACCGAGGTTCGCCCCGAGCAGCGTCGCGGCGAGCTGGAGCTTGCGCGACAGGTCGGTGTTCGGCGGGTAGCCGGCGCCGGGCGTGACGGCACCGAGGCCGTGCAGGCGGTTGGAGACGTCGACCGTCAGGCCGTAGATCTGTCGCGAGCGCGAGAGGCCGATGTTTCCGGGCGAGGCGGGGATCCCGGCCAGCTTCGCAACCTCGTTGTTGGGCGACGACGACTTCACGTTGGGCACGCTGAACGCCGCGCCGTTGAGGCCTTCGATCGCGCACACGGGGGCCGAGTTGGAGCGGATCTGCTTCGACAACGAGCTGTCGAGCGAGATCGCCTGGAGCGGGTTGTCGGTCGAGCCGTACTTGTCCAGCCAGCGCCCGAGCCAGCCGGTCGGCATCTCCTGCAGCGCGCCGGCGAACCAGTAGTCACGGCTCTCGAAGTGCGACAGGTTCGGCGGCGAGTAGTCGGCCGCCGGGAACACCGCGAGGTCGGAGCCGGGGCCGCCGGTCCCGTCGCCGTACAACGTGTCGAGGCCCTTGGTGTCGCCGTTGTTGCCGGTCCCGGAGACGAGCGGGTTGGCGAACGCGACCGTGCCGCCGGTGCCGTTCATGACCGTCGTGCCGACCTTGCCGCCGCCCGACGCGCCGAGCACGCGGGCGATGTTCGCCCGCTGGCTGTTGTAGGCCGCGAAGTTGGGCCCGTCGACCGGGACGATCGCGTTGAGGCCGTCGTTGCCGCCGTTGAGGTAGATGCAGACGATGCTCTTCTGCATGCCGTCGGCACGGGCGATCGCCGACTCCCAGACCGAGCCCCAGTCGAGCTTGGTCGCGGAGTAGACCGACGCGACGCCCAGCAGGCCGCTGCGCATGAACGTGCGGCGGTTGACGCCGCTGGCCGTGCGCTTGGCGTGCGGGACGCCATCGGGGAAGCCGGCCAGCGCCTCCGCCGGGATCGGCATCACGTCGGTCGGCCGCAGGTCGGAAACGAGGCTGTCGGAGCGCGCGCAGTCGGCGCACTTGAGGGCTTCGATGTCGGCGCTGTTGGGGGGCGAGAACTCGGTCATCACATCACCTGTGCGTCGGGGCCGGCCAGCATCAATGCGCGGAGCATGAGCTGGCGCTCGATACGGAGCGTGCTGCTGCTCGACCCCGCCCTGGTGGCGTAGTCGAGGATCGCGGCCTGGGTGGCCGGCGCGAGCCAGGGCTCGACGACGGCCGCGTAGGCCCGCGCGTACGCCGCGGCGGGCGTCTCGCCCGGGCCGGCGTCGGTGATCTTCTGCTGCGACAGCAGCTGGGCGACGAGGCCGAACCTCGCCAGCGCCGTGTTGGTGTTCAGCCACGAGAGGCCGCCCTCCCAGCCCGCCACCGTCGGCGGGAAGTAGGGCGTCTGACCCATCGAGTCCAGGTAGTCCGCGGCGGTCGTGTCGGTCACGCCGACGCCGAGCGCGCGCATAACGCTGACGACGAACAGGATCGGCGGCTTGATCATGTCCGGCTCGCCGATCGAGGCGAACAGCGCCGGGTGGGTGAGGATGTACTTGAGCAGCGGCTTGAGTGCCGTGCCGCCGTTGACGTAGGTGCTGTTGAGCGTCGCCTGCGTGCCGGCGTCCGGCGGCTGCGTGATGAACTCGAGCCACAGCTTGCGCGTCAGGAATGTCGCGTGGTTGGGCTGGGAGAGCACGAGGTCGACGCCGGTCGTGGAGTCGAGGTTGGAAAACTTGCCGAATACAGCCTTCGGGCCGTCGTACCAGCGGCTGCGCTCGAACGAGCTCGTGGCGGCGTCGGGGTTGGTGTCGTTGATCGTCCAGCCCGAGAACGCCTTGGCCAGGCCGTTGACGTCGTCCTGGGAGTAGTTCTTGTTGCCGTTGAGATCGACGACGCCAAGCGCGAACAGCTCCATCAGCTCGCGGGCATAGTTCTCGTTCGGCGCGCCCTTGACGTTGCTCTCTCCGGTCAGGTAGCGCAGCATCGACGGGTTGACCGTGACGTCGTGCGCCAGCTGGCTGAACGTGACCGCCGGGTTGGTGGCCAGATCGGAGTACTTGTGGAACAGGTCGTTCTGCTGGAGCAGCAGCTGCGGCGGCGACACCGAGGCGCGCGAGTTGGCGAAGTGACGGTGCCAGAAGAAGGCCAGGCGCTCGACGAACGGGGTCGTCGTACGCACCATCTGGTCGACGCGGCTGAGGACGAGGTCGGTGTCCTCGTTGGTCGGGTCAAGCGCCTTGCCGGCGTTCGTGCCCGCGGTGCCCGCGAGCGTCGACGCCGAGCCGAGCAGCGAGTCCACGGCGGCCGACACCGGGGCGCCGGTCCACTGAGCGCGGACGGCCTCCGTGGGGCCGAAGCCGGCGCGCCAGAACAGCCGGTCGACCATGGCCGGGCTCATCGACGTGAGGTCGACGCTCCCCGCGCCGGCGTCATCGGCGGGCGGCAGGTGCAGCCGGTGCTTGCGCGGTGCCGCGGTGGCGATCCCGGCCTTCTTGGGCTTGCGCTTGTGCTTGAGCTTGCGCTTCAGCTTGGCGGCAACTGCGGACTCTGAGCTCATCGACAAGCCCCTTTCAGCAAGGTCTTGAACGCGGTGGTGACGGTGCTGCCCTGGATCCGGAAGTCCCCGTGCGGGTCTTTGACGTCGTACCAGACAACCCCGGCCAGCTTCGGCATCGAGGTCGCGTGGAGCGTGGCCAGCGTGCGGATCCAGCCGCCCTCATCGCCGCCCTTGGCTGTCGAACCCGTCTCCGACAGCCAGAACGGCTTGTTCTTGGACAGCTGCTCGATCGTGTTGTACGCGCTGGTGAAGATCGCGCCGGGGTCGGCCCACGTGAGGCCGCCGACGGTGCCGAAGTTGTAGCCGCTCGCGCCGACCAGGTCGACCTGCGAGGCGCCGGGGAAGTAGGTCTTGATCGAGTTGGGCCCGCTGTTGGGGATGCTGCGCGCGTAGGGCGACCACAGCAGCTTGACCTTGCTGCCCGGGTGGCCCTTCTTGAAGGCGCTGCGCACGCGCTTCCAGGCCTTGACGTAGTCGGCCGGCTTGTTGGTGTTGGTCAGGCCGCTCCACGCGAAGTACGGCGTGTTCATCTCGGGCATCGGCCGCAGCACGGCACCCTTGTGGACGGTCTTGAGCTGACGGACGAGCGCCTTCAGCGACGCGTCGTAGCGACCCTTGGTGATCGCCGAAAGCTTGTACTTCGGCTGCTTGGAGCCGTCACGGCCGGAGTCCGGCTGCCAGGTGACGAGCAGTCCCGCGTGGGCCTTGTTGGCCGCCTTGATCAGCGACGGCGACAGCAGCTTGCCCGCGGTGATGTAGGTCGAGACGACAGAGACCCGCGTGCCGACGTGCTTGCGCAGCGACTTCAGCGCGCTCGTCGGGTTGTCGGCGTAGATGCCGACCTTCACGCACGACGCGGCCGATGCGGCCGACGCGAGCGCCAGCGACGCGAGCACCGTGATGCCGGCCCAGCGAACTAGTCTCATTTCGTGACCTCCAGCTTGAGCGTCGTCGTGGTGTGATGGCTGCCGTCGGGGGCGGTCGTCACCACCTTCAGCGTGTAGCTGCCGGTCTTCCGAGCGGCAGCCGGGAGGGTGACGCTGAGGTGCAGGCTGCCGGCCTTGGCGATCGCGAACGGCTTCAGCGTCAGCAGCTTCTTGGCCGTGGTGTGCTTGCCCTTCTTGACCTTGCCGGTGAGGGTCGCGGTCGCGTTCCCGATGCCGTCGGTCGTCAGCTTCAGCACCGCCTTGAAGTGCAGGTGCTTGAGGTTCTTGAGCTTGAACTTGAGCGCCGACTTGCTCGCCTTGAGCTTCGGCGGCTGGGCGCAGGTCTGGGTCGCCGACGGCGGCTTGAGGTAGCCGACGCCCGCGGACGGGTCGGATTGCCAGTTGACCGAGCCCTGGTTGGCGATGACCGTGAACAGCGCCGGGACGCACATCGGGGCGTCGATCGGGATACCGGTGGTCGAGGTGACCGTCGCGACAACCTGCGGCGGAACACCGAACATCGTGCGCACGACCTGGTAGCCGCTGGCGTCGGGGCTGCGCGAGGTGAAGCTGAGCTTGCTGGCGGCCGGGTCGATCGTGACCCCGGTCGGCGACATCTCCGAGATCTTCGCGCCGGCCGCGCCCGAGGGCTGGCCCTCGCCGCCGTCGGTCGAGACGACCTTCTGGTCGTCGAACAGCGGCGCGTCGCTCCACGAGTAGATCGGGCCGCCGCTGCCGCCCGGCCCCTGCGACGTGTCGTTGCCGCCACCGTCGCCGCCCGTGGTGAAGATCGAGACGATCGAGCCTGTGGCGTGGGCGACCATGTCGAGCCGCCCGCCGGCGCCGCCGGCGCCCCCATCGACGCCCACGGCTGAGCTCGGCGCGCCGTTGCCGCCCTGGGCCCGCAGAGTGGCGCCGAGCACCACTGCGCCCGTCGCAGCGCGCAGGTAGACGTTGCCCGCGGAGCCACCGACGCGTGGAGGACTGACCGAGCCCTGGGCATCGCTGCCGCTCGTGTCGAGCGTGCCGCCGACGGTCAGGTTGGTCTGCGCCGACAGGGCGACCGGGCCGCCGTTGGCGCCGTTGCCGCCCGGAGTCTGGCCCCCGACCGTCGTGATGCGCCCGGTCGAGACCGAGCCGAAGTCGCTGCGCACGCTCAGTGCGCCGCCGTTGGCCGCAGTTGCGCCGGCCGGTGCGCCGCCGCCCGACACGTCGACGGCGCCCGTCGTGGCCCGCAGCGCGCCGACGACGCTGATCGCGCCGCCCGGGCCGCCGTTGCCGATCGGCGCGTCGCCGCCGGCCGCCTGGAGCTGTCCGGCATCGACAGTCTGCCCCTGCAGCGTGATACCGGCGGCCGCGGTGCCGCCCGTGTTGCCTGCCGCACCGTTGGCGAACGCGCCGCCGCCGAGGACCTCGGCGCCGCCGGCATTGGCGGTGATACGCGCGGACGCCGAGCCTGCCGCCTTGCCATTGGAGCCGCTTGCGTCGACGCGCCCGAAGACGCTCAGCGACCCGCGGGCGTTGAGGTTGATGTCGCCCGGGACTCCGCCGACGTAGTCCGCGCTCGAGCCACCGGTCGTGTCGATTGCGCCGATGCCCACATCGCCGCCGGTCACGCTTGCAGGGGCACCATTGCCGCCACCGAGGCCCGTACCGCCCGGGGCGGTGGGCGCGTCGCGGCCCGACGCGTTGATCGTCCCCTCAACATGCACGTCGCCGCCGCTCGAGGTGACCGTCACCTGGGCGGCCGACTGGACACGCGCCGGGTCGAGATCGGCCGTGGCGGCGGTGCCACCAGTGTTGATGTCCCCCCCGACGTTGATCGTGCCGCCTGCGTTGAGGGTCACGCCCGGCCCCACGCCGGGAGCGTTGATCGCGCCCGTGTCCAGAGTCGATGCCGAGGCGATCGAGACAGCGCCTGAGAGCCCGCCGCCGCTGCCGGACACGTCGACGTTGCCGCCGATCGCGACCGTGCCGCCCGTGACGCTCAGCGATCCGGCGCTGCGGATCGTGCCGGCGCCCGCGGTCAGGCTGAGGTTGTTCGTGATCGTCACCGGGCCGGACGAGCTCAGCGTCAGCGAACGGCCGCTGGTGCAGGCGTTGGTGCCGACGCCCTCGATGTCGCAGGTCTCGATCTGGGCGTCCGGGCCGAAGTAGATCGAGCCCGCGGTGATCGACGTGTCGCCGGTGATCCGCAGCTCGCCATCGACGTAGACGAGGCCGTAGTTGAGGTTGCCGGAGACGACGGCGTGCTCGGAGTCGAGCAGCAGCAGGTTGTCGGCGCTGGCAACCTGGGCAGCGCCCAGCGCGATGAACGTGACGAGGAGAGTCGCGGCGAGAACGCGCACGCGCTTGAAGTTCGGGCTCATTGGGGCAAAGGGTCCGGACGCAAGTCGGGTATGGGGCAGTCGGGTGATTCGCCGCCGACACGGCTGCACCCTCTGTTCGGCGGGTACAGGCTCACCTTTACGGGACCCGCCAATCGCCCAGAAAATACATGGACGTTTGTCGAGCGCTCGGCCAGCGGAATCTGCACCGATCCGCTTGTTGTCGGCTCCTTCCTACCAGGTTGAGAGGACATTTGTACGGCAGTTTCGTGCGGGCTTTCCGGAGCATCTGGTGGGCCGGAAAACGGGTTACCGGAAACTGCTCGATATCCGTCAAACGGTCCCGGTCGCGCTGTTCGCCATACTCACCCGCGATGGCCGACCGTCGCGACCATGCGCTCGACGGGCTTCGCGGGCTCGCCGCGCTCGCGGTGCTGTGCTTCCACACCTGGCTGTACCGCGACAACCGGGCGCCCGGCGTCCCGCACGGTCTGCTCTACAACGCGCTGCGTGAGGCCAACGTCGGGCTGATCTGCTTCTTCGTGCTTTCGGGCTTCCTGCTCTACCGCCCGTTCGCGCGCGCCGCCCGCAGCGGCGAGCGGGCGGTCGACATCCACGGCTACGGCCTGCGTCGCGTCGCCCGGATTGTCCCCGCGTACTACGCGGTGCTGGTCGGCGCCCTGCTCATGTACGCGCTGGTCGGCTACCACTCGATCACCCCGAGTGCGGGCCAGATACCGCTGTTCGCCGTGTTCGGCGAGAACTACTCGATGAGCACCGTCATGCACGCCGACCCGGTCGCGTGGACCCTGTGCATCGAGGCCGCGTTCTACGTCGCGCTGCCGCTGATCGGCGTGCTCGTGTGGCGGCTGGGGCCGGGGCGGCCGCACCGACAGGCCGCGCTGCTCGTCGGGCTGATCGCGCTTACCGTGGCCTGGAACGCGATCGCGTTCGACAACCGGTGGGACGCGCGAGCGACCAAGTCGCTTCCGTCGTGGCTGGGCGAGTTCGCGCTGGGGATGCTCGTCGCGCACTGGCTGGCGGGCCGGGAGTTGCACACGCCCGCACGCGCGCGCCTGCGTGCGAGCACGACGGCGGCGGTGGCGGCGCTCGGCGCCGCGGTCGTGCTGGCGGGCTGCTACTGGGCTCAGAGCCGCTGGCTACAGGCCGACGTGCGGCGCGTCGTCGCCATCTACCTGGTCCTCGCCACGGGCTTCGCGCTGATCATCGCGGCGGTCGCCGCCGGGCGCGGGCCGGTCGTTTCGGCGCTGTCGTGGCGGCCGCTGGCGCTGCTCGGCCTGATCTCCTACGGCGTCTACCTCTGGCATCTGCCGCTGATCCTGACGCTGAAGCAGATCCACGCGCTGCCGACTGCCCTGGGCCCGCGGCTGCTGGTCGTGTTTTCGCTGGCGTGCGTCGTCGGCGCGCTGAGCTGGCGGTTCGTCGAGCGGCCCGCGATGCGCTGGGCGTCGCGCCGGTCGCGGCGCACGGCGTCGCACCGGGCGACGGCGCTCGCCGGCGTGGCGGCGGCCCAGGCGACACGGTGACCGCGGCCGAGGTCGTCGGGGCGACGCTCGCGCGGCTCGGCGTCGACGTCGTGTTCGGCCTGCTCGGCAGCGGCAACCTGATCGCGACCAACGCGCTGGTCGCCGGCGGCGCGACATTCCATTCCGCGCGGCACGAGGGCGGCGCGACGGCGATGGCTGACGGCTGGGCCCGCGTGACGGGGCGGGTCGGCGTCGTCAGCGTTCACCAGGGGCCGGGGCTGACCAACACGTTGACGGCGCTCGCCGAGGCGGCCAAGAGCCGCACTCCGCTGCTCGTGCTGGCCGGCGAGACGCCGGCCGCAGCGCGGCGCTCGAACTTCCGCATCGACCAGCACGGTCTCGTCGAGTCGGTCGGGGCGATCGCCGACCGCGTGCACTCGCCGGCGAGCGCGGCGGCCGATACATCACGCGCACTGGAGCGCGCGGCGCTCGAGCGCCGGCCGGTGGTGCTGATGATGGCGATCGACGTCCAGGCCGCGCCCGCGCCGGACGGCGACCCCCCGACCCTGGCGACGCTGCCCGTGGCGCCCGCGCCTGCTGGCGCGGCGGTCGCCCGCGCGGCCGAGTTGCTGGCGGGAGCGCGGCGCCCGCTGATCCTGGGCGGTCGCGGCGCGGTGGTCGCCGATGCCGGGGCGGACCTCGAGGCACTCGGCGCCTGCACCGGCGCGTTGCTGGCCACGTCGGCCGTCGCAAAGGGACTGTTCGCCGGGCGGGCGTTCGACGTCGGCATCTCGGGCGGCTTCGCCAGCGCGCTGGCCGCCGAGCTGCTGGCGTCGGCCGACGTCGTCGTCGCCTTCGGCGCGACGCTCAACCAGTGGACAACCCGCCACGGCGAACTGATCGCGGACGACGCGTCGGTCGTCCAGGTCGACGTCGAGCGCGACGCGATCGCCGCGCACCGGCCGGTGGCGCTGGGGATCGTCGGCGACGCAGCGCTGACCGCCCGGGCGCTGATCGCCGAGCTTGACCGCAACGGCGCCGCGCCGTCGCCGTGGCGCTCGGACGAGCTCGCGGCGCGGATCGCGGCCGGGCGTTGGCGCCACGAGCCCTACGACGACGCAGCGACCGACGAGCTGATCGACCCGCGCACGCTGAGCATCGCCGTCAACGACCTGCTGCCCGATCAACGGCTCGTCGCCGTCGACTCGGGGCACTTCATCGGCTGGCCGGCGTTCTACCTCGACGTTCCCGACGCCCGCTCGTGGCTGTTCGTGAACGGCTTCCAGGCCGTCGGCCTGGCGCTCGGCAACGCGATCGGCGCCGCGGTCGCGCGGCCGGACGAGATCGTCGTCGCCGCGCTCGGCGACGGCGGCGCATACCTGGCGCTGGCCGAGCTCGAGACCGCCGCGCGCCTGGGCCTGCGGTTGCTCGTGCTGATCTACGACGACGCGGCCTTCGGCGCCGAGGTCCACCACTTCGGCCCGCTCGGGCACGATCTCGCCGGCGTGCGCTTCCCCGACACCAACCTCGCCGCGATCGCCCGCGCCGCCGGCGCGCAGGCGATCACCGTCCGCCGCGTCGCCGACCTCGACGCGGTCGGCTCGTGGGCGCGCGACACGGCGCCCGGTCCGCTCGTCGTCGACGCCAAGGTCAACCCTGAGGTCGGCGCGCAGTGGCTGGCCGAAGCCTTCCGCGCCGGCTGAACCCCAACCACAGGAGCCCGCAATGTCCACCAGCGCAGTCACCGATCTCGTCGCCGGCCTCGCCGGCGGGTCGGTCACGGTCGTCGACCTGACCCAGCCGCTGAGCGAGTCGACCCCGGTGCTCGTCCTGCCCGAGCCGTTCGCCAACACGCCGCACCTGTCGCGGCGCGCGCTGAGCCGCTTCGACGAGCTGGGGCCCGCGTGGGCGTGGGACGTGCTCGAGCTCGGCGAGCACACCGGCACGCACCTCGACGCGCCGCGCCACTGGATCACCGCGCGCGATGGCGAGGACATCGCGTCGATCGCGCCCGGACGGCTCGCCGGCCCGGCGGTCGTGATCGACCGCACGCAGCAGGTCGCGGCCGACCCCGGCGATCTGCTGACGGCGGACGACCTCGATGCCTTCGAGTCCCAGCACGGCGAGATCCCGCCCGGCGCCTGGGTCTTCCTGCGCACGGGCTGGGGCGCGCGCGCCGACGACGAGGCGGCGTTCCTCAACGCCGGCCCGCAGGGACCGGTGACGCCGGGGCCCGACGTGTCGGGCGCGCGGTGGCTGGCCGAGCATCACAACGTCGTCGGCTTCGGGGTCGAGACGGTCGGCATCGACGCGGGCGCGGCGGGCGGTTTCGAGCCCGCCTTCCCGGTTCACACCTTCCTGCTCGGCGCCGGCCGCTACGGGCTCACGCAGCTGGCGAACCTCGAGGCGCTGCCGGTGACCGGCGCGCTGGTCGTGGTGGCGCCGCTGAAGCTCGTCGACGGGACGGGCAGCCCGTCACGGGTGCTGGCGTTCGTCGCTGCTTAGACGCTGGTCGGCCGAAGCTGGGAGCCGATGCCTCTCGCCGGGTAGTTTGAACCGATGACCGCGACCGACCCGCGCGTCCCGGAGGCACTGCCCAGCGAGCTGTCGTCACGCAGCCTGGCGCGCCACATCGGCGCGTTCGTCGTGTTGCTCGCCGTCGTCGCGCTGCTGATCAGCACGTTGCCGGGCCTCGACGACGTGCGCCACCGCTTCGCGCACGCGTCGCCGCTGTGGCTGCTCGCCTCGGCGCTGCTCGAGGTGTGCTCCTGCTTGGCCTACATCGTCGCGTTTCGCGGCGTGTTCTGCCGGCGGCTCGGCTGGCGGTTCAGCTACGAGGTCGGGATGGCCGAGCAGGCGACGAATGTCTTCCTGCCGTTCGGCGGTGTCGGCGGCCTGGCGCTCGGGGCGTGGGCGCTGCGCCAGGGCGGCATGAGCGTCGAGCGGATCGCGCGGCGCAGCGTCGCGTTCTTCGTCGTCACGAGCATCCCGAACTTCCTCTGCGCGGCGGTGTTCGGCACGTTGATCGCGCTCGGCGCGCCCGGCGGCCACGCGCCGTTCGCGCTGTCGCTGACGATCGGGATCGCGGCCTGGGTGACGATGTTCATCGTCGCGCTGCTGCCGCGGATCATCGACTGGCTCAGCAGCCGCAAGGCGCCGCGCCACGGCGAGTCGCTGTATCGCCGCATGCGGCGCGCGGTGCGCACCGGAGCCACCACGGTCGCCGACGGCGTGCGCGACGCGATCATGCTCGTGCGCTCGCGCCAGGCGTACACGATCGTCGGCGCGATCGGCTACATGGGTTTCGACCTGCTGTCGCTGGCCGCGGCGTTCGCCGCGTTCGGGACGATGCCGTCGCTGGCCGCGTTCATCTTCGCCTACGTGGTCGGCCAGCTCGGCGGTCTGATCCCGCTGCCCGGCGGGATCGGCGGCACGGACGGCGGCCTGATCGCAGCACTGACGCTGTACGGCAGCCCGCTGTCGCAGGCGACGGCGGCCGTGCTCGCCTACCGCGCGTTCCAGCTCGGCCTGCCGGCGATCCTCGGCTCGATCGCGTTCGTCCAGCTCCGCCGGACCCTCGCGCGCTCCGAGGCGCCGGCGGCGCTGTGCGAGCCGGCCGACGACGAGCTGCCGATCGTGCGGCTTCCGGCCCGCGCGTAGCGCGGCTCGCCGCGGGCCACCCCGCGGAATCCAAACCGCCGGCCGCGCGTCGTGTCGGGATGGGTATGTCGCGTTCGTTCGTGCAATGGGCCGTCATCGCCGTCGTGCTGGTCGTCGGTGCGAGCGACGCGCGCGCGGCGACCTTCACGGTCACCAGCGCCGCCGACACCGGTGGGGTCGTGTGCGGCGCATGGTGCACGCTGCGCCAGGCGATCGGCGCGGCCAACGCGGCGGGTGGCGCCGACACGATCATGTTCGACGCCGAGTACGCGATCAGCCCGTTGAGCCGGCTGCCCTCGATCACCGACCCGGTCACGATCACGGGATCCAGCGACGGGCGCTGCGGAACGGCCAACGGCCAGCGCGAGCTGCTGGACGGCAACGGGCGCAACTTCGACGGGTTCACGTTCGGCGCCGGTTCGCAGGGCAGCCGGCTGTGCCGCTTCGCGATCGTCAACTTCGGCAGCACTCCGCAGGTCGGCGACGGGGTCGTCATCGAGGCCAACGACGTCACGATCGACGGCAACCGCATCGGCGTCGACAACACCGGCGCCGCGGCGGGCAACAACGACACCGGAATCCTCGTGTTCGAGGTCAACGGCACCCGGATCGGCGGTCCGACCCTGCAAGAGCGCAACGTGATCTCCGACAACGCGCTCCATGGCATCGTCGTGCTCGGCCCGTCCGAAGCGACGACGATCGTCGGCAACTTCATCGGCCTTGATCGCACCGGCTCGACGGCGCTGGGCACGCAGGAGACGGGAATCATCGACTCGGCCGACTCGACCGGAACCGTGATCGGCGGGACCGGCGCCGGCGACGGCAACGTCATCAGCGGCAACACCGTCGCCGGCATCGATGTGAGCAACTCGACGGTGCTCGGCAACAAGTTGGGCACCGATGTGACAGGGGAGACCGCGGTCCCCAACGCCAACAGCGGCATCCAGGTCGGCGGCGCGGCGCAGATCGGCGGCACCGACCCCGGCGACGGAAACCTGATCAGCGGCAACGGGACCTACGGCGTGTTCGCCACCGGCCCGGCTGTCGTGCGCGGTAACACGCTCGGCCCCGACGCCGCGGGTGACGGCGTCCCGGCCGGCTCGACCCAGGCCATCGGCGTACACGTCGCCGGAAATGGAGTGACGGTCGGCGGCACCGCCCCTGGGGCGGGCAACATCATCTCGGGAAACCGCCGGCCGCCGTTGGCCACCGGAGCCGGGATCGAGGCCTTCCCCGCCACCAGCGGACTGACCGTCCAGGGCAACACGATCGGGCTCACCACGGCCGGTGATGCCGCGCTGGGCAACGACGACGGCATCAACCTGCGCGGCGGCTCGGGTGCGCAGATCGGCGGCGCAGCCCCGGGCGCGGGCAACATCGTCGCCGGCAACACGGTTGCGGGCGAACGCGGCGCCGGGATCGCCATAGCGGCGAGTGAAACGGTGATCGAAGGCAACACGATCGGCCTGGACGCCGCGGGCGATGCGATCGGCAACGACGGCGGGATCGTGCTCGGCGCCGGCGCCGCGAACACCCGGATCGGCGGCAGCGCGCCGGGTGCGGGCAACGTGATCGGCGGGCACGGCACCGCGTTGTCGGTCGGCGGCTTCGGCGTCCTCGTCGGCGCCGACAGTGTGGCCACGACGGTTCAGGGCAACGTGATCGGACTGGCGCGCGATGGATCGACCGCGCGCCCCAACACCGTCGGCATCCAGATCGACAACGCCGCCGGCGCGCAGGTCGGCGGGACGGCCGCCGGCGCCGGCAACGTCGTCAGCGCCAACCTGCGCTCCGGCATCGATCTCAACGGGGGGACGTCGACGGGCGTCGTCATCGAGGGCAACCGGATCGGCACCGACCCGACCGGCACGGCCGACCGCGGCAACGGCCAGGACGGCATCTTCCTCGCGGACTCGGCCGCGACGCGGATCGGCGGTACCGCGCCGGGCGCTGGCAACGTGATCTCCGGCAACGGCTTCTCGGGCATCGAGGCTTCGCTCGGCGCCGGCGGCAGCGTCATCCAGGGCAACCTGATCGGGACGGCGGCCGACGGCGTCACACCGCTGGGCAACGACCGCCAGGGTGTCGTTGCGACGTTCGTCGACGGGCCGCTGACGATCGGCGGCGCCGATCCGGGCGCCGGCAACACGATCGCGGCCAACGGGCGCGACGGCGTCGCCGTGGTGCGTGGAAGCGGCGTGTCGGTGCTCGGCAATGCGATTCGCACCAACGGCAACGGCGATCCGTCGGCGCTGGCCATCGACCTCGGCGACGACGGCGTCACGGCCGACGACCCCGGCGACGCCGACGACGTGACACATCCCAACCGGCTACAGAACTTCCCGGTGCTGGGCGGCGCGGTGACCGATGGCGTGGCGACGTCGGTGTCCGGCACGATCGACACGACCCCGGGGGCCGCGGTCCGCATCGAGCTGTTCTCGAGCCCGGCGTGCGACGCGTCGGGGACCGGCCCCGCCGCGGTGTTCCTCGGTGCGGCGATGGTCGCCGCGGGCGCCGGGCCCACGCCGTGGAACGCCGGCGTCGCTCCGACCGCCGCCGGCCGGGCGATCACGGCGACGGCGACCGACCTGGCCACCGGCGACACGTCGGAGCTGTCGGCGTGCGCGATCGCGACGCAGGCGCCGCTCTCGTCTCCGTCGCCCCCGCCGCCGTCGTCGCCCGCGCTCCCGGCGCCGACGCCGCCGACGCCCAAGAACCCGGCCAAGCTCAGCGTCCTGCGGGCCGGCGTCAGCGCCGGCAAGCTCGATGTCCTGGCCCAGATCACGTCGCGCGCCGCGACGCCGGGCGCCAGGCTCGCGGTCGACTACTTCGCCGCGTCCAAGCACACCACGTTCAGCGTTGCGATCCCGGCGGCCCACACCGGCGCGCCGATCTCGATCCCGATTCTGCATTCGGTGGCGTCGTCGCAGGCCAAGCTCGGGACGGGGATCCTGACTCTCACCTACGCGGGGAACGCGCTGGTCAACGCCGACGACGTCCGGCTGCGCGCCGCGACCGGGAAGTCGCTGCTCGTGCGCAAGAGCTCGTCGGTTGCCGCCGGGCTGCTGACGGTCGCCGGCACGCTCACGACGAAGGCCCACGGCGTCGTGCGCATCCGCCTGGAGTACGTGCGGGCCGATGCATCGACCGGCTTCCTCAACTACCAGGCGAAGGTCGGCGGCGGCACGTGGGGCCTGACGCAGATGTTGCCGTCAGACGCAATCCACGGCGGCGAGCTGTCGATTCAGTTCACCGGCTACCTGCCGGCCGGCCTGCGCGGAGAGCAGGCGGCCAAGCAGGTCCTCGGCTGACCACTCCTGGCCGCGTCCGCCAGCCGCGCCGTGATAGGACGGGCGGCATGTCTACTTCCGTGCTCGATCTTTTCCGCCTCGACGGCAAGGTGGCGATCGTCACCGGCGCGTCGTCCGGACTCGGCGTGGCGTTCGCGCAGGCGCTCGCCGAGGCCGGTGCCGACCTCGTGCTCGCCGCGCGTCGCAGCGACCGCCTCCAGGACACCAAGGCCCAGATCGAGGAGCGCGGTCGCCGCGCCCTGACCGTCACCGCCGACGTGGCGAAGGTCGAGGATTGTCAGGCGGTCGTCGACGCTGCGATGGCCGAGTTCGGCCACGTCGACGTGCTCGTCAACAACGCCGGCAAGGGCACCGCCTACCCGGCCACGCGCGAGACCCCGGAGCAGTTCCGCGAGGTCATCGACATCAACCTCAACGGCTGCTACTGGATGGCCCAGGCGTGCGGGCGCGTGATGACGCCCGGGAGCGCGATCGTCAACATCTCCTCGATCAACGCGTTTCGCAGCGGCGACCTGCCCCAGGCCGCGTACTCCTCGAGCAAGGCGGCGATCGTGGGTCTGACGCGCGACCTGGGCGTCCAGTGGACCGGGCGCAAGGGGATCCGCGTCAGCGCGATTGCGCCCGGCTTCTTCGCCTCGGAGATGACCGACCAGTTCCCCGCCGAGTACGCCGAGCAGATCGTCCAGGGCATCCCGATGGGCCGCATGGGCGACCCGCGGGAGCTCGCCGCGGCGCTCGTCTTCCTCGCGAGCCCCGCGGGCGGCTACGTCACGTCGACGACGCTACTGGTCGACGGGGGAGTCACGGCCTGTTAGGGGCCGATCAGGCCGGCGGGATGTTCTGGTTGACGCGCAGCAGGTTGCCCGGGTCGTAGGTGGCCTTGGCCGCCTGTAGGCGCGGGTAGTTGTCCTGGTAGGTCGCCCGCACGCGCGAGTCGCCCTCTTCCATCATGAAGTTGACGTACGCTCCGCCGGCCGAGTACTCGTGCGTGGCCTCGTGGTAGCCGACCGTCCAGTCGCGCAGCGCCGTGGCGCTCGACGGCTCGGGGTCGACCCCGACGATCACCTCGGCCCAGTTGCAGTCGCGATAGCTGAACGGCGTCTCCGTTGGCGAGACGTCGTGCACCGCGCCGTCGATCGGGTACATGTGCATCGTCGACATCCACGTCGGCATCTGCTGGGCGAACGCGTGGTGGGCGGCGATCGCCGGGTCGGGCAACTCGCGCACGAAGTCCGCGCGCCAGTACCACTGAAGGCCTGGCGTGTAGAGGCCGTCGAACAGGCTCTGCACGGCCGGGAACGGCGCCGGCGCCGGGCCGTGGAGCAGCGGCGTGCCGACCTGCGTCACCGGCGCCAGCAGCTCGGCGGCGGCCGCTTCGTCGTCGCCCGCGTAGCACCAGATGACGCCACAGACCGGCGTGAAGTGCAGCTCCGGTGGCAGGAAGTCGGCCGGCGGCACCGTCATCAGCGCCAGGAAGCCGTTGAGCTCCCGCGGTTGTGCGGGCATGAACTCGCGGTAGAAGCGCATCACCTCGGGCGTCTGGTCCAGCGGCCAGAACGTGGGGCCGGAGATGACGGTCGAGACCGGGTGACAGCGAAACTCAAACGACGTCACGACGCCGAAGTTGCCGCCGCCGCCGCGCAGCGCCCAGAACAGCTCTGGGTTGGCGTCGGCGCTGGCGCGGACCTGCTGGCCGTCGGCGAGCACGACGTCCGCGGCGAGCAGGTTGTCGATCGTCAGCCCGTGCTTGCGCGACAGGTGGCCGATGCCGCCGCCGAGCGTCAGCCCGCCGACGCCGGTCGTCGAGATGATCCCGCTCGGTGTCGCGAGCCCGTGCTCGTGGGTCGCCGCGTCGACCATCGCCCACGTCGCGCCGCCGCCGACGCGCACGGTGCGCGCCTGCGGGTCGACGTCGACGCTGTGCATCAGCGACAGATCGAGCACGACGCCGTCGTCGCAGACGCCGAGCCCGCCGCCGTTGTGGCCGCCGCCGCGGACGGCGAGCAGCAGCTCGTGGCGGCGTGCGAAGTCGATCGTCGCTGCGACGTCAGCGGCGCTGGCACAACGGGCGATCAGCCCCGGCCGGCGGTCGATCATCGCGTTGTAGACGGCGCGGGCGCCGTCGTAGGCCGTGTCGTGGGGCCCGATGAGCTCGCCCGCGAAGGCGCCTCCGAGCTCGTGGCGCGCCGTGTCGCTGGCCGTCGTGATGCTCATGGTGCTTCCTCTCTTCGATCCCCGGCGCGAAACCGATGTCTCGCGCCGCTGCACCCGGAAGGACGCGGGGCCGGGCCGGGCGATTCCTTCGCACACGCGGGAAATCAGTAGATTCGCCCGGTCGTGCTCTCCGACACCCGACGACCTCCCGCGCGAACGGATCGCGCCCAACAGCGCGAGGCCAACCGCGGCCAGATCGTTGATGCGGCACGCGAGGTGTTCGTCACACGCGGGTTCCAGTCGGCGACGATCGAGGAGATCGCCGAGCGCGCCGGCGTTTCCAACGGCGCGATCCACGACATCTTCGACAGCAAGGCCGACCTCGTCCTGGCGCTGCTCGACGAGCGGCTCAACGAGCGCATCGAGGTCATGCGCAGGACGTTGGCGCCGGAGAAGCGCCGCGGCCGCGGGGGCGACGTGCTGGCCGTCGAGGCGCGGGCGATGAGTCGCAGCGTGCGCGAGGAGCAGGAGTGGCGCCTGCTCGTGCTCGAGTTCACCGTGCACGCCGCGCGGACGCCTTCGCTGCAGCCCAAGCTACGTCGCCACCAGCTGCGTCAGCGCCGGGCGGTGGTCGAGGCCTTCGGGCCGCGCCTGGCCGCCGCCGGCGTGACGCCGCCGATGTCGCTCGATCGCTTCGCGCTGCTCGCGCTGGCGGTCGTCGACGGGCTCGCGATCCAGGAGATCGCCGACCCGGGCTCGACTCCCGACCAGTTCCTGCGCGAGCTGTCGGCGCTGGTGCTCGGCGCGGGCGCCGATCTGTAGCCCGTCAGCCGCGTGTCGCGGCGGCGAAGCGGGCGAAAAAGTCGGCTTCGGCGACGGCCGCGCGCCGCAGCTCGTCGACCAGCACCCGCTCGTTGGGGCCGTGGATGTTCGCGTAGCCGTCGATGGCGCCGACGAGCAGCACATCGGCGTCCGGGGCCGCCGCGTGCAGCGTGTCGACGAGCGGGATCGAGCCGCCGACGCCGACGCTGACCGTCTGCGCCCCCCACGCCGCCGACCACGCGGCACGCGCGGCGTCGTAAGCCGCGCTGTCGGTGCGCGCGGCGAAGCCGTTGCCGAGCTCGTCGGGATGGGCCGTGACCGGCACGCCGAACGGGCGCTGGGACTCGAGATGATCGATGACGATCTGCTGCGCCTGCGCCGCGTCCTGGCCAGGGTGCAGGCGCACGTTGATCTTCGCTCGCGCCCGCGGCACGACGGCGTGGACCGCCTCGCCGACCGATGGCGCGTCGATGCCGATGACCGTGATCCCCGGCCCCAACCAGATCCGCGACGCCAGCCCGCCCGTCCCCATCAGCGGCAGGTCGTCAGGGATCTGGGCAAGCTCGCGGAACTCGGCCTCGTCGGGGTCGGGGCCGTCCCACTCCTCGCGCCGCAGGCCGGGCACGGCGACGTCGCCGTTGGCGTCGTGCAGTGTCGCCAGCGCGTGCAGCAGCACGAGCAGCGCGTCGGGCGCCGCGCCGCCGTACATGCCGCTGTGCTGTGCGGTCGGCAGCGTTTGGACCTCGGCGACGACGTTGGCCAGGCCGCGGAGCGCGACGGTCAGCGTCGGCACGCCGGGGCGGACACTGCCCGAGTCGGCGATCAGCATCGCGTCGCAGGCGACAAGCTGCGGATGCGCGCGCAGGTAGTCATCGATGCCGCCGCCGCCGACCTCCTCGAGGCCCTCGATGATCACGCGGATGCCGACCGGCGGGCGCCCGCCCCAGACGCGCAGCGCGGCGACGTGCGCGGCGATGTTCGCCTTCGAGTCGGCCGCGCCGCGCCCGAACAACGCCCCGTCACGCCGCGCCGGCTCGAAGGGCGGCGTCTCCCACTCGCTCTCGTCGCCGGCCCCGACCACGTCGTAGTGGCCGTACAGCAGAACGGTCGGCGCGCCGGGTGGGGCGGCGATCTCGCCGACCACGACCGGGCTCGTGTCCGGGATGTCGAGGGTCTGCACCTCGACGCCGGCATCGGCGAACAGCTGCGCGACGAGGTCGCCGGCCTGCGCGATCGGCTCGACCGGGCGCCCCGGACCCGAGATCGACGGGATTCGCACGAGTGCCTCGAGCTCGTCGAGCATCCGCGGTTCCTGGTCGGCGACGGCGGCGGCGATCTCGTCGTGGGTCATGGCCATGGATCGTTCCACAGGAGCGCGGCGGGGCGCGGCGAACTCTCGGGAGTGGAGAACCGCTGGGGTACCGGCCGGACGGAGGCGTTCAGCGACGGGGTGTTCGCGATCGCGATCACGCTGCTCGTGCTGGACATCAACATCCCCGAGTCCCAGTTCGACGATCTGTGGCACGCGATCGTCCACGAGTGGCCGGCCTACCTCGGCTACGTGACGAGCTTTCTGACCGTCGGCGGAATGTGGCTCGCCCACCACGGCATCTTCCGCCGACTTCGCTACGTCGACGCACGCGTGATGCGGCTGAATCTGGTGCTACTGATGTTCGTCTCGTTCCTGCCGTTTCCGACCCGGCTGGCCGCCGAGGCGGTGCACAACGTCCAGTCGGAGCGCGTCGCGATCATCTTCTACGGGCTGACGCTGTTCGTCATCTCGGCGCTCGCCGGCGCGATGTGGACCACCGTGGTGAGCCGGCGGGATCTGCTGCGCCCGGAGGTTGACGAGCTGGAGATCGCCGAGGTCACCAAGCGCGCGGGGCCGAGCATCGGCTTCTACGCCGCGGCGACGGCGCTGGCGATCGTCACGCCGCGCGTGGCTGCGGTCGTCTACCTCGCGATCGGGGTGCAGGGGGTGCTGCTCGCCCGCGGCGACAGGATCGGCCCGGGCGAGCTCGAGCCGGACTGAGCCGGGGGGACGGAGTGCGCCTGCCGTGTGACGCAGGTGCCACAGTCCAGCGGTGGCCGATCGCGCCACTCCGCCACCCCATGGTCTGCCGTACATCGCCGGCCTGGATGGCGTGCGCGCGATCGCGGTTGCCGGGGTGCTGCTGTACCACGGCGGCGTCGGCGCGTTTTCGGGCGGGTTCCTCGGCGTCGACGTCTTCTTCGTCCTCAGCGGCTACCTGATCACGTCGCTGCTGCTGCGCGAGCGCACGCTGGCCGGGAGCATCGACCTGGCGGCGTTCTGGATGCGCCGGGCGCGGCGCCTCCTGCCGGCCGTATTCCTGCTCGTCGGCGTCTGCACGCTGATCACCGCGATCTTCTTCCCAGATCAGCTGCCGCGCGCCCGCGGCGACGCGATCGCCTCGTTCTTCTACTTCAACAACTGGCACCAGGCGCTCGCCCACCAGTCGTATTTCGCGATGTTCGGGCGCCCGCCGCTGCTGCTGCACCTGTGGTCGCTGGCCGTCGAGGAGCAGTTCTACCTCGTGTGGCCGATCGTGCTCGCGGTCTGCCTGAACCGGTTCGGGCGCTGGCCGACAGCGCTCGTGACGCTGATCGGCGCCGCCGCGTCTGCGCTCGCCATGGGGCTGATCTTCCGCATCGGCCACGACCCGTCGCGGGTCTACTACGGCACCGACACGCACGCGTCGGGCCTGCTCATCGGCGCGCTGCTGGCCTGCGCGCTGCCGCTCGGCGGCCGCCGGCCGCCACCGACGAAGGGCCGCGGCGTACTGCTCGACGTGCTCGGCGTCGCCGCGCTGGTGGCGATCTTCGCGGCGATGACCGGCTGGCACGACTACGACACCGGCGTCTACCGCGGCGGGCTGTTGGTGTTCTCGCTGCCCTGCGCGCTGCTGCTGATCTGCGTGACCGACCCGGCGGCGCACGTCGGCCCCGTGCTCGGCGTCGCGCCGCTGCGCTGGATCGGCCAGCGCAGCTACGGGATCTACCTGTGGCACTGGCCCGTGATGGCGTTGACGCGGCCGGGAATCGACCTGCACTGGAGCCTGTGGCTGCTCGTGCCGGCCCAGATCGCGGTCGCGGTCGTGATCGCCGCCGCCTCATATCGCTGGCTGGAGATGCCGATCCGCCGCGGCCACGCATGGCCGGCCATCCGGGCCTACCTCGACCGCCGCGCGCCGCACCGCCGGCTGCTGATCGTCGTCGCGGTGCTGGTCGCGTTCCTGGCGACGGCGGGCTGGGTCGCCGCCCGCCCGACGCCGCGCGCGATCGTTCCGTTGCACAGCCTGCGCAGCGCGGCGGCGCGGGCCGGCCCGCGCTCGGTTGTCACTCACGGACCACGCTTCAGCCTGCAGGCCAAGCCGCTGGCGATCGGCGCGTCGGTGATGCTCGCGGCACAGCCGTCGCTCGAGCCGCGGATCGTCGTCGATGCCGCGGTGGGGCGTCAGCCGGCAGACATCGACGCGCGCCTGCAGAGCTACCGCGACGCCGGGCACCTGCCGGGGCGGGTGATCGTCCAGATGGGCGAGAACGGACCGGTGTTCGCGCCCGACATCGCGGCGCTGCGCCGCGCGCTTTCGGGGGTGCCAGTCGTGCTGCTCGTCAACGTCCGCGTGCCGCGGTCGTGGCAGGGCGAGGTCAACCACATCCTCGCCACGACCGTGCGCCAGTGGCCGCAGGCCCGTGTCGTCGACTGGCACGACGCGAGCGCCAACCCCGACCTGCTCTACGACGACGGGATCCACCCCAACCCGGCGGGGCAGAAGGTCTACGCGCGGCTGGTCGGCCAGGCGCTCGCGGCGCGCGGAGCGCCCGTGACCCGGCCGAGGCACGGATAGCTCCGCCGGCCGGCGGCGGGGCATTGCAGGCGATCGCTCGTGCGATGAGTCGTCACGTCAGGCGGCCCAGCAGCCAGCCGGCGTGGGCCAGCAGCCGCTGCTCGTCGAACTTGCGCGGGTCGGTCAGCAGCAGTCGCGCGTATTCGTCGGCGATCGTCGACAGCACCCGTGCGGTGAGATCCGGATCGGGTGCTGCGCCGTCGCCGCTCAGCAGCGGCTCGATCGCCGCGACGAGCTGGCCGAGCACTGCGGTGCGCCCCTTGGCGATGCTCTTGCGCAGCAGCTCCGGCGCGCCCTCGGGCGCCATCAGCACGAGCCGCCAGGTGTTCGGGTGCTCGGCGACCGCGGCCAGGTAGCCGCGCAGGCTCTCGAGCATCTGCCCGCGCGCGTCGCCGTCGCTCAGGTCGCCCAGCGCCGTCGCCGTGACCTGCGCCAGCGCGCGCTTGGTCTCGCGCTCGACGAGCGCCCGCAGCAGCCCGCCCAGGTCGCCGAAGTGCTCGTAGACGATCGGCCGCGTGATCCCGGCGCGCCGCGCCACCGACTGGATCGAGACGGCCGGGAAGCCCTCATGCGCGACGATCTCGATCGTCACGTCGAGCAGCTGCTCGCGGCGCTCGGGCGCGCTCATGCGCATCGGCCGATATTACACGCTTGTAAGTTACGCTGGTGTAAGCTACAGTCGTGTAATGACTGAACGGCACCACCGGATCGTGATCGTCGGCGCGGGCTTCTCCGGCCTCGGAATGGCGATTGGGCTGACCAAGCGGGGGATCGACGACTTCGTCGTCCTCGAGCGCGCACCCGACGTCGGCGGCACCTGGCACTTCAACACCTACCCGGGCTGTCGCTGCGACGTCCCGTCGCACCTGTACTCGTTCTCGTTCGCACCCAATTCGCAGTGGACGCACACCTACTCGGCCCAGCCCGAGATCCGCGACTACCTGCGCCGCTGCGCCGACGACTTCGGTGTGCGGGGCCACATCCGAACCGGCGTCAGCGTCGAGTCGGCGCAGTGGGACGACGACGCTGCGCGCTGGGAGATCGAGACCGACGACGGCCCGTACACCGCCGACGTGCTGATCACCGCGATGGGTCCGCTGACCGAGCCCAGGCTGCCCGACGTCCCCGGCCTCGACAGCTTCGCCGGCAAGACGATGCATTCCGGCCGCTGGGACCACGGCTACGACCTGCGCGGCAAGCGGGTGGCGTCCATCGGGACCGGGGCGTCGGCGATCCAGTACGTGCCCGAGATCGCCGCCGACGTCGAGCAGCTCCACGTCTTCCAACGCACTGCGCCATGGGTGATGCCGCACGGCAACCGCCCGATCGCCGAGCGCGAACGTCGGCTGTTTCGCCGCATCCCCGCCATCCAGCGGCTGATCCGCGCCGGGGTCTACGTGAGTCGCGAGTGGCTCGTCCTCGGGCTGGCCAAGCAGCCGCGGCTGATGGGCGTTCTCGAGCGCCTCGGGCGCTCGCATCTGCGCAAGTCGATCGCCGACGCGGATCTCCGGGCGAAGGTCACGCCCGACTTCTCGCTGGGGTGCAAGCGGATCCTGCCGTCCAACCGCTGGTACCGCGCCCTGCAGCGCGACAACGTCGAGCTCGTGTGCAGCGAGCTGGCCGAGGTTCGGCCGCACGCGGTCGTCGGCGCCGACGGCGTCGAGCACGAGGTCGATGCGATCATCTTCGCCACCGGCTTCCACGTGACCGACATGCCCGCGGCCCGGCAGCTGCGCGGCCGCGACGGCGCGCTGCTGGCCGACGTCTGGGCCGGCAGCCCGAGCGCCTACCTCGGCACCGCGGTCCCCGGCTTCCCGAACCTGTTCCTTCTGCTGGGCCCGAACACAGGCCTGGGCCACAGCTCGATGGTCTACATGATCGAGACCCAGATCGAGCACGTGCTGCGCGCGCTGGCGGCAATGGACGACGGCGCGGCGGCGACGATCGAGGTCCGCGCCGAGGTCGCCGAGGCCTACAACCGCGAGCTCGACGGACGGATGCGCGGCACCGTGTGGGAGAGCGGCTGCTCGAGCTTCTACGTCGACGCCACCGGGCGCAACTCGGTCCTGTGGCCCGACTGGACGTGGCGCTTCCGGCGCCGCGCCACCCGCTTCGACACCGGCGCCTACGCGCTGTCCAGCCCGACGAGAGAGGCCGTGACCGCATGACCCCCAAGCGCATCATCATCACCGGCGCGGCGAGCGGCATCGGCGCCGCCACGCTGGCCGAGCTGCGGATGCTGGGCAACGATGTCGTCGGCCTCGACATCAACACCGTGCCCGGTGACGCCCTGATCGCCTGCGACATCCGCGACCAGGACGCCGTCGACGCCGCGGTCGCCGCGGCCGTCGCGCGGCTCGGTGGCAGCGTCGACGTGCTGATCAACGTGGCCGGTCTGGCCACCCCGCAGAGCGCAGGCCAGGCCCCGGACGCTCGGGCGCTGGCCGTCATCGACGTCAACATGGTCGGCCCGTGGCGCGTGACGAGCGCGGCGCTGGACGCGCTGCGCGCCTCGCACGGACGGGTCGTCAACGTCGCCTCCGGCATGGCGCATGTCGCGATGCCGTTCGCGGCCGCCTACGCGATGAGCAAGCACGGGCTCGTCGCCTACTCCCAGGCCCTGCGCCTCGAGCACGGTGACGCGATCTCGGTCACGACCGTCTACCCCGGCTTCATCCGCACGCCGATCCATCAGGACTCGATCGACTTCGGGCTGACGCTCGAAGGCGCCTCGCCCGAGGAGAAGCTCGAGGACGCCGTGGCGGCGCTCGTCAGGGCGGCGCTCGCCAAATCACCGGCGCGCGACATCATCACGACGCGAAGCGGCCGGCTGACGACCGCGTTCACGCGCCACGCCCCGGGCCGCCTCGTCGACCGGGTGATCCTCGCCCAGATCCGCAAGAACATCCGCCACAAGCGCCGGCTCGACGAGGCCAAGGGGCCGCTCGGGGACTTCGCGCGGCGGGTGACGGCCGATATGTAGTGGCGCGCCGAAACCGCATCCCGACGGCGGGCGGTCGGCGGCCATCGCAGTCCCAACTTAACCGTGATGGCGGGCAAAGTGGCAGGATTCGCGGCCCGGTCCATGTCGAAGCGCAACCTGATTCTCGCGGCGATGATCGTCGCCGTGTCGATGACGTTCATCGACCAGACGATCGTGTCGATCTCCGTCCCCGAGATCCAGCGCCACCTGGGGTTGAGCAGCACCGGAGTCCAGTGGGTGGTCAACGCATACCTGCTGACGCTCGCCGCGCTGTTCGCGTTCGGCGGGCGGCTGGCCGACACCGCCGGCCATCGGCGGATCCTGGTCATCGGCATCCTGATCTTCGGCGGCGCCTCGCTCATGTGCGGGCTGACGCCCGAGGGCTCGCTGGCCGAGGCGTGGATCATCACGTTCCGTGCCATTCAGGGGGTGGGCGGGGCGATCATGTTCCCCGCCGCGCTGGCGATCGTCGTGCAGACGTTCCCGCTGCACGATCGCGGCAAGGCGCTGGCCACCTTCTTCGGCATCGCCGGCGGTCTGACGGCGATCGGCCCGATCCTCGGCGGCATCCTGACCCAGTGGACATGGCGCGCGATCTTCTGGGTCAACATCCCGGTCGCCATCGCGGCGCTGATCCTGATCGCGATCGCCAAGCCCTCGACCGACCACCGCCCGGCACGCATGGACTACCGCGGGCTGGCGCTGATCGCGAGCGGCGTCGGCCTCAGCGTGTTCGGCTTCCAGGAGTCGGCGATCTGGGGCTGGGGCAGCCCGGGCACGGTGCTGTGCATCGCCGGCGGCGCGGCGCTGCTCGTCGTCTTCTGGTTCGTCGAGCTGCGCACGGTGTCGCCGCTGATCGACGTGCGGATCTTCAGCGTCCGCCCGTTTCGTGTGCAGAACGCGGTTCTGGGGCTGTCGATGCTGACGTTCGTGCCGCTGTTCTTCTTCTCCAGCGAGTACGCGCAGATCTCGCTCGGCGACTCGGCCAACGGGGCGGGGCTGTTCCTGCTCTACATCTTCATCGGCTTCGCCACGGCGGCCCAGGTCGGCGGGCGAATGCTCGACCGCGGCGGCGCCAAGCGCCCGGTCGTGCTCGGCTGCATCATCGGCGCGGTCGGATTCTGGCTGTGGTCGCGCCACGTCACGACGCTGTCGCTCGGCCATCAGGTGTGGTTCGTGATCCTGTCGGGCGCCGGTCTGGGGCTGATGCTCGGACCGGCGACGACCGATGCCGTCAACCGCGCCTCGCGGCTGGCCTACGGCGAGGCGACCGGGATCACGCAGACCGTGCGCAACTACGCCGCCGCGCTTGGCCTGGCGATCCTCGGCTCGCTCCAGGTCTCGCAGATGCACCGCCACGTCAGCGACTCGCTCGTCGCCCGGGGACTGTCGCGCGGCGCGGCCGACGCCCAGGCGTCGGCGATCGCGCACGCCCGCGGCGGCGGCACGAGCGCGATCCCGCACTTCATCCGCCTCGACTTCGCACAGACGACGCGGACGATCCTGCTCGGCATGGCGCTCGCGATGGCGGTCGCCGCAGTGGTCGCGCTCGTCGGCCTGCGCCAAGGCGTGCAGGCCGCGGAGGCGCCGGCGACCGAGCCCGCGGCCGAGCCGTCGCCGGCGTAGCCGGCTACTCCTCCGTCGCCCGCGACAGGATCTGCTCGGCGCTGTAGTGGCCCGCCATCTCGGGATGGGCGCTGCTGAGGTGGGCGTTGACGTTGTCGACGAACTCGTCGTCGGTCTCGCCGGTGATCTTCTCGCCACACGGGCAGGTCATCGTCTTCATCTGCGCTCCTCGATTGCCGACGGTTGCGGCGTCGAGACTACGCTGCCCGGATGAGCAACATCCCACGGCGCGTGGTGACGGGCCACGAGGACGACGGGCGGTCGGTGATCGTCTCCGACGGTGCCGTGCCGGGCGTGCGTGAGGTCGCAGAGCGCGGCGTCACGTTCTTCGAGGTCTGGCGCACCGACACCACGCCTGCGCCGCTGCTCGCCCGCGAGCCGTCGGAGCCGACGGCCGGGCCGCAGACCGTCTCGCCACCGGCCGGCGGCACGCGCATCCGGATCTGCGAGTTCGGTCCCGGTCATGTGGGCGAGAACGGGCTCCAGTCGCCGATGCACCGCACGGCGTCGATCGACTACGGGATCGTTCTCGAGGGCGAGATGGTGCTGGTCGTCGACGACGCCGAGACCGTCCTGCACCCGGGCGACGTCGTCGTCCAGCGCGGCACCGACCACGCATGGGCCAACCGCACCGACCACGTCGCGCGAATGGCGTTCATCCTCGTCGGCGGCGAGTTCACCGACGCGCTGCGCGCGATGATGCCGCCGGGCGCGACCGACCGTCTGATGGAATAGACGATCAGATGCGGGCCGTGCGGTTCGACAGCTACGGCGGGGTGGACGTGCTCGACGTCCGCGAGGTCGACGATCCGGTCGCGCAGGCCGGCGAGGTGCTGGTCGAGGTGCGCGCCGCCGGAATCAACCCGGGCGAGATCGCGATCCGCGACGGGCGGCTGCACGAACGCTGGCCGGCGACGTTCCCGTCCGGCGAGGGGACCGACTTCGCCGGCGTCGTGCGGGCGTGCGGCGACGGCGGCGACGCGTTCGCGCCCGGCGACGAGGTGCTCGGCTGGACCGAGCGCCGCGCGTCGCACGCCCAGCTCGTCGCCGTGCCGGCGCAGCAGCTGACGGCCAAGCCGCCCGCGCTGGCGTGGGAGGTCGCGGGCGCGCTGTTCGTGGCTTCGATGGCCGGTCTGGCCGGCGTGCAAGCGGTCGATCCGCAGCCGGGCGAGACGGTCGTCGTGTCGGCTGCGGCGGGCGGCGTCGGGTCGATCAGCGCCCAGCTCGCGCGGCGCACCGGCGCGACGGTCATCGGCCTGGCCGGCGAGGCGAACCACGACTGGCTGCGCGATCACGACATCATCCCGGTCACCTACGGCGATGGCCAGGATGAGCGGCTGCGCGAGGTGTCCCGCGGTGGGATCGATGCGTTCATCGATACGTTCGGCGGCGGCTACGTAGACCTCGCCATCGCGCTCGGCGTCGCGCCCCGGCGGATCAACACGATCATCGACTACGAGGCGGTCGAGCGCCACGGCATCAACGGTGTCGGCACCCATGCGATCGGCACCGCGCCGCTGCTCGCCGAAATGGCGCAGCTCGTCGCCGACGGCGAGCTCGACGTCCCGATCGCCGCGGCGTATCCGCTCGACGAGGTCCGCGAGGCGTTCACCGAGCTGGCCCGCCGGCACACGCGGGGGAAGATCGTCCTGGTCCTCTGAGGTCCGACTGTATGCCGCGCGCCGGGCGCGCGGCATCCCGCTGCCGTAGCCCCGCGCACCGGAAATATCGGAATTGCCAAATTGGGGCTCAACACTGGGCCGGTAAACGCCGACAACCTCGGTGTGCGGCCGTTTCGGTTCCCCGTCCTGACGCTGGGCCTCGCAATCGTGCTCACGTGGACACTCGTCTACGAGCTCGTTGTGCTCACGCACGCCGTGTCGATGCGCGGCGTGCTGCTCGGCCGACCCGCCCACCTGATCACCGACGCCGCCGCCGGCGTCCTGTGCGCGATCGGCGCCCTGCGCCAGCGCGGCGGCGCCCGCGTGGCATGGCTGCTTGTCGCCGCCGGCATTCTCGCCTGGACTGCGGGCGACTCGTACTGGACCTATGTGCTGCTCGACGACCCGCACATCCCCGTGCCATCGCCGGCCGACGTCGGCTATCTGCTGTTCCCGCTGCTGGCGTTCGGCGGCCTGATCGGCCTGCTGCGCTCGCAGGTGCGCGGTGTGCCGCGCGGCGCGTGGCTCGACGCGGTGACCGCCGGCCTCGCCGTCTCGGCCGTCGCGGCCGCGGCGATCGTCCCGACCGTCTTTCACAACTCCGACGGCGGCGCGCTCGCCGTCGACACCAACCTCGCCTATCCGATCAGTGACCTGATCATGCTCGCGGTCGTCGTCGCGGCGATCGCGGCGCGCGGCTGGCGTCTCAGCGCGGCGTGGGCGCTGGCCGGCGCCGGAATCGTCGTGTTCTGGATCGCCGACTCGCACTACCTGCTGACGGTCGACACGTACTCGTTTCCCGATCCCTTCGACTTCGGCTGGGGGCTGTGCTTCTGGTTCTTGGCCGCGAGCTCCGCGCTGCCGTCGGTCACCGCTGTCGCGCGCATGCAGCTCGGGCGCCGCGTCACGATGCTGCCGCTCGCGTTCGCCGGCATCAGTCTGGCCGTGCTGATCTACGCCGGGCTGAACACCACGACGCCGCTCGCCGTCGCGCTCGCGTCCGCATCGCTCGTCGCCTCCGGCGCGCGGCTGTGGCTCGCCTTCCGCGAGAACGCCGCCGTGCTCGAGATGTCACGCCGCGAGGCCCTGACCGACGCGCTGACCGGGCTGGGCAACCGCCGGGCGCTGCTGCTCGACCTCGAGGACTCGCTGGCGGTGGCGACACGCGAACACCAGCACGCGCTGCTGCTGTTCGACCTCGACGGCTTCAAGCACTACAACGACACCTACGGTCACGGGGCGGGCGACGAGCTGCTGGTCCGCCTCGGCCAAGAGCTCGACGAGCGGGCGCACGGCCGCGGCAAGGCCTACCGCATGGGCGGCGATGAGTTCTGCGCGCTGGTGCGGATCGGTGCGACCGAGCCCGACGAGGTCGCGCGCGTCGCGGCCGAGGGCCTGGCGACGATCGGCGACGGCTTCGAGGTCACGGCGTCGTACGGGACCGTCGTCATCCCGACCGAGGCATCCGATGCTCCCGCGGCGCTGTTGCTCGCCGACCAGCGCATGTACGCGCGCAAGCACGGCAGCCGCTCGTCGGCCGGCAGCCAGAGTCGCGACGTGCTGTTGATGGCGCTCGCCGAGCGCGACCCAGAGCTCGGCGAGCACGTATCGACGGTCGCCGGGCTGGCGGTCGCGGTCGCCGAGCGGATGGGCCTCGGGCCCGAGCAGGTCATGGAGGTCCGTCACGCCGCCGATCTGCACGACATCGGCAAGGTCGGCATCCCCGACGCGATCCTCGACAAGGCGGGACCGCTCAACGACGAGGAGTGGATGTTCATGCGCCGCCACACGCTGATCGGCGAGCGGATCGTCGCGGCGGCGCCGGCGCTCAGCCAGGTCGCGGTGCTCGTGCGCGCCAGCCACGAGCGGTGGGACGGCAGTGGCTACCCCGATGGCCTGGCGGGCGAAGCAATCCCGCTCGGCGCGCGGATCATCTCGGTCTGCGACTCGTTCGACGCGATGACCGCCACCCGGCCCTACCGCGATGCGGCGAGCCCCCAGGCGGCGATCCGCGAGCTCGACAACTGCGCCGGCAGCCAGTTCGACCCGGCGGTCGTGGCGGCGTTCAAGGCCGCCCACGCCGAGCTCACCGAGTCCTACGTCCTGCGCCACGCGGCCTGAGGGGTCAGGCCAGCTCGAAGCCGACGACCCGCGCGCGGGCGTCGACGTCGCGCAGGCGGACCTGGGCCCGCTCGCCCGGTGCGGGCGCCGGGTCGGCGAGCTTGGCCCGCACCGGTGGCTCGGCGAGCTGGATGCGGGCGCTGTCGTGCTCGTGCGAAAGGACGACCGCGTCGAACGTGTCGCCGATGCGATGCTCGAGCAGCCGCGCCTCGACGAGGTCGATCAGCGCCCGTTCGAAGCGGCCGTTGTGCGCGTCGGCCTTGGCCATCGCGGGCGGTAGCTCGGCGAGCGCCTTCACCTCGGCGGCCGCGGGCGGTGCGCCGTCACACAGCAGGTCCAGCACGTAGCGATCGCACAGACGGCGCATCGGCGCGGTCACGTGTGCGTAGTGGGCGGCGAGCCCCGAGTGGACCGAGTCCGGCGGCGGCGCGCCGTCGAACGCCGTGTACGACGCGCGGCCCATCGCGCGCTGGATCGCGGCGAGCAGCGCCATGTGGTGCGGGTCGTCGCGGTGCAGCGTGCGCACGATGTCGTCGACGGCGACGTCGGCCGGCCAGTCGACGCCGAGCACGCTCGCCGCGTGGCGCGCCTCGTCCAGCGCCGGCTGCCATGTCGGCGCGGTCACACGCAGCAGCCCGGCGCCGCGCTCGAGCATCACCCGGGCCGCCTCGATCCCGACCATCAGCGAGATCTGCTCGTTGTGCTCCTCGATCGCCAGGCGCGACTCGAGCGCCAGCCGGTAGCCGGTCGGACTGGCCGGATCGAAGACGATCTCCTGACCGGGGACGTCGAGGCGAATCGCGTTTCGCTCCTGCTCGAGCTTCATCCGCAGCGGCCCGATCTCGTCGAGCGGCGACAGCCCGCCCTCGTCCTGGGCCTCCTGATAACTCAGCTTGCGCCGGCTGCGCACGAGCGCGCGCTGCACGACCATCTTCGTCACGACCGCGCGGTCGTCGAGCTCGAGCGTGAAGCAGACGGCGGGCCGGTCGCCTTCGGGCAGCAGGCTCGCGGCGCCCTCGCTCAGCGACAACGGGTAGACCGGCGCGCGTTTGTCCGGCGCGTAGGCGGTTGCGCCGCGACGCCACGCCTCGGCCTCGACCGGCCCGCCGCGCGGCACGAAATGGCCGATGTCGGCTATCGCGTAACGCACCCGATAGCCGCCGCCGTCGCGTCGCTCGCCGAAGTACGCCTGGTCGAGGTCCATGCTGCCCGGCGGGTCGATCGTCACGAACGGGACGTCACGCAGGTCGGTGCGCCCGTCGAGCGTCGCCGGGGGTGCCGCCGCCTGCGCCGCCGCGCTCTCGACCTCGTCGGCGAACGCCTCGGGGATCTGGAGCTCCGAGCGCAGCGCACCGAAGTCGGCCAGCAGCGGGCTCGGCAGCGCGGCGGCGCACCGCAGGCGCCGCCGCGGCGCCCAGGTCGGGGCGTCAGCCACGGGGGCTCACCTCGTAGGAGGGCAGCGGCGCGTCTATCGGTGTGTAGTGCAGGTCGACGTAGGTCACGTTGGCCAGCGCCGTCGGGCCCTGTCGCCACGACCCGCGGCCCTCGTGGATGTGGCCGTAGACGCACAGCTGCGGACCGACGCGACGCAGCAGCGCGAGCGCCGCCGTGCTGCCGGCGTCGACGCCGCGGCTCGTGTGATCGCCGTAGCCGCGCGGCGGCCCGTGCAGGACGACGACGTCGGCGTCGGTGGGGCAGGTGCCGTAGCGCTGCCCCAGGAAGTCCTCCGCCTCGTCGCCGCGGGGCGCGTTGAACGCCCAGTCCATGAACCAGGGCGTCCACGGCGAGCCCCAGAACCGCACGCCCTCGATCGTGGCGCTTGCGTCCTGCAGGTACGTCCACGGCAGATCGGGGACGGAGGCCGGTGCCTGCTCGAACACGAAGTCGTGGTTGCCGGCGACCGCGACGATGTGTCGAGCCGGCAGCCGCTCGAGCCAGCCGCGCAGCTCCGTGTCGAGCCAGCGGGCCTGGAAGCCGACGTCGTGGTTGGCCGTCGGCGTGATGTCCCCGGCGATCACGAGCACATCGCATTCGGGTACCGCCGGCAGAAAGCCGTGGAGGTCGGCCGTGGCGACGACTCGCATCGTAGGCATAGGAAATCCGAAACCTAGGGAGTCCTCCCGATGCGCGCTCGCCGGCCGGGTCCTAGCGTCGTGGCCGCCACCTAGGCATCCACACGAGAGGAATGGCTCATGCCGCGATACATGGTTCAGCGAACGTTTCCCGACCGCCTTGAGATCCCGATCGCCAACGGCGGCGCGGACGTCGTGCGCACGGTCGTCGAGCGCAACACCCAGGAGGGTGTGACCTGGCTGCACTCCTACGTCACCGAGGACAAGTGCACGACGTTCTGCATCTATGACGCTCCCACGCCCGAGGCGATCCGGCAGACCGCGTCCGACAACAACCTGCCGGTCGACGCGATCACGGAGGTCCGCGTGCTGGACCCCTACTACTACATCTGAGGGTCGAGACGACGGTTACGCTCTCGCGCGTGTCGTCTGCCACGTCGAGATCGCGGGCGAGCCTCGCCGAGCTGATGGCGGTGCTGTCGCTCGGCGTCGACCTCGGGCTGGGGCAGCCGATGGAGCACATCGTCCGCCAGTGCGCGATCGCGCTCGATCTCGCGCGGCGCGTGGGCATGGACGCATCGGACTCCGAGGTCGTGTTCCTCGTCGCGCTGCTGGCGTGGGTGGGCTGCCATGGCGACTCCTACGAGCAGGCCAGGTGGTTTGGCGACGACATCGCGCTGCGCGCCGGCGCGTACACAGTCGACATGGCCGGGACCAAACAGGCCCGCTTCATGATGGGCCGCGTCGGCGCCGGCGGCTCGCCGCTGCAGCGGGCACGCACGATCGCGCAGTTCATGTCGTCGGGCCGCGCGTCGATCGACGGGATGCGCGGGCGCCACTGCATCGTCGCGGGCGATCTGGCCGTCCGGCTCGGCCTGCGCAGCGAGGTGCGCGATGCGCTGCGCCAGGTGTTCGAGCGCTGGGACGGCAACGGCGAGCCCGTTGGGCTGATCGGCGAGCAGATCGCCCTGCCCGTGCGCCTGGTGGCGCTCGCAGACGTCGTCGACGCGTTCCACCGCGTGGGCGGGATCGAGGCGGCGGTCGCGGTCGCCACGGAGCGCCGCGGCACGCAGTTCGACCCCGACCTCGTCGACCTGTTCTGCGCGGCCGCGCCCGACGTGCTGGCCGGGCTCGACGACGCGGAGGCGACGACCTGGGACACCGTGATGTCCGCGCAGCCCGGCCTCAACCAGACGCTGTCGGACGAGCAGGTGTCGGCGGCACTGGAGGCGATCGCCGACTTCGCCGATCTGAAGTCGCCCTACACCCTCGGGCACTCACGGGCGGTGGCCGACCTGGCAGCCGAGGCGGCCCGCGTCCACGGGCTGTCCGAGGAGCAGGTCGGCGCCGTGCGAACGGCCGCCCTCGTCCACGACCTCGGCCGCCTGGGCATCTCCAATGCGATCTGGGACAAGCAGGGCCCGCTGACGGCGTCCGAACGCGAGCGGATTCGCATGCAGCCGTACCTGACCGAGCGCATGCTCTCCGCGTCGCCGGCCCTGGCATCGCTGGGCGCGCTGGCCAGCGCCCACCAGGAGCGCCTGGACGGCTCGGGCTACCCGCGGGCGCTGCGCGCCGAGACGCTGTCGCCCGAGGCCCGGCTGCTCGCGGCCGCCGACGTCTACCAGGCGATGCGCGAACCGCGGCCGCACCGTCCCGCGCACGAGCCGGCGCAGGCGGCCGCCGAACTGCGCGGCGAGGTCCGTGCCGGCCGGCTCGATGGCGAGGCCGCGGAGGCGGTGCTCCAGGCGGCAGGTCACGCCGCGAGCCGCCGGCCCGCGCGGCCGGCCGGGCTCACGCTGCGCGAGGTCGAGGTCCTGGGGCTGCTCGCGCGCGGGCTTGCGACCAAGGACATCGCGCAGCGCCTGGTCATCACGCCCAAGACCGTGGGCCATCACATCGGCCACATCTACCTCAAGATCGGCGCGTCCAACCGCGTCGCCGCGAGCCTCTTCGCGACCGAGCACGGGCTGCTCGGGCCCGAGCCGGGCGACATCTAACCCCGCCAGCGCGCGAGCCGCCGAGCCGCGATCGCCAGCAGGGCCGCCTCGGCCGTGGTGAGCGCGACGGCGAGAAGCAGCCGCGCCGTGACCTGGTCGTCGGCGGCCGCCGACACCGCCTTGGCAACACCGCCGGGGCCGGCGACCGGTCCGAGGATGCTCGCGAGCGCGACCGAGCCGAGCACCAGCACGATCGTGGCGGCGAACGCCGTTGCCACGCGGGCCGGCGGCGCGAGCAGCAGCCCGAGGCATCCGCCGAGCGCGCCGGAAGCGAGATGCGCGAGCGCTGCGTCTACGAGATCGCCGGCGGCGGGAGTGCGGTTGAACGCGCCGGTCGCGGTCGGCCAGACGAGGAACAGGACCGCGACCGCGAGTGCCACCACGGCGACCAGTGCGAGCCGGCCGCGCCACGCGCGCGCCGCGCCGCCCGCGGCGACGGTGAGGATCGCATCGGCGGCATCGGGGACCTCGCGCTCGATCGCGATCACCAGCCATGCGCAGAACGCGGCCGTCAGGACGGTCGTCGCGGCGAAGCTCTCCTGAACGGCGTTGGGCCGATACGCGTAGACGCCGATAACCGCGAACAGCAGCAGCGTGATCGGGACGAGCAGCCGGCGCCCGGACAGCGCGACGGCGAGGCGCGCGCCCAGGACGCTCACCGTGTCGACTCCGTGCCCGAGATCTCCCACCCGTCGCGCAGCAGCGCCGCGAGTGCGGGGTCATCGACGACCAGCGAGGCGCGTTCGTCGCCGCGCGCCAGGTCGATGCGCACCGCCGGCGGCGCGGCCGGCGCGTCACCGTCGCCGAGTCGCAGCGTGCGCGTCGCGCGCAGCGTGGCCGCACCGGTGTGATCGGTGAACACAATCGCGCTCCCGCGTCCGGCGGCAGCCGCGAGTTCGTCGCCGAACGCCGTTCGCGCGTCGGGGTCCAGCCCGGCCCACGGCTCGTCGAGCACGAGCACTGTCGCCCGCTGCGCGGTCGCGTGCAGCGGCCCGGCCAGCGCAACGCGCTGGAGCTGGCCCTTGGACAGCCGCCCGCACGGCCGTCGCAGCTCGGCCGCCAGGGTCGCCGCGGGCGCATCGACGAGCCCCAGCCAGCGGTCGGCTGCCATTCCGGCCGGCAGCGCAACACGCTCGGGCACGAACGCGCGCGGCACGCCCACCGTGATCCGTCCCCGCCGGGGCTCGACGACTCCCGCCAGCACCCTCAGCAGGCTCGATTTGCCGCTGCCGTTGGGCCCGGCGAGGTGCACGAGCTCACCCGCTGCGATGCTCAGCGACAGGTCGCGCAGGAGCACGTTGCGCCCACGCGCGATCGTGAGGTTGTTCGCCTGCAAGAGCACGGCCGATGCGCCCATTGCCCCCCAGCCTAGGATGACCGGGGATGGGTTCCGATTCGGGCGTCACCGCGATCGCACCGCAGCTCGCTGAATTCGCGGGCCTGCTGCCCGCGGACGACGTGCCGCCCGCGGTGCGGGAGACGGCGCTGCGCCACCTGCTCGACACGCTCGGCTGCGGACTGGCGGCGGTGAGTCACGGCGCCGCGACGGCCGCATCCCGTGTCGTGCTCGACGAAGGGGGAAGCGAGCAGTCCTCGGTCCTGGGCACCCAGCAGCGGGTTCCCGCCGCCTCGGCGGCGCTCGCCAACGGCGCGCTGTGCCACGCCCTGGACTTCGACGACACGCACGAGCGCGCGATCTGTCACGTGAGCGCCGTTGTCGCGCCTGCCGCGTGGGCAGTGGCCGAGGCCGTCGACGCGCCCGGCCCGGAGGTCGTAGCGGCGTACGTGGTCGGCAGCGAGGTCGCGCTGCGCATCGGGGTCGCGGGCGCCGACGGCTTCTACGCCCGCGGGTTCCACCCGACCTCGGTTGCCGGGGTGTTCGGCTCCACCGCTGCGGCGGGCCGCCTCTACGGGCTCTCGGCGCGGGAGATGGCCCACGCCCTCGGCATCGCCGGCAGCTTCGCCTCGGGGTTGTTCGAATACCTCAGCGACGGGGCGGCGACGAAACCCCTGCACGCCGGGTGGGCCGCGCAGGCGGGTGTTCGCGCTGCGGCGCTCGCGCAGGCCGGTGCCGAGGGGCCCGCGACGGTGATCGAAGGGCGCTTCGGCCTGCTGGCGAGCTTCGGCGACGGCGGCATCGATCTCGACGCCATGACGGCCGATCTGGGCGCGCGCTGGGAGACCGAGCAGATCGCGCTGAAGCTGTATCCGGCCTGCCACTTCGCGCATGCGCCGACGTGGGCGGCCTCGCAGCTTCGGGCCGAGCACTCGATCGAGATCGCGGAGATCGAGGAGATCGTCGTCCGCGTCCCACCGGAAGGCGAGGCGCTGGTGCTCGAACCGCTGGCCGACAAGCACGCTCCGGGAACGCCCTATGGCGCGAAGTTCAGCCTGCCCTACACGGTCGCTCATGTCCTGCTCCACGACGAGCTGGGGCTCGCGGCCTTCGAGCCGGCGGCGATCGGCGACCCTGCGGTGCTCGAGCTCGCACGCCGCGTGCGAGCAGAGCCGTGGCCGGGCCCGCCGCCGTCGCGGTTCGCCGGCGCCACGGCCATCCACACGCGCGACGGGGTGGTCGCCCTGACGGTCGACCACCCGCCGGGCAGCCCGGGGAACCCGGCATCCGACGAGCTGCTCGTGGCCAAGTTCGTGGCCAACGCCGCGCCGGTGCTCGGCGACGCGGCGGCACGGCGGCTCTCGGCCGACGCGCTCGGGGACGCAACGGAGCCTGCTGTCCCTCGGCCGCTCGGCAGCCCGCATCGGGCGCGTATGCTCTGAGACCTCCGACGATGCGCCCCGACATCATCCCCGGCGGCACGTTTCCCGACTACGAGCTGCCCGACCATACGAACGTCCCGCGGAAGCTCAGCGAGCTGCAGGGCGACGATCCGCTGATCCTCACGCTCGCGCGCGGCCACTACTGCCCCAAAGAGCACCAGCAGCACCTCGAGCTGGCCGCGTTCTATCCGAAGATCGCCGTCGCCTACACGCAGGTCGCCACGATCGCCACCGACGACCACCACACGTTGCAGGAGTTCCGGGCGTCGGTGGGCGCCCAGTGGCCGTTCCTCTCCGACCCTGAGCGCGTGGTCCAGAAGGACCTCGAAATCCAGGAGTACACCGACCCCGACAACGACCCGATGATCCCGTACACGCTCGTGCTCAAGCCCGGGCTCGTGATCCACAGCATCTACAACGGCTACTGGTTCTGGGGTCGCCCGTCGGTCGTTGACCTGTGGCACGACCTGCGCGCCGTGTCGAGCGAGATCCGCCCCGACTGGGACCTCAGCACGCACGGACTGCGCGAGGCCTGGGATGCCGGCGACCACTCGCACTTCCACGGCTGGGACAAGCGGCCGCCAGAACCCACCACCACGGAGCTCACATGACCACGCAGATGCGGCTCGAGGTCGTCGTCCTTCCGGTCTCCGACGTCGACCGGGCCAAGCAGTTCTACGAGCAGCTGGCCTGGCGCCTGGATGCCGACCTGGCGACGAGCGAGGAGTTCCGCGTCGTGCAGATGACGCCGCCCGGCTCGCCGGCATCGGTCATCTTCGGCACCGGGCTCACGTCCGCCGCGCCGGGGTCGGTCGAGAGCCTCGTGCTCGTCGTCGATGACATCGACGCGGCGCGCTCCGAGCTCGCCGGGGCCGGCGTCGACGTCAGCGAGGTCTTCCACGACGAGGGCGGCGTTTTCCACCACGCCGGAACCACGGGACGCGTGCCCGGACCGGACCCGGGGGGCAACTCCTACGGCTCGTGGGTGTCGTTCAGCGACCCCGACGGCAACGGCTGGCTCTGCCAGGAGATCAAGACACGGCTGCCGGGCCGCTGAGGGCGCAGCGATGGCGACCAGCGACTACGACGTGATCGTGCTCGGCGGCGGCTCGCCGGGCGAGCACTGCGCCGGCGCGCTCGCCGAGGGCGGGCTGCGCGTGGCCGTGGTGGAGCGCGAGCTCGTGGGCGGGGAGTGCTCGTATTGGGCCTGCATACCGTCCAAGACGCTGCTGCGGCCGGGCGAAGCGGTCCACGGGGCCCGCGACGCGGCGGCCAGCGCCGAGGTTGACGTCGAAGCCGCGCTGGCGTGGCGCGACTTCATGGTCTCCGATCACTCCGATGCCGGCCAGGAGCGCTGGCTGGCCGACCACGGCATCGACCTGTTGCGCGGCACCGGCCGGCTCGCCGGCCCGGGCGTCGTCGAGGTCGACGGCGTGCGCCACACCGCCGACCACGTGGTCCTCGCCAACGGCGCCGATCCGGTCATCCCTCCCGTGCCCGGGCTGCGCGAGCTCGAGGGCATCTGGACCAACCGTGAGGCGACCTCGATGACCGCCATTCCCCGCCGCCTGCTGATCCTTGGCGGCGGGCCGGTCGGGGTGGAGCTTGCGCAGGCCGTCCGCCGGTTGGGCGGCGAGGTCGTGGTCGTCGACATGTCCGACCGCGTGCTGGCGAGGGAACCGGCGCCGCTGGGCGAGGCGCTCGGCGAGGTTCTGCGCCGCGAGGGCATCGAGCTGGTGCTGTCGGCCAACGCGACGGCCGCACGACGCGATGGCGACGACTACCTGCTCGAGATCGACGACGGACGCGAGCTGCGCGGCGACCGGCTGCTCGTCGCCACCGGCCGGCGACCGCGGGTCGCCGGGGTCGGCCTCGAGACGGTCGGCGTGGAGCCCGACGGGCACGGGGTCCCGGTCGACGCGCATCTGCGCGCGGCCGGGCAGCTGTGGGCGATCGGCGACGTCAACGGCCTGTGGCCGCTGACCCATGTCGGCAAGTACCAGGGCGACGTGGTCGCCGCGAACATCCTCGGCGACCCGCGCAAGGCCAACTACGAGGCGGTTCCGCGGGTCGTCTACACCGATCCCCAGGCCGCGGCGGTCGGCGCGGGGGCCGGTCGCTTCAGCGCCACGGTCATGCTGTCGGAGATCCCCAAGACCGCGACCTATACGCGCGCCTACGCCGAGAGCAACGGCTTCCTGACGATCCTCAGCGACGGCGAGCGGCTGACCGGCGCCTACGCGCTGGGGCCCGAGGCCGGCGAGTGGCTCCAGCAGGCGACGCTTGCCATCCGGGCCAAGGTCCCGCTCGACGTGCTGAGCGACACGATCCAGCCGTTCCCGACGTTCTCGGAGATCTACATCGCGGGGCTGAAGGCGCTGCGCGGGGCGATCGCCGCGGCGAGCAGGCCGGTCGGCGCCGGACCGCCGATGTCGAGCTGACACAGCTCAGCCGGCCGGCGGCGGGTCGACGTCGTCGTAGATGCGCGCGGCGGCGAGCTGGCCGCCGGCGCCCCGGACGTAGACGGCGGCCCCGGCCTGGGGCGCCACCGTCGTGTCGCCCCACCGCACGACGTTGTACTCCAGCGCGCACGCGCGGCCGTCGTCGACGATCGCGCAATGCTCGAGCCCGATGCCGCCGCCGTTGGCGAACAGCCGCTGGTAGAAGGCCCGCAGGTCGTCCGCGCCGCGATGGGTATACGCGTCGCCGCCTGGCTCCCGGGCGCAGCCGTCGGGCTCGAACAGCGCGACGATCGTGTCGACGTCGCCGGCCGCCAGCGCGCGCTGGTAGTCGGCGACGACGTCCGGCGCGCGCAGCTGTGGGTCGGGCTGAAGCACGGGCGGCCGGTTGGCGTGGCGGCCGGTCAGCGCCCAGCGGCTGTAGTAGATCCGCAGCTCCTGGATCCGTCCCTCGGTCGGGTGGTCGGCGACGATCGCCAGCGGGAGGGCGACGCGTCCGCTGTCACCGTCGAGGTGCAGGACCACCTCCTCGAAGCCACGCTCCGAGAGGACGACGCGCTCGACGTCGGACACCGACACGTTGCGCCGGTCGAACCACTCGTTCGCAGTGGCGACGAACGCCTCAAACGCCTGCACGCCCCGAATCCGCCCGCGTTCGGGGAGGTACAGCTCGGGCTCGCCGGCGAACGACTCGACCAGGGCATCGGGCTCGCCCGTCAGCAGGCCATCGAAGAACGGCATGACGGCGAGCGCGTCGAGTCGCCGCTGCTCCAGCACGCGCTCCAACGCCGGCGCGGAGAACAGCTCAGGCACCCACGGCACGCCCGAAGCCTCCCACAACCCTTTCAGGGCTGGTTGGGCACGACGTGCTTGACATCGGCCATGTACCGCCCGGCGGCGGCAGCGGAGTCCTCCGGGGAGCTTCCGTGCTGGCGCGCGTCCATGTATGCGGCGTACCAGTCCCACCAGTCGTGCGCCGGGGTGATGGCCTCGAACGCGCCGTGACGCACCGACGTCTCCTCGAGCAGCGCGGCGAGATCGGCAATCTCCATCGCCATCAGGCGGCGGGCTTGTAGACGGTCACCACGGCCGCGCCGCCGAGGCCGAGGTTGTGCTGCAGCGCGACCTTCGCCCCCGGTACCTGCCGTTTGTCGGCCTGGCCGCGCAGCTGCCACGTCAGCTCGCTGCACTGCGCCAGCCCGGTCGCGCCGAGCGGGTGGCCCTTGGAGATCAGGCCGCCGCTCGGATTGACCACCGGACCGCTGCCGCCGTACGTCGTCGCACCGGCGTCGACGAGCTCGTGGCCGCGGCCCTCGAGGGCGAGTCCGAGCGCCTCGTAGGTGATCAGCTCGTTGGTCGAGAAACAGTCGTGCAGCTCGATCACGTCGACGTCGCCGATGCCGACGCCCGCCTCGGCGAGCGCGCGCTGCGCGGCCTCCGTGGACATGTCGACGCCGACGATCTTGCGCGCCGACGGCTCGAAGCTCGACGGCATGTCGGTCGCCATCGCCTGCCCGGCGATCTCGATCGCCTGCTCCCACAGGCCATGCTCGTCGACGAAGCGCTCGGAGGCCACGATCGCGCAGGCCGAGCCGTCGGAGGTCGGCGAGCACTGGAGCAGCGTCAGCGGCTCATAGATCTCGCGCGACGACCGGACCTCGTCGAGCGTGTATTCCTGCTGGAACTGCGCGTAGGGGTTGTTGGCCGAGTGCTTGTGGTTCTTCCAGCCGATCCACGCGAAGTGCTCGGGCGTCGAGCCGAACAGCCGCATGTGCTCGCGGCCGGCGTTGCCGAACTGCTGGGGAGCGCCCGGCGCGTCGGTCGGCGGGTAGAGCGCGTACATCGCGTCGCGGTGGCGGCCGGTCGGGGCGGCGCGGTCGGTGTACTTGGCCTGAAGCGAGCCGCGCTCCATCTTCTCGAAGCCCAGGGCGATCGCGCAGTCGGCGAGGCCGCCGCGGATGGCCTGGCGCGCCAGGTACAGAGCGCTTGACCCGGTCGAGCAGTTGTTGTTGACGTTGACGACCGGGATGCCGGTCAGGCCGAGCTCGTACAGCGCCCGCTGGCCCGAGGTCGAGTCCCCGTAGCAGTAGCCGACGAACGCCTGCTCGACGAGGTCGTAGGTGATCCCGGCGTCGGTCAGCGCGTTGGTGCCGGCCTCGCGCGCCATGTCGGGGTAGTCCCACTCGCGGCGGCCGGGCTTCTCGAACTTCGTCATGCCGACGCCGATGACAAACGTGCGGTTGTGGCTCACGGGCACTCCTTTCTCGCTGCCTGGAGCATAGGAGACGGTGGAAGGCCCACTGGTAGGCTCGCGCCCGATGGCGTTCCTGGAGCGTGACGGAGCGCGCCTCTACTACGAGGTCCACGGCGAAGCGGGCGACCGCCCGCCACTGGTGCTCACCCACGGCTTCTCGGCCAGCGGTCGGATGTGGGAGCCCAACGTCGAGGCGCTGTGCGCGGACCGGCAGGTGCTGGTGTGGGACCTGCGCGGCCATGCGCGCACCGACGCGCCGGCGGGGGCGCCGTACAGCGAGGAGGCCGCGGTGGCCGATATGGCGGCGCTGCTCGACGTCGTGGGCTGGGACTGCGCGGTGATCGGTGGGATGTCGCTCGGCGGGTATCTGTCGCTCGCGTTTGCCACCCGCCACCCCGAGCGTGTCGCCGCCCTGCTGCTCGTCGACACCGGGCCTGGATTTCGCCGCGACGAGCCGCGGGAGGAGTGGAACACGAGAGCGCTGGCAACCGCGGATCGGCTCGAGCGCGAAGGGCTCGCCGCGCTGGCCGACAGCCCGGAGGTCGCGGGCGCCGGGCACGCCGACGTGGACGGTGTCGCGCGCGCGGCGCGCGGTCTGCTCGTCCAGCGCGACGCGCGGGTCATCGAGTCGCTGGCATCGATCGCCGTGCCGACGCTGGTCGTGGTCGGCGCCGAGGATCACCGGTTCCTCGCGGCGGCCGACTACATGGCGACGCGGATCCCGGGCGCGCGCAAGGTCGTTCTGGACGGCGCCGGCCATGCGGCCAACGTCGACCGCCCGGACGAGTTCAACGCCTCGGTGCGCGAGTTCCTCGACTCCGTGGCGTGACCGCCGCAGCGCTCAGGAGCCTCGTGGCGGCGCGCTTGGCCGTCTGCGCGGCGGCCGGGGTGCCGTCGATGTTCGCCGTGACCATCGCCCCGTCGTAGAGCAGCAGTAGCTCGGCGGCGACCTCGTCGGGCTCCGGCGCGCCGGCCTCGGCGCAGAGCCCGGCGAACGTGGCCTGCAGCAGCGCGCGGTGCTCCCGGCTGACGACCGCCACCGGGTGGGCGGGGTCGCCGAACTCGGCGCACGCGTTGATGAACGGGCAGCCACGGTAGCCCGGCTCGGCGAACCAATCCCCGAGGAGGTCGAACACATGCAGGACGCGCTCCTGCGGCGGCCCGGGGTGGGCCCCCAGCTCGGCGTCGAGGAACGCGCGCCAGCTTTCGGCGCGCCGGCTCAGATACGCGCCGATGAGCTCGTCCTTGGAGCGGAAGTGGTGGTAGAGCGTCGTCTTCGCGACCTCGGACTCGGCGACGATCGTGTCGATCCCGACGGCGCGGATTCCCTGCTCGTAGAACAGGCGATCGGCGACGTCGAGGATGCGTTCTCGGGCGGACAGGGGCGCTGCGGTCTCCATGGGACAAGTGTACTACGGACCTGTACGTATGCTACGGTGCTGCGGCTACTACAGACCTGTCTGTAGTAGCTATTGGCAACACACACCACGAAAGGCGCCCCATGGCCCGAATCTCCCTCATCCAGCCCGAAGACACCACCGGCGACCTGCGGACGACGCTCGACGACATCCGCGCCAACTGGGGCACCGTGCCCAACGGCGTCAAGGTCCTCGCCGCTTCGCCGGCGGCCCTCCAGGGATACCTCGCGCTCGACGGCGCGCTGACGGCCGGATCGCTTTCGGGTGCCGAACGCGAGCGCATCTCGATCCTGACCGCGCAGCGCAACGAGTGTGAGTACTGCCTCTCGGCCCATACGCTCGCCGGACGGGCCGCCGGGCTGAGCAAGGCCGAGCTCGCCGCGACGCGACAGGGTGAAGCCGACGAGCCGCGCGCCGCCGCGGTGCTGGGGTTCGCCGACGCGGTGATCGACCACCGGGGCGACGTTCCCGCCGACGCGCTCGCGGCCGCGCGCACGGCCGGCCTGACCGACGCCGAGCTCGTCCAGACGGTTGCCGAGGTCGCGCTGAACACTTTCACGAACTACGCCAACCGGCTTGCCGAGACCGAGCTCGACTTCCCACGGGTGTCCCTCGTCGCGGAGCGCAACGCGGCATGAGCGGACTGCTGATCGGCGCCGGCGCCGCCGTGGCCGTCGGGGCGGTGCTGCAGTCGGCGACCGGCTTCGGCTTCGCGCTTGTCGCGGCGCCGCTGCTGTTCCCGGCGCTCGGCCCGCAGGAGGCGATCGGCACGCTGCTGGTCCTCGCCTGCGTCGGCAGCACGCTGATCCTCGGCGCCGAGCGCCGGCGTCCACGCCCACTGCGACGCGACGCGGCGGTGATCATCGCCGCGTCGCTCCCGGGAGCGATCGTCGGCATCGTCGTGCTGCGCACGCTGGACCGCACCACGCTTCAGTACGGGGTCACTGCGAGTGTGGGGATCGCGCTGGTCGTGCGCTGGGTGACCTCGCGCGCCGGCCCTCGCGGCCACGGCTCGTGGTGGTCGGCGCCGGCGGCCGGGCTCGCGGCCGGCGCGCTGACGACCTCGACCAACACCAGCGGCCCGCCGCTGCTCCTGCACCTGACCGGCAACGGCACCGAGCCGGCGCGGGTGCGTGACACGATCAACGTCTGCTACCTGGGGTTGAGCGCGGTCAGCGCTGCGGCCCTGTGGGCGACCAGCACGTCCGGCGCCGTCCCCAACCCGACTGTGCTCGCCGGGTTGGTGCCGCTCGTCGCGATCGGCAACCTCGCCGGGCGCCCGCTGTTCGCGCGCCTTGTCGGCCGCGGCTCGTATGAGCTCGTTCTCACCGCGACCCTCGTCCTCGCGGTCCTCGCCGGGCTTCTGACCGCGCTGCTGTGACTAGCATGTGCCGATGAGCGAGACCATCGGCGGCAAGATCGAAGAGACCCAGATCAACCGCTATAGCTCCACGCGGGGTCTCAACTACGACTCGGTCCCGTGGAAGCTGTGGGAGAAATCCAAGAAGCTCTTCTGGGATCCCGCCGACATCGACTTCTCGCAGGACGCGATCGACTGGCAGGAGGTACCGGAGAAGTTCCGGCTGTTCGTCGCGCTGTCGGCCCGCGGGTTCATGGTCGGCGAGGAGGCCGTCACGCTCGACATCGTCCCGTTGCTGCGCTGCATGTCCGACCTGGGGCGCCTCGAGGACACGATGTACCTGTCGATGTTCACGATGGAGGAGGCCAAGCACACGGACATGTTCCGTCGCTGGTTCGATGCCGTCGGCCTCGACCCGGCCTCGCTGAACGACATCGTCCGCGCCCGCAACGAAGCGGTCCGCGACAACGGCGGCAACCCGGTCGGCGGGCTGTTCGACGGCGTGCTGACCGAGGTGATGCACCGGCTCGACAACGACCGGTCGCCGGAGGCGATCCTCGACGCCACCCTGGTCTACAACCACCTCGTGGAGGGCGTCGCCGCGATCGCGGGATACAAGCGCTGGAACGAGGCACTGCACCGCCTCGGAAAGCTCCCGGGTCTCGAAGCGGGGCTGAAGCTCACCCAGCGCGACGAGCGCCGCCACATCGCCTACGGCACCTACCTCGCCCGCCAGATCCTCGCCGAGCACCCGGAGCTGTGGGAGTTCGTCGAGCGTCGCTGGGCGCAGCTCACGGTCGGCTTTGCCGACAGCTACGGCGGCCCGCCGCAGCAGGAGCAGGCGATCGAGCTCGGCTTCGGCCCGGCCGAGGTCAAAGCCCTGATCGACCGTCGCCTCGCGTCGCTGCGCGTCGCGATCACGATGCGGCCCGCCGACGTCGAGAGCGCCGACGTCGAGTCGTTCGTGCCGGAAGAGCTGGCGTCGATCACATAGCGCGCGAGATGCGCGTGGTGCTCTCGACCTACGGGTCGCGCGGGGACGTCGAACCGATGGCCGCGCTCGCGGTGGCGCTGCGGGCACTCGGCGCCGACGTGGCGGTGTGTGCACCGCCGGACGACGAGTTCGCGGCGCTGCTGGACACCGCCGGCGTGCCGGTGATCCCGTTCGGCCGGCCCTGGCGCTCGTGGGAGCGGCCGTCGACGCCGGTGGAGCGGACCCGGCGCGTGGCGGAGTTCATCGAGGCGCAGTACCGCACCGTCGCCGCGGCCGCCGCGCAGGCCGACGTGCTCCTGGCGAGCGCGATGTCGATCTTCGTGGCGAGGTCGGTGGCCGAGAAGGCGGCCATTGCGCACCGCTACGCGGCCTTCAGCCCGACCGTGCTCAGCGATCCCGACGCCCAGAACTGGGAGGCGCTGTTCGGCCCGTCGATCAACGCCCACCGCGCGTCGATCGGCCTGCCGCCGGTGGCCGACGTCCGTGAGTTCATGTTCACCGACCGGCCGTTCCTGGCGGCGGACCCGACCTTGGGCCCGTTGGCGCACACACTGGACCCCGCCGTCGTGCAGACCGGCGCGTGGATCCTGCCTGATGAGCGCCCGCTCCCGCCCGATCTGGTGGCGTTCCTGGACGCCGGTCGACCACCGGTGTACGTGGGCTTCGGCAGCATGCGCGCGCCGCAAGACGTTGCGCGGGCCGCGATCGAGGCGATCCGCGCGCAAGGCCGGCGCGCGCTCGTCGCCCGCGGTTGGGCCGAGCTGGCCCTGATCGACGACCGCGAGGATTGCTTCGCCGTCGGCGAGGTCAACCAGCAGGCGCTGTTCGGCGCGGTGGCCGCCGTCGTGCACCACGGCGGGGCGGGGACGACGACGACCGCCGCCCGGGCCGGTGCCGCCCAGGTGGTGGTGCCCCAGGCGGGAGGGGACCAGCCCTACTGGGGCCGCCGGGTCGCCGAGCTGGGCATCGGCGCGGCGATTGACGGCCCAACGCCGACCGCCGAGTCCCTGTCGGACGCGCTGCGCACAGCCCTGGGCCCCGAGACCCGCTCGCGGGCGACCGCCGTCGCCGCCACGATCCGAACCGACGGGGCGACGGTCGCCGCGGGGCGGCTGGTCGAGGGTCAGTACCTCTCTGCCTGATCAGCGGCGAAGCTCGCGGCGCATGCGAACCGCCGGTCCGAACCGGGTCTGCGCGGCGTCGAATCGATGGAAACCAACCTGCTCATAGAACCCTTCGGCCGGCCCGGCCGTCACCTCGAGACACGCGGCGCCGCGGCGTGTCGCCCGCTCGACCGCGTCCGCCACCAACGCTCGTCCGACACCGCACCGCATGTGAGTCGGCTCGACGAACAGTCCGTCGAGCTCGCGGGCGCCGCCGTGGCCGTCGATCACGACCGAGAAGCCGATCGGTGCGCCCACGTCGTCGACTGCGACGCGAACCCACCCGCTGTCGATGAAGGCCTGGGGGAGCTCGATCGCATCGGGGTTCGCCGCGAGCGCCTCGCGGTATTGCTCCCACACGTCGGAGGATCGGCGCTGCAGCGCCTCGAGCACCGGCCCCTCCGCCGGCATCGCGTCGCGGATCCTCATCGCTGCCAGTGGTCGGGGACGAGGACGACGTGGAACCCGTCTGGGTCGGCGAACGTGGTGGCGTGCTGCGCCCAGTACGGGTTGGCGGGCGCCACCGGTTCGCTTCCCAACCGCGCCGCGACGGCTCGCACGCCATCGGCGTCACCGAGGTAGAGGACCAGCAGCGATTCTGGATGCGGCGTGGGAGCGCCGTGGCCGCCGCCCGTGGTGAGTTCGAGGTGGGCGCTCGTGCCGGGGATCGCGAGAAAGACACCGTCGTAGCCCCCGTGGTCGCGAAAGCCGCCGACCTCCACGAGGCCGAGCCCATCGCGGTAGAACCGCACGAGTGCGTCGAGATCGTCGGTGTGCCGGGCAACGCGAAGTTCGGTGATGGGCGGCGTCGCCTCGCGCGGCCCGTGAAACTCGGTCATCGCGGCCAGTCGCCTGACGCCAGCCGACGTTACGCACCCGGCCGCGTAACGGCGGGACGGCCCGGCTGACTGACGTCGCTCATGGATCGCACGCCCCTGTTCTGCGATACCGCGCTGGCCGAGCGCATCGAGCGCGCCGAGGCGCAGCTGATCGCGCAGGCCAGCCGAGCCGCCCACGGCCGGCAGGCCGGCGGCGACGGCTTCGTGATGGCGATCGCCGGCGCCTTCGCGACGTTCGCCGAGCCGGGCTCGCCGTTCAACAAGGTCGCCGGGCTCGGGTTCGCCGGTCAGCCCAGCGCGTCCGATCTCGACGAGATCGAGCTGGCGTTCGCCGCGCGCGGCGCGGACGTGCAGGTCGAGCTCGCGCACGTTGGCGATCCGGGCGTCGGCGCGTTGCTGGCCGAACGCGGATATCGGCTCACCTCGTTCGAGAACGTGCTCGGCCGCGCGCTCGACGGCGACATCGAGCCCGTGACGCCGCTCGGAGTCGAGGTCCGCAGCAGCGGTGAGGGCGAGTTCGACGCATGGCTCGACGTCGTCGCCGACGGCTTCGCCCATCCCGACACGCAGGGCGTGCCGCTCCACGAGGAGTTCCCCCGTGACGTCCTCGCTCGCGCGGAGCGCGACTTCGCCGCCGCGGGCGTCGTGCGCTACATCGCGCTGCGCGACGGCGTGCCCGCCGGCGGCGCCAGCCTGCGGATCGCCGACGGCGTGGCCCAGCTCGCCGGCTCGGCCACCGCGCCGGCGCACCGCCGCCTGGGCATCCAGAGCGCGCTGCTCGCCGCTCGGCTGGCGGACGCCGCGGCCGCCGGCTGCGACATCGCCGTCGTCACCACCCAACCCGGCTCGAGGTCCCAGCGCAACGTGCAACGCCGAGGCTTTGACCTGCTCTACACCCGCGCTGTCCTCATGAAGACCGCGGGTGGATGATCCGCATTTCGGTCACGCACGGGTTTTGCCAACCGAGTGTCTCGGGTGCGACACAACGATCGCCCCGCGGCCCGCAGCATGATCGTCATGAAGATCAAGCGAACAACTGCCGTCCTCGTCACCTTCGCCGCCATGCTCATGGCCGCGTCGTCCGCGATGGCATCCACCAGCCCCACCGACCCCTACCAGTGGGGCACTCCGGGCAATTCAGCCCCGCTCACCGCCGGCCCCGGCGGTGGGATGTACGCGCTCACGAACGTCAACCAGAGCGGCAAGAACTACCTCGTCAGCAACCATCGCACGTTCGGAGTCGACCTCGACTTCAGCGATGGCGCCCGCGTCGCCGGTGGCCTGCGCAACTGGAGCTTCTTCCGGCAGAACGGCGCCAGCGGCCCGATCCAGCCCGGCGAGACCCTGGCCATGTACAACAACTTCCGGCACAACTACCTCGGCTACGGCCACGAGCACTGGGGCATGAACCTCGACACGTTCTCGACGCCGCGCTACCAGTGGCAGGTGACGGTGAAGAACGGTCGCGTCGCGCTGTACAACACCTACCAGCACGACTACGTCGTCTCCGGCCGCGAGCCGCTGGCGATCGACCTGAACTGGCTGCGCAGCGTCCAGCAGCAGATGCCGCAGACCCAGTTCTCGACGCACTCGACGACCGTGTTCCTGCGCGCGCAGCCCGTGGTGAACGGCTACGTGCCGTACCTCGGCTCGTTCGGCGGCGGCGTCGGGCCGGCCGGTCAGACGCTGCAGACGGTGACCAACCCGTCCAACAACGTCGGCCTGTCGTTCGTGCGCCCCGGGCACTCGACGACCGACTGTGGTGACCCGTCGGCCCTCATCTACCTCGGCCCCGGCCAGACGATGAGCGCCGCCAACATGGCGGCCGAGTGGGGCACCTCGACCCCGATGCTCGGCGTCACGTTCCTGGCCTGCGCCGCGTCGAACCAGTCCCTCAGCCAGGTGCCGCTGAACATCAGCTGGTACGGCCTCTCGTAATACCCCTCGACCGAAGTCGGAGCAACGACGCGGGCCGCCGTCCCCCAAGGGAACCGGCGGCCCGCGTCGGTGTGTGGCATCGCCCCGTACAGTTGCGGCTATGACCACACTCGATGCCCAGGGCGCCGGAGCGACTCCGTTCTGGCGTCGCCCGCTCGTCCGCTCGCGGCCCGAGGACCGAACGGCCGACACGCCCCAAACCTCTGGGATGCGCCGCTTCGCCGCCATCTCCGGAACGCTCACCGGGTCGCAGCACCTGTGGATGGGGGGCAACACCGTCAAGGCGGGTGCGAGCTCGGGCGATCACCATCACGGCGAGGCCGACAGCGGGATCTACATCGTCTCCGGGCACCCGCGGTTCGTCTTCCTGGCCGACGACGCCGAGCAGACGATCGAGACCGGCCCCGGGGACTTCGTCTACGTGCCGGCGTGGGTCCCCCACCGCGAGGAGAACCCATCGGGCGAAGAGGACGCGGTCGTCGTCCTCGCCCGCAGCACCCCGGAGGAGATCGTCATCAACCTGCCCGATCTGTGGTCGGTCGACGGCATTCCCGGAGCGCGCTGACCCAGCGCCTCGGTCAGCGCGCCAGAATCGTCGCGGCGCGGCGGGTCGCTTCGGTTCGGTTGCGCACGCCGATCTTGCGGTAGATCGCTGTCGCGGTCTTCTTGACGCTGTCCGGGCCGACATGGAGTTGCTCGCCGATCTCGCGATTCGTCGCCCCGGTGCTGATCAGGGTCAGGACCCGGCGCTCGCGCTCCGACAGCCCGCCGTGCGCGTCGCCGGCGTCGCGAGTCGAGGCCGCTTCGCCGAGCGCGGCAGACCGCACCGCACCCGCGAGCTCGGCGCTGGTGGCCGTCGGCGGTAGGAAACCAACGGCGCCGAGGCTGAGCAGCGGGGCGCCGGCGCTCGTCGAGCACCGGGAGGTGAGGACGATGTGCATCGCCGGGTGCACCGCGTGCAGGGGGCGGGTGAGGGTGGCGGCGAACGGTCCGGCGTTCGAGACGTCGACGAGCGCGACGTCAGGGCGATGGCGCCTGGAGAGCTCGATCGCCCGCGGTGGGCCGGCGGCGAGGAGGCAGCGGCTGATCCACGGTTCACGCTCCAGCGCCAGGGCGGCACCCAGGCGTGTCGTGTCGTGCGCGTCGTAGACGAGCACCGTGAGATCGTCGAGCGGATTCCCCATTTGGGTACGGACCATCGCTAAAGCCTACAAAGTTTGTCGACAAACTGTAGATTCAGTTCGCGTTGGGTCGCATCACATGCGGGGTTTCTCCTCCCCGCACCCATCGACACCAGCGACCAAACGGAGAGCCGATCGGTCTGACCCGCCGACGCGTGTCGCCGGAGGCGGGGCAACCTTGCCCGTCTCCGGCGCGCTCTCCGCCCCGCTCTCCGACACGGATACCCACCATGAGAACCGACCCGATGATCGTGATCCAGACCCAGCCGGACATGCCGCCGGGGTTGCTGGCGGCATGGGCCCGGGTGACCGCGCAGCCGCTCGACGTCCGGCGGCTCGACCGCGGCGATCGGCTCCCCGAACCCAGCGGCGCCGTGGTCATCCTCGGCTCGGACGCAAGCGTCCACGACCGGTCGTTGTCCTGGCTTTCAGACCTGCACGACTGGACCGCTGACGTGCTCGCCGCCGAGGTCCCCGTCCTCGGTATCGCGTTCGGGGCGCAGCTCGTCGCCCACCTGCTCGACGCGGATGTCATCGAGACCCCGGCGTCTCAGCCGCGCTGGACCACCGTGGACAGCGCCGAACCGTGGCTTGCCCCCGGCCCGTGGCTGTCGTGGCAGCACCACGCCATCCTTCCGGCCGGCGCGCTGGACGTCGTCGCACGCGACGACAACGGCGTCCAGGCGTTCACCGCCGGCGCCGACGGCCGCCACCTCGGTCTCCAGTTTCGTCCCGAGGCGACGACGGCGACGATCGACGCCTGGGCAGCCCGCGCCGGAATGGCCACGTCCGCCGATCGCATCCTGCTCGACTCCGCGACGGCGCGCCACTGCGCCACCGCGACGAGCAACGCACGCGCACTGTTCACGCGCTGGGCACACAACGCGGCGCAGCCGGCGTCGGAGCGCCTGAGCATCGCCGCGTGAGCTGTGCCCTCAGTCGAGCGGTCGTCACGCAGAAGTCTGGCCGGCCGCGGCGTTCGCGGTCGCGATCCCTGAGACGATCGGACGAACGATCGCGGGCATGGCGCGCCACTTCGCGTCGGTTCTGTGTTCCACGGTGAAGCCGGCTGCCCCGATCTGCTCGACGGTGGCGCGGTTGCAGCGGCAGCCCTGGCCGAATCGTCGCCACGGCTTCTCCAGGCGGTCCTGCCACGCGGCGAGCCGCGGCGAGTCAGCCCGCACGTGCTCGATGAACAACAGCCGCCCGCCCGGTCTCAGCACGCGCCGGACCTCCGCGAGGACGACGTCCGGCCGGTCGACGGTGCAGAGCACCAGGGTCGACACGACGGTATCGAGCGATGCATCGGAGAGCGGGAGCCGCTCGGCGGGGGCGCCGAGGACCGTTGCCGGGCGAGTGCGGCGACGCGCCGCCTTCTCGAGGCGTTTGCGCATCGGCGCCGCGGGTTCGGTGAGGATCAACTCGTCGAGGTCGTCGGGGTAGTAGGGGGCGTTGAGCCCGGTCCCGCTGCCGAGCTCGAGCGTCCGCCCGCGCGCCATGGCGAGCAGGTCACGCCGCTGCGAGCGCATCCCGCGCAGCTCGCCCGCCCACAGGACGGGGTTGTAGATGGCTGCGGAGGCGCGGGCCCAGAGTCCCGCCTCGGCCGGGGGGCCGATCTGTTCGGTGATGGTGCTCATCGGCGAGACGGTACGTCGACGGTGGGTTTCGCACATCGCCTCATCCGGCCATCTGCCCCAGATGGCCGAATCGGGTGACGGTGCTTCAGAGAAGGCCGAGTCGGGCGGCCTCCGCGACCGCGGCGGCGCGCGATCCGCTCCCGAGTTTGGCCCTGATGTTGGCGACGTGGCGGTGCACCGTGTGAGGGCTGACGACGATCCGCTCGGCGATCTCGCGATCGCTCAGCCCGTCGGCGATCAGGGCCAGCACTTCGTGCTCGCGTCGCGAGAGCAGCGTCGCCGCGGCAGGATCGTGCGGTGCCGCGTCGGCGTCGGAACCGGTCAGGAATGAGCCGAGCGCTCGGGAGACCGACATCCAGTCGCCGACCCAGGGGAGATGGGCGTCGCCGTCGAGGCCGATGAGCCGTGCGCCGGGGATCGAGGCGGCGAGGTCTGCCCCGCACGCGTACGGGATCGCGCGATCGTCGCGGCGATGGACGACGACCGTCGGCGCGGCCACGTCTGCGAGCAGGGGGCGCACGTCCATCCGGTAGGCGAGCTCGAGCAGAGCCGCGGCGGTCTCGGCCTCCGCGGAGGCCCGCTGGTCGCGCATGAATCGCCGGCGTGCCTCGTCGCTGCGCTCACCGACGAAGATGTCGGCCAGGACGCGCGACCCCAGTCCCCAGTGCGAACGGACTGCTGCGACGAGCGCCTCGCGGACGGCAGCCGGCGCGATCGATGCTCCGTCGGCGTAGGCGCCGTACAGCAGCAGGCGATCCACTCGCTCGGGGAATCGCGCCGCGAACGCGATCGCGGCACAGCCCCCCGAAGAGCCCCCGGCCAGGGAGACCCGCTCGAGCCCGAGTTCGTGCAGAACGGCTCCGAGCAGAGCCACCTGATCGTCGAGCGTCAACCTCGACGCGTCGATCTCACGGTCCGACATGCCCGTCCCTGGATGGTCGTATCGGACCAGCGTCTGGCCGGCTCCGGCCGACGCCCAGAACGACCGAAACGCCTCGTCGCGCCAGTCGAGCTCCAGGTGACTCACCCACCACGCGACCGCCACGAGCGGTGGCCCGGTGCCGGTCACCGACAGCGCGACCCGCGAGCCATTGAACTCAAGAAACCGGATCTCAGCCCCGTGCCTCGTCACCGTGCGCGAAGCGTAGACTGACCGGCGCCTCAGCGATCTGGCCTAGCTCGGCTCGGGGAGGTCCGCCAGGCGACCGAGGAACCGGACGGTGTCCGCCGGCTCAAGCTCGGAGAAGAACTCGGCGTCGACCGCCTCGACGACGGCGATCGCCCGTGGAGCGAGCCGCGCCCCGCGCGGCGTGACGCGCAGTCGCCGGGCGCGACTGTCGGCCGGGTCGACATCGCGCTCGATCAGGCCCTTCTTCTCGAGGCTTCGCAGGACCTGGGAGGTCATCTTGATGTCGGTGCCCGCCTGCGCCGCGACGCCGACCTGAGAGGGCTGCTCCCCGTGGTCGTTGAGCCACCAGGTGCAGGCGAGGAGCACGAACTGCACGTGGGTCAGGTCGAGGGGCGCCAGAGCCGCCGTCACGCCACGCTGCCAGCGCAGCGTTGCGTGCCACAGCAGGAACCCCGGGCTCTCGCTGGGGTGAAGCGCCATCAGCGCTCGGCGTGCTGGACGAGCGCCGCCAGCGTCTGGGGGAAGTCGGCGCTGATCTGCGGGCCCAGTTCAGGCCCGACGCCATCCGCCGCCGGGCCGCTGATCTCCATCCGATACGTGATCCGGCTGCGGGCGTCGTCGAGCCGATCGACTCTGTGGATCGTACGCACGACGACGTCTGCGAGGCGGGCCTCGTCGATGAACAGCTCGGGCTCGACCGCCTCGGCGATGCTCAGCAGGACCGGGTCCTGTCCGAGCGGCGTCATCGAGATCGTGCTGCCGGCGACAAAGGGTCCCGAGATCTCGATGTGCTCGATATCGGCGTTCCAGTCGGGCCAGCCGGCGACGTCCGACCACAACCGCCAGATCGCTCCCGGGGCCGCGGTGGTCTCGATGGTCTGCTCGTTCGTCCACATGTTTGCGGCTCCCTCTTCAAGACAGTCTGTACAGAGATAGTCTTCGTACAGACTATCAGGCTGCCGACTCGCCCATGCCGCTTCCGCTGTTGCCCGCCACCATCCACCGGGTCAGACATTCGTCTGCCCAAGCGAAATCTGCGGCCCCGATGGCGAGACCCGGACTCGAACCGGGGACACCACGATTTTCAGTCGTGTGCTCTACCAACTGAGCTATCTCGCCGCGATCGGTGAGGGTACCGCTTCACCGGCGGACCGACGATCGTCAATCGCGGCCCCTATTGAATTCTGAAAGTTCAGGGTCGGTCCCCGATTGCGCGCGCACACGCGGGTTGATGAGCTTGCGGCCATGAACAGTTTCGCCCGCACGCGTCTCCGGCTCGCCGCGATCGCGGCCGCGTTGGCGCTCATCGTCGTGATCGCCGGTTGCGGCAGCAGCGAGCCGGTCATCCCGCCCTCGCAGATCGCCAACGCCGCCTACGAGAGCACCCACGGCTCGGGCTTCAAGTACGCCATCTCGATCTCCGCCAGCGCCCAGGGGCAGAGCATCGACATCTCCGGCCACGGCGCGATCGACTCCAAGAGCTTGCGCGGGACGATGTCCATGGGGGTCGAAGGCACGACGGTCGACGTGCGGTTCGACAACCCCTACATCTACATCCGCAAGGACAACTCCGGCCCGTGGCTGCGCGTCAAGTCCGACGTCTACCAGCAGGCCCAGCAGCAGGCCGGCGCGGGCGGCGTGTCCGGTCAGGCGACGTCAGACCCATCGAAGGTCCTCGAGTTCCTCAAGTCGGCTGAGAGCGTCAACAAGGTCGGCTCCGAGGACGTCAACGGCACCCCGACGACCCACTACCGCGCGCAGGTCGACTTCGCCAAGCGCCTGAAGACGGTCGCGCCGAGCGAGCGCAGCGAGACGCAGCAGTTCCTCAAGCTCGTCAAGGCGTCGCAGGGCAACGCGGTCCTGCCGGTCGACGTGTACGTCGACGCCCACAAGCGCGTGCGGCGGATGAGCTTCAAAGTCGACCTCTGCACGACGGAGGGCGACGTGTCGGTGGGCCTGAAGTTCGACTTCCTGTCCTACGGCCCACAGGAGCTGCCGGGTTTGCCGCGCGGCGAAGAGGTGCGCGACGCCACCGACGAGTTCAAGAACCAGGCCAACTCGACGGACCTGTCGCAGTACAGCTGCTGAGCGGCGTCAGTGGTCCCAGGCCTGGAGCTGGGGCAGGGGATCGACCGGGTGGCTGGCCTTCCCCAGCCGCCACCCGTCGATCCAGAGCTCGAAGTGCAGGTGCGGGCCGGTCGCGTCGCCGGTCTGGCCGACATGGCACAGCTCCTGACCTTGGGCGACCGTCTGCCCGGGCGTCACAGCGACGCTCGCATGGGCGCAGTGGGCAAAGAAGAACGCATGGCCGTCGCTGGCGTTCTCGACCACGTAGTAGCCGGCTGACGTCGCCTGGTACCCGGTCGTGTCGATCGTCCCGGCCAGCGGCGCGACGACCGGCGTCCCGAGCGCCGCGAGGACGTCCTGGCCCTGGTGCTTGTAGCCCTTGCGCGGCGCGCCGAAGCGGTCGCCGTAGCTGTGCGGGCCCTGGACCGGGAAGGTGCCGCCCGGGGTCGGCGCGGGCGGCGGTGTCGTCGTGGTCGTCGGCGCGATCACCGGCGTGGGCGCGGGCTTCGGGACGCGCGTCACGGTCAGCGTCGCCCGGCCCGACAGATGCCCGCCACGGTGCAGCTGCAGCCCGTGCGGGCCGACCGCGTGGAGGATCACCCGGTAGCGCCCGACATGGAGCTTGGCCCCCTCGGGCCATGCGAGCACGATCCGGCGCCCGGTCATATGACGCCCGCCGCTGATCAGCAGCGTCCGGCCGCTGCCGTGCAGCGCGTAGAACGAGATCTTCAGCGACACCTTGTGCACACGCGGCTCGTCGATCCGCACGATGATCCGCGGCGTGCGGTCGGCACGCAGCTGGTGCGGGCTGACGCTGAACAGCTTGGCCACGGGCGCCGGCGGCAGCGGTGCCGTGCCGTAGGAGGCGCCGCCCGAGTCGGCCGGGCTCGCCGGTCGCGCGGCATGCGTCTGGCCGGCTGCGGCCGCTGAGATGCCGCCGCTCGCCGACGCGTGGGAGGGCACGAGCGCCAGCAGCGCGAGCACAGCGAATGTCGTGGCCGGGCGGACCATGCGAACACCATCGGCGGTCCCGTTCGCCGTGGCCAGCCCTGCAAAGAGATGCGCAGGTTTGCGCAGCGAAAGCTGCAACGCGGTTGCATTGGGCGACATCCGGCGCCGGGGGCCAGCGTCCGGTGCCTGTCCATGCCCCGGCTCGCTGTTGCGATCGGTCTTGCGAGCGGCTTTCGGCTAGCGCTCGAGCATCCGCGCCATGACCTCCAGCGCGCCGGGCTTGCTCAGCGGCTCGTTGAGGTTGCCGCACTTGGGCGACTGCACGCACGACGGGCAGCCGGCCTCGCACGGGCACTCGCCGATCAGGCGGTAGGCGTCGGCGACCAGCATCTCGAACGCGCGGAACCCCTGGCGCGTGATCCCGACGCCGCCCGGGTGGCCGTCGTAGATGAAGATCGTCGGGCCGCCGGTCTGCGGGTGGCCGTTGGTCGACAGGCCGCCGATGTCCCAGCGGTCGCACATCGCCAGCAGCGGCAGGACGGCGATCTGGCTGTGCTCGGTCGCGTGCAGCGCGCCGAGCAGCGCGTCGGTCGGGAAGTCGTAGGCGACGATGTCGGGGCCGAGCTCGTACCACAGGGCCTGGGTCGAGAACGTCGTCTCGGGCAGGTCGAGTCCGACGAGCTCGATCTGGTCGTGGTCGGCGATCCCCTTGCGCTGGTAGGCGAGCACGCGCTGGGTGACCGCGACCTGGCCGAAGCTGAGCGTCACGCCGAGCGCGGTGCGACGGTCGAGCAGGCGCTCGATCTGGGTCTCGGTCTCGGACTTCGGCTGGGTGTACCAGGGGCCGTCGAACGGCTCGACGAGCGCCGTGCGGCCGTCGACGTCGAGCTCTTTGACCTCATACGAACGACCCTGGTGCAGGTAGATCGCGCCGTCGTGGACGGTTGTGAACGCGCGCGCGGCCTCGACCGTCCCGAGCAGCTCGCCGCTGGCCGTTTCGATGACGGCGAACGCGTCGACCGACGCGCTGCGCAGCGCCACGCGCGCGGCCGGGTAGTCCTCGGGCTCGCGCAGCACGAAACGCCCGGCGCGTTCGATCAGCTCGCCGCGCGCCGCCAGTGCCTCGGCGTGGGCGCGCCAGCGGGGCCCGAGGAACTGCGCGTCATCGGGACCGAGCGGGCCTTCGTGGGCGGCGCACAGCAGGTGGGCGAGGTGGATCTGCTCGGACTCGTGCTCGAGGATCGCCGCCTCGACCGGGCGCTCGAGGAACTCGTCGGGGTGTCGGCAGAAGAACTGGTCCAGGGCGTCCTCGCCGGCGATGTAGAGGGCCAGCCCACGGCCGCGCCGCCCGGCGCGGCCCCACATCTGGCGCAGCGAGGCGACGGTGCCGGGGAACGTCACGCAGACCGCGGCATCGAGCGCCCCGATGTCGATCCCCAGCTCCAGCGCGTCGGTCGTGATGACCGCGCGCAGCTCGCCGTTGGTCAGTCGTCGCTCGAGCTCGCGACGCTGCTGGGGCGTGTAGCCGGCGCGGTAGGGCGCGACGCTGTCGGCCAGCTCCGGCGCCTCCTCGTCGAGGCGCAGCTTCACGAGCCGGGCGACGAGCTCGACCATCTTGCGCGACTTGATGAAGCAGATCGTCCGCGCGTCCTGGGTGACGAGGTCGAAGACGATGTCGGCCGCCTCGGCCCATGCGCTGCGGCGCAGGCCGAGCGCCTCGTCGGTGACCGGCGGGTTCCACATCGCGATCTCGCGCCGGGCGCCGGGCGAGGCGTCGCGGTCGACGAGCGCGATCTCGTCGAGGCCGGTGAGTCGCTGCGCGAGTTCGACCGGGTTGGCGATCGTGGCGCTGGCGAGCAGGAAGCGGGGGGTCGTGCCGTAGGCGGCGGCGATCCGGCGCAGGCGGCGCAGGACGTTGGCGACGTGCGAGCCGAACACGCCGCGGTAGACGTGGGCCTCGTCGACGACGACGACCGCGAGGTTGGCGAAGAAGTCGCCCCACTGGGCGTGGTGGGGCAGGATCCCGATGTGGAGCATGTCGGGGTTGGTGAGGATGAGGTTCGCCCGCTTGCGGATCGCGCGGCGCTCTTCGCGCGGGGTGTCGCCGGTGTAGATCGCGGGGCGGATGCGCCGGTGCAGGCCGAGCTCGTTGATCGCGCGCGCCTGGTCCTGGGCCAGCGCCTTGGTCGGGTAGAGGTACAGCGCGCGGGCCTTGGGATCGCTGCACAGGACCTCGAGCGTCGGCAGGTTGAAGCACAGCGACTTACCTGATGCGGTGCCGGTGGTGACGATCGTCGGGCCGTCCCACGCGCGCTGAAGCGCGTCGGCCTGGTGGCGGTAGAGGCTGTCGATCCCGGCCGCGTTGAGGCCGGCGAGCAGCTCGGGGTGTAGGTCCTCGGGAAGCGCGACCGCGTCGGCCTCGCGCGCGCCCTCAAACGCCTCACGAACCAGCCGCCCGTCGCTGCGCCCGGCGTCGAGCAGCTCGCTCCATGGGGTCTCGGTCCTCGTGATTGCCATCTCGAGCCATGCTAGAGACGCGCCACCGCGCGTCAGCGAACCCACCGGCCAACTCGCCGCACTCTGGGTGCGAAACGGGCCGCCGTGGTGCCGGTCCGCCGCACGTCTGGCGCAGCACCCCCCTAACGTTGGGGGTGTGGACGCGCTGTATGTGGATCTCGATGGGACGCTGCTGGGTCCGGGTGGGCGGCTGCTGCAGAACGCCGATGGTGAGTTCACGCTGCTCGGCGTGCGCGCGGTCGAGGCGTGCGCGCGGGCCGGCGCCGAGGTCGTGCTGATGAGCGGACGGGGGCGGGCGAGCGTCGGTGAGGACGCGCGGCTGCTCGGCCAGACCTCGTACATCTTCGAAGCCGGGGCGTGCGTGATGCTCGACGGCGAGGAGCACTGGCTGACCGGCGACCTGATGCCCGACGGCGACACGACGATCCACGACCAGATCGCCAACGGCGGCGCCCCGTCGCTGTTGCTCGAGCAGTATCCCGGCCGCCTCGAGCACCACGACCCGTGGCACCACAACCGCGAGGTCTCCCACCTGTTCCGCGGCCTCGTCGACACCGCAGAGGCCAACACACTGCTGGGGGACGCCGGCTACGCCAACCTGCGCCTGCTCGACAACGGCGTCGTCCACAGCCGCTCGGCGGCGCTCGACGGGCTCGACGAGGTCCACGTCTTCCACCTGCTCCCGGCGACCGTCTCCAAGGCCGCCGGCGTCGCCTTCCACCAGCGCGCTCGCGGCTACGACACGCGGCGCTGCATCGGCGCCGGCGACTCGCGCGAGGACCTCGCCAGCGCCGTCCAGCTCGGCGCGTTCTGGCTCGTCGCCAACGCCGTCACGCGCGACCCGACGATCCGCGAGGCGATCGCCGGGCAACCGAACATCCGCGTCGCCGAAGCGTCCTATGGCGACGGCGTCTACGAGGCCGTCGTCACCGAGCTCGCTGCCGGCCGCTGACCCACCGACCGACGCGCCTAAATACCCCGGACGTCAGGCCGATGACCCGATTATGGATGCCACCCAGGGGTTGGACGTCGTGCGTATCCACGAGTCCGCCACTCGCTGGATGTACGTCGGACGCAGTGCCCAGCACGACGCTGAGATCGCCGCGCAGGACGCGCTGTCCGCCGCGACGGGAGAGCTTGAGCCGAAGCTACTGATCGTCTTCGCCGCCGCCTCGTATGACCTCGACGCCATCGCCCGCACGCTGCGCGCCGGTGCCCCGGACGCCGCGATCGCCGGCTGCGTGACGGGCGGCGAGATGTCGGCTCACGGCGCCGGCGACGACTCACTCGTCGTGATTGCCCTCGGCGGCGACGGCTTCGCCGCCTCAACGGCCGCGATTCGCGTCGCCGGAAGTCTGCGTGACGCTGCCGCCGACGCCGCCGCCTGCGTCGGCGACGTCGCCGACCGCGATCACATCGCGCTGATGTTGTTCACCGACGGGATCAGCGGCGACCCGCGCGAGGTCGTGCGCGGCGCCTACTCGGTCGCCGGTGCCGCCGTGCCGCTGATCGGCGGCTGCGTGCGCCCCCACAGCTCGTCGGGCGACGACTGGCAGATCCACGACGGCGAAGCGATCCACGACTGCGTCGTCGCCGTCGCGATCGGGTCCGACGCACCGCTCGGCGTCGGCGTCAGTCACGGCTGGACGCCCTGCGGCGAGCCGATGTTCGTCTCGCGCACGCTCGGTCACAGCATCCTCGCGCTCGACGACGAGCCGGCGCTCGACGTCTACCTCGAGCGCGCCGGCGCGCCGGCCGCCGCGGCCTGCGATCCGCAGGCGTTCGCGGCCTTCGCCGCCGCCACCCCGCTCGGGGTCAAGCGTTCGCGCGCCTGCGTGCATCCTCGCCACATCGTCGGCGCCGACTTCGAGATGCGGGCGCTCCAGGTTCAGATCCCGGTCGCCCGGGGCAGCCTCGTCCGCGCGTTTCAGGGCGACTGCGCGTCGGTCCTCCAGGCGACCGACACCGCCTGCACCGACGCGAGGGCCGCCCTGCATGGCTCATCCCCGACCGGCCTCATCGCGTTCGACTGCGTCGGCCGTCGCGGCGTCCTCGCCGACACGACCAGCGACGAGATCGCGCGCTTCGCCGCCCACGCCGCGGGCGCCCCGCTGGCCGGCCTCTACACATTCAGCGAGATCGCCCGGACGTCGGGCATCAGCGGCTTCCACAACAACCACGCCGTCGCAGTCCTCGCGCTCGGCTGAGCCCAGAGCTACGAGCTCGGCAGGTGGGGCGCCAGCGCCTGGGCGGCGCGCTGGATCGTCTTTGCCGTCGCCGCCTGGGCGACGACTTCGAGATCGAGCATCCGTGCGCCGAACGCGTCGATCCCGACGCGGCCGGCGATCGCAAAACACGGCACGCCGGATTGGCGGGCGCGCGTCGCGGCCTCCGAGATCAGCGTGCCGCGCAGGTCGGCAGGCGCCAGCGACGCGCCGCCGACAATGACCGCGCGCGCGGCGCGCATACGCGCGTTGTAGTCCAGCGCGTCGAGCATGAACGCGGCGTCGGGCCGGACGATGCGCCGGTCCGTTGCGGGCGGGGCGTCCTGCACCGGGCCGGCATAGACGACCACCGATGCCTCACTGCCCAGCGCGGCGTCCAGCGCCGCCGGCGTCTCGGCGATCGCGGTGTGGCCGTTCTCGACCAGCGCGAACCCGCCCCGCAACGCCTCGCCGCCGAGCGCCACGAGCAGCGCCTCGAGCGTCCCCGGCCCGCCGTCGGACGCCGCGCACAGGTCGGCCTGAAAGCCCTCGGCCTCCAGGCCACGGGCGATCGCCGCGGCCGCCTGACTGGCGCGCAGCGACGCAAACGCACCGACCGCGATGAGAACCGGACGCACGGTCGGTCATCCTTCCAGGCCCATGGCCAAGGACGACTACACGACGATCGAGGTCGACGGCTTGGAGCTGCGGCTGTCAAACCCGGCCAAGCCGTACTTCCCGGCCGGCGACGGGCGCCCGCCGATCACCAAGCTCGAGCTCGCCGAGTACTACCTCGCGTGCGCCGACGCGGTCCTGCTCGGCGTCCGCGAGCGGCCGGTGATCCTCAAGCGCTGGGTCAACGGCATCGACGGCGAGCCCTTCTACCAGAAGCGCGTGCCGGAGAAGCGGCCCGAGTGGCTGCAGACGACCACCGTCACGTTCCCGTCCGGGCGCAGCGCGACCGAGCTCACGCCGGTCGACACGGCGCATCTGATCTGGGGCGTCAACCTCGGCAACATCGATTGGAACCCGTGGCCCGTCCGCCGCGCCGACGTCGATCATCCCGACGAGCTGCGCATCGACCTCGACCCGCAGCCCGACATCCCGTTCAGCCAGGTCCGCGACGTCGCCCTGACCGTCCGCGAGGTGCTCGCCGACCACGGCCTCGTTGGCTTCCCCAAGACGTCGGGCTCGCGCGGCATCCACATCTACGTGCGAATCGAGCCGAAATGGGACTTCACCGAGGTCCGCCGCGCCGTGCTGGCCCTGGCGCGCGAGGTTGAGCGCCGGATGCCCGGCCGGGCCACGTCGAAGTGGTGGAAGGAGGAGCGGGTCGGCGTGTTCCTCGACTACAACCAGAACGCACGCGACCGCACGATCGCTTCGGCGTACAGCGTCCGGGCGGTCGCCGACGCGCGCGTATCGTGCGGCCTTGGCTGGGACGAGGTCGCCGACGTCGAGCCCGGCGACCTGCGCCTCGACACCGTCCCCGCGCGCCTGAAGGCCGAGGGCGACCCGCTGGCCACGATCGACGACGTCCACCACTCGCTGGACCAGCTCCACGACCTTGCTCGCCGCGACGAGGAGGAGGGCCTCGGCGACGCGCCGTGGCCGCCCAACTTCGCCAAGCAGAAGGGTGAGCCCAAGCGCGTGCAGCCCAGCCGCGCGCGCAAGGACTAGCTGTAGGTCCCAGGCATGTTGTTCGGTTGATGTGCGGTTCCCGGGAGTTCGGAAGTGCGTCACTGAGGAAGGCGCAGTCACCGGCGCCGGCGGCGTTGGGAGGCACGAATCGCAGCCCCAGCCCCTCTGCGCCGGCCAACGTCCCGTTCTGGTGCCCATAGGCCACAGAACGGGACGTTCGCCTACGCGCGAGCTCCCGGGCGACCCGGCCCCCCTTCCTCAGTGATGCAGTTGTGCGCCACCGCCCGCGCCCGCGACCCGCGGAGGCGACCAACGTGCCCGGGAACTACAACTAGCGAGCTACGCAGGCTCCTCGAGCAGCTCCAGTCCCGCGGTGGCGACGATGCCTTCCTCAAACGCGCGCTCGGGGTCGGGCGGCGGCGCGTGGGAGGCGGCGCTGCCGGGCAGCAGCCAGCTCAGCACGGCGCAGGCGACCGCGATCGCCGCCGCGACGAGCGCCGTCGCGCGGTACGAGTGCAGCGTCGGCACATTGCCCGTCCCCAGCGCCCGCAGCAGCGTGATGCACAGGCCGCTGCCGATCGAGAACCCGACGTAGCGAGACACCTGGTAGAAGCCCATCGCGCTGCCGGTCTCGTCGGCCGGAATCGCGTTGACGATCAGCCCCGGCATCGCCGCGTAGGTGTAGCCGAGGCCGAGGCCGATCAGGCTCATCGTCACGAACATCTGCCACAGCGCGGTCGAGGTCAGGGCGAAGAAGAGCATCGCCAGCGCGACCGTCAGCGAACCGACCGGGATGATCGCGCGCAGCCCGATCCGCCGCTGCGCCGCGGGCAGCGTGCGGCTGGCCACGAAGCTCAGCACCGACATCGGCACGAGCGTCAGGCCCGCGACGAACACCGACTCGCCGAGCCCGAACCCCGGCAGCTGCACGAACGACGTGACCGACACCAGCACGATGTACATCGTCACCCCGAGCACGAGCCCGGCGAGGTTGGCGGTCAGCACGTTGCGGTGGCGCAACAGCCGCAGCTGCACGAGCGGGTCGCGCGTCGCCAGCTCGTGGCGCGCCCACAGGGCCAACAGCGCGACCCCGGCGGCCATCAGCCCCACCGTCCGCGGTGACCCCCAGCCCCAGTCGGGCGCGCGGTCGAGCCCGATCAGCAGCATCACGAGACCCGAAGCGATCATCAGCGCGCCGGCGAGGTCGATCTGGCGCCGCCGTCCGGTGTCGCTCGCGGCGGGCACGAACAGCGCCGCGAGCGCGAACGCCAACACGGTGAAGATCGAGCCGCACCAGAACGCCGCCGAGATCGAGATCTGGTCGGCGACGAGCCCGGTGAGCGGGTAGCCGAGGCCGACTCCGGCCATCGCGGCGACCGACAGCAGCGCGATCGTCGGCCCGGCGCGCGCGGCCGACACGTGCTCGCGGGCGACGGCGACCGACAGCGGGAGCAGCGCGAGGCCGAGGCCCTGCATCGCGCGGCCCGCGACGAGCACCGGCAGCGACGTCGCCAGCGCGGCCAGCGCGCCGCCGACGGCGACGGCGGCCAGCGTCCCGAGCAGCACCCGGCGCCGGTGGCGCCCGTCGCCGAGGCGCCCGAGCAGCGGCGACGACACGGCGCCGACGACCAGCGTCGCGGTCAGCGACCACTGCGTGCTGCTGACGCTCGCGTGCAGGTCGCGGGCGATGGCCGGGATCAGCGGGGCGCCGAGGCTCGAGATCACCGCCATCACGACGCAGATGAACACCAGCGACCGCACGAGCGCGCGTTCGCGCGTCTCGGTTGTCGGCGTCACTGGTCGAGCTGGTCGACCGTGCAGTCGGCCGGCGCCTTGTCGTCGCGCCAGCGCTGGACCTTCGTGCCGTGGCGGATGCGGCCGCCGGAGGTGTGGTCGAACGTGACCTCGACGACGAGCTCCGGACGAAGCTCGATCCACTCGAGGTCGCGGCCCTGCGTCCAGCGGCTCGGCTCGCCGGAGCCGCGCTGGCCGGTCTCATACGGCGCGAGCGAGGCGACGAGCTCGCGCTTCTCCTTGGCGCTGAAGCCCGAGCTGTGGCCGACCTCGCGCAGCTTGCCGTCCGGCGTGTACATGCCGAGAATCAGCGCGCCGACGGTCCCCGGCGCCTTGCCCGGCCGCCAGCCGACGACGACCGCGTCGGCCGTGCGCACGCGCTTGACCTTGACCATGCCGGTGCGCTCACCGGGCTTGTAGAGCGCGTCGAGCTGCTTGGCGATGACGCCCTCGGCGCCCTGGAGCCACCCCTGGGCGCCGTCGGCAGACTTGACCATCGGCGTCAGTTCCAGCGGCGCGACGATGAAGTCCTGCAGGGCGGCGCGGCGCTCGCGGTAGGGGAGGTCGAGCAGGACGTCGGCGCCGCGTGCGAGCAGGTCGAAGGCGACGAACGTCGCCGGCGTCTCCTGCGCGAGGCGGTTCACGCGCGACTGCGCGGGGTGGATACGCTGGCCGAGCAGGTCGAAGTCCTGGGCACCGACCGACCGGTCGCCGCCCGGCGTGTGCACGACGATCTCGCCGTCGAGCACGCACGGCTCGTCGAACGGGAACTCGAGCTCTGGGAAGTAGCGCCGCAGCCCGCGCGCGTTGCGCGACTGCAGGTCGATGTCGTCGCCGTCGACGAACGCCAGGCAGCGAAAGCCGTCCCACTTGGGCTCATAGGCCCACTCGTCGCCCTCGGGCAACATCACGCGCGACAGCGCGAGCTGGGGCTTGAGCGGCGGCGTGAGCGGAAGCGACATTTCCTCTAGCCTAGACTGGACGCCATGGCTGAGGATCACGCCACTGTCGCCGAGGAGGAGTACCTCCAGACGCTGTACTGGCTGTATGAGGCCGGTCTGCCGATGACCGGCGCCAACGTCGCGCGCGCGATGCAGCTGTCGGCGCCGACCGTGCACGAGATGGTCGGGCGCCTGGAACGCGACGGGTACATCACCCGCGCCGGCGACCGCTCGATCTCGTTCACCGCCTCGGGCCAGGAGCACGCCGAGGACATGGTCCGCCGCCACCGGCTGATCGAGCGCTTCCTCACCGACGTGCTCCAGATCCCGTGGGACGAGGTCCATGAGGAGGCCGAACGGCTCGAGCACGCGATGTCGCCGGTGCTCCAGGAGCGGATGCTGGCGGCGATCGGCGACGCCAAGACCTGCCCGCACGGCCACCCGATCGAAGCCGGCGCTCGGATCGAGGGTGCACCGCTGGCCGACGTCGAGATCGGCGCCTCGGTGACCGTCCTGCGCTTCGAGAACGAGGCCGAGGACCTGCTCCAGGTGTTGAAGGTCAGCGGGCTCGAGCCCGGCCTGGAGGGCACGGTCGTCGTCTCCGACGATGATGAGGTCGTCGTCGAGACCGTCGACGGCCAGCGCTGCGTCGTCACCGCCAGCGTCGCCCAGACCGTCTCCGTGCTCGCCGATCCGTCGCCGCCGCCGCGCGTCACGCTGCCCGACCAGCTCGTGCTGGGCCGGGAGCGCTACGGGCGCTAGCCTCGGCGCTCGTCGTCAGGCCGGCGCCGGCGTCGCGCTGCGGACCTCGGCGAGCGCCGCGGCCAGCCGCTGCACGCCCTCCTCGATGCGGTCCGCGGTGACGCCGGAGTAGGCCAGGCGCATCGTGTTCTCGCCGCCGTCGAGCAGGAAGTCGGTGCCCTTGACGAACGCGACGCCGCGCGAGGCGGCGAAGTCGAACAGCGCCGATACGTCGGTGCCCTCGGCCAGCGTCACCCACATGAAGTAGCCGCCCTCGGGCGCTGTGAACGACGCCTCGGGGATGTGGCGTTGGAGCGAGTCGGCGAGCACGTCGACGCGGTCAGACAGCGCGGCCTTGACCGTCTCGATCGAGCGCTCGATCGCGCCCGACTGGCAGAACTCGTAGACCATCGCCTCGGCGATCATGTTGGGCGAGATGTAGGTGCTGGTCGCGCGCTTGATGATCCGCGCGATCACCGGCTCGGGGCCGACGAGGTAGCCGACGCGGATGCCGGGGCAGACCGTCTTGGAGAACGACGACGCGTAGACGACGCGGCCGCTGTGGTCCTGCGACAGCATCGTCGGCAGCATCTCGCCGGCGAACCGCAACTCGATGTACGGGTCGTCCTCGAAGACAACGAAGTCGTGCTCGCTGGCGAGCGACAGCAGCTTCTGGCGCTTGGCCTGCGACAGGGTGTAGCCGGCCGGGTTCTGGAAGTTGGGGATGATGTGCGCGAGCTTCGGCCGCAGGCCGCCCTCGAGCACCTCGGCGAGCGCATCGACGTCGATCCCGTCGGTCTCGAGCTCGACCATCCGGACGTCGGCGCCGCGGCCGGTCAGCGACAGCAGCGTGCGGTCATACGTCGGGCGCTCGACGATCACCGCGTCGCCGGCGCTGACCAGCTCGTCGAACAGGAACGCGTCGGCCTGCATCGATCCGTTGGTCACCAGCACCTGGTTCTCGGACACTGCGTGGCGCTCGGCGATCCAGCGCCGCAGCGGCACGTAGCCGATCGACGTGCCGTATCCGGTGGCGCCGCCGGGGTCGTTGGTCAGGGCGCGCGCGGCCGCGTCCTTGAGCCCCTCGACGTCGATGATGTCGAGCGACGGGGCGCCGCGGGCGAAGGAGATCACGTCACTGGGGGCCATGCCCTCAGCTTAACCAGGCGGCTCAGGCGGCACCCTGCTCGTCGTCGGCATCGCGCTGGTGGCGCAGGCGGTCCGCGGCGACGAGACCGATGTAGACGACGAGCAGGATCGCCAGTGGGATGACGAGAAAGGTCACGAAGAGGATCGCCCCGATGAGCGCGGCGATCAGGACGATCATCAGCAGCCGCAGCGGCTGCATTGCTGATCGTCGGCGACGGAGCGGCGGTCCGTCAGGCGCCATCGTCGGCGGGCGGGCGCGTCGCCGGCGGCTTCGGTACGTAGTCGCGGATGCTGCGCGGCTCGGGCGCCGGCGTCGGCTCCTCGGGCGGCTTGAGCGGGAGCGGGGGGAGCGGCGCCGGGGGCGGCGGCGGGGGCGGCGCGACCGCCAGCGGAGGCGGCGGCGGGGCGACGGGCGGTGGTGCGGGGGGCGGCGCCGCGGGCGGCGGTTTGGCCAGACCGTCGACGAGCTTTGAGACGTCGGCCATCAGCGTCTCGACGGTTGCCGACAGCCGCTCCTGCGAGCGCCGCAGCTCCTCGAGCCGGTCATCGGGCGCCGGGGCGGCCGGCTGCGAGGCGGGCGGCGGCTCGGCCGCGGGCGGCGGGGCGAGGTGGTCCGACGGTGGCGGCTCGACCGGCCGCCCGTCGTACTCGTGCCCGAGCGTCGAGAACGCACGCTCGAGGTCGCGCAGCTTGCACTCGAGCTCGCTCAGGCCCGCCGCGACGTCGGACTCGGAATCCCCGCTGGCCACGCCCCTCAGGCTAGCGGACGATGCTCAGGAACCGAGAATCTGCATGGCGATTTCCGACACCTCGGTCGGTGTGCGCCCGACGCGCACACCGCACGCCTCCAGCGCCTCGATCTTCGCCGCTGCGCTGCCGCTCGAGCCCGAAACGATCGCGCCCGCGTGGCCCATCGTCTTGCCCGGCGGCGCGGTGACCCCGGCGATATAGCCGACGACCGGCTTGGTCACGTTGTCCTTGATGAACTGCGCGGCCTCCTCCTCGGCCGACCCGCCGATCTCGCCCGAGATGACGATCAGCTCGGTCTGCGGGTCGTCCTGGAACAGGGCGATGATGTCGATGAAGTTCGAGCCCGGTACCGGGTCGCCGCCGATGCCGACGATCGACGAGTTGCCGAAGCCGCGCAGGGCCAGTTCGTTGCCGATCTGGTACGTCAGCGTCCCCGAGCGCGACACGACGCCGACGTTGCCCTCCTTGAAGAACGACGCCGGGATGATCCCAACGTTCGCCTTGCCCGGTGACAGCACGCCCGGGCAGTTGGGGCCGATCAGCCGCGTCTGCGGATGGCGGGTCTGGAGGTGATTGAACACGCGCAGCTCGTCGTGAGCCGGGATGCCCTCAGTGATGCAGATGATCGTCTCGACCCCGGCGTCGGCGGCCTCGAGGATCGAGTCGGCCGCGAACGGCGGCGGCACGAATACCATCGCGGTGTTGGCGCCGGTTTCCGCGATCGCCTTGGCGAACGTGTTGAAGACGGGGATGCCCTCGACCTCGAAGCCGCCCTTGCCCGGCGTCACGCCGGCGACGACGGTCGTGCCGTAGCGGCGGTTGTTGAGCGTGTGGAACGTGCCCTCGCGGCCGGTGATGCCCGACGTGCAGAGCCGCGTCTCGGTGCCGACGATGACGCTCATAGGTCCTCCCCCGCCGCCAGCTTGACGACCATCTCGGCCGCCTCGAGCATCGTCGTCGCCGAGTGGACGTTGGGCAGGTTGGCCTCGGTGACGATCTGGCGGCCCTCGACGTCGTTGGTGCCGTCGAGGCGCACGACGAACGGCACCGTGGGGTTGATCTGGTGAAACGCGGCGACGAGCCCGTTGGCGACCTCGTCGCAGCGCGTGATCCCGCCGAAGATGTTGAACAGCACGGCCTTGACCTTGGGGTCGGACAGGATGACCTCGACCGCGCTGGTGATCGCCTCGGCCTTCGAGCCGCCGCCCGCGTCGAGGAAGTTCGCGGGCTTGCCGCCGGCCAGCGAGACGACGTCGAGCGTGCTCATCACGAGCCCCGCGCCGTTGCCGAGGATTCCGATGTCGCCGTCGAGCTTGACGTACGTCAGCCCGCGCTCCTTGGCCATCTGCTCCTGGGGGTCCTCGGCGCCCGGGTTGCGCAGCGCGGCGTTGTCGGCGTGGCGGTACAGCGCGTTGCCGTCGAGCGTGACCTTGGCGTCGAGCGCCTTGACGCTGCGGTCTCCGAGCACGACCAGTGGGTTGACCTCGACCAGCATCGCCTCCTCGGCGACGTAGGCCGCGTAGAGCTGGGCCAGGATCGCGCCGACCGGCCGCACGAGATCGGCGTCGAGGCCGGCGTCGAAGGCCAGCCGGCGGCCGTGGAAGCCCTGGAAGCCCAGCAACGGGTCGACGTGCAGGCGGGCGATCGCGTCGGGGTTGGTCTCCGCGACCTCCTCGATCTCGACGCCGCCCTCCTTGGACAGCATCATCAGCGTCGAGCTGGCGGCACGGTCGAACACGACCGACGCGTAGTACTCCTCCTTGATGTCGGAGGCCTCCTCGATCCACACCTGGTGGACGGTGTGACCGCGAATGTCCATGCCGAGGATCGCCCCGGCGTGGGTTCGCGCCTCGTCGGAGTTCTGGGCCACCTTGATGCCGCCGGCCTTGCCGCGCCCACCGATCAGCACCTGCGCCTTGACCACGCAGGGGTAGCCGATCTCGTCGGCGGCGGCGACCGCCTCGTCGACGGTTTCGGCCGGTTTTCCGGCCGGCACCGGGATGCCGTGGCGGGCGAATAGTTGCTTGCCTTGGTATTCGAGCAGGTCCATGAGCGGGCGGGGACGATAGCCAAATGGCAGAATGCCCGTTCTCATGGCGCTCCCCACCAAGATCTCGTTCGTCACCTTCGATGTCTACGGCACGCTCATCGACTGGGATACGGGCGTCGCGGAGGCGTTCGAGAAAGAGGCGGCACGCGACGGCTTCACCATCGACCGCGACGAGGTCCTGCCCCTGTTCCACGAGACCTCGCGCCAGATCGAGGGCGGCTCATACGAGCTCTACGCCGAGGTCCTGCGACGCACCGCGGTCGACGTGGCGAAGAAGATCGGCTGGCCACTCGAGCCCTCGCGGGCCGGCTTCCTGCCCGACTCGGTGCAGCGCTGGGCGGCGTTTCGCGAGACCAACCCGCAGCTGCGCAAGTTCACCGCCGCGTTCGAGACCGGCCTGATCTCCAACGTCGACGACAAGCTGCTCGGCCAGACGCGGCGCCACATCCCGGCCGACCTGTCGCTCGTCGTCACGGCGCAGCAGGTGCGCTCCTACAAGCCCGACCCGGCCCACTTCAACGAGTGCGCGCGGCGGATGGGGACCAAGAAGGGCTGGGTCCACGTCGCGTCGAGCTACTACCACGACGTCGAGCCCTGCATCAAGCTCAAGGTCCCGGTGATCTGGGTCAACCGGACCAAGGAAGTGCTTGACTCCAGCCAGCGCAAGCCGACCGCCGAGGTCAAGAACCTGCTCGAGGCCGCCAAGCTCCTCGGCTTGTGAAGGTCGTCGCCGTCGCGCCGGACGTGCTCGTCGCGACGTCGGCCTACTGGCAGACGACATGCACGATCGTCCGCCACGGCGACGAGGGCTTCGTGATCGACTCGCCGGTGCTGCCCGAGGAGCTCGACGCGCTGCCCGAGGTCGTGGCGCAGGCGGGCTTCCCGTTCACCGGCCTGCTGGCCACGCACGCCGACTGGGACCACCTGCTGGGGCGCACGGCGTGGCCGGACGCGCCGCTGGGGGTCGCCGAGTCGACGGCGCGGCGGTTGGCGGCCGAGCCCGGCGCGGCGGCGCGCGAGCTGCGCGAGTTCGACGATCAGAACTACATCGTCCGCCCCCGGCCGCTCGCGCTCGGCGGCCTTCAGGCGCTGCCGGTGCCCGGCAGGTGCGAGGTCGGCGACGCCGAGCTCGAGCTGCACCCGACCGGTGGCCACACCGTCGACGGGATGGCGATCTTTGTCCCGTGGTGCGACGTGCTGGTGCTCGGCGACCACCTGTCGCCCGTCGAGATCCCGTGGCTGTCGGAGACCGGGTCGCGCGAGGTCTACCTCGAGACGCTCGCGCGCCTGCAACCGCTGGTCGCGCGCGCCGAGACGGTCGTGCCCGGCCACGGCGGCCCGATCACCCGTCAGCTCGCGCAGACGCTGCTGGCGCAGGACCGGGCCTACCTCGAGGCGTTGCCGGACGCCCCGCTGCCCGAAGGCCGGCGCACGGGCGAGCAGAAACGGATCCACGGCGAGAACCTGGCGCGCCTGCAGGCCGGCTAGGGCATCGTGCAGATGCTGTGGCCGCCGGCCCAGTCGTGCCAGGCGCCGAACTTGCCGCCGGGGTGGGCCGGCTGGCGGAAGGACAGGTGGCGATAGGCGAGGCGCGAGGAGCCGGGGCAGTGGCCGAGGTCGTGGGCGCGCAGCTCGATCGCGATCGTCGTCTGCGGGCCGGTGGCGCGCCGGCCGCTGCCGGTCGCCGTCGCGGCGCCCCAGTGATGCCAGGTGATGTGGCCGACGTAGCCGGACTCGTCGTCGCCGTTGAAGAACGCCTTGGGATGGGCGGAGCCGAAGCCGCCGCCCTGCGGGGCGAACGCACGGGCGCCCAGGACAGGGCCGGTGCTCGCGGCTGCGACGGTGGCCGTCGCGGCCAGCGCCACGATCGCCGCCGCCATCGATGTCGTGCGGATGTTCATGTCTTTTCAACCTCGCACGGCGATCCGAGTTACGGTAGGTCAGGGCCGCCGTCGAGGTGCACACGCAGGTAGAGGTCGCGGGCGCCGTCGTAGCGGTGGGGAGTGGAGTTGACGAAGCCCAGCGAGGCGTAGAGCTGCTGGGCGACGGCGTTGGCCTCGTTGCAGTCGAGCTCCATCCGCCGCGCGCCACGATCGCGCGCGCGGTGCAGCGACGCCTCGACGAGCGCGCGGCCGAGCCCGGTGCCGCGGGCGGACTGCTCGACGAACAGATCCTCGAGCAGGCAGTCGACGCCGGCCCGCCACAGCCCCCAGCGGTAGCGCAGCTGCACGACCCCGGCCGCCGGCGCATCGTCTGCGACCGCGCCGAGAACGTACTCGGTGTTCGGGTCCTCGAGCAGCTGCTCGATGCCGGCCAGGAACGCGTTGTCGGACGGCCAGTCCTCGCCGAGCGAGTTGCGAAAGCCGATCATCAGCCGCGCCACCTCCTCGGCCTCGTGCGGCTGCGCCTTCCACGTGCGAACGGCCATCAGAGGAGCTCCAGTTCGTCCGTTGCCACGACGACATTGTCGTGCACCGCGGCCGCCGGGTCTCCGAGCGCGACGTCGTCGGTGATGTGCGGCGGGACGTGGATCAGAACGAGGCGCTCGGCGTCCGCGTCGACCGCGATCTGCGCGGCGGCCGCCGCGGCCGTGTGCCCCGAGCGCGCCGGCAGCCACGATTCGTGGGCCAGGACGCGGGCGCCGCGGGCGAACTGCGCGGTCGCGGGGTCGGCCTCGGTGTCGGTGCACCACGTGAGCTGGTCGCCGAAGCGCAGGCCCATCGAGCGGCCGGGGTGGCGCTCCTGAACGCGTGCCGTCACCGTGACCGGGCCGACCTGGGTCTCACCTGCCCCGTAGTCCTCACAGCGCAGGCCGCTTGCGCCCGACACCGGCTCGGCGTAGTGGTGGTCGAGGATCTCCTGCGTGGGCGTGTCGTGCAGCGCGCGGCCGGGCCCGTGGACGACGACCTCGATGCCGTGCAGCTCGCTGAGGTACGGCAGGCCGCAGATGTGGTCGGGGTGGAAGTGGGTGAGCAGCAGGTGCAGGTGCGTCCGGCCCGCCAGTAGGGACGGGTCGGTGACCAGGCGGCGCAGACCGGTACCCGCGTCGACGACCACGGCGATCGTGCCGAGGCCCTCGGGGGTCAGCAGCAGCGATGACGTCTCGCGCCTGCCCGTCGGGATGAAGCCGCCGCTGCCGAGGATCCGGGCGCAGTCCAGCAGCGCGGCCTACCTACTCCGATGCGGCGGGGGCGGCGGCGCGGATCACGGCGATCGGAGCGCCGCTCTGGATCGGCTCGCCCTCCTTGACCGACAGCGTCTCGATCACGCCGGCCTTGTGGGCGACGATCTCGTTCTCCATCTTCATCGCCTCGATGATGCAGATGATCTGGCCCTCCTCGACGGTCTGCCCCTGCTCCACGAGGACTTTCCACATGTTGCCCTGAAGCGGCGCGACGAGCTCGTCGGGGCCGCCGCCGGCGCCGGCGGAACGCGCGGCCCGCTGGGGCTTGGCCCGCGCCGGCGCGGCCGTGGCGCCGTTGGCCGCCGCTGATGCGTAGCCGGGTGCGCCGCCGGCCGGGCCGAACACCTTGACGTCGAAGCGCCGCGCGCCGACCTCGACCGTGTAGGACTGCTCGACGGTCGCCGCGTCGTCGTCGGACGTCTTCGGCGCCTTCTCGAACGCCAGCGTCTTGAGCCAGTCGGCCGACTCGAGGAGGTCGCGGCACGTCTCGCCGTTTCGCCACTGGTCGGTGTCGAGCAGCGCGGTGTGAAACGGGATCAGCGTCTTCAGTCCCTCGATCTCGTACTCGCCCAGCGCCCGTAGCATCCGCCGCGTCGCCTGCTCGCGGTCGGCGTCCCAGACGATCAGCTTGGCGACCATCGGGTCGTACATCGGGCTGACCTCACCGCCCGCGCCGACGCCCGAGTCGACGCGCACGCCGGGGCCGGTCGGCTCCTTGTAGGCGCCGATCTTCCCCGGCGCCGGGGCGAAGTTCTTCGACGCGTCCTCGGCGTTGATACGGCACTCGATCGCGTGGCCTCGCAGCACGACGTCGTCCTGGGAGTTGGACAGCGGCTCGCCGGCGGCGGCGCGGATGCCCTCCTTGACGATGTCGATCCCGGTCACCATCTCGGTCACGCAGTGCTCGACCTGTACGCGGGTGTTCATCTCGAGGAAGTAGTACTCGCCGTCCTGGAGCAGGCCCTCGATCGTGCCCGCGCCGACGTAGTCCACGGCCTTGGCCGCGTCGACGCCGATCTTCCCGATCCGCTCGCGCAGCGCCTCGTCGACGGCCGGGGCCGGCGACTCCTCGATGACCTTCTGGTGACGGCGCTGGACCGAGCAGTCGCGCTCGCCGAGGTGGATGCAGTTGCCGTGGGTGTCGGCGAGGATCTGGACCTCGACGTGGCGCGGGTCGGGCAGGTAGCGCTCGACGTACACGCGTCCGTCGGAGAAGAACTTCTCGCCCTCGCGGCTGGCGCCCTCGAACGCCTTCTCGAGCTCGGACTCGTCGAGCGCAACGCGGAAGCCCTTGCCGCCGCCGCCGCCCGACGCCTTGATCGCGACCGGGTAGCCGATCTCGGCATTGATGACCTGCGCCGCGGCTTGCACGGTCTCCATGACCTCGGTCGTGCCGGGCACGATCGGCACCCCGGCCGCCTGCATCAGCTCGCGGGCGCGGGTCTTTGAGCCCATCGCCTCGATCGCGCTCGCCGGCGGTCCGATGAACACGATGCCGGCGTCGGCCAGGGCCGCGGCGAACTCGGCGTTCTCGGCCAGGAAGCCGTAGCCGGGGTGGACGGCCTCGGCGCCCGACTCGCGGCAGACCTCGACGATCTTGTCGACGCGCAGGTAGCTCTCGGCGGCCGGCCCGGGGCCGAGCAGGTACGCCTCACCGGCCCGCGCGACGTGCAGCGCGTCGCGGTCGATCTCGCTGTAGACGGCGACCGACGCGATGCCCAGCTCGTCGAGCGCACGCGCCACACGGATCGCGATCTCGCCGCGATTGGCGATCAGAACCTTGGAGAACATGCGGGCCGAAGCGTAGTCGTCAGACGATCATGCCGCCCGCCACCGTGTCGTTGGTCGTTTCATCGATGAGGATGAACGACCCGGTGAAGCGGTTGCGGTTGTAGGCGTCGAAGGCCAGCGGGCGTGAGGTGCGCAGGTGTACGCGGCCGATGTCGTTGAGGCCGAGCTCGGCGGGCGCGCTGGTGCGCTCGAGGGTGTGGACGTCGACGATGTCGACCAGCTCGTCGACGATCGCCTGGGCGGCGAACGTCGCGTGCTTGATCGCGTAGCGGCCGCCGGGGCGCAGCGGGCGGTCGGTCATCCAGCAGACGTCGGCCGAGAACTCGCGGCCGAGCTCGGGCTGCTCGTGGGGATGCGACAGCAGATCGCCGCGCGAGACGTCGACGTCGTCGGCCAGGCGGATCGTCACCGACATCGGCGGGAACGCCTCGTCGAGCGGGCCGTCGGCCGTCTCGACCGACGCCACGGTCGTGCGCACACCGCTGGGCAGCACGACGACCTCGTCGCCGGGGCGCACAACGCCGCCGGCGATCTGTCCGGCGTACCCACGGTAGTCGTGGTGCTGGTCGTCGCCGGGGCGGATCACCCACTGCACGGGGAAGCGCAGGTTGTCCATGTCGCGGTCGGCGCCGACCTCGATCGTCTCCAGGTGCTCGAGCAGCGCCAGCCCGCCGTACCACGGCATCCGATCGGAGCGTTCGACGACGTTGTCGCCGTCCTTGGCCGAAATCGGGATGAAGGCGACGTCGCGAACGCCGGTCAGCCGCTTGCGGAACACGCAGAAGTCGCGCGCGACGGCGTCGAAGACCTCCTCGTCGAAGTCGACGAGATCCATCTTGTTGACGGCGACGACGACGTGGGGGATGCCGAGCAGCGAGGCGATGAACGCGTGGCGCTTGGTCTGCTCGACGACGCCGTTGCGGGCGTCGATGAGCACGATCGCCGCGTCGGCCGTCGACGCGCCGGTGACCATGTTGCGCGTGTACTGCACGTGGCCGGGGGTGTCGGCGAGGATGAACGAGCGCTTCGGCGTGGCGAAGTAGCGGTAGGCGACGTCGATCGTGATCCCCTGCTCGCGCTCGGCGCGCAGCCCGTCGGTCAGCAGCGACAGGTCCAGCCCGTCGTCGCCGTGGCGGCGCTTGGACGCCTCGGCGACCTGGTCGAGCTGGTCCTGGAGGATCGACTTCGTGTCGTAGAGCAGCCGGCCGATGAGGGTCGACTTGCCGTCGTCCACCGAGCCGGCCGTCGCCAGACGGAGCAGCCCGGTCTCAGAAGTAGCCGGCAACTTTTCGATCTTCCATGGCGGCCTCAGACACGCGGTCGTCCGCGCGCGTCTCGCCGCGCTCGGTGATCCGCGTCGCCGCGATCTCGGCCACCACGTCCTTGAGCGTCGTCGCCGTCGACGCGACCGCGCCGGTACAGCTCATGTCGCCGACCGTGCGGTAACGCACCGAGGTCGTGAACGGCTGCTCGTCGTCCATCAGCTCCATGTACGGCGAGACCGCGTAGAGCATCTCGTCGCGGCGGAAGACCTCGCGTTCGTGGGCCATGTAGATCGACGGGACCTCGAGGCGCTCCTGCTCGATGTACTGCCAGACGTCAAGCTCGGTCCAGTTCGACAGCGGGAACACGCGCACGCTCTCGCCGCGGCGGATGCGGCCGTTGTAGATGTTCCACAGCTCGGGCCGCTGGGCCTTGGGATCCCAGCCGCCGAAGTCGTCGCGGAAGCTGAAGATGCGCTCCTTGGCCCGGGCGCGCTCCTCGTCGCGGCGCGCGCCGCCGAACGCGGCGTCGAAGTTGTGGGCGGCGATCGCGTCGAGCAGCGTCGTCGTCTGGAGGCGGTTGCGCGACGCCCGCGGGCCCGTCTCCTCGACGACGCGCCCGGTGTCGATCGAATCCTGCACCGAGGCGACGATCAGCCGCTCGCCCAGCTCGCGGATCCGCCGGTCGCGGAACTCGATGACCTCGGGGAAGTTGTGGCCGGTGTCGACATGCATCAGCGGGAACGGGAAGCGCCCGGGGCGAAATGCCTTCTCGGCGAGGCGCAGCAGCACGATCGAGTCCTTGCCGGCGCTGAACAGCAGCACCGGCTTGGACAGCTCCGCTGCGACCTCGCGCATGATGTGGATCGCCTCGGCCTCGAGCGCCTGAAGGTGGGTCAGCGAGCGGTCGCGGATCATGCGGCGGGCGCCGCCTCTGCGACGAGCGGATCGACGCCCAGCCACGTCGTCGCGAGCATCAGGCGACGCCCGTCCCGGTCGTCGCCGGCGGCTCGACGTGCAGGCCGCACTCGGTCTTGTCGCTGCCGGCCCAACGGCCGTCGCGGCCGCTGCCGGGCAGCGTGCACGGGGCACAGCCGATCGATTCGTAGCCCTGGTCGTGCAGCGGGTGGTAGGGCAGGTCGCGCTCGTGGATGCGTCGCCACAGGTCCTTCTCGGTCCAGTGGGCCAGCGGGCTGAACTTCCAGATCCCGCGACGCTCGTCGAACTCGATCTGCTCGGTCTCGGCGCGCGTCGGCCCCTGCTCGCGGCGCAGGCCGGTGATCCAGGCGTCGACGCCGCCGAGCGCGCTCTCCAGGGCCGCGACCTTGGCCGCCGAGCAGCAGTTGTCGGGGCCCGTCCATTCGCCGAGGGCGTCGAAGACCTCCACCTTGAGGCCGAAGCGCTCCTCGAACGCGCGCCACGTGGCCAGCGTCTCGGGAAACAGCACGCCGGTGTCGATCGTCGCCACGCGCGCGTCGGGCGCGATCTGCAGCAGCGCGTCGACGAGCACCGACTCCTCCTTCTGGAAGGAGCACAGCATGATCAGCCGCGGGTGATGCTCGGCGACGGCGCGCTCGAGCACGGCCTCCATGCTCGTGGTCATACGGCGCACTCGCCCTCGCCGCGGATGACCTCGAACGGCTGGTTGCGGTCCCAGTCCATGAACGTGTTCATCGACTCGAGGCTGAACTCCACGGGCAGCGACAGGTCGCGCGCCTCGTCCTCGAAGCGGATCGTCCCGACGCGCCCGACGTAGGCGTTGAACTCCTCGCCGTCCTCGCGCTCGGTCTCGTACATCTTCAGCCAGCGCTCGATGGCATCCGGCACGCGCTTGGCCGGGAGGCGGATCTTCAGCCGCTGGCCGTAGACGACCTCGCCGCCCTCGAAGTTGCCGGCCACGTGCGCGACGTACGCGGGGATCGTGTGCTCGCCGACCTTGATCGACGCGCCGTAGAAGCCGATGTTGGCGATGTGGTGCTGGCTGCAGCCGTTGGGGCAGCCACTGTTCTTGATGTGGATCTTGCGCGTCAGCTCGTCGGTCACGTCGATCTCGGCCAGGCGCTCGTTGATCGCCTTGTTGAGCCCCATCGAGCTGGTGATACCGAGCTTGCAGGAGTCGGTGCCGGGGCAGCTCACGTTGTCGATGATCGTCTGCGCGCCGCCCTCGCCGAGGTCCAGCTCGATGAGTGCCCGCCAGACCTCGTAGACGGCGTCGTCACGCACCCAGCGCAGGACGAAGTTCTGGCCGACCGTGGTGCGGGCGAAGCCGCCCGAGTAGCGGCGCTGGATCTCGGCGATGCCACGCATCTGCTCCGGCGTCAGGTCTCCGCGGAAGACCTTGACCTCGACGGCGCTGAACCCGGCCTGGCGCTGCGGGCGGACGTTGTAACGCTTGAACGCCTCGAACTCGCGCAGGTCGCCGTTCGCCGAGGCGTAGCCGTCGGTCAGCGCCGGCGCCTGCGCCTCTTCGTCGACGTCGAAGCGCAGGCCTGCGACGTCGAAGTGGCGCTCGGCGACCCAGTCGAGCTGGCGCTCCTCGTCGACCTGCCTGCGCAGCTCGTCGATGCCGAACTTGTCGACGAAGACCTTGATCCGGGCGCGAGCGCGGTTGGGTCGCAGCCACTCCTGGCGGTCGTAGACCCGCAGCACCGCCTCGGCGGCCTCCAGGTACTCGCCGTTGTCGGCCGCGACGAAGTCGTACAGGGTCGGGGCGACGCGCGGCATGATCGACGTGCCGCCGCCGACGCGCATCTCGAAGCCCCTGACGCCGTCGCGGACCTTGGCCAGGAAGGCGATGTCGTGAATGCCGGTGATCGAGCGGTCGACGTCGGGCGTGCCCTCGAACGCGGTCTTGATCTTGCGGGGCATCAGCTGGGTCGTCGGGTGGCGCACGAAGTAGCGCACGTACGCGCCGGCGTACGGCGTGGTATCGAAGATCTCGCCGTCGGTGGCGATGCCCGCCCACGGGTCGCCCGTCACGTTGCGCACCGTGTTGCCGCAGCCCTCGCGGCTGGACAGGCCCGACGGCGCGAGCTCGCGGATCAGCGACGCCATCTGGCGCAGCGGGATGTGGTGCATCTGGATGTTCTGGCGCGTCGTGATGTGCGCCTTGTTCAGCGGCGCGTAGCGCTCGGTGACGTCGGCGAACGCCTCCCACTGGTCGGGCGTGATCCCGCCCATCGGCAGCTTGATACGGCACATCTGGACGTCGGCCTGGCGCTGGCCGTAGACGCCCTGCTTGAGGCGGAAGCCGATGAACTCGGTCTCGTCCGTCTGGCCGTCAAGGAACTTCTCCGCCTCGATGTCGAAGTCGTCGAACTCGCGCTCGAGGATCGGGATGACGTGCCCCGGGACGTTCTCGTAGATCTCGGGGTCTGCCAGCGACCCGCGAGGGGCCTTGCTGACGCTGCTGGGCTCCATGGAAAGAAACGGCTCCTCGTCGCGGAATCGGCCTGGTCGCAAAGCGTAGCAAGGTAATCCCGACTGGATATGAGGTATTTCAGGGGCGGCCGGCGACTCCGACCGGGGTACTGGTGTCGGAGGCGCTGAACGGGTTGCGGTCGGTGTCATCGATGCCGGAGACCGTGACCTGCACGAACGCGGCCGCGCCGACGGCCGCGTTCTTGTTCGTCTTCAGCCGCGCCCTGATCGTGACCGGGTCACCACTGCCGCCGGTCATGATGCCGCGCAGCGCGAGCGGCGGGTCGCCGTCGGTGAAGTCGCCGTCGGGGTTCAGCGGGGCCGAGGGGTGCAGCTCGAAGCTCGTGATGTCGGCCGTGTCGGGGCCGGTGTTCTGGATCGTGATCGTGCAGTCGAGCTCGGCGCCGGCGACGAATGTGCTCGGCGGCTTGCACGAGACGTTGAGGTGGAGGTTGGGTCGCCCGGCTGAGGGCATCGTCGCCATCGACAGCGGGCCGCCGACCTGCTCGGCGGTCTCGGGCATGCCGAACAGCGGCGCCTGCACGACCGAGAACTTCACCGTCCCATTCATCGTGCCCTGTGGCGCCACGACCACCGGGAGCGGTTCGACGAGTGAGTGGGTCGTCGAACCGATCATGCCGGTCGGGGCGTGGATCGCCAGCACCTCGTTGGCCGGGCGCACCGCGGTCGTCCCCGCGCCGGTCCCGACGACCGGGGGTTGCGGGTTGAAGACCGAGACCGTGCACGTCAGGTCCTGGCCGGCGAGCGTCACGACGAGCGACGCGAGACAGAAGTTGTTCGTGACGATCAGCGACACCGGCCCGGCCGCCGTCGCGTCGAGGGTCGGGGCGCCGCCCGGGGCCGGTTGGACGAACGGCACCTGGAAGCTCTGGTCGTCGCCGAACACCGTGCCGTCGTCGTTGGTCGCGACGAGCCGGTAGTGGACCGTGGGCAGCGACCCGAGGCCGGTCAGCGTCCCGCTGACGACATGCTCGAAGTGGTCGTCGCTGGTGGCGAGCTTCTCGGCCGTCGACACCTGGTAGGCGCCCCTGGCAGGGCCGTACTCGAAATGGAAGGTCGCGTGTTCGTTCTTCGTGTTGACGAGGCCGGTCACCGTGGCGCTGCCCGGCCCGCCGTTGCCGGTCAGCGTCGGCAGCGCGACGCCGGCGTCGGGGCCGGTGGTGACGGTGGGACCGGGCGGCGGTGCGGCGGGCGGGAGCGGGAGGATCGTCACCGGCAGGGTGACGACCGACGTGATCGGTTGGGTGGCGACCGTGGCGCGCTGCGCGCTGGAGACGTGGTTGGTGAGCTGCAGCGAGCCGTGGATCGCGCGGCCGGGGCGCAGCCTGCGCACCGCGGCGGTCAGATGGAACTTCGGCGCGAAGATCTGCTGGCCGGGGATCCGCCCCGCCCACGCGCCGATCTGCGTGCGCCGCCCGTGGAGCCTCACGAACAGCTTGCCGTTGGCATTGCAGCCGCCGTTGACCGACGAGCGACAGCGGACCTCGAGCGCGGTGCGTAGGTGGCGCGTGTCGAGCACCAGTCGGGGGCGGCTGAGCACCGCGAGCTTGGCCGACGTCTTGACCGGCGCGGGCAGCGCCCCGGCGGGAACGGTGCCGGGCGTCGGGCTGTAGACGGGCGCGGTGGTCGGGTCGGGAAGCGGTTCGTCGGCGGTCGCGACGGCCGGAACGGCCAGCGCGACAGCGGCTACGACCGACAGGAGACCTCGGAGCACTGGAGTAGCTTGACGCACGTTGTCAAGCCTCCATTCCAAACTGCGGCCGCGCAAGATCCGCAGTGCCCTGGCCCGCCGTCGCTTCGAGTACACGCTGGCGCGGATCCCGGTGACCGGCTACGGCGGCGCCGTCGATGTGGGGACGAGCTACGGCGGCTGGATCCTGCCGGTCGATGCGATCACGGCCGGGTGGTGCTGCTACTGCGTCGGGGTCGGCGGCGACGTCTCGTTTGATCGCGAGCTGTTGCATCGCTTCGACGCCTCGGCCGTACGCGCGTTCGAGCCGGTGCAGGCGTTCGTCGACGGCGCGCTGCGCCAGATGGCCGGTGACGACCGTTTCACCGCCGACGCCGTGGCGATCGCGCCGGCCGACGGCTCGATCCGCATGCAGACGACCCACGATCCCAACAGCGACTCGGTCTCGCCGGCCGGGCTCTACGACAGCGACGACTACGCCGAGATGCCGGGCCGCTCGATCCCGTCGCTGATGGCCCAGTACGGCGACGAGCGGATCGACCTGCTCAAGCTCGACATCGAGGGCGGCGAGTACGAGCTGCTCCCAGAGCTCGACCTGGCAGCGCTGGGCGTCAAGGTGTTCGCCGTCCAGCTGCACCACAACCGGCCGCTGCGCGATGCGCGTGCGCTGATCGCGCGGCTGGGCGAGCGGGGCTACGAGGCGTGCGGCGTGCGGCCGGCGGTCAAGGTGACGTTCGTCAACCGCGCGCTGCTCAGGTGAGCCCGCGGTCGACGGCCTCGCGACGCGCGGCGAGGATCCATGCGCTCTCGCTGGGCTGCGCCGGGGCCGGCGGTGGCGTGGTGTCGCGCAGGAAACGGTCGACCGCGGCGATCACCGCAGCGGCCTCCTGCGGCGACGCAGCCGGGGTCATGATCTGTAGCTGGGGACGCTGACTGGACACGGTCGGCATGATCCCAGGACATGGAGCTGCTGGTCCTGTCCCACGACGCGGTGCTCGACGCGGTCTCGGCGTCGCAGGCGATCGACTGCGTTCGCGACGCGTTCATCCGCCATCGGCGCGGCGAGTGGGTGATGCCGCCGAAGGTGTATCTCGACAGCCCCGGCTATGGCGACTTCCGCGCCATGCCGGCTCGCGGCGGCGACCTGGCGATCCTCAAGTGGATCTCTTCGTTCCCCGGCAACCCGCAGAACGGACTGCCCGCGGTCGTCGGGCTGCTCGTCGTCTCCGACGCGCGCACATCCGAGCCGCTGGCGCTGCTCGACGCCGGCGCGGTGACCGCGCTGCGCACCGGCGCCGTGGCGGCGATCGCCGCGCAGGAGCTCGCGGTCGGCCAGAAGGTCGGGATCCTGGGCTGCGGGCTCAACGGCGGCTGGGCCGGGCGCTGCCTCGCCGCCGCCGGCTACGGCCCGGGGGTCTGCAACGACCCGCGCGAGGAGGCCGCCCAGGCGCTGGCCGACGAGCTGGGCTGGGTCGTCGGGACGCACGACGAGGCGCTGGCCCAGGACGTCGTCTGCTGCGTCACGCCGGCCAAGAACATCATCGTCACGCGCAAGGACCTGCGGCCGGGCATGCACCTCAACATGCTCGGCGCCGACGGGCCCGGCAAGGCCGAGATGGACCCCGGCGCGGTCGCCTCGTGCACGCTGTTCTGCGACGAGTGGGAGCAGGCGTCGCACGGCGGCGAGCTCACCGGCGCGGTCCGGGCGGCTCTGATCGACGGCGGCGACGTGACCGATCTGGGGTCCGTGCTGACCGGCGACGCGCGCGGGCGCCGGTCGCCGCAGGAGACGACGCTGTTCGACTCCACCGGCCTGGCGATCCAGGATCTGGCGATCGCCGCGGCCGCCTTCGAGGTCGCGCGCGAAGGCCGCGTGGAGACGCAGACGATCCGCCTCGGCTGAGAGTCTGCTTCGCGGTGAACGGCGCGCGGGCGCAGCCCACCTGGGTCGTCGTGCTGGCGCTGACCGCGCTGGCCGCGATCGTGCGCTTCGCGACGCTCGGGCACCAGAGCTACTGGCTCGACGAGGCCTACACGGTGCGCGTGCTCGACGGCTCGCTGGGCCATGTGTTCAGCGCGGTGCACCATCAGGAGTCGACGCCGCCGCTGTACTACGCGCTGGCGTGGCTGTGGGGCAAGGCGTTCGGGCTCAGCCCGTGGGGCCTGCGGTCGCTGTCGGCGCTGGCCGGCACGCTGACCGTGCCGGTCACCTATGCGATCGGCGCCCGCATCGCGCGGCCGCGGGCCGGGCTCGTCGCAGCGGCGCTGCTCGCCGCCGCGCCGCTGGGCGTGTGGTTCTCGCAGGAGGCGCGCGCCTACGCGCTGGCGACGCTGCTCGTCGCGCTGTCGCTGTGGTGCCTCGTCGCCGCGCTGGACGGCGGCGGCGCGGCACGACGCTGGTGGGTGGGCTGGGCGCTGTCCTGCGCGCTGGCGCTGGCCACCCACTACTTCACCGCGTTCGTCATCGCCCCAGAGATCGCGTGGGTGCTCGCGCGCTCGCGCTCGCGCGCCGGCTGGGCGGCGATCGGCGCGATCGCGCTGGCCGCCGTTGCGCTGGCGCCGCTCGCGCTGGCCCAGAGCTCGACCGGCCACGCCGCCTACATCGCCGAGCTCGGGCTCGGGCGGCGCGTGCTGCAGGTCCCCAAACAGCTGCTCGTCGGCTACGCGGTCCCGGTGCAGGTGCTGTGGACGACGCTTGCCATGGCGCTCGTCGTGCTCGGCGCCTACGGCCTGTGGCGCGACGATGACCACGTACGCCGCGCGCGTGCCCTGGCGCTCGCGGCGCTGGCGGCGGTGGCCGTCGTCGTCCCGATCGCCCTCGCGCTCGTCGGTCTCGACTACCTCGACACCCGCAACGTGATGGCAGTGCTGCCGATCGTCGCCGTGGTCGTCGGCTGCGGGCTGACCGCGCTGCCGCAACGCGCCACCAGGATCGCGACGCCGGCGCTGGCGGCGATCCTGCTCGCGGTCACGCTGCTCGGAGCGACCCAATCGCGCTACCAGCGCGACGACTGGCGCGGGGTGGCGCGCGCGCTCGGCCCGGCGCGGGCGTCGCGGGCCGTGATCGTCAGCCCGTCGGCCGGCTGGATCCCGCTGACGGTATTCGCCAATCGCCTTGCTCCGATGGGGCCGGCGGCATCGGTCGACGAGATCGACGTCGTGGCGACGGCCGGGCACGGCGCCGACGGCGCCGGCCGGCGCCCGCCGCGGCCCGGCGCGGGGTTCGTCGTGCCGCCGGGCTTCGTTGTGGCGGGGACGACGGCGACCGACACCTACACCGTCGTGCGGCTGCGCTCGCAGACCCCGGTCGCCGTCTCGCCCGCATCGCTCGCCACGACCCACCTGGGCGCGGCGAGCGGGCTCGCGCTGACCGGCTAGTGTCGTGAGTCGTGTCCGACCCGCTCAATGAGCTCGACGATGTCGACGCGGCGCTTGAGCTGGCCGCGGCGCAGGCGCGGCGCTACCTCGACGGGATCGGTGAGGCGGCCGTGCTTCCGGACGGCGCGCAGCAGGGTATCTCCGCCTGGCACGACCCGATGCCCGAGACCGGCGATGGCGCGCTCGCCGCGCTGACCGAGCTCGCCGCTCGCGCCGACGCCGCCGCCACGCGGTCGAGCGGACCGCGGTTCTTTCATTTCGTCATGGGCGGCGGCACGCCCGCGGCGCTCGGCGCCGATTGGCTGACCTCTGCCTACGACCAGGTCGCCTACGGCTGGGCGTCGTCACCGTTCGCCGCTCGCCTCGAGCAGGTCGCGGTCGACTGGCTGCGCCAGCTGTTCGAGCTGCCGCCCGAGTTCGGCGGCGTGCTGACCAGCGGCGCGACGATGGCGAACTTCGTCGCGCTCGCCGCGGCGCGCAACTGGTGGGCCGAGCAGCTCGGTTTCGACGTCGAGGCCGACGGGCTCCACGGCGCGCCCCCGCCGTTGATCCTGTCGAGCGGTTACCTGCACCCGAGCGCGATCCAGGCGATCGGGATGCTCGGCTTCGGCCGCGCCAACATCCGGGCGCTGAGCGCCGACGCTGTCGGCCGGCTCGACCTCGACGCGCTGCGCCGCGAGCTCGACGCGGCCACCGGCCCGGCGATCGTGATCGCCAACGCGGGCGAGGTCAACGCCGGCGACTTCGACCCGATCGCCGCGATGGCCGACGCCGTCGCGGGCCGCCCGGCATGGCTGCACGTGGACGGCGCGTTCGGGCTGTTCGCGCGGGTGCACCCCGGCACGCGCCACCTGACCGACGGTGTGGAGCGCGCCGATTCGGTCATCTCCGATGGGCACAAGTGGCTGAACGTCCCCTACGACTGCGGCTTTGCCTTCGTCCGCGACACGGCGCGCCTGCCTCAGGCGCTCAACGTCGGCGCGGCGTACCTGCCCTCGCCCGACGATCCGCATCCGAACTTCGGCTTCCTCTCGCCCGAGAACTCGCGCCGCGCCCGTGCGCTGCCGGTGTGGGCGACCCTGCGCGCCTACGGGCGCGACGGCTATCGCGAGATGGTGGGCCGCCACGTCGCGCTCACCCGCCGCCTCGCCGACCAGGTCGACGCGGCGCCCGAGCTCGAACGCCTCGCCGACGTGACGCTCAACATCGTCTGCTTCCGCGCCCACCCGCCCGGGCTCGACGACGCGCAGGCCCTCGAGGCGCTCAACCGCGAGCTCGGCGACGCGCTGGCCGGCGACGGGCGCGTGCTCGCCGGCGCGACGACCTACGGCGGCCGTGCGGCGCTGCGCCCCGCGATCGTCAACTGGCAGACGACCGAGGACGACATCGACCTGCTGGTCAATGTCGTCCGCGAGATCGTCGCGCGCGTCCTCTAGCGTTACGGCAGGATCGACTTCTGCCCGCGCTGGAGCGTGATGTCGAAATCGGGGCCGTCGGCCAGCACCGACGTCGACTTCTGCTTGATCGTCGCCATTCGCACGAGCTTGCAGTTGAACGTCTTCGTCGTCGCCGTCACCTCGGCAAAGCCGTGGTGGTCGGTGTCGGCGCTGAGGACCCACGGATTGGCGCTCTTCAGCGCGCTGATGACCGCCGGCGACGTCGCCGGGTTCTTGTCGTTGCCGGGGATCGTCACGCCCCCGCCGGCCGGGAGGTCGATCTCGCCGAGGCCCTGTGACGTGATCGACCCGCCGACGAACTCGATCGCGACCGTGTCGCCGGTGCCCATCGCCGTCTTGACGTCGCCGGTGATGAACGTGTGGATGTCGCCGGTCACGAACACCACGTCCTGGATCTTGTTGTCGCGGATGAACGTCAGCAGCTGCTCGCGCTCCTGCGGGTAGCCCTGCCAGCTGTCGAAGCCGAAGAACGCGCCGCCGAGCACCTCGGTCGGCATGATCATCACCTCGTTGGCCATCACCTTCCACGCAGCCTTCGAACTCTTGAGCTGGTTCTGCACGTACTTCATCTGCGGCTGGCCGAGGAAGTCGCGCGGCTCGTTGAAGTCGGCGCATGGCACGACGACGCCGTCGTCGCACGGCTGGTTCTTGCGGTACTGGCGCTGGTCCATGGCGATCAGCTCGACGGTCTTGCCGAAGTTCAGCGTGCGGTACTGGCGCTTGGGCGCGGTCGGCGAGGCGTAGGCCGGCATCGAGTTGAAGTACGCCTTGTAGGCCGCGGCCTTGCGGGCGTTCGAGTAGCGCTTCTGCGGCGGCAGGCCGCCGTCGGCCTCGGCGCCGGCGTAGTTGTCCTGCACCTCGTGGTCGTCCCACAGCATGATCGTCGCGAAGTGCTGGTGGACGTCGCGCAGATTGGGGTCCGAGCGGTACAGCGAGTACTTGTCGAGGTAGTTCTGGTAGGTGATCGCCTCGAGGACGTGGTTCGTGTTCTCGGGCGCCGGCGGGGCCGTGCCGATCTTGTCCTCGCGCACGCCGGTGCCGTCGGCGATCGTGTGGTAGGTCTCGGCGTAGATGTAGTCGCCGAGGCAGACCACGAAGTCGTAGTCGCCCTTGGCCATGACCTGGTGGGCGTTGTAGAAGCCGTGGGTGTAGTCCTGGCACGACCAGAAGGCGAAGTGGACCGGCTGGTTGGAATCGGCCGGCAGCGCGGTGCGGAAGCGCCCGACCTTGGACTCGGTCGACGCCGTCGAGAACCGGTAGAAGTACTGCTCGTGGGGCTTGAGCTTCTCGACCCGCGCCTTGAGCGCGTGGTTGAGTGCCGCGTTGGTCGCGATGTTCTTGCGCGCGACGACGTGGCGGAACGTCGAGTCGGTGGCGATCTCGAGCTCCGCATGTGCGGCGCCGCCGATGCCGTCGAGCCGCGACCACAGCGTGATGCCGTTGGGCGTCACGTCTCCGGACATGATCCCGTCGGTGAATTTGCCGCCCTTCGCGCGCGGCGCCCGGCGAATCGTGGTCAGGCCCTGCGCGAGTGTTTGCGGGGCGAAAACGGCGGCACCGGCGAAGGTACCGGCCGCAGTCACGAACTGGCGGCGAGTTTGCATGGCGCAACGCTAGCGGGTTGCGGGCTAACTGAACGCCAATTCAGTGTGAACTCAGAGCGGGATGTTCCCGTGCTTGCGCTTCGGCCCCGGCTCGCGCTTGGTCAGCAGCGTCTCCAGCGCGGAGATCAGCTTCGGGCGCGTCTCGTGCGGGACGATCACATCGTCGATGTAGCCGCGCTCGGCGGCCACGTACGGGTTGGCGAAGCGCGCCTTGTAGTCGTCCATCAGCTTCTGGCGGCGCTCCTGCGGCGTCGGCGACTTGGCCAGGTCGCGGCGGTAGATGATGTTGACCGCGCCCTCGGGGCCCATGACCGCGACCTCGGCCGTCGGCCACGCGAAGTTGAAGTCGGCCAGCAGGTGCTTGGAGGCCATGACGTCGTAGGCGCCGCCGTAGGCCTTGCGCGTGATGACGGTGATCTTCGGCACCGTCGCCTCGGCGTAGGCGTAGAGGAGCTTGGCTCCGTGGCGGATGATGCCGCCCCACTCCTGCGACGTGCCGGGCAGGAAGCCCGGGACATCGGTGAACGTGACGACCGGGATGTTGAACGCGTCGCAGGTCCGCACGAAGCGCGCGGCCTTGGCGCTGGCGTCGATGTCGAGCACCCCGGCGAGCTGGTTGGGCTGGTTGCCGACGACGCCGACGGCGTGTCCGTTGAGGCGGCTGAAGCCGACGACGATGTTCTTGGCGTAGTGCTCGTGGACCTCGAGGAACTCCTCGTCGTCGAACACGCGATGGATCACGTCGCGCATGTCGTACGGCTTGTTCGGGCTGTCGGGCACGATCCCGTCGAGCTCGAGGTCCATGCGGTGCGGATCGTCGCCGGTCTGAACGCGCGGCGGCGTCTCGAGGTTGTTCTGGGGCAGGAAGCTGAGCAGGTAACGGGCGTCCTGCAGGCACGCGTCCTCGTCCGCGCTGGCGAACTGGGCGACGCCGGACTTCGTGTTGTGGGCCATCGCGCCGCCGAGCTCCTCGAACTCGACCTCCTCGCCGGTGACCGTCTTGATGACATCGGGGCCGGTGATGAACATGTGCGACGTCTTCTCGACCATGAAGATGAAGTCGGTGACGGCGGGGGAGTAGACCGCGCCGCCGGCGCACGGGCCCATGACGAGGCTGATCTGGGGGATGACGCCCGAGCAGCGGACGTTGCGCACGAAGACGTCGCCGTAGGCGCCGAGCGACACCACGCCCTCCTGGATGCGGGCGCCGCCGGAGTCGTTGATGCCGATGACCGGGCAGCCGATCTTGGCCGCCAGGTCCATGACCTTGCACATCTTCTCGCCCATGACCTCACCGAGCGACCCGCCGAAGACCGTGAAGTCCTGCGAGAAGACGCAGACCGTGCGGCCGTCGATCGTGCCGTAGCCGGTGACGACCGCGTCTCCGTAGGGCCGGTTCTTCTCCATGTCGAAGTCGGTCGTGCGGTGGCGCACGAACGTGTCGACCTCCTGGAACGAGCCCTCGTCCAGCAGCTTCTCGACCCGCTCACGGGCCGTGTACTTCCCCCGCTCGTGCTGCTTGGCCTCGGCCTCGGGGGAGCTGTGAATCGCCTGCTCGCGCAGCTCGTTGAGCTGGGCCAGACGCTCGGCGTAGGTCTCGGGGGAGTGCTGGCGCGTGGTCATCGGGGAGCGGATGCTAGTCGCTGACTTGCCAGTTGGCAGAGCACGACGCGGATCAAGCCCTCGCGATCAGAGAGCTGCGCGGTGGGTGATTGGCCTATGGCGCCAATTCGTCACCACGCGGCCGCCTACCCGCGGGAGAACGGGCGGTGGTGCGCGGCGCCGAGGGAGTCCAGCGCGGACGTGAGGGCGTTCTGTGCGTCTTCCGGCGCGAGCGGGGGGTCCACCGGCTCCGGGGGCTCCACCGGCTCCGCCGCCACGGGCTCGGGCTCGGGCTCGGGCGCAACCTCTTCCTCGATGATCGGGTCCGGGTCGGGCGGTGGCGCTACCGGCGTCGAGCGGCGAAACAGGCGCGCGAAGAAGCCTGGTGGCTCGGGAACGACCACAGGCCGTGGAGGCTCGACCACAACCGGCTCCGGCTCAACGGCCTCCGGCTCGGCCGCCTCCACCTCCACCGTGGCCTCCTCCAGCGCCTCCTCCAGCGCCGCGAGCTCCGCCGTCAGCGTCACCTTCGTCCCCCACCCGCTGGGCGCGAGGCGCACCGTGCCGCTCGCGCGGTCGCCCTCCCAGGCGACGGTGGTCTCGGGCTCCAAGCGGGTGATGCGGATCTCGCCGAACGCCTCGAGATGGCGTCCCAGGGCGTCCGGGTCGCTGACCTCGGCCCACAGCTCGGGCGGCGACTTGACCAGCGTGCGCTCGGCGGTCGGTTCCGGCATCGCCACGGAACTTCGCCCGGCGCGCCCCGAGTCCTCCCGCTAGAACGAAGGCTTGTACGCGCCGAAGACGTCGCCCATCGCCGCGCAGACCTCGCCCATCGAGCAGCGGTCCTTCAGCGCGACGCGGATCGCCGGCAGCAGGTTGTCGGTGCCGCGGGCGACCTCGCGCAGCTCCTCGAGCCGCCGCGCCACGAGGTCCTGGTCGCGATCGGCCTTGAACTTCTTCAGCCGCGCGACCTGCTCATTCTCGGACTCCGGGTCGACGCGCAGCAGGTCGGGGACCTCGACCTCGTCCTCCTCGAACTTGTTGACGCCGACGACGACGTCCTGGCCGATCCGGTAGCGCTCCTGGTAGCCCCACGCCGACTCGTCGATCTCGGCGGTGATGAACTCGATCGCGTTGACCGAGCCGCCGAGGTCGTCGACCTTGTCGATCAGTTCCTGCGCACGCGTCTGGATCTCGTCGGTCAGCGACTCGACGTAGTAGGAGCCGGCGAACGGGTCGACCGTGTCGCTCGCGCCGGATTCGTAGGCGATCACCTGCTGGGTGCGCACCGCGATCTTCGCCGCGCGCTCCGACGGTAGCGCCAGCGCCTCATCGAAGCCGTTGGTGTGCAGTGACTGCGTGCCGCCGGAGACCGCGGCGAAGCCCTGCAGCGCGACCCGGGCGATGTTGTTCTCCGGCTGCTGGGCGGTCAGCGTGACGCCGCCGGTCTGGGTGTGGAAGCGCAGCATCAGCGACTTGGGGTTCTGGGCCCCGAAGCGCTCGCGCATGATGTGCGCCCACATCCGCCGGGCGGCGCGGAACTTCGCGACCTCCTGGAAGACGTTGTTGTGGCAGTTGAAGAAGAACGCCAGGCGCGGGGCGATCGAGTCGACGTCCATCCCGCGGTCGACCGCCGCCTGCACGTAGGCGATCCCGCTGCACAGCGTGAACGCGACCTCCTGCACCGCTGAGCAGCCCTTCTCGCGGAAGTGGTAGCCGGAGATCGAGATCGTGTTCCACTTGGGAATGTTCTCCTGGCAGTACTCGAACAGGTCGGTCGTGATCCGCATCGTCGGCTGCGGCGGGTAGATGTAGTTGCCGCGCGCGATGTACTCCTTGAGCACGTCGTTCTGGACCGTTCCGCGCAGCGCCGCCGACGGCACGCCCTGCTCCTCGCCGACCAGGTCGTAGAGCAGCAGCAGGACCGCGGCCGGCGCGTTGATCGTCATCGACGTCGAGACCTGGCCGAGCGGGATCTGGTCGAACGCGGTGCGCATGTCGTCGATCGAGTCGATTGCGACGCCGGTGCGCCCGACCTCGCCCAGGCAACGCGGGTTGTCGGAGTCCAGGCCGAGCTGGGTCGGCAGGTCGAACGCCATCGACAGCCCGGTCGTCCCCTTTGACAGCAGGTAGCGGTAGCGCTCGTTGGACTCCTTGGCGCTCGCGTAGCCCGCGTACTGGCGCATCGTCCACAGCTGTGAGCGGTACATCTCCTTGTGGACGCCGCGGATGAACGGGAACTCGCCCGGCTCGCCCAGCTCCAGATCGGCCGGCACGTCGTCGGCCGTGTACAGCGGGGCGATCTCGATCCCGGAGTCGGTGAACCGGCGCGGATCGTCAGGGCCGACGATCGGCGCCACCGTCAGACGTTCCTCGGTGGCCATGTGTCACCCCAGGATAGCCTTGACCGCAGGATGAAGGTCACCGTCAGGCTGTTCGCAGCGCTGCGCGAGCGCGCCGGCGCGAGCGAGGTCGAGCTCGAGCTGGCCGATGGCGCGCGCGTGCGCGACGCCCTGTCCGCGCTGGCCGACATCGCGGGCGACACGGCCGTCGTGATGGCCGTCAACCGCGAGTACGCCGACGCCGGCACCGAGCTGCACGCCGACGACGAGCTCGCCCTGATCCCGCCGGTGTCCGGCGGGGCGATCAGCGAGCAGCCGCTGTCGGTCGACCGCCTGCTCGAGGCGGTCAGAGACCCGCGCGCCGGGGCGATTGTCACGTTCAGCGGCGTCACGCGCGAGGTCGACCATCTTGACTACGAGGCGTACGCCGAGATGGCCGAGCAGAAGATCGCGGAGATCGTCGCCGCGGCGATCGAGCGCCACGGGCTGTGCAAGGCCGCCGCCGACCACCGCATCGGCCGCGTCGGGCTCGGCGAGCCGTCGGTGATCGTCGCCGCCTCGGGCCCCCACCGCGCCGAGGCGTTCGCGGGCGCCCGCGACATCATCGACAACATCAAGGCCCAGGCCCCGCTGTGGAAGCGCGAGGACGAACGCTGGAAGCACGGACCCCGCCCACCCACGACACCTGGGCACTAGCCCGATAACCTGCGGTCAACATGGCCACCTGTCTTGTCACCGGTGGTGCCGGCTTCCTCGGATCCCATCTGTGCGACGAGCTGCTGCGCCGCGGCAACCGCGTCGTCTGCGTCGACAGCCTCGAGACCGGCTCACTGGCCAACATCGAGCACATCCGCGTGCCCGAGTTCGTCCACGTGAACGTCGACATCATCGAGCCCTACACGGTCGACGAACCGGTCGACGTCGTCTACCACCTCGCGTCGCCCGCCAGCCCGATCGACTACCTGCGCCTGCCGCTGCACACGCTGAAGGTCGGCTCGCACGGCACCCATCACTCGCTCGGGCTCGCCAAGCGCCATCGCGCGCGCTTCCTGCTTGCGTCGACGTCGGAGGTCTACGGCGACCCGCAGGTCCACCCGCAGTCCGAGGACTACTGGGGCCACGTCAACCCGATCGGCCCGCGTGGGGTCTACGACGAGGCCAAGCGCTATGCGGAGGCGCTGACGATGGCCTATCACCGCCAGCAGGGCGTCGACACGTCGATCATCCGCATCTTCAACACCTACGGCCCACGCATGCGACCCCACGACGGGCGGGCGATCCCGACGTTCCTGCGCCAGGCGCTGCAGGACCGCCCGATCACCGTCTTCGGTGACGGCAGCCAGACGCGCTCGTTCACCTACGTCGACGACCTCGTCCGCGGCATGATCGCGCTCGCCGAGTCCGGCCAGCACCTGCCGGTCAACGTCGGCAACCCCGATGAGTTCACGCTGCTCGAGCTTGCGCACACCGTCATCGACGTGACCGGGGCCTCGTCGGAGATCGTCTACGAGGCGCTCCCCGTCGACGACCCCAAGCAGCGTCGTCCCGACATCTCGCTGGCCCGCGAAGTCCTGGGCTGGGAACCCGAAGTGAATCTGCGCGAAGGACTGACGCGCACCCTGGAGCAGACGGGACGTCAGGCTCTGATCGGCTCCACCTCGTGAGCGATACATCTCTTAGGCCCACTCGTTAGAGATCGGTGAGATGACCGCCCCCCGCGGCACAGCCCACTCGACACCGCAGCCGGAGGTCACGCAGCCGAGCCCGCCGCCGGTCAACCTCGCCCTGGCCGAGCACGACGTCCGCCGCCGCCGGCCGCCCGCACTGAGCTTCATCCTGCGCTGGAACACGGTTCGCACGCTGGCCCGCATCGGGATCCTGCTCGCGCTCGACTTCGTCGCCATCTATGGCGCGATCCTGACCGCGCTGGCCTTCAAGGCGGCGCTCGTCGACGGCTGGAACTCGACCCTGCTGGTCCACCAGGCCAAGCACTACGTCCCGCTCGCCTACCTGGTCACCACGCTGCTGTTCGCGCGCTCGGGGCTGTACGCCGAGCGCGCCGCCCGGCCGGGGCTGGCGCGGATCGTCACGGCGCTGTTCCAGACGACGGTCGTCGTGCTGGTGTTCGCGCTCGTCAACCACCAGAAGTTCCAGAGCTTCTACATCTTCTACGGCTCGCTGCTGTTCGCCGTCGCCTACGTCTCCCTGCTGCGGTTCCTCTACCAGCGCTCCAGCGGCGCGATCCTGCGCCGTGCCGGCTACGAGCGGCGCACGGTGCTCGTGGGCACCGGCGAGCACATCGACGCGGTCGCCCACGCGTTGCGCGGCGGTGGCGGCGACTCTCACGTGATCGTCGGCTTCGTGTCGCTCAACCCGCGGCCCGACAACGGCCTGCCGTCCCTGGGCTCGCTCGACGACATCGGCGAGATCGTCACCGAGCATCGCGCGACCGAGGTCATCATCGCCGACCCCCAGTTCCCGCAGGACAGGACGGTCGCCCTGGTCGACGAGTGTCACGGCCGCGGCGTCGAGGTCCGCGTCGCACCGTCGACGATGGAGATCCTCGTCCACCGCGCCGAGTTCCTGCCCGGCCAGTCGCTGCCGCTGTTCGAGCTCAAGTCTCCGGTCTTCGACGGCTTCGACTACGTGCTCAAGCGGACGTTCGACATGGTCGTCTCCGTGCTGCTGCTGATCGTGCTGAGCCCGCTGCTGGCGCTGCTGGCGCTGGCGATCAAGCTCACGTCGCGCGGCCCGGTGCTGTACCGGTCGCCGCGCCCCGGCCTCGGCGGCGCGACGTTCGCGTGCATGAAGTTCCGCACGATGTACGAGGGCGCCGACGAGCAGCAGCTCGACCTCGAGGACCAGAACGAGGCCTCGGGGGCGTTGTTCAAGATCCGCGACGACCCGCGCGTGACGCCGGTCGGGCGGCTGCTGCGCCGCTTCTCGCTCGACGAGATGGCCCAGCTGCTCAACGTCGTGCGCGGCGAGATGTCACTCGTCGGACCGCGGCCGCTGCCGTTGCGCGATTACGAGCAGCTCGAGGACTGGCACAAGAAGCGCTACCTCGTGCTGCCCGGCATCACCGGCCTGTGGCAGATCTCCGGCCGCTCCGACCTCGATTTCGACGACCTGGTGCGGCTCGACTTCGTCTATCTGGAGACGTGGTCGATCGCGCTGGATCTGAGCATTCTGGTTAAGACTGTCCCGGCGGTGCTTCATCGTCGGGGCGCCTACTGAGAACATCTGGCGATGCCCCGCACGCCTGAGCTGGTCAGCGTCTGCGCGCCGATGTTCAACGAGCAGGCGACCGCGCGGGTCTTCTACGAGCGCGTGACCGTCGCGCTGGCCGGCCTCCCGTTCGAGCTGGTGATCGTCGACGACGGGTCGTCGGACGGCACGGCGCAGGCGCTCGGCGAGCTGGCGGCCGACGACGACCGCGTCAAGGTCGTCACGCTGTCGCGCAACTTCGGCCACCAGACCGCGATCACCGCGGCGATGGACCATGCCGACGGCGACGTCGTCGTCATGATCGACGCCGACCTCCAGGATCCGCCCGAGCTGATCACGACAATGCTCGACAAGTGGGCCGACGGCTGTGACGTCGTCTATGCCGCGCGCCGGCGGCGCGACGGCGAGTCGAAGTTCAAGCTCGCCACCGCGCGCACGTTCTACCGGTTGCTGTCGCACATCGCCGACATCGAGGTCCAGTACGAGTCGGGCGACTTCCGGCTGCTCGACCGCCGGGCGGTCGACGCGCTGCTGTCGATGCGCGAGCGCAACCGCTACCTGCGCGGGATGACGGTCTGGGTCGGCTTCACGCAGATCGCAGTGCCCTACGACCGCGATGCGCGCTACGCCGGCGAGACGAAGTACACGCTGCGCAAGATGATCCGGTTCTCGCTCGACGCGATCGCGTCGTTCTCGCACGCGCCGCTTCAGGCGGCGACGCTGGTCGGCTTCCTGTTCGCGCTGACCGCGTTCCTGTGCATCCCGATCGCCATCGGGCTGCGGATCGCGGGCGACTTCATCCCCGGCTTCGCGACCGCGATCATCGTCGTGCTGCTGCTCGGCGGCATCCAGCTGATGGCGATCGGCGTGATCGGCGAGTACGTCGGGCGGATCTACGACGAGGTCAAGCGACGTCCGCTCTACGTCGTCGCGGAGCGGCGCAATCTGCCCGATCGTGACGAGACCGACGAGCGCTCCCGTCACGAGCACGAACACAGCTCGGCTCCGTAGTCCTGGGCGCGGTGTTGCAGGACCCCGCGGCGCTTCAACTTCCGGTTCGTGGACCGATGACCTCAATGTGTCCCTGTGTTCCCCCACGGTGCGATGACGCTCGCGTTGGTCATCGCGGTTGTGCTCGTCGCTGTGGTCGGCGCGGTCGCGGTTGTCGTCCTGCGTCGGCGTATTTCCGCGCAGGCGCAGCAGATCGAGCGCATGCAGCGCCGGGCGAGCGAGGACCCGCTGACCGGCCTCGCCAACTCGCGGGCGCTCCTGGCGGCGTGCACGGCGGAGTTCAGCCGCTCCGAGCGATCGGGCGAGCAGGTGTCGGTCGCCGCGCTGGCGCTCGATCACTTCAAGGCGATCAACAACGATCACGGCCGCCCGTACGGCGATGACCTGCTCAAGGCGGTGGCCCAGACGCTGCGCCGGGCGGTACGCCCGCACGACACGGTGGCGCGCGTCGGCGGTGTCGAGTTCGCCCTGCTGCTGCCCGGCGCCGGGTCACCCGAGGCGTTCGCGGTCGCCGAGCGCGCCCGCGAGAGCATCGCGCGGATCATGGCCGGCAACGCGGCGCTGTCGTCGTCGGCCGGTGTCGCCACCCGTCTCGGCCGCGACACGACGCCCGAGGATCTTCACCACTACGCCGAGCGCGCCCTGGTCGCGGCCAAGGTCGCCGGGCGCGGGCGCACGTGCGTCGACGAGATCGACCTGCTGCCGTCGTCGCCGATCGAGGAGCTCCTGACCCCCGGCGCGATCCAGTCGGTCTTCCAGCCGATCGTTGAGATGGTCGGCGGGGGGCTGTTCGGTTTCGAGGCGCTGTCGCGCTTCCCGGGGATCGACGAGCCGGTCTGCGACGTGTTCGCGCGCGCCCACCGCCACGGTCTCGGCGTCGCGCTCGAACTGGCGGCCATCACGACCGCGCTGCGCGCCGGCCCACCGCCCGAGCGCGCGGCGCTGACGCTGAACCTCAGCTTCGCCGCGCTGTGCTCCGACCAGGTGTGGGACACCCTGCCGCAAGACATGACGAACCAGATCATCGAGATCACCGAGCACGAGATGATCGACGACGAGGCGGCGCTGCTCAACGCGGTGGCGCGGCTGCGCTCGCGCAAGGCGAAGATCGCGATCGACGACGCCGGCGTCGGCTACGGCGGGCTGGCGCTGCTGCTCACCGTCCGCCCCGACTTCATCAAGCTGGACCGCTCGATCGTGCACGGCGTCTCCGGCGATCGCGCCCGCGGCGCGCTGATCCAGGCCATGACCCGCTTCGCCCAGGAGACCGGCACGCGGATCTGCGTCGAGGGCGTCGAGGCCGAGAGCGACCTCGCCTACGTGATGGGGCTCGGCGTCGATCTCGCGCAGGGCTACCTGATGGCGCGCCCCGCCCCGCCGTGGCCGGTCGTCGACTACATGGTCGACGACGCCCAGGCCGCCTGAGCGCAGCCTCAGGGCACCGGCCGTACGCTGATCCAGCTCTTGGCCAGCGGGCCGACACGCTCGGCGACCGGTTGGCCGAACAGCGCCGCCATCTCGCCGCGGCGCAGCATGTCGATCGGCTCCCACCGGCCCGCCACGCCGAGCCGCCAATACGCCCGCTGGGCGCCTCGCGGCAGCCAGTGGGCGAACGGCAGCAGCGAGTGCGGCTCGATCGGGAACTCCCACGCCGGCGTTTGCACGTAGAAGCCACGCCCGACCCGCTTGACCTCGGCCGCGAACGCCGCGCGGTGATCGGGGGCGATGTGCTCGACGACGCTTGAGCAGTAGATGAGGTCGAACGCGTCGTCGTCGAACGGCAGCCGCTGCGTGGCGTCGGCCTGCACGAACGGGCCGGGGTAGGCGTCGGGCACGGCGACGTCGAGGCCGGTGATGTCGAACTCCGGCTCCAGGGCCCGCAGGCCGATCGCTCCGCAACCGACATCGAGGATCCGCGTCTGCGCCGTGGCGCCGGTCAGCGCCCGGAAGCGGGCGTGGCGGCGCCGGCGCGCACCGGCGGCCCCGCGCGACGCGACGCGCGTCCGCCAGCCGGGCCGCGCGGCCGACCCGTAGATATCGGGGCCCGTGCTCACGGACCCGATGGTAGTTCCGCGCTACTCGACGACCGAGTCGTAGACGCGCCACGTGGCGCGCGCGGCGTCGTCCCAGGTCCACGACGGCGGCGCCGGCGCGGGGCGGGTGGCCGCGGCCGCGGCGTCCATCAGTCCGGCGAGGTCGTCGGCGGCGACGAACGTCGCGCGGTCGCCGAGAACCTCGCGAAGCGCCGCCGACTCGCACGCGACGACCGGCGTCCCGCACGCCAGCGCCTCGACCGTCGTCAGGCCGAAGCCGGCGTCGTCGGACACACTGACGAGCGCGCGGGCGCCGGTGTAGAGGCACGCCAGGTCCTCGTCGGCGACATGCCCGGTCAGGATCACATCGGGCAGCTCGTGGGCCCAGCGCTCCGTCGCACCGACCATCACCAACGGCAGTGACCGTGGGGCCGCGGCGAGCTCGGCGAGGCGCTTGCGCGGATCGGGGTGCTGGAGGCCGCCGACCCACAGCAGGTACTCGTCGGGCACGCCGTGGCGCGTGCACACGTCGCTGACCTCGGCCGGAGGGCGCACGTGCAGGGTCGGGGCGGCGGCCTCGTGGATCACGGTGATCCGATCGACGTCGATGCCGAACAGCTCGTGGGCGTCGTCGCGCACGGTCTGCGTCGCGACGATCACGTGGGCCGCGCGCTGGATCGCCAGGTAGCGCAGCTGCGAGCGCAGCCCGGTGCGCAGGTGCTCCGAGCGGCGCTTCAGTGCGGCGAGGTTATGGAGCGTCACGACCACTGGGCACGGCGTGCGCAGCGCCGCGCCCTCGAGCCACGGGGCGTGGTAGACGTCGGCCCGGCGCGGGCGGTGGGTCTCGACGATCTCGCTGCCGTCGCGCGACGTTTCGCGCAGCGCCTGAAGCAGGCACCGGACGTAGCGCCCAACCCCTCGTGGGTCGGCGACCGCGCGGTTGTCGAAGGCGACTCTCACAAGACATTCCAGTTCCCCCCGCGGGTCCGCGCGGCGCAACCATATCCGGCGCGCCAGCAGGCGGTCGCTTTTTTTTGGCTCAGCCCGCGGCCTGCTCGTCGCCCCGCGCCTGCAGGAAAGCCGAGATGCCCTCCGGCGAGCGCGGGTCGAGGTACAGCGCCGGCCCCAGCGCCGCCAGCGCCGCACGCGGCTCGCCGCGGTCGAGCTCGAACTGGGCCAGCGCGAGCCACGGCTCGGGGTTGGACGGCTGGAGTTGCACGGCGCGCTGGTAGTCGCGCTCCGTGCGCGCCGGGTCGCCGGCCGCGGTGTCGATGACGGCGAGGTCGAAGAACCAGTCGATCGACAGCGGGTTGCGGTTGATCGCGTCCTGGGCCGCGGCGCGCGCGGCGGCGAAGTGGCCCGTCTCGGCCAGCGCCAGCGCATGGTCCCCGGCGTCCTGTGCCCGCAGCGGCTGCCACGCCGCCCACATCGCCGCCAGCGCGAACACCAGCGCCAGCGCGCCGCGAGCCGCCGGCAGCGGCTCGCGTAGGCCCTCGCGGATACGGACCAGCAGCGGCGCCACCGAGCCGTCGGGATCGGGCTCTCCCGGGGCCGGCAGCGGACCGCGCCCCGCCAGCCAGCCCGCGCACAGCAGCGCCGGCACGGCGTTACCGGGGATGAACCACGTCCAGTCGATCAGCGAGTGCACGCCGAACACGACGACGACCGTCAGCAGCGTCAGCATCCCCAGTCGCTCCGGCGTCGATGCGGCGCCGTTGCGGGCGCGCCCGACCGTCCGCAGCGCCGCCACCAGCCACGCAGCGAGCAGCGCGAGGGTCAGCGCGAGCCCGATGAGACCGAGGTCGGCGAGCGTCTGCACGAGGTACCCGTGGGCGTGCTGGACGCTGAGCACGTCGGTCCGCACCCGCGGGCGCGCCGTGGCGAAGCCACCGGCGCCGACGCCCTTGAGCGGATGCTCCTGCCACTCGTTGAGCGCGTCGTTCCAGTAGCGCGCGCGCACGCTGCCGACCGCCGAGAGGCGCGACGGGTCGTTCGGCGGCAGCTTGGCGTGCGGGTCGGTGAGCTGAGTGAAGCCGTAGCTGATGGAGCCGGTCAGGCCGCGCTGCGACGACGCGAGAACGGCCGCCCCGGCGATCGGCACCGCGCACAGCGCGCAGATCAGCGCGATACCCGCGCGCCGGCGCAGCACCGGGCTCGGCGGGTGGTGAGCGGCGAAGAACCCGATCGCCAGGCCGGCGCCGTAGAGCGCGAGCACCATCACGAACGCGATGACGCCGAAGCGGTGGCCGGCCATCGCGCGGGCCGGGATCGCGACGTTGTCATGGCGCAACGCGCTCTGGGCGAACACCCACAGCGTGACCACGAGCCCGGCGCTGGACCCGACGGCCAGCACGACGACGCTGCGCAGGCGCAGCGGCACGAGCCAGAACCACAGGGCGAGGCCGAACGCGAGCGCGAGTACCGCGCCGCGCGAGTACGACAGCAGCAGCGTGATGACGAAAACGCCGATCGCCGGGTAGCCGAGCGCGTTGATCGCCCCGTGGCCGTGGCGGCGCGCGGCCAGCCACAGGCAGGCCGGCACGCCGAGCGCTGCGGTCAGACCGATCGCGTTCCAGTAGCTGTACGGCGCACGCAGGCGAGCGAAGGTCTCGTCGTGGGCCAACGCGCCGGGGAAGACCTTGGTCAGCAACGCCCAGCCGCAGATCGCGGCGCACGACAGCGCGAGGCCGCCGATCAGCGCGTCCCAGCGCGACGGCGCTTCGCGCGCGAGCACGATGCCGCTCGCGAACGTCATCGCATAGGCGAGCGTGCGGTTGGCCTCCAGCCAGCTGTCGGACGGCTGCACCGACCAGATCACCGACACCGCGGTCAGCGCCGCGAACGCAGCGAACAGCCACATCGCCCCGGCGCCGTAGGCCGGGCGCGACGTGCGGGCGGCCACGACGGCGCCGACGATCAGCGCACCGCCGGCCAGGTCGAGCGCGATCTCGACCGTGGTCGCCGGGCGCAGGTCCAATCCGCCGCCGCCGACGAATGCGACCGCGGTCAGGATGCAGCCGAAGCCCAGCGTCCACAGGACGCTCGACGACGGACGAGCGACGGTGGCGACTCGTCCGAGGGAGGGGAGGTCAGCGGGCGCGGCGTGCGCGGACACGAGGCAGGGCTGCGGCCACCCCGATCCCCAGCGCGCCGATCCCAAGAGCGACGAGCAGGACGATCAGGGCAGGGGGGAGGGAGGTCGGGGATCCTACGGGGCTCGCGCCGAGCGCCGCGGGGTCAACGACCTGGCTCCCGACCTTCACAGGGTCGCCGCCGGAGCGGATCGCGTGGGTGACCGCCGAGCGCTGGCCGGCCGAGGCGGTGGCCAGCGGGTCGCGGTCGGCCTGCGGGTTGACCGCCTCGGAGCCGTCCTGCGAGCTGGCCGCCGACGCGGTCGGGCCGCTCCCGGAGTTCGAGCCGCCGCCCGGCGAGCCGCTGGTGCCGGAACCCGGATCGCCGGCGGACGTGGTGCTCGTGTGCTTGGTACCGCCCGCCGCGGCGAGCTGCGCGCGGCGGATCACGCTCTGGCAGTCCGTGTACTCGATGACGTCGGTCGGCAGGTGAGCGAGCGCCTGCGTGTAGTCGGCGAGGCTGTGGTGCTGATCGAGGCGCCCGTCCTTGGCGCAGTCGTTGACGACCGACTGCCACGACGCCTGCGCGGCGGCCGGCACGAGCAGCAGGCACACCGTCAGGGCGAGGAGGGCGCGGCGCAAGGAGGCGGGCACGCTAGCAAGCCTCCGTGATGGCGCGATCCATCGCATCGGCCCACGCGTCGAAGGTGTAGGACGAGACGTCGATCTTGCCCTGGGCCCCGAGCCGGTCGCGCAGCGGCGCGTCGTCGCGCAGGCGCCGCAGCGCGGCGCCGAGCGCGCTCGGATCGCCGGCCTCGACGACGAGTCCGTTGCGCTCGTGGCGCACAAGACCGCCGGCGGCGGCGCCGGTCTGGTTGGAGGCGATGACGGGAATCGACTGGTGCATTGCTTCGTTGACGACGAGCCCCCAGGGCTCGCGAAACATCCGTGTCCGCACGGATGGCACTACGAGAACGTCGGCAGTACCTAAGAAGTTGCGGACTTTGGTGGGCGATTGATGGCCGACGTGCCGCATTCCCGAACCGTCGGGGCCGTCGACGCCTACGAGCACCAACTCACCTCCTCCTTGTGCCAACCCGCACGCAAGCCACGCCTGCGCCAAGGTGTCCAGGCCTTTTTCCCGCCCCGGCCGCCCGACAAACACGGCGGTGAAGCGATCGTGCGCGCGCGGGACCGGATCGCTCCAGAATGCCGCGTCGACGGCCTGCGGCGCCTCGATGACCGGTCCGCGCGCGCCGCGGACGCGAACATAGGCACTGACGTGCGGGCCGTAGGTCGCGATCGCGCCGGCGGAGTGGTAGATCGCGCTCATCAGCGGATAGGAGGCGACGTGGGCGGGGCTGATCGGCTGTGACCACAGCCCGGTCCACAGGACGAACGGTGTGCCCGAACGCCGCGCGGCCAGCCACGCGGCCGGCAAAGCGCGGCGCCCGACCGCGCTCGCGACGACGGCGCCGTAACGGCCGTCGCGCACGATCGGGCCGATCTCTCGCTGGCTGACGTGGCGGTGGGGGACGCCCGGGTCGGCGACGCCCTCGGTCGCGTGCTTGGAGCGCCCGCCAAACAGCGCCAGCTCGATCGGCGTGCGCGCGTGCAGCGCCTGGAACGCCCCGAGCCGGTCGGGCGGCGCGTGGTTGGTGACGAACAGGACGGGCCTCACCGCAGCGCCTCGTCGTAGGCGGCGACGGTCGCGCGGCCGCAGGCCTCCCACGAGTAGTTGCGCACGACCGTCGCCCGGGCGCGCTCGCCGAGCTCGGCCAGGTAGCGCGGCTCGCCGATCAGCGCCTCGATCTCCGCGGCCAGCGCCTCGACGTCGCCCGGCGCCACGAGCCGCAGCCCGTCGCCCGCGGCGGCGATGTCCTGCGGGCCGGGCTCGCCGCGACAGCCGATCGCCGGCAGCCCGCCGGCCATCGCCTCGACGTAAGCGACGCCGAACGCCTCGTCGGTGGACGGCAGCACGAACAGCGTGGCCCTCCGGGCGCGGCGCAGCGCCTCGTCGGGGTCGAGCTGACCGGCGAACTCGACGCGGCGCCCGATCCCCAGCTCGCGGGCCAGCGCCTCGAGCGCCCGGCGCTCGGGCCCGTCGCCGATCACCAGATAGTTGAGGTCGGGCACACGCTCGCGCAGCAGCCACATCGCCCGCAGCACGTCGGCGTGGCGTTTGCGCGCGATCAGGTGCGCGACCGTGACGATCGTGTGCGGGGCGCGCGGGACCGGCTCGGGGATGTCGGTCCCCAGGCGCACGACCTGGGTGCGATGTGCGCCCAGCTGCTCACTGCGCTGCGCGATCCCGCTCGAGTTGGCGAGCACGAGTCGCGCGGCGCCGAGCGCCTCGCGAACCGCGCGCGCCCCGGCGGTGTGCTGCCGGGCGGTGTGAAAGACGTCGCTGCCGTGGACCGAGACGATGTAGCGCCCCGCACCGGCGCGGCGCACCGCCTCGCCCGCCGGGACCGCATTGTGAGCGTGGACGAGCTGGGGCCGGTGGCGGCGTGCGGCGGTGCGCAGGTAGATCGCCAGCGACGGCGTCGCCCACGCGCCCCACGACCCGTAGGTGCGCCCGCGCGGCGGCGAGACGAACGGCACGTAGTCGATGTCGAGGCCGTCGAGCACCGCGTGCCGCGGCTGGGTCAGCGCGCGCCGGGCCGCGCGCCACGTCATGTCGGCCTTCGGCGGGATCGGGCGGTAGAGCACGGCGACGCGGACGTCGGCGCCGGCGTCGCGCGCCGCGAGCGCCTGGCGGTGGGCCCAGATCCCGAGCACCGGGTCGGCAGCGCGGGGGTAGAACTCCGCGACGACGAGGACCTTCACCGGTGGACCGCCAACGTACGCACCTCGTCGCGGGTGACGTACGGCCGCTGCGCGAGGAACGCGCGCGCCTCGGAGATGGCCTCGTCATGCCCGTAGGTTCCGCCCGACGGGCGGGTGTGGAGGATCGGCGTGGCGTCGACGACGCCGATCGGCCAGCCGTGGTCGCGGGCGACCGCACTCCAGTGGGCGTCCAGGCCCCAGCCCATCCGCAGCGCCGGCAGCGGCAGCAGCGTGGCGAACGTGTCCCGTGCGAACGCGGTCAGCGGGCCGATCTCGACGAACGTGGTCTCGCGGCCTGCCGCGCCCGGACGGCGCCGCAGCTCCGACCACGAGGCATTGGAGTGCAGGCGGTGGGCGGGCTGGGCGATCTTCAGCCCGAGGCGCTCGGCGACCTCGAGGAAGTCGTCGAGAAAGCCGGGCGGCAGGACGATGTCATCGTCGAGAACGATCAGCCAGTCCGCGTCGGGGGCCCGGGGAACGAGCGCCGCGAGGTTCTCGAATTTGCCGGCGCCGTCGGCGCCCGGCGTCGTGCGCACCTCGACCGCGTGGCGCGAACGGCGCAGCTCCGCCAGCGCGCCGGCCATCAGTCCGGGGCCGCCGATGCGGTCGACCCCGACCGCGAGGACCGCGCGCCGCGGTGGCTGCGTGCGCGCGGCGCGGTGCACACGCCGGATCGTCGGCAGGCTGCGCAGGTCGGCAAGCGCGTCGGCCGCGCGCAGCAACGTGCCGCGTTTGCCGGCCACGGTGCCGCTGGCGCCCGACAGGAAGTCCTCGGCCGACGGATCGGCCACCGGTGAGGCCAGCGTGGCGCGCAGGCGCCCGAGCGAGTGCGCGCACATCACCGGGCCGTTGGCGCACAGATAGCGCGGCCCGTGGAGCGCCGTGCGCGCGACGAGCGCCAGCTCGGCGGTCGCCGACGGCGCGACGCCCTTGTGGACGTCGAAGCGCCGGCTCGCCTGGCCGCGACGGTACGCGGCGCGCATCAGCGACCGCAGCCGCGCGTCGTCACCGGCGCGCCGGTGGTCCAGCGCGGCGGCGGCGACGTAGCGGATCCGCCCGCCGGCGGCGCGCCAGCGCGCCTGCCACTCCTGCTCGTCGCCGTACAGCTCGCGGGCCTCGTCGAACGGGCCGGCGCGGTCGATCGCGCTGCGGCGGACGGCCATGTTCGCGCCCCAGGCGTGCGGCGCCTCGCGGTCCTGTGCGCCGAGGTCGAGCGTCGTGATCGGCGCGCCCTCCCGCCCGCACATGCGGAAGCGGTGGTCCTCGATGCGGGCGCGGATCGGGCCGGTGAAGACGCCGTCGTCGTCGCCCAGCGACCCCGCGGCGTGCAGCAGGGCGTCGAGCCAGCCGGGACGGACCTCGACATCGTCGTCGACGAAGCACAGCAGCTGCGCGTCGGTCTGGGCGATCGCCGTGTTGCGCGCCGCGTTGAGGCCGCGCGGGCGGTCGTGGACCAGATAGCGCGCGCCGTGGCGGCGCGCGACGGCCTCGGTCCGCGGGTCGCCGCCGTCGTCGACGACCACGATCTCGGCGCCGGCTGCCGCCGCCTGCGGGACGATCGATCGCAGCGCCACGTCGAGATAGGCGGCGCGGTCGCGGGTGGGAAGCACGACGGCGGCCTTCACGGTTGGAAGACTACGAGCGGTGATCCTGTTCCTGCACCACCGCTATCGGATGCTGGGCGGCGAGGAGCGCGCGGTGGAGGCGCTGATGTGGCTCGTGCGCGAGCATCTCGGCGAGGAGTCGCAGCTGCTGGCCCGTGACAGCGTCGGCCTCGGGCGTGGCGAGGCGGCGCGCGGTCTGTTGCGCGGCGGGCTGCGGCCGGGCGACGTCGGCGCGGCGGTGCGGCTGACCGGCGCGTCGATCGTCCACGCGCACAACCTGCACCCGACATGGGGCTGGCGTGCGCTGGCCAGCGCACGCGCGGCGGGAGCACGGGTCGTCCTGCATCTGCACAACTACCGGCTCGTCTGCGCGGTGGGGACGTGCGCCGACCCGCGCGGCGAGGACTGCACGCGCTGCCACGGCGCCGACACGCTCCCGGGGCTGCGCCAGAACTGCCGCGGCAGCCGCGTCGAGGCGGCGGTCTACGCGGCGGCGCTGGCGCTGCACTCGCAGCGGATGGTCGAGCAGGCCGACGCGGTGGTCGTCCCCAGCGCGTTCGCGCTCGAGCGCCTACGCACGCTCGGCGCGCCGGTGCAGCACGCCCACGTCCTGCCGCACGTGATGCGTGCCTTCGCTCCGGCGTCGCGGGCCGACCGCGGCACGTACGCGCTGATCGCCGCGCGGCTCGTGCGCGGCAAGGGCCTCGACGTCGCGGTCGCCGCGTGTCGCCAGGCCGGGATCGAGCTCGTCGTCGCCGGCGACGGGCCGCTGCGGATCGAGCGCAGCCGTGGCGTGCGGCCGGTCGGCCACGTCGACGGCGAGGAGCTCGGACGGTTGCGGGCCGGCGCCGGGCTCGAGCTGGCGCCGTCGCGCATGGCTGAGTCGTTCGGCCTTTCGGCGGCGGAGGCGATGGCGGCCGGCGTGCCGGTCGTCGGCTCGCGGATCGGGGCTCTCACCGAGCTGCTGCCCGACGACGCGCTGGTCGCGCCGGGCGACGCGACCGCGCTCGCTGCGGCCGCGAAGCGCCGGTTCGGCGACCGTGACGCGGGAACGGCGGGCATCGAGCGGGTGCGGGCCCTGACGGCGCCGGAGGTCGTGGCGCCGACCCTGGCCCGCATCTACGACGAGGTTCGCGGCAAGACCCACTAGCGGATAGCGTGCGCGCCCATGGACCCTCGGGGAGAGGCGCTGGAGATCACCGGCGGGCGCTTCGACGCGCGCGTTCACGAGCCGTCGCCGCCGACGGTCACCGAACCCCCATTCGTCACCGACCTGCTGGCGCCGCCGCCGGATGGCCGGCCGGTGCTGTCGCCGGTCAGCGCCGGCGACGTGCTGTGGGACGACCTCGCGCGCGCCGAGCCCAAGCTGCGCACGTTCTGCACCCAGCGCTGGCTCGGTGCGTATGCACGGCTCGGCCCGCCGCCGCCCCACTTCGCGGCGACGCGCGACGCGCTGCACCATCTAGCCGAGCACGTGGTCTCACCGGCCATGCAGCGCGCCAACGGCGACGTCGCACTGCGCTTCTCGCGCGGCGGCTTCGCGACGAAGTTCTTCGGCAACGACGTTCAACTGCGGGTCGAGGGCGACCTGCTTCACATGCAGGTCGCGGGGCGCGTCCAGAGCCAGGGCGTCACGAGCCTCGCCGAGGCGGCCGGCTTCGTCGGTTTCGACCTGACGCGCTTCGACGCCGCGGCGGCCGACGAGCCCCTGCCCGTGGACGCGGCCGCCGGCCGCTATCTCGGCGACGTCTACGGCTTCGCGTTCAGCGTGCTCGAGGAGCTGCGCGCCAGCGCCGACGCCGCGACCGAGCCGAGCCTGGTCAACCTGTGGCCCGAGCGCTTCGACGTCGCGGTCGAGCTCGGCTCCGATCACCACGGGCTGCGGGCGGCGTACGGCGTGTCGCCCGGAGACGACGCCCACTCCGAGCCCTTCGCCTACGTCGCCCCGTGGACCGCGAGCCCGTCGGGCGAGCTGTGGAACGGCGACGGATTCACCGGCGCGCAGCTGACGCTGGCCGAGCTCCAGGGCGCCGAGGATCAGCGCGCGATGGTGCTCGCGTTCTTCGAGGAGCGCCTGGCCGCGCTCGTTGCGAGCGGCCCCGACGGCTAGGTTTCGCCGCAATGCGCACACTCGTCACCGGCGGCGCCGGCTTCATCGGTTCGAACCTCGTCGACGCACTGCTGGGGCGTGGCGATGAGGTGATCGTCGTCGACAACCTGAGCACCGGGCGCGAAGGCAACCTGCTCGGCGCGCTCGAGCGCGGCGCGGTGCTGTTGCGCTTCGACATCACCGAGGGCGACGCGCTGGCCGAGCTGATCGGGCGTGAACGGCCCGAGGTGATCTTCCACCTCGCCGCCCAGATCGACGTGCGCAAGTCGGTCGAGGACCCGGCGTTCGACGCGCGGATCAACGTCGAGGGCACGGCCAACGTGCTCGAGGCGGCCCATCGCGCGGGCGTCGCGCGGGTCGTCAACACGTCGACCGGCGGCGCGATCTACGGCGACGTCGAGACGATCCCGACGCCCGAGACCCAGGCGCCGCAGCCGATGGCCGGTTACGGCACGAGCAAGTTCTGCGCCGAGCAGTACTGCGGGCTCTACACCCGCCTGCACGGCCTGTCGACCGTCACCGTTCGCCTTGGGAACGTCTATGGCCCGCGCCAGGATCCGCGCGGCGAGGCCGGCGTCATCGCGATCTTCTTCGGCAAGCTCAACGACGGCGGTCAGGGCCTCGTCTACGGGGACGGCAACCAGACCCGCGACTACACCTACGTCGGCGACGTCGTGCGCGCGCAGCTGGCGGCCGGCGATCGCCGCGACGCCGAGGGCCCGATCAACGTCGGCACCGGTCGCGAGACGACGGTGCTCGACATCGCGCAGGCGATGCGCGACGCGACCGGGCGCGAGGACTTCGTGCCCGAGCATGCCCCACCACGCCTCGGCGAGCTCAAGCGCTCGTGCCTCGACGTCACGCGCGCTCGTGAGCTGCTCGGCTTCGAGGCGCAGGTCGACATCGCCGAGGGCATCCGGCTGACGGCCGCGGCCGAACTCAACCGGTAGGCGTCACCGTGGGGCGGCCTCCGGGCTGCGTTTCGGTCCCCTATGTCCCGTTTCGCAGCCCGCGCCCGCGCCCTTCCGCCGTTCAACCTGCCGTGCCGTAGCCCACGTGCGCCAGCCACTGCGCGGTCGCGGCAATCCCGTCGCGCACGCCGATCCGCGCCTCCCAGCCGAGCAGGCGCTTGGCCTTGCTGACGTCGGGCCAACGGCGCACGACGTCGACCTCGAAGCTCGGCAGATGCTCGAGCGCGAACTCGGCCGGGTCGTTGCCGCACGCCTCCCAGATGATCTCGGCGATCTGCGCAACGGTCAGCTCGTCGGACGCGGAGATGTTGAAGTCCTCGTTGAGGCCCGCCGGTGACCGCATCGCGGTGACGATCCCGTCGGCGATGTCGTCGACATGGGTCAGCGTCCGCGTGTGCGTGCCGTCGCCGAAGATCTGTAGCGGCTTCTGGCCGCTGAGCACCTTGCGGATCAGGTCGGGCACGGCGTGGGCGATGCCCGGCTCGTCCTCGGGCATCTCGCCAGGGCCGTAGGCGTTGAACGGGCGGCAGATCGTGTACCGCAGCCCGTGCTCGTCGTGGGCGGCGCGGCAGTAGACCTCGCCGGTCAGCTTGCTGAAGCCGTAGGCCGAGCGCGGGATCGGGCACTCGAGGATGTGCTCCTCGGGCGTCGGGAACTGCGTCGCGCGCTCGAAGACCATCGATGAGCTGACGTAGACGAAGCGCTCGACGTCGCGGTCGAGGGCCGCCCTCACGACCGCGTTGTAAAGCGCTGCGTTGACCTCGGTCAGCGTGTGCGGGAGCTTGTGGAAGTTGGCGATTCCGCCGACGATCGCGGCCAGGTGGATGACGTGCGAGCAGCCGCGCATCGCCGTGCGCGCCTGGTCCAGATCGCGCAGGTCGCCGGTGTGGACCGAGCAGCCCTCGCGCATCCAGGTCGGCGCCTCGCGCTGGTCGGAGACGCGGATCTCGAAGTCGGGGTCCGACAGCAGCCGCCGCACGACCGCCTGGCCGATCGTGCCGGCGCCGCCCGTGACGAGGACGCGGCTCACCGCGTGCCGGCCAGCGCCCGGACCTCGTCGACGAACGCGAAAACCTGCGCGGCGCCGAAGCAGTCCCACGGATCGACGATCAGCGCGCCGCCCTTGGCGCCGTCGGCGATCCGCGCCAGCGCGTCGGGTCCGGTGAACTCGGCGTGGTTGGTGGCGACGACGACGGCATCGGCATCGAGCACCACCTCGTCGAAGCTCGCGGTCGGCGTCGCAACGTGCGGATCGTGGACGGCGACGTCGGCCAGCTCGCGCTCGAGCATCCGCACGAGCTTGTGCGACAGCGAGTCGCGCTCGTCGTCGGTGCCGGCCTTGAACGCCAGGCCGAGGACGGCGATCTTCTTGCCGCGCAGCGAGCCCAGCCGCCGCGCCATCCCCTGGACGAGGAACAGCGGGACGCTCTCGTGAACGCGGCTGACGGCGAGCAGCATGCCCGGTGCGCGCGAGCGCTCCTCGCTGAACGCGAAATCCTTGCGCAGACATGTCCCGGCGGTCAGGCCAGGCTGTGCGATCCCGCCGCGCGGGTAGTCGCGGTTGATCAGCTCGATGACCTCGAAGACGTTGGCCCCGTACTGGTCGCAGTCCATCATCAGCAGGTTGGGCAGGGCGAACGTCGTGTAGCGCAGGATGTTGGTCCAGATCTTCGCCAGCTCGGCCTGGACCGGCGTGGTCTGCACGATCGGGGCGCCGAACACCTCGAACAGCTCGCCGACGACCTCGCCCGACCCGGCGCCGACGCCGCCGATGATGCACGGCAGCGTGCCGATCTCCTTGAGGAAGCGGCCGGCGGCGATCCGCTCGGGCGCGTGCGCGACCGCGATGTCGGCGCCCGCGACGAGCCCGCGGTGCTTCTCGACGTAGCCGGCGACGAACTCGGTCGTTCCCGGCGCGACGGTCGAGCGCAGGGTCAGAGAGTGGCCGCTGCGCAGGTGGCCCAGCAGGTCGTCGAGCACGCTGCGGATGTCGCGCAGGTCGATCTCGATATGTGACAGCGCCGGTGTGCCGAGCGTGATGACGATGTGTCGTGCCTGCGCGGCGTCGGCGACGCGGTCCGACAGCGCGATCTCGACATGCTCCAGCAGCTCCTGGGCGCCCGGTTCCTCGAACGGCATCCGGCCCTCGGAGACCGCGTGCAGCCGGGTCGTGTCGTTGTCGATGCCGAGCACGCTGAGGCCGTGGTCGGCAAAGCTCAGCGCAAGCGGCAGACCCACGCGGCCGAGGCCGATGACTGCGACGTCGACGTCCATCAGGGCGCCCAGGCTAGCGGGTGCGCGACTGCGCCAAGCGGTGGGCGGCGTACTGGCGCAGGAACCCGGCCACGAACAGCGGGTTGTAGCGCGCGTAGCGCTTCCACAGGCGTCGCGGCTCGTGCAGCAGGCGGTATGCCCACTCCAGGCCGAGGCGCTGGATCAGGTCGGGCGCCTGGGGGACGAGCCCGGCGTGGAAGTCGAACGCAGCGCCGACGCCGACCAGCACGGGCGAGGTCAGCCGCGGGCGCATCGCCGCCATCCACTTCTCCTGCTTGGGCACGCCGATCCCGACCCACACGATGTCGGCCTGGGAGCGCTCGATCTCCTCGATGACCTCGGCCTCCTCGTCGTCGGTCAGCGTGCGGTGCGGCGGGCAGTAGCCGCCGACGATCTTCAGCCCCGGATAGCGACGGCGGAGGTTCAGCGTGAGCTGGACGAGCGCGCCCTCGTTGCGTCCGCCGTACAGGAACATGCGCGTGCCGGTCCGGGCGGCGCGCTCGCACGAGCGCGACATCAGCTCCGGGCCATAGACGCGGCTGGTCAGGTCGTGGCCGAGGGCGTTCATGGCCCACACGAGCGGCTGGCCGTCGGGGACCGTCATCGAGCTGGCCAGCACGGCGGCGCGCAGCGCGGGGTCCTCCCGGCATGCCATCACGGTGTGGACGGCGGCGACGCAGACGTAGCCGCGCGTGCCGGTGGCGATCGCGTCGTCCATCCAGTCGAGCGTCCGCTCGTAGTCGATCAGGGCGAGCGGGATGCCGAGGATGGGGACGGCCTCCGGCTGCGCTGCGTCGACGGCCACGGCGACGGGAGTGCTGGACACGGGAGACGGCTCTGGGGTCTGGTTGGCCATGAGGTATCGGGTGCCGAAACCGAGCACTGCCCCGAAGTCCGGCTAAGTATGTCAACGCGGTGAAGCCGCGAAGGTTGCGGTTGAAATACGTGATTTTCGGCTCAATATCTAGATCCATCTAGTGTGCCGCCGATGCCGCGCGCGCTGGTGACGGGGGTGACGGGACAGGACGGCTCGTACCTGGCCGACCTGCTGTTGGGCGAGGGATACGAAGTGGTGGGCCTCGTCCGCTCGCCGTCGGCGCCGTTAGCCGCCGGCGTCGAGCCGGTGGTTGCCGACCTGCGCGACGCCGATGAGCTGCGCCGCGCCGTGGGCTCGGCGCGGGCCGACGAGATCTACCACCTGGCCGCGCCGACGTTCGTCCCCGACTCCTACGCCGACCCCGACGGCACGCTGGCGCAGATCGCCGGCGCGACGGCGGCGGTGCTCGAGGCGGCGGGTGGGGCGCGAGTCTTCTGTGCGGCATCGAGTGAGGTGTTCGGCGAGGCCGGCGTGTCGCCGCAGGACGAGAGCTCGCCGATGCGCCCATCGACGCCCTACGGCGAGGCCAAGCTCGCGGCGCTGCGGGTCGTCGGCGCGGCGCGGGCGGCGGGGCAGTTCGCGGTCGCCGGAATCGCCTACAACCACGAGTCGCCGCGACGGCCGCAGCGGTTCTTGCCGCGCAAGGTGAGCATCGGCGTGGCGCGGATCGCGGCCGGCCTCGACGACGAGCTCGTGCTCGGCGATCTCGAGGCCGTGCGCGACTGGAGCGCGGCGACCGACGTGGTGCGCGCGATGTGGTGCTCCCTGCGCCACGACGAGCCGATGGACTACGTGCTGGCCAGCGGCGTCGGGCGCACGGTGCGCGACCTCGCCGAGGCCGCGTTCGCGCACGCCGGGCTGGACTGGCGGCGCCACGTGCGCGTCGATCCGGCGCTCGTGCGCCCGGGGCGCGTGACGCCGCTGGTCGGCGATCCGTCCCGCGCGCGGCGGGTGCTCGGATGGGAGCCGACGGTGACGTTCGAGCAGCTGATCGGCGAGATGGTCGACGCCGACGTCGCGCTGCTGACGTCTGGGTGACCAGCGTCGGCTGCGCTACGGCGCAGACATCTCTCGCTGCCGAGCGAGCTACAGCGCGATCAGATTCGGCGCCTCGCGCCTGCGAAGCGCGCCGCGCAGGTCGAGCACCAGCGTTCCCGTGTCGACGATCGCCTCGTGGTCGACGGCGGCGTGGTCGGTGACGATCACCGCCAGGTCCGCGCCGTCCAGCGCGGCGGGCAGCGGCTCGTTGCGCAGCTCCAGCTCGTCGAGCACCGCGACGTGCGGGTCGTGGTAGGCGAGATCGGCGCCGAGGCCGCGCAGTAGCGCGCCGATCTTCAGCGCGGGCGACTCGCGCAGGTCGCCGACGTTGCGCTTGTAGCTGACGCCTACGAGCACGATCCGCGAGCCGCGCACCGGCTTGCCGGCATCGTTGAGCGCGCGCTCGATGCGCTCGACGCAGTAGTAGGGCATGTGCTGGTTGACCTTGCCGGCGAGCTCGATGAACTCGACGCTGAGGTCGTACTCGCGCGCCTTCCAGGCGAGGTAGAACGGATCGACCGGCAGGCAGTGACCCCCCATGCCCGGGCCGGGGTCGAAGCGCATGAAGCCGTACGGCTTCGTCGCGGCCGCGTCGACGACCTCGCGGATGGCGATCCCCATCCGGTCGCAGAGGATCGCCAGCTCGTTGACGAGCGCGATGTTGACCGAGCGGAAGATGTTCTCCAGCAGCTTGCTCAGCTCGGCCGCCTCGGGGCTCGAGACGGTGACCAGCTCGTCGCAGACCAGGGCGTAGAGCTCGCGCGCCCGGACCATGCAGGCGTCGGTCATGGCGCCGATGACCTTCGGGGTCGTGCGCAGCGTGTGGTCGGTGCGGCCCGGGTCGACGCGCTCCGGGCTGTAGGCGACGTTGAAGTCGGCGCCGGCCCGCAGGCCGCCCGCCTCCAGGGCCGGGACGAGGACCTCGCGCGTCGTGCCCGGGTAGGTCGTCGACTGTAGGACGACCAGGTGGCCGGGGCGTAACACCCGGGCGACGGCGCCGGCGGCGCTGACCAGTGCTGACAGGTCGGGCTCGCGGTTGAGGCTCAACGGCGTGGGCACGCAGAGCACGATCGCGTCGGCGTCGCGGACCTCGTCGACGTCGCCCGCGAGCTCGAGACGCGCCATGACGCCGCGCAGCATGTCGTCGCTGACATCCTCGACCGTCGAGTGCCCGTCGACCAGCCGCTTGAGGCGCGCCTGCTCGATCTCGACGCCGATCACCGAGCAGCCGGCGCGCGCGAACGCGACGGCGAGCGGCAGTCCGGTGTAGCCGAGCCCGACGACGCCGACCGTCGGAAGGCTCGTTTCGCTCATCGCGCGAAGCCTAGGGTAGGCTCGCGCCGGTGCGCCCCAAGCTTCAGCGAATGTGCCTGCGGTCGAGTTCGCACTGATCGCCGAGGCGGGCCCGCTCGAGGCACAGGCACTGCTGCTGGTCGAGGGGCTGCGGCGCTTCGGTGGCGGCCACTGCAACGCCCGCGTGACCGTCGTGTCCCCCCGAGCGGCGTGCCGTCCGTCGCGCGCGACGCAGCGGGTGCTCGGCCGGCTGGGGGCGGACTACGTCGAGCTCGACGTAGTCGGCGCGTGCCCCGCGTACCCGACCTCGTGGCGCATCCACGCGATGGCCGAGCTCGAACGCCGCCCCGGACCCGAGGTTCTCGTCCAGCTCGACTCCGACACGCTGTTCATCGGCGACGTCGGCCCGCTGTGCGCCGACGCGCCGGCGAGCGCGCGCCCGGTCGACGTCAAGGGGATGGGCACGACGGGCGAGGGCGATCGCCACGAGGCCTACTGGGCGGCGCTGTGTCGCCTCGGCGGCGTCGACATCGCGGCGCTCGGCTTCGTCACGACGACCGTCGACGATGTCCGGATCCGCGCAACCCACAACGCCGGGTTCCTCGCCGCGAGGCGCGAGCTGGGGCTGTTCGAGCGAGCCGACGCCCTGTTTCGTGACAGCGCCGCAGCCGACCTGCGCCCGCACGCGGGGTCTGCGATGAACGTCGTTGCCTCCGTCGGCGAGGTCGGGCTGGCGGGCAGCGAATGGTGGGGCTCGGGCCAGGCGGCGATGTCCGTCGCCGCAGCCGGGCTCGGCATCACCATCGGCCCGCTCGACGTGGGCGTCAACGTGCCCGTGCACATGTGGTCCGGGCTACAGCCCAAGCCCCGCCGGATGCTCCATATCCACTATCACGGGCTGCTGGGGGCGCTGCCGGGACCCAACGCGCTGCTCGACGGGGAGGTCTGTCTGCCCGGCGATGTCGCCGCGTGGCTGAAGCCGCGCGTGCCGCTGGGCGCGGCGAGGTGGCGATCGCGGCGGATGCGCGCGGCGTGAAGGTCGTCTGCGTCCACCCGCGCCTGTCGGGCTTCACCAGCCACCACTTCAACGAGGCGCAGTCGTTCATCGCGGAGTTCGCCCGGCGCGGGGACGACTTCGAGCTGCTGGTCAGCGTCCACGCGCCGCCGGCGATCGCCGACGCACTCGGGGCGCACGCCGTGGTCGACGACCCGACGTTCGAGATGCGGTGGAGCTACGCGGAGCGCACCGAGCGCTTCGTCGCGATGCTGCACGAGCAGCTCGACGACCGCACGGCGGCCGGCGACTGCGTGCTGCTGACGGTCGCGACCCAGCTCGAGGCCCACGGGCTCGCTCGCTGGGTCGCCCAGCGCCCACCCCGGCGCGCGCCATGGGTCGTCGTGCTGTTCCTCAGCGATCGCTGGAACCGCGGCGACCGGGCCGAGCATGACCGCCAGGCGGCCGAGTTCGCCGTGCTGCGGGCCACGCTCGCGGGACTGGCGCCGCGCGCCGCGCAGCGGCTGATCTTCCTGGCCGTGACCACGCCGCTGGCCGGCGAGCTGAGCGAGCTTCTGGGCGCCCCGGTCGATCCAGCGCCGATGCCGCTGGCCTACGACGGCCCGCCCCCGCCGCCGCGGCCCGTGCCCGCGCGCCCACGCGCCGGCGTACTCGGCGGCCTGCGCGGCGAGAAAGGCTCGTATCTGATCCCCGGCATCGTGCGCGCCTGCGCCGGAAGGATCGACGTCGATTTCGTCGTCCAGCTGGCCAACAACACGCTCACCGACGACGAGCTCGCGCCCCTGGCCGCGATCGCCGGCGAGCCACACGTGACGGTGATCTGCGGGGCGATCGCCCCGGAGGAGTACTACCGCGAGCTGATCGCTGCCGACCTTGGCGTCTTCCCGTACGAGCTGATCCCCTATCGCCAGCGGGCATCCGGCGTGTTCGGGGAGATGGTCGGCTGCGGCAAGCCGGTCGTCACGACGGGCGAGACGTGGCTGGCCCAGCAGATCGAGTCCGGCCGCGCCGTGGGTGTGGTCTGCGACGACCGCACGCCCGAAGCGATCGCCGACGCGATCGCGGGCTGCGTCGCCGACCTCGAGCCGCTGACGCGGTCGGCTCGGGATCTGATCGCGGCGTGGCGCGAATACGTGTCGGTCCCGGCGTTCGTCGACGTGATGAAGGCGGCGATCGCCACGCGCTCGGGCGAGCGGCGGCGATGGTGGCGGCCCTAGGGCTTCAGCAACTCGAGATCGGAGCGCGTCATCAGTCGGATCAGCTCCTCGAAGCTCGTGCGCGGCTCCCAGCCGAGCTCGGCCTTCGCCTTGGACGGGTCGCCGATCAGGTGGTCGACCTCGGCCGGGCGCAGAAACTGGGGGTCGAGGCGGACCTTGCTCTCCCAGTCATCGACGCCGGCCTCGTCGAACGCGATCTCGACGCACTCGCGGACCGTGTGCTCCTCGTTGGTGGCGATCACGTAATCCTGCGCCGTGTCCTGCTGGAGCATCAGCCACATCGCTTCGACGTAGTCCTTCGCGTAACCCCAGTCGCGCTTGGCGTCGAGGTTGCCGAGCGCGAGATCGTCGCGCAGACCGTGGCGGATCGCGGCGGCGTGCCAGGTGATCTTGCGGGTCACGAACTCCAGGCCGCGACGGGGTGACTCATGGTTGAACAGTAGTCCACTACTCGCAAACAGATCATATGATTCACGATAGTTGACTGTGATGAAATGGCCGTACGCCTTGGCCACGCCGTACGGCGAGCGCGGGTAGAACGGCGTGCTCTCGGTCTGCGGGACCTCGCGCACCTTGCCGAACATCTCGCTTGACGAGGCCTGGTAGAAGCGCGCCTGCGGGCAGGCCTCGCGCATCGCCTCGAGCATCCGCGTCACGCCCACGCCGGTGAACTCGGCGGTCAGCGTCGGCTGCACCCACGAGACGGCGACGAAGCTCATCGCCGCGAGGTTGTAGATCTCGTCGGGCTTGCTGGCGCGCAGCGCGTCGACGAGCGAGCGCTGGTCGAGCAGGTCCCCCTGATGCAGCGTGATGGCGTCGCGGATGTGCTCGATGCGCTCGAACTTCTCGGTCGACGCGCGGCGAACCATGCCGTGAACGTCGTAGCCCTTCTCGAGCAGCAGTTCCGCCAGGTACGAGCCGTCCTGGCCGGTGACTCCGGTGATCAGTGCGCTGGGCATGTGAGGGCTCCGAACAGGAATGTGTAGCGGCGGTCGGCGAAGTCGATCGGGCGTTCGTCGACATCCTGCAGGACGGTCGCGAGGTCGACCGGTGCGGTCAGCCCGTGGGTGGTGGCGTCGCTGACCAGCGCGTCCATCTCGTCGGCACTGAAGATCGTCCACGACATCTCGAACAGCCGCACGCCGGAGGTGTCGATCTTGTCGGGCCAGTAGTCGGTCGAGAACAGGAACACGCCGCCGGGGCGCAGCAGGCGCGCGACCTCGGTCAGCAGCGCGTCGGCGTCGAGGCCGTGCTCGATGACGCTCATCGCCGTGATCGCGGCGAACGAGGCGTCGTCGAAGCCGGTCGCCGTCATGTCCTGAACGGAGTAGTTGATCGCGCCGGCGCCGGGCATCCGCCGGACGTTGGGATCGAGGTCCACACCGTGCAGGTCGCGGTAGCCCAGCGTGCGCAGGACCGGCAGGATCGGGCAGCCGATCGCGCCCATATCGAGGACCGGGTCGTCGTGGCCGACCTGGGCCTCGATCGCGCCCAGCGCGAGTTCGACGTCCCATGACTTGATCGGGTCGGGGCGTAGGTGCGGCGTGCCGGTCACGCGGCGCACGGCGTCGCCGGCGCGCTGGGCGACCCGCTGCGCGCCGGCCGCGACCGGTGGCAGCAGCCCACGGTCGACGAGCCGCCGGTGGGCGGCGTCGATCTCGTCGCGGCGGTGCAGCACCGCGAACTCGGAGGATCCGGCGGGGGCCATGAGCGCCCGACAGTGTACGGCCCGCGGTGGCGACTCCGAGGGTGCGTAGGGTCCCCGGGCGTGGACGAGACCGACCACCATCTCGACCGCGAGGGCGCCGGCGGGCTGGCTATCCGTGGCGGCGTGCTGCGGCTCGTCGGCTACGGCGCCGGGCTGTTGTCGAGCGTGGTCGCCGCGGCGGTCCTGCTGCGCCACCTCGACCCGGCCGACTACGGCCGCCTGGCGATCGTCATTCAGCTCACCGCGATCACCGCCGGCCTGTCGGATGCCGGGCTGGTGACGCTCGCGACGCGCGAGCTCGCGACCCGCGGGCGCGGCGCCGACCGCACTGAGTACCTGCGCAACATGATGGGAGTGCGGATCGCGCTGGTCACGTTCGGCGCGATTGTCGCCGTGATCTACACGGCGCTCGGCGGCATCGGACCGGGGCTCGTCGAGGGCGTGCTGATCATGTGCCTCGCGCTGCTGGCCCAGAACGTCCAATCGTCGGTGAGCAGCTCGCTGATCGCCGACCTGCGCCTGGGCACCGTGGCGCTGGCCGACCTGATCCGCCAGGTCGTCACCTCGATCGGGATCATCACACTGGCGCTGCTCGGCGCGACGCTGAACCCGTACTTCTGGATCGCGGTCGCCGGGGCGCTGGCAACGCTGGTGTTCACGATCTACGTGGTCCACGGCGACTCGCCGTTGAAGCCGGCGTTCGACCGGCGCACGTGGCGAAAGCTGCTGTCGAACAGCGTGCCGTTCGCACTCGCGGCGGCGGTCGGGGCGATCTACTTCCGCGTCGTCATCCTCGTCGTGCAGCTGCTGTCGACGCCGACCCAGGTCGGCCTGTTCGGGGCGTCGTTTCGGATCGTCGAGGTGCTGGTGATCGTGCCGAGCCTGGTCGTCAGCTCGGCCTTCCCGATCTTCGCCCGCGCGGCCGAGTCCGACTCCAAGCGCTTCGGCTACGCGCTTCAACGGATGCTCGAGGCGTGCCTGATCCTCGGCGTGACGATCGCGCTGCTGCTCGTCGTCGGTGCGCCCGTGCTGCTGCGGATCATTGCCGGCCCGCAGTACGGCGCGGCGGCCGGCGTGCTGCGGATCCACGGACTGGCGCTGATGTTTTCGTGTGTCGCCGCCGTCCTGGGCTACGGCCTGCTGTCACTCAAGGCCTACAAGGGGCTGATGATCGCCAACCTGACGGCGCTGATCTTCAACATCGCGGTCGCCTGCGCGCTGGTCGGGGTCGACGGCGCGCGCGGCGGCGCGACGGCGACGCTTGCGGGCGAGGTCTCGCTCGTCGCTGCGCAGGCCTGGCTGCTGACCCGCGCCCGCGGCGGCGAGCGGCTGCGCCTGACCGGCGGCGCGCGGCTGATCGCATGCGCGCTCGTCGCCGCCGCGCCGGCGCTCGTCCTGCGACCGCTGCCGTCGACGATCGCAGCCGCGGCGATCTTCAGTGTGCTCGTGCTCGTCGCGCGCGTGGTGCCGCCGGAGCTGGTCGTCGAGGCGCGCATGGCGGTCCGGCGGGTGCTGCGCATGCGGGGGATGGAGCCGTAGCGGCGCGGAGTCAGAATCCGCGCCGCAGCAGCCGATTGACCGGGCGCAGGTCCATCGCCGCGTAGGCCCGCGCCCGCGCCGGAGCGTGGCGCTTCACCCCGTCGGTTCGCGCGGCCAGCGCCGCGCGGTAGTGCTCGACCGTCGTCTGCGCCACCCGGTCCCAACTGCGCGCCTCGACATACGGGTCGTCGAGCACCGCATGCATCTCGCGCGCAAGCTCGTCCAGCGAGGACACCTTGACCAGCTTGTGCGTGCGGTCGGGGTGATCTGAGACCCACTTCGTGTCGTTGACGAACACGGGGCGCCGCGTGGCCAGCGCGTTGGCCGCCGCGGCGCTGGCGCCGGCGGTCTTGTCGTCGTCGTACCAGAGGACGATCGCGTCGCAGTCGCGCAGCCAGGCGTGCAGCTCGTCGGCCTCCAGCCAGCGCCGGTCGCCGAACGAGCTCTGAAAGTCCCACCCGTTGCGCGCGCACACCTCGGCGATCAGGTCGCCGCGCGAGTGCCCGAGGCCGAACGTCTTGACGACCGGCGTGTGAACGTCGATGCCGAGCGGGATCACGACGCGGTCGCCGAAGCCGACGTCTTCGCGGTGGGTGAACCGTACGTCGGTCAGCTGCCACGGAAAGGTCACCCGGGCGCCCGAGTTGTCGTGGTACGTGAGCGCGACGACGCCGTCGAAGCGCTCCAGCAGCTCAACGAAGTCGCGGCGGCGGTAGAACGCGTTGGAGTACTGGACGTGCAGCACGTCGAGGTCGGCGTCGAGGATCGGCTGCGCGTCGAAGTCCGACCGGCCCTGCGGGTGCCAGATCTGCACGTCGAAGATCGCCTGCTCGCCGTCGTCGAACTCGCGAACTGCGCGGTCGCCGTAGTTGCGCGAGCCGAACACCGAAACCTCGACGTCGCCGCGGCGGCGCAGCGCGTCGATCAGGTCGCGCGAGTACTCGGAGATCCCGCAGCGTGTGTTCCACGAGCTCAGGTGTCCGACCTTCAGCACCGGGTCTGGCACGCGCGCCACTGTACCGACGGCGCACCCAGCTACGTGCGGCGCGCAAGCACCCAGACGTTGCGCCGTACGATCGGCAGCCACGCCGCCGCCGCCAGCACGCGCGGGCGGCGCTGGCGCCGGGTTCGCCGGGCGACGATGCTCGTCCCGGGCATGACCGACTCGTAGCCGGCGTGCTGGACCGCGAATCCCTCGTCCGCGAACAGATCGCGAAACGCGATGCGCGAGAACGGACGGCGGTGGGTGTAGTCGTTCCAGACCCAGCGCTGCGCGTCGGGCGACGAGGCGAACACGAGACCGCCGGGGCGCAGGACGCGCCGGACCTCGCCGACCACCGCGACGGGGTCGGCGACGTGCTCGAGCAGGTCCTTGAGGACGACGGCGTCAAAGCTCGCGTCGTCGTAGGGCAGCGGCTGGCCGACGTCGCCGAGCGTGACGTTGCGCGAACGCGCCTGCGCCCGGGCGACCGCATCGGGCGATCCGTCGATGCCCGTGTAGTCGGCGAAGTGGTCGGCCAGCCAGCCGCTCCCGCAGCCGACGTCGAGCAGCCGCGCGCTCGGGGGGAAGTGGCGCGTGACGTCGCGAAAGTAGCCCGGCTGCTCGTGCCTGTCGACGTAGCCCACGATTCGCGAGCCTAGTTGCAACTAGCCTTCGCCTGTGCCCCGGCCGCGTCACGTGCTGCTCAACGCCACGTTCCTCGACCCGTCGGCGTCGGGCGGCCCGGAGACCTATCTGCGCGGTCTGGCCCGCGCCCTGGCCGACGAGTTTCCCGAGGTGCGGTTGACCGTCGCGACGACGCACTCCGGCGCGCGGGCGCTGCGCGCCGACGGGTGGACGGCGTGGGCTCAGGTCGCTGAGTTGCCGTGCGAGGACGGCCAGCGTCTGCGCCGGCAGATCGCCGAGCAGGCGCTCGTTCCGGCCCTGGCGCGTCGGCGCGGCGCCGACCTCGTTCACAGCGTCGCGTCGACGGCGCCGATCCGTGCGCTGTCGCCGGCCGTCATCACACTGCACGATGTGACGTTCCTCGTGCGCCCGACGTTCGGCGCCGTGACGACGTGGGGGATGCGCGAGGTCATCACCCGCGCCGCGCGCCACGCCGACGCGCTGATCACCGGCTCGGCGGCCGCCCGTGACGAGATCTGCGCCGTTCTGCACATGGACCCTGGGGACTTCGTCGTCGTCCACCACGGCCGCGGGCGCGCCGCGCGCCCCGCGGCCGGCGACGAGGCCGACGCGCGCCGCCGCTTCGCGCTGCGCGACGCGCCCGTGATCCTGTGCGTCGGCGCCAAGCGCCCGCACAAGAACCAGGAGGTGCTGGTGCGGGCGCTGCCCGAGCTGCCCGGCCCGGTGCTCGTGCTGGCCGGCCACGCCGAGCCCTACGAGGACGAGCTGCGGCGGATCGCCCGCGAGGCCGGCGTCGAGGACCGCGTGCGGTTCGTCGGCTATGTGCCTGACGACGTCCTGGAAGCGCTGTGGGCGCTGTGCGCGTGCGCGGCGTTCCCGACGCTCGGCGAGGGCTTCGGCCTGCCGCTGGTCGAGGCGATGGACCGCGGCGTGGCAATCGCAGCGTCCGACATCCCCGTCCTGCGCGAAGTCGGCGGCGACGTCCCGTTCTGGTTTGACCCCCACAGCCCGGCCGCCGCGGCGCACGCGCTGGCCGCCGCGATCGACGATCCCGGCGCCGGGCCGCGCGGGCGCGATCAGGCCGCGCGCTTCACATGGGAGGACGCCGCGCGCGGGACGATGGACGCCTACGAACGGGCGCTGGCCCGCGCCGCGTGATCCACGTCGGCCTCAACCTGATCTTCGTCATCCCCGGCGAGACCGGCGGGATGGAGGTCGCGGCGCGCGAGACGATCCCACAGCTCGCCGCAATCGACGACCTGCGCCTGACCGCGTTCGTCAACCGCGAGGGCGCCGGCACGTTCGGCGGCATCGACGAGGTCGTCGTAGGGGTCAACGCGACGAGCCGCGTGCAGTGGGTCCGCGGCGAGCAGCAGCTGCTCCCCGGGCTCGCCGCCCGGGCCGGCGTCGACCTCGTCCACTCGCTCGGCTCCACCGCGCCGCTGCGCGGGCGCTTCAAGCGCGTCACGACGATCCACGACCTCAACTACAAGCTCGTCCCGGAGGCGCACTTCGGGCTGCTCGGGCTCGGGATGCGCGTGCTCGTCCCCGGCGCGGTGCGCCGCTCGCACCGCGTGCTGGTCGACGCCGCTTCGACGAAGGCCGACCTGATCGAGCACCTGCACGCGTCTCCCGAAAAGATCGACGTCGTCCCGCTCGGCGTCGCGGCGCCCGCGGTGACCCCGGCCCCGGAGGCCGACCTGCGCGCCCGCCTCGACCTTGGCAAGCGCACGGTCCTGCTGTGCGTCGGCGCCAAGCGCCCGCACAAGAACGCGGCCGCGGTCATCCGCGCGCTGGCGAAGCTCGACCCCCGCCCGCTGCTCGTGATCCCCGGCTACCGAACGCCGTACGAGGCCGAGCTGCGCGACGTGGCCGCCTCGGTCGGGGTCGCCGGCGACCTGCGCCTGCCCGCACCGCTCTCGGCCGCCGACCTCGAGGGCCTCTACGCGATCGCCGCTGCGGTCGTCGTGCCGTCGCTGTATGAGGGCTTCGGCCTGCCGGTGCTCGAGGCGATGGCGCGCGGCGTCCCGGTGGCGAGCTCCAACCGCGCGTCGCTTCCCGAGGTCGCGGGGACGGCGGCGCTGATGTTCGACCCGGAAAACGACGACGAGGTCCGCGATGCCGTCGCCCGCGTGCTGGCCGACAACGAGCTGCGGGCGCGCCTACGGGCCGCCGGTCGCGCCCAGGCGGCGTCGTTCAGCTGGCGGCGCACCGCCCGGCTGACGGCCGACGCCTACCGCCGCACGGTCGCGTCGGCGTAGCCGGCCAGCACCGTCTCCAGCGACCCGGCCAGCGACAGCCGCCGTGCGTTGGCCGTGTACCAGTCGGCGGTCGAGCGCCGCAGGGCGTCGCCGCCCTCGTGGACGGTCACGATCGCCGCGGCGAGGTCTTCCGGTGCGGCGCTCGCCGCGACGACCCCGTTGACCCCGTCTTCGATCAGCTCGACCGCCGCATTGTCGGCCTCGCGCACCACGATCGACGGCGTCCCGACCGCCGCGCTCTCGACGACGATCATCCCGTAGCCCTCGCGGTTGGAGGGCAGCAGCATGCATAGTGCGCGGCGCAACGCCTCGTCGACGACCGATGCGCTCGACGAACCCCGGCGCCTCGACGATCTCCGCCGCGCCCAGGCGAGCGATCTCCGCCAGCACGTCGCCGCGCTGGAGCCCGTCGCCGAACACGACCCCGCGCAGGCCGGGCACCGACGCCGCCGCGGCGACGACCGCGCTGACGACCGCCGGCGCGCGCTTCTCGGGGATGTGGCGCCCGGCGAACACGACGACCGGGTCGGCCGTCACCGGCGCCGCCGCCTCGGCCGCGCCCTCGTATTCGCCCGACAGGACCGTCACCTCGCCGCGTAGCCCCTCGTCGCGCAGGCGCCCCGCGTGCAGGCGCGAGAACGCGTAGGCCCGCTGCGGAATCCGCGCGCACAACAGCTGGACGCCGTAGCCGACCGCTCCTCCGGCGCGGCCGAGGTAGTCGCGCCAGTAGTCGCGGCTCCACACCTCGTGCCAGTCGACGATCAGCCGGTAGCGCTGAAGCGGCGCCAGGAGCCCGGCGGCGAGCAGCGAGAAGTAGGGGAAGGACGCGGTGTGCACGACGTCGTAGCGGCGCCCGCGGCGCAGCAGGTGCCACAGCACGCCGGCGCCGAATACGAGCGGCGGCAGGATCCGCCGGCGGTCGCCGGTGTAGAGGCCCATCCGCGGGCCGGCGGTGACGACGTCGATCCCCGGCAGGTCGTCGAACGTGCCGCGGTCCCACTGGCGCAGCGTCACGAACGTGACGTCGTGCCCGTCGTCGCGCAACCGCAGCGCGAGGTTGCGGTACCAGCGTTCGGCGCCGCCGACCGTGTACGGGAAGAGACAGTCGTAGATGACACAGACCCTCATCAGGAGGCGGACAGCGTCGCAGACGTCCGATACGCTCACTCAGAGCCGCGCTACTTCGGCCTCGGCGCCGCGTTTTGAAGGCTGGGACACGCTCACCATGAGCACCGCGCAACAGATACCCGCCACGCTGCACGGCCCCGGCGGCAGCCCAGCCGAGCCCCTCGTCTCGGTCGTCATCCCATGCCTGAACGAGGAGATCAACATCGAGGCCTGCGTGACGAGTGCGCGCAGTGCGATGGCCGACGCCGGCCTGCCGGGCGAGGTCATCGTCGTCGACAACGCATCGGAGGACCGTTCCGCCGAGCTCGCAGCGCAGGCCGGCGCGCGCGTCGTCTCCGAGCGCCGGCGCGGCTACGGCAGCGCCTACCTGGCCGGCTTCGGTGCCGCTCGCGGCACCTACATCGTCATGGGTGACGCCGACCAGACGTACGACTTCGCCGAGATCCCGCGGTTCGTCGCCGAGCTCGAGAAGGGCGCCGAGCTGGTCATGGGCGACCGGATGAAGAACATCCAGCCCGGCGCGATGCCGTGGCATCACCGCTACATCGGCAACCCGATCCTCACCGGGATCCTCAACACGTTCTTCCATACGGGCGTCTCCGATGCCCACTGCGGCATGCGGGCGCTGCGCCGCGACGTGCTGCCGCGGCTGGACCTGCGGACGACCGGCATGGAGTTCGCGTCGGAGATGGTCATCCGCGCGGCGAAGGAGAACCTGAGGATCGCGGAGTTCCCGATCGAGTACCACCCGCGCGGCGGCGAGTCCAAGCTGTCGAGCCTGCGCGACGGCTGGCGCCACCTGCGGTTCCTGCTCGTCCACAGCCCCAACCACCTGTTCCTGCTGCCGGGCCTGGTCATGACGGCGCTCGGGTCGCTGATCATCGGCCTCGTCATCGCCCGTCTGGAAGTGCTGGGACGGGCCTACGACCTGCACACCGAGGTCGCCGGGTCGCTGCTCGTGATCATCGGCGTGCAGATCATCGCCCTCGGGCTGGCCGCGCACGCCTACGGCGCCTACTTCATGGGCGAGCGCGACCCGTGGTTTGACCGCATGCGCGCGCGCTACCGGCTCGAGCACGGGCTGGCGCTCGGGTTCGGGATCGCGTTCGCCGGCTTCGTCATCGGCGCGTCGATCGTCGGAATCTGGATCGGCCGCGGCCTCGGGGCGCTGTCGGAGGAGCGGATGGCCGTGTTCGCCGCGACGCTGCTGATCGTCGGGGTGCAGATCTTCTTCTCGTCGTTCCTGCTCAGCATCCTCGGCCTGCGTCGCGACCGCTAGGTGAGCAGCGCAGCCAGCCTTCGGGGCTACGTCAACTGGCGCTGGGCGCCGCACGTGACGCTCGGCGTCGGGCTGGCGCTCGTGTTCGTCTACGCGGCGAGGATCGGCGCCCGCGTCGACATCATGGCGCTCGACGAGACGCTGCTGAAGCAGTCGGCCGTCCACGACACGACGAACCTGCCCCACAGCGTCCTGCACGACCTCAACGCGCGCGCGAGCTCGCGGCTGTACTCGCTGGTCCTGTCGATCGTGTTCCGCATCTGGGACGGGGACGCCGCGGTCCGCGCGGCCAAGGTCTTCAACGTCGCGATGTTCCTCAGCACGGCGTGGCCGGTGTGGCTGTTGGCGCGCGAGTTCCTGGCCTCGAAGTGGAAGGTCGCGACGGCCGCCGGCCTGAGCGTCGCGGCGCCGTGGCTGGCGATCACGACCGCGATCTACACCGAGAACCTCGCCTACCCGCTGTTCGCGTGGTCGCTGGTGGCGATGGTCTGGTGCCTGCGCAAGCCGTCGTGGTGGCGCGATCTCGTCGTCGTCGGCGCGATGCTCGCGCTCGTCGGCACGCGCGTGCAGTTCGCGTCGATCTTCGTCTGCTGGTTCGCGGCGATCGCGATCGTCCACGGCGCCGAGGCGTGGGGCGCCGGCAGCTGGTGGGCGCGCGCCAAGGCGACGGGCCGCACGATGATCGTGCGCCACCCGTTCGGGGTCGGGGCGATCGCGATCGCGTTCCTCTACGCGGTCGAGCTGAAGCTCACCCACCGCCTGCACTCGACGCTGGCGGTCGACCTCGGCCGCTACTCCGAGCTCCAGGATCGCCCCGGAATCACGTCGGACTTCTTCCCGTCGCTGCTGATCGAGGTCGTCAACTTCACCGTCGCCACCGGCGTCCTGCCGGTCGTCGCCGCGTTCGCCTGGTGGTACGGCGCGCTCGGGCGTCGCGGCGAGGACCGCGGGCGCTGGAACGCCACGGTCGCCGTCGCGGCGACCGGCATCGGTACGACGCTGGCCACGATCTACGTGCAGGGCGGCTACCTCGGCGCGAACACCGAGGAGCGCTACTACATGTACCTCGTGCCGCTGCTGTGGATCGGGGCGCTGGCGGCGATCGGGGCGCCGTGGATCCGGCGCTCGTGGCTCGCGGCGGCCGGCGGGCTGGTCGTCATCGCGTGCGCGACGATGCCGCTGCTGGACCCGATCGCGGGCCACGAGTACATCTTCCTGGCGCCCGCGGGCACGGTCGTCGGCCACTGGGCGCTGCGCGTCGAGCAGGAGCTCATCAACGGCTTCTCCGAGCGCGACATGGTGGCGCTGTTCGCGATGGCGGCGCTGGCGGTCGGGCTGTGGTTCTGGCGCAGCGGCCGCGCACGGCTCGTCGTGTGGATCGTCATCCCGGCCGTGATCCAGCTCGCGGTCGCCGGCTACGCGTTCGCGGTCATCGACGGTCAGGTCGACCCGCAGTACGGCAACGTCGGCACCGGCGCCCAGTTCAGGGCGCTGGCCTGGGTCGACCGCCAGCTGCCGCACGGGACGCCGGTGACGTGGATCGACAACCAGCGCAAGCCGCTGGACCTGTCGGCCGAGAACACGCAGCGCGTCGTGCTGTTCTGGAACCAGGACATCTCCCATGTCGGGCTCGACGCGGCGCTCGGGATCCCGCCCGTCTCCTATCCGCTCAACACGACCGATCTCAAGCCGCTCGTCGTCGACCAGCGCACCGGCGTCGTCACCAGCGCGGCGCCGATGAATCACCTCGTGGTAGCCGTCGGCTCGCCGTTCCTGCAGATCGCGGCCAAGCGGGTGCTGGCGACGAGCGGCCAGGGCCTGGCGATGATCGTGCCCGGCACGCCGCCGATGGCGACCTGGCAGGCAACCGGGCTCGGGCAGGACGGGACCGTGCCGGTCGCGCGCACCGCGCCGGCGCGGCTGCGGGCGTGGGGTAGCGGTGAGATCGGCGTGACGATGACGTTCACGACGCCGGGGGCCGCGGCGGCGACGGTCTCGGTGTCGCTCGGTGGTCACCGCCGCCGGGTCGCCGTCCAGCCCGGCATCCAGGGCGCGACCGTGCAGATCGATGCCGGCTGTGCGTCCTACGGGCACCCGCGGACCGGCACGCTCGCCGCGATCGGGGCGACGCAGCTCGTCGACGTGACGCCGGCGATTACCGGCCCCTGTTCCTCGTAGCCGTCGTCAGCCGCGATACTGTCGGCCGACGCTCATGGCCGGTTCCGCACAGCCCGCTCTCGCGCCCCGCCTCGTCGGACGTCGCGATGAGCTGTCCGCCGTGCAGTGGGCGCTGGCGGAGCTCAACGAGGGCCGTTCGACCGTGCTCGCGCTGTCGGGCGACCCGGGGATCGGCAAGACGCGACTGCTCGACGAGCTCGCGGCGCTGGCGACCGAGCGTGGCTACCTGATCCTGCGCGGCCGCGCCGCCGAGCTCGAACACGAGCTGCCGTTCGGGCTGTGGCGCGACGCGCTGGCCGCCCACCTCGAGGAGCTCGGTCCGCAGCGGGTCGAGCGCCTGGCCGGTGAGCTGGCCGACGAGCTCGCGGTCCTCCAGCAGGGTGCGATCGCCCCGGCCGGCCTCCAGGACGAGCGCTACCGCACCCACCGCGCCGTCGGCGACCTGCTCGACGGGCTCGCCACGGCGCGCCCGATCGTCGTCGCGCTCGACGACGTGCACTGGGCCGACGACGCCTCGCTGGAGCTGATCGCGCACCTGCTGCATCGCCGCCCGAGCGGCCGGGTCCTGCTGGCGCTGGCGCTGCGTCCGGCCCCGGCCCATCCGCGGCTCGACGCGGCGCTGATCGCCGCCCAGCGCGACGGCCACGTCGCCGACCTGCGCCTGACGACGCTGGCGCCCGAAGATGCGCGGGCACTGGTCAGCGACACGGTCCCCGAGCCGATCCGCGCTGCGATCTGCGCCCGCGCGGGCGGCAACCCGTTCTTCCTGGGCGAGCTCGTGCGCGAGCATGTCGCCGGGCGCGTGCCGGTGCCGCCGCGGCCCGGCGTCCCGCCCGGCGCGGCCGCCGTCCTGGGCCAGGAGATCGCGGCGCTTCCGGAGCACGCCCGCACGCTGGCGCTCGGCGCCGCGGTCAGCGGCGACCCGTTCGAGCTCGACGTCGCCGCCGCGGCCGCGCAGCTCGACGGCGACGAGATGCTCGAAGCGCTCGACACGCTCGTCGCCAGCACGCTCGTCTCCGAGCTCGGCTCTGGACGCCGCTACGGATTCCGCCATCCGCTGCTGCGCGAGGCGCTCTACGCGTCGGCGTCGGCCGGCTGGCGGCTGGGCGCCCATGAGCGTGTCGCCGCGCTGCTGCGCGACCGCGGCGCGAACGCCGCCGAGCTCGCCCGCCACCTCGAGCGCAGCGCCAAGGTCGGCGACCAGGCGGCGATCGACGTGCTGGCCGAGGCGGCGCGCCAGGCCGCGCCGCGCGCGCCGGGCACCGCGGCCGCGTGGTACGGAGCGGCGCTGCGGCTGCTGCCGCCGACCCCCGAGGCGGCGCCGCGCCGGCTCGAGTTCCTCATGGGCCGCGCCCAGGCCCTGGCGGCGATCGGCGACCTGCCGGCGGCCCTCGACGTGCTCGGCGAGACGCTGGCGCTCGTCCCGGCCGACCAGCTCGCCGTTCGCACGCGGCTCGTCGCGGCATGCGCGATGGCCGAGCAGCTGCTCGGCCGCCACGAGGCCGCCCACGCGCGGCTGCGCGCGGCGCTGGCCCAGGTCGGCGACGCGCCGGACTCGATCCCCGCCGCCGACCTCCAGGTCGAGCTGGCCGCCGATGCCCTGTACGGCAGCGACTTCGCGGCGACGCTGCGCTGGTCCAGCAACGCGCTGGCGACGGCGCGCGAGCGCGGCGAGACGGCGCTTGCGGCGAAGGCCGGCGCGCTGGTCTGCTGGGGTCATCTCGGGCTCGGCGACGCCGCCGCGGCCCAGGACGCACGCACCGATGCCGCGGCGGCGCTCGATGTGCTGCCCGACGAGGTGCTGGCAATGCGCCTTGACGCCGCCCACTACCTCGGGTTCGCCGAGTTCTTCTGCGAGCACTTCGACGACGCGATCCGCCACCTCAAGCGCGGACTCGACGTGTCGCGCGCGTCGGGCCAGGGCCAGTTCGTCGTGCCGATGACGATCGGGCTCGCCCACTCGCTCGAGGTCCGCGGCCGGCTGGCCGAGGCGGTCGAGCTCGCCGAGGCCGCGGTCGACGGCGCGCGGCTGGCCGCCAATCCGCAGACGCTGTGCTGGGCGCTGACCGCGCAGGCGTGGATCACCGCGCTGGCCGGAGACCTGCCCGCCGCGCGCCACGCCGGCACCGAGGCCGTCGCGCTGCTCGGCGGCCTCGACGAGAGCGTGCTGTCGGCCGCGACCCGCGTCTACGTCGCCGCCGCGCAGCTGGAGACCGGGGAGCCCGAGCGCTGCCTGGAGTCGATGAGCCTCGCCGGCGCGCCCGAGTTCGCCGGGGTCGAACCGGGGCGGCGCGCGTGGCTGTACGCGATCCTCGCCCGCGCCGAACTCGCCGTCGGCCGCCACGACGCGGCTTCCGAGGCGGTGGCCCGCGGCGAGCAGACCGCCGAGGGCCTCGGCCTGCCCTACGCGCAGGCGTCGGTGCGCTACGCGGCGGCCGCCGTCGCGCTCGAGCAGGACGCCGTCCGGGCTGCCACGCTGGCCGGCGAGGCGGCGGTGCTCGCCTCGGAGGTCGGCGCTGTCGTGCACGCCGGGCGGGCGCGGACGCTGGCCGGGCGCGCTCTGGGGATGGCCGGCGACCGCGACGCGGCGCTGGCCGAGCTCCAGCGCGCCGAGGCGGAGCTCGCCGGCTGCGACGCGACCCGCCTGCGTGACGAGGCGGCGCGCGAGCTACGCCGCCTCGGGCAGCGGACGACCGCGCGCCGGCGCCGCGGCACCGCGACCGGCGGCCTCGACAGCCTCAGCGGCCGCGAGCGCCAGGTCGCCGAGCTCGTCGGCGCCGGGCACACGAACCGCGAGATCGCCGCGGAGCTGTTCCTGTCGGAGAAGACGATCGAGAGCCATCTCAAGCGCGTCTTCGAGAAGCTGGGTGTCAAGTCGCGGGCCGAGGTCGCCCAGGCGGTCGGCGAGGCCCGCGCACGGGCCTGACGGCCGGCACCCTGAGTCGTGCCAGGTTCAGGGTCTTCCCCGATGTTCAGATCGGCGGAGCGCCAGCAGAGTGCCGCCCATGTTCGCTCTCGCCGCTCCACCTGGCAGTGTGTCGTTTGCCATGGCCAGTGATCAGCCGCGCGTCGCCGCGACCGACGGGCATCTCCAGCCCGTCACGCGCTGGGGCGTCGCGCTGCTGCTGATCCTCGCCGCGGCCAACGCGCTGTTCCTCTACGTGTTCCCCCACCAGGCGGTCGACCACTACGCGTGGTCGATCGCTCCGAGCGCATCGGCGGCGTTCCTCGGGGCCGGTTATCTGGCCGGCGTCGTCGCCACCGCGCTGGTCGTCTTCTACGCGACCCGCTGGCGCATGCTGTCGACGCTCGCCCCGGCGCTGTTGGTGCTGGCCGTCAGCCTGCTCGGCGCGACGCTGCTGCACACCGACAAGTTCAAGTTCGGCTACCCGCCGACGTGGCTGTGGCTCGCGGTGTACGCGACGGTCCCGTTCGGGATCGGAATCCTCGTCGCCCGCCAGCGGCGCGCGGCCGGCGCGGCGCCGGATCGCGACCCGGCGCTCAACGGCATCCGCGTGGCGTCGCTGATCATCGGCATCGCGATCGCGGTCTGCTGCGTTGCCCTGTACCTCGAGCCGACGAAGCTCGGCAAGCACTGGCCATGGCATCTGACGCCGCTGTTCGCGCAGGTCGTCGCCTGCTGGTACGGCATGATCGCCGTCGCCCTGATCTCGTGCGGGATCGGGCTGCGCGACCGCGCCGAGGCGTTCATCCCCTACGCGACGCTCGCCGCCTGGAGCATCTTCGTGATGGCGCTCGCCGTCCTGTACCCGGATGACGTCAACACGTCCAACACCACCTTCTTCATCTGGCTGGCCGTCATGGGATCGCTGTTGATCCTGGCGGTGGCGGCCCTGATCCGCTCGGCCCCAGGCCTGCGGACCGCTACGCCCGTGGCCTGATCCGCGCGCGGCACTCCCTGTTCAACACACCCTGAGTCCCAGGAGGATTCTCCATGTCTCGTCTGCTGTCCCCTCCCGAGGGCGGGCTTCCGCCCGCTCGAACACGAACGTTCGCGATCCTCGCGACGTTCGTCACCATCGCCATGCTGGTGTTCGCCGGCGCCGCGTCGGCGTCGATCGTCCAGCTGCCGCCCGGCGCGCAGGTCAACGACGACCCGGCGGTCGGCATCGACAAGGCCCAGGACGCCGGGTTCTCCGACGTCGTCGGCGGCTCGCTGGCCGGCGGGATCAACGTCCCGTGGGCCGCGTTCGAGCAGAAGTCCGGTAGCGCGCAGGAGATCTTCGTGCGCTCGTTTGCCGCCGGTCACTGGACGTCGCGCGGCATCTCGCTGAACATCGACCCGGCCAAGGAGGCCGAGGCACCGTCGATCGACTTCGCCGGTGCCAACCGCACGGTGCCGTGGGTCTCGTGGTACGAGCCCAACGACCATCTTGCGGGCGGCGAGACGAACATCTTCGCCAGCCGCTTCGACTCGGCGAGCAACACCTGGATTCCCGAGGGTCAGGACCGTTCGGCCGGCTTCAAGATCCCGTCGCTGAACATCCACACGGACCGTGAGGCCGAGAACCCGGCGCTGGTCGGCGGCGCCGCCGCCGGCGGCCCCGGCACCGCGCCGGTGCCGTGGGTGGCGTGGCAGGAGCGGGACGGCCGCAACACCAACGACCTGTCCACGAAGCAGATCTTCGTCTCCAAGGGCATCAAGCAGACCGACTGCACGGGGCTTCACCCCGGCAACGGCGGCCCGAGCGTCAGCAACTTCTGCTGGCAGCAGGTCGGCCTCAAGCGCCTCGATCCGGCGAACGCCACGGCGATCACCTCGAGCGCGAACGGCGACCCGTCGCTGAACGTCGACCCGACACGTGACGGCGTCGAGCCCGACTTCGCGTTCACGGGCAAGAACGCCACGACCGGCCAGCTCGACACGGTGCCGTGGGTCGTCTGGTACGAGCAGGGCGACACCGGCACGACCGGCGTCAACAAGCTCGCCGACAACGAGCAGGTCTTCGCGGCCAAGGGCGTCGCCGACGCCAACGCGGACGGTGGCTTCCACTGGCAGGCCGTGGGCAACACCACAGCCGGCCAGGTCAACATCCTCGACACGTCGGGGACCAACCACCACTTCGGCAACTGCAGCGAGTCGCTCGCGAGCGAGAACGCGTGCAGCCTGAACCTCGACCCGGCCAAGGACGCCGAGGATCCGCGCGTCGCCGCGGGCACGCTCGTGCCGGGCAACCCGACGGTCCCGTGGGTCACCTGGGTCGAGAAGATGGCCAACGGCAAGGACGGCATCTTCGTGTCGCGCCTCGTCAACGGCGATCACTTCGAGCTGTTCAACAACAAGCTGCCGATCTCGGATCCGAACTTCGATTCGACCCGGCCCGACATCACGTTCGAGGGCAACGTGCCCTACATCACGTGGCAGGAGACGCACGGCACGATCAACCGCGCGTTCAGCGGCCACTTCGAGGGCACGACGTTCATCACCGACACGCCGGGCGGTCTGCCGGGCGCGGTCGATCCCGAGACGCGCGTCCCGGTCTCGTCGGGGTGCACCGCCAACCCGTTCACCAACGACGGCCAGGCGTGCCCCGCAGGCGCGGCGGGAACGCCGTTCTTCCTGCGCACGACCGACGACGCCCCGAAGGCGCTGCTCGCGCACGCCTACGCGGCCGACTCGGCCTCGACCGGCGCGGCGACCTCCATCACCCAGAACACGGCGACGGTCGCCGGTAGCGCCAACACGGGCGGTGGGCCGGTCAACGCGCACTTCGAGTTCGGCACGACGACGGCCTACGGCACGTCGACGCCCAACCAGCGTGTCGACGCGTCGGTGGCCGGGCGCTCGTTCAGCGCGGCCCTGGATGGGCTGCCCGCCGGTACCACGATCCACTATCGCGTGGTCGTGAGCACCGACTTCGGGACGCTGACCGGCGATGACGCCACGTTCACGACGGCGCCTGCACCGCAGCCGCCGATCGTGATCCAGCCCAAGCCCGGCACCGGCAAGCCGACCGTCAAGGTCGTCCGTCCGACGCTCGGCTCTGGCCGGCTGCACATCGGCCGCCACCGCACGATCAAGGTCGTCCTGACCTGCCCGAAGGGCAAGACGCGCTGCGTCGGCACCCTGAAGCTGGTCGTCCACGGCCACACGCTCGGCTCCGCGCACTACTCGATCGCCGCCGGTCACCGGCAGACGATCACCGTGCGCGTCAGCACGAGCCACGCGCGGTCCCTGCGCAAGGCGCGCAAGGTCGTGCTCGAGGCCGGCAGCCGTCACCGGACGGTGCGGATCAGCTAGCGGTCGCAACCACAGCGAAGTGACGCGACGGGGCGCCTACGGGCGCCCCGTCGTCGTTGTCAGGCCAGCGCCGCGCGCAGGCCCGCCTCGACCTGTTCCGCAGCGTGGGCCCAGGTCCTCGTCGCCGCCAGATCGAGGCCCATGCGCATGTGCTCGGCGCGCAGCTCCAGGTCGTCGAGGAGCCGCTCAGTCGCATCGGCGATCGCCAGCGGATCGAACGCCGCGAGCGCGATCGGGCCGTCGGCGCCGAACGTGTCGAGCATCGCGTCGGAGGCGAGGTCGACGACCGGCAGCCCGCAGGCGAGCATCTCCGTCGGCACGAGCGACGGGTTGGTCGTCGACAGCACGATGCCGACCGTGGCCGAGTTGTAGGCGTGCGCGAGGGCCTCGCGGTCCAGCACCCCGAGGTGTCGGTGAGGGAACGGCGCGGCGACCGGGGTCGTGTCGCCGAACAGCATCAGCTCGACACCGGGGCGGCGGCGGTGCAGCTCCTCGAGCGCCAGCAGCCCGAGTGGCACCGCGCGGCGCGGGGTCACGGCGCGGGCGTAGAGCAGCACGAGGTCGTCGCGACGGTGGACCGGCCACGGCTTGTAGGCGCCGTGGTCGATGCCGAGGTCGAACGCCGACGCCGACGCGCCGTACTGCTCGCGCACGAGCGCCGCCAGCCACGGCGACGCGCAGATGCAGTGCAGGCCCATGCCGTAGGTCTCCTGCGACCACGTGCGCTCGGCCGACGTGCCGAAGAACTCGGGCTCGTGGTCCTGTACGAGGTAGGCCCGGGCGCGGGCCCCGGGCAGGCGCAGGACGCGGTGCACGGTCTGCCAGCCGGTCGCCATCACGACGTCGGCGCCGGAAAAGCCGCTGACGTCGTGGTGCACCGGGGCCTTCACCGGCCCGAAGTACTCGGCGAACATCCCCGCGACGTCGCCGTCCTGCGCGTGGCGGCCCTCGCCGTCGTCGAGCCACAGCGAGATGCGATGGCCGCGGTCCTCGAGGCCGCGGACGAGATCGGCGATCGTGCGGTGCCCGCCGCTTCCGCGCCGAAACGGCGGGATCACGATCGCCACCGCCAGCGGCGCATCCTCGGCCGGTGGCGCGCCGCCATCGAGCGCGACGGGACCCTGGCGCAACAGCTCGAGCAGCGCGGGAGGCGCGCCGACGGGCAGCGGGGTCGGGCGCGAGCGACGCGGCAGGCGCGGCATCAGCCGCGGCCCAGCAGCTTGCGCAGCAGGCCGCGGATCCGTGGCCCCCAGCGGTCCTGGGTCGACGGGCGGTTCCACCAGCGGGCCAGCGGGGCGATGATCGGCAGCGCCTTGATGCGGTCCATCCGCGACGCGCTGATCGCGAACTCGGCGCGCTGCATCAGGTGGATGCGGTGGATCTCGGCGCCGGAGCGGATGTCGGCCAGCATGGCGCGCGCGGCGGCGGGCGCGTCCGGCGCCGCGCCGTCGGCGATCGCCCGCAGCGCGCCGGCCATCGCCTCGCCCTGCTGCTCCCATGACGGCCATGCCCGCGCCGTGTCGAGCGCCGCGCTGCGCAGTCGCGTCAGCAGCGCGCGGTCGCGTGCCAGCAGGTCGAGCTGGCGGGCCGTGCCGCGCGGATCGTCCCAGTCGCACAGCAGGCCGTTGACGCCGTGGCGCACGTACTCCTCGTGACCGCTGACCGGCGTCACCACGCACGTCGCGCCCATGTGCATGCCCTCCAGCGGGGGGCCGAACATCCCCTCGACGCTCGACAGCTTGAGCACGACGTCGGTCTGCGCGTACTCGGCCGCCATCTCGCGGTGGGTCAGCGGGCCGACGATCCGGTCATACGGCTGGCCCTTGGCGTGGACGTGGTCGCCGCTGACCAGCGTCACGCGGGCCGGCTCGGTCATCCGCGCGGCGGCGTGCAGCGCGTCGGCGACATGCTTGAACCAGGACGTCAGTGACCCCTCGACCAGGACCCGCAGCGGGCCGTCGGATGGCGCCGGCTGGGCGGGCGAGGCGAACACCGACTTGTCGATCCCGTTGCGCACGAGGTGGACCTGGGCGCCGGGCCGCAGCTCGGCGATCGAGTCGGCGATCCACGACGCCTCGGTGATGAACGCCACCGGCAGATCGAGCGTCAGCCCGGCCGGGATGCGGTCGGCCTCATGCTGATGGTAGAAGCGGTCCTCGAGCGACTGGACGAAGTACGCGTAGCGTTCGGCGGCCAGGTCAAACAGCGCGTAGGTCGTCGCCCACCACGTCGCGACCGCGATGTCGAACTGCGCGTCGCGCGCATCGGCGAGGTCGCTGACGGCGACCCCCCGAAGCTGCTCGTAGCGCCACGGGTCGAGCTCCTGCTCGCGGGCGAGCACGAGCGTCACATCGAAGTCGTCGCGCGCCGCGAGCGCGCGGGCGTGCTCGAGCACGACTCCGACGCCGCCGGACAGCTGCAGGTCGTTGACCAGGAAGGCGACCTTCATCCTCACTCGGCGGCATGCTACGGGGGTGCGCGTCGCCTTCGTCGGACAGCAGACGTACTTCGCCGCCTGCTCGATGCACGCGCCGGCGGGCGGCTGGGAGCCGCGGTTCGTCGAGTTCCGTGCGGCGGCCGACCCGGAGCGCCTGCGGGCCGACCTGCACCACGACCCGCCCGACGTGGTCGTCGTCTTTCGTCCCGAGATCATCCCGGCCGGGCTGTTCGACGATCTGCCGGCGGCGACGCTCGGCTTCCTGACCGAGCCGCTGCCGCGGACGGCGAGCGGGCCGGTGCATGAGGACCTGCGCCGGCGCCTGGCCGACCTCGAGCTCGTGACGCCGGCGAACTTCGACCGGATCGTCAGCTTCGACCCGCTCATCGCCGGCAGCGTCGCCCAGGCGGGCCTCGAGGTCTGGCGCAGCGTCCCGCTGCCGGTCGCCGACCGCTTCTTCGGGCCGGTCGTGCCCAACCACGGCCCGCCGCGCGTGCTGTTCAGTGGCCGCGGCACCGACCACCGTGAATCGCTGCTGGATCCGGTCAAGCGGCGCTTCGCGGTGCTGCACGTGGCCTACGGGACGACCGACGACGAGCTCGAGCGGTTTCTGCGCGAGCACGACGTCGGGCTCAACCTCCACAACGAGCCCTACCCGTCGTTCGAGAACCGTGTGCTCGTCTACCTGGCCGGCGGGCTGCTGGTGGTGTCCGAGCGCCTCAGTCCGACCCATGGACTGACCCCGGGCGTCGACTACCTGGAGTGCGACACGGCGGACGAGTTCGTCGACGTGCTCGCGCTGGCCGCCCGGGCGCCGGGCGTCCACGACATGATCCGCCGCCGCGGTCGCCAGACCGCCGAGCTGTTTCGCGCGTCGCGGCTGTGGCCGCGCGTGCTCGACGATCTGTGCGCCGACCTGGCGGCGTTCGGGCGCCGCGCCGCGAGCGCTGGGTAGGGTGGCGCGCGGATGAGCTACGCCGAGCAGTACCTGACCGAGGTCGCCGAGATCGCCGCCGCGCTGCCGACCGGCGACATCGAGGCGATGGCGACCGGCCTTGCCGCCGTGCGTGAGCGCGGTGGGCGGCTGTTCATCCTCGGCGTCGGCGGCGGCGCCGCGCACGCGTCGCACGCGGTCAACGACTTCCGCAAGATCTGCCACTTCGAGGCCTACACGCCGACCGACAACGTCGCCGAGCTGACGGCGCGGACCAACGACGAGGGTTGGGAGACGACGTTCGTCGAGTTCCTGCGCACGAGCCGCGTCGGCCCCAGCGACGGCGTGCTCGTGTTCAGCGTCGGCGGCGGGTCGCGTGAGCACAACGTGTCCCTGAACCTCGTCCATGCGGTCGAGCTGGCCAAGGAGGTCGGCGCGGCGGTCTACGGGATCGTCGGCAAGTCCGACGGCACAACCGCGCAGCTCGCTGACGTCGCGATCGTCATCCCCTGCCCGCCAGAGCGGCGCACGCCGCACGTCGAGGCCTTCCAGGCCGTCGTCTGGCACCTGCTCGTGTCGCATCCCGCGCTCGCCGCGCAGGAGGGCAAGTGGGAGTCGCTGAAGGTGTGAGCGCGGTCAACTCTCGCGCGTCAGCCCGGCGCCGGTGAGGCGCTCGATCACGTAGTCCTCGGCAAAGCGCTCGGGCTCGAATCGCACGAGCGTGTCGGGCGCGCGGATGAAATTGTGCCCCGGCGCCACGTGGTTGTAGTGGTGGTGCCAGCCACGGGCACGCCCCGCGGGCCCCCAGCGCGGCACGCGGTCGCTCAGAACCTTGCGCTCGCCGTGGGCCTGCCCACGAATCGGGTAGTGCTTCTCGAGAAACTTGAACGGGAAGACCCGGCGTCCATCGAAGGTCGCCTCGTGGCCCCCGTGGTTGATCGACACGACGGCGGCCGCGGTCTTCCACCCACGCACCCGCATGAAGGCGCCCGGCTTGGAACCGAACTCGAAGTGCCGCATATGGCCTTCGACGTCGGCGCCCGCGGGCAGATCATCGACCGGGCGGAAGTTCACGACCGTTTGGTCGATCGCATTGAACCCGCGGCGCTGCACCTCATACAGAGCGTCGCGCAGGCTGCCCGGGCCCCACGGTCCCTCGATGTAGCTGTCGACGTCACACAGCAGGATCCAGTCGCTTCCCTCCTCGCCCCCCAGCTCGACGACGTGGTCCACGATCGCCTGCCACTCCTGGTGGACCGGGGGCCCGTCCGAGGGAAACCGGGTCACACGCAGCCGGCCGCCATCGTCCATATCGCCCAGCAGCTCGAATGTGCCGTCGTCGGACCAGTTCTCGACGACCAGCACGTGGTCGACGTGGTGGAGCAAGCGACGCATCGCCGTTTCGATGATGTCCGATTCGTTGTAGGCCGGGACGATCGCGGTGACGCGAAACCACGGCGGCGCGCCCGCAGGCCGCGCAGGCCCGTCGCGATCGACGACGGCGAGGGCCGCGCCGCGGAACATGCCGGAGAACGACACCGTCAACCCGGCGTCGGCGAGCGTCCGTCGCAGGCGGGCCGGCGCCCATCCGGTGGCCCGGACGACCAGCAACGGCGCCTGCGCGCCGGCGTCGGCGGTCCGGCGCAGGGCGTCCGGCGGGTCCGCGGCCGCCAGGTCGTGGGCAACGACGACGGCCGCCGACAGCAGCTCGCTCAGCGGCGGGCCCGGCGGGTGCTGCTCGCGCCAGAGAATCGTCCGCAACGTCGGCTCGAGCGTGGCGGCGAGCTCCTGCGCCCCGGCTCCGGACCCGATCACGACGGCCCGCGCGAGGCCGAACCTGGCGGCGATGAGAGCCGTGAAATCGCCCAGAGCGGTTGTCTCGTCGACCACGGCGCGACGATGATGTCATCCTCCCGGGGGCATGAGCGGCCGGCGCATCCTCGTCGTGGGCGGTGCCGGTTTCATCGGCTCGTATGTCGTCGCGCGTCTGCTGAACACGGAGCCCGACTGCGAGGTCGTGGTCTACGACAACCTGCTGTCGGGCTCGCGCGACCGTCTTGCGATGCTCGACACCGACCCGCGGCTGACACTGGTCGTCGACGACGTCAAGGACGTCGAGGCGCTGACGGCGGCGGCCAAGCACGCCGACCTGTGCTTCCAGTTCGCGGCCAACCCCGATATCGCCGCGGCGGCGACGACGCCCGACATCGACTTCTGGGAGGGCACGTACCTGATCTCCAACGTGCTGGAGGCGCTGCGCGTCGCCCAGGTCCCGCGCCTGGTCTACGCCAGCGGCTCGGGCGTCTACGGCGACCTCGGCGACTTCGAGGCCTCCGAGGACCACGGCCCGATGCTGCCGATCTCCACCTACGGCGCGAGCAAGCTCGGCTGCGAGGCGCTGATCAGCGCCTACTGCCACATGTTCGGCCTGGCCGCCAGCGCGTTTCGCTTCGCCAACGTCGTCGGGCCGCGCCAGACCCACGGCGTGACGTTCGACTTCGTGCGCAAGCTGCTGCGCGACCCGGCAGCCCTCGAGATCCTCGGCGACGGCACGCAGAGCAAGAGCTACATCCACGTCTCCGACGTCGCCGACGCGATGTTCCTGATCGCCGGGCAGAAGCGGCCCGGGTTCGAGGTCTTCAACGTCGGCACCGACGAGTACATCACCGTCACCGAGATCGCACAGCTCGTCGTCGCGGCGCTCGAGCTCGATGGGGTCGACCTCCGGTACACCGGCGGCAGCCGCGGCTGGAAGGGCGACGTCCCGGTCGTGCGCTTCTCGTCACAGCGGATCCGCGAGCGCGGCTGGACAAACGCGCACACGACCGCGCAGGCGCTGACCGCATCGATCCACGCCAACCTCGACGAGGCGCGGGCGGAGGCGTGACGGCGGGCGTCGACGCCGGCCGCGACGACTGGGACGCGCTGTGGCTGGCCCACGCCGACGCCAACGCGCGCAACCCGGCACAGATGTTCCGCCGCCGGCTGGCCGTGCAGCTGCTCGCCGGCCACGAGCCGGTGGCCCGCCTGCTCGACATCGGCTCGGGGACCGGCGACCTGCTCGTCGACGCCCACGCCCGCTGGCCGGCCGTCGAGCTGATGGGCATCGAGCTGGCGCAGACCGGCGTGCAGATCGCCCGCGACAAGCTCCCGGCCGCGACGTTCGAGGTCGTCGATCTGCTGCAGGCCCCCGGGCCGCTGCCCGGCCGCGAGGGCTGGGCGACCCACGCCGTCTGCTCGGAGGTGCTCGAGCACGTCGACGACCCGGTCGCGCTGATGGCCAACGCCCGTCCGTGGCTGGCCCCGGGCGCGGTCGTTGTCGTCACCGTGCCGGGCGGTCCGATGTCGGCATTCGACCGCCACATCGGCCATCGCCGCCACTTCACCCCGCGCGACCTGGCCGACGTGCTGCACGGCGCCGGCTACCAGGTGGCCCGCTGCTCGGGCGCCGGCTTCCCGTTCTTCAACCTCTACCGGATGGTTGTGATCGCGCGCGGCGAAGCATTGGTCGAGGACTCGGCGGCCGCCGAGGATGGCGCGGCGAGCCACCGCGCGGAGGCCGCGATGAGCGTCTTTCGCGTGCTGCTGAGCCGCGGCCGGCGACTGTCGCCACGCGGCTGGCAGACGGTTGCCGTGGCGACCGTCCCCGGGGATTGATCAGGCGCGGCGCCGAGCGACGCCGAACAGGTTCAGCCCGACCGGCGGGTGCAGGTGGTCGTCGATCGCCCGGTTGAGCGGCACGCCGAAGCGGTCCCAGATCTTCAGCAGCCGCCCGCGGCGCTGCTCGTCGGTCACATCGCCGCCCTGGAAGAACATCCATGGCACGATCGCCAGCGCATTGGCGTAGCGCAGCGTCACCGGCTCCAGATCGGCCTCCTCGAACACCTCTCGCAACCGCCAGCGCGCGTAGCGGCGGTAGTGGCCGCCCATGTGGTCCCACTCGCCGTAGAGCCCGTTGAGAGCCGGCACGTAGATGACGATGTTGCCGCCCGGCGCGAGCAGCGCGCTGAGGCTGCGCAGCGCCCCCACGTCGTCGAGGATGTGCTCGAGCACATTGACCATCAGGATCGAGTCGAACGCCTGATCGGGGGAGTACGTGCGCAGGTCGGCGTCGACGACGGTGACGTTGTCGTGGCCGGCAAAGCGCCGGCGCAGCCCCTCGACGGCGACCGGCGAGGCATCGCTGGCCACGACCTCGCGACCGGCCTCGTAGCCGACGGTGACCGCCCCGAACCCGGCGCCGACCTCGAGCACGCGGTGGCCGAGATGGCGGTCGCACAGCGCGGCGACCCACGTCAGGTAGCCGGCCGCGGTGTCGGCCGAGTTCTCGAGGCCGATGTCGTGCTCGCCCTCGTGATCGACGAGATCGCGGGCCTTGGGATGGACGAAGCGGGCGGCGGGCCGCGGTCGGAATCCGAGCACCGGCGCGAGGATAGCTGGCATCCTGCCCAGCGATGACGCCCCCGCCAACCACCACCGCACGGCTGCGCACGTCCGGGCACGCGATCGCGGTCGCCCTGCGCTACGCCGCGGTCGGCGGGACGAGCGCGGTGATCTACGTTGGCCTCGGCCTGCTGTTGTCGGGGCCGGGGGGGATGAACATCCAGCTGGCGATCCCGATCTCCTACGCCTGCGCGCTGCTCGTGCACTTCACCCTCCAGCGCTCGTTCGTGTGGGCCCACCACGAGGAGTACGCGCTCGCCTCGCACCTCCAGGCCGGCCGCTACCTCGCGGTGGCAGGGGCGCAGTACGCGGTGACCGCGATCGCGACCGCGGTGCTGCCGTCGGTCCTCGGCGTCTCAGAGCAGCTCGTCTACGCCGTGACCGCCGTACTCGCGGCGGGTCTGTCGTTCTTGGCCCTGCGGTTCCTGGTCTTTCACTCGAGCTGACCTACGATGCGCCCGATGGATACCGCGACCTCAGAGGCCACGGCGGCGCCGGAGCGCGACGACGACGCGCCGCTGGTCTCGATCGTCGTGCCGTGCCTCAACGAGGAGGTGACGATCGGCGAGTTCGTCGACTGGTGCAAGCAGGGCCTCGCGCAGGCCGGTGTCAGCGGCGAGATCCTGATCGTCGACTCGTCGACCGACCGCTCGCCCGAGATCGCGCAGGAGCACGGCGCGATCGCGCTGCGGGTCCCCAAGCGCGGGCTGGGGCGCGCGTACATCGACGCGATCCCCCACATCCGCGGGCGCTACGTGATCATGGGCGACTGCGACCTGACCTATGACTTCCGCGAGCTCAAGGCGTTCGTCGACAAGCTCGAGGGCGGCGCCGAGTTCGTCATGGGCAGCCGCTTCGCCGGATCGATCGAGGACGGCGCGATGCCGAAGCTGCACCAGTACTTCGGCACGCCGGCGACAACCTGGATCCTCAATCGGATCTACGGGACGCACTACACCGACATCCACTGCGGCATGCGGGCGATCACCCGCGACGCGCTCGTACGCCTGGGCATGCAGTCCCAGGGATGGGAGTACGCGTCGGAGATGGTGATCAAGGCGGCGACGCTGAAGCTGCGCACCGAGGAGGTGCCGATCACCTTCTACAAGGACCGAGACGGCCGCCAGAGCCAGCACCTTCGCGCCGGCTGGATGAGCCCGTGGCTGGCGGGCTGGGACAACGTCAAGGCGATGATGATGTACGCCCCGCACGCGTTCATCACGATCCCGGGGATGGTCCTGCTCGGGCTCGGCCTCGTGCTGTGCACGCTGCTGATCGGCGGCGACGTGCGGATCGCCGGAACCGGCCTGGAGCTGCACTGGATGCTGCTCGGGATGACGATCGCCACCGTCGGCTACGCGGTCGTGCAGCTCGGGGTGATCGCCGAGGTGCGCCACCACGTCGAGCGCCCGTTCGCGCGGCGCGTCGAGCGCTTCCTGACCTGGAACCGAGGGACGTTGCTCGCCTTCGTCCTCATCTTCGCCGGGATCGCCTGCAACATCCCGCTCGTCGTCGACTGGGTGAGCCACGACTTCCACCTCAAGTCGTTCTCGCACCTCAGCGCCTACGGGCTGCTGCTGCTCGTGCTCGGCTTCCAGACCTTCTGCTTCACGCTCCTGCTCCAGATCCTGCCCCCCGGCGATCGCAGCACCGACGCGTGACCGAGGCCGGCCGCAGTACGTCCTACGGGCAGGATGGCCTGACCGCCGTCGACCGGCTCGGCGTCTGGCTGTCGCGCCGCGCGATCGAGCGCCACCTGCCCGCCGGGCCGTCGCTGCGCGTGCTCGACCTCGGCTGCGGCCACGAGGCGACGCTGCTGCGCTCGCTGGGCGACCGCGTCGGCGAGGGGACGGGGGTCGACGTGTCGGTCTCGGCGCAGGCGGCCGCGCCGAACCTCAGCTTCCTGGAGATGCCGATCGGCGACGCGCTGGTCCAGATCGCCGACGCAAGCCAGGACGTCGTCCTGCTGATCAACGTGCTCGAGCACCTGTGGGACGCGCAGGACACCCTGGCGGCCTGCCATCGCGTGCTCGCGCCGGGCGGGACGCTGCTCGTCAACGTGCCGACATGGCGCGGCAAGACGCTGCTCGAGCTCAGCGCGTTTCGCCTCCACACGAGCCCCGCGACCGAGATGGACGACCACAAGCGCTACTACGACCGCCGCGACCTGTGGCCGATGCTCGTCGCCGCCGGCTTCAAGCCGAGCCAGATCCACATGCGCCGCCACAAGCTGACGCTCAACCTGTTCGCCCGCGCCCAGCGCTCGCTGTGAAGCCGGCCGCGTTTCTGGATCGCGACGGCGTCCTCAATGACCCCGTGCCGGACCCGGTCGACGGGCACCCCGAGTCGCCGCTGCGCGCCGTCCGACGTCGTGCTCGCCGAGGGGGCGATCGAGGGCGCCGTGGCGCTGCACGACGCAGGCTTCGCGCTGGTCGTCGTCACCAACCAGCCGGCGGCGGCGAAGGGCAAGGCGTCGGTCGCCGACATCGAGGCGGTCAACGACCGCGTGCGCGAGCTGCTGGCCCAGGGCGGCGTGACGATCGACGGCTGGCGCACGTGTCTGCACCATCCCGACGCGGTCGTCGCGCAACTGCGCGCCCAGTGCGATTGCCGCAAGCCGGCATCGGGCATGCTGACCGGCATGGCGCGCGAGCTGGGCCTCGACCTCGGCGCGAGCTGGATGTTCGGCGACTCGGACGTCGACGTCATCGCCGGGCGCGGCGCGGGCTGCCGGACGGTCCTGATCGAGCACCCGCTGACCGCCCACCGCCGCCGCGGCGGCGCCGAGCCCGACGCGCGGATCCGCAACCTTGCGGGGGCCGGCGCGTTGGTAGCCGACAGAGCCAGCAACTAGGATTGGACAGCGGATGCTTGACCAGATTCACACCAAGGTCTTTGCCGATGGCGCGGACCTCGACAGCATCCTGCGCCTCGCCGAAGACCCGATCATCAAGGGCTTCACCACCAACCCGACGCTGATGTGGAAGGCCGGGTTGACCGACTACGCCGAGTTCGCCCAGCGCCTGCTCGAGCAGATCACCAAGCTCCCGATCTCGTTCGAGGTGTTCGCCGACACCGAGGACGAGATGCGCCGCCAGGCTCGGAAGATCGCCGCCTGGGGCGACAACGTCTACGTCAAGATCCCGGTCACGACGACCGGCGGCGAGTCGATGGCGCCGCTCGTACGCGAGCTGTCGGAGGCCGGCGTGAAGGTCAACGTGACGGCGCTGTTCACGACGGCGCAGGTCGAGCTGATCACCGAGGCGGTCAAGGACGGCGCGCCGAGCTACGTGTCGGTGTTCGCCGGCCGGATCGCCGACGCCGGCGTCGAGCCGCTGCCGATCATGGCCCGCTCGGTCGACATCCTCACCGCCGCGCCGCGCGCCGAGCTCATCTGGGCCAGCCCGCGCGAGGTCCTCAACCTCGTCCAGGCCGACCAGATCGGGTGCCACATCATCACGATGACCGGCGACCTGCTGCCGAAGATCCGATCGCTGGGCAAGGACCTCGAGCAGTTCTCGCTCGAGACGGTCCAGATGTTCCATCGCGATGCCGCCAACGCGGGCTTCTCGCTCTAGCGCCAGACTGCCCACATGTCCGTGATCGTCACGCGCGCCCCGTTGCGCATCTCGCTCGGCGGCGGCGGCACCGACCTGCCGTCCTACTACCGCGAGCACGGCGGCTTCCTGATCGCCGGCGCGATCGACAAGTACGTCTACATGTTCACCCACTCGGCGTTCCAGAAGAGCTACCTCATGAAGTACTCGCGCTCCGAGGAGGTCGCCGAGGCCAAGGACATCGAGCACCCGATCCTGCGCGAGACGATCCTGCGCCACTGGAAGGGCAACCCGCTCGAGATCGCCTCGGTCGCCGACGTCCCGGCCGGCACCGGAATGGGCTCCTCGGGCGCGTACACCGTCTGCCTGATCAAGTCGCTGGCGCTGGCCAGCCACCGCTCGATCACCCCCGGCGAGCTGGCCGAGCGCGCCTGCGAGATCGAGATCGATGTGCTCAACGAGCCGGTCGGCAAGCAGGACCAGTACGTCTCGGCCCACGGCGGGATCTGCGCCTACACCTTCCACCCCGACGACCGTGTCGAGGTGACGCCGCTGGAGCTGTCGGACCAGACGCTGCGCCGGCTGCGCAACAACCTGCTGCTGTTCTTCACCGGCGAGGCGCGCAGCGCCTCGGAGATCCTGTCCGACCAGGATCAGCGCACCCGCTCGCACGACACGGCGATGGTGGACAACCTCAACCGCACCAAGGAGATGGGCCACCGCAGCCTCGAGCTGCTGCAGTCCGGTGATCTCGAGGCGTTCGCCGAGCTGATGCACGAGCACTGGGAGAACAAGCGCGCGCGGTCGCCGAACATGGCCAACTCGCGCATCGACGACCTCTACACGCTGGCGCGGCGCTCCGGCTGCCTCGGGGGCAAGCTGGTCGGCGCCGGCGGCGGCGGCTTCCTGCTCGTCTACGCGCAGCGCCCGGAGGACACCCGCCAGGCGATGGCGGCGGCCGGCGCGGCCGAGCTGCCGTTCGACTTCGAGTTCCAGGGCGCGACCGGATCCGAATCGACGTGACCAAGACGAGGGACCTGCTGCCGGTCTGCATCCTGGCGGGCGGTCGCGGCACCCGGCTGGGAGACGCGGCCGGCGAAGTTCCCAAGCCGATCGCCCGGGTCGCCGGCGAGCCGTTCCTGGCTCACCCGCTACGACTGCTGCGCGCCCACGGGGCGCGGCGGGTCGTGATCAGCGTCGGCTACCGCGGCGACCTGATCGAGGAGGCACTGGGCGACGGATCGCGCTATGGCCTGGAGCTGCGCTACGTCGACGACGGACCCGACTTGCGTGGCACGGCGGGGGCGGTGCGGGGCTGCCTGGGCGAGCTCGGCGAGCGGTTCATGGTCCTGTACGGCGACACGTATCTGCGCATCGACTACCGCGCCGTCGCGGAGGCGTTCCTCGTGGCCGGTACGGCGGGGCTGCTGACCGTGCTTCGCAACGAGGGGCGCTGGGACACGTCGAACACGCTCATCGCCGGTGACCGCGTGATCGCCCATGACAAGCGCTACCCGACACCTGAGATGGCGTGGATCGACTATGGCCTCGGGGCGATGCGCGCGGACGCACTCGACGCCGCCGGGCCGGACGAGGACGATCTCGCCGCCGTCTACGGTGCGCTGGCGCGCGACGGAGAGCTGGCCGCGTACATCGCGACCGAGCGCTTCTACGAGATCGGGACGCCCGCGGCGCTGGCCGAGACCGACCGCTTCCTGACGGCGCGATGAGAGACCGCGTCCAGGCGTTCGCCCGACGGCTGTACTGGCCGCTGGTCGCCGTGCTGCTCGCCGGCGTGCTGCTGCGGCTGTGGGCGATCCTCGCGTTCCAGCCCGCGATCCTCAACAGCTACGACACCACGTCGTACTTCTTCTTCGCCCGCACCCAGATGTTCAGCGATGTGCTGCATCCGGCCGGCTACATGCTGTTCCTACGGGCGCTTCACCTGCTGTCGCACAACCTCGCCTTCACGATCTTCGTGCAGCACGTCCTCGGCCTCACCACCGCAATGGTGTTCTATCTCGCCGCACGCTGGGTCGGCGCGACCCGTGGCGTGGCGCTGGTGCCCGCGGCGGTCATCTGCCTCAACGCCGACCAGGTGTTCCTCGAGCACATCCCGATGAGCGAGGTGCCCTTCACTTTGCTGCTGGCAGTGTCGATCGCGGCGGTGTTCTGGGCACTGCGTAGAGAGCGCGCCGGGACCGCCGGCAAACCCGACCTGTTGATGCTCGCCGCGGCCGGTATCGCCCTCGGGGTTTCGGTCTGGCTGCGTACGGTGTCCGAGGTTCTGATCGCCGTCGTCGGCGCCTGGATCGCGATCGCGTGGGGCGGCTCCTGGCGACGTCGGATCGGTCGCGGCGCTCTGTTCGCAGCTGCGGGTCTGGCGATGGTCCTCGTCTATATGACCGCTCACGCGATCTACGCCGGGTCGTTCAGCTCCGGCGCGCCGCTCGGATGGACGCTCTACGGCCGCGTCGCGCCCATCGCCGACTGCCGTCAGTTCACACCACCCAAGGGGACGGCGGGGCTGTGCGAGACGACGCCGAGCGACAGCCGTCCGGCGGGGAACTTCTACACGCGTACCGCCGCTTCGCCGGCGTACAAGCTCTTCGGCCCCGAGCCCGCCCACGACGACAGGGTCGGCGCGTGGGCACGCCAGGTGATCATCCATCAGCCGCTGACCTACGCCGGCGCGGTGTTCAACGACTTCATGCGCAACTTCGCTCCCGACTATGGGACGCGCAGAGCGCTCGACGGCAGCGGCCAGGACGAGCTGCGCTTTGACAACCGCCAGCCGCAGGTCGAGGAGGGCAACATCCGCGTCGGCGATCAGTGGTACGACCCGATCCACCTCCATGTCTCGCGGTCGGTCGTCGACCTCAGCAACTACCAGTCGGTCTTCCGCACCCAGGGCATCCTCGTGCTCCTGTCGCTCCTCCTCAGCATCGTCGCCATCGCGCTTCGCCGCGGACCGCTACGAGCCCCGACGGCACTGCTGTTCCTGATCGGCCTGTCGCTGCTCGCCCTGCCCGACATCACGATCGGCTACACCTATCGCTACGAGGTCCCGCCCGCGGGCTTCCTCGCGGCGGCCGGCGCCATGGCCGTCTACATGCTGGCGGCGGGGCGTGCCAGCCGGCCCGAGCCGGGGCCTGAACGGGCCGAGCCGTCCACCGAGCCGTCGCCGGCGACGGTGTAGCGTCCGGCCATGCCTACGCTCCCGTTCGAGACCCCCGTCCTGGCCGACTCCGTCTGGCAGATGACATTCGGCGAGCGCTTCGCGCTCGAGGGACTGGTCTCGCAGCTGCGCCCGCAGCTGGCGATCGAAACCGGCACTGCGCAAGGCGGCAGCCTGCGGCGCATCGCCGCGCACAGCGCCGAGGTCCACGCCTTCGACATCGAGCCGGAGGTGGCCAAGCTCGGCGACGAGATCGCCAACGCGACGATCCACATCGGCGACTCGAGCGTCACGCTGCCCGAGGTGCTGGCCGGCTTTGCCGCCGCGGGCCGCGATGTCGACTTCGCGCTCGTCGACGGCGACCACACGTTCGAGGGCGTCCAGCGCGACCTCCTGGCGCTGCTGGCCTCAGACGCCTGCGCGCAGACGGTGATCGCGATCCACGACACGGCCAACGACACCGTCCGCGCCGGGATCGACGCGCTCGACCTCCCGCACCACCCCAAGGTCGTGCTGTGCATGCTCGACTTCGTCCCCGGCTACATGGTCATCGAGGGCCACGAGACCTACAGCCTGATGGGCTGGAACGGCCTCGGCCTGCTGATCCTCGACCCGACCGCGACGGCCGAGTCGGCGATCGTGATGGACGACCGCTACAGCGTCGCCGACCTGTATCGCGAGGCCCGGGCGGCGAGGGAGGCCGCCGCTTCCGGCGACGCCTGACGCGTTACGATCGGCCCATCTCCACCGTTCCCTATCCGCCGCTGGCCCTCGCCAACCGCGTTGGCTCCCTCGAGGGCGACGAAGACCCCTGGGGCCACTACGACGACCTCGGCATCCGCGCCCGCGACGACATCGAGGGCCTGCTGCCCGACGACTGGTCGTGGGAGGGCAAGCGCGTGCTCGACTTCGGCTGCGGCGCGGGGCGCACGCTGCGCCACCTGCTCGACCGTCCGGCCGAGGAGATCGTCGGCTGTGACATCGACGACGAGAGCATCGCGTGGCTGAACGCCAATTTGTCGCCACGCGTGAGCGCATTCGTCAACGGCGAGCATCCTCCGCTCTCCCAGCCAGACGGATACTTCGACCTGATCTACGTCGTCTCGGTGTTCACGCACCTGACGGCGAGCTGGAGTGAGTGGCTGCTGGAGCTGCGGCGCGTGCTGGCCGACGACGGGCTGCTCGTCGTGACATTCATGGGAGAGGGCTGCATGGGCTGGATCCTCGGCGACGAGCCGTGGATCGAGGACGAGACCGGCATGCTGGTCGTGGGCGAGCATCAGCCGTGGGATCAGGGCGGGCCGATGGTTCTCCATTCGCCGTGGTGGATCCGCGAGCACTGGGGGAGGGCGTTCGACGTCGAGCAGCTCGTGTTATTCGGGTTCAGCCTTGACCGCGAGGCCAAGCCGCGCGAGGGACAGGGCATGGTGCTCTTGCGAAAGAACGGCAGTAGGGAGTTGTCGGTCTCAGACCTGGAGCGGCTGCGACCCGAGGAGCCGCGCGAGGCACCCGCCCTCGCGCGCAATCTCTTGTTCGTCCAGCGGGAGGTCGGCCATCTGCGCTGGCGGATCGGTGACGTTGAGCGTGAGCGCGAGGAGGCACGCGCCGAACTCGATCGGGAGAGGCTGATAGCGGCTGCGTCCGGCCGCTCGCACGGTGACCCGGGACGTCTGGATCCGGTGGCCTCGCTCCCCGACAGCGCCGCCGCCCGCGAGGATCGGTTCCGCGAGGATGATCTGGCCCGGATCAAGGAGCTCAGCACGCGCCTGCTCGAGACGGCCGGCATGGAGGCTGAGCTGCTGGACCTGCGCCACCGCCTGCACGAGGTCAGTGGCTCCTACGGGCTGCTGATCGAGGAGCACCAGCGACTAGTCGCGGACTACAACGAGTTCCACGCCGGCGTCGACGAGCGGCTGAAGACGATGGACCGCGTCTACAACTCGCTGTCGTGGCGGATCACCAGACCTCTGCGGGCGCTCAAGGGCGCAGGACGGCGTAGCGCCTCATGAGCGTCGTCCAGGCCGCCGCGGTGTCGACGTTCGTGACCGCGATCATCGAGAAGAACCCGGCTCGGTAGCGGGCCAGGATCTCCTCGACGAGCAGACCGCGCTGGCCCGCCTGGGCCAGCGCCACCACAGCGCGAAGTCCTCCCATCCATGCAGCTCGGCCTCGGAGGTGTAGCCGCCCGCGTCGAGAATCGCCTGGCGTCGCAGCATCGCCATCGCGTCGATGTAGTTGCCCCACGCCAGGCGGGCCGGATCCCAGCCCAGGTACGACATCAGCCCGAACGGCGCCGTCGTCGTTGAAGCGCTCGATGATCCCGTAAGCGAAGCTCACCTCTGGGTGGGCGTCGAGCGCGGCCGAGAGTCGCGACAGGGCGTGCGGGTAGACCGCGTTATCGGCGTCGAGCATGAACACGTACTCGCCTCGCGCGGCCGCCACGCCGGCGTTGCGGGCCCGCGCCAGGCCCCGGTTGCGCCCGTGGGCGATCAGCTTCGCCGGAACCCACGGATGCGCCTCGAGCGTCCGCTCGACGACCTCCAGCGACGCGTCGGTCGAGCAGTCGTCGACGACGACGAGCTCGTATGCGTCGTGATCGGAGCGGGCGACGCTGGCCAGCGCCTCGCCGACGTATTCGGCGTAGTTGTAGACCGTGACGACGACGCTGACCTGCGGCCGGGTCGCTTGCGTAGGGTCCGAACTCGGCGACCCGATCGGGCGGCGCGGGACCGGTCGGCGTCGCGCAGGCCGGCGACTTCGCGGCGCAGCGTCGTTGGTCTGGACGATCAGGTTCTTGAGGCCCATACGGATGGCATCGATGTCCTCGTCGTGCTCGTCGATGTCGAGGTGCAACGGCATCGGCATCACCGCTTGGCGCGGCCGCGGGATCGGCGCGGGCTCGCCGGGCGCGCTCTTGAGCGGTGTCGATGCGGCCTCCTCCAGCGACTCGAGCAGGCCGTCGATCGAGCGCTCCATCGGCATCTGCTCGCGCACGAAGTCATAGGCCTGGCGGCGGATGGCGGTGAGGCGGTCCGGGTCGTCGAGCAAAGCGCCGACCGCGAGGTGCAGATCGTCGTAGCTGGCTGACACGAAGTGCTCGTTGGGGATGAACGGGGCGTAGCCCAGCGAGTGCTCGGTGATGACGACGGAGCCGTTGATCACCGCGCCGAGCACGCGCTGCCATTCCATGTAGGCGAGCTCGTTGCGGTGGACGTTGAGGATCGCGTGGGCGCCGGCCAGCGCATCCCACTTCTCCGATCCCGGAGAGGAAATACGGGTGATCGGCCTGGTGAGGGATCAGTCGTCTCGTACAGGTACAGCGCCGCCCGGTGGTGCTGGAGGATCGGCGCGCATCGCGCGAGCGCCTGCTCGCGCCGCTCGGTGACGGTGCCCATGAACGTCAGCCCGACCGGTCGCTCGTGATCGTCGGCGCCGCCCCAGTGATCCCAGGCCGGAACGTAGCCGAGCGGGACGAGGCGGGCTCGGACGCCGCGATCGGCCAGTGCCTTGGCGCCGAGGCTGTTGATGTCGATCGCCGCACCGCACTGTCCGGCGACCGCGAGGGCGCCTTCGAACCAGGTTGTGCCGGGCTGCTCGGTGCAGATTGCTACGCTGCGTTTGAGCTGCGGCCGCGTGGGATGTGCGTCGGGATGAGTGAGCGGCATGAACTCGTGCGGCACGAACAGGCAGACGAGATCGTCGGCGGCCCTGGGGAAGCAGTCGACCGAGTACTCGACCTCGACACCACGCCCGACGAGGCCGTCGGCGAACGCCTCGAGCAGCTCGGCGAAGAAGACGTTCTGGCCCGAGGCGGAGACGATGCAGACGCGCATGGTCAGCCTCCTGCGAGCGAGAACACCTGCGGATGACGTTCGGCGAGCAACGAGTGCGCGGTGCGGGCCGAGATGTCGGTGACGCTCAGCATCGAGTGGCGACTCGCGCGGTAGCGCGCGACCACGGTCGGCACAAAGACTCCGTAGCCACCCGCTTCCGCGAGGCCGCACCACAGGTCGTAGTCCTCCCAGCCGTAGAGGCGTGCGTCGGTCGTGTATCCGCCGCTCTCGCGCAGCCACGCGCCGCGGATCAGCGCCATCGCGTCGACGAAGTTGCCGTGCGCGAAGCGCTCGGGCTGCCACGGGAAGGTGTTGCGCAGCCCGACCGGGCCGGCGCCGTCGAACATCTCGAGCATGCCGTAGGCGAACGTTGCGCCCGGTTCAGTGTCGAGCGCGTCGACGAGCTCCGCGATGCACCGCCGGTACACGGTGTTGTCGGCGTCGAGCACGAAGATCAGCTCGCCGCGCGCCGCCTCGACAGCCGTGTTGCGTGCGGGCCCCAGCCCGCGATTGACGGGATGGCGCACCAACAGCGCGGGCACGTCTTCGTGCGACTGCACCCACTCCTGCGCGACGGCGCACGAGCGGTCGCGCGACCCGTCGTCGACGACAACGATCTCCAGCGCGTCGAACGTCGACGCGGCCGCCGAGTCGAGCGCGGCGGCAATGTGCTTGTCGTAGTTGTACAGCGCGGTGATCACCGACACGCGCGGCCGCGCGGCCGCGTAGTCGCGCGACTGCGCGACATGTTCGACGAGCGGGGGCGGACGGCCGTCGGCGACCGTAGCGGTAAGGCGGTCGATCCGCCGGCGCATATCCATCAGCTCGAGACGGATGTCCTTGAGCGCCGCCAGCTCCTTGCTGTCGTGCTGCTCGGCGATCTCGATGCCCTGAACGATCGGGCGGATGCGCGACCGTGGGGCGCGCGTCGGTGCGCCGCTGCGCACGGGATTGGCGTCGACCTCGTGTCCCGCCTCGATCAGGGTTGCGACGGAGGCGGAAAACGGCAGCTGCTCGCGCAACATCAGCCACGCAGCGCGAGCCATCGCCCAGCGGCGGTCCTCGTTGTCCAGCAGCGTGCGCGCGAGCAGGCCCAGCGCGTGAGGCCCGCCGGACAAGAAGTGCTCACCAGGGACGAGCGGCGCGTGCCCCGCCGAGTGCTCGGACACGACGGCGCAGCCACAGCTGATCGCCTGGACGACGCGCAGCCACTCGAAGTACGGGCGGTCGGCGACATGGATGTTGAGCAGCACACGCGAGTCGCGCAGCAGCTGCCATTTGCTCTCGCCCATCTCGAAGTTCGTGGCCTGCGCGTCGTTGACGCGGTGGTCGTCGCCCATGACGAGGCGGCACCGGTGGCCCTGGAGTGCGTTGCCGGCTGCCGAGATCGCCCTCTCACGGTGGGGGCTGGCAATGCCGAGATGCAGGACGTCGATCGGTCGGGCGGCCCGGCCCAGCGGCTCGCCGGCCTCGAACGTCGCGCGGCTCCAGCCCGGTGTCCAGCCGAGCGGGAAATGGCGCACGTCCTTGACGCCGCGGCGCGCGAACTCGGCGACCGATCCGCGGTTGATGTCGAGCACCGCTCCGGCCCGGGGAGCAAGGAAAGCGTCGTCCTCGAAGAATGCCGTTCCCGGTTGCTCGGCGCAGATGAAGATCGTCCGCTTCAGCGTCGCCGGCTCGGGCTCCGTAAAGCTCCCCTCGAGGGTGAAGAACTCGTGCGGGGGGAGGACGACGTTGACGAGTCCCTTCTTCTGCTCGGCGAACCCCTCGCGGCTGATCGCGGCCGCGTGGCCGGCCGCGGCGAGCTCGTCCACGATCGCCTCTGCGATCTCGACGAAGAATTCGTTTTGCCGCGGGGCTAGGACGATCGAAAACTCGAGCACGCGAGCAACGCTATCGTTTGGCGATGGCCCAACCGACATCGGCGGATATCGAGACGTCGCGCGTTGCGTCGTTGTCCGCGCTCTCCGGACAGGAGGCCCTGAGCGGCGCACAGCGTCTTGCGTGCCGCCGGTGGGCGTCCCAGCTGGCGGCGGGTCGCCGAATGATTGACGCTCGATGAAGTGCACGACCTGCGTGGCGTCGCGGCCGCGAGCGCCGATCTCGTGGTGTGCCTCGAGGGCGCTGCGGACCCTGCGGAGCTGCGCCGCGTTCTCGCAGACGACGGCGTACTCGTGGCTGCGGGCAGCGGTGGGCTGGAGGAGCACTTCGCCCACGTCGAGACGTACAGGATCGACGACCTCGAAGGACCTGGCGCCGCCGCCACGACCGCGCAGATCGCGGTCGCCACAGTCAGCGGGACGCCGGCCGACCTACCGAATGTCGTCGTCTTCGCGGGCGCGCAGATGCGGGCGGAGCTCCAGGCGCGCGCGCCGGGCCAGGAGCTTGAGACGGAGGTAGCCCAACTCCGCGATCAGCTCGTGCGAGCCGAGAGCGAGGCGGCACTCGTGCCCGGGCTGCGAGCGGAGCTCGACGCCCAACGTGGGCCGACGGCCGTGTCGCTGACGCCCGAACAACGCATGGTCCGCGCGGAGCAAACAGTCTCGCAGATGAGCTCGTCGATCAGCTGGAAGCTGACGAGGCCGCTGCGCTCGCTCAAGCGTCGCCTGCGGGGGTAAACATCCCCAACATGCTCGACCCGCGCGCCGTCGCCGCCGATGTGCTGCGGTTGCGCGAGACGTCGCTGTTCGTGATCGGCGACGCGCTCCTCGACGTCTACGTCGATGGCGCCGTGCGCCGCGTGTCGCCGGAGGCGCCGGTGCCGGTCGTGGAGCAGCAGGCGGTTGTCGAGCGGCTGGGGGGCGCGGCGGATGTCGCCGCCAACCTCTCGGAGCTCGGCGCGAAGGTTGTGCTCGCCGCCCGCGTCGGCGACGACGCCGACGCGGCACGGATACGCGAGCTGCTGGCTGATCGGGGGATCGACGATCGCGCGCTGGTCGCCGACGCGGCGATTCCGACGACGCGCAAGACGCGGGTCAGGGTCGGTTATCAGCAGCTCGTACGCATCGACCGTGAACAATGCGACCCGCTGTCGGGAGATGCCACCGCCTTGCTGCTCGAGCAGCTCGACGCTTTCCTGGCCGCGGACGGCTCTCTCGGGGTCGCCGTCGCTGACTACGCCAAGGGTGTCGTCACCGACGCGCTGCTGCGTGCCGTCGTCGAGCGCTGCGCCGCGGTCGGCGTTCCGGTTATCGCCGACCCCAAGAGTCGCGACATCGCGCGCTACGCCGGCGTGACGATCCTCAAGCCCAACCGCACCGAGGCGCAGCAGGCCGCCGGCGAGACTGCCAGACCCGAGGTGCTCGCCGCCGCCGTGTTGCAGCTCAGCGGCGCGCGAAACGTCGTCGTCAGCCTGTCCGCCGACGGGCTGGTTGCCGTTGGTGCCGACCTCGGCACTCCCCTGCGGCTGACGTCCCATGTCGTGCAGGTCGCCGACGTCTCCGGCGCGGGCGACACGATGGTTGCGCTGCTCGCCGCCGGCGCAGCGGCCGGGCTGCCGCTCGAGCGGTCTGTGCAGCTGGCCAACATCGGCGCTGCGAGGGTCTGCGAGAAGCTCGGAACGGCGACCCTGACGTCGAGCGAGCTACTCGAGGCGTTCGCGCGCGAGACCGAGCAGTCGGCGCCCGAAAAGTGGCTGGCCGACCGCGAGCTGACAACCCGGGTGTGCGCGGCACAGCGCGAGGACGGTCGCCGAGTCGTCTTCACCAACGGCTGCTTCGACCTTCTGCATGCCGGCCACGTTCGGCTCCTGCAGGTCGCCCGGTCGCTCGGTGACGTGCTCGTCGTGGCAGTCAACGACGACGACAGCGTCCGCCGCCTCAAGGGCGAGGGCCGGCCGGTGTCGGAGCTCGATGATCGCGTCGCGGTGCTCAGCGCCTTGGCCTGCGTCGATTTCGTGTGTGCGTTCGAGGAAGACACACCGCTCGAGCTGCTGCTCGCGATGCGTCCCGACATCCTGGTCAAGGGCGGCGACTACGCAGCCGGCGACGTCGTTGGCGCTGGCGAGATCGCCTCGTGGGGCGGGCGCGTGGAGATCGTTCCCCTGCTTGAGAACCGCAGCACGACGCGGCTCTTGGCCGGCCGCTAGCTGGTCTCCAACGCTGGTGACCGGGAGACATCGGTGGTCGGGTCCAGCGTGTGGCACATGAGGCGGTTCGGGCACGGCGGCGTCTGGCCGAACAGAGTGCACGGCTGGCACGCCAAGCCCGACGTACGCACGATCTCCGAGCCTTCGGCCAGCGGCGCCCACTTGCGCTCGCGCCCGGACGTGAATACGGCTCGCGTCGGAGTTCCGTAGTACCCGGCGATGTGCACAGGTCCGCCGTCGACGGTCAACACGCCCTCGGCCGCCGCGATACGTACGCACAGCGCGTCGAAGCCGAGCCCGAGCCGCGCCGCGCCCGCGCCGAGCGTGGCCGCGAGCTCATCGGCGAACGTGTCGTCGACGGGTGCGCCGACGATCGCGACTGCGCGGTCGCCCGCCCAGGCGCGCACGAGCGCCGACCATGTCTCGGCGTTCAGCGAGCGCGTCGGAGACTGGCGTCCGCTGATCGCGACGAGCAGCGTGCCGTCCGACGGTGTCGTGCGAGGCCGCACGGCAGGTTGGTCAAACGACGGTCCGATGTTCCACGCCGCTGCGAATAACCGCCCGAACGCGACCGTCTCGTGCTCATCGTAGGGGTCGTAGCGGACCGACTCTGCCGATCGCGCGGCCCGGTTGGTGGAGGGCGCCAGAAGCCGTCCGCCGCCCGCGACGGCGGCGCGTGCGAGCGCGTGCGAGAGCCCAAACCGCTGCTCGGTATTGACTACCAGGGCGTAGCGACCGGCGAGCGCTCGCAGCACCGCGGCGGGGTGCTCGTCGTAGACGAGGTAGTCGAGCTCCTGTAGGCGCGCCCAGGCGGCCGAACGGCGCTCGACGACCCAGCGGACGTCGCGGCATGGGTCGCGTCCCAGGCGCTCGACCGCGATCTGGGCGGCGATCAGGTCGCCCATCCCGCCGGGTCGCAGGACGAGCAGCCGATCTGTGATCGGGCGTCGGCGCCGCGCGATCGTTGCAATTCCGCGTCCCGTCGCCACCGCGGCCGGGGTGAGCACCCGGTCTATGGCCTTGAGACCGTCGGGGGAGCGGGCTTCATCCCGCGTAGTTGCCCGGGAACAGCGCGCGCTCAACGAGCTCGACGAGCGTGTGAAGCACGATGATGTGTAGCTCCTGGACGCGATCGGAGTTCGGGCCGGCCGGGGTGCACAGCTCGATGTCGGCCAGTGCACCCAACGGCCCGCCGGGCCGCCCGGTAAGCGCGATGACGGTGCTTCCGCGCTCACGCGCCGCCTGCGCCGCGAGCACGACGTTCGCGCTCGTACCGCTGGTCGAGAGTAGGACGACGGTGTCGCCACTACGCGCGTGGGCCTGCACGTACCGAGCGAAGACGTGCTCGAAGCCGAAGTCGTTGGCGACGCACGTGAGGTGGGCCGCGTCGGCGATCGCGATCGCGGGTAACGGGTCGCGGACATCGCGAAACGAACCGGACAGCTCCTCTGCGAAGTGCATGGCATCGCAGAGCGATCCCCCGTTGCCGGCGGCAAGCACCCGGCCGCCGTCGCGAAGCGAGGCGACGAGTGCCTCGCCGGCTTGCTCGATGGCGCCGTGGAGCGCGTCGTCGTCCGACAACCGGCGAACGTTGTCGGTGACGTCGGCGAGCACGGCGGCAAACGGCGAGTGCACGGTGGGACCTTAGCGGGGGTCGGTGTCGGCCACCGGACCAGTCTCTAGCCTTCGTGCGGAGATGGCCGACGCCCGTGACACCGTGCCGTGGCCCGACGCCCGCATGCGCGCCCTTTGCCCTGTGTGCGGTGCCGACGACCCCCGCGAGGACCTGGTGCTCGCCGACACCTGTCGCGGCGCCGCCTCCGCTCGCCATGTGCGCCTGCGGCGCGGCGTATCTATTGGACCCGCCGACGCCCGAATCGATCGGCGATTACTACGACAACGTGTCCGGTGCGGCGATGCAAACCTCGCCCGGCGCCTTGTTCCGGGCCATGCGCGACCGGCGAATCGCCGCCGACCTCGCGCCGCTACTGGAGCGCCTGGAACCCGACGTGGCGGTGGCCGACGTGGGGACCGGCGACGGCTCGGTCGCCGACTGGCTGCATCGCCACGGTCGAGCAGCTGTCGGGCTGGACGTCTACGGGCCCGACGGCTGGACTCACCCCACGATTCCCTACCGTCAGGTCTCGTTCGACCGCGCCGGGCTCACTCCTGACGTTCTCGCCGCCGCCGGCCCGGTCGGCGGCGCGGTGATGCGTCATGTCCTCGAACACGTGCATCGCCCGGCCGAGACACTAGGCCAGCTGCGGGCAGCCGGCCTTACCCATGTCCTGATCGTCGTGCCCAACGTGCGCTCGCGCATGGTGCGGCGCCTAGGCTCGCATTGGTACTACTGGGATCCACCACGGCACCTGACGTTCTTCTCGGCCGACAGCCTCACGCGTTGCGCGGTCCGCGCAGGCTTTCGAGTCGCCTACCTGCGCACGTACGGGCTCGACGAGCTCGTCACCTCGGCCCACCGCGCGCTCCTGGGGTCGGGTCGGCCAGGGGTTGCGCGGGTGGCGCGGGCGCTGCGCCCCACCGGCCTCATCGCCGGCGGTGCGTCGGTACTGCAAGCACGCGTCAGCGACACGGTGGTCCACGCGGTGCTGGAGGCCGATGACGGCTGACGGCGAGATCCCGCTCGTGATCGACATGGACGGCACGTTCTTCTCCACCGATTCGACCGAGCTCATGGAGGAGCGGATTCGCCGCCGGCCCCTGCGCCTGCCGGGCCTGTGGCGCCACCGGCGCAGCGGTGACAAGGCGCAGATGAAGCTCTACCTGCATCGATTCGGCTCGGTGGACGTTAAGGAGTTCGTGCCCTACGAACCGCTGCACGCGTGGCTGGCCGCCCAGCACGGCCGACGGCCCGTCTTCCTGGCCACCGGCGCGCCGCGCGCGCTGGCGGAGGCCGTGGCGGCGAACTACCCGCTATTTGAGGGCGTATTCGGAACCCGGGCGGGCCACAACAACACCGGCGAGCGCAAGGCGGCGGCGCTCGTCGAGCGCTTCGGCGAGCATGCGTTCGACTACGCTGGCAACTCCGAAGCCGATCTCGCGGTGTGGCGACACGCCCGACGTGCGATCGTGTGCAACGCCCCGGCCAGCCTCGCGGAGCGCGCGGCGGGGTGTGCGACGTCGAGCTGGTCCTGTGATCCGATGGCCACGCTGACCTCCGTCCGACAGAACCCGATCGTGCTCATCGTCGAGACGATGCGCCCGCGTCAGTGGATTAAGAACGCGTTCGTCCTCGCCGGTGTCGTCTTCGGCGCCCAATTGGGCAATGCGACCGCGGTCGCCAATGCGCTGGTTGCCACCGCGGCGTTCTGCGTCGCGTCCGGTGCCGCGTACCTGCTCAACGATGCAATGGACGCGCCGACCGACCGGCTCAACCCGCGGACCGCCAGGCGGCCGATCGCGCGTGGCGACCTGGGAGTGCGCACCGCGCAGGTCGCGGCGGTGGTTGCGATGGGCGCGGCGATCGCGATCGGCCTCGCGATCAACCTCCGTACGACAGGCGTCATCGCCGCGTTTCTCGTGCTGCAAATCGCTTACTCGTTGCGGCTCAAGCACGTCCTGTTCGTCGACGTGATGCTGATCGCGATCCTGTTCGTGCTTCGGGCGCTCGCGGGGATCGAGGCGGTCGACGTCCGCGTCTCGCCGTGGCTGCTGCTCTGCACTGGCATGCTCGCGCTGTTTCTCGGGCTGGCCAAGCGCCGCGCCGAGGTCGTTGCGCTCGGCGGCGAGTCGCACCCGCAGCGTCCGGTGCTCGACTTCTACTCGGTCGGCCTGCTCGACGAACTGATCTCGGTTGTGACGCCATCGATGGTGATGGTCTACGCGCTGTACACCGTGCTCGGTGCGAGCACCGACACGATGCTGGTGACGCTGCCGTTCGTCATCTACGGCGTGTTCCGCGTCCTGTTCCTGATGCATCACGGCGACGCGACGCAGAACACCGAGGAGATCGACACGCTCGTCTACCGCGACCGGGCGCTGCTGGCGTGCGTCGCGCTATGGGGCATCACGAGCGCAGTCATCATCGCGGCAGCATGAGCCCGGTTGGAGGCACATACGACGATGTGTCCTGGTCCGGACGGCCTGAGGAGTACGACGAGCAGCGGCGCCGCTGTTGGCTCAACGAACGGCGAACGGCGTACATCGAAGACGCGGTATCCGCGCTTGGCGGCGAGCGCCACGTGCTCGAGCTCGGATCGGGTACAGGCTGGCTCCTGCTCGCGCTGAGCGCCCGCTTCCCGGCGTGGCGGTTCACGGGGGTCGATCCGCTCGAGAGCTACATCGCATACGCCGAGGAGTCGGCGCGCCGCGCCCATGTCAGTGAGCGGGTCTCCTACGTGCAAGGGAGCGCGGAGGCCCTGGCGGAACTCGTCCATGACCCGGCCGACGTGATGCTGAGCAACGATGTCCTGCACCATGTCGACGATCTCGCGGCTGTGGCGCGGGCTGCGTACGAGGTGGCCGCACCGGGTGCCCGTTGGCTGGCGATCGAGCCCAACGCGGCGAACCCCTATGTGTGGCTGGCGCACAAGCTGCGAAGCGGCGAGGCGACCTTCCCGTCTGCCGAGTTCGTGCGTATCGCCGAGCGCAGTGGCTGGCGCCTCCTGCGGCGGCAGCCGTTGTTCCTGATCCCGTCGGCCGTCATGTCGCCGCCGGAGTGGGCGAAGGCTGCCGAACGGTGCATGGAACATCGGCGGCTATTGGCCGGTGGAATCGCCATCGAGCTCGAGCGGGTCGCGCGCTGAGCGGCCGGCTGGGCCACGACTCGAGAGGCGGTCGAGGAGCTTCGCGAGCCCTGCATAGGTCAGCTCGACGGCCGTCTGAACGAGTCGGCTCAGCGCTGCGGCGACAAACGCGACAGGGCTCGCCGTGGTTAGGCTCAGACCCGCGACCAGCCCGGCCTCGCGCGCTCCCAATCCGCCCGGCAGCGCGAACCCGAGCATGCTGGTGATAAATCCCAGGCCGTAGGTCGCGATAACCATCACGAAGTCGTCAGAGCTGACCGGTGTGATCGCGAGAAGCGAGCACAGGAGTGACACACCGGCGAGCCAGAACGTCACGCACACGATCGCGACGATGACCAGCACTTCGCCGAAGGGCAGCGTGCGGGGCAGCGGAGGCTGGCCGATCTTGACTAGGCCCCGGTTGACGATCCGCGCGAACAGGGTGGGGTGCAGGAGGACGATCCCAGCCAGAGGAATGACGGCTGCGAGGGTGACCGCCGTTCCGGCGCTCGGCAGTAATGGCAGCACCGACACGCCCGCGCCAACGAGACCCACCGAGATCTCGTACCCGATCGCAACCGTGCTGATCCGTTTCGGTACACCCTCCTGCTGGTTGAGTCCGAGCCGGACGGCGACTGCGAGTGCCCCGGTCGGGATGTAGCGCGCAAGCAGCGATGCCCCGAAGATCACGCGTCCACGCGTGTTCGGGATCGGGTAATGCAGGCGCCGCAACACGATGAGTGCGACCTCGCCCTGAATCGCCTGGAACGCGAACATCGGCGGGAGCGCGGCGATCAGCCACAGTGGTTGGAAGCGCAGATCCCCGCGATTGATGTTTCCCCACTGGGCGATAACCGCGGCGGCGATAAAGCCGACCACCGAGACAGCGATGATCAGCGAAACCCAGCGAGGGAACCCTCGCCGCGGGCGAATGCCGTCAGCGGGCTCGGGCACCATCGTCGCCAGTGTGACAGACCTCCGAGAGGCCTCGCCAACGGGTACGTCGCCGAAGTGGTTCGTTAGGGTGCCGGTTCTCGATGGCCATGCTGCGGCGTCTCAGCTACTGGATCGTCGGGGGCATTCGCATGCTCCTAGGTGTGCGCAACCCGCTCTTCGTTCTCGCCGCGATGCTCGGACTGGTCGCACCGGCCGCGCGCCGATGTTGATCAGCACGCCCCCATGCAGATGTGGGTCCGCACGCGGATGGACATGTGGGCCGTTCAGGAAACGATCCTCGACCGCCACTACGAGCGCTTCGGCTACGCGGTACAGGATGGATGGAACGTGCTGGACGTGGGTGGGGGTATCGGCGAGTTCGCGCTGCTCGTCGCGCGCGAACATCCGAGCTGTCGGGTTGTCGCATTCGAGCCATTCGAAGGATCGGTGCGCGCGCTGGAACGCAATCGCGACGAGAACGGCCTCGAGGCGACCGTCGTGCGGCCCGAGGCGGTCGCCTCCCGCAACGGTCGCCTGCGGCTTGTCACGTTCGGCCGCAGCCCTGGCGAGCACCTGGTGACCGAAGCGGCGGGCGATGACGGCGACGTGGAGTGCGTCGATCTAGGGACGGCGCTCAATCGCGCCGGGATGGATCAGTGCGACCTGGCCAAGATCGACTGCGAAGGCTCGGAATTCGAGATCCTGCTCCAGGCACCCGACGACGTGGTGCGGCGCGTACGCCGCATGGTGATCGAGTATCACGACGACCTCACGTCGCATGACCACGGCGAGCTCACCGAGCGCCTGGAGCGGGCCGGATACCGCGTCGAGCGGTTCCCGAGCATTCATGACGGGTTGGGCTACCTGCGCGCGGCGCTGCCTGAGCCGTGACAGCGCTGCGCGAACGTGGCACAGCAGCGTGGGTCAGGGTAACTGCGGCCGGCGTTCGGTCTGGCTGGCTCGAGCGGCTCGTGTTCGCCGCTGTCGCCGGCGTCCTGCTCGCTATCTATCTGCGCGGCTATCCGCACCTGGGTGGCTTCCAGTCCGACGACTGGGGAGGTGCGGCCCGCACGCGGTTCTCGGGTGGCTGGTGGAACGAGGTCAGCTCGCTGTGGGGAGTCAGCGGCAAGCGCCCGCTGCTGATGTTCTACAACCCGACGTCGTACCGGGTGTTCGGTGACAACGCCGCGCACCACCACCTGTGGCAGCTCTTGCTGTCGCTCATCGCCGTCACGTCCTTCTTCTGGCTGCTGCGCGAGCTTGACGTCCCGGCGCTGTGGGCCGGCCTGGTCGGTCTGCTGGTGCTGTTCTACCCGGCCGCCGACTCGCTGCGGCTGTGGATCTCCGTCGACTACGGGAACCTGTCGCTCGCTTTCTGCGCGCTCGGAATCATCGCGGCGATCCGCGGACTGCGCGCCCCGCCGGGGCGTAGGAGATGGGTGCTGCTCGTGTCGTCGTGCGTCCTGTACGTGCTGTCGTTGACGTTGTATGAGGTCACGGCGGCGTTGATCGCCGGGGCCGGGCTGATCTACCTGCTCGCGAGGCTCCCGTTGCGGGCGGTGTGGCGCAAGTGGGCCGCCGATCTCGTCGTTACCGCGATCATCGTGTGGGGCTTCATCCTCGGTCACTGGGTGCCCCACCAGCCCGGCGTCAACCTGCCCCACGGCGGCAACTACCTCCACGATCGCCTGCTGCTGTTCCGTGACCAGGGCCTCGACCTTGCGCGGGACTCGACTCCGCTCGTGCGCTGGTGGCCGCCGTTGCTGGTCGTCGTCCTCGCGCTGGCAATCGGCGTCGCCGCCGGCATGGTGGCCCGACGGCGCGGTACGGAGGGCGGCGTGGGCGGCGACGACCGCTCGCAGCTGCTGAAGGCGCTGGCGATGACCGTGGGCGGCCTGGCCGTGATCGTGGCGGCGTTCGTCGTGTTCGTCCCCGCAGACGCGTTCTACTACCCGGCCGAGACCGACATCGGCAACCGCAACAACGCGCTCGCGGCCTACGGGTACGTGCTCATGCTCGTCGGCGCCGCACTGCTCATCGTCGCTCTGATGGCCGTGTTCCTGCCGCGTTGGCGGCGCTGGCTCGAAGCCGGCTTCGCGGTGTTGCTGTTCGCCGGCGTCCTTTCCTACGCGAGTCAGCTCCGTACCGAGGCGCACCTGTACGAGCAGGCGGCACAGATCCAGCACGGCGTGCTGAACGCGATCAGCGGCGCGTTCCCGCGTGACCCCCGCAACAAGGTCCTATTCGCCTTCGACTACCAGGGCAGTGTGCACCCGGATCTCGGGACGTTCGTTCAGAACTACGACCTCGCCGGCGCATTGAAGCTGCGCTACCACGACCCGACGATCGGGGCGCTGCCGATCCGCGATGCGAGCGTCGTCATGTGCCAGCCCGACGGGATCAGCTACACGGGCTTGACCGTTCCGTACGCGCAGGCGCTGTTCGTCGCCGTCAGTCACGGCTACGTCCGGTCGATCCGCACGCCCGCCGAGTGCCGCGCGGCGCTCGCCTCGGGGCGGTTCCCGTCGCTCACGGAGGCGGCGGGAGCGTAAGCGGCGGCGGCGGCCACCATGGACGCGTCGGCCGGCTAGGTCCGCAGCAGCCCGGCGCTCGTCGACTCGCGGTGGATGTCGATCGTCGCCGGCAGCTCGACGAGCGCCGACGTGTGGGTGGTCGACGTCACGACGACGCTGAGCATCCCCTCGCGGTGGTCGTGCCACGCCAGGCCGGAGCCGGCCGCCGACACCGCCGCCGTGGCCTGGTAGCGATCGGCGGCCAGGTAGTTCTCGAACGTCAGCGCCACGTCGACCTCCTCGCCGGCCCGGAAACGCCCGGTCGGCCCGTCATCGAGCGTGTTGGCCGACAGCAGCACGTCGCCGGCGGTGTTGCGCAGCGTGACGCTGAACACCGGCGACTCGAGCTCCTCCTCGAAGCGAATGTGCATGACGAACCGCGCCGTCTCGCCGCTGGGCAGCGCCTCGGCCGGTGTGCCGTCGGCGCGCTCGAAGCGCCCGTCAATGATCTGCGCTCGCCCGTCGCCCATCCGGATCTCCTGGGTGGGCGCCACGGCCGGCTCGTCGGCGGCATCGGCGACCGAGCCGATGTCGGGCGGCGCGACGTGCTCTTCGGCGTCGGCTGCGGCCTCGGCCTGCGCGGCCTGGAGGCGGGCGGCTCGCGAGAAGTTGAGCTCGAGGTAGCGGTTGCCGACGTCGCGCGGCGACCCGCTGTCGACCATCCGACCGTGCTCGAGCAGCAACGCGCGGTCGCAGAAGCGGTCCACAGCGCCCATGTCGTGCGTGACGAGCACGACGGTCGCGTCGGAGGCGCGGATGCGCGCGAACTCCTCGAAGCACTTCTGCTGAAACGCGGCATCCCCGACGGCCAGCACCTCGTCGATCAGCAGGACATCGGCGTCGACCTGGATCATCACGCTGAACGCGAGGCGCACCATCATCCCCGACGAGTAGTTCTTGATCTTGAGGTCGACGAACTCGTGCAGCTCGGCGAAGTCGATCACCTTGTCGGTGCGGATCCGCGCCTCGCGCGGGCTCAGCCCGAGCATCGTCGCGTTGATGAGGATGTTGTCGCGGGCCGCGAGGTCGGGGTTGAAGCCGACGCCGAGCTCGATGAACGTCGACATCCGGCCGTCGACGAAGATCCGCCCGCTGTCGGTGCGGTAGATCCCGGCGATGCACTTCATCATCGTCGACTTCCCCGAGCCGTTGCGCCCGACGATGCCGAAGAACTCGCCCTTGCGCACCCCGAACGAGATCTCGCGCAGCGCCCGCAGGCGGTCGACCTCGGTGCGGCGAAACGGATGTAGCGCGCGCTCCTTGAGCGTGTGCTCCGCGTTGCGCGGGATCGTGAAGGTCTTGGAGACCTGATCGACGGCGATCGCGAGGCGCTCCATCACATGTCCTCGGCGATCGTCGGGGCCAGGCGGGTGAACACGCGGTAGCCGACCAGGACCGTGACGATCGTGATGGCGATCGGGATCAGCACCCAGATCACGCCGCCGGTGATCGACGACACCGTCGGATAGGTCGGGCTGATCAGGACGTGGCGGGCCTGCTGGAGGGCGGCCGCGAACGGGTTGGCCATGATCAGCCGCACGACCGCGTTCTGCGACAGCCAGCTCGGCAGCTTGGAGCCGATCGAGTCGATCGTGAAGAAGATCCCGCTGGCGTAGAACATCGCCTGGAGGATCACGTCCCAGATCGGCTCGATGTCGCGGAACGGTATGAACAGCGACGACAGCAGCATCGCGACCCCGAACGCGAACAGCGCGATGAACGCAACGACGAACGGGAACGCCAGCCACGACAGCTCCGGCGTGGCGCCGGACAGCAGCAGGAACACGAGCACCGGGATCAGGTTGAGCCCGACGTTGATCGTCGCCGTCAGCAGGCCGGCCATCGGGACGGCGAGGCGCGGGAAGTCGACCTTGCGCACGAGCGGCTCGCGGTTGACCAGCGACCGCACCGACCCGCCGGTGATCTCCGAGAAGTACGTGTAGAGGACGATGCCGAGCAGCAGCGAGACCGGGTAGTAGACGCCGCTGCCGATGCTCAAGAACAGCGAGAAGACGACGTAGATGACGCCGAACAGCATCAGCGGCCGGATCAGCTGCCACAGGTAGCCCAGCGCCGAGCCGAAGAAGCGCAGCTTGAAATCGGTGATCGCCAGCGTCCACGCCAGGCGCCAGAAGCGCCGCATGTCCGATCCGAGCGCCGTCGGGCCGACGATCGGCGCGCCCATCGCGGCCAGCGTCGCCTCGTCGAGGACGACATCCTCGACCACCCGTGGCGGCTCTTGCGTGGTGGGGACAGGGGTTGTTGACACGGGCGCGGAGAGGCTCACGATAGCGTTCCAACGGGCGGCGCAGACCAAGGTTGCGGCGCGCGCAACAGTAGGCTTGACGCGATGAAGCGACTGCAAACGCGGCTGTCAGGGCCGATTCTGCTCGAGCCTCGGGTGATCGGCGACGAGCGCGGGTTCTTCGTCGAAACCTACCGGCGCAGCGTGTTCGACGAGCTCGGCATTCCCGAGGAGATGGTCCAGGACAACCACTCGCGATCGCGGCGCGGGATCGTGCGCGGGATGCACTTCCAGGTCAGCCCGGGCGGCGCGGCGAAGCTCATGCGCTGCGCGACCGGCTCGATCGTCGACGTGATGGTCGACATCCGCCGCGGCTCGCCGACGTTCGGCGAGTGGGAGGCGTTCGAGCTGTCGGAGGACAACGGGCGGATCGTGTACTGCCCAGTCGGCTTCGCCCACGGTTTCTGCGTCGTCTCCGACAGCGCCGACGTCATGTACAAGCAGTCCGGCTACTACGCCGACGACACCGAGCGCGGGATCGCCTACAACGATCCCGACATCGGCATCGAGTGGCCGGTGCCGCTCAGCGAGCTTCAGCCCTCGCAGCGCGACGCCACCGCCCCGCGGCTGGCCGAGATCGCCGACGAGCTGCCGTTCGTGTACGAGGAACCCCGGTCGTCTTGAACTACCAGCGGCTCTACGAATATCGCTTCAAAGACGTCGACCAGGACGCCCGGGCCGCCGTCTGGCAGCCGATCGCCGAGCACGTCCACGGGCTCATGGGGAGACCGTCGACGCGTGCTGGATCCTGCTGCGGGGCGCGGCGAGTTCATCAACGCGGTCCCCGCGTCCGAGCGCTGGGCGGTCGACGCGGTGGCCTACGACGAGGGCACCCACGCCGACGGCGTTAAGGTGATCGTCTCGGACATCTTCGATGCCGACCTGCCCGACGAGCACTTCGACGGTGTGTTCATCTCGAACTTCCTCGAGCATCTGCTCGTCCCAGGAGCAGGTGACGACGTTCCTGGAAAAGATGTACGCCGTGATGGCCCCCGGAGGGCGGATCGCGGTCATGGGCCCGAACTTCCGCTACTGCGCCGCCGAGTACTTCGACATGGCCGATCACACGCTGATCTTCACCCACATGGCCATCGCCGAGCATCTGTATACGGCCGGCTTCGAGCCCGAGCGCGTCATCCCGCGCTATCTGCCGTACTCGTTCCGTGGCCGCCTACCACCGTCGCCGACGCTCACCCGGCGCTACCTCGCGACCCCACCCGCGTGGCGTCTGCTCGGCAAACAGTTCCTGCTGATCGGGCAGTCGCTGAGCGCGATGGGCGCCCGCAGGGTGCTGATCACCGGCGGCGCCGGCTTCATCGGCTCGAGCCTCGCGCTGGCGCTGCGCGCAGCGCCACCCCGACTGGGAGATCGTGGCGCTGCGACAACCTGTTCCGGCGCGGCTCGGAGCTCAACCTCCCGCGCCTCAAGGCGGCCGGGTCGAGTTCGTCCACGCCGACGTGCGCCATCTCGACGACCTCGCGGCGTGTCGGCGATGTCGACGCGCTCATCGAGTGCAGCGCCGAGCCGTCGGTCATGGCCGCGGTCGACGGCGGCTCGGAGTTCGTCGTCGCAGACGAACCTGGTCGGCGCCTACCACTGCCTCGAGCTCGCCGCGCGCACGGCGCCCAGGTGATCTTCCTGTCGACCAGCCGCGTCTACCCGGTCGCCGCCCTGGAGCGGACTGGCGCTACGATCGAGGACGAGACGCGGTTCGAGCTCGTCGACGATCAGCCGATGCCCGGCGCCAGCGCCGCGGGTGTGGCCGAGGACTTCCCGCTCGACCGGCGCGCGGACGCTCTATGGAGCGACGAAGCTCGCGGCCGAGCTGCTGATCGCCGAGTACGCCGAGACGCCACGGCCTGAGCCACGACGATCAATCGCTGCGGTGTGGTCGCCGGCCCGTGGCAGATGGGCAAGGTCGATCAGGGCGTGTTCACGCACTGGCTGCTGTCCTACTACCGCGGCCGCGCCGCTCACCTACATCGGCTACGGCGGGACCGGCAAGCAGGTGCGCGACCTGCTGCACGTCGACGATCTGGTCGACCTCGTCGACGACCAGCTCGGCGATCCGCGAGCACTGGGCGGGCGGCACGTTCAACGTCGGCGGCGGTCGGTCGGGTAGCCTGTCGCTGCGTGAAGCACGGCACGCTATGTCGCGAGATCACGGGGCGCGATGTCGCGGTGACCGGCGATGACCGGCAGACCGCCCCGGAGACGTGCGCATCTACCTGTCCGATTGCGCGGCGCTGTTCGCCCATACCGACTGGCGGCCGCGCCGCAGTCCGCGCGACGTCCTGGCCGACACCTTCACGCTGGATCAACGAGAACGAGCGCCTGGTGCTCGGCGCTGACTCGGCTGACCCGCGGACCGTGTCAATCGCCATCGTCACCGGGTCGGGCGGCCTGATCGGCTCGGAGTCGGTCGCGTTCCTCGTCGAGCAGGGCTATCGCGTGATCGGGCTCGACAACGACATGCGCGCGCAGTTCTTCGGGCCGACGGCGACGACGGCGCCGACGACCGAGCGCCTTGCCGGCAGCTACGACATGTTCACGGCGCTCGACCTCGACATCCGCGACGCGCGACGGCGTCGACCGCGCGTGTTCGCCGCAGCAACGCCGCCGACATCGAGCTCGATCGTCCACACCGCGGCGCAGCCGTCGCACGACTGGGCGGCGTCGGACCCGCAGACCGATTTCACGGTCAACGCGAACGGCACGCTGAACCTGCTCCAGGCCGCGCGCGACCACACGCCCGACGCGACGTTCATCTTCACCTCGACGAACAAGGTCTACGGCGACCGGCCGAACTTCCTGCCGCTGGTCAGGAGCTCGCGACGCGCCTCGAGCTGCCCGAGTCGACCACCGCTGGTACGGCGGCATCGACCTCGACGATGTCGATCGACCTCTGCACGCACTCGCTCTTCGGGCGTCAGCAAGGTCGCCGCCGACCTCATGGTGCAGGAGTACGGGCGCTACTTCGACATGCCGACCGTCTGCTTCCGCGGCGGCTGCCTGACCGGCCCCCAGCACGCGGGCGCCCAGCTGCACGGCTTCCTCGCCTACCTGATGCGGTGCACGGTCGACCGGCGACCCGTACACGATCTTCGGCTACGGCGGCAAGCAGGTGCGCGACAACATCCACGCCCACGACGTCGTGCGCGCGTTCCAGGCCTTCCACGAGAACCCGCGGCCGGCGGCGGTCTACAACCTCGGCGGCGGGCGCGAGAGCAACGTGCTCGATGCTCGAGGCGATCGAGATGTGCGAGCGGATCGCCGGACGCGAGCTGAGCTACACGCTGTCCGACCAAGCGCGCATCGGCGACCACCGCTGGTGGATCAGCGACCTCGACGCGTTCAAGCGCGACCACCCGCATGGTCGCTGACGTTCGGGATCGAGGACGTCCTGCGCGAGATCCACGAGTTCAACGTCGAGCGCTGGACCGCGGGGGCCCCGTCGTGAAGCTGTCGGTCGTCATCCCGGCCCACAACGAGGAGGGGTCGATCGCCGAGACGGTGCAGGAGGTCGCGGCGAAGCTGACCGACGAGGAGATCGAGCTACGAGGTCGTCGTCGTCGATGACGCCAGCACCGATCGCACGGCCGAGATCGTCCACGCGCTCGTCGCCGACGACCCTCGCATTCGCTACGTGCGCTCGCGCTACCGCAACGGCTTCGGCTTCGCGGTGCGGCGGGCCTCGAGGCGTACACGGGCGACGCGGTCGCGATCATGATGGCCGACCGATCCGACCACCCGGAGGACCTCGTCGCCTACTACCGCCTGCTCACGGCCGGCTACGACTGCGCGTTCGGCTCGCGGTTCATGCCCGGCGGGACCGTCGACGGACTACCCGCGGGTCAAGCTCGTCCTCAACCGGATCGTCAACCTCGGGATCCGGATGCTGTTCGGTCACGGCTACAACGACACGACCAACGCGTTCAAGGCCTACCGCCGCGAGGTCATCGACAACAGTCCGGCCCGCTGCTGTCGCACCATTTCAACCTCACCGTCGAGCTCCCGCTGAAGGCGATCGTCCGTGGCCACTCCTACGCCGATCACGCCGATCCGCTGGACCAACCGCCAGAGCGGTGAGTCCAAGCTGCGCCTGCAGGAGATGGGCGGGCGCTACGCCGTTCATCGTGCTCTACGTGTTCTTCGAGCACCACCTGTCGCGCGGCGACTACCGCCGGCCCGACGCATCACGCGCGATCGCCCGCGGCCGCTGGCGAGCCGGGACGCCTGGCGCGCGGGTGGTCCGCGAAGAGCGCACGCGCGAGCATCAGTGAGCGCCGTCGGGAACCACGTCCCGACGCAGCGCGCGATCGGGGCCCGGTCCGGGGGCTGCCGTGGTCGATCGCTGCGGTCGCCTTGGGACTCTTCCTGCTGACGGCCCCGCAGGCGCAGCTCGTCGCGACAGGTGGCCTTGACCCTTCCTGGGGCGCCGCGCTGCACGTGACGGCGCATACGAACGTGGTTTGGGGTCGCGAGGTGATGTTCACCTACGGCCCGCTCGGATTTCTCGACATCCCCGTCTACTACTACGGAGACACCGGTGCGTTGGCCTGTCTTCTACTGGCTGGCCACGCACATCGTCGTGTTCGGGCTGCTTGTGGGTGGCTCTGCGGCCGGCGCGATCGGTGATCGGCTGGACGCTGGGCTTCCTGCTGCTCACCGGGGCGCTTCATCAACGACGCGGTGCCCCTCATCGCGTTCGCGGTGCGCGGCGGCGCACGTGCTGGCCGAGCCGCAGCGCCGACGGGCCGACGGGCTGTTGTTCCCGGCTGGTGATGGGGGTCGGCGGGCGGGCTCGGCGCTGCTGGTCAAGATCAACTACGGGTGACGATGATCCTCGTACTCGGCGCCGTGGCGTGCGCTGGCCGTCGGCGGGCCCGACGCAGTGCGTCTGCGCGCCCTCGGCGTGGCCGAAGCGGGGGGCGCCGTTGTCGGGCTGCTTGGCGGGTGGCTCGTCATGGGCCAACCGCTCGACGCGCTACCCGACTACGTTCACAACGCGGCCCGGGTGGTGTCGGGCTACTCGGCCGACGATGCAGCTGGAGCAGGCCGGGGACCTGCGGTGGCAATACACCCTGGTCGCGCGATCGTCGTCGCCCTTGGGATCGCGATGTGCCTGGATCAGCGACGGAAGCCGCGGTCGAAGCTGGGTGGCGCTGTTGTTTGTCGCGTTGCTAGCTTCTTCATGTTCAAGGAGGGCTTCGTTCGCCACGACCTGCGGCCACGCGTTCGTCGCGTTCTTCACCACTGTCCCGTTCGCGTTCGCGTGGCTGCCGTGGGACACGATGCCCCGGGCGGCGATTGTGCGATCGTGATGGTTCGTCCTGGCGACGGTCATGTTCGCGTATCGACGCAACGCTCGGTCGATGACGTGTTCTCGCCGTCCCGAAGTCGATCAGCGCCGCCTGATAAGCAGGCCTCGACGCTCGTCGACGGCGGGCAAGCGGCAAGGCGCTCGAGAACGAAGGGCGAGCCAACGTACTCACCTTCGAGAACGTCGACGGTCGCACTCGCTCGCTGCTGAGGCGCGGGACGGCCGCGGTGTGGCCAACCGAGAGCGACCTCGTGTGGGCGCTCGGGCTCAAGTGGCGGCCCGTGCCCACCATCCAGAACTACCTCGGTTATACGCGAGGGCTCGATGCGCTCGACGCCAAGGCGCTGTCCGGACCAAACGCGCCTCGGCGCGTGCTCTACGGCCCCTAGGGAGTCGACGGGCGCCTTGCGGCGTTCGACACTCCATTGGCCGAGCAGGCCCTGCTGTGCCGCTACCGGGTCGAGCACGCGCAGATGCCGCAGTGGCTTGTGCTGTTGCGCCGCCGCAACCGCTGCGCGGCGCCTCGGTTGATCGGCAGCGTTCCGCTCGCTTGGGGGGAGCCGGTGACCGTGCCTGCGCCACCCAGTCCGCATGACGTCGTGACCGCGCGGGTCGCGGGCGTCGCGCCGACGGGTATCGAGAAGCTTGAGGCCTCGCTGTACAAGGCCAAGGAACGCAGCGTTGTATTCAACAGCGACCCCGCCGCCGGCATCCACCGGCATCGCCGCCGGGCACAGCGGGTGACGGGCATGGTCGTGCGGGCCGGCCCGGCAGGCCGACTTCCCGGCGCCGCTGGCAGTCGCCCCCAACCCGATGTCGATGACGTTCTACCGCCAAGGCGCATCGTCGACCGGGCACCCCCTGCGGGTCGACTTCTACGCGACGAGGGTCGGCCGGTGATTGCCACTACACACCGCAGCCTCGCAGCATGTGCAGCACCGTCCTCCGCGGCCTTCACGTCGGTGAACAGCTGCGGCAGCTCGTCGAGTGACCGCCGGCCGACGTGCTGATGGACCTGATGGCGCCGCGCTGAGGCGCCGGCCCTACGCGCGGGCCGACCTGTAGCTGATGATCCTGCAGCCGACGAGCTTGTAGCGCTTCCGGGACCTGTGGCTCAGGTAGACGATGTCGGTCGGCGAGCCGCAGTGGATGACCCCGCGCCCGAAGTGGGCGTGGACGACGTCGTGGCCCCTGCCGGTGTAGATGTAGCTCGTGCCGTGGGCGGCGTAGATGACGTCGTTGCCGGGCCCGCCGTAGAGGTGGTTGACCTGCGTCGGCCGCCAGCCGCTGGGCTTGTAGTCGCCCCAGATCACGTCGCCGTTGGGGCCGGCGTGGATCGTGTTGTTGCCGTGGCCGCCGAGCAGCTCGTTGTGGTGGCCGTCGGACGGGACGAGATTGTTGTGCAGCGAGCCGCAGTCGTAGGTGTGACGGCAGTTGCGGTCGTGGACCGAGACGAAGCCGAGGCTGTCGTCGCCGCCGCGGAAGCAGAACGTGTTCTCGTGGATCTCGTCGCAGGAGTACGACGGATCGGTGTGGTCGAACGGGTCGTGGCCGGGGCGCCCGTCGAGCGGGCGGTTCCCGTCGTGGCCGTTGATCAGCAGCATCCCGTTGATGATCGGCCAATCAGCCTTGCTGGCGTTGGCGAGGGCCGCGGGAGCGGCCAGGGCGCAGGCAATCGCGAGCGCCACCATGACGATGGGGAGACGACGCATGAGTTTCAAGATCGACGCTGGACCCATTCGAGCGTGAGCGCCAATGTCCGCTATTGGACGACTGTTAGTCAGGAGATCGCGGAGATACGCGACACGTAGTCAAACAGTGCGTCATGCCACGGACGTAATGGCGTCAGCCCGAGGTCGTCCGCGCGCGGACGGGCGAGTACGCCGTTGAGCGGCCGGTCGGGTGAGCCGGGCGCAATCGTCGTCGTCACCGGCTCGATCGGAACGTCGCCGCGTCCGCCGAGTTCGAGGATCGCCTGCGTGAACTCAAACCACGAGCACTCGCCGCCGGCCGTCAGGTGCACCACGCCGGTCGCCTCCGCCCGCGTCGCCTCGAGCACCGCTGCGGCCAGGTCAGCCGTGAACGTCGGCGACAGGCGCTGGTCGGCGACCATCTTCAGCGACGCCCCGGGCTCCGACGCCCGCGCCAGCATCCGCGTGACGAAGTTGCCGCCCTTGGACGCGCTGCCGTGCTCGCCATACAACCCGGCGCCGCGTACGACGAGCGCCCCGTCGCCGTACGCCAGCGCCGCGTACTCGCCCGCGAGCTTCGTCAGCGCGTAGATCGAACGCGGGTTGGGTAGGTCGCCCTCGCCGTAGGGCGCGTCGCGCGTGCCGTCAAAGACGTAGTTGGTCGAGAAGTGCACGAGCCGCGCCCCGCGCGAAGCGAGATCGCGGACCGCGCGGACGTTGACCGCCCACGCGCGGTCGGGCTCGGTCTCGCAGACGTCGACGTTGTGAAACGCGGCGCAGTTGAAGACGACGTCGGGCGCAACGTCATCAAACGCGCGCGACACCGCGTCCGGGTCGGAGATGTCCAGCTCGGCGCGCGTGAACGACCGTGCGTCGTCGCCCAACAGCGCCTCGAGGTCGGAGGCGAGCTGGCCGCCGCCCCCCGTGATCAGTGCTCTCACAGGACCGACGGGAACGACTCGAGGGCCGGCTTGAGCTCGTTGAGCAGCTCGAGCCAGCGGATGTTGTAACAGCGGGGATCGGTCAGCTCGGCCGGTGGCGCCGACGCGATCCGCTCGAGCAGATTGGTCACCGCCTCGAGCACCGAGTGGCGCGGGATGAAGCCGAGCGTCGTCGACAGCTTGGCGTTGGAGCACTCGTAGTCGCGGGTCAGCTTCGGCGCCGCGACCTCCTCGAGCTCGACCGTGCGCCCGGTCAGCTGGACGCTGCCGGCCACGAGCAGCGCGAGCTCGCGGATCTGGTAGTTGGAGTGCAGGACGTTGAAGATCTCGCCCCGCACGAGCTCGGTCGGCGCCTCGTAGGCGGCGATCATCGCGTCGGAGACGTCGCGCACGTCGACCAGTGGCCGCCACATCCAGCCACCGCCGTGCAGCATCAGCCGCCCGGCCAGCAGCGCGTCCTTGACGAACGTGTTGACGACCAGGTCGTAGCGCATCCGCGGCGACCAGCCGTAGACGGTGCCGTTGCGCAGCAGCACCGGGCACAGGCCGTCGTCGACGAGCTTCAGCAGCGCCTCCTCGCCGTAGCGCTTGGACGTCGCGTAGGCCGCCTGGGGCTGGATCGGCGCCGTCTCGTCGTGCATGCCCGGCGGCAGCCCGTCGTACAGCGAGCACGAGGACGCGAAGACGTAGCGCTCGATCCCTCGCTTGACGCACTCCTGGCCGAGCGTCTCGGTGGCGATCGCGTTCATCTGCCAGTTCGCCTCGGGGTCGAACTCGGCCGTCGGGTCATTGCTCAGCCCGCTGAGGTTGATGACGCCGTCGACCCCGTCGAGAACCGTGGCAGGGATGTCGCGCACGTCGGCGACGACGAGCTCGATCTGGTCGCGGACCGGGGCCAGCGCGTCCTCGCCGAAGTACAGGCGGTCCAGCACGCGAACGCGGTAGCCGCGGGCCAGCAGACGCGGCACGAGCACGCTGCCGATGTAGCCGGCGCCACCGGCCACCAGCAGCGTCTGGTCGGCGTCGGGCGCCTGCTCGGCGAGCCCGTTGGTGCGGCTCTCGCCGGGGGCGAAGGGGGTCGAGTCAGTACTCATGGGGCCTCACGGTAGCGGGATGGTCAGAGAAGCCAACGCCCGGCGGCGCCCGAAGTTGTGCCGGTAGCATCGCCGCCCGATGGACCTGTGCTTTCTTGTGCCGGGCGTCCCGGCGGACGGCGACGTCGCCGCCGAGCACGCTCGGCGCCTCTCCGAGCGCCACTCGGTGACCGTGACGCCGTGCGGCGACAGCGCCGCCGCGCGCGAACGGACCTACGACGCCGTCGTCGCCTTCGACTGGACCGCCACCGTCCAGCTGTTCGCGTTTGACAGCGCGCGCCACGTCTACCACGTCGACCGCTTCGCCGACGAGGCGCTGGGCGCCGACCCGCAGCGCTTCGCCGCCCAGCTCAGCTACGACCTGCCGGTCGACTTCATCGCTGCCGCGCCGTGGGTCGCACGGGCGCTGGCGCAGCGCCGCCCCGACGCGCGCTGCCTGACCGCCACAACCGGCGTCGCCCGCACGCCGGCCGCGCCCGAGGCCGTGGTCGTGCTCGACGCCGACCCGCTGCCCGACGTGCTCGCCGGGCGCGTGGTGATCGCCTCGAGCGCCCTGCCCGGCGTCGGCGACGTGATCGAGCACGCCGTCAACGGGTTCCTGGTCGAGCCCGACGACGACCGCGGGCCCCAGCGCTTCCTGGCGATGCTGGCCGCCGACCGCGAGCAGCTCGAGCGGATGGCGGCGGCGGCGGGCGCGACCCCGTGGCCCGATCGCGACGAGGCCGCGGCGGCGTTCGAGGCCGCGCTGGCGACGATCGTCGCCGAGCCGATGCCCGACGCCGCGCGCTGGCCAGATCGGCTGATGGCCGACGCGATGGCCGCCGTGGCGGCGCTGGAGGCCCGTCGCCGCGAGCCGCCGACCGCGCCGGGGCAGGCGTCGCGCTCCGACATGGTCCGAGACGCCGCGGCGCGGCTGCGCTCGGCGGTCAGGCGCGGCTCGTGAGCGAGCGACGCGACGTCGTGTTCGTCGGCCGGCGCGCGGTCTGCTGGCCCGCGCTGATGGAGTCCCCGAGCCACACGATCGAGCCGCGGTTCGTCGAGTTCGCCGACGACGACGCCGGGCGACTCGCGAGGATGGTGGGCGACGCCGATGTCGTTCTCGTCCTGGCCCCGGCCGAGCTGCCCGGAGGCGCGCTGCGCGACGTGGCGGCCCAGACCGTCGCGATCCTGCCGGCCGGCTCGCCCGCCGAGGCGCTCGAGCAGATCGCCGACGGCGACTTTGACCGGATCGTCGCGCTGGACCCCGGCCTCGCCGCGAGCAGCGATCGCGTCTGGCGCTCGCTGGCGCCGCCGGTCAACGACCGGCTGTTCGCGGCGGTCGCGCCGGCGGCCGGGTTGCGGTTCGCGTTCTTCGGCCGCTGGACCGAGCGCCGCGAGCGCTTCCTGATCGACTCCAAGCACGCCTACGACCTGCTCCACGTCGACGGTGGCGCGACCGGCGATCGGCTGCTCGAGCTCTACGCCACCGTCTCCGTCGCGGTCAACCTCCACATGACCGACCAACCCGCCTTCGAGCACCGCGTGCCGATGCACCTGGCGGCCGGCCACCTGCTGATCTCCGAGGTGCTCCGGCCGACCCGCGGGCTCGAGCCGGGCCTCGACTTCCTCGAGGTCCGCACCCATCGCGAGCTGACGAAGATGCTCGGCGCGCTCAACGAGGTGCCCGAGCTGCACCACCGCGTCCGGCTGCGCGGCCGCCGCAAGGCCGAGCAGTTCCGCGCGTCGGCCGTCTACGAGCGGCTGCTGTCAGACCTCGCGAGCGACATCGGCGCGTTCGGCTCTGCGCGCGAGACCCACGGAGGTTTCAGCTGAGCCGCTCGGCCAGTCCGATGATGATGCCCTCGGGGCCACGCACGAAGCAGAGCCGGTAGATGTCCTTGTACTGCGCGATCTCGCCGACGAGTTCGGCACCGTGGCCGCGCAGGCGCGCAACGACGTCGTCGATGTCGTCGACAGCGAACATGATCCGGCGTATGCCCAGCGCGTTGGCCGGGGCGTTCTCCGGCTCCGCTCTGACCGCCGGCGGGGAGTGGAACTTCGACAGCTCAACCCGGCTGTGGCCGTCCGGCGTCCGCATCATGGCGATGTCGGCACGGACGTCGTCGAGCCCGACCACGCCGCCGACCCACTCCCCCTCGACCTGCGTCTCGCCTTCCAGCTCCATCCCGAGTTCGGCGAAGAACGCCTTGGCCGCCTCGAGGTCCTCGACAACGATGAGAACGTTGTCCATGCGCTGAAGCGTCATCTCCCCGGAGCATAGGGCCGCCGGCGCGCCGCTCGCCGGTCACGGCTCTCGGTGGTGCCCGCGCAGCTTCGCCGTCAACGCGTACCAGCGCTTGGCCAGCCGCCACGCGTGGGTGTTGAGGACCATCTCGAGCGTCTGCGACGTGGCCTTCCACTCGTGCTTGAGCCAGTCGCGCTCGCGCTGTAGGTCGTCGCGCTGGGCCTCGAGGCGCGCCCGTTCTGCCTCCAGCCACGTCTTGGTCTCTTCCAGCCACGTCGTCCTCTCGCGCAGCCAGGCGGTCGTCTCGCGCTCGGACACCAGCGCGTCGGCGAGCTCGTTGATGCGCTCGTCGCGTCCGGCGAGCAGGCTTTCGAGCTCGGCCGCATGGGCCGCCGGATCGAGCTGCTGGGGGGGCGTCTCGGGAACGACGAATACCCTATCGGCATGAGGTTCGAGGTCTCGCCGCACCGGTTCTGGCGGCTTTCGCAGTTCACCCTGGGCCTGCTGCTGGTCGTGATCGTCACCGGCGCCGGGGTTCGCCTGACGCGTTCGGGGCTCGGCTGCCCCGACTGGCCGCGCTGCCACGGCGGGGCGCTGCCGCCGCTGCAGATCAACTCGGTGATCGAGTACACCAACCGCGTCCTGTCGGGGCTCGTCGGGCTCACGGGGCTGGCGGTGTTCATCGCCGCGCTACGCCGCCGCCCCTACCGCCGCGACCTGATGTGGATCGCCGCGACGTTCCCGGTCGGGATGCTGGTCGGCGAGGCCACGCTCGGCGCGCTGACCGTCGAGCACAAGCTCGAGCCCGGCTACGTGATGGCCCACTTCGGGCTGGCGATGATCGTGATGATCTTCTCGGTCGCGCTCGTCTGGCGCGCACGCGAGGACCGCCCGAAGCTCAAGCCGCCGCTCGACGGACGGCTCGCGCTGGCGGTCTGGTCGCTCGTGCCGCTCGGCGCGTTCGTCGTCTTCGCCGGCACCGTCGCCACTGCGGCCGGCCCTCACGCCGGCGGCCAGAAGGACCAGCCCGTGCACCGGCTCACCTTCGACGGCGGCGACACGCTGCGCTGGGCCGTCCACGCGCACGGCCACATCGCGCTCGTGCTCGGCGTGGTCGCGCTCGCGACGTGGGTCGCGATGCGCTGGATGAACGTCGGCCGCGAGGTCTTCTGGCCGATGACCGTGCTCGTCGCACTGCTCGGCATCCAGGGCCTGATCGGCCACATCCAGTGGGACCAGCACCTGCCGGCCGGCCTCGTGTTCGTCCACGTCGCGCTGGCCGCGCTGACCTGGCTGGCGGTCCTGTGGACGGCGTGCTGCGCCGGCAAGCCGTCGTGGCAGCGTGTTCAGGCGGCGGCCGCGGTGCCGGTATCGGCGCCGATCCCAGCCACCGGCAGCGAGCGCAGCACGAGCAGCGCCACGTCGTCGCGCTGAGGCCCTTCCTGGAACGCCAGCACTGTCTCGTCGAGGCGTTGGGCGATCTCTTCGGCGCTCGCGCCGCCCAGGCCGCACAGCGCCTCGTGGAGGCGCTCCTGCCCGAACCGGTCGTGCTCACCGCGCGTATCGGTGACGCCGTCGGTGTAGAGCACGAGCACGTCGCCCGGCTCGAGGTCGACGATCTCGTCGGTGTAGGTCGCGTCGTCGAACGCGCCCAGCAGCGCGCCGGGGCTACCCGCCGGCCGCGGCGGCTCGTCGCCGCGCAGCAGATACGGCGGCGGGTGGCCGGCACAGGCAACGCGCACGCGCGAGCGACCGGTGAGCGGATCGGGCACGACCTGGGCGCAGGTCGCAGTGCACAGCTGGCGACGGTCCTCGTCGACGGCCAGCGCGTCGTTGAGTCGGCCCAGGATCTCCGCGGGATCGGACTCGTAGGCGGCGGCCGTCCGCATCGTGTAGCGGGCCAGCGACGTCGTCGCCGCCGCGCCGGGCCCCTTCCCGGTCACATCGCCCATGACGATCATCCAGCCCTCGGCCGCCTCGAACATGTCATAGAAGTCACCGCCGACCTCGGTCAGCTGACCGCCCGCGGCGCGGAAGCGGGCCGCGGTCTCCAGGCCCGGGACGTCCGGCAGTCGCGGCGGGAGCAGGCTGTTCTGCAGCGTCGTGGCGATGTACGTGCGCGCCTCGTGCACGCGCGCGTTCTCGACCGCCACGCCGGCGCGGCGGCCGAGCTCCTCGACCAGCTCCAGGTGCCACTCCTCCAGGCGCCGCGGCGCCTCGGTGACGAACGAGATGACCCCGATCGCCTCCTCGCCCGAGCGCATCGGCACCGCGGCCAGCGAGTGCATGCCGAGCGTCTGCAGAAGCTCCGACGCACGGTCGGTGTCGGCTCCGGCGACGCGCCCGGCCGGCATCTCGCGCACGAGCTCGGCCCGCCCGGCGCGCCACGTGCGCATGATCGTGCTGAGGTCGTTGGGCACGTGGTGAGCCAGCTCCTCGCCCAGCGCGAGGCGCTGCGGGTCGCGGTGGGCGAACGCGACCTGGCGCAGGACGCCACGATCGTCGGGCATGTGGACGACGCACCAGTCCGCGACCTCCGGGACGACGCTCCATGCCACCTTCTCGAGCACGACGTCATGGTCGAGCGACGAGCTCAGCAGCTTCGACGCGTTGGCCAGGAAGCGCTGCGACAGCTCGGCCCGCTTGACCTCGGTGATGTCCTCGGTGACGCTGACCGCGAACACGATGTTGCCGTCCTCGTCGCGGACCGGTGACGCCTTGGCGATCCGCCAGAACTCGTGCCCGTTCTGGCGGTCGACGATCCGCAGGACGACCGGCGGCGCCGGTTGGTCGCCGAGCACGCGCACGACCGGCATCCGCTCGATCGGGAACCGGCGCCCGTCCTCTCCGTAGGCGGTGAAGCGCCGGTACATGTCGGGGAACGGGACGGTCAGCAGATCCTCCGGGGTCGCGTAACCGAGCGCGTCGGCCGCCGCCTGGTTGGCATAGATCAGTCCGGTGCTGTCGATGACCGTGACCGCCTCGGTGAGGTTCGACAGCGTGGCGTCGAGACGCCGCTCGGCGCGTTGCAGGTCGGAGAACAGGCGCCGGTTGTCGAGCGCCAGGGCAACGCGATGGGCGAGATCGGCCGCCGCCCGCAGGTCGAGGTGGACGTAGGCCGGCGAGTCCTGCACCCGGAGCATCGAGATCACGGCCCGCGTGCGCCCGCCGCTGACCAGCGGCACGACGACCGCCGACCCGTAGTGCAGGCGCGTCATCAGCTCGAACTGCTCGTCGGAGGAGGCAAACGACTTCAGGTCCGACGGGCTCATCGCCGGCACCAGCCGTGCGAACCCGGTGCGCGCCGCGACGGCGACCGGGTGCGGACCCTCCGGGTCCAGGGGGTGACGTGTGCGCACCGCGCGCACGTCGGCGACCCAGCCCTTGTCGAGCGCGCCGGCCGCCTCGCAGGTCAGCGATCCGTCGGCGCCGACGACGTCGACGATGCAGATGTCGGCCATGTCGGGAATCGCGATGTCGGCGATCGTCGACAGCATCTGGCGCCGTTCGAACGGGGTCGCGAGCAGCTCACCGGCGCGGTTGAGCAGGTCGGCGCGAACGCGCTCGCCGCGCTCGCGGTCGAGCTCCTGGCCGAGGCCGAACTGCTCGTCGCGCAGGCGTTCGCGCAGCCGCGCGCCGGCGACTGCCAGCACGCCGCCGAGAGCGACGGCGGCGACGGCGACCCAGTGCCCGGTCGAGGTGAAGTTGTCGTCGACGAAGCCCAGCGGAATCGCCGCCAGGAACGCGACCGCCGCCACGACCGCGGTGTCGCGTGCGCGACCGAGCGTCGCCGTGACGAGCGGACCGACGACGAGCAGCGAGATCCCGGCGCCGATCGTCAGATCGACGATCGCGGCGAGCGCGACGAGGACCATGCCGCCGATCGCGGCAAGGCCCTCAACCGATATCCCCAGGCGGGTCTGTCGCTCGCCGTCCACGTTTCCACATCCTACCCGCGGGTCGCACAGTAAACCCTGAGCATTTACCCAGGAAATATGGAGTTATTCGCGGCTGCGCGGCTAGGAAACGCCGGCCGATGCGCGCGTCGGCTCGAGCGCGACCTCGAGCACCTCGTCGATCGTCATCACCGGGTGGAACGTCATCGCCTCGCGGACGTCCTGCGGCACGTCGTCGAGATCGCCGCGGTTGCGCTCCGGCAGGACGACATCGGTCAGACCCGCGGCGTGCGCGGCCAGAACCTTCTGCTTGAGCCCGCCGATCGGCAGCACGCGACCCTGCAGCGTCACCTCGCCGGTCATGCCGACGCTGTGGCGCACGGCCCGGCCGGTCAGCAGCGACGCCAGCGCCGTGGTCATCGTCACGCCCGCGCTCGGGCCGTCCTTGGGGATCGCCCCGGCCGGCACGTGAACGTGGAACTCGCGATCGGCGAACGCGTCATCGGGGATGCCGAGCTCAGCCGCGTGGGCGCGGACGTAGGTCAGCGCGATCCGCGCCGACTCCTTCATCACGTCGCCGAGCTGGCCGGTCAGGGTCAGGCCCGTGCCGTTGCCCGAACCGGGCGTCGCATTGGCCTCGACGAACAGAACGTCGCCGCCGGTGCCGGTCACCGCCAGGCCGGTCGCCACGCCCGGCACCGCCGTGCGCGCAGCCGACTCCTGGAAGACCTTCTGGCGCCCGAGCGCGTCGCGCACGGCGTCGAGGTCGATCGCGACCGGCGTCTGCACGTCGGTACCCGACGCGATCTTCGTCGCCGTCTTGCGCAGCAGCGTGCCGAGCTCGCGCTCGAGCTGGCGGACGCCGGCCTCTCGCGTGTACTCGCTCACGACCGTGCGCAGGATGTCGTCGGAGATCGTCGACCTCGTCCTCGCGCAGTCCGTTGCGCTCGCGCTGGCGCGGCCACAGGTAGTCGCGAGCGATCGCCGTCTTCTCGGCCACCGTGTAGCCGTCGAAGCGGATGACCTCCATGCGATCGAGCAGCGGGCCGGGGATCGTCTCGGCCACGTTGGCGGTCGCGATGAACAGGACCTGCGACAGGTCGAGCTCGATGTCGAGGTAGTGGTCGCGGAAGGCGTGGTTCTGCGCCGGGTCCAGCACCTCGAGCAGCGCCGCCGACGGGTCGCCGCGCCAGTCGGCGCCGACCTTGTCGACCTCGTCGAGCATGATCACCGGGTTCATCGTCCCGGCGTCGCGCAGCGCGCGGACCAGGCGGCCCGGCAGCGCGCCGATGTAGGTGCGGCGGTGGCCACGGATCTCGGCCTCGTCGCGCACGCCGCCCAGCGACATGCGCACGAACTCACGGCCCGTCGCCCGGGCGATCGACTCGCCGATCGACGTCTTGCCGGTGCCCGGGGGGCCGATCAGCGTGAGGATCGCGCCGGCCTTGCGGTCGGCCTCGATACCGCGCTCTTCGCGCAGCTTGCGGACCGCGATGTACTCCGTGATCCGGTCCTTGACGTCCTCGAGGCCGGCGTGGTCTGCGTCGAGCACCTCACGCGCCAGCACGGGGTCGAGCACCTCGTCGGAGCGCTTGCCCCACGGCACGGAGGTCAGCCAGTCGAGGTAGGTGCGGATCATCTGGCCCTCGCCGGAGCCGCCCTCGCCCATGCGCTCGAGGCGTCCGAGCTCGCGCTCGGCCTGCTCGCGAACCTCCTCGGGCATGTCGGACTCTTCGATCTTCGTGCGGTACTCCTCGGCGACCGAGCCCTCGTCCTCGCCGAGCTCGCGGCGGATCGAGTCCATCTGCTTGCGCAGGAAGTACTCGCGCTGCTGCTTCTGGGTGCCCGACTCGACGTCCTCGCGGATCCTGCGGCGGATCTGAAGCTGGGTCAGGCGCTCGCGCTGGAACGTCAGGGCCAGCTCGAGACGCTCGGTGACGTCGATCGTCTGCAGCAGCTCGACGCGCTGCTCGTAGGTGAGGTCGGGCGAGTAGCCCGACGTGTCGGCCAGTGCACCGGGCTCGGAGATCGAGCGCAGGAACGAGGCGACGCGTCCGTCGTCGCCGCGCAGCTCGAGGATCTCCTCGACCGTCGCGCGGTACTCGCGCTCGAGGTCGCGGGTGCGGCCGTCGACCGGGACCTCGTCGACGCGCTCGGTGACCTCGACGCGCAGCTTGCCCGACGCGTCGTTGCTCGCCGCGCCGGCCTCGCCGCGGGCGACGCCCTCGAGCTGCACCGCGCGGCCTCCGCCGGGCAGGCGGACGTTGTCGACGACGTTTGCGATCGTGCCGACGCTCGCGTACTCGCCGTCATGACGCGGAACGAGCAGCACCTGCTCCTCGTTGCCGACGTCGATCGGCAGCGTCACGTCCATCGTGGGGAAGACGACCGTGTCGTCGAGGGGGATCAGCAGCAGCGTGGGCATTCGTCGCGTCCTTCCGGGTCGTTGCCCACGCAACTATAGCAGGGTTTCTCAGTCAGGTCGACTGAGATTTTCCGCTCCCTGCGGCTGCTTCGCGTCAGCCGTACTGCGGACCACCGAGCTGACCGCGAAGCGATGCGATCTCGGTCACCGCGGCGCCGATCCACGCTGCCCGCGTGGCGGCGATCTCGTCCTCGAGATCGTCCATGTACGCGAGGTCGGCGCTGAGGCCGGCCTCGATCGCGAGTGCGCGCTCCTCGTGGAGGAGCATCAGGTGCTGTTTGACATCGACGGCGGTGGTCATGGTTGGTATCCGGTGGTGAGTGGCTCGTTGCCCATGTAACTGACCTCTCAACCCCGTATTACGTTTCAGGGTGCGGTTTGGATACGAAGCTCATGTTGTGCTGATGAGAAGCCAGTGTTCATGGCGGGCCGGTTTTGGGAACGACCTTGAAGATGGACGCTGTCACCACCACTTCGCTGCTCGACATCGACCCCGACCTCGCCGAGGGCCTCACCCCCGAAGCGCTGGCCGTCGCCCGACGCCATCTCGTCGCCCGCACGTACGTGCTCGAGCCGGGTCCATGGGAGGGCGAGGACCTCGAGGGCGTGCCCGAACGGCCCGCGATCGCGTGCTACATCGTCGACGGGCTGATGACGCGCGAGGTCCACATCGCCGGCCGCGCGACGGCCGAGCTGCTCGGCGCCGGCGACCTGATCCGCCCGTGGGCGCAGGACGCGTGGCTGCCGTCGGTGCCGTGGGAGTGCCACTGGCAGGTACTCGAGCGCGCGCGCATCGCCGTCCTCGACGGCCAGGTGACGACGATCGTCGGTCGCCTGCCGCCGGTCATCGACGTCCTGATCGGGCGGATGGCCGAGCGATCGCGGGCGCTGGGCTTCCAGCTCGCCCTCAGCCAGATCACCCGCGTCGAAGCGCGACTCGTGGCGCTGTTGTGGCACCTCGGTGAGCGCTGGGGTCGCGTGCGACCCGACGGCGTCGTGCTCGGGCTGCGTCTCACCCACGAGACCCTGGCCAAGCTCGTCGGCGCGCGCCGGCCGAGCGTGACGACGGCGATGACCGCCCTCGCGCGTCGCGGCTGGATCGAGCGCACCGAGGCCGGCTGGCTGCTGCGCGGCGACGCGAGCGACCAGATCGCCGAACTCGTCAACGCACCCTCGGCGTCCCTCACCGAGGCCGCCGCGCGCTGACGACGGACGCCGTCCGATCCTCTACACTCCGGCGCAGTCATGACCAAGCCGAGTTCCGACGCTCCCGTAGCGCCGGGAACGGGGGAACCAGTGGCCGCCACGGCGGCCAGGGGCGAATCGCCGCACCACGCGGCGTAGCGCAGCTCTCAAAGCGCGAGCCCGACAGCTAACCCCGTAGGCACAAGAGAGCCAGAGGGGTTGCATGCCCGCCGCCGCCAGTGCCGTACGCCGTCTGTTGTGCTTCGCCCCGATCGTGGGGCTGCTCGCCGTCTGCTCGACCTCCGCCGCGGCGTCGTCGAGCGGCGGTGTCGCGGCCACGCCGGATCCGGCACCGCCGGCGTCCGCGCCGGTCGACCAGGGGACCGACGTCCAGCTCCCGGGGCCCGGCACGGTCCAGCAGGCGCTGAACATCCCGGTCACCCATCGCTGGGATCACCGCACGCGCGACGCCGTGCGGTCGTTCCAGCGCAAGCACGGGCTGGTCGTCGACGGGATCGTCGGGCCACAGACCGCCGCCGCGCTCGGCCTCGCCGCGTCGGCCAAGGACGCGTCGACCACGCATGTCTCGGCCGAGCTGCAGAAGATCGCCGACTGCGAGTCCGGCGACGACCCGACCGCGATCTCGCGCGATGGGCGCTACCGCGGCAAGTACCAGTTCACCCGCTCGACGTGGGTGAACATGGGCGGCCATGGCGACCCCGCCAGGGCGCCGGAGGTCACGCAGGACCACCTTGCCGCTCGCCTGCTGTCCGTGGCCGGGCCGTCGGCCTGGCCGGTTTGCGGCTGAGACCGTCAGGGGAGCCGTCTCTGACAGCCCGTGGTAAACTGACGTTGACGTAAGGATCAGTTAGCCACCCGAAGGACCGTCATGTCGTACACCGCCCGTCGTCGCTTCGGCGTCGACTCAAGCCATGCCCACTACAAGTGGTGGGCCCTGTCCTGCACCAGCCTCGGGATGCTGATGGCGACGATCAACTCGGGCACGCTGATCATCGCCCTACCCGACCTCGAACGCAGCCTGCACACGAGCATCCTGTCGCTCGTCTGGGTGATCCTCGCCTACATGATCGCCTCGACGGTGCTCGTCCTCTCGGCCGGGCGGCTGTCGGACATGTTCGGGCGCAAGCGCGCCTACGTGGCCGGGTTCGCGCTGTTCACCCTCACCTCGCTGGGCGCCGGCTTCGCCACCGATGGCACCCAGCTCATCCTGTGGCGCGTTCTGCAGGGTGTTGGCGCGGCGCTGCTGTTCGCCAACGCCAGCGCGCTCGTGACCGACGCGTTCCCGTCCGACGAGCTCGGCCGCGCGATGGGAACCAACGTGATGGTCGCTGCGATCGGGCTCGTCCTCGGTCCGGTGCTCGGCGGGGCGCTGGTCTCGATCTCGTGGCACTGGGTGTTCTGGTTCAACGTGCCGCTCGGCGTCGCGGGAACGGCGTGGGCATGGCTGGTCCTGCGCGACATCGGCCACCGCGACAAGGTCGTCGGCTTCGACATCCCCGGCACGCTGCTGTTCGTGGTCGGCCTGACCGGACTGACGCTCGGCGTGTCCAGGGGCGGGCTGACCGGCTGGGACGACCCGGTCGTCATCGTCGGCCTGCTCGCCGGTGCGATCCTGCTGCCGCTGTGGGTCATCGTCGAGCTGCACAGCCGCGCGCCGATGCTCGACATGTCGCTGTTCAAGGACCGCCTGTTCGCCGCCGCGACGGCCGCCTCGTTCATCAACGGGATGTCGCGCTTCGCGTTGTTGTTCCTGTTCGTCTTCTACTTCCAGGGCGCGCAGGGCGACGACCCGATTACCGCCGGGATCAAGATCACGCCGATGGCGATCGGGATGCTGATCGCCTCGCCGATCGCGGGCTGGTGGGCCGACACCCATGGCTCGCGGACCCTGGCGGCGTGGGGCATGCTCCTCGGCGCCGTCGGCCTCGCCGGGATGACGACCCTGCAGGTCCACTCGCCCTACTGGCAGTCGACGCTGTGGCTGTTCGTCGTCGGCGTCGCGTCGGGAATGTTCAACAGCCCCAACACCGCGGCGATGATGAGCGCCGTGCCGGCCAACCGCCGCGGAATTGCCGCCGGTGCACGGACCATGCTCCAGAACACGGGCGCGGTACTGTCGATCGCGCTGGTGCTGGCAATCGTGACCTCCGCTGTGCCGCAGAACGTGCTCATCGCAATCTTCTCGGGCGTCTCCAAGGGCGTGACGAACGCGCGCCTGGAGCCGTTCATCCACAACCTCCACGTGGCGATGTGGGTGCTCGCGGGGATCTCGCTCGTCGGCGCCGGCGTGTCGCTGTTGCGGCCCAAGCGCGTCGAGCGCCCGGTGCTCGAGGTCGACGCCGAGCCGGTGATCGTGAGGGCCGCGTGAGCACGACCGCCGACACACCGGCGTCGCTGCGGATCGGCGAGCTGGCCCGGCGCACCGGTACCACGCCGCGCACGATCCGCTACTACGAGGAGCTCGGGCTGCTCGGAGGCGGCGAGTCGACCCAACCGCGCGCGGCCGGCCGCCACCGGCTGTACGGGCCGGCCGATGAGGAGCGCCTGCGTGAGGTCATGCGGCTCAAGGACCTGCTCGGTCTGACGCTCGACGAGCTGCGCGCGCTGGTCGAGGCCCAGGATGCCCGCGCGCTGCTGCGCGACGAGTGGCACACCGGCGAGCCATCGCCCGCGCGCCGGCGGGCGATCCTCAAGGAGTCGATCGGCCACATCGACCGCCAGCTCGAGCTGCTGCGCCCGCGCCGCGACGAGCTCGACCGGCTCGAATCCGAGCTCGTGGAGCGCCGCGACCGCGCGCACGAGTTGCTGCGCGAGTTCGACACCTGATAATTCCTCGGGTGTCCGAGGAAGACGACCAGCTTCGCCTCCAGTTCGAGCCGCTCGTGGTCGTCGAGGTCCAGGAGCGCTTCAGCGCCGGGCTGACCGGCCGCACCGACCGCCGCTACCGCTCCCCGCCGCAGCTGCGTGAGCACGCGCTGTGCCTCGCCGCGCTGCTGCTCGACTCGCCCGGCGTGCCGGACGGCGAGGGCCCGTGGCAGCGCGCGCTCGCGGGCGGGCGGCGCGTTGTGTGGCTGGTGCAGACGCCGGTGTAGGGCGGGCGCTACTCGTACGAAAGCGACGCCAGCACGTCGAGCTTCGACGCGCGCCGTGCCGGCCAGATCGCTGCCAGAACGCCGGCCAGCGCCCCGAGGATCAGCACGATGATGATGTCCAAGGTCGGGAACGCGAACTTGAGGCTGTGCAGTGGGCGCGACACCAGCACCGCGAGCGCGACCCCGAGCACCGTCCCCAGGATCGCCCCGATCATCGCGATGATCACCGACTCGCCGCGGATCATCCGGCGCACCTGACGTCGCGACGTCCCGATCGCCCGCAGCAGCGCGAGCTCCCGCGTGCGCTCGGTGATCGACAGCACCAGCGTGTTGACGATCCCGAACAGCGACACGATGATCGCCAGCGCGAGCAGGGCGAAGATGATGTTCAGGAGCTGGTTGATCTGGCCGGCCTGCTGGTCCTTGAACTCCTTGGCGGTCAGCGTCTCGACCTCGGGGAACTGACGCGCGAGCGTCGACTTGAGCCGCGCCGTCGTCGCCGCCTTGTTCACGCCACGGGCGAAGCGGACGAACACGATGTCGTCGCGGTCGACCCCGAACGCACGCTGCAGCAGCGCGTTGGGGATCGTCAGTTGCGCCGTGACACCCGACGTGTCGTCGGTCAGCGCCACGACGTGGACGTTCACGACCTGGTCGGTCGGGGTGCGGAGCCGGAGCGTCGAGCCGATCTTCAGGTGGTGGGACTTCGCATAGTCCTTGTCGACGATCGTCCCGTCGGGGCCCATCCGCGCCAGCGGGTTCGCCGGTCCCGAGGAGATCGACAGCTTGAACACGTCGGCCAGCGTCGCGGGATCGACGCCGCGCACCTGCACCTGCGACCCGCCCGGGACGAGCTTGGCCACGCTGGTACGCAGCCGCGAGACTGCGGCCACTCCGGGCACGCGCGCCGCGGCGCCGGCCGCCTCGGGCGAGAACGAAGAGAAGCCGTTGGTGTTCTGGATGACGATCTCGCCGGTCAGGTGCGTGTCGATCGCGTCGGCGACCGTCTTGTTGGCCGACGCAGCGAATACGGCCGCGAATGTCACGAGCGCCACGCCGATCATGAGCGCCGCCGACGTCACCGCCGTGCGCCCCGGCTGGCGGACGACGTTCTCGCGCGCCAGGCGTCCCGGCATACCGCCGAGGCGCTCGATCGGGCGACCGACCAGCGACGCGATCGGACGGACGAGCTTCGGGCTCAGCAGCGCGACGCCGATGAACACCAGCGCGGCGCCGACCCCGAGCGCGCTCACCGCCTGCCCCGAGTCGCTGATCGCGAACAGGCCGGCCGACATCAGTGCGACGCCGATGACGGTCACGAGGATCGCGATCGGAAGGCTGAAGCGCTGTGCGCGGCCGCGCGGCAGGACCGCGCCCTCGCGCAGCGCGGCGATCGGCGGGATCCGCATCGCCCGCATTGCCGGCGCGAGCGTCGCGGCCATCGTCACGCCGATGCCGACGAGCAGCGACACGATGATCGTGCGCGCCTCGATCACCATCCCGCTCGACGGGACGTCGAAGCCGATCGCGTTGAACAGCGCCTTCAGCCCGAGCGCCGCGAGCAGCCCGAGGCCGATGCCGAGTATCGATCCGAGCACCCCGAGCACGAGCCCTTCGGTCAGGACGCTGCGGCGGACCTGGCGCCGCGTCGCGCCGAGCGTACGCAACAGCGCCATCTCGCGCATCCGCTGGGCAACCGTGATCGAGAACGTGTTGAAGATCAAGAACGCCCCGACGAACAGTGCGATGCCCGCGAATACGAGCAGCGCGGTCGTCAGGCCACTCACGTTGTCGCGCAGGTCGGAGGACTGCTTGGCCGCCTGCTGCTGGCCGGTGCGCACTTCAACCGTCCGTGGCAGTGCGGCACGGATCCGCGCCGACAGCTCCTTCGGGCTCACGCCGGGCTTGCCGGCCGCGTCGAGCGCGTCGAAGTGGCCCAGTTTGCCGGTCGCCAGCTGTGCCGCGGGCAGCGTCAGCAGCGCCACCGACGCGCCGCCGAACGAGTTGACGCCGCCGAGCTTGACGACGCCGACCAGGGTGTAGCGGCGCTTGCCGTTGGTCGCCTGGATGGTGACCGGGCCGCCGAGCCTGAAGTGCTCCTTGTCGGCCGTCGCCTTGTCGAGCGCGACCTGGTTACCGGCGGTCGGCTTGTGGCCGGAGACGAACGTGAACTCCTCGAAGCGGTCGAGCAGGCTGGCCGAGCCGAGGAACTGCGGCGCACCGTGCTTGTGGAATGCCTTCCCGTGCTTGTTGAGGATCGTGACGCCCTGATCGAAGATCGATCCCTGCGCGGCGGCGACGCCGGGCACGGTCCTGACCTTGTCGAGCACCGACTGGGGGATCGGAGCCGCGAAGTCGGTGTCGCCGACCGCGACGTGCGGCGTGATCGACACGTCGACGCCCTTGTATGACGCAGAGAAGATCTGGTCGAAGCTGTGGGTGAACGTGTCGGTGAACACGTAGGACCCGGTGATCAGCATCACGCCGAGGGCGATCGCGAGGCTGGTCAGGACCAGCCGCAGCCGCCGGGCGAGCAGCCCGCGGACGACGACTGCCCTCATGACGCGGGCGCGACCTCGGTCGTGGTCCGCGCGCGGTCGGCGACGATCTGGCCGTCGGACAGCTCGAGAATCCGGTCCGCGCAGGCGCCCGCGTCGTGGTCGTGGGTGACCATGACGATCGTCTGGTGGAACTCGTCGACGCTGCGCCGCAGCAGGGCCATGATGTCGTCGGAGGCCTTGGAGTCGAGGTTGCCGGTCGGCTCGTCGGCGAAGATCACTGCCGGGCGGCTGGCCAGCGCGCGGGCTACCGCGACGCGCTGCTGCTGGCCGCCGGACAGCTGCGACGGGCGGTGGGTCAGGCGGTCGCGCAGGCCGAGCAGGTCGACAAGCGTGTCGATCCACGCCTCGTCGGGCCGCTGGCCCGCGATCGAGAGCGGCAGCAGGATGTTCTCGCGCGCGTCGAGGACCGGGAGCAGGTTGAACGACTGAAAGACGAAGCCGACACGATCGCGGCGCAGGCGCGTCAGCGCGTCGTCGCTCAGCTCGCCCAGCGACGTTCCCTCGATCTCGACGCTGCCCGCGGTCGGCCGGTCCAGCCCCGCCAGGAGGTGCATGAGCGTCGACTTGCCGGAACCGGAGGGGCCCATGATCGCGGCGAACTCGCCGGCCGGGAAATCGACCGTCACGTTGCTCAGCGCCGTGACCGCCGCGTCGCCCTCGCCGAACTCGCGCGTCAACTCGTGGGCCCGGACGATCGGAGTGCTCATGGACGTCAGCGTGCCACACGCGACCGGTCGGCGTGCGACGGTTTGCCGCCAATGGGCTCGCCGCTGACTAAGCCGGCCGCGTGGCGCAGCAGCGACGCCATCGCCCCCGCCGAGCGCGACCACGTCATACCGACGCTGCGCTCGATGCCGGCACGGCTCATCCGCGCGCGCAGGCCTTCATCGGCGAGCCGGTCTACCGCCGCCGCGGCCGCCTGCGGGTCTCGCGCCACGGAGAAGCCGGTTATGCCGTCGGCGATCGTCTCGGGCAGGCCGCCCTGCGCGCTGACGATCACCGGGCAGCCGCACGCCTGGGCCTCGATCGACGCCAGGCCATATGGCTCGTCGCGGGCCAGGTACAGCGTGGCCACCGCGTCGCGGTAGCAGTCGGCCAGCTGCTCGTCGGTGATCCCGATCCGGACCTCGAGCTCGACGCCGCGGTCCACGGCGCGGTCGCGCAGCGCCTGTTCCTGCTCGGCGCCGGGCCGCGGGCTGACGATCACGACGGGCAGGCGGCGCGCGGTCAGCGTGGCGGCGTCGATCGCCAGGTCGTGGCCCTTGCCGGGCAGCAACGCGCCGACGCTGAGCAGGTGCTGCGGCTCGCGCGGGCGCTGCGCCGTGAACGCCTCGCCGATCCCGAGCGCGATCGGTTCGGCCCGGCGCCCGTAGGCGGACTGGATCGTCGACGCCGAGTGCTTGGAGTTCGTGACGAGCACCGACGCCGCCGCCGTCGCCGCGCGGTCGGCGGCGCGTTGGGCTCGATACAGCGGTCCGTAGAGCGTGCGCGTGCGCGAGTTTCGCGTCGCCGCGGCCTGCGGCTCGTAGTCGACGCGCCGCGTCTCGTGGCAGAAGTAGACGCTTGGCGCCGCGATGGCGGTCAGCGCGTAGGGCCCCTGGAGGTAGCGGCACGGGTGGGCGAGGACGACGCTCGGGGCGGTCGCGTTGACGCGCTGCGCCAGCTCGCGCCAGGCGCGGCGCAGGCGCACGTGGTCGAGGTAGCGGGCGCGTGGTCGCAGCGCTGGGGCGATCTCGTCGGCCCGCGGCGCGAAGGCGACGATCTCCGGGTCGTCGGTGACCGGCAGCGCGGTGGCGAGACAAAACTCGCGCAGCTCCAGGCCCATCAGCCGGGCGTGCTCGGCCAGCACGCGCCGCGCGCCGCCCGCGGGGAGGTTGTGAATGACGGCCACGTGCATCGCATTGGGTGTCTAGCGGCGCGCGCGGACGACGAGCAGTGGAGCGCCGCGGCGCTCAGCGACGCGCGCTGAACGCCGGCGAGTGGGTCTGGGCCCAGATCGCGATCTCGGCCGCGCTGGCGACCGTCGCTCCGCTGTCGGGCAGGGCCAGGACCGGCAGCTTCTCCTGGCCGCTGATGCGCTTGAGCTCCGGGCGCCGGCCGGTCGTGAACAGGCCGAACGGGCGGTTGCGGTCGACGATCACCGTTTCGTACGCGTGCCCGGCGGCCCGCAGCGCCTCGTGCGCGCGGCGGCACGCATGCGCCTTGGGTCCGCGGTCGTCGAGATGGCAGACGTAGAGGATCAGCCCGGCCATGCTCGTGTTGTACCTCACAACGACGAGGACCCGCTGCGGCGGCGGGTCCTCATCGTTGCGTCCGGCGGATGTCCCCCCGCCGGCCTATATGGCGCTGGCGGCAAAGCGCCTGCGTGTTCGGTGTTTTAGAGGGTGCCCCGGACGGCACGGCGCAAACGCGCCTCAACGAACGTTGGACAGCGCGGGGTAGAGCGCCCGGAACTGCTCGCGGCGCTCTGCGTAGCACTGCACCCAGGCCGGATCGGGTTCGATCGTCGCACCGGTGACCACCGCAGCCTCGATCGCCTGCGCCGGGTCGGCCCACAGCCCCGCGACGACCCCGCCGAGCATGGCGGCTCCGAGCGCCGCGCCCGCGTCCGACCCGACGCGCGTCAGCGGCAGCTCCAGCGCCGCCCCGATGATCGCGGGCCACAGCTCGCCGCGGGCGCCGCCGCCGCTGAGCCGCCCCGACGCGGGGCGCGCGCCGGCGCCGACGGCGACGACGTCGAGCACGTCGCGCAGGCCGAACGCGACGCCCTCGAGCACCGCGCGCACGATCGCGCCGCGGTCGTGGCCAAGCGCCAGTCCGGTCAGCGATCCGCGGGCCTCGGGATCGTTGTGCGGGCTACGCTCGCCGCTCAGATACGGCAGGAACACGACTCCACCGGCGCCTGGCGGCTGCGCGGCCGCCTCGGCCAGCAATGTCTCGTACGGTGCGTCGAGTACGGCGCGCAGCCAGCTCAGCGACCCGGCCGCCGACAGCATCACGCCCATCGCAAACCAGGTGTCGGCCACGGCGTGGCACGATCCCTGCACGTGGGGGTCGGCGGCGTAGCCGGGCAACGCGGTCAGCACGACGCCGGACGTGCCGAGCGCGATCGAGGCCGGGGTGCGGTCGGTCGCCGTGGCGACACCGACGCCGAGCGCGCCGGCCGCCTGGTCGCCCGCGCCGGCGGCGATCGGGATGCCGTCCGGGGTCGTCCCGCTGACCGCGGCCGACTCGAGCGCCGGCGCCATCAGCGACTCCTCGACGCCGAGCGTGGCGAGCACCTCGGTGCTCCACTGCCGCCGGGCGACGTCGAACCACAGGGTTCCCGAGGCGTCGCTGACGTCGGTGGCGTGCTCGCCGCACAGCCGCAGTCGCACGTAGTCCTTGGGCAGCATCACGCTGCGCACGCGCTCGCGCAGCGCCGGCTCGTGGTGCTCCATCCAGCGCAGCTTCGGGGCGGTGAAGCCGGTCAGCGCGGGGTTGCCGGTCAGCGCCAGGACCCGCGCGGCGCCGCCCAGCAGCTCCTCGATCTCCTCGGACTCCGCCGCCGTGCGCTGGTCGTTCCACAGGATCGCCGGGCGCACGGGGTGGTCGGCGCCGTCGAGTGCGACGAGGCCGTGCATCTGGCCGCTGAGGCCGATCCCGGCCGGCGGTCCGGCCTGCGTGCGCAGCGCCTGGAGCACCGTCTGCGCCGCGTCCCACCACAGCTCGGGGTCCTGCTCGGACCAGCCGGGCTGCGGGGTCGACAGCGGGTAGGAGGCATCGGCCTGCGCCACGATCGCGCCGTCGCCGTCGAGAGCCACGCCCTTCAGCGCCGAGGTCCCGACGTCGAGTCCGACGGCGACGCTCACGCGCCCAGCGCGCCGTACACCAGCTCGTAGGCGGCGACGGCGTCCTTGCGCTGCTGGGCTGCCCGCAGCTCGTCGCCGTCGATCTTCGCGGCGACGCCGTCGATGAAGCGCCACTGGAGCACCGACCGCCGCACCGCCGCGACCTGGTCCTCGGTGTAGGGGTAGAGGTCGAAACCGAGGCGGCGCGTATCGCCGTCGATCCCGTAGCCCGCGCGCCGCAGCTCGATCGCGAGCTCCAGCGTCTCCATGAACGCCGTCGAGCCGACCATGTTGTCGTCGTCGAACGTGCCCCAGCCGGAGTTCGCGTGCTGGTGGCCGAGCAGGCCCTCGGCGTCGAGCAGGGCCGCGTACTCGCCGAGGTTCTCGCCGTTCATGATCAGGTGCTGCCAGTCCATGTTGACCTGGACGTTGGCGATCCCGTCGCGGCGCAGCGTGTGGATGACGTGCAGCGTCATGCCGATGTTGCGCATCAGGATCTTCATCGCCGGCTCGGAGTTCTTGTGCTCGAGCAGCAGCGTCACGCCGCGCTCGCGGCAGCGCTCCGCGGCCTGCCCGATGCCGTCGATGAACGCGCTCCACGTGTCGCGGTAGGACGTCTGGAACGGGTAGTTGTAGCCCTCGATGCCGGGCCAGCAGATCATCTGCGCGCCGACATCGCCGGCCATGTCCGCCGTGGCCAGCGTGAGCTCGAGCGCCTCGCGGCGCACGCCGGGGTCCGACGCGGTCAGACCGCCCTTGCCGAACCGCGGGTCGACGTGCAGGCCGGTGCAGACCGCGTAGATCCCGTGGTCGCCGAGCTCGGCGCGCAGCGCGTCGAGGTTGTCGTGGTTGATCTCGCCGGGGTAGTGGAACTCGTAGTCGTCGATCAGGCCGTCGAGGCCGGCGACGGCGCGGGCGACCCGCTCGGGCATCGTCTCGGACTCGTGCTGGGGCTGGTAGCCGCCCGGTACGAAGCGGGTGACCATCGGCCCGAGGGCCCAGATGCCAAGGCTCGTTCTCATGTCGTCTCCATCTCGATGATCGATCGGGTCGCCGCCGAGGAACGGGCGGCGTCGAGCACGTGCAGCACGGCCACGCTGTCGGCGGGGTCCACGGGCGCGGGCGCGCCGTCGAGCAGCCATGCCGCGACCCCCGCGTAGAAGCGTTCGTAGGCGCCCGGCTCAAGTGCGATCTCGCGCCGTCCGTCGGCGTTGGCGAACGTCGCCCCGCCGCCGGGGGTCGCCCGGTTCGGCGTGGCGGTCACGATGCCGGCGAAGCGCAGGCCGGCCGCCGCGACGAACGCCGCGAGGAAGACCTCGCCCGCGAGTCCGTAGCCGGCGATACCCACCCGCAGGGCCTCGCTCATATGCCGACCTGAGCGTCCATGCAAGTCACGGCGCTCGCCTGCAGCGCGGACAGCGTGCGCGCCTGACCCAGCGCGTCGTGGCGGCCCAGGAGCGGCGCACGCCCGACCGCGATCGCCCGGCCATGTCCTCGAGCTCCACGCTGTACGGATCGTCCATCGGCGCCGCGACCGGCTCGACGCGCCCGTCGCCGTGGCGGTGCACCGCAGGTTGATGTCGATCATCTCGCCCAGGTTCCAGCCAGTGCTGCCGAACGGTCGCTGCTGCATGACGTCCCGTCATCTTGTGTCGATTCTATGGTGTGTCGCTGGGCTGAGTACTCAGCGCCATGATCAGGCTCCGGCCGCACGTGGTGGCTGAACACGCCGCGCCCGACCAGGTAGGTCGCGTAGCCGAACACGAGCCCGCTGGGCGCCCGCTCTTTCTTCAAACGCTGCCAAGAACCGCCGGCTTCGGCCAGCCATCTGACCTCATGGCTGGCCGTAGTACGCCTGCGGCCCGTGCTTGCGCGTGAAGTGCTTGGCCCGGACCGCCTCGTCAAGCAGCGGCCCGCCGGCAGCAAGCAGTGTCGTGAAGAGAGCCATGCGGGCGACCTCTTCGAGCGTGATCGCGTGCTCGACCGAGGCGGCGGCGGTGGTCCCCCAGCAGAACGGTCCGTGGCCGCGGACGAGCGCGCACGGGATCTCGGCCGCCCCGTGCGCCCGTACGGCCTCGATCAGCACGGTCCCGGTCGCGCCCTCGTAGTCGGCGTCGACCTCGGCGGCCGTCAGCGCACGCGTGATCGGGATAGGGTGCGGCGAGAGGTCGGCGTGGGTCGTTCCGAGCAACGGAATTTCGCGCTGGGCCTGGGCCCACACCGTCGCCCACCGCGAGTGGGTGTGGACGATCGAACCGATCGCGTCGAACGCCCGGTACAGCGCCAGATGCGTTGGCGTGTCCGTCGACGGGCGGCGCGCTGCTTCGACGACCGCACCGTCGAGATCGACGAGGACCAGATCCTCTGCGGTCATCTCCGCGTACGCGACGCCGCTCGGCTTGATCGCGACGAGGCCGGTCTGCCTGTCGATTGCGCTGGCGTTGCCCCACGTCAGCGTCACGAGATCGTGGGCGGGCAGCGCCAGGTTCGCGGCCAGCGCCTCCTCGCGCAACGCGGTGAGCCGCGCCACCACTAGATCTCCACGTGCTCCAGCTCGAGCTGCTCCGCAAACGCGCGCCAGCGGGGGCGATGGTCGCCGAGGTTGGTGACGAAATGGTGCGGCGCGCCGAGCCGCAGCCAGCGATCCATGAACTGCTCCATCCCGCCGTCGGGACAGAAGTGGAAGTGATGCATCTCGACCTTTGGCAGCTCGAGCGTGTCGAGCACCTCGCCATAGCCGACGACGAGACGCATGTACTCGCCGTCGAGCTGGACGAGCGCCGCCGTGGTCGCCGGACCGGGCTCGGCCATGAACACGGGCGTCGGCGGGTTGTCGAGCCGGCCGATCCCGAGCGGACGGTCGATCAGCCGGACCGGGCGGTCGCTGCGCGCGATCCGCCAGTTGCCTTCACCCATGTGGCTGACGAGCACCGAGTCAAGCTCCCAGTCCATCGCGTACAGCTCCGAGAAATGCGCGTTGCCCGACATCGCCTGGGCTGCGCACATCAGCGTCGCCGTGTTGACGTCGCCCTCTGCGGCGAAGCCGTAGCCGTCGGCCATCAGGTCGGAGGCGCCGAGCAGTGGCAGCTGCTTGAAGCGCCCGTCACCGCCCAGCGAGTCGAAGTGGAACGTGAACCCGCCGTAGCCACGCTCCTCCAGCAGCCCACGGATCGCGAGCTCGATCCGCGCCGCATACGCGTGGTACTCGCTCGGGAGATCGGCAGCGACCTCGAAGCGCTCGCTGTGCGAGGCGATCAACGCCGCGACTGCGTTCTCGTCGACCGCATCGATTCGACCGACGAGGCCGCCGAGGTCCTCGGCGACGACCGTGACCCCGAGCCGGCGCAGCAGCGCGTTGGGGTCCGGGAGGACGTCGCCCATCCCGTTCATCGGGTACCCCAGCAGCGCGATCCGGGTGCGCTTCAGTGCGGTCACCGCGCGCGCGGCGCGTGCCCAGTCCTCGAACCCGGCGGCAAAGCGCTCCGATCGCCAATCGCCGGTCAGGACGGAGAACGGGATGCCCGCCCGTACGAGCGCGTTTGCTTGGTCCTGGGCGCCGTGGATCCCCTGGTTGTACGTCAGGTCGTCCATCGTCCACGCGGCCGTGATCGAGCGCTCGGGTTGGATGTTCGCCAACAGCAACGGCACGCGCGCACCAAGCAGCGCAGGTACGGTGCGCATCGCCGGGCCGTACGTGAGCATCACGATCATCAGACCATCGACGCCGCGGCCCAGCAACTCGCCCGTGACGTCCTCGACGTCCTGACGGTTGCGAGCGGGCCGGATGAACTCGACGTCGGCGATGGCCCCGAGCGCCGCGGCGACCTCGGCCCCGTAGGCCGCCTGTCGCTCGGTGATCCCGGGCACCATGTCGTCGTACAGCTCCTGCATGATTCCCAGCAGCCCGATCCGGGGGCGGTCGTTCATCGCTCCCTCCTCTCGCCGTGAATCAGTTTGAGCCCGTGCAGCAGCTCGGATCGAGAGCGGCCGAGCAGCTCGTAGAGCTCGCGGTAGATCGCATAGACCCGGTCGTACACGACGCCCGTGGCACGGTCGGGCGCGTACGTCCGGGAGACGGCGGGGCGTGTCGCCGCGACGGCGGCGCCGATCGTCTCAAACGCACCGGCGGCGACGGCACCGAACAGTGCGGCGCCCCGCGCCGGGACCTCGCCGGAGGCGGGGACGTCGACGGGGCGCCCACTGGTATCGGCGATCAGCTGCATCGTCAGCGGGCTCTTCGCGGCGATCCCGCCGCAGGCGACGATCCGCTCCAGGGCGAGGCCATGCTCCTCGAAGTTGTCCATGATGCGGCGGTTGCCGAACGCGATCGACTCGAGCAGCGCGCGGTAGATCTCGGCCGGCGTCGTCTGCAGAGTGAGGCCGAGGATCGCGCCGCTGAGGTCGGCGTCGGCCAGGATCGTGCGGTTGCCGTTCCACCAGTCGAGCGCCAGCAGCCCGGTCGCGCCGGGCGCGACCGGCGCCGCCTGCGCTTCGATCGCCTCGTACGCGTCGCCGCTGCCGCCCACGGTGCGCACGAACCAGGCCAGCATGTCGCCGACCGCTGCCTGGCCGGCTTCGTAGCCGTAAAGGCCGGGCAGGATCCCGTCCCGCGCAACGCCGGTGATCCCCGGCAGGAGCACCTCGGTGGGGTGGACGATCATGTCGCAGATCGACGTGCCGATCACCATCACGAACGTGCCCGGCTGCTCCACCCCCGCCCCCGGAAGCGACACGAACGAGTCGACGTTGCCGACCGCGACCGTCACCGACGCCGGCAGGCCGAGCGCGTGCGCGAGCTCTGGACGGAGCGTCCCCGCGGGCGATCCGAGCAGCGCGAAGGCGTGCCCCAGCTTCTCGGCCGGGGACACGAACCCGGGGTATGCGGCCTCGAAGTAGTCGGCCCCGGGCAGCCCGTCGTCGGGCGACCACATCGCCTTGTAGGCGGCCGTGCACGCCTGACGGCATTCGACGCCCGTCATCCACCAGACGATCCAGTCCGTCGCCTCGATGAACGCGTATGCCTCGTCGTACAGCTCGCGATCGTCGCACCACAGCTCGATCAGCTTTGGGAAGTACCACTCCGACGAGATCCGCCCGCCGTAGCGCGCCAGAAACGGCTCGCCGCGCTCGAGCGCGACCTCGTTGAGGCGGTCCGCGACGCCCTGCGCTGCGTGGTGCTTCCACAGCTTCGGCCATGCGTGTCGCCGCCCACGCCAGCGCTCATGGCGGCACAGCGGCTCGCCGTCGGCGTCGGTGGGCAGCACGGTGCACGACGTGAAGTCGACGCCGATGCCCACGACCTCCTCGCCCGGCACGCCGGTCTCGGCGAGCAATGCGGGGACCGAGTGCTCAATCACCGACGCCCAGTCGTCGGGGTCCTGAAGCGCCCAATCCGGGGGCAGCTGCTCGCCGGTCCGCGGCAGCTCGCGGTCGATCACGCCATGCGCGTACGAGACCACCTCGACCGCCAGCTCCTCGCCGGAGTCGAGGTCGAGCAGGAGCGCCCGGCCCGACTCCGTTCCGAAGTCGACCCCGATCGCATATCCACGTCGACTCCGCCGCGAGCCCGATTCAGGCACCGGCGTTCTGAACCTCCTCCACCTGGCGGCGGTAGCTCGAGACCATGAGCTCCGTGAGCTGCTCGAGCGACGTCGAATCGATCTTCTGATCGATGGTGATGCGGCCGCCCTCCATGACATTGAGGCGGTCACACAGCTCGAAGAGATGCGCGTAGTTGTGGTCGATCACGATGATCGATACCCGGCCACTCGAGGCAAGGTCCTTGACGAGGTCGACGATGAGACGCGACTCGCGCGCCCCCATCGCCGCGAGCGGCTCGTCGAGCAGCAGGATCTTCGTGGCCGCGCGCAGGGAGCGGGCGACCGCGATCGCCTGGCGTTGACCGCCGGAAAGCTGCTCGGCTTCGGCGTCGACGCTCGGCACCGAGACGTGGATGTCGTCGAGGTACTCGCGCGAGAGCCTGCGCATCTCGCGCTTGTCGAGCAGACGGAGCGGTCCGAGCTTCGTCAGCTCGTGCCCGAGGAACAGGTTCTGGTAGACGGGCAGCTGCGGAATCAGTGCGAGGTCCTGGTAGACCGTCTCGATCCCGTGGCCCCGGGCGGCCTCGACCGAGCGGAAGCTCACCGGCTCTCCCTCGATCAGCAGGTCTCCCCCGTCCTGCTTGTACAAGCCGCTGAGAATCTTGACGAGAGTGCTCTTGCCGGCTCCGTTGTCCCCGACGAGCCCCAGCACCTCGCCCGGGTGCAGCACGAGATCGATGCCGCGGAGGACCGCGAGCGCGCCGAAGCGCTTCGTGAGCCCGCGCACCTCGAGCGCGGGCGCGCCGCCCGTGACGGCAGGCGGGAGTACCGGCTCGGCGCTCATCTCGCCCTCGAGCGCGCGATCAGCCGGTCGAACTGGACGTTCAGCGCCATCGCGAAGATGATCACCACGCCGACCCAGATGAAGAAGTCGTTGGTGCTGACGCCGGTCAGGGTCAGCCCATCCTCGAGCACGCCGATCAGGATCGCGCCGATGAACGCGCCGATCATCGTTCCACGTCCGCCGTTGAGCGCGGTGCCGCCGATCACGCATGCACCGATCGCGTACAGGATGAAGTCGACGCCGAAGTTGCCGGGGTCGAGGCTCCCGTACTTGACCGCGTCGACGATACCCACGAGGCCGGCGATGAACGAACAGAGCGTGAAGGCCCACACCTTGACGCGGCGGATTGGCACGCCGGCCTCGGCCGCGCCGACGGTGTTGCCGCCGGTCGCGATCGTCCGGACGCCGAACCGCGTGCGCGTGAGCACCACGGTCATGACAAGCGTGATCCCAACCACCCAGAGGATCTCGGACCACTTCCAGGCCCCCATCGCCTGGGCGGTGAAGCTGTTGCCCCCAGTCAGCGGGATCGGCGACGCCTGGACCTGCTTCGAGCCGACCAGCACCGCCCCGTAGAGGATGAAGTTCATGGCCAGCGTCGTGACGAACGACGGTACGTTCAGAATCACGGTGATCAGCCCGTTGAGCGCGCCCACGAGGCTGACGACGGCGAGCGCCACCACGATCGCGAAGAAGAGCGGCACACCGGCGTTGTGCACCCAGTACATCACCCACGGACAGAACAGGAAGACCTGGCCGGCCGACAGGTCGATCTCGCCGAGCACGAGCAGCATGACCTCACCGACCGCGATCGCGGCGACTGGCGCCGCATAGCCGACGGCCGAGTTGAGGCTGAGCGAGTCGGTGAAGTTCGACCCGGCCTTGATCGTGAAGTACGCGAACAGCCCGATCGTGATCAGCAGCGGAGTCAGCTCGCGCTGATACAGGAACGGCCGCAGGACGCGAAAGCCCAGCCTACGGGCCTCACGGTGTTGCCCCGGCGCGTCGGGCGCCGGGGCAACAGCGGACTTTGTAGCGCCCGATTCCACGCCTGCCGACTACGTGGAAATCGAGGCCGGACTTGGCAACGCCTTCGGCGTCGCCGACGTTCCCTGGAACCTGTTCGTCGTCAGGTACGGCTTGACGTTGTCCTTGGTGACGATGCCCAGCCCCGTGTCGGTGTTGGTCGGGCTCATCAGCCCGCCCGAGACCTTCCACAGGAACAGCTGCATGATCGTTTGGAAGCCCTGCAGGTAGGCCTGCTGGTCAATCGTGGCGGTCACGTAGCCATTGTTGATGGCCTGCACGACGGGTAGTCCGACATCCCAGACCGACGCGCCGACCTTGCCCTGCAGGCCCTCCTTCTGGATGAACTGCGCCACCGCGTTGCTGTCGCCGCTGTCGACGGCCATCATCCACCTCACATCCTTGTTCCCGGCGTACCACGCGGCGATCTTGTTGTACTCCGGGGCGCCCTCCGTCGCCGAAGTCCCGACCTCCTCGAACTTGACGCCCGCGTCCTTCAGGACGGGCTTCGCGCCGTCGATCCGCGGCTGGATGTTCCCGGTGCCCGGCGTCGCGATGATCCCGGCGACGAGGTCGCCCGACTTGACCCCGGCGCTAAGGATCGCCTCGGCGACCGCGGCACCCGCGGTGAGGTTGTTCTGGCCGATGTAGGCCATCCGGTTGTTCTTGGACTTCTCCGAGACGTCCGCGTTGTACGCGATCACGGGAATGCCGTGGCCCAGCGCGCTGTCGGTGGGCGCGTTGAACGCAGTGTCGTCGATCAGGCAGCACCCGATCCCGGCCGCCTTTGCAGCGATAGCGGAGTTGAACGCCGAGACCATCTCGCTGACGATCGAATTCTGCGAGCCCGTCCACTGATACGACGTGCCGGTCAGCTTGCAGGCGTCCTGACATCCGTAGATGGTCGCGGTGAAGAACGAGTTCGTCGTCACGTGGTTGACCATCACGAAGTGGTAGTTCGTGGGGCCTCCCAGATCGACGCGCCCGCGCTCGGCGTCGCGGCCTTGGTGGTGGTCGTGCCTCCGCTGCCGCCACCACACGCCTCGAGCACCAGCGCTGCGATCCCCGCCGCACCGCCGGTGAGAGCCGTCCTGCGCGTCAGCTGGCGCCAGTCCTTGTGAGGCGAATCCTCCTCGTTGCGCTCATCGAACTCCAACCGCTCGATGGCATCACCGATTAGATCTTCCGGCCTCGACATCGCCACTCCTCTCGTCCTTAACGATTGCCTTCCGGGCGCTATCCGCCCAGCGCCTGAGCTTTCTCCTCCCGGCGATGTGAACGCTAACAAAATTGCCGCCGTAAGGCATACTTTTTTTTCGCGCCCGCTCGGCGCGGCACCATGAGCTTTCCTCAGAACAGCGAAGATCCGGGCGCCTCCGGAGCGCGCCCCGCCGTGATGGCGGACGTCGCCAGGCTCGCCGGCGTCTCGCACCAGACGGTGTCGCGCGTCATCAACGACAGCGCGCAGGTCCGGCCGGCGACGAGACGGCGCGTGCTGGCCGCGATGGATCGGCTCGACTACCGGCCCAACCGTGCGGCCCGGGCGCTGGTGACCGGGCGATCCGGGATGCTCGGCGTCGTCAGCGTCGACACCGCGCTGTACGGGCCGCGTCGACGCTCTTCGCGATCGAGCAGGCCGCGCACGCAGCGGGCTACTTCATCATGATCGTCAGCCTGCACGCCCTCAACAGCAGCTCGGTACTCGACGCAATCGAGCGGCTCCGCGTCCAGGGCGTCGATGGGATCCTCATCATCACGCCGCACGAGAGCGCGGCCGACGCGCTCGCGAGCCTGCCGACGGGCGTCCCGATCGTGGTCGTCGAGGCCGGCCGACCGCACCATGCGCCGCTGGTCGTCGTCGACCAGCTCTCGGGGGCGGTCGGCGCGACGCAGCTGCTGATCGACCTTGGCCATCGCACGGTCTGGCACCTCGCGGGCCCGCGGGACTTCGTCGAGGCCCAGCTGCGCCTCGACGGCTGGCACGCGACGCTCAAGGCGGCCGGCGCGGAGATCCCGCCGGAGCTGGTCGGCGACTGGAGCCCCCGCTCGGGCTACGAGCTCGGGTTGCAGCTGGTGCGGGAGCCCGGCCTGACCGCGATCTTCGTGGCCAACGACCAGATGGCGCTCGGCGTGCTCCGCGCGCTGCACGAACACGGCCGCGACGTTCCGGGCGACGTGAGCGTTGTCGGATTCGACGACATCCCCGAGGCCCAGTACTTCACGCCTCCGCTGACCACCGTGCGCCAGGACTTCGCCGAGGTTGGACGCGCCAGTCTGCGCCTGCTGCTCGACGTCATGCGCGGCGAGCAGCCCGAGCACGTCGCGGTCGCCCCAGAGCTCATCGTGCGCCGCAGCACGGCGCCGCCCGACGGGCGATGACCGGGCCTTCCGCGGCTGAGGCGAAGATGCGGGCGGCGGGTATGTCCGAGATCGGCGTGCGCGCGTTCGCCCGCCTGTTCGCGCTGCTGGTCGCCGGCGATCGCGGCGTGCTCTCCAGCGAAGACCTCGAGCCGGTGCGCCACGTGGAGTCGCTCACGGAGCTCAACGTCGCCACACCGGGTGACGCCTTGGACCACACGGTCCTCGTCCGGCTCAACGGTGGGTTGGGAACGACAATGGGGCTCGCGTCGCCGAAATCGCTGGTCATGGTCAAGCCCGGACTGACGTTCCTCGACGTGATCGCGCGCCAGGTGCTCGCTGCACGTGCGCGATGGGGCGCGCGACTGCCGCTCGTGCTGATGAACTCCCATGCAACGCGCGGACCGAGCCTCGAGGCGCTGCGGTCGCACTCCGGGCTGCCCGGCGACCTGCCGGCGGATTTCCTGCAGCACCGTGAGCCGCGCCTGCGCCCCGCCGACCTCCAGCCGCTGCACCTGCCCGCCGATCCGGACGCGGAGTGGTGCCCGCCGGGGCACGGCGATCTGTACGCCGCGCTGCAGGCGTCCGGCATGCTGGCCGAGATGCTGGCCCGCGGCTACCGCTACGCATTCGTGGCGAACGCCGACAACCTCGGCGCGGTACTGGAACCACGCATCCTGGGATGGATGGCGCGCCGGGAGATTCCGTTCGTCATGGAGGTCGTGCAGGGAACGGCCGCGGACCGCAAGGGCGGCCACATCGCCTCGCACGCCGGGCGGCTCGTGTTGCGCGACACGGCGCAGGCCCCGGACGACGGCTCGTTCACCGACTTCACGCGCTGGCGGTTCTACAACAGCAACAACCTGTGGATCGATCTCGTCGCACTCGCCGAGCTCCTCGAGGCGCACGACGGCGTCCTGCCGCTGCCGCTGATCGTCAACCGCAAGACGCTGCCGGCCGCGGGGGAGGTCGTGCAGCTCGAGACCACGATGGGCTCGGCGATCGGGCTGATCGAGGGAGCCCAGGCCCTGCATGTGCCGCGCACGCGGTTCGCTCCGGTCAAGACCACCGACGACCTCCTGCTGGTCCGATCAGATGCCTACGAGCTGGCCGACGGCGCGACGCTGGTGCCCGCGGAGGGGGCGGTGCCGGGGACCGTCGTGGCACTCGACCGGGCCTACTACGGCACACTGCAGGACCTCGATCGCCGCTTTCCGTTCGGGCCGCCAGGAATCCGCCGCTGCACGCGGCTGTCGATTTGTGGCGACGTCGTGTTCGGGCGCGACGTGGAGCTCGCCGGCGACGTCGAGCTGCGTGGTCCGGCGCGCATCCCGGACGGCACCCGGCTGGGACGGGTCCGTGCCGGCTGAGTGTTGCATCGCCTTCGCGCCGGGGCGCGTGAACCTCATCGGCGAGCACACCGACTACAACGATGGGCTCAGCCTGCCGTTCGCGGTCGCTGAGGGCGTTACGGTGACGGCCACCCCCTCGCCGGTGACGAGATGGAGGCGCGCGCACTCGACCTCGGTCAGCACGACCGCTTTGCGCGTTCACAGCCGAGCGCGCCGCCGGCTGGCGGGCCTTCGTCCGCGGCGCAGTCGCCGAGCTCACCGCGGCCGGCCACGCCGTGCCGGCCGCGCTGGTGGAGATCGCGGGCACGCTGCCGAGGGGTGCCGGACTCTCCTCGTCCGCGGCGCTGAGGTCGCACTCTGCCTCGCGCTGCTGGGCCTGGGCGGGAACCGGATCCCGACCGCGTGGCTCTGGCGCGGTTGTGCTCGCGCATCGAACGTGAATGGGCAGGCGCGCAGACAGGGCTGTTTGACCAGCTCGCATCGTTGCTGGGCGAGAGCGGGCATCGCTGCGCATGGACTTCCGCTCGCTCGAGATCGTCACGGTGCGGCTGGAGCTCGCGGGTTGGAGGCTCGTCACCGCCAACTCGGGAGGCGCACTCAAACGCGGAGTCGGGCTACAACGCTCGCCGGGCCGAGTGCGCCGAGGCGGCGCGGCGACTGGGGCTCGCGAGCCTGCGCGACGCCGACCCGAGCGCTGCGGCCGGCCCGGCGTCCCCGTTGGATCGCCGGGTCTTGCACGTCATCGAGGAGAACGCGCGCGTCGACGCCATGGTGCGAGCGCTGACACCGGCAACCTGGACGCGGTCGGGCGGCTGCTCGACGCCTCACACGCCAGCCTGCGCGATCTCTACGAAGTGTCGACCCCGGCCGTCGAGCGCGCGGTGGCGCGGATCAAGGCCGCGGGTGCAGCGGGGGCGCGGATGATCGGCGGGGGCTTCGGCGGCGCGATCCTCGCGCTGCTGCCGCCGGGCGTCGCCACCCCCGATGCCGCGCGAGCGGCCCGTGCAGGAGCGGGCGCGCGGATCCTTGAACGCAGCGCCGCGCATGCGTAACCGGGGCGCATCCGCGTGCTCGGCGCGCGGCATGCCTTCAGCAACATCGCGGACTCGGCGGAGCTGGTGACACTCGAGGCGCTGCCGGCGGACGTCGTCGTGAACCGCGACGCCGGCACGGTCTTCCTCGGCGCGGGCATGACGTACGGCGCGCTCGCGACGAGCTGGCCGGCGAGCACCTCGCCCTGGCCAACCGGGCGTCGTCGCCGCAGATCGCGGCGGGGGGCGCGATTGCACGCGACGCACGGATCCGGCGATGCCAGCGGCAACCTCCAACCGCGGTGGCGGGCATGGAGCTCGTCGCTTCGGCCAGAAGCCGTCACGGTGCGCGCGGCGAGGCAGACTTCGAGGGTCTCGTCGTCGGGCTCGGCGCGACCGGCGTCGTGAGGCGTGTGTTCCTCGACGTCGAGCCCGCCTACGAGGTCAGCCAGCGCGTGTTCGAGGGGCTCGGTGGGAGTCCTGTTCGAGCAGT
>CAVYAT010000003.1:0-375728 GCA_963766605.1 uncultured Actinomycetes bacterium
GGTGGGTTTCGTGCGTGGCGAGGTCGGGTTCCGTCAGGTTTGGTGGGGTCAGAATTGCCGAGTTGGGGACAGGGTTTGGGACACGATTTTGCTCGCGGGCCATGCGTGGCGGCCCCGAGGTAATGGACCGCCCCGGGCAGTGTGCCCCTCCTGTCCCAATCTGGCGCGAGAGTGTAGGCACCGGGCCTGCCTCCGTGGTGAATCAGGCCACGGAGGCAGGCACGGACTGAGGAGGGAGTGGTCCTCCGGTGCCGGCTGGGGGAAGGTGTGACGCGGGGGTGCGGTCACGCGTGATCCCGAGCGTGGCGAGGGCGGCCGCGGTGACGCGGTCCTCGTTGGGCATGGCGGCGAGCTCGAGGTTCTTGGCGTAGGGCAGCGGGACTTCGGCCATGCCGACGCGCTCGACCGGGGCGTCGAGGTCGTCGAAGCAGGCGCGTTGGATGCGGGCGGCGATCTCGGCGCTGACGCCGTAGGTCGGCCAGCCCTCCTCGACGCACAGCACGCGGTTGGTCTTGGCGACCGAGGTGGCGACGGTCTCGACGTCGAGCGGGCGCAGCGAGCGCAGGTCGACGACCTCGGCGTCGACGCCGTGCTCGGCCGCGAGCCGCTCGGCGACATGCAGCGCGCGGACGGTCGCGAACGAGTGGGCGACGATCGTGAGGTCGGTGCCCGGTGCGCGCGACGGCGGCGCGGCCGATCGGGGTCACGAAGTCGGGGTCCAGCGGGACCTCGCCCTTCTCCTTGTAGATCGGGAGGTTCTCGACGACGAGCACCGGGTCGTCGTCGCGGATCGCCGCCTTGAGCAGCCCCTTGGCGTCGGCCGGTGTCGCCGGCGCGACGACCTTCAGCCCGGGGATGTGGGCGAACCACACCTCCAGCGACTGGGAGTGCTGGGCGGTGAGCTGGTTGCCGGCGCCGTTGGGGGTGCGGATCACGATCGGGCAGCGCACCTCGCCGCCGAACATCGCGCCGATCTTGGCCGCGTGGTTGACGACCTGGTCGATCGCGACGAGCAGGAAGTTGATCGTCATGATCTCGACGACCGGCCGCTCGCCGAGCATCGCGGCGCCGATCCCGGCGCCGACGAACCCCTCCTCGGAGATCGGCGTGTCGCGAACGCGGTCGGCGCCGAACTCGTCCAGCAGCCCGGCGGAGACCTTGTAGGAGCCCTCGAAGACGCCGACCTCCTCGCCCATCAGGAACACGCGCTCGTCGCGGGCCATCTCCTCGCGCAGCGCGAGCCGCAGCGCCTCGCGGTAGGTCATGTTCTGCGTCGCCGGCCTCGGTGTCGCCGCGACCGGTCCGGTGCGGCTGGTCGCGCTCATGCGCCCAGACCGCCGGCGAAGATCAGCTCGCGCTCGCCGAACGGGCTGCCAGGCAGCATCCGCGCGAACTGCTGCGCGCTGCCGGTCGCGTACATCCCGCTCGCGAGCGCGCCGAGCGTCGGGCTCGGGGCTCGCTTGGGCGGCGTCGACCGCGTCGGCGACCTGCGCGTCGGCGATCGCGTCGACCTCGTCGAGCTCGGCCGCGGTCGCTCCGAGGTCGAGCAGCCGAGCCGCGGACGCGGACGATCGGGTCGTCGTGGGCCATGTGATCGGCGATCTCCTCCCTCGTGCGGTAGGCGAGACCGGCGTCGGCGACCGAGTGGCCGCGGTAGCGGTAGGTCATCAGCTCGAGCACGGCGGGCGGCGCTCCTCGCGTGCGCGTGGTGAGCAGCTCGCCGGTCGCTTCGATGACGGCCGCGAGGTCGTTGCCGTCGACGCGCTCGCCGGCGATCCCGAAGGCGTCGGCGCGGCGGAACAGCTCCGGGACGGCCGACGCGCGGTCGACCGCCGTGCCCATGCCGTAGCCGTTGTTGATCACCAGGAAGACGATCGGCAGCGACCAGACCGCGGCGAGGTTCAGCGACTCGTGCCAGGCGCCCATGTTCACCGCGCCGTCGCCCAGCTCGCAGAGGACCGCGTCGGGCCGGCTCCTGGCGCACGAGGCCGAGCGCGAGGCCGGTCGCGACCGGCAGCTGGCCGGCGACGATGCCCCAGCCGCCGTAGAACCCGCGCGCGACGTCGAGCAGGTGCATCGACCCGCCGCGGCCGTGGGCGCAGCCGTCGGCGCGGCCGAACAGCTCGGCCATCACCGCCGCCGGCGGGACGCCGCGCGCGAGCGCGAAGCCGTGGCAGCGATAGCCGGTGACGAGCAGGTCGTCGGGCGCCAGGGCGTGGATCGGCGCCGACGGTCGCGGCCTCCTGGCCGGAGGACAGGTGGCAGTAGCCGCCGATCCGTGCCGCCTTGTACTGGCGCTCGGACTCGGTCTCGAAGACGCGGATCAGCACCATCTGCGCGTAGAGCCGGCGAAGCGTCGACAGCTCCACGGTCATCAGCCTGCTACCTGGAAGTAGTCGGGATGTTCCGCGCGGATCGCCGGCAGGCCCGAGAGCACCATCCGCAGGTGGTGGCGCAGCGCGATCTCGGCCGCGTCGGAGTCGTGGCGGCGGACCGCCTCGACGACGAGCTCGTGCTCGGCGACCATCTCGGCCAGATACCGGGGCTGCGGCAGACTCAGGCGGCGCACACGATTGAGATGGCCGTTGGCGCGCTGCGCCAGCGACCACGCGATGCCGTGGCCGCTGAGCTCCACCAGCGTGCCGTGGAACTCGTCGTCCAGCGCGTAGAAGCGGTCGTAGTCGTCGGCGTCACGGACCTCCTGCTGGCGAGCCACGATCCCGTCGAGCGCGGCGAGGTCCTCCGCGTCCGGCTCGCTCGGCCGCGATCCGCACCGCCGCGCACTCCAGCGCCTCGCTGCACTGCGTCAGGCGTCGGTCCGTACGTCACGAGCTCGGTTCCGCGGGGCTGCGATCGACGGTTCGCAACTCGCCTGCCGTCATGTCAGGCGAGCGGAAGGCGCGGCGTTCGGAGGGATGGGTCGCGGATGCGCTCGGACATCGCCGATCGACGCTCTCAGGGCGTCGTCGAATTGCCCGTCGACGAGGACGAACACCATCCGTGCCGTGCGGTCGCCGCGGTTCTCCCAAGCGTGATCGGTGCCGCGCTGGACGACGACATCGCCGGCGCGCAGGCGGCCTCGCTGTCGTCGAGCACAGATGCAGTTCACCCTCGACCACGATGCCGTAGTCGATGGTCTCGGTCCGATGCATCGGCGAGCCGCGCCCGGGGGGAAGGTCGGCCATGCGGATGATCGTGCCGTTGCCCCCGGAGGCACCGCGAATGCGCGCTTCGTCGGCTCGGGGCTCCAGGCCCGAGACGGCGCTGGGGCGCCGTTCGTGTTCCACAACTCGAAGAACGTCGCTCACCCCGGCCGGTGGACGGTGGGCGTGGCCCCGTCGGAGACGATCACGGACGTGCCGTTTGAGTCATGCCCGGTGACAACACGTCGCGGAGCGTTCACGACAACCATGATCGATCACGCGACCGGGCGCGGTTGCAGGAGCAATTGCCGCTCGAGCCAGGCGACGATCGTCGGCATCGTCGGTCCCTGGCCCATGTGCCCGCCGTCGAACACCCTCGCCGACTTTAGGGTCGCCGTGGTCGAGGCTCAAATAGATGTCGTCGATCGAGTTCTGGACGTCGTCGCGCCCGTTGACCAGCAGGATCGACGCCGAAGGCTGATCGAGCAGGCCCTGATCGAGCAGCGACAGCTCGGGACAGCGCGCCACGTAGTCCTCGAACGTCGTGCCGCCGAACAGGCGGGCGCGCGCGGCCATCAGGTCCATCAGATACGAGGACGCGTTGCGCGACTGCTCCTGCCACTCCCGCGTGAACGTGATGTGCACCCCGCCGCCCCAGTTCACCGCCGCACGAATGCGGTCGCGATGGGTGTAGGCGAGCTTCATCGCCCAGTAGCCACCGAACGAGCCGCCGATCACGCCGCGACGCTCGCAGTCAAGGTCGTCGCGCTGGTCAAGCCAGTCGAACAGCGGCGTGTACTGCCGCTCCGCGTCGGTCGAGGCGAGCACCGGAGACTGCCCGGTTCCGGGCATGTCGACCGCGACAACCGCCATCCCGCGGCCTCGGAGGAGTGACGTCAAGCGGCCCATCTCCTCCTTCCACGTGTCGATGCCGGCCCAGACCAGGACGACCGGAACCGGCCCGTCGGCCCGCGCGGGGCGCGCGAGATAGAACTGCACCTCGTTGCCCTCGCCGTCGCGGCCCTCAAACGGAACCGAGTGGAGCTCGACCGGCGGATCGTCGAGCGCAGCCGCCTTCTGGAAGTACTCGCGAGCCCGGTCATAAGACGCGAGCTTGGCCGGGTGGTTCGGCGTGGGATAGCGCCCCAAGAACGCCATCCAATACGCCTGTAGCCACGCCGCGCGCTCCGAGGCCGGGTCGGTGGCATCCTGCGCCTGCGCGACGAAGCGATCGGCGGCCGCACCCCACGCCGCCGCCCACGACTCGGGATCGAGACCGGGGAGACCTGTGATCACCTCGCGCGCGACCCCCGGATCCACCTCGTGCACCGGGTGAGCCCCTCGATCGAGGCGGTCAAGCAACCATGCCCGGCCGTCCTCGAGCGTCCTCGTCTCCGTCATTTCAGACCTCCATGCGGATTAGGCAAAACACGTATAAGACTCGGTTTCGGGCAGCGTCTCGATTGTGTGCGAAAGGTCAACGCTTCTATAGCTTCTTCTCATCGGCGGCGCGGCGCTGGAGCGTGTGGTAGCCAAGTTCAGCGCGCGCCTCGCGCAGCGAGCGGCCGTCTCGCACGTCGTCGATCACGGTCCCGGCGAGTCCGCGGATGCTCGCGATCTCCGTCAGGAGGTCTCTCCACACCGTCGCGTCGAGCCGTCCTTGGTTGTCGAGTACGACCACGTCTCCTTCGCCGAGATCATCGATGTCGTCGCCGACCGTGCCGGCGTCTTCGCCGACCGGCCGCCAGAAGTTGACAGCGCGCGGAGTCGATCAAACATGGCGATCACGTCGGTCAAGCAGCCGTGCCTGTCCCTTCGCCAACGTCCTTGTTTCCGTCATCTCCTTCGCTCTCCATCGGCTGCCACGAAAGCCGTTGCGAACGGTGTCACCCCAGACGACCGCAACGATCCCGTCAGGGGAGCAGATCAAGGTCACGCACTGCCAATCGGCCAGCCTACGAACGTCGCCGACGTGCGTCCAATATCCGCTGGTCACGGTTGTGATTGCCAAGCGTCATGGTCACACGTCAGAACGGCGAACCGGCGATCATCATGACGCCGCGCCGGCGCTCAGCTACGTCGATCGGCAGACTGTTGTCCTGCTCCCAGGCGCCGATCGCCTCCGACCCCTCCACGATGGCCTTGCAGCGTTCGAACCGGCGGGCCATGAACGCCTCCAGCGCTTGCGCCAAGGGGCGCTCGGTGGTCAGCTCCTCGGCGAGCACCAGTGCGTCCTCGATTGCCTGCGCCGCACCTTGACCGCAGTGCGGCGTTGTCGCATGCGCGGCATCGCCGATCAGCACGACCCGGCCACGATGCCACGGCGGTGGCACTAGGACATTCTCGAGCGGTCGGACGACGACCGCGTCGTCGTCCACGACCATCTCGCGGTGCTCTGCCACGATCCCGCCGAACGGGGACAGGCGCTCTCGGTAAAGGGCGGCGAGCCCGGCCGCCGGCGGCCACAGGGGTAGATCTGACGGCGGCTTGTCCGTGGTCAGCATGTACATGACATCCTTCCCGATGGGTACGAAGCCCGCGGACCCGTTCGGACCGCGGAACATCCAGATGCGATCCAGGCCATCGATGCGAGGAAGGTTGTAGCGCCAGCACAGCTGGCCGGTGTACTTCGGCCGGGGAGCTTCCTCGAATACCAGGCCGCGCACCTGCGAGTACAGGCCATCAGCCCCGACGACCAGGTCATAATCCCTCTGTTCGCCGTCGGTGAAATTGACTTCAACGCCATCCCCACGGTCGTTCAACCGGGTCAGCGTGACTCCCGTCCTCACGTCGGCGCCGCTCTCGAGCGTGTGCTTCTGGAGGATCTTGTGCAACCGGGGCCGGGTGATCCCGTTTCCCGGTGGGAGGCCGTCCACGCTCGATGGCGGCATGTCGGTCTCAATAATCATCGTCTTGCCGTCCGTCAGGAACAGCCTGCCGCCGTAGATCGGAGAGCCCTGTTCGACTGCTTCGCGTGCCAACCCGATCTTGTCCAGCGCGTGCAACGCGTTGCCCGGCTGGATGATGCCGACCCCGTATACGTCCCAAGCCGGGTTCTTCTCCACGACGTCGACATCGAACCCGGGCTGTCTCAGCGCGATCGCGGCGGACAGGCCACCGATGCCGCCGCCGACTACCAGAATCCTCTTGACGGAACTCACTCGCCCTCCTCACCAAATGTAGTTACCGATCGGGTGCGCCAGGACATTGTCCGCTCAGTCTCGAGCGACCGCCGGGGCGGTCAGATAGGTCGTCTGGATCTCATCGATGCTCCCGCGGGCATCCGCCGCCGTCCCGGCGAAGCGGATCCGGCCCTGCTGCAAGAGGTACACGCGATCGGCGATCTCGAGGACTCGGTGAACGTGCTGCTCGACGAGCAGGGCCCCGATGCCGTCGTCGGCGGCCATGCGGACTGCGCGCAAAAGCCGGCCGACGGTCTTGGGAGCAAGGCCGAGCGAAAGCTCGTCCGCGAGCAGCAGGTCGGGCGCCCGCGCGAGGGCGCGACCGAGGGTGAGCATCTGCTGCTCTCCGCCCGACAGCAGTCCGCTGCGGCGCGTCATCAATGGCGTGAGCTCGGGGAACAGCGCCGTGGCCTTCTCGATGTCGGCCCGCGCCACAGCCAGGTTCTGCCGCGTCGTGAGCTTCGGGAAGATCGAGCGCTCCTCGGTCACGAACGCCATCCCGCTGCGAGCGCGCCGATGCAATGGAGCCGTTGTCTTCGTGCCGGCGATCAGGACCTCGCCGCTGAGTGGCCTCAGCTCGCCGGCCAGCGTGAGCAACGTCGTCGTCTTCCCAGCGCCGTTGGCGCCCAGAAGCGCGACCACCTCGCCCGCGTGCACCTCCAGCGAGACGTCGCGAACGATTTCCACACCGTCGTAACCGGCCGATACTTCCCGTGCCTCGAGCAGCGCCGTCACTGAATCACCTTCGGTGCGTGGCCCCCTGCGGCCGTCGTTGTGTCAGTTTCCTCACCGAGGTACACGGCGACCGCGGCCGGATCGCTGCGCACCTGCTCGGGGGTCCCGGCGCACACGTGCTTGCCGAAGTCGATCACGGTGACCCGGTCGCAGATGCTCATGACGAAGTTCAGGTCGTGCTCGATCACGAGCACCGCCATGCCCCACACGTCCGCGAGCCGCCGTACGAGCTGAGCAAACTCGACGGATTCGTGCTCGCTGAGGCCCGCGACCGGCTCGTCGAGCAGGAGCACCGATGGCTCGGCCGCAACAGCGCGCGCGATCGCCACCAATCGCCGCTGGCCGTACGAGATCTCATCGGGACGTTTGTGGAGCACAGGCTCGAGCCCGAACTCGTTCACAGCCGCGATCGTCACCGGCGGAAGGGTCGTTCGTGCGGGACGAACGAGCTCGGTCACCGTCCTCCAGCCTCCAAGCCGGTCATGCGGCACCTGGAGGTTCTCGAGGATCGTCATCTCCGAGAACAACTCGAGTCCCTGGAAGGATCGGACCAGCCCTGCCGCCGACCTGCGGTGGCTCGGCCAGCGATCGACTGGCTGGCCTTCGAGGAGCACACGACCCTGGTAGCGGATGAAACCGGATACGGCGTCCATGAGCGACGTCTTGCCGGCGCCGTTTGGGCCGATCAGACCGACCACCTCTCCCGGCCCGGCCTCAATACTCACTCGGTCGACGGCAACGACGCCTCCGTAAAGCACGGTCAGGTTGTCGATCCGCAGTCGCTTGGGAGGCACCCGGATCGGGGCGATCGCCGCGGGCATCTCGAACCCGCTGGACGCGTGACCACGACGTCCCGGGGCGAGCTTGGCAACGAGTTTGCGCGCGTCACGCACCTGCTGGTGCGCGATGCCGTTCGGGTTGAAGCGAACGGCGAGCAGTGCACCGGCTCCTCCGATTATCGGAAGCCATGTGACAAAATTCGGCCAGTGCAGTCCTATGAGCGACAGCAGCGCCCCGGGCGCGACGATTGCACCGTCGAGCGTGCCGAACACGAAGCCGACGCCCCCGATCACGATCCACGCGAGCGCGAGCAGCGAGGTCGCGGGATCGAAGTTGGTGAAGACGGCGGTTTGGTACTGGAAGCTGATGAGGATGCCGGACACACCGGCAAGCGCGCCCGAGATCGCGAACGCGACCATTTTCGTCCTGAATACGCCGATGCCTGATGCCGCCGCGGCGCGCTCGTTGGAGCGGACGGCGATCATCCTTCGACCCAGCCGGCCACGGCGGAGGTTGGCGACCAGGACGCCGCAGATCACGAACACGAGGAACGTCAACGCGGCGTATCGGGCGGGCTGGTTCGCGCCACTGACGTCCAGCCCGAAGAGCGACGCACTGCCGACATTGATTCCGACATCCGCCCCGCCGACGTTTGGGTTCGTGAAGATGATGTCCTGCGCTGCGAAAGCGAAGGCAAGCGTGATCACGGCCAGGTTGACCCCACGGGTTCGAAGGGCCGGAATCGCGAGCACGAGTCCGACGACCATCGCTCCAATCGATCCGCAGACAACCGCCGGCAGGAACCCGAAGCCGGCGTGCGCGGCGAGCTCCGCCCCGATCACACCACCGATCCCGGCGAGCGCGTACTGCGCGAGCGAGATCTGTCCGGCATATCCGGTCAAAACGACGATCGAGAGGAGGAGCGTGCCGATGCTGAACGTCACCGCCAGCGCAGCGAGGGTGCTGTCAGCGAATACGGTGAAGAGCAGTACCAAGACGACCGCGATCGCCGGCAACACGACAGGCCAGCGGATGCGTCCGATGCCGATCGCCGGGAGTCGATCGGAGATCTCACCGCGGAGCGGTAGAGATGAGCCCCGCACGACCATCACTCCGACGATCACGAGGAACGGGAGCACGTTGGCCATCCCCGTGACCTTTAGGTGGTCCTGAAAGAAGCCGTTGTAGTTCAGAAGCACCGCCTGCGCCATCCCCACGACAAGGCCGCTGGCCAGCGTCGCCGGAAACGACGAGAAGCCCCCCAGCAGGACGGCCGCAAGCGCCGGAATCACCAGCAGGCTCACCCCGGCGGGCGACGCCTGCGTGATCGGCGTGAACAGGATGCCGGCAACTCCCGCGAGGGCCGCGCCCGCCGCCCACGTCGCAGACGAGACGAACTCCGGCGAGATGCCCACTGCCGCCGCGCCACGCTGGTTGTCCGACACCGCGGACGTCACCCAGCCGATCCTGGTGAAATGCCACAGGATCGTCAGCATCGCGGTCAACCCCGCCGTTATCACCAGCAGCCAAACATAACCCGAGGGAAGGGTGATCGACGAGCTCAGGTGCCAGACCCGCGACGGCAGGATCTGCGGCACGAACGGCGGATTGTTACCCCAGACCTTGAGCGCGACCGATTGCAGCACGATCAGCACGCCGACCGTTGCGATCAATCGCGCGAGCGGTGACGCTTGGCGCATCCGCCGCAACAACAACTGGTCGGTGCACAGGCCCAGTGCTGCGGTGGCGGCGACCGCGACCACGAACGACGGCAGGACCGGCCAGCCACGCGCGAGTCGAGAACGTCCCGAAGCCGAAGTTTCCCGGCGCGTGCAACTCCAGATACAGGTACGCGCCGACCATCGCGAACGCCCCCTGAGCCAGGTTGAGCACCCCTGATCCGCGGTAGATCAGCACGATCCCCTGCCCCAGAAGGGCGTAGATCGCTCCGGCACCAATGCCGAGCAGCGCGTATCCGATGATGGTGCTCATGACGCTTGGCGGCCCGACGTCCGGTCAGCCGCCGGCGGCCCGGGCGGGGCCGCCGGCCGAGCCGATGATGACGGCCTGCTAGGGAACGAGTCGATCGCCATTCACAGGTCCGCACGCGCGTCTCGCGCGATCCCATGACTTCGTTGCCACGTTCCACTTTTTCAGGAACATGGTCGTATTGAACAGCCGGGCGTACTTCTTGTTCGGATTCGGCTTCGCGAAGTTCATCGGCGGAAGCACCGCCGCCTTCCCGGATCCGAAGGTGACCTTTGCGTGGTTGATCGCCCGCAGGAACTTCGCGCGTGTGATCGCGCCCCTTATGGTCGCCGCGACCTGCGGCACGACCTGCGACGCGACCCAGCCCTGCTCAACGAGGAGGGGATCGTTCCCCGGGGCCAGGCTGGCAGACTTGTCGCCTCCTGTTGTCTCGGCCTAGGCCTGCGCGCGGAACTGATCGAGCAGCGGGTAGCCCTTCCAGGACGGGTCGGGGAGGAACGACGCGGCGAACACGTTCGCCGCCTTCGAACCCAGCCCGGCCAGTACCTGATAGCTGACGAGGCCGTCCTGCATGCAGGTCGGTCCGTTCGCCCCGATCTGCGCCGCCGACGCAAGCCACGCACTGACCAGCTCCGGATCGAACAGGAGAACGGTGAACTGCGGGTGGTCCTGTTGGAGCTGGTGTACGTACGGTGAGACGTCCGTCGTAGTCAACGGCACCTGGACCTGGCCAACGGAGGTGGACCCGGCCTTCTTGGCCGCCGCCACCGCCGCGTTGCTCTCCTCGATCGAGATCGGCAGGCTCAGCGACCCGAAGCCGATCTTCTTCGCGTGTGCCAAGGGAGGAGCCATCACGGCGCATCCCGCACCCGAGAAGTTCGGAGAGAAGAGCGGGAAGTTGATCGGAGCCACAAAATCCCCAGGAGCCTGGACGAACGGATTGATCGATGGCAGTCCGGCCTTCTGGAACGCGGCCGTCGCGGCCGCGGTGTTGATGACGATCAGCGGCTGGACCGTGGCGATCGCCTTTGGATCAGCGGCCGCCTGTTGGGCGCACTGAAGCTCGCCCGGCGGGGTGCCCTGGGTGTTGCAGAATTTCACGGTCACCCGCTGGTGCTGGGGACCGATCCCGCCGCGACTGTTGATGTAGCGAAAGGCGGACTCGACACCGGATGGAAGCTGCGGGGCGGTCTGGTTGGGAGCGCCGACAGGCGCGATCGTCCAGACGTCGACCGCAGGTCCGGTCGCCCTCGCGGACGCGGCCGAAGTCGTGGTCGGAGCGGTACCCGACGCGCTCGAGATCGCCCAGCTTCCGCACACCGCAAGCGTTCCTATCGTAAGAAGTGCAACCGCAGTACGTCGTTGCGCAACCAAAGCTCCTCCTCCTTGCTCCAGCGGCTCACGCCGCCGGATAGCTTGTCTTGCGACTCTAGGGACGGGCGATCGGGCAATCCAATGTCTTTCTCGTGGTCGGCTGATTCCTCGGTGCTATGGCGGCCGGCCGCCGCGATAGCCGCGAGTTATCAACCCCAGAGCGTGAAATGCATTGGCGAGCCCGGCCGGGGTGATCTAGCCTGCCGTCGCAGCGGGCGCTGCTCTGTCTTGCTCGCTTACAGCCCGCATGAATCGGAGTCGTCGATGATCGTGGATGTCCATGGGCACATGAGCGCGCCCGAGCGCCTGTATGCGTACAAGGCGAATCTGCTCGCGCACCGAGGCGCGCACGGTAGGGGAGGAGTCCGAGTCAGTGACGACGAGTTACGCGCCGCGATAGTGGACGACGTCGGATCCTTCGGGATGTCACACATGGATCATCTCGACGCCGCTGGGATCGATCTGCAGATCATCTCGCCGCGCCCGTACCAGATGATGCACAGCGAGGAGCCGACCAAGATCGTCGAGTGGTTCACGGAAGAGACAAACAACATGATCCACCGAAGCTGCGAGCTGTTTCCCGAGCGCTTCGCGGGTATGGCTGGGCTGCCACAGAGCCCGTTGACCGAGCCCAAGGACTGGATTTCCGAGATGCGGCGTACGGTCGAAGAGCTCGGGTTCGTCGGGGTGTTGCTGAACCCGGACCCGATGGAGGGCCGGGGACCCCCGTTGCCTGCGCTCGGCGAGCGGTACTGGTATCCGATCTACGAGGCGCTGTGCGAGCTCGGTGTGCCAGCGCTGATCCATTCGGCCGGCTGCCGGCCGCCGGCACGCGAGAACTACAGTCTCCACTTCATCCTCGAGGAGACGATCGCCGTCACGAGCCTCCTCGCCTCCGACGTGCGGCGGGATTTCCCAGAATTGCAGTTGATCGTCTCCCACGCAGGCGGTGCGGTTCCATATCAGGTGGGTCGCTTCATGGCCAACGTCGCCCGCGATCCGAGCGGTGAGACGTACATCGACCGCCTGCGCACCCTGTGGTTCGACACCTGTCTCTACACAAAGGATGCGATCGAGCTTCTCTTCAAGACGGTCGGGATCGACCGCTGCCTGTTCGGTTCCGAGAAGCCCGGAACCGGCTCGGTGCGCAATCCCGCCACGGGTCGCTGGTTCGACGACATCCGACTCTTGATCGAGGAGATCGATTGGCTCACCGATGCCGATCGCCACGCGATCTACGAACAGAACGCCAGGTCATTATTCAAGCTCACCTCCGACCGGTCGGAGGCCGGCGGTGGCCATAGCCCCCAGTGATCAGCGCCCAGATCAGAAGGCATTGGCACTCAGGCAGAACGGTGACTAGGGTGAGCAACGCGGAGTAAGGGTGCCGGCGCCGATCGCCGACAACACGGTTCCGTGACCTCTCTGTAGCGCGGTGCCAGGACCGGTACAGGGTTGATGAGAAGCTCGCCATCGAGCGTTTAGGCGCAGAAGAAGGAGCGTACGCGTTGGCTGAATTGGTGATGGGCATTGCAATGTCGCATGGCCCGATGGTCGTGTCCGAGGTACCGACGTGGTTGAAGATCGCCGAGCTGGATCGCTATTCCAGCTTGCTGGTCGACACCTCCGGCAAAGCCAGTGACCTACGAGGAGCTCGAGAAGGCCACCGGCGAGCGTTACGCCGAGTATGCGACCGAGCAGCGATTCCTCACGCAGCGGGAGCTCGTCAAGGCATCCCTCAAGCGGTTGCGCGAGGAGGTGCAGCTGGCCGAGATCGACCTGTTCGTCGTCATCGGCGACGATCAATGGGAGCTCTTCGACAGCGACAACACGCCCGCGTTGGCGGTCTACTCCGGAGAGGTCCTCGAGTTCACGACCGAAGGCCGCCGCGGCCGCTACGGGGCCAGAGTGGGCGGCTTGGACGATGTCCATGCCGGCTACGGGATGGACGCCCGCAACCGCTGGCCCGGGCACGAGTCGTTTGCGCTGCACACGATCGGTGCGTTGATCGAGCGCGGCTTCGATCCGGCCGCGATCAGCGAGCCGACGGCCCCGTCCGGTCTCGGCCACGCATTCGGGGTGGTCGAATGCCAGCTCATGGACGAGCCCGGCGCGGTGCCCGTCGTTCCGATCGTCGTGAACACCTATTGGCCGCCGAACCAGATGCCGCCGACCCGCTGCTGGGCTCTCGGAACGGCGCTGCGGGAGATCATCGACAGCTATCCGCAGGATCTTCGAGTAGCGGTGGTCGCCTCCGGCGGGTTGAGCCACTTCGTGACCGACGAGCGGCTCGACATGCAGACGCTCGAACCGCTTCGAGCAGGGAATCCCAAGGCTCTCCTCGATCTGCCGATCCATCTCCTGAACTCGGGAAACTCCGAGATCCGCAACTGGATCGCGCTCGCGGCGTGCTGCGAGCATCTGTCGCTGGCGTGGGATGAGTACACGCCGGTGTACCGGACAGCGAGCGGGACAGGCTGTGGCTTGGCCTTCGCTCGATGGGGCGACCTCACTCGGCCGGCTGACGATGGGCAGCTGGTGACGCTTGCGTCTTCTCTCGACGGACTGGATGCGGCGACAGTCCACGAGGCGTACGGCCGGCGCGGGGCTTTGCCGTCTGACATCAAGCCGATTGACGGCACGTTTCGCGTCTGCGCGCCCGCGTTCACGGTCGACTGCCCCCCGGGAGACAATCTCTGGATCCATCGCGCCGTCTACGCCTGTCAGCCGCACGATGTCCTTGTCGTGCACCCCCGCGGCGAACGAGAGGCGGGGTACTGGGGTGAGATCCTCAGCCGTGCCGCGCTCGTCCAGCAGCTCGCCGGCCTGGTCATCGATGGTGGAGTGCGTGACATCGAGCGACTGGCTGAGATCGGCCTTCCGGTCTTCGCCGCCAATGTGTGCCTGCGGGGGACATCGAAGGATCCTTCGTCCGACGGCCGCATCGGCGAGCCAATCATCATCGGCCAGACGCTCGTGCGTCCCGGCGACATCGTGATCGGGGATCGTGATGGGGTCGTCGTGATCGCTGCCGATGCCGTAGATGGGGTCGCTACTGCCGCGCGCGAGCGAGTCCGCAAGGAAGAGGACGTCGTCGCGCGGCTTGAGCGGGGCGAAACCACATTGGCGATCTACGACCTTCCCCCGATCGAGCCATGAGCGCGAGTCTCGTCGACAGGCTTCGAGCGCTTGACTGCTGTGCGGTGTCGGATGCTCTTGAACGGGGCGGGCGTCCGCCCGCTGTGGTCGGGCTGCGCCAGATCGGCGCGTCACGCGCGATCACGGGCCGCGCCGTCACCGTCCAGCTTGGAGACGCGGCGGACGCGCGACCCTCGCGCCACCTCTGCACCGCGGCGGTAGACGCCTCGGGTCCAGGCGACGTCATCGTCATCGCCAACGACGGTCGAGTCGACTGCGCCAGCTGGGGCGGGCTGCTCTCACTGGCAGCGTCGCTCAGGGGGTCTGGAAGGGGTGGTCATCGATGGCGCATGCCGCGACGTGGGCGAGGCCATCGAGCTTGCGCTGCCGGTGTACGCACGCGCTGCGGTGGCCGTGACCGCGCGCGGCCGCGTCGTGGAGCAGGCCTGGAACCAACCCGTGCAGATCCTCGGAACGACGGTTCGACCGGGCGACCTGGTGATCGCGGATACCAGCGGCGTTGCGTTCGTTCCCCAGGAAGCGCAGGACGAGGTGATCGCCGCGGCCGAGGAGATCGCTTCGCGCGAAGCGGCAATGGCCCAAGCGCTGCGGCAGCGGAGCCCCGATCGCCGAAGTGATGGGCGCCAGCTATGAGTCCCTGGTCTCACAGAATGACCACCATGGCCGATGACCAGCTGACCCAGTTGGCGCGTCTCACCACGCCGGGCGTCAGCGACGCTCTGGACCAGTGCGGCATCGCCGGCCAGTGCGCGGGGATCATGCCTCTCAGCCGGACCTTTCGTCTCGTCGGCCGCGCGTGGACGCTTCGCTACGGACCCGTCGGACAGGATCCCGGCAGCGTCGGCGACTACATCGACGACCTCGGGCAGGGAACGGTCGTGGTCCTGGATAACCAGGGGCGCCTCGACGCCACGGTCTGGGGCGACCTGCTGACGACGGCGGCGGCGGGCCGCGCCGTCGGTGGGACGGTCATCGATGGGGTCTGCCGTGATCTCGATCGCAGCATCGAGCTCGGGTACCCGATCTTCAGCCGCGGCAACTGGATGAGAACCGGCAAAGATCGCGTCCGCGTGGAGGAGATCGGCGGCCCGGTCTCGATCGGCGGGATCCGCGTCGAGCCCGGCGATCTGCTGCTGGGCGACGGGGACGGACTTGTTGCCGTGCCGGCCGCAAGCGCGGATGCGGTGATCGCGGCCTCGATCGAGATCGAACGCGCCGAGCAGGCGATCCGAGACGCGCTCACCGGCGGGGCCAGCCTGCGCAGCGCTCGCGAGGCGGTCAACTATCACAGCCTTCAGCGCCGGCGCCCCGATCATGCGCCGGCAGCGCAGGAAACCCCAGCCGGGCCAGAAGCTTGACCGCGCCTCGAGATCACCCTATCTCGCAATAACGGAGAACTGACCAACGATGAGCCACAAGCTGATATCGCAGCTTCACCATGTCGAACTATTCAGTGCGAAACCGGACGAGACCGTCAACTTCTTCAAGGACATCCTCGGACTTCAGGAGAGCGCACGTGACGGCACCTCCGTGTATCTGCGGGCGTGGGGCGAATGGTTCCATCACAGCCTGAAGGTCACGGAAGGCCCGGGACCGGGCCTCGGGCATGCGGCGTGGCGGACGGACGGTCCGGACGAGCTCGATGACGCGGCGAAGCTGATCCAGCGCGTCCGGGTCTCGAAGGCCGGTGGATCGATGGCGACATCGGGCATGGCCGCGCGTTTCAGTTCTGGCTCCCGGGTGGTCATCTGGCCGAGCTCGTCTGGGACTCCGAGCGCTACGTCGCACCGCCCGAGCTCAAGAGCAGCTACCCGAACCGGCCACAGCGACAGGTGACGCAGGGTGCGCCGGTCCGCCGGATCGACCACCTGACGACCGCCTCGGCGAAGATCATGGAGGACATATCGACGTTTCGCGACGTCCTCGGCTTCAGGTTCATGGAAGGAACACTGGGGCCCAACGACAGCCTCTTCTTCGCAACCCTCACCTCGGGACCCCAGAACCACGATTTCGCGATCGTCACGGAGCGCCCGGGTGACCCGAGCGTGAAGCCCGGTCGGATGAACCACGTCTGCTACTACTACGACACGCGCGAGGATCTGCTGCGCGCGCTCGACGTCCTGTCCGAATACGGATACAAGCTCGAGGCCGGGCCGCTGAAGCACGGTATCGGTGAGCTCTTCTTCGCCTACGTGTTCGAGCCGGGAGGCACCATCGTAGAGCTGCAGACCGGTGGGTACTGGAACTTCATGCCCGACTGGGAGACTGTGTACTGGCCGAACGGCGGGATCGACGGAGCGAACACCGCGTGGCACGTGAACCAGTTCGGCGTGTTCGGGATGTCCCCGACGCCGGCCGGAATCGAGCGCCTGCCCGACTCCGCCGCACCGACACAACAGTTCACGGCCAAGGACCGCGAGGCTCAGCTCGTCGGCTGAAGCGAGCACTGCTGGGCTGGTCAGCTATCGAGGAGGAGGTTGCTCTATGGGGAACTCAACCGCATCCGGGCTCAAGCGGATGTACCGGATGCCGATCTCATTCGGCCCAAGCGCCGGGCCACGGAACGTCCCGTCGGATGCGCCCTACCAGGCCGGCACCCTGCGCACGGCGTCGGTTTCCGTCACTGCGCGGTCGGACGCGAATGCGCTGACGGCACTGCTTCCCGACGGCTGCAAGCTGGACGGCGAGCCGATGCTCACCGCGAGGATCACCCACATGTATGACATCGGCTGGCTCGCTGGCCGCTCGTACAACATCCTCATGATCACCGTTCCGGTTCAGTTTCACAACCAGGGCGAGCTGCTGCGCGGGAACTTCATGCCCGTACTGTGGGAGAGCCTGGCCGATCCGATCCTGACCGGCCGTGACGAGCTCGGCCACCCGAAGTTGTGGGCGGAGATTCCCGACCCCGTCGTGACCGCGCACGATCAGTCCGGGACACGAGGTCTCGGGGACCGCATCGTGGCTTGGCTTCCAGTTCTTCGAGGTCGAGGCGCAGGGCCTGCAGGACGCTCCGCTGCCTGCCCCCAGCGGTCCAGCGTACGTTCTCACCGCGAAGTACGTGCCACGTACCGGGTCGTGGGGAGAGGCCGACGTCGACTATCTGACCTTCGGGGCGACGCGGCCGCCGAGTGAGGTCGCCGAGCATCGGGAGGGAGATGGCCGCTTCGCGTTTCGCCCAGCGCGATGGGAGGACATGCCGACCCAGTTCCACATCGTCAGCCAACTGGCCGATCTGCCGCTTCACGAGTTCGGTCCGGCGAGGTATGCGATGACGGCGACTGCAGGCGAGCCGATCGGCCTCCATCAACAGATCGTGAGTTGATCACGCCGCGCGAGTCGTCGGACTAGGAGGTCCCCGGGCGTTTCTCGAGCCGAGCAGCGCCCGTGCCATCGTGGCCGAACGTCGTCGCGTAGTCACGCTGCTGCGCCTGCGGGATGAAGCACTCCTCGAGCGTGCGCAGATGCGCTGTGCCGACCAGGTCGGCCGATGGCGCGCGACCCCACGGGTTCGAGCTGATCTGCTCAGACCAGGTGTTCAGCGCGGCATCGCCGTGGGCGCGGAACTCGTGCAGCAGCTCCCACGCGGCCTGTGCGCCGGCACTGGCGGCGAGCGTCGGGAAGAGGACGGCGCGGGCCCCGGCCCGGGAGAACTCCTCGAGCGGTGGTCGCGGACCGGGCCCACCCCAGATCGTCATCACCGGGACACTCAGCGCCGCGCACGCGGTCTGCAGCTGCTCGGTGGACTCGACCGAGTTCAGCCAGACGAGGTCGGCGCCGCCGTCGTTGGCGTACGCCACGCAGCGCTCGAGGGCATCGTCGAAGCCTGTCCCCTCAGCGCCGATCGCATCGGTGCGCGCGCACACGACGAAGCTCGGGTCGAGCTCGTCACGTGCCGCGACCGCGGCGCGGATCTTCCCGACGGCCTCGTCGAGCGGGATGCAGCGGCGACCGGCTTCCGTACCCGACTTCTTCGGCGCCTCTTGGTCCTCGATCGAGATCGCCGCCACGCCTGCGCGGACGAACTCCTGGACGGCATAGGACACGTTGACCGCGTTGCCATATCCGGTATCGGCGTCGACGAGCACCGGGATGTTCGCACGCGCCGCGACATGACGCGCGTGATCCACGACGTCTCGAAGGCCGACGATGCCGCAGTCGGGCACCCCGTAGAGGAACCAGGAGATCTGCGATCCGGCGATGAAGAACAGCTCGAAACCCGCTCGCTCGGCCATCATCGCCCACAGCGGCATGCACCCGCCTGGCACGACAAGCAGCTCGTCGCGCTCGAGCCGTGCCCGCAGTTGCTTGCGCAGGGCTGTCGCATCGGGCTTCGGCGTCATCGCCGCACCGTCGCCTGCTTTCCGGGTGGCACGGTCACTGATCTAACGCACAAGTGCGTCAGCCGCATTCTGAATTCCTTCCACCACCGAGCCACCGCTTCCTTGGAGCGATGGGCGCGCCCGACGAGCAGGAGCTGCAGAATCTTGGCCAGGGTCTCGGTGCGGTCCGCGGGATCGCCACGCCAGGCGACGTGGCGATCGGGCCGCACGAGCACCCCGCCGCCGCTCCCCGTTCCGCGGCAGTCAGCCCACTCCCCGCGGGGATCGGCGAGTGCGCCCCCGATCGCCACCACGGCGAGCGGACAACGTGAGCGTCCCGCGGCGACATCTGCGGCTGCCCGCCACTCCTTCTCAGCCGCCTCGTCAACGAACAACGTGAAGCCCTCGCTGGCCACGAGGTCGACGGTGGAGATGCGCTGCCCGTCGCGGTCAAGCCAGACGTGCGGCACGTGATGACCCGGCCGTGCGGTTGGCTCAAATGCGATCGGCGACTGCTGTGGACCGATCGGCGCCGGGCTGCCGTCGGGAATGACCGCGCCGAACCGGTACGCAAAGCCGGCTTCGACGTTGAGCTGGCTGAAGTCCTCCGCGTTGGACGCCACGGCTCGGTCGGTTGCTGCCCGCCGACGTCTGCCGTCCGGCGTGTCGCTCGCCCACACCTCCACCTCGCGCCAGCCCTCCTCCTCCGATTGACCCGGCCTGAGGCCCATCCCCTCGGCGATCGGCTGGTGCTTGGCGGCGTTGCGCAGCGAATGCTCGACGTTGAACGCCGCGACTGGGCGGCGCTCGGTCTCGTAGCGTGTCGAGCAGCGCGTCGCCGGCGTAGCCGCGGATGACCGCCACGAGCTTCCAACAGAGGTTGAAGACATCCTGCACGCCGGTGTTCAAGCCGAGGCCACCCGTCGGCGGGTGCCGGTGCGCCGCGTCGCCGACGAGGAGGACCCGACCGACCCGAAACCGGTCGGCCACGATGCCCTCGTACTGCCAGTGGCTGATCGCTTTGATCCTCGCCTTCAAATCGCCGATCCCGAGCCTGTGCCGCACGAGCGGCAGCACGTCGTCCGCGGGCGTATCTCGGTTGAGTCCCTACAACCCCGACCAACCACTCCGAGGACTCGTTCGCCCAACCATCCGGACCGAGTGCCTGGATCGCCGCCTGACCGGCCGGCGAGATCAGATACGTGAGCAGTGCCGTCTCGTCCGCATAGGCGCGCAGGTCAGCCTCGAGGTACACGCTCGTGATCTCGCGGATCGCCCGCGCTCCCTCGAGCCTGACGCCGAGCCGAGAGGCGCAGACGCGACCGCCGTCGGCTGCCACCACGTATCGCGCGCGTACTCGATATGACTCACCGGTGTCGCGATCGATCGCGGTAACGGTGACACCGTCGGCGTCAAGGCTCCAGATCGACGACCTCCTGGTGGGCCCTGATCCGTCCCGGGCTTCTGGCATCGGCGTGCTGCCACAGCAATGTGTCCAGCCGCACCTGCGGCAGGTTGGCAAACGGGCGAGGGCTCGCCTGGGCATACCGCACGCGATCCGGGCCACCGCCCCAGGCATGCAGCTGGCCGATCTTCCTGCGACGGGCGGCGCCTGTCTCTCCGAGTGAGGTGTACCAGGCGACTCGGTGCCAACGATCCTCCGGCGGAGACCGAGCGTAGATGTCGTCGGCAACCCCGAGATCATGGAAGATCTCCATCGTCCGCACGTTCAGCAGGTGCGCACGCGGGAAGTGGGCAGTGAAATCTCGGCGCTCGAGCAGAAGAAAGTCGATCCCGGCCCGCTCGAGCAGCAGCGCGGTCGTCAGCCCGCACGGCCCGCCGCCCACGACGAGGACCGTCACCTGCTCGCGCGTGTCGACGACCGCGGATTGATTGTTCCGCTGCTGTCCACTACCGGGTGCTCGCTCTTCTCAGATCGGGAACTGTCTCTGGTGTGGACTGACTGCTGGCACAGCTGATCACACCGTATTTGTGGCGCCTTGACGTTGTCGGCTGCGTGTTTACAGCCAACATCGTCTGCGTGCCCAGCCGGCACCGCACTGTAGACGTCCGGGAACGGCATGACCAATGCCTTCTGGTCGCACTCGGGATAACCGTGCGTTATCACCCGCGGGGGCCGCTGCCAGCCACGGCGCCTCAATACTCTGGGAGACCCGCGTCCGTGGCCAACCCGGCCGCGCACTCCACTCCCGTCCAGGCTCGCTGACAGAATCGTGAACCCGACCCGCCTGGTCGCCGTGAGCCCGGGCCGTTTCGCACCCCACCGATGACACGACGTTCTCGACCGACAAGCTCGGCGACCGCTCGGTCGACAGGCGTTCCCTCACGTCCCGACGAGCGCACGAAGGCGGAGAAGCCTGTCGGGTCGGTCGAGAACGCGTTGCGCCTGTTGCTGATGTTCCGAGACCGCGAGTCGATAAGGGTGAGCGAGGTGGCGGCCGATCTGGGGGTGGCTCGTTCTACTGCGCATCGCCTGCTGACGGTGCTGCGCTCCTATGGATTCGTGAAGCAGGACACCGTCTCGCGTGCGTATGGCCCAGGTCCGCGGCTGGTCGAGCTCGGGCTGTCGGTGGCCCGTACGACCGACATGCTGAGCGTGATGCACCCGTTCCTGGAACGGCTGAGCGAGATGACCGACGAGACGGTCCATCTGATCGTCCTGGAGGGCAGCAGCTGTAGGTTCGTGGACAGCATCGAGTGCCAGCGGCCACTGCGCGTGACCGGTCGGGTCGGCGTCATGTATCCCGCGCACACGACGTCAGGCGGTAAGGCGTTGCTCGCCCAGCTGACCGAGCGCGAGTTGCGGCGTCTTTACCCGAAGCGCCAGCTTCCCGCGCTGACGGATCGGACGCTGGCGCATCGAGACGACCTGCTCGCGCAGCTCGAGCAGATCCGACGCCAGGGCTATGCCGTCAACTATGGCGAAAGCACTCCGGGCATCTCGGCGGTCGCGATGGTGCAGCACACGGCGAGCGGGGGGACACCGGCGGCGCTGGCGATCTCAGCACCCGAGGGACGACTCACCGCGGATCGACTGCCGGAATTCGTCCGGGCGCTTCGGCAGTTGACACACGAAGCGGCCAGCCATCTCGCGTGACCTCAGGTTGTGATTCGGCTGACTGCAACGCGTTCGACGTGATGCTACAGTCGGGAGGATGCTCACGACGGAGGCGGGTGCATGAAAGATCATTTTCAGGTCGTTGTGGTGGGCGGCGGCCCTGTGGGAGTCGCCCTTGGGATCGAGCTGGCCCAGCGTCGCGTCTCATGTGCAGTGGTCGAGCGCAGCACCGAGCTTCACGACATTCCCAAGGGACAGCTATTGACCGGCCGCACGGTCGAGCACTTCTATTTCTGGAATTGTCTTGAGCGGCTGCGCGCGGCGCGCCTCCTTCCTGCCGGTCATCAGACCGCGACGCTCACGGCGTACGACAATCTGCGCAGCGGTTATCGGCACGGGAGCTCCGTGGCCGAACCGCCCCCTGCCGACCTCTACTTCCAGACCGGTGAACGCCTGCCGCAATACCAGACCGAGCGCGTGCTGCGGGAGCGACTCGCGGAGCTGCCGGCGGCGACGACGCTGTTCGGGATGACCGTCACCGAGGTCCAGCAGGACGAAGCCGGCGTTCGGATTGCGGTGGCGCCCACTCCCCACGGGACCCCGGGCTCCTACAGCTGGGAGAGCACGGAGCACGAAAGCGCGCCGCATAGCGGACAAGGCCGGGTCCTGTCTGCCGACTACGTCGTCGGCTGCGATGGGGGGCGATCCCTGGTACGCGAGAGCGTCGGCATCGGGCGTGAGGGCCGCGACTACGGCAAGAAGATGATGCTGATCGTGTTTCGCTCCCGCGAGTTGCAACGGCGCCTGGAAGAACTCCCCACGGCCACCAGCTATCGCGTGCTGCGCAGGGATCTCTCGGGCTGGTGGCAGTTCTTTGGACGCGTCGACCTCGACGGGCGGTTCTTCTTTCACGCTCCGGTGCCCGCGGACGCGGAGCCCCAGACCGTGGATGTCCTGGCCGTAATGCAGCAGGCGGCGGGCGCTGCGTTCTCGGCTCAGATCGAACACGTCCGCTTCTGGGAAGGGCGGATCATGCTCGCCAACTCGTACCGTCGCGACCGCATCTTCATCGCCGGTGACGCCGCTCATCAACATCCCCCCTATGGAGCCTATGGCCTAAACAGCGGGCTCGAAGATGCCGTCAACCTGGGCTGGAAGTTGGCAGCGACGCTCGATGGATGGGGCGGGGAGCCGCTGCTCGATTCCTACGAGACCGAACGGCGTCCGGTGTTCGCCGACCTGGGCGATCTCATCGCCGCGGGGATCGACACAGACCGCGCGTTCCTGGAGCGCTACTGCCCGGAGCGCGACCGCCCGGCGTTCGAACGGGCGTGGGACGAACTCCCTCATCAGAACCGGTTCCGCCTGCATCACGAGGCGAGCTACGCGGGTTCCCCCGTCGTCTGGGGGTCGGCGGAGGCTCGCAGCGGGGCGTCCGTACCGTCCTCCCACGTGGCGACCGCGGGAGAGCACCTCTCGCCCTGCGTTCTCTCGGCTGGTGACAACGTGTTCACTCGCCTCGATGACGGCTTCGCGCTGATCGCGTTGGACGCTGACGCGGCCAGCATCGAAGCGTTCCGGGAAGCTGCTCGGTCGCTCCATGTGCCTCTCACAGTCATCCGCGACTCACTGGCAGCCGATCGCGCCGCCTACGGGGTGCGGCTGATCCTCGTGCGCCCAGACCAATACATCGCCTGGGTCGGTGACACGGTGCCCGACGATCCCAAGGCGGTCGTCGCGCGTGCGGTCGGGGTGCGCACGCCTCTTCTCGCCGTCGCCACGAGAGACTGAGATCGATCTTCAACCTCGGCAACCCCCCGATCCCGCGAGCGACGCGGCAGCCCTGCACAAGGAGGAGCTGATGAGCTTGGTAGAGACGTTGAGTGACCATCTGATGGAACCATCGGACTGGCAAAGTGCGATCTTCGACGGCACGTGGCGTCCGGCGGCGGGCGGCGACGTCGCGGTCCACGAACCGGCCACTGGCGAGGAGCTCGCACGCGTCGGACTGGCAACGCCAGCCGACGTCCTTCAGTCCGCGGCGCGTGCGGCGACGGCTCAGCGCGACTGGGCGGCAACCGACTACGAGGAACGCGCCGCGGTGCTGCGCCGGGCCGGCGAGCTGTGGCAGCGTTACGCGTCGGAGCTCGAGCCGATCATCGTCCGGGAGACCGGTGGGGTGCCGCTCAAGGCACGGGCCGAAACGACGATGGCGACGCATGAGTGCTTCGAGGCAGCGGCGCTCGCCTCCCGGCCGTACGGCTCACTGCTGCCAAGCTCGCGCGCGCACCTGAGCATGGCGCGGCGGCTGCCCGTCGGGGTCGTGGCCGTGATCACTCCGTTCAACTTCCCGCTGGGCCTCGGGATCCGCTCCGTCGCCCCGGCGCTTGCGCTCGGGAATGCCGTGATCCTCAAGCCGGACCTGCGCACGGCGGTATCTGGCGGCGTGCTTTTCGCCCGCGTGTTCGAGGAGGCGGGCCTACCCGAGGGGCTGTTGCACGTCCTGCCTGGGGGCGCGGACGTCGGGGAGGCACTCGTCGCCGCACGGGAGGTACGCGTCATCTCATTCACCGGCTCAACCGAGGTTGGCCGCAAGGTCGGCGAGTTGGCCGCGCGGCATTTCAAGCGCGCACACCTCGAGCTGGGTGGCAACAACGCGCTCGTGGTTCTGCCGGATGCCGACCTCGACCGCGCCGTCAACGCCGCCGCGTTCGGCTCGTTCCGCCATCAGGGCCAGATCTGCATGACGGTCGGCCGCCATATCGTGGCAGCGGAGATCGCCGACGAGTTCGTGGCCCGGCTGGCTGCAGAAAGCCGAAAACCTGCGAGTCGGCAACCCTCACACCGACGCCGTCGAATTGGGCCCGGTCATCGACGAGCGCCAGCGCGACCGCATCCACGGCCTGGTCGAGTCGAGCGTCAGCGGGGGCGCGCACCTCGCGGCAGGTGGTGAGTACGACGGGCCTCTTCTATCGTCCGACCGTGCTCGACGATGTGCATCCCGAACCCCCGCCTACGCGTCGGAGGTCTTCGGCCCGGTCGCCTCGGTCATCGGCTTTTCCAGCCTGGACGAGGCGGTGGCGCTTGCGCGAGACACCGAGTACGGGCTGTCGCTCGGCATCCTCACCCGCGACGTGATGGCCGGGCTCGAGCTCGCGAACCGAATCCCGAGCGGCATGGTGCACATCAACGACCAGACGATCGGAGACGAACCCGTCGCGCCGTTTGGGGGCGTGGGCGCGTCGGGCAGCGGCTCGCGCTTCGGTGGCGAAGCAAACCTCGAGGCGTTCACCGACACCCAGTGGGTGACCGTCAACCACGAGATCCCCGCATACCCATGACGCGGGGCTCGGCCAGACGCTGCGTAGCCCGGGTCGGGCGGGCGTGGCCAGACATGCGAACCGGCGGGAGGTAGACTCGGCGAGCGGCCACTCGCGCGACGGCCGCATCCCGCGGTCGCGCCGTTCGCCTAGGAAGCCGGGTCAGAGTTGGAGCTTCGCCACCTCCGTTATTTCGTTGCGGTGGCCGAGAACATGCATTTCGGCCGTGCCGCGCAGCGCCTGCACATCGTGCAGCCGGCGCTGAGCAAGCAGATCGCCTCGCTGGAGCGGGAGCTTGGCGTTGAGTTGTTTACGCGCACGAGGAAACGGGTCGAGTTCACGCCGGCCGGCAAGGCGTTCTTCGCCGAGGCGTGCGACATCCTCCAGCGGGCCGATCACGCCGCTCGCACAGCGAAGATGACCGCGAGCGGCGCGATCGGCAGTCTCGACGTCGGTTTCATCGGGCAAGCTATGTTCAGTTTCCTGCCGTCGGTCCTGCGCGAGTACCGGCGCCGCTACCCCGGTGTTCGGTTCGTTCTGCAGGAGCTGCCGAGCGCGATCCAGTTGGGGGAGATCAAGCAGGGCCGACTCGACGTGGGATTCGTCCGGCCGTCCGGCCATGACGAGCTCGTCCGCTTCATCACGGTGTCCCGTGAGGCGTACGTTGTGGGCTTGGCCGAGGATCACCCGCTCGCGGGCAGGAGTGTCGTCGACCTCTCGGACTGCGCCGACGAAACATTCGTCCTGGTTTCGCGAACCGCTGCTCCGATCTCATTCGATCAGGAGCTCGCCGTCTGCCAGAGCTACGGCTTTACTCCGCTGGTGATCGAAGAGGGCACCACCCCGGCGGCCAGATTCGGAATGGTCTCTGCGGGCGTCGGGGTGACGATCGCGCCGGAGTCGAGCATCAGGTATCCCTGGCATGGCGTGGTCTTCCGCCCGCTGACCAAGAGGGACGTGAAGGTCGAACTCGCCTTGCGCTTACCGCACGACGAATGAGTCGGTCGCTCTGCGGTCGTTCAGGGAGACCGTGGAAGAGCTCATTCAGGACATCGGAGAGCAGAACTCTCCAACGGTGGCGGCCGACGAGATCTGATCGCTTAGCCAGACCGCGACTCGAGGGCATGTAGATCCGCACGTATCTGACCCGGATCCGTTGTCGCCGGACGCGGTAGCGTGAAGCGGTCGCGCGTCGTGCACCACTGGTCGGCCCCCATGCGCCCGACCAGGTCGAGAACGTCGGGCCGAGGGTGAATGCCGTGCATCGCGTCTTCGTCGCGCAGATGGATCCGGACGATCCAGGCGACAACGAGGCTGTTACTGGCCCGGTCAGCGTCGCCGAGTTCAAGCACCTGGCGGACGCGGCACTCGAGCGCGGCCGGCGACTCCATCACTCGCATCGGCGCAACCGCGTCGGAGGGACCGGGCGTGACGCCCACCACGTCCCATTCGTCGATTTCGGGACCCCACTCGCCGCTGCACGCGTTGGCGGAGTCAGCCAGCGCCCGGTCGACGAGGTTCACCACGAACTCGCCGGTGGCCTTGATGTTGTGTAGCGAGTCCTTGTTCACGCCCTGCCGGCTGCCCGGCCCGATGCCGAGCGTGGGTGGATCGAACGAAAACGCGCCGAAAAACGAGAACGGCGCAAGATTGCGGGCGCCGTCGGGTGCAACCGACGACACCCAGGCGATCGGACGCGGGCTGATCAGCCCGTTGATGAGCGCGTTGCGTTGGCGGCGGTCGAGCTTTGACGGGTCGAGGATCATGCACACCTGACCTGCATCAGGCTCGTGCCTCGTGTCCGGCGAAGATGCCAGTCACCACCTGGTGCGGCTCCGTGTGCGGCATGGCTCGGTATTTGTCGACCATCCGCAGCAGCGGCGTGTCGTGAACCGCAAACAGAATCGTCCGCTCGTCGGCGGCCGTGTTGACGTGTTCGTGCACCGACCAACTAGGAAGAACGAACATATCGCCAGGGCCCCAGTCGAAACGCACACCGTCGACGATCGTCGCGCCGTGGCCCTCGAACGCGAAATAGATCCAGGAACCCGTGTGCCGGTGCGCGTGTGTATGAACCCCGGGGCGCAGCATCTGAATCTGGCAGCTGAACGTCTTCATCACCGGCGCGCCGGTGTGTGCGTTGGTGTACTCGAGGGCGATGTCGTCGTACGGGTCGGCATCGACGCGGGCCAGGTTCTGGAGCGCCCGCTCGGTGTCCGCCCACTTGAACGTCATGGTCGGCGGGTATTCGCGGGACGGTTCTTCCCAAGCCGGGCGCATTTGCCCGACGCCGTACTTGAGCACGGACCAATTGAGAACCTTGTCGACCGGTTGAGACTCGCGCGGATAGTTCTCGAAGAACGGTGCATCAAGGAAGTTGTTGAGCGGGATGTCCAGGGCATCCATCCAGATCGTTCGCTCATCTGACTCGCTTCCGTGGTCGTGCCATGTCCACGGCGGCGTCAGCACAAGATCGCCGCGCTCGAGGAACACCTTGTCGCCCTCGACGGTGCTGAAAGAGCCGGCGCCGTCGATGATGAACCGGATCGCTTGAGAGGTGTGCCGATGTGCAGGCGCGATCTCCCGGCCGTTGAGCCACTGCACCGCCGCCCACAACGTGGAGGTCGCGTACGGCATCCCGCCCTGCCCGGGGTTCGCGAGCGCGATGGCACGCCTGTCCCCACCCCGCTCGACGGGAACAAGCGCGCCCGCACGCTCGGCGACGTCGTAGAGGTCCGACCAACGCCACAACCATGGCTGCGTCTGGGGGTTGGGCACCACCCCCATGATCTCCGCCTCGAGTTCCCACAGTGGGACGAGGTGACTACGTCGCATGTCGCTGCGCAGCGATTCGATTTGCGCGTCCATCACCATGATTCACTCTCCTTCCGTTCTCCTGTGCCGCCCGGCGCTGAAGTTGGTGAGACGTCGGCGACGAGGGCGACCAGGATCTCCGCCAGCCGGCGACGCGTGGCTGCGCGGGCGAGGCGGCCGTCCTCTGTGAACGCTTCGTGGGCCGCGGGGATGGCAAGCTCATCGTCGAGCACGCGGGCCCCGGCCAGTCCGAGGGCCTTGCGAAGCTCGGCTTGCGCCCAGACGGCGCCGAACATGCTCGTGCTCGCGCCGATCGCGGCCACCGGTTTGCCCGCCAGCGCGGAGGTCTGCGGTGTGGGGCGCGAAGCCCAGTCGATGGCGTTCTTGAGTACGCCGGGAATCGAGCCGTTGTACTCAGGCGTAGCGAACAGGACAGCGTCCGCCTCCCGGATCGCCTGAAGAAACGCGTCGGCGCCGGGCAGGCCGCCACCGGCTGGGTGCTCGTCGGTCTCGTCAAACGGCTCGACTGCCTTTAGCTGTTCGAAGATGGTCATCTGCACATTGGGCGGCAGTGCCTCGACTGCCGCCCTCAGCAGTCGCTTGTTGTAGGAGTCAGCGCGCAGTGATCCGGCGACGCCGAGAAGCCGCACCAGTTCTAGGCGTCCTCGTCGGCCAGCGCGAGTTCAAGGGTCACGAAGATCGTGACTTCGTCGCCGAGCACCACGCCCCCCTTGGGCAGCGGCGCGTTCCACGACAGGCCGACGGCTTCGCGATCGACGGTCGTCTCGAGGTCGATGCCGACCTTCTCGACGTCGCCCAGCGTCACCGCGGGGCCGGCAAAGCGACCCGTTGCCGTGACCGGGATGCTGATGTCTTTGATCGTCAGCGTCCCCTCGCTGGTCAGCGCGCCGTCGCTGAGGTCTAGCGACGAGGACTCATAGACGATCTCGGGGTAGCGCTCAACGTCGAAGAAGTCGGGCGAGAACAAATGGCCCTTGAGCCGCTCGTCCTTGATATCGAGCGAGGCGACTTTGACCTTGCCCACAAGCTTGCCGTCGGTGAGCGTGGCGTGGATCTCCTTGAACTCGCCTCGGAACGTTCCGACGATCACGTGGCGGACCGAGAAGCCCGCCATCGAGTGAACCGGATCGACGGTCCAACTGCCGCCCGGGATCTGCGCGCTCTGGGTTTCAGTACCGGTGGCCATCTCACACCTCCAATCGGATCGATTCGGACCGCAGTCCGCTTAGGCGCTCAGGACGCTACCAGATAAGCGGACCGCGGTCCGATCTGAGGCGTATCGTAGGCCGATCGAGCCCCAGCCCCTCCCCGTTCTCGGCGCAGTCAGCGAGCGCGCCGATGCCGCCCGCAACCGCCAGCGGATCCTCGCCGCGGCCGAGCGCCTGTTCGCCCGCGACGGCGTCGCGGCGACCACGATGGACGCGATTGCGGCCGAGGCGGGCGTCGGCAAAGGCACCCTGTTTCGCCGCTTCGGCGACCGGGCGTCACTGGCGCTCGCGGTGCTCGGGCGCTCCGAGCGCGAATTCCAAGACGCCTTCATCCGCGGCCCCGCCCCGCTCGGACCCGGAGCGCCTCCGGCGATACGTCTGATCGCCTTCGGCCGGGCGTTGCTCGAGCACCTTGCGCTTCGCGGTGACCTGTTCTTGGCGGCCCAGATGCACGGCCGCCCCGGCCGTCGCTTTGACAGCGGGCCCTACAACGTCTATCGCGCGCACGTCAAGATGCTGATCGCGGAGGCGGCCCCCGAGCTCGACGCAGACTATGCGGCCGACGCGCTGCTCGCGCCGCTGGGGGCAGAGCTGGTCGTCCACCAGCTCCGTCGCAGGGCGATGACGCTCGACCGACTCGACGCCGGCTGGCAGACGATCGTCTGGCGGCTGCTGGTTGCCTGAACGGCTGGTCGGCGCAAAGCACGAGCGGTCCGGGCTCGGCGGCGGCGTGCTTCCAGCCGGTACCAAGCGCTGCGCCGAAACCTGAGAACGCTGCGGTCGCCAGCTACCGTGCGACTAGCTGCACATCGGCGGCAAGCGCACGGGTCAGCGCTCCAAGGGTCGCCGTGGTCGGGTTCGCTTGGCCTCGCTCGATTCGGCTGATCTCGGCCTGGTTGATACCGGAGAGCTCAGCCAGCTGCTTCTGGGTCAGGTGGCGCTCGCGACGGAGCGCCGCGAACTGCCGGGCCAGCGAGAAGTGGAGGCGGAACGCCTCGAGCGCGGCGACGGCCTCGGGTCCCTCTGCCGCAGCTTCTGCTTCCAGCTCGGTGATGAAGTCGGCGAATGACCCGCTCATGGATGATCCTTGAGTATGGACTTTACCTCATATCGGCTCCGGATATAACGGCTATGACAACTCGCTGCCGCGCTGCTGGCCGTAGGCGGTCCGGCACACAGCGACACCGTCGACTTGGAGGATCTCGCTCGTCGCCACGCCAATGGCGCGACGCTGCGTCGGCGTCAGGTCATCGCGGAGCCAGCGCAGCGCTGGCTGGTCGCCGTGCGCGTCCTCGTAGAACTCGACCGTGAAGCGCATCGGGCGTCGCTCACGGGTAGCTCGAGGAGTCGACGGCATGGCGCCGGCGGCGGCAACGGAGCGGCGCGTCACACCCTCGCCGGAGGCGGGGTGCCACTGTGTGGTCCGGCTTGTGACGCTGGGCGGATGCGGGCGTCGGAGCTGGGCGCCGCGCGCGTGCGCGGCGGGTCGGCACGAAGGGTGCAGGGGTGTGACCGGGCTGTGACGCTGGTGGTGTCGGTGTGGGCGGGGTGTCTGCGTGGGTCGTGTGTCGGTGTGTGTCGGTGTGGGTGTCCGTGTCTGTGGGTCCTGTGTTGGTGTCGATGGTGTTGTGTCTGTGGGTCCTGTGTCGGTGTGTCGAGACTGTGTCTGTGGACCTGTGTCGGAGCCATGCCCGACGATCCGCGGAATTCGGCTGCGATCGTCAGCGCAGAGCAACTCACAGGGGGGGTTTCGCCCGCTCGCGCGACATGGGGGTCATGAGCGATGTGCGGCAGTTGAAGTTGGCGGTCGAGGGGCCGCCGCAGGCGGCACTGAAGGAGCCGTTGCTCCGCGCGGACGGCGCGGCGGAGCTGCTGGCGGTTCGGACGTCCTGGGTGTACGAGGCGGTCCGCGACGGCCGGCTGCCGTGCGTCCGCGTCGGGCGCCACGTGCGGTTCCTGCGCAGCGACCTCGAGCGGTGGGTCAGCGCGCAGCGGGATCCGGGGCGGAATTGACGGCCGGCGCGTCGGCCGCGCCAAGCGCGCGGTCGATGAGGTCGGCCTCATCGGGGCGCGGCGCGTAGTGCAGGTAGACCATCGTCGTCGAGATGTCCGCGTGCCCCATCCAGGCCTGGACCTGCAGCAGCTGGGCGCCGCCAGCGACGGCGAGCGTGCCGAAGGTATGGCGGAGGTCATGGAAGCGCAGCGGGCGCAGTCCTGCGCGCGCGACGGCGGCCTTGTAGCGGCGATTGAGGGCCGAGGCGTCGAGGTGCTCGCCCGGGAAGCGTCCTGCGAATACGAGGTCGTCGTCTCCCCTCCCCTCGGTGCGCTGTCCGAGCCGCGCGAGCGCTTCGGCAACGTCGCGGCTCATCGGCACGGACCGGACCTTGCCGCTCTTCGGTGTCGACAAGACGCCGTTGACGTAGCTGCCGGCGACGCGCACGCGCCGTCCGGCGAAGTCGACGTCGCGCCAGCGCAGCGCGACGAGCTCGCCCTGGCGCAGGCCGGTGAACGCGGCCGTCAGGAACGCCGCGGCGTCGTGTTCGGACTCCGCGGCCCGGACGACCGCGAGGACCTCTTCACGCGAGTAGACCTGGATCTCGCCACTCGCGCGCACGCGCGGCTTCTCGACATCGCTGACCGGGTTGATCGGGAGCCGATGCTGGCGTCGGGCGCGCTCCATCAGGCCGTGGAGCAGGGTGATGATCTTGATCTTGCTGCGGTTCGACAGCGCGCGGTCGTCGGCCAGCCGCCGGCGCCACGCCTCGACGACGTCGGGCGTGACGTCCTCGAGGCGCAGCCCACCGAACGTCGGCAGCAAGTGGTTGCGGATCACCGACTCGTAGTCGCGCAGTGTCGACGCCTTGCGCTCGAGCTCGACCTCCAGATACGTCAGGTACTCCGCAGCTGCCTCGGAGAACGTCACGCGGGTCTGGATGAGTCCCGGCATCTGGCCGGCTCGGATGCGATCGAGGCGATCGCGCAGCCACGCTTCGGCGCTCCGCTTCGTGAAGTAGCCGGCCGCAGGGCGGCCACGCTCGGTCCAAACCGGCCCGATCGTGACCTGCACCTGGCGGCGATCGGGCGTGCGGTACTTCGCCCGCCAGACCGCCCGGCGCTTGCCATTGACCCGGAAAACGTGTCCTGAGAGCGGTCCCGCCATGCACACAACGCTAGCGCGATCTGGGACAGATTTGGGACAGAATTGCGATTCGCGCCGGACAAGCAATAAACGTCGCAGACGCCAAAACACGTCGATTTGCAGCTACTTCTCAGCGCCCCCGCCAGGACTCGAACCTGGGACCTGCGGATTAGAAGTCCGCTGCTCTATCCAGCTGAGCTACGGGGGCGGGCCCGCTCAGTATGAGCGCACGGTGCGGCGTGCGCTCGATCGGGGACGTCCCGAACCGCGTGGCGCGACCTCAGCTCGGTCTACACTGCCCCGCCACGGGGCGTAGCGCAGCCTGGTAGCGCGCCGCCTTTGGGTGGCGGAGGTCCCCGGTTCGAATCCGGGCGCCCCGACTGATGCAGACGACAAGGACCGGTGACACCCGATGACCGACTTCAACGCCACCATCATCGACGAGTTCCGGGCCAACGGCGGTCAGGTCGGCGGCCGCTTCGAGGGCGCGCCGCTGCTGATCCTGCACAGCCGCGGCGCCCGCAGCGGCGAGCCGCGTGTGCACCCGATGATGTACCTGCAGGACGGCGACCGCTACGTCGTGTTCGCCTCCAAGGCCGGAGCCGACACGAACCCCGCCTGGTACCACAACCTCGTCGCCCACCCCGACGCGACGATCGAACTCGGCAGCGACGAACTCGCCGTCCACGCCACCGAGCTGACCGGAGCCGAGCGCGACGCCGTATACGCCGAGCAGGCGCGGCGCTTCCCGGTCTTCGCCGACTACGCGACCAAGACAAGCCGCGTCATCCCGGTGATGGCGCTGCGCCCGACCGGCTGAGCCGCTCTACGGCCCCGAGCCCTCGTCGCGCGTGCTGTGCGACGAGCCGAGCTCCGGAATCTCTCGACGGCGGTCGGGCAGCGACGCCGACGCCGGCGCCGCGGTGACGCCGCTCGAGCCGCCGGCCCGGGCGGCGCGCGCCGAGGGCGCCCATGTCACCCCGACCCGTCGCACGCGCAGCAGCGCGCGCCACGTCGCCCCCGTCGCCGTGCCCGTCACAGCGAGCCCTCGGGCCCGTTGGAACGCCGCCAGATGCGTGCGGGTCTGCGCGCCGAACAGGCCCGTCAGCCGCTGCGCCGGATAGCGGCCCGCCAGGTGCTCCTGGAGCAGCACGACATCGTCGCCGCGCGCGCCGGCCGACAGCAGCGGATACCCGTGCGACGCCGAGCCCGCCGGGCCGACCGGCGCGCCGATCGACGGCCAGAGCGCCGTCGCCGAGGCCCACGCGAAATCCCACCACGCGATCCCGGGCGCGCCGTTGGCCAGCGCGAGGCCGCGGAAACGCTGCACGCCGGGCGCCGACACCATCGCGTCTGACTGGCCGAGCGGCACGATCGCCCGGCGGTAGATGCGGTTGGTCACGTAGGTGCGGTGAAACACCTGGGCGATGCTGTCGCCGATGTCGCCCCAGTACATCTGCGGCATGTCGAACTGCGCGCCGCCCGGCCCCAGGAACACCGAGTACGGGAACGCCGGATGAAAGTCGACGTAGGGGAACGACGCCAGCGCCAGCGGGTAGTGCGGCCCGGCCGCCGAACGCAGCGCCCGCAGGTAGGTCTGCGCCGCGGCGTAGCGCCCCTCGTACTCGATCTCCGCGTCGATGATCAGGCAGTCCGCACCGTCGCGCACCGCGACCATCGCCGCGCGCGCCTCCTCGACGGGGTGAGTCCCGTACACGTACTGCCACGCGCACACGTGCAGGCCGAACCCGTGCATCTCGGCCACCAGCTGCGGCGAGAACTGCGACCACAGCCGCGTCCCGTCGGCGCTCTTGACGTAGACCGAATCGACCCCGGCCGCCCGCGCCTGGGCGGCGATCGCCGCGATGTTGCCTCCAGCGGAGCGACTGACGTACCAGACCCACATCCCACGCCCGCGCGGCGCGGGCTGGGCAGGGGCGACCGCGGGCAGCGCCGCCAGGATCGCGAGGATCAGCGCAACGCAGCCCCAGCAGCGGACGAAGTCGGCGGGGCGGGCCAGGAAGACGACGTCCCGACCGTAGCGCCGCATCGCCGCCTGTCGCGCAAGGCGCCTTGCGCACAACCGTCACGACGGTGACACACGGTGCGCCGCCGCGCGAACAGACGCGCCCACCACCCGGTGGTCGACTTGTCTCATGTCCACCACCGCTCCTCTGTTCCAGCACATCCGCGCCAACGCCATCGGCTACATCTGTCTGTTCTGGCTGACCACCGGCACCGCCGCCGCGGCGACCCAACTGGCCGCCCACTCGGTCGGTCCGACGCAGCTGCGCACCCACGCCGTCACGAGCGCCAAGCTCGCCAACAACGGGGTCACCACCTCCAAGGTGAAGGACGGCTCGCTACTGGCCAGGGACTTCAAGGCCGGGCAGCTCCCGAGCGGCGCGCCAGGCGCGCCCGGTCCGCAGGGTGCGGCCGGAACGCAAGGTCCCCGGGGACTGCAGGGCCCCGCCGGCCCGACGGTCACGGCCAGCGCGAGCTCGTTCAACTTCGCCCTCAAGCTCACAGCCACGCAGACCGACGTCGTCGTGCTCCCGAAACCGCTCGTGATGCCATTCGCCGGCAGCGTCTACATCAATGGGGCGGTCGACCTCCTCCAGACCTCGTCCACGAAGCCCTCCGAGGTCGACTGCGACCTGGCGATCGGCCCCGACGCCGCGCACCTCCAGGAGATCGACCGCCCGTTCTTCGCCGACCTGCCCAAGGTCACGGCCGACAACAGCGGCTTTGGCGCGCTGGTCAACGAGACCCTGCCGCTGGTCCGCAGCATCGACATGCCGGCCGGCAGCTACGTGGTCGGGATCCGCTGCCAGAACGTCAGCGCAACGGGCGCGCCCGAGGCCTATCTCGCATCGTTCAACGTGTTCGCGACGCCGACCGACTAGTCGAACAGGCGTCCAGATTGCCGCCCGGGACTGAAGGAGACGCCGCGAGCGGGCGAGGGACCGCGTAGGCCGGGTAGCGCGCAGTGCGGCGATCCGGCCGAGCTTCCATGGTCCGCTCGCGTCTCCTCATCGCCATCGCATCCGCCCTGTGCGCCGCCGCGATGGTGCTTCCCGCCACGGGCGGGGCCGCGAGCACGTCGACGTGCGCGAACGCCGACGTCACGCCCTCGCCCTCCAACATGCCGGTCGTGCGCGACGCGATCCTGTGCCTGCTCAACGCCCAGCGCTCCACTCACGGCGAGCTGGCCCTACACAACAACTCGTCGCTCGGACATGCCGCGGGCAACTACTCGCTGGCGATGGTCCGCGAGGGCTTCTTCGACCACGTCTCCCCCGCCGGCTCGACGTTGATGTCGCGCGTGCACCGTACGACGTACCTCAACGGCGTTCGCGGCTGGGCGCTGGCCGAGAACATCGCCTACGGGACCGGCGGCGACTCGACGCCGCAGGCGATCGTGAAGATGTGGATGCACTCGGCCGGCCACCGGGAGAACATCCTCAACGCGCGCTACCGCGACATCGGAATCGGCGCCGCGCTCGGCGCGCCGGTCCAGGTCCGCGGCGCCAGCACCGCCGCGACGTACACGACCGATTTCGGCCAGCGCTCGCGCTAGACCACCGCGAAGGTGACGCTGTGCGGCGCCGAGCGGTTGCCGGCGGCGTCGACCGCGGTCAGCGTCGCGCGGTAGCGCCCGGCCGCCAGCGTTCGCTTGCCGATCCGGCCGCTGAACGCGACGCTGGCGTGCCCCTTGCCGACGGCGTGAACGACGGTGCCGGCGGCGACCAGGCGCGTGCAGCGCCGAGCGTGGGCCAGGCGTCGGGTGGCGCGCACGCAGCGCCCGTGGCTGCGGCGGCCGCTGGTCTCGGCGACGATCGCGATCGTGACGCGCGCGGCCTCGGAGACCGTGAACGCGAACGCGGTGCCGCGCACGACGCGGCCGCGCCGTCCGCGCGCGTGCGTTGCGCCCGCGCGGTCGGCGAAGCGCCGGTGGGTCATTGACAGACCGCTGACCACCGGCGCGGTCGTGTCGGCCGGCGCGGATGCCACGACGGGCGGACCCGGTGACCCGGGGGCCGGCGCGACGGGCGCGACCGGCGTCGCCTCGTAGGCGCCGATGTCGGGCGCTGCGCCCTGGACCCGCGGCCGGCCATCGAGATCGGTCGGCCCGTCGGCGGGATCGGTGATGCCGGCGTCGATCGCCGGCGAGGTCGGCTGGAGATGAAAGTCGCTCATCGAGTTCACGAACAGCGGGTTGCCGGGCTGGTTGTGGCCGAGGTCGGTGACGCGGCTGGTGGTCACGACGTTCGAGTAGCCGATGTCGATCACGGCGCTTTGGGGGGCCGTCGAGCCCGGGTCGGCCACCGCGTCGATCGCGCCACGCGCGATCGTGTTGCGGACATCGATCGTGCCCGGGTCGATGCCGAGCAGGGGCGAAGCGAGTGTGTGCAGCGCGTCACCGGCCGGCGCCATCACGGTGTCGTTTCGCGCGGTCAGCGTGCCGTTCTGTGCCTGGAGCCCGTCGCCCGAGGCGCTGGTGACGAGGCTGTCGGTCAGTGTCAGCGGCCCGGAGATCTCCTCCACGCCGACCCCCTTGGCCGCCACGTTCAGACGGCGCATCACGGCACCCGGGCCGACCTGGCCGCCCGCCTGCACGCCGAGCCCGTCGCTGCGTACGTTGGTGTCGGTGATCTGGCCGCCGCCGGCGGAGCCCGGCTCGTCGATGATCCCAACCGCCGACGACGAGCCGGTGGCCGTCACCGTCGCGTCGCTGATGTTCGCGGTCGCCGCGGCGTCGATGCCGACCGTCGTGCTCGCCACGACGACATGGTCGATCGTCGCGGGCACGGTGACGTTCAGCGCCGGCTTGGCCAGGCCCGTCGCCGTGAGGTCGACCCCGGTCAGCCGGCTGCCGTCGGAGCCGGTGTCGAACTTCAGTACCGGCTGGAACGAGGCCCCGCTCTCGATCAACGGCACGCTCGCCGCCGCGGGGTCGGGCTCGATGGTCAGCGGCTGCATCACGACCGGCGGAGACGCGGTCACGTCGTACGTCCCGGCCTCGATCAGGACGGTGCTGCCGGCGGGCAGGTGGGTCATATCGAGCGCCCAGTCGATCGCACACGGGTTCAGCACATCGCACGGAAGGCCGTGGTGGGCACTGGGGCCGGGCTCCACGTAGTAGGGGCCGGCGGCGTGAGCCGATGCCGCGACGGTGAACGCCGCGATCACGCCGAGTAGGACGGGTGTGCGTGAGCTCATGGCCATGCAACCGGCGGGTCACGCGCACGTTACGCCGCGCGCGGAGCGTTCGCTAGGGTCGAGCGCCGCATGGCCGCCGTCGAACCGTTACGCGCGCTGCACTACGACCAGGGGGTCGCCGGCGACCTCCAGAACCTGGTCGCTCCCCCCTACGACGTCATCGATCCCCAGCAGCGCGAGCAGCTCGCGGCGCGCTCGCCGTACAACGTCGTGCGCGTCGATCTGCCGGCCGGCGGCGACCCCTACGCGCAGGCCGCGCAGCTGTGGAGCGCCTGGCAGCAGGAGGGTGCGGTCACACGCGACGATGCGCAGGCGCTGTGGGCGCTCGTCCAGGACTACACCGGCCCGGACGGACGCGCGATGACCCGCAACGGCTTCTTCGCTCGGGTGGGCGTGACCGACTACGGCCCGGGACGTATTCGCCCGCACGAGCGCACCCATCCCGGCCCCAAGGAGGACCGGCTGCGCCTGACGCGCGCGACGCGGACCAACCTGTCGCCGATCTTCAGCCTCTACGACGACCCGCGGAACACAGCGTGGAACGCGCTGCACGCCCAGCTGACGCGTGAGCCCGACGGCCGCACGGTCGACGACGACGGCACCGTCAACCGCCTGTGGCGGGTCACCGACCCGCAGACGTTGGCCGCCGTCACGGCGGCGCTGGCGGACACCGAGCTGCTGATCGCCGACGGCCACCACCGCTACGAGACCGCGCGCGCCTACGCCGACGAGGTCGGCGGCGACGGTGACCACCGCTACGTCCTGATGACGCTCGTGTCGCTCCAGGACGAGGGCCTGACCGTGTTCCCCACCCACCGGCTGCTGACGGACCTCAAGGACTCGGCGCGCCAGGAGGCGCTGGCCGCCGCGCTGCGCGAGAACTTCGACATCGTGGCGATCGAGCACGACGAGCTGCGCCCGCCCGAGGGCGACGGCCCGCTGACCCTCGGCTACATCGACGCCCACCACCGCCAGGCGTTCCGGCTGACGCTGAAAGACCAGGCGATCGCCGACCGCGCGCTCCCCGACATGCCCGACGCCTACCGCCGGCTCGACACGGCGGTGCTCGAGGCGCTGTTGATCAAGGGGCCGATCGGCCTGACCGACGACGACATCGACCACAAGCACGGCCTCGACTACTCACGCACCGACGAGGAAGCACTTCAGATGGTCCGCAGCGGGGCCGCCGACGCTGCGTTCTTCATGCGCCCGAGCCCCGTGTCGCAGGTTCGCGACATCGCCGCGGCCGGGGTCAACATGCCACCGAAGTCCACGTTCTTCTATCCGAAGATCCCGACTGGCCTGGTGTTCAACCAGCTGTATTGAGAAGCGTAGAATCGAACCATGTCCATGAAGGCGACCTCCCAGCGCGCAGGCCAGTACAAGCAGACGATCAAGATCCGGGAGCATCAGCTGATCGGCGACGAGCCGATCGACGTCGGCGGTGAGGATGCCGGCCCCAGCCCCCAGGAGCTGCTGGCCGCCAGCCTCGCCTCGTGCACGGCGGTGACGATGGAGATGTACGCGCGCCGCAAGGGGTGGGACGTCGGCGATGTCGAGGTCGAGGCGAGCTACGCGCCGGCCGAGCGCGGCTGCCCAACACGGTTCAGCATGGTCCTGCGCTTCCCGGCCGACCTGCCCGACGAGCAGGTCGAGCGCCTGCGCGTCATCGCCGCCAAGTGTCCGGTGCACCGCACGCTCGACGGCGAAGTCATGTTCGACGAGCGCGTCGAGCGCGTCGAGCTCGCCCATTAGGACCCGCGACGAGCTCGAAACGACGCTGGCCGGCGTCCTGCTGGAGCCGGCGTACGCGGTCACGCTCGACGTCATCGGCGACACGGAGTCGGCGGTCCTCGTGCCGCTCTACGTCGGCGCCGACGACCTCGTCCACAGCGTCTTCACCCGCCGTCGCGACGACCTGCGCCGCCACCCCGGCGAGGTCTCGTTCCCCGGGGGGCGTCGCGACCCACAGGACGCCGGGCTGCTCGACACGGCGCTGCGCGAGGCGCACGAGGAGATCGGCCTGCCGCCCGAGGCGGTGGCCGTCGTCGGCGCGCTCGAGCCGACGCCGACGATCGCCAGCGGCTACGCGATCTACCCGTTCGTCGGCGTGATCGAGCCCGGCCACGTCTGGGACCCGGCCGCCGCCGAGGTCGCCGAGATGATCGAGCTCACGCTCGACGACCTGCGCGACGGCTACGCGATCCGGCCTGTCACGCGCAGCGGCATGACGTTCCAGACCGACACGTACGTCGTCGGCGACATCCTGATCTGGGGCGCTACGGCGCGGATCGTCGGGAACCTGCTGGAGCGGCTCGCGGACTAGCGAGTAGCTGCTCGATCGCCCCACGGACCTCGCCGGGCCATTGCTCGCCGGCGGGCTGCGCGCGCACGATGGCCAGCGGGATCTCGTTGCGCTCGCACAGGCGCCGCGCGTGCGCCTCGCCGACCGCCAGCACGTTGGCGGGGACCGTTCCCGCCGCCTCGTAGATGACTCCGCGCACCGTCGTGTCGATCGTCCGCTCGAGCATGAACTCCAGGCGCGTGTCGTGCAGCGCGCGAACCTGCTCGGGGGGCCCACCGGCCGTCCCCAGCAGCCACAGCAGGACGGTCACGTTGTCCAGCGCGTAGCGCAGCGTCCCGATCCGATCGGGGTCGGCGATGAAGCACTCGGCTCCGGCCCCCTCGATCGCGGCGCGATGCGACTCGTCGCGGGTCACCGCGCGCACCGCGTGGCCCTCGGCGACCAGCGACGACGCCAGTCCCAGCCCACGACAACCACCGCCGATCATCAACGACCTCACGGCAGACCCCAGAACGCCCCGGACAGACCGACCTGCGCGAAGTACGCCGCCGCCGCCTCGGGCTCGCGCCGCTGATAGCCGCGCTCCAGGCGCCCGTCGTACCAGTGGGCAGCCAGCCGCCACAGCGTTGCGAGATCGAGGACATCGCCATACGCGTTGCCGGTCTCGTCCAGCCACCGCGCCACGCAGCCCGACGAGCAGAACAACCGCTGGTTGGCGCAGGTGTGCACGACGTCGGCCCACATCTCCCTCGCCGGCTTGAGGAAGTGGGCCACCTGCTCGCCGTCCGGCGGGCCGTCGCGCCCGACGACCCAGGCGTGGGCGCCGTCGCACGCCGGGCAGCGCGTGGCCACGAGCACGTCGGGCTCGTCGGTCACCACATGGGGCAGCGCGAACGCGTCCCACGCGCACCCGCCCCACCACAGGGACTTGCGGCCCATGACGCTGAAGCCCAGCGGCACGGCCGAGAACGGGTGGGCCATGACGATCTCGCCGTCGTCGCCGAGCACCAGATGGCGTGTGTCGTGCAGCGCCCGCAGACCGGCGTGGACGTCCTGGGTCGTCATCGAGAGTCGCTGCGCCAGCCCCTGCACGTCCGGAGCGCGGCCGGTCGTGGCGAACGCCGTGTAGACGGCAACGCGCAGCGTCTCGGAGTCCATGGGGCAAGACTGCCAGACGCCCATGGGCAGCGGTCATCGCTCGCCGTTGAGCAGATAGCGTGCAATCAATGGACTTCTCTCTCACCGACGAGCAGCTTCACGTCCAGGAGACCGCGCGGGACTTCACCAACAACGAGGTAATCGCGCGGGCCGACGAGAACGCTCGCAACCACCACTTCGACATGGAGCTGGCGCAGAAGATCGCCGCTCAGGGCTATCTCGGCGCGATCGTGCCGCCCGAATACGGCGGCGCCGGCCTGGACTACGTGACCTACGGGCTCGTCGTGCAGGAGGTAGGCCGGGGCGACAGCGCGATGCGCACCGTGATCTCGGTCCAGACGTCGCTCGTCTGCTCCTCGATCCTCAAGTACGGCACTGAGGAGCAGAAGCACAAGTACCTGCCGAAGCTGTGCTCGGGCGAGTGGTTCGGCTGCTTCGGCCTGACCGAGCCCGACACCGGCTCCGACGCCGCCAACCAGCGCACGCGGGCGACCAGGGTCGACGGCGGCTGGAAGATCAACGGCTCGAAGATGTTCATCTCGCTGGGCAGCCACGCCAAGGTCGCGATGATCTTCGCCCAGACCGACCCGTCGCTCGGCCACAAGGGCCTCGGCGCGTTCCTCGTCGACACCGATCAGCCCGGGTACGTCGCCACGGAGATCAAGGGCAAGATGGGCCTCCACGCCTCCGACACCGCGTCGATCGCGCTCGACGACGTGTTCTGCGCCGACGAGGACGTGCTCGGCCCGATCGGCAAGGGCTTCAGCGTCGCGATGAGCTCGCTGGACTCGGGGCGCTACTCGGTCGCGTCGGGCTGCGTCGGCATCTGCCAAGGCGCTCTGGACGCGTCGGTCCAGTACGCCCAGGAGCGCGTGCAGTTCGGCAAGCCGATCGCCTCGTTCCAGCTCGTACAGTCGATGCTGGCCGAGATGAAGCTGCGCACCGACGCCGCACGACTGCTGACGTTCCGCTCCGGCTGGCTCAAGGACCAGCGCGAGCCGAACACGCTCGAGACGTCGATCGCGAAGCTGTACGCGACCGAGGCCGCGCAGTGGGTGGCCAACGAGGCGATCCAGGTCCACGGCGGCTCCGGCTACGTCGACGACCATCCGGTCGAGCGGATGCTGCGCGACGTGCGCGTCACGACGCTCTACGAGGGCACGTCGCAGATCCAGAAGCTGATCATCGGCCGGTTCCTGACCGGCATCAACGCGCTCGCGTAGAGGATGGCGGACGCGGCGAACGTCATCGGCGTCCTCGGCGCCGGCACGATGGGCTCGGGGATCGCCCAGCTCGCGGCCCAGAGCGGGGCGCGGACGCTGCTCTACGACCCCGACGAGGTCGCCTTGCAGCGGGGCATCGACAAGCTGCGCGAGGGCATCGGAAAGCTCGTCGACAAGGGTCGTCTCGAGGGCGACGCCGGCGAGATCGGCGAACGCGTCAGCGGCGTGGCGTCGCTGGCGGGTATGGCCGACTGCGAGCTGATCATCGAGGCGGCGCCCGAGAACCTCGAGCTCAAGCACAAGATGTTCGTCGAGCTGGCCGGCGTCGTCGGCGCCGATTGCGTGCTGGCCTCCAACACGTCGTCGATCCCGATCACGGCGATCGCCGCGGCCGTCCCGGGTCCCGAGCGCGTCGTCGGCATGCACTTCTTCAACCCGGCGCCGCTGATGGCGCTGGTCGAGGTCATCGCGGGCATGCTCTCGGGCGAGCGCGCAGTCGCGATCGCCCAGGCGACCGGCGTCGCGATGGGGCGCCGCGTGATCGACGCCAAGGACGGACCCGGCTTCATCGTCAACCGCGTCAACCGCCCGTTCGGCCTCGAGGCGCTGCGCAGCGCCCACGAGCGGATCTCCGAGCCCAAGACGATCGACACGCTGGTGCGCGTCGGCGGCGGCTACCGGATGGGACCGTTCGAGCTTCAGGACCTGGTCGGGATCGAGACCGGCTTCGTGATCTCCAAGTCGTTCTTCGAGCTCGGCTTCGGCGAGCCGCGCTGGCGCCCGTCGCCGCTGAGCGAGCAGATCGTCGCCAGCGGGCGCTTCGGGCGCAAGACGCAGCACGGCTGGTACGACTACGACAGCGACGGCCCGTACCGCCCGGCCGACCCGGAGCTGCCGCCGGTCGGCGGCGGCGACGGCGGCGTGTCGATCCTCGGCGACTGGCCGATCGCCGCGGCGCTGCGCGAGCGCGCCGATGAGGCGGGTTGGGACGCGAGCGGCCACGGCGGCGGCTGGCCGCTGATCGTCGACTGCTCGGGCGCCCCCGACAGCACCGCGAGCGGCCCGCGCGCGGTGCTGCACGTCAACGACGAGCTGCCGGCCGGTACGGTCGGTTTCCACACGCTCCCGGTGCTCGGCATGGTCGAGCTGATCCGCGACTCGACGACGCCCGACGACCTAGCCGAGCAGGTGCAGAAGTTCTTCACCTCGATCGGCGCGTACACGACGTGGATCGGCGACAGCCCCGGCGGCGTGCTCGGGCGGATGGTCTTCCAGACGATCAACGAGGCGAGCTTCGCCCTCGGGGAGGGCGTCGGCTCCGAGACCGATATCGACGCCGGCATGGAGCTCGGCATGAGCCACCCGCGCGGGCCGTTTGCGTGGCTTGAGATGGTCGGGCCCGACCACGCCGTGACCGTGCTCGACGCGCTGCGACTGCGCCACGGCGACGGCTACCGGGTCGCCCACTCGCTGCGCCGGCGCACCCGCTGAGCGCATTCTTTAAGCGCGAAGGGCGCCCGGCGGGGCGCCCGTCGCGTCGTAGGGTCGAACCCGGCCCACGACACTCAGCCGGCATTCGACAGCATCCCCCCGGAACTGTGGTGCACCCAAAGTGAAGTGCACAACTGCGGTCAGGAAACCTGCGCACCGCGCGCACGCGGCACCGCGACCCGGCGGTCCTGACCCGGAACAGCGCGTCTAGCGCTGGGAAGGAGCGGCCGGAGGCTGCGGTGCCTGCGGCGCGGGCTGCGGCGCGATCGGCACGACCTTCGGATACATGAATTGGTGGCTATTCATCATCAACCTTAAGAACTCCTAAAGAGCCTAAAGGTTGCGCAGAAGCCATGCGTCAGTTCCCAGCGCCGATGTCAGCAGGCCTACCAGCCGCTAGATTGGCCGCCTCATGCGAGCGGTCACATTCCAGGCGCCCGGCGAGGTTCGCGTCGACGAGCGCCCCGAGCCCGAGCTGCTCGCCGCGGACGACGCGGTCATCCGGATTACCGCGACCGGCGTCTGCGGCTCGGACCTCCATATCTACCATGGCCGCAACCCGATGGACCCCGGCACGACGATCGGCCACGAGTACGTCGGCGTCGTCGAGGCGATCGGCGACGGCGTCACCAACGTCAAGGCGGGCGACCGGGTGCTGGGCGCGTTCCACGTCGCGTGCGGCCTGTGCCACTTCTGCCGCCAGGCCAACTTCCACCGCTGCGACTTCGGGCGCACATTCGGTCACGGCAAGGCGATGGGCGACCTCAACGGCACCCAGGCCGACATGGCGCTCGTTCCCCACGCCAACCTGACGCTGCGCCCGGTGCCCGATGGCCTGTCGGACGACATCGCGCTCTTCGCCGGCGACGTGATGGCCACCGGCTACCACGCGACCGCCGGCTCCGGTGTGCAGCCGGGCGACGTCGTCGCCGTGCTGGGCCTCGGGCCGGTCGGCCTGTGCGCGGTGCAGGGCGCGCGCGTCGCCGGCGCCGCGCACGTGATCGCGGTCGACACGGTCGCCGAGCGGCTCGAGATGGCCCGACGCTTCGGCGCCCAGGCCGTGCACCTGACCGAGGAGGACCCGCGAGCCGCGGTCAAGGCCGCGACGGAGGGACGGGGCGCCGACGTCGTCGTCGAGGCCGTCGGCTCGTCGCAGGCACTTGACCTGGCGATCCTGATGGCCGCCAAATGCGGCACGCTGAGCCTCGTCGGCGTCGCCCAGCCGGGCGAGGTCCGCATGAACCTGCTGTGGTTCAAGTCGCTGAACGTCCGTAGCGGCCTGAGCAACGTGATCGCCCACATGGACCACGTTCTCGCGCTGCTGGGCAGCGGCGATCTGGACCCGGCACCGCTCGTCACGCATCACATGTCCCTGGACGATGCTCCAGAGGCGTACGATCTGTACGCCCAGCACCAGGCCTTAAAGATCGTTCTCACCCCGTAGGAGGGGACCAACACATGGCGACAACCGCACTGCCCGACCAGCTCTCAGACGCGGCACGCGATTTCATCTCGCGCGACCACGGCCTGCTCATCAACGGCGAGTGGGTATCCGCAGCCGACGACGCGACGTTCGAGACCGTCGACCCGTCCAACGGTCAGACGATCGCCACGATCGCCCAGGGCGGTGCGGAGGACGTCGACCGCGCGGTCAAGGCTGCGCGCGCCGCGTTCGCCGACGACTCGCCGTGGCGCACCATGACGGCGCCCGAGCGCGGGCGCTTCCTGACCCGCCTCGCGGAGCTGGTCGAAGCCAATGCCGATCAGCTCGCCCAGATGGAGTCGCTCGACAACGGCAAGCCGCTCTCGCTGGCACGCGCCGTCGATGTCGAGAGCGCGATCGGCCACTTCCACGAGTACTCCGGCTGGCCGACGCGGATCGCCGGCGAGACGCGCCCCGACGCGCTGGCCAACGTCTTCGCCTACACCCGCCGCGAGCCGGTCGGCGTCTGCGGCCAGATCGTGCCGTGGAACTTTCCGCTGCTGATGGCGGTGTGGAAGGTCGCCCCTGCGCTCGCCGCCGGCTGCACGGTCGTCCTCAAGCCGGCCGAGCAGACTCCGCTGACCGCGCTGCGCCTCGGTGAGCTGGCGCTCGAGGCGGGCCTGCCGCCCGGCGTCCTCAACGTCGTCACCGGCGACGGCTCGACCGGCCAGGCGCTCGTCGCCCACCCCGACATCGACAAGATCGCCTTCACCGGCTCGACCTCGGTCGGCCGTGAGATCGGCGGAATTGCCGGCAAGGCGCTGAAGCGCGTCACGCTGGAGCTCGGCGGCAAGTCTCCGAACATCGTGCTGCCCGATGCCGACATCGATGCCGCCGTCACGGGGGCGTTCTCCGGCATGTACTTCAACTCGGGCCAAGTCTGCACCGCCGCGTCGCGGTTGATGGTGCAGAAGGACCAGTTCGACGACGTCGTCAACGCGCTGGCCGCGCAGGCCGAGGCGACGGTGCCCGGTCCGGGCCTCGATCCGACGACGTTCGTCGGCCCGCTGGTCTCCAGCGAGCAGCACGCGCGCGTCAGCTCCTACATCGCGGCGGGTCGCGAGGAGGCCGAGCTGCTGGCCGGCGGCGGGACGTCGCTGGAGTCCCACCCCGACGGCTACTTCGTCAAGCCGACGCTGTTTGCCGCCACCGACGACAACGCGTCGATCGTCCGCGAGGAGATCTTCGGCCCGGTGCTCGTCGCCCAGCCCTACGACACGATCGAGGACGTCGCGCGGCGCGCCAACGCCGGCGAATACGGCCTGGCGGCCGGCGTCTGGACCTCCGACATCCGCAACGCCCACAAGCTGGCTGGGCTGCTGCGCGCCGGAAGCGTCTACGTCAACGGGTGGGGCATGCTGAGCTCCAGCATGCCGTTCGGCGGCTTCAAGTCGTCGGGCGTCGGCCGCGAGCACGGCCCCGAGGGCATGAACGCCTACCTCGAGGGCAAGTCGGTCTACGTCAACCTCGCGTAGTACGCGCGTCTACGACTCCGCCGGGGCCGCCCATTGGGCCTCGGCGAGGTCGCCGACGTCCTGCAGCGACGCCGGCGTCGGGACCTGCGGCGTGTCGCGCAGGTACCACTCGGCGTCGAGCGCCGCCTGACAGCCGCTGCCGGCGGCGGTGATCGCCTGGCGGTAGGTGTGGTCGACGAGGTCGCCGGCCGCGAACACGCCGGGCAGGTTCGTGCGCGTCGAACGCCCCTGGGTGACGACATAGCCCTCGCCGTCGATCTCAATCTGGCTGTCGACGAGCATCGACTGCGGCTCGTGGCCGATCGCGACAAACGTGCCGGCGTTCTCGATCAGCTTCTCCTCGCCCGTGTCGACGTGGCGCAGGTGGACGGTCGGCAGCGCGTCGTCGCAGCCGGCGAACTGGTCGACGACGTACGGCGTCAGCCACTGGATGTTGTCGACCGCCTTGGCGCGGTCGAGCATGATCTTCGACGCGCGAAACTCGTCGCGGCGATTGACGATCGTGACCGTGTCGGCGAACTTGGCCAGGAAGATCGCCTCCTCCATCGCGCTGTCCCCGCCGCCGACGATGACCGTGTTCTTGTTCTTGAAGAACGCGGCGTCGCAGGTCGCGCAGTAGGAGACGCCGCGGCCGCCGAGCTCCTCCTCGCCGGGAACGCCGATCTTCTTGTGCTCGGCGCCCATCGCGAGGATCACCGTGCGGGCGAGGTGCAGCTCGTCGTCGACCCACACCTTGTGGATGCCACCGGGCTCGGTCGCCAGCTCGAGACGCTCGGCCTGGTCGGTGATCAGGCGCGCGCCGAAGCGCTCGGCCTGCTCGCGCAGCTTGGTCATGAGCTCGGGGCCCATGATCCCGTCGGGGAAGCCGGGGTAGTTCTCGACGTCGGTCGTCTGCTGCAACAGGCCGCCCCACGCGAAGCCCTCGATCACCAGCGGCGCCAGGTTCGCGCGCGACGTGTACAGCGCGGCGGTATAGCCGGCCGGTCCGCTGCCGACGATCACCACGTCTTCGATCTTGGTGGTGACTTCGTCGCGATCAGACATTCACAGTCTCCGTTCGGGGGGTTGCTTCATTAGGTATAGTACCACTCCACCTGGCGACCGTGCGACGCAGCTGGAGGTAGGCGATGATGCCGGGGATCGTCGGCAGCCAGAACGAGAACGCACGGTAGGACAGCACGGCCACAAGTGCGTAGCTTCCGTCGACGCCGAACGCGATGAACGTGCCGATCACGCCGCCCTCGACGCCGCCGATCCCGCCCGGGAGCGGCAGCGTGTTGGCCAGCATCCCGATGAAGTAACACATCACGATCACGCCGAACGGTGGCGGGTCGCCGAAGGCGTGGAAGCACGCCCACAGGACCATGATGTCGAACAGCCACCAGCCGCCGGCGCCGAGCACGCCCGGCTCGCGCTGGCGAACGAGGTCCAGGCCGTTCTTGGCGCCCGCCGAGATCATCGCCGGGGCGGCCGACAGCCGGGCCATCCATTTCGACTTGCGGCCCTCGCCCTCCGAGCCCTTCATCAGGCGCTCCTCGACGTCCTTGGGCACGAATGCGACGGCGACGAATCCGATCAGCAGCCCCATGCCGATCAGCACCGGGATGATCGTGAAGCCGAATGGGTGCTCGCCGTGCAGGACCCCGGTGCGCAGCAGGATCCCGCAGACCACGATGGCCGCCACGTAGACCGAATACAGCATCGACATGAACGCGATCAACCGCACGGCGGTCGCCCGTCGCGACATGCCCGACTTGCGCACGGCCCATGCGGTCAGCGCCACGCCGCCTGCACCGGCGGCGGCGAACAGGCGCGTCGCGGCGACGCCGGCCATCGTGATCTCGTAGCTCTCCTTCCAGCCGATCCGCGACTTGCCGCGGACGAACACCGTCCGAAACAGCCACATGTAGCTGAGGTAGCTGAGGACCTCGAAGCCGGCGGCCGCGATCAGCCAGCCGGGCTCGCCGTCCTGCAGGCGATTCCACGTCTTGTGCAGCCCGGCGAGCTTCGGCACCACGAAGTACATGAACGCCACTGCGGAGACAACGAACACCGCGAACACGATCATCCGCTCGCGCGTCAGCACCATCCGCGGCATCTCGTCTTCGTCGCCGGAGACCGCAGCGCGGTCGGCCACCTCGTCGCTGCGCGGCGCCCGGTCCTCGGTCACGCGTGTGCCGCCGCCTCGAGGGCGCGGATCCGGCGCGAGAACGCGTGCAGCAGCGGCGCCGTGCGCGGGCCGATGCGGCGCACGCCTTCGGTCAGCGCCGCGCCGGCGAGCAGATCGGCGACGTAGTGCTCGCCCAGATACACGAGCGCGAAACCGAGGGTCAGCGCGTACGTCCAGCCGACCGCGCCTGGAATCGTGCCTGTCTCGGACAACAGGCGCGCGGCCATCAAGGACGTGGCGAAGTGCAAGGACGGCATGGCTGCCAGCGGGTTCCCTCCCAGCAAACTGTAGAGCGGCTGCCAGCCGTCCTTCCAAAACGCCTGTCCGTGCTCGACCATCATGCGCCGCAGCGCGGGGTCCTCAGGCGCTCCGAGCCGCCCCCGCTGCGCGGCAAACCACGGGGGCGCGGTCGGCACCGCCCAGTAGCCGATCAGCCCCAGGTCGTAGACCGAATACATCATCGCCGCGGAGCGCTCGACGCGCTCGGGATGGCGGACCATCATGTAGACGATCGTCGAGTGGGGCACGACGAACCAGATCCAGTGCGCCCACACCAGCAGCTGCTCGGCCGGGCGCACACGGCCCGGCGCGGCGAGCGCCTGGAGGCGCAGCGACGGCAGCTTCCCGAACCCGATCAGGCGGTCGACGCGCACCGGATAGTCGACACGGACACGCGCACGCAGCTTCTCGGGATCGTCGTTGGGCATTTCGTACGCGGCCAGGTACGCGAGCATCTGCAGCACGATGGTCGCGACGTCGCGCGTGCGCGAGCGGCGCACCGCGACGCACAGCGCCATCGGCGCGACGGCCGCCGTCGCGAGCACGACCGGAGCTGGGAGCTTGCGCCGCCGGCGAACGAGCGGCATCGCCACTCCGGTGCCAACCGCCACCCACGCGGCGGCGCGGATGGCCGTCGACCTACGCACGAGAGCCGACACGCTACCGGGTGATCGCGTCCCTACACTCGCCCCGGTGGAGCTCTCACCGGGCGACATCTTCGCCGGCCATCGCATCGAGGCCGTGGCAGGGCGAGGCGGCATGGGCGTTGTCTACCGCGCGACCCAGCTCGACCTCGACCGCCCGGTCGCGCTGAAGCTGATCGCACCGCATCTCGCCCAGGACGAGGGCTTCCGCGAGCGCTTCGTCCGCGAATCGCGGATCGCGGCCGCGATCGACCACCCGCACGTCATCCCGATCTACTACGCCGGCGAGCAGGACGGGACGCTCTACCTGGCGATGCGCTACGTCGACGGAGAGGACCTGCGCACGGTCGAGCGGCGCGACGGCGCACTCGAGCCCCATCGCGCGGCGCGGATCGTGTCGCAGCTCGGCGGCGCGCTGGACGCCGCCCACGCCCGCGGCCTCGTCCACCGCGACGTCAAGCCGGCCAACGTGCTGCTGACCGCCGACGACCACGCCTACCTGACCGACTTCGGGCTCAGCAAGCGCGTGCTCGACACGGGCGGGCTGAGCCGCTCCGGCCAGTGGGTCGGCACGCTGGGCTACGTCGCGCCCGAGCAGATCCGCGGCCAGCGCGTCGATGCGCGGACCGACGTCTTCGCGCTCGGCTGCGTCCTGTTCTTCGCGCTGAGCGGTGCGACGCCGTTTCAGCGGGAGTCCGACGAGGCGACGCTGTGGGCGCACCTCAACGACCCACCCGAGCCGGTCGACGTGCTCGCTCCAGGCGTCCCGGCCGCCTTCGGCGCGGTGCTCGACCGCGCGCTGGCCAAGGAGCCCGACGAGCGTTTTCAGTCAGCCGGCGACCTCGGTCGCGCCGCGCTGAGCGCCGCCGGCGAGAGCGTCGCCCCGGCGCCGGAGCGCGTCGTCGCGCGCGGTGCGGCCGCCCCGGGCGAGGACGACCAGACGATCGTCAGCGGTGGCGAGCCGTCGTCGCCGACCGGCGTGACGACAATCGGCGACGACGCGATCCGCCGCCGGCGACGTCGTTGGGCGTTGGCAACGATCGCCGCGCTGTGCGTCGTTGCCGCCGCGACGCTCGCGATCGTCCTGACGGCGGGCGGTGGGTCCCCGACGCCCACGACGCAGGCGACAACGCCGCCGACCACGACCACGCCGCCGACGACACCGACCGGCAACCCCGGGATGGCGTCGGTCAAGGTCATCCCGACCTCGGTCCGGCGCCTGAACTCGATCGCGATCGTCGGGTCGACCGTCTGGACGTCTGCCAACCCGAGCCATCACCTCCTGTCGTTTCACCGCAAGGACGCCTCGCGCGGGAAGAGCGTCGCCAAGAGCGCCGGAACGGCCACGATCGCGTCCGGCTTCGGTTCGCTGTGGGTCCTCAACCAGCGCCGCAAGACGCTCGGCCGGTTGCGCAACGGTGCGACGAGGGTTCGACTGGCCACAGCCGGGCTGACCGCGCAGACCGACCCTGGGCTCCCGGTGTGGCTCGACATCGGCGCCGACAGCCTCTGGGTCGGCGTCCGCACGACCGGCGCCGCCATCCCCGATCAGGTGCTGCGGGTCGCGCCCGGGCCGGTGCACAGCAAGATCATCGGCGGCTTCCCGGTCCCGGCCGGGATCCGCGACATGGCGGTCGGCGACCGCGCGGTGTGGATCATCAACCAGCGCGTGGCTCAGCTCGAGCGCGTTGCGCTGAGCACCGGCACGGCGCGCCCCGTCCCGCTGGCCGACGACCCACAGCAGGTCGCGGTCGGCAGCGACGCCGTCTACGTGACCGTGGCGGGAACGACGAACGAGCTGTTCGAGATCGACCCCGCCACGCTGCGCAAGACCGTGCTCGGCGCGACCGGGCTCGGCCCGACCGCGGTTGCCGTCCACGGCAGCGACATCTGGGTCGTCGCCAACGATGGCACGGTGGCGCACTTCAACGCCGAAAGCGGCCCGGTCGGTACGCCCGAGCACGTCTGCGTGCAGCCGTTCGACATCACCGCCGACGCCGCCGGCGCGTGGATCGCGTGCGTCAACGGCGAAGTCGTGCGCGTCAAAGCTCGCGCTGGGTGACGATCCCGCTGCGGATCGCCTCGGAGACGAGCCGCGAGCGCTTCTCGTTCTGGGGCAGGTGCTCGATGCCGAAGCGGATGAACAGCGTGCGCAGCTGTGCCTTGACCGCGTCGACCGACAGGTGCAGCTCATCGGCGATCGTCTGGTTGGTCGCGGGCGTGGCGAACTCGCCGTGGCGGTAGGGACGCGCGAGCGCCACGATCACCTTGCGCTGCGTGGCGTTGAGGTCGTCTCGGGTCAGCGGCTGGTCGGCGATCCGCGTCTCCTCGCGTCCGTCGGCGACCGCCGGGCGCTGGTAGGCGATCGTCGTGTTGCCGATCCGCACGACCTCGCCGTCGCGCAGCCGGTGTCGCCCGCCGATCCGCGCGCCGTTGACGTACGTGCCGTTGCGCGACAGCCCGTCGTCGGCGATCGTCCACTCGCCGGCAATCCGCTCGAGCTCTGCGTGCAGGCGCGAGACCTCGCCGTCCCACGGCAGGCTGATGTCGTTGGTCTCCCCGCGGCCGATGCTCAGCCGATCGCGCTCGCCGCCGAGGTCGACGAGCCGCTGGGCGCCGGTGTCGTCGCGCAGAACCAGGAACGGGCGTCCCTCGCGCGCCGCTTCGACGCGCGCCTGGAGCTCGCTCGGCGTCGCGGCGTGCGGGGCGAGAGGCGAGTCGTCGGTCACGGCAGGGCACAGCCTTGCAGGCCCGCCCGACCGCGCTGCCACACCCAGGTGTGGGAATCGAGCACCTCGGGGTGGGCGATGCGACACCCGCGCGCGGCCACGAACGACGCGCGGAGCCCGATCCTGTCTGTCATGACCGATCAGCACACCCAGGCCAGCCTGCGCCGGGCCTCAGACGACGAGCTGGTCGCTGCTTTGCGCGCCGGCTCGCCCTACGCGCTCAACGAGATCCACGACCGTTACCACGACGCCCTGCTCGCGTACGCCCGCAAGATCATGGGTGGCGCGCACCACGACGCCGAGGAGGTCGTTCAGGACGTCTACGTCAAGGCGCACCGCTCGCTGTGCGCCGACCCCGAACGCCAGATCGCACTGCGCCCGTGGCTGTACGCGATCGCCCGCAACCGCGCGCTTGACCAGATGCGCCGCCCGCAGCACAGCGTGCCGCTCGGCGAGGACGCGCTGGGCCTCGTCGCGTTCGGCTCGGACCCGGTGTCGCTGATCAACCGCCGCGAGCGGATGGACAGCCTCGTCGCCCACATCAACGAGCTGCCGAGCCGCCAGCGCCGCGCGCTCGTGATGTTCGAGCTCGAGGATCACTCGCACTCGCACATCGGCCGCGCGCTGAACGTCACGACCGCGGCGAGCAAGGCGCTCGTGTGCCGGGCCCGCGGGACCCTGAACGCCGTCTGATCTAGCGCGCGGAGCCCGACGGGGACTTCGCGTCCACCGCGGCCTGCACGAGGGCGCCGACGACCTGGCTGAGGTCGTCGGCCTCCGGGTGCCACTGAACGCCGAGCGCGAAGCGCCGATCGGGGATCTCGATCGCCTCCGGCAGCTCGTCGGCGTCCGACCAGCCGGTGACGACGTATCCGTCGCCGACCCGATCGACCGCCTGGTGGTGGTGGCAGCGCGCCGAGTGGCGCTCCTCGCCCGCCGCGCGGGCGGCCAGCGAGCCGGCGACCAGGCGCATCGGGTTGTCGGCGCCGTCGAACGAGCCCGGGGTGCGGCGGTGCTCACTGTTGCCCAGCACGTCGGGTAGGTGCTGGACCAGCGTCCCGCCCTGCGCCACGTTCATCACCTGCATGCCGCGGCAGATGCCCAGCAGCGGCAGGTCGCGCTCGATCGCCGCCCGCGCCAGCGCGATCTCGAAGCGATCGCGCTCCGGGACCGTGCCCTTCGTCTCGGCGTGCGGCGCGGCGGCGTAGAAGCTCGGATCGACGTCGGCCCCGCCCGCCAGCACGAGGCCGTCGATGACGTCGAGGATCTCGTCCGGATCGCGCAACAGGGCCTCGTCGGGCGGGATCATCAGGACCAGGCCGCCGGCGCGCTGGACCGCATCGACGTACAGCCGCGGCAGGAGCATCGCGGCCGTGTCCCACACTCCCCACCGGGCGCGCTCGAGCGCGGTGGCGATGCCGATCAGCGGACGAGCAGGCATCAACCGATACTAACGAGCGCCGACGACGCGCCAGCCACACGGACAGGTAACCCCGGACCCGGCCGATCTCTGAATAGAATCCGCGCCGCCTTGCGCCGTTGCACCCCGAGCCACCGCCGCCGCCGTCGCGCGATCGTCTTCTCGCTGCTCGGAGCGGCGCTCATCGCGCTGGCCGTGGCGTCCCCCGCGTCGGCCGGATTCATCCTTCCCCAGGCCGGCGGCTCGCCCAACGCCGACGACATCCAGGACCTGTACATCCTCGTCCTCGTCGTCGCGATCGTGATCTTCGTCGGCGTCGAAGGGGCGCTGCTGTACGCGCTGATCAAGTTCCGCGCGCGCAAGGGCGCCGTCCCGGCGCAGATCCGCGGCAACACGCGCCTGGAGATCGCCTGGACGGTCGGGGCGGCAGTGATCCTCGTGATCCTGGCGGTCGCGACGTTCATCAAGCTGCCGGACATCAACAACCCGCCGAACTCGAAGATCAACACCGGCGTGCTGGTCGCCGACTCGAAGGCCACGCTGCCGCCCAACGGTCAGTCGCTCAACATCTGCGTCAACGGCCAGCAGTACATCTGGCGCTACACCTACGAGGCGCACTGCTCCGACACCCCGCAGCAGAACACGAAGCCGTTCAGCTACGAGGAGATGGTCGTTCCCAGCGGCGTCACGGTCACGCTCGACATCGTCTCCCAGGACGTCGCACATTCCTGGTGGGTCCCGAACCTCGGCGGCAAGTTCGATGCGATCCCGGGCTACACGAACCACACCTGGTTCCAGATCCCCGAGAAGTACGACCACCACGTGTTCAGCGGTCAGTGCGCCGAGCTGTGCGGACGCAACCACGCCGACATGGTCGCCCGCGTGCTCGTGCTCCCGTTCCCGGAGTGGAAGACGTGGCTGGCGAACCAGACCAAGAACATCGCCGCCGCCGACGCGGCCGCCCAGAAGCAGCTCCTCGCGCTGACCAAGCAGCAGCTCGGCGGCCAGAACACGCCGCTGGCCGGCACGGTTGTGAGCCCGAAGCATCGGGTCACCTCGCACCCGACCGCGGTCACGACGACGCCCGCGTCGCCCAACAGCGCGGCCGTCGCCCTCGGCCGCACGATCTTCACCGGCGCGTCCGGCTGCAGTGGCTGTCACACGCTCGCCGACGCCAAGGCGACCGGCACCGTCGGGCCGGACCTCGACAAGGTGATCGCCAACGCAACGCCGGCCGAGATCAACACCGACATCGTCGATCCCAACGCCCAGATCGCCAAGGGCTTCTCGGCCGGGATCATGCCGCAGAACTTCGGTACCTCCCTGACCAAGCAACAGCTCAGCGCCCTGGACGCCTACCTGGCCTCCGTCGCCGGGAAGTAGGTCCCGCTCATGGCCGCAGACATCGCTCCCGTCCCGCAGATCGTCACCAGCCGCGTGACGTCCGACAAGCAGGGCTGGACCTCGTGGTTCACGACGACCGACCACAAGCGGATCGGGATCATGTACATGGTCCTGACGTTCTGCTTCTTCCTGATCGGCGGGGTCGAAGCGTTGATGCTGCGCCTCCAGCTCGGGGCGGCGAACAACACGCTGATCACGCCGGAGGCGTACAACCAGCTGTTCACGCTGCACGGGACGACGATGATCTTCCTGTTCGTCGTGCCGATGATGGCCGGCTTCGGGAACTACTTCGTGCCGCTGATGATCGGCGCGCGCGACGTCGCCTTCCCGAAGCTCAACGCGCTGTCGTTCTGGCTGCTGGCCGCCGCCGGGATCGTGTTCTACGCGTCGGTGCTGTTCTCCCCGCCCGAGTGCGGATGGACGTGCTACGCGCCGCTGTCGGAGACGCGCTACCTGCCCAGCGGCGGCGTCGACGCGTGGATATTCCTCGTCCACCTGACCGGCATCAGCTCGCTGCTGGGCGCGATCAACTTCTACGCGACGATCGCCAACATGCGCGCGCCAGGCATGGGCTGGAGCCGGTTGCCGCTGTTCGTCTGGGGCATCCTCGTCTACTCGATCCTGCTGATCCTGGCGATCCCGGTGATCGCTGCGGCGGTGACGATGCTGCTCACCGACCGCCATTTCGGGACGACGTTCTTCGATCCGAGCCGCAACGGATCGCCATTACTCTGGCAACACCTGTTCTGGTTCTTCGGGCATCCCGAGGTCTACATCATGATTCTGCCCGGATTCGGGATCGTCTCGGAGATCCTGCCGGTCTTCGCGCGCAAACCGATCTTCGGCTACAAGGCGATTGCCGCATCGACCGTCTCGATCGCGTTCCTGGCGATGCTCGTGTGGGCGCACCACATGTTCTCGACGCCGACGCCGACCGTCGTGCTCGTGTTCTTCATGCTCACGTCGTTCTTGATCGCGGTGCCGACCGGGGTCAAGATCTTCAACTGGATAGCCACGCTCTGGCGGGGAGCGGTCGAATACCGGGTGGCGCTGTGCTTTGCCGCCGGGTTCATCGGGACATTCCTGATCGGCGGCATCACGGGAATCTTCCTGGCCGTCTTCCCGATCGACTGGCAGCTGACCGACACCTACTTCGTCGTCGCCCACCTGCACTACGTCCTGGTCGGCGGCGCCGTGTTCACGATCTTCGCCGGCATCTACTACTGGTTCCCGAAGATCACCGGGCGGATGCTCAGCGAGCGGCTGGGCTACTGGAGCTTCTGGCTGATGCTGATCGGCGTCAACGTGACGTTCCTCATCCAGCACTCGCTCGGGCTCGACGGGATGCCGCGGCGTGTCTACCGCTACCCCGACGTCGGACACCTCCAGCTCTATAACCAGATCTCAACCGTCGGCTCGTTCATCCTCGGCCTCGGTGTGATCCTGACCGCGATCAACGTCATGCGCAGCCTCAAGCGCGGCGCCGTGGCCGGGCCCGACCCGTGGAAGGGCAACACCCTGGAGTGGTTCACGACGTCGCCGCCGCCGCCCAACAACTTCGACGTGATCCCGCGCGTGCGCTCGGTCGAGCCGATGAAGGACATCCGCCGCCAGGTGCTGGCCGCGACGAGCACCCAGCTCGAATCCGGGGCGGCAGACGAGACGCCGCAGGTGCCCGCCTGATGAGCCAGAGCACTGCCACCACCGCCCGACTGCCGCGGGCGATCGCCGGGCCGCGCCGGGCGGTCGCCGACTACGTCGAGCTGACCAAGCCCAAGGTCCAGTCGCTGCTGCTGCTGACCACGGTCACGACGATGCTCGTGGCCGGGCACCCGTCGGTATGGCTGATTCTCGCCACGCTGATCGGCGGCTCGCTCGCCGCGGGCGGCGCCGGCGCGGTCAACCACGTCTACGACCGCGACATCGATGCACAGATGGCGCGCACGGCCAACCGACCCGTCGCGGCGGGTCGCATCTCGCCGCGGGCGGGGCTGGTGTTCGGGTTCACGCTGGCGGCGCTGTCGTTCATCGAGCTGGTGACGTTCGTGAACCTGTGGGCCGCGTCGCTGGCGTTCGCCGGCTTCGTCGGCTACACGGCCGTCTACACCGTCGTGCTCAAGCGCCGCACGCCGCAGAACATCGTCATCGGCGGCGCGGCCGGCGCGGTGCCGCCGCTCGTCGCGTGGGCCGCGGTCGCCGGACACCCGACCGGGACCGCCGTCTACCTGTTCGCGATCGTCTTCTTCTGGACCCCGCCACACTTCTGGTCGCTGAGCCTCCTGATGAAAGACGAGTACGCGGCGGTCGGCGTGCCGATGCTGCCGGTCGTGCGCGGCGAGGACGAGACGCGGCGCCAGATCCTGCTCTACAGCGTGCTGCTGTACGCGGTGACGCAGCTGCCGTTCTGCGCCGGCGGCTTCGGCGGCGTGTACCTGGCGGTGTCGATGGTCCTCGGCGCGGCGTTCATCGGCGGGGCGGTGTTGCTGTATCGGCGAGCCGATCGGCGCACGGCGCTGCAGCTCTACCTGTTCTCGCTGGCCTACCTGGCGCTGCTGTTCATCTCGATGGTCGTCGACGCGGCCGTCCGATAGGAATACCTTTCCCTCAGAGAGATCACCATGGACCGTAACCTCGCCCGCAAGAACATTCGCTCCGGCCTCCTGGTCGCGACCGTGTCCGTCCTGATGTTCGGGATCACGTTCGTGGCCGCCTACGTGTACATCCACCCGTGAGCGACGAGCTCGAACCCCAGGCGCCGCCGGCCGGCGAGGAGATCCACATCCCCGGGTCGAGCATCCAGCCGCTGCTGCTGGCGATCGGACTCACGCTCGCGCTGGTCGGCGTGACGATCTCGTGGGTGCTGACGATCTTCGGCGGCGTGTTGTCGATCTGGGTGATCGTGCGCTGGATCGCCGACACGCGGCGCGACATCGCGCAGCTACCGGTCGAGCACGAGTAGCGCGTCAGCCGGTCACCGCGACCTGCGCCGGCACGTCGCACAGCGCCCCGTCGTCGGTCCAGCAGCGCACCACATCGCGCACCGACAGGATGCCGACCACGTCGCCGTGCTCGTAGACGACGAGGTGGCGAAAGTGCCCGCGGACCATGGCCACGGCGGCCTCCTCCAGCGACCACGACGGCGCGGCGAACGTCAGGCCCGTACTCAGGTGGCGACCGACGAGCTCCTCGTCGGGGTTCTGGCCCTGGGCGACCGACTCCATCAGGTCGCGCTCGGTGATGATCCCCGGGCCCGGGGCATCGGGATCGATGACGACGGCCGCGCCGACACGCCGTTCGGTCATCAGGCGGGCCGCGTCGCGCAGCGTGTGTCCTGGACCGACCGTCAGAACCGTGCTGCTCATGCCGTCGCGTACCTGCATGCCTTCCCCGACCCCCTTGCAACGTTTGTAGCTAACTTATTCTCAACCGTAGCACTGATCCGATAGCTGGTCACGTGCGAATTACGGATTGGACAGATGAACCGACCGGCCACCATCGACCGGCGAACGGCACTGCTCAACGAGGCCGTCGCCATCGTCCAGATCGACTACGGGCGCGACCTCGAGCTCGCCGATGTCGCACGCCGCGTGTCGGCGTCTCCGCGCCAGCTGCAGCGCGCCTACGCCGAGATCGGCGGCACGACGTTCCGCACGCACCTCACGGACGTACGCATGCGCCGCGCGGCCGAGCTGCTGCGCGGCACGTCGGCCAGCGTGCACGACATCGCGCGCCGTGTCGGCTATCGCCAGGCGGCCCAGTTCGCGAAGGCGTTTCGCAGCCGCCACGGTGTGGCGCCGTCGGTCTTCCGCCGCGGCTGACGACCGACCTGTCCGGACCCCGACGCGGGACCGCGTCCATCGCGCCCACCGCATAGGATTCCGCGCGCATGGAGCAGGACCCCAAGGAGCCGGAACCCACAGGCGAGCGTCAGCGCGGCAACGTGACCGCGGGGACGCTCGTGCGCGTCATCGCGATCAGTGGCGTCGCGACCGCGCTGGGGATCGCCCTCGGGCTGTCGATCAACTGGTTCCCGACCGCCGCCTCCAAGCAGGCCGGGCCGATCGACACGCTGTGGGACGTCCTGCTGATCTTCTCGGTGCCGATCTTCGTGATCGTCTGCGCGGTCATCCTGACCTCGATCGTCAAATTCCGGATGCGCCCCGGCGAAGAGGACCTCGATGGGCCGCCGATCCACGGCAACACGAAGCTCGAGGTGATCTGGACGACGATCCCGGCGCTGCTGCTGCTGGGGCTGTGCACCTACGCCTACCTCGTCCTTCACGACATCGAGAAGGCGCCGGCCAGCGGTCGCGAGATGCGGGTCGCCGTGACCGGTCAGCAGTTCGACTGGTCCTTCAGGTACGAGCTCGGCAAGCGCAGCTTCACCAGCGCGCAGCTGTACCTGCCGATCGGCGAGTCGGTGAAGTTCGACGTCCGCTCGGTCGACGTGCTACACGACTTCTGGGTCCCGGCGTTCCGGATGAAGATCGACGCCGTCCCCGGCATCATCACCCACTACCGCGTGACGCCGACCAAGCTCGGCAGCTACCCGATCGTCTGCGCCGAGCTGTGCGGGCTCGGCCACGCGTTCATGCGCAACACCGCCCACGTCAAGACGCCGACCCAGTTCAACACCTGGGCGCGCCGCCAGCAGGTCCTTCAGGGCGTCGTCGCCGGCGGCGGCGCCGGCGGCGGCGGGACGGCCAACGCGTCGCTGGCCGCGGGCCGCACCGTGTTCAGCTCCGTCGGTGGGTGCAGCGGCTGCCACACGCTGTCAGACGCCAAGGCGACCGGTACCGTCGGCCCCGACCTCGACAAGGTCCTGGCGAACCAGAACAAGGCGTTCATCAAGACCTCGGTCGTCGACCCTAACGCGTTCATAGCACCGGGCTTCAGCAAGAGCATCATGCCCTCGACCTTCAGCAGTACGCTCTCCAAGAGCCAGATCGATGCCGTCGTCAACTACCTCTACACGGTGACCCACTGATGCTCGCCGCACGCATCCGCCGGCCCGGCTGGACCCGGGCGATCCTGGGCATCATCCTGGGGATCGGCTTCTCGATCGCGCTCGACGTGGCCATTCGCGCGATCTACGGCCACGACCGGTTCGCCAACTTCTACGAGGCCGACGCGGTCCTCCAGGTGTGCCTGATCGCGGTGCCGTTCTTCTTCCTGGCCGGCCTGGGCTGCTTCGACTACTGGGCCTACTGGGCGTCGGGGCGCAAGACCCGGCCCGAGGATCACACCGGGCACGGCGCGACCTCGTGGAAGTCCTACTTCTACCCCAACACCGACCACAAGGTCATCGGGGTCCAGTACACGGTCCACTCGTTCGTGTTCCTGTTCATCGGTGGCCTGATCGCGATGCTGATGCGCGCGGAGCTCGCCGCTCCCGGACGTCAGTTCGTCGACGCGAACACGTTCAACGGCCTGTTCAGCGTCCACGCGTCGCTACTGATCTTCCTGTTCATCATCCCCGTGTTCGCGGGGCTGGCCAACTACGTCCTGCCGCTAATGATCGGCGCGCCGGACATGGCCTTCCCGCGCCTGAACGCGCTGTCGTTCTGGCTGCTGCCGATCGCCGGCACGATGATGCTGATGTCGTTCTTCTGGGGCTCGTTCGCCTCGGGCTGGACGGCCTACGCGCCGCTGTCGACGACCGCACCGATCGGCCAGGTGTTCTTCACCGTCGCGGTGCAGTTCGCGGGCGCGTCGTCGATCGCCACGGCGCTGAACTTCCTCGTCACGATCATCACGATGCGGGCGCCGGGGATGTCGTTCTTCCGCATGCCGCTGCTCGTGTGGGCCAACTTCTCGACGTCGCTGCTGGTCGTCATCGCGACGCCGTTCATCGCCGCGTCGCAGTTCTTCGTGCTCCTCGATCGCGCGCTCGGCTTCAACTTCTTCAACTACAACCTCAACGGCGACGTGCTGATGTACCAGCACGTCTTCTGGTTCTACTCGCACCCGGCGGTCTACATCATGATGCTGCCGGGCTTCGGGATCGTCAGCGAGGTGCTGGCCGTCAAGGCCCGCAAGCCGATCTTCGGCTACCGGATGATGGCGTTCTCGTTGCTTGCGATCGTCGTGCTCGGATTCACGGTCTGGGCCCACCACATGTTCGTCTCGGGCATGGCGCCGTGGATCCGGATACCGATGATGGTCACCACAGCGATCATCGCCGTGCCGACCGGCATCAAGATCTTCAGCTGGCTGGCCACGCTGTGGCGAGGGGTGCTGCATCTCGACACGCCGATGCTGTTCGCGCTCGGCTTCCTGTCGATGTTCACCCTCGGCGGGATCTCGGGCGTGATGCTGGCGATGATCCCGCTCGACATCCACGTCTCGGACACGTACTTCATCGTCGCCCACATCCACTACGTGCTGTTCGGCGGCTCGCTGTTCACGATCTTCGCCGGCGTCTACTACTGGTTCCCGAAGATGACGGGGCGGATGCTCGACGAGCGCCTCAGCAAGTGGCACTTCTGGCTGACGTTCGTGTTCTTCAACCTGACCTTCGCACCGATGCACCTGATCGGCGTCCAGGGCATGCCGCGGCGCGTCTCCGACTACGCCGACAAGTTCGCGACCTGGAACATGATCATCTCGATCGCGTCGTTCGCGCTGGGCCTCAGCATGCTGATCTTCGTCTACAACGTGATCACGTCATGGCGTGCAGGCCCGAAGGCCCCGTCGAACCCGTGGCACGCGCTGACGCTCGAGTGGCAGGTCTCGTCGCCCCCGCCGGTGTTCAACTTCGACGCGATCCCGACCGTCGTCGGCGGCCCATACGAGTACGGCGTCCCCGGCGCGGTCCACGGCATCTTCGGCCCGGCCAAACCGGCCGACGTCCCTGCGGTGGCCCCGACGACCCCGGCAGGTGGGTGACCCATGAAGACGATCCTGGCCGTGGCCAACGAGACGATCGGCGGCGCCAAGCTGCGAGAGGCGATCAAGGCCAAGGTCGCCGCCGCCGGCGCCGACGGGGCACGGGTCGTGATCTGCGTGCCGCGCAAGCGCCCGCAGCACGGGCTCGTGATCTACGACGAGCCCGTGTTCGACGCGGCGCGCGTGCGCATCGACCTGGCCCGCCAGGTGCTGCGCGCCGACGGCATCGACGCGATCGGCGAGGTCGGCGACCCCGACCCCTACACCGCGACGATGGACGCGATCGGCGAGTACGCGCCCGACGAGGTCGTCGTCTCGACGTTCCCGGCCTCGCAGTCGGGCTGGCTGCGCCGCGACCTTCCCGAGCGGATCGCCGACGCCAGTGGCCTGCCGGTCGAGCACGTCGTCGTCGACGTCGCGGCCGAAGGCCTGCCGTTCAAGATCACGCTCGTCGTCGCCAACCGGACGGCCAGCGGCGACGCGCTGATGGACAAGCTGCGCGCCGAGCGCGCCGAGTCGGACCACCTGTTCATCGTCGTCATTCCCCAGGAGGGCGGCGGCGGCGAGGCCGCGCTGGCGGCCCGCGCCCGGCTCGCCCAGGTGCTCGACCGGATGAAGGCCGAGGGCTTCCTCGTCGCGGGCATGATCGCCGACCCCGATCCCTACACGGCGACGATGAACGCGCTCGACCTGTTCAACGTCGACGAGGTCGTGATCTCGACGCTGCCGGCGACCCGCTCGGGCTGGCTGCGCGCCGACCTGATCGAGCGCGTCAAGCGCGCGTCCAGCGTCCCCGTGTCCCACGTGCAAGCACCGGCGCCGGTGGGCGCGTAGGAGAACCGCATGGAAGCCGCCAGCGTCGCCCACGTCGCGCACGACGACCACCACCACGGGCCTCCGGAAGCCAATCGCAGCTCGCGGGTCGACCCTGCGACGCTCGGGATGCTGCTTTTCATCATGTCGGAGATCATGATCTTCGGCGCGTTCTTCACGGCCTACTTCTTCATCCGGGTCGTGCACAACGGGCACCCGATCGGGCCGCACTGGTTCCCGATGCGCTTCAACGGCAATACGCACTCGCTGCCGGTCGAGGTGGCGGGCATGAACACCGCGATCCTGGTGTCGTCGTCGTTCACGCTGCACTGGGCCGAGACGTGCATCCAGAAGGGCAATCGCTTCGGCTTCAAGGCCGGGATGCTGACGACGTTCCTGCTCGGCGCGACGTTCCTGTTCGTGCAGATCAACGAGTACATCCACATCGGCTTCTCGCCGCAGGACATCGCCCAGGGCACGATCTTCTACGGCCTCACGGGCCTGCACGGCGCGCACGTCTTCATCGGCCTGACGATCCTCGCCGTCGTCTGCGTGCGCGCGTTCCGCGGGCACTACTCGCCGGAGAGCCACAAGGGCGTCAACGTGCCAGGGATCTACTGGCACTTCGTCGACATCATGTGGATCTTCGTCTACGTCACCGTCTACGTCATCCAGTGAACGACGACGAGCCGCAGCCCTGGTGGCTGCGGGCGCTGGCGCCGCTGCGCTCTGAGGCGGCGATGTTCCGGGTGCTGCTGTGGGTCGCGGGCGTCGCAGCCGTGTTCGTCGCGATCTACCTGATCGCGCACGCCGTCACTTGACGGTCAGCGTGCCGAGCATGCCGGCCTGGCGATGCCCGGAGACCTCGCAGAAGAACGTGTAGGACCCGGGCTTCAGGTTGACCTTGACGCTGTCGGTGCCCTTGGGCTCGATCTTGGTCGCGCCCTCGATGTTGCCGGTCGCGCCGGTGCCGTCCTGGATCGCCACGTTGTGGTCGATGCCGGAGGCGTTCGTCATCTCGATCGTGACCTCGCCGGCCTGCGCGGTCGCCTTGGTCGTCGTGTAGGCGAGCTGGCCGTTGGGATCGGCGGCGAGCTTGAGCACGCCAGCGACGGCGACGGCCGGCTTGGAGCTGGCGGCGGGCGGGACGGCCTTGGCCAGCAGGCCGGCGTCCGCCCCCGGCTTGCCGGCGACCGCGGCGACGTAGGCAGCGACGTTGTTGGCGTCGTCGCCGCTCACCAGACCGGCCGGCATGGCCGTGCCGACATGGCCCTTGGGGTACTTGCCCGGATCCTTGATCTGCCCGCGGACGACCCCAGCGATCGCGTTGCGGCCGAAGTTCTCCTCGACGCTCTGACGGAACGCCTGGTCGAGGTTCGGGCCGGCGGTCCCCTTCGTGCCGGCATGCGCGAGCGTGTGGCAGGAGCCGCACTTCGCGATGAACGTCAGTTTGCCGGCCGTCAGGTCGGTGTTGCTGTTGTTGACAGAGCAGCCGCCCAGGATCAGGGCGGCTGCAGTCACGAGCAGGATGCTTGCGCGCGGGGGTGCCATCGGCGCGCGGAACTCTATCCGAGGTTCTCGACCGAAGGCAGTGCTCCGAGGTCGCCCGTCGCCGCCGAGACGACGGCGTCGGCGACCGCATCCCACGAGTAGGCCTCGTGGGCGGCCTTGGCCAGCGCATCGCGCGCCAGTCCCTGGCGCGCCGGCGACATCGCCATCCACGTCATGATCCGCTTTGCGATCGTCTCCACGACCTTCGGGCCGACCTGGAACGACATCAGATCGCCGATCTCCGGGGCCACCGCCGGGCGCAGGCGGTCGGTCACCTCGATGAGGCCGGAATGGCCCGCGGCGATCGGCAGTGCGCCGCTGGCGGCGGCCTCCGCGACGACCATCCCGAACGCCTCCGGGAACGTGCTCGGCACGACCTGACACTCGCACACCGACACGAGGGTCGCGACCTCGTCGTGCTCGAGGCGCCCGGTCAGCACGACGCGGTCGCGCAGCGCCGCCGCAGCCCGCCTGTAGGCGTCGCCGCGACCCTGGGCGACCAGGAACGCCTCCAGATGCGTCAGACCGTGGCGACCGGCCAGATCGCGCGCACCATCGAGGTTGCCGGCCCACAGCAGCGCCAGCAGACGCTCGAGCTCGGCGCGGAACTCGCCGAAGCCGACGACGACCAGCCGCGCCCGCGGCTCGCGCTGGAGCACGAGCGGCCACGCCGCAAGCAGCAGGTGGATGCCCTTGGCCGGCAGCAGCTTGCCGACGAACGCGACGTGGCGGTCCGGCCCGTCGAGCTCCAGGCGCGACAGCGCCCGCGCGGCGCCCTGCTCGTCGCGCCAGAATGCGTCGGTCTGCTCGCTGGGCGGCGTGGCTCGAAGACGCTCGACGATCAGCTCCATCTCCTGGGCCGCCTCATCCGGCGTGCGGCGGTGGAAGACCTCGGCGTCGACCCCGGGCGGCGCCAGCCGCGTGCGCGCGGCCAGGTCCGGGTCGCCGATCGTGTCCCACAGGCGGTGCGCGATGTGGCTGGAGCCGACGAGTACGCCGGCCGCGCCGTCGAGCCCCTCGCGGGCGTAGCGCAGGAACCGCTCGGGCTCGGGCCGCACGACGTACTCGAGCGCGCTGCCGTGGATCTTGACCGCGTAGGGGATCGTGCCGTCGAGCGCCCGACGCATGATCGCCGGACCGAGAACGAGGTGGTTGGCCAGCGCGATGTCCGGCTGCGTCAGGCGGCAGACATCGCGCACGGCGGCCACATTGCGCGCGATGTAGTCCTCGAGATCGGCGTCGGAGAGCACCGAGAAGCGCCGTGCCTTGAGGCCCTCGTACTGGTCGTCGACGTACACCGGCAGCACGGCGCCGATCTCGGGCCGCCACGCGGTCACGTGCGTGGGTTCGCGCAGCACTTCGACCTCGGCAACGCCCTCGACCCAGCGCCCGACGGCGTCTACGAACGGCAATCGGGCCGGGTGGCGATCCTGGCTCAGGAGCTCGACATCGCATCCTTTACGCCCGAAAGCTGCGCAAAGACGCGCGTTGTACACATTCGAGCCCGTTCCTCGCAGAAGGTACCCGTGGAAGACGACGACCCGCACGCCACCGGCAGACTATTGCGTCGGCGGGCGATTCCCCGAAAGGTCACAGACGGCTGATGGTGGAGCACGGACGTTCCCTGGATGAGCTAGCCCGCGCGATAGACGTTGCCGACCCGGCCACGGCCCGTCACGGCCGCGCCGTGACGGTACTCGCGCTGCGACTGGCGATGTCGATCGACGTCACGCTGGCGACGTCTCCGTCGTTCCGCCTCGGCTGCCTGCTGCACGACGCCGGCAAACTGGCGATCCCGGCCGACGTCCTGAGCAAGCCCGGCGCCCTGGACGAGGCCGAGTGGGCGCTGATGCGTCGCCACCCGGTGATCGGGGCGCGGATGTGCGAGTTGGCCGCCGCGCCACCGCAGACGATCGAGATCGTTCGTCACCACCACGAGCGCTGGGACGGTGATGGCTACCCCGATCGTCTGTCCGGCGATCGGATCCCGCTCGCCGCCCGGATCCTCGCCACGTGCGACGCGCTCGATGCGATGACCTCCGAGCGCCCCTACCGCGAGCGGCCGCTGTCGCGTGACGAGGCGCTGGCGCAGATCGAAGCGCAGCGCGGCACGCAGTTCGATCCCGAGATCGTCGACGCGCTGCTGCGCCGCTTCCAGCGCGGGCGGACGCTCGGACGCCGGTGGTCCACAGGCGACGATCTTGCGTCGGCTGTCGCCTGTTGAACCGCTACAGTGGCGAAATGAGCACTGCCCAGCGCTACCGTTTGCGCGCGCCCTCGACGGGTCACGAGACGATCATCGAAGGCGCCGAGCCCGATCGCGTCTACCACGACCGCGACACGGGCGAGGAGCTCGACGTCGTCGGCCGCCTGCTGCCCCTGGAGGGCGAGTCGAAGCTGCCGTGGTCGGTCGAGAACCTGCGCTTCTGCAACTGGTGCGACCAGCTCGCCCAGAAGGACCTCAACGACTGCCCCACCTGCGGCCGCCGGATGGCGCCGCTGGGCTCCTGAGCCCGATGGCGCGCCGATCGGCGACCCTGCTGGCCTCGTTCGCGCTCGTTGCGCTGTGCGGCGCCGGCATCGGCGCGTGCGGCGGCGGCGGGGGCGGCTCCGACCAGCCGCCCAAGCATGTCGATACGCCGTTGATGCCACCGGCCCGCTACGTCATCCCGCCCTCCGGATCGTCGAACTCGGCGTCGAGCACCGACACAACGACCACCCCGTCGACCGACACCACGACGACCCCGGCGGCCTCGTCGTCGGGCTCCGCCTCGTCCGGCTCCAGCGGCGGCGCGGCCGTGACCCCGCCGGCGAGCACCTCGGGTGGCGTCTCGGCGACCGGCGGCGCGACCGGCGGCGCCGGGGCGACGACCCCCAGCGCCGGTGGCAACGGCGGCGGCGGCGCCGCGTTCAACCAGTTCTGCCAGCAGAACCCCGGCGCGAACTGCCCGTAGCGCGCCCGCGGCGCGCTCGCTAACGCGTCTTCGGCTTCGTCGTCGTCGTGGTCGACGTGGTGGTTGCCGTCGGCGTCGTGGCCGTCGGCGTCGTGTCGGTCCCCGGCGTCGTGGTCGTGGTGGTGGTGGTCGTCGTCGTCGTCGTGGGGCGCGGGGTCGTGATCACCGGGGTGCCCGGCTTGGTGATCTCGGTCGCGTTGAAGGTCAGGCGCTCCTTGGGGAAGATGCACGCGAAGACGCCGGTGTTGCCGCTCGACAGCGACGAGTCCGGCGGCGGCGCGGTCTTCGGGTGGCAGGAGTTCTTGGGGCGCGGGTTGCGCCACGAGATCGTTCCGCTCGTGCCCTCCGACAGGATCGGGGCCCAGGTCGGTGTCGTGATGGCGATCACGTAGTTACGGTGGACCTCGATCGGGGCGGGCAGCGGGAACTGCACCGTGAAGCCGATGTACGGCGTGAGCGTCATCACCGGGCTCTGGCCGGCAACCGCGTACGTGAGCTTCTTCTTGCCGACCGGCTTGAGCACCGTCAGCCGTGCCTGCGGCGTCGGGCTGAGGAGCACCGTGTTGACGAAGAACTGGGTCTGCGTCTTGCCCGGCTTGCCGAGCGCGACGGTCCAGGCGACGATGCTGCCGGCCTTGGTGACGGTGTCGACGGCCTTGTTGTCGCCGGCTCGCACCTGGTAGCCCGTCGAGCGGGTCATGACGTGGCACTGGCTCGGGCAGGACGGGTAGCTGACCGGCTTGGTGTCGCCGATCGTGACGACCTGAGCAGCGGCAATGGACGGCGCGATCGCGGTCAGCGCGAGCGCACAGAGAATTGTCTTCAGGGGACGCATTGGGTCCCATTGAACACGACCCGCGGCCGGAATGATGCAGTTACACGCCCATCACCAGGCGGACGACGGCACGCCGCAGCCGGCCATCCAGCGGCGAGACGCGACGCTCAGGGCGGCGATCAGGCGCTCGGCGAGCCACAGATCGTAGGGCCACGAATCACCGGTCTGCGAGCGCCGCGCGACCATCATCCCCTCCCCCCTCCGACCGCTTCGAGGTCGGTCCAGCGCGGCGACGGGCCCAGCGGCTCGAGTGCCGCGCAGACCGCTGCCACGGCCGCCGTCTGGACGTGCAGGCGGCCTCCCGAGGCGACCGCACGCAGCACTGCGCTCGGCGTCCCGACCGTCGTCACCGACAGGCCCTGGCCGACATCGATCCGCACCCGGCGGCCATGGCGGATGCCCTCGAGCACCCACGCCTCGGCCGGCGGGTCGGGACTGCGTCGCAGCCCCAGCGCCGCGACGCCGACGCCCGGGTGACCGGGGAGGGCGAGCGCCTGCAGCAACTCGGTGCGGCGGACGGCCGCGGCGTCGGTGATGTCGGACAGCATCGCGCCATCGTCGCGTCGCGCGGGCGTGCTGTCAGTGTCAGATCGGTCTCTACCCGGTCGCGGAGGCCGGCGTACGCAGCTTCAGCGTCGCCGTGGCCGGCGCGTTGGGAGCCGAGTCCACGCACGAGACGTGGCCCTCGCAGCCGCGCTCGGTCGCCTCGACGGCGAACCCGATGACGGCCGGGCGGCCGATCGACGACTGGCCGAAGCGCAGCGTCACGTTGTGCTCGCTGGAGCGTGTCAACGTCGCCGCGGTGACGAGCTGCGGCAGCTGGTTGGGGCGCTGCTTCATGATCGTCCCGCGCAGCGCGTCGCCACCCGCGTTTGCGGTCACGCAGACGAGGTAGTCGGGCGGGTTGGAGCCCGCGACCGACACCGTCCACAGCTCCATGCAGATCGAGCCCGGGACGCCGGTGCGCGAGCGCAGGTCGGTCGGCCCGAAGTCGTCGGCCGACGTGATCGATGCCCGCAGCTGGCCGCCCGGCGCGATGCCGAATGTCGTGCGCACGATGTCGACGCCGCCGTCGGCCGCGTCGCCGCTGTGATCGCTGACCACGGCGGTCTTCGTCTTGGCCGTGCTCGCCGCCGTCCCGGTGGCGGTGACGGCGACGGCGAACAGCGCTGCGAGCGCGACTGGGAGCGCGATCTGGTGTGTGACGTGTCGCACAAAGCGAATCATGACGCTCTCGGCGCCTGCGCGTCGCACCTGCAATCCCTCGCTCAGACGGGTTCGGCTATTGCGCGAGCAGCGCGGCCGCGGCGGCGATCTCGTCTGCGTCGCCCGGCGCCGGCACCCACGGCAGCCGCAGTGGGTCGCCCTTGTAGCGCGGGATCACGTGGATGTGGAAGTGGAAGATCGTCTGCCACGCGTCCGCACCGCACGAGTTGACGAGGTTGACGCCGTCGGCGCCGAGCACCTCCTTGGCCCGCCCGGCGAGCAGCTGGGCCGAGTGGGCGCACGCCGCCAGATCCTCGGACTCGATGCTGAGCAGGTCCTGCGCGTGGGTCCGCGGGATGACCAGCGCGTGGCCGCGCGTGGCCGGGTTGATGTCCATGAAGCTGATCGTGCGCTCGTCGTGCGCGACGATCGTCGACGGGATCTCGCCCGCGACGATCTTGCAGAACAGGCAGTCGGGATCGGTGGCCATGCCGGGGACCCTATCGGGGTAGCGAGCGGGCAAAGGCGACCGCCTCGTCACGCGTGCCGACCTCGCCGGCGAAGCGTGCGCGGGCGATTTCGGCGAGCAGCTCACCGAGCCGGCGGCCGTGCTCGATTCCCAGCTCGGCGGCGAGCTCGTCGCCGCGGATCAGGGGCTCGGGGTCCGGTGCGGCGCGCCACCCAAGCGCCTCGCCGAGCAGCTCGCGCGCGAGGTCGAGGTGGCGGGCGATCGCCTCGTCGGCGTTGCGCCCCCGCGTGGCCAGCCGGTCGGCGACGCTGAGCAGCGTGACGTCGACCTCGACCGGCTCGCAGGCCGTCAGATAGTCGTAGATCGCCCCGCGATCCAGCGGCCGGTGGTGGACGAGGAAGCCGAGCCGCAGATGGTGAGCGGTCAGCGCGGCGACGTGTGCCTTGAGCCGCTCGCTCGTGTGCAGTCGCGTGAGCACGTCACGCGCCATCTGGGCGCCGATGCGGTCGTGGCCGATGAACGTGACGCGCCCATCGGCGGTGTGTGAGCGGGTGGCCGGCTTGGCGGCGTCGTGTAGCAGTGCGCCGAAGCGCAGCGCCGTGCCGCGGTCGAGCTCGTCGGCCAGCGGTTCGGCGAGCAGCGCGGCCACCGCTTCGGCGTGCTCGTCGCTGCCCAGCGCGGCGGCCGGATCGCGCTGCAGCGCGACGGTCTCCGCAAGCACCGCGAGCGTATGGCCGTGGACGTCGAGGTGGTGGTAGGGGTTCTGCGCGACGCCGCGCAACCCCGCGACCTCGGGCAGCACGACCTCGGTCAGCGCGAGTTCGTCCATCAGCGCCATGCCGGCGACCGCTTCGTCGGCGGCTATCAGCCGCTTGAGCTCAGCGAATACGCGCTCCTGTGCGACGTCGGCGACGCGCGGTGCCCGCTCGCGTGCCGCGTCAGCCGTCCGCCCGTCGACGGCGAGCGTCAGCTCGCACGCGAGCCGCGCGAGGCGCAGCACCCGCAGCGGGTCATCGGCGAACGCTCGCGGGGCGACCATTCGCAACAGGCCGGCGTCGAGGTCGGCGCGGCCGCCGAGCGGGTCGACGACGTCGCCGCCGGCCAACGGGCGGGCGATCGCATTGATCGTGAAGTCGCGCAGCTGGAGGTCGTTGTCCAGCGAGCCGCCGCGCATCGCAGACACGTCGACCTGCCAGCCGTGGTTGGGCCCGACGACCCGCCAGGCGCCGAAGTCGTCGGACAGCTCGAAGGCGGTGCCGCGGGCCGCACGGGCGATCCGCCTCGCCGTCGGGGCGGCGTCGCCGGAGACGATCAGGTCGACATCGATCGCGGCCGGCCGCCCGAGCAGCTCGTCGCGGACCGTTCCGCCGACGAGCCATGCCTGTTCGCCCTCAAGGGCTTCGCGGGCAATGTGCAGGGCCTCGTTCACGGCACGTGGTGGCGCGGGACGCGCGGCGTCAGCCCGCAGGTGATCTCGTAGTTGATCGTGTCGAGCCGCCGCGCCAGTTCCTCGGCGGCGATCGTGTCGTCGCCCTGGTCGCCGATCAGGACAACCTCGTCGCCGATGTGGACGTCGGTTTGGGGGCCGAGGTCGACCGTGATGTTGTCCATCGAGACCGTGCCGACGAGCGGGTAGCGGGCGCCCCCGATCAGCACGTCGGCGTTGTTGGTCAGCCCCCGCCGGTAGCCGTCGCCGTAGCCGATCGGAATCGTGGCGAGCAGCGTCTCGCGCTGGGCGACGAAGCGGCGGCCGTACCCGGTGCTCTCTCCGACGGCGATCGCCTTGACCGCGCCGACGCGCGAGCGCAGCGTCAGGGCCGGCGTCAGGCCGTGCTCGACGGGGTCGTGTCCGAACGGGTCCAGGCCGTAGAGGGCGACGCCGGGACGAACCATGTCGAGGTGGCAGCCGGGGTCGCGCAACACGCCCGCCGAGTTGGCGGCGTGCGCGGGAGCGGGCGGCGTCGAGGCCAGCCAGTCGCGGAAGCGCTGGAGCTGCTCGCCGAAGAACGTGTCGCCGGGCTCGTCGGCGGTCGCGAAGTGGGTCATCAGGCCGGCGAGTTCAAGCTCGTCGCTGCTCGCGGCCCGTTCGGCGACCCGCCGCGCCTTGTCGGGGTCGCGCGTTCCCAGGCGCCCCATGCCGGTGTCGAACTTGACGTGGACCTTCGTCCCGGCCGGGAGCCGGCCCAGGAAGCCCTCGCCCCAGACCGCAACCTCGGCGCCCGCTCGCGTCGCGATCGCGAGCTCGTCGCGGCTCAGCGCGCCCATGACGAGGATCCGTGCGGTGATCCCGGCATCGCGCAGCGCGGCCGCTTCCTGGGCGGCCGCAACGGCGAGCATGTCGGCACCGGCGTCGAGCACGGCGCGGGTGACCGGCACGACGCCATGGCCGTAGGCGTCGGCCTTGACGACCGCGCACAGCGCGCTACGCGGCGCGGCGGCCTTGAGCGCCGCGACGTTGGCGCGGACGGCGGCGAGGTCGACGGTCGCCTGGGCGCGAACGCTCATCAGCGGTCCGCCAGGGCGAGCGGGATGGAGTCGATGACGTCGGAGGCGATGACGCCGTCGACGCCGAAGCGGTCGGCGGCGCGGCGCCCCGCGAGCGCGTGGACGCGGACGGCGGCGCAGGCGGCGGTGAACGGGTCCATGCCCTTGGCCAGCAGCGCGCCGACGATGCCGCTCAGGACGTCGCCCGTGCCGGCCGTGGCGAGCGCCGGCGTGGCGCCGGGGCTGACCGCAACCGCGCCGCCCGGGGTGCTGATCAGCGTGTCGTCGCCCTTCAGCACGACGACCGCGTTGGCCTGGGCGGCGGCCGCGCGCGCGTGGTGCAGGCGCCGAGCCTTGATGGCGGCGCTGTCGAGGCCGAGCAGGCGGCCCAGCTCACCCTCGTGCGGGGTGATGACGGTCGGCGCGGTGCGCTCGGCGAGGGTCTGGAGCGCCCCGGCGTGGGCGTTGAGCCCATCGGCGTCGAGGATCATCGGCACGTCGGCACGGCGCGCAACGTCGCGGGCGAAGGCCTGCGCGCCATCGGTGCGGCCGAGGCCGGGACCGACCACGAGGGCGCCACCGCGCCGGGTCAGGTCGATCACCTCGTCGGCGCCACGGGCCGTGTGGGCGCCGTCGTCGTCGGGCAGGCCACGGGTCATCGTCTCCAGCAACCGCAGTTCGAAGATCGTCTCGGTCGACGCGGGGACGCAGGCCGTGACGTAGCCGGCGCCGGCGCGCATCGCTGCCTCGCACGCGAGACTCGGGGCGCCGGTCAGTCCGCGACTGCCGCCGGCGACGAGCACATAGCCGCTGTCGAACTTCGTCGAGTCCTGGCCCCGCCGGGGGATCTCGTTGAGGACCGTGTCGCGCAGCAGGCGCGTGTCCGGCGGGTCGAACGGTGCCCCGGCGGGGATCGCGATGTCGATCACGCGCACGCGCCCGGTGTGCGACTTGCCGGGATTGATCCACAGACCCGGCTTGGCCTCGTGAAAGGTCGCGGTGGCCACGGCGGTGACGGCGGCGCCCGCGATCTCACCGGTCGAGGCGTCGACGCCGCTGGGGACGTCGGCGGCGACGACCGGGACGCCGTCGAGCTGCGACAGCGCGACGATCGCCTCGGCCGGCGTGCCGCGCGGCTCACCCTCGAAGCCGGTGCCGAGGATCGCGTCGATCGCGACGGTCGCCCCCTCCAGCGCCTGTGGGGACCACGCCACCGGCGGCGCGCCCGGCAGGCGCTCGAGGTTGATCTGCGGGTCGCCGGTCAGGTCGCGCGGGTCGCCGAGCAGCACGACGCGCACGTCGCGCCCGGCGTCGCGCAGCAGCCGCGCGGCGACGAGCCCGTCGCCGCCGTTGTTGCCCTTGCCGCACACGACGACGATCAGACCGTCCGCAGCGATCTCGTCGGTGACGCGGGCCAGGCCGGCGCCGGCCAGCTCCATCAGCTCAAACGCCGCGATGCCCTGCTCCTCGATCGCCCAGCGATCGGTGTCGCGCATGCGCTGGGCGTCGGGCAGCGCCTGCAGCCAGTCGGGCAGCGCGGTCACGGCCCCACCGCCAGCGCCACCGCACCGGCGGTGGTTTCGGTGTGGGTCAGCGAGATGCTGACGCTGACCTTGAGTTCGTCGGCGCGCGCCGCGACGGCGCCGTGCAGCCGGATCTCCGGCGCGGCGGTGGTCGACACGACCTCGACCTCCTGCCAGCTCCACGCCTCCATCCCCAGCGCCTTGGCCACCGCCTCCTTGGCGCAGAACCGCGCGGCGAGGTGCTGCCCCGGCCGGCCGCGCCCGGAGGCGTACGCGCGCTCATCGTCGGTGAACAGTCGCTGCGCAAGCGCGGGCCGGCGCTCCAACGCCCGCTCCAGCCGCTCGATCTCGAGCAGGTCGATCCCGACCCCGGTCATCGCGTGAGGCTACCTCGGCGGGCGGCCCGTTACTCGACGGTGACGGTTTTCGCGAGGTTGCGCGGCTGATCGACGTTCAGGCCGCGCTTGCGGGCGATCGCATAGGCCAGGAGCTGGAGCGGAACGACGGCGAGCAGCGGCTGGAGCATCCAGTCGATCGCCGGGACGCGAAGAACCTCTTCGGCGTGCTGGTCGATGTCGGTGTTCTCCGACGAGGCGACCGCGATGACATGCGCGCCGCGGGCGGCGACCTCCTGCATGTTGGAGACCATCTTGTCGAGCACCGGTGAGTCGGTCGCGACGCAGACGACCGGCGTGCGCTCGTCCAGCAGCGCGATCGGGCCGTGCTTCATCTCGCCGGCCGCGTAGGCATCGGTCGAGATGTAGGAGATCTCCTTGAGCTTCAGCGCTCCTTCGAGCGCAACGGCCAGGCCGATGTGGCGCCCCAGGTACAGGAAGAAGTCGGCCTGCCAGTGACGGTTGGCTGCCGCGAGCAGATCGCCGGCCGGCTCGCCCTGCTCGTCGGTGATCGCCGCGACCGTCTCCTCCATCGCCGACGGCAGGCGCTTGAGGTCGTCGACGAGCTTCGCGATCCGGTCGGCCGGGATCGTGCCGCGCTGCTCGGCCAGCTTCAGCGCCAGCAGGTACATGACCGCCACCTGGCAGACGAATGTCTTCGTCGCAGCGACGCCGACCTCGAGCCCGGCGCGTGTGAACAGCGTGCCGTCGGCGTCGCGCGTCGCCTGCGAGCCCATCACGTTCGTGATCGCCAGCACCGTCGCGCCCGCGTCTCGCGCCACCCGCATCGCGGCCAGCGTGTCGGCCGTCTCGCCCGACTGGGTGATGCCGATCACGAGGTCGCCCGGACCGGACATGACGCGGCGGTAGCGGTACTCCGACGCGATCGCCATCCCGACCGGCATCCGGGCCCACTCCTCGATCGCGTAGGAGCCGATCAGCCCGGCGTGGTAGGAGGTCCCGCAGGCGACGATCGTGATCCGCTCGATCCCGGCCAGGATCGACTCGTCCAGCGCACCCTCATCGTTGAGGTCGACGCGGTCGTCGAGCGCCGCGCGATCGAAGATCGTCTCGGCCAACGCGTCGGCCTGCTCGTGGATCTCCTTGAGCATGAACGTCTCGTAGCCGCCCTTCTCGGCGGTCTCGGCGTCCCACGTGATCTCCTCGATCTCGCGCGGCAGTTCGGTGCCGTCCGCATCGATGAACGTGGCGCCGTCGGGCGTGATCGCCACGAGCTCCCCGTTCTCGATGTACTGCACCCGCCGCGTGTGGGCCAGGAACGCCGGGATCGCCGACGCCAGGAACGTCTCGCCGTCGCCGCGGCCGACGATCAGCGGGCACTCGCGGCGTGCGCCGACGAGCGTCTCGGGGTCGTCGAGGCTCATCGCCACGAACGCGTAGTGGCCGCGCAGCTCGTTGTAGGCGCGGCGGACCGCCTCGAGCAGGTCGCCCTGGGCCATGTGGTGGGCGATCAGGTGGGCGATGACCTCGGCGTCGGTCTGGGAGGTGAAGACCGCGCCCATGTCGAGCAGCCGCTGCTTGAGCTCGACGAAGTTCTCGACGATCCCGTTGAGGACGATGTGGACGCGGTCGTGGGTGTCGGTGAGCGGGTGCGCGTTGGCTTCGTTGACGCGCCCGTGGGTCGCCCAGCGGGTGTGCCCGATGCCGGTCGTCGCCGTCCGCGACGCGACCGCGACCCCGCCGCCCTCCTCGCGCAGCGCCGCCACGGCGCCGACGAGGTTCGACAGGTTGCCGACGGCGCGCACCGACTCGATCTCGGCGCCGACGATCACCGAGATACCCGCGGAGTCGTAGCCGCGGTACTCGAGCTTCTGCAACCCCTCCAGGAGGAGATCCTGGACGGGGCGGGTGCCGACGTAGCCGATGATTCCGCACATGGGCGTAACAGGCTAAAGGGCGGCCCTAACGGGCGGCCAACCCCGACTCAACGACCGCCACGAGCCGCGCGCAGACCGCATCGGTCTCGTCACCGTCGGGGGCTTCGACCATCACGCGGACGAGCTGCTCGGTGCCGCTCGGCCGCACGAGCACGCGGCCGCGGCCTTCAAGCGCTGCGCTCTCCGCGGCGACCGCGTCGCGCAACGCGTCGTCGGCCATCGCCGCGTCACGGTCTGCGACGGGCACGTTGACCAGGCGCTGGGGCAGCTTGGTCATCGCCGCGCGGTCGGCCAGATCGCCTCCGTGCAGCGCTTCGAGCGCCAGCAGCGCGCTGGCGATCCCATCGCCCGATGCGACGAAGCCGGTGTCGATGATGTGCCCCGACTGCTCGCCGCCGAGCGACCAATCGCGCTCGCGCAGCTCCTCGAGCACGTAACGATCGCCCACCTGCGTCGTCGCGACGCCGATCCCGTGCTCGCGCATCGCGGTGTGGAAGCCGAAGTTGGTCATCACGGTGACGACGACGCCGTCACCGGCCAGGCGCCCCTGCTCGCGCAGGTGCACGGCCGACAGCGCGATCAGCTCGTCGCCGTCAACGACCTCGCCGGCCCGGTCGACGGCCAGCACGCGATCGCCGTCGCCGTCGAACGCGAACCCGAGGGCGTGGCCGCCGGCGCGCACCTGCTCGCCCAGCGCGGCGACATGCGTCGAGCCGCAGCCGTCGTTGATGTTGCGCCCGTCGGGCTGGTCGGCGACGACCGTGACGTCGGCGCCGAGGCGGCGGAAGATCTCCGGCGCCGCCTGGTAGGTGGCGCCGTTGGCGCAGTCGAGCAGGACGTCGACGCCGGACAGCGACAGCTCGGCGAAGCGCTCGTGCAGCGCCCGCAGGTAGTCCTCGGTCGTCCCGTGCAGGGCGCGCACGCGACCGAAGCCGCTCTCGGGCACCCCGGCCGGCGGGTCGTCGAGCGCGGCCTCGATCCGGGCCTCGACCTCGTCGGACAGCTTGTAGCCGTCGGCGGCGAAGAACTTGATCCCGTTGTCGCGGTAGGGGTTGTGCGAGGCCGAGATGACGACGGCGAGGTCGAACCCGTAGCGCCCCAGCAGCAGCGGCGCCGCAGGCGTCGGCAGCACGCCGCCGAGGAGCACCTCTCCGCCGGCCGCGGCGACACCGGCCGCCAGCGCGCCCTCGAGCATCTCGCCCGACTCGCGGGTGTCGCGCAGCACGAGCACGCGGGGCCGCGTCGCTTCGGTCTGGAGCGCCGTCGCACGGCCCAGCGCCAGCGCCAGATCAGCGGTCAGCAGCTCGCCCGCGACCCCACGGACGCCGTCGGTCCCGAACAGCTTGCGCATCGGCGGAAGACGCTACTAGCGCTTGGAGAACTGCGGACGCTTGCGCGCCTTCTTCAGTCCGGCCTTCTTGCGCTCCTTGACGCGCGCGTCGCGCGTCAGGAAGCCGCGGCGCTTGAGCTCCGACCGCAGGTTCGGGTCGGCCTCGAGCAGCGCGCGAGAGATGCCGTGGCGCAGCGCGCCGGCCTGCGAGCTGACGCCGCCGCCGTGCATCCGCGCGATGACATCCATGCGCTCCTCGTAGCCGACCGCCTCCAGCGGCTGACGGATCTGGCGCTGGAGTGTCGTCCGCGGGAAGAAGACGTCGAGCTCCTTGCCGTTGATCGTGTAGGCCCCGGTGCCCGGCTTGAGGATCACGCGGGCGACGGCGGTCTTGCGCTTGCCGGTCGCGCTGTAGCGCGCGCCCGCACCGAGGTCGATCGTCGCCGCCGCGATCGGCTGCTCGACGATGTCGTCGTCCTCGCCATCGTCGGACGCGATCGGCTCGCCGTCCTCGTCGTACAGCGACCCCTCCTCGCCGCCGAGCGGGTCGACGCCCTCGCCGACGATGTCGACCTCGAGGTCGGCGCCGGGGATCTCGGGCTTGACGCGCGGCTGCGCGGGCTCGTCGTCGTCCTCGACCTCGACCTCTACCTCGGCGATGACGTTGTCCTCCTCGACGATCGCCTCGATGACGACCTCGTCGGCGTCGGCCTCGACCGCGGCTTCCTGCGGCTCCTCGGCCTGCACCTCGGGAGCCTCGGGGGCCTCGGGCTCCTCCTGCGGGGTCTGCTCCTCGGGCTGCTCGGGCTCGTTGGTCGTGTCGTCGGCCATCAGTTTCGGATCTCCATCGGTTGCGGCTTCTGCGCGACGTGCGGGTGGTCGGGGCCGGCGTAGACCTTCAGCTTGGTGATCTGCCGGCGGGCCAGCCGGTTACGCGGCAGCATGCCCTTGACCGCCTTGCGGATGACCTCTTCGGGCCGGCGCTCGAGCTGCTCGCGCAGCGTGCGCGTCTTCAGCCCGCCCGGATACCCCGAGTGGCGGTGGTAGAGCTTGTCGGACAGCTTGTTGCCGGTGACGACGATCTTCTCGGCGTTCACGACGATCACGAAGTCGCCGGTGTCGATGTGCGGGGTGTACTCCGGCTTGCGCTTCCCGCGCAGGACATCGGCGATCTGGGTCGCGAGCCGGCCAAGCGTCTGACCGGTCGCGTCGACGACCACCCAGTCGCGCTGGCGATCCGTCGGGTTGGCAACGTAAGTCTTCATGGCATGAAAGAGGCCGCGCGTCGGGGCGCACGGCGGCACATGATGATAGGACAAGCCCGCCTCGCGCGCTGATAGGGTCGCGCCGTCGCCGGCTCGCCCGGTCGATGCCCTCGATATGCGCAGAGCCATACCGATCATCGTGACCGGCATGCTGGTGGGCACAGTCGCCCAGGCGGGCGCGTCCCTCGGCGGCAGCGGTGGAGCCGCTGCGTCGATGCCCGCGAGCATCCACAGCGTCAGCTGCGCCACCGGCTGCGCGGGCCTCGCGATGGCCCGTCCGGGAGCGACGATCGCGGTCACCGGCACGGGTTTTGATGCGGTCACGCAGATCGTCTTCCTCGGCGGTCACGCCGCCGGCGACGACGTGACGATCCCCGTTGGCGACCACAACGCGACGCAGGCCGACGCGACGGTGCCGGCGGGCGCGGTCAGCGGCCGCGTCGCCGTGATCAACGCTGACGGCACGATGTCGTCGCCCAGCGCCCACGCACTGCGCATCACGGCCGCGCCGATGCCGTCCGGCGGCGCGGTGCACGCGAGCCTGTCGGCGACCAAGGTCTACTACGACGGCACCGACCCGGCGACCCTGCGCTACTTCATCGACAGCGCGGCGCCGTCGGTCGTGACCGTGACGTTGGTCCACGGCACGGCCGGCAAGCGCGTCGCCTCATGGGGTCCGGCGCTCGTCGACGGCGGGACGGTCGGCTCGGTCACGTGGACCGGATCGTCGACCTCGGCCTCCAGCGGCGTGGCGACGCAGGGCCGCTACACGTTCAGGGTCACCGCCTCGAGCGCCGGCGGCGGGGTCCGCGCGGCGTCAGTGGACCCAGCGGCGACGATGTCGTTCACGTTCCTGCCCGACGTCTTCCCGGTCTCGGGCAAGCACACGTTCAACCTCAAGGAGGGCCGCTTCGGCGCGGCCCGGAACGGCCATATCCATCAGGGCCAGGACGTCATGGCCAAGTGCGGCGTGCCGATCGTCGCGGCTCGCGGCGGGACGATCGAGAAGGTGGACGTCGACGTCAACGCCGGCAACTACGTCGTGATCGACGCCGCTGGCACCGGCGTCGACATGTTCTACGCGCACCTGCGCGAGCCATCCCCGCTGGCCGAGGGCGACACGGTGCTCAGCGGCCAGCAGATCGGGGTCGTCGGTCGCACTGGAGACGCGACCGCCTGCCATTTGCACTTCGAGGAGTGGACGGCGCCGGGCTGGTACAAGGGCGGCCACCCGTTCGACCCGCTGCCCGACCTGCGGCGCTGGGAGGAGGCGTCGCGGGCCGCGCGCGCCGGGGCGTGAGCGGCCGCTCCATCGACGAGCTGCTGGGCGAGGCCCGCGCCCGCCTGGACCGCGTCGCGCCGGCGCAGGCCCTGGCCGCGGCGCAGGCCGGCGACGCGATCCTCGTCGACCTGCGCGAGGCCGGCCAGCGCGAGGCCGAGGGGGCGATCGAGGGCGCCATCGCCCACTCGCGGCTGGTGCTCGAGTGGCGCGCCGATCCCGACTGCGAGTGGCGCGACGAGCGCATCGCCGACCGCTCGCAGCGGCTGATCCTGTTCTGCAACCACGGCTACTCGTCGAGCCTCGCTGCAGCGACGCTGCACGACATGGGCTTCGCGCGGGCGACCGACATGATCGGTGGCTTCGAGGCGTGGGCCGCGGCCCGGCTGCCGGTCGTTCCTGTGGAATCATCAGCCCGGTGACGCCTGGACCGATCGACCAGACGCGCCGGGCGAGCCTGGCCGCGCGCGACCTCCGTACGCTGCTGCGCGAGCTGCGCCGCTCGACGCCGCCGCGCCACAGCAACGTGTCGCCGCAGACCCGGCGCATGTTCCCGCCCGAGCAGCACGAGCGGGCCCAGGAGATCTTCGACGAGGCGCTGCGTGCCCACCCGCACGTCGACGACCGCGAGTCGCGGCTGTGCGAGCTGGTCGAGTTCTTCGGCTACGAGACCGGCGCCAAGGCGCAGTACTGCACCCCGTGGTTCTACTGGGACGACCCGCGCCGCTCGGCCTACCTGGAGAAGCTCGGGCTCGACGAGCTGACGTTCGGCGTGCTGCACATGTACAGCCTGTTCAACCGCCTCGATCCGGCGCGCCCCGACCTCTACTACCTCTACGACGGGCTGCTGACGACCTTGGGCGAACTCGGCGGCCCCGACGCCGTGTCGGTGCTCGACTTCGGCTGCGGCCTGGGCCAGAACGGGCTCGCGTTCGCCGCCGCCGGCTACCGGACGTTGATGATCGACGTCGTCGACCTGTACCTCGACTTCGCCAAGTTCCTGGCCGCCAACCGCGAGCTCGCGCCGACGTTCCTGCAGGCGTCCTCGGAGGAGGACTTCTACGACACCAGCGCCGACGAGCACGACTACGGACTGATCATCGAGTGGTCGACGTTCGAGCACGTGAGCGGGACGAAGGCCGCGCTGGAGCGCGTCCTGTCGGGTCTCGTCCCGGGCGGGATGTTCGTCACGACGACGTTCTGCCGCGACTGGACGCCCGAGGAGATCGAGCACTACCGGCGCGACACCCAGGACGACGAGCTCGCCGCCGAGTACATGTCGGGCGAGGTCGACGATTGGCTTCGCGAGTCGTTCGACGTGCTGTCGCCCGATCGAACGCTCGCGAAGGTCCTCGTCAAGCGCTGACGCGCTAGCGCCGGCGCCCCCGCAGCGGCGTCGGCTTGGTCAGGCCGGTCGTCTCGTCGCCGTAGCTGAGCCAGTCGCCGACCGGCTTCTGCTGCCCGACACCGGGCTTGCTGTAGTCACATACGCCGGTCGGGAACGCCGCCTTCAGCGCCGTCTGCTCGTCGGGCGAGAACGTCACCCCGTAGGCGCTGAAGTCGATCGCCTTCAGCTGGCACTTCTGCGCAATCATCGACAGCGTCTGACCGGCCGACGTGCGCGTGTTGGCCGCGATCGGGAACCGCGCCGCGCACTGCCCGCCCGCCGGGTCGGTGAGCGGCTCGTGGACGAGCTGGGTCGCCAACAGGTAGCAGCCGTCGCTGATGTCGCGCGGACGGTCGGCGATCACCTTGTTGCGCTGGTTGCGGTGGGAGTGGTCTGACTCGATCGCCGTCAGCCACTGGTCCATACCGTCGAGCTCGTAGTCGTTGGCCGCATTCAGCTCCGCCGGCAGCGGCATGTTCTCGATGATCACCTGGTTGGCTGCCGAGCCGTTGGCCTCCTTGAGCCGCGCCCGCATCACGTAGGACCAATCGGCCGTGTGGATGTCGAGGATCGGCCCGGTCTGGTCGAGGTCGTAGCGCTGGTCGATGATCGGCGTTGACGCCAGGCCTTCCGAGGCGCTGTTGACGATGTCGTCGCGGTAGATCGCGGCGAGCGCCTTGGGGTCGGCGGTGTAGCGGGTCGCGCTCGGCTTGCCGGCGACGTCCAGGCCGCCGATGTTCGCGTTCAGGGCGATGAACTGGGCCGGCGTGATCTTGCCCGCCTTCAGCGCCGACAGGCCGTACTGCACGCCGACGTTGTCGAGCGGCACACGGACGAACCCGGTCTTGGGGTCACGCCCGATCTGGTTGACGAGCTGCTCGGTCGAGGTGCACTTGACGCCCTTGGGGTTCGTGTTCGGATCCCAGCGCACCGCCGCCGGGATCGAGGAGTCGCAGCTGTCGGTCGCGGTCGCGCGGCTGGCGAACGACAGGTTCCAGGCCGTGCAGGTCCGGAAGTCGTTGAAGCCGGCGATCGCCGTGTACTGGTCGTTGGTCAGCAGCCCGGCGCCGGGACCCGACTGGTAGTTGAGCAGCAGCCGGCAGTCGGTCACTGGACCGCCGGTCGTCAGCGGGTCGGGGAACGAGATCCCCGGGACGATCCCGTCGAGGATCCCGGGATAGCTCTCCGCGATGTCGTATTGCTGGATCGCGCCACCCGAGCCGCCCCAGCCGATCGTGTGCGTCAGCGGGCCGTACGTCTCCACGACGTGCTCCTTGGTCATCATCGCCGCCTCGGCGGAGATGATCGGGCTGCAGTTGTTGTCGAGCACGTTGAGCGTGTTCGACGCGACCGCGTAGCCGCGCGACAGGAACAGGTCGTTGATGACGCCGCCGGTCATGCGCCCCTGGTGGTAGCCGGCGTTGCAGCCGCCGCCGAACGTGTAGACGAGCTTGTGGTTCCAGCTCGTGTCCGCGTGCAACGGTGAGGGGTCCTTGCCGTCGTAGAGCGCGGCGATCTCGTAGACGCCGCGGTCGATCACGCCCTGCTCGAGGCGCACGATGTAGGGGACCTGGCGGCCGTTCACGGTCGCGGTCGCCAGGTCGGCCGGGCGCTGGGACGGGTCGGCCAGCGCCAGGAACGCGCCGCCGGTCGTGCGGTACTCGTAGCTGACCTTGGTCGCCGCCTGGCACTTGGGCATCTGCGCCGGGTCGAGGCCGAAGGACTGCGTCTCGCAGTAGAACGGGACCTGCTGGGGCCCGCTGAAGACGGGGCCGGTGATCGGGTGGTTGTCGATGACCAGGGTCGCGAGCAGCCGCGCCGAGCGGTGGTGGCGCCGCCGGACCGCGACCGACGCGATGACCGCGTTGTTGCCGTGCTTGAGGGTCACGAGCCCGAGCTCGCTGCCGGAGGTCTCGCCGTGGAAGGCGCGCGTCGCGCTGTGGCCGTTGACCGTCACCTTGACGTGCGCCAGCAGCGCCGACGGCGCGCCGACGCGCAGCAGCACCTGGCCGCCGCTGACGAGCCGCGGATTGGGATTGGAGACCGAGGTGACCGTCAGCCCCGCGGTCTGCGCCGATGCCGGCACGGCCACGGCGAGCAGCGCGATGGTGCACGCCGCGGCCAGCGTCAAGCGTCCCGTGCGACCCGTCATGTCTTCTCCTCCGACCTCGGTGACAACCGGCGCGCGCAAACCTAACACGGGCGTCAGCTATCGGACGGAGTAAACGCCCCCCGCGGCACCCGCCGCAGGGGGCGTTGTTCGGTCAGCGGTCGATCGGGGTCGGCGGCGTCAGCCCGGTCGTCTCGTCGCCGTAGCTGAGCCAGTCGCCGATCGGGCGGCGCTCGGCGACGCCCTTCTTGTTGTAGTTGCAGACGCCACCCGAGAACGTCGCCTGCAGCGTCGCCTGCTGCGCCGGCGTGAACGTGACCCCATAGGAGTGGAAGTTCAGCGGCTGGAGCTGGCACTTGAGCGCCATCATGCTCAGCGGCTGGCCGGCCGCCGTGCGGGGGTTGGTTCCGACTGGGAACCGTGCGGCACACGGCCCGGTCGCCGGATCGGTCACCGGCGCCTGGATGCGCTGAGCGGCCGACAGGAAACAGCCATCGCTGACGTCGGCTGGGCGATCGGCGATCACCTTGCGACGCAGTCCGCCGCCCGAGTGGTCGTTGTCGATCGCGGTCAGCCAGCGGTCCATCGCGTCCAGCTCGAAGGAGTTGGCGGCCGCGATCTCGGCCGGCAACGGCTGGTTCTCGATGATCGCCTGGTTGGCAGCGGTGCCGTTGGCGGCCAGCAGCCGCGCGCGCATCACGAACGACCAGTCGCTCGTGTGGATGTCGTTGCCGAACCCGATCGCGTCGAGGTCGAGCCGCTGGTCGATGACCGCCGTCTGGCGCAGGCCCAGCGACCCGCTGTTGACGAGGTCGTCGGCGTAGGCGGCGTTCAGCCCCTGCGGGTCGGCGACGCTGCGCGCCGCGGCCGGCTTGCCGACGAGGCTCAGCCCGCCGATGTTGGCGTTCAGCGCGACGAACTGATCGGGGGTGATCGCCCCCGACTTCAGCGCCGCCAGCCCGTACTGGACACCGACGTTGTCGAGCAGGCTGCGCACGAACCCGGTGTTCGGGTCACGGCCGAGCTGGTTGACGACCTGCTCGGTCGACTCGCACTTGATGCCGTTGGGGTTGGTGACGGGGTCCCAGCGGATCGCGACGGGGATCGACGAGTCGCAGCTGTCGGTCGGAGTGGCGCGGCTGGCAAAGGTCGCGTCCCACGAGCGACAGGTCGTGTAGTCGAGGAAGCCGGCGATCGCCGTCTGCGCCGCCGTCGTCAGGCCGGGATTGGTCGCGAGGTAGGTGTCGAGCAGCCGGCAGTCGGTCACCGGGCCGCCGGTCGTGAACGGGTCGGGGAACGAGATCGACGGGATGATGCCGTCGAGGATGCCCGGGTAGCTCTCGGCGATGTCGTATTGCTGGATCGCCCCGCCCGAGCCGCCCCAGCCGATCGTGTGGGCGACCGGGCCGTAGGTCTCGATGAAGTGCTCCTTGACCATCATCGCCGCCTCGGCGGAGATGATCGGGCTGCAGTTGTTGTCGAGGACGTTGAGCGTCGACGACGCGACGGCGTAGCCCTGCGACAGGAACAGGTCGTTGATCACGCCGCCGGTCGAGCGGCCCTGGTGGTAGCCGGCGTTACAGCCGCCGCCGAACGTGTAGACGAGCTTGCCGTTCCAGCTTGTGTCGGGGGTGAATGGCGACGGATCACGGCCGTCGTACAGCGCGGCGATCTGGTAGACGGCGCGGTCGATCGTGCCCTGCTCGAGACGAACGATGTACGGGACCTGCTGGCCGTTCACGGTCGCCGTCGCGAGGTCGGCCGGACGCGACGTCGGGTCGGCGAGCGGCTTGAACGCTCCGGTCGTCGTCTTGTACTGATAGCTGACCTGCGTCGGGGCGCTGCACTCCGGCGGTGTGGCCGCGGCGAGCCCGAAGGTCTGGGTCTCGCAGAAGAACGGCATCTGCTGTGGGCCGGAGAAGACCGGGCCGGTGATCGGGTGGTCGTCGATCGGCAGCGCGGCGATGCCGCCGAGCGTCGTCGCCACCACCTGGTTGTGGCCCTGACGCAGCCCGGTGACGAGCCCGAGCAGCGACGTGGCGCTGTCGGGGTGGAACTGCGAGGTCACGTTGTGGCCGTTGACGAACACGTGCACGAAGCGGGCGGCGAAGGCCGAACGGGCCTTGACGCGCAGCAGGACCTGCTCACCGCTGACGAGCTGCGGGTGCGGGTTGGAGACGGAGACGATCTTCAGGCCGAAGCCGACGCCGGGATGGTGGCGGTTGGGAAAGTGGAACCTCCCATGATGCGCCGACGCGGACCCCGCGATCAGCAGTGAGAGCGCGCAGCTCGCCAATACCCAACGTGCCGTCCGTCCGAACATGACCCCTCCCGGGCTCGATTCCGAGGCACCACTACCCAGAGCGCCCCCGCGCTATTCCCACGCAAGTCCCCCACTACGCGTGGGGATGATCTTTCAGATCATTCCCACTCGATGGTGCCGGGCGGCTTGCTCGTGATATCGAGCACCACCCGGTTGACCTCGCGCAGCTCGCCGATCATCCGCGCGGCGATCTGCTCGAGCAGGTCATACGGGAGGCGCGCCCAGTCCGCGGTCATCGCGTCGTCGCTCGTCACCGCGCGGATCACGACCACGTAGCCGTACGTGCGCTCGTCGCCCTGCACGCCAACGGTGCGGATGTCCGGCAGGACGCAGAACGACTGCCACAGGTCGCGGTACAGGCCGGCCTTGCGGATCTCGTCCTGGAGGATGAAGTCGGCGTCCCGCAGGACGTCGAGGCGCTCCTTGGTCGCCTCGCCGCCGACGATCCGGATCGCCAGGCCGGGGCCCGGGAACGGCTGGCGCCACACCAGGCGCTCGGGCAGGCCGAGTTCGGCGCCGACCGCTCGGACCTCGTCCTTGAACAGCGCCCGTAGCGGCTCGACGAGCTCGAACTGGAGGTCCTCGGGCAGGCCGCCCACGTTGTGGTGGGACTTGATCGTCGCCGCGCCGGTGCCACCACCGGACTCGATCACGTCGGAGTACAGCGTGCCCTGCACCAGGTACTTCGGGTTGCCGATCCGCGCCGCCTCCTCCTCGAACACCCGGATGAACTCGGCGCCGATGATCTTGCGCTTGCGCTCTGGCTCGGTGACGCCGGCCAGCTTGTCGAGGAACCGCTCCTCGGCGTCGACCGCGATCAGCGGCACCTTGAACGTGTCGCGAAACGCGGACACGACCTGCTCGCCCTCGTTCTTGCGCATCAGGCCGTGGTCGACGAACACGCATGTCAGCTGGTCGCCGACCGCGCGGTGCACGAGCAGCGCCGCGACGCTCGAGTCGACGCCGCCGCTCAGTCCGCAGATGACCTTGCCGCTGCCGACCTGGGCGCGGATGCGAGCGATCTGCTCATCGACGATCGACGCCGCCGACCACGTCATGTCGCACTCGCAGATGTCGGCCAGGAACGTCTTGAGGATGTCCTGCCCGAACGGCGTGTGCACGACCTCGGGGTGGAACTGGATGCCGTAGATCCCCTGGGCGACGTTCTCCAGCGCCGCGACCGGCGATGCCGTCGAGGAGGCCAGCGCCGTGAACCCCGGGGGCGGCTCGAAGACCGTGTCGCGGTGCGACATCCAGCACGTCTGCTGTACCGGCAGGCCGGCGAGCAGCCGCCCGCTCTCGCGGACGTTGAGCTCCGAGCGGCCGAACTCGCCGACCTCGGCGCCTTCGACCCTGCCACCGAGCTCGACGGCCAGCAGCTGCATGCCGTAACAGATGCCCAGCACCGGAACCCCGAGCTCGAGCAGCTCGCGTTCGAGCTTCGGCGCCCCGTCGGCGTAGACCGACGCGGGCCCGCCGGACAGGATCAGCCCCTTCGGCTTGCGCCGCGCGACCTCGGCCGCGCCGACGTGGTGGGGCAGCAACTCCGAGAAGACGCCGCACTCGCGCACCCGGCGCGCGATCAGCTGGCTGTACTGGCCGCCGAAATCAAGCACCACGACCTCGTCGGTCGCGGGCGGGACCTGCAGCGGGGCGCTGTCGTCGGTGAGCTCCGTCGCGGCCGTCGCGGCCGTGACGAGACCCTCCGCGGGGTTCACCTACGCCCCAGCCTCTGCGTACTCGGGTGTCGACTCGGCGATCGTGTCCAGCGACGAGGGCGCGTTGACGGCGGCCGACGCCGCCCGCGAGCCCATGCCGACGCCCTGGGACGTCTGCAGCGCCTTGCCCTCCGTCTGCAGCGCGGGGGCGATCATCAACTCGGCGCGGTTGAACTCGGCAATGTCCTTGTAGCCACAGGTCGCCATCGACGTCCGCAACGCGCCCATCAGGTTGAACGTGCCGTCGTTCTCGCGCGCAGGGCCGATGAGGATCTCCTCGATCGACCCGTTCTGCACCGTCGCGACGCGCGCGCCGCGCGGCAGCGACGGATGGAACGTGGCCATGCCCCAGTGGAACCCGTGGCCGGGCGCCTCGTGGGCGCGGGCCAGCGGCGAGCCGATCATCACCGCATCGGCGCCGCACGCGATCGCCTTGGAGACGTCGCCACCGGTGCGCATCCCGCCGTCGGCGATGACCTGCACGTATTCGCCGGTCTCGAGCATGTGCTGCGAGCGGGCGCCGGCGACGTCGGCGATCGCCGTCGCCTGCGGGACGCCGAGCCCGAGCACACCGCGCGTCGTGCAGGCGGCCCCCGGGCCGACCCCGACGAGCACGCCGGCCGCGCCGGTGCGCATCAGGTGCAGGCCCGTGTGGTAGCTCGCGCAGCCGCCGACGACGACCGGGACCGGCAGGTCGGCGCAGAACTCCTTGAGGTTCAGCGGCGGCCGCGATACGTCTTCGGAGACGTGCTCGGCGGACACGACCGTGCCCTGGATGACGAGGATGTCGAGCCCCGCGTCCAGCGCGCGCTCGTAGTAGGTGCGCACGCGCTGCGGCGTCAGCGACGCGGCGACCGGGACGCCGTAGGCGCGGATCTCCTCGATGCGCTGTGTGATCAGCTCGGGCTTGATCGGCTCGCGGTAGATCTCCTGCATCTCGCGCGTGGCGATCTCCTTGGGCAGCGCCGCGATCCGCCGCAGCTGCTCGTCGGCGTCCTCGTAGCGGGTGAAGATGCCCTCGAGGTTGAGGACGGCCAGGCCGCCGAGCTTGCCGACGATGCCGGCGGTCGTCGGCGAGACCACGCCGTCCATGGCCGAGGCCAGGAGCGGCAACTCGAAGCGGTAGTCGCCGAGCTTCCAGGAGATGTCGACATCGTCGGGGTCGCGCGTGCGCCGCGAGGGCACGATCGCGATGTCGTCGAACCCGTACGCGCGACGGGCCTTCTTCCCGCGGCCGATCTCAATCTCCATTGGCGGATCCTAGGTGCGAGTGCGGACAAAAGAGCCCCGCACAAGCGGGGCCCGAAGTGGTCTTTGGGGATGGGGCGGCGTGGATGTGACGGCGACAGGCCACGCCCCACCGATCCTAGCAGCGCCCCGCCGGCGGCCGGCCGGTCTCTTTGCCCGCAAACTGCGGCACGCGGTGCAACGGCGGGGACAGTGTTTGCACGACCTCCCGCCGCCGTTCAAGCTGTCGGGCCATGGCGCCGAACCGTCTGGGGAGGCACTTCGTCGTGCGCGTTTCCCGTTCCCCGTATCTGCTGGTCGCACTGCTGGCCGTCGCGCTCACCATTCCGAGCGCTGCTGCGGCGAGCCGTCACCGGTCGCGTCTGCCGGTGATCGTCGGCATGCGCTGCAAGAAGACCTGCCCCGGCCCGCGGCTCGTCAAGATCGGCAGCATCCTGTCGTTCAAGGGCCATCGGCTGGTCCGCGGGCTGACCGTTGTGTTCCCCTCGTCGACCGGCCACGGGACGGCCAGCGCCCCGCTGCGGCTGTCGGCGACCGGGCTCGTCGTCACTGTCCCGACCCGCGCCGGCACCGGCCTCGTCCACGTCAAGGACACGCTCGGCCACCGCTCCAATGCCATCGGCCCGATCGTCGTCAAGCAGCCGGCGCCGCCGTCGCCGCCGGAGACCGCCATCGGCCAGGCCGGCCCAAGCCCCTTCGACGGCAACGGAATGTGGATCTGGCAGTTGCCGAAGTCCTCGGGCGGCAACGTCCAGTCGATCATCAGCCTGGCCCAGGCACACGACGTCACGACGGTGTTCATCAAGAGCTCCGACGGCCCGACGAACTTCTGGAGCCAGTTCACGCCGACGCTCATCACCACGTTGCACGCCGCGGGCCTGCAGGTCTGCGCGTGGCAGTACGTCTACGGTTCGAGCCCGGCCGGCGAGGCGGCGCTCGGCGCGCGCGCGGTCGCCGACGGCGCCGACTGCCTGGTCATCGACGCCGAGGTCGAGTACGAGGGCCGCTACGCCGCCGCCCAGACCTACGTCACCGACCTGCGCGCGACGATCGGCCCCGACTACCCGGTCGGCCTCGCCGGCTTCCCCTACGTCGACTTCCACCCCGCGTTCCCGTATTCGGTGTTCCTCGGCCCCGGCGGCGCCCAGTACAACGCGCCGCAGATGTACTGGAAGGACATCGGCGTGTCGGTCGACACGGTGTTCGCGCACACGTACACGAACAACACGATCTACCAGCGGCCGATCTTCCCGCTCGGGCAGACGTTCCAGAGCCCGCCCGCGTCGCAGATCACCCGCTTCCGCCAGCTCGCCGTCGCCTACGGCGCGACCGGCGTGTCGTGGTGGGACTGGCAGGAGACGCCGGCGGCGTTGTGGAACCCGGTCGGCTCCGATCTGCCCGCGCTGACCGGCTTCACTCCGACGACCGCGATGCCGGCCCTGAAGAGCGGCTCCAAGGGCGACGAGGTCGTGTGGCTTCAGGAGCACCTCAAGACCGGCGACCCGGGGCTGAAGGTCGACGGCGAGTTCGGCGCGAGCACGACGACGTCGGTGAAGGCGTTCCAGACGACGCAGGGGCTGCCGGTGACCGGCGTCATGGACACGCCGACGTGGCAGGCGGTGCTCGCCGTCGCGCCGACGATGGCCGACTGGGCGTCGAAGACGGCCAAGGCCGCTCGTGCCCCGGCGTCGGCCGCGATCGCCGCCCGCGCCGACGAGATCACGCCGACCGCGGTACTGGCTCAGAAGTACAACGTCAGCGGCGGCTGAGCGCCGCCGACGGCGACGAGCTGGGAATCGGATCCTGGGGCTCGAGCTTGCCGTTGTCCAGCGCGTAGGTGACCTTGACCGTCTTGACCGGGCAGCACGCCTCGTCGTTGGGCCCGTAGACCGCGTAGCCGAGCGTCGCCGAGGTGTCGTCGTGGCCCTGAAGGGTGATCCCCGTGCTCGGGTCCTTGGTGTCGGTGCCGATGTAGCGGCCGTTGACGAAGAAGAACGCCTGCATCCGGTTCTCGGGCCCGGAGGCGAGGATCACGCCGAGGGTGTTCTTGGGGTCGTAGCCGTAGGTGACGGTCGGCGTGAAGCCCTTGGCCTTCACGGTTGCCTCCGCGGCGCTCGCGCTCGCGCCGCTGCCGGTCGTGGCGGAGGCCGGCGCGGTCGGCGTCGACCCGCTGTTGGTGGTCGTCGTCGTTGCGTGCTTGGACGTGCTCGTGGTCGGCGAGGTCTCGTGGCCGACCGTCACCGTCTGGGTCTCAGTGATCGCCGCAACGGTCGTGTTGGACCCGCCGCAGCCGCTGGCCGCGACGGCGGCGCCGCCGCCGAGCGCGAGCGCGGCGAGGACCAGCGCGACGCGGCGCATCAGCCGACCTCGGCCGGTTCGCTGAGGACCTCGACCGAGGTCTCGCCGACGAGCTTCTCGACCTCCTTGGCGTCGATCCGCCCAGCGCCCAGGCGCTGCGTCGAGTCGGCGCCACACGCGACCGCGAAGCGCAGGCTGTCGGCCGCGGTCGCGCCGCCGTAGCGCGACGCGACGAACCCGGCCAGGAACGCGTCGCCCGAGCCGACCGAGGCGACGACCTCGCGTGGCTCGATGAAGATCCGGTGCATCACACGCTCGCCTCCGACCTGCAGGCAGCCGATGCAGCCGTCGCGCACGGTCATGATCGCCTCGCGAGCGCCGAGCGCGACCATCTCGCGCGCCGCGATCACGTGGTCCTCCTCGTCGTTGAACTCGTGGCCGACGAGCTCCTCGGCCTCGACGACGTTCGGGCAGATGACGTCGGGCTCGGCGCGCACGGCGTGGCGCAGCGGGTCGCCGTCGGCGTCGACGACGATCTGCACGTGAAGCTTGCGCAGCTCGCGGATCAGGTTCGCGTAGACCTCGGAGTCCACCCCGCGCGGCAGCGAGCCGGCGAAGACGACGATCGCCGCGCCGCGCGCCAGGTACAGGAGCTTGTCCCGGAACAGGTCGAGCTCGGCCTCGGTCACGGCCGGGCCGCGCTCGTTGATCTCGGTCGTCTCGCCGTTGGTCGGGTCGTGGACGGCGGTGTTGGTGCGCGACTCCTCGCGGATCCGCACGAAGTCGTTGAGGATCGACTCGGCCGTCAGGTGTTCGACGATGCGCGTCCCGGTCGCCCCGCCGGCGAACCCGGTCGCGATCACCGGCTGTCCGAGCGCCTTCAGGCCGCGCGCGACGTTGACGCCCTTACCACCCGGCATCGTCTCCTGATCAACGGTGCGGTGACGACGCCCGAGGCGGAAGTTGGGCACCGAGAGCGACTTGTCGATCGCGGCGTTGAGCGTGACGGTGATGATCATGCGATCTCGGTCGTCTCTCGTGCCCGGCGCCCTGATCGCCGGGCTTTGCGGCGGCGCCGCCACATCACGAGACACACCGTACACGCCAGGAGGGCGGCGCCCGCGCCGATCAGCAGGCCCTTGTGGTGGCGCGCCCAGAACGAGATCTTCTGCTTGAGGGTCGGCGCGGCGATCGCCTCGCCGGTGACGAGCGGGACGCGGGCCACGACCTGGCCGCGCTGGCGCACCTCGATCGTCCCGACGCGCGCTCCGGCCGGCAGCGGGCCGTCGATCGTGGCGGGCGCGCCGACCACCGTGGTGGTCAGCTGCTCACTGCGAGCGGCCGTCCGCCCGACCGTCTCACCGGCGACGAGCGCCGTCATCGTGTCGCGGTCGGTGAGCCCCGCGTGAGCGAAGACAGCGCCCTTCTTGACCGGGTGGACGACGTGGTACTGGGCCAGGCCGTAGCGCAGCAGCGCGAGCGTGTCGCTGTCGCGGGCGGCCTCGGACGGGTCGTCGAGCACCGCGCTGACGACCGTGATCCCGTCGCGCGTGGCCGAGCCGACGAGGCAGTAGCCGGCGTCCTGGGTGTGGCCGGTCTTGACACCGTTGACGTAGGCGACCTTGTTGAGCAGGTCGTTGACGTTGGTCAGCTTGCGCGGGTGAGCGCCGCTGCGCAGCGTCACATGACCCATGTTCACCGTCCGGCGCAGGAACGGATGACGGCGCACGACGAGCGCGAGCTTGACCAGGTCGGCGACCGTGGAGTGGTTGCCCGGCTCGTCGAGCCCGACCGGGTTGGCGTAGTGAGTGTGGTGCAGGCCGAGCTTCATGGCCTCGGCGTTCATGAGCCCGACGAACTTCTTGCGCGAGCCGGCGACGTTGACGGCGAGCGTCGCCGCGGCGTCGTTGGCCGAGGCGACGAGCAGGCCGCGCACGAGGTCGGCGACCTTCATCCGCTCGCCGGGCTGCAGGCCGATGACCGACTCCGCCGGCTGGGCCGCGTACGGGATCGCGGTGAAGGTGCGATGCAGCGACGCGTGGCCGAGCGTGACCAGCGCGGTCATCATCTTCGTCGTCGAGGCGATCGGCCGCTGGGTGAAGGGATGGCGGGAGAAGATCACGTCGCCGGTCGCCGGCTCGATCAGGATCGCCTCCGGGGCGAGGATCTGGGGCGGCTCGCTGTAGGTCGGCTTCGTCGCCGCGCCCGCGGCAGGCGCCAGCGCGGCGGCGGCGAGCGCGACGGCGGCGAACAGCCCGGCGGCGCGGCGGCTCACCGCAGCTGAATCTTCTGACCGGCGTGGAGCTGGTTCGGGGTGAGGTGCGGGTTCAGCTTCTTGATCTGCGCCACGGTGACGTGGTGCGCCTCGGCGATCTTGGAGAGGACGTCGCCCTGCTTGACCACGTACGGCGTGTGGCGGTGGTGCGTCGTGGTCGACGTGGTCGTCCTGGTGGTCGTCCGGGTCGTGGTCTGAGCCGACTCGGACTTCTTCTTCTTGAGCAGGTTCTGGTTGACCACGGAGTAGATCGCCACCCCACAGGCGGCGATCGCCACGATCGCGAATATGCGGGCCAGGGCCTTGCGCACGGGCGCATCGTACGGGCGAAGCGCCCGCGGAGCGCCTTACGCAAGCACCCATGCGGCGGCGCGCAGGCGGTCGGCCTCGTCGCGGGCGGCCCGGGCCGGATCGGCGCCGGTGGCCTCGCCGGCGTTGGCGATCGACCGCGAGGCGCTGACGAGTCCCCCGGCGGGGCCGGGCGCGAACGCGGCGGCGAGTGCCTGCACGTCCCCGCCCTGCGCGCCGATGCCCGGCAGCAGGAATGGGGTGCGCGGCATGAGCTCGCGCATGCGGGCGATGTGCCACGGGGCGGTCGCGCCGACGACGGCGCCGACGTCGGCCAGCGGCTCGCCCTCGCCGAGCTCGTTCACGAGCCCCGCGACGTGCTCCCACATCGTCCCGCCGGAGGCGAGCTCGACGTCCATCAGGTCGCTGGCGCCGGGGTTGGAGGTGCGCACCAGGACCAAGATGCCAGCTCCGCTGGCGCGAGCCGCCAGTAGGTGGGGGGTCAGGGTGTCGAGGCCCATGTAGGGGTTGATCGTCGCGGCGTCGGCGTTCAGGCCCGCGATGGCGCCGAATGGCGTCTCGCCCGCGCCGGCGAACAGCGCGTCGGCGTAGGCGGCGGCGGTGACATCGATGTCGCCGCGCTTTCCGTCGGCGATCACCAGCAGGTCGTTGGCTCTGGCGTGGTCGACGGCCCGCTGCAGTGCCTCGCGCCCTGGCGCGCCGAGGCGTTCGAAGCACGCCAGCTGCGGCTTGACGGCGACGCAGGCCGGGCCTGCCGCGTCGATCAGCGCCTCGCACTGGGCGGCGATCGCGGCGGCGGCCCGTTGCGCGGGCGTTCCGGAGCCGCTCGCCGCGGCGGCCACTGTGGGCCACAGCCGCCGCGGATCGGGGTCGAGTCCCAGAACGATCTGGGACTCGCGGCGCGCGACGTGGCGCGCCAGGCGGTCGCCGAAGCCGAAGGGCGTCGTCAGCTCTTGATCGCCTTCTTGAGCGCCGAGCCGGCGGTGAAGCGCGGGACCCGGGCGGCCTCGATGTGCATCGGCTCACCGGTGCGCGGATGGACGCCCTGGCGCGCGGCGCGGTGCGAGACCGAGAACTTGCCGAAGCCCGTGAACGTCACGTCGTCGCCGCTCTTGAGGGTGGATTCGATCGTGCCGAGCACCGCGTCGACGGCGGCACTGGCTTCCTTCTTTCCGAGGCCCGCACGGCGTGCGACCTCGTCGATGACCTCGTTCTTGGTCACGGGAGACTCCTCCTGGGGCGGTTGCGATGTGGCGCCGACGCTAGCAACGCGAGCGGTCAGCGGGGCGGCGCCATCGCTTGCAGCGCGGTTTGCAGGTCTATCGCAAGCACATCGCGAAGCGCCCCGGGGGCCGTTGCGACGACGATCGCGTGCTGCGCGTCGCTCGCCGTGACCGCGTCCGGTTGACCGGGCGTCAGCTCCGGCGCGCCGGCGAGCACCGCGCCGGCGGCGTCGAGCACGGCCGCGGCGGCGATGTCGGTGTGCAGGGCGCCCAGCAGCCCGAGCGCCTGCGCCGGCGTGAGTGCGGTCGTCATGGCCGTCCATGAGAATAGGCCCGTGCCCCTCTCCCGCATCGCCTGGCTGGTCACGGTCCTCGCATGTCTCCTCGGCGCTGCGATCCTGCTGATCGAGGGCTACCGGGGCTATGCGGGGGTCGCGGTCGCGGTCGGGGCGAGCGCCGCGATCAACCTGCGCGGCAGCGGATAGCGGACAATCAGCGTATGCGTGCGCGACGCGTGGCGCTGTTGGCCGGTGTGGGCCTGTCGCTCGGGCCGCTGTGCCCGGGCGCCGGTGCCGCCGTCTTCTTCTTCTCGACCGGCACTCCGGACGGCGGGATGGCGATGGCGTCACGGCCGTCGGGCTCAGCCTTCGCCGTCGAGACGGCCGACGACTTCTCCCTGGTCGATGCGCAGAGCATCGCTGGAGCCTCGTTCGCGGGATTGATCCCACCCGGGGCGCCGCTGTCCTCGATCACGCAGGTCGGGGTCGAGATCTACCGGGTGTTCCCGCAGGACTCCAACGTGGGTCGGACATCGGGGGCGCCGGCGTTCTCCACCTCGCTGGTCCCCACCCGGGTCAACGCGCCGTCCGACGTCGCCTTCGCCCAACGCGACAGCGCGCTGGCCGGACTGTCGTTCACACCGTCGATCGTCAGCGCGTCGTTCGGCGCGCTCAACTCGGTGCAGCCCGGCGGTATCCACCCGATTCCCAACTTCCATACGGCCGGCAACGGGCTGGTGGCCGGCGAGGAGGTTTCGGTCAACGTGACGTTCAGTCCGACGATCAACCTCGCCACGGGCCACTACTTCTTCGTCCCGCAGGTCGAGCTCTCGTCGGGCGATTTTCTCTGGCTCTCGGCGCCGAAGCCGATCGTCCCGCCGGGAACGCCGTTCCCGGTCGGATCGACGGACATCCAGGCCTGGGCCCGCGACGCGAACCTAGCGCCCGACTGGCTGCGCGTCGGGGCCGACATCGTGGGCGGCGGGTCACCGCCGCAGTTCAACGGGGCCTTCTCCCTCAGCGGCGCGTCGTGCACGCCGATCTCGGTCTCGCCGGCGAGCGTGGCGGCCGCGACGGTCGGCGACCGGTACGCGGCAATGTTCGGCGCTTCCGGGGGCATCGCGCCCTACACGTTCAGCGAGACCGGCGCGCTGCCCGACGGAGTGGCGCTGCGCCCGGACGGCAGCCTCAGCGGCTCGCCGACCCAGGCCGGCGCGTTCCCGATCATCGTCACGGCCACCGACGCAGACGGGTGTCTCGCCACCCAGAACGTGACGCTGACGGTCGCCCCGGCGCCGGCGACGCCCGGATCGACGGCGACGCCGCCCGGCTCGCCGGCATCGCCGACCGCCCAGCCGTCGCTGTCCGCGGCGCGCCTGTCGCCGACGACGTTCCGGGCGGCCGCGAACGGCGCGACGCTGGCCCGCAAGCACCGCCGACCGGTCGGGACGATGGTCAGCTACCGCGACAGCCAGGCAGCGACGACGACGTTCGGGGTGCAGCGACGCACGACCGGACACCGCCGCGGCTCGAAGTGCGTGGCGGGCCAGCCGCATCGCCATCAGAAGCGCTGCACCCGCAACGCATCGGTCGGCTCGGTGACCCACAGGGACGCGGCGGGCGCGGTCAAGGTCCGGTTCAGCGCGCGCGTTCGCGGCCGAAAGCTCAGGCCGGGGAGCTACCGGCTGACGCTGACGCCAACGGCCGGCGGCCGGACCGGCCGCACCGTGACGCTGGCCTTCCGAATCGTGCGCTGAGCTACCCGACGCCGATCTCCGTTCCCGGCACGACGCGGTCCGCGGGCTCGAGGTGGATGAGCACGTCGGCGCCGTCGAGGCGCGCGCGAATCGCGTCCTGGAGCTGGTGCGCGGTGGCGTGCGCGGCCTCGAGCGTCGTGCCGTCGCGGAACTGGACGTGCATGTCGACGTAGCGCCGGGCGCCGGCCCGGCGCGCGCGGAGCTTGTGGTAGCCCAGGACGCCGCGCGGGCCGAACTCGACGACGGTCTGGCGAATTGCTTCGATCTCATCGGGCGGCAGCGCCTCGTCGACGAGCACGCGCGAGGACCGGGTGACGATCCGGAAGCCCTGGACGGCGATCGCAGCCGAGAGCGCCAGGGCGACCGCCGGGTCGATCCAGTTGGCGCCCGTGATCTGCACCAGAACGAGGCCGACGATGACGCCGGCCGACGTGACCACATCGGTGCTCAGGTGCGTCGCGTCGGCGGCCAGGGCCGGTGAGCCGGTCGCCTTGGCGCGGCGGCGCAGCTCGGCCGACACGAGCAGGTTGACGACCAGGCCGATCGAGATCACGACGATGCCGAAGCCGATCTTCTCGACCTGCGAGCCGAGGATCAGGTGGCGGATCGCCTCGAACGCGATCACGCCCGAGCCGACGAGGATCAGGATCCCCTCGATCGCCGAGCTGAGGTCCTCGATCTTCTCGTGGCCGTAGGGATGGTCCTCGTCGGCCGGCTCGTCGGCCTTGCGCACCGACAGCCAGGCGATGATCGAGGCGATCAGGTCGATCGCCGAGTGCAGCGCCTCAGTGAGGATCGCGACCGAGCCGGTGACGCTGCCGGCGATGACCTTGAGCAGGATCAGCGCCGAGTTGGAGCCGACCGACAGCAGCGCGCCGCGCGTCTTGGTGTGCTCGGAGTTCAGGTCAGCCATGCGACGAGCTCACGCGCGGCCCGGCCTCGGTGGCTGATGGCGTCCTTCTGGCTCGGCGTCAGCTCGGCCATCGTCAGGCCGGGTGGGCCATCGTCGGGCAGGAACGCGGGGTCGTAGCCGAAGCCCCCGTCGCCACGCGGCTGGGCCGCCAGCGTGCCGGTGCAGCGCCCATGCACGACATGCTCGCGCTCGCCGTCGGTGTAGGCCATCGCGCAGACGTAGGCGACGGCGCTGCCGGCCGGCGCCTCGCGCAGCAGCTTGGCCAGGTTCTCGCCGTCGGTGGCGTCGGGCCCGGCGTAGCGGGCCGAGTAGACCCCGGGAGCACCGCCCAGCGCCGCCGCTTCGATGCCGGAGTCGTCGGCGATCGCGGGCGCGCCCACCGCCGCGGCGGCCGCGCGGGCCTTGATCAGCGCGTTGTCGGCGAACGTCTCCCCCGTCTCCGGCGGCATGACGACGTCGTCGGGCAGCGCGACGAGCTCGTGCGGCGCCATCAGCGGCCCCAGTTCGCGCACCTTGTGCGCGTTGCGGGTGGCAAGGACGAGCCTCACGGCCGCCCCGCTGCGATCGCCTCCTGCTGGTGGGCCTTCAGGGCGTCGATGCCCTTCGCGGCGAGCGTCAGCAGGTCGTCGAGATGGGCGCGCTGCAGTGGAGTGCGCTCGGACGTCGCCTGGACCTCGATCAGGCCGCCGTCGCCGGTCATGACGACGTTGGCGTCGACCTCGGCCGTCGAGTCCTCGGAGTAGTCGAGGTCGAGCAGCGGCGTGCCGTCGACGATCCCGCACGAGATCGCGGCGATCGACGCGGTGAGCGGGCTGGCGGCGATCTTCTCCTCGGAGATCAGGCGCTCGCACGCCAGCGCCAGCGCAACGTAGGCGCCGGTGATCGACGCGCAGCGCGTGCCGCCGTCGGCCTGGAGCACGTCGCAGTCGAGCCAGATCGTGCGCTCGCCGAGCTTGTCGAAGTCGATCGCGCCGCGCAGCGAACGGCCGATCAGGCGCTGGATCTCGACCGTGCGTCCGTCGAGGCGCCCGCGTGTCGCGTCGCGCTGCTTGCGGTCGCCGGTCGACGCGGGCAGCATCCCGTACTCGGCCGTGACCCACCCGGTTCCCCGGCCGGCCATCCAGCGCGGCACGGACTCCTGCGCCGACGCGGTGCAGATGACGCGCGTCTCCCCCATCGTGATCAGTGCGCTGCCGGTCGCCGGGCGCACGAAGCCGGGCTCGATCGTCGTCGGGCGCAGGTCGTCGGCGGCGCGGTCGTAGGAGCGGCTCATGCGATCGAGGCCTCGTGGTCGGTGGTGGACTGGAGCTCGACGTGGCGAACCTCGCCGAGCGGCATCTGCAGGAAGCGCGTGCCCAGGGCGCGGAACGATTCCACGTCGCCGGTGCACAGGAAGCGGTAGTCGCCCTCGTCGCTGCGGGTCGCCGACAGATCGCGCGAGCGCAGCGCGTGCTCGACCTGCCGGGCCAGCGCGGCGCCCGAGGTGACGATCTCGACGTCGGGGCCGAGCATCCGCTGCAACAGCGGGCGTACGAGCGGGTAGTGGGTGCAGCCGAGGATGACCGTGTCGACGTGCGCGGCGCGCAGCGGCGCGACGTACTCGCGGACCGTGTCGACGAGCCGCTCGTCGAACTCCGAGCCGGCCTGGATCAGCGGCGCGAGGTCGGGCGCCGGGACGCTGACCAGCTCGACGAACGTGTCCACGGCGGCGACCGCGCGCTCGTAGGCGCCGCTGGCGACGGTGGCCGGCGTGGCCAGCAGCCCGATGCGTCCGTTGTGCGTCGCACCGACCGCCTGGCCGGCCTCTGGCGTGATCACGGCGATCACCTCGACGCCGAGCGTCGTCGACATCATCCGTGCGCGCAGCGCCCGGAGCGCGGCGCCGGCCGCCGAGTTGCAGGCGACGACGAGCAGCTTGGCGTGGTGCGCCAGCAGCTCCTCGGCGATCTGCAGCGAGAAGCGCTCGAGCTCCTCGTGGCTGCGGTCGCCATACGGGAAGCGCGCCGTGTCACCGAGGTAGAGGAAGTCCTCGTGCGGCAGCCGGACGAGCAACTCGTGCAGGACGGTCAGCCCGCCGACGCCGGAGTCGAACACGGCGATCGGCCGGTCGCGTGGATCGGGCGGCGAGGACGGGGCGGACATCGCGCCCCATCCTAGGCTCATGGCCCATCTCAGTTGCCGCTGCCGACCGTGTCGATCGAGTGCTTGAGCTTGGTGACGATCGTGTTGGCGATGCCGTGGGCGTCGAGGCCCTTGGTCAGCACGACCGCGGTCATCACGGCGGCGATCAGCAGGATCAGGGCGACGTACTCGACGGTCCCCTGGCCGGTCTCGCTGCGCAGGGCGGCGGCGGCGCGACAGGCCAGCTCGCGGACGCGCCGGGCGATTGAGCGGTTCATCGGAGGCCTCCTCGGCGGGTGTGGGTCATGCGGTGAGTCTCAGCGCCCGCGCGTGACGGAACTAGACACGGCTGTTACGAATGGCGCACGAAATGCGCGCATTGGTCGTCACGAACATGTGGCCCTCGGAGGCCGACCCCGCTCGCGGCCGGTTCGTCGCCGACCAGGTCACGGCGCTGCGTGAGCTCGACGGCGTCGAGGTCGAGGTCTTCTCGTTCCCGCACGGCGCCCCCAACTACGTTCGTGGGGCGATGGCGCTGCGCCGCGCCCACCGGGACGGCTCGTTCGACGTCATCCACGCGCACTTCGGTCTCACCGCGTGGCCGGCGCTCGCGCTGCGTGGCGCCCCGCACGCGGTGACGCTGCACGGCACCGACCTGCGCCACCCGCGCTCGCGGCGGGTCACGCTGGCCGCGCTGCGCCGCCTGGACCTCGTCGGCGTAGTGTCGGCCTCGCTGGCGCGGCTCGTGCCACCCGGCACAGCGCGGCGCCTGGCCGTGCTGCCGTGCGGGGTCGACCTCGACCGTTTCCGGGTCATCAACCGCGCCGAGGCTCGCGCGCGGCTCGGCCTCGACGCCCAGCGCCGCTATGTCCTGTTCCCGGCCGACCCGGCGCGGGCGGTCAAGCGCGTCGACCTCGCACGTGACGCGGTCGCCGGCGAGGCCGAGCTGCTGACGCTCGGGACCGTCGAGCCCGAGGAGGTTCCCTACTGGGTCAACGCGGCGGACGCCGTGGTCGTGCCGTCCGACGATGAGGGCTTCGGGCTCGCGGTGCTCGAGGCGCTGGCGTGTGACGTGCCGGTCCTCGCAACGCCGGTCGGCATCCACCCGGTCGCGCTCGACGGCGTACCCGGGACGCTGTGCGCGCCGTACGAGCGCCAGCCCTGGCGCGCAGCGCTGGCGGCGGCGCTGACCCACCCCGGCGGTCGCATCGCCGGGCGCGCGCGAGCGGAGCTGTTCGGATCGCGTGTCATGGCGCGCCGGGTCGTCGCGGCGTGGTCGGAAATGCTGGAGAACCCGTTGCTAGACTCGCCCGGCGCGCCTCGAGACGGCGCCGCTTCGCGATGACGCCGCTGCCAGGTATCCGTCGTCGGCGCGCCGAGCAGGCGCCGGCCGATCCATTCCCCTTGCCCGAGGACCCATCGCCGCAGGAGGCGCAGCAGCTGACCGCGGAGGCCGCCGCAAGCATCCCACCGCCCCCGCCGGCCGTCGCGCAGCCGACGGTCGACCACACGGCGGTCGCCGAGGCCGCAGCGGCGGTCCAGGCGACGGCGGGAGGCGAGCAGCCGACGGGGATCGTCGAGCCACCGCCGCCGGCGACCGAACCCGAACCCGAACCCGAGGAAGCCAAGGCCGGGAGCCTGCGTCGCTTCGGGCGGTGGGCGGCCGGAGGCTCCGTCGGTCCGGCCGAGGAGGAGGCCGCGGCGCAGGAGACGGCGGCCCAGCAAGAGGCGCCGGCGGCAGAGGTCGCCGGCACGCCGGCCTCGCGCCCCCACGGGCCGTCGGCCAAGGACCGCGGACGCCTGCGTCGGCGCATCCGCTACCTGCGCCGGGCGCGCGAGCTCGGGCTGCGTGACCTCGGCGGGCTGATGTTCGACCAGTACCGCTTCCGCGCGCCAAACCAGGAGCTGCTGGCCACCAAGCTCGCCGCGCTCCACGCGCTCGACAGCGAACGCCGCGCGCTCGAGCACATCCTCGGGGAGCGGCGGGAGTTCGACGATCTCCGCGAGCCCGGCATCGCCGCGTGCCCGAAGTGCGGTGCGCTGCACGCCTCCGACGCGCGCTACTGCGAGGTGTGCGGGACCCCGCAGGCGTGAGCGCGACCTGCCCTCAGTGCGGCTCCCCGATCGCGCCCCAGCAGGACTGGTGCCTGAAGTGCGGCACCGGCGCGCGCACGCGCATGGTCCCGACGCCGAACTGGCGCCTGCCGATCGCGATCATCGCGGCGATCGCGCTGGTCGCCACGGCGGCGCTCGTCGTCGCCGTCCTCGCGCTGACCGCCGACACGACGTCGACGACGACGCTCACCGCGCCCGCGGTCCCGCCGCCCGCCGCGTCAGTCCCAACGGTGTCGCAGACGCCCCCGACCGTCCCGGCCACATCGTCGAGCCACGCCCACGACGGGCTGACGTCGGAGGGCGCGACGAGGTGCAGGGGCGCACGCCTCCCGACGGGACGGCTCCAACCCGACGTCCGAGCGCCGGCGTGCCCGAAGATGGGACCCTGTGTCTCGTGCGGTTCGACAACGGAGATGTCAGCGTCAACGTCGAAGCGGCAGGTCCGGAAGATGGGCCGGCGGTGCTGTTCATCCACGGGCTGAGCGGCAGCGCGGAGAGTTTCGGCTGGCTTCCCGAAGAGGTGACCGCCGAACGTCGCGTCCTGCGCATGGACCTTCGCGGCCACGGCCTGTCGGACCGCGCCCCGGGCGGGTATGTGATCGACGCCTACGCGCGCGATGCCGAGGTCGTACTCGAAGCGCTCGGGCGTCCGGCCGTCGTCGTCGGGCACTCCCTGGGCGCGGTCACCGCGTGGACGGTCGCACAGCGTCGTCGCGACCTGGTGGTCGCCGCGCTGCTCGAGGACCCGCCCCTGTACTTCGGCGAACCCGAGGAGTTCGCCGGGCAGGCGCCCGAGCGGGCCTTCCCGATCATGCGCCAGGCGATCATCGGGATGCAGGCCGAGGGCATCGACCAGGACGAGTGGCGCCGACGCGCGGCCGGCCTGCCGTGGGGGCCCGATCGCACCCAGACCCTCGGCGACGTCCTGTGCGAGGACGCGGTCCGGGCGATGGCGCTCAACCAGTCGCGCGTTGACCCCGACACGATCCTCGCAGCGTGTGACACGACGACGCTCGGCGGCACCGACACGGCGTCGCCGGTGTCCGTCCCCGTGCTTCTCCTGCGCGCCGACGCCGACCGCGAGCCGGCGTTCTTCCCCAAGCACGCCGCGCGGCTGCAGGCCTCGCACCCAGACGTCGAGATCGTCGAGATCGCCGGCGCCGGCCACCAGATCAGCAGCTCGCGGGCGCATCGGGACCGATACGTCGCGCTGCTCACCGAATTCCTCGATCGGTACTCGCCGACCGCTTGATCGACCGATCGCCTCGATCCGGACGACCACGAAAACGCGCTGGTCGCCGAGCTCGACCCGCCGCCTAAGCGGCGGGCACACCCCAGCGCTCGCGCGCGGCGGCGGCCAGAGGATCGACCGCGAAGGCCGGCGCCGCCGGCGCCTCGGACGCATCCGCGACCCGCAGCACCGCCAGCAGACCGCCGACCAGGCCGTCGAGGTCGTAGCCGCCCTCGAGCACGACGCCCAGGCCGCAGCCGAATTCGTCGGCCAGCCGCCGCGCCGTGCCGGCCATCTGCGCGAAGCCGTCGTCGGTCACCTCGCAGTTGGCCAGCGGGTCGCGGGCGTGCGCGTCGAAGCCGGCCGACAGCAGCACGAGCTCGGGCTCGTAGGCCCGTGCCAGTGGCGCCGCGACGTGCTCGACCATCGAGCACCACTGCTCGTCGCCCGACCCGGGCGGCAGCGGAAGGTTGACGGTGAAGCCGAGCCCGTCGCCTGAGCCCCGATCGTCGGCGCGCCCCGTGCCCGGGTACAGCGGACGCTGGTGCAGCGAGCAGAACAGCACGCGCGGATCGGCGTGGAAGATGTCGTTGGTCCCGTTGCCGTGGTGAACGTCGAAGTCGAGGACGAATATCCGTTCCAGCCCGTGGGCGTCGATCGCGTGCTGGCACGCCACGGCGACGTTGGCGAACAGGCAGAAGCCCATCGCCTGCGCGGCCTCGGCGTGGTGGCCTGGCGGGCGGTGCAGCGACGCCCCGGCCGCCACCGCGCCGCCGAGCAACGCATCGACCAGCTCAACGGCGCCGCCCGCGGCGTGCCGCGCCGCCTCGTAGGAGCCGGCCGACACGACCGTATCGGCATCGAGGTTGCCGCCGCCGCTCTCGGACGCCTCGCGGATGAAGTCGACGTAGGCCGGCGGGTGGACGGCGTGCAGCGTGTCGAGGGCGACCGGCGAGGAATCGCGCACCTCGGCGCCGAGCCAGCCGCGTTGCTCCAGCGCATGGTGGATCGCGGCGATGCGCGCGATCGACTCTGGGTGCCCGCCGGTGTCGTGGCGCAGCGACGAGTCGTGGCGCAGGATCAGCATCCAAGTACGGTATCCAGGGATGGCTGCCGCACAGCTCCAGGCCGACGTCGTGGTCGTCGGTGCCGGCGGCGCCGGCCTCTACTGCGCGCTCGCGGCGGCGCGCGAGGGCGCCCAGGTCGTGCTGGTCGCGGCGACGCCGCTGGCCGCGACGGCGTCCTACTGGGCCCAGGGCGGCGTCGCTGCGGCGCTGTCGCCCGACGATTCACCCGACCGTCACCGCGAGGACACGCTCAGGGCCGGGCGCGGCCTGGTGCGCCCCAGCGCCGCGACGGTGCTGTGCCGCGAGGCCCCGCACGTCGTCGGCGAGCTCGAGCGCCTCGGGGTGCGCTTCGACGCCGACCGCCGCGGCCGCCTCAGCCTCGGCCTCGAGGGCGGCCACAGCGCGCGCCGCGTCGCCCACGCCGGCGGCAGCGCGACCGGCCGGCGGATCGTGCGACAGCTGAGCGCCGTCGTCGCCGAGGACGAGCGCATCGATGTGCTCGAGTCATCGCGCGCCGCGACCCTGTGGCTGCACGACGGCCGCTGCGTCGGCGTCGTCTGCGAGGACGGCCGTGCGATCCACGCCGGCGGGACGGTGCTGGCCACCGGGGGTGCGGCCGCGCTGTGGTCGCGCACGACCAACCCGCCGGGCTCGGTGGGGATCGGCGTGATGCTCGCGCGCCAGGCCGGCGCCGCGGTCGCCGACCTCGAGCTGATCCAGTTTCACCCGACCGCGGTCACCGGCATCAAGGGCCGCGAGGGTTTCCTCATCACCGAGGCGATCCGCGGTGAGGGGGCGATCGTCGTCGACGACCGCGGCGAGCGCTTCGTCGACGAGCTCGCGCCGCGCGACGAGGTCGCGTTGGCCATCCACCGCAAGATCAAGGAGACCGGGTGCCACAACGTGTGGCTCGACATGCGCAAGATCGACCCGTTGCAGTTCCCCAACGTCGTCGGCGCGCTGCGCGAGGCGGGCCTCGACCCGGTCACGGAGCTGGTTCCGATCTCGCCCGCGTCGCACTACGTGATGGGCGGCGTCGTCGCCGACCTCGACGGCGCGACGACCGTGCCGGGCCTGTACGCGATCGGCGAGTCGTCGTGCACCGGCCTGCACGGCGCCAACCGCCTGGCGTCCAACTCGCTGAGCGAGTGCTTCGTGTGGGGTGGGCGCGCGGCGGTGGCAGCGCTCGATGAGCCGCGGGTCGACCCGGGCGACCCGCCCCCGCCCGGCGCCCTCGAGCTGCCCGACCGTCCCACGCGCGAGGCGCTATGGGCCGACGCCGGGCTGGAGCGCACGCCCGAGGGCCTCGAGCGCCTGCTCGAGCACCCGCATCCGCTGGCGCGTCTGGTCGCTCAGTGCGCGCTGCTGCGGACCGAGAGCCGGGGCGCCCATTTCCGCGTCGATCTCCCCGAAACCGACCCGGATCTCGACGGTTTTCACGTCGTGATCCGCAACGGTTCGTCGGCGCTCGAACCCTGGGTCTGAACTTAAAGATTGGCTTAATACGAGCCCAACATCGCGTGTGTTCTTGCCTTCACATGGCCCCGTCATCGTGGTCTCACAGTTTGGGAGCCACCCCCGGCAAAAGAGGTCAAGAACCCCCGATGTATCAATTCAGCCGAGCCATCTACCGCGAGGTCGCGGACTACATCGATCCCCACGTTGTCCGTCAGGGAACCCCTGCGCACACGCATGTTCTGCGCAGCTGCGAGGCGACGATCGAGCGTCTCGCCAACGACCGGCACTACTTCGCCAAGCCGGCCCGCACGCTGTTCGCCGACATCCGCACCTGCTTTCCGATGGTCCACCAGGCCCGGGTCTGGCTGATCGTCGATCGCTACCTCACCGCTGTCGACCAGTTCCTGGCCCGTCAGCCGCTGTCCGGCGGCCCGGCCGCCTGCCGCGCGACCACACGCCGCGGCACCGCCTGCGCGCGTACTCCGCTTCACAGCAACGGCTACTGCCCGTCGCACCAGCACTTGGCCGAGACCGAAGAGGTCGAGGCCCGTCCGCTCGCCGCCTGACGCCTGTCCCCCAGCGTCAGGGAGGCGACTCCGACACGCCCCCCGCCTCGCGAGAACATCGTGGCGGGGGGCGTCGTCGGTGAAGTCGCCGCCGCCCCGACGCCGGTAGCGTCCTGGCCCATGATCGTGGGGGTCGACGTCGGCGGCACGTTCACCGACGCCGTGCTCGTCGCCCCGGACCTGGGAGTCGTCAGCGCCAAGGTCGCGACGACGCCCGAAGATCAGTCGGTCGCAGTCATGGCCGCCGTCGCAGCCGTCTTGGAGGAGGCGGGTGCGACGGCAGCCGATGTCCAGCTCTTCGCCCACGGCATGACCGTGGCGACCAACGCGCTGCTCGAGGGTCGCGGGGCGCGCACGGCCCTCGTCACCACCGACGGCTTTCAGGACATCGTCGAGCTCGGGCGCCAGAACCGCGCGGACCTCTACCGGCTGTGCGCCGCCCACCCGGCGCCGCTCGTGCCGGCGCAGCGGCGCTTCGGGGCGCGCGAGCGCACCGGGCCCGACGGGGTACTGACACCGCTGACCGGCGCCCGCGAGCTGGCCGACATGGTCGCGGGCTGCGAGCCGCACGCCGTCGCCGTCTGCCTGCTGCACGCCGACCGCCACCCGGCCCACGAGCGCGCGCTCGGCGAGGTGCTGCGCGAGCGCCTCGGTGACGACGTCGCCGTGTCGCTCTCGCACGACGTGGTCGGCACGTTTCGCGAGTACGAGCGCGCCGCGACCACCGAGATCGACGCCGCGCTCACGCCGCTGCTGCGCGACTATCTGCGCCGGCTGCGCGACCGCGCGCGGTCGGGCGGGCTGCCGGAACCGCGGATCATGCAATCGAGCGGCGGCCTGGCCGAGCTCGAGGTTGCCGCCGCCCACGCCGCGCTCACCGTGCTCAGCGGCCCGGCCGGCGGCGCCGCGGCCGCCGCGCTGATCTCCGAGCTGGCGGGCGAGCCCAACCTCCTGTGCTTCGACATGGGCGGCACGTCGTGCGACGTGTCGGTCGTCGCCAGCGGCATGGTCCGTGACGTCGCGGGGCGTGAGGTCGGCGGGCGCCCGCTGGCGCTGCCGATGGTCGACGTGCACACGGTCGGCGCCGGTGGCGGGTCGATCGCGTGGCGTGATGCGGGCAACGCGCTGCGCGTCGGCCCGAGGTCGGCCGGCGCCGTGCCCGGACCCGCGTGCTACGGGCGCGGCGGCGTCGAGGCGACGGTCACCGACGCCCATGTCGTCCTCGGTCACCTCGACCCGGCTGCGCCGCTGGCCGGCGGCGTGGTCCTCGACGCGCAGGCGGCCCACGCGGCCGTGGCCCAGCTCGCCGGCGCGCTCGCCCTGCCCGTCGATGATTGCGCTCGCGGGATCGTCGAGGTCGCCGACGCGGAGATGGTCCGCGCCCTGCGCGTCATGACCGTGCAGCGCGGGCTGGACCCGCGCGACTTCACGCTGCTGGCGTTCGGCGGCGCCGGGGCGCTGCACGCCGCCGCGATCGCCGACGAGCTCGGCATCGCCCGCGTGCTCGCTCCCGCGGCGGGCGGCGTGCTCAGCGCGCTGGGCCTCGCCGCCGCGCAGCGCCGGGTCCACGTGCAGCGGTCGGTCCTGCGTGGCGGCGACGAACTCGACGACGCGCTGTTGCGTGCTCTGCGTGACGAGCTGACCGCCGAGCTACCGGCGCCGACGCAGCGGATCGAGACGGTCGCCCAAGTGCGCTACCGCGGCCAGTCGCACGAGCTCGACGTCGCGGCCGGCGGCGGCGCGGCGCAGCTGCGCGAGGCGTTCGCGGCGCTGCACGAGGAGCGCTACGGCTACCGCGACGACGCCGAGATCGAGCTCGTCACGCTGCGCCTCACCGGCGTCGACGACGGCCCGCCGATCGCGCTGCACGCCGACCCCGATGCACGAGCGGCCGACGGCCCGGCGGTGATCGACCTCGGTGAGGCGACGCTGCTCGTCCCGGCGGGCTGGCGAGCGCAGCCGAGCCCGGTCGGCGGCTACGCGATGGAGCGCAGCGGGTGACGCTCGACCCGATCGCCCTGGCCGTCACCACCGGCGCGCTACGCGCGGCCTGCGAGGAGATGGGCGCGACGCTCGTGCGGGCCGCGCACTCGGCCAACATCAAGGAGCGCCGCGACTGCTCGACGGCGCTGTTTGACCCGGCGGGCGAGATGGTCATGCAGGCCGAGCACATCCCGGTGCACCTCGGCGCGATGCCGGCCGCCGTCGCCGCGGTCGTCGGCGAGGATCACGCGCCCGGGCGGGCATGGGTTCTCAACGACCCGTTCGCGGGCGGCACGCACCTGCCCGACATCACCGTCATCACCCCCGCCTATGCGGGCGCGCGGCTGATCGGCTTCGCCGCCAGCCGCGCCCACCACGCCGATGTCGGCGGCCGCGTGCCCGGCTCGATGCCGGCCGACTCGCGCACCCTCGACGAGGAGGGCGTCGTGATCGCCCCGCGGGTGCTCGACCAGGCAGCGATCGACGAGCTCGTCGTGCAGATGCGCAACCCGTCCCAGCGCCGCGCCGACCTGCGCGCCCAGCTCGCGGCCAACGCGACCGGCGTGCGGCGGCTCTCCGAGCTCGCGCAGCGCATCGGCGCCGACGAGCTCGCCGCGGCGACCGCCGCCGTGTCCGACTACGCCGAACGCCGCATCCGCGCCGCGATAGCCGCGATCGGCGACGGCGAGCGCGGCGCGCGCGACGTGCTCGAGGGCCGCGACGGCGACATCGAGCTGGTGCTGCGGGCCACGGTGGCCGGCGACGCGCTGACGCTCGACTTCACCGGCAGCGCCGCGCAGGACGACGGCAACCTCAACTGCCCGCTGGCCGTCACCCGCTCGGCCTGTTTGTTCGCCGTGCGCGTCCTCACCGACCCCGACATCCCGCCGTGCGCCGGCGCCCAGCGCCCGATCGCGGTCATCGCGCCCGAGGGGTCGTTGCTCAACGCGCGCGCCCCGGCGGCCGTGGCGGCCGGCAACGTCGAGACGAGCTCGCGCGTCGCCGACCTCGTGCTCGCCGCGTTCGGCCGCGCGCTCGGCCAGGGGACGATGAACAACCTGACGCTCGGCAACGAGGCCTTCACCTACTACGAGACGCTCGGCGGCGGTCAGGGCGCGTGCCCGGACGCCGACGGCCCCAGCGGCGTCCACGTCGCGATGTCCAACACGCTCAACACGCCGATCGAGGCGCTGGAGATCGAGTTCCCGTTGCGGGTCACGCGCTACGCGCTGCGCCGCGGCAGCGGCGGCGCCGGGGCGCAGCACGGCGGCGACGGCGTCGTGCGCGAGCTCGAGGCGCTCCAGGAGATGACGTACTCGCTGATCACCGAGCGCCGCCGCCACGCGCCGCCGGGCGCGCACGGCGGCGCACCCGGGGCTCCAGGTCGCAACCTGCTCAACGGCACCGAGCTCGAACCGAAGGCGACCGGGACGCTCGCGCCCGGCGACCGGCTCACGATCCAAACGCCCGGCGGCGGCGGCCACGGCGCCTGAGCGGTGGCGTAAGGCCCGCCTGAGGCCAACTAAGGGTTCCCGGTTCACACGTCGCTCCATCCGCACGATGTGACGGGTCAGGGCTTAGCCCACTCTCTTACTCATACGAGAGAGCGAAGGAGCCAGATCCTCATGACCACCGTTACCGCGATCACCGCCCAGACCCACCAGCAGGACCTCATGCGTCGCGGCGCGCTGCGCACCGTGCGCGGCACCGGTCGCCCGTCGCTGCTTCAGCGGCTCGCCAGCGGCCGCCGCCCGGTCGGGCACACGAGCGACCACGCCGGATCGACACCGCGCGCGCTCGCCGCGTAGAGACCTCCCCAAGAGTCCTCGGATCCGAATGAGCCCGAAGTGCACAACCCGCCGCGATTGAAGAGCCCTTTCCGGGCGCGGCGGGCCGCTCATCGCCTTCCAGGACTCGACCACAACCGCCGCTCTCGCCGCGCCCCGTCCCCCCTGCGGGGCGCGGCAGGCGGCGGGCTAAGGCCCGGCTCGCCCCGCCGTAAGGGGCGCGGGAGCGCACAACGCTCCATCTGCCCGATGTGCGCAACAGCCGCGTAGCCGAGCCTGTCCGGGTGGCAACTGACCCCACGCAACCGCGCCCGTCATGGAACCCCTTCACCACCACGCCATCGCCGCACATCGCCAGGAACTGGTCCGGCGGGCCGAGGTCGCGCGTTCCCGCACGGGCGTGGCGCAATACTGGTCGCGTGCCGGCGCGAATGATGAGCAGCCGCCTGATCGGACGCGAGACCGAACTCGCGGAGCTTCAGGCCGCGCTCGCCGACGCTGGTTCGGGGCGGCCGTCGTTCGTCTTCGTCGCGGGTGAGTCGGGCGTCGGCAAGAGCCGGCTGCTCGACGAGCTGTGTGATCAGGCGGCCGCCGGCGGAGCCCGAGTCCTGCGCGGCGACTGCGTCGCGCTCGGCGACGGAGAGCTCCCCTACGCCCCGTTCGCCGGCGTCCTGCGCCGGCTGGCCCGCACCGACGACCCAGCGGTCGCCGATCTCGCGCCGACGCTGCGCAGCGAGCTCGCCCGCCTCGCCCCGGAGCTCGGCCGCACGCCCAGCGTCATCGAGGGCGACGGCGAGGCGGCGATCTCCCAGGGCCGGCTGTTCGAAGCGCTGCTCGCGCTGCTCGAGCGTGTCTGTGCCGACCGCCCGACGCTGCTGATCATCGAAGACCTCCACTGGGCCGATCGCTCGACGCGTGGCTTCCTGCCGTTCCTGGCCAGCAGCCTGCTGTCCGAGCGGCTGCTCGTCGCGCTCAGCTACCGCACCGAGGAGCTTCACCGCCGCCACCCCCTGCGCCCGCTGCTCGCCGAGCTCGAACGCGACTCGCGCTCGCGCAGGATCGAACTCGCGCCGCTCGGCCACGACGAGCTGCGCGACCAGCTGACCGACATCCTCGGCGCCGCCCCGTCGCCCGAGCTCGCCGAGCGGCTGTTCGGCCGCAGCCAGGGCAACCCGTTGTACGCCGAGGAGCTGCTCGCGGCCGGCCTCGACGGCCGCGGCCCCGCTCCTCCGACCCTGCGCGAGGCGCTGCTCGTGCGCGTCGAGCGCCTGTCGCGGCCGACCCAGGCCGTGCTCGAGATCCTCGCCGTCGCCCAGCGCGCCGACGAGGAGTTGCTGGCCGCGACCAGCCACCTCGAGGCGGCGGAGCTGCGCGACGCGCTGCGCGAGGCGATCGACAGCCACATCGTCATCGCCCGCGACGACGGCGTCTACGTGTTCCGCCACGCGCTGCTGCGCGAAGTGCTCCACGACGGCCTTCTGCCCGGCGAGCGCAGCGAGTGCCACCGGGCGATGGCCGCCGCGCTGGAGGATCGCCTGGCCGGCGGCGACACGCGCGCGGAGATGTACTTCGCGGCGTCGATCGCCAGCCACTACGCCGCGGCCGGCGACCAGCCGGCGGCGCTCGGGGCGTGCATTCGCGCCGCCCACGCGGCGATCGACCTGTTCGCCTACGGCGAGGCGGCCGACATGCTCGAGCGCGCGCTGGAGCTGTGGAGCCGCGTGCCCGATCCCGAGACCCACGCCGGGGCCGACCACGCGCGCGTGCTCGTCCAGGCTGCGATCGCCAACCGCAACGCCGGCGACGGCCCACGCGCGCTGCACCTGATCACGAGGGCGGTCGAGTCGATCGACGCCGATGCCGACCCGCATCGCGCCGCCGCGGCGCTCGACCAGCTGTCACGCGCGCACTTCGCGCTGGGCCACACATCCGAGGCGGCCGACGCGCTGGACCGCGGCCTGGCGCTGCTCGCGCCCGACGATCCGGGCCCTGAGCGCCCGGCGCTGCTCACCCGCCGCGCCCGCCAGCTGATGCTGCAGTCGTACTTCGACGCCGCGGTCGCGGCCGCCGACGAGGCGATCGAGGCGGCGCGCGCGGTCGGCGACAACATCCAGCTCTCCGGCGCGACGAACGCCAAGGGCACGGCGCTGATGTCGCTCGGCTTCGAGGACGAGGGCGAACGCACGCTGCGCGAGGCGATCGCGCTGTGCGAGGACGACCCCGACGCGCTGGCCAGCGCCTACACCAACCTCGCCGACAGCCTGCACCTCGCGGGGCACAGCGAGAAGGCGCTGGCGGTCGCGGAGGAGGGCATGGAGCGCGTCGCCTGGGCGCCGGTGCCCTGCCGCTGGCTCGCGCTGGTCATCGTCGAGATCCTCGCCGACCTCGGGCAGATCGCTCGCGCCCGCGCCGTGATGCGCGGCAACGACCAGCCGACGACCGGCAACCTGCGCGTCAACGTCAACCTGCGCAAGGCGCGGCTCGCGCTGGCCGACGACGACGTCGACGCGGCGATCGAGCTGCTCGACGACGCCGCCTGCGTCGCCAAGCCCAGCGGGCAGCCGCAGTTCTTCGGGCCGCTGGCGGTGTTGGAGGCCGACGCCCGGATCCGCCGCGGCGAGCTCGACGAGGCGGCGGAGCTCGTCGCCGACACGTTCGAGTGCCTGCACGAAGACGCCACCCGCGTCGTTCCGGTGGCGGCGATGGCCGCGACCGTCGCCGCCCACGCGGCCCAGCGTGCCCGCGACCTCGGCCGCGAGGACGACGAGCGCGCCGCGGTCGCCACCGCCCGCGACATGGACGACCTGGCCCTGCGCCTGGCACGCCGCGGACGCCCGGTCGAGGTCGCCTACGCGACGCTTGCCCACGCCGAGGCGCTGCGCGCCGGCGATGGCACCGCAGGCGCCGCCGAGCACCTGGCGGCGGCCGCGCAGTTCGACGCGGTCGGGCGCACCGGCGAGGCCAGCAGCGCCCGTCTGCGCGCCGCCGAGGCACTGATCGCGGGCGGCGACCGCGACGGCGCCCGGGCACCGCTGCGCGTCGCACTGGAGACCTCGCGCGCGACGGACCAGTGCCACCTCGAGGACGAGGCGCGCGGTCTCGCCGCCCGCGGGCGGATCACGTGGGAGGCCGACGGCGACGGCGACGACGCCGCCCCTGTGCTCGACGACGACCCGTTCGGCCTGACCCCGCGCGAGCGCCAGGTGCTCGCGCTCGTCGCCTCCGGCGCGACGAACCGCGAGATCGGCCGCTCGCTGTACATGGCGGAGAAGACCGCATCGGTACACGTGTCGCGGATTCTCGCCAAGCTCGACGTGCGCAGCCGTACCGAAGCGGCCGGCGTCGCCCACCGCCTCGGGCTCGACGCGGTGTCTGCCGCATAGGATCCGCCGATGACAAGCATCGGCTGGATCGGCCTGGGGATCATGGGCTCGCGCCAGGCGGCGAACCTCGCCGCGGCGGGCCACGAGCTGACCGTCTACAACCGCACCCGCGCCACCGCGGATGAGTGGGCGCAGGAGCACGGCGCGACCGTCGTCGACACGCCGGCCGCGGTCGCAGCGGCGTCCGACGTCGTCTTCTGCATGGTCGTCGACGGCGCCCAGGTCAGGGAGGTGTTGCTGGCCGAGCCCGACGGCGCCGTCCACGGCGCGCGCGACGGCGCACTGTTCGTCGACATGTCGACGATCGCGCCGGCCGACTGCCGCGCGATCGCCGCCGAGCTGGGCGAGCGCGGTGTCTCGTTCTGCGACGCGCCGGTGACCGGCTCCGCACCACGCGCCCAGGACGGGACGCTGACGATCATGGTCGGCGGCGCGGCCGGCGACGTGGAGCGTGCCCGACCGCTGTTCGAGGTCATGGGCCAACTGATCGTCGAGTGCGGCCCGGTCGGCTGCGGCGAGCAGATCAAGCTGATCCAGAACTGCGTCGCCGCGTCCAACGCCGCGACGCTCGCTCAGGCGCTGGTCGCCGGCGACGCCCAGGGACTCGATCTCGACGCGCTCGTCGCCGTGCTGGGCAACGGCGCGGCCGCCAGCACGATGCTGTCGCTCAAGGCCGGACCGATGCGCGAGCACGACTACACAACGCTGTTCAAGACAGAGCACATGCTCAAGGACGTGCGCCTCGCACTCGAGGAGGCACAGTCCGCCGGGATCCCGTTTCCCGCCGCTGCGCTGGCCCGCGACGCCCTCGTCGCGGCGATGGGACGCGGCCACGCTGATGACGACTTTTGCGCCCTTGTCGAGGCCTTTGAGGGCCTGGCGAACCACCGCATTTCCTGAGCATCTCCCCAAAATCCGTGGAAATTGCGGGGGATTTGGGATTTCCGCTCGGATTTGGGACAATCACGCCGTCCCGCCGCATGAACCGCCGTCGGTTTGCGGTTCCTAGCGCGGGATTTCTAACGTTCTCTTCCCCCTCTGGTTCTAGATATGCCAATCGCATTCAAGGAATGGGCGGTCACCGTCCGCGCTCTCGCCGAAGGCGAGCAGCTCGTCACCCTTCGCAAGGGAGGCATTCGGGAACCGGACAAGCACTTCGAGGTCGAGGAGGACCGGTTCTTCCTCTACCCGACGTTCGACCACCAGCGCAACGACCTCGTCCGCGCGTCCCACCAGCCCGAGCTGCGCCGCGCGCTCGAAGAGGGCGTGTGGGGTGATGGCGAGCCGCACCCCCACGCGCTGCTGCGCGACGGCGGCGTGCAGCAGCCCGACCGGGTGCGCATCCGCGCCTGGGCCGAGGTCGCCGACCACTGGACGATCGATGACCCGCGCACCGTCGACGCGCTGTCGCCGTTCTACGTCTGGACGACCGACTACGCCGAGAAGCGCCTGGCGTGGAAGCGTCGCCACCCGCTGCACGTGCTGCTCCTGCGCACATACCGGATCCCGCGGCCCGTGACGGTCAAGGTCCGCGATGAATACGCGGGCTGTCGCTCGTTCCTCGAGCTGTACCGCGAGCTGCCGTTCGAGGGCACGCCGGTGCTGTCGGACGACGAGTTCGACCGAGTGCGCGAGGAGATCACGGGCATCGTCGAGGGTGGCGTGCCCGCGCTCGTGTAGTCGTCTGCCCTGGGTCGAGACCACATCGCCGCACTTTCACGCGCGCCACGATCTGCGCGACGACGATGACGTCGCGAAGCTGCTCGGGCTGCTGGAGGTGACCTACGACCGCGTCGCCGGGGTCTTCCCCTCGGTGCCGGCCGACGTCGGCGTTGTCGTGCACCCGACGGGGTTGTCGCTGACGGCCTCGCAGCCGTACCTGCCGTTGCTGCGGCGGCTGTCGGCGCCCGCGTCGCGGCGCTACGTGATCGGCGGGTTCGGCGAGGGCGAGTTGCACGTGCTGCCGCCGCGCCTGATGCGCGAGCGCGCGTCCAACGCCCCGGGCTCGCAGGACACGATGGCGCTCGCCCCTGCCGCGCTCTACGGCCAGCTGGTCGTCGGCGCCAACAACCCGAAGCTGCCGCCGCCGTTTCGCCCGATGCGCCTGCGGCGCTACGTGAAGTGGGCGTGGCTTCAGGTCGGCGCCGGCCAGTGGCTGTCGGGACAGATCCAGCACGCCCGGCCGGCGATCTCGCGTCGCCTGCACGAGGGCTCGACGCCATCGTTCCCGCCCAGCCCGCGCGACGCCTATCTGCTCGGCGGTTCGATCTACGATCTCGTCGAGCGCGCCCACGGCATCGACGCGGCGGTCAAGCTGGCCTGCGAGCTACCCGCCACCGGGGGCGCCGAGCGGGCGCTCGTACGCGCCTTCAGCGGCCGCGACATCCAGCAGATCGAGGGCGAGTGGCGCACGCACCTGTCGCGGCTGGCGACGGCCTGAGCGTTCAGGCCGGATCGTCGAGCCCGAGGATCGCCCGCGCCGCCACGAGGTCACCGTGCCGGACCAGGACCTGATGCGGTCCGCCGATCTGCATGTCGGCCGGGCGCGGCCCGCCGGGCGAGCGACGGATCATCGCTGGGATCCCTTCGACGGCCAGCAGGTTCACCACCATGCCCGCCTCGACCTCGTTCGGGACGCCGATCGCCACGACCGGCTCCTGGTCATCGCTCACCGCAGCGCCACGCCGACCGCGATGATCAGGCCGACGACGGCCAGCGCGACGATCAGGCCGGCGAGAATCCGAAACGGCGGGTCGACGCCGGTTGCCGTGACGGCGTCGGGTCGCATGATCTCCGCCTGCATGAGCACGTCGCGCGCGGCCGCCACGCCCGATTGCGGGACCAGCAGGTCGCGCCCGCCGGCCGACAGCATGTCGGGCACGTCGAAGCCGCGCGAACGCTTGATCAGCGACGGGATGCCCTCTTCGAGCAGCAGCCCCTGGATGAACTCGGCCTCGGCCTGGTGCTTGGCCCCCACGACCCGCACGAGCTCTCCGTCGGAATACTGCGGCTTGATCTTGCGCGCCCACTCCTGGCGCTCTGAGACCTCCTGATCGACACCGAGCGTCCCCGGCTGGATCAGCGGCAGCCCGCACTGCGCGCAGAAGCGTTCGTCGGCGCTGTGCGCGCGCGAGCAGCTCGGGCAGACGAGCGAGTCAGCCGACATCGGCCAGCGCGACCTCGGTCACCTGGCGATTGTCGTCGATCAGGTAGCTGCGCACCTCGGGCTCGTCACCGGCCAGACCCACGATCAGCCACTCGACGCCGGGCCACTTGCCGGCGAAGTTGACGTCGGTCTGGGACGGGTAGGGCGCCGAGCGGGTGTGCGAGTGGTAGATCGCGCCGAGCTCGAGCTCGGAATCCTCGAGCTCGGTGATCAGCGCGAACAGCTTCAGCCCGTCGATCTCGAACCGCAGTGGGCTGGCCTGCACGTTCTCGAGCGCGTGCACCGCAACCGCATCGCCGGCGCGCGTGGCGACGATCCCGCAGCATTCGTTGGGCGCGTCACGCCGGGCGTGCGCGATGACCTCGTCCAGAAGCTCGCTGGAGATGTTCACGGCAGGCGGCTAGTCGTGGGGAACGCCGTCGAGCTCGTCGTCGTCGTCGGGCTCGTCGTCGTCGTGCTCGTCGTTGAGCCCGCCGCTGAGCGACTCCTTGAACTCGCGCAGACCCTTGCCGATCGAGCGGCCGACCTCGGGCAGGCGCTTGGGGCCGAGCACGATCAGCGCGATGACCAGGACGATGCCGAGTTCGAGCGGGCCGACGTTCGGGGTCATCGCGCCGCGCTCACCACCAGACGGTCGAATCAAGATTGGCGATCTCGTCCACCGGCTTCGTGTAGATGCCCGACGACAGGTACTTCCAGCCGTCGTCGCAAACGATGAAGACGACGTTCCCCTCGTCCATCTCGCCGGCGATCCGCACCGCGATCGAGGCGATCGCGCCGCTGGAGACGCCCGCGAACACGCCCTCCTCATCGAGCAGCTTGCGCGTCCAGATGATCGCGTCGCGGTTGGTGACGAAGATCTTGCGGTCCAGCAGCGACAGGTCGATGATCGGCGGGATGAAACCGTCGTCGAGCGACCGCAGGCCCTGCACCGGCTCGCCCTGCATGGGCTCGGCGGCGACGATCTTCACGGCGTCGCCGAGCTCCTCCTTGAACCGCCGGCCGTTGCCCATCAGTGTCCCGCCGGTGCCCAGCCCGGCAACGAACGCGGCGATGTCGCCGTCGAGCTCGTCGAGGATCTCGGGGGCCGTGCCGTTGTAGTGGGCCAGCGGGTTGGCCGGGTTGCCGTACTGGTAGGGCATGTAGTACGACGGGTCCGCCTCGGCCATCTCGACGGCCATCGCGACGGCCCCGTTGGAGCCCAGGTCGCCGGGGCTGTAGACGATCTCGGCGCCGTACATCTGCAGCAGCTGGGTGCGCTCGGGCGTGACGTTCTCGGGCATCACGACCTTGAGCCGGTAGCCCTTGTGGCTGGCGATCATCGCCAGCGCGATGCCGGTGTTGCCCGAGGTCGGCTCGAGGATGGTCTGTCCTGGAGCGATCAGCCCCTTCTCCTCGGCGTCCTCGATCAGCGACCGCGCGACGCGATCCTTGACCGAGCCGGTCGGGTTGCGCGACTCCATCTTGGCCCAGATCCGGACGCCCGGCTTGGGCGACAGGCGACGCAGCTCGATCAGCGGGGTGTTGCCGATCGACTGGATGACGTCGCCGTAGCGCCCGCCGCACGGCTTGTTCTGCAGGGGCGGAAGACCCATCGCTTTCCAAAAGATAGCGACCCGGGGGTGCGAACCGGACCGGTAGCCGAGCGCGACCACTACCCTGGCGCCCATGTTCAGCCACCGCCGCGCTCTGATCGGCGCGATCTTCGTCACGTTTCTGCTGTCCGCCGCTGCCTGGGGCAAGGCCAGCCATGCCGGTTGGCCGCACGTCCCCGGCAACCGCGTGCACTTCGCCAAGCCGAGCGGCTCGCACCTCGAGGGCACGCACAAGAGCGACGAGCTGCTCGGTCAGGGTGGCTCGGACACGCTCGACGGCAACGGCGCCTCGGACATCCTGTGGGGCGACCAGAAGCCCGGTGCGCAGCCGACGAGCCAGCACGACTACATCAACGGCGGCGACGGCAGGGACTTCATCTACACCAGCCACGGCTTCAACACCGTCGACGCCGGGAGCGGCGACGATCAGGTCCACGCCCACTACGGCTTCGGGACGATCGATTGCGGGCCGGGCAACGACCTGCTGTACCTCAGCCACAAGAACCAGGAGAAGTACGAGATCAGCGGCTGCGAGCGGATCACGTACCGCAGCTCGCTCTGAGACGAGCCGCGGTACGCGCCGTGAACTCCGCGATCAGTGGTGGAAGCTCGCGCGTTCTGCTTCGGAGGCGTGCTCGCCGTTGAGCCGCTCGACCGTGCGCCGCAGGTCGGCGACCAGCAGGCTCGCGAGGTCGCGGCTGAATCCGTTGCGCACGACGACGCGCAGGATCGAGATCTGCTCGGCGCCCTCCGGGCACGGGTAGGCGGGCAGCGTCCAGCCGCGGGCGCGGATCGCTTCGGAGACGTCGTAGACCGAGAACGGCGTGCCGTCCTTGATCTTGAACGCGAACACCGGAAGCTGGCCCCCGTCGGAGACGAGCTCGAACGGCTCGACGTGCGAGATCTCCTCCGACAGCCACAGCGCGGTGTCGCGCGCGGTCTGCTGCACGCGGCGGAAGCCCTCCTTGCCGAGGCGCAGCAGCGTGTAGTACTGCGCCGCGACCTGCGCGCCCGGGCGCGAGAAGTTGAGCGCGAACGTCGGCATGTCGCCGCCGAGGTAGTCGACGTGGAAGATCAGGTCCTCGGGCAGGCAGTCCTTGTCGCGCCACACGACCCAGCCGACGCCGGGATAGACGAGCCCGTACTTGTGGCCCGAGGCGTTGATCGACGCCACGCGAGGGACGCGGAAGTCCCACTCCAGATCGGGGTCCAGGAACGGCGCGATGAAGCCGCCCGACGCGCCGTCGACGTGCAGCGGGACATCGGGGCCGCCGCCGGCGGCGAGGTCGTCGAGCGCCTTGGCGATGCCGGGCACGTCCTCGTAGCTGCCGTCGAACGTCGAGCCGAGGACGGCGACGACGCCGATCGTGTTCTCGTCGCACGCGGCCGCGGCCGTCTCGGGCGTGAGGTACATCGCGTCCGGGGTGACCGGGACGAGGCGTGCCTCGATCTCCCAGTAGCGGCAGAACTTCTCCCAGCAGACCTGGACGTTGGCGCCCATGACCATGTTCGGCTTGTCGCCGCCGGTGCGCGCGTGCCAGCGGCGCTTGAGCGCCATCCCGGCGAGCATGCAGGCCTCGCTGGAGCCCGTCGTCGAGCAGCCGGTCGCGTTGCCGTCGGCGGTGGCGCCCCAGAGGTCGGCGAGCATGTTGACGCAGCGGTTCTCGAGCTCCGCGGTCTGCGGGTACTCGTCCTTGTCGATCATGTTCTTGTCGAGGCACTCGTCGATGATCAGCCGCGCCTCGGGCTCCATCCACGTGGTGACGAACGTGGCCAGGTTCAGCCGCGAGTTGCCGTCGAGCATCAGCTCGTCGTGGATGATCTGGTACGCGGCACGCGGCTCGATCTCGCCGTCGTCCATCTTCCAGCGCGGCACCGATGAGGCGCCGCTCGCCGCGTGATGCGGATGGATGTCGACGGTCGCGTCGGCATGCTCCGGTCCAACCTGACTATGTAGCGCCATTGCGCCCCCTGAACTGGTTCAGCCGCCGGCCATCGCCGGCAGGATCACGAGCGAATCGCTCTCGCCCACCGCTGTCTCCAGGCCGTCGAGCACGCGCACGTCCTCGTCGTTGAGGTACACGTTGACGTAGCGGTTGAGGTCACCCTCACCGCCGAAGATCTGGTCGCGTGTCTCCGGGTGTGCGGTGACGAGCGCCTCCAGCACCTCGCGAACGTTGCCGCCTGAGGCGCTGACTTCGCGCTCACCCCCAACCGAGGGGCGCAGGACCGGCGGAATGCGGATCGTGGCCATGGGGCGCGGACCTTATCCAGCCGCGGCGCAGAACGCCTCGTAGTCGGGGAACACGCCCATCTCGTCGTCGGCGATCTCGTCGGGATCGCGCGAGCAGATCGGGCACTCGGGGTCGCGGCGGACCTTGAGCTCAGTCGTCGTCGCCTCGAGCGCGTCGTACATCAGCAGCCGCCCGATCAGCGGATCGCCGGAGCCGGTGATCAGCTTGATGACCTCGGTCGCCTGGAGCAGGCCCATCGTCCCGGGCAGCACGCCGAGCACGCCGTTGGCGCCGCACGACGGTGCCAGCTCGGCCGGCGGCGGCTGGCGGAACAGACAGCGATAGCACGGGCCTTCGTAGGGCGCGAAGACCGAGAGCTGGCCCTCGAAGCCGAGGATCGCAGCGCTGACGACGGGGATCTTGAGCCGCACCGACGCATCGTTGAGGAGGTAGCGCGTCGGGAAGTTGTCAACGCCGTCGACGATGATGTCGTAGCCGTCGATGATCTCCATGATGTTCGAGGCGTCGAGCCGCGTCTGGTACTTGACGACCTTGACGTCGGGGTTGAGGTCGTGAATGACCTGCTCGGCCGAGTCGACCTTTGGGATCCCGATCTTCGACGTCGAGTGGATGACCTGGCGCTGGAGGTTCGAGAGGTCGACGACGTCGTCGTCGACGATCCCCAGCGTGCCGACACCTGCGGCGGCGAGGTAGAGCGCGGTCGGCGAACCCAGTCCGCCGGCGCCGAGCAGCAGGACCTTGGCCTCCAGCAGCTTGAGCTGGCCTTCGAGCCCGACCTCGGGGACGAGCACGTGGCGGCTGTAGCGCTCGCGCTGCTCAGCGGTCAGCGACTGCGGGACATCGACCTCGTAGCCGCGGTCCTTCCACAAGGTGATGCCGCCGGTCATCGACTCGACGCGGTCGAAGCCGAGCTCCGACATCAGCGTGTGGGCCGCCAGCGCCGAGCGCTGGCCGGTCGCGCAGTAGAGGATCACGCGCTGCTTGCGGTCGGGGACCGCGTTGTCGATCCGCGACTCGAGGTAGCCACGAGGGACGTGCTTGGCGCCCGGGAGGTGGCCGGCGGAGAACTCCTCGCCCTCGCGCACGTCGATGATCGCCACCCCGTTGTTGATCAACGGGTGGACCTCAGAGGGATCCACCTCGGCGATCTGAGAGCGGATCTGCCTTATGTACTCGCTACCGGAAGGGCTCATCGCTGAATTACCTGAAGTCGGGTCGGAATTACGGCTCGCTTCAGAAAGTATAGCGCCCTTGAACGCCAAAGGACCCCGGCGTTTTCCGCTGCCGAAGCACGCCGGGGTCCTTCCTGAATTGGCTCGTCATGTTCGCCCCCCGCGCTGCGTGCGGTGGATGCGGGGCGTGGATGGGGTGTTTCGCTTGCTGCACCCAAGTTATCGGCCGGGCCCTATCTGCCGACTATGGGGTCAGGACCCCATTTGTCCGCCCGTCCCCCGACATGCGCAAACACGCCCTCCTCAGCCAGATCCTCGTCGTCAACACGCTGCTGCTGGCTGCGGTCGTCATCGCCGCCTCGACCGCCGCGCCGCTGCACCTCGAGTCCGACCAAGGCAAGCGCCAGGCCGTCATCTTCGGCGCGGCGGTGATCGCGACGATCCTCGTCAACGCCATGGTCCTGCGCCGGCGCTTCGCGCCGCTCGAGCAGCTGCTGGAGACGATGGAGCGCGTCGACGTCGCCCGTCCGGGGCTGAAGATCGCCGTCTCGCGCGACGACTCGCGCGAGGTCACGCGACTGCACGACGCGTTCAACCGGATGCTCGCGCGCCTCGAGGCCGAGCGCGCGGCCTCCTCGGCGGCGGTCCTGCACGCGCAGGAGGCGGAGCGCGCACGAATCGCCCGCGATCTGCACGACGAGGTCAACCAGGCGCTGACCGGGGTCCTCCTGCGCCTGCGCGCGATCGAGCCCGACGCGCCGCAGGAGCTGCGGGCCGAGCTCGAGGAGATCCAGAACGCCGCGTCACAGGCGATGAGCGAGCTGCTGTCGCTGGCCCGCGAGCTGCGCCCGTCGACGCTCGACGATCACGGCCTCGAGGCGGCATTGCGCTCGCGCGTCGATGAGTTCATGCGCCAGACCGGCACGCCGATCACGCTGCGCGTCGACCCCGAGCTCGGCGAGATCGCGTCGGGCGAGCAGCTCGTCGTCTACCGCGTCGTCCAGGAATCGCTGAACAACATCGCAGCGCACGCGCACGCCAACGAGGTCTGGGTCGAGCTCGACCGCGACAGCGAGGGCCCGGTCGTGCGGATCGCCGACGACGGCCGGGGCTTCATCGGGCCCGGGCGCGAGGGTGGCGTCGGCCTGACCGGGATGCGCGAGCGCGCGCGGCTGGCCGGCGGCCGGCTCGACGTTCGCTCGACCCCCGGCGAGGGCACGACCGTGGAGCTGCGGCTATGAGACTTCTGATCGCCGACGACCACGGAATCGTGCGCGGCGGCCTGCGCGCGCTGCTGGACCGCCAGCCCGACATGGAGGTCATCGCCGAGGCGGCCGACGGCGCCGACGCGCTCGCCGAGGCGCTGTCGCACCGGCCCGATGTCGCGATCCTCGATGTCGCGATGCCGAAGCTGACCGGGCTGCAGGTCGCCCGCGAGCTGCACGCCCATGCGCCCGAGATCGACGTCCTGATCCTGTCGATGCACGACGACGAGCGCTACCTGTTCGAGGCGCTCAAGGCCGGCGCGTCGGGCTACGTGCTCAAGAGCGAGGCCGACCACGACCTCGTCGACGCGGTCCGCGCCGTCAAGCGGGGCGAGTCGTTCCTCACCAACGCCGCCGAGCGCTCGCTGGTGCGCGCATGGATGGCCGACGACGCCACCGGCCCCGTCGAGCCGTTGACCCCGCGCGAGCAGGAGGTGCTGAAGCTGATCGCCGAGGCCCACACCAACAACGAGATCGCCGAGATCCTGCACCTCAGCGCCAAGACCGTCGAGTCCCACCGCGGCAACCTGCTGCGCAAGCTCGGGATGCGCGACCGCGTTGAACTCGTCCGCTACGCGATTCGCCGCGGGCTGGTGGAGCCTTAGCTGTAGTTCCCAGGCACGTTGTTCGCCTCCGCGGGTCGCGGGCGCGGGCGGGGGCCCAACTGCATCACTGAGGAGGGAGCCGGGGTCGCCCGTAGGCGAACGTCCCGTTCTGTGGCCTATGGGCACCAGAACGGGACGTTGGCCCAGCGCAGAGGGGCTGGGGTTGGGATTCGTGCCTCAGAACGCCGCCGGCGCCGGTGACTGCGCCTTTCTCAGTGATGCAGTTCCGAACTGCCAAGAACCGCACACCAACCGAACAACGTGCCCGGGACCTACACCTAGATCTTCCCGTTGCGCTCGCAGTTGCGCATCGTGAAGTGCACGTTGGCCTTCAGGCGGCGGGTGAAGACGATGTCGTTGCCCTTGCCGCAGTTGATCGTACCCTTGCCGTAGTAGGCGTAGATCGTGTCGTTGCCCGCGCCGGCGCTGATCGTGTTCGTGCCGTGACTCGTGTAGATCCAGTCGTTACCGGCGCCGCCCCTCATCGTGTCGTGCTGCCTGGTCGTATTACGGGGGACCGGCCACTCGTCGCCCCAGATGATGTCGTTGCCCTTGCCGCCGGTGATGCGGTCGGAGCCGTTGGCGCCGAGCAGCTCGTCGTTCAATCGCGAGCCGGTGATCGTGCGCCCGTGGTCGTCGGCGATCATCAGCGCGCCGGTCACCGCGGGCCAGCCCTTGTGGCTGACCTTGTCACGACCGCCGGCCGTGCGCCGGCCGTTGCCCGGCCCGCACTGCACGCCGACGCGGACGTGGGCGCAGACGCCGGCGCCCTTCGGCGCCGTCGTACCGGGCTTGCGCTTGCGGGGCTTGGGCAGCGTCACGATGCCCGGCGTGTCGAGCGACACCGGCGACGCCGGCTCGCAGCTGGTGGCCATCGACGCCGGCGCGCTTGAGGCGCCGTCGGCCGGCACGGCCGAGAACTGCCACGTCTTGGCGCACGACACCGCACCGACCCAAGACAGCGACGCGATGCGAGGATCGGCCTGCTCCTGGGCATCGGTGAGGTTGCGGCCGCTGCCGATCGAGAAGTTCAGGTTCAGCAGCCCGTCGCCCCCGCCGGGGCCGAGCAGCTGCAACACACCCGGCCACTGGAGGCTCAGCGTCGGGCCGCTGAGCGACACCGGCACGACCACCCGCACGGCTGGGTACGAGATCGTGGCGACGAGGTTCAGGCTGCGCCCGCCGGGCGCGTTGAAACCCGACATGCGAACCGGGATCGGCTGCACGCCGTCATCGGGGTACTGCGGGTCGGGCGGTGCGAGGATCGTCGCGTTGGCGTAGATGACCTGGGACCCACCCGGGCACAGCGTCTCGTCGTCGGAGACCTGCGCCGGCGTGCACGACGCCATTCCGGCCGGGGCCCCGAGCGCCAGCCCCCGGTCGAACGTCATCGCCAGCGTGTCGAAGGGCGCTCCGGCGGTCTCTGAGCCGGTGTCGTAGTTGAGCGTGACGTTGAGCGGGTTCGGGCTGGCCGACGTCCCCGCGAACGGGTTGTCGACGTCGACATCGAGCGTCGCCGCATGCGCCGGACCGGCGCTCAGTGCGACCGCCGTCAGGGCGGCGAGGATCCCCCTGGCCGTGTGGGTACCCGGCGTGCGCACGCAGGGCGAACCTATCGGCTCAGCCGCCGCCCCCGAAGCGCAGACCCCCGCCCCCGCCGCCCCCGCCGAACAGGCCGCCCGCGCCGCCGAAGGGGCTGACGCCCTTGGCCGTCGCGCGGACGGTCGCAGCGGTCACGGTCCCGGTCTGCGCCGTTGCGCCGGTCACGACGACGGTGTCGCCGGGGTGGACGTCAGCCGCCGTGGCCTTGGCGTTGCGGTCGACCGTCGTCGACGCGCTCGAGGTCTTGACCTTGACCGTCGTCCCGTCGCTCGTCGTGACGTACAGCGTCGAGCCGTGCTTGTAGGCCACGGTCCCGGTCGTGGGCGCCGAGGTACCGTCGCCCGCCGCCGCCGGAGCGCCCGTCGCACCGCCGCCGAACGCGCCGCGCGGGATGCCGCCGGCCGCCGCGAGGGCGGCGAGCCGCCCCCCGCCCGCCTGGCCCGAACCCGAGCCGGCGTTGTGCTTTTGGACCTGCACGCCGCCGTAGAAACCGGCGGCGGCGACGATCACCGCAGCCAGCGCGGCCGTCACCGGCGTCACCAGCCGCCGCCGCGGGCGGGGCGGCAGGTCTGCGAGCTCGTCGTGGGTGATGTCGGTCATTCGAACCTCAGTGCGTCGATGGGACTCATACGGGCGGCGCGCGCCGCCGGGTAGGTGCCGAACACGAGCCCGCAGGCCAGCGCAGCGCCGAACGCCAGGGCGACGGAGTAGGCGGCGACGATCGGAGTCACCCCCGCGATGCGGAAGTGGCTGCCGACCAGGCCGGCGACGATGCCGAGCACCCCGCCGAGCACGCTGACCAGCACCGCTTCGGTCAGGAACTGGGCCAGGATGTCGCTGCGTCGCGCGCCGACCGCCTTGCGGATGCCGATCTCGCGCGTGCGCTCGGTGACGCTCACGAGCATGATGTTCATCACGCCGATCCCGCCGACGAGCAGCGAGATCGCGGCGACCGCGCCGAGCAGCGTCGTGAAGACCTGGGTGCTCTCGTCGGAGACCGCACGAACCGCGCCCTGGTTGACGACCTGGAAGCCGGGGTCGGTCGCGTCGGTGACGTCGTGGCGCTGGTCGAGGATCGCCGTGACCTGGGCCTGGGCGTCGTCGAGCGTCTTGGCCGAGCGGCCCTGCACGTAGATCGAGCTGAGGCTGCCGTAGCCGGAGATCGTGTCCTGGATCGCGGTCAGCGGCGCGATCGCGATGTCGTCCTCGTCGGTCGTGCCGTTGGAGCCCTTGGCCTTCGTCACGCCGACGACCTGGAACGTCGCGCCGCCGATCTGCACCGACTGGCCGACCGGGTCCTGGCCGCCGAACAGGTTCTGCACGACGGTCGGCCCGAGCACCACGACGCGCCGGTGGTGGGTGACGTCCGCGGACGTGAACATCGCGCCGTCGGCGATCTGTTCGTCGCGGGTCTGCGCGTAGGCCGGCGTCGTGCCGACAAGCGTCCCCGGCGAGTAGGTGATGCCACCGGCGACGAACGTCGTGCCCGAGGCGCTGACGACCGGCGCCGCGCTGCGGACGTCGGGCGCGTTGAAGCGGTCGGCGACCGCGGTCGCGTCGGCCGGCGTCAGGTCGACCCCGCCCCCGCCCGCGAACAGGAACGCCCCGGGCCCGCCGGGCCCGCTCTGCGACTGCACGATCAGGACGTTGGTCCCGAGCGCGTCGATCCCCGCCTCGACCTTCGCGCGCGAGCCGTTGCCGACCGCGACGAGCACGATCACTGCGGCCACGCCGATCGTCATTCCGAGGATCGTCAGCGACGAGCGCAGCTTGTTGGCGGCGATCGCCGCGAGCGCTGTGCGCAGCGACTCGGCGAGCGTCACGCCGGCTCCCGGGCCCCGGTCAGGTGCTGTCCGACGATCCGCCCGTCCGACATGTGGATGACGCGGTCGGCGCGCTGGGCGACGTCGGGCTCGTGGGTGATCAGGACGATCGTGCGGCCGTCGTCGTTGAGGCGCTCGAACAGCGCAAGCACGTCGTCGCTGGTGTGCGAGTCGAGGTTGCCGGTCGGCTCGTCAGCGAGCACGATCGACGGGTTCGTGACCATCGCCCGCGCGATCGCGACGCGCTGCTGCTGGCCGCCCGACAGCTCGTTGGGGGCGTGGTAGATGCGGTCGCCCATCCCGACCTCGGCCAGCGCCGCGGCGGCGCGGGCACGGCGCCGAGCGCGGGGCAGCCCCGCGTAGGCGAGCGGTAGCTCGACGTTGGCCAGCGCGCTGGTGCGCGGGATGAGGTTGAAGCTCTGAAAGACGAATCCGATCCGGCGGTTGCGCAGGTCGGCGAGGTCGTCGGCGTCGATGTCGCGCACGTCGACGCCGTCGAGCAGGTAGCGGCCATCGGTGACCACGTCCAGCGCGCCGAGGATGTTCATCAGCGTCGTCTTGCCGCTCCCCGAAGCGCCGACGATCGCGACGAACTCGCCGCGTTGGACGGTCAGCGACACGCGGTCAAGCGCCCGCACCGTGACGTCGTCGCTGATGGCGTAGATGCGCGAGACGTCGAGCAGCTCGATGACGTCGCCGGTCATCCGCCGCCCCCTCCGACCAGCGCGCGCAGGCGCCCGAAGCCGGCGCCGCCGCCCTGGCCGCCCGCGCCGCCCGCGCCGCCGCCGAAGCCGCCGCCGCCGAAGCCGCCGCGGCCGGCACCGGGGAATTGGGTGGCGCTCGACGTCGTGCTCAGCGTCGCGCTCGCGGTCGGCGAACGCACGACGATCTGCGCCCCGGCGTCAAGCCCGCTGATGACCTGGGTCGAGCTGTCGCCCACGAGCCCCGTCGTCACCGCCTGCGACGCGTTCTTGCCGTCCCGCACGACGGTCACCGTGCCGGCCGTGATGGCCTGGCTGGGCACGGCGATCCCGGTCGCCTGGGCGGTGACGATCGATGCCGTCGCACTCATCCCGGAGCGCACGCTCGGCGACGACTGGTCCAGCCCGATCGTCACCGGATAGCTGACCGCGCTGGATGCGCCGCCCGAGCTCGACGGCAGCAGGCCGATCGACGTGACGTGGCCGGCGAGCTCGTCGCCGGTCGCGCTGACCGTCACCGTCGCGGGCTGGCCGGCTCGCACCTTGCCGACGTCGGCCTCGGTCAGCGACACCTGGAGGCTGAGGTGCGAGAGCTGCGAGAGAACGATCAGCGCCGAGCTCGACGATCCCGACCCGCTGCTCGACGCGGTGCCGCCGCCACCGAGCCCGCGCGCGATCGACGCGCCGGAGGACGACGTGCTCGACGAGGTAGTCGAGGATGAGCTCCCCGAGCCACTCGGCCCGACCGCCTCACCGACCGCGCCATTGACCGACGTGACCGTCGCGGCGATCGGCGCGAACAGCTTCGTTGCGTCGAGCGCCTGCTGCGCGCTGGTGACCGACAGCTGCGCGCTCTGGACGTTCGCCGTCGCCGCGGCGACGGTCAGCGTCGAGGTCGCGGCGCCCGACTGTCCCTGGGCTGCCGCAGCGCCGCGCGGCGAAGTGGGCGTCGTGGTCGCTGCCGCGGTGGCGGTCGTGGTCGCCGCGGTCTGCGCCGCGTCGAGCGCGTCCTGGGCCGACTGGAGGTTCGCCTGCGCCTGCGCCAGCGCGACCTGCTGGGCGCTGGGGTCGATCTGGGCCAGCAACTGGCCGTCGACCACGTGCGAGCCGGTCTTGACGTAGAGGTGCGTCAGCTCGCCGCTGGTGGCGAAGTTGAGGTCGGCCTGGTTGGCGGGCGCGAGGTTGCCCGAGCCCGAGACGGTCTGCTGGACGACCCCGCGACCCACGGTGACGGTGCGGGTCGCCACGGCCGGTGTGGCCGATGGCGACCCGACAGCCGTCACCGCGAGCACGACGGCGAGCACCGCGATCGCCGCCAGTGCGATCGTCACCAGCCCAGGCCGGTGGCGACCCGGAGTCATTGAGCTGCCGATGGAGCGGGGGCGCCGCCGCCCCCGCCGGCGGCGGCGCCCGGAGCGCCCTGACCGGGAGGGGTCACTCCACATGCCGCAAGCGCGGCACGCAGCTTCGCAAAGCGCGCGGGGTCGAAGTTGGGACGGCGCCCGTTGGACGGCGGGCGACGCGGGGCGGTTCTGTTGGTCGCGGTCGGCGGGCGAAAGCGCCGGCCGGCGCGGAAGTTCGGCAACGTGACGCCGTGCTTGGTCAGGCAGGCCCGCAGCGTCGGGTCATTAAAGAAGCCCCCGCGCCGGCCCTGGCCGGCCTGCTGCTGGACCTTCTGGGCGGCACTGGTGAGGCTCGAGCCCCCGCCGCATGCGACGAGCCCGAGAGAGGCGCCGCCGAGCGCGAAGGCAACGAGAAGTGTGGCGATCCGCATGTGGATCCAATGAACTCACTGCTACCTGAGAGCTTCCTGAGAAGGTCCTACGAGTCCCGTATGAAGGCCCTCACATGGCCTCAGACGGCCGGCATGCGCAGCCGCAGGCACGCGCCGCCGTCGCCCGCGTTGGCGGCCGACACGGAGCCGCCGAAGCGCTCGGCGACGTCGCGCACGATCGCGAGGCCGAGGCCCGAGCCGGGCAGCCGCCGCGCCCCGGCGGCGCGGTAGAAGCGATCGAAGACGAACGGCAGGTCGTCGGGCGGTATGCCCGGGCCGTGGTCACGGACCATGACCTCGCCGTCGGCGACCGTCACCTCGATCTCGCCGTCGGGATTGCTCCACTTGACCGCGTTGTCGAGCAGGTTGGAGACCGCTCGGTCGACCCGGCCGCGCGCGGCGCGCACCATCGTCGGCTCTGTGCTGACCAGGAAGCGCATCGCCGGCGCGTGAATGCGCGCACGGGCGACGGCGTCGAGCACCACGTCGTCGAGCCGCAGATCCTCGAGGTCCTCGGCCTCGGGCTGGCCGTCGCGGGCGAGGTCGACGAGGTCGCCGATCAGGACCGTGAGCTCCTCGAGCTGGGAGCGCGCGGCGCTCAGCACCGCCTCGCGCTCGTCGGACGGCAGGTCGCGCGCCCGGGCCAGCAGGTCGACGTTGGTACGGATCGACGTCAGCGGCGTTCGCAGCTCGTGCGAGGCGTCGGCGACGAGCTGGCGCTGGGCCTTCTGGGAGGCGCCGAGCGTGACCATCATCTCGTTGAACGCCGCCGACAGCCGGTCGAGCTCGTCGCCGGAGCCGGTGAGCTCGATCCGCTGGCTCAGGTCGCTGGTCCTGGCGACATGCTCGGCGGCGCCGGTCAGGCGCTGCACCGGCCGGATGACACCGCTGGCCACGAGCATGCCAAGGCCGCCACCGGCGGCGATGCCCGACAGGATCACGATCGCCAGGATCCAGCGCAGCTCGAACATGTCGTGGTCGACCTCGGTCAGCGGCCGGGCGACGATGACCGCGTTGCCGGCCGCGTCGGGCGTGGTCAGGATCCGCACGCGCGTGCCCTGCACCACGGCGTCGCGGATGAACGGTCCCGACGTGCCGGCGGCGACGCGCTTGACGTGCTCCGTCACCGGGACGAGCAGTGGCCCGCGGCGCAGCGACTTGCCCGACTGCGTGACGATCTCGAAGTATGTGGCCGAGCCGCCGAACGGCCGCTCGAGCAGGACCCTCGTCCCGGGCGGCAGACGGCGCGGCGCCGGCTGATTCTGGCGCCCGGCGCTCCGCTCGAGTCCGACCGCGCGCTGGACCGACTGGTGCAGCGAGCTGTCGATCTGCCCGCGCAGGTCATGACGCACGACGACGTAGACGACGGCCGCGACGACGACAACGGTCAGCGCGACCGCGACGGCCGCGGCCAGCGCCATCCGCCGGCGTAGGGTCATGTCGGGCCCTGGCGCAGCACGTAGCCGACCCCCCGCACCGTGTGCAGCAGCCGCGCCTCGCCGGCCGCCTCGGTCTTGCGCCGCAGGTACCCCATGTAGACCTCGAGCGAGTTCGAGGACGGGCCGAAGTCGTAGCCCCAGACCTCGTCGAAGATCTGCACGCGCGACAGCACCTGGCGCGGATGGTGCATGAACATCTCCAGCAGCAGGTACTCGGTGCGGGTCAGTTCGAGCCTGCGCGTCCCGCGGCGAACCTCCATCGACGCCGGATCGAGCTCGAGGTCGTCGAAGCGCAGCATCTGGCGGTCGTCGGCCCAGCCGCTGCGGCGCAGCAGCGCGCGCAGGCGGGCCAGCAGCTCGTCGAGGGCGAACGGCTTGGGCAGGTAGTCGTCGGCGCCCGCTTCGAGGCCCTCGACGCGGTCGCTGACGCCGTCGCGCGCGGTCAGCATCAGCACCGGGGTGCGGTCGCCGGTGTCGCGCATCCGCCGGCAGACCTCGAGCCCGTCGAGGCCGGGCATCAGCACGTCGAGCAGCATCGCGTCGGGCCGCGTCTCGGCGACGCGGCGGATCGCGTCGCGCCCGTCGACCGCCGTTTCGACCGCGAACCCTTCGACGCGCAGGACACGCTGGACGGCGTCACGCACCGACGGTTCGTCGTCGACGATCAGGACCTTGGCTGCGGTGGGAGCGTTCATGTGCCATCCATGGTCCCGCGCGAACATGAAGACAATGTGAGACGCGCGGGAATACTGTCGAGACCCGTCCTACCCGCCCCGAGGAGCCCTGATGAGCCCGACCGACCCTGACCAGCCAATCGAAGACGGCATCGAGCAGCTGATCGCCCGTGAGCACGAGCTGCGCCAGCACGCCGAAGGTCGCGGGCTCAACGACGCCGAGGCGGCCGAGCTCGACGCCGCGCAGCTGCGCCTGGACGAGCTCTGGGATCTGCTGCGCCAGCGCCGCGCGCTGCGCGATGCCGGGCTCGACGCGGACGACGCGAGCATTCGCGACCCCGGCACGGTCGAAAACTACGAGCAGTAGTGCGCGCCGCTCCCGGACGCATCTTCGCGCCGCCGTTCCCCGACGGCGCGCGCTGGCTCAACGTCGCGACGCTGCGCATGGACAAGCAGATCGGGCGGCCGGTGCTGATCGAGTTCTTCGACGTCTGCCGCGTGCCGTCGCTGCGCACGCTGCGCTACGTGCAGGAGTGGGACCGCCGCTACCCCGATCTGCGGGTGGTCTCGGTCCACACCCCCGGCTACGAACTGTCGGCCGACGAGTCGCTGGTCGCGGAGTCGGTCGCCCGGCTGGGGATCGCGCACGCGGTGCTGCTCGACCACCAGGGGGCGCTGTGGCAGAGCTACGGCAACCGCGGCTGGCCGGGGCGCTACCTGTGGGATGCGCGCGGGACGCTGGTCGACCTGCACTACGGCGAGGGCGCGTACGAGGAGACCGAACGGGCGATCCAGGAGCTGCTGGGCGTCGACGACGCCGACGTCGTGGCGCCCCTGCGCCCCGAGGACGACCCCGAGGCGATGGTCGCGGTCCCGACGCCCGAGCAGGAGGGGGCGTTCGGCGGCGAGTACGCGGCGGGCGGCGTGTGGGTCGTCGCGTCGGGGCGCGGCACGCTCGGCGTGAACGGCGCGCCCTACGAGGTCGCCTACGACGGCGCACACGAGCTGATCGCCCACGACCGGCACACGGAGTCGGTGCTGGAGCTCGAGCCGAGCAACGGCGTGACGGTGCACGCCACGGTCTTCACTCCGGGGGTTGTTGTCGATCCGGAGCCCTGAGCGCGTCGGGGTCGACGTCGCCGAGCAGCCGGATGACGTGCGGCGGCGCGCCGTCGTCCTCGAGCGTCACCGCGGCGCCGGGCCAGAACGGGCTCGAGCGACCGCGGCTCAGGAACGCCGGCTCGTAGACCCAGCAGCCGCTGTTGATCAGGCGCCCGCCGCCGGCAAACGTCCACTCCAGCGAGTCGTCCTGGGCGAACGGGCCGCTGCGATGAGTGTGGCCGAAGATCACGTGCTCGGCCTCGATCCCCATCGCCTCGACCGCCTGCGCCATCCCGCGCACGCCGGCCGACCAGACCTCGCGCGGCGACAGGTCGGCCTTGACCGGTCCGAGGCCGAGCCGGTTCAGCGTCGAGATGCCGATCGGCAGCATGCCGACCAGGATCCGGCCTCGCAGGGGGCGGTGGCCGTCGCCGGTCAGCAGGCTCCACACGCCGACCGAGCCGCGCGCCGGCGTGCGGTCGGCGGGGGCGCGCTCGGCCATCGTGTCCATCCACGCGTAGAGCGGCGCGAGGGCGGCCTCGTAGTCGTCGGGCGTAGCCCGGTCGGGCAGCGCGCCGACCAGCCGGCCCATGATCCCGGCGCCGATGCGCTCGAACGTCGGCAACGTTGTGTGGCGGTCGAGGTAATGACCGTGGGTGGCGTACACGTCGTCGCGCAGCCACAGTCCGGGGTAGGCGACGTCGGTCGTCGCGGGCGACAGCCACTGCGCGAGCCGCGCCAGCGCGGGCGAGGCGTCCGCGCCCGGGCGTTCCTCGAGCGCCAGCGGTGCCGGCGGCGCGTCACGCCCGCGGTCCTCGAACCACGGCGCCAGCAGCCGGTGGTCGTGGTTGCCGGGGACGATCACGACCTGTCCCTGGGTCCCGAGCTTCGTCCCGAGTGCCCGCATCACCGGCTCGGCGGCCGCCATCGCCTCTCGCATCGTGCACTGACGCAGCTCGAGCACGTCGCCGAGCAGGACGAGGCGCTGCACGCCGTCCAGCGCCGCCAGCAGCGCGTCCATCGCGACGTCGCGGCGCAGCACATCGGCGCCCGATCGGGTCCCCAGATGCAGGTCGGAGACGACGAGCGTGCGCATCGCCCGCAGGCTACTGACGCTTACGTCAACGTCAGGGGGTCAGACCCCTTCACGCTTACGTCAACGTCAAGGCGGCGAGCCCCTTCCAGCGCAGCCGCTCCCGGGTGCGACGGGGAAGCTTGGCGACGACCAGGTCGTAGCTGTCCTCGAGCATGTCGCGGACCATCACGTCGGTCAGGCCGCCGTCGAGCGAGACGGTGTTCCAGTGGCGCTTGTCGGTGTGGTAGCCGGGCACGATCTCGGGGTGCGCGGCACGCAGTCGCTCGGCGATCTCCGGCTCGCACTTCAGCGTGACGGTCAGCGGTTTGGCCTTCAGCCGCGTCATCGCGAAGACCTTGCCTTCGACTTTGAAGACCGACACGCCGGGACGGAACGGGAACGTCTCCTGCGCACCGGTGTGGCCCAGGCACGTTCGGCGCAGCGCGGCGGGACCCACGGCCTAGAGCTGCTGGGCGGCGACGGCCTGGCGGATGCGCTTGGGGAGCATGAAGCGCACGTCCTCCTGCACGACCTCGAACTCCTCGACGTCGGTCACGCCTCGCTCACGCAGGAACGCGACGAGCCGATCGACGAGCTCCTCGGGCGCGCTGGCGCCGGACGTCACGCCGATCGTCTCGACCCCGTCCAGCCACTCGTCGCGGACCTCGGTCTCGTTGTCGATCAGGTACGACGCGCGCGCCCCGTGCTCCAGCGCGACCTCGACGAGCCGGTTGGAGTTCGACGAGTTGCGCGAGCCGATCACGAGCACGAGGTCGCAGTGCTGCGCCATCTGCTTGACCGCGGCCTGGCGGTTGGTCGTCGCGTAACAGATGTCGTCGGTGCGCGGCCCGATGATCTTGGGGAACTTGATCTTCAGCGCGGCGATGATCCCGAGCGTCTCGTCGACCGACAGCGTCGTCTGGGTGACGTAGGCGACCTTGTCGGGATCGGGAACCTCGAGCGTCGCGACGTCGGCCTCGGTCTCGACGAGCACGATCGCGTCGGGCGCCTCCCCCATCGTGCCCTCGACCTCCTCATGGCCGTTGTGGCCGATGAGCACGATCGTGTAGCCGTCGCCGGCGAACTTCAGCGCCTCGCGGTGGACCTTGGTCACCAGCGGGCAGGTCGCGTCGATGGTCTTCAGGGCCCGCCGCTCGGCGTCGGCGTGGACGGCCGGCGACACGCCGTGGGCGCTGAACACCGTCAGGGCGCCCTCGGGAACGCTGTCGTCGAGCTCGTCGACGAAGATCGCGCCGCGCTCGCGCAGCTGCTCGACGACGTGCTTGTTGTGGACGATCTCCTTGCGGACGTAGACCGGCGCTCCATGCAGCTCGAGCGCCTGTTCGACGGTCTGCACGGCCCGGTCGACGCCCGCGCAGTAGCCGCGCGGCGACGCAAGCAGGAGTTTTGTGGCCATCGGAGCAGTGTAGGCCGCGAGCCACAAGACACGACCCACCACTAAAGACGCTGTAAGGAAGGCCGAATCTGCCAGGCGTGAGCGAGGCCGCTGGACGCGACCCAATCTCGATCGCCGGCCCATGGGCCGGGACGGCCGACGACGCGCCCGAGCGCGACCAGCTCGGCTACCTGCAGCAGCAGCTCGGGTTGAGCACGCGCCTGTCGCATCGCCTCGCCCAGTCGGTCGACGCCGGCGAGATCGTGCGGGCGGTCGTCGACGAGCTGCACACGACGTTCGATGTCTACCTGGCGGTCATCCAGCGCCTCGGCGACGACAACGTCCTTCGCCGCTTCGCCGCCGCCGGCCCGCGCGCCGAGATGCTCGACGCGTTCCTGCTCGAGGAGCAGCCGATCTCGATCGGCGTCAACGGCCGCGCCGTGCGCACGGGCGCCACGGTCCTGATCGCCGACACCCGCCTGGACCCCGACTACATCGTCCGTGACCGCGACACCGACCCGCGATCGGAGCTCGCGATCCCGATCGTCGTCGACGGCGCGACATGGGGCGTGCTGAACCTCGAGGAGCTCAACGTCTGCGCGTTCGACGCCAACGACGTGCTGCTGGCCGAGGGCATCGCAGCGCAGCTGGGCGCGTCGCTGCACCGCTGCCGGCTCTACGAGGATCTCGAGGGTGCCTTCATGACGACGCTCGGCGTCCTGTCGGATGCCGTACACCGCAAGGACGCCTACACCGCAGCCCATGAGTCCGACGTCGCCGAGCTGGCGGTGCGCGTCGCCAAGCGCCTGGGCTTCACCCCGCCTGCGCAGCGCGCCGTGCGCTACGCCGCGCTGTTGCACGACGTCGGCAAGGTCGCGATCCGCACCGAGATCATCACCAAGCCCGCGCCGCTCGACGACGAGGAGTGGGCCGAGATGCGCCGCCACACGATCATCGGCGCCGACATGCTGTCGCAGATCCCGTTCTTCGGCGATGTGCACCCGCTGGTGCGCAGCTCCCACGAGCGCTGGGACGGCACCGGCTATCCCGACGGCCTGGCAGCCGAACAGATCCCGATGGGCGCGCGGATCGTCAGCGCCTGCGACGCCTACGACGCGATGGTCACCGACCGCCCATACCGCAAGGCGCTGCCGGTCGACGACGCCCTGACCGAGCTGCGCCGCTGCGCCGGCACGCACTTCGACGCCCAGGTCGTCGTCGCGCTGATCGCCGAGCTTCACGGCGACGACGGGTAGTCGCCCGCGTCACCTCCACCCGCAGGGTGCGTTTGAGGGTCATGCCCACCATCCGCGTGCTCCTGCTCGTCTCGGTCATGGCCGCCACCGCGGGTTCCGCACTCGCCGCCGGCCCGTCTGCTCGCGTTCACAGCAGCGCCGGCACCACTCAGGCCGCCGGCCTGGCCGTGAGCCAGCTCGACGTCATCACCCACCCGATGGCCGACGGACGCGTCCGCGTGCACGCCCACCTGCGCGTCCGCAACACCACGTCGCAGACCAAGCGCCGCTCGCTTCAGATCGGATCATGCGTCGCCGGCCCGCCGTCTGCCCCGATCTGCCCGCGAGCAGCGAGCCGGTCCGTCGTCGTGCCGGCGCGCACGACGCGGTCGTTCATCCTCATCGCAGCCGTCCGCCACCCGCCCGCAAGCATCGACGCGATCCAGGTGACGCTGTCGGCGCCCGGGCTGCGCGCCCCGATCGGGCGCCACTCCGACGCGTTCGTGCTCGTCGGCTCGCGTGCCTGGGCGTCCGTCAACGCCGGCCGGCGCTTCGGCGTTGACCTCACCCCGAACGGGGCGCACGCCCTGACCGGCGTGTTCTGGGATCTCCCGGCACTCGACCCAAACGCCGTCTACATGTCACTGAAGTGGACCGGGATCGCGCCGACGGCGGCGACGACCAGCCTTCTGCGTTGCGTCAAGCGCTGCACCGCGACGCAGCTGCATCCGCAGCGAGCGCGGAGCGGGCCGAAGACGTTCGACACCCGTGTCGTGCAGCACCGCCTGGGTGCCGAATACGCGGTCGTCCAGATCGCGCAGGGCCAACGGCAACTGGCGTCGCTGACGCTCCCCTGGCCGCGGTAGCTCAGCGGCGCAGCTCGCGCACGAGCTCCAGCACCGACTCGCCGGCCGCGTCGATGCTGCGCTGCGAGACCTGCTTCATGGTGTCGCAGCGCTTCTGCCAGCACGGATAGTCGAAGTCGATCAGGTCGATCGCGGGGATGCCGCGGCGGGCGAACGGCGTGTGGTCGTCGAGGATCTCGCTGCGCGTCGCGTCGGGGAACACCGACGCCTCGCCGACGTTCGCCGCTGCCGCGCGCAGCTGCGCCCAGAGCGCCTCGTTTGACCCCTGCTCGCGCGGCAGGCGCAGGCCGCGGTTGCCGATGAAGTCGAGCACGATCACGTCGCCGATCGCCGACCCGTGCGCCGCCACGTACGCGCGGCTGCCGCGTAGCCCCGACGACACGAAGTCCGTAAACCCGGGCGGGGCCTCCTCGCCGTCGGACAGCAGGAAGCGGATCGGGCGGTCGGCGGAGCTCTGGTCGCGCCGGAGCGCACGGGCCAGCTCGACGACCGCGCCGACGGCCGCGGCCGAGTTGTTGGCGCCGAGGTAACCGGGGACGTCGGTCGTGTCGTAGTGGGCGATCAGCAGGATCGCCGAGCGGCCGTCGCCGGGCAGCGAGCCGACGACGTTGCGCAGGCCGCCGGGGACCGCCTCGTAGTGCCCGCCCGGCAGGTCGCGCACGAGCATCGCCGCGCCGCGGCGCTCGGCGGCCGAGCCGGCCGGCCGCGGGCCAAGGGCGACCTGGGCCCGCGCCAGCGCGTATGCCCGCGCCGCGTCGAAGCGGTGCGTGCTCGGCGACGGCGCCGCGCGCGCATGGGCCAGCCAGATCCCGGCGACACCGAGAACCGCGAACAGCAGCGAGGCGATGAGCACCCTCGGCGACCGCATGGGGGCCGCCGAGGGTAGACCAGCGGCCTGCTAGTCGTTGCTGGTCACCGTCTCCAGCATCTCGGCGAACTTCACCCGTGCCGCCTCACGACGCGTCGGCACGTGCTCGGTGGGGACCAGATCCGCCGGCGGCTCGTAGTTGCCGAGAATCTGGCGCGCCACCGACTGCCGGTGGACCTCGTCGGGCCCGTCGTAGATCCGCCCGGCACGCGCGTGGCGGTACATCGCCTCGAGCGGCAGGTCGGTCGAGTAGCCCAGCGAGCCGTGGGCCTGCAACGCGCGGTCGATCACGTCGTGCAGGACCCCGGCACCGAAGAACTTGATCATCCCGATCTCCTGCCGTGCCGCGGCGGCGCCCTCCTTGTCGATCTTCCACGCGGCGTGCAGTGTCATGAGCCGCGCGGCCGACATCTGCGCCGCAGAGTCGGCGATCCAGTTCTGGATCGTCTCGTGGCGACCGAGGACCTGGCCCCGCGCCTCGCGATAGGTCGCACGCTCGCAGAGCATGTCGAACGCCCGCCGCGACTGACCGAGCCAGCGCATGCAGTGGTGGATGCGACCCGGACCCAGGCGCGCCTGCGCCAGCAGGAATCCGGAGCCCTGCTCGCCGAGCCGGTTCTCGGCCGGGATGCGGACGTTCTCGTAGTAGATCTCTGAGTGGCCGCCGAGCCGGCCGAAGTGCTCGGACGGGTGACCCATCGTCGGCACGTCGCGGACGATGTTCACGCCCGGCGTGTCGGTCGGGACGATCAGCATCGTCGCGCGCTGGTGCGGGCGCGCATCGGGATCGGTGACGACCATGACGATCAGGAAGTCGGCGATCGAGCCGTTGCTCGTGTACCACTTGTGACCGTTGATGACGTACTCGTCGCCCTCCAGGACGGCGCGCGTCTTCAGCGTCGTCGGGTCGGCGCCCGAGGACTCGGGCTCGGTCATCGAGAACGCGCTGCGGATCTCGCCGGCCAGCAGCGGCTCCATCCAGCGCTCCTTCTGCTCGGGCGTGCCGAACATCGCGAGGATCTCGGAGTTGCCGGAGTCCGGCGCCTGGCAGCCGAACGCGTTGGGTGCGTAGGCGCACGTGCCGAGGATCTCGTGCATCAGGCCGAGCTTGACCTGGCCGAAGCCCTGGCCGCCGAGGTCGGGCGGCAGGTGAGCGGCCCACAGCCCGCGCTCCTTGACCTGCTCCTGGAGACCGACGTACAGCCGCCGGCGGTCCTCCTCGGAGATCTCGTCGATGATCGTCTCCAGAGGCCAGATCTCCTCGCGGACGAACGTGTTCATCCAGTCCAGCTGCTCCTGGAACTCGGGGTCGGTCTCGAAGTCCCACGCCATGGCTTTGCCCTCCGCTTTTGATCTGGGACGACCCTAGCGCAGCGCAAACGGGTCCGGCGGCGCGGCACTCAGGCGCCGACGGGGGCGCCAGCGACCGCAAGCGTGACCGCGCCGACGAGCGCGGCGCCGTGCGCGAGCCACCACTTACCGGGCTCGGGGTCGCGATCGAGGTGCATCCCGATCCACGACTTCACACGCGGAGCCGGTGAACCGGTCAGCTTGTGTTGCGCCATCGCGGCGAGCATAGCCACTTGACATGCTGTGCTCCATGTCCAGCAAAGAGATTCCGGACCTGTCCTCGGTCACGCTGCTCGACATCACGGTCGACACGCAGGGCGCCTTCGAGCGGGCCGACAGCGTCTTTCGCGAGATCCCCGAGTTCGAGGCCGGGCGCTACCACCTCTATGTCTCCCCCGCGTGCCCGTGGTCTCACCGGGCGATCATCATGCGCGAGCTCTGCCACCTCGACGATGCAGTCTCGATGTCGTGGGTCAAGCCGTACCGCGACGAGCGTGGCTGGGCGTTCGGCGAGGGCGAGTTCGCCGACCCGGTCGAGGGGATGAGCTTCCTGCGCGAGGCCTACGAGGCGACGACCGCCGGCTACGGCCATCACGTCAGCGTGCCGGTGCTGTGGGACCGCCAGGAGCACCGGATCGTCAACAACGAGTCCGAGGACATCGTGCGCTTCTTTCCGAGATGGAGCACCGACGCGCCCGACCTCTACCCGCAGGATCTGCGCGCCGAGATCGACCAGATCAACGATCGCGTCTACAACACCGTCAACAACGGCACCTACAAGGCCGGCTTCGCGCGCAGCCAGCGCGCCTACGAGCTGGCCTTCGTGCGGCTGTTCGAGTCCTTGGAATGGCTCGAGGCGCTGCTGAGCGAACGCCGCTACCTGGCCGGCGACCGGATCACCGAGGCCGACTGGCGCCTGTTCCCGACGCTCGTGCGCTTCGACCCCGTCTACCACACGCACTTTCGCTGCAACGGCGCCCGCGTCACGGACTACCCCAACCTGTGGGGTTACGCGCGGGAGCTCTACCAGCTACCGGGCATCGCTTCGACGATCGAGATGGATCAGATCAAGGAGCACTACTACACGACCCATGACGAGCTGAACCCCAAGCACATCATCCCGCTGGGGCCGATCAACGAGGACTGGAACGCCGCGCACGGCCGAGGCTGACCCAGACCGCCACGTGCGCTCCCGAGCTGTGCGTCGACCGGGCGTGCGGCGACTGGCGCACGACGCGGCCGCGGCGGTGGGTCGAGTGGATGTGACGGATCTTCCCCAGCGCGCAGTGGTGGGCCTTGAGCAGCTTGCGCGCGCCGGTGGTGGTGTGGCCGGTGAGTGTCGGGACCGTGCAATGGGTCTGGGCCTTCGTCGCCGACGAGCCGGGCTTGCCGGTTGTGCCGGGCCTGCTTTGCGCGCCGGTGCCTGGTGGCCCCGCCTTGGTGAGCTGCGGGATCACCACCATCGTCAGCGACTTCGGCGCAAAGACGATGTCCTTGGTCGTCTGGAATGCCGTGGCGACGTCGGGCTGCTTGGTGAAGGCAAAGCTCGGGCCGACGGCCTGCCAGACCGAAGCATCGCCACCGACATCGAAGTTCGGCAGTGCGATCGGCGCGGTCATCGACGTGCTCGTCTTGTTGATCACCGCGATCGTCATCGCCGACCCGTCGCCGCGCAGCGCGCCGTAGATGGCGAGCTGGCCCTGGTCGCTGCTCGTCGAGGTCTTGTACACGTCCCCGAACCGCCCGCCCGCCCCGTCGTAGTCCCGATACAGCCGGAACGCGTTCGCCTCCGGGTCGCCGGCCTGTGGCGCGTCCCACTCGGTCGCCATGTCGAGTCCCTCGCGGGCGAAGATCCCGAGCGCGTCGGCCTGGAGCAGCGTGTCGGCGGTGTTGTCGGAGCCACCGAGATCCATGTTGTATTCGCTGAGCGAGATCGGGATCCCCGGGTCGTGGTCGGCGACCCACTGCTTCATGCGCGGGATCAGGTCGATCTTGCGGTCGATATAGCTGGGGTCGGTGTAGGTCGGGTCCCACAGCGAGCGCGTGATGTTCAGGTCGGTTCCGCCACCGGCCGGGTAGTAGTGCAGGTCGAAGTCGTCGAGATTGCCGGTCGGGCGCATCGCGTCGAGGAACGCCGCGACCGCCGTCCCGCCGAAGCCGTCGCTCGTGTCCTGTGGCGGGTGGCAGGTCCCGCCGTCGAAGCTCGCGGCGTCGCAGTAGTACGCGATCCAGCCCCACTCCGACGGCCCGATCACCTTTGCGCTGGGGTCGGCCGACTTCACCGCCGCCGCGGCCGCGGCGAACTTCGTGATCAGCTCGGCGTTGGTCTCCGGCGCGAAGTGCATGTCCTGGTGGGTCGAGCTCCACAGCGCCGGCTCGTTGCCGGGCTCGTAGAACCGAACGCCTCCGCCCGCCGCGGTACCGAACAGCGACACGTCGTGGCCGACTTCGGCCGCGTCCCACGCCGCGTCGATCGGGGCGCCGTCCTGCGTCGGCCCGGGGTCGATCGGCACGTTGCCGTTCAGGCCGCTGCCGCAGTTGGCGTCATACATGTCGAATTCGTCCTGCGTGGGGAACACCTGCTTGGGAAACCCGCACGTGAACGGGTGGTCCGTGGGGGCCACTTTGGCAACGTCGCCCATCAGTGGCAGCTCGATCAGGCTCGCCGCGCCGAGCGTGCGGTCCGAGGCGATCTGACGTTGGTCGGGGAACACCGGCGTCTTGCAGTCGGTGACGCCGAAGCAGCCCGCGATGTCCTCGAAGTAGTAGCTCGCCGTCGTGTTGGAGGCGCTGTTGACGTAGTTGTAGGTCTCGACGCTGTCACCGCCGAAGCGATCCACCGGCAGTCCGATCTGCTTGGCCAGCACCGGGTCGGCGAAGTTCATCCCGTAGATGTCGGGGTTGATGACGTGGGACTGAGCGGTCGCCGCGTCGACGGTCAGCGTCGGCGCGGCGAGCGCCGTGGCGGAAGCGGAGGCGAGGGCCAAGGCGAGCGCGACGACGACGACGGCGAGCCTCATCGACGCAGATGATGACGAACAGGACCACAGAAACCCGGCCGTACGGTCGATCAACTGTGAGGTTGCCGCCGCCGCATGGCGGTGCTGCGTACCCGGCTCCACAGAGCCCAATCCGCCGCCTCCCCCGCGTTTCGGCCGGGCTCAGCCGCCGTGGCGCGGTACAGTCGCGCGGTGGCCTCCGAGCATCTCGAACGACTGACCGCGCTCGACGCGTCGTTCCTGCATCAGGAGAGCTCCACCGCCCACATGCACGTCGGCGCGCTGACGATCTTCGAGGGCCCGCCGATGGCCCCCGAGGAGCTGATGGACCACCTGCGCGGCCGCCTGCACCTCGTCCCGCGCTACCGCCAGAAGCTTTCGATGCCGCCGTTGCAGACCGGCCGCCCGCTGTGGGTCGACGACCCGGCGTTCGACCTCGAGGACCACGTGTACACCGCCGCCTTGCCCGAGCCGGGCGACGACGACCAGCTCGAGGCGTTCGCGGCGCGGATCTTCTCGCGCCAGCTCGATCGCATGCGGCCGCTGTGGGAGATGTGGCAGGTCACGGGCCTGTCGGGCGACCGCTTCGCGCTGGTGTTCAAGACCCACCACGCGATGATCGACGGGATCGCGGGCGTCGACATCGGCCAGGTCGTGCTCGACCTCGAGGCCGACCCGCCCGACATGCCCCACCCGCAGGAGGCGTGGACGGCACAGCCCGAGCCGTCGCCGTTGGGCCTGCTCGTCGCCGGCGGGTTCGCGGCCGCGCGCGCGGGCGTGCAGCTCGCGCGGCGCACCGCTGGTGCCGTCCTGACGCCGGCGCGCGCGCTCAACACGGCGAGCGAGAGCGTCGAGGGGCTGGCCGAGGTCGTGCGCGCCGGGCTCGATCCGGCGCCCGAGAGCCCACTCAACGTCGCGATCACCAAGAGCCGGCGCTACGTCACGATCAGCACCTCGCTGGCCGATCTGAAGGCGATCAAGAACACGTTCGGCGGCACCGTCAACGACGTGATCCTCGCCGCCGTCTCCGGCGCGCTGCGCGACTGGCTGCACAGCCGCCGCGTTCCGACCGAGAACCTCGATCTGCGGGCGCTCGTGCCGGTCTCGATCCGTACGACCGACGAGCGCAACCAGCCGGGCAACCGGATCGCGGTGATGCGCGGCCCGCTGCCGGTGCGGATCGCCGACCCGCTCGAGCGCCTGGCCGTGGTGCGGGCGGCGATGGACGGCCTCAAGGAGTCCAAGCAGGCGGTCGGCGCCGAGGTCCTGACCAGCGTGCAGAACTTCGCCCCGCCGACGGTGCTCGCCCAGGCCTCGCGGCTGAACTTCTCGACGCGGCTGTTCAACCTGATCGTCACCAACGTCCCGGGCCCGCAGTTCGCGCTCTACGTGCGCGGCCGCCGGATGCTGCGTGCGTTCCCGATCGCGTTCCTGCCCAAGAACCACGCGCTGGCGGTGGCGATCATGTCCTACGACGGCCAGGTCAACTTCGGCCTCCTGGCCGACCATGAGGCGCTGCCCGACGTCGGCGTGATCGCCGACGGCATCCGCGACGAGATCGCCGAACTGGTCGACCTCGCCCGGCAGGGTTCGTCGAGCAACGGCGCGGCGCCGATCCCCTAGCGAGCCGGCTAGCGCGTGTGACGCGCGGCGCCGATCACCTTGAGGCGCAGGCTCGCGTCGGGGTGCTTGGGCATGACCTCGTGATTGCCGGCGTTATCGATCGCCACGGTGAAGAAGGTGTAGCGCTTGCCGCGCGCGACCTTGACCGTCACCGAGTGCTTCCTGGTGACCAGGAACCGCGTCGCCGGCGCACCGTTGACCGAGTGGTAGACCTCGAACTTCGCCACGCCGCTCGACAGCACACCGGGCGGCGGGACGTCGGACGCGGTCCAGCGCAGCGTGATCCGCGAGCTCTTGGGATGCAGCGGGGCGGTCAGCTTCGAGACCGGCGGCGTTCGATCGATCGTCGCCGCCTGCGCGACGGCCGCGCCGGCGTTGAGGATCCCCCAGCCGAGATCAGGCGTCCAGCCGATGCCTGTGGGCCGCGTCGCGGTCTGCTTGAGCAGCGAGATCACGTCGGCCGCGCTCAGGCCCGGGTTGAACGCCCGCACGAGCGCTGCGGCGGCGGCGACCTGCGGCGCGGCCATCGACGTTCCCTGAAGGAACGCGTAGCGCTGATCGCCGTTGAACGACGTGCGGCAGTTGCACTTCTTGGTCTCGGGCGGCCCGGGGTCGCCCTTGTCGAGCAGTGTCGTGTTCGCCGGCCACGCCCCGAGCAGCCCGTTGGGGCCGCCGTTCTGTGAGTAGGCGCCGTAGGCGGCGAGCGAGATCTGCGTCCCCATGCCGCCGAAGTTCGCGCGCTTGTCGGTGATGTCGGCGGCGGTGACGTCGAGCCCGATGCCCTTGGTGATATCGGCCCCGGTGTCGGTCGGCTGCAGGACGTTGGATGGCTCGCCCTGCTCGAGGATCGGCTGGTCGGCGGCGGCGGCGACCATCACGACGTTGTGGGCGTAGGCGTAGTTGATCGCGTCGGTGACGGCCTTCGTCGCGGCCGGCTCGGTTGGGTCGCTGCCGAAGCTCATGTTGATCGCCATCGCGCCGCGGTTGGTCGCGTCGATGATCGACGAGGCGACGGAGCCGTCGCTGAGGTCGGACTTCTCGATGATCAGCTTGCAGCCGAAGCCGGCGCCGGCCAGGCCGATGCCGTTGTTGGCGTCCGCGCAGGCCAGCGATGCGACGTGGGTGCCGTGGCCGTCGCTGTCGACGCCGGCCGGGCCATCCTGGGCGTCGGGGTCCTGATCGACGAGCGCGGCGAGCTTGCCCGTGAGGTCGGGATGCGTGGAGTCGACGCCGCTGTCGATGATCGCGACCAGCGCCGTGGTGCCCTGCGTGACGTCCCACGCGGCGGGGAAGTTCTCGCGTTGCGCCCACCACTCGTATGTCGTCCCGGGAGCGGCGCCGGGGATCTGCTGCACATAGGCCGGGTCGTTGGGCGCCAGGCGCTGCGTCATCCGGTGCTCGACCTGGACCGAGGCGACGAGCGGGTTGTGGCGCAGTCGCTGGGCCAGCGCGTGCGCGCTCTCGCCCGGTCGCGGACGCACCGACACGAGACCGATCTGCGGCACCTGTGCGCCCGACAGGCGGCCCCCCGCGCGCGCGGCGACGGCGCGTACGGCGGCGGAGTGGGCCATGACGCCGTGGCCGTGTCCCGGCGCGCGCGTCAGCACGAGCAGGCGCCCCGTGGGGGTTGCGGCCTGGGCGGCGGGAGCGAATGCCGCGGCCACAGCGATGGCCGCGATGAGCTGAGGACGCCTCACCTTCCGTGCAGTGTGCCTGAACGAGCGGCTGGCGGCGTCAATAGCCGAGCGCGAACTTCGCGTCTTCGCTCATGCGATCCGGCGTCCACGGCGGCGCGAACGTCATCTCGCTCGTCACCGAGTTGACGCCGTCGAGCTCGGAGACGAACTCGTCGATCTGCTCGGCGACCTGCGGCCCGATCGGGCAGCCGGGCGACGTGAGCGTGAAGGTGACGTGCACGTGGTCGCCGTCGATGTCGACGCCGTAGATCAGCCCGAGCTCGACGAAATCGAGGCCGAGCTCCGGATCGATGACGTTGGCCAGCGCCTCTTCGACATCGTCTGCGGTGAGATCACTCATCGCCCTTGAGTCTAGCCACCGCCTCGGTGTAGGTTGCGCGCATCGTCTCGTTCTCGGACCAGCAATCCCTGTTGACGTGCTCCGGAGACGAGGACCGCACGACGCAGTCCCTTCGCCGCACCGCCCTGTCGCAGGCGCTCGCCTCGGAGTCCGACGTCGTCGTCGACCTGTCGGACCTCGCATTTGCCGACCCGTCGCTGATGCTCGACCTGGCGATGGTCGCGCGGCGGCTGCGCAAGGCCGGCAAGCGGCTGACGCTGCGCGGCGCGCAGCCGCAGATCCACCGGCTGATCGAGCTCGTCGGGCTCAACCGGCTGCCGTCGGTCCTGATCGAAACGGCCGCGCCGGCCTGACAGCGGTCCGTAAGTTCGCCCGCCGTGTGCCGTTGCCCCGGCATGCGAGCGCTTACGACGACCGTCACCATCGCCTGCCTGGCGCTGATCCCCGCCACCGGCCTGGCCCTCACCGCTTCGTCCTCTGCTCCGCGCCCGCACGGCGCGGTCGGCAAGGGCCAGTTCGGCTTCAGCATGGCGCTGTCGGGCGACGGGTCGACGGCGATCGTCGGAGCCCAGTACGACGACCACCATCGCGGCGCCGCCTACGTCTTCACACGCTCGGGCAACCGCTGGATCCAGCAGGGCCCGAAGCTGACGATCGCCGACAAGGGCGACGTCGAGGAGACGCTGATGGGCCAGTCGGTTTCGATCTCGGCCGACGGCAACACCGCGCTCGTCGGCGGCTACGTGCCGTCGGGCGACGGCGACACGACGCAGGAAGACGACGAGGGCATGCTCGCCGCGCTCGTCTTCACCCGCACGAACGGCACATGGACGCTCCAGGGCACGCTCACCGACTCACGCGAGAACACCGACATCGACCAGGGCGCCGCCGCGTTGTCGGCCGACGGCAACACGGCGATCCTCGGCGACGACGAGGGCGGCAGCGACGGCGAGGGTGCCGCGTACATCTTCTCGCGCCGCAACGGCGCCTGGTCCCCGCGCGCGCATGAGCTGCTGCCGATCCACGGCGCCAGCGAATTCCTCGACTACGGCCAGGCGGTCGCGCTGTCGGCCAATGGCGACACCGCCGTCGTCGGCGGCAAGGGCGACGGCTTGGAGGTCGGCGCCGTCTGGGCGTACCGCCGCCACAACGGCGTGTGGACCACCGGCTACAAGATCATCCCGCGCAGCGCCACCACCGGAAGCTCCGCGGGCAGCGCCGTCGCCGTCTCCGACGACGGTCGTACCGTGCTCATCGGCGGCTACTTCGACCGCGACCTGTTCGGCTCGGCATGGGTCTTCAAGCGCCGCAACGGGGTCTGGGTCCAGCTCGGCCACAAGCTCAAGCCCACGGGCACCAAGCGCGAGGCCGCGTTCGGCGAGGCGCTGTCGCTGTCAGGCGACGGGCGCACGGCCCTGATCGGCGGCCCGTACGACGACATCAACCGCGGCGCCGTGTGGCTTTTCACTCGCCACGGCGACGACTTCCGCCAGCAGGGCCGCCCGCGCCGGATCGCCGGGCACGGCTTCCTGCGCTTCGGCCGCAGCGTGGCGCTGTCGGGCAACGGTCGCGTCGCGATGGCCGGGTCACCGACCCACGACCACAACACGGGCGCCGTGATCGTCTACCAGCGTTAGCCCTCATCTACGCTGTAGGGACGATGTTCCTCTTCATCGTCTTCATCCTCGTACCGATCGCCGAGCTGTTCGTGATCATCCAGGTCGGCGAGGCGATCGGCGTGTGGTGGACGGTCGGGCTGCTGTTCGCCGACGCGATGCTCGGAGCGTGGCTGCTGCGCCACCAGGGCGGCGCGGCGTGGCGGCGCTTCAACGTCGCGCTGGCCGAGCGCCGCGTGCCGACCCGCGAGGTCCTCGACGGCGTGCTGATCGTCTTCGGCGGCGCGCTGCTGATCACGCCGGGGTTCATCTCGGACTTCTTCGGACTGCTGTTCCTGCTGCCGCCGACCCGCGCGGTCATCCGCGGATACCTGATCCGCCGCGTCACGGCCGGCAAGGGCTTCTTCATCTCATTCGGCGGCCGCTCCGGCCGTCCCGGATTCGCCAGCACCACGCCGTTCGACGTCGAGTCGACGGCAACCGAAGTCCCCCACGATCCGCCGCAGCTTCCGTGACGGTCACGCCCGAGCTCGAGCAGCCGCGGCCGGACCAGGGCGCGGAGGCGTCTGATGCCGTCACGTTCGCGTTCGGTGACGCCCAGGCCGACGTATTCGGCGTCGTGCGCGTCGCGCTGTCGGGCGAGCCGGCCACCGGTAGCGGCCTGGCGGTCCTGTTTGCGGGCGGCGACGTCGTGGCGGTCCGTGCCGCCGGCGGCGAGGCGCTGGCGCAGCGCGCGTGGGAGGCGATCGGCGCGGCCGGCGTCTCGACGGCGATCGGCGACCCACTTGGATCGTGGACGGTCGCCGTGTCCCGGGAAGACGGCATCGGCGCGCAGCTTGCGTTCGCGGCACTGTCGGAGCCGTCATGGCTCGACGCCTCGAGCGACGTCGGCAAGTCCGGGGGGATGCAGGGCTACGAGCAGCTGTGCCGTGTCACCGGCACGGCGACGATCGGCGGGCGTGACGTGGCGATCGACTGCCTCGGCCAGCGCGGTCATTCGTGGGGCGCGCCGGACTGGGACAAGATCGAGCGCGCGCGGACGGTCAACGCGTGGGTCGACGACGAGCTCGCGCTGTCGCTGACCGCGATCGCCCCGTCCGGCCGCAAGCCGGCCAACCACGACGCCGAGGCGCTCGCCGCGGCGCTGTTCACGAGCCCGCCGCGCGACGACGCCGAGGACGACCCCCCGGCCCGGCTGATCGCGGTCGACGTCCCGCAGCCGCGCCTGTCGACCGTCTTCGATCCCGACGGCCATCAGCTGCGCGCCGGCTTCGAGCTCGTCTTCGACCCCGACCTGTCCCCTCGCCGCGGCGCCGGCGAGGCGCGCTGCGGCACGTCGATCGACCTCGGCCGCCTTCGTCTGGACTGCGCGTTCTTCACGTGGCGCATGGAAGGGCGCGAGGGCGTCGGGCGCTACGACGTCGTGCGGCGCGCATGATCGAGGTCGTCGTGTCGGACTTCGGCGGCGTCATCAGCACCCCGCTCGCCGCGGCGTTCGCCAGCTTCCAGGACCACAGCGGCATCGAGACCGGCCAGCTCGGTACGGCCCTGAGCAAGCTGGCGATGACCCGCGGGTCCAACCCGCTGTTCGAGCTCGAGTGCGGGCGGATGTCGGAGCCCGAGTTCCTGCGCATGCTCGGCGAACAGCTCACCCAGGACCTCGGCCGCGACATCGAGATGCACGAGTTCTCGGACCGCTACTGGTCGGCGCTGGAGACCAACCACGACATGGTCGACTGGCTGCACTCGGCCAAGGCGCGCGGCCTGCGCCTTGCGCTGCTGACCAACAACGTGCGCGAGTGGGAGCCGCGCTGGCGCACGATGGCCCCCATCGACGACCTGTTCGAGGTGATCGTCGACAGCGCGTTCGTCGGCGTGCGCAAGCCCGACCCGCGGATCTACGAGATCACGACGCAGCGGCTGGAGTGCGAGCCGGATGCCTGTGTGCTGATCGACGACATGGCGCGCAACTGCGACGCGGCGCGGTCGCTGGGCTGGTCGGCCGTGCAGTTCACCGAGACCGCGCCGACGCTGGCCGAGCTCGAAGAACTGCTGGGCTGAGAGCTGGTCCGCGGCCGGGCCGCCCGCCGCGCGCCCGTGACCCGCGTCTGTGATTGAGTCATGGCATGGCGACCACAGCGCAACAATCCGGCACGTTCAAGATCGGCGGCGACCTCGAGGTCACGCGCCTGGGCTTCGGCGCGATGCGCATCACGGGCGATGGGATCTGGGGCGAGCCCGCCGACCGCGACGAGGCGCTGGCCGTCCTGCGCGAGCTGGCGGCGCTCGGCGTCAACTTCATCGACACCGCCGACTCCTACGGCCCGTTCGTCTCCGAGGACCTGATCGCCGAAGCGCTGGCGCCGTACAGCGGCGTCGTCGTGGCGACCAAGGCAGGCCTCACGCGCTCTGGCCCCGGTGTCTGGAACGCCGTCGGACGCCCCGAGTACCTGCGCCAGTGCTGCGAGATGAGCCTGCGCCGGCTGAAGGTCGACGCGATCGACCTCTACCAGCTGCACCGCATCGACGCCAAGGTCTCGCGCGACGAGCAGTTCGCGGAACTGGCGGCGCTGCAGTCAGAGGGCAAGGTCCGCCACCTTGGCCTGTCGTTCGTGACGGTCGAGGAGATCGAGGCGGCCGGCCAGTACTTCACGGTCGCGACGGTGCAGAACCCGTTCAACCTCGTCAGTCGAGACCGCGAAGACGTGCTCGACTACTGCACGCAGCACGGCATCGGCTTCATCCCGTACTTCCCGCTCGCCGCCGGCCACCTGGCCGATCCGGGCGGCGCCGTCGCCCAGATCGCGACCGCGCACGACGCGACGCCGGGTCAGGTCGCGCTGGCGTGGCTGCTTGCGCGCAGCCCTGTGGTGCTGCCGATCCCCGGCACGAGCTCGGTCGCCCATCTTCGCGAGAACGTCGCCGGCGCGGGCCTCGCGCTGAGCGACGCGGATGTCGCGGCGCTCGACGCCGCCGGGTAGAGCGCAGAAACTTTTCGACCCCCCCGCCCGCAACTTCACCCGCGCAACGGGTATTCGAGAGGGGAATGCGTCGAGTCGTCGTTCTCCTCTTTGTCTGTTTGCTTGGTGCCGCCACGGCCTGGGCTGCCAATCCCGACCCGCCCAAGGCGACGACGGGCGGCGCGACCCCGAGCACCACGTCGGCCACGCTGACCGGCACCGTGGACTCCGGCAACGGCGACGCGTCCTACCAGTTCGCGTACGGGACGTCGTCGGCCTACGGCCTGACGACGCCGACCGCCACGACCCCCGCCGCCACCGCCCCGGCGACGGTCACCGCCGTGGTGACCGGCCTGACGTCGAACACCGGCTACCACTACAAGCTGTCCGCGACCAACGCGGCCGGACACGCCGACGGCGACGACAAGACCTTCACCACGCCCGCCGTCCCCGGCAAGCCGACGCTCGGCGGCGGCTCGGTGACCGGCGTGACGAGCTCCGGCGCGACGCTGAACGCGACGGTCAACCCGCACGCGCTGGCCACCACGTACGTCTTCCAATACGGAACGTCGACCGCCTACGGGTCGTCGACGGCCTCGGCGAGCGCCGGCGCGGGCGCGGCGGCGGTTGCGGTCAAGCAGGCGGTCGGCGGCCTCAAGTCGTCGACGACCTACCACTTCCGGATCGTCGCGACCAACGCCCAGGGCGCGGTTCCCGGCTCCGACCACTCGTTCAAGACCAAGGCGGGCGCGGTCAAGGCCAGCGTGTCGACGTCGGCCGCCTCGAAGGTCGGCGCCAACGGCGCGCAGCTCAACGGCAAGATCAACCCCAACGGTCTCGCGGCGACCTACTTCTTCCAGTACGGCACCAGCAAGTCCTACGGCGCGCAGACGCCCAACCAGAGCGCTGGCGCGGTGACCAAGGCGTTCAACGTCTCGGCGTCGGTCGGCAAGCTCGCCGTCCACACGACCTACCACTTCCGCCTCGTGGCGACCAACGCCAACGGCACGTTCGTCGGCGGCGACCGGACCTTCTACACGGCCAGCGGCAAGCTCGGGCTGACGCTCGGCCCGCGGCCCGACCCGGTCGTCTTCGGCCACGCGGTCGCACTGGTCGGCAACGTCAACGGCGCGGGCGGCGACGTGGCGGTCACGCTGCACGGCCAGGGCTTCCCGTTCTCGGGCGCGTTCGCCCAGGTCGGCAACCCGGTCACGACCGACGGCAACGGCCGCTTCCGGATGGTCGTCCTCAACCCGACGGTGCGCACGAAGTACTTCGTGACCGCCTCGGTCGCCGGCTCGAACCTGACCAGCCCGATCGTCATCTCGCGGGTCCGCGTGAAGGTCGGGCTGACGATCACCAAGCTCGGCGGGCACCTTGTGCGCTTCCACGGCACGATCCGCCCGGCGCTCACCGGCGCGATCGTCTCGATCCAGCGCCGCACCCACAGCGGGCGCCGCTGGATCCGCGTCTCCCGGGCGTCGGTGCTGGCCCCGCTTCATCCCGGTGGCGCGCTGCGCTTCGCCAAGCGCATGCATGTCCGCCACGCCGGCGTGTTCCGCGCGGTCGTCCTGCCCCAGGACGGCGCCCACACGCGCAACGTGTCGCGGTCGCGGCCTGTGCGCTTCCTGCACAGTCACTGACGCCTCGCGCCCCGAGGGGTCAGAGCGAACGGACCGCGAGGATGTTGGCCAGGACATCCTCGCGGCCCGCGGCGCGACTGGCGGTACGTTCGGGGGTCAGTTCTCGCAGCCGAGCCGATCCCAGAGGTAGACCTCCAGGCATTCGGCGGCGAGTTCCATCGAGCGTTCGCGGCTGAGGTGCGGCAGGACGGTGTCCAGCGCGTGGTCCTCGGCGACGCCGGAGTCAAACGCCTCCTCGCCGCGGAACCCGGCGGCGATCTTCAGCGCCTCGCGGCGGTTCTCGCCGAGTGAGCTGAAGGCGTTGACGAGGAACTCACGGTTGGCGACCGGCCGCCCGACCTCGAGCGACGCATGCCACGCGGCAAGCATCGACAGGTCGTCGTCGTCGAGATCGGCGACCGCCTTGACGTAGTGGGTCTCAAGGTCGGCTTCCGGGATCTCATCGACCCACGCGCGCACCAACTCGCCGAGGAGCTGCCGGCGCGCCTCGCGGCCGACTGACTCCGCTATCACGCGGATCGCATCCTGCGGTTCGATGAAGCACAACGGCATCTCGGCTCCCCCTGGGGCGCTCGAAAGAGACTGGACGCCGCTGAGGCTAGGCACGGGTTCGGACGGTAAACCCGCTTTCTGTCAGCGCGACGTCGCCGGGCCTACCGGACGTGGACCGTGTACTTCTGCGCGCCGTTGGCGGTGACGTAGCGAACGCGGTACGTGCGCCCGCACGGCATGACGTACTTCCAGTACTGCCACGTGTCGGTCGCGGTGACGCTGCGGCTCTTGAGCACGGCGCCGCTCGACGACCGGATCGAGATCTTCGCGGTCTTCGGCCCGCCGCTGAACGACTGGTACCAGACGCCGACCTTGATCGGCTTGCCGCACGCGACCGAGGGGGTCGGCGCGTTGACGAGGACGACGGCGCCGGCGGGCGCGGCGGCCAGCGCGAGGGCGGCGCTGGTGACGGCGGCGAAGGCGGTGAGACGGCGGCGCATCGCGGTCGCGACTCTAGCGCGGCGGGTCGGCGGAGTCAGCGGCGAATCGTGACGGCTCGGGTGGCGGTTCCGGGCAGCCACCCGGGTGAGCCCGCGTACGTCGCGTGGGCGGTGATCCGGTGGGCTGCGGCCGCTGGGTGGAAGGTGACCGCGGCCGTGCCGTGGTGCAGGTGGAGGTGACGGACAATGCGCCGGATCCGATGGCCGCGGCGGTCGGTGATCGAGACCGTGAGCTCGAGCGGGCCCGGCGCCCTCGAGGAGACCGTCACGGTGACCCCGCCCTTCGCCGCCATGCGTGTGGCGAGCGAGACATTCGACCTGGCCGCGATCGCGGCGGTGACGTGTCCGGCGTTGGCCGGCGTGAAGTTGCCCGCGCCGTCGGTGAGCCACGTCTTGATCAGCCGCTGGCCGGGCGGGATGGTGACGGGGAACGCGAACGTCGCACCGGAGACCGGCACCGTCTTCGCGGGGGAGCACGCGGCCCCGGCTGCGTTGCAGACGACGTAGCTCGCTGCGACGACCGGGCTGAACTGGTTCGCCGGCACCGTACCGTGGATGATCTTGGTCGCCGCGGTCGCGCTGCCGGTCACCGTGAGCGCCGGCGCGTTCGGCGCGGTGTTGTCGGTCCTGATCGCGGTCGGCGGGCCAGTCATGGAGTTGTCGGCGGCGTCACGAACGGTGAGCGTCAGCTGATGCGCACCATCGGTAAGGGCGGCGGTATTGATCGAGAGCGGGGTATTGGCGAGGTCGGGGCACGGCTTGGTGAAGGTGTCGTCGCAGGCACCGGCGGCGGTCCCAACCGTCACGCCATCGCCTGATGCAGACCACATCGAGATCCCGGACGAGTCCGACGCATCGACCGACAACGACTGCGGACCCCGCAGCCACGCGCCGGACAACGCGGGGCCCGACACCGTGCCCAGGGTCGGCGGCGTGGGGTCGTTGATTGTGACGGTGGCGTCGTAGATGACCGCGGCGAAGTGTTCGATCCGATCCCTCCGCCGGCAGAGCAGTTGAGCCGCCGGCGGCGTCACATGGCACCCGACGCCGACCGACAACTCGGTCGTCGACAGCCCGGTTATCGTCGTGTCGGGGTTGCACCGCGGCCCAGCAACCCCGACCTCGCACGTGAAGCGAGCTCAGAGGAATCGAGCATGTCTCGATCACCGTGCCGTCCGCGGTCTGCAGCGTGGGCTGGAAGTCATCGTCCTGTGCCCTTCATCAGCCACCGCTGATACTGATCGACGCGATCTGCGTCCCAACCGGAGCGTCAAATCGCATGTCGGCGCGGTCGCCATCGTCCATCGGCAGAGATGGGCCGAACAGGGTCTCGCGCACATAGATCCCCCCGAAGTCCCCGGCCTGTCCGCATGCAACGCCGCTCGCGACGACCGGCACGCTGTTGTGGATCGTCCAAGAGTTGTTCGCGAACCGCGCCTCGGGACCACAGGCGCGCACGAGGTAGGTGCCCGCCCACGCTGGCATTGGCACCAGCGCGCTAGCTAAACGACACACGCCACGAGTTGCCCGCCCCTCATTCGCCCTCGAGGTATCGCGTGGCCACGGCGAGACTCACGACCATGCGCGTCGACATACAGGGCGCGGATCCGCAACGGACTGATCACGTGCACGCGAATAATGCTCGCTCTGCGATTGACCGTCCTGACCGTGCGAAACCGCTTCGAAGTCCACCGTTGAATGATGACCCGGAGCGTGGCTCCGCGTGGACGTCTCGACGCAACGACGGTCAGCAACCCCGACGGTAGCGAAGGCTCACGATACGCGGACGAGGCGGCGCAACGGCGCGGCCTTGAGATTGCGGAACCGCAGCCGCGGGCGGCGCCGACGCGGCGGTACAACGGCAGCCGGAAGAACCGGGATCGCAGCAAGCCCCGCGTCGACGACGTCTGTCGAGACCGGCCGCTCGGAACGCGGCCGCGGCGTCGAGAACGCCGCTGTTACTCGTGCGCTCGAGCAAGTCCTGAGCAGCGGACCAGGTCAGCGACGGGGCGTACGCGCGCAAAGCCGCGAGGACAGCCGCGGTCACCGCCGAGGCTTCACTTGTCCCAGCAGCATCCTGCTCAGCGCTAAGCGCGACGGGATCCGCAGTGTCCAGATGACACCCCGGGCGCTGCCAGCGCTGATTCCCGATCCACGCGAGGAAAACCCGCAGAGAAAGCCGCGGTCATCGGCAGCGGCGACCGCAAACACCGCAGGATCAGCGGCCGGCTCGGCGAGGGGTCCTCCGTCGTTGCCCGCAGCGGCGACAACACTGACACCGAACGCGTGGGCCCGTGACAGCCTGATCATCGAGGTCCGTCGGGTCAGCGGCGCTCGTTGCTAGCCAGCGCGAGCTCTGTGACCTTTGCCGGTGCGCTCGGCGGCGAGTCGGCAAGACACCTGTTGATCCCTTTCGCGTAGCTCAGAAACGGGAACGTCACCTCCCCTCCCGGCGCGGGCACCGCCGCCACCCGAATCGACACGATCCGCAAAGCCGGCCAGATCCCCACCATCCCGACCCCGTTCGGCTGCGCGGCCATCATCATCGCCATGCGCGTTCCGTGGTGAACCACCATGTCGACGTCATCCAGACCGCCCGAGCCGAGGGCGTCGCGGACGAGTACGGCGTTCGTGGTGTCGGCGTTGAGGTCGACGCCGGTATCGACCAGACAGACGCTGACCGGTTGCGGCGGAGGCGGCGCGTACGCGAGCCACGCGGCGTTGGCGGCGACTGCTTGCGCCGTCGGGATGACCTCGGCCGCGCGCGCGGGCCCGGCGGGCACCGCCAGAGCGCCGACGACGACGCCGGCCCACCACCGGGCCCGCACAGTCACGGCCGCACGCGGACCCGCAACGTCCGCGAGTGCGCCGGGTCGTATGGGAGCCCATTCTGCGGCGGCACCACGGCGCGGAACGCGTAGCTCGTCGGCGCGAACGTCCGCGTGAAGTGGTGACCGCAGATGAAGTGCCCGTGCTTCGACGTCCGCAACGAGCAGATGACCTGCCAGCTGCGCCCGTTGTGCACCTCGATGTCGACGAAACGCCCGGCGTTGCCTGGGCCGAGCAGGCTGCCGCTGTAGAACAGCGTCTGCCCGTTGCGCAGGTGCGACGTGCTCAGCCGGAAGGTGACCGCGGCACGCACACGAATGCGGACCCTGAGCGTCCGGGCGAACGACGCGTCGCCGAGGCTCGCTCGGTAACCGATCCGAATCGTTCGCGAGACGCCCGCGGGCACCACGTATGCGAACCCGCCGTCAGCCGCGGTCGTCACCTGGAGGCCGGTGTGCCGGGCCTGGAGGACATCGATCTTGGCCCCGCTCACCGGCGCGCCCATCGCTGTCGTCAGATGGCCGCGCAGCGTCACAGACTGGCCATGGTGCAGCCGCAGCACGCGGCCCCGCGCCGTGGTCAACAGCACGGTCGCCCCTCCGTTCACACCATTGGGTCCAGCCGCCGGAGCATCCGCCGACGGTGCGCCCGTTCCAGAGCCCCCGGGCGTCGCGGCGGGCGAGGACGGCGCGGGATGCACGCTCTGTGTCGTCGAGATCGGGTTGTTGAGCACGTTCACCGACCGATCCACGACTGTCGTCACGTTCCCGGCCGCATCCTCGAGCTGGACCTTGAAGTTGTGGCGCCCGTCGGGCACCGACTGGGTGTTGAACTCGAGCGTCGCGCCGGCGATCGGCTTGCATGGCTGCCCGCTGGCGAACTCGTACGGATCGGAGTTGGATGGGTCGACGTCCACGCACAGACCACCGTTGGGGTCGACGGCCCGGGCCTGGACGACCTGCCCATCGACCAGCGTCAGCGCCCGATATAGCCCCGAGCCGACGTCGGTCCCGTTGACGGTCGCGTCCTCTGTCCCCTTCAGCGGATCGTCACTGGTCAGACCGCCGATCGCCGTGGAGCTCGCGACCGGGTTGTACTGGTCGTGGAGCGTGACCTCGGCCCCGTAGAGGACCGCGAACTGGCCCTCCGCGTAACACGTCCAGCCCGAGTCCGGGAGCGTGCAGCCCATCGTGATCGCGAAGCCATCCGGCGGAGCGGCGTCCCAGTAGTGCATGTTCTGTGGATCGAACGGGGCAGCGATCGTGCCGAACCCGGCGCAGCCGAGGTCCCATTCGCATCCCAGGAACCCAGGGCCCGCCCAGATGTCGTTCGGGTCGCCGCCGTGGACGGTCACCGTCTCGTGGTAGTCGGCGGTGATCAGATAGGCAGCCATCGCCAGATTGACGTGCACGATGCTCGTGCCCGCGGGCGGGCGGTAGGCGAGCGCGCCGATGCCGTTTCCCGGGATGTTCGTCGTGTACCCCGAGGTGCCCGAGTCGAGCAGGATGCCGCGCGTGTTCGTGATCGGCCCCGGGCCGCATGACACCGACGAGTTGGTGTTGGCGTAGGCCCCGTTGCCGACCGCCGTGACGCTCAACCCGGGCGGCAACACGCCGTTGGCGGCAACGCCGAGACCCGTCGCCGGATCTGCGCACAGCATCTGCTTGTACGTCCCGTTCGCAGCGCGCGCACTTCCCCCGCCGAACGCGACAACGACGCACGCCAGCACGATCCAAGCCCTCACACGCATCCCTAGGTTCCTCACGGCCCGAATTCGCCCCCGTTGGCCACACCGGAGTTCGTGTGCACCGGCGCCCGGGCCGCCGGCACATGCGCAACCGGCGCGGCCACGACCGGCGCCGCGGCGGCCGCCCGCGCCGACGCCGGGTGAAACTCGGCCACCACCGCACGCCGCCTCACCACGTGGCGGGTCGGCGCCGGATCGAACTCGTGGCGAACCCGGTGGCGGGCCTTGTGACGGACGTGCGCCGCGCTCGCAGGCGCTGAGACGTGACGGACGGTGGGCTGCGTCGACAGCGCCAGCGCCGCGGTGATCACCGCTGCGCCCGCCGCGCCACTCGAGTGCCGGTGCCGCGCGTGGGCCCCCGGCACCGCATGCGCCAAATGCGCGTGGTGCGCGCGCGCGGCGCCGACCACGTCCTTGTTGATCACGGCGATCCCGCCACCTGCCACAGCAGCGGACGCCGCCACGACCGCCGCGACCTTGCTCGCCGACGCGACCTCGAGTCCCGCCTGGATCTTCAGGGCCGAGGTCGCGACCCGTTCGTGCACTCCGCCAGCCACCGCTTCGTAGAGCCGCATCGCGATCGACGACACCGGCTCGTGATGCGTCCCTGCCGCCATCGCTGTCGTGGTCGTCGCGACCGGCAGGACGATCGCCAGCGACGCGTTGGCTCGCCGCAGCTCGCGAACCGTCGCCCGGCAGGCCGGGCAGTTGCGCAGGTGCGGGCGCGCCTCGGTCAGCATCGCCGCCGTCGCCTCGCCGTCGACCAGCGCATTGATGACGCCGGCCCAGCGGTCGCACTCGCGCCCCGCCTCGATCTCCGCGTAGCGCTTGAGAAACGCCCGGCGGCCCTCCGTGATCAACCGGTTGACCTTCGTATAGGTCCATCCGTGCGCCTCGGCGATCGTCGTGTACGACTGGCCGGATGCCTTCAGCCACAGCGCGCGCAGCTCGTTGGGCTTGAGGCGTTGCAGCGCCTCGGCCGACCGGGTCAGTTCGTCAAAGCTGACGATCCGCTCGTCGGGGCTCGGCAGATGCCGGGCCTCATGGCGGTCGAAGTCGATCTCCTCGGATGACACGAGCTGCTGGCGCTGGTGGCGCACGGCCATCGCCTCGTGCTTGGTCACCGTCTGCACCCAGGCGGCCGCCCGCTCCGGGTCGAGCGTCCGCGCGCGCCGCAGGAAGATCTCCATCGCGCGCTGGTAGGCCTCCTGGGCGTCGTCGGCGCACAGGCTGTGGCGGCGTGCCGTGCGCAGGAGCGACTCGGCGTCGCGCTGGATCGTCTCGAGCACGAGCGTCTGCGCCTGCTCGGGGGTCAACATCGCCGCGCCCGCGGGTGCGCGCAGCTCGTCGGGCTTCTGTGGCGGGCCCTGCGGGATTGATCGAACTTCGGTCGACATCGACTGTTCGCTCGATCTAGGTTCGTGCCGCCACGGACTCGCCCCACCTGGCCGCGTCAATTTGACCGCAAATTGCGGCAAAAGCTCCCGGCCGATCACACATCCCCATGCACCGCTCCCTACCCCTTGATCGGTGGGCGCGAAGTTATCGGAAGGCCGAGCGAATTTCCAGTGCGTCGTGCGTCAGACGCCGACGGGCTCGGCCACCGACGCCGCCGCCGACGGCGCCTCGGCCGGCCGATCGCGCAGGTGGCGCGTGCGGCGATACGCGTAGGCCGCGCCGGCGGCGGTCAGCAATGCGGCGAAGCCGCCGATCGCCATCCCCCACCGCGGGCTTGCGACCTCGGAGACCCAGCCGACGATCGGCGCGCCGATCGGCGTCGAGCCGAGGAAGACGATCCCGAACAGGGCCATGACGCGGCCGCGCAGCGGGCCCTCGGCCGCGAGCTGAAGCGACGAGTTGCACGACGCCATGAACGTCATGCTCGCGACGCCGGTGAACAGCAGCACGACCATCTGGATGATCTGGGTCGGGGCGGCCGCGGCGAGCAGGATCAGCACGCCGAACGCCGCCGACGCGCCCACGAGCAGCCCCGGGCTCACGCGCGCGCGGTGCGCGCTGATGAGCCCGCCGACCACCGACCCGGCCGCCATCGTGCTCGTGAGCGTCGCGTAGGTCGTGGCGTTCCCGTGCCAGACGAACTTGGCGAACAGCGGCAGCAGGACCGGGAAGTTGTAGGCGAACGTGCCGACAACGGCCATCATCCCCAGCGGCACCCACAGCTCGCTGCGCGAGCGCACGATCCGCAGCGCATCGCGGATCTGGCCCTTGGCGCGCTGGGTGCGGGCGCTGCGGTGCAGTTGGGACACGTTCAGTCCGCGCAGAGCCCAGAACATGACGGCGAACGTCGCGGCGTTGATCAGAAAGCAGGGTGCGACGCCGAGCGTCGCGATGACGACTGCGGCCAGCGCCGGGCCGACGATCCGGGCGCTGCTGACCATCACGGCGTTGAGCGAGATCGCGTTGACGACCTGCCCTGAGCCGACGAGCTCGGAGACGAAGCTCTGGCGGGCGGGGTTGTCGAACGCGGTCACGCAGCCGCGCAACAGGATCGTGCCGAACACCATGTAGACGGTCACGACGCCGGACGCGGTCAGCGCCCACAGGGTGATCGCCGGCAACGCGAGCAGCGGCTGGGTGATCAGCAGGATGCGGCGCTTGTCGTAGCGGTCGGCGAGCACGCCACCGTAGGCGCCGAACATCAGCAGCCCGAAGAACTGGAGGCCGGCCGCGATGCCGACGTCGGTGCCGCTGCCGGTCAGCTTGAGCACGAGCCACGCCTCGGCGACGAACTGCATCCACGTACCGGCGACCGACACCGACTGGCCGCTGAAGTAGCGGCGGTAGTTGGGAATCGCCAGCGAGCTGAACGAGCGCCGCACCGCGGCCGTCATCGCTCGTCGCTCTCGGAGATCTGCTCGAGCAGCTCGACGGCGCGCTCGATCGTGGCGCGGTCGGCCGGGCTCAGCGCATCGAGCCGGCGGGCCAGGAAGACGTCCTTGCGCGTCCGCAGCTCGCGGATCGTCTCGCGGCCCTCGTCGGTGATCGCGATCAGGCTCGAGCGCCGGTCGGCCGGGTCGCTCGTGCGCGTGACGAGCTCGCGGGCCAGGAGCTTGGCCAGGAAGCGGGTCGCGGTTGGGCGCGTCACCCGTTCGCGCGAAGCCAGCTCGCTCGGCGTCAGCGGCCCGTGGCGATCGATCGTCCCCAGCGCCGCGGTCAGCGCGGGGCTGAGGTCACCGCCACCCTCCTGGCGCAGCCGCCGGATCGTCCTGGCCACTGCGATACGCAGCTGGCCCGCGAGATCCTGGGCGGTGGCGGGAGAAGTGGTTGCCATTGCTAATTAGCATAGCAAACCATCGCTTTCCGGGCGGCTTGCTAGCGTCCGGCGCCGCTTTGTCCGCCACCGCCACCGCCGAAGACAACATCATCGAAGTCGAGGGACTGCGCAAGCGCTACGCGCCAGACGCGCCCGAGGCCGTGCGCGGGATCGACTTCTTCGTCAAGCGCGGCGAGGTGTTCGGGCTGCTCGGGCCCAACGGCGCCGGCAAGACGACGACGATCGGCGTGATCACCACGCGCGTCATCGCAAGCGAGGGCAGCGTCAAGGTCGACGGCATCGACGTCACCGACGACCCGGTCGCGGCGCGGATGCGGATCGCGGTCGTCCCCCAGCTCCCCAACCTCGACCGCACGCTCAACGCGATCGAGAACCTGACCTTCCACGCCGCCTACTTCGGCGTCGGCCGGCGCGAGCGCAACGAGCGTGCCCGCGAGCTGATGGCGCTGCTCGGCCTCGAGGGCCGTGAGCGCGATCAGGTCAACGACTACTCCGGCGGCATGGCGCAGCGCCTCATGATCGCCCGCGCGCTGATGCACGAGCCGCAGGTACTGATCCTCGACGAGCCGACGACCGGCCTTGACCCGCAGTCGCGCCTGTTCCTGTGGGACCAGATCGTCGAGCTCCAGGCCAGGGGCACCACGATCATGCTCACCACGCATGACATGGTCGAGGCGGACCGCCTGTGCCAGCGGATCGCGATCGTCGACCACGGCCAGATCATCGCGCTCGACACGCCCGCCGGGCTGCGTTCGCTGCTGCCGTCCGACCGGGGCCTCGACGTGAGCGTGACCGCCGACGTCGACCCGCGCGAGGCGTTCGCCGCCCTCGACGCCGCCGAGCGCCTCGGCGACTCCTACGAGCGCGAAGGGCGCTGGCACGTGCGCATCTACGGCGATGCCGACATGCTCCCGGCGCAGGCCTTCGAGGCCGCGCAGCGGGCGAACATCACGATCGCCGAGCTGCGCCGCATCGAGGGCACGCTCGAGGACGTCTTCGTCCACCTGACCGGACGGGAGCTGCGATGAGCGTCCTCCCCCATGCCGGCCGGGCCGGCCGGGCGATCCAGGTGCGCGCGTTCAGCGCGATGTGCGAGCGCGACGCGTGGGTGACGATCCGCTACGAGTTCCTCGCGTTCCTCGCCCAGGCGCTGCTTCAGCCGCTGTTCTTCCTGTTCGTATTCGGGCGCGTGCTGCCGGAGATCGGCTCGGCGTCGGTCAGCTACGGAAACGAGCTGATGCCGGGCGTGATGGCACTGACCCTCGTCCTGACGGCGATCCAGAACACGTCGCTGCCGCTCGTCATCGAGTTCTCGTTCTCGCGTGAGATCGAGGACCGGCTGCTGGCGCCGCTGCCGACATGGGCGCTGGCGTGGCAGAAGTGCATGGTCGCGGCGCTGCGCGGGATCATCGCGGCGGTCGTGATCCTGCCGCTGGCGGCGATCATCCTGCCCGGCGGGATCCACGTCGCCGGCGCGAACTGGTTCGGCTGGGTGCTGGTGCTGATCTTCGGGTCGATCACCGCCGCGGTGATGGGCCTCGTGCTCGGGACCGCCGTGCAGCCGAACCGGATCAGCGTCGCGTTCGCGATCACGCTGACGCCGCTGATCTTCACCGGCGCGGCGTTCTACCCGTGGGAGAGCCTCAGCCACCTACCGTGGTTCCAGGTCGTCACCCTGTTCAACCCGATGACCTACGTCAGCGAGGGCATGCGCGCCACGCTGACCCACGACCCGCATATGGCGACCGGCTTCATCATCCTCGGGATCGCCGTGTCGCTGATCGTCTTCGGGACGCTGGGCACCTACGGATTCATCCGCCGCGCGGTGGAGTAGCGGTGACCGACGCCCGCGAGCCGACGGCGGTGGTCGCCGAGTTCCTCGACCTTCTGGCCGCGGGCGACCTCGAACGGGCCGTCGACATGCTCGACCCCGACGTCCTCTACACCAACGTGTCGCTACCGCCGATGCGCGGCCGCGAGCGCGTTCGCGCCGCGGTGCGCCGCGCGCTGGGCCGCCCGGGCGCAGGCTTCGAGGTCTACATGCACTCGATCGCCGCCGACGGCCCGGTCGTCCTGACGGAGCGCACCGACGTGCTGACCTACCGGCGCCTGCGGGTGCAGTTCTGGGTCTACGGGCGCTTCGAGGTCTCAGACGAGCTGATCACCGTGTGGCGCGACTCGTTTGACTGGGTGAACATCACGCTCGCGCTCCTGCGCGGCGTCGCCGGCGCCGTCGTCCCGGCGCTGGCCGCCAAGCCGCCAGCACACGCGTAGCGATCACCCCGCTGGCGACGCCGATCGCCACACCGACCGTGATGTCGCTCGGGTAGTGCACGCCCATGTGGACGCGCGAGTAGGCGACCGATCCGGCCAGCGGGACGAGCACCGGCGCCAGCATCGGCTCGGTGAGCGCCGCGCCGGTCGCGAATGCCGCCGCGGTCGCGCTGTGGCCGGACGGGAACGACGACGTGCTGGGCAGCTCGATCAGCGTCGGATGCTCACTCGGGCGCGCGCGGCGAAAGGCCCACTTGGCCGGGCCGTTGGCGACGGTCGCGGCGATCGTGACCGCTGCCAGCCCGCCCTGCGCGGCGCGCCGGCCGCGACGCCCGCCGAACAGCACCAGCGCGCCGGCGATCCCGACCCACAGCCCAGAGAAGTTCGCTGCGGTGGTGATCGCGGTCAGCCCGCGATCGCGCGCCGGCGTGCGCGCCGCGTAGGCGTGGCGCATCAGCCGGCGATCGTGCTCGCCGATGCGCTTGCGGACGCTCACGGCGCCACGGTCCGGCGCACGAACACGGCCCAGGTCCCGCCGAGCAGCGCGCCGGCGACGACATCGCCCGGGTAATGCACGCCGAGTACGACGCGCGAGGCGCCGACCACGAGCACGACCGCCACGGCCGCCACAGCGGCCCACCAGGTGTGCAGCGCCAGCGCCAGTGCGAGCCAGAACGCCGCCGCCTGCGTTGCGTGGCCGGACGGGAAGCTCGCGCCGCCGACGCTGGCCAGCTGCTCGACCGCGGGGCGACTGCGACCGACGAGCGGCTTGATGATGTGCCACAACGCAATCGCGCCGGCGAGCGACAGCGCGATCGCAGCCGCATCGACCGGCCGCCCCGCACGCCAGAAGAAGAAGCACGCGACCAGGCCCAGCGGGATCAGGACGACCGAGCTGCCCAGCCACGTGACGACCTTCGCGATGTTCACGACCGTCGTCGTGCGCCAGTCGACGACGCTGTTCATCGCGTTCACATCGGCCGTATTGCCGATCCTGACCCACAGCTCCCCCAGTCCCCAGCCGATCAGTACCAGCACGACCAGCCCCACGACGAGCTGGATCGCGGCTCGTCTCACCGGCCCGCGGCGGTTCGCAGCAGCGTGCCGAGGTTGGCTGCGGTCAGGCGCACCGCCGCGGCGGCCGGCGCTGCTCCGGCGCTGCGCGGCACGCGCACCCGCAGCGCCCCGGGCAGCGACTCGAAGCGCAGCGGCGCTTCGAGCTGCAGGGCCTCGCCGTCGAGTCCGACCTCGATCGGGCCGTCGGCGGCGACCTCGAACGTCGGCGCCGCCCACGTCACCAGGCCCGCCGAGCGCGCGCCCTGCCCGGCGACCTGCAACGCGGCGAGCTTGGCGATCCCGGTGCCGTGGACGCGCGCGACGACGACGCCGAGCTCACCCTGGTCGATCCGAGCGCGCGTGCCGGCGCCGACGAGATGGTCGATCTCGTAGCTGTTGTTCGACACGAGCACGAGCGTGGCGTCCTCGATCGCCTCGCCGTCGGCGTCGTCGAACCGCAGCCCGATCGGCTCCGCGTCGGGGCCGAGCAGGTCGGGCAGTTTGCGAAACCACGTCTCGAGCTTGGCGTCGCGGTACTCGTCGGACTGCACGACCTTCGCGTAGGCGCCCAGCGACGCGTTGTTGACGAACACGCGGTCGTTGACGCGTGCGAGGTCGATGCGCCGCTCGACGCCGTCGGTGTAGGCGTCCAGTGCGCCGACGACGTCGTCGCGGTCGAGCCCGAGGTCGAGCGCGAAGTGGTTGCGCGTGCCGGCCGGGATGCAGACGTGCGGCACCCCGCGCCGCGAGGCGACCGTTGCCACCAGCGCCTGCGAGCCGTCGCCACCGGCCATGCCGATGACCTCCGCGCCGCCGTCGATCGCACGCTCCGCCAGCTCCAGCAGGTCGTCGCCGGGTTGCAGGACGATCACCTCGATGCCGCGGCGCTCGGCCTCGGCGGCGAGGTCGAAGCGCTCGGCCTTTCCGCCTCCCGACTTCAGGTTGATGATCAACGCCGCCCGTCCCGGCGCCGGCGCCGGCGCGGCTTCGACGTGGACGGGGTCCTCGTGCAGCGCGTAGCGGGCCGCCAGCCCGAACAGCGCGATCAGCACGACGATCGCCGCCAGCACGAACACGCCGCGCCAGTGCGTGGCCAGCACGACGATCAGCCCCGCGGCCGCCGCGAGCGCCACGACCGCTCCGGCCAGCCGCCCGGCGCCACGGCGGGTGAGCCCGAACCAGACCGCGACGTCGGTGATCAGCAGCAGCGCGATCGCGGCCAGCATCTCGCCGACGTGGCCGTGCAGCCGAACGATCAGGACCACCGCCGCGACGACCGGCGCGGCGAGCGCGACCAGTGCGGCGAGACGGCGGGACCAGGGCGGCGTCGCAGACACGGGCCGGATGCTCGCAGACGCGGCGGGTGCGGCGCACGGCCAGCGATCGCGGCACGTGCGCAACCACGGTTCGGGATTGCCGTGGACCCATGGTCCGCGCCGGTGGACTAGGGTCGCCCGCGTGGGAGAGATCTTCCTGCTGTCGCTGACCGCGGCGCTCAACCCGACGCTGCTGGCCGCGACGACGCTGATGCTCGTCCTCCCGAGCCCGAAGCGATTGCTGCTCGGCTACCTGTGCGGCGCGCTCTTGACCAGCATCTCGATCGGCTGTGTGCTCGTGTTCACCGTCGGCCAAGGCTCGAGCGGGACGCACAGCGCAAAGGTCACGATCAACCCGATCTGGGACATCATGCTCGGCGCGCTGATCCTGATCGTCTGTTTCGTCGTGGCCAGCGGGCGCGACCAGTGGCGCCGAGACCGCGCCGCGCGCAAGAAGGCGTCCAAGGCCGACAAGAAGCAGCCGCGCTGGCAGGCGGCGCTGAGCGGCGGGTCGGCGCGGACGACGTTCGCCGTCGGCGCGGTGCTGACGCTGCCGGGCGCGTCCTATCTCGCCGGGCTGGGGCTGATCGACAAGCAGGACCTGGGGTGGCCGCTGACGGTGCTGACGATCGTCGCCTTCAACATCGTGATGCTGATGCTGCTCGAGATCCCGCTGATCGGCTATACGGTCTCACCGGACAAGACCGCCGCGACGATCGTGCGGGTCAAGGCGGCGCTGGAGCGCCACGGTGGGCGACTGCTCCTAATCGTCGGCGTCGTCGTCGGCATCGCCCTCGTCGTTCGCGGCGTCGTCGAGCTCGCCACCTGACGCCGGCACGTGCAGCGCCGCGGCGATCCGCTCGCGGACCTGCGGATCGACCTCGACGGTCACCCCGGCGTGGATGCGCTCGTCCGTGCGCGCCCAGTTGACGAGCGCGAGGTCGAGCGCCGCGATCTCGACGCCCGTCGCCGCCGCCAGCTCGCCGGCGCGGCGCTGGAGGTTGATCGCGTCGCCGATGCCGAACACGCGCTTGGCCGCGACGACCGTGGGGTCCGAGGCCTCGGAGCCGAGCATCAGCGACGATGGCGCGACGTCGGCGACACCGAGCGCGCCGAGCGTGACGAGGAAGTCGTAGCGCTGCGCGCGCCCGAGGCCACGCAGCGACAGCCGCTCGAACGCCCGGTCAAAGCGCCGCGCCGGCGTCCACGTCGGCTCGCCGTCCAGCGCTTGGGCCTGCGTGCCGGCCCGGGCGACGAACGCGCGATAGGCGGTGAACGTCTCGGCCGAGCGCGCCGGGTTGGACAGGCCGCGCGGGCCGGGGCGCGCATCGTGCAGCAACGGCAGCTCCCCGGTCGCCCACGGCACCCTCGCGGCCGTGATCGACGTCCACGGCTCGGCGTCCTCGAGCGGCTGCAGGCAGGCGATCAGCAGGCACAGCCACGTCGCCTCCTCGCGGTCGCCGGCCAGGGCGACCACCTCGGCATACATCCCGGGCGGGTCGGCGCGCAGCCGTTGCAGCCGGGCCGCGGCGAATGCCAGCTCGTCGGCCAGTCGCCCGGCGTCGGCGCTCGCGCGCAGGCCGAGCACCAGATCGCTCGCGTAGCCGTCGTCGGCGCTGCGGGCCAGTCGCCGCACGACCATCCCGCCGGTCGCCCGGCGCGACGGTGCGCGCCGCGGCGTCCCGGCCGCGCGCCGCGCGGGCGCCCGCGGGCCGCTGGTGCGCGCCGGCGCCGGGTGATCGTCGGGCGTGCAGATCTTGCAGTTGGTCTCGAGGCGGCCGTGGCGGCAGAAGGACGGCATGTACTCCCGAGCTTAGGCGAAGCGCTGCTCGATCCATGTCACGGCGCCGACCTTGGCCCTTCGGTGACCGGCGGCGTCGTCCCCAGCGTACGCCTGGGCCCTACGGCAGCCGGCCGCCCAGGGCAAGCGTGCTGAGGCCGGCGGCGAGCAGCAGCGCGAGGCCGGCGATGGCGAAGCCGGAGCTGATGTTGTGGTGGTGGGTCTCGGTGCCCAGCTGCGAGCCGAGGCTCTTGTAGATCGAGCTCAGGCGCTCGTCGTCGGACGCGGTGAACGCGCGGCCGCCCGAGGCATCGGAGATGCGGTGCAGCAGCTCGGGGTCGGGCGAGACGTCGACGTTGCCGGCCGGGGTGGGGATCGTCGCGCCGGGCTTGCCCAGGGCGACGGTGTCGATCGCGATGTTGTCGCGCTTGGCGGCCTGCGCGGCGACCACGGGGTCGCTGCCGGAGGTCGTCGCGCCGTCGGACAGCAGCACGATCGCCGAAGGAACGTGGACCTTGCTCTGCTTGAGCATCGTGATCGCGGCCTGCAGCGCGTCGCCCGTCGCGGTCGCACCCTCGGCGAACTGCGAGCCAATCGCCGACCGCGCGCGGTCGTGGTCGAGCGACGGCGCCTCGACGACGTCGGGCCGGTCGGAGAACGCGACGACGCCGACCTTGGCCTGCTTGGGCAGCTGGTCGATGAACGCGTTGGCGGCCTTCTCGGCCGCCTGGAGGCGCGTCGGCTTGACGTCGTCCGCCGCCATCGAGCCCGAGTGGTCGGTGACGAGCACGATCGACGCCGAGCGCACCGGCACCTTGACCGCCTTGCTCGGCTTGGCCAGCGTTCCGACGAGCAACGCGACGGCGGCGAGGGCGAGCGCGGTCGGCAGCCAGCGGCGCCACAGCGGCACCTCGGCGGCGAGCTGCGCCAGCGTCGAGACACCGGTGAAGCGCACGGCGTAGCGGCGGCCGCGTTCGCGGGCGAGCCACTGCAGGCCGAGCAGCACCGGGATCGCCAGCAGCAACAGCAGCCAGACGGGGTTGTCGAACCTCATGCGAGCCTCCGTCCGAGCTCGAGCAGCCAGTCGCCGTCGGTCGACAGCCCGACGTGGTCGATGCGCAGGCGGCGTAGGTCACGGTGCAGCTCCGCGCGGCGCTCGGCCTCGATCTCGGCGAAGCGCTTGCGCACGCGCGAGCTCGAGGTGTCGATGTCGAGCCGGCGGCCGGTCTCGGGGTCGATCACCGCGAGGCGCCCGACGGCCGGCAGGTCGAGCTCGCGCGGGTCGGTGATCTCGGCGGCGAGCACCGAATGACGCATGCGCAGCGCGCCCATCGGCGTCAGCCAGTCCTGCTCACCGCGGAAGTCGGAGATGATCGCCACCAGCCCGGAGCGCTTGGCCAGCAGCCCGACCTTGCGCAGCGCGCCGGCCAGCCCGTTGGGGTCGCTGGATCCGTCGACGGCGACGCCGTCGGCGAGCACGCGGCGCAGCGCGACGATCCCCGGCCGCGACCCGCGCGGCGGGTGGACAACGATGTCGCCGTCACCGAACGTGACCAGGCCGACGCTGCCGGCGCGACGCACGGCGAGGCGGCCGAGCACGGTGACAACGCCCTCGGCGACGTCGGCCTTCAGCCGCCGCGCGGTCCCGAACGCCATCGACGGCGAGATGTCGAGCACGATCCACGTCGTCAGCGACCGCTCCGGCACGTGGAGCCGCACGTGCGGCTGCCCCGTGCGGGCCGTCGCCGCGGCGTCGATGTGGCGCACGTCGTCGCCGACCTCGTAGGGGCGCAGCTGCACGAGCTCCGTCCCCGAGCCGACGCCGGCGGCACGCCGGTCGCCGGGCAGCGCCTGCGAGACGCGCCGGGCGAGCACGAGGTCGAGTGCCTCGAGCAGCTCGCCGACGATCGGCCCCGGGCCCTGGCGGGCCAGCGGCGGCGCGATCGTGAGGTTGGGTCGGGACGCCATCGGGCCGTCGGCGGGCTACGCCGCCGCTCCGTGGCTGCGGCCGATGTGGTCGGACTGCGGCTCGAACACGGCGCTCAGCACGCGATCGAGCAGCTGGTCGGAGGTGATCTCCTGGCTCAGCGCGTCGTAGGACAGCACGATCCGGTGGCGCAGGATGTCGGCCGCGAGGTCGTGGATGTCGTCGGCGATCACGTGGCCGCGACCGCGCAGCAGCGCGAGCGCACGCCCGGCGCGCACGAGGCCGATCGGCCCGCGCGGGCTGGCGCCGTACTCGATGTACGGGGCGATGTCGCTGAGGCCATACTCGGCCGGGCGCCGCGTGGCGTCGGCCAGCGCGACGGCGTAGCCGATCACGTCGCGGTCGACGAGGACCGCCTCCGACGCCTTCGTGTACTCGGCCAGGTCCTCGAGCGTCAGCCGCTCGCGGATCTCGGCCTCGGGCACGAGCGAGCGGCCGACGACCGCCGACTCCTCGCCGTAGGACGGGTAGTCGACGACGACCTTCATCAGGAAGCGGTCGACCTGGGCCTCGGGCAGCGGGTAGGTGCCCTCGGACTCGATCGGGTTCTGGGTCGCCATCACGAGGAACGGGCGCGGGACCTGGAACGTCTGGCCGCCGATCGTCACCTGCTGCTCCTGCATGACCTCCAGCAGCGCCGACTGGACCTTGGCCGGCGCGCGGTTGATCTCGTCCGCGAGGACGAAGTTGCCGAACACCGGGCCGAGCTCGATGTCGAAGCGACCCGTGTCCGGGCGGTAGATCCGCGTGCCGACGAGGTCGGCCGGGACGAGGTCGGGCGTGAACTGCACGCGGCGGTACTCGCCGCCGAGCACGCGCGCCAGCGTCTTGACGGTCAGCGTCTTGGCGAGGCCGGGGACGCCCTCGAGCAGGACGTGGCCGCCGGCGAGCAGCGCGACCATCAGGCGCTCGAGCATCGCGTCCTGGCCGACGATCACGCGCTTGACCTCGTGCAGGGCCTCCTGCACCTCGGCGCGGACCTCGTCGGGGGTCATGGGCCGGTCGACCGCCGGCGGGGCGGCCGGGGCCGGGGCCGGGGCCTCGGCAGCCGGCGCGGGGGCCGGGATCGGGGCCGCCGGGACGACGGGGATGTGGTCTTCGGTATCGCTCATGAGGTGCAGGGACTCCTTTTTCAGATCAGCCGGCCGAACCAGCGCAGGGACATGAGGCTTCCGAGAGCGACGAGCAACAGCGCGCCCCCTGCGAAGCCGGCGGTCAGCTCCCGCTTCTCCTTGCGGTGACCGAGTTGGTAGCCAAGACGGTTGTAGACGGCGCTCAGGTGCGCCGTCGTCGCGGCGGTGTAGGCCCGCCCGCCCGACGCGCGCGCGATCTGCCCCAGCGTCTCAGGGCTCGGCGGCACGGTCTCGGCGTGCGTCCCCTGCCCGTTGGTGTTGGGGATGTTGATCGTGCCGGACGACGTGCCGAGCGCGACGGTGTAGATCTTGATGTGGAGGCGCTTGGCGGTGCGCGCGGCCACGATCGGGTCCTGGCCGATCGTCGACTTGCCGTCGGACAGCAGCACGATCGCGCCGGGGACCCGCTGGCCGTTGATGCGGGGCGCGCGGTTGATGACGCGCGTGGCGAGCGCGATCGCCTTGCCGGTCGCCGTGCCGCCGCGCGGGCGCAGGTTGTCCAGCAGCGACCGGATCTGCGTGCGATCGGTGGTCGGCGACTGGAGCAGGACCGGGGACTGATTGAACGCGATCACGCCGATCGACAGCGACGCCGGGACCTTGTGGGCGAACGTGTCAGCGGCGCGCGCCGCGGCGCCGAGGCGGTTGGGGCTCACGTCCTTGGCGGCCATCGAGCTCGACACGTCGGTGGCGAGCATGATCGACGCGTGGCGCACCGCGACGGTCGTGCTATGGGCCGGCCGTGCGGCCGCCAGCACGAGCGCCGTGACCGCGATCAACAGCGCGACCAGCGGCAGATGGCGCCGCGCGCCGGGCCGGTTCGGGGTCACGCTGTCGGCCATATGCGGCGCGGTGAACGCCGCCGCCGCGACACGCCGCCCGGCCTGATGGCGCGTGTACAGCGCGATCAGGACCGGGATGCCGACCAGCCCCAGCAGGGCCAGCGGTCGCAGAAAGGTCATGGCGTGGGCGCTTTGGCGGGCCGCTCGCCGAGGTGGACCTGGAACGTCTGCTCCTGCCCGTTGCGGCTGACGCGGACCGTGATCGTCTGACCGACCTGGTCGGCGTTGATCGCCACCGCGACGTCCTCGGAGGAGACGATGTCGTGACCGTCGATCGACAGGATCGTGTCGCCGGGCTGGAGGCCGGCCGCCTCGGCCGGTCCGCCGGGGACGACCTCGCCGACCTGGGCGCCCTTGGAGCCGTTGGCCGGATCGCCGGTCGAGACGCCGAGCCACGGGTGGGCGACCTTGTCGCCGCGCGCGAGGACCGGCTCGACCTGGCGGACCGAGTTGGACGAGATCGCAAAGCCGATGCCGACGTTGCCGTCCGAGCCGGCGCCGCCGGTCTCGATCTGCGAGTTGACGCCGATCACCTGGGCGTTGGCATTGAGCAGCGGCCCGCCGGAGTTTCCGGGGTTGATCGCCGCGTCGGTCTGGAGCGCATCGTCGATCTGGAAGCCGTTGGGCGCCTGGATCGAGCGGCCGAGACCGGACACGATGCCGGTCGTCTCGGTGCGGTCGAGGCCGAACGGGTTGCCGATCGCGACGACCGGGTCACCCACGCGCACGAGGCGCGAGTCGGCCAGCGCGAGCGGCTTGGCGCTCGCCGGCAGGCCGGCGGTCGGCACGCGCACCACGGCGAGGTCGCTCGACGTGTCGACGCCGATGACCGAGCCGTTGAGGTTGGTGCCATTGGCGCCGAAGCGAACGGTGACCTGCCGGTTGTCGCCGACGACGTGAGCGTTGGTGACGAGCGTGCCGCTGTTGTCGATCAGGAAGCCGGTGCCCGAGCCTTCGCTCGTGCGGATCGAGACAACCGCGGGGCTGGCCTTGGCGTAGATCGCTCCGGCGCGACTCTGGCCCTTCTGGGGCTTCAGCGGCGCGGCGGCGAGCGTCGGCAGCGCCTTGACGGTCGCGTTGTGGGGGGACGAGGACGATGAGGTATGGAGGACGCCGGTCGCCAGCGCAACCGCGAACGCGCCAGCCAGCACGATCGCGACGGCCAGTCCGCCGAGGGCGCCGCGGGCGAGATCGCTCCGCGGCGCACGTGCCTCGGCGTCCTGTGCTGGAGGGGTCATGACCAGCGTCTCGGGCTCGGCGGAGGCGTACTCGCTGAGGCGCTCGCGCTCTTCGCGCGCCGCCTGCGATTCGGCGCGCCAGTCGCCGGACCAGAGGTGTCGGGGGCTTTTCACGGGCTTCACGGTAGGTGCCCAGGATCAGAGCGGCGTAAGTGCATGTTTGCCGCAAGATGAAGATGGCGTGTGATTCAGTCGATCACAAGCCCGGGGTCAGCGCCCCGGTGAACAGCTTCGTCGCAAACGCGACGGCCCCTTCGACGTCTGGCGGGTCGCGCTCCGACATGCGCGTGCCGAGCTCGAACGCGGTCCCGACCATCGCCGCGGCCATGTACTCGGGATCGTGCTCGGCGAGCAGACCCGCGGCCATCGCGGAGCGCAGGTCGTCGGCCAGCTCGGCGACGCCGGCGCCCACGACCGGCACCTCGAACAACTCGCGGATCGTGCCGGCGTTTCGGCGCGCGAGGCGGAACGTCGTCGGGTCCAGCGCGACGAAGCCGAGGTAGGCGCGGAAGCTCGAGGCGACGAAGTCGTGTGCGGTGATCGAGTTGCGGTGGGCGGCACGCACGAGCACCCGGGCCTGGACCGCGCTCTCGCCGATCAGCGCCCGGAACACCGACTCCTTGTCGGAGAAGTAGTTGTAGAACGTGCCGCTGGCCAGGTCGGTGCGCCGGATGATGTCGCGCACCGTCACCGCCCCGTAGCCCTGCTCGGCGAACAGGTCTCGCGCCGCCGCGAGGATCGTCGCCCGGTTGACCGCCTTCGTCTCGGCCCGGCGGCCGCCGGGCGCGGGCCGCGCGCTCACGCCGCCACTCCACCCCGCCCTCGCGCCCGACCGGCCTCGAGCTCGCGCGCGGGGCTGTCGAGGTACGGGGCGAAGCCGATCGGGATCGAGGCCGGACGGTTACGGTCGGTGTAGTCGTCGAAGTAGCGCGCGATGGGCGTGTGATGGGGAAGATCAGACGCCTCGTAGGAGACGAAATCGACCCCGCGATCAAGCAGCGCCTTGGCGGCCGCGATGCCACTGGAGCCGGCGCCGATGATCGCGGTTCGAGGCTGGACCGGGGGCACGGGCGGGCACCCTAGCGAATCGTGACGTAGGCGTCATTTTCTTGCTACCGTCGGTATTGGTCGCCAATCTGGAGGAGTCGTCTTGCCCCGTTTTCTCGCGCCGATGGTCGTGGCGCTCGCCCTTGTTCCCGCTGCGGTCGCTCAGGCGGACGTCAACACCAATCCCGCTGACTTCTCAGGCCAGGCCCTGAACGTCATCCCGTCCGGCCAGTACGGCTCGGTCCCGCCACCGCCGGGCGCGGACAACCAGCTCAAGATGTACGACGCGCTCACGCCGCTCGCCGGCAACGTGACCGACGCCGACCTCGTGGCCGACTTCAAGTCGGAGAAGCTCGGCGACGCCGGCTCCCCCGGCCCGACGAGCCCCGAGACCACGCCGCGCCCCGGCGTGACGATCATCCGTGACGTCAACGACGTGCCGCACATCTACGGCGCCACCGACGACGACGTCGTGTGGGGCGCCGGCTGGGTCCTGGAGGAGGACCGCGGCCTGCTGCTCAGCTTCGGTCGCAACCCCGGCCGCCTGGCCGCGCTCGACGCGCCGGGCATCGACGCGTTCTCGCTCGTCGAGAACCTCCGCAGCTACACGCCCACCCCCGCGGCCGACAAGGTGATCGACCAGAAGGAGACGGCGGCACTGATGTCACAGGGCGCGGCCGGCAAGGCGCTGCTGCACGACATCGACACCTACATCGCGGGCATCAACGCACGACTGCAGTTCGAGGGCTCGAGCGCCAAGCCGTTCACCCGCGTTGACCTGTACTCGATCAACGCGCTCGCCGGCCAGCTGTTCGGCCAGGGCGGCGGCGACGAGGTCCGGCGGACCGAGTTCTACAACGGACTGCTGACCAAGCTCGGCAAGAAGAAGGGCACGCAGGTCTTCAACGACCTGTCCGAGCACCTCGACAAGGACGCGCCGACGACGATCAGCAAGTCGTTCCCCTACGAGCCGATTCCGGCCCACGCGACCGGCAACGTGATCGTCCGCAACAACTCGTTCAAGCCGATCTCCTACAGCGGTACGGCAGCGCGCAGCGCCCGCGTCCAGCGCCACGCGTCGAACTTCCAGGTCGTGTCGGGCAAGCGCTCGGCGACCGGGCACCCGCTGCTCGTCGCCGGTCCGCAGATCGGCTACTTCTACCCGGGCCTGACGCTGGAGATGGACCTCCACGGCCCGACGATCGACGCGCGCGGCGCGGCGATTCCCGGCGGCCCCGGTGACATCCTCATCGGCCGCGGCGCCGACTTCGCGTGGTCGCTGACGTCGGCCGGCTCGGACACCAACGACCAGTTCGCCGAGACGCTGTGCGGCGGCTCGGACCACAAGTACATGTTCAAGGGCAAGTGCCTGTCGATGACCAAGCTCGACGCCGGCAACATCGCCGCCGCGGGTAAGGACCCGGCCCAGCACGTCGTCTTCTGGCAGACGGTCCACGGTCCGGTCATGGGCTACGCGACGACGACCGCCGGCAAGAAGACCGCGATCTCCTTCGATCGCTCCAGCCGCTACAAGGACGTCCTGTGGCAGCTGCCGTTCAAGGCGGCCAGCGACGGCCAGATCAAGGACCCGGCGTCGTTCATCAAGGCGTTCAGTCAGTCGCCGTTCACGTTCAACGTGCCCTACGTCGACAACCAGCACATCGCCTACTTCTCGGCCGGCCTGCTGCCGATGCGCGACCCACGCGTCGACCCGCGACTGCTGACCAACGGCAACGGCAACTACGAGTGGAAGGGCTTCCTGGCCCCCAAGGGCCACCCCCAGGCGATCGACCCGGCGTCGGGCGAGATGGTCAACTGGAACAACAAGCCGGCTCCGGGCTTCGGCGCGGCCGACGACACGTGGAACTACGGCTACGGCTTCCGCTCGGACATGATCCTCAACGGCATCCAGGCCCGCCCGGTGCACACGCTGGCGACGGTCGTCGGCGCGATGAACAACGCGGCGACCGAGGACATCCGCGAGGCCGAGCTGCTACCGCTGGTCGACAAGGTCCTGAAGGGCTCGACCGCCCCCAACCCGCGTGACCAGGCGATGCTCGGCGCGCTGGACCAGTGGCGCTCGATCGGCGCCAACCGGATCGACGCCGACAATGACGGCTTCTACGACCAGGGCCCCGGGCCGGTGATCATGGACACGCTGTACCACCAGCTCGCCGACAACGCGCTGAAGCCGGTGCTCGGCAACGCGCTCGGCACGGAGCTGTCGTCGCTCGTCGGCTCGGACACCGGAAGCGGCCAGACGAGTGGCCGCTGGTGGGTCGTCCGCAAGGACCTGGCCGACCTGACCGGCCAGAAGCTCAAGTCGCCGTACAAGACCCGCTTCTGCGGCAACGGCAAGATCGCCGACTGCCAGAAGGAGCTGTGGGCGGCGTTCGACACGGCCGGCAACACGCTGCAGGCGGCCCAGGGCACGGCCGACCCGACCGCGTGGAAGTCGGACGCGACGGCCCAGCGCATCAAGCTGGCTCCGGTCGCGCTCGGCGGCTCGATCCGTTACACCAACCGTCCGAGCGGGATCCAGCAGGCGATCACGTTCGACGGCCACCGCTAGGCGGTCGCACAGGCGTCAGAGGGCGATTCGACCGTGTTCCCCGCGGTCGTTTCGCCCCGCGACGCGTCGCGCGCTCGGGGACGTAGATGACCGGCGCACCCGTCAGCCCGACAACCGACGGACTGCCGAGCGCGAGCGAGATCACCCACGTCCCGCCAGCGGGTCGCAGCAGCCGCACGTCGACATGGATGCCATCGCGCGACGGCGGCGGGATGATCGTCGCCCCCGTCGGCGAGGTGAGCGTCACGACCGGCGGTCCGGCAGCGCCGGTCAATTCCAGCTCCTCGCCCTGACGTCCCGACGGCAGGACGAAGCTGTCGGTCGAGGCGCCGGCACTCGGTGGGACGAGCTCGCCCGCGTGCGACGTCAGAGTGATCGCGTGAAACGCGCCGACACGGGGCTGGGCGTGGGCAGTGGCGGACGGCAGCGCGAGCGCCGCGGCGCCGAGAAGGAGCAGGCGGGAGACCATGCGCGCATTGACGCAGGACGAGGGCCGCTTGGAAATCGGGTGGCGACCCTGAACTTTGGGCGCCTACGACGCGCGCAATCCGGCGACGAAGCGTTCGAGCACGAATTCGTAGTGAGCGTCGCTGCCGTAGGCGCCCATCTCGGCGGCGACGGCGACGATCAGCGGGTACTCGTCGGCCGGCAGCGCCGACAGCATCGGGCCGACGCGCGTCCCCGAGCGGTCGGGGTTCTGGTCGCGCGCGGTCGTGAACGACGACCAGCCGTAGTTGAGCGACAGGATGCCCCCGAACGTCGCGACGGCCGGCGCGCCGGTGAGGCCGCCACGGCCCAGGATCCCCAGCGCGAGCTCGCCGATGCGCACCGCGCCGAGGCCAGGGTTGGGGCTGCGAAACAGCGCCGGGATCGCCCACGGGTGAGCGAGCAGCAGCCGCCGGTGCGCGCGCGCGAACGCGGCGAGGTCGTGCGACCAGTCGTCGGTCGCCTGCGGCGGCTCGAAGCGCAGAAGGACGCGGTTCAGCAGCGCATCGACAAGCTCCTCCTTGGTGGCGAAGTGGTTGTAGAGCGCCATCGGCGCGGCGCCGAGCGCCGCAGCGACGGCGCGCATGCTCAGCGCGTCGAAGCCGCCCTGGGCGACGCGCTCGGCGGCGTCGAGGATGAGGTCGGGGGTCAGGGAGCCGCGGGGCCGGCGGGTGCGTGTGGTCATGGTCTTGACAGAGATTGAAGTACAGCGTACGTTATAACCGTAACGTACACCGTACTTCAACTGGAGGATGGCAATGACCTTCGTACGCTGGCTCCCGACGTTCCTCGCGTTTCCGCTCGCCGGCCTGCTGACCATCGAGACCGTCGGCTCGCTGCACGGCCCGGCTTCGGCCGCCGCGGCCGGGCTGCTCGCGGGCACCGTCATCGGCACCGGCCAGTGGCTGGCCCTGCGCTCGCGCGGCATCGACGTGCGCTGGGTCGCCTACACGGCAGTGGCGATGGCGGCCGGGGCCACCGTGGCCGCGATTGCCAACGGCGCGGGCACCGACCTGACCGATGTGATGCTCGCGGGGCTGATCACCGGCGCGGCCGTCGGCGCGGCACAGTCGGCGCTGCTGACCGACGAGCGCGGCGACGCGGCGACGTGGACGGCGGTGACCGCCGTCGCGTGGGCGCTCGGCTGGCTGGCGACATGGGCGACGATCGTCGACATCGAGCGCGGCTACGTCATCTTCGGGTCCAGCGGCGCCGTGATCGTCACCATCCTCACCGGCCTCACGCTTCGGCGCGAGCTGCCCAGCGCGCCGCGATGAGCGCGTCAACCGCCGCCGGGCTGCTGCTGATCGCCGTCCCGCTCGCCTTCAACGCCGCGTTCGCGCTGCTCGCTGCGCGCTTCGACTACCCCGACGTCCTACGCCGCCCGACCGCCGAGGTGCTCGAGCGCTTCCGTGCCGGCGGCTCGGCGCTCGTGCTCACCTGGTGGGCGTTCGCGCTGACCGCCGTCGCGATGGTCCCGCTCGTCGTCCTGCTGGCGCAGGCGATCGGCGACGCCGACCCGGCACTGCTCGCCGTCGCCACCGTCACCGGCATCCTCGCCGCGCTCGTGCAGTTCCTGGGGCTCGTGCGCTGGCCGTTCCTCGTCCCATATCTCGCCCGCGCCGACGCGCAGGCCGACGCGAGCCCCGCCCGCCGAGAGGCCATCGACGTCGTCTTCCAGGCGGCCAACCGGTACCTCGGGGTCGCGGTCGGCGAGCACCTCGGCTACGCGCTGACCGGGGCATGGACGCTCCTGGCCGGCATCGCCCTGACCCAGTCATCGGTCGTGCCGAGCATCATCGGCGTCGCCGGCATCGTCGTCGGGCCGGTCCTCGTGCTGTGCTCGCTGGAGTTCGTCGGTGGCCGCGACGCGGGCTGGAAGATCGCCGAGCGCGTCACGCCGGCGGCCTATGTCGCGTGGTCGTTGTGGCTTGTCGCCGTCGGCCTTGCGTTGCTCGTGTGACGCCGGCCTACAGCGCCGACACGTGCAGCGGTGGCCCCTCGGGCCCCGTGTCGGCGTCGCCGTGGGGCTCGCTGTCGGGGTCGTCGGCGCCAAGGCCGTGCAGGTAGCGGTCGCACATGCGGGCCGCCTGGCGGCCCTCGTTGATCGCCCAGACGATCAGCGACTGGCCGCGCCGTGCGTCGCCGGCGGCGAAGACGCCCTCGACGTCGGTTTCGTACACGGGCGCGGCGACGTTGCCGCGGCCGTCGAGCGAGCACCCGAGCTGGGCGACGATCGTGTCCTGCTCGGGGTGCAGAAAGCCCATCGCCAGCAGGACGAGGTCGGCGTCGAGCACCTGCTCCGTGCCGTCCACCGGGGCGAACGGCGGCGCCGGCTGCGCGTGGGAGTAGGCGAGCCGCGCGACCGACCCGTCGCCCTCGAACCTGGTCGTCACGACCGAATAGGTCTGCTCGCCCCTGTCGACCGCCTTGGCCTCCTCCATCGCGTAGGAGAGCCGGAACTTGGCCGGCCACAGCGGCCACGGGGTGCGGTCGTCGGGGCGGTTGCCGGGCGGTTCGGGCAGCAGCTCGAACTGGACGACCGACAGGGCGCCCTCGCGGATCGAGTTGCCGACGCAGTCGGCGCCGGTATCGCCGCCGCCGATCACCACGACCTTCTTGCCGGCCGCCGTGATCTCGCCCGCCGCCGGAGTCGCGCCGTCGTCAGCCGCCGCCACCGCGCGGTTGCGCACGTACAGGTAGTCCATCGCGAAGTGCACTCCGTCAAGCTCGCGGCCCGGGATCGGCAGGTCGCGCGGTACGCGCGAGCCGGTCGTCAGCACGACAGCGTCGAACTGGGCGCGCAGGTGATCGCCGGTCACGTCGCGCCCAACATCGACGCCGAGGCGGAACTCGACGCCCTCGGCGCGCATCTGGTCGACGCGGCGCTCAACGACGTGCTTCTCGATCTTGAAGTCCGGCACACCGAAGCGCACGAGCCCGCCGGCCGCCTCGTCGCGCTCGAACAGAACGACGCTATGGCCGGCGCGGCGCAGCTGCTGCGCCGCCGCCATCCCGGCCGGACCGGCCCCGACGACGGCCACCGATCGACCGGTCTCGAACTCCGGCGGCTGTGCCGTGACCCAGCCCTCGGCCCACGCGCGGTCGATGATCGAGTTCTCGATCTGCTTGATCGTGACCGCGTCGCCCTCGTTGATCTCCAACACGCACGAGGCCTCGCAGGGCGCCGGGCACAGGCGGCCGGTGAACTCGGGGAAGTTGTTGGTCGCGTGCAACTGGGCGATCGCCTCGGCCCAGCGGTCGCGGTAGACGAGGTCGTTCCAATCCGGGATCAGGTTGCCCAGCGGGCAACCGTTGTGGCAGAACGGCACGCCGCAGTCCATGCACCGCGCGCCCTGGCTACGGATCTCCTCGGTCGGGCGCGGCGCCAGGAACTCCCTGTAGTCCCCGACCCGGTCCTGCGCGTCGCGGTAGCGAACGTTGTCGCGCTGCGCGCGAAGGAAGCCGCCGAGCTCTCCCATCAGCGTACGAGCTCGCCGGCGTCGACGTCCTGGGCGGCCCGCGCCGCGAGCACCCGCTTGTAGTCGGTCGGATAGACCTTCACGAACGACCCCGCCAGCGCGTCGAACTCGTCGAGCACGCGCCGCGCGACCGTCGAACCGGTGCGCTGCTCGTGCTCGGCCACGAGCGCGCGCAGCGTCTCGCGGTCGGCCTCGTCGAGCTCCTCGAGCTGATCGAGCATCGCCTCGTTGACGCGCGAGCGGAAGGTGCCACTCTCGTCGAACACGTAGGCGATCCCGCCGCTCATGCCGGCGGCGAAGTTGCGCCCGGTGCGCCCGAGGATGACGACGTGGCCGCCCGTCATGTACTCGCAGCCGTGGTCGCCGACGCCCTCGACGACCGCGGTCGCGCCCGAGTTGCGCACGGCGAAGCGCTCGCCGGCCAGCCCGCGGAAGAACGCACGCCCGCTCGTCGCGCCGTACAGCACCGTGTTGCCGATGAGCACGTTCTCCTCGGGCACGTACGCCGCACTGTCGGGCGGCATGACGGCGAGCACGCCGCCGCTCAGGCCCTTGCCCGTGTAGTCGTTGGCCTCACCGTGCAGGGCGAAGCTGACGCCGGGCGCCAGCCAGCCGCCGAACGACTGCCCCGCCGCCCCGGTGAACTCGACGTGGACCGCATCGTCGGGCAGGCCCTGCGCGCCGCGGGCGTCGGAGATCGCCGACGCCAGCACGCCGCCGACGCAGCGCGCGGTGTTGCGGATCTCGCGCTCCAGCGTGATCGACTCCGCATCGCCGTCGATGACCGCGCGCGCCTCGGCGATGATCGACCAGTCCATGTGGTCGTCGAGCACCGACGGCGGCCCATGGGTGCGACGGCGCGCCGCGCCGTCGGGGAGCTCGGGCATCTTCAGCAGCGGCTCGAGGTCGATCCCGCGGGCCTTCCAATGGTCGACCGCGACGTCCATCTTGAGCAGATCGGCGCGGCCGATCAGCTCGTCGATCGTGCGGACGCCGAGCGACGCCATGATCGCCCGCGCCTCCTGGGCGACGAAGTAGAAGAAGTTGACGATGTGCTCCGGGGTGCCGCGGAAGCGCTTGCGCAGCTCCTTGTCCTGGGTGGCGATCCCGACCGGGCAGGTGTTGAGGTGGCAGGCGCGCATCATGATGCAGCCGCTCGCGATCAGTGGGCCGGTCGAGAAGCCCATCTCGTCGGCGCCCAGCAGCGCGGCGATGACGACGTCGCGCCCGGTCTTGAGCTGGCCGTCGGTCTGGACGGTGATCCGCGACCGAAGGTCGTTGCGCAGCAGCGTCTGCTGGGTCTCGGCCAACCCGATCTCCCACGGCACGCCGGCCGAGACGATCGAGCTCAGCGGCGACGCGCCGGTGCCGCCGTCGTGGCCGGAGATCAGCACGTGGTCGGCGTTGGCCTTGGCGACGCCCGCGGCGACCGTGCCGACGCCGACCTCGGCGACCAGCTTGACGCTGACCGATGCCGTCGGGTTGGCGCAGCGCAGGTCGTAGATGAGCTGCTTGAGGTCCTCGATCGAGTAGATGTCGTGGTGCGGCGGCGGGCTGATCAGGCCGACACCCGGCGTCGTGTGGCGCACCGAGCCGATGTAGTCGTCGACCTTGTGGCCGGGGAGCTGGCCGCCCTCGCCGGGCTTGGCGCCCTGGGCCATCTTGATCTGGAGCTGGTCGGCGTTGCGCAGGTAGTGGAAGGTGACGCCGAAGCGCCCGGAGGCGACCTGCTTGATGGCCGAGCGCCGGCGGTCGCCGTTGGCGTCGGGGGTGAAGCGCCGGGGGTCCTCGCCGCCCTCGCCGGTGTTCGAGCGCCCGCCGAGGCGGTTCATCGCGATCGCCAGCGTCTCGTGGGCCTCGGTCGAGATCGAGCCCAGCGACATCGCGCCGGTCGAGAAGCGCTTGACGATCTCGGTCCACGGCTGGACCTCGTCGATCGAGATCGGCGTCACGCCCTCGGTGTCGAACGTCAGCAGCCCACGCAGCGCCGCCCGGTTGACCGCCTCGCGGTTGACCTGCTCGGCGTACTGGTCGTACTTCTCCTGCGCCTCGGCGCTGACCTGCGCGTCGGCGCCCGAGCCGTTGAGCGAGATCGCCGACGGCGCACGGACCGCGTGCTGGATCAGCGCGATCGACTCCGGGTTCCACAGGTGCAGCTCGCCGTCGCGCCGCCACGCATAGACGCCGCCGACCGGTAGCAGGTCGCCGAGCTCGTGCGGGTAGGCGCGGCGGTGGCGGTCGAGCGTCTCCTGCGCCAGCACGTCGAGGCCGATGCCCTCGATCCGCGACGCGGTGCCGGTGAAGTGGCGTTCGACGAGGTCGCGCTCGAGGCCGACGGCCTCGAAGATCTGCGCGCCGCGGTAGGACTGGATCGTCGAGATCCCCATCTTCGAGATCGTCTTGAGCAGCCCCTTGCCGATCGCCTTGACGAGCTTGAGCTGCGCCTCGTCGGTCGTCGTGTCGTCGACGCGCTCGTCGCGCACCAGCTGGTCCACGGTCTCGAACATCAGGTACGGGTTGATCGCGCTGGCGCCGTAGCCGATCAGCGTCGCGAAGTGATGAACCTCGCGCGGCTCGCCCGACTCGAGCACGAGCCCCGCGCTGAGCCGGTTGCCGACGCGCACCAGGTGGTGATGCACGGCCGCGACGGCCAGCAGCGACGGGATCGGGGCGCGTTGGGGCCCGGTCGCGCGGTCGGACAGGATGATCACGTTGATGCCGACGCTGATCGCGTCGAGCGCCTCGTCGCAGAGGTTGGCCAGCCGCTTGGACAGCCCCGCCGGGCCCTCCTCGACCGGCCACGTGATGTCGAGTGTGTGGGCCTTGAAGACCGACGCCTCGACGCTGCGCAGCGTCTCGAGCTCGTGGTTGCGCAGGATCGGTTGCGTCATCTCGAGCTGGTGGGCGTGGGTCGGCAACTCGGCGAACAGGTTGCCCTGGGCGCCGACCGACGTCGCCAGCGACATGACGATCGACTCGCGCGTGGAGTCGATCGGCGGGTTGGTGACCTGCGCGAACAGCTGCTTGAAGTACGAGAACAGCGGCGGGCGCATGTCGCTCAGCACGGCCAGCGCCGCGTCGTTGCCCATCGACCCGATCGGCTCCTCGCCCGCCCGGGCCATCGGCGTCAGCAGGACGCGCAGGTCCTCCTGCGAGTAGCCGAACGCACGCTGGAGCTCGTGCAACGGGCGCGCCAGCGGCTCCGCGCCGCGGGCCGGCAGGTCGGAGAAGTGCACGACATGCTCGGCGACCCAGTCCTTGTAGGGACGCTGCGTGGACACGCTGCGCTTGACCTCGTCGTCCTCGACGATCCGGTGCTGCTCGAGGTCGACGAGGAACAGCTTGCCCGGCGCGAGGCGACCGAGGCGCTTCACGCGCGCGGGGTCCTGGGGCAGCATGCCGGCCTCGGAGCCGAGGATCACGTAGCCGTCGTCGGTCTCGCACCAGCGGCCCGGGCGCAGGCCGTTGCGGTCGAGCGTCGCGCCGACCACGCGGCCGTTGGTGAAGCAGACCGACGCCGGGCCGTCCCACGGCTCCATGAAGCAGGCGTGGAAGGCGTAGAAGCCCTTGAGCTCGTCGGACAGGTCGTCGCGGCCCGCGTAGGCCTCGGGGATCATCATCATCGCCGCGTGCGGCAGCGAGCGGCCGCCGAGCATCAGCAGCTCGAGCACGTTGTCGAACGTCGCCGAGTCCGATCCGCCCGGGCGCACGATCGGCAGCACCTTCTGGAGGTCGAGGCCGAACAGCTCGCTCGACAGTTGCGACTCGCGGGCGCGCATCCAGTTGACGTTGCCCATCAGCGTGTTGATCTCACCGTTGTGGCAGATCACGCGGTAGGGATGGGCGAGCTCCCAGCTCGGGAACGTGTTGGTCGAGAAGCGCGAGTGCACGAGCGCCATCGCGCTCGCGAAGCGCTCGTCGCGCAGGTCGGGGTAGAAGCGCCCGAGCTGGTTGGAGATCAGCATCCCCTTGTAGACGATCGTCCGCGAGCTGAACGACGACGCGTAGAAGTCGGGGCCGGCGGCGAGCTCGACGATCCGCCGGATCACGTACAGCTTGCGCTCGAAGGCGTCCTGGTCGGACTGGAAGCCCGGGCCGGCCTCGATGATCACCTGCTTGACGTAGGGCCGGCAGGCGTTGGCCGTGTCACCGATCTGCGTCTCGTCGACCGGGATGTCGCGCCAGCACAGGACGTTCTGGCCCTCGACGCGGACGTTGAGCTCGATCAGCGCCTCGAGCTTGGCCCGCAGGTCGGGGTCCTGGGGCAGGAAGCACATGCCGACCCCGTACTGGCCGGGATCGGGCAGCTCGACGTCGAGCACGCCGCGCAGGAACGCGTCGGGGATCTGGGTCAGGATGCCCGCGCCGTCGCCGGTGTTGACGTCGGCCCCTTCGGCCCCCCGATGCTCGAGGTTGTCGAGCGCCGTCAGTGCGCGCGTGATGACGTCGTGGCGCGGCTCGTTGTCCAGCCGGGCGACCATGCCGACGCCACACGCATCGTGCTCGAATCGGGGGTCGTAGAGGCCGTCGGCCTGTGGCAGGTGAGCATGCTGGGACATGGTTCGCTCCCGTTCCTGACGCGGGCGGCGTGAGACGGATCGAGAAGGGTATCGCGCCAGCAATCGTGGCGGAATGGGTTCCCTGAACAAGATCTGGTCTGACCACGGGGCATCGCGCCGCGAGCGCGGATAGTCTGCGCCGTCTCGGACAACTCGTCTTGCCGGTGCATTGTCAACGATTGAGTTGGCAGGGGGCGGGGCAACATGGACGAGACATGGCGGCGGTCATGACCCCAGATCTCGAACTCACCGTGCCGGCTCGCCCGGAGAACGTCGCCGTCGTCCGGCATGCCATGGGCGGGCTGGGCGACGCCGCGAACGTGTCCGATCAGGTGCTGTCGGACATCAAGCTGGCGGTCACCGAGGCGTGCACGAACGTCGTCGTTCACGCCTACCCCGACGGCGAGGGTCCGCTCGTCGTGCGAGCGACCTTCGACGGCGAGCTCGTGACGATCGTCGTCGTCGATCGCGGCCGCGGGATCACCCCGCGCCCCGACAGCCCGGGGCTCGGGCTGGGGCTGCCGCTCATCGCGACGCTGGCCGACTCGCTCGAGCTCGGCACGAGCGAGATCGGCGAGACCGAGGTTCGGATGACGTTCCGCCTGTCCGACGAAGCGGTTGCGGCGTGACCGCGGACTGGGCGCCGCCGGAGCCCGACGCCAACGACGCACGGCTCTCGATCCAGTCCGGCCCGATGGCGGCCGCGGTGCTCGGCCGCGTGGTCGGGATGCTCGCGGCGCGGCTCGACTGCCCGATCGATCGCCTCGACGACGCGCTGCTGATCACCGACGCGATCGCCGCCCACGCTGCCGACCACACCGTCGACGGGCGCATCTGGGTGCGGGTCACCGCACGCCCCGGCGAGCTCGTGCTCGCCGTCACCGACCTGCGGCCGGGCGGCGGGCAGGAACTGCTCCGCGACTCCGCGCTGCCTGGCGTCGGCAACGTGCTGGAGCGCGTCGCCGACGACGTATCCCACCGCGAGGCCGGAGACAGGTCAGGTGAGGAGCTGCTGCTCGCGCTCGGCTTCGAGCCCGGCACGCGCAACAATCCCGAGAAGGCGACCGATGCAGCCTGAGTTCGCACTCACCCAGGAGCCGCTGCCCGACGGCGGACTCGTGATCGCCGTGCGCGGCGAGATCGACCTGTTCACGGCCCCTGAGCTCAAGGCCGCCCTCACCGAGGCGATCGAGGGCGACATCAGGCGGATCGTCGTCGACCTGACCGAGACCGGCTTCCTCGACTCGACCGCGCTCGGCGTCCTGATCGGCGCGCTGAAGCGCCTGCGCTCCCGCGACGGGCGCCTGACGATCGTCAACGTGGACGAGAGCATCGCCAAGACGTTCGAGATCACCAGCCTCGACCAGATCCTGACGATCTGCGCGACCCGCGACGAGGCGATCGCCGCGTTGGATCAGGCCGCCGCCTGAGGGCGGCGGCTGCGCTCAGGCCTTGGTCTTCGCGCCGGCGCGCGGCTTGGGCTTGGCCTTGGCCTTGGCAGCCGCCGGGGCGGCCTTCGGCTTCGCCTTGGCCCGCGCCGGTTTGCGCGGCGTCGCGCCGGCGCTGGCATCGCGAGCCTTGACCGCGTCAAGGCTCGCCTTGAGCGCGCTCATCAGGTCGGGGACGGGTGTGTCGTCCTCCTCGCGGACCGGCTGGACGGCGATCTGCTCGCCGGCCGCCTTGCGCTCTATCAGCGACATCACCTCGTCGCGGTACTCGTCTCGGTACTTACTCGGCTCGAACTCGTCGGCCAGCGACTCGACGAGCTGCTTGGCGATGTCGAGCTCGCGCTTGGTCGTCTTGACGTCGCCGGCGTCGGGCACGTCGTCGAGCGTGTCGGCCGGGACGACCTCGTCGGCGAACAACATCGTCGCCATCCCGAGCACGTCGCCCATCGGGCGGATCGCGACGAGCTGCTCCTTGGAGCGGATGACGACGCGCGCGACGCCGACTCGTCCCGTCTCGCGCATCGCCTCGAGCAGCAGCCGGTAGGGCTTGGCACCGCCCGGGCCGGGCGCGAGGTAGTACGGATGGTCGTAGTAGATCGGGTCGATCTGGTCGAGCTCGACGAAGTCCTCGATGTCGATCGTCCGCGTGCGGGTCGGATCGAGCGCGTCGAGCTCCTCGGGCTCGATCACGACGTAGCGCTCGGGCGACAGCTCGTACCCCTTGACGATGTCCTCGTAGGCAACCTCGTCACCGGTCGACGGGTCGACCCGCTTCTGGGCGATGCGTACGCCCGTCGTCTTGTTGAGCTGGTGGAAACGGACCGTCTTGCGGTTGACCGCGCTGTACAGCTTGACCGGCACGCTGACCAGGCCAAAGCTGATGGCGCCGGTCCAGATGGAGCGGGGCATACCGGCATCTTCGCCGATCGCCGGGCTTTCCATTCGCGCCGCAGGACCAATTTCAGGCAGCGGCCTCGCGCAGACGGGCGATCGTCTGGCGGATGAGGCGCGACACCTGCATCTGCGAGACGCCGATGCGCTCGCCGATCTCGGCCTGCGTCAGGTCCTGCTCGAAGCGTAGGCGCAACACCTCGCGCTCACGCGGCGTGATCGTCGCCAGCAGCCGCTGGAGCGTCGCGCGCTGCTCGGCCAGCTCGAAGCCCCTGTCATCGCCGCCGAGCGTGTCGGCGAGGCTCGCGCCGGCGTCGTCCTCACTGCCGCGCGGCGCGCTGAGCGACGTGGCCCGGTAGGCGCCCGACGCCTCGAGTGCCTCGAGCACCTGCTCCTCGGTGGAGCCGACCGCCTCGGCGATCTCGGTGACCGACGGCGGGCGGTGCAGGTCGTTGGTCAGCGTCGACACGGCACGGTCGACGGTCAGGGTCAGCTCCTGGAGGTCGCGTGGTACCCGCACCGACCAGGTGCGGTCGCGGAAATGGCGCTTGATCTCGCCGAGGATCGTCGGCACGGCGAAGCTCGAAAACGCGACATCGCGCGTCGGGTCGAAGCGGTCGATCGCCTTGACGAGCCCGAGCGAGGCGACCTGGACGAGGTCGTCGAGCGGCTCGTCGCCACGTTGGTAGCGCCGGGCGAGCTGCCGCGCGAGCGGCAGGAAGCGCTCGATCAACTCGGCGCGCTCGGCGCCGGCAAACAGCGCCCGGTCTTCCTGAGCGCGTGTGCTGGGGTCTGGGTTGCCGCGCCCGTTCATGCGTGCGCGGCCCGTATGGGCCTTGAATCCACGTCGACGTCCTTCGAATCGAACGCCGGGACTCTGAGGCGCTAGGGGCAGGGAAGCGATGCCATCTGGGCTTCCCAATGTCCATAGTATCTAACCGCTGTGGGGGATACACGCGATTCGGGGGCTGGCCTGCGTGTCCTCGCTGCCGACGAGGACCAAGCCGCGCTGGAAGCGACCGCGGCGGTCCTCGAAGGTCTCGGGCACGAAGTGACCGCGTTGGCGATCGGCGTCCGCGAGGCCGCCGACCTGATTGCGGCCGACGATCCCGACCTGTCGCTGGTCGTCGTCCACGACGACCACGAGCACGCGCTGGCGCTGGTCGAGGAGCTCAACGAGTACTCGACCGGTCCGGTGATCGTCGTGCTCACCGAGCTCGACGCGCAGCTCGTCGGCGAGGCGGCGCAGCGCGGCATCACCGCGTTTGCGCAGACGATGGAGCCCGAGGCGATCCAGAGCGCGATCGCGCTGGCCGTGGAGCGCCATCGCGAGTTCGAGGCGCTCAGCGAGAAGGTCGACCAGCTCCAGGGGGCGCTCGAGCGCCGCGCGACGATCGAGCGCGCCAAGGGGATCCTCATGGAGCGTCACTCGGTCAGCGAGCGCGACGCCTTCGAGATGCTGCGCGCGCACGCCCGCTCGCGCAGCACGCGCGTCGTCGACATCGCCGCGGCGGTCGGCGAGGGCCACGCGCTGCTGCCGGGCCCCGGCGGCGGGTAACACGCCGGGATGGGCGGTCCCGAATCGATCCGGCGGACGATCTGGCAGGCGTGCAAGAACTTCGAAGCCCACCAGCTGACCGACGCAGCGGCGGCCCTGACGTACTACGCGGCGATGTCGCTGTTCCCCGGCATCCTGCTCGCGCTGACGCTGCTCGGTGTGCTCGGAGACCACGGGACGGTCCAGGCCGCGGCCAACTACGTGACCCGCCACGGTGCCGATCCGACGACGACGCAGGCCGTCAAATCGGTGCTGCGATCGATGGTCGACAGCTCGGCCAAGGGCCTGGGGCTCGCCCTGCTGATCGCCATCCTGCTGGGCCTCAACGCCGTGTCGGGCGCGTTTGCGGCGTCGGGCCGCGCGCTGAACCGGATCTTCGACGTCGACGACTCGCGTGGCTTCGTCCACAAGCGACTCGTCAACCTGGCGATCGCGGCCGTCGTGATGACGCTGGTCATCATCGTGCTCGCGGCCATGTTCGTCGGCGGCCAGATCGCCGACGACCTGTTCGAGAACACGATCGGGCTCGGGTCGACGGCGGCGGGGATCTGGTCGATCGTGCGGTTCCCACTGGCGCTGTTCGTGGCACTGGTCGTCTACGCGCTGGTCTATGCCTATGCACCCGATGTCCACCCACGCCGGCTGCGCATCGTGACCCCCGGCGGCGTCGCCGGGGTTGTCGTGTGGATCCTCGCGTCGGCCGGGTTCTTCGTCTACGTCAAGAACTTCTCGCACTACGGCACGGCCTACGGCATCGCCGGCGCGATGATCATCCTGCTGCTGTGGCTGTGGATCGGCGCGTGCGCGTTCCTGCTCGGCGGCGAGCTCAACGCCGCGTTCGCCCAGCGCAAGGCGCGCCGCCGCGCGGCCACGGTCACGCCGGTCGAAGCGACCGCTCCGTGAGCTCGGGCGGGTGCTCGCACAGCGCCGCCCGCCCGGGGCAGGTCGCGCACAGGCCGAGCCACGGCCGGTCGCTCGGCGCGAAGGCGCCGGCCAGCAGCGGCGCGGCGCGCTGCTGAAGCTGCGCGGCAAGACGCGGTGCGTCGGCCGCCTCGAAGCGAGCGACGACCGGTTCGGCGGGGCGCTCGAGATACAGGTGACAGACGTCGACGCTGGTCGCACCGTCGCGCAGCGCGGCCAGCGCGTAGATCGCGCGCTGAACGCCGTAGGACCGCTGCACGGCCGCCTCGAGGTCGGCATCCGGCGCGACGACGTCGGTCTTGTAGTCGACGACGACGGCGGCGCCGGAGCGCTCTCGGGCGACGACGTCCACGACGCCGTTGACCAGCGGGCCGTCGTCGGACAGCAGGAAGCTGAAGCGGTGCTCGCGTCGGACGTCGTCCGCTCCGCCGGCGCGCTTGAGCAGGTCGGTGTCGATCGCCGCCTGCACGAGCCGCAGCAGGTCGGCCCGGCCCGCCTCGTCGAGCTCCGTCTCGTGGCGGGCGGCGACCGCCTCCAGGCGCTCGAGTGACGGCAGCTGCGGGGCGCGCAGGTCGACCTCCTCGAGCAGCTCATGAGCCAGCGTGCCGCGCAGCAGCGCCTCGATCGGCAGCTCGTCATGGCCCCCGGGCGGCGGCGGCACGATGCTCGTGAACTGCGGCGGCGGCTCGTCGGGCGCGAGGCGCAGGATCCGCTCGAGGTAGAAGCGGTAGCCGCACTCCTCATACGACGACAGCGCCGAGTAGCTGAGCGTTTCGACCGGCGCGGGCGCGGGCCGATCGGCGCCGTCGCCCGCGTCGAGCCCCGGCAGGGCGGCCTGGCGCTCGGGCGCCGGCGGCTGCGTCCCCGGAGGAGCAGCCGGGTTCAGGGACGTCGTGCGCAGGACCGCTCCGACGGTGTCGGGCGCGTTGCGCACGAGCTCGACGCCGCCCGCCAGCCAGCTGGGCGCGTCGTCGGCCAGCAGCTGCTCGACGTCGGGGACGAACGCCGGACCGAGCCACGAGATCGGCGGCGCGCCCGGCTTGGGCGCCGGCCAGCGCCCGGGGCGGGCGCCGCCGCTGAGGATCAGCAGCTCGCGGGCCCGCGTGCAGGCGACGTAGAAGATCCGCCGCTCCTCGGCGTCATCGGCCGCGCGCTGCTCGGCCTCGAGCTCGTCGAGCTCCAGCGCGTCCTCGCGGCTGCCGTCGAGGCCGTAGAGCCGCAGGCCGATGCGACCGTCGGCGCCGAGCGCCAGCAGTGGCGAGGCGAGGTTGCCCTGGCGGCCGAGGTCGGCGACCACGACGACCCCGAACTCCAGGCCCTTGGCGGCGTGGATCGTCATCAGCCGCACCGCGTCGAGGCCGGCGAGGTCGACCGGGGCCTCGGGCTCGCGGGTGGCCTCGGGCTCGAGCTCCGCGTTGGCGCGCTCGACGAGCGCGCGCACGTCGCGACCGTGGCGTTCCTCGAATTCGGCGGCGAGGCGGATCAGCTTGTGGACGTTGGCCAGCCGGCGGCGGCCCCCGGGCAGCGTCAGGACACGCTCGTCGTAGCCCGTGCGCGCCACGACCCGTTCCAGTAGCTCACCGAGCCCGAGCCGCGGAGCGAGCTCGCGCTCACCCGCGAGCGACGCCGCGAACGCGCTCGCCTTGGCCGCGTCTTCTCCGGGCAGGGCGGGCGGCTGGGCGAGCCGGTCGACAATCGCCGTGCGGTCGGCGCGGGCGGCCGCCGCCAGCAGCGCCAGCCCGTCGGAACTGATGCCGACCAGCGGCGAGGCGAGCACGCCGAGCAGCGCGGGCTCGTCGCGCGGATTGACGAGCGCGGCGAGGTACGACGTGAGGTCCTGGATCTGCTGGCGCGCCCAGAAGCCGCGGCCGCCCGACGCGAGCGTCGCCACTCCGGCGTCCTGGAGCGCGCGCTCGTAGGTCGGCAGGTCGGTGCCGGCGCGCAGCAGCACGGCGATGTCGCGCGCGGCGAACTCGCCGCCGGAGATCAGGTCGGCCACACGCTGGGCGACCAGCCGCGCCTCGGCCGCGCGCCACGCGTGCCGGGTCGGCAGCGAGCCGAGGTCGGGCGCGCCCTCGTCCGCCCACCCGTCGGTGTCGGTGACCAGCAGCTGCACCGCAGCGCGCTGCGGACCGGGTTCGCGCTGGGCGGCGAGCGGCGTCGCGTGCTCGCTCAGCAGCGGGGCGAACGCGTCGTTGAGTGCGTCGATGAGCGCCGGGCGGGCGCGGAAGTTGCCGGCCAGCGTCGTCGCCGCGCCGGCGGGACGCAGCGCGGCGCGGCGGCGGGCGAACAACTCGACCGTCGCGTGGCGGAAGCCGTAGATCGACTGCAGCGTGTCGCCGACGTAGAACGTGTTGTCGCGGTCGAGGCGGTCGAGGATGTCGAGCTGGAGCGGGCTCGTGTCCTGGAACTCGTCGACCATGATCGAGGCGAAGCGTCCGGCGTAGGCGTCGGCGACGGCGGGCGCGTCCGCCAGCAGGTCGCGCGCACACAGCTGCAGATCGTCGAAATCCAGCCCGGCAACCGCTCGCTTGGCGGTGGCGAAGGCGGTGTCGAAGCGCGCCAGCAGATCGTCGATCAGGACCAGCGCGGCACCGGCCCGCTGGTCGTGGACCGCCTGGGTGTAAGCGTCGTGGGCGGCGCGATAGGCGGCGCAGGCCGGGCCCGACAGCGCTTTGACGTTCGCCCCGCCGAGCTTTGCGCCGGCCAGCGCCCGGGCCCCGGGGATCTCGTCGCGCGCCCGCAGCGCCGCGCAATGCTCCAGCGCCGCGCGTGCGCCCGCGACCGTGACGCCGCCGGCCAACGGGCCGATCTCGGCCGTGGCGGCGACCGCGGCCTCGTCGAGCTCGGCGCGCAGCGCGGCGACGTCGGGAGGGATGTCGACCCCACCCACCCACGGCAGCCGGGGGCGGGTCTGGCCGGCGCTGCGGCGCTCGTCGTAGGTGGCGAACACCATCGCGCGGAGGTTGTCGGGCGAGTAGGCGGCGACGAGGTCGAGTGCCGGCGCGCTGCCGTCGGCCAGCAGCCCGGCCAGCGCCGTGTCGAACGCGCCCTCGCGCAGGGCCCGCGTCTCGGCGCCGCCGAGCGTGACGAACGCCGGGTCCAGGCCGGCGGCGACCGCGTTGAAGCGCAGGATCCGCGCGCACAGTCCGTGGATCGTCGAGATCCACGCCGACTCGGTGTCCTGGGCCAGGCGCCGCTCGCCGAGGTCGAGAAGCGCGTGGCGGACCCGGGCGCGCATCTCCCCCGCCGCCTTGTCCGTGTAGGTGATGGCGAGGATCTCGTCGGGCGTGACGCCGTCGTCGAGGACCGCGCGCACGAAGCGCTGGACGAGCACCGTCGTCTTGCCCGAGCCGGCGTTGGCGGCGACGAGCAGCCGCCCACGGCGGCGCCCGACCGCCTCGGCCTGCTCGTCGGTCAGCCGCAGCTCGCTCACGTGGCCTCACAGCGGCAGATCGACGGAAACGCACAGCCCGAGTTGCGCCAGCCGCAGGTGTCGGGCCGCGGCGACAGACGCCCGGCGCGGATGTCGGCGACGACCTCCAGGGCGGCGTCGAGCACCTCCCCCAGCAGCTCCTCGACCCGCTCGGCCGAGAGGCGGTCGGTCCGCACGACGTCGAGCCCCGGGTCGGCGTCCTCCTCGATCGCGCCGCGGGCGCGGGGCATGTCGGCGTTCCCCAGCGGCTGGTAGAGCCCGCCGACGACGTCGAGCCCCAGCAGCTCGCGCGCCGCGAGCATGTAGAGGCCCATCTGGAGCTTGCCGTCCTGAACCCAGCGGGCGGCAGGGGGCGCGGTCTTGCCCTTGTAGTCGTAGACGATCGCCTCCTCACCCGACGCGGAAACGTCGACGCGGTCGATACGGCCGGCCAGCGGCAGCGCGCCGCCGGCCAATGGCGCCGGCGGGCGCTGATCGTCGGGCCGGCCGAACGTGACCTCGAGCAGCTCGGTACGCGGCGCGAACGCGCTGCCGGCGTGAGCGGCGTGGTCGAGGTAGCCGACAAGGTCGGCCTCCAGGCGGCGCACCGCCGCCCGCAGGCGCTGCGGGTTGACGCTGATGCGGTGCTCACCCTCCAGACCGTCCAGCGCCTCGCGCAGCAGCGCGCGCGCCTGCGGCAACGTCTGCGGCGTCAACTCCGCGCGGCCGCTGCCGTCGGCCAGCGCGCCGATCACCCGCTCGAGCGCCTCGTGGGCAAAACGCCCGCGCACCAGCGCCTCGGCGTCGGGATCGATCTCCTGCGGGCGCAGCAGCCGCTCGACGAACCAGCGCACCGGGCACGCCAGCCATAGCTCCAGACCCGATGCGGACCATGTCGGACGGGCGGCGAGCTCGGCCAGCACGCGCTCGTCGGACAGCGCCGCGATCGGGCGCGGCGCCGGCGCAGCGTCGCCCCGGGCCGCCGCTACGGCGAGCCGCGCCGCCCTCGGGCTCGGCGCGTCACCGTCCCACGTGGTCTCCCCGAGCGCACGGCGGCGCACCGGCGGTGCGGGGGCCAGCAGCTCGCGCACGTCGTCGAGGAAGAACGACGGCACCAGCGGGTCGCCGTCGTCGTCGGCGACGTGCCAGCTCAGCACCAGCCGCTCGGTCGGCCGCGAGACGGCGCTGTAGAACAGGAATCGCTCGCGGCCGAGAACATCGTCGTGGTGGGCGAGGCGCAGCCCAGACGCCGCATTGATCGCCGCGCGCTCGGCGTCTCCCAACAGCGGGTCAGGCCGGGCGACGGCGGGAAACACGTGCTCGACGAGGCCGGTGACGATCAGCGCCCGTACGCGCCGGGCGCGCAGGCGCAGCGGCGTCGTGACCGTGACGCGGCCCGGACCCGGTGGGTCGCCGTGAAAGACCGGGACCTCGGCCAGCATCCGCTCGAGCTCCGCACCCGCCGGCGCCAGGCGAGCGTCGGCGTCGGCCAGCGTCGCCAGGCGCCGCAGCGCGCCCCGCAGCGCCCCGGCCGCGCGCGCGTCGAGCAGCTCGGGGCCCGTGAGCACGTGCGAGCGGCGGCGAAACGGCGCCGCCAGCAGCAGTGACGTCTCGGCGGCCAGGCGGCGACACAGCTCGCCGGGGCTGCGCCGGGTGGCGCCCCGAACGCGGTCGATCGCCTCGATCGGCCACTGGTCGGCCTCCCACAGCGCGCGCGCCGCTTCGGCGCTCGCGGCGCCGTCGCGTCGCGCCCGCGCCTCGAGCCGGTCGACGCGGTCGAGCTGGCGCACGACGCCCGGCGTGCGCAGGTAGGACACGAGGTCGGCCGCGGTGCCGTCGGGGCCGGCGCAACGCAGCAGCGCGATCAGGCCGCGGCCGAGCGCGGTGCGCCGCGCGGCCAGGCGCTGCTCGTGGGCAAACGCGATGTCAGCCTCACCGAGCGCGCGGACCAGCGGCCCGGCGTTCTCGTCGCGGCGCACGACGACCGCAATCTCGTCGGCCGCGTAGCCCTCGTCGCGCATGAGCCGCGCGACGGTTGCGGCGACGAGCTCGGCCTCCGCGCGCGGACCGCCGCCCTCCAGCAGCTCGACCGCCGCACCGGGGTCGGCGGTCGGCGCGGCGGCGGGGCCGAACAGCCTCGCCGGCTGCAGGTCGGACTCGAACAGCTCACGCTCGAGGTGGTGCAGCGGTTCGCGCGAGGCCGGCGCGTAGTGGCGGCGCTGCGCGCCGAGCACCTCGTGCTCGCCGGCCAGCGCGACGAGTCGCTGGTAGGTCGTCGCCCGGGCCGAGAAGACAGCGCGCCCTGCCTCATGCGTCAGCGAGACCGTGACCGGCGCGTCGGTCTGGGCGAGCGCCTCGACGGCGTCGAGCTGCAGCGGCGTGAGCTCGTCGAAGCCGTACAGGAAGACCGGCGTGCGCCCCCACCGGCCCGGGCTCTCGCGCAGCGCGTCGAGCACCCGCGCGGCGCGCAGCGGCTCGTCGTCACGCCCCAGCGCCGCGAGGCGGTCGCGGTAGCCCGCGTACAGGGCGCCGAGCTCGGCGGCGTACCGGGCACGGGCCGGCTCGGCCTGCGCCCACGCCCGCAGCGCGACGATGAAGCGTCCCGCGTCGATTCGCTGCTCCTCGAGCTCGACCGCCAGGCCGGCCAGCGCCCGCGCCAGGCCGAGCCCACCGGCGGCGTCGCGCGCCGGCGCCAGCGCGCGCAGATCGGCCGCCGCGATCGCCGCCGCCGCGACGCGCTCGCATTCCAGCGTCCCGAGCGTGCGGCCGTACACACCGCAGCGCCGCGCAATCTCGTCGACGAGCCACCGGAAGCGCAGCACCTCGACCCCGAACACCGCCCCGCCGCCGGCCAGCTCGCGGCGGTAGTGGCCGACATCGGGCTGGGTCGGGACGACGAGCAGCGGCTCGGAGCCGCGCGCCACCTCGCCCCGAAACGCGCCCAGCACCGCGCCCGCCTTCTCGGCGTTCGCGGGCCCGGTGATCAGTTTCAGCGCCACACACCCCAGGGTCGCGCATCGACCCGACGGCGTGTCGCCAGCGTCGGCTCAGTACCCGGCGACCGGCGCCTCGTCCTCGTCGCGCGCGCCGATCCGCTTGGCCGCGGTGGCCGCGGTCGAGCCGACCGGCCGCAGGTCGGCGAAGGCGGCGAGCCCGCGCGGCGGCATGTTGCCGAAGATCGACTCCGACCGGCCGGGCTCGACGACATACGTCTCGTGCCAGATCCCGACGTCGCCGCTGTCGCGGACCTTGGCGTTGAAGCTCTTCCACGGGCCGAGGTGCGGCGCCTGGGCGTCGCGCGCGAAGCGCTCGAGGTCCTCGAACGAGCGCCAGTACTGAAGGACGACCACCTGGCGTGGGCTACGGACCACCTGGTCGTAGGCCAGCAGACCCGCCTGCGGGTTCTTGTCGAGCCACTTGAGCATCTTCGGCATCGCCATCGCGACCGGCCCCCACTTGTGGACCTTCCAGAACTTGTTGATCCGCATGCCGATCAGGAAGACGACGATCTCCTGATCAGAGCTCGCGGCCCACCGGCCTTTGTTGATGGTCATGGCGCGACTATCTCAGGTGTAGCCGTACTTCTTCAGGAACTTCCCGAGCGCCTTCTCGAACGCCTTCGCGCGCCTGTCGCTGCCGAGGTCGTGGTTCTTGCGCTCCTTGGCCAGGAACGCGACGCCGGTCGCCTCGTGGCCAAGCGTGTTCTCGTCGGCGACGTCGGCGGCGACGAGGCCGCGCAGGTCGCGCCTCTGCCTGCGGTAGGTCTTGATCAGCTTGAGGATGCGCGACGCGTCGGCTTTCACCGGCGCCGGGAAATCCGAGGTCACGTCGGTCAGCTGGCCCGCCGAGTAGCGCTCGATCAGCGGCGGTAGGTAGGAGTCGGCGAACGACGTGAACGCGTAGGCGAAGACGTCGGCCACGGTGACCAGCTCCGGCGTGCGGTCGCCGTTCAGATCCCTGAGCGTGATCCCCTCGTCGCCCCACAGCTGGTTGATGTGCGTGTACGCGCCGCCGGAGAAGCGGTAGATCAGATCGCTGTAGCAGCAGTGTGCGCCGCCGCTGTAGGTGTCGACGAGCACCTCCGGCTCGCCGTCGCCGTCGAGGTCGGCGACGGTCAGCGGCGTGGTGCGCCCTGCGGCGCCGGTCGTGAACGAGCAGGCCGAGCAGTCGTCGGTCGAGAGGTCGGCGTCGAGCACCGTCACGCCCGAGCGCACGATCGTCAGGTGCGCAGCGGTCACGCCGCCGACGTCGCCGCCCGTCTTCCACTGAAGCGACGCGCTCACGCTGCCCGACGATGCCGTCACGTGACCGGCCGGGTCGGCTGCGGCGACAGCGGGGAAGGCCAGCGCAGCGAGGCTGAGAACGCAGGCTCTACGCAGCAGCGGGAGCTTTGGCACCGTCATCGCCGGCAGCTTCCCCGGCCGCGGCGTCGCCGGCAACCTCGGCCCCCGCCGTCTCCTCCTCGGGCGGCTTTGCGCCCTCCTTGGCCCACGGCTCGTCGAACTCGACCCGCCAGCGGCCCTCGTCGTTCTGCATGAGCTCGAGTGTGGCCCGGAACGACCGTCCGCTGCGACCCTTGAAGCCGGTCACCTGCTTGGCCGTGCGGCCGTGCGCGATCAGCTCGCGGGCGACGGCGACCGGCAGCTGCTTGCCCGCCTTGGACTTCCAGATGACGAACCCGCAGCCCGGGTCCTCGCGCGCCCAGCACGAGTAGCCCTTGCGGTTCTCGACGATGTCGTGGCCGCAGACCGGGCACGGGCCGAGGTTGGCGCGCGGGATGCGGACGTCCTTGAGCTTGGCGTCGAGCTCGCCGACCGTCGACCCGGCGAACGTCGCGATGTCGTGCATGAAGTTCTCGCGCGTCTCCTCGCCGGACTCGATCCGCGCCAGGCGGTGCTCCCACTGGCCGGTCAGGTCGGGCGACGTCAACGGGTGGTCGCCGAGCAGGCGGATGACGTTCAGGCCCTTCTCGGTCGCGACGAGGGCGCGGCCGTCGCGCTCGATGTAGCCGACGTCGATCAGCCGTTCGATGATCGCCGCGCGCGTCGCGGGCGTGCCGATCCCCGACTCCTTCATCGCCTCGCGCATCGCATCGTCGTCGACGAGCTTGCCCGCCGTCTCCATCGCGCCGAGCAGCGACGAGTCGGTGTAGCGCCGCGGCGGCTTGGTCTCCTTCTCGGCCGAGGCGGCCTCGCGGGCCGTCGCCTCCTCGCCCTTCAGCAGCTTGGGCAGCTGCTGCTCGCGGCCCTCATCGTCCTCGCCCTCGCGGCCGTCGTCGGCCAGCTCGCCGTAGGCGGCGCGCCAGCCGGCCTCGATCAGGACCTTGCCGCGGGTACGGAACACGTGCTCGGCGACGGTCGTCTCGACGCTCGTGTTCTCGAAGACCGCCTCGGGAAAGAAGACCGCGAGGAAGCGTCGCGCGACGAGGTCGTAGATCTTGCGGTCGTCGTCGGAGAACTTCTCGACGCGATGCTCGGCCAGCGTCGGGATGATCGCGTGGTGGTCACCGACCTTGGCGTCGTCGACGACGCGGCTGAGCGGCAACAGGTCGAGCCCGGTCACGTACGCGGCCGGCTGGGCGTACTCGGCACGCTTGCCGACGTTGGCTGCGGTCGCCTTGATGTCGGGGACCATGTCGCTGGTCAGGTAGCGCGAGCTGGTGCGGGGATAGGTCAGCGCCTTGTGCTCCTCGTAGAGGCGCTGGGCGGCGGAGAGCGTGCGCCGCGCCGTGAACCCGAGCCGCGAGTTGGCCTCGCGCTGTAGCGATGTGAGGTCGTAGAGCTGGGGCGCCTTCTCGCGGCGAGTCTTCTTCTCGAGCTTGGTGATCGTGCCGCGCTGGCCGCTGACCGCCTCGACGATCGCCAGCGACTCGGCCTCGGTCTTCAGCCGCGGCTGAGCGCCGGCATGGTAGCGGCCCTCGTAGACGCGGTTGTCGTCGGTCGCGAACGTCGCGTCGACGAGCCAGTACTTCTCGGAGACGAACGCGCGGATCTCCTCCTCGCGACGCGTCAGCAGCGCGAGCGTCGGCGTCTGCACGCGGCCCAGTGAGACCGCGCCGTCGAAGCTCGACCGCAGCCGGATCGTCGCCGCACGGGTCGCGTTCATGCCGACCAGCCAGTCGGCCTCCGAGCGCGAGCGCGCCGCCTCCTCGAGCGACTTCAGCTCAGACGCCGGGCGCAGGTTGTCGAACGCGTCGCGCATCGCGCGCTCGGTCATCGAGGACAACCACAGGCGCTGGACCGGCTTCTTGGAGCCGGCCTTCTCGTACAGGTAGGCGAAGATCAGCTCGCCCTCGCGGCCGGCGTCGCAGGCGTTGACGATGAGATCGACATCGTCGGATCGCATCAGCTGACGTACGACGGTCATCTGCTTCTGCGAGCGCTCGTCGCGCACGATCAGCTGGAACTTGCTCGGCACGATCGGCAGGTCGGCCATCCGCCATTTCTTGTACTTCTCGTCGTAGGAGTCGGGCTCGGCGAGCTGCACGAGGTGGCCGACGGCCCACGAGATCACGTGCTCGGGACCCTCGAGCCAGCGCTCGGTCTTGTCCCCGGACCCGGTGTGCTTCTGGAACGGTCCGGGCAGGATCTTGGCGAGGTCCTTGCCAACGGACGGCTTCTCGGCGATGACGAGCGTCTTTCCCATGTTCAGTCGCGGAGGGTAGCGCGCGGTCAAAACGTCACTGCGCGCAGGGTCCGGTCGAGACCCGTCGTCCGGCCCCTGCCAGGACGTGCTCGACGACGTCGTCGGGGATCGCAAACCCGCCGTGGCGGCGCTGGCCCTCGGTCGCCGCGAACACGGTCGCCAGCACCCGGCCGTCGGAGTCGACGATCGGGCCGCCGGAGTTCCCCGGGCGCACGTTGCCGCGGAGCGGCACGATCCGTCGGCTGACCGGGCCGTTGCCGTAGGCGTCGGAGGTGAGCACGTTCTGGGCCGACGACAGGCGCACGGCGCGGACGTCGTACGGCCCGTCCTTCGGGAAGCCGAGCAGCGCGCCGCCGGTACCCGACGGGACGTCGTCGCGGCGGAGCAGCGGCGTCGCCTGAAGGCCCGGCACGTGCAGGACGGCGATGTCGTTGTGGCTGTCGAATGCGATCGGCGTTGCCCGCAGCTGCGGGCCGGTGCCGCGCAGCTGGACCGTCGTGTCGCTCTCGCCGGCGACGACATGGGCGTTGGTGACGACGACGTTCGGCGCCGCGACCCAGCCGGAACCCTCGACGCCGAGCCCGCACGCGGTGCCGAGCACGCGCACGACACTGCCGCCGGCGGCCGCGACCTGGGCGTCGTGGGCGATCCGCGGATCGGGCGGGGTGACGTCGGCCTGCGGCCCGGTGATCGCGCCGAGCGGGTCGAAGCGGGCGAGCGCGTGCAGGATCGCCCCCGAGGGCGGCAGGATGTCGTTGAGGCGGCTCAGGATCTGCGAGCGCTGGATGTCGCGGCGCCAGCTGCTGGCGCCAGGCGTCTGGAGCAGCACGGCGCCGACGAGCCACGCCAGGGCGAGCGCGAGCGCGCTGCTGAGCAGAAACCCGAGCGCGCCGTCGACGATCCCCAGCCCCGGGATCGGCAGCGCGCGGCGCACCGTCTGCCCGACCCCTTCAAGCACCGCCGCCGCGAGGATGCCGCCGAACACCGCACCGAACAGGCCGAAGACCGGCGCGTAGGGCGACGCGCTGCCGCCGCGCAGCAGCAGCGGCGCGAGCCGCGTCCCGACGAACGCCCCGGCCGCGAAACCGAGCAGTGACAGCGCCCCGACGATGAAACCCCGGCGGTAGCCGATCACGCCCATCACCGCGACGAACAGGAGGATCAGCCAATCGGCGGTCGTCACGGCGGCTGACCCTAGACTGGTGCGCGATCGTGGAGCCCCAATCCCCCCGCAGGTCAGCCGGTTCCGCGAAGGCGGCCCGCACGCGCCGCAGGCGCCGGCGATACGCGGTGCTGGGCGTGTTCGGGCTCATCGCGTTCGCGGTCGGACTCGTGATCGGCTCCAACTACGTCGGCTCGGGCGAGAAGTCGGCGCGGCGCTTCGTCGCGGCCTGGAATCGCGGCAACTACCGCGCGATGTACGCCGAGCTGACGCCCGACGCCGCGGCCGCGACCGGCGAAACCGCGTTCGAGAACGACTACCGAGCGGCGATGGCGACGGCGACGGCGACGGCAGTCACCGCCGGGCGCCCGAAGCGGCGCGGCGCCGACTTCGTCGTGCCGGTGGCCTACACGACGCGTGTCTTCGGCCCCGTGCACGGGACGATCACGCTGCCGATGGGCCACAGCGGTGACGGCAAGCAGATCGCCTGGCGTGCCGACCTTGTGTTCCCCGGACTGTCCCCCGGCTCCCATCTGCACTCGGTGATCCGGATGCCGGCCCGCGCGACGATCCTCGCTCGCGACGGCACGATCCTGGCCAAGGGCGACAGCCGCGGCTCAAACGTGCCCGACGTCGCCGGGCAGGTCGTCGGCGACCTCGGGGGGATCCCAGCCGCGCAACTCGCCGCCTACGAGGAGCGCGGCATCCCGGCCGACACCAAGATCGGCGCGAGCGGCCTGGAGCGGATCTTCGATCGCCAGCTGCTCGGCCGGCCCGGCGGGACGCTGCTCGCCGGCAGGACGGTGCTCGCCCACACCAACGCGCATCAGGGACACGCGGTGCATACGACGGTCTCGATCCCGCTCGAGCGCGCGGCGACCGCGGCGCTGGGCAACCGGCTCGGTGGCGTCGTCGCGATCCGCCCGAAGACCGGCGAGGTCCTCGCGTTCGCCGGGATCGCGTTCTCGGGCCTGCAGCCGCCGGGATCGACCTTCAAGATCATCACGACAACAGCGGCCCTCCAGGCCCACGCCGCCAAGCCGTCGACCGTCTTCCCGTATGCGTCGTTTGCGACGCTCAGCGGCGTCAAGCTCAACAACGCCAACGGCGAGAACTGCGGTGGGACGCTGGCGCTCGCGTTCGCGACGTCGTGCAACTCGGTGTTCGCTCCGCTCGGCGCCAAGCTCGGCGCGCAGAAGCTCGTGTCGATGGCCGAGCGCTTCGGCTTCAACACGCCGCCCGGCATCGCCGCGGCCGCCGAGAGCACCCTGCCCGACGCGGGTGACATCGGCGACGACCTCGCCGTCGGCTCGTCGGCGATCGGCCAGGGCAAGGTCCAGGCCACGACACTGCAGATGGGGCTCGTGGCAGCGACGATCGCAATGAAGGGCAAACGCCCGCGGCCGACGCTGCTGTGGCACGCCCACCCCCAGCCGGCGCCGACGACGCAGGTCACGACGGCGCACATCGCCCGCACGGTCAAGCAGCTGATGATCGGCGTCGTGCGCGAGGGAACCGGCACCCAGGCGGCGATTCCCGGCGTGACGGTCGCCGGCAAGACCGGGACCGCCGAGCTGCAGTCGACGCAGCCGTGCACGCCCGACCAGATCCCGCCGGGTCAGACGACGCCGGCCAACCCCGAGGACTGCGCCGTCAATACCAACGACCCGACCCTGACCGACGCCTGGTTCACCGCGTTCGCCCCGGCGTCGACGCCGAAGATCGTGGTCTGCGTGATGCTTGTGCGCGACGGCGCGGGCGGCGACACGGCGGCGCCGGCCGCGCGCAGCGTCATCGAAGCCGGACTCTCCGACTAGATGTCGAGATCGACGATCGCGCCCGAGCCCGTCTGGTGCGGACCGGGAGCGATGTGCAGCGACAGCGGCCGGTTGTCGAGCACCTCGACCGGCATCTTGAACAGCAGGAGCTCGCCGTTGATCGACGTCTGCGCTGCGAGCGCGTCCGGGTTCGGCAGCACCTGGTGCGGCGGGACCTCGGCCGCGTAATAGGCGATCGGGTTGACCGACTGGTCGATCGGGATCGGATGGAACTTGTTGCCCAGGGTGTCGATGACCGTGAACTGCTGGGTCGCGCGCTGGTCGTGGTCCTTGGGGTTCTCGACGCGCAGGAAGACGCCGAACCAGGTCTGGTTGTTGCGCAGCGTGCGCTGTGCCTGCGGGACGCCGGCCAGGTACTGGCGGTCCTCGCGGTCGTACTCGTTGAGCTGGCGCGAGATCTGGATCTGGTAGGTCAGACCACCGGAGCGGACGTACACACCCTCGGTCGGCCCGAAGTGGATGTCGGCCGGCGCCTTCTTGTTGCCGCACGCCGATACCGCGACCGCGGCGGCGGCGATGAGCAGGGCGGCGGAGAGGCGGCGGACCATGCGGGCGGGAATCCTAGACGTCGGCGCTGATACGCGACACATCGAACTGGTAGCCGCCGTCGACCTTGCGCCCGCCGCCCGAGACGGTGGGGCGCTTGCCGCGGTCCAGGTCCTCTTCGAGGATCGACTTCAGGCGACGCAGGCCCTTGGCCGACTTGCGCTTCAGCCACGACGTGCGGCCGAGCAGCCGATCACTGGGCGTCTTGGTCACGTTCTGGAACGTGTAGGTGACCTGCGTGCCGCCGTGGACGGCGTCGAGCTCGTAGACCCCGAGCGTGCGGATGCGGTTGAACTTGCCGCCACGACCCTGCTCGACGAGCTTCCACGGCGCCTGCGCGTCCGTGATCGTCACGTCGCCCCACGGGAAGCGCGTCCGCGGCGCCTTGCTCCGAAACCGGGCGCCGGCGCCGACGCCGACCGGGTCCTCGCGCGTCAGGTGCCAGTCGACCAGGTAGTGGTCGGTGAACTCGGCGTGATTGGCGATGTCGAGCAGGTACGCGTAGACCTCCTCGCGGGGCTTGTCGATCGTCACGTCGACGCTGAACGCCTGCACGCCCTGGACCCTACCGCGGGCTCAGCGCTTGCGGCAGTCGATCACGCGGACCGTCGTCCCGACCTCGGGATGCAGCACCGTGTGCGACGTCTCGGGCGCCGCGCGGTGGCGCGGCCGGCACAGCTCGCAGATGATCGTGTCGGGCGCGTAGCAGTGCACGCGCTCGCCGATCAGCGGCGTGCGGCCGCAGTCGCCGCAGACGTATCGCCCGGCGCCCATCCGACCGACGCTCTGGCGCAGCAGCTCGCGCTCGAGGTCGCTTTCCGACAGGGCGGCGGCGCGGGCCATAGACCCGGTGTTCGGCAGGTGACCACCCGGTTCCTGCGCATTGCAGGGGGTATGTGAATCGGGGTCTGTGCCGATTGACACCAAGGCTATGATCGACAAGCGTGGGAGCGTGGCGTTGGACTCTTTGACATCGGGCACGTTGGCTGGAACCGGCTCGTTTCGTTGCGAGGGCTGCGGCTATGTCGTGACCCTCGAGGCCGCCGATGAGCTTCCGGGCTGCCCGAATTGCGGCGGCGACGAGTTCCTCCGCGCATCGCTGTTCTCTGGTGGGCGCTTCGCACGGCCAGGCTCGCTGCCGACCCCCGGGGCGCCGCAGGAGCGCGCCGACGCGATACGCCGGGCGCGGGCCCAGATCACCGAAGCGGGCGAGTACCTGGCCTACGAGGACGGTGCGTCGGTTCGCGTCGTCCCGCTGTCGCGCGAGTGGACGCGGATCGGGCGCAGCCTGGCCGCCGACGTGCGCTTCGACGACCCGACGGTGTCGCGCCGCCACGCGCTGATCGTGCGCCAGCACGACGGCGTGCGCGTGCTCGACGACCGCAGCCTCAACGGCGTGTTCGTCAACGGCGAGCGCGTCGAGTGGCATGCGTTGCACGACGGCGACGAGATCGTCGTCGGGCGCTACCGGCTGCATTTCCTGCAGCGCGTTCCCAGCCCCACAACTGTCGGTACGTGAACGGTCGCTAGTCTGGGCCGCCCATGGCCCAGACGATCGCCGTCCTGTCGCAGAAGGGTGGAACCGGCAAGACGACGGCGGTGCGGACGCTGACCGACGTGCTGCGCCGGGCCCGGCTGTCAGTGCTGGCGATCGACCTCGACCCCCAGGGCAACCTGTCGGACTACTTCGACCTCGAGCCCGACGTCGAACCGACGATCGGCGATGTGCTCGTCGGACGGGCCGACGCAAGCGACGCGATCCACGACGACGTGATCCCGGCCAACCTGACGCTGGCCGAGTCCGAGCTCGTGCTGGCCGGCAAGATGGGCCGCGAGCTGACGCTGCGCCGCGCCCTGGCCGGGTTGGGCGACCGCTACGACATGATCCTCATCGACTGCCCGCCGGCGCTCGGGCTGCTGACCGTCAACGCACTGGTGGCCGCCGACTGGGCGCTGCTGAGCGCCGAGGCCCAGTACTTCGCGCTCCAGGGCGTCGAGCAGGCGACCCAGGTCATCGAGCTCGCCCAGGGACTCAACCCCGACCTGCGCTGGATGGGCGTCGTGCTGAACATCGCCGACATGCGCACCACCCACTCGCGCGAGGCCTTCGCGTCCCTGCACGAGGCGTACGGCCACCACGTGTTCTCGACCCCGATCCGCCAGTCGATCGCCTACGCCGAGTCGGCCGAGCGCGGCGTCTCGATCCTCGACCGCCGCACCGACCTCGGCGCCGACTACGTGCAGCTCGCGTCCGAGCTCCTCACGCGCCTGGGCGGCTTCGACGACGCGCGCCGCGCGGTCGCGGCGATGCTTCCCGGCTAGCTGGAGGACCCGAGCACCGACGTCCCGGAGTGCTGGCTATACGGGGTAGCGCGGGACGTTCGCCGCTGTCAGAGCTCGCCGGCGACCGAGCCCAGCGGCTCGAACGCGGCGACGACGACATCGGCCCAGTCGCCGGTCCGCGTGCACACGTCGTGGACGACCGACTCGGTCGTGCCGCCGGTGGTCCACAACACGACCGTCGGGCCGGCGCCGGACATCGTGGCACCGAGCGCGCCGAGCTCCACCGCGCCCGCCACGAGCTCCATCGACCGCGGGTAGAGGTGGGCGCGGGCGGGCTGGTGGAGGCGATCGGCGAGGCCGCGGGCCACGAGGTCGAGGTCGCCGCGGACGAGGCCGGCGACCAGCAGCGCCGCGTGGCCGACGTTGAAGACCGCGTCGGCGAGTGGGACCGTGGTCGGCAGCACCTCGCGTGCCTCGCGCGTGCGCAGCGACTCCCTGGGCACGACGAGCACCGCTTCGAGGCGGTCGGGCATCTCGATGCGCGTCGCCACTGCGTCGGCGCACACGACGAAGCCGCCGAGCAGCGACGCGGCGACGTTGTCGGGATGGCCCTCGAGCTCCGTCGCGAGCGCCAGCAGATCGGCGCCGCCGCCGACGAGGTAGTCGGCGGCGACGAGCCCGCCGACGTACGCCGCGGCGCTCGTGCCCAGGCCGCCGGACATCGGGATCTCGGAGCGGATCGTGAACGTGAACTCGTCGGGCGCGATCAGCGCCGAGAAGCCCCGCACGACCAGGTTGCGGCGGTCGGTCGCGATCGGCAGGTCGGTGTTGATGGCAAACGACCCCGTTCGCTGCACCTCGAGCTCCAGGTGCAGCGACAGCGCCGCCGCGAACGTGTCGAAGCCCGGGCCGAGATTGGCCGTGCTGCCGGGCACGCGAACGCGGCACGAGTCGAGCATCTAGTCGAGCACCGCGTGCTCCACCGCGGTCATCTCGGGCTCGCACGGCACCACGCCGACGGCCTGATCGAGCGCGACCTGCGGGTCCTTGAGCCCGTGCCCGGTCAGCACGCAGACGACGCGCCGCGCGCCGCCGGCGCCGTGGGCCAGCAACCCCGCGACCGACGCCGCGCTCGCCGGCTCGCAGAAGATCCCCTCGCGCGAGGCGAGCAGCCGGTAGGCGTCGAGGATCTGCTCGTCGGAGACCGCCTCGAACCCGCCGCGCGAATCGCGCATCGCGGTCGTCGCCTCCTCCCAGCGCGCCGGATTGCCGATGCGGATCGCGCTGGCCACGGTCTCGGGGTTCTCGACCCGATGGCCGAGCACGAGCGGCGCGGCGCCGGCCGCCTGGAAGCCGTACATCCGCGGCGCCGAGTCGGCTTCGCAAAAGCCCTTCCAGTAGGCGGTGATGTTGCCCGCGTTGCCGACCGGGATGCACAGCGCGTCGAGATCGGCGCCGAGTTCCTCGACGATCTCGAATGCGGCCGTCTTCTGGCCCTCGAGCCGGAACGGGTTGACGCTGTTGACGAGCGCGATCGGGTGGCGCTGGCACAGCTCGCGCACCAGCGCCAGCGCCTGGTCGAAGTTGCCGCGCAGGGCGATCACGCGCGCGCCGTGCATCAGCGCCTGGGCGAGCTTGCCCGTGGCGATCTTGCCCTCGGGGACGATCACGGCGCCACGCAGCCCGGCCCGCGCCGCGTAGGCGGCGGCGCTGGCCGCGGTGTTGCCGGTCGACGCGCAGATGACCGCCTGGGCGCCCTCGCGCACCGCGGCGCTCACCGCGCACGTCATGCCGCGGTCCTTGAACGAGCCCGTCGGGTTCGCGCCTTCGATCTTCAGCCATACCTCGCAGCCCAGGCGATCCGACAGGTACGGCGCGGCGACGAGCGGCGTCGAGCCCTCGCCGAGCGTGACGATCGGGTCGCCGTCGTCGAACGGCAGGCGGTCGCGAAAGCGCTCGATCAGGCCGGGCATCAGGGCACGAGTCCTTAGAACTCCTCTTCGATGACCCGGATGGCACGCGGGCGCGAGCGCATGAAATCGAGATGCCCGATCAGGCCCACGGCGGCGAAGAAGCGCGACTCGAGGATCGGGTGCACGACCATGACCAGCCGCGCGTTCTCGCCCAGCCCGCGCTGGACGACCGACTTGACCGACGCGCCCTGTAGCCCGAGCCGCTCGGCGATCTGGCCCAGCACGCCCGGCCGGTCGGCGACTTCGAGGTGCAGGTAGAACGCCGACGTGACGTCCTTGATGATCGGTATGCGCTCCACGATCGTGGGCAGCGACGGTGGCGGGATCATCGCGCTGACGACGTCGCCGAGCACCGCGCTCGCGGTCTGCGAGCCGCCCGCGCCAGGACCCGACAGGGTGACCTCGGTGATGTCGGCCGACTCGATCGTCACCGCGTTGAACGGCCCGTTGACGCTGGCCAGCGGGTGCGAGCCGTACAGGAACACCGGGTGCACGCGGACGCTGATCCCGTCGCCCGAGCGCTCGGCCGTGCCGATCAGCTTGAGGCTCAGCCCCAGCTCGTGGGCGTACTCGAGGTCGTGGGCGGTCAGCTCCTCTATGCCCTCGTAGTGGACGTCGTCGAGCGTCACCTGCGCCCCGAAGGCCAGCCGCGCGAGGATCGCCATCTTGGCCGCCGCGTCCCTGCCATTGACGTCGTCGGACGGATCGGCCTCCGCGTAGCCGAGCCGCTGCGCGTCGGCCAGCGCCTCGGCGTAGGAGATCCCGCGCGAGGCCATCTCGCTGAGGATGTAGTTGGTCGTCCCGTTGACGATCCCGTGGATGCGGTCGATGTGGGCGCCGGCCAGCGACTCGGCCAAAACGCGGATCACCGGAACGACGCCGGCCACCGCCGCCTCGAAGCGCAGCTGCACGCTGTGCTGTACGGCCGCCGCCGACAGCTCGTCGCCGTGCTGGCTCAGCAGCTGCTTGTTGGCGGTCACGACGTGCGTCCCGGCCGCGATCGCCCGCAGGACATAGTCGCGCGCCGGGTCAAGGCCGCCGATCAGCTCGACGATCAGGTCGCTGCGCGCGAGGATGTCGTCGAAGTCGCCCTGCGAGCGGGTCAGCACGCCGGTGATCTCGGGGCGCAGGCCGGTCGTCGCCGCGACGGCGTCGGCGCGCTGGCCGAGCAGCGTCTCGAACGCCGCGCCGACGGTGCCGTGGCCGAGGAGGCCGATGCGAAAGGGCTCAGACATCGCGCGAATGCAGCTCCGCAAGCGTCTCGCGGCGCACGACCAGCCTCGCGTCGCCGTCGGACACGAACACGATCGGCGCCCGTGGGACGCCGTTGTAGGTGTTGGCCATCGAGTAGCCATAGGCCCCGGTCGCCGGGGTGACGATCACGTCGCCGACCTGCGGATCGGGGAGGTCGGCGTCGGCGACGATCACGTCACTTGACTCGCAGTGCATGCCGACCAGGACACACGACGCGCCCTCGGGTGGCGGGGCGCCGAATCGGTCGGCGACGTGCGCCTCGTAGCGCGCGCCGTACATCATCGGCCGCAGGTTGTCGGCCATCCCGCCGTCGACGGCGACGTAGCGGCGCACGTTCGTCTTCACCGACTGCACCGTGTAGAGCGTCACCGTCGAGTGGGCGACGAGCGCCCGGCCCGGCTCGTCGACGATCCGCACGCCGTCGCCGAACACCTCGCGCACCGTCTCGACCTTGACCCGCGCGTAGTCGGCGTAGGACGGCGGCGCCGGGTCGCTCGCCGTGTACTGGACGCCGAGCCCACCGCCGAGATTGACCTCCGCGAACGGAGGGCCGCCTGAGGTGGGTTCCCTGGCCACACTCCCCAGCTCGCGGATCGCCTCGACCGCCCGGCGAAACGGATCGAGCTCGAGGATCTGCGACCCGATGTGCATGTGCACGCCCTCGAGGTCCAGCAGTTCCGACGCGCGCAGCCGCGCGATCGCCACGCCGACGTCCGCGCCGCCGAGGCCGAACTTCGAGTCGGCCTGGCCGGTCGAGATCTTGTCGTGGGTGTCGCCGCGAACGTCGGGGTTGACGCGGATCGACACCGGCTGGCGCCCGCGCCCATCGGCGCGCACCACCCCCTCGAGCCGCGCGATCTCGTCGAGGTTGTCGACCACGATGTGGCGCACGCCGGCCGCACGCGCCGCGCGCAGGTCGTCGAGCCGCTTGGCGTTGCCATGCAGGTGGATCCGCTCGCCCGGGAAGCCGGCGGCCAGCGCCAGCTCGAGCTCGCCGGCCGACGCGACGTCGCAGCCGAGCCCCTCCTCACACAGCACGCGCATGACCGCCGTGCACGGAAACGCCTTGGACGCGAACACGATCTCGGCGTGGTCGGTGTAGGCGGCGAACGCGTCGACGAACGCCCGCGAGCGCGCGCGCAGGTCGTCGGGGCAGACGACGTAGGCCGGCGTCCCGAACTCGCGCGCGACTTCGACGAGGTCGCAGCCGCCGACCTCGATGTGGCCGGCGTCGGTCACCCCGCTGTCGAGCGGGAAGACCGGCGAGAGTTGCTTGATCGATGGGGCGCCCACGGCGCGCGGATCATCTCAGGCAGTCGCGACCCGCGGCGACCAGCCACCGCGGCGCGACAGAACCCACAGCCAGATCCCGCCGCCGACGAACATCGCGACGCTCTCGAGCTGCGGCGCCGTGAGCCCGAGCAGAACCGAGTCGTTGCGACGGATGAACTCGACGAGAAAGCGCTCGAGCCCCGCCCCGACGAGATAGATACCGAACACGACGCCCGGACGGTAGCGGTCGCGCAGCACCCACAGCGCCCACGCCAGCAGGCACATGGTCAGCGTTTCGTAGATCGGCGTCGGGTGGACCTTGACCTTGGTCGGCACCGTCCCGTGCGGGTAGGCCATCGCCCACGGGCCGTTCCACGGGATCCCGTAGTCGCCGTCGCCCGATACCTGGCAGCCGATGCGGCCGATCGCGTAGCCGAGCGCCAACGGCGCCGCGCACATGTCGAGCAGCGTCAGATTGACCATCCTGCGCCAGTGCGCCCACAGCAGAACCCCGAGAGCTCCGCCGATCGCGCCGCCGTACCAGACCAGGCCCGAGCCGCCGAAGATGTTGCCGAACAGGTCGTGCTTGACCGAGTCGTAGTTCTGGACGATGAAGTAGACGCGGGCGCCGATCAGCCCGCCGAGAAGGGCGGCGAACACGATCTCGTAGGCCCAGTCGACCGGCTTGCCGAGCTCCTTCAGCCGCCGCGCGACGACCAGCCCGGCGGCGACGAATCCGGCCGCGAAGCAGATCCCGAAGGTCTTGATCGAGATGCCGAACAGATGAATCTGCGGCTGCATCGCGGTCAGCGTAGTCCAGCGCAGGCGACAACGGGCGCAGCAGGGACGCGCGCTCTGCCAACATGGACGCAGATGCCCAGTCCCAAGTCATTCGGCCGGGACACCGGCCTTCAGGCCCGCATGGCGCTCACCCTCGGCCTGCTCGCGCTGCTGTACCTCGTGTTCGTCGGGGTGCTGTTCGCCGCTGGCGCCAGCGGGATCACGATCGGCCTGGTGGCGGTCGGGCTGCTGGTGTTCCAGTTCTTCGCCTCCGACGAGATCGCGCTGCGCGCCGTCGGCGCCCACGAGGTGACGCCCCAGCAGGCGCCGCAGCTGCACGGGATCATCGACCGCCTGTGCGTGCAGGCCGACATCCCCAAGCCGAAGGTCGCGGTCATGGACACCGTGATGCCCAACGCGTTCGCCATGGGCCGCACGCCCAAGGCCGCCACGGTCTGCGCGACGACCGGGATCATGGAGATGCTCGAGCCGGCCGAGCTCGAGGCGGTACTGGCCCACGAGGTGACCCACATCGTCAACCGCGACGTGGCGATCATGACCCTGGCCAGTTTCTTCGCGTCGGTCGCGGCGATGATCGTCCAGTTCGGACTGCTGTTCGGCGGCGGCTATGGCGGCGGCCGCGACGACGAGGGCAACGACATCATCTTCGTGATCCTGATCTCGGCGATCGTGTGGGTGATCTCGTTCTTCCTGATGCGGATGCTGTCGCGCTACCGCGAGTTCGCCGCCGACCGCGGGTCGGCGATCATCACCGGCCGCCCGAGCGCGCTCGCCTCGGCGCTGGTCAAGATCGACGGCCGGCTCAACCCTGCCGACGACCGCGCCCGGATCCCGACCCAGGACCTCCGCGCCGCCGAAGGCCTGGCCGCGTTCTTCATCATCCCGCCGGTCGTCAAGGGCTCGCTGCTCGCGGCGTTCGCCACGCACCCGTCGCTTGAGAAGCGCCTCGAGGCGCTGAGCCGCTTCGAGTCCCAGCTCCAGGGCTCGCGGGTCGCCGCCTGATGGGCGTCTTCGACACGCTGCTCGGCCGCGGCAAGACGACCAAGCCGGCCAAGCAGGACCGGCTGTTCGCGCTGTCGACCGCCTACATCACGCTCCAGGCCAGTCAGGGCATCGCGACGACCGGCACCGCGGCGATCGTCTTCCAGGCCCTGGCGACGGCCGACTTCCGCCAGATCGTCACGGAGATGGAGGAGGTCGTGAAGGGCACCGGCGAGGAGACCGGGACGGCTGTCTCGACCAGCGACGACGAGTTCGGGTACCGCTGGATGGTGCTCAAGGATCCCGACACCGAGGATCTCGTCGTCGGCGTCAACGCCGTCTCCGACGCGCTGGCCGTCGGTGGCTACTCCGACCGCGTGCTGTGTGCGGTGTTCGCGTTCACCGACTCCGAGCAGCGGCCGCTGTACCTGATCTACAACTACAAGCGCGGGTCCTGGTACCCGTTCATCCCGCAGGGTGCGGACAAGCAGCGCTCGACCGAGCGCGAGCTCCAGCTCAAGGCGGTGATCGGCGACGAGCTGCCGATCGAGCCCGAGCTCGAGCGCTGGTTCCCGCTGTGGGGCATTCCGATCTGATCCTGGCCGCCCGGTAGCCTCGCGCTCGATGCCGACCACCTGGTCGCAGGGCGACTACCCGTCGATGGCCGAGCGCCTGCTCCCCGCTGCCGAGCTGGTCGTCGACCACGCCGCGATCACGTTCGGCGAGCGCGTACTCGATGTCGCCTGCGGAACCGGCAACGCGGCGCTGCTGGCCGCCCGTCACGGCGCCGACGTCGACGGCGTCGACATCGAGCCGGCGCTGCTGACGATCGCCGGCGAGCGCGCCCGCGAGGTCGGCGTGCGCGTGCACTGGCACCGCGGCGAGGCCGAGGCGCTCGACGTCGCCGACGGCGAGTTCGACGCGGTGCTGTCGGTGTTCGGGGCGATGTACGCAGCGGATCACGAGGCGGCGGCCGGCGAGCTGGCCCGCGCATGCGCGCCCGACGGCCGCGTCGTGCTCGCGTCGTGGACGCCCGGGTCGTTCATGCCGAAGCTCGGCGGCGTGTTCGCGCCCTATCTGCCGCCGCCGCCCGAGGGCTCGAGCCCGCCCTCGCGCTGGGGCGATCCCGACGCGCTGGCGCAGCTGCTGGCCGGCGCCGGCCTGAGGACGGGGTCCTCACGCCGCGAGCGCCTGATGCTGGAGTTCGACTCGCGCCACGACGCCGCCCACTTCCTTGTCGACACCGCAGGCCACGTCGTCTCTGAGCGCCGCAGGCTGCAGGCCGAGGGACGCTGGACCGATCTGCTGGCCGACGTCAGCGTGCTCGTCGCCGAGGAGGATCGGGGCCGGGCGGGCCGGGCGGTGCTGGAGTGCGAGTTTCTGCTGTCCTTGGCGCAGAAATGAGGATCACTGCGGCGATCGTGGAGCGCGCGGGCGCACCGTTCGAGCTGGCCGACGTCGAGCTCGGCGAGCCACGCGCCGACGAGGTCGTCGTCGAGATCGCCGCGTCGGGCATCTGCCACACCGACCTGATCGCGCAGTCCGGCCTGTTCCCGACGCCTCTGCCCGCGGTTCTCGGCCACGAGGGCGCGGGCACGGTGACCGCGGTCGGCGCCGCGGTGACGAGCGTCGCGGTCGGCGACCGGGTCGCGATGAGCTACGACTCGTGCGGCCACTGCCCCACCTGCTCGGCGAGCCGCCCCACGTACTGCCACGAGTTCTTCGCGCGCAACTTCCTCGCGCAGCGCCTCGACGGCACAACGACGCTGACGCGACCCGGCGCCGACCTCCACGCGCCGTTCTTCGGCCAGTCGAGCTTCGCCACCCACGCGATCTGCCACGAGCGCAGCCTGGCCCGCATCGCCGACGACATCCCGTTCGAGCTCGTGGCGCCGTTCGGCTGCGGGGTCCAGACCGGCGCGGGGTCGGTGCTCAACGCGCTGGCCCCGGATCCGGGCGCGACGATCGTCATCGTCGGCGCGGGCGGCGTCGGCCTGTCGGCGGTCATGGGCGCGCGCATCGCCCAGTGCGCGACGATCGTCGCGGTCGACCTCGACGCGTCGCGCCTGCAGCTCGCCGCCGAGCTCGGCGCGACCGACACGGTGCACGTGGAGCCCGGTGTCGATCCGGTCGCCGCGGTCGGCGACCTCGTGCCCGGAGGAGCGCCCTATGTGCTCGAATGCTCGGGCAGTCCCGACGCGCTGCGTCAATCGATCGCGATGCTCGGCCCGGCGGGGATCTGCGGGATCGTCGGCGCGCCGGCCGACGGGACGCGTGTCGACTTCGACGTCAACGAGGTCCTGGCGGCCGGCCGCACGATCCGCGGCATCGTCGAGGGCGAGAGCGTGGTCGCCGACTTCATCCCGAAGCTGATCGATCTGTGGCGCGACGGCGAGTTCCCGATCGACCGCCTGGTGACGACGTTCGGGTTCGACCAGATCAACGAAGCCGTCGCGCGGATGCACGACGGCTCGGTGGTCAAGCCCGTGCTGTTGATGCGCTAGCGGGTCTCGAAGACGAGGCGGACGCCGAGGGCGACGAGCACGGCGCCGCACACCTGGCGAACGCGGGTCATCCAGCGCGCGAGGAACGCATCGGCCGCGTGGGCGACCAGCGTCGCGATCAGCGAGTACCAGGCCAGGTCGAGCACGACGAGCAGCAGCCCCATGGCAATGCTCGCGACGAGGATCGACTGGCCGTGGGGCACGAACTGCGGGAACAACGCGACGAAGAACACGGCCAGCTTGGGGTTGGCGATCGCCGTCGTCACGCCGTCGCGATAGGCGGAGCGCGACCAGCGCGGCGGCGCGATCTCGGCCCCGCGATCGTCGCCGCGATGGCGCAGCGCGGCGATGCCCATGACGATCAGCACGGCGGCGCCCACAAGCTTGACGGCCGTGAAGACGACGGCCGAGGCGGCGACGACCGTCGCCAGCCCGATCGCCGCGGCGACGGCCCACACGATGACGCCGGTCTCGTTGCCGATCGTCGTCGCCACCGCCGCTCGGCGCCCGTGCAGGGCGGCGCGGCGCACGACGAGCACCGTCGAGACCCCCGGGGTGACGGTCAGCAGTGCCGCGACGGGCAGGAAGTGCAGGAGCATCGTCAGCACGTCAGTCGCCCCACTGCGGATTCTCGAGGACCATCGCCACTCCCTGACCCGATCCGACGCACACGCCCAGGATGCCGTAGCGGGCCCCGCGCTCGCGCAGCTCGGTGGCCAGCGTCAGCACGTAGCGCGTGCCCGATGAGCCGAACGGGTGGCCGATCGCGACCGCGCCTCCGTTGGGGTTGAGCTTCTCGTCGGGGACCTCGAAGCCGCCGAGCTGGTCGGGCAGCTCGCGCAGGACGCCGAGCGCCTGGGCCGAGAATGCCTCGTGGACCTCCCAGACGTCGATGTCGCCGGGCTCCAGGCGGGCACGCTGAAGCGCCTTGGCCATCGCCCACGCCGGCGCGATACCCATGAACTGCGGGTCCAGGGCGTGGGTCGCGGACGAGACGACGCGGGCCAGCGGCTCGATGCCGAGCTCGGCTGCCGCCTCGCCGCCGGCCAGCACCACCGCGCTCGCCCCGTCGTTGAGCGGCGACGAGTTGCCGGCCGTCATCTGCGTCGTTCCCGGCTGCGGCGCCAGCGCGGCCAGGGCCTCGGCCGTCGTGTCGTCGCGGATCCCCTCGTCGTGCTCGAAGGAGCGCTGCGGGGTGCGGCGTGTGGCGGCGATCGTCACCGGGTGGATCTCCTTGGCCAGGCGGCCGCTGTCGCGCGCCGCCGCCGCGTGACGCTGGGAGCGCAGCGCAAACGCGTCGATCTCCTCGCGTGTCAGGCCGTACCTGTCGGCGACGTTCTGTGCGGTGTTGATCATCGCCACGTAGACGTCGCGCGCCAGCAGGCTCGGGTTCGGCGGCCCGCCGGCGCCCGACCACATCGTGTCGAGGATCAGCCGTGGGCCACGCGGGCCAAACGGCGCCTCGTCCTTCATCAGCGCCCACCCGGAGCGCGACATCGATTCGACGCCGCCGGCCAGCCCGACGCGCAGCTCGTCGCAGCGGATCGCGTGGGCGATCATGATCGCGCCGCTCAGCGACGACGCGCAGAAGCGGTTGACGGTGACCGCCGGAACCGAGTCCGGGAAGCCCGCCGCCAGCGCCGCCCAGCGACCGACGTCGCCCATCCCCTCGTGGGCGACATTGACGCAGCCGGCGGTGATGTCCTCGATGCGGTCAAGCTCGACGCCGACGTGCTCGCAGGCGGCGACCATCGTCTGGCCGAGCAGGTCGTCGGTGCGCAGGTGCGACAGCGACCCGCCGTAGCGCCCGACCGGTGTGCGTACGCCGCCGAGAACGAATGCGTCGGTCATGGTCGCCCCGGATTACACTGCGCCGCCACTGTTCCCGCCAGGCCGACGTCGGGCCGCCACGCTTCGAGGTCCCATGTCGGCTTGTCGTTGGCGTACTGCACGTGGCAGACGAACTGCCAGTACAGCGAGCGGTAGTCGGGCGCGCCGCCGCCGCCACGGCGGATCGCCTCGGCGAACGCGGCCCGCGGCGAACGCCCTGCTGTTCGCCGGCCGCACGTCGTCGGGCGCACGATGAGCCGCTTGCCCTCCGGCAGCATGATCCAGCGCGCGCTGGCGACCTGCGCCCCACACCAGGTGTGGGCGTGGGCGGCCGGGGCCAGCGCGGCGAACGCGACGAGTGCTGCGGCGGCGCGCTTCACGTGCCGCTCGGGCCGAAGCGCTCGGCGTGGATCTGCGACGGATCGTGTCCGGCGTCGACGAGCAGGTCGGCGACACGCTCCACGAACGGGGTGGGCCCGCAGACGTAGGCCCGGGGACGCTCGCCGGGCGACGACCCGACCGCCTCGAGCATCTCGGCGTCGACGCGCCGCGTCCAGCCGCTCCACTGTGGCGGCGCGCTGCGGGTCAGCGTGTGGTGGATGGACAGTCCGTCGGACTCGCCGAGCGCCATCAGCTCGCGGCGGTAGAGCACGTCCCCGGGGCCGCGTGTGGAGACCAGCAACCGCGCGTCGACCGCGCTGCGCTGCGCCGCGCGGTGGCGCAGCATCGCCATCAGCGGGACGAGCCCCGAGCCGCCGGCGACGAGCAGCAGCGGCCCACCCTGGGCCACCTGCCACGTGAAATGGCCGCCGATCGGGCCGCGCAGCTCGAACTCGTCGCCGGCCTGTGCGTCGTCGACCAGATAGGGCGAGACCTCGCCGTCGTCCATCCGCTCGACGGTCAGCATGAGCCGGTCGGCTTCGGGCGGCGAGGCGATCGAGTACGAGCGCTGCGCCTGGTAGCCGTCCTCGGCGGTCAGGCGGATGTCGACGTGGTGGCCCGCGAGATGGCCGGGCCAGTCCTCGACGTCGAGCGTGATCGAGCGCGCCCGCGCCGTCTCGGCGACCACGTCGCGCACGGTCGCCAGGCGCCACGTGATCGGCGCCCGCACCTCGGTCATGTCAGTCGCTCCAGTACCGCTGCTCGCGCCACGGGTCGCCGTAGTTGTGGTAGCCGGCCTCCTCCCAGAAGCCGGGCATGTCGTCGAGCGTCAGCGTCAGCTCCCGCACCCACTTGGCGCTCTTCCAGAAGTACAGGTGCGGAACCAGGAGCCGCGCCGGCCCGCCGTGCTCGGCGTGCAACGCCTCGCCCTCGAACGTGTGGACGATCCACGCCCGGCCGTCGCGCAGGTCGGCGAGCGGGACGTTGGTCGTGTAGCCGCCGTCGGAGGAGGCGGTGACGTAGTCGGCCTCCGTTCCGACGCCCTCCAGCAACGTGTCGACGGCGACACCGGTCCACGTCGTCCCGAGCTTGGACCACTTCGTCACGCAGTGGATGTCGACGGTGAACGTCTCCTGCGGCATCGCCATGAACTCGGCCCACGGCCAGGTCAGCGGGGTGTCGACCGCGCCGCTGAGGGTCAGGCTCCACTCGTCGAGCGGGGTGCGCGGCGTCGGCCCGGCCGACAGCACGGGAAAGTCCTCGACGACGTATTGACCGGGCGGGACGCGCGACGGGTCGACCTCGTGGCGACGGCGCGCTCCGAAACCTCGCGTGATCGGCGACATCGTGGGATATTGCCACGCCGGTCGCGGCGGCTCACTGCGTCACGACGACCGAGTAGCCCTTCATCTGCGGGTGGAATGTGCAGACGTAGCTGACCGTCCCCGCGACCGACGGAGTGAACGTGAACGTGCCACCCTGCGAGATCGACGGCGAGCTGATCTTGTCGCCGGTCGGGCCGCCGGTCGAGACGACGTTGTGCGGCGCGCCGTCCTTGTTCGTCCACGTCACCGACGCGCCGAGTTTGACGGTGATCGTCTTGGGCGACGCGTCGTAGTTCTGGTAGGTGACGCCGACGCTCCCCGCCGGGGTCGCAACGGTCGCCGCGGTGCTCTTGTCGCTCGAGCTCGAGCTCGACCCGCACGCCGCCAGCGCGGCGGCCGCCGCCAGCCCGATCACGGCGGCCATCGTCAGGCGAACGCGCATCAGTCGGGGATCAGCCCGTCGCCCGTGAACTCTTCACTGGCCTCGTCGAACGTGATGTCGGCCGGCGGCAGGATCAGATCGGAGGCGGCGAGGTCGTCGTCCGCGGTCTCGGTGCCGTTGGCGCGGACGTACTCGAGCAGCTTGCCCCAGTTCTCGCTGAACGCGGCCTCGTCGCCGCCCTCGACCGCCGCCACGACGGCGTTGTCGATCTCGTTGAGCGGCGCGGTGTGTGCGTCGTCGATCTCGTACTGCCCTTCCCCCGAGATACGGACGATCACGGCTGGGCCCCTTCCTGCGGTGCGGCCGCGGGGGTCTCGGCGGCCGGCGTCTCGCCCGGTGCGGCGGCGTCGCCCGACCCCGCCTCGATCTGCGCGGGGTCCGACCCTCCGCCGAGCTCGGCCTTCATCTTCGCCAGCTCATCATCGACCTCGGACTGACTCGACAGCTGTGCGAGCTGCTTGTCGATGTCGTCCTGACCGCTGCCGAGCGTCGTCAGGTCGTCGAACGTGCCGGCCGCCTCAAGCTCCTGGACCGCATCGGCGCGCGCCTTCATGTTCTCGGTCTTGTCGACCGCTCGCTGCATCGCCAGGCCGACATCGGCCATCTCCTCGCCGACGCCCGTCGCCGCCTCCGAGATCCGGACCTGGGCCTCGGCGGCGGAGTACTGCGCCTTGATGACCTCCTTCTTGGTCCGGAAGGCCTCGACCTTGGCGCGGAGCTTCTGCTCGGAGTCGATCAGGCGCTGCTGCTGGGCCTCGAGGTCGGTGATCTGCTGGTCGAGCCCCTGGAGCTCGGTCTGGATCACGTTCTTGCGCTCGAGCGCGGTGCGAGCCAGCTCCTCGTTGCCCGCCGCGAGCGCCTGGCGCGCCTGCGTGTCGAGCTTGACCACGTTCTGCTGGCGCTGGGTCGCCTGCATCTGCAGGCGCTTCTTCGACGTGACGATGTCGGCGATGCCCTTCTTGACCTGCTGGAGAGCTTCGAGCTGCTTCGTGTAGCTGTAGTCCAGCGTCTCGGCTGGATCCTCAGCTCGGTCTAGCAGCTTGGACACCTTCGCCTTGACGATGGTGGAGAACCGTCCGGACATGCCGGGCATAGCGCCTCCTGGAGCGTTGAACGTGGTCGGAGCTAGCGTACTAAGAAGCCGTCTCGACACCTCGCGTGTGCCGCCGGACGTGCGCGGGCGACGTCGAGACCGTTCTAGTAGCCGACTGGGTGCCGCGCGTGGAAGCCGCGGCTGCTGCGTAGCAACGGACGCCAGCGCGGGCCGTCCTTGCCGTGCGGGTCGCCGGCCTTGCTCGTGTCGAGACGGATGCCGGCGATGATCATGTACGCGTGGCCGGGGTTCGTGTAGATCGTGATCCACGATCCGGCGCCGCTCTGGCCCCAGTGCATGAAGTCGGAGGAGTCGCGGGGCCTGCTCAGCAGGTTGCCGCCGTGCAGCGCGAACGAGACCGTGCCCGAGCAGTCGTAGCCGCGCCCGGAGAACGTCGCGTTGTGGCCACCGCCGAACACGTATGGCAGGCCGATGATCGAGTTGGTCGCCCAGATCGCCTGCTGGACGGCCGGCGGGGCGAGCGACGGCGCGGCAGCCTGGCCGTTGGGCAGGATCTTGGCGACGAGGCCGGGGACGGTCGGGCCCAGCGCGGTCGGGGAGGTCGGGGTCGTCGGGCCGAAGCCGGTGCCACCGCCCGGGTCGGTCGGCGTCGTCGGATCGGTTGCGGTCGGTGTCGCCGGTGCTGGTGCGACGCCAACGCCGCCCGAGGAGGGTGCCTGGGCGACGGCGGATCCGCACGGGATCACCGTCAGGAAACAGACCACCATCAACGTCGAACGGGCAGGAAACCGCACCGTCTGCAAACCCTCTTTCGTGAGCCTCCGGGGTTAGCTGACGGGCTAGCGCGGAAAGAGCAGCGCTCCTCGTCTCAATGGACGAGGTTCGCCCCACACAACTTGGTTCCCCCGGTCCCCACCCACGACGGTGAGGATTCGGCAATGTGGCGAGGAACATACACATCCGAGAAGACGTGTGCAGCGTTCCTTCGCCGCGGCGCCCGCAAAGTCCTGCCTGTGCCGTGGGTATCGTGGCCGCCCGATGCGCGCCAGGCCTGCCTTCATCGCGCTTGCCGCGATCTGCGTCGTGGGCTGCGGCAAGTCGAGCGGCCCGCCACACGCAACCACGCCGGCGCCGACGACCGTCACCGTGCCCGTTCCGGCCGCCGCCGCGTTCCCCGCCGCGGCAACGCAGAACACGACGCGACTGGCGTCGGACGACCCGGTCGCGGTCGCTGCCGCCGCGGCGCGGATCGTGTTCCCGGCCGTCGACCGCGCGACGCGCCCGCAGGCCGTCGTGCTCGTCGACCGTCGCGACTGGCGCGCCGCGATCGCCGCTTCAGTGCTCGCCGGGCCGCCGCTGCGCGCGCCGCTGCTGTTGACCGACGGGCCACGGATCCCGGCCGTGACGCGCGCCGCCCTGGCCGCGCTTCGCCCGCTGGGCGCCCGCGACCTGCACGGCGCCCAGGTGATCCGCATCGGCGCGGCGCCCCGGCCGGCCGGCCTGCGCAGCCTCGACCTGCACGCCCACGACGGCCTCGGCATCGACGGCGCGATCGCGACGTTCGTCGCCGCACGCCACGGCCGCCCGCTGCGCCAGGTGATGCTCGCCAGCTCCGACCGGCCCGGCTTCGCGATGCCGGCGGCGGCGCTCGCCGCGTGGTCCGGGGTGCCGGTCCTGTTCAACGCCCAGAACGCACTGTCGCCGCAGACGCGCTCCGCACTGACCGCCCTGCACGGGCCGCGCAGCTACGTCATCGGCCCGACGATCGCGATCGGCCCCCAGGTCGTCCGGGCGCTGCGGCCGATCGGCAGCGTCGTGCGGGTCACCGGCCGCAACCCGGTCGGCAACTCGGTGTCGGTCGCCCGCTACGTCGATGACCAGTTCGGCTGGGGCGACGGGCGTCCGGGTCACGGCCTCGTCTTCATGCCGGCCGGCGACGACCCGCAGCTCGCGGCGGCGGCGTCGGCGCTGTCGGCGTCCGGCGACTACGGACCGCTGATCCTGCTCGGCGATCCGCAGCTGCTCGACCCGTCGGTGTCGGGCTATCTGCGCGACATCCAGCCCGATGGCCACGGGGACCCGGCGCACGGCGTCTACAATCACGCCTGGATCGTGGGCGACCAGGCCGCCGTCTCGCCGGCGCTGCAGGCCCGCATCGACCGCCTCCTGGAGATCACCCCGTCCCGATGAGCGAAGCCGAACTGCCCGAGCGCGCCGCCGCCCCGACCGTCACGGTCCACGACGTGCGTGCGCTGATGGGCGCCTCGACGCCGCACTTCGCGCTCCAGCTGCGCAACCGCATCGCCAAGCTGATCGACGGGCTCGCGACCGATGACCCGGCACGGGTCGAGGGCGAGCGCGAGATCCGGCGGCTACAGACACTGGGCTACGACGGCGAGACCCGCGGCGCCGGTGACGCCGAGGCGCTCCCGGGGCTGCCGTCGCTCGGACATCACTGAGGCGCCTGCTGATCGAGGGCCGGCCTGAGGCGCCATCGACGCCGCGCGCTACCGTCAACCCCGCGGATGACCGAACAGCAGCAGCGACCTGACGGCATCGAGGGCAGCCCGTTCGCCGGGCCGTTCTCGGTTGGGGCGTACGCGAACATGCTCAAGGCCGAACTGCGCAAGCGCGCGCGTGTGCAGCTGTTCGGCGAGGTCTTCAACGTGCGACCGTCGCGGGCGCGGGTGTACTTCGAGTTGCGCGACGCCGAGGGCGCGGTCCCGTGCGCCATGTGGCGCAACGCGTTCGACGCGCTGGAGATCGACCCGGCGCTGCTGACCGACGGGGCGCAGGTCGTCGTCGCCGGTGGGCCGGACTACTACCCGGGCAGCCGCACCGCGTCGCCGAGCTTCTCGTTCGACGTCAGCGACCTGCGCGTGGCCGGCGAGGGCGACCTGCTCGTCCAGCTCGAGACGCTGCGGCGCAAGCTCGGCGCCGAGGGCCTGTTCGAGCCTCAGAAGCTCCTGAAGCGGCGGCCGCTGCCGCGGACGATCGGCGTCGTCACCGGCGAGGGCGGCAAGGCGCGCGACGACGTCCTGGCCGGCCTGCACCGCCGGGGCTGGGCCGGGCGCCTCGTGTGGGCCTTTGCGCCGGTGCAGGACCGCCACGCCGCGCCGGCGATCACCCGTGCGCTCACCGACCTCGCCGCGATCGACGACGTCGACGTGATCGTCGTCGCCCGCGGTGGCGGCTCGCTGGCCGACCTGTTCGCGTTCTGCGACGAGGCGCTGTGCCGGACCGTCGCGCTGCTGCGGGTGCCGGTCGTCGCGTCGGTCGGCCATCACACCGATCGCACGCTGGTCGACGACGTCGCCGCGGTCAGCTGCTCGACCCCGACCCACGCCGCCGAGGCCGCGGTGCCGCTGCACTGCGGCCAGGAGCGCACGCGGCTGCGCGGCGACGCCGGGCGCTTGCACCGCCACGGCTCGACCGCGGTGCTGCATCGCGCCCACCGCCTCGTCGCGCTGGCACGCTCGCCGGCGCATCACCTCGCGCGCCACCGCGCCGCGCTGCACCAGACGCTGCGCGAGCTGCGCGCCAGCGCCCGCCGCGGCCTCGACGACCGCGCCACGCACCTGGCGACGCGCGCCCGCGTCGTCGCGCGCAAGTCGGCGGCGACGGCCGGGCCCGACCTCGAGCGTCGCCGTCAGGCGCTCGACGGCCTCAGCTCCGCGCTGCACGCCCACGACCCGCGGCGCACGCTCGAGCGCGGCTACGCCCTGATCGACGACGGCGAGGGCCGCGTGATCACCAGCGCCGCGGCGGCCCGCGCGGCCGGCGATGTGCGCGTGCAGTTCAGCGACGCCGCCGTTCGTGCCACGATCTCCGACCGCGATGACTGATCCACCCCCCGCGCTGACCTACGAGACCGCGACGGCGCGCCTCGAGGAGATCATCCGCCGGCTGGACTCGGGCGAGGCCGGTCTGCGCGAGACGCTCGACCTCGTGCGCGAGGGCCGGGAGATGGTCGAGTTCTGCGCCGCCGAGCTCGACGCGGTCGGCCAGGGTCTCCAGGAGCTGCGCCTCGACGAGCTCGTCGCCCGGCTGGAGGCCAGCCAGCCGGCATGAGCGCCCGCTTCGACGAGCACCTGGCCGGCCTGCGGCTCGTCGTCGACGACTACGAGCTCGAGCGCCGTGAGCAGTCGGTCTCCAGCGACTTCCTGCGCGTCACGACGACCATCCGGCTGCGCGGCGGCGGCGAGGACGGCATCGGCGAGGACGTCACCTATGACGCGCCCGACCAGGACGCACTGCAGGAGGCCGGCCCGGTGCAGCCGCTGGCCGGCGAGTGGACGCTCGCGTCGTTCTGTGACCACGTCGCATCGCTCGATCTGTGGCCGTCGCCGCCGGAGCGCGAGCCGTCGCGGCTCTACCGCGTGTGGGCCTACGAGTCCGCGGCGCTGGACCTCGCGCTGCGCCAGGCCGGCGTGTCGCTGCACGACGCGCTGGGGATGACACCGAGCCCACTGACGTTCGTCACGTCGCTGCGGCTCGGCGACCCGCCGACGCTCGATCCGGTCACGTCGCGCCTGGCCAACCACCCGACGCTCCGCTTCAAGCTCGACGCGGTCAGCGCGTGGGACGACGAGCTCGTCGCCGCGCTGGCGGCGACCGGCGCGGTCGACTCGATCGACTTCAAGGGTCTCTACGAGGGCTCGATCGTCGACCAGGGCGCCGACCCGGAGCTCTACCAGCGCGTCGTCGACGGACTGCCCGACGCGTGGTTCGAGGACCCGAAGCTGACGCCCGAGACCGACCCGATCCTCGAGCCGTTCCACGACCAGGTCACGTGGGACGCCAACATCCACGGCATCGCCGACATCGAAGGGCTGCCGTTCGCGCCCAAGATGGTCAACGTCAAGCCGTCGCGCCTCGGTGGCGTGCGGCCGCTGCTCGACGCCTACGAGTACTGCGAGGCGCGCGGGATCGGGATGTACGGCGGCGGCCAGTTCGAGCTCGGGTGCGGCCGCGGCCAGATCCAGTACCTCGCGTCGATCTTCCACCCCGACACGCCCAACGACGTCGCCCCGTCGGGCTACAACGACCCCGACCCCTCGCCCGACCTGCCGTCGAGCCCGCTCCCCGTCGCCGCCCAGCCGACCGGCTTTCGCTGGGGTTGAGCGATGAATCCGCGCGGCCGGCGCGGTCAGAAGGGCAAGCAAGCTTTCAACGGAGGCCATCATGACCACGCGCACTCTCGCTCCCGTCGGAGCGCCGTGCTGGATCGACCTGATGACGTCGGACACCGCCGGCGCAGCCGCGTTCTACGGCGGCCTGTTCGGCTGGACCGCCGAGGAGCCCGACCCGCAGCTCGGCGGCTATTTCAACTTCCGCCATGACGACGTCCGCATCGCCGGCTGCATGCCGACGATGCCCGGCTCGCCGGTCAGCGACGTGTGGTCGGTCTACCTGGCGACCGAGAACGCCGCGCAGGTCGTCACCGGCGCACAGACTCACGGCGGCGGCACGGTCGTCCCGGCGATGGCCGTCGCCGACCTGGGCTCGATGGCCGTCGTCAGCGGGCCCGACGGCGCGGTGATCGGCGCCTGGCAGCCGGGCACGCACGCAGGTTTCGGCGTCTACGGCGAGACGAACACGCCGCGCTGGTTCGAGCTGCACACGCTCGACTACGCGGCCGCCGTCCCGTTCTACCGCGACGTCTTCGCCTGGGAGCCCGAGACGGTCAGCGACACCGACGACTTCCGCATGGTCGCCATCACCGAAGACGGGACCAACGTCGCCGGCATCGCCGACGCCGCGGGCCGCCTGCCCGAGGGTATGCCGTCGCACTGGGAGGTCTACTTCGGCAGCGCCGACATCGAGGAGTCGCTGGAGACCGTCGTCCAGCTCGGCGGCACCGTTCTGCGCGCGGCCTACGAGACGCCGTACGGCCAGCTCGCGGCAGCGGCCGACCCGTTCGGCGGCGCGTTCAAGCTCGTCGCGTAGGGAAGGAAGCAGCATGGCCTCACTGATCCTGAAGATGTCCGTCTCGCTCGACGGCTACGTCGCATCGATCGACCGCAGCGGCGACTGGAAAGCGGCGGGACGCTGCGATGACTCCACCAGTTGGGTCGTCGAGACCGTCAGCAACGCCGGCGCGCACCTCGTGGGTGCCGCCACCTACGCGGAGTGGGCCACCTACTGGCCAGACGCCTCCGGGCCGTTCGCCAAGCCGATGAACGAGATCCCCAAGGTTGTGTTCTCGGACTCGCTGGCGTCCGTCGACTGGGGCGAGACGACGATCGCCACCGGAGACCTCACCGAGGCCATCACGCGGCTCAAGCACGAGCGCTCGGACGGGTACCTGCTCGCCCACGGCGGGGTACGGTTCGCCCGATCGCTGGTCCAGACCGGCCTGATCGACGAGTACCGCCTCGTCATCCACCCGGTCGTCCTGGGCGCCGGCGAGCGGCTCTTCACCGCACCGCTCACCATCGAGCCGATGAGCACCACCGTCTTCAGCAGCGGAGCCGTCGCCCACGTCTTCCCGGCGCACCCGTGATCGCGCGCCTGCGGTCAGATCAGATCCGCTGAATCAACGTCCCGGTGCCGATCCCGCCGCCGCAGCACATCGTCACGAGGCCGATCTCCTTGTCGTCGTCCTCGAGCTCGTGCAGCAGCGTCGTCAGCAGCCGGGCCCCGGTCGAGCCGAGCGGATGGCCGATCGCCATCGCGCCGCCACGCGGGTTGACGCGGTCCATGTCGGGCTTGTGCTCGAGCGCCCAAGCGGCGACGACCGGCGCGAACGCCTCGTTGATCTCGACGTAGTCGATGTCGTCGATCGTCATCGAGTTGCGGGCCAGCAGTCGCGCGGTGGCCGGGATCGGTCCTTCGAGCATCTTCACCGGGTCACAGCCGACCGACGTCTGATCGATGATCCGCGCACGCGGCGTCAGGCCGAGCTCGCGGGCCTTGTCGGCGCTCATCAGCAGTACTGCCGCAGCACCATCGGAGATCTGGGACGAGGTCGCGGCCGTGACCTTGCCGTCGGGCTTGAACGCCGGCTTGAGGTTGGCCAGCGCCTCGAGGTTGGTGTCCGGGCGAATGCCCTGGTCGGTCATGTACGTGTCGCCGTTGATCTTCATCGGCACCATCTCGCGCTCGAACAGGCCCTCCTCGGTCGCCTTGGCGGCGAGCTGGTGCGAGCGCACCGCGAGCTTCTCGAGCTCCGCGCGGGAGATCTCGTACTCGTCGGCGATCATCTCGGCGCCGAGGCCCTGGCCGACGATGTTGTGCTTGTCGAGCAGCTCGGGCGTGAACGCGCGGCCGTACTCCTGCTGGATCTGGGCGCTGCGGGCGAACGAGTTGTGGCCCATGTGCTCGACGCCCGAGCCGATGACGACATCGTGGATGCCGGCGGCGATCTGCGTCGCAGCAAAGCCGACCGCCTGCTGGGCCGAGCCACACTGAAGGTCGAGCGTCTGTGCCGACGCCTCGATCGGGTGCCCCTCCTGCAGCCACGCGTTGCGCGCGATGTTGAGCGCCTGCTCGCCCCACTGCGACACGCAGCCGGCGATCACGTTCTCGACCTCCGCCGCGTCGACGCCCGAGCGCGACAGCAGCTCGGTGTACGTGCGGCCGAGCAGATCGGCCGGGTGGATGTCCTTGTAATAGCCCTTTTCGAGATGCCCACGACCGACCGGCGTGCGCACGGCCTCGACGATGACGACCTCACGTCCCTCTTGTGCACCCATGTTCGCGATCCCTTCGAAGCCGCTGGCTGACCCGACGCCCCGAAGGCTAGCGGGTTGACTCTCCAGTCAACGCGCCGGGAAATCGGATAGATATCCCATGTGGTCACAACATGAAGGAGACACTTGCCATCGCCGGATCGGGCGCAATCGCCTGTGGTCTGGCCGCCTCCGCCGCCTCCCACGGGGAGGTCAGGCTGTGGGCGCGCTCCGACGCATCGGTCGCCCGCGCCCGCGCCAAGGTCGACAGCCTGTGCGAGAAGATCGATGACGCCGACCCGACTCGCGTCGAGGTCGTCGCGGACCTTGACGCGCTCAGCGCCTCGACGTTCGTCGTCGAGGCGATCACCGAGGAGCTCGAGGCCAAGACCGACCTGCTCCGCCTGCTCGGACGGATCGTCAAGCCCGACGCTGCGCTGGCGACAACAACGTCCTCGCTGCCGGTCGGCGCGCTGGCCACCGCCAGCGGGGTGCCCGAACGCTTCGTCGGCCTGCACGTGTTCAACCCCGTCCCGCGGATGAAGCTCGTCGAGCTCGTGTTCGCCGACCAGACGACGCAGGACATCCGCGACCGCGCCCGCACGCTGTGCGACGACCTCGGTAAGACCGCCGTCGAGGTCCCCGACATCCCCGGCTTCGTCGTCAACCGGCTGCTGTTCCCGTACCTGTTCAGTGCCGTCGATCTGCTCGAGGAGACCGGCATGGACCCCCAGGCGATCGACACCGCGATGATGCTCGGCGCGGGCCACCCGATGGGACCGCTGGCGCTGCTGGACTTCGTCGGTCTCGACGTGTCGATGGCGATCGGCGACGAGATCGGCGCCGCCGTCCCGCAGCGAGTCCGCGACCTCGTCGCCGAGGGCCGCCTCGGGCGCAAGACGGGTTCCGGTCTGACCCTCTGAGCTCTTATGCCGTCTTCACAAACCTTTAGGGACGGTTGAGGTGATAGCCGCATACTCATCTACGCGACCGCACTTACGAGTGCACCTCCTCCAGAAGTAGATGAACGGCCCGTGCGAGCGGGCCGTTCGTCATTTAAGGGGTCGCCGGTTCGGGGGCGGCGGCGGGCGCGCGGCGCTCGCGGATCCGAACCGCTTCGATGCGGTTTTCGCGCACCGACTCGACACGGATCGAGTAGCCGTTGGCCGTCACCGTGTCGCCGCGCTTGGGCAGCCGCCCGAGCTGGGAGAAGACAAAGCCGCCGACCGAGTTGTAGGCGTCGGTGTCGATCGGCAGCGAGACCCCGTAGTCGGTGAGGTCGGTGATCGCGACATGGCCGCGCACGAACCAGTCGCCGTTGGGCAATTGGCGGATCTCGCCCGCCGTCGGGTCGGTCTCGTCGGAGATCTCGCCGACGACCTCTTCGACGATGTCCTCGACGGTGACGATGCCCGCCATCCGGCCGTACTCGTCGATGACCACGGCCATCGACGTCCGCTGGCGCTGGAGGTCGGCCAGCAGGTCGTCGAGCGGTTTGGTCTCGGGCACGATCGGCGTCTCGGTGATCACCGACTCGATCGACGCCTCGCGGCCCTTGGCCATCAGCAGCCGGGCCAGTGAGTTGGTGTGCACGACGCCCCGGATGCGGTCCTGGTGGTGGTCCTCGGTGACCAGCAGCCGGGTGTGGCCGCTGGAGATGCAGCGCCGCAGCGCGGTCTCGACGTCCTCGGACAGGTCGACGGTGACCACCGCCGGGGTCGGCGTCATCACCTGGCGCGCCTCCTGCTCGTGGAGATGGAAGACGCCGGCCAGCATCCCCGCCTCGCCGGGGTCGATGTGACCGCCGGTGTAGGACTCCGCGATCATCGCCTTGAGCTCGTCGGGCGTGCCGCCCTCGGCCTGGGCCTTTTCGGGGTCGACGCCGATCACGCGCAGGATCCGGTACGAGGCGCCGGTCAGGACGACGATGAACGGCGTGAACAGCATGCGGAAGAAGCCGAACGGCCGCGACAGCCGCCGCGCGACGGTCTCGGCGTTGGCGATCACGTACAGCTTGGGGACGATCTCGCCGGCGACGATGTGGACGCAGGTGATGATCAGGTAGCTGAGGATCACGGCCAGCGCGACCGAGACGCCGTGCGCGATCGAGCTCGGGAAGATGCCCTCTAGCGCGTCGGCGAGCACGACCTCGCCCAGCGCGCCGATCCCGATCGACGCCATCGTGATCCCGACCTGCGAGGCCGAGATGTACTCGCTGATGTTGTCGATCTGGTGAAGCGCCCGGGCCGCGCCGCGCAGGCCCTCGTCCCGCATCGCCTCCAGGCGGGAGCGCCGCGCCCGGACGAGCGCGTACTCGGCCATGACGAAGAATGCGTTCATGGCGACGAGCGCAGCCGTCGCCACCAGCAGGAGCGCGGTCACGCGGGGGCGGCGTGTGAGCCGCTACTTCGAGGGAGGTCGTCGTGCACGATCGGCGTCCGGAAACGGACGGTAGCAGGCGAACGGGCGGCTTCGGCTCACAGGGCGTCGACCTGGCGGGCGAGGTCCAGGTCACGCTGGGTGATGCCGCCTTCGCTGTGGGTGCTGACCCGTAGCGTCAGTTTGTTGTACCCGTGCACCAGCAGGTCGGGATGGTGGTCGAGCTGCTGCGCGACCGCGGCCACCATGTTGGCCTTGGCCATCGCCGCGTCGAAATCGGCCAGCTCGAAGTCACGCACCAGCTCGTCGCCGTCACGGCGCCAGCCACTCCCGGCCAGCCCTGCCTCGATTTGCCCGTCGTCCAGAAGAGTCATCGCTAACGTCCTTTCCCGATGCGCATCGTCTCACTCGTCCCACATGCCACCGAGCTGCTGTTCGCGCTCGGCCTCGGCGACAGTGTCGTCGCGGTGACGCACGAATGCGACTTTCCCGCCGAGGCCCTCGCGCTGCCCAAGATCACGCGCGACAAGCTGCCGTCCGGGCTCAGCGCGGCCGAGATCGACGCGGCGGTGCGCGAGCAGGTCGGCGGCGGCGAGGCGATCTACGAGCTCGACACCGACGCGCTGGCCGAGCTGGAGCCCGATCTGATCGTCACCCAGGAGCTGTGCCCGGTGTGCGCGGTCAGCTACGACGAGGTCCTCAAGGAGGCCGAGCGGATCGCCAGCTGCCCGAAGGTGATCGCGCTTGACCCGACGACGATCGGCGAGGCGATGGGCGACATCCGCACGGTCGCTCGCGCGACCGGCACACGCGACGCGGCGCTCGACCTCGTCGCGCGCTCGCGGGCCCGGATCGACGTCGTGCGTCGCGCGGTCCGCGGCACGCCCCGGCCGCGCGTGGCGGCGATCGAGTGGTTTGACCCGGTGTTCATCGCCGGGCACTGGACGCCGCAGATCATCGAGCTGGCGGGCGGCGAGGACGCGCTCGGCTTCGCCGGCGAGCACTCCGAGCAGTCGACGTGGGATCTCGTCGCCGCCGCGGCGCCGGACGTCGTCGTGTGCATGCCGTGTGGCTACGACGCCGCCCGCAGCCACGAGGAGGCGATGCGTTTCGCCGACTGCCTGCGCGAGACCGCCGCCCCTCGGATCGTCGCCGTCGATGCGTCGGCGTACTTCTCGCGCCCCGGTCCGCGGCTCGTCGACGGCGTCGAGTTGATGGGCCACATCCTGCACCCCGAGCTGGTCGAGCTGGCCGACGGCGTCGACGACGCGATCGAGGTCGCGGTGCTGTCAGCCGATCGTGGGCGGTAACAGGGTCTGCACGGCGTGGTGGGCCGCCTGGAGGCTGACCTCGACCAGGATCGCCGCCATCACGAGACAGCCGACGTAGGCGACCCAGGTCGGGATCGCGCGGCGGTCGACCTCGGCGAACAGGATCCCGGCCAGGCTGCCGCCGATCAGGCCGCCGATATGGGCGCCGACCGAGACGTTGGCGATCGCGAAGCTCAGGACGAGGTTGATCAGGATCAGCGGCCCGATGCCGGCCTGGAACGGATCGATGCCGCGCCTGCGCAGCTCGAAGAACGCCGCGCCCATGAGGCCGAAGACCGCGCCCGACGCGCCGAGCGACGGGCTGTGCGGGGTGGCGATCAGCGCGCCGGCCGATCCGGCGAGCAGCGCCACGAAGTAGATCGTCGCAAAGCGGACCGAGCCGACCGCGCCCTCGATCATCCGCCCCAGCGCGTACAGCAGGTACATGTTGAAGCCGATGTGCAGGATGCTGGCGTGCAGGAAGCCGCTGGTCACGAGCCGCCAGTACTCGTGGTTGATGTCGATCGGCGGGGCGTACAGCACGCCGTGGGCGACAAGCGAGCCGCTGAGGTTGTTGCCGGCGATCGTCCCCGTCCCCTGCGCGAACTCGATCAGGTAGGCGACGGCATTGATCGCGATCAGCGCCATCGTCACCGGCATCCGTGCGCTCGCCGCGTTGACGTGCGCGGCGGTGCGCACCTTCGTGCGATCGCGCGCGCACTCGGGGCAGCGCATCCCGACCGACGTCGGGGTCATGCAGTCGGGGCAGATCGGCCGTCCACACGACGAACACGACACGCCGGTCTCGCGCGACGGATGGCGGTAGCACGTGGCCATGAAGGCTGACGCTACCGCAGCCGACGGCTACGCCTGCGCAGCGAGGACCGGCGCGGAAGTCGGCGCGTCGGCGCCGCCCGAATCCTCGGCGGTCACCAGCACCTTGTCCCCGGGATGCACCGGGTAGGGCACGGTGACCTCGCCCTGGCCGTCGGCGCGGACCATGAACAGCGTGTTGGTCGCGGTCGGCATGAGCGCGTTCTTGCGATCGACCCAGACCTCGTAGACCTTGCCGGGGGGCGGGTTGGGGAAGTCGACCATCTGCAGCTTGGCCCGCGAGCCCTCGACGATCATCCGCGCCCGTGCGCCCGGCAGCGACACGGTGGCGGTCGTGACGAGCAGATGCTGGCTCTGGTCCTTGGCCGTGACGACACTGCCGATCAGGAAGCCGGCCGCGAGCACCGCGCCGACGGCCACGCCGCCGCGCCAGCCCTGGAGCCAGCCCCAGCGACGCTCGCGCGTCCCGCGCGGCGTGGGACGGTCGGCCTGCGGGCCGGCGGCGCGCAGCAGCTGGGCCTCGGACGAGACGACGGCCATGATCCGGTCGCCGAGTTCGGGGGGCGGGGCGATCTGCTCGGCGGCGAGCGGCAGCGCCTCGCGGACCATCGTCAGCTTCGCGATCTCCTCGCGGCAATGGCCGCACTCCTCGACGTGCGCGGCGTAGGTCGCCACATCGGCGTCGTCGAGCGCGCCGAGGACCCAGGCCGCGGCGTCGGCCCGGTGCTCGCAGGGATCGGTGGTCGTCGGCTCGGTCATGCCGTTGCCTCCGCGACGTGCGCCAGGTGGGCCCGCATCTTCTCCATACCGAGCCGCATCCGCCCCTTGACCGTCCCGATCGGGGTCTCGAGCATGTCGGCGATCTCGGACTGGCTGAAGCCGCCGTAGTACGCCAGCTCGATCACGCGGCTCTGCTCGGCCGGTAGCGCCTCGAGCGCGCCGCGTACTTCACGCGCCTCCTCGCGGCGCGCGGCCTCGACGTCGGTGCGCTCGGGCGCCTCGAAGCGCTCGGCAATGCCATCGTCGGGCGTCGTCTTGCGGTCGCGCACCGTCGAGCGGCGCAGCGCGTCGATCGCGCGGTTGTGGACGATCCCGAGGACCCATGTGCGCACCGAGCCGCGCGCGCGGTCGTAGCGGGCGCCCGAACGCCACAGCGACAGGAACGCCTCCTGGACGACGTCCTCGGCCGCTGCTCGCTGGCCCATCATCCGGTAGGCGAGGGAGAACGCGGCCGTCGCATGGCGGTCGTAGACGACCTTGAACGCGCGGTCGTCGCCCTGGCGGACGAGCTGCATCAGGTCTTCGTCAGCGAGATCGACCACGGCCATACCTCATTCGATACGTCATCGGGCGTGGATCGGATCAGCGGTCAAGCAGCTTCTTGGCTTCATCAGCGACGTCGCGAGCGAGCCTACCGACGAGGTCGAAGCCGTCGGAGGACTGCTGGCGGCGGGCTCTGGCCCGGCTGCGCACGCGCAGAAGGACGAGCGCCGTGCCGGCACTCGCGCCGACGCTGACCGCGACCACGGGTCGCACCCAGTTGCGCGGGTCGCGCATCGACGACAGCTCCCAGCTCTCGAGCTCCTCCGCCGCGAGATCGGTGAGCTCCGACAGCGTCTTTTCGAGGTGCTCGGACAGCCGCGCGGGCGGGTCGACCGGCGCCATCGCCTGGCGCAGGAGACCTTCGAACTCCGATGACCATGCGTCAGTCACGCCGTCTCCTCCTCACGGACGATCTCCTCGAGCTGCCGGATTGCGCGGTGGATCAGCACCTTGGTCGCCCCATCGCTGCGCCCCATCGCCCGCGCGATCTCGCGGTTGTCCATCCCGAGCGAGAAGCGCATGATCAGCGCCTCGCGGCGATCGTCGGGCAGGTGCTCGATGGCGACCAGGATGCGCTGCAGCTCGTCGCGGCCCTCGACCAGGTCCTCCGTCGTGTGGGTGGTCGTCAGCATCGTCGTGTCGTCGATCGGGCTCTGCGGCTTGCGCGAGCGGTCGCGATACAGGTTCGCCGCGAGGTTGTGCGCGATGCGGATCAGCCACGGGCGCAGCGGCCGTCCGTCGGACTCGGCCAGCGCGCGTTCGAAGTGCCGGTAGGCCTGAAGGAACGTCTGCTCGGTCAGGTCCTCGGCGTCGTGGTGGTTGCCGACCCGGTAGTACGCGTAGGAGTACACGTCGCGCAAGTGCGAGCGGTACAGCTCCGAGTAGCGCTCGTCGAGCTCGGCCTTGTCCACCCATCGAGCCTAGTCCTCCAGCGCCGCCTCGGGGATCCGTGCAGGCGCGCTGCCGGGGGTGGCTGCGGCGCGGGTCTGAGGGACGGGGGGCGCCGGCAGCACGACCTCGCCGGTGGCGCCGGCGCGGCGCACGCGCACGCCTGCGCCGCGCAGCGCCTGGGCGAGCTGCGCCTGGAGGTCGCCGTTGTCGGACGCGATCGTGACCGTTCCGCCGTCGGCCAGCGCGTCGGCCGGGCCGGCGTCGGCGCCGAGCGTCGCGGTGCGGTGCGGGCGCTTTGGGTCGTGGGCGTGAAGCGTCGTCTCGGTCGCGCGGATCACTACGTCGGCCTCGCGGGGATCGATGTCGGTGGCGACGGCGATCTCGACCGTGCGCGGCAGCTCGACACCCGGCAGATCGCGGGCGTTCTCGCGGTCGAGCGTCAGTTCGAGCGCCTGCTCGGTGCTCTGCGCGCCGAGCTGCGTCACGACGCCGTCGCGGCTCAACGCGGCGGCCAGCGCGGTGCCCCACGCGCCCGCGCCGAGCACTGCGGCGCGGCGCAGCGGCGGCGTGCCGCCGAGCCACTCCCACTGCAGCGCGACGTTGGCCCAGACCCGCTGGGTGACGAACGCGGCCAGGCGCGAGGACACGGTCTTCTCGGCGCGCCCGAACGCCATCGGCACGCCGGCGCGGACGGTCACGCGGCGGGGGCGCACGCGCCAACCGCGGCGCACCTCCTGGCTGCCGAAGATGGCGACCGGGACGATCGGCGCTCCGGTCTCCAGGGCGAGCCGGCCGGCGCCCGACTGCGGCTGTCCGAGCGGCCCGCGGCGCACGCGGGTGCCCTCGGGAAACATGATCACGATGTCGCCGCGATGCAGGATCTCGCCCGCGGTGTCCATCGCCTCCTGGTCGCCGGCCCCGCGGCGGACCGGAAACGCTCCCACGCGGACCAGCAGCCACGACCGAAACCGGCCCTTGAACAGCTCCTCCTTGGCCATCGAGTAGACCGGGCGGCGCGTGAGCATCGCGATCACGAACGGATCGAGGAACGAGCGGTGGTTCGAGGCGAGGATTGCGGGGCCGCTGCGCGGAACATGCTCGCGGCCGAGTCGCCCCATGCGCAGGTAGAGGCGAAAGAACGGCTGAAACAGGGCGCGGAAGAACCAGTACACGCAGCGGTTGACACCCTTCGTGCGGGCATGCTCGAGACACCGGGTCCGGTCCTCCACGCTGCCGATACCTCGCTTGGTCGCGGCGGTTACAGTGCGCGTCGGTGACCAACCGCGCGCATCTCGCCCGCGGCGCCGCGGCGGGCGCCGTCGCGGCGGCCGTCTGGGCCGCTCAGCAGCCGCTCGACATGGCGGTGTTCGGCGTCGACTACGACGACGCGCAGCTGCTCGGAACGCTGGTCACCCGCGGGGCGTGGGCTCGGCCGCTGGGGCTCGCCCTGCACGTCGCCAACGGAGCGGCGTTCGGCGCGACCTACGCGGCGCTGGCGCCGCGGGTCTCGGGGCTCCCGGGTTGGGCTCGGGGCACGGCCGCCGGCCTGGGCGAGCACCTCATGTCGTGGCCCCTGACCACGGCGGTCGTGCGCGTCCACCCGGCGCGCGAGGAGCTGCCGCAGCTCTGGGGCTCGGGGCGGGCGTTCGCACAGGCGACCTGGCGCCACGCGCTGTTCGGCGCGGTGCTCGGCGTCCTGGAGGAGCGCCTCAACGACGTGGCGCCGCCGCCACCGCCACCGGTCCCCGATGAGGACAAGGCCTCGACGAACGGCCACGGCAGCCTCGAGCACGCCCTCAGCGCGCCGCCGGCGTGAGAAACTCGGCACGCGCCGGAGTAGCTCAGTTGGCCAGAGCAACCGCCTTGTAAGCGGTAGGTCAGGGGTTCGAATCCCCTCTCCGGCTTGGCCCGTAGAGGCGCGACGAAGACCGCCGAAGTGCCAACTTGCCCCGCGCCGCGAGCTCCCGGTCCGGAATCTGACATGTATCGCGCCGATTTCACGAGGATCGGGTCTAGTGTGGGTCCGAGCACGGATGCTTCTGCCCTTCCAGCGAGAATCCCAGGCTCACGCTGAATCAATCGCCCGTCTCCTGACGCAGGCGCGGCGTGCTGCGGCCGCCGCGAAAGCCGCCGCCCGGGGGGAGCAGGACGACGATGCGCAACGCGCAGATCCGCCTGACGCAGCGCGCGAGCCTCGGCGCTAGGAATCGGCGCACGCGAAGCACGGAGTGCCTACCGTGGATGAAGAAGGGGTCGCAGTCGCACCGCCGGTCTTGGAACACCGGCGGACCGGAGGAGCAGCACGATGGCCGAATGCCCTCGTTTCCTACAGGAAGCGTTCTATTACTGGGCCGTGGACGGGGCGCCGAACGTCGTCATCATCGAGGCCGGCAACGGGCCGGTCAGGTGTTCGTGGCGAACTCTCTGTTCGCAGCTGCGCGACTGCGCCGATCCGATGCCCGCCGATTTGTGTGAATGGTTCGGTGAGGCACCGCAGACCAGCTACGCGGTCACGGCAAGGCGGCTTCTACGTGAGGCCGTCGCCCCGCGATCGACGATGGTGCAGGGGATGAACGCCGAGGGTCAGATCTGCAGCTGGAACGGGATTGAGTGGGTGCCGCTTGACCTGATTGACGACGACGATCCGCTGCCCGGCGAGCGCTGAGGCTACGCTTGCCGCCATGGCCCATATCGTCGTCGACCACGACTTCACCTCGCCGCGCCCAGAGGTCTTCGCCTGGCTGTCCGAGCATGAGAACCTCGAGGCGGCGCTCGGGGCGAAGATCACGCGCGTCTGCGATGGCACCGACGGAACCCGCAACGGCGTCGGCTCGACGCGGCGCCTGAAGCCCGGCCCGCTACCACCGTTCAACGAGACGGTGACCGAGGTCCTGCCCGACGAGCTGATCCGCTACCGGATCTCGAGTCGCTCGCTGCTCACCGGCCACGAGGGCGCGCTGTGGTTCACCGACCGGCCCGACGGCGGCACGCATCTGCACTGGGAGATCGGCTTCGGCTCGCACATCCCCGGTCTCGCGGCGATTGGCGCGCGCGGACTGCGGCGCAGCATCCCGGCCGCGCTGCCGGCGGTCGACGCCGCCTGATCCCCTACCCTGGCTGCCATGCGCCGTGCCCCAGCGCTGCTGTTGGTCGCCGCCATCGTCGCTCTGCTCGCCGCCGGATCCGCGGCCGCGCCGACGACCGTGCACCTTCCCAAGGGGTGGCCGAAGACGCTGCAGATCGGCGTCACCGACGGGCCCGGCGACGCGGCCAAGCTCGCGGCGCGAACGCCGGTCGGCTTCCGCTACCAATATCTCGCCGGCGGGGTGAACACGGGCCACGGCTGGTCGACGTGGAACCCTGGCGGCACGTTTTTGAGCATGTACGTCGGCGAGTCGGTGAAGGCTCACCTGATCCCCGTTTTCAGTTACTACGAAATGCTCCAGTCGAGCCCCGCGGCCGGCAACGACGAGTCCCACAAGGACCTCTCGAACCTCGCCAACGAGCAGACGATGGCCGCCTATTACCGAGACTACGAGCTCGCCCTGCGGCGCGCCGGCGCCTACCGCCACCACCTTGTCGTCCTCCACATCGAGCCCGACCTATGGGGCTACATCGAGCAGGCCGCGCGCGGCGGCAAGGCCGCCACGGTCCCCGCCGCGGTCTCCTCGACCCACATCGCGGCGCTCCGCGGCCTGCCCAACACCGCGTCCGGCTTCGCGCGGGCCCTCGTCCGGCTGCGTGACCGCCTCGCGCCGAACGTCGCGCTGGCCTACCACATGAGCGTCTGGGGAACGAACGAGGACCCGACCTACTCCAAGCCGCCGCTGGCCCACATGGACGTGCTGGCGGCAAGGTCGGCGAGCTTCTACAAGTCACTGCGCGCAAAGTTCGATCTCGTGTTCACCGACGTCGCCGACCGCGATGCCGGCTTCGATGAAAAGGTGAACCACGACGGCGGCAAGTCGTGGTGGCACGCCGATGACTACGCGCGGCAGGTCGCCTACATCGCCGGTTTCACCCGCCGCACGCATGTCGGCGTGGTGCTGTGGCAGATCCCGCTCGGCAACACGATGCTCGACAACACCGCGGGCCACTATCAGGACAACCGGGTGCAGTGGTGGCTGGCGGATCCCTCAGACGGCCATCTGGCCGCCGACCGCGACGCGGGTGTGGTCGCGTTGCTGTTCGGCGGCGGCGCCGGCGGCACGACATCGATCGACACCGACGGCGGCTACTTCGTCGGCCGCGTGAAGGCCTACGCCTCCACCGGCGCGCTGCCGCTCGGGTGAGCTTCGGACCACGTGTCGCCGCTGCGGGCCAGAACGACCAGCGTCTGCCCGCCTGCCGAGCTGACGAGGAAGTCGGCTCGGTCGTCGTCGGTTCCCGGACGATCGATCACGCGCGCCAGCGTGATGTCCGTGATCTCCGCCGCATCGGGCCGCCGCGCCCATGCGTCGCGCACCGCCGCCTCCATCACCGCCCGGTCCCAGCCGCGGTCCTGGGCCGCGGCCGCTGCGAGGTCGCGGTCGGCCGTCGTGGCGCGCTGCGTGACGCGCTCGCCGGTCCTCGCCCGGTAGCGCGCGTTGAGCCACGCGCCAGCGAAGAACAGCCCGACCGGCACCAACAGGATCAGGACGATGATGATCACATGGACGGCCATGTGGCCAGCCTACGCCTACAACAGCACGTTGCGAGCGGCGAGATGCGTCCCGACCTTGCGCTTCACCCGCTGGAGCGCGTTGTCGACGGTCTTCGTGTCGCAGCCGAGGCGTTCGCCGACCTGCTCGTAGGAGTAGCCGTCGAGGTACAGCGCCAGCACGCGCGACTCGAGCTCGCTGAGCGCTGTCGACAGGCACGCGACCAGCGACTGGAGCTCCTCGGTCGAGATCACCTGGTTGACCGGGTCGTGAACGCTGGGGCCGGGGATGACCTCGTCGAGCGTCGGCTCGCCGTCGGTCGCGCTGGCCGGCGTCGAGGAGAACGACACGTACTGGTTCAGCGGCGTGTGCTTGTTGCGCGTCGCGGTCTTGACCGCGGTGATGATCTGGCGCGTGATGCACAGCTCCGCGAAGTTGCGAAACGACGACTCGCGGTCGGTGCGGAAGTCGCGGACGGCCTTGTAGAGGCCGATCAGCCCCTCCTGAATGAGGTCGTCGCTGTCGCCGCCGGCGAGAAAGTACGACGAGGCCTTCAGTCGGACGAAGCCGTAGTAGCGGCGGACGATCCGGTCATAAGCCGTGACGTCGCCCTGCTTGGCGAGGGCGATGAGGTATCCATCCTCAACCTTGACTTGACCTTGAGAGTTTGGAGAGATGCGTGCCACGAGCGATCCTTTCGTGCCTGCACGCAGGCATGAATTGAAGTGCTCAGCGGCGGCCTCCTCACCAGGCGCCATCTGAATTCAAAGCTGAAGTTTTCTCAACCTCAGGTCCAGCGTTATTGCGCGGACCCTCCCACAGTTATGAAGCCGTGTCAAGGGTGCAGTTTGGCCTGCACAGCGGACACGTCTGGCACCCCTAGCCGACGTGTGCGCCCTGGGCGCCATCGACGGCGAGGATCAGCCCGCTGACGAACCGCGACTCGTCGCTGGCCAGGTACAGCGCCGCGTAGGCGACATCCCAGGCCGTGCCCTGGTGGCCCATGGGCACCCGCGAGGCGCGGTCGGCGGCGTAGGCCTCGCGCGTGATCCCGCGCGCCACCGCGCCGGCGTTGACGCCCATCGGCGTGTCGATCAGGCCCGGCGCGATCGCGTTGACGCGGATCTGGTCGACCGCCTGGGCGGCCGCCAGGTGCAGCGTCAGCGCGTTGACCCCCGCCTTCGACATCCGGTACGCGGTCAGGTTGGCGGCCGTGCCGACCGCGGCCAGCGACGAGACGTTGATGATCGAGCCGGAGCGCTGCTCGCGCATGATCGGCACGACGTGCTTGCACGTCAGCCACATCGCCTTGAGGTTGACGTCCATGATCCGGTCCCAGACCGCCTCCTCGAGCTTCGTCGGACGGGCGTCGCCGTCGCCGATGCCGACGTTGTTGTGGAGGATGTCGATCCGGCCGAGATGCTCACGCGCGTCAGCGGCGAGCTGGACGCACTGCTCCTCGGAGGTGATGTCGGTGATGTGGACCTCGGCATCGCCACCGGCCGCGACAACGCGCGCGCGCGTGTCGCTCACCGACCCGTCGTCGCGATCGACGAGCAGCAGCTTCGCCCCCTCGCGCGCGAACAGCAGCGCCGTGGCCCGGCCGTTGCCCATCTGCTCGCCGGTTGTCTGGCCGGCGCCGACGATGATCGCGGTCTTGCCGGCCAGGCGCCCGCTGCCCGGCCGTTCGGAAAGGATGTCGGCGGACACTAGACCGTGACCTCGCCCAGGCGCGGAAAGCCATCCTCGAGCTCGACCCCGAACGAGTTCAGCGCGCCGGCCAGCAGCCGGTAATGACCGGCGAGCATCGGCAGCTCGATCATCTGCGGCTCGTCAAAGCGCTCCGCCAGCGCGCCCCATGTGGCGTCGGTGATGCAGTGGTTGTCGAAGATCTCGTCGACGGCGGTCACGAGCAGCGCCGCCTCGGGCGCCGCCTCGCCGCGGCCGGCGATCGCCAGCATCTCCTCGTCGCTCAGCCCGGCCTCGCGGCCGAGCGGCACGTGGTGACCCCACTCGTACGTCGCCCCGGCACGGAACGCGGCGCGCAGGATGATCGTCTCGCGGTCGCGCGGCTCGAAGCTCGAGCGCTGCAGCAGCCAACCGCCGAACCCCGCCCAGTGGCGGTACATGCGCGGGTGGCGGACCAGCGTGCGAAAGATGTTCATCGATCCGCGGGGACCCATCGGATCGATCAGCGCGTGCTGGTCCTCGGACAGCTCGTCGTCGGTCAGCGGCGCCAGGCGGGGCGTGGTTGTGGAAGCGCTCATGGACCATTCCTATCGCTTCCCAGGGCCGCGTGCAGGACGATCGCTGCGGTGACAGAGACATTCAGCGACGCGACGGTGCCGCGCATCGCTATCCGTACCAGCTCGTCACACGACGCGGCCACACGAGGGCGCACGCCGCGCCCCTCGGCGCCGAAGACCAGCGCGCAGGCATCGGGCCAGTCGACCTCGCCGACCTCGACTCGCGCGTCCATGTCGGCCCCGTAGCACCAGAAGCCGGCAGCCTTGGCGTCGGCGAGGAAGTCGGCGATGTTCCGCACGCGCGCCACGCGCAGATGCTCGACGGCGCCGGCCGACGCCTTGCAGACCGCCGGCGTGACCTCGGCGCTGCGGCGCTCGGGGATGATCACGCCGGCCGCCCCGAGCGCCTCGGCGCTGCGGCAGACGGCGCCGACGTTCTGAGGATCCTGGAGCTCGTCGAGCACGACGACGACGCCCGTGCCGCGCGCGAGAACCTCTCCGCCGCTGACGTACGGGTAGCCGACCGTCTGGGCGCAGATGCCCTGGTGGGCGTCGCTGCCGCAGCGTCGCGCCACTTCGGCCGCATCGACGACGGCCACATCGACCCCCTCCAGCCACTCCTCGCGCGCTGCGCCGGCCACGGCCCACACCTCGCTCACCGGCCGCCGGCCCGCGGCCAGCAGCTCCCGTACGGCGTTGCGTCCGTAGACGATCACCGGGGCACGAGCTCGAACCCGCCGGCGCCATCGCGCACGGTCCACCCCGCGGACGCGATCTCGTCGCGCAGCCGGTCGGCCTCGGAGAAGTCACGCGTCGCGCGCGCCTGCTCGCGGGCCTGCGCGAGCGCCACGACCGCGTCGGGCGCGGCGGCGTCGTCGCCCGAGACCAGCGACCCGAGCCCCAGGACGCCGAGCATCTCGGCCAGGTCGGCACGCCCGGCGGGCTCGTCGCGCGCGTTCGCCTCGCGGATCCACTCGAAGGCGGCGGCCATCGCGGTCGGCGTGTTGAAGTCGTCGGCGAGCGCGTCGAAGAAGCGCTCACGGTGGACCGCCAGCTCGGGCGGCGACGGGCCTTCGACGAGCCGCCGCCCCGCTTCGCGCACGCGACGCACCCGGCCGGCGGCGTCGGCCAAGCTGTCGTCGGTGAACGACAGCGGCTGGCGGTAGTGCCCGCCGACCATCAGCATCACGATCGTCGCCGCGCCGTGACGCTCGAGCATCTCGTGCAACAACGCGACGTTGCCGACGCTCTTGGCCATCTTCTCGCCACCGATCTGGACGAACCCGTTGTGCATCCAGATCCGATTGAGCGGCGCCCCGCGCCCCATCCGCGTCTGCGCGGCCTCGTTCTCGTGATGGGGAAACACGAGGTCCGAGCCGCCGCCGTGGATCTCGAAGTCGAGGCCGAGCAGCGACTCGGCCATCGCCGAGCACTCGATGTGCCAGCCCGGCCGGCCGCGCCCCCACGGCGCCTCCCACGACGTGTCCTCGCCCTCCTTGTGGGCCTTCCACAGAGCGAAGTCCAGCGGGTCCTCCTTCAGGGCGAGGCCCACCGGTTCTTCACCCTCCCCCTGGTCCATCGCGTCGACCGAGCGGTGCGACAGCGAGCCGTAATCGGCGTCGCTGCGCACGCGGAAGTAGACGTCGCCCTCGGCCGTGTAGGCCGCCCCGTGGTCGATCAGCGCGGAGATCAGGTCGATCATCTCCCCCACCATCTCGCCGGCCAGCGGCTCGTGGTCGGGGCGCCCGAGACCGAGCGCATCGGTGTCGGCGACGTAGTGCTGCGTCATCTCGACGGCGAGCCGTGCGCTCGGCACGCCCGTCGCGCGCGCGGCGTCGTAGATCTTGTCGTTGACGTCGGTGACGTTGACGACCAGCGTCGCGTCGTAGCCCTCGTGCTCGAGGAAGCGCTTGAGCAGCGAGAAGACGACGAACGGGCGTGCGTTGCCGACGTGGATGCGGTTGTAGACGGTCGGCCCGCAGGCGTAGATGCCGACCTTGCCCGGCTCGCGCTCGGTGAGCTCCACGAGCTGCCCCGAACGCGTGTCGTGAATACGGATCGTGCGCACGTTGGGCAATCTATTGGCCCACCGGTCCATGGCAATTCCGCGCCGCCGGAATATAGGATCACCAGGTGGTCGGTCCAGCAACGCGTGTGCAGCGCATGGCGCTGGTCGACCAGGCGATGCGCACGCTGCCCGATCGCTACCTGGGCACGCACGACGGCTTCGACGCGACGTACAAGCTGCGCCTGGCCGACCTCGGGCGCATGTGGGAGGTCCGCTGCACGGCGACTGACATCTTCGTGCGCCCCGGCGCCGGGTCGCGGCGCCCGACGGTCACGCTGACGACCGACTCCGACACGTGGCTCGCGCTGCGCGACGGCGAGATCAACGGCTTCACCGCGTTCTGGGAGCGGCGGCTGGCCGTGCGCGGCGACCTCGACGACGCGGTCACATTCGAGAGCCTGTTCGCACTTCCCGACGGCCGCACGCCGCTCATGCGCCGGCACCAGCTCGAGCTGCCGATCGGCAGCGTGTCGACGCTGGCGATCGGCGAGGGCCCGCCCGTCCTCCTCATCCACGGCCTTGGGGCGAACAAGGCGTCGTGGCTGGACCTGGCCGCGTCGCTCGTCCAGGCCGGGCACCGCGTGCTCGTCCCCGACCTGCCCGGTTTCGGGGCGTCGTCGAAGCCGGCGCGCGGGTCCTACAACGCGGCGTGGTTCGCCGAGGCGATCATCCAGCTGCTGGATGCGCTGAAGATCGACCGCGCCGACCTGGTCGGCAACTCGCTCGGCGGCCGCGTGTCGATCGAGGTCGCGCTGCGAGCGCCGAACCGCGTCGGGGCGCTCGTGCTGCTGTGTCCGGCGGTCGCATTCGTACGCCGTGACATGCACGCGCTCGTGCGGCTGATGCGGCCCGAGTTCGGCCTGCTGCCCCACCGCTTCGGGCGCTCGGCTGTCGAGGGCCAGCTGTTCTCGCTGTTCGGCGACCGCGACGCGATCGACCCGCAGGTCGCCGACGTCGTCGTCGACGAGTTCCAGCGCGTGTACGCGCGCGCAACCGCCCGGCTCGCGTTCCTGTCGGCGGCACGCAACATCTACCTCGACCGCCCGTTCGGCGACCGCGGCTTCTACCCCCGGCTGTCGGAGCTCCAGACGCCGGCGCTGTTCGTGTGGGGCGAGCGCGACCCGCTGATCCCGCCCGGCTTCGAGCGCCACGTGCGCCAGTGGCTGCCCCAGGCCGAGCAGATCGTGCTCGACGGCTGCGGCCACGTGCCCCAGCTCGAGCGCCCGGAGCAGACCGCAGGGCTGGTCAAGCGCTTCCTCGTCGGCTCGGTGGCACGCGCAGCGGCGTAGGACCGCCGGTCCGTTTGAAGTCCGGCCGCTGCGCGTATTCTCAGATCAGTGCCGCCGACCGCCACGACCTCCACCAACGGCCACGGTTCCGCCACGCGCGTCGCGCCCGGTGAACCGGTGGTCGAGCGCCTGGCCCGCGCTGCGCGCGACCGCATCCCAGCCGCCGACCTCAACGAGCGCGACCCCGACTTCATCCGCGAGCAGCTGCCGCTGCTGTGGCTGCTGACCTCGCTGTATTTCCGCGGCGAGGTCCGCGGGCTCGGCAACATCCCCGAGGACGGGCCGGTGCTGCTCGTCGGCAACCATTCGGGCGGCAACATCGCCCCGGACATGTGGCTGTTCGGGCTGGCGTTCAGCGCCTACTTCGGCGTCGAGCGCCGCTCCTACCAGCTCGCCCACAACCTCGTGGTGACGTTTCCGGGCCTCGGCTTCCTGCGCAAGTTCGGCACGCTGCCGGCGTCGCGCGAGAACGCGGAGCGCGTTCTGGACAGCGGCTCGGCGCTGGTCGTCTACCCGGGCGGTGATCACGAGGTCCACCGTCCGGTGTGGGACCGCAACAGGATCGACTTCAACGGCCGCAAGGGCTTCCTGCGCCTCGCCCTGCGCAGCGACGTCCCGATCGTCCCCGTGGTCGCGATCGGTGGCCAGGAGACGTCGCTGTTCCTGTCGCGCGGTGAGGGCCTTGCGCGGCTGCTGCGCCTCGACCGGATCTTCCGCCTGAAGGTGCTGCCGGTCTCGATCGCGATCCCGTGGGGGCTGAACGTCGGCGACTTCCTCGGCCACCTTCCGCTGCCGGCGAAGATCACGGTCGAGGTCCTGTCGCCGATCGACCTGCGCGCCGAGCTCGGCCCCGACCCCGATCTCGACGAGGCGTACGCGCTGGTGACCGAGCGCATGCAGCGGGCGCTCGACGCGCTGGCCTCCGAGCGCCGGCTGCCGGTGCTGGGATGAAGGTCAGCCAGACGCTCGAGATCGGCGCGCCCCGCGAGGCGGTCTGGGACTGGATCTCCGACCCCGGGCGCTACCTGCACTTCATGTCGGGCATCACGCGCTGGGAGATCGACGGCGCTCGGGCGACGGGCCTCGGAGCGCGCTACCGAATGCTGATGCGCGTCGGCTCGGCCGAGGTGGGCGGCCTGATCGAGGTCGTCGAGTTCGACCCGCCGGCGGAGCTGGCCTGGACGAGCGTCACCGGTATGGACCAGCGCGGGCGCTGGCGCCTGCGCGAGCTCGGCGACGCGCGCACCCACGTCGAGCTGCGCCTGAGCTACGGGATCCCCAACTCGGGCGTCGGCGGCTGGCTGGCCGAACGCGCCAGCGCACCGATGGTCGCGGGCAACCTCCGCCGCTCGTTGCAGCAGCTCCAGCGCACGCTGCGCCACGAGCAACTGCGCGAGGCCGCGGCGCGGCGGCGGGCCGGCGTGGCGTCGTGAGCGCGGGCTGCGGCGATCTGTGCGGCGACCCGCTCCGGCGCGCCATTGATCTCTGCATCCCAGAAGCGCAGGACGACGAAACCGGCCGCGCGGAGCTTCGCGGTCTTCCCGGCGTCCTTGCGCTGCCGCCAGCGCGACCCGTGGTAGCGGGCGCTGTCGACCTCGACCACCAACCCCGCCTCGGGCCAGAAGAAATCGACCTCCAGGAGTTCGTCGCCCGTCCACACGTGCCGGTTGGTCTGGAACTCCGTTAGACCGGCGCGCCGAAGCAGCGCGACCATCACATCCTCCAACTCCGACCGCGTGACCGGATGCTCCTCTCTCAGTGCCCCGTCCAGGCGACGTGCCCCTCGATGGGTCGGATGGCGCGCCAGCACGTCCCACACCGCGACCGCATCGAACACCTGAAGCACGATTGCCTGATGCAGCAGCGCCCCGATGTCGATCCCCATCCCGGGAGCGGCGCAGTCGAGCAGGGTCCGGGCGACCGTCGTGACCGGAACTCCGTGACGTTGGGTGCAGTCCAGATCATCGAGGGAGCGTGGACGGTGGAGGCGGATCCCGGCCTGCGGGCGCACCGAGCGCGGGGCGATGATGTCGATCTTCGACGTACCGCCTCCGCACAGGTCCCACAGGCGCGCGGCGGATCGCTTGAAGACCCGCGCGTCCGGTCCACATGCCAGCGCCGCCGCGAGACAGCGTCCTTCAACCCCCAGGTCCGGCCGGCCGACCGCGAAGACTCCACGATGGACGCGATGCAGGCGCCCGGTCCGAACCCGGTGGTCGACGGCCGACTGACTGAGGCCGATCGACCGGAGCGTTTCGATCTCGATCACACCGTGGTGAGCGCGAGCGAGGAGCGCGCCGTGCATCGTCGGGCTGCAAAACCGTTGACTGTCAACGCTAAGGCGGCCCACGCCCCCGATCGTCCCGCCCCGCGCGTCACGCGTGACACGCGCTCTGCAACAAATCAGCTCGCGAAGTCGGTCAGATCGTCGAGCTGGTCTTCGGAGACCGCGATCGTGTCGACCGTGACGACGGCCAGCGCGGCGCAGCCCTCCTCGCGGCCGATGAACCCGATGCCCTCACCGGTCGTGGCCTTGACGTTGACGGCGTCGAACGGGACGCGGAGGCCCGACGCGAGCGACGAGCGCATGTCGTCGCGATGGTCGGTCAGGCGGGGGCGCTCGAGGATCACCGTCGTGTCGCAGTGGACGACGGAGAAGCCGCGAGCCTCGGCCTCACCGACGATCACGCGCAGCAGCGCCATCGAGTCGGCGCCCCGGAACTCGTCGTCGCTGTCGGGAAACCACATGCCGATGTCGCCCATCGAGCACGCGCCCAGCACCGCGTCGATCACCGCATGGGTCAGGACGTCGGCGTCGGAGTGGCCGGCCAACCCGGCCTCGTGATCGATCTCGACGCCGCCGAGGATCAGCGTCTCGCCGGTCTCGAGCCGGTGGCTGTCCCAGCCGATGCCGCTGCGGGTGCTCATCCCAGATCCACCAGCGTACGCTCGCGGCGGTCGAACGTCGCGATCTGCTCGACTCCGAGCTCGCCCAGCAGCTCCAGCGCCGAGTCGTATCCGAAGCCGAGGTCGCCGGCCGTGTGGGCGTCAGATGACAACGCGATCGGGTTGCCCGCGTCGATCACCATCTCGAGGAAGGCGGGCGCCGGGTAGATCTCGCCGACCGGCTTGCGCAGCCCAGCCGTCGAAACCTCGACGGCGATGCCACTGTCGGCGATCGCCTCCATCGCCAGGTCGTAGTAGAAGCGCGGGTCGCGTTCCGGCACCGGGCGCTGCACGCCCCAGTACTTGACGAGGTCGGGGTGGGCGAGGATGTCGAACATGCCGCTGGCCGCCGCCTCGCCCAGCCACGTGAAGTAGGTCCGCCAGACATGGTCGGCCGAGCGGCCGGAGTTCCAGACATCGAAGCGATCGTAGTCGAGCGCCCCGTCGGCGAGGAAGTGGATCGAGCCGACGACATAGTCCCAGTCACGCGCGTCGAGCAGAGCGCGCATCCGGTCTTCGCGCCCGGGGATGAAGTCGGCCTCGATGCCGAGCCGAAGGTCGGTCTGCGAGCGCACGAACTCGCAGTAGTCGTCGATGTCGTCGCTCGCCGACTCGACCCACAGCGGGTGCTGCCAGACGTCGAGCGCCGCGGTGAAGCGGTAGACGTGCTCGGAGACGCCGAGCTCCTCGATCCCGCGCTCCGCGGCCGTCTCGCGGTAGTGCGCCGCCGTGTCGGCCTCGAGCGCCGTGCCGGGATCGTCGCTGCGCAGGTGGACGTGGTAGTCGGTCAGCATCGCCGGGCGAGCAGGGTCTCGGCGAGCACGAGATCCAGGGGCGTCGTCACCTTGAGATTCTCACGTGGAGCGGCGACAACGCGGACCGTGCCCCCCTGGGCCTCGACCAGCGACGCGTCGTCGGTCGCGCCGGCGAGCACCTCGTAGGGCTGGTCCAGCGCGCGGGCCAGCGCGGCACGGCGGAACACCTGCGGCGTCTGCACGGCCCACAGCCGCGAGCGGTCGAGCGTCCGCAGCACGCGCGCGTCGCCGTCGGCCTCTTTGACCGTGTCGTTCACGGGCGCCGCCGCGATCGCGGCGTCGGCGCCGTCGAGCGCGGCCAGGCACGCGTTGACGAGCTCGACCGTCACCAGCGGGCGCGCCGCATCGTGGACGATCACCGGGTCGCCGTCGTCCGGCGCCGCCGCCAGCGCCGCGCGCACGCTCAGCGAGCGGTGCGCACCGCCGACGACGCCGATCGTCCCGCCCGGCGCCGGCACGCCCTCGGGCAGCGCCACGACGACCGGCGACGCGACCGCCGCCAGCGTGTCGATGCTCCATTGGAGCATCGGGAGCCCATGAACGACGACGAGCGCCTTGGGTCCGCTGGACCCAAGGCGCTCGCCCCGCCCGGCGGCCACGATCAGCGCGACCGCGGCCATCTCCGGGCGCCTACTTCGCCGTCGCTACCTGAGCGCCGGCCGATGCGGCGAGGAGGTTGTCGAGGTGCTCCTCGGCACCCTCCTCGTCCATGTCCAGCGCATACATGAGCTCGGACGCGAGGATCTTCTTCGCGCGGGTGAACATCTGCTTCTCGCCCGTCGAGAGGCCCTTGTCGTGCTCCCGGATCGCCAGGTTGCGCACGACCTCGGCCAGCTCGTAGATGTCGCCGGTCTTGATCTTGTCGCGATTGTGCTTGAACCGGCGATTCCAGTTCTTGGGCATGTCTGACAGCTCGTCCTGCAGGACGGCGAGGACCTTCTGAACGGCTTCCTCGTCGATGATCCGGCGCAGCCCGGCACGACCGGCGTTCTCGCACGGAACCATCACGGTCATGTCGTTGTGCAGGATCTTGATGGTGAGGTATTCGCGTTCCTCACCGAACATCGCCTTACGTTCCTTCTTGAGGACCTTGCCTGCCCCGTGGTGCGGATAGACGACGCTGTCGCCGAGTTCGAACTCGATGTTCTCGAGCACGACGGGCTCGAGGTCCTCCAACAGCTGCTCTTCGGTCATGTCCGTAATGGTGATCCTCCTTGGTCCGCCGGTAGTCCTCCGGCGTCTTGCTTAGGTCTGCAAATAGCGATCGACGAGGTTGATCTCCTGCAACCGGCGCAGGCCCTCGCGAATGTCCTTCGCTCTGATTTCCCCCACGCCCTCGACCGTTTCCAATTCCGTGTCGGTCGCGGCCAGCAGCTCGTCGAGTCCTCCGAACTCGTTGACGATCTGCGACACCACGATGCGTGGCAGGCGGGGGATCCGCCCGAGTATCCGGAAGCCCCGGGGGGCGACCGGATAGTCAAGAGTGTTGAGCTTGCGGTCGTAGCCGACGATCTCGGCCAGGCGGCCGAAATCGAGCAGGTCCTGGTGCGGCATGCGTCCGAGCTCGTCGAGCGCGGCGGCGAACGCCTCGTCGGAGTCGGCGACCAGGTAGTCGTGGATCAGCGCGGCCTTGTCGGCGGCGGTGCCGACCATCGTCTCCTCGAGCTGCATCTCGATCAGGCGCCCCTCGGTGCCCAGCTCGACGATGTAGCGCTCGATCTCGACGGCCATCCGTGTGACGAGCTCCGAGCGCTGGAGGACCGTCAGGACGTCGTGCAGCGTCGCGCCGCCCTCGAACTCCAGGGCGGTCAGGCGGGTGGAGACCTGATCGAGTCGCGTGCGGTACTTGTCGAGCGTCGCGAGGGCCTGGTTGGCCTTGGCCAGCACGACCGGGATGTCCTCGAGGATGTACTTGGCGCCATCGATGTACAGCGACACGACCTCGCGGCGCTGCGAGATCGCGATGACGAGAGCCTCGGTCTGCTTGGACACGCGCTCGGCCGTGCGGTGCCGCGTCCCGGTCTCGAGCGAGAGGATCGTCGGGTCGGGCATGAGCTGTACGTTGGCCATGATGATCTTGGTTGAATTCGCGTTGAGCGTGATGGCGCCGTCCATCTTTGCGACCTGGTAGAGGAACGCTGGCGTATAGTCAATGTCGAGCTTGATGCCGCCCGAGTAGAGGAAGCTGAGGTCGTCGGGCTCACCGATAACGATCATGCCTCCGGTGCGCGCATGGAGGATGTTTTCGATGCCCTCACGGAGCGCCGTGCCCGGCGCTACCATCTCCAACGCCTTTACGAGCCGGGGCTCTTGTCGAGTATCGAGGTCACTGACCTCATCCCCAGTTCGCTGCGCCATCACAACGCATTCTAGCAGCGATTTTGGCTTTGTTACTGGGGTGCTGGACGCGTTGCCTCTGCTAATGCAGCAACAACGTCCGCCTTCGCCCGTTCAATCGCCATGCGGATGAACCAGGGCCAGCGCGGGTATCTCCTCCACGGGTCCAACCCGCCGGGTGCAGCATGACCGATCGACGTCGCCACCTCATCGCCCTCCTGGCGACCCTGCTGCTCCCGGTTTCGGCCGCATCGGCTGATCTCGCGCCCGGCCGCGCGATCGTCCCGCTCGACGGCAACACGATCGTCGCAAAGGTGTTCGAGCCCCAGATCGACGGCGCAGTCGCGCTGCCGCGCGGCGGAGCGCTGTTTCTGATCGAGGGCTCATCGAACGTCGAGCTCGTCCAGGTGACCCCCCAGGGGACGCTCGATCCCACCTTCGCCAGCGGCGGGATCGCCAGCGTCTCGTGGCCGCCCGACGTCACCCGCGGCCCGCTGCTGCGCGCGCCCGACGGCCATCTGTTCGTGCTCGGCACCGCCGACCCGGCGCCGGGAACCGACCTGCGCCAGCGCGCCGTCGTGCGCCTGAACGCCAACGGGACGGTCGACAACAGCTTCGGCAACTTCGGGGTCGTCCGAACGTCGGTGCAGGTCAACTGCACATGCCCGGAGGCCGGCTTCGTGGAACCGGACGGCTCGCTGATCCTCGTCGGCTCGGCGGGACCGTCGGTCGGCGCCAACACGTGGGTGGTGGCGAAGCTGACGCCGACCGGGGCGCCGGACCCCTCGTTCGGCGTCGATGGCGTCGCGACCGTCGGCGGCCCGGGCACCGGCGGCGACGATGTCGTGTTCGGCCCCGGAGGGACCCTGGTGGCGCTCGGCGCGGCCACCGGTGCGCCGAGCGCCGCCCGCGATCGCAACCTGCTCGTCGCGCGGCTGAACGCCAACGGAACGCCCGATCCGACGTTCCACGGCGGCACGCCGTTCCCCCTGCCCGCCGACGCGGGCGCCGGCGACCTCGTCGTGCGCCCCGACGGGTCGATCGTCGCGTCGGACTTCGGCCACGCGATCTCGGTCGCCGCCGACGGCACGTCGACGATCAACAAGGTCCACGTGGGCTCGGGTACGGCAGTCACGCCGCTGCTCGGCTCGCCCGACGGGACGGTGCTCGCGCTGTCGGGCGACACCCACGTCCGCGCGGTCGCGCCCGACGGAACGGTCGGGCCGTCGACGATGCTCGACCCCGGGTTCGGCGGCTTTGTCGGCAACACGCCCCCGCTGCGCGGATCGCTGCTGCCGCTCCCCCACGCGCCGTTCGACGGACATCTGCTGCAGCTCGCCAGCGGCGGGTTCCTCGGGTACGGGACGGTCGGGCTCGTCGACCGCGGCGTCGCGCATCCGGCGACGCCCGGGCACACGTCGATCGCCGCGCTCGGATTGGTGGGCTTCACGCCGACGCTGACGCCGGACGTAACGTTCGGCGCGGCTGCGACTCCCCTGACCGTCACCGCCGCGCTCGGCGACAACCACCGGGTCTACGCCCGCCACCATCGCCGGCTCGACATCGTCGTCGGCCTGTCGGCCCCGGGGCTGATCCGCGTCGTGGTGCGCGCGGGGGGCGTGATCATCGCCCAGCGGGTCGCGGCGTCGCTGGTCACCGGGCCACAGACGATGGTCGTGTCGCTCACCCACGCCGGAGCGCACTACCTCGCCCACCACCGTCAGGTCACCCTGCGTGTGTCGATCGCGGCACGCGACATGATCGGCAACTTCGGCCGGGCGACCGCGGTCGGGCCGCTCACGGCCTAGAACGCCGGTTCAGCGGCGGTCGGACTGCCGCTGCGCGCGGCGGAACTCGAGCACGTCGCCGGCGACCGGGCGCTCCGACCGCGGCGCCGCGGTCAGCAGCTCGGGCGCGAGCTGGGTGCGCACCAGCCCGCCGTCGTCGTCGCGGCGCACGTGAACCACCCGCGCCCGGGCACGGGAGCTGACGACGCGCTCGAGCGCGAGTCCGCGGAACAGCAGCCCGGCGCCGTCGTCGGCCAGCCAGCCGTCGGGCAGGCGGCCGTCGCGGATCGCCGCCTCGAACACCGGCAGGCGGCCGGCGTCGGTGTCAGCGTGAACCGACAGCGAGCCGGGCAGCAGGCCGAGCCCGGCGACCGGCGCGGGCAGCCCGGTCGACATCGTCACGCCGCCGGTGAACCAGCACATCGCGCCCGCACTGAGCCCGGCCAGCACGACGCCCGACTCCCATGCCTCGCGCAGGATCACGTCGAGCTCGTACTCGCGCCAGATCGCGAGCATCGAGCGCATCGAGCCGCCGCCGACGTAGACGATGTCCTGGGCGAGGATCAGGTCGCGCAACGGCACGCCGCCGGTCTCGCCGAGCCGGAAGATCGACAGCACGCGCGTCTCGCACGGGCGATCGTCGAACGTCGCGTGGAAGCGCCCCACCTGGGCCATCGCGTCACCGGACGCGGTCGGCAGGAACAGCAGCCGCGGGACCTGGCGATCCGACAGCGTGAGCACGAACTCGTCGAGCGCCGGGTTCTCGGGCTCCATCGTGAAGCCCCCGCCGCCCATGGCGAGGATCGTGGGCCTGCGCGTCACGCGGCGAGCACCGCGGCCGGCGCCTCCTTGGGGACGCCGAGATAGGTCGGCGTCAGCTCGGTCTCGGTCACCACGCCCTCGACGGGCTCGACACGGTAGGCCCTCGACTTCGGCCGCGAGCTGACGACCTCGTGCAGCTCGCGCCCGACGAAGTGCAGCGCCGCGCCGTCCTCGCAGGCGAAACCGCCGGGCATGCCGGTGGCGATCGCGTCGCGGAAGTGGTCGCGGCGCTCGGGCTCCTCGTCGTAGTGCACGCAGTTGGAGAACGGCAGCAGCCCGAGCCCCGCGACGCGCTCGGGCGGACCGTGAAACGCGGTGATCACCTCGCTGAACCAGCACAGCGAGCCGGCGCTCAGCCCGCACAGGACGACGCCGGCCTTCCACGCGTCGCGCAGCATCTTGTCGACGCGGTGGGCGCGCCAGGTGCCGACCAGCGATACCACGCTGCCACCGCCGACGTAGATCAGGTCCTGGGCGAGCAGGTGAGCACGGATGTCACCCTCGACCGCGCCCGGCGTGCGGTCGCGCCGAAACAACGACAGGTGACTTACGTCGGCCCGGGCGGCGAAGGCGCGATAGAAGCGCACGACGTAGTGGTCAGCATCGCCTGACGCCGTGGGCAGGAAGCAGACGCGGGGGCGCTCGCGGCCGGTCAGGGAGAGCGCGTGGTCGTCGAGCAGGGTGTTGCCCGGCTCCATCGAGAAGCCTCCGCCACCCAGCGCAAGAATTTGCGGTCGCCGCTGCACAGCGCGGATGATGGCGGGCAAAACCCGGTCTGTGCGGGATTTCGTGGATGCGGTCTAACCGCTGTGGACCGGCGGTCCAAGGGCGGCGGTGACAGCCGCTCGCAGGCTCGGGGCGCTGTCGGGGGAGACCACCGTGCGCAGTCCGAACTTGGCCGCCTCGGTGGCGCGACGGTCGGCGTGGGCGACGCCGCGCAGCTCTCCGGTCAGGCCGACCTCGCCGAAGCAGGCCAATGGCTTGTCGTCGCCCGTCGCCGCGACGCCGCGCGCCGCGCTGGCGACGGCGAGCGCGATCGCCAGGTCGGCGCCCGGCTCGTCGAGGCGCACGCCACCGACGACGTTGACGAACACGTCGCTCGTGCCGGTGCCGACGCCGGCATGGCGGGCGAGCACCGCCAGCACGAGGGCCAGGCGGTTGCGGTCGATGCCGTTGCACACACGGCGCGGCGGGACGAGCTCCGACGCGGACACCAGCGCCTGGACCTCGACGAGCAGCGGTCGCGAGCCCTCCATCGCCGCCAGCACGACACTGCCCGGCTTGCCGGTCGCCTCGCCGACGAACCGGGCGCTGGCGTCGAGGACCTCGACGAGGCCGTCGTCGCGCATCTCGAACACGCCGGTCTCGTTGGTCGAGCCGAAGCGGTTCTTCAGCGCCCGCACGGTGCGGTAGGTGCGCTCGCGCTCGCCTTCGAACTGCAGCACGCAGTCGACGAGATGCTCGAGCACGCGCGGGCCGGCGAGCGCACCGTCCTTGGTCACGTGGCCGACGAGGATCACCGCCGTCGACTGCGCCTTGGCCGTGCGCATGACCTGCGTCGCCACCTCACGCACCTGGCCGACCGAGCCCGGGCCGCCGGACAGCGCCGTCGCGTTGAGCGTCTGCACGGAGTCGATGACGCACACGTCCGGGCGCTCGGCGGCGATGGTCGCCAGCACGACGTCGAGGTCGGTTTCGGCCAGGATCGGGACGTCGAGCGCCCCATCGCCGAGGCGCTGCGCGCGCAGGCGGACCTGTGCCGCCGACTCCTCGCCGGAGACGTAGAGCGTGCGCCGGCCGGCCGCGGCCAGGTGACCGAGGACCATGTTCGTCAGCGTCGACTTGCCGATCCCCGGGGAGCCGCCGAGCAGCACGAGCGACCCGGCGACGAGCCCGCCGCCGAGCACGCGATCGAGCTCGCCGATGCCGGTCAGCAGGCGCTCGGCGTGCTGCGCCTGCACGTCGCGCAGCGCCACGACGGGCGCCGCCCGGGCCGCGCGCCCGCCTGCCCCGCCGATCGCCTTGCCGCGCGAGATCCGCGGCGGTGCGGCCTCCTCGACCAGCGTGTTCCACTCGCCGCAGCCCGGGCACTGCCCGTGCCAGCGGGCCTCGGCGTGCCCGCACTGGGTGCACACGTGGATCGTCGTCGCGGTGGCCATCGGTGTACCGAGACTAGGGCCCGGGGCCGACGGCTTCGCCCCCCCGGGGACGAGCGCTCAGGCGACCAACGGGAGCGCCACCGGCCCCTCGCCGTCGCGCTGCGTCACGCGGACCAGCGCCTCGACGACATCGGCGTCGAACTGCCGCCCGGCGTTGAGGCGCAGCTCGCGGATCGCCGCGTCGCGGGTCATCGCGCGGCGGTAGGAGCGCGTCGTCGTCATCGCGCTGTAGGCGTCGCAGACGCAGATGATCCGCGACGCCAACGGGATCTCGTCGCCGCGCAGGCCGTCCGGATAGCCGTCGCCGTCGACGCGCTCGTGGTGGGCACGGACGATGTCGCCGACGGTGGCCATCGCACCCCCAACGCGGGCCAGCATCTCCTGGCCGTCGATCGGGTGACGGCGGATGATCTCCCACTCGGCGCGACTCAGCTTGCCGGGCTTGTTGATGATCTCGTTGGAAACGCGCAGCTTGCCGATGTCGTGCAGCAGCGACCCGAACTCGAGGTCACGCAGCTCGCTGGGCCCGAGCCCGAGCTGCTCGCCGACCTCGACAGCCAGCTCGACGACGCCCCGGGTGTGCTCGCCGCCGGTGTAGGCGTCGTCGGCCTCGAGCATGTCGCCCATCAGGCGCGCCGTGCCGCGGTAGGCGCTGGAGAGTTGGAGCGCCTGGCGGATCCGCTGGTCGCGCTCGCGGCCGAATACGGCCAGCAGCGCGGCGAGCGGCAGCACGCAGACGATGGCGGCCGGTTCGTCAGCCATGACGATCGCGACGAGCAGGCCGATCGGGGCCAGCGCCGCATCGACGGCGGCGACCCATCCCATCATCCGCAGCTGCAACGACGGGCGGTCGTGGTGGATGAGCCACACGCGCAGCGTTCCCGCCGCCGCGTCGCAGACGAATTGGGCGACGAGCGCGGCGACGAGCAGCGGCCACAGCGACAGCGACGGGGCCGGCGCGCCGGCGAACGCGAGTACCGCGGCCGGGCCGACCGCGTGCCAGGCGTCGGGCAGCGCGAGCACGACGCGCAGCGGGTGCTCACGGCGCGTGAACAGCAGCGCGAGCAGCCAGCGCAGCGCGAGCGCGCCGGCCACGAGCAGCGGCACACAGGCCGGCGGGGCGACGAACAGCATCGCGATCAGTACGAGCTCGACCGGCGACGAGACGCCGGCTCCGACGTCGAACGCGATCGCCGCGAGCGCCGCGTAGGCGAGCACGAGCAGCCCGACCTCCCACGCCGGCGCCCAGTGGCCGGCCGGGGCGACGGCGGCGAGGCCGAGGACGGTCGCGACCAGCGCCAGCGCCGCCAGCACCTCGACGACGAGCTCGCGGCGTCCGGGCGCCGCCGACTCCTGCGCCTCGCGCGTGACGAGCAGCTGCTCGTGGATCAGGTCGACGTCGGACACGCTGTATGGATCGGCGTTTCGGGACAGGCCTGAACCGTGACGCCCGGACATACGTCCACATCACTTCATTTTTCGGTCTACAGCCCGCACCATGCCGTCCCCATGGCACGCAAGCTCACCCATCTGCTCATCGCCGCGGCCTTCGCCGTAGCGCTCGCCGGGTCGTCGGCGACCGCGGCCCTCGCGGCCGGCGACGACGGCTGCGATCCGGGCTCGCTGAGCCACCCGTTCGCTCCGTGGGCCGACCCGGCCAGCTACGCGCAGGTTCCGGGGGGGACGTTCGAGTCGGGCCTGCAGTGGCACGCCGCGGGCGGCGCGAAGCTGACGTCCGACAACGAGCCGTGGGACGTCTCGGGCGACGGCGATCATGCGCTGTCGCTGCCGGCCGGCGCGTCGGTGACGACGCCATCGTTCTGCGGCGGCCTCGGCTATCCGACGGTCCGCCTGTTCAGCAAGGGCGGCGGGCTGCCGCTGCTGACGATGCTGCGTGTCGACGTGCGCTACACCGGCCACGACGGGCTGCTGCACGCACTGCCCCTGGGCATCGTGCTGCCGAGCGGCTCATGGCAGCCGACGACGCAGGTGCTCACCGCGTCCGGTCTGCCGTTGCTGACCGGATCGCGGCTTGCACTGCGCATCACTGCGGTGGGCGCGGCGTTCGAGATCGACGACGTCTACGTCGACCCCTTCCGCCGGCTGCGCTGACTACTCGGCCTCGTCCTCCTGGGCGAGGATCCGATACAGCCCGCGGCGCGTCTCGGACATAAGCCGGACCGCCTCCTCGCGCTGGGACTGCGTCCCGGCGACCATGACCTGCATCGCGGCGACCGCGATCTGCTTGATCAGGCCGCGCGCCTCGGGTCCCTCCTTGGGAACGCCACGGGTGGCGTCGGTCCACGGCTCGCCGAGCGTCTCGCGGTTCTCCTGCACGTACGTGCGACCCGCGTCGGTGAGCGCGAACTCACGACCCGTCCCGACGGCGGTGGCCACAACCAGGCCCTCGTCCTCGAGCTGGGCCAGCGCCGGGTAGGTCGAGCCGGGGCTCGGACGCCAGGCGCCGCCGCTCCGCTCTTCGATCTCCTGCATCAGCTGATAGCCGTTGCGGGACTCCTCTTCGAGCAGCAGCAGGACCGCCGCGCGGACATCGCCGCGGGGGCGGCGACCGCGACGGCGCGGGCCGTAGCCCTCACGCTCGAAGGCGGGGCCACCCTGGAAGCCGCGATGGCCGCGATGGCCGGCCATCTGAGCGATGCTCGGACCGCGACCGCGGCATTTGCGTGGGGCAAATCCCCACTCTTGGGCAATCGACGTCATGTGTATCTCCCTTCGTCGTCGATCGTTCTACGATAGATAACGATATATCGGAGATACGTCGTTGTCAAATGTCCGCTTTGCGGGCTGCGGCGTCGAACGCGTCAGGGATGCGCTCGTTCACGCGATGTGAACGACGTGTCGCGATGCGCGCGATCGCAGAACGGCTTGGTGCTGGACTGCCCACAGCGGCACAGCGCGATCGACTCGCCGGGCGGCAGCTCGAACTCGTTGCCCTCGGCATCGATCACGCGGACGGGGCCCGTCACTTTGTACGGGCCGTCGTCGCGAACCTTGATCTCGACCGTGGGCGTTCCCTACTCGACTGGCGCGTCGGGCGTGACGTCCGAGACGGCCGGCGGGTCTTCACCCTCGGCCGGCTCGTCGCTGTCGGAGCCCTCGGCGCCGACCGCGACCGGCTTCGGTGCCGGTTCACCCTCGACGACCGTCAGCACGACCTCGCGGTCGTCGCCCTCGGGCGCCGGATCGACCATCACCGTCGCGCCGGCCGGGAGCTCGGCGCGCAGGACGAAGTCGGCCAGCGGATCCTCGATGTAGCGCTGGATCGCGCGGCGCAGAGGGCGAGCGCCCATCGACGGGTCCCAGCCCTTCTCGACGAGCAGATCCTTCGCCTCCTCGGACAGCTCGAGCTGCAGATCGCGATCGGCCAGCTGTTCGCGGATGCGCAGCAGCAGCAGCTCGACGATCGTCTTGATCTCGTCTCTGGTCAGCTTGTGGAACACGACGACGTCGTCGATCCGGTTGAGGAACTCAGGCCGGAAGACCTTCTTGAGCTCGCTCATGATCCGGTTCTTCATGTCGTCGTACGTGATCCCCGTCTCGTCATCGGAGACGGCGAAGCCCAGCGGCGTGTTGCGTGCGATCTCCTGGGCCCCGATGTTCGAGGTCATGATCACGATCGCGTGACGGAAGTCGACGGTGCGGCCCTGGGAGTCGGTCAGGCGGCCGTCCTCGAGGATCTGCAACAGGATGTTGAAGACGTCGGGGTGGGCCTTCTCGATCTCGTCGAGCAGCAGCACGCAGTACGGCTTGCGCCGCACGGCCTCGGTCAGCTGGCCGCCCTCGTCGTAGCCGATGTAGCCCGGAGGCGAGCCGACGAGCCGCGACACGGCGTGCTTCTCCATGTACTCCGACATGTCGATGCGGACCATCGAATCCTCGTCGCCGAACAGGAACTCGGCCAGCGTGCGGGCGAGCTCCGTCTTGCCGACGCCGGACGGGCCGAGGAACACAAACGAGCCGGTCGGGCGCTTGGGGTCCTTGAGCCCCGCGCGCGAGCGGCGGATCGCCTTGGAGATGACCTCGACGGCGGCCGACTGACCGATGACGCGCTTGTGGAGCTCCTCCTCCATGCGCATCAGCTTCTGCGTCTCGGCCTCGGTCAGCTTGAACACCGGGATGCCGGTCCACATCGAGACGATGTCGGCGATCTCCTCCTCGCCGATCGCGGGCCGCTCACCCTCGCCCTCGCCGGCCTCCCACTGCTCCTCGAGCTCGCGCTTGCGGTTGGTCAGGCGACGCTCGGAGTCGCGCAGGTTGGCCGCCTTCTCGAACTCCTGGGACTCGATCGCCGACTCCTTGGCACGCCGCGTCTCCTCGATCTCCTCTTCGAGCTCGCGGTAGACGGGCGGCGACGTCATCGACTTGATCCGCATCCGCGACGCGGCCTCGTCGATCAGGTCGATCGCCTTGTCGGGCAGCTGGCGATCGGAGATGTAGCGGTCGGCCAGCTCGGCCGCCGCCTCCAGCGCCTCGTCGGTGATCTCGATCTTGTGGTGCGCCTCGTAGCGATCGCGCAGGCCGCGCAGGATCTGCACGGTCTCGTCGGTCGTGGGCTGCTCGACACGGACCTGCTGGAAACGACGCTCCAGCGCCGAGTCCCGCTCGAGATACTTGCGGTACTCGTCGAGCGTCGTGGCGCCGATCGTCTGTAGCTCGCCGCGGGCCAGCGCCGGCTTGAGGATCGACGCAGCGTCGATCGCGCCCTCGGCGGCGCCGGCGCCGACGAGGTTGTGCAGCTCGTCGATGAACAGGATGATGTCGCCGCGCTGGGTGATCTCCTTCATCACCTTCTTGAGACGCTCCTCGAACTCGCCGCGGTACTTCGATCCCGCGACCAGCGCCGCGAGGTCGAGCGTGTAGATCTGCTTGCCCTTCAGCAGCTCGGGCACGTCGGCGTTGGTGATGCGCTGGGCCAGGCCCTCGACGACGGCGGTCTTGCCGACGCCCGGCTCGCCGATCAGCACCGGGTTGTTCTTCTGGCGGCGCGAGAGGATCTGCATGATCCGCTCGATCTCGGTCTCGCGACCGACGACCGGGTCGAGCTTGCCCTCGGAGGCGAGCTTGGTCAGGTTGCGGCCGAACTGGTCCAGCAGCTTGGAGGACTTCTTGCCCTCCCCGGCCGCCTGGCCGGAGCTGCCCGAGCCCTGCGACGCGCCCTGCCCGCGGCGTCCGCCGGGGCCGGAGAGCATGCGGATGACCTCGTTGCGGATCTTCTCGGAGTCGGCGTCGAAATCGAGCAGGATGCGCGCGGCGACGCCCTCGTTCTCGCGCACGAGTCCGAGCAGGATGTGCTCGGTGCCGATGTAGTTGTGGCCCAGGCTCAGCGCTTCACGCAGCGCCAGCTCGAGGACCTTCTTTGCGCGAGGCGTAAACGGGATCTGGCCGGACGTGACCTCCTCACCGGAGCCCACGATGCGCACGACCTGCGCGCGCACACGCTCAACGGTGATGTCCAGCGACTCCAATACGCGGGCGGCCAGGCCCTCCTCCTCGCGCAGCAGCCCGAGCAGGATGTGCTCGGTGCCGATGTAGTTGTGCTTGAGCGTCCGCGCCTCTTCCTGCGCGAGAACGACGACCTGGCGGGCCCGTTCTGTGAATCGCTCGAACATGATGCTGCGACGGTCCTTCCTGCTGAAGCTGTGCCTCTAGCCTTAGTTGCTCCGGGGTCTTGGCCTGGGGTCGAAGGGACGGCGATCCAACCCTGCACCCCCGGTATCGGCGTAACGCGCCGAAGGGATGAGAGGGCTGTTTCGCACGACGGGCATGGCTAAGTCTACCAACGGCTCGGCGGGTCCCCGCCGAGCCGTCAGCGGACGCGTCGCAATCTGCGCGCTTCAGCCAGTGGGGCGGACGTTCTCGGCGCTCGGACCCTTGGGGCCCTGAGTCACGTCGAACTCAACCTTGGCGCCTTCGGCCAACGAGCGGAACCCGTCGGCGACGATCGCGCTGTGGTGGACGAAGACGTCCTTGCCGCCCTCATCGGGGCTGATGAAACCAAAGCCCTTCTCGTCGCTGAACCATTTCACGGTACCCGTGGACATACAGTTGCTCTCCGATCTCTGTGCCATGAAGCGCGCACGTGCGGGAAGGCAACTGCGAACGCAAACGACACCTCTTGTGGCCAGGGACTGTCCCCGGCCTATCGCGGCGGAGTGTAGCGGGCGGGGCAGGCGTGCCTAGTCACGCATCGCCGGAAACAGCACGACCTCGCGGATCGAGCGCCGTCCGGTCATCAGCATCACGAGCCGATCGATGCCCAGACCGAGGCCGCCGGTCGGCGGCATTCCCTGCTCGAGCGCGGCGACGAAACCCTCGTCGTAGGGCTGCGCCTCCTCGTCGCCCTGCGGCCAGTAGCGCTGCTGCTGCTCGAAGCGCGCGCGCTGCTCGTCGGGGTCGTTGAGCTCGGTGAACGCGTTGGCGATCTCCATCCCCTCGGCGAACGCCTCGAAGCGCTCCGTCGAGCCCCGGCTCGGTGCGGTGGTCCTTGGCGAACGGCGACAGCTCGACCGGGTAGTCGATGACGAACGTCGGGTCGGTGACGTTCGCCTCGACATGCTTGGTCAGCAGGTCGTCGACGAGCTGGGGCCACGTGCGGTCGGCGGTCGGCATGCCGAGGTTCGCCGCGTCCATCGCCGCGGCCAGGGCGTCGCGCTCGCGGTGCTCGAGGATGTCGACCCCGCAGGCCTCGCGGATCGCGTCGCGCAGCGTGACGCGCCGCCACGGCGGCGTGAAGTCGAGCTCGCCGTCGTAGCCGACCGCCTGTGCGACGCCGGCCACGAGGCGCTCGAGACGCGCCGCGGCGTCGTCGTAGTCGGCGTAGGCCTCGTACCACTCGAGCATCGTGAACTCGGGGTTGTGCTTGAACGAGACGCCCTCGTTGCGGAAGTCCTTGCCGAGCTCGTAGACGCGCTCGAGGCCGCCGACGATGAGCCGCTTGAGGTACAGCTCGGTGGCGATCCGCAGGTAGAGGTCGCGGTCGAGCGCGTTGTGGTGGGTCGTGAACGGGCGCGCCAGCGCGCCGCCGTAGAGCGGCTGCAGGACCGGCGTCTCGACCTCGATGAAGCCGGCGTCGTCGAGCTGCCGGCGGACCGATGCGATGACCTTGGCGCGCGTCACGAACAGCGCGCGCGAGTCCTCGTTGGCGATCAGGTCGAGCTCGCGGCGGCGAAAGCGCGTCTCGACGTCCTGCAGCCCGTGGTGCTTGTCGGGCGGCGGGCGCAGCGACTTGGCGAGCACGGTGAAGTCGACGACCTCGAGCGTCAGCTCGCCGCGGCGGCTGACGAACGCGCGTCCGTCGACGCCGACGAGATCGCCGAGGTCGAGGTCGAGCAGTCGCGCCATGCGCTCCTCGCCGAGCGCGTCGACCTTGGCCTGGAGCTGGATGCGCCCGCTGCGGTCGTCGAGGTCGAGGAACGCCATCCCGCCCTGGCCGCGGCGCGCGTGCAGGCGCCCGGCGACGCGGTGCGTGATGTCGGTCTCGCCGCCCGCCTCGAGGTCCGCGTGCGCGGCGCGGACGTCGGCGATCGGCTCGACGCCGGCGAACGCGTGCGGGAACGGGTCGATGCCGTCGGCGCGCAGGCGCTCGAGCTTGGCCCGGCGCTGGGCCAGGAGGTCCGATGTCTCGTCCGCCGTCACGGCGGCGAGACTACTTCAGCCCGACGTCGATCTTGGTGATCTTGAGCTTGCGCGCCGGGCCGCGCGGGACCTGGACCGAGACGGTCTCGTTGCGCTTGTGGCCGAGCAGCGCACGGCCGACCGGCGACTCGTTGGAGAGCTTGGTCTCCGACGGGTTGGCCTCGGCCGAGCCGACGATCGTGTACTTCATCGACTTGCCGGTCTTCTCGTCCTTGACGTGGACGACCGAGCCGATCGCGACCGATTCGGTCGACAGCTCGCCGGCGTCGATGACGCTGGCCGAGCGCAGCCGCTCCTCGAGCTGCGCGATCCGCTGCTCGAGCATCGCCTGCTCGTTCTTGGCGTCGTCGTACTCGGAGTTCTCCGAGATGTCGCCGAACTCGCGCGCCTCCTTGATCCGCTCGGCGATCTCGCGCCGGCGGTTGGAGGTCAGGTCCTCGAGCTCGTCCTTCAGCTTGGCGAGGCCTTCGGGGGTGAGGATGACGTCCTTGGGCATATGGCTGGTTTCCCCTGCGAGGGAGCGGAGCAGCGCGGCAGTATAGCGAGGGCTCCTCTCGGGCTCGTGCGGGCCTATGCGGCGACCGCGCCGGAGCCGCCCCGCAGCCCGCGCAGGAGCTCGCGGGCGACCGCGAGCGACGGGGCCTGCTGCAACGCCGATTGCACCGCCACGGCCCGCACCGACGCGGTCCAGGTACCACGGATAGGCCTTGCGCAGCTAGCGCCCGCCGCGGTCCTCGCCCAGATGCTCGACGCAGCGGTCGATCAGCCAGTCGAGCTCGTCGAGCACCTCGTCACGCGACGGCTCGTCGGCGCGCAGGCCAAGCAGCTGCTCGAACAGCCACGGGTTGCCCAGCGATCCGCGGGCCAGCATCACCGCGGCCGCGCCGGTCTGCTCGTAGGCCGCGAGGACCGCATCGCGGTCGCGCAGGCCGCCGGTCAGGATCACCGGCGCGTCGAGCGTGTCCACGAGCCGCGCGGCAAGCGCGTAGTCCGGCGTGCCCTTGTGGTGCACGGCGGCGCTGCGGGGATGGAAGCCGATCGCCGCTCACGCCGGCCTCGTCGACGAGCCGGTGGGCGAGCGCGAAGCCGTCGTTCTCCCCCGGCCGGCGACCGCTGCGCAGCTTGACCGTCACCGGCAGCCCGCTGCCCAGCCGCGCCGCGCGCGCGACGGCGACCGCGGTGTCCGGGTCGGAGAGCAGCGCCGCGCCGGCGCCGGTCTTGCAGACCTTGGGCACCGGGCAGCCCATGTTGAGGTCGATGATCGACGCGCCGTGCTCGGCGACGGTCTTGGCGGCCGAGCGCATGACCTCGCGGGTCCTGGCCGAACAGCTGGATCGAGACGGCGCCCTCGTCGGGGTGGATGCGCAGCAGCTCGCGCATCGTCTTCTCGTTGCGGTGGTGGATCGCGAAGCTCGACACCATCTCCGACATCGCCAGCCCGGCGCCGTGGCGGCGCGCCTGAAGGCGCACGAACCAGGTGCCGATGCCGGCCAGCGGCGCGAGCAGCACGCGGTTGGCGACCCGCACGGGGCCGATCGCGAACGGGTCGGTCAGCGCAGGCATGACCGGTCAAGGGTAGCCAGCAGTGTGTCGGCCCGGCCCGCCTCGCACTCGATCACCCCGAACGCCTCGCGGCAGGAGCGCGCGCGCCACGGCCCCACGCCGCGGTCGATGCGGACGATCGCGCCGTCGGCGTCGACCCAGATCAGGTCCAGCGCGAATCGCATTCCGATCGTGTGGACCGAGCGACAGCGCGGGAAGTACAGCGCGTCGCCGGCGCTGCGCCGCAGCGCCAGGCCCCGCAGCCGCACGCCGAACGAGTCGGCGCGGCGGACGGTCACGGCGTGTTGCGCTCGTGCAGCAGACGCAGGCCGGTCAGCGTCAGGAACGGGTCGATCTCGTCGATCGAGTCGCAATACGGGCACGATGTGCTCGCCCAGGCCGCCGGTGGCGATCGTCTGCGTCTCCTGACCGAGCTCGTCGCGCAGCCGGCCGACGATCGCGTCGACGCTGCCCGCGTAGCCGTAGACGAGGCCCGAGCGGATCGCGTCGATCGTCGACTTGCCGATCAGCGTCTTGGGCGGGGCGAGGTCGATCCGCGGCAGCTTGGCGGCGCGCGAGTACAGCGCCTCCATCGAGATCTCGACGCCGGGGAAGATGATCCCGCCGAGGTACTCGCCGTCCTCGGAGACGGGGTCGTAGGTGATCGCGGTGCCGAAGTCGACGACGATGCACGCGCCGCCGACCTTGGCGTAGCCCGCGACCGCGTTGACGAGCCGGTCGGCGCCGATCTCGCGCGGGTTGTCGTAGCGCAGCGCCATGCCGGTCTTGATCCCCGGGCCGACGACCATGATCTCGTGGCCGAGGTAGCGGCGGGCCATCTCCTGCCACTCGGGCAGCAGCTGGGGGACCGTCGACGAGACGATCGACGCCGACAGGTCGGCGAGCCCGACCCCGCGCAGCTCGAGCAGGTTGCGCAGCGCCGCGCCGAGCTCGTCGGCGGTCGACTCCGGCACGGTCGAGAAGCGCCAGTGCTCGACCAGCTCGGTCGCCGGCGTAGGTGCCGAAATGGGTCTGGGTGTTGCCGACGTCGGCGACGAGGAGCATCGCCGGCGATTATCCCTGAAGGTCCATACCATCAAGAAGGCTGTTGTATTCGCAGCGGTGGGCCGCAGCGGCGCACGCCTTCGTCGACCGGCAGGACCGCCAGCGCCTGGGCCAGTTCGAGGCCCGCGGGCGTCGCCAGCGTCATGTCCAGCTCGAGCAGTGGAACGAGCACGAAGCGCCGGCTCGTGACCTGTGCGTGGGGCACTGTCATGTCCGCGGAGTGATGCTCGAGATCACCCAGGAGCAGGACGTCCACGTCGATCGGTCGCGGGCCGTGACGCGGCCCGCCGGCCTGACGGCCGAGGTCGCGCTCGACCGCTTTACACGCGCGGAGCAGTGATTCGGGCTCGAGTTCGGTCTCGATCCTCAGGCAGGCATTGAGGAACGACGGCTGGTCGAGGATCTCGCCGACCGGGTCGGTGTCGTAGGTCGACGACGATGTCAGCACTCGGACACCGTGGGCGGGCAGCGCCTCGGCCGCGGCCTGGAGGTTCGCGCGGCGGTCACCGACGTTGGAGCCGAGTCCGAGATACCCGATCACGGCGAGAGCAGCAGTCCGAGTTGACGCGACTGGGCGAGCAGCACACCGCCGGGGCTCCACAGCTCGCCCTCCTCGTCGAAGAAGCCGTCGAAGCTCTCGCGTGAGCGGAAGATGCCGAGCACCGGCTCGTCGCGCGCGACGTGCGCGGCAGGGTCGGGGACGCGGAAGTGGATCGTCAGGTCGATGGTCGGCGCACCGATCATCCGCTTGGCCTTGATGAACGGGGTCGGCAGGTAGGCGTCGGCCAGCAGCGCCAGCAGCGCCGCGTCGACGGGCGGCGGCTCGCGCAGCGCCATCCAGCCGCCGATGACGATGTCGCGGCTGCCGTCGCGCGGGCGCACGTCGAGCGGCTGGATCGCAAAGCGCCGCGCCATCGCCGGCTGGTCGGGGTGCAGCGGGACCGGTTCGCCGTCGTCGGGTGGCGCAACGGCCGGCGGATTGGGGAGGTAGTCGGCCTCGGGCGGGAAGCCGAGCGAGAAGGCGGCGATCGCGACCACGCACGGCCGGTCGCCCTGGGTCAGCCGCGCGGTCACCGTGGTCAGCCGGCGACCGGTGCGCTCGACGGTCACCGCGATCTCGACGTCGCCCTCGGCCGGAGGACGCAGGTAGTGAAGCGTGACCGAGCGCGGCGCGCGCGCCGGCTCCGCGATCGCCGCCGTCAACGCACGCACGACGATCGCGGCGAGAAAACCACCGTGCGGGCCGCGCGGCGAGAACCACTCCTTCGTGCAGTGCGCGCCCCAGACTCCCGGCGCCCGCTCGGTGATCGCCGTCGCCGCCTCGAACGTCGCGTCGCTCACGCTTCGTCGTCGCTGCTCGCTTGGCGCCACACCTCGACCGAGACCTGCTCGACGGGGAGCGGGATCGGCGGCTCGGGCTTGGCCGCCTTGACCCAGACCTCCTCGGCGGCGAAGTCGGCCAGCAGCCGGTCGGCGACCGCGGCGCACAGCCGCTCGAGCGTGCGGTAGCTGCGCTGCTGGGCGACGAGCGCGACGACGTTGCAGACCTCGCCGTAGTCGACCGTGTCGTCGATCATGTCGGTGACCGTCGCATCGCACTCGCCCACCTCGAGGCGCAGATCGAAGACGAGCCGCTGGCCGACCTCGCGCTCGGCCTCACTGACCCCCATGTGGGTGTAGAGCGACAGGCCGACGATCTCGATCGTCACCTCGGTCTGGCGACCCCCGTGGCTGTCGTCGTACCCGGAGTCGTCGAGCTCGTCGTCGTCGTGCTCGTCAGGCGTCATCGGCGGGCAACGTAGCAGCCGCGACCCGTAGGGCATCGACCGTCGGCGCGACGTCGTGGACGCGGAACACGCGCGCCCCGCGTTCCAGCGCGAGCACATTGGTGGCGACGGTCGCGGCGACGAGCTCGTGCGGATCGTCGCGCCCGGTCAGCCGGCGCAGGAACGACTTGCGCGACGTCCCGACCACGACCGGGAAGCCGAGAGCCGCGATCTCCGACAGCCGGCGCAGCAGCTCGAGGTTGTGCTCGAGCGTCTTGCCGAAGCCGATTCCCGGGTCGACCATGATCCGCTGCTCGGCGATGCCGCTGTCGATCGCGTACTCGAGGCGCTGGGTGAGGAACGCCCGGACGTCGTCGACGACGTCGTCGTAGTGCGGATCGTCCTGCATCGTGCGCGGCTCGCCGAGCATGTGCATCAGGCAGCAGTCGCAGCCGCGCTGGGCGACGAGCGCCGCCATCTCGGGGTCGTGGCGAAACGCCGTGACGTCGTTGATCAGGGTCGCGCCGGCATCGAGCGCCGCCAGTGCGACGGCGACCTTCGAGGTGTCGACGCTGAGCTGCGCGCCGGCGCCCGCCAGCCGCTCGATCACGGGCACGACACGCTCGCGCTCGACGTCCGCCTCGACCGGCTCGGCGCCAGGGCGCGTCGACTCGCCACCGATGTCGACGATCGCGGCGCCCTCGGCGATCAGGGCGTGGCCGTGGCGCACGGCGTCGTCGAACGCGAGGAACTCTCCGCCGTCGGAGAACGAGTCGGGCGTGACGTTGAGGATGCCCATGACACGGGGGTTCATGGGCGCCATCGTAGGTGCGGTCAGGTCGCCGTGATTGTGCGGACCTGGCCGAGCGCCCACGCCTCGATGCCCGGCCACGGCCCGTAACCGGCATCGGTGTTGAGGTGTCCCCCACGCTCGATCCGGTCGCCGCTGATGCGCAGCGGCGCGCCGAACGACTTTGCCGCTCCGCCCGGGCAGTACTCGTCGTCGGGCGCCCACACGATCCGCGTCTCGCCGGCCGCAACGTGAACCGCCTTGGGGACGAGGCGCGCCAGCTTGAAGCGCACCACGGCCGGGACCTCGGTCGTGTGCGGCGGCGCGACCAGCGCGACGCGTGCGGCGAGCTGGCGGTCGGCCGACGAGGCGATCCGCAGCCAGGTCAGGCACGCGAGCGAGTGACACAGCACGGTGCAGTCCGGTCCCGCCGCGGCGACCTCGGCGCGGACCGCCTGCTCCCACGCGTCAGGCTGCGGGTCCGCCGCGTCGGGCAGGTCGGGAAAGCGCACATCCTGCGCGCCGTCGGTCAGGCGCTTGGCGAGCCAGGTCTGCCAGTGATCCGGACCCGATCCGTCGAGCCCGTGGAGAAGGACGAACGCCGGCAACGGCGGGAATCAGGCGAGGCCGGGCTTCTCGGGGAGGTCGAGCGAGCGCGACTCGGCGCCGGCGAGCCCCGGGCGCGGGAGCGGGCGAGGAGCCTCGCGGCCGAGGCGATCGGCCGGGGCGGGCGGCGCGGGCGGGTCGAGCGCCGGCGGCTCCTCGGAGCCGAAGACCTCTTCCTCGGTCTTGTTGGCCAGCAGCGCCACGAACTCGTCGGCCTCGATCGTCTCGCGCTTGACGAGGATCTCGGAGATCGTCTCCAGGCGCTCGCGGTGCGCCGCGAGCAGGTCCTTGGCCCGCTGGTGGGCCGACTCGATGATCCGGCGGACCTCGTCGTCGATCTCGCGGGCGATCTCGTCGGAGTAGTCGGGCTCGGACGAGAACTCGCGGCCGAGGAACGGCTGGCCGTGATCGTGACCGAACACGCGCGGGCCGAGGCGCTCGCTCATGCCGAAGCGCATGACCATCTGCTTCGCCGTCGCCGTGACCTTCTCGAGGTCGTTGGAGGCGCCGGTCGTGATCTCGCCGAACACGATCTCTTCGGCCGCGCGGCCGCCGAGCGTCATCGCCATCGTGTCGAGCAGCTCGGCGCGCGTGGTCAGGAACTTGTCCTCCTGCGGCATCGAGATCGTGTAGCCCAGCGCCTGGCCGCGGCTGACGACCGACACCTTGTGGACCGGGTCGGCGTGCTCGAGGTAGTGACCGACGATCGCGTGGCCCATCTCGTGGTAGGCCGTGATGAGACGCTCCTTGGCGCTCATCACACGCGTCTTCTTCTCGGGGCCGGCGATCACGCGCATGATCCCCTCCTCGAGCTCCGTCTGCGTGATCTCACGCTTGCCGTGACGCGCCGACAGCAGCGCGGCCTCGTTGACGAGGTTCGAGAGGTCGGCGCCGGTGAAGCCCGGGGTCTGGCCCGCGAGGACGTCGATGTCGATCTCGCGCGCCAGCGGCTTGCCGCGCGTGTGGACCTCGAGGATCTTCGCGCGGCCCTTGCGGTCGGGGCGGTCGACGACGATCTGACGGTCGAAGCGGCCCGGGCGCAGGAGCGCCGGGTCGAGGATGTCGGGACGGTTGGTGGCCGCGATGAGGATCACGTTGTCCTTCATCTCGAAACCGTCCATCTCGACGAGCAGCTGGTTGAGCGTCTGCTCACGCTCGTCGTGACCGCCCCCCATGCCGGCGCCGCGATGGCGGCCGACGGCGTCGATCTCGTCCATGAAGATGATGCAGGGCGAGTTCTGCTTGGCCTGCTCGAACAGGTCACGCACGCGCGAGGCGCCGACGCCGACGAACATCTCGACGAAGTCCGAGCCCGAGATCGAGAAGAACGGCACGCCGGCCTCGCCGGCGACGGCGCGCGCGAGCAGCGTCTTGCCGGTGCCCGGAGGCCCATACAGCAGTACGCCCTTGGGAATGCGCGCACCAAGGGCCTGGAATTTCTTCGGGTTCTCGAGGAACTCCTTGATCTCGTGGAGCTCTTCGACCGCCTCGTCGACGCCCGCCACGTCGCGGAACGTGATCTTCGGCGAGTCGACGCTCATCCGCTTGGCCCGTGACTTGCCGAAGCTCATGACCTTCGAGCCGCCGCCCTGGACCTGGTTCATCAGGAACAGCCAGAACCCGATGAACAGCACGAACGGGATGACGTAGGTGAGGATCGACAGCCACGCGCTCGAGTGGCGCGACTGGATGTCGTAGGTCTGCAGGCGACGTCCGCCGGCCGGCGGACGCTGGGCCTTGGCGGCGTTGAGCTGGTTGATCAGCGCCGACGCGTAGTCGTCGGGGAACCCGGTGTCGTAGCTCTTGTTCTGCGTCCAGAGCTTGACCGTCATCGAGTTGTCCTTCAGGCGCAGGTCAACTGCCTTGACCTGACCGTCCTGAAGCTGCTGCTCGAAGTCGGAGAAGTTGTACTTCGTGGTGTTCGTGCTCGCCCCGATGAGGTGCTGTGCGAACACGGCCAGCACGATCACGATGAGGATCGGGAAGAGCGCGTTCTTGACGAAGCGATTCATGGGCAGGCGGCCGCGCGGGAAGTCCGGACGGCTTTCAAGCCTAGCAAGCGATCTGCGTGCTCCAGCCACCTGGCGGTGGCGTTGCGCCAACGTTGCGCGTCGCCGCTATTCGATCAGCGCCGCGACGTATGGGAGGTTGCGATAGCGCTCGCCGACGTCGAGCCCGTAGCCGATGGCGAACCGGTCGGGGATCTCGAAGCCGATGTAGCGCGTGCGCAGGTCGACCTGGAGGCGCGTCGGCTTGGTCAGCAGAGCGCAGACCTCGAGCGAGGCCGGCTGGCGCGCGCCGAGGTTGCGCAGCAGGTACTTGAGCGTCAGGCCGGAGTCGACGATGTCCTCGACGATCAGCACATCGCGCCCCGCGATCGCGGCGTCGAGGTCCTTGAGGATTCGCACGACGCCGCTGGACTCGGTCGACGAGCCGTAGGAGGCAACCGCCATGAAGTCGACCTCGCACGGGATGTCGATGTGGCGCATCAGATCCGAGAGGAAGAACACGGCGCCCTTGAGGACGCCGACGAGCAGCAGGTCGCGGCCCTCGTAGTCCTTGGACACCTGCTCCCCCAGCTCACGGACCCGGTTCTTCAGCTGGTCGGCCTGGACAAGGATCTCGCCGATTCGGGGGTCGCGCACGCCGCGGAGTCTATGGGGTGCCGAGGGCGGCCACATGGCCGCCCGAGGTGGGTCCCCCCTTCGTGTCACGCCCGCCGGAGCACTCCTGAGTCTCGGGTCAGTCGCTGGGCCAGAGCGACCGGCACGATCGTCACAGCGACGACCAGCAGGACGACGACGTTGACCTCGGGAAGCTGCTGGCCGAGACGGATCTTGCCGAAGATCCACAGCGGCAGCGTGTTCTGGGCGCCGGCGGTGAACGTCGTGACGATGACCTCGTCGAACGACAGCGCAAAGGCGAGGAGCCCGCCGGCGATCAGCGCCGTCGAGACCACCGGCCAGGTGACGTAGCGGAACGTCTGCCAGCCGTCGGCGCCGAGGTCCATCGACGCCTCGACCAGCGACCCCTGGGTCCGCCGCAGCCGCGCGGCGACGTTGTTGTAGACGACGACGATGCAGAACGTGGCGTGGCCGATGACGATCGTCAGCAACGAGAAGCGCAGCGAGCTGAACGTGAAGAACGAGTTCAGCGCCATGCCGGTGATGATCCCCGGAAGCGCGAGCGGCAGGACGAGCAGGAACGAGACCGCCTCGCGGCCGAAGAAGCGAAAACGCGAGACCGCGAACGCCGCCAGCGAGCCGAGCACCAGCGCGATCGCGGTGCTGGCCAGCCCCGCCTTGACCGACAGCAAGAGCGCGTCGCGCATGTCGGAGTCGTGAAACGCGGTCTGGAACCACTTCGTGCTGAGGCCGGGGATCGGCCAGCTCTGCACGTTGGACGAATTGAACGCGTAGACGACGATCAGGATCAGCGGGAAGAACAGGAACAGCATCACGAGCGCCGTGAAGGCACCGAGGGCGATCCGGGTGGAGCGTCGCTCGGTCATAGCGCCTCGAACGCCCCCATCCGCCGCGCGAACCACAGGTAGCCGCCCATCACGATCAGTGGCACCGTCGCATAGGCGGCCGCGAACGGCACGTTGTTGGAGATCCCGACGCTGCGGTACACGACGTTTCCGATGAAGTCCGATCCCGCGCCGCCGACCAGCGTCGGTGTGATGAAGTCGCCCAGCGTCAGCGAGAACGTGAAGATCGAACCGGCCACGATGCCAGGCAGCGCGAGGGGCCACAGCACGCGACGCAGCGTCGTGAAGCCGTGCGCACCGAGGTCCGACGACGCCTCGAGGTAGGAGTCCGGGATCCGCTCGATCGCCGCCCAGATCGGCAGGATCATGAACGGCAGCCAGATGTAGCTGAACACGATCCACATCGCCCAGTTGGAGTAGGCGACGTTGACCGAGCCGAGCCCGATGTGGTCGAGGAACCAGTTGAGCACGCCGTCCTTGGCGAGGATCAGCCGCCACGCGTAGACGCGCACGAGGTAGCTCGACCACAGCGGCACGAGCACGGCGACGAACAGCGCGCCGCGCAGTCGCGGCGGCGCCAGGCGCGCAGCGAAGTAGGCGAACGGGAACGCGATCAGCGCGTCGGTGACCGTGACCGCAGCGGCGATCCCGATCGTCCGCAGCGCGATCGTCCGGTAGACCGGATCGTCGAGCAGTGTCTGGAAGTTGCGCGTGGTCCAGCTGTGGACGAGGTCGCCGGTGAACGGGTCGACGCTCCAGAACGCCGACACGAACAGCACGAACAGCGCCGTCAGATACAGCCCGATGAACCACGCCGACGGCGGCGCGAGCAGGAGGCCGGCCCGCAGCCGGGGGCGACGGTGGAGTGCCGCCGACGCCCGGCCGCGGACCGAGGCGATGCTGGCTACCCCTTCACCTCCGTCCACTTCTGCTGCCACTCGGTGTAGTCGGTGCAGTCGTTGTCACCGTTGTCGCACGTCTGCGTCGGGGTCTTCCAGAACTTGATCGAGTTGAAGTAGGCCGCGGGCGCGTTGGCGTGGTACTGCGCGCACGAGCCGGGCGACAGCTTGTCCATGATCGGGCAGGCCTTGGTATTGGCCGGCGTCTCGCCGAACGAGATCGCCTGCTCGGCCTGGACCTTGGGGGTCGACACCCACGCCATCCACTTGTAGGCGCAGTTGGGATGCTGCGCGTGAGCCGAGAGCATCCACGTGTCGGCCCAGCCCGTCGCGCCCTCCGACGGGATCTCGTCCTTGACCGGCGCCTTCGCCGCCTGAAGCGTGTTGGTCTGGTACGGCCATGATGCGCCGACGACCGCGTCGCCGTTCTTGAACAGGTCGATCTCGTCGGACGCCAGCGCCCAGTACTTCTTGACCAGCGGACGCTGCTGCTTGAGCAGGTTCACCGCCGCGTCGAGCTGCTTCTCGGTCAGCTCGTACGGGTCGGTGATCCCGAGCGACGGCTGGTGCTTGGACAGATACAGCGCCGCATCGGCGATCTGGATGGGGTTGTCCGGGACGGTGACCTCACCCTTGTACTTGGGGTTGTAGATCGCCGCCCAGCTGGTCGGCGCGGGGGTGACCTTCTTCGTGTTCCAGAGCAGCGTGTTCGGGCCCCACTGAAGGGACACGCCGTAGTGGACGCCACCGACCGTGTTGTGCGACGGCGACTTGAGTTGCGGGATGAAGTCCTTGTAGCCGGGGATCAGGTTGACGTTGACCGGCTGCACGTCCTTGCCGCGGATCAGGCGCAGGCTGGCGTCCCCCGACGCGGACACGAGGTCGTACTGACTGCCCCCGCCCTGGCGCATCAGCGTGACCATCTCGTCAGAGGAGCCGCCGTACTTGGCGTGGACCTGGCAGCCGGTCTGCTGCTCGAACGGCTTGACCCACTGTGGCTGCGTGTAGCCCTCCCAGGCGATGACGTTGAGCTGACCCTCGCCCTTGCCGATCGCTTGCAGCCCCGCGTTCTTGGAGCTGGTCGTCGAGCTGCTCGACGATGAGCTGCCGCCGCCGCAGGCGGTGACGACCCACGGGACGGCGGTGAGCATGAGGACGGCGGCGATGATCCGGAGTGGGTGTCTCATGACGGGGGATCCTTTTCCTGAGTGTCTGGCAATGTGAGGGCGGACATCTGGTCGGTCCGCCATGCGATTCGCCAGCGCCGACCACGTTCGGTCAGAGCGTGCTCGGCGCTGGTGTTCGTGTTCTGGCGCAGGACCGACAGGGTCGTGCCGTCCTGCAGATCGACGACGTAGCGCGTCGTCGCGCCGAGGTAGATGACCTCGCTGACGATGCCGGTCTCGACGATGCAGTCATCCGGCCCGACCTCGTCCCCGGACAGGACCGTGATCTTCTCGGGGCGGATCGTGTAGCGCGTTCCATCGCGCTCGAAGACGTTCGACGTGCCGACGAAGCCGGCGACGAACTCGTTGACCGGATGCTCGTAGATCTCGCCCGGCGTCCCGATCTGCTCGAGGCGGCCGCTGGAGAACACGCCGACGCGATCGCTCATCGTCAACGCCTCCTCCTGGTCGTGGGTGACGTAGACGAACGTGATCGCGTCGCCGATCTCGCCCTGGATGCGCTTCAGCTCGAGCTGCATCTCCTGACGCAGCTTCAGGTCCAACGCGCCGAGCGGCTCGTCGAGCAGCAGCACCGTCGGACGGTTGACGAGCGCCCGGGCGAGCGCGACACGCTGACGCTGACCCCCGCTGAGCTGGATCGGCTTGCGCTTGGCCAGACCCTCGAGGCGCACCATGGCCAGCGCCTCGTCGGCCCGCTGGGCACGCTCGGCGCGGCCGACGCCGCGCACGTGCAGCCCGTAGGCGACGTTCTCGCCGACCGTCATGTGCGGGAACAGCGCGTAGTCCTGGAAGACCGTGTTGACGTCGCGCTGGTAGGGGGCGCGCGTCGTGACGTCGACGCCCTCGAGCTCGACCGTGCCGCGGTCGGGGTGCTCGAAGCCGGCGATCAGGCGCAGCGTCGTCGTCTTGCCCGAACCGGACGGGCCGAGCAGCGTGAAGAACTCGCCGCGGGCGACCTCGAGATCGAGGTCGGCGAGCGCGACGACGTCCCCGTAGGACTTGTGCAGACCGATCAGGCGTACCGCGGGCGTCGCCGCCGGTGGCGGTTCGGGGGCGGGTCCGGTGGGGTCAGCGTCCGAGGCGCTGGACACGGCAAAGGGCAAGACGGCGACTATATGTCCAACGGTTCATCGCGTTCCAGAGCCAAAGCGGCCGACCTGATTTGGGGCGCTACGCCGACTTGGACAACACGAACCGCAGGGTCCCACCGGTCACGACGGCGCGCGCTCCGTCGCCCACGTCGAGCTGCGCGTGGGGGCCCAGCGCGAGCAGGTCGGGGAGCCGGGTGGCCGCGCGCGGACACAGCACTCCGGTCGCGTCCTCGGCCAGGCGGCGCACGATCAGCCGGGCAAGCGCGGGCGGCAGTGCGCCGAGGTGCGCGAGGCCGATCTCCGCACGGCCGGCCAGCGCGGTGCGGACGACCTCGTCGAGCACCTCGGCCTCGTCGCGCAGGAGCTCCGCCGTACGCACGATGTTGGCCTCGGCGCGCTCGTCGACCTCGCGCAGCGCCGGGACGAGGTTCGCCCGCACGCGCGCGCGGGCGAAGCGGGGGTCGCCGTTGGACGTGTCGTCGCGCCACGGCAGGTCGCGGTCGCGGCACCACTGCGCGGTCTGCTCGCGCGTGACCCCCAGCAGTGGGCGGACGAGGCGGTCGCTGCGCGGCGCCATGCCCAGCAATGCTCGGCGTCCGGGCGAGGCGGCGAGCCGATAGAGGATCGTCTCGGCCTGGTCGGTTGCGGTGTGGGCGGCGGCGAGTGTTCCGCCGCGGGCGCCCGCGAGGCGAGCGCCGAGGCCGTAGCGCGCATCGCGCGCCCAGGCGTGCAGGTTGCCGGTCGCGTCCTGCGCTCGCGCGGCCTGCTCGACGGTCAGCTCGACGCCGAGCCGGTCGCAGAGCTGCTCGCAGTGGCACTGGTCGGCGACGGACTCGTCACCGCGCAGGCCGTAGTTGACATGCAGCGCGCTGACCGCGTCCGGGCCGCACAGGACCACGGCCACATCCAGCAGGCAGACGCTGTCGCGCCCGCCCGACAGCAGCACGACGACCGGCTCCCCGGCGGACAGCAGGCCGGTCTGGCGGACGCGCTGGAGCGTGTCGGAGGTTGCGGTGGTCACCCCCACCGCGTCAGCATCTCAGACGGTTGATTCTGCGGCCGGACCCGGCGTGGTGGCGGCGGCGACGGCGGCCGTGGCCTTCTCGCGGGCGGCCGCGATCTTCGCCGCCTGGCGCTCCGGGGTGATCCGCACGACGTTGTGGACGAGGTGCAGCTTCTCCATCACCCAGATCAGCGCGGCCGAGGGATCGACCTCGCCGCGGCGCAGCCCATGGGCGGCCGACCGCGGGAACGCGTGGTGGTTGTGGTGCCAGGCCTCGCCGAGCGACGGGATCGCCAACCAGAAGACGTTGGACGAGTGATCCTCGACGTCAAAGCGGCGCTTGCCGGCGAAGTGGCAGACGCTGTTGATCGACCACGTGACGTGGTGCAGGAAGAAGACGCGGACCAGCCCGGCCCACAGGAACATCTCGATCGCGCCGCCGATGGTCCCGAAGTACACGAAGCCGATGAGCCCCGGCAGGACCAGCGTCGCGGCGACGAGCCAGCCGAACAGGCGGTTGATCCGGCGCATGCCACGGTCCTCGAGCAGGTCGGGGGCGTACTGCGAGCGCCGCGCGCGGCCATGCTCGGTGAACAGCCAGCCGACGTGGGCGTGCCACAGGCCTTGCAGGCCGGTGCCGTGGCCGACGTGCGGGCTGTGCGGATCGCCCTCCTCGTCGGAGTGTGCGTGGTGCTTGCGGTGGTCGGCGACCCAATCGATGACGCGGCCCTGGACCGCCATCGAGCCGAGCACGGCGAACGTGTACTCGACCGGCTTGGACGCCTGGAAGGCGCGGTGGGTGAGCATCCGGTGGAAGCCGACGGTGATCCCGAAGCCGAAGATCACGTAGAGGAAGAAGGCGACGATCAGGTCGGCCGCGTGGACGCCGCGACCCCACAGGGACACGATCGCGACGATGACACCGAGGAACGGGATGATCACGGCGCCGAGGTTCGCGTTGCGCTGGGTCCGGGTCATTGCTGAAGGTTCTCGCGATTCCGTACGAGGTTCTTGACAGATGCCCCGCACTTGACGGCTCCGCGTTGTACATTTCCTACAAATGCTGGCCGATGTGCTGCGTCCGGTTCTGCCGTCTCTGTCCGAGGAGATCATCGAGGCGATCGCCCACGAGGTGCCCGAGTACCGCCGGCCGATGCACGGCGCGTTCGGGCGGGCGGTCCGGACCGGGGTCGAGCGCGCGCTGGCGCGCTTCATCGACGACGACCGCCGTGGTCATCGCGTGTACTTCGAGCTCGGGCGCCTGGAGATGCAGCAGGGTCGCAGCCTCGACGCGCTGCTGCGGGCCTACCGCCTCGGCGCCCGGCTGGCGTGGCGGCGGTTCGTCGATGCCGGGCGCGAGGCCGGTGTGCCGCCGGACGAGCTGTACACGCTCGGCGAGGCGATCTTTGCCTACATCGACGCGCTGTCGGCCGAGTCGATCGAAGGCTACGCCGCGGCCCAGTCGGCGGCGGCCGGCGAGGCCGCGCGGCTGCGCCGGCAGTTGGTGCGGACGGTCGTCGGCGACCCGCCGCCCGACGACGAGGAGCTGACCGAGCTGGCGGAGGGGCTGGGTTGGCGTCCGCCGCGGCGCCTCGCGGTGCTGATCGTGGACGACACGGAGCCGGTCGCGCTCGACGCGATCGCCGCGATCCTCGACGGGCGCACGGTCGTTCTGATCGCCGACCCGCGCGCCCCCGGCCTACAGGACCGCCTCGAGCGGCTGCTGCGCGGGCGCCGCGCGGCGCTGGGGCCCGAGACGCCGCCCCGCGGCGCCGCGCGCAGCTTCGCCCGGGCCCAGCTCGCGCTGGCCGTGACAGCGGCCGACGCGCCACGGGGCCTGATCGTCGCTGACCAGCATCTCGAGCAGCTGCTGCTGCGCAGCGACCCGGCGCTCGGCGACGAGCTGGCGTCGAGCGTGCTGGCGCCGCTGCGCGAGCTGTCGGCCTCCGCCCAGGCGAAGCTGACCAGCACGCTGCGCACGTGGCTCGACCAGCAGGGCCGCATCGAGGCGACCGCGGCCGCGCTCGGCGTGCACCCGCAGACCGTCCGCTACCGCGTCGCCCAGCTGCGCGAGCTGTTCGGCGCGACGCTCGACTCGCCCGACGGCCGCTTCCGCCTCGCGCTGGCGCTGCGTCTCGCCTGAGCGCGCGCGTCAGTGGATGTGGACGCCGCTGATCGCGCGGGCGATGACGAGCCGCTGGATCTCGCTCGTCCCCTCGAAGATCGTGTAGATCTTGGCGTCTCGGTTCATGCGCTCGACCGGGAACTCGCGGCTATAGCCGTTGCCGCCGAGGATCTGCATCGCGCACTGGGTCGCCCAGACCGCGACCTCGCCGGCCTTGAGCTTGCTCATCGAACCCTCGGCGTTGGCGAACGTCTGGCCCGTGCGGCCCATCCACGACGCGCGCCACACGAGCAGTCGCGCCGCGTCGATCTCCATCTTCATGTCGGCCAGCGTGAACGCGATCGCCTGGTTCTCGACGATCTGGCGCCCGAACTGCTGGCGCTCCAGCGCGTAGTCGAGCGCGACCTCGTAGGCCGCGCGCGCGATCCCGACCGCCATCGCCCCGACCGTCGGCCGCGACGCCTCGAACGTCGCCATCGCCGCCTGCGAGCCGCTGCGGCCGCCCTCACGGACCCGCGCCAGGCGCTCGTCGAGCTTCTCCTTGCCGCCCAGCAGTTGCGATCCCGGCACCCGGCAGTCGTCGAAGTGGACGTCGGCGGTATGCGATGCGCGCAGCCCGTGCTTCTTGACCTTCGCGCCCTGCTCGATCCCGGGCGTGTCGATCGGGACGACGAACGCCGCGTGCCCGCGCGACCCGAGGTCGCGATCGACGCTGGCGATGACGACGTGGACGTCGGCGATCCCGCCGTTGGTCGCCCACGCCTTCTGGCCGTTGATGACCCAGTCTCCGGCCGCCTCGTCGAACTTCGCCGTCGTGCGGATCGCCGAGACGTCGGACCCGGCGTCGGGCTCCGACGAGCAGAACGCCGCGACCTTCGGCGCGTCGACGGTCCCGAAGCAGCGCGGGATCCATTCGCCGATCTGCTCGCCCGTCCCCTGTCCGGCCAGCGCCGCGACCGCGAGCGCGGTGCCCATGATCGACATGCCGATCCCGGCGTCGCCCCAGAACAGCTCCTCGTTGACGATCGGCAGCGTCAGACCGGTGGGGTCGGAGAAGAACTGGGCCAGCGCGTCGAAGCCGTAGAGCCCGATCTTCGCCGCCTCCTGGATGATCGGCCAGGGCGTCTCCTCGCGCTCGTCCCACTCGTGCGCGGCCGGGCGAATCACGCCGTCGGCGAACCCGTGGACCCACTCACGGATGTTGCGCTGATCCTCGTTGAGGGTCAGCGAGAAGGTCGGGTCGGTGTCGGTATCGGGGGTCGTCGCACTCATTGACACACTCTGACCCATATAACGCGGCGGGACCCTCGTCACGGGAGCCCCGCCGCTGTGCGGGCATGCGGCCCGCTGCGTTGGACCGGCGGCGCTCGTCTCGTTGCCGGCGGCGCCTCGCGGGTGCACTCGCACCCACTGCCCGGCCCTGGTGCACTCAATCGCTCTTGCGACACGTGGTCTACGCCGACCGTCCATCGTTGTCAACGTCAACGAACTGTCAACGGACCAGCAGGTGCGGAAAGTCCTTCTCGACCATTGCGCGGTACTGGGCGAAGATCGGCTCGGTGATCGGGATCAGCGCCAGCGCGGCCTTGACGTCGCCGCCCGTCTTGATCCGCCGCAGCGCGATCGCCTTGACGATGTTCTCCTTGCCCTGGAAGTACCTGTTCGCCGTCTCCGACGACATCTTCATCGTCACCTTCGGCTTGAAGTCGGGGTCGTCGTCCCACGTCCAGATGACGTTCCCGTCCTCGTCCGCGGTCGCCGCGCGGGCGTTGATGACGAGGTCGACGTCGGTGAACTCGAAGCGCTGCGGGACGTCTGCGTCGCGCAGCCTCGGGCCCATCGCCGGGTCTGCGTCCATCATCGAGAACGTGCGGTCCATCACCGCGCGAAACTCCTTGGTGCTCTCGAAGGTCATCGCCATGCTCCTTCCCTGCGGACGAGGTTGTCCAGGACCTTGGCCTGGATGAGGTCGCGGATCGACTCGGATATCTCGAGCACCTGGGCGCGATCGGCGGCGGCGTCGGGACCGTGGCCGCTGAGGTCGATCGGCGGGCAGAACTCGATGCGCCAGCGCGACGGTAGCGGCACGAGCCCCAGCAGGCCCAGCCACGGGAACGTCGGCGTGATCGGCAGGGACGGGGCGCGCACGAGCCGCGCCAATGTCCGGGACTCGCCGAGCAGCGGGTAGATCTCCTCGCTGCCGACGACCGCGCACGGCACGATCGGCGCCCCCGAGCGCAGCGCCAGCTCGACGAATCCGCCACGGCCGAAGCGCTCGAGACGGTAGCGCTGCGAGTACGGCTTGCCGATCCCGTTCGTGCCCTCCGGGAAGACGGTGACGAGGTGCTCTGAGTCCAGCAGCCGCAGCGCGTTGTGGGGGGAGGCCGGTACGGCGCCGAGCCGGCGCATCGCCGCCGAGGCGAACGGCAGGTCGAACGCCCAGTCGAGCACGAGGAACCGCGGGTCGCGGGGGGCGTCATGGTTGCGGCGGATCGCCGTCGCGATCATTGCCGCGTCCCACGGCAGCACACCGGCGTGATTGGCGACGATCAGCGCCCGGCCGTGGGACGGAATGTTGTCGACGCCGGTCGCCGTGACGCGCCACCAGCGGTCATAGACGCGATCCAGCAAGGGCTGGCAGCGGCGCACGAACGCGGGGTCGTAGCCCCACTCGTCCTGGGCCGCGACCCAGTCGTCGCTCATGCGGCCGCCACCCGTGACTGAGCCACGACGTCGATCGCCTCGGCGGTGCTGTAGCGCGGCACGAACTTCAGCTCGGTGCGCATACGCGTCGTGTCGACGCCGCGGCCGTAGCGCACGAAGCGCACCATGTCCGGCGTCAGCCGTGGCAGCCCGAGGCGCGCGCCGAGCCCGCTGATCTGGCCGAACACCGGGCTCGGCAGCGGCAGCGCGATCAGTCCCATGCGATGCAGCGCCCGGCTCAGCGACACCGTCCCCTCGCCGGCGATGTTGACCGGCCCGCGCACCGGATGGTGGATCGCGTGGTGCAGGACGGCGGCCGAGTCGTCCTCGTGGACGAACTGCAGCTGGGGGTCGAAGCCGAGCACGGTCGGGACGACCGGCGCCGACAGCAGATGGGTGATCGGCGTCTCCAGCGTCGTGCCGACGACCGGCTGCAGGCGTAGCACGGTGACCGTCACGTGCGGCGCCCGGCGATCGAAGCCGTCGACGATCGTCTCGAGCTCCCCGATGTCGCGCTGGTAGCGAGTGGTCAGCGGGAAGCGTCCGGCGAGCTCCTCGACGAAGAACGCCGGGCCGGCGGGCTGCGCCCCGTAGATCGCGGCCGAGCTGCGGATGATCAGCCGCCGCAGCGTCGGCTGGTCGTAGAGCGCCGTTACCAGCGCCAGCGTTCCGATCACGGTCAGTTCGTGCAGCTGACGCTCGGTGTGGTCGGTGTCGGCGAAGCCCGGGATGTCGTTGTGGACGACGGTGTCGATCCGCTGGTCGGCGACTATCTCGCGCAGGTCGGCAGCACGCAGGTCGGCGCGGACGTGGTCAATGCGGTCCAGCACGGGGCGTGCCGGCGGGCGCGTGTCGATGCCGGTGACGTGCTCGATCCGCGGGTCGTCGATCAGCGCCCGTGCGAGTTGCTCGCCCCAGAAATTGGCGACTCCGGTCACCAGGATGCGGCGCGCCGGAGTCGCGCCCACGGAGCTCTCGGCGCCCGGCCCGTCCATGGCCGCGAGTCTAATCGCCGGCGGCCTGCTGGATGATGCGCCCGTGAGCGACGGACCGATCCACATCCATCCGACGGCCGAGCTGGCGTCGCGCGCGCTGCTGCCGGGCGACCCCGGCCGCGCGCTGATGCTGGCCCAGCTGCTGCTGGCCGAGCCGGCGATGTTCAACCACAACCGCGGACTGTGGGGGTACACGGGGGCGGCGAAGGCCGACGGGGAGCCGCTGACGATCCAGAGCACGGGGATGGGCGGGCCAAGCGCGGCGATCGTGCTCGAGGAGCTGTGCGACCTCGGACTGGCGGTGGCGATCCGCGTCGGCACGAGCGCCGCGATCACCGACGACGTCGCGCTCGGCGAGCTCGTCGTCGCGCGCGAGGCGCTGTGCCTCGACGGCACGAGCCGCGCGCTGGGCGCGGGCGACCGGGTCGCAGCCGACCGGGGCCTGAGCGACAGGCTCGCCGCGGGCGCCGACCGCGACGGGGCGATCGCCAGCGCCGACCTGTTCTACGACCGCAACGAGGCGGCGAGCGTCGCCGCGTGGCGGGCGGCGGGCGCGATCGCGGTCGAGATGGAGGCGGCGACGATCCTGCGCGTCGGCGAGCTGCGCGGCATCCGCGCCGCGTGCGTCGTCGCAGTCAGCGATGTGATCGTCGGCGGGCGCCGGCGCCTGGACGCCGACGGCCTGGCCGCGGCCGGCGGGCGACTCGGCGAGCTCGCGGTCGCAGCGCTGTCAGGCTGACGTCGTGGGAGCGGGCTCGTCGGGCAGCGCGGCGCGTAGTGCGGCGAGTTCGCTGTTGAGCTTGTCGAGCGACGCGGCCAGGTTGCCCATCCGGTCGTCGACGCGATCGACGCCGTCCTCGATGCCCTCCAGGCGCTGCGCGAGCGAGCGCACGCGGCGTGTGAGCCGCTCGAGATCGGCGGCCGACGGCAGGTTCAGGGCCCCCATCGCGCTCTCCTGCGCCGCGACCGCGCGGTCGCGGACACCGAACGCGCGCGAGATCGAACCGCTCACGATCGGGTTCTCGAGCAGGTCGGAGACGAGCTTGGCGATCGCGTCCTCGCCCTGGCGGGTGATGCGGTCGCGTAGTCCTTCGCCGTGAACGTCGGTTTCGCTCATGCCCGACCAGGCTACCCGGATTCATACGCCATGCGACCGGATCCATACTGGGTGCTTACGCACGGCTTAAGCCAAACGTCCACACTGCCGCTCGCAATGTGCAATCGCTGGCGACGAATCTCAATCCTCACCATTGTGGTGATTGGTCTCGTCGCCGCCCCGGCCAGCGCATTCTCGACGACCCAGACGAGCACCAACTGGGCCGGCTACGTCGCCAGCTCCCCGGGCCTGACGTTCCGCCACGTCAGCGCAACGTGGACGATGCCGGCCGCCGCCTGCACACTGGGCAGCCGCTCCTACGAGGCGTCGTGGGTCGGCGTCGGCGGCTACCACACGACGTCCAGTGCGCTGGAGCAGATCGGCACCGAGTCCGACTGCTCCAAGACGGGCGTCCCGATCTACTCGGCCTGGTACGAGCTCGTCCCGTCCGCGTCGGCGACGATCCATATGCCGATTCGCCCCGGCGACGCGATGTCGGCCAGCGTCCACGTCAAGGGGCACACGGTGCACCTGCGGCTGACCGACGTGACGCGTGGCATGACGTTCACCAAGACGCTCCACGCGCAGCTCATCGACCTCACGTCGGCCGACTGGATCGTCGAGGCGCCGTCCTCGTGCAACCGCACGACATGCGTCGCCCTGCCGCTGGCGAACTTCGGGACCGAGACATTCACCCAGGTGTCGACGACGACGCTCGCCGGCCTGACCGGCTCGGTCGTCAACCCGGCGTGGACGACGAACGCGATCTCACTGTCGACATCGGGCACCCGCGGCCCCGGCCTGCACGGCCCAGCCTCGACGCTCACGCCGACCCAGGCGCTGGTCGGCAACCTCAGCGACACGGGCGATTCGTTCACCGTCACCTACGGCCAGAACGCAACCACGACGCCGCCGGTCGACGTCACGCCGCCGGTCGAGACGACGCCCGCACAGCGCGCCGCGACGTAACCAACACCCCTATGGGGGTATAACGCTGTCGTGCAGTGGTTTCGCCGCAAGCGCTCACGCTACGAGCGCATTCGACAGCGTGGCCGCGATCTGTACGACGCCGCCGCGCAGCGAGACGTGCCGTGGGCCCGGTCGATTCCGGCGCGCATGGTCCGCGAGGGCTTCCTGAACCTGGTCCTTCAGCCGGTGATGGAGATCTACCTGCGCCGGCGCGCGACCGGTGCCGAGCAGCTCGATCGCGTCAAGGGCCCGGTGATCCTGGTCGCCAATCACTCGAGCCACATCGACACGCCGGTGATCCTCGCCGCGCTGCCGCGCAAGCTGCGCAAGCGCACAGCGGTCGCGGCGGCGGCCGATTACTTCTACCGCAACCGCTTGGTCGGCGCCGCGGTGTCGCTCGTCTTCAACACGGTCCCGATCGACCGCACCGGCGGCGGTATGGGACAGAAGTCGACCGGCAACCTCGACAAGCTGCTCGACCAGGGCTGGAACCTGCTCGTGTACCCCGAGGGCACGCGCAAGGGCGGCAGCGGCCGGCTGCGACGCGGCGCCGCGGTGCTCGCCACGCGTCACAACCTGCCGGTCGTGCCGATCAAGGTCAGTGGCACCTCGGACGCCTACCCCGTCGGGCGCTTCTGGCCGCGGCGGCTGCGCTACCGCGCGATCTCCAAGCGCCACCCGATCAACGTCTCGTTCGGCGACCCGATCCAGCCGACCGACGACCCCAACGCGCTGATCGAGATGGTCGCCCGGTTCTTCGAGAGCGGCAAGCCCGACGCGAGTAACGGCGCCAACGGCTCGCCGTCGTCCTCGGGCAAGCGCCTGACGCGTTCGTCGAAGTAGCCATGGCCCGATACGTCGCGGCGCTCGATCAGGGCACCACGAGCACGCGGTGCATGGTGTTCGACCACGACGGGGCACCGGTCGCCCGCGACCAGCTCGAGCACGAGCAGATCTTCCCCCGGCCCGGCTGGGTCGAGCACCGGCCGGCCGAGATCTGGCAGCGCTCGCGCCAGGTGATCGACGGGGCGCTCGGCCAGCTCGGCGGCGGCGCGGCCGATGTCGTCGCCCTGGGGGTGACCAACCAGCGTGAGACGACGATCGTCTGGGATCGCGCGACCGGCGAGGCGATCCACAACGCGATCGTCTGGCAGGACACCCGCACCGACGAGCTGTGCGCCGCCCTGGCCGCCGACGGCGGCCCCGACCGCTTCCGCGCCCGCACCGGGCTGCCGATCGCCGCCTACTTCTCGGGGCCGAAGATCGCCTGGATCCTTGACCACGTCGACGGGGCACGCGAGCGAGCGCAGGCGGGCGAGCTGGCGTTCGGCACCAGCGATACGTGGCTGATCTGGAACCTGACCGGCGGGCCCGACGGCGGCGTCCACGTGACCGACGTGTCGAACGCCAGCCGCACACTGCTGATGGACCTGGCGACGCTGTCGTGGGACGACGAGCTGCTTGGCGCGATCGGGGTGCCGCGGGCGATGCTGCCCGAGATCCGCTCGTCGAGCGAGGTCTACGGCGAGGTCCGCGCGGGGGCGCTGGCCGGCGTGCCGGTGGCCGGCGACCTCGGCGACCAGCAGGCGGCGACGTTCGGGCAGGCCTGCCTGGAGCCCGGCGAGGCCAAGAACACCTATGGGACCGGCAACTTCCTGCTGCTCAACACCGGCACCGAGGTCGTCCACTCCGAGAACGGGCTGATCACAACCGTCGGCTACCGCCTCGGCGATGCGCCGGCCGTCTACTGCCTGGAGGGGTCGATCGCCGTCACCGGCTCGCTGATCCAGTGGCTGCGCGACAACCTGCGGCTGATCCACTCCGCGGACGAGGTCGAGGCGCTGGCGCTCAGCGTCGACGACAACGGCGGCGCCTATTTCGTGCCGGCGTTCAGCGGGCTGTTCGCGCCCTACTGGCGCCCCGACGCCCGCGGCGTCATCGCCGGCCTGACCCGCTACGTGACCGCCGGCCACATCGCCCGGGCGGCGCTCGAGGCGGTCGCGTTCCAGAGTCGTGAGGTCGCCGACGCGATGAACGCCGACTCCGGCGTGGCGCTGACCGAGCTGAAGGTCGACGGGGGCATGGTCGCCAACGAGACGCTGATGCAGTTCCAGGCCGACATCCTCGGCGTCCCCGTCATCCGCCCGAAGGTCCCGGAGACGACGGCGCTCGGCGCGGCCTACGCCGCCGGCCTGGCGACCGGCTTCTGGGCCTCGACCGACGAGCTGCGTTCCAACTGGGCGGCCGACAAGCGCTGGGAGCCGTCGATGGATGCGGGCGCCCGCGAGGCCGCGTTGGCGGCGTGGAAGAAGGCGGTGGCGCGGACGCTGGACTGGGTGGAGGAGTAGCGAGCGCGGGACGGTGGGCTGCGAAACGTGCCGTAGAGGACCGAAACGCAGCCCACCGCTTCGGCAGTCCACTAGCGTCCGTCGACGTGACCGCGCTCGAGACCGACGTCCTGGTGATCGGTGGCGGCGCCACCGGGGCCGGGGTGGCGTTCGACGCGGCGCTGCGCGGCCTGGACGTCGTGCTCGTCGATCGGGCCGACCTCGGCGAGGGCACGAGCGGACGCTTCCACGGCCTGCTGCACTCTGGGGCGCGCTACGTCGTCAAGGACCCGGCGGCCGCGCGCGAGTGCGCGAGCGAGTGCTCGATCGTGGCGCGGGTCGCCGCGCACGCGGTCGAGCCGTGCGGTGGGCTGTTCGTGACAACGCCCGACGATGACCCCGCCTACGCGGACGCGTTCGCGGGTGCGTGCGCCGGCAGCGGCGTCGGATGCGAGGAGATCGACGTCGCCGACGCGCTGCGCGACGAGCCATTGCTGAACCCGGAGATCTCGCGTGCGTTCCGGGTCGCCGACGCGTCGATCGATGTCTGGGTGCTGCTGCGGGCACTGGCCGCCGGCGTGCGCGAGCACGGCGGCGACGTGCTGACCCGACACGCGGTCGTCGGCGTGCTGCGCGATGGCGACACGGTCCTCGGCGCCGTCCTCCGGGCGCCCGACGGGTCACGGCACGAGGTGCGCGCCGCGATCACGATCAACGCCGCCGGCGCGTGGGCCGGGCAGATCGCCGCACTGGCCGACATCGACAGCGTCCGGGTGATCCCCGGCCGGGGAATCATGATCGCGATGAACCACCGCCTGGTGAACACCGTGGTCAATCGCTGCGGGCCGCCCGGTGACGGCGATGCGTTGGTCCCGATCCGCACCGTCACGGTGATCGGCACGACCGACGGCCCGGTCGCCGATCCCGACGACACGTCGATCCCGCCGGGCGAGGTGGCGGCGATGCTCGACGCGGGCGAGCGGCTGATCCCTGGCTTTCGCCGCGCCCGCGCGCTGCGCGTCTGGGCCGGGGTGCGGCCGCTGTGGGCCGACGACGACCGCGACGGCGACGTCGCCTCGACGCGCGACGTCAGCCGGGCGCACGCGCTGCTCGATCACCGCGATCGCGACGGCGTCGGCGGCTTTGTGACGATCACCGGCGGCAAGCTGACGACCTACCGGCTGATGGCGCAGGAGGCCGTCGACGCGGCATGCCGTGCGCTCGGCCGCGACATCGCGTGCACCACATCGACGTCCCCCCTTGCGGGCGCCGCGGTCGCCGCGCACCTGCGCCCGAGCTCGCGCCTGCGCAGCCGCGAGCGCACGCTGGGCGACGACCAGCTCGTGTGCGAGTGCGAGCTCGTCACCCGCGCGCAGGTGCGCGACGCCATGACACCGGCCGGCGACCTTGACGACCTGCGCCGCGCGCTGCGACTGGGGATGGGCCCGTGCCAGGGCGGCTTCTGCATGTACCGCGCCGCGGGACTGATGCACGACGCCGGCGACGGCGACCCGGCGGCGGCCAACGCCGCGCTGCGGGCGTTCGTCGCGGAGCGCTGGAAGGGGACCTGGCCGCTGCTGCACACCGACCAGCTGCGCCAGGCGTGGCTCGACGACTGGATCCACCACGGCGTGCTCGGCGTCGGGGAGCTGTCGTGATCCGCGACGCGGGCCACTACGACGCGATCGTCATCGGCGCCGGCGTCGCCGGGCTGACGGCGGCGGCACGGCTGGCTCAGCGCGGGGCGTCGGTCTGCGTGCTGGCGCGGGGCGTGGGCTGCACGCATCTGGCGCCCGCGACGATCGACGTCCTCGCCGACGGCGACCTCGGCGCGTTCGTCGCGGCCCACCCCGAGCACCCGTATGCCGCGGTCGGGGCCGACGGCGTCGGCGCCGCACTGGCGTGGCTACAGACCTGCTTTGCCCACGGCGGCTACGGCTACGTCGGCGAACCGGGGAGCAACCACGTCCTCCCTGGTCCGCTCGGCGCGCCGCGGCGCTCTGCACTCGTGCCGGTGACGATGGCGGCCGGCGACCTCGGTGACGGCGCGCCGCTGTGCATCGTCGGGCTCCCGGTGCTGCGCGACTTTCACGCCGGGCTGTGCGCGGCGAACCTCGCCGCCCGCGGCCACGACGCACGCGCGGTCCTCGTCGATCTCGACGTCGGACGGGTCGAGGCCAACGCGGTGACGCTGGCGCGGCGCTTCGACGAGCCGTCGTTTCGGGCCGGTTTCGCGTCGGCGCTGGCGCCGCTGCTGCGCGACGGCGAGCGGGTCGGCGTGCCGGCGGTGCTCGGCCTGCGCGATCCCCACGGCGCCTGGACCGACGTGCAGGAGCGTCTCGGGCACCCCCTGTTCGAGATACCGACGCTGCCGCCGTCGGCTCCGGGACTGCGCCTGTTCGCGGCGCTGCGCGGCGCCGCGCGTGCGGCCGGCGCGACGATCGCACTCGGCGCACGCGTCGTCGGCGCCGAGCGCTTCACCGTCGTGCGCGCCGAGGTGAGTGGGCACACGCGTGACTACGAGGCGGGAGCCGTCGTCCTGGCGACCGGCGGACTGGCCAGCGGCGGCCTCGAGCTGACGACCGACAGCGGGCTGTGCGAGACCGCGCTGCACGTCGGCGTGGTCGGCGAGGCACGCTTTCATCCCGACGCGTTCGCGCCACAGCCGATCGCCCGCGCCGGCGTCGACGTGACGCCGGGGACCTTGCGCTTCGCCGACGACGTCTACGTCGCCGGCGCTGCCCTGCCCGGCGCCGACGCACGCCGCGAAGGCTGTGGCGAGGGCGTCGCGTTGAGTACCGGCCACGCCGTCGCGGAGCTGATCGCGGCATGAGCGACGACGTCCTGTTCGGCGCCCTGCGCGGCACGCTGGACCACTGCGTCAAGTGCACGATCTGCGAGACCGCGTGCCCGGTCGCCGCCGTCACGCCGCTGTTCCCGGGGCCGAAGTACGCCGGACCGCAGTCCGAGCGCTTCCGCGTCGCCGGCGACGGCTCGCCCGACGCGTCGGTGGACTGGTGCTCGGGCTGCGGGATCTGCACCCAGGTCTGCCCGCAGGGCGTCGCGGTCGCCGAGCTCAACGCCCACGCGCGCGAGGCGCTCAAGCAGCAGCGCGGCGCGACGCTGCGCGACCGTCTGATCTCGCGGCCCGACCTCCTGGGCCGGCTCGGCACGCCGGTCGCGCCGCTGGCCAACGCGGCGCTGGGCGTGCGCGGGCTGCGGACGCTGGGCGAGCGCGTCCTCGGCGTGCACCGCGACGCGCCGCTGCCGCGATTCGCCGGACGCACGTTCGGGCGCTACGCGCGGCGCCACCGCAGTCCGCCGGCGCCGCGGACCGCGGTCTTCTTCCACGGTTGCGGCGCCCAGCACTACGAGCCGGGCGTCGCGCAGATGGTCGTCGAGCTGCTCGAGCACAACGGCTTCCATGTCGAGATCCCGCGCCAGGGCTGCTGTGGGCTGCCGCTGCAGTCGAACGGCCTGTTCGACGCGGCACGCGAGCGCGTGCTCGAGCAGGCGCGAGCGCTCGCCCCCGGGGCGCGCGACGGCGCGCTGATCGTCGGCCACGCGACGAGCTGCACGCTCATGCTCAAGCGCGAGGCACGCGAGATCCTCGGTCTGCACGACGACCCCGACCTGGCGCTCGTCGCGCAGAGCACCTACGACATCTGCGAGCTGCTGCTCGAGTGCCATCACCGCGGCGAACTGCGCACCGATTTCGCCCCGATCGCCGAGACGGTCGCCTACCACGCGCCGTGCCAGCAGCAGGGCCACTTCATCGGCAAGCCGGCGCTCGAGCTGCTGGCACTGATCCCGCGGCTGAATGTCGTCGAACTCGACGCCGCGTGCTGCGGCATCGCCGGCACCTACGGGCTGAAGGCCGAGCGCTACGACGTCGCGATGGCGGTCGGCGCCGACCTGTTCGCACAGGTTGAGCGCAGCGGCGCCGCGAGCACGGCGTGCGACAGCGAGACCTGCCGCTGGCAGATCGAGCAGGCAACCGGGCGCCCCGCCGCTCACCCGATCGAGCTTCTTCACCGTGCGTACCGGCTGGGAACGTAGACTTCGCGGCGATCAGTACCAACGACCTGAGCCAGCCCGAGACAAGCACGTCGTGGCGCCCCCGGATCGGTCGGACGGGCCTGCTCGCGGCGGGCACCGGCGTGCGCATCGTGCTCGCTCCGGTCGTCATGGCGCTCGTCCTACATGGCTCCGACACGGCGGCCACGATCGTGTTCCTCGTCGCGGCCGCGACCGATTGGTTCGACGGCCGCCTCGCCCGCCGCTGGGAGGTCACGACCCGGCTGGGGTCGTTCCTCGACACCACGGCCGACAAGCTGCTGGTCAGCTGTGCGCTGATCGCGCTGCTCGCCGTCGACCGCGTGTCGCCATGGGTCGTCGCGCTGATCGTCAGCCGCGAGCTGATCCTGCTCGGGCTGCGCGCCGCGGTCGCGGCCGAGGGCCTGCGACATCGAGACATCGATGCTCGGCAAGTGGAAGGCGACGGTGCAGTTCGCCGCGATCGCACTGGCAATGGTCCGCCCCGACGTGACGATCGCCGGCGCGTACCTCGATCAGTGGGCGATGGTCATTGCGACGGTCGTGACGCTGTGGTCGGGGTACGACTACCTCGTCCGCTACCTGTCCGCGCTGCGCACGCCGCGGTGAGCCGGGTCTTCGTCACCGGCGGCAGCGGCGTCGTCGGGGTCGCCCTGGTGAGTGCGTTGGTGGCGCGCGACGACGAGGTCGTGGCCCTGGCACGGTCGCAGGCGTCGGCGGCGAAGTTGCGTTCGCTCGGCGTGGCCGAGGTCGTCATCGGCGACGTGATGGACCAGACGATGCTGTCCGGCGCGCTGCGCGGGAGCGAGCTGCTGTACCACGTGGCCGGCGTCAACGCGATGTGCGTCGCCGACCCCGGGCCGATGCTGCGCGCCAACATCGACGGCGCCTCCGGCGCCGTGCAGGCCGCCGCGGCGGCCGGGCTGCGCCGAGTCGTGCTGACGTCGTCGGCGGCGACGATCGGCGAGCCGCCGGAAACGGTCGGACGCGAGGACACCGCGCACCGCGGCTGGTACCTGAGCAACTACGAACGCTCCAAGACCCTCGGCGAGCGCGCGGCGCTGGCCGCCGGCCGCGAGGCGGGGATCGAGGTCGTCGTCGGTCAACCCGTCGTCGGTCCAGGGACCTGGCCGGGCCGGCGGCACCGGGCGGTTCCTGCTCGCGTTCCTCGACGGGCGGCTGAAGGTGTTCGTCAAGACCTGGATCTCACTGGTCGACATCGACGACTGCGCGCAGGGGCACATCCTCGCCGCCGAGCACGGCGTGGCCGGCGAGCGCTACCTGCTCAACAGCTTCACGCTGCCGATCGGCGAGGCGCTCGCGCTGGCCGCGAGCGTCGCCGGGGTCCAGCGGACGCCGCGGATGGTCCCGCGCCGGCTGGCGATCGCCGGCGGGTGGATCGTCGAGCAGGGCGCGCGGGTCGCGCGCCGCAAGCCGCCGGTCTGCCGCGAGATGGTGCGCACGCTGCTGCACGGCCACCGGTACGACGGCTCACGCGCCGAGCGCGACCTCGGCGTTCAGTACACGCCGCCGCAGGACACGATCCTGCGAACGGTCGAGTGGGCCCGGGGCGCCGGGCTGCTGCGGGCCTAAACCGTCGCCAGCGCCGCGAGCGCGTCGTCGTCGAGGTGCAGCTCGCCGGCCGCCATGTTCTCCTCGAGGTGGGCGACCGAGGATGTTCCGGGGATCAGCAGGACGTTGTCGCCCCGGGTCAGCACCCACGCGAGGCCGACCTGGGCAGGCGTCGCCTCGAGCCGCTTCGCGACGGCGCGGACGACCGCGTTGTCGCTGACCTTCGCCATTCCGGGGAACGCCGACCCCAGCGGGAAGAACGGCACGTAGGCGATCCCCTGCTCGCGGCACAGCGACAGCACCGGCGCATCGCCCTGGTCGACGAGCGAGAAGGCGTTCTGCACGCACGTCACCTCGACGCCGCGGTCAAGCGCGTGGCGCAGCTGGTCGAGCGTCACCGCGCTCAGCCCCACACCGCCGATCTTGCCCTCGTCGCGCAGCGCGACCATCTCGTCAAGCTGGGCGTCGTAGTCGACCCGCTCGTAGTCCGCCGGCGCCTCGTCGCCCATCAGCCGCAGGTTGACGGCGTCGACCTGCTCCACCTCCAGCGACCGCAGGTTGTCCTCGACACCGGCTCGCAGCTCGGCCGGTGTCTGGGCCGGTAGCCAGCCGCCGCTGTCGTCGCGGCGCCCGCCGACCTTGCTGACCAGCACGAGGCCGTCGGGGTACGGGTGCAGCGCCGCGTGGATCAGCTCGTTGCTGACGTCGGGCCCGTAGTACTGCGCTGTGTCGATGTGGTTGGCGCCGAGCTCGACTGCTCGGCGCAGGACCGCCAGCGCCGCCTCGCGGTCGTCGGGCGGCCCGAACACGCCCCGGCCCGGGAGCTGCATCGCGCCGAATCCGATCCGCGCGACCGGCCGCCCGGAGATCGAGCCGCTCATGCATCCACCCCGACGTACTTCGCCGAGCGCTCCCACAGGCCGGACGCAAGCGCCTCGTCGTTGGCCTGCCCGTTCGTCGCGCCGCCCGATTTCATGCGGTGGAAGTAGGCGCCATTGACCGACTGCGGGTCCTCGACGGTCGCCAGATGAACCAACGGGGCCGCTCCCTCGTCGACCGAGATCGTGAAGATCTTCTTCAGCGGCGTTCGATACACAAGCCCGGTCAGGAACGAGTCGCGCCCGAAGTCCGAGCCGACCGGTCCAGGGTGAAAACACGACGATGTGATGCCGTCGCCGGCCGCCCGGCGCGACAGCTCGCGGGTGAAGAGGATGTTCTCGAGCTTCGTCGTCGAGTAGGTCCGAAACGCGACGTACGAGCCGTCGGTGTTGTCGAGGCCGTCGAGATTGACCGAGCCGAAACGGTTGGCGACGCTCGAAGTGTTGATCACGCGGGCGCCGGATGCGGCAAGCCGCGCGCGCAGCAGCGCGGTGAGCAGGAACGGGGCCAGATGGTTGACCTGGAAGGTCAATTCGTGCCCGTCGTCGGTCACCGTGTGCTTGGGGAACATGCCACCCGCGTTGTTGGCGAGCACGTCGATCCTGGGGCAACGGGCCAGCAGCTTGTCGGCCAGCTCGTGAACCTCGTCGAGCTTGGCGAAGTCGGCGACCAGCGGCTCGACACCGACCGACTCGGCGACCGCGGCGGTCTTCTCGGGCGAGCGCCCGACCACCACGACCTCGGCGCCGAGCCCGGACAGGGTCTTCGCCGCGGCCGCGCCGAGGCCGGAGCTGGCCCCGGTGATGACGACCGTTTTGCCTTGCATGGACATGCTCGGGACCCTACTGCGCGCCTGCCGGAAGCCTGAATGGACCGCCGTGGGCGGCAGGACGCGCCTGTATCATGCCGCGCTCCCAGAGGCTGCGAACTGCCCAGTTGTCGCCCAGCCGTTCCTTCAGTCCTTTTGGTGCTCCTCCAGCTCACACTCCCGCTCGCTCGATGGTAGGTGGCGTCGCCGCCCCGGCGCCCGAGGTCCTCGACAAGCCGCCCGTGGCCGCCCCGCGCCGCCGGGCCGAGGTGCGTCCCGAGATCCAGGCGCTGCGCGCCCTGGCCGTCACGATCGTCGTCGTCTTCCACTACGAGCCGCAGCTCATGCACGGCGGCTTCGTCGGGGTCGACGTGTTCTTTGCGATCTCGGGCTTTTTGATCACGTCGCACCTGCTGCGCGAGGTCGACCGCACGGGCGCCGTCGGGCTGGCCGGGTTCTGGGCGCGGCGGGCGCGGCGCATCCTGCCGGCAGCGCTGCTGGTGCTGATGACGATCGCGATCGTCACGATCGTCTCGACCCCGCAGACGTACTGGACGCAGTACTTCGACGAGATCCGCGCCAGCACGCTGTACGTGCAGAACTGGTGGCTGGCCCACCAGGCGGTCAACTACCTGGCCTCCGACAACCCCGCCTCGCCGGTGCAGCACTTCTGGTCGCTGTCGGCCGAAGAGCAGTTCTACCTGCTGTGGCCGATGCTGATCCTGCTCGGCGCGGTCGTCGCCCGGGCTCGCGGGGCGGTCGTGCGGCGGCGCACGATCCTGATCACGCTCAGCGTCGTCGTGCTGGCGAGCTTCGTCTACTCGATCTACGACACGGGCGCCGACCCGGCGGAGGCGTACTTCATCACCCCGACCCGCGCCTGGGAGTTCGGGCTCGGCGGGCTGTTGGCGCTGCTCGGCACGTCGTCGGCGCTGAAGCCGGCAGCGCGCGCACTGCTGTCGTGGCTGGGCCTCGCGATGATCATGGTCGCCGCGATCCTGTACACGGCGACGTCGCCCCCGTTCCCGGGCGACGCCGCGGCCTTGCCGGTGGTCGGTGCGCTCGTCGTCATCTGGGCCGGCGCGCCGCTGTGGCGCTTCGGGCCGACGTGGCTGATGTCGCTGCCACCGGTGCAGTTCATCGGCGACATCTCCTACTCGATCTACCTGTGGCACTTCCCGCTGCTGGTGATGACGCCGTTCGTCCTGCATGAGCAGACGCGCTGGCCGACGCGGGTCGCGCTGATCGCGATCACGATCCTCGTCGCGTGGCTGACCAAGGTGCTGGTCGAGGACCCGATGCGCCACAGCCGCGCCCTGATCTCCCGCAAGGCGCGCTACACGTTCGCGCTGGTGCTCGTCGGCACCGCGGCCATCTTCGCCGTGACCGCGCTGGGCCAGCACCATCTCGGCGCGGTGCGCGCCGCCCAGCAGCGCGCCGATCAGACGATCCTCGCCAAGCCGCCGCGCTGCTTCGGCGCCGCTGCGCACGACCCGGCCCATCCGTGCCACAACGCGAAGCTCACCTACGCGGTCGTCCCGAGCCCGATCGTCGCCGCAGCGGCCGGCAACGCACCGTGCAAGGACCTGCCATCCCTCAGCCAGGGCCTGGTCGACGTCTGCGCGTTCGGCGTCTCGCAGTCGCATGCGACACGGACGTTCGCGCTGGTCGGCGACAGCCACGCGAAGATGTGGCGCGCCGGCTTCGGGCTGACCGCCCAGCACGAGCACTGGCGCGGCCTCAACCTGGCCCGCACGAGCTGTCCCTTCTCGCTCGCCACGAAGGACATCCCGCAACCGTTGCGGTCGGAGTGCGTTAGGTGGAACAAGCAGGTGATCGACTGGTTCAAACAGCACCCCGAGATCGGCCTCGTGTTCGTGTCCGAACACAACGGCGGCGGCGTGATCGCGCCGCACGGGGTGCCGCAGTACCAGGCCCAGATCGACGGCTACACCAAGGCCTGGGCCGCGCTGCCCAAGACCGTCAAGCACATCGTCGTGATCCGTGACACACCCGGCATGCGGCTGCGCGGCGCGACCGCGGCGTGCGTGCAGCAGGCGATCGCCAACCACCAGGCGGCGGGCCCGGCGTGTGCGGTGCCCCGTGGCAGCGCGCTGCGCCCGGACGCCGCGGCGTCGGCCGCCAAGCACCTGCACTCCAAGCGCGTGCAGGTGGTCAACCTGACCCGCTACGTGTGCGGCAAGTCCAACTGCCCGCCGGTCATCGGCGGCGCCCTTGTGTACAAGGACAGCCATCATCTGACGCGCGTCTTCGCCACCACGCTGGCCCCGTACGTGCTCGCGCGGGTGGAGAAACTCGTCCGCGGCTGGAAACCTCACCACTGATGGCCACCACCGTCGCCCAGCCGCCGCGACCGCCGTCGCAGCCCTCGTCTGCGCCCTCCGAGACGCCGCGCCGTGCCGAGGTCCGGCCCGAGATCCAGGCGCTGCGCGCCGTCGCGGTCTCGATCGTCGTGATCTTCCACTTCTGGCCGCACTCGCTGACCGGCGGCTACGTCGGCGTCGATGTGTTCTTCGCGATCTCGGGCTTTCTGATCACGTCGCACCTGCTGCGCGAGGTCGACCGCACCGGCACCGTCGGGCTCGCCCAGTTCTGGGCGCGCCGCGCCCGGCGCATCCTGCCCGCGGCACTGCTCGTCCTGTTCCTCGTCGCGATCGCGACGATCATCTTCGTCCCCCAGGTCTACTGGACGCAGTACTTCGACGAGACGCGCGCCAGCGCCGCCTACGTGCAGAACTGGTGGCTGGCCCACCAGGCGGTGAACTATCTGGCGTCCGACAACGCCTCGTCGCCGGTGCAGCACTTCTGGTCGCTGTCGGCCGAGGAGCAGTTCTACCTCGTCTGGCCGGTGCTGATCCTGATCGCCTCGATCGTGTCCGGGCGCCTGCCGGTGCGCCTGCGCCGGCGCACGATCGCGCTCGTCCTCGGCCTCGTCACGGCGGCCAGCCTCGGCTATTCGATCTACGACACGCAGGCCGACCCGGCCCAGGCGTACTTCGTCACCGGGACGCGGGCGTGGGAGTTCGGCCTCGGCGGGCTGCTGGCGCTGATCAGGCCGCCGCAGGTCCTGAAAGTCTGGGTGCTGGCGGCGCTTTCGTGGATCGGGCTCGCCATGATCATGGGCGCGGCGATCTTCTACACGACGACGTCGCCCCCGTTCCCGGGGATCGCGGCGCTGCTGCCGGTTGCGGGCGGCCTCGCGGTGATCTGGGCTGGCGGGCCGCGCATGCCCTGGGCGCCGACTCGGGTAATGGGACTACGGCCGGTCCAGTTCGTGGGTGATGTCTCGTACTCCATCTATCTGTGGCATTTTCCGCTACTCGTCCTGACGCCGTTCGTTATCGATCGCAGTCTCAACGACAACACCAAGGTCCTGCTCATCGTGCTCACCGTCGTACTCGCCTGGCTCACCAAGATGTTCGTCGAGGACCCCGTGCGGTCCAGCCGGCGACTCACGTCGCGCAAGCCGCGCGTCACGTTCGCACTGGTCGCGCTCGGGATGGCGGTCGTGTTCGGGACGACGGCCGTCGGACAGGCGCAGCTGGCGCACGATCGCTCCGTGCAGAAGGCCAAGGCGAAGGCGGTCATCGCCTCGCATCCGGCGTGCTTCGGCGCCGCGGCGCGCGATCCGCAGCACCCGTGCCACAACCCAGCGCTCAAGTTCACCGTCGTCCCGACGCCGATCGTCGCCGCCGACACCGGCAACTCGCCGTGCACCCGCACCGGCCGCACCGGTCTCGTCTCGGTCTGCGCGTTCGGGCCGCCGAAGGCGAAGTCGCGGCGGACGTTCGCGCTGGTCGGTGACAGCCACGCCCAGATGTGGCGCGCCGGCATCGCGGTCGTCGCCAACGGCGAGCGCTGGCGCGGGCTGACCGTCGCTCGCACGAGCTGCCCGTACTCGACGGCGGTCAAGTCGCTCGTCGAGCCGCTGCGCTCGCAGTGCGTGAAGTGGACCAAGGAGGTGCCGCAGTGGTTCGCGCGCCATCCGGAGGTCAGCGTCGCGATCGTGACCGAGCACAACGGCGGGACGGTCGTCGTGCCGCCGGGCCAGAGCCCGTTCCAAGCCGAGGTCGCGGGCTACACGGCGGCGTGGAAGAAGCTGCCCAAGTCGGTCAAGCACATCATCGTCATCCGCGACACGATGGGCGCGCCCGGCAACACGCCGGCCTGCATCCAGCAGGCGATCGCCAACCACCAGGCGGCGGGCACGAAGTGCGCCGTCGCCCGCAAGCTCTACCTGCCGCCCGACCCGGCGGCGATCGCCCAGGCGCATATGCACGACCCGCGCGTCCAGCTGGTCGACGTGTCGCCCTTCATCTGCTCGACGAACTTCTGCTACCCGGTCGTCGGCGGCGTGCTCGTCCTCAAGGACTCAAGCCACCTGACACGCGTGTTCGCAGAGACGCTCGGGCCGTACGTCAAGCGCCGCATCGACCAGCTGATGCACAGCTGGGCGCCGGGGAGCTGAGCACCTAGGCGGGGACCACCCCGTACTCGGACATCAGCTCGCCGGCCACCGCAACCGAAGGCAGCCCCTCAGCACTCTGCGCCGCGGCCTGCGCGATCGCCTCGAAGTAGCGCTCGAAGCCGCCCGGGGTGAGGACGAGCAGGATCCGGCAAGGCTCGTCGTACGGGTTGGCGAACGCGTGCGGGACGTCGCCGGGGACATAGGCGATCGTGCCCGGCTCGGCGGCGGTCTGCTCGTCGCCGACCGTGAACTCCAGGCGCCCCTCGAGCACGTAGAACAGCTCGTCGAACGCCGGGTGCACGTGGCGCGGCGGGCCCGGATAGCGGGCCGGGATCACGGTCTCGCTCGCGGCGAGCTCGCCGCCCGTCTGTTCGTGGCGCAGGCGGATCGCGATCTGGCCGCCGGCGAGCGGGAGGATCGTCGCCTCGGTTGCGCGCTCGACGACGGGGGTCTTGGTTGCGGTTGCGGACATGGGTGTCGCTCCTTGGTGTTGGTTTGAAGTTCCGGGGCTCAGCGCTTGACGGCGAAGGCGGTGCTCGCGTGGGCCGGCTTGCCGCCGGACGCGATGGCGGTGATCGTCAGCCGGTAGGCGCCCGGCTTGAGCGCGTGACCGCCGACCTTGCCGCTGAACGCGAAGGTGTTGGCGCCCTTGCGACCGGCGACCGTGACCGACCCCTTGACGGCCTTGCCGCGCCTGGTCGCGACGGCCACCGTCACCCGGGCGGTGCCCGACAGCGTGAACCTCACGTGCGTGCCGGCGCGCTTGGCCGCCCGGCGGGCGACGCGGAACGCCTTCGGCGCGACGGACACCTTGGTCAGCGAGAGGGTCGTGGCCTTGGGGGCGCAGCACACCGGGCCGTGACCCGGCCCGCCCGGCCCGCTGGGGCCGGTCTGCGACGGCGGGGCCGGCGCCTGGGCCATGTTGACATCGGCCGGGCCGAACGCGGGGTCGGTGCCGCCCGCGGCGATCAGGTGCGCGGTCATCTGCGTGCAGTCGAAGCTGCTCGGCACGTTCATCGCGTAGACGCCGTTGGGGGCGCCGAACGCGAGCGTGTTGCCGTCGCGCGACCAGCTCGGGTTGACGACGTCGCCGCCGGCGTCGAGGTGGCACCTGATCTCGGGCGCCGCGACCGGCGAGACGCCATTGAGGTAGTCGTTGTCGTAGGGCGGCTCGCCGACCCACGCCGGGCCGTGCGTCTGCAGGACATAGACCGAGGTGTCGGTGCCCTCGCTGGCCGAGCCGGTCATCGCCAGCTTGGTTTGGTCGTGGCTGAGCGCCGGGTCGTCGTACCAGTGCGCGGGCGTGACGTCCCACACGGGGTCATACGGATCGCTGAGGCCGAACCAGTACTGCGAGGAGTCCTGCCCGTGGGTCCCGAGCTTCCACGTCCAGATGTTCATCCAGAAGCCCTGGGTGCCGACGACGCGGTCGTTCGAGATCCACTCGGGTTGGGTCAGGCCACGGTCAAACTCACCCTCCGACGACGGGTCGGTGAAGTGGTCGGCGTACGTCCACGCGCCGTAGGAGCCGGTGTCGATCCACTCGACGTTGTTGTAGTAGTCACTCCACGAGGTCTGCACGAAGAACCAGTAGGCGAAGCGCGTGGCGTCGGGCGAGATCCGCGCCTCGTAGGGGCCGGCGATCCCGAAGTGAGCGGCGTCGGAGCCCATCGCGTCGATCGGAGCGTTGAGGAGGTGGCCGCTGCGATCCATGCGCACGAGCTGGCGGTTGCGGATCGCGCCGATCGTGCCGTTGTCGGCCTGGGACGGCGAGGAGTAGCCGCCGTCGAACGTGAGCTGGTAGCCCTTGGCGCCGTCGGGACTGGTCAGGAAGAGGTTGCCCTGCTTGGCGTAGACGACCGAGTCGGCGTGGGCGGTGGCGGCGGCGACACCCGTCGCCAGGGAAGCGGCCGCGAGGATGGAGGTGAGCCGGTGAAATCGCATGGCCACCACCCTGCCGCCGCCCCGCCGCGACGTCGTCGGCCGCCCGGACGGTCCGTGTCATCCCGCTCGATGGTCTTGCGTCATCCCCTCGGATGACCCGTCGTGTGACCGTCGTCACGTGCAGTGTTTGCGCCCGCGCGCGCGATCCACGACACTCGCACGATGCGCCAGCTCACGAGCGTGGACGCCCAGTTCCTGGCGATGGAGGACGCCAACACCTTCGGCCACGTGTCGGGCCTTTGCATCCTCGATCCGTCGACCGCGCCAGGCGGGAGGCTGACGATCGAGGACATCCGCACGCTCGTCGGCGAGCGGCTGCATCTCCTGCCGCCGTTTCGCTGGCGTCTGGCGCCCGTGCCGCTGTCGATCGACAACCCGTACTGGATCGAGGACCCCGACTTCGACCTCGACTTCCACGTCCGTGAGACCGCGATCCCGCCGCCCGGCGGCCCGCACCAGCTCGCGCGAACGATCGAGCGCATCGTCGCCCGCAAGCTCGATCGCGCCCACCCACTATGGGAGCTGTACCTGATCCACGGCCTGGAGGGCGGCAAGGTCGGGACGTTCACCAAGGTCCACCACGCCGCGGTCGACGGCGTGTCGGGCTCGGAGATCCTCAGCATCCTGCTCGACCTCAGCCCCGAGGGCCGTGAGGTCGAGCCGCCCGAGCCGCCGCGCCGCGTGCCGCCGCCGACGCAGTTCGAGATGATCGTGCGCGGCGTCATCGGCATGCCGCGCCAGCCGTGGCGCATGATCCAGGCGCTGCCGACCACGCTCGTGCACGCCGAGGCGCTGCCGGCGGTCAACGTGATCCCGGGGCTGTCGCTGCTGGCCCGCATCACCACACGGCTGCTCGCGCTGCTGCCGGGCACGCCGGACGGCGGCGTGCTGGCGACCGAGGCGGTACGCGCCCCGAAGACCCGCTTCAACGCGCCGATCTCGCCGCACCGGCGCTTCGCCTACGCGTCGCTGTCGCTCGACCGCGTGCGCGAGATCAAGAACGCGGTCGGGATCACGGTCAACGACGTCGTCCTGGGGATCTGCGCGGCCGGGCTACGCGAGTGGCTGATCGCCCACGATGAGCTGCCCGACGACCCGCTGGTCGCGATGGTGCCGCTGTCGGTGCGCACGGCCGAGCAGCGCGGAACGTTCGGCAACCGCGTGTCGGCGATGTTCGTCCCGATCCCGACCGACACCGACGACCCGCAGCAGTCACTGCTGCGCGCCCACCAGACGATGCGTCAGGCCAAGGACCGCTTCTCGGCGATGCCGGCCGACATCCTCCAGGACCTCTCGCACTTCGTCCCGCCCGCGGTCCTCGCGCGGGCGTCGCGCGTCTCGACCCAGCTCAACGGCATCCAGCGCCTGCGACCGCTGAACCTCGTGATCTCCAATGTGCCCGGCCCTCGCACGCCGCTCTACATGGCCGGCGCGCTGCTCGAGGCCCAGTTCCCGGTGTCGGTCATCACCAACGGCGTCGGGCTCAACATCACGTGCCTGAGCTACCGCGACCACATCGACTTCGGAATCGTCGCCGACCGCGAGCAGCTCGACGACGCGTGGCCGCTGATGGCGGCGATCGAGCGCGCGCTGGACGAGTTCCACGCCGCGATCGTGGGGCCGGCGCCCAGGCGTGCCCGCCCGCGCAAGCGTGAGGCGACGGTCACTCCCGTCCGTTGAGGTAGGCCAGCACCGCCAGCACGCGGCGGTGGTCGTCGTCGGTGGCCTCGAGGCAGAGCTTGGCGAAGATGTTCGTGACGTGTTTCTCGACGGCGCCCGGGGTGATGACCATCGCGCGGGCGATCGCCGAGTTGCTGCGCCCCTCGGCCATCAGCTCCAGCGTGTCACGCTCGCGCGGGGTCAGCGTCTCGAGGCTCGCGCCGGACTCGCCGCGCGCGCGAACGAGCTCGGCGACGACCTCGCGATCGAGCGCCGTGCCGCCTTCGGCCACACGGTGCACGGCGTCCAGGAACGGGCGCGTCTCGCCGACGCGCTCCTTGAGCAGGTAGCCGACGCCGCCGCCACCGTCGCCGCCCGCCAGCAGCTCGGCGGTGTAGACCGGTTCGACGTACTGCGACAGGATCAGGATCCCGACCTCCGGGTGGCGGCGGCGTAGCTCGATCGCGGCCCGCACGCCCTCGTCGGTGAACGTCGGCGGCAGCCGCACGTCGACGATCGCGACGTCGGGATGGTGGCCGGCGACGAGCCGCAGCAGGCCGGCCTCGTCATCGGCCTGGCCGACGACCTCGATGTCGTTCTCACGCAGCAGCGCGACGAGCCCCTCGCGCAGCAGCGCGAGGTCCTCGGCGATCACGACGCGCATGGAAGCTCCACCGTGACCGTCGTTCCCTCGCCGGCCGGGCTGTCGAGCCGCAGCGCGCCGTCGAGCGCCTCGACGCGGTGGCGCAGCCCCGTGAGGCCCGAGCCGTCGGGGTCGGCGCCGCCCGGGCCATCGTCGGCGATCTCGACGACGAGCCGGTCGCCCGCGTTGGCGACGAGCACGCGCGCGGTGGCGCCGCGCGCGTGCTTGGCCGCATTGGTCAGCGACTCGGCGACGACGAAATAGGCGGCGGTCTCCACGACCGGGAGCGGACGCCGCGCCGCATCGGCGCGCGTGGCGTCGATGACGACCGGCATGTGCGACCGGCGCCCGAGCGCCTCGATCGCCGGCACCAGCCCGCGGTCGGCGAGCACCGGCGGCGCGATCCCGCGCGCGAGGTCGCGCAACTCGGCGATCGCCGCGCTGGCCTCGGTGCGCGCTGCGCGCACCATGTCGGCCTCGTCAGGACGGTCGTGCAGGCGCTCCTCGGTGCGACCCAGCAACATCATCAGCGACACGAGCCGCGCCTGCGCGCCGTCGTGCAGGTCGCGCTCGATCCGCCGCAGCTCCGCCGCCTGGACGTCGAGCGCCCCGCGGCGCGTGCGCGTCAGGTGGTCGACGCGGTAGACGAGGTCGCGGCGGCGTGGCGGCAGGCGGTCGCGAAACACGTACAGCGCGTGGGTGCCGAACAGCAGCGCGAGCCCGATCAGCGGCCACACGGGCCAGAAGCCATGGCCCGTGATCCCCCACAGCGCGACGACGACGACCGCCACCAGCGCGGAGATCTCGAGGTGCACGACGACGGCGTGCGACGGCCATCGCAGCGTCGGGTAGACGGCGCGACGGGCGATCAGGTGCACGGCCAGCGCGACGGCGAGGCCGAGCCACAGCCACACCGGCCAGAAGTAGCCGCCGCCCGCGGCCCCCCAGATGGCGATCGCCATCAACCCCAGGAGCAGTGACCCGGCGGCCTGAAATGCGACTGAGCGATAGGGATCGTCGGACACGGTCACCTCCGATGATCCCAACCTCGCGGTCGGACGGCGTCGCCGCGGGGGTTTGCCCGTGCTGGCGTTGGGGGGCTGACCCCCGCCCGGCCGGAGGATCGCCCCAACGACAGGAGCGCCACGACGGCCGAAGCTGTGTCAATGAGCGCGACGGCGTCGATACCGCCCGCCGTCACGGATGACGAGCCCAACGTTCCCGAGCCTCGGGACGACCTTCAGCTCACCAGCCACGAGAGACTCGATCGCTTCGCCACCGGCACGGTCACCGTCCTCCCGGTGTTCGCTCTGATCGCCGCGTGCTGGCTGGCGTGGTCACACGTGCTCGGCTGGAGCGATCTGATCGTCTTCGCGACCCTGTACTTCCTGACCGCGCTCGGGATCACCGTCGGCTTCCACCGCCACCTGACCCACCGTGCGTTCTCGACCAGCCGCCCGATGCGCGGGCTGCTCGCCATCTTCGGCTCCTGCGCGATCGAGGGCCCGGTCATCTCGTGGGTCGCCGACCACCGCAAGCACCACGCGTTCTCCGACCAGGAGGGTGACCCGCACAGCCCCCATCACGGTCAGGCCAGCGGCTTCCGTGGCGCGCTGCGCGGCCTGTTCCACGCCCACGTCGGCTGGCTGTTCGTCCATGACCAGCGTGGCTCGCGCGACCGCTATGCGCCGGACCTCGTCGCCGATCCGGTGATCGCGTTCGTCGACCGCTGGTTCGTCGCCTGGGTCACGGTCGGGCTGCTCATCCCGTTCGGCCTCGGCTGGCTGATCGGCGGCACCTGGCAGAGCGCGCTGACCGGGCTGTTGTGGGGTGGCCTGGTGCGGGTGCTTGTCCTGCACCACGTCACGTACTCGATCAACTCGCTGTGCCATTACTTCGGCCGCCGGCGGTTCGTCACCGACGACGAGTCGCGCAACCTCGCGTGGCTGTCGGTGCTGTCGCTGGGCGAGTCCTGGCATCACAACCACCACGCGTTCCCGACCTCCGCCCACCACGGTCTGCGCTGGTGGGAGATCGACATCTCGTCGCTCGTCATCCGCAGCCTGCGCCGTGTCGGGCTGGTGTGGGACGTGGTCGAGATCAGCCCCGAGCGCCAGCGCAAGCGCGCCGCCTGAGCTACGGCGCAGGCGTCAGCCCGTGGCGGCGCATCACATCGGCGACCGCCTGTGGATCGGGCGGCCCGCCGGCCGCCGTGGCGAGCACGTCGGCGAGGTCGCGGAAGTACTGGGGCCCGAACACGCCCGGCGTGGCGATGAACAGGAACGACACGTCGTCCTCGCCCGCCATGAAGCTGTGGACGACGCCGCGGCGGATGCAGATCGTGTCGCCGGGCCCGACCTCGACCTGGTCCCCGTCGAGCGCGTACGTCGTCGTGCCGCGCAGGCCGTAGATCGTCTCCTCGAACCCGTCGTGGCTGTGCGCGAGCGGAATGCCGGCGCCGCCCGCGACGTCGCAGCGCGCCACGGTCACTGCGCCGTCGGACGCTTCGGCGTCGACGAGGAACGTGACCGTGATCGGGCCGAGCTTGATCGGTTCAGCGAGGTTGGTGGGCATTGCGGACTCCGTGGTGGTTGGTAAAGTGATTTGACGACTGTATCCGGCGACGCCAACGTCGTCAAGTAGTTTTACGAAATGCCCTCGCCCCCCGCTCTCGGCCCACCGCTGATCGGCGCGCTCCTGCGCATGCCCGTCGACGCCCTGCGGGCACGGATGCTCCAGGCGCTGCACCACGAAGGCTTCGACGACATCGTCGCGGCGCACTTCGCGATCCTCAACTACCCCGGGCCCGACGGCCGTCGGCCGGGCGAGATCGCGGCGCAGTCGGGAATGTCCAAGCAGGCGCTGCACTACCTGCTCGGCCAGCTCGAGACGCTCGGCTACCTCGAACGCCGCGCCGACCCCGACGACCAGCGCTCCAAGCGCGTGCACCTGACCGAGCGCGGCTACGCCGCGGCGCAGACGATCCGCGCCGCCGTCGCCGAGGTCGAGGACGAATGGGCCCGCGCGGTCGGGCGTACGGAGTTCGAGCAGCTGCGCGCGCTGCTGCGACGCCTCAACGAGGCGATCTGAGCGCGATCACGTCTTGCGCTGGGCGTGGGCCGACACCGACGGCCCGTGCTTGCCGGTCACAGCCAGGCCGACGACCGTCACCTTGATCGCGTCCTTGAAGCCGATCACCGGGACGCTGAGCCGGCGTGTGGCCGGCTTGATGACCTGCTGGATATGGCGACCGTCGCTGGCGATGATCGTGACCAGCGTGTGCGTGGCGCTGCGCGGCGCGCCGAAACTGACCGCGAACGCCTTCGGCCCCGCCGTGACCCGCAGGTGCGTCGCCCGGCCCGGCGTTTTGGCCCGCGGTACCACGTAGCTGGCGACGACCGGGCTGCCGTCGGGCAGGCCGGCGTTGGTGATCACCGCGACGATCGTGCGCCGTCCGGGCGCGCCGGGCTGCGCCGGAGTGAACGTCAGCCGGCCGGCCGACCCCTTGGCCTGGCCGATCAGGTGGTAGAGCTTGGACGTCTGCTCGGCGAACGCGACGGTGACGTTGGGCGGCGCCTTGATGCTGTAGGTGAGCGTCCGCGCGGCTCCGGTGCCGCTGACCTTTGCCGTCACCTTCGGATTGGCCTCGCCGATCGCGAACCGCAGCCCGGTGATGTTGACCGTCGACCCGGGCGCGGGCGACACCGTCCACTTGCCGGCCGCGGGCTTGACGAGGCCGATGTGCGTCGCCTTGTTGACCGGGTCGCCGATCGCGACGGCGGTCGAGCCGTCGGCCGGGGCGGTCGGCGCGACGGTCTGCCCCGCCGGGTTGGTCAGCACGACGTTCGGCGCGCCGCTGTCGCCGCTGACGTCGACCGCCGCGTTGGGCGCGTTGGCCGGAATGCTGAACGACTCGGTCTGGCCAGCGCCGGCGGCGCGCGTCCCGGCGAGCCCCGACTCGTACTGACCGACCGTGTCGGCGGCGTAGTGCGGCACCGGCGCCGGGTCGCCCCAGTTGTACGAGATCGTCCCGAAGAACGGACCCAGCGCCCCGAACGGAATGTAGACGGCGAAGCCCTGGCTGTTGATCGCGATGTGCTGCCCGGGGATCGTGATCGTGCCGCCGGGGACGATCTGCGGGACGTCCAGCTTGGAGACGTCGATGACGATGTCGGACTCGATCGTCGCGCCGTAGACCTTGTTGTGCGGGTCGACGACGGCGTGCAGCTTGCCCTGCTCCTGGATCACGCCGAGATCGAATCCGGACGTTCCGTCGAGCGTCACCGTGTCGGGCAGGGCCCACACGAGTTTCGCGTCGGCGACCTTGATCGAATGCAGGAACCCGGTCGCGGTGACCGTGAACGTGACCGGATTGCCGAACGCGACCTTCAGGCTCCCGTCGAGGCGGAACGCGTAGTCGGCGTCGAGCGGGGAAATTCCGAACTCGATGCTGCCGCCGAGCGACAGCGGGCTGAGGCCGAAGCTGACGCCGCCCTTGGACAGCCACAGCTGCGGCGGCGTGTCGTTGAGGTCGATCGGGATCCCGGGGAACGGGAGCCCGATCTCCAGCGATCCGCTCTTGTACTTGCCGTCGTCGAACTCGAACGACAGCGAGAGTCCGAAGATCTTGCCGCCGACCGGCACGTTGATCGTGCCCATCCCCTTCCAGACGTTGCCCGAGCGGGTGTAGCTGATGTCGAGGTCCTTGAGCTCGACCGCCCCGATCGTCGCGTCGCCGACCTTGAACTCGAGCGAATCGAGGTTCAGCCCATTGCTCAGCGTCGCGGTCAGCACGGCCGAGCCGGTGACGCCGCCGAACACGTCGGGCAGCTTCAGCGACACCGGGATCCGCACGCCGCCATTGATCAGCTGCACGTCGATGTCGCCGTCGATCGGGAAGCCGGCGACATCGGGCGGTGTGATGTCCTGGAAGTCGAACAACGACGTGCCCGGCGTGGCGATCGGCAGCTTGACGTCGAGCTTGCCGCGGAACAGCGTGATGTTGAGGCCCTGGCCCTTGAGGACGACCGACACCGTCCCCGTCGTGTCGATCTCGTGCTGCTTGGGGTTGATGCCGATCTTCACGCCGGCGTCGGGAATGATCTGCAGGCCGTTGAGGTTGATCGCGCCGAGCGAGACGTCGAGGTCGGGGTTGTTCTTGTCCTTGGCGAAGCAGCCGGCCTCGACCTCGGCCGTCACCGCGCCGAACTTCGCCGTCGTGCAGGTCGAGGTCGCCAGCTGATCGCCCATCGCCGAGCCGATGCCTCCCCCCGCCTGCTGGCCGAGCCCGACCTGGCCGGTCGCCTGCTGTGTACCGAACACCGACGTGGCGATCGTGCCGACGTTCTCGGCGCCGGAGCCGTTCTCGACGAACGCGGCGAAGCCGCCGCCGTCGCCGGTCGCGGCCATCGACAGGTCGCCGATCTGGGTGCTCGGGCCGGCCGCGGTGATGAGCTGCGGGGGCGTCCAGTTGACGCCGTCACTCGACGTCCTCAGCTGCACCCCCCGGTCGTCGACGTAGGCCATCGCCAGCCCGCCGCCCGGATTCTCGGAGATCCGCGGGTCCTTGACGTTGCTCGAGGCGAGCTTGACCGCCGTCGCGCTCGGCCGACCGCCGACGACCTTGCGCACGAGCACGTTGCCGCCGACCAGGCTGTCGCGGTACATGACGAACACGCCGGCCGGGCCGCCGGCCAGCTGCGGCGAGGCACCGGGGAACGATGCCGTCGTCCACATCGTCGCGTCGTTGACGCTGCCGATGCCGGTCCACTCGCGCACGAACGTCGTCGGCGTGAGGTCGTCGAAGGCGGCGACCGGAACGGTGCCGTCGGTGGCGAGCGACCCGTCGTAGGCCTGTGCGGGCGTCCCGAGCATCGCCTCCTGGGTGACGAACTGGCCGGCGCCGATCCCCTGGAAGAACGTGCCCTCGGTCTGGGTGCGCGAGATCGTGCCGATCGACGGGTGGTCCTCGCCGCCGTAGACGATCGCGCCGCCGCCCATCTGGTTGGTGCCGATGATCGCCGGGGGATCGAACGTCTGCCCGCCGTTCTGGGACGCCCACAGGAACGTGTTGTTCTCGCCGGTACCGCCGCCTGGCTGCGGGAATGTGTCGGGGAAGCGGTGATCGACGAGGAACAGCGCATTGCCCTGGTCGATCGGCACCGGGCCGGCGTTGTCGTCGTTGGCGCCGGGGAGGTTGGAGATGAACGGGTTCGAGCCGCCTCCGGGCGGCGCGTCGGGCACGAGGTTCGCGCTCGCCGCACAGCCCTTCTGGCCGCGGGCCAGACGACAGTAGGAGAGCCCGTCGGGCGTCTCGCCGCCGCCGTCGGTCGAGAACACGATGTGGCCGGTGCCGGCCGCGTCGACGAGCACATCGGGGAACTTCCCGGTGCCGAGCGTCACCGGCGCGATCGGCGTCGCGGTGACGTTGCCGATCTTCGGTGAGCCCTTGTAGCCCGGAGTGCGGTAGGCCCGCGTCTTCCCCAGGGCGGCGCCGGCGGGCACCAGTGCCAGGCTCATGGCGATCACGAGCGTCGTGAGCGCGCGCGGCATCCGCGGACCCTACGTTGCGGTGCGTTATAGCGCCGTTATGGTGTGGCGCAGCGCACGGATGGCCGTCGGGGCGTCGCGCAGGGGTAGAACCCCATCGGCTGGGATCATTGGGGAACGGATGACGCAGATCACGTTCTACTTCGATGTCGGTTCGCCTTATGTCTACTTGAGCGCCGAGCGCCTGCCCGCGATGACCTCGCTGCGCATCGACTGGCAGCCGATCTCGCTCGGCGGCCTGTACAAGCTGACCGGGCGCAGCTCCTGGGGCCGCGCCGGCGAGGAGCCGCGCCACAGCGGTATGGCGGAGATCGAGCGCCGCGCGCACGAGTACGGGCTGCCGAGGGTGACGTGGCCCGACGGCTGGCCGAGCCACTATCTGATGGCCCAGCGCGCGGCGTTGTACGCCCTGCGCAACGGCGCCGGACAGCGGTTCATGCTGCGCGCGGTGCGCGACGCCTTCCAGCGCGGCCGCGACCTCGCCGACCCCGACGCAGTGCTCGACGTCGCCGCCGGGATCGGACTGGACCGCGAAGCCGTGGCCGACGCGACCCAGGACCCGGCGATCAAGCAGGGCCTGATCGAGGCGACCGAGTACGCGTTCGCCCACGGCGTGATCGGCGTCCCGACGCTCGCCATCAACGGCACGCCGTTCTGGGGTGACGACCGCATCGAGGCTGCACTCGCCCACGCCGCGTCGGTCGCCGCCTGACCCTAGGACTGCGTCCAGAACCTCAGCTCGTCTAGCGCCTGGCCCGCGAGGTGGCCGGCCTGCCAGTCGGCGGTGTCCTGAAGGCCGTGCCACGCGCCGGCGTCGGCGGCGGCGGCGTGCGCGGTCACGTAGGCGTTCCAGCGGTAGGCCTCGTAGATGGCGATGATGTTGACCGCGTATGCGGTGGCCAGCGGCGCGGCGGCCGGGCCTTCGAGGATCACGAGGTTGTCGTCGTTCTTCGACGACGCCTTGACGCCGAGGTTGTGCGAGCCGGTCATCACCACCGGGTGCTCGCCGAACGGGTCGAGCACGATCACCTTGCTGTGGACCATCACCTGGCTGGCCCCGCGCAGCTCGTCCTCCCACGCCCCGAAGCGCTGCTTGATGTTCGCCGGGACGAGGACCGCCGTCGTCAGCGGTGTGGCACCGTCGCCGTTGAACAGCGTCACCGGCGTCTCGGTCAGGTTCTGGATCTCCTGGTTGACGACGCCGCGCATGTAGAGGTCGTCGCCGCGGCGTTCGAGCACGTTCTGCAGCAGCGTCTTCTCGTCGTTTTGCGTCCGGTAGACGCCGGGGTTGAAGAACAAGAACAGCGCGGCGTTCCTGGCGCCCGCGATCAGCGCTCGCGCGTAGTCGAGGTCCTGCTCGGCGGCGGTCGGCGCGAACCACGGCGTGATCGTGACGTCGTCGACCGTGAACTGCTGTTCCTGCGAATTGGCGGCGATCAGGTCCGCCGGGAAGCCGTTGCCGGCGGACTGGAGGTGCTTCCACTGGGTCAGGAAGCGGTCGGCGACCGCGGGGTCGTCGATCACGATCCCGTTGTTGGCCTGCGTGCACAGGCCCGTCATCGTCCAGTTCGTGCTGCCGCTCAGGACCTTCTCGGCGGCGCCGGTCGCGTCGCACACGACGAGGAACTTGTTGTGGGCGAAGTGGCCGCTGGCCACGATCCGGTCGGACACGTGGACCTGCGAGTGCTCCTTGAGCTGCGCACGCACGGCGGCGTTCTCGTCGTGCACGGGCGGCTTGAACGCGCCGTTGCCGAGAACCACGTTCGCCCGCGCGCCGATGCCTTCGAGTGCCGCCAGCAGCTCGGGATCGTTGAGTTCGTAGAGCGCCGCGTTGAGGGTCGCGCCGGCCGGCAGATCCAGCAGGGCAAGCACCGCCGCCTTGAGCTGCGCGCCGAGCGCATCGCGCAACGGGTCGCCGACCTTGGCCACCAGGTCGAGCAGGGCCGTCTGACGTGGCTGGTCTGCCGCTTCGGCGTCGAGCTCGCGCGAAACCCACTGCGCGGCGACGATGCCGCGGTTGAAGTAGGCCGCGATGTGCGGCGTGAACTGCGAATCGATCGTCATCGCCGGCGTCGGGTCGGACGCCAGTTCGGTGCGCAGCGTCAGCGCGGCCGCCGTCCCGGTGACGGGAATCACCTGGTAGCTGACCTCGTCGCCGGGCCGCACCGCGTAGTCCCACCACAGGTAGCGCTGGATCGGCCACTTCCACGGATCGTCGGTCGGGAATGGGTCGCCATCGGCGAAGCCGACGAAGCTGTGCAGGAACCCCTCCTGCTCGCCGCGGATGCGCTTGACGGCGAAGCCGCGGCAGTCGTCGATCACCGCCGCGCCGTCGGGCAGCCACGCCACGGCCGCGTGATCGCCGTTGCTGTAGGCCCGGACCGAAATGCCCATCGCGCACCCCCCGCTTTGCTCAGCGATCCTCTTCTACCACAACCTCCACGACCCCGTCCCCGGCGGCCTGGCGCAGCAGCTCCCAGTCCTCGGCGGCGCGGTCGGCGTAGCGCATCGAGAACGCCGCCACCGCGTCGGCGAACGGCCCACCCTCCGGACCCAGGTAGCCGGCGATCAGCGTCGGGTCGACCGACCGCGCGTGCGCACAGGCCAGCGCCCGGCCGCACAGCTGGGCGTAGCCGGCGAACCACGACCAATCGGGCTCGGGGTCCAGCGAGCCCTTCATGTCGCGCAGCTGGCGGAGGTAGTAGTCGTTGTCGGCGTCGGTCAGCCAGCCGAGGAACGGGTCGCTGGACGCCTGCATCAGCTTCTGGCCCTGGACGACGCGCTGACCCTGGCAGCGGCCGTTGTACAGCGGCGCGCCGTCGGGTGACAGCACCGACGCGACCGCCTGCTTGACCTGGAGCATCAGCGGGGTGCCGTCGGCGTAGGCCTCCATCAGCACGATGTACGCCTCGAGCCCGACGCTGCCGACGCCGACCACCTTGCGCGCCGCGTCGACGAACCCGTACTGGCGCAGCACGTGGGCGCGGTGCGCCGGCATCGACTCGGCGTAGAGGTCGAGGATCCGCTGGTGGTCGGCACGGTCCTCGTCGGACACGCGGACGAGCAGCGGCGCGTCCTCGATGATCCGCGCGTGGCCGTCGGGGCCGATCTCGGTCAGCTTGCGCACCGCGTGCTCGCTGGTCTTGCGCCGCGCCTTGCGCTCGAGCTCGGCGATGCGCCGCAGGTTCTTGGTGTCGCCGCGCTCCTCGAGGATCTCGACGATCTCGTCGACCTCGAGCCGGTGGTAGTGGATGTCGATCGTGCTGAAGCCGACGAGCTGGTTCATGATCAGCGCGTACCAGCGCACGACCTCGCGCGCCGCCTCCGCAGCCTGATCGTCGCGCAGGCCCTCGTCGCGGGCGGCGACCGCGAAGCTCGCCGCGAGGCGCTTGACGTCCCACTCCCACGGGCCGGGGTGCGTCTCGTCGAAGTCATTGACGTCGAACACCAGGCGCCGCTCGGCCGACGCGTAGGCCCCGAAGTTCATCAGGTGCGCGTCGCCGCACGCCTGCACGATGATCCCCGTGACCGGCGTCGACCGCAGGTCGTGGGCCATCACCAGCGCCGCGCCGCGGTAGTACGTGAACGGCGAGACGAGCATCCGCCCGTAGCGCACGCCGTGCAGCTCGGGGACGCGCGCCGCGTCCTGCGAGCGCAGCAGCGCGACCGGGTCGCGACCGGGTGGCGCCTCGAAGCCGTCGTGGGCGCGCCGCGGCACCGTCGCGCGCAGCTCCTTGCCCGCGGCGCGCAACTGCGTGCGTGACCGCCCGGCGGTCGAGGTGAATTGTTCGGGCATCAGGACCCAAGGATGCCAAGCGCGCTGAGGACCCCGCGCAAGAGCAGCAATGCGCCGAGGATGAACGCGACGCGCAGCAGGATCCGCCCGCCGTTGGCGCGCAGGTACGCGCTCGTGTTCTCCATCGCGCGGTCGGTCCAGTCCGGTGCGAACAGCGCGCCGATCAGCGGCACCTCGATCAGCATCAGCATCACGACGCAGAACGCGACGACGGCCAGCACGACCCCGACGTCGGAGTAGTTCTGCTTGGCGATGTCGCTCATCCCGATCAGGTACGACAGCCCGGGCAGCGTCAGGCAGACACCGACCACGAACGTGATCCGCGCCGAGCCCTTGTCGAGCGCGCGGCGCCAGCGCGGCGGCGGGGCGTCGGCACGCGCAGCACGCCGCCGGGCCACGCGCTCACGGCGCCACGTGTCGCGGCCGCTGCTGACGACCCACGCGATGATGAGCAGCAGCGAGCCGAGGACGATGTCGGTCGCCGGAGCGACCGTGCTCTTGGTCGTGTCGATCGTCTTGCCCGAGCCGTCGAGCTCGAAGACGATCAGCAGCCCGAGCGAGATGCTGGTCAGCAGCGCGCCGCACAGGTAACCGAACATCAGCCGGCGCGGGTGGGGCAGCATGATCATCGCGGTGACCGCCGCGAGCAACGTCGGGTTGACCGCCGCGACCAGCGCCCACCCCAGGTAGTCGGCCATCGCCGTACCCTATCCGGGCCTCCGGCGAGCTCAGGGCCGCGTGTAGGGTGCAGGGGTGCTCGTCCTGCCAGACCTCCTGGACCTCGAGGAGGTCCGGACCGACGTGTGGACGGGACCCAACGAGGAGGATCGCGGACACGGGCGGCTGTTCGGCGGCCAGGTGCTCGCCCAGGCGCTGCGCGCCGCTTCGCACACCGTCGCCCCCGATCGTCTCCCCCACTCGGCCCACGCCTACTTCCTGCGCCCCGGCGTCCCATCGGAGCCGGTGATGCTCGTCGTCCACCGCGACCGCGACGGCAACTCGTTCTCGGCGCGGCGGGTCGTCGCCTCCCAGGGCGAGCTCGAGATCTTCACCATGCTGTGCTCGTTTCACCGCCCCGAGGAGAGCGGCAAGCTCGAGCTGCCGCTCCCGGATGGCGTCCCCGACCCCAACGACGACGACCGCGTCGCCTGGTTTCGCCAGATCGTCGACCTGATCGTCGTCAAGCCCCCGCTCGGCCCCGACCGCGAGTGGACCGGGCCGCCGACGACGATGTGGACGCGGTCCGCCGCGCCGCTGGGCGACGATCCGATCATCAACGCGTGTGCGCTGGCCTACGTCTCGGACATCGGCGTCGGCTTCGGCAGCGTCGAGATCCCCAACCTCGCGCGGGGCGGGCCGACGATCGACCACGCGCTGTGGTTCGAGGACCCGATCCGGGTCGACGACTGGGTGCTGCTGGACTACACGCCGTGGAAGGCCGGCGGGGCGCGCGGGGTGTACACCGGCACGATCCATGGGCGCAACGGCGCGCTGGGCGCGACGATGGCCCAGGAAGTGCTGCTGCGCGCGGGCCGCGAATGGCGCCCGCCCTCGCGGTCGTCTACGCCGTGATCACTCCGTCGTCGGCGAGTCGTCGCACGATCTCGGCCGCGCCTTCGTCGGCCGTCACGGCGGACGTGTCGATCCGCAGCTCCGGCGCCTGCGGCGGCTCGTAGGACTCGTCGATCCCGGTGAAGTCGTCGATCTCGCCCCGGCGGGCGCGGGCATACAGGCCCTTCGTGTCGCGCGCTTCGGCGACCGTCTGGGCCGTGTCGACGAACACCTCGTAGAACTCGCCCGGCTCCAGCAGCTCGCGGATCAGGCCGCGCTCCTGGCGGTAGGGCGCGATGAACGACGCGATCACGATCAGCCCCGCGTCGGCCATCAGCTTCGCAACCTCACCGATCCGGCGCAGGTTCTCGACGCGGTCGTCCACGCCGAAGGCGAGGTCGCTCGACAGGCCGTTGCGGACGTTGTCGCCGTCGAGCAGCGCCGTGTGAGCGCCGAGGTCGTGCAGCGCGCGGTCGACGAGGTTCGCGATCGTCGACTTGCCGGCCCCGGGGAGACCGGTGAGCAGGACGACGGCCGGGCGGTGTCCCTTCAGCGCGGCCCGCTCGGCGCGGTCGACGTCGACCGCCTGCCACGGGACGGTGTCGCTCACGGGTCGAGGCTGGCGACGATCGCGAGAGCCCTGTCGGCGATCTCGGGGCGGCAGATCAGGAGGTCGGGCAGCCACGTCGACCTCGCACCGTAGATGAGCGGCGCCCCGTCCAGGCGTGAGGCGTGCAGACCGGCGGCCCGTGCGACCGCCACGGGCGCCGCCGAATCCCAGCTGTGCTGACCGCCGGAGTGCGCGTAGATGTCGGCCTCGCCGCGCACGACGGCCATCGCCTTGGCGCCCGCCGAACCCATCGGGATCAGCTCGCCGCCCAGCGCCGCCGCCAGTTCGCGCGCCTGCGACGGCGGGCGTGAGCGCGAGACCACGAGGCGCGGCGGCCCGGCCGCGCGGTCCGGGAGCACCGGCGAGGGCTCGGTGGCAAACAGCTCGCCGCGCGCCGGCAGGGAGACCGCGCCGGCTGTCAGGGCACCGTCGACGACCAGCGCGACATGGACGGCCCAGTCGCTGCGGCCGGGTTCGCGGAACTCGCGGGTGCCGTCGAGCGGGTCGACGATCCACAGCCGCGGCGGCGCGGGTGGCAGGACGTCGTCGTCGTCGGCCTCCTCCGAGAGGACGGCGTCGCCCGGGCAGCGGCGCGCGAGCTCGCCGATGAGGAATTCGTGCGCGCGCAGGTCGCCGAGGTCGCCCAGCGCGCCGGGCGACGGCGCGTCGGAGGTCGCCCGCAGCTCGACGAGCAGCTCGCCGGCCTGCTGAGCAAGCTCGCGAGCGACCGTGTGGTCGTTGGCCAGCACGTTCGTCACGCGCGCACCGTACGGGAACGGCGGGGCCGTGATCTACGCGTCCAGCTCGCCGAGCAGCATCTGTGCGTCGGCGTGAAAGCGCTCGACGCCGGCCAGCTTGAGCTCCTCGTAGCCCCGCACGACGTCCGGCAGCGCGGCGATCCGGCACACGGTCGCCGCCGTCTCGGGCGTCGCGGCCTGCAGCGCCTGCGACACGAGCTCGGTGTACTGCGCCGGCAGCGCGCGCTCAACACGGCGGACCTTCGTGTGGCCGAACACGTCCAGCGGCGTGCCACGAAGGCGCCGGCCCGCACGCAGCACACGCAGGAACGGGACGAACCAGCGCCCAAGACCGACCTTGCGATCCATGCCCATCGCCCGCAGCAGCGGCGGGTGCAGCAGCAGCGTGACCTTGGTGCCCTTCGGCTGGTCGCGCAGGCCGTCGAGGTGCAGGCGCGCGACCTCGTACTCGTCCTTGTAGGCCATCAGCTTGTGCAGGCCGGTCGCGTAGGCCTCTACGACCGCCGTGGTCCCGGCCAATCGCCGCGCCTCGAGCTCGCGCACCGCAGCAACGTCGCGCGCGTAGCGGCGTGCTGCCTTCGTCCCGCCCCAGCCCTGAAGATCGTCGACGCGGATCTCGACGCGGCGGCGCAGCTCGCCCGGCTCCGGCGCCGCGGCATCTACGAGCGCGCGGGCGGGCGCGCCGAGCGCCACCGTCGCGGCCGGGCGCTCCAGCTCCGCCGCGACGATCTCGGGCGCCGCGACCGCGGCGCGGCCCCACTCCAGCGCCGCGAGGTTCGTCTCGACGGCGACGCCATTGAGCGTGAACGCCTGGCGCAGCGCGTCGATCGACAGCGGGATCGCGCCGCGCTGCCAGGCCGCACCGAGCACGATCACGTTCGCCGGCATCGCGTTGCCGAACATCGCGAGCGCCAGCGCGTGCGCATCGAGGAACACGTTGTCGTCGGCGCGTGTGAGGTCGTTGATCGCGCCGATCGCCGCCGGCACGTCCGCCCCCGGGGCGTCGACGTCGATGACCATCCCGACGGTCGGCGAGACACTCGTCGAGACGACCGCGACCGTCCGCTGTGGGTCGGCGGCGGCGAGGTTCTTGACCGTCGAGCTGCCGAGCACGTCGAAGCCGAGCAGCAGGTCGGTGTGGCCGCCGGCGACGTTGACGCCACCGTCGATCGGCTGCGTCGCCAGGCGCACGTCGGACACGACCGGCCCCGCCTTCTGGCTGAGCCCGGTCTGGTCGAGGCCGGCGGCGTGGTGGCCGTCGAGCAACGCCGCCATCCCGAGCACCTGGCTGATCGTGACGACACCGGTGCCGCCGATCCCGACCAGCCGCACGCGCACGTCGTCGGGCCCCACGCAGGCCACCGGCTCCGGCAGCTCGACGCCGGGCCTGCGCGGCGCCGGACGCGTGCCGTGGTCCGTCTTGGGCGCGACCACACGCATGAACGCCGGGCAGTCGCCATCGAGGCACGACAGATCGGTGTTGCACGACGTCTGGTCGATCCGCGTCTTGCGGCCGAATTCGGTCTGTACCGGCTCCAGCGACAGGCAGCCGGACTTGGCGCCGCAGTCGCCGCAGCCCTCGCATACGCGCTCATTGATGACGACGCGGTACCCGGGCTCGGCGAGCGTGCCGCGCTTGCGTGCGCGGCGGACCTCGGTCGCGCAGGCCTGATCGTGGATCAGCACCGTCACGCCGGGCGTCTGGGCCAGCTCGCGCTGGGCGGCGGCGAGCTGCGAGCGGTCGCGGACCTCGGCGATCGCCGGCAACGCGACGCCGGCGTAGCGACCGGTGTCCTCGGTCGTGACGATGATCCGCCCCACGCCTTCGGCCGCGAGGCTCTGGGCGATCTCGGCGACCGTCATCTGACCGGTCGGCGTCTGGCCGCCCGTCATCGCGACGGTCTGGTTGTAGAGCAGCTTGTAGGTGACGTCGAGGCGGGCGGCGACGGCGGCGCGGATCGCGAGCGAGCCCGAGTGATGGAACGTGCCGTCGCCGAGGTTCTGGAGCAGGTGGCGCGCCTCGATGAACGGCGCCGCGCCGATCCACTGCGCGCCTTCGCCGCCCATCTGCGTGACGCCGGCGACCTGGCCACGGCCGGCGGGGGTGAGCATGATCATCGTGTGGCAGCCGATCCCGGCCCCGACGAGCGCGTCATCGGGCGCCCGCGTGCTGACGCTGTGCGGGCAGCCCGAGCAGAAGTGTGGCGTGCGCGCCGGGCCGACGAGCACCGGCGCGCGGTGGGCGATCGCGTCGAGCTCCGACACGCGCTGCCCGATCGCCGGCAGGTCCTCGTGGTGCAGCAGTCGCGCGCCGACCGCGCGGGCGATGACGTCGGGCGTCAGAACACCGGTCGCGGGCACGAGCGGCGCGCCGCCGTCGTCGCGCTCACCGGTCACGAGCGGCATGTCGGGGCCGCCGTACAGCGCGTTGCGGACCGCGGGCTCGATGAACGGGCCCTTCTCCTCGACGACGACGATCTCGTCGAGCCCCGCCGCGAACTCCCGCACGACCTCCGGGTCGAGCGGGTGGATCATGGCCAGCTTGAGGATCCGCACGTGCCCGGCGGCGCCGAGGTCGTCGAGCGCTTCGATGAGCTGGTGGTAACCCGAGCCGGAGGCGATGACGCCGACCCGCGTCGGTATCCCCTCGGCGACAATCCGGTTGAGCCCGTTCTCCCGCGCGTAGGCCCGCACCAGCTCGGTGCGCACGCCGAGCAGCGTGCGCTCGAGCTCGAGCGAGGCCGGCGGCAGTAGCTGGCCCGACGGTCGGTGGACGTACGGCGCGCCGCCGTCGAGAACCTCCGGCATCACGGGGACGACGCGGCCGGGCCCGGCGTTGGCGGTCGCCGTCGCGTCGGCGACGATCGTCGAGACCTTCAGCGCCGTCCACAGCCCTGACGCCCGCGAGCAGGCGATCGCGTGACGACCGAGGTCGAGCACCTCCTGCACGCTGCCGGGGGCCAGCACCGGGATGTGCAGCGCGGCCAGCAGCGTCTCGGAGACCGTGGGCAGGGTCGAGGACTTGGCCTCGGGGTCGTCGCCGCAGATCGCGACCATCCCACCGCGAGGGTCCGAGCCGCCGAAGTTCGAGTGGCGCAGCGCATCGGAGGCGCGGTCGACGCCCGGTGTCTTGCCGTACCAGACCCCGACGACCCCGTCGTAGCGCGGGCCGGGCAGCGTCGAGGCCAGCTGCGAGCCCCAGACCGCCGTCGCCGCGAGCTCCTCGTTGACGCCGGGCTGGTGGACGAGATCGTGGGCGGTTGCGATCTCGCCCAGCGACTCGAGCTCGCGGTCGAACCCGGCCAGCGGCGAGCCGGGATAGCCGCACGCGAAGATCGCGGTCTGCCGGCCCGCAGCAGCGTCGGCGCGGTGCTGGTCGAGCAGCATCCGGACGATCGCCTGGATGCCGGACAGGAAGACCTCGCCGTCCGCCTGCGTGTAGCGATCTTCGAGGCGGATCGGGGCGATCGGGGTCGGGATTGAGGCCTCCACGGCCATGGGCAAATATTAGACCAAAGGTCGGTCGGGGCGGCAGAATAGGGTCAGTACGTGGACGTCGAGTTTGTCCCCATCGGGCCACGCCGGACCTTCGAGGGCGCCGTCGACCAGATCGCGCAGCGTATCCGCATGGGCGAGCTGGAGCAGGGTGACCGCCTGCCCTCCGAGCGCGAGCTCGCGGCGGCGATGCAGATCAGCCGCCCGACGCTGCGCGAGGCGGTCCGCGTGCTCACCTCTGCCGGGGTGCTGAGCGTCCGCCAGGGCTCGGCCGGCGGGATCTTCGTCGCCTCGGGCTACGTGCCTTCGGAGCTGCTGCACGCGAGGTCCGAGCTGCGCCTCGGCGAGATCGACGGCGTGCTCCAGGCACGAAGGATGTTCGAGCCGGGCGTCGCCCAGCTCGCGTCCCGCAACGCGACGCCCGACGACTACGCGGCGCTCCAGGCCACGATCGACGCGCAGGCGGCGCTGCTGGCGGCGAGCGGCATCCTCGCCGTCGAGGATCGGTTCCTGCAGTACGACACCCAGTTCCATCTGCGGATCGCGCGCGCGACCGGCAACACGACGATCGTCGCGCTGATGCGCACGCTGCTGCGGCGCCTGGAACTCGCGCGCGACCAGGCACTGCATCACGAGTCGGTCGCGGAGTGGGCGATCGCCGTCCACGAGCAGACGATCGCCGCGATCCGCTCGGGAGACGAACAGCGGATCGACACGGTGATGGACGAGCACCTCTCGGCGCTCGAGCGCGAATGGGCGCAGGCCGGGCACTAGAGCCCGAGCGACCGCCCGACGATCTCGTACATGATCTCGTTCGTGCCGCCGTAGATCCGCTGGACGCGGGCGTCGCGCCACAGCCTGGAGATCTCGTATTCGCGCATGTAGCCGTAGCCGCCGTGGAGCTGCACGCAGCGGTCGACGACCTCGCACTGCAGATCGGTCGTCCACGCCTTGGCGCCCGCGGCCTCGGCGCCCGTGAGCTCGCCGGCGAGGAGCGCCGCGATGCACTGGTCGACGTGGGCGCGCGCGGCCTGGGTCTTGGTCACGAGCTCGGCGAGCGCGAACCGGTTGGCCTGGAAGCTGCCGATCGCCGTGCCGAACGCGGTGCGGTCCTTGACGTAGGTCAGCGTGATCGCCAGCGCGTGCTCGGCCTGCGCGACGGCGCTGACCGCCATCGACAACCGCTCGCGCGGCAGGTTGCTCATCAGGTACGGAAAGCCCTGGCCCTCCTCGCCGAGCAGGTTCTCGGCCGGTACCTGGGCGTCGTCGAAGAACAGCTCAGCCGTGTCCTGGGCCCAGCGCCCGGCCTTCTCGAGCTTGCGCCCGCGCGTGAAGCCCGGCGTGTCACGCTCGACCGCGAACAGGCTGAAGCCGTGCTTGCCGCCCTCCGGCGCGGTGCGTGCCGCGACGACCACGAGGTCGGCGACGATTCCGCCGGTCACGAACGTCTTCGTACCGTTGAGCACCCAGCCATCGCCGTCGCGCAGCGCGCTGCACGTCATGCCCTGAAGGTCCGAGCCCGCGCCGGGCTCGGTCATCGCGATCGCCGCGATCAGCTCGCCGCGCGTGAACGGCGCCAGCCAGCGCTGTTTCTGCTCCTCGTTGGTCAGGTTGAGCAGGTACGGGGCGAGGATGTCGTTGGCCATCATGAACCCGTCGCCGACCGAGCCCGTGTAGGCGATCTCCTCGTCGATGACGGCGTTGAAGCGAAAGTCGGAGATGCCCAGGCCACCGTAGTCCGACGGCACCTCGAAGCCGACCATGCCCTGGCGCGCCGCAGCGAGCCAGAAATCGCGCGGCACCTCGCCGGCCTGCTCCCATGCCTCGGCGTGCGGCGCCGCCTCGCGGCGCAGGAAACCCGACACCGAATCGCGGAACTGGTCGTGGTCTGAGTCGAAGATCGTTCTGCGCATCCGCCGCAACAATAGGCTGCGCCGATGCCCTCGCCCCCCGCCCGCCCCGCGCTGCGCGCGCGCTACGACGCAAAGCAGCAGCGGGTCGTGCTCGACGCGGCGGCGATCTTCGCCCGCCGCGGCTACGACCAGACGACGGTTCAGCAGCTCGCCGACGAGCTCGGGATCGCGGCCGGCGGGCTGTATCACTACTTCGGCAGCAAGGAGCAGATCCTCGGCGCGATCTGCGAGCAGCTGATGGACCCGCTGATCGACGAGGCCGAGGCGCTCACCGACTCGGGCCTCGACCCGGCGGCCGAGCTGCGGGCGATCATCGCGCTGTGGGTCGACCACGTCGTCGCCCGCCGCGCCCACATGCTCGTGTTCCAGCAGGAGCGCCACGTGATCGAGCGATCCGACCGCTGGCGCGAGGTCCGCGCGCGGCGCAAGCGCTTTGAGCGCCTGGTCGACGGCACGCTCGAGCGTGTGCAGGATGCCGGTGGCGCCGCGTTCGACGACCGTCGCCTCGCGTTGTCAGCGCTGCTGGGCATGGTCAACCACACCGTGCAGTGGTACCGCCCCGGCGGCCGGCTGAAGCCCGCGGTGATCGCCGAGGGCTACGCCGATCTGCTGCTGCGAGGTGGCGGCGCGTAGCGGGAGCCCCGGCTCACATCCGAAACACGCCGTAGCCCGGCTCGCCCAGCGGCGCGCACGCGGCGGCCGCAAGCGCTTGCGCCAACACCAGCCGCGTGTCGCGCGGATCGATGACCCCGTCGTCCCACAGACGCGCCGTCGAGTAGACCGGGCGGCCCTGGCGCTCGTACTGCTCGCGCAGCGCATCGCCGACGTCGGGCTGGCCGACCTGCGACATCACGGTCGCCGCCTGCTCCCCGCCCATGACGCTGATCCGCGCGTTGGGCCACATGAACAAGAAGCGCGGCGAGTAGGCACGCCCGGCCATGCCGTAGTTGCCGGCGCCGAACGAGCCGCCGACGATGACTGTCAGCTTCGGCACGCGCGCGCACGACACCGCGGTCACCAGCTTGGCGCCGTCCTTGGCGATGCCGGCCGCCTCGTAGTCGCGGCCGACCATGAAGCCCGAGATGTTCTGCAGGAACAGCAGCGGGATTCCGCGGCGGTCGCACAGCTCGATGAAATGCGTGGCCTTGAGCGCCGACTCCGAGAACAGGATCCCGTTGTTGGCGATCACGCCGACCGGGTGGCCGTCGAGGTGGGCGAACGCGCAGACGACGGTCTCGCCGTAGAGCTCCTTGAACTCCCGCAGCTCGCCGCCGTCGACGACGTGGGCCAGCAGGTCGCGGACGTCGTACGGCGTGCGACTGTCGAGCGGGACGAGGTCGAGGATGTCGTCGGGGCTCCCCAGTGCGTCGCGCGCGGCGCGCCGCTCCCAGGGCGGCGGCTGGGGCGGGCCGAGCGTGGCGACGATCCCCCGCACGATCTCCAGCGCATGGTCGTCGTCCTGCGCCAGGTGATCGACGACGCCCGACGTACGGGCGTGCACGTCGCCCCCGCCGAGCTCCTCGGCCGTCACCTCCTCGCCGGTCGCCGCCTTCACCAGCGGCGGGCCGCCGAGGAAGATCGTCCCCTGGTCGCGGACGATCACCGTCTCATCGCTCATCGCCGGGACGTACGCGCCGCCGGCCGTGCACGAGCCCATCACGCACGCGATCTGCGGGATCCCGAGCTTCGACATCGTCGCCTGGTTGTAGAAGATCCGGCCGAAGTGCTCGCGGTCGGGGAAGACGTCGTCCTGGAGCGGCAGGAACGCGCCGCCGGAGTCGACGAGGTAGACGCACGGCAGGCGGTTGTGCAGCGCGATCTCCTGCGCCCGCAGGTGCTTCTTGACCGTCATCGGGTAGTACGTGCCGCCCTTGACCGTCGCGTCGTTGGCGACGACGACGACCGGCCGGCCGTGCACCCGGCCGACGCCGGTGATGATCCCCGCGCCCGGCGCGTCGCCGTCGTAGAGCTCCTCGGCGGCCAGCGGGCTCAGCTCCAGGAACGGGGCGCCGGGGTCACACAGGCGCTGTACGCGGTCGCGCGGCAGCAGCTTGCCGCGGGCGATGTGGCGCTCGCGCGACGCGTCGCCGCCGCCGGCGCGCACGCGCTCCAGGCGCGCGTTGAGGTCGGCGATCAGCGCGAGGTGCCCCTCGCGGTCGCTCATGGCGACTCCTCCTCGACGAGCACCGCGACGAGCGGCTGGTGGCGCGTCACCCGGTCGCCGGGCGACAGCGTCAGGCCGGCGATACGGCCGGCGCGCGGCGCGACGATCGACAGCTCCATCTTCATCGACTCGAGCACGATCAGCACGTCCCCCTCGTCGACGGTGTCGCCGTCGGCGACGTTGACGATCAGCACGGTGCCCGGCATCGGCGCCTCGAGCGAGCCCTGTGGCGCCGCGGCGCGGGCACGGGTAACACGCGCCGTGCGGACCTCGGCGTGGTGGCCGTCGCGGGCGACGAAGACAGCGTCGTCGCCGTCGGTGGCGACGGCGTAGCGGCGCGTGACGCCGTCGAGCGTGACCCGGGCGCTGGCGCCATCGCCGTCGCGGCGGATCGCGGCGCCGCTCCACGTGTGCTCGCCGACCGTCACCGTCCCGGCGGCGACGCGCGCCTCACCGTAGTCCTCGAGCGCGCGGCGCCACGGGCCGGGTGGGTCGGCGGTACCGGCGGCGACGAGCACTGCGGCGGCGAGCAGGTCGTCGGGGGGCGGCGTCGCGAGGCTGTCGAGGACCCGCTCGAGCAGCCCGGTGTCGAGCTCGCCGTCGCGTACGTCGTCGCGCGCCAGCAGTGCGCGGGTGAACGCCGCGTTGGTCGTCACCCCGGCGATCGCGTAGGTCGCCAGCGCGCGGTCGAGGCGGTCGATCGCCGTCGCGCGGTCGGGGCCGTGGGCGATGACCTTGGCCAGCATCGGGTCATAGGCCGTGCCGACCTCGGTCCCCGCGCCCACGCCGGAGTCGACGCGAACGCCCGCCAGGGTCGGCTCCGCGTAAACGCGCACGGTGCCGGTCGGGGGCAGGAAGCCGGCCGCGGGGTCCTCGGCGTAGAGCCGCGCCTCGATCGCGTGGCCGCGCGGGGTCAGCTCGTCCTGCGCGAGCGCGAGCTCCTCGCCCGCCGCGACGCGCAGCTGCAGCTCGACGAGGTCGACGGCGTAGACGAGCTCGGTGACCGGATGCTCGACCTGGAGGCGCGTGTTCATCTCGAGGAAGAAGAACTCGCCGCCGCCGCCCTCCGGGACGATGAACTCGACCGTCCCGGCGCCGTCGTAGCCGCACGCACGAGCAAGCGCGACCGCTGCCGCGCCCATCCGCCTCGCGCAGCTCGTCGCCGACCGCCGGGCGAGGGCGACTCCTCGACGACCTTCTGGTGGCGGCGCTGCAGCGAGCACTCGCGCTCGCCGAGATGCACGCAGGCGCCATGGCGGTCGGCGAGCACCTGGATCTCGATGTGGCGCGGGCGCTCGAGGTAGCGCTCGACGAGCACGCGGTCGTCGCCGAACGCGGCCTGCGCCTCGCGCCGGGCGGCCGCGGTCGCGTCGGCCAGCTCGCCGGCCGACCGCACCACGCGCATGCCCTTGCCGCCGCCGCCGGCCAGCGCCTTGACAGATCGACCGGCGCTCAGGCGACGCTCGTCGGCAGCTCGCCGCAGCCGGGACGACCGGCACGCCGGCCGCCTGTGCCGCCGCCTTCGCGGCGCCCTTGTCGCCCATCAGCTCCATCGCCTCCGGGCGGCGGGCCGATCCACGTCAGCCCGGCGTCGATCACCGCGCGCGCGAAGCCGGGGCTCTCGGACAGGAAGCCGTAGCCCGGGTGGACCGCACGCGGCGCCGGCCAGCGCCGCAGCGCTCGAGGATCTCGGCCGCGTCGAGGTAGCTGCCGACAGCGACCGCGACGTCGGCCGCGTCGGACGTGCGGCGCGCCGGCGTCGGCGTCGGCGTAAGACGGCGACCGCTCGCAACCCGAGACCGCGCAGCGTGCGCGCGATCCGCACGGCGATCTCGCCCCGGTTGGCGATCAGGACGCGGGCCGAGCGTCACGCGATGCCAGTCGACCGGGCCGGCGACGAGCGTGTGCGAGCCGAGCGGTCGGCCGAGCACGTCGCGCACGGCTCGCGGCGGCCTCGAGCAGCGCGCGCGAGGTCGATCCCGGTCTCGATCCCCATCTCGTGGAGCATCGAGACGAGGTCCTCGGTGGCGATGTTGCCGGTCGCGCCGGCCGGGCACCGGGCAGCCGCCGAGCTCGCCGAAGCTCGACTCGAACGACGCGCAGCCGGCCTCCAGCGCGGCCAGCACGTTGGCGAGTCCCTGGCCGCGCGTGTTGTGGAAGTGCGCGGTCAGCTCGACGCCGGGCAGCGCCTCGCGCCGCGGCGGCGAAGAAGTCGCGCACCTGGAGCGGGTTCGCCATCCCGGTCGTGTCGCCGAAGCCGATCTCGGCGGCGCCGGCGGCGGCCAGGCGCTCGGCGATCGCGAACACGCGCTCGGGCGGGACGTCGCCCTCGTAGGGGCAGCCGAAGCTGACGCTGATCACGCCCTCGCAGCGCAGGCCCTCGCCGCGCGGCCCGGCGCGATCACGCGCTCCAGCCCGCTCAGCGACTCCTCGATCGAGCGGTTGACGTTGTGCGCGGTTGTGGGTCTCCGAGGCGCGAGAGGAAGCACGTTGATCTCGTCGAAGCGGTCGCGCTGGGCAAGCGCGGCGTCGAGCCCGCGCTCGTTGGGGATCAGGACCGAGACCGCGACCTCGTCGGGGACATCGATGCGCGCTCCAGCACCTCGCGCCGCGTCGGCGAGCTGCGGGATCACGTCGGCGCGCACGAAGCGACGTGACCTCCAGGCGCCGCAGCCCGGTCCGCGGCGAGCATGCTCGATCAGGCGCACCTTGTCGTCGGTCGCGATCACCTCGGGCTCGTTCTGGAAGCCGTCGCGCGGCCCGACCTCGCGGATCGCGACGCTCGCCGGCAGGTCGCTCATCTCACGCCCCCAGCGCGCGCGCGATGACCATCTGCTGGACCTCGTCGGTCCCCTCGCCGATCGTGAGGATCTTCGCGTCGCGGTAGAAGCGGCAGACCGGGTACTCCTCGATGTAGCCGTAGCCGCCGTGGATCTGCACCGCCTCCTCGGCGGCGCGCACGGCCAGCCGGCCGGTCTTGAGCTTCGCCTGCGCCGCGGTCAGCGTGAAGTTGCGGCCCTCGTCCTTCAGCCAGCGCCGCCTTGTAGGTGAGCAGCCGCGCCGCCTCGATCTCGGTCGACATGTCGGCGAGCTTGGCCTGGATCGTCTGGAACTTGGAGATCGGCTGGCCGAACGCCGTGCGCTCCTTGGCGTAGGCGAGCGCCTCGTCGAGCGCGCCCTGCGCCAGGCCGACGCCCATCGCGGCGACGCCGATGCGGCCGACGTCGAGGATGTGCAGGAACTGCTTGAAGCCCGCGCCGCGCGGGCCGAGCAGGTTCTCCTCCGGGACGCGGCAGCCGTCGAAGGTGAGCGGCCGCGTGTCCGACGCGTTCCAGCCCATCTTGCGGTACGGCTCGCCCTGCTCGTAGCCGGGGGTGCCGTTCGCGACGATCAGGTTGGAGATCTCGCCGGGGTCCTCGGCGCCGCCGGTGCGCGCGGTGATCGCGACGTGCGCCGGAGATGTCGGTGCCGGCGTTGGTGATGAACTGCTTGGCGCCGTCGATCGACCCACTCGTCGCCCTCGAGCGCGCGCGCGCGTGCGCACGTTGCCCGCGTCCGAGCCGGCCTCGGGCTCGGTCAGCCCGAAGGCGCCGAGCTTGCGGCCCGCGCAGAGGTCGCGGCAGCCAGTCGCTGCTTCTGCTCGTCGGAGCCGAACAGGTAGATCGGCTGCGTGCCCGAGCGACGTGTGGGCGCACATCGTGATCGCGACGCGACGAGTCGACGCGGGTCAGCTCCTCGACCGCCAGCGCGTAGGCAGCGTGTCGCCGCCGCCGCCGCCGAACTCCTCGGGGAACGGGATCCCCATCAGGCCCAGCTCGCCGATCTTGGCGACGATCTCGTAGGGGAACGACTTCGTGCGGTCGAGCTCCTGCGCCGCCGGCGCGACCTCCTGGCGGGCGAAGTCGCGGACGGTGCTCTGGAGCAGCCGCGTGTCGTCGTCGAGATCGAACAGCATCCGGCCAAGATACCGAACGCTCGCTCGAACTTCGAGGGGGCATTCGGATTTCTGGCCTCCCCTGGGCCGGCGTCGTCGTACCCACGACGAACGCTAGCGAGACGAGTGCTGCCGGCGTGCTCGGGCGTCCGGCAACATCGGCCCGTCGCCGGCCGGATCGAGTACGTCGGCGGTGAACCAGTCGTAGCGACCGTGCAGCAGCTTCTGGGCGGCGGCGTAGCGGTCGCTGTCGTCGTTGTGCCACAGCGCCTCGAACAGCAGATCAGTGCGGCGGCGGGCCTGGCGGCAGAACAGGTCGGCCAGCTCGAACGCCCCCTCGGAGCGCTCGGGACGCTCGCGCGCCAGCGTCTGCGCGTACGTGCACGTCGCGGCAATCGCAAACAGCTCGGCGCCGATGTCGACGACCCGTCCCAGCAGCTCGCCCTTGTGCTCGAGCTCCGAGCCGTGGACGCCCATCAGGGCGAACGTGTGGCGCGCGAGCTTGCGCGCGTGGCGCTCGGTCCACCGCAGATGGCCGGCCAGCGCGCCGAAGTCGGCGAACGCGTCGGGCCGCTGGCCCGGCCCGACGGCAAGGCCCGGCAGCCAGCCGGCGTAGAACCGGCTCGCGCCGAGCGCCGCCTTGGCGCGAGCTCGCAGGGCGGCATCGCTGTCAAGCACGTCGCCCGCCGCTTCGAGGTGCCGGTCCAGCGCCTCGCGGGCGATCATCAGGTGCATGATCTCGGTCGAGCCCTCGAAGATCCGGTCGATCCGCCCGTCGCGCAGCATCTGCTCCGCCGGCACCGGCTTCTCGCCGCGTGCCGCGAGCGAGTCGGCCGTCTCGTAGGCGCGGCCGCCGCGGATCTGCACCATCGCGTCGACGGCCTGCCACGCCATCTCCGACGCGTAGAGCTTGGCGATCGCCGCTTCGATGCGGATGTCGTTGCGCTCGTCGTCGGCCATCCGGCTCGACACGTCGACAACCGCCTCGAGGCCGAACGCCGTTCCGGCGATGAACGCGAGCTTCTGGGCGATCGGGTCGTGCTCACCGATCGGCTTGCCCCACTGCTCGCGCTCGGCCGCCCACTCGCGCGCGACCTTGAGCGCGTACTTGGTCGACCCGGCGGCCATCGCGGGGAGCGACAGACGTCCGGTGTTGAGCGTCGACAGCGCGATCTTGAGACCCCTGCCGACCTCGCCGACGACAGACGCCTCGGGTACGAGCACGTTGTCGAACTCGGTGACCGAGTTCTCGATCCCGCGGATTCCCATGAAGGCGTTTCGGTGGGTGACGGTCACGCCGTCGAGGTCGGTCGGGCAGATGAACGCGGTGATGCCCTCTCCAGGGACGACCGCCATCACGACGACGACGTCGGCGATCGCGCCGTTGGTCGCCCACAGCTTCGTGCCGGTGATGCGAAAGCCGTCACCGTCGCGGACGGCCTGGGTCGACATCCGGGCCGGGTCGGAGCCGACGTCGGGCTCCGTCAGCAGGAACGCGGAGATCTCGTCGCGGGCGACCTTCGGCAACCACTCGCTCTTCTGCGCCTCGGTGCCGAACAGCCGCAGCGGCTCGGGGACGCCGATCGACTGATGCGCCGAGAGCAGCGCGCCGAGGGCCGAGTGCCAGCCGCCGGCCAGGGCGAGCGCCGCGTTGTAGTGGACCTGCGACAGGCCGAGACCGCCGTACTGCGCCGGGATCTTCATGCCCATCGCGCCGAGCTCTTTCAACCCGTCGATGACGTCGCCGGGGATCTTCGCGTCGCGCTCGATCTGGGCCGGATCGACGTGCTCGGTCAGGTACGCGCGCAGGCGCACAAGGAAGCGCTCGCCCTCGGCGGCGCGCTGCGCGTCGACCTCGGGCTGGGGATGGATGAGGTCGAGCCGCATGTTGCCGAGGAACAGCTCGCGGCCGAACGACGGGCGCTCCCAGGCGGCCTCGCGGCTCTGCTCGGCGACCTGCCGGCTCTCTTCGTAGGTCGGGCTCGCGGACACATGGGCGGGTTACCCAAAGTCGTCTACGCTCAACGCATGAGCACGACACCGGCCGAGGCCTACCGACTGACGGACATCTCGCCGAAGGCCTACGAGCATCCCGCCGACCGCGCGGCGACGGCGGCGCTCGCGTCGATTCCGTACATGGATCCGGTCGTGCGCAAGCTGATCTCGCTCGGGGAACGGCGCGTGCGCTCGATTCTGCTCGGAAGCTCTGTGCGCCTCGGGCAGGAACAGCTTCCCCGGATCTGGGCGCTGCACCACCAGGCCTACGACGTGCTCGACATCGAGCCGCTGCCCGAGCTCTACGTCATGCAGAACCCGGTCGCCAACGCGCTGACGATCGGCTCGAGCTCACCGTTCGTGCTCGCGTACTCCGAGGCCGTCCAGCTGCTCGACGACGACGGCATGCGCGTCGTCCTCGCCCATGAGGCGGGCCACGTCCTATCGGACCACGGGCTGTACCGCACCGCGCTGGAGATTCTGATTCTGCTCGGCCGCGCGCCGATGATGCGCTTCCCGATCACGCCGATCGTGCTCGCCCTGATGGAGTGGTACCGGGCCAGTGAGCTGTCGTGCGACCGTGCCGCGGCGCTCGCCACGCGCGACCCTGAACTGGTCTGCCGCACCCTGATGTCAATCGGCTCGGGGCTTCCGGCCGGCGACCTCGATCTCAGCGCGTTCATCCGCCAGGCCGAGGAGTTCGACCAGGGCGGCGACCCGTGGGACTGGCTGTCGCGTCGCACGATGCAGCTCACGGTCACGCACCCGCTGATCGTCGGCCGCACCAGGCAGCTGCTCGACTGGGTGCGCTCAGGCGAGTACGACCGGATCGTCGGCGGCGAGTACATGCGCCGTGGCGAGGAGCCGCCGTCGCGCGAGGCGGCGGCCGACGCGATGGACCACTACGGCGACCGCTTCAAGAACACGTTCACCGATGCCGCCAAGCAGATGGAGACGGCCGGCAAGCAGGTCGCCGAGTGGCTCCAGACCGGCGGCGACTGGGTCCGCGGGACGGCAAATGCGGCCACGAAGGCCGCCCGGTCGCGCAAGGCGGGCGAGCCCGAGGAGCCGGGCGACGACGCCGACTTCGATCTCGACGACGACTTCGACGATCCCGCTGCTGGCTGAGGCTGCTACACGCAACGACAACGTCGAGTCTGCGATGCTGCGCTTTGGTCAGACCAATCGCCTCCACGAGCGCTAGGAGCATGGGCAGATGACGTTGGATCAGACGACGACGGGCACCGGTGCGGTGGTGGAGACGACCCTCGGGCCGGTCCGTGGCACGGAGGCCGACGGCGTTCACGCGTTCCTCGGAATTCCCTACGCCGCGCCGCCGTTCGGCGAGCGCCGGATGCGCCCACCCCAGCCCCACGAGCCGTGGACCGAAGTGCTCGACGCGACGCGCTACGGCGCCACGGTTCCCAAGTCGCAGTACCCGCCGCCGATGAACCAGTGGCTGCTCGATCCAGAGATCGACGGCGAGGACTGCCTGAACCTCAACGTCTGGACCTCTGACCCGTCGGCCGGCGTCGGCATGCCGGTGTTCGTGTGGATCTACGGCGGTGGCTTCACCCAGGGCGCCAACTCGATCCCGACGTATGCGGGCACGAAGTTCGCGCGCGACGGCGTCGTCGGCGTGACCATCAACTACCGCCTCGGCGCCGACGGCTTCCTGGCCACCGGCGACGGGATCGCCAACTCTGCACTGCTCGACATGGTCGCGGCGCTGGAGTGGGTCCGCGACAACATCGCCGCGTTCGGCGGCGATCCCGACCAGGTGACGATCGCCGGCGAGTCGGCCGGTGCGCTGGCGGTGTACGCGCTGATGGCGACACCGCGCGCCGAGGGGCTGTTTCACCGCGCGATCGCCCAGAGCGGTGGGCCGGTGTCGTTCTCGGCCCAGACCGGCGAGGCCGTCGCGAAGTGGCTGGCCGCCAAGCTGGGGATCGAGCCGACCCGTGACGCGTTCGCCGCGGTGCCGATCCCCGATCTCCTGGCGGCCCAGCAGCAGCTGTCGACGGCCTCCCGGACCGGCGCGCTGGACCCGGCCGACTGGGGCGAGACCGGCCCGCCGCCGCTGCCGTTCGGCCCGATCGTCGACGGTGACGTGCTCCCCGAGCCGATCGCCGTTGCGATCGCGGGCGGGGCATCGGCCTCGGTGCCGCTGCTGGCCGGCTCCAACCTCGAGGAGGACCGCCTGTTCCTCGCGCCGTCGGGGATCCTCGATCGCGTCGACGAGGCGTTCCTGGCGCACGGCGCCGCCCGGCTCGGGCTCGGCAAGGACGGCGTCGACGCCTACCGCGCCGCGCAGCCCGACTTCTCACCGGCCGACCTGCTCGTCGCGATCGGAACCGACGCGCGCTTCCGCCAGCCCGCGATCCGCACCGCCGAGACGCGTTTCGGCGGCCCGGCGCCGACGTTCCTCTACGAGTTCGCGTGGCGCAGCCCGGCGTTCGGCGGCATGTTTGGCGCTTGCCACGCGCTCGAGATCCCGTTCGCGTTCGACAACCTCGCGGCCGGCGGCCGCCTCGGGGGCGACCACCCGCCCCAGGAACTCGCCGACGTCGTGCACGCCGCGTGGGTCGGTTTCGCCGACGGCGCCGACCCCGGCTGGCCGGCCTACGACGGCGACACCCGGTCGACCATGCGCTTCGACATGCCCGAGTCGGGCGTCGTCGAGAACCCGCGCGCGGCCGAGCGGGAGGCGTGGGGCTAGGCAGGCCCAGCGACCGCGAGCACCGCGTGCACCTGTGCGGCGACGCCGGCCGGCGTCAGGGCCCCGGCCGGGAGCTCGACGACGAACGCGTTGCGACCGGGCAGCCGGTGGTTCTCCCAGCGGGCGACTGTCCCGGGCAGGACCGCGGTGCGCACGGCGCGCATGCCGGCGGTATGGGCGTAGCGCTCCATCAGCTCGGTGCTCGAGCCGCGCTGGAGGTCGACCCAGTCGAGGTGCTGGTGAAACCAGATCGACACGTCGGGTCGCTCCCTCACGATCAGCGTCTCCAGCGCGCGGGTCTCGGGCTCCGACGACGAGCGCGCACCCGAGTAGAAGATCCCGCTGAGCGGCCGCCAGCCCCACGGGAAGTTGCGGTTGAGGTCGACTCCGTGCGCATTCCCGCGCGTTCCGGCGGCGCAGCCGTCGGGGTTCGCCGCATCGAGCACGAGCAGCTGCGTGCCGGCCGGTGGGACAGCGTGGCGCAGCGCGCGGGTGACCGCGAGGCCGGCGCGCTCGGATCCGTGGATGCAGCCGACGACGAGCACCTTGTGCGGCGCCTCGGGGTCTCCGACGTGGACCACGCGCAACGGCCGGCCCTGCACCGACGTTCCGATCACCTCGCCGCTCAGCGGCGGGCCGCTCAGCGAGCCCGCGGCAGAGGGAACGACCGCGGCCACGAGGAGCGCCGCCCCGATCGCGAGCAGAGTTGACGACGGCATCGGTCGTTGACTCTGCACACGCGCTAGTCGTAGTACCGCTCAAGCGACGCCCAGTTGCGGGCGTCGTGGCCGAACACGAGTAGCGCGTCGAGTTCGTCGGCGACCTCGTGCAGGCGCGTGACCGACGCGCGAGCCTGGTCGACATCGTGGAGCGCCCGCGGGGGGACGCGGCCGTCCCAGATCGCCTTGCTGTCCGAGGCGTCGGCGGTCAGGAGCACATGGCCGGTGGCGTCGAGCGTCAGGAGCACCGACACGTGCCCGGCCGAATGGCCCGGCGACGGGATCAGGCGCACGGCGCCGTCGCCGAACAGGTCGTGCTCGCCGTCGTAGGTCTGGAAGTCGAGGCCGGGATGGTCGAGGTCGGTCGGTATGTAGCCCCGGCGCCGGGGGTGCTCGCCGCGGGCCGAGGCAAGCTCGGTCTCGTGGACGACGACGGTCGCGTTGGGGAAGTGGCCGAGCGCACCGGTGTGATCGATGTGCAGGTGCGTCTGGACGACGTGGCGCACCGAGCCGGAGTGGACCCCGGCCCCGCAGATCTGCGCCTCGCAGTGCTGCTCCGGGGTCATGTGGACCTCGAACTGCTCGGCCAGCGGGCCCCAGTGACGCTGGGGGTCGTGGGCGACAGCGAGCGGGTTGCCGCCATCGACGACCACGTCGCCGTCGGGGTGGCGGATGAGGAAGAACGGCACCGGCACCTCGAGGCCGCCGACGACCAGCGTGCCGCTGTCGAACAGATGCAGGGCCATGCCGGTCGTCATCCCGGAGATCCTATGTTCAGCGCGGTTCAGGGGGCAGGTTCAGGGTCTCCCCCGATGTTCGGGGAGGTCCCGCGGCGGCAATCTGAACCCATGCTCGCCACCACCCCCCAGATCCAGACCAGCACCTCTCCCGCCCAGCGCCACGAGTTCGCCTACCCCCGCGTCACGCCGGTCGCCGTCCGCGCCCACACGATCCTCGCGTCGTCGCTGGCCCGCCTCGCCGACTCGGCCCGGCCTGTCGTCCCGGCGCGCGCGGTCTAGCCGCGGTTCATCAGCAGCCGCACGACCGTGCCCCGCTCGCCCGAGCGGATCTGCACGAGGTCGCACAGCTGATTGGCGATCCACAGCCCGCGCCCGTCGATCGCCGTCTGCGGCGGGCGGACGCGACCCGCGAGCGGCTCGACGATGCGCCCGCCGCTGTTGATCTCGCACGCCAGCACGCGCTCGTCGGTCCACAATCGGGCGAGGCCGCTGCCGCCGCCGTGGCGCACGCCATTGGTCGCGACCTCGGTCGCGGCGATCACGAGGTCGTCGACCCGCTCCCGTCGCAGGCCGGCGCGCTGGGCCTCGTCGGCGACGAGGCGCCGCAGCGCGGCGAGCTCGCCGATCGCGAACGCCATCTCGATCGCCGACGTCGGCGGCGACTCGAGCTCGCCGGCGAACGGCCCGCCATCGGCGGACGGATCGCCGCACGCTGCCCGGGCGCCTTCGCCGCCGCGGCCGGCCACCACCGGGTGGGTGCGGCGCGCGCCGGCGAGAACGTCGTCGTCGAGCCGCGTGACGTCGTAGGGACACAACAGCGACCACGACCCGGCGTCGGCGAACGCGAGGTTGAGCAGCGACTCGTGGCGCGTGCACTCGTCGATCTCGGCCGGCGAGCGCCCGGCCCAGATCGGCTCGCCGATGCCGCGGATGCCAGGGGCGGCCGCGTGGCCTTCGGCGAAGTCGCGCCACGCCGGGATCAGGCGGGCCGGATTACGGCCGAACTGCTCCATCTCGGCGAACTCGACCCGCCCGGCGTCGGCGCCGAGCTCGCAACGCAGCAGTTCGAGGTTCGGCGCCGGCAGCGCGACCATGATCGCCTCGTCGGCCGCCAAGCCGTCGCGAACAAACGCGACCGTACCGGCGAGGAACTCGTCCGCATCGCAGTACAACAGGGCGCTATGCCGTAGTCCGTGGCTATGTGCGCACATCCTGAACTCGAATGTTTACCCCCACGGCGGCGGTATTACGCAGCGCGGGCAAGCATCTCTCTGTTTCGGGCTCGCTGGGTCAGCGAGCTCGGGCCAGCGCGACGTGGCAGGAGATCACACCGTCGAGTCGTCGCCGAGCAGCAGCGTGACCTGGCTCGACAGGACGCCGCCGTTGCCGTGCGCGACGGCGACGTGGGCATCGGGGACCTGACGCTCACCGCACTCGCCGCGCAGCTGGCGGACGGCCTCGACAAGTAGCAGCAGCCCGTACATGCCCGGATGGCAGTAGGACAGGCCGCCGCCGTTGGTGTCGATCGGCAGCGCGCCGCCGGGCGCGATGCGCCCGCCCGAGACGAAGTCGCCGCCCTCCCCCTTGGCGCAGAACCCGAGGTCCTCGAGGAACAGGATCGGCGTGATCGTGAACGCGTCGTAGAGCTCGACGAGGTCGACGTCGGCCGGCGTCAGCTTCGCCTCGGCGAACGCGCGGGCGCCCGACTGGACGGCCGATGTCGTCGTGAGGTTCGGCATCTCGGAGATGTGACGGTGACTGTGGGCCTCGGCCGCGCCGAGCACGTGGACGACCGGCTTGGCGAGCGACCGCGCGCGCTCTGCGCTCGTGACGATCGCCGCGGCTCCGCCGTCGGTGACGAGGCAGCAGTCGCGGACGGTGAACGGCTCGCAGACCATCGGCGCGCCCAGCACGCCGGCGATGTCAAGCGGATCGCGCGACCAGGCCTTGGGGTTCATCTGCGCCCACTGGCGTGCCGCCACCGCGACCTCGGCGAGCTGCTCGTGGGTTGTGCCGAACTCGTACATGTGGCGTGACGCGGCGAGCGCGTAGGCGGCGATCGGCAGCATCGGGTTGTAGGCGTCCTCGTACGGCGAGCCCTCGATCCCGCGCCGCGTGGCTCCGCGCGACGACCGCGGTGTCGCGCCGTAGGCGATCAGCGCGACCTCGCACAGCCCGGCGCCGATCGCGGCGCGGGCGTGGTTGACGTGGGCCAGAAACGACGAGCCGCCGATATTCGTCGAGTCCGTGTAGGTGGGCTCGATGCCGAGGTGGGCACCGAGATCGAGCGTCGGCAGCGACAGCGGCCCGGCCGAGAACAGGCCGTCGACGTCGCCGGTGGTCAGCCCGCAGTCATCCAGCGCGCGCAGCGACGCCTGGACGGCGAGGTCCAACGGCCGGGTGCCGTGCTCGACCTCGCCGAGATCGGACTCGGCGACGCCGGCGATCGCGATGCCGGTGCTCACGACGCGGCCTCGAACACCGCAATGCCGTCCTCGAAGACGGCCCGCACGCGCGCACCGATCTCGCCGCCGCCGCGCACCCGGCTCATGATCCGAAAGCCCTCGTCGAGATCGATCAGCGAGACGTCGTAGGGCTCCTCGCCACGGCGATGCACGGTCGTCGTCGCGTAGACGGTGCCGGTCCCGGCGCTGACCTTCCATTCGTACGGTCCGACCCGCGGCGGGAAGACGGCGTTGCCGTCGTGGTCGACCTGGTAGGCGAGCTCCTCGCGCGCGAGGTGCTCCGCGTAGACGTCGGCGATCGAAGTCATCGGCGCGCGATCCTAGTGGCGGCGATGATTTTTGCGTCTCCCGGCAGGTGGACGAAGGCTGGCGCAGCCGGTGCGCGGAGCTACGCCACGGTCCACGTGTCGCCGGCGTGCAGGAGCGCGTCGAGCTCCTCGGTGCCGACGTCTGCGTGGGCGTCGCGCGCCGCGGCGACGAGACCATCGCCCCACGGCGCAGCGTCGATCGAGCGGAAGATGCCGAGCGGGACGGGGCCGGTGGTCATGTCGCCGAGCTGGCTGAGGGCGAAGCCGAGCGACGGGTCGGCCGCGTGCGCGTCGTGGACGACGATCGCCGCCGGATCGACCGAGGCCGTCGGGACGACCTCGACGCCGCCGCCGGCGCCGCGCACGACGCAGCGCTCGCGCTGAGCGCCGAACACGATCGGCTCGCCGTGGACCAGCGAGATCCGGTTTTCCGGCGCCTGGTCCTTCTCGGCGACGTGGTCGAACGCGGCGTCGTTGAACACGGGGCAGTTCTGGAGGATCTCGACCAGCGCCGTGCCGCGGTGCTCGGCCGCCGCGCGCAACATCTCGGGCAGGTGCTGCTTGTCGCGATCGACCGTCCGCGCCACGAACGTCGCCCCGGCGCCGAGCGCCAGCGACACGACGTCGACCGGCGGGTCGGCGTTGCCGCGCGGGGTCGACTTCGTCACCTTGCCGAGCTCGCTGGTCGGCGACGCCTGACCCTTGGTCAGGCCATAGATGCGGTTGTTGAACAGCAGGATCTTGACCGGCACGTTGCGCCGCAGCGCGTGGATCAGGTGGTTGCCGCCGATCGACAGCGCATCGCCGTCGCCGCTGACGATCCACACCGAGAGGTCGTCGCGCGAGGCAGCCAGCCCGGTCGCGATCGCCGGCGCGCGACCGTGAATCGCGTGCATCCCGTACGTGTTCATGTAGTAGGAGAAGCGCCCGGCGCAGCCGATGCCGGTGACGAACACGATCCGCTCGGGCGGGATCCCAAGCTCGGGCATGAAGCCCTGAACGGCGGCGAGGATCGAGTAGTCGCCGCAGCCGGGGCACCAGCGTGTCTCCTGCGCGGACTGGAAGTCGGCCTTCGTCAGGGTCGGGGCGATCGGGGCGCTCACGACTGCATCTCCTTGAGGATCGCGTCCTCGAGCTCGGCGGCGTAGAGGGTCCGGCCCTCGACCTTGGCATGGCTGACGACGTCGACCAGGTATTCCGCGCGCAGCACGCGCGCGAGCTGGCCGCTGTTCATCTCCGGCACGAGCACGCGCCGGTAGGAGCGCAGCACGTCGCCGAGGTTGGCGGGCAGCGGGTTGAGATGGTGCAGGTGGGCGTGGGCGACAGCCATCCCGCGCTGGCGCACGCGACGCACGCCCGCGCGTATCGCGCCCGCGCTCGAGCCCCAGCCCAGCACGAGCACCTCGGCGCCGTCGTCGCTGTCGACGACGACGTCGGGCACTGCGACGCCGGCGACCTTGGCCGCCCGCAGCGCCGTCATCCGCGCATGGTTGTCGGGGTCGTAGCTGATCGAGCCGGTCAGGTCGGCCTTCTCGAGGCCACCGATCTGGTGCTGCGCGCCGGGCGTGCCGGGCAACGCCCAGGCACGCGCGCCGTGCTCGTCGCGCGCGTAGGGCAGGAACGCGGTGTCGGGGTCGCCCTCGGGCGCGAAGCGCGGGTCGATCACCGGCAGGTCGGCGGCCGACGGGATCAGCCACGGCTCCGAGCTGTTGGCGAGGAACAGGTCCGACAGCAGGATGACCGGCGTGCGGTACTGGATCGCGATCTGCGCCGCCTCGATCGCGGCGTCGAAGCAGTTGCCGGGCGTAGAAGCGGCGACGACCGGCAGCGGCGCCTCGCCGTGGCGTCCATACAGCGCCATCAGCAGGTCGGACTGCTCGGTCTTCGTCGGCATGCCGGTCGACGGACCAGCGCGCTGGACGTCGATCACGACGAGCGGCAGCTCGAGCATCACGGCGAGGCCGATCGTCTCGGCCTTGAGGTCCATACCGGGGCCGGACGTCGACGTGACGCCGAGCGCGCCGCCATAGGAGGCGCCGAGCGCGATGCCCGCGGCGGCGATCTCGTCCTCGGCCTGGATCGTGCGCACGCCGACGTCGCGGCGCCGCGCAAGCTCGTGCAGCAGGTCGGAGGCCGGCGTGATCGGGTAGGCGGCGAGACACAGCGGCAGGCCCGAGCGCACGGACGCTGAGATCAGCCCCATCGCCATCGCCTGGGTGCCGTTGACGTTGCGGTAGGTGCCCGGCGGGACGTCGGTCGCCGGCGCGACGTGGATGCGAGTGCCGATCACCTCGGTCGTCTCGCCGAAGTTCCAGCCCGCACGCAGCGCCGCGAGGTTGATGTCGCGGACCGACTCGTCTGACGCGAACTTCTGGCCCAGCCAGCGCTCGGTGCCGTCGATCGGGCGGTCGTACATCCAGCAGATCAGGCCGAGCGCGAACAGGTTGCGAGACTTCTGCACGTCGCGCGTACTCGCGCCCTCGATCGCCTCGGCGGCGCGCTGACAGAGCGTCGTCATCGGCACGCGCGAGACGTGGAACTGCGACAGGGAGTCGTCATCGAGCGGGCTCGTGTCGTAGCCCGCCTTCATCAGGTTGCGCTTGGTGAAGGCGTCCTCGTTGACGACGATGCCGGCGCCCGGCTCGAGCTGGCCGACGTTGGCCTGCAGCGCGGCCGGGTTCATCGCGACGAGCAGGTTCGGCGTGTCGCCCGGAGTCGCGATGTCGCGGCTGGCGAAGTGGATCTGGAAGCTCGAGACGCCGGCCGGGGTGCCGGCGGGCGCCCGGATCTCGGCCGGGAAGTCGGGCAGCGTCACCAGGTCGTTACCGACCGTCGCCGTAGCGGCGGTGAACTGGCCACCCGCGAGCTGCATTCCATCACCGGAGTCGCCAGCAAAGCGCACGATGACGCGCTCGCGCTCCTCCGTCCTGCGTTCAACCGCACTCATGTCCTACCTGCTGACCGTTTCCTTGCGACCGCGACGATCATATATCCCACGACGAACGGTACAGGCCCGACCGGCCGGGCTGCCCCGTTTCGTTCCCTACACGCGCGCCAGGAACTCCTCCAGCGCCGGGTTGACCTGGGCCGGGTGCGTGAGGTTGGCCGCGTGCCCGGCGCCGTCGATCTCGACCAGCGTCGCGTCGGGAAGGTCCTTGACGTAGGTGCGCGCGATGTCGACGGAGATCGACGCGTCGTCGGTGCCGTGAATGACGAGCGTCGGCATCGTCAGCTCGTCGACGCGCGAGGAGATGTCGTCGCGGTCGCGCAGCGTGGCGTAGATCTGGCGCATCGCGTCGGGCGCCAACGCCGCGGCCGGGCCCATCCAGCGCTCCGGGTCGGGGTACTCGGGGCCGAGGATCAGCGCCGCGACCACGGCGACGACCTCGGGCGGCGGGCCGCCGGGCGCCGTCCACGCCTCCGTGAGCTGGTCGTAGCCGGCGAGCTGCTCGGGAGCCTCGGCGCCGGGCTGGGTGTCGATCAGGACCAGTGCGCGCACGCGATCGGGCGCGGTCAGCGCCGCGCGCATCGACAGGAAGCCGCCCTGGGACATCCCGGCCAGGACCGCCCGCTGCACGCCGAGATGGTCGAGCAGGCCTAGCAGGTCGGATGCCGAGTCCCAGTACGTGAACGGATCGGGACTGGTCTGCGTCTCGCCGTGGCCCCGCTCGTCCCACGCCACACAGCGCCAGCGGTCGCGCAGCGCCTCGACCTGCGGGTCGAACATCGCGTGGTTCATGAAGAACCCGTGCGAGAAGACGATCACGTCGTCGCCATCCCCGGTGTCCTCGTAGAACAGGCGCTGTCCATTGACGTCGGCGTGTGGCATGCGATCGATCTCCTAGGTGGCCGGCTTGTAGACGTTCCAGCGATCCTGCACGTCGGTCGCGGTCGCGGCCTGCGACGGCATCGTCTGCGCCGGCGTCGCGCCGAAGCGCGGCGCCGGAGCGGGGACCGTCACGCCGTCGACCTCGACGAAGCCCGCGCGCGCAACGTTGTTGGGGTGCGACGGCGCCTCGAACATGTCGAGCACCGGCGCGACGCACGCGTCCGAGCCGTCGAACACGACGGCCCACTCGTCGCGCGTGCGCGTCGCGAAGAGGTCGGCGAGGCGCTGCTTGTACGCGGGCCAGCGCTCGCGGTCCCACTGCGGCCACTCGTCGGCCGGCAGCTCCAGCCGGGCCAGCAGCTCGGCGTAGAACTGGGGTTCCAACGCGCCGACCGACATGAACCTCCCGTCGGAGGTCTCGTAGACCTCGTAGAAGGGCGCGCCGCTGTCGAGCAGGTTCGTGCCGGGCTCGCCGGCCCACATGCCGTTGGCGCGCATCCCGTGGAACAGCGTCCCCAGCAGCGCCGCGCCGTCGACCATCGCCGCGTCGACGACCTGGCCCTCGCCGGTCGCGCGCGCGTGGAGCACCGCGCAGACGACGCCGAGCGCGAGCAGCATCCCGCCGCCGCCGTAGTCGCCGACGAGGTTCAGCGGGAACAGCGGCCGCTCGCCGCTGCGGCGCATCGAACCCAGGACGCCGGCGATCGAGATGTAGTTGATGTCGTGGCCGGCCATCGCGGCCATCGGCCCCTCCTGCCCGAAGCCGGTCATGCGGCCGTAGACGAGGCGGGGATTGACGGCCAGCAGCTCGTCCGGACCGAGGCCCAGGCGCTCCATCACGCCGGGGCGAAATCCCTCGATCAGGGCGTCGGCGGCGCCGGCCAGCGAGCGCACGAGCTCGCGCCCTTCATCGCTCTTGAGGTCGGCCTCGACATGGGTGCGGCCGCGCAGCGTGACGTCGCGGCCGGCAGCGGCCTGATCCCCCGGACGCGCGACCCGCACGACGTCGGCGCCCATGTCGGCCAGCAGCATCCCGGCGAACGGCCCGGGGCCGATGCCGGCCATCTCCACCACGCGCAGATCAGACAGGGGTCCGGGCATGGCCGCCATCATCCCATCCCCTCTAGCATCGACCGATGACCATCGACACGCGGGTCCGCCCGACCTCGTACGCGCACGGCGCGTCGACCGTCATGTTGCTCGGCGACACGATCGCCGGCAACCTCGCCCAGACCGCCGCGCGATGGCCGGACCGGCCGGCGGTGTCGAGCTGCCACCAGGACGTCGACTGGACCTACGCCGAGCTGGACGAGCATGTCGACATGCTGGCCAGCGGCCTGCTGGAGGCCGGCATCGGCAAGGGCGATCGCGTCGGCCTGTGGGCCCCGAACTGCGCCGAGTGGGTGCTGGTCCAGTACGCGACCGCACGCATCGGCGCGATCCTGGTCAACCTCAACCCGGCCTACCGCACGAGCGAGCTGGCCTACGCGCTGCGCCAGTCGGGCATCCGGATGCTGGTCAGCGCGGCGGCGTTCAAGACCAGCGACTACCGCGCGATGGTCGCCGAGGTGCGCGGCGACTGCCCGGCGCTCGAGTCGGTCGTGATCATCGGCGACGCCGAGTGGGCGGCGCTGGCCGGCTCACCGCCCGACCCCGAGGGGCTGGCCGCGCGCGCCACGACCCTCGTCGCCGACGACGCGATCAACGTCCAGTACACGAGCGGCACGACCGGCTTCCCCAAGGGCGCGACGCTCAGCCACCACAACATCCTCAACAACGGCTACCTGGTCGGCGAGCTGCTCGGCTACACAGAGCAGGACAGCGTCTGCATCCCGGTCCCGTTCTACCACTGCTTCGGCATGGTGATGGGCAACCTCGCGGCGACGTCGCGCGGCGCGCGGATCGTGATCCCGGGCGAGGCGTTCGACGCCGAGGCGACGCTGTCCGCGGTGCAGGAGCATCGCTGCACGTCGCTGTACGGCGTACCGACGATGTTCATCGCCGAACTCCAGCACCCACGCTTCGGCGACTTTGACCTGTCGAGCCTGAGGACCGGGATCATGGCCGGCTCGCCGTGCCCGATCGAGATCATGCGCCGTGTGATCTCCGACATGGGCGTTGAGGAGGTCTCGATCTGTTACGGGATGACCGAGACGTCGCCGGTCTCGACCCAGACCCGGCGCGACGACTCGCTGGACCGCCGGGTCGAGACCGTCGGTCGCCCCGGGCCACACATCGAGGTCAAGATCGTCGACCCCGACACCGGCGTGACCGTGGCGCGCGGTGAGCCGGGCGAGTTCTGCACGCGCGGCTACAGCGTCATGCTCGGCTACTGGGACGACCCGCAGCGCACGGCCGAGGCGATCGACGCCGCGCGCTGGATGCACACCGGCGACCTGGCAACGATGGACGACGACGGCTACTGCGCGATCGTCGGGCGGATCAAGGACATGGTCATCCGCGGCGGCGAGAACGTCTACCCGCGCGAGGTCGAAGAGTTCCTCTACGGCCACCCGGACATCGCCGACGTCCAGGTGATCGGCATCCCGGACGCCAGGTACGGCGAGGAGCTGTGCGCGTGGATCCAGCTGCGCGAGGGGGCCGAGGTGTCCGACGACGACGTGCGCGACTTCTGCCGCGATCGGATCGCCCACTTCAAGATCCCGCGCCACATCCTGTTCGTCGACGACTTCCCGATGACCGTCACCGGCAAGGTTCAGAAGTACAAGATGCGCGACCTGACGATGCAGCGGCTCGGGCTCGAAGTCTGACCGCCGGTCATGTGTAGTCCGGCTCGGTCTGCAACCGGATCGTGAACGTCTGCTTGGTGGTGCCGAGGCCCGACGTCGTCGTCACTGTCGCCTTGGCGTCGAGACGCATGTGCGGCGCGCCGTACAGCGCATCCCAGCCGATGGCGTTGAGGTTGACGGTCAACAGCCCCTTGTGACCGGGATGCAGCGTCCCGCGGATCGTGCCGATCGCCGTCGCAGCGCGGTGGGCCGACAGCGTCGCCCTGAGCGTCCCGTGCACCGTGCACGTGAGCTTGACACCGGTGCACCGCCCTTCAGCGGTGCCGTGGGTGTAGGGCGGATCGATGATGACGTCAGACCCGATCAGCTTGAGCTTCGGCTTGGCGATCGGCAGTGTCGACTGGGTGGTCGTGATGACGATCGGCGGCGCGACCGACACGATCAGCTGCTGGCGCTCATAGGCCCCCATGTCGGTCGCCGGACCCGACGTGCGCAGGTTGCCGTCGAGGTCGGCCGGCCCGTTGCGCGGGTCATCGACGCCGGCGTCATTGGTCGGCGCACCCGGGACCTCGCGCAGATCGCTGGGGTAGTGGGCGAACGACGGTGCGGTCGCGATGTCGGAGGCGTCGGCGTTCGTCGTCGAGCCGCCGGTCGACGAGCTCGCGCCGGCCACGTCGGAGTGCGTCATGGTCAGCGTCGTCGTCTGGCTGTGGTGGGCCTGGGAGACGGTCGTGGCGGGCGAACCGGCGGCGAGCACCGGCTGGAGGATCACGTTCTCGGCCGTGAAGGCGAACTTGACCGACGCGTCGGCGCCGGTGTGGGCGATGAGGATCGGCGACACGCCGGCGGCCTCGCTGACGATCGTGTCGTTGCGGTAGTCCTCGGTGAGCGGCGGGGCCGCCGCGGTGGCGTTGCCGGCGCCGACGTAGCCGACGAGCCCGCCGGCGCTTCCACCACCGCCGAGAAACACGCTGTCACGTAGGACGCCGCCGGTGCACTGGCAGCTCACGTGGTTCGCGGTCGCGGGCTGCGGGATCACGTAGAGGCGGTCGAGCGTCCCGCCCGGGTCGACCATGTCGCCGAAGATCGTCAGCGTCGACAGGTTCGTCGGGACAGCGGCGTCGAGGACGACGTGGGTCGCGCTGGCGATCGACGCCAGCGCCGGGCCGGTGCCGTGAATCTGCTCGCCGCGCGCCGCCGGGTGCAGGGGCCCTGGGAGGGCGTACGTTCCGGGCTCGACGACGACCTCCTCGCCGACCGACGGCTGGTCGGCGCCGCGGCCGTTGACGGCCGTCGTGAGGCTGCACGCGTGCGCGACATCGGCGCACGAGGCGGTGTTGGGGGCGCTGGGGGCCGCGTAGCGGACCGCGAGCGCCGGTGTGGCGGTGAGTGAGAGCGCGGCGACGACACAGGCGACCACGCGGGGAGCGAAGGTGAGCGTCATGTCGATGCAACGGCGAAAGCGCCGTTGCGTTACGGCGCGGCGCGCTCCCGACTACTGTCCCGCCCGTGCTGTTCGAGGGCTTCGACGTCGCCGATCTACAGACTCCGCGCGGCATCGTCCACGCGCGGGTCGGCGGCTCGGGCCCGCCGCTGCTGTTGCTGCACGGCTACCCGCAGACGCACCTGATGTGGCACGCCGCGGCGCCGCTGCTGTCGCAGCGGTTCAGCGTGGTCGTCGCCGACCTCCCCGGCTACGGCGACTCGTTCCTGCCACCGATCTCCGACGACCACGCGGCCCACAGCAAGCGCGCGCTGGCCGCCGACCTGGTCGCGGCGATGGGGCAGCTCGGCCACGACACGTTCGCTGTCGCCGGCCACGACCGTGGGGGCCGCGTCGCGTACCGGATGGCGCTCGACCATCCCACGGTCGTGTCCCGCCTGGCGGTGCTCGACATCGTGCCGACCGGGGAGATCTGGGCCCGGGCAGACGCGACGTTCGCGCTGGGCTACTGGCACTGGCCGTTCCTCGCCCAGCCCGCTCCGTTGCCGGAACGACTGATCCTCGGCGACCCCGACGGCTTCTGGATCGCGGCCGGGCGCATGGGGATCCGCGGCGACGACGATCGCTACCCGCCCGGGGCCGTCGCCGCCTATCGCGCCCAGCTGGCCGATCCCGACCGCGTGGCGGCGATGTGCGAGGACTACCGCGCCGGGGCGACGATCGACCGCCAGCTCGACGACGCCGATGCGGGCCATCGCACGATCGCCTGCCCGGTGCTCGTGCTGTGGGGCGCGAACGGCGGACTGCCGCGCTTCTACGCCGACCCGCTCGAGCTGTGGCACACGCTCGCGCCGCACGCGGCCGGCCACGCGGTCGAGCAGGCGTCGCATTTCCTCGCCGAGGACCAGCCCGCGCGCGTCGCGGCGGAGCTCGTGGAGTTCTTCGGCTAGGGCCGCGGGCGACGCGGAACCGTCGCGTGCACGCGCCAGCCGCCGTCGTGCGGGCCGGCGTCCAGGTGCCCGCCGATTGCCGCGACGCGTTGCGCCATGCCGGCAAGCCCGTGGCCACCGGATGCCCCGACCACAGCAGACGCACGGCCGGCGGTGTTGCGAACCTCGACGTCGAGGTTGTCGGCCTGGACACCGAGCACGACATCGACGACCGCGCCGCCCGCGTGCTTGACGGCGTTCGTGAGGGCCTCCTGAACGACGCGAAACGCGACCTGATCGGCCTCGGGATCGAGATCAAGATCGAGCGCGGATGTCTGTCCGCTGATCCGCACGTCGAGACCGGCCGCGGCGGCGCGGGCGACGACCTGCGGCGCGTGATCGAGACCCAGGGCCGCGTGGTCGTCGACCAACCCCCGCAGCCGTCCGACCTCGGCCCGAGCTTGCCCGCCGGTCTGGCGGATGGCATCGAGCGCCTCGCCGGCCCGGTCGGGTTCGGTGGTCGCCAGGTGCCGTCCGGCCGTGGCCTGAATGACAATCAAGCTCATCGCGTGTCCGACGATGTCGTGGAGCTCGCGCGCGATGTAGCCGCGTTCGCGCTGGACCGCGAGCTCGACATAGGCGGCGCGTTCGGCCTCGAGCGCAATGGCGGTGGCCTGCAGGCGCTCCACGAGGACGCGTCGCGATCGCACGACCGTGCCCGCGATCCAGGGGGCGAGCGTCGCGTAGAGCAGAGGCGGGCTGGAGTCGCCGCCCGCCGCGATCTGGACCCCGAACGTGCCGAGCACAAGGACGCCCACCGTCACCCGCGACGTGGTCGGCGCCGCGAGATCCCCCAGCGAGTAGGCGATCAGCCCGACGCTGAGCAGCGTCGTGTCAAGACCGTCCATGCCGGCCGCGATGCCGATCGCGATCGCGATCGCCGCCCCGAGCGCCGAGCCAATCGGGGCCACGAGCCGCACGGCGGTCAGTGCTGCCACCGCCAGTCCAACCGCGGCGCCGATCCGGGCCGGCCCGCCCGTCGTGCCCTCGAGCAGTGTCTCGACGCCGGTTGCCGCTGCCAGGGCAGTGGCAACCAGGAGCTCGCGTCCAGCGATGTGCGGGCGCTCAGGCACCGGCGCCGGCGGGGAGCAGGACACGAGCGCGGGTCTTCGATCCGTGTGTGGTCACGTCGACTGAACCGCCGACCGCGGCGGCCCGCTCACGGGCGGCAGCGAGCACGCCGGGATCGCCGGCGACCCCCCGCTCGCAGCTCAGGACGACCTCGACTCCGTCATCGTCGTAGCGCGCACGAACCAGGAGACCCGTGTCCGCCGGGTCGACGACGCCGAGCAACAGCTCGACGATCCGGCATGCGGCGAGCTCGATCCCCGGGGCGAGCGCCCGGCGCTCGCCCTCGACCCGCAGCGTCGCGCGTTCACGGTGCGCGCGCAGCAGGGCGTCGAGCTCGTCAAGCGACGGCTGCGGTGCGGTGCCGGCGGGACTCAGATCGTCGATGACCGTGCGCATGTGGTCCAGGCCCGCCCGGCCCTCCATCTCGATCGCGCTGAACGCATCGATCGTGGCGGCCGGGTCGGTGGCCACGCGGCCGACCTCGGCGTGGGCGAGCAGCGTGGCAACGTGCCCGTCGACGCCGGCCCCGAGATCGCCGACGATGCGCGCGCGCTCGGCCTCGACGGCGAGCCGCGCGGTCTGGTCGCGCTGGGCCTGCAGCGCGCGGCTCTGGCGGTCGAGGTCGGCGGCGACCTGATCGCGCCGGTGGACGATTCGGGCGACGACGATCACGCCGCCGATGAGCAGCGCGCAGACGGCGATCCCGCCGCCCCCGAGCTCGAAGCCACACGTGGTCGCGGCGAGTGCCGTGGCGAGAAGCACCGGCGCGACGAGGTCGGCGCGACCGGAGGCACGCCGGCAGGCGCTGAAGGTCAGATACGCCGCAATCGGCAGCACCGTGCCGCAGCGCGTGTGCTCGCCGAACACGGCGACGTTGGCGAGGTCGCCGACCAGCAGCACGGCGAGACCGGCGACCGGCGCCGCGCGGCGCATGAGGACCGGGGCCGCGATGAGAATCATCCCGACCGCAGCGCCTGCGCCGCCGGCCGGCTTGACCCCCTTGCTCGTCACGGCGAGAACGCCGAGGACGAGGGCGACCAGCGCGAGAAGGGCGTCGCCGGTCGCGATGTCCAGGGAGCCGACCGGGGCGCGCAGCCAGCGGCGCACCGCCCCATCGGAGGTGGGTTCTGGGTGGCTGACGAGCGAAGCGGCGGGAGCGGTGGTGGTCATGACCGTGACGCTAGGCCGCGCTCTGGGAGCCGTCATCGCTCTCGCGAGCGACATCTGCGCCCGGCGACTGGGTCGAGCGAATGACGAACCCGGTCTCGTAAGCGAAGACCACGAGCTGGACGCGGTCGCGTAGGCCGAGCTTCATCAGCGTTCGCGCCACGTGGGTCTTGACCGTGTGTGGGCTGACGACGAGCGCCTCGGCGATCTCGGCGTTCGAGCGCCCGCGCGCAACCTCGGCGAGAACCTGTCGCTCGCGGTCGGTCAGCTCGGCGACCGCGAGCGATGCCGCGTCGCCGGCGCCCGGGTCGGGCGCTTGGGCAAAGCGCTCGATCAGTCGCCGGGTGACCGCCGGCGCGATGATCGCGTCGCCCGCAGCGACGATCCTGATCGAGTCGATGATCTGCTCCTCGGGCGTGTCCTTGAGCAGGAACCCGCTTGCTCCGGCGCGCAGCGCGGCATACACATTTGCGTCGGCGTCGAACGTGGTCAGGACGATCACGGCGACGTCGCCGCCCTGATCGGCCACGATGCGGCGAGTCGCCTCGAGCCCGTCGAGGACCGGCATGCGAATGTCCATGAGCACGACGTCAGGGCTACGGCGGGCGACGAGCGCGATCGCCTCCAGCCCGTCGCCGGCCTCGCCCACGACCTCGATGTCGGCCGGCTGGTTCACGATCACCCGCAGCCCGGCCCGCACCAAGCGCTGGTCGTCAACGACCAGCACCCGAATCGGCGCCTTGGGACCCGACGCAGGAGTCGCGACGCCGCCCATGGCGCCGACTCTAGGCTGCCGTCGGCCGGGTCTCAACCGGGCCTAATTCAACCGGAACCTTCCTCGGCGACGCTGGCAAGGATCCGCCGCAACGTTTCGAGGTCTTCCGGGCTCAGGGCGCTGAGCGCCGGGGGCGGCGTGCTGAGGATCGTGTTGGCCCGGCGAGCCATGTCCTTGCCCTTGCGCGTCGCCTCGACGACCTTGGCTCGCCGGTCTGTGGGGTGCGGCTGCCGGCGCACGAGGCCCAGGGCCTCGAGGTCGTCGACGACCGTGGTCGCGTTCGCCGGGTCGATACCCAGCGCAGCGGCCAGCTGGCTCATCGACATCGGCTGGCGCGCCAGGCGCCGGACGGTCCGGGCGCGGCCGAAGGTGATACCCAGGGCGTCGGCGACGTCGCGCCGGCGCTCGTTGTCGAGTACGAGGTCGCTCATGAGCAGCCATACCTCGCGTGAGGGATCGGGGGTGCTCATCCGGCCGTCAGCCTAGACGGCAAGCGCTTCAGGATTGAGCTGCGCCGCCGTGCGTCGCGCCGACTCGCGGGCCGGGCGACTGGTCGCCACGACACCGAGAGCGAGCACCACAACGCCGCACCCCGTGAGCAGCCACCAGGCCGGGAGGCTCGCCGACGCAAGGTTCGCCGCCGAGGCCGACGCGCCCGCCCGCGACGTGACGATCGCTCCGACGGCCGCCACGCCGAGCGTCTGCCCGACCTGCCGGGACGTGGTCGCGATGGCCGACGCGACGCCCGCCTGGGCTCGGGGCATCCCCGACACCGCCGCGTTGGTGATCGGCGTGTTGACGAAGCCGAAGCCGAACCCGAACAGCAGGTACGCCGCGAACAGCCGGGTCAGCGGGGTCGTCGCGTCAAGCCCGATCAGCAGGGCACACGCGGCGATGAAGCACATGCCGGAGACCACCAGCGGCAGGCGCGGACCGCGGCGCCCGACGATGCGGCCTGCGAGCGGCGCCGCGATCACCGTCATGGCCGCCAGCGGCACGGTCGCGAGCCCGGCGTGCAGCGGCGAGAGGCCGCAGACGTCCTGGAGGTACAGCGTGTTGAGAAACAGGAACCCGCCGAACGCGGCCAACGCGGCCACCGAGATGGCGATCGACGACGTGAAAGGAACCGACCGGAAGAACCGCAGGTCGATCAGCGGGTCCATGCGGCGCGGCTCGTAGAGGAGCAGACCGACCAGCGACACCGCCGACGCCGTGAACGCGGTCAGGATAACCGCCGAAGACCAGCCGAGACTCGGGGCTTCGATGATCGCGTAGGTCAGCGAGGCCAGCAGCACGATGACCAGCAGTTGACCGACGGGATCGAACCGCCGCGGGCGTGGCGCCTTGGACTCCGGGATGAAGCGCATGGTCAGGGCGATCGCGGCGAGGCCGATCGGCAGGTTGATCAGGAAGATCGACCGCCAGCCGACCGTCGACACGAGCGCGCCTCCGACGATCGGCCCGAGCGCCATCGAGATTCCGAACACGGCGCCCCAGACGCCCACCGCCTGGGCGCGCTCGCGCGGGTCGGTGAAGGTGTTGGTGATGATCGACATCGCGACCGGGTTCATCATCGAAGCGCCCACCGCCTGCAGCACGCGGAAGGCCACGAGCAGTTCGACGCTCGGCGCGAGGCTGCACAGCAGCGACGCCAGTGAGAACACCGTGATGCCGGTGACGAACGTGCGCCGGCGCCCGAACCGGTCGGCCGTCGAGCCCGAGAGCATGAGCAGGCTGGCCATCACGACGGTGTACGCGCCGACGGTCCACTGCAGCCCAGAGATGCCGGCGTGCAGCTCTCGCCCGATCGAGGGCAGCGCGACGTTCACGATCGTGATGTCGAGCCCGACGATGAAGAGGCTCAGACAGCAGATCAGCAGGACTCCGATCTTGCGCCGGTGACTGACGTCATTTCCTGATGATTTCATAACTATTATGAATCTACCAAGACATGCCCGGTTGTCAAGGCCCGGTACCGTTGGACGATCGCCGAGTCCTCGCCCACGCCGCTGGCCATCACGGTCGGGTGCACCCTCGGCTTCTGGACGCCCCACGCGGTGTCGGCCGCGCTCCAGCTCGCGCCCTCCGGGACGGGCGCGACGGTCTCCGCCGAGCGGTGGATCACCGACGCCGAGCACCACGGATACGTCGACGCCAACGCCAACCGCTGCGAGCGGATGACGATCGCGCCGGGGGCGTCCCGGCTCGTCTACGAGGCTGACGTGGAGATCGCCGAGCCGACCGATGTGGTCGCCCCGGACGCGGCCGAGACCCCGATCGAGCGGCTCCCCGACGAGCTGATCCAGTTCCTGATGCCCAGCCGCTTCTGCCTGCCCGACGAGCTCGGCCACGAGGCGTGGCAACGATTCGGCTCGATCCCGCCCGGCTGGAACCGTGTCCAGGCGATCGTCGACTTCGTCCACGGCCACCTCGAGTGGACGGCCGGCGCGTCGAACCCGTGGACGACCGCCGCCGACGCCTACCGCGCCGGCCAGGGCGTGTGCCGCGACTTCGCCCACCTCGCGATCACGTTCTGCCGAGCCCTCAACATCCCGGCGCGCTACGTGTTCGGCTACATCCCCGAGATCGACGTGCCGCCGGCGACCGAGCCGCTCGACTTCGCCGCCTGGTTCGAGGTCAACCTCGACGGCGTGTGGCACACCTTCGACGCGCGCAACAACCGCAAGCGCGTCGGCCGCGTCGTCGTCGGCCGCGGCCGCGACGCGGTCGACGTCGCCATCCTCACCTCGTTCGGCCCGGTCACGCTGACCGAGTTCGCCGTCCGTGCCGCCTGAACCCGGTTGCAGGATGATGTGGGCGTGACTCGGCTCGGGAGCGTCGTGGTCCTCGCCGTCGCCGCACTGTCGCTGGCGGCTGGCGCCGCGCCGGCCGGTGCCGTGCGCCCGAACCAGGCGCGGGCCGTGTCGTGTCCAACGGTGTCGCTGTGCGTCGCCGTCGACGATGCCGGCAACGTCGTGACATCGACCAACCCGACCGGAGGGCCAGCGACCTGGAAGGCCGCGCAGATCGACGGCCGCGACGCCATGAGTGGCGTCTCGTGTGCCTCGGTCACACTGTGCGTCGCGTTCGACGAGTTCGACAATGTCCTGTCCTCGTCCAACCCCGCGGGCGGCGCCGGCGCCTGGAAGAGGATCGAGCTCGACGACGTCTTCGACTCGCTGTCGTGCCCTTCGGCGACCCTGTGCGTCGGCGTCCACGACGCCGACGTGTTGACGTCGACCAACCCGACCGGTGGCGCGGCGGCGTGGACGGATACCGAGTTCCCCGGGCGCCACGCCCTGTTCTCCGTTTCGTGCGCGTCCAACGCGCTATGTGTCGCACCGGACCTCGACGGCAGCCTGCTGGTCTCGACGAACCCGACCGGTGGCGTCGGCGCGTGGACGAGCACCGCGGTCGGCAGCAAGAGCGCGTGGTTTTCGATCGCGTGCGTGCCCGACACCGGGCCCTTCTGCGCGACACTGGACGGCCTCGGCAACGCGGCCAGCACGACGAGTCCGAGCGCCGCGGCCGGGACATGGACGGTCGCCGCGGGCGCCCCGTCCAACTTTGGCGCCTCGCTTGCGTGTCCAACGGCTGCGCTGTGTGTCGCGGCCGGCGACGACAACATCTCGACGACCGCCAACCCAACCGGCGGCGCCGGTTCGTGGCACCCCATCGAGATCGACCGGCAGGGCGGCGGCTTCGTCGGGCTATCGTGCCCGTCGATCACGCTGTGCGTGGCGATCGACGAGCACGGCAACGCGCTGGTCTCGACCAACCCGGGCGGCGGCGTCGGCGCGTGGACAAGCGTCGCGTTCGACCACCTGACCCACGTGATCTCGCGGGCCGACCTGCTGCTCGACATGCGGGCATCGCTGGACGTACTCGGTCAGGCCGTGCCCAAGGTGGCGAAGATGCGCACGAGCGGCTACCAGCTGACGTTCGACTCGCTCGACACCGGCCGGCTGGCGGTCGGGTGGTACGAGGTCCCGCCCGGGGCCCAGGTGGCCAAGAGCGCGAAGCCGATCCTCGTCGCCGTCGGCCGCAGCCGGGTTCCCAACACCGGCCGGTCGACGGTCACCATCAAGCTCACCGCCGCCGGCCGCAAGCTCGTCGCCAAGGCACACGGCCGACCGATCACGCTGCGTGCCAGGGCCGTGCTCACGCGGGCCAGCGGCGCGCCGCTGACCGCAACCAAGACGTTCGCGCTGCGCCCGTAGTCACCGTGCCCGACGGCGGGCACGCCACTGGTCGGCGTTGATGGCCCAGCGCTCGTGGTCGCGCCAGCGTCCGGCGACCTTCAGGTACTTGGGAGAGAACCCCTCGCAGATGAAGCCGACCCGCGCGGCGACCGCCCTGGACGCCAGGTTCTCGGGCTGGATGTTGGCCTCGACTCGATGCAGTTTCAGCGGGCCGAACGCATCGGCAAGCACGAGCGAGAGTCCGGCTGCTGTGTAGCCGTGGCCCTCAAAGCCGGCGAAGGCGCCGTAGCCCAGGAACGCCTGCTGCAACTTGCCGCGGATGATCTCGCTCAGGTTCGCGAAGCCGACGATGACACCATCGTCCCGGCGGCAGATCACGCGGAACGCGCGCGCAGGGTCGGCGCCGCGCTCCAGGTACTCCGCGTACGCCGCCGGGGTGTCGGGCATCGAGATCCACGGCCGATGCAGCCGCCGGGAACCCCGAACGCGAGCGATCCACTCCTCCTCGTCGGCGGCCGAGGGCGGCCGAATCGTCACAGGCTCAGGCACCGTCACACACCATCCGTCGACCACGATGCCATGAAACCGATCGGCGCCGCCTCACGCTGATCAACTGCCGATCGACCTCGAATACCGCGAGACTGAGGGGGCTAGGGCGCACCGCCGAACGCCGCGAACTCCCCCAGCCCGAACGCCGTGCCGTCAATGCCCCATCCGCCTTCGGCCGCCTCCGTGAGGATCACCCAGGTCCTGACGCGCTCGCCGGCGACGACCGCCGCGGCGATGAGCGCGGTCGCCTCGGTCGTGATCTGGCGCTGACCGGCTCGGCTGAGTGCGCCGGGCGGCGTGACGATCTGGACGCGCACGGCGCGGGCACCGACCGCGCTGCCCGTCGAGATGCTCTCGGCGGGCAGGCGGTGGATGAATACCGCCGTGTTGTCGAACTGGTCGAGTCGGACGAGCTCGATCTCGCGCCCGATCACTGCTGGAACCAACGCCTCGAGGCGCGACGCGGTCATGTCGCGAGGATACGCGCGGGCCCGTCGCCGCCCGCTCCCAGAATCCGGTGGAGACCTGCGACCCGGCACCTGCTCATGGGCGACATCATCGCGAGCGCGCCCGCGCGACACTGTGAACCGCCGCGAGCAGCGCCTGCGTCGAGGGCCGCGCGGCATCGCTGGCCCGCGTCACGGCGTAGATCGCTCGCGTCGGCTGTTCCCCGGCGATCGGGCGTGGTGTGATGCGTGCGTCGTCGGAGAGCGCGAGGCCGGGCAGGAAAGCCACCCCGAGCCCGGCAGCGACGAGCTCGGCCGCGACGACCGCGTCGTTCATGCGGTGACGGACGTTCGGTGCGAAGCGGCCGCGGTCGCGGCACAGCCGCTGCGTGAGATCGTCCCAGCCAAAGCCCGTGGGCCCCGAGATCCACGTGGCCTCGGCGAGCTCCTCGAGCGGCACGGCGCGGCGGCGGCGGCGGCGGCGCGCCATGTCGTGCCCGGCCGGCAGCACGAGCAGGACCGGGTCGAGCAGTAGCTCGTGGCGATCGAGGCCCGCAGGCATCCGCCACGGCGCGTGCTGCCACTCGTCGCCGATGACCAGATCGACGTCGCCGAGCGCTAGCGCGGACAGCGACTGCTCGGGCTCGGCGCCGACGAGCTCGCACGTCAGCCCCGGGGCCGCGCGGGCGAGTTGCGCCATCGCCGGGATCGCGATGCGCGTCGCGGCCGACTGGAAGCTCGCGATCCGTCCCCGGCCGGCGACCGACCCGGCCGCCGCCGCGAGGTCGGCCTCGGCGCGCGCCACCTGGTCGAGCAGCGCCTCCGCGTGGCCGACGAGCACGAGCGCCGGATCGGTGAGCCGCACGCCCCGGCCAGCGCGTTCCAGCAGCGCCACTCCTGTCTCGCGCTCGAGCATCCCGAGCTGCTGGGAGACCGCCGACGGCGTGAACTGAAGCGCTTCGGCGACCGCGGCGATCGTCCCGCGCTCGTGGAGCTCGCGCAGCAGGCGCAACCGGCGGAGGTCAAGCATACATCAGTAAAGCTACCGAATTCAGGATAGGAATCCGAATCGTTCCTGATGTGTATTTGCGCCACAGTGCCCCGCCATGGAACGTCGCGGCTCGCTCCTCTGTCTCGGCTCCGCCACCGCCTTCGGCGCGATGGCGATCTTCGGCAAGCTTGCCTTCGACAACGGCGTCACCGCGGGAACGCTGCTCGCCGTGCGGTTCGCCCTCGCCGCCGCGGCGTTGTGGGCGCTGCTGCTGATCCGAGGCGACATCCCGACCGTACGCGCCGCCGCGCGCCGCGACGTCGCGATCGCACTGGGCCTCGGCGCCTTCGGCTACGCGCTGCAGGCCGGCTGCTACACCCTGGCGCTGGAGCGCATCGACGCGTCGCTGCTGTCGCTGCTGCTCTACACGTTCCCGGCGATCGTCACCGTCGCCGCCGTCGTGCTCGGGCGCGAGCGCATCACCCGGCGGCGCGTCGGCGCGCTGTGCCTCGTCTCCGCCGGGCTCGTGCTCGTGCTCGCAGGCGCGGGCACCGGCGCGCTGGAGAGCGTTGGCGTGGCGCTCGCGCTCGGCGCCGCGTTCGTCTACAGCGCCTACATCCTCGTCAGCGACGGCGTGGTCCAGCGCCTGCCTGCGGTCACGCTCGCGACGCTGGTCTGCACCGGCGCCGCGGTCTCGCTGACCGCCGGAGCAGTGGTCGCCGGGCAGCTTCGGCCGAGTGCCGTCACGGCTGCGGGGTGGGGCTGGCTCACCTGCCTGTCGCTCGTGTCGACCGTCGTCGCGATCCTGCTGTTCTTCGCCGGACTGCGCCGCGTGGGTCCGTCCGGTGCGTCGATCCTGTCGACGATCGAGCCGGTCGTGACCGTGGCGCTCGCCTCGCTCGTCTTCGCCGAGCGACTCAGCGCCGAACAGCTCGTCGGCGGTGTGGTCGTGCTGAGCGCGGTGCTGGTGCTGCGGACCGAGCGCGCATCAGCCGGTCGGGGGCACGGTGTGGAACTCGATCCGGTAGACGAGCGTGTCGTCGTCTATCGGCCCGGCATGGGCGGCGCGATGACGAAGGGTCTCGCGGTCGGGCTCGCCGGCTCGTCGGACGTCCGCCTCGGTGATCGCCGCGAACGGGACCAGCTCGATCGCGTCGACCTCGACCGCCAGGGTCGTCACGGGCTCAGCCGACGGCAGCGCGCAGCGCGTCGAGCGACTCGCGGATGAGCTCGGGCAGGTCGCGCTCGTCGTCCGCGGCGACCCAGCGCTCGAACGCGATCCGGAAGACCGCGATGGCCGCCTCGGCGGTCAGGCTCGCCTCGGGCTCGTCGACGCCCCGCGCGCGCAGCGTGTCGGCGAGTCCGGCAGCGATGGAGGCGAGCTTGACGAGCTCGCGTTCCTGAAGCTCGGCGTTTGCCGCGATGACACGCTGGCGCTGGCGTGCGAACTCGTGGCGGCCCTCGAACGCCGCGCCGGCGGCGGCGAGGCTCATGGCGACCGCGTCGATCGGCGCGGCCGAGGCCGGCGCGCCGGCGAGACTCGTCACGAAGCGCTCCCGAAACTCGCCGGCGCCGTCGAACAGCACTTCTCGCTTGTCGGAGAAATGCCGGAAGAACGTGCGCTTCGTGAGACCCGCCCGGTTGGCGATGTCCTCGACCGTCGTGCGCTCGAATCCACGCTCACCGAACAGTTCCAGCGCCGCCTGCTGGAGCCGGCCGCGGGCGTCAGGCTCCCATCGACTCATCGCCAGAAGCATACGCCTATGACACCTGGTGACATCGCCGTGCTAGTGTGATGTCACCAAATGTCATCGCTCCGTCTTGGAGGTCCCCATGCGCGTTTTTGTCACCGGCGCGACCGGCTGGATCGGCACCGCCGTCGTTCCTGAGCTCGTCGCCGCCGGCCATACCGTCCTCGGGCTCGCCCGCTCCGACGCCTCGGCCGACGCCCTGGCCACCGCAGGAGCCGAGGTCTGCCGCGGCACCCTCGACGACCTCGCGACCCTGCACGAGGCTGCGGCTGCGTCCGACAGCGTAGTCCATCTCGCGTTCAAGCACGACGTGGCATTCTCGGGCGACTTCCAGGCCGCCGCCGAAGCCGACCGGCGCGCGATCGAGACGTTCGGCGCTGCGTTTCAGGGCTCCGATCGCCCGCTGGTCATCGCGTCGGGACTGGCCGGGCTCGCCCCCGGTGTCGTCGCGACCGAGACCGACGTGCCGGATCCGGATTCGCCCGCCGGCCATCGCACGCTGTCGGAACGCACGGCGCTCGCGCTCGCTTCATCCGGCGTCCGCTCGTCGAGCGTTCGTCTATCACCCAGTGTTCACGGCGACGGCGATCATGGCTTCCTCGCGACGCTCGTCGCCGTCGCGCGCGACCGGAGCATCGCGGGATACGTCGGCGACGGGACCAACACATGGCCCGCGGTGCACCGGCTCGACGCGGCGCGCCTCTTCCGCGTCGCGTTGGAGGCAGCTCCCGCGGGCTCGGTGCTGCACGGTGTCGCCGAGCAGGGCGTGCCTCTACGAGCGATCGCCGAGGAGATCGGCCGGCAACTCGACCTGCCGGTGACGTCGGTCTCCCCCGACGATGCGGACGAGCATTTCGGCTGGCTCGGGCGGTTCGTCGCGATCGACGTTCTCGCCTCCAGCGACCTGACGCGCGAACTCCTGGACTGGCGGCCCACCGGCCCTGGGCTCATCGACGATCTCGAGCAGGGTCACTACTTCCGACAGTGAGTGCGGCGTGCCGGGCGGTTGAGGGGGAACCGACCGCCCGGCGCACCCGCGAGTGCACTCACGTCTCCTCCGCTGCCAATGATGCGGGGCGGCCGTCGTCGCGGCGCCGCTTTACAACTGGCCGAGCTACTCCGTAAGGGTCTCCTAACCTGACATTTACGTCACTCGTAGAAACGTGCGGTGTAGTGCACCGTGGCCGGTTCGACCCATCCGGCCCGCGGCGCCGCCCCGACTCTCCTCCCGCGGGCGGTGCACCCTTGCGCGGCCTGCCAGGCCGGCCCACCCGTGCCGGCCTGGCAGCGCCCGCCAAGGGCGCGCGGCCCCTCTGACGGCCAAAAAGCGCACGCAAATCGTCGTCTTGGACGGCCGAAACAGCGCAGTGTCCGCTACACCGGAAGACAGCGGAGCACGGTGTCGGTGGGGTCCACGGCGATGATCGTGATTTTCGCCCTCGTCGTGTTGTGGCTCGTGAGCCTCCCGCTCGTCCTGGGGCTGTGCATGGCCGCAAAGCAGCCGTCGTCCTTGGCGTGCCGTGACGCCGGCCGGCGCCGTATGCCGGCACGACAGCGGCACGCCTCGCGCACCCGCGGCAGCTGACGCGTCGCCCTCCCTATGCTGTGGATGTGCTCGTAGAAGTCTGGTCGGATGTCGTGTGCCCCTGGTGCTACCTGGGCAAGCGACGGCTCGAGGCGGCGCTCGAACGTTTTGAGCATCGCGACGAGGTCGAGGTGCTCTGGCGCAGCTTCGAGCTCGATCCGCAGGCGCCGCAGTCCCGTGAAGGCTCACCGGCGGAGCACCTGCAGCGCAAGTACGGGATGAGCGCGGCGCAGGTCCAGGCGTCGTGGGAACGTCTGACCGAGCTCGCCGCGGCCGACGGCCTGGAGTACCACCTCGATCGAACACAGGGCGGCTCGACCTTCGACGCCCACCGCCTGATCCACCTGGGTGCCGAAAACGGTCTGCAGGACGCGGTGAAGGAACGGCTCATGCACGCGTACTTCACCGAGGGCGCCGCGATCGGCGACCCGGATGCGCTTGTGCCGCTCGCCGTCGAAGCGGGGCTGCCGGCCGCCGAGGTCGCGCAGACGCTCACGAGCGATCGATTTGCCACCGAGGTCCGCAACGACGAGCAGCGGGCGCAACAGCTTGGCATCACGGGCGTGCCGTTCTTCGTGATCGGTGAGCGGTACGCCGTGTCCGGCGCCCAGAGCGCCGACCACCTGCTCGCCGCGCTGAACGCCGCATGGGCGGAGCGCGTGCCGGCGACGCCCTGAGGCCTCCGGGACCGAGGCGAGCTGTGACATGCTCGCTCGCATGGCGGATATGTGGAATGCCTTCGCCGACGCGTGGGAGCAGGACGCCGACTACATCGATGGGTACATGGCAGATGCGACCGAGGCGATGCTCGACGCGGCGGAGCTGCGCGACGGTCAGGCCGTCCTCGATCTCGCGGCGGGTCCCGGTGGTGCGGGGATCGCGGCGGCATCCCGGGTCGGACCGTCGGGGCGGGTCATGCTCAGCGATGGGGCCCCGGCGATGGTCGCCGCGGCGGCGCGGCGGGCTGCGTCGCTGCCGCAAATCAGCACTCTCGTCTGCGACCAACTGACGATCGACGCGGCCGACGCCAGCTTCGATGCCGTCATCTGCCGCCATGGGCTGATGTTCTCCGACGCGCCCGCGGACGTCGTGCGGGAGGTCGCCCGCGTCCTGCGTCCCGGCGGCCGCTACGCCACGATGACGTGGGACGCGCGCTCGGCCAATCCGTGGCTCGCACTGATCCTCGACGCCGTCGGCGAGCAGTTCGGTGGCACCTTCCCACCGCCGGGAGTCGCCGGCCCGTTCGCGCTCGACGACCCGCTACGGCTCGCGGGGATACTCACCGAGGGCGGGCTTGAGAACGTCAGCGTGCAACGCGTCTCCACCCCGATGCGCGTGGCGTCGATCGAGGACTGGTGGGAGCGCGTACCCCGGCTCGCCGGGCCGCTCGGCGCCGCGCTGGCCGCCATGGATGCCGACGCGCGCGACGCGATCCGTCAACGCTCGATCGACAGCGCGAACGCTGTCGCGCGGCCGGCCGCCGGCGGCGTCGAGCTCGACGGCTCGGTGCTGATCGCCAGCGGCGGGCTGCCCTGATCAAGCGCTACTCGCTGCGACCAGGCGCGCGCCTGGCCAGCTGGTGATCCCCTCGATGACGCAACGCCAGCCTCAGGTCGTCTTGACCAGACCGCCATCGATGACGTAGTTGGCACCGGTGACGTTGGCCGTGCGCGGCGAGGCGAGCAGCGCAACGAGGGTGGCGACCTCGTCGGGGCGGGTGAATCGGCCCGACGGGATTCCGCCCATGCCCGCGACGATCTGCTCGCGCGCCTCGTCGGGGGTCACGCCGCCCAGGCGGGCGGCGGTCGCGGCAACGCCGTTGGGGCCGAGCCACAGGTCGGTCTCGACCGGCCCCGGCGAAACCGAGTTGATGCGGATCCCCCGGGGCCCGAGTTCCTGCGACAGGGCCTTGGCGAGGTTGACGAGCGCCGCCTTGGCGGCCCCGTAGTCGATGACGCCGCCGTCGGGCTCGAAGAACGCGTTGACGGACGCGACGTTGACGATCGCGCCATCGCCGCGCGTGACCATGTCCGCGACCGCCGCTCGAATCCCCCGCACGGCAGCGAAGAAGTTCAGCTCCATCGACGCCTGAAAGTCATCGTCGGAGATCGCCAGGAAACCGTCGGTACGCAACGGCGCCCGTCCGACGTTGTTGACGAGCACGTCGACACGGCCGTGGCGGTCGATCGCGTGCGCGACGAGGGCGCCGGGACCGTCGGCCGTCGAGAGATCGACCGACAGTGCCGTGACGTGATCGATCTCGTCCAACGGGCCCGTCGTCCGCGCGCCCGCCACGACCTCTGCGCCTTCGTCGACCAGCTGTCGCACGATCGCAAGGCCGATGCCCTTGCTGGCACCGGTGACGACCGCGATCTTGCCTTCGAGCCCGAGATCCATGCGCTCGGGACACACTAGGCGATCACCCCAGGCTGTCGTACTCCTCCAGTGCTTCGCCGGCGCCATAGGCGACACAGGCCAATGGGTCGTCGGCCAGGAAGGTCCGCATGCCGGTCTCGCGGTGGAGGCGCTCGGCCATGCCGTGGAGCAGTGCGCCACCGCCGGCGAGCAGGATGCCGTGGGTCGTGATGTCGGAGGCGAGCTCGGGCGGGGTCTCCTCGAGCGTGTCGGTCACGGCGCCGATGATCGCCTGAACCGGCTCGGCCAGCACCCCGAACAGTTCCGATCGCGAGATCTGCAGGGAATTCGGCAGGCCGGTCTGGAGATTGCGTCCACGGATCTCGGTCGTCATGTCGTCCTGCACCGGGATCGCGGTCCCGAGGTCGATCTTGAGCTGCTCGGCGGTGCCGGATCCGATCGCCAGGTGATGCTCGTTTCGGATGTGGGTCGTGATCGCCTCGTCGAGCTCGTAGCCGCCGACGCGCAGCGAGCGCGATACGACGATCCCACCGAGCGAGATGACCGCCACCTCACTGGTGCCACCGCCGATGTCGACCACGGTGCTGGCCTGCGGCTCTCCGACGGGCAGACCGGCCCCGATCGCCGCAGCCATCGGCTCCTCGATCAGCGCCACATGCCGCGCGCCGGCGGCCAGGCAGGCCTCCTGGACCGCCTGCTGCTCGACGCGGGTGATCCCCGAAGGCGCGCACACGATCACGCGCGGATGGCGGCGCCGGCCGCCGTCGGCCTGGCGCAGGAAGTAGCGCAACATCTGCTCGGTCACCTCGAAGTCCGCGATCACCCCGTGTCGCAACGGGCGGACCGCCGAGATCGTCGCCGGCGTACGGCCGATCATCTGCTGGGCGGCGCGGCCGACCGCGTGCACCTCGCCGCTGCGCGTGTCGATGGCGATCACCGACGGCTCCGAGAGCACGATGCCCTGGCCGCGCACGAAGACCAGCGTGTTCGCCGTCCCAAGGTCGATCGCGACGTCCCGCCCCGCAAACCCGAGACGACCCGACCTCGACCACCGCGATCTGGACCGCCGAGCCCTCAAACCTCGCGCGCGACCTTGGCCGAGACCATCGGCCCAGTGTACGTCGCCGCGCCGCAGCGGCTGGGCGGGTCAGTGCACGCGCACGCCGGCCAGCATGATGTCGAGCTGGCGTTTCCAGGGCGCCTCGCCCTCCATGAAGTGCATCGTCGCGGTGATGCCGCACAGCAACGGGCCGACATCGGCGGCGCTGAAATCCGGGCGCAGGCTGCCGCCGGCGATCGCGCGATCGATGACGACCTGCATCGCCGCGTTGAGCTCGGCCTTGTCGGCCTCGACGCCCTCCCAGATGATCTCGTCGGAGCGCATGATCGCGTCGCGGCCGGCCGCGTCGCGTTGCATCGAGGCCAGGCAGTCGCGCAGCACGCCCTCGAACGCCGTCCACGGGTCGCTGACGTCGCCGGCGCGCACGGCGGCGACAGTGAAGCCGCGGAAGACGTCGGCGACCAGCTCGGTGAGCAGCGCCTCCTTGGTCGGGAAGTGGCGGTAGACGGTCCCCACCCCGACCCCGGCCCGAGCTGCGATGTCGTCCATCTGGGCCGCAGGGCCGCGCTCGGCGAACAGCTCGCGGGCCGCGGCGACGATCGCGTCGCGATTGCGACGCGCATCCACCCGCAGGGGGCGCTCGGTTGTCCGCGTGTCAGGTCCCATGCTTGACAAACGGAACTGTAACTCCGTATCTTGCCCATTGCAAACGGAACCGGAGTTCAGTTTATCGTGACCAGTCTCGACACCCCCAAAGCCAAGAACCTCGCGCTGGCGCTGCTGGCGATGACGCAGTTCGTCGTCGTCATCGATGCCTCGATCGTCAACGTCGCGCTGCCGTCCATCGGCCACGGGCTGGACTTCTCCCAGCAGAACCTTTCGTGGGTCGTCAACGCGTACACGCTGACCTTCGGCGGCTTCCTCCTACTCGGCGGCCGGCTGTCGGACTACCTCGGCCGGCGGCGGGTGTTCATGGCCGGGATCGCTCTGTTCTCGCTGGCGTCGCTGCTCGGCGGGCTGGCCCAGAGCGAGGCGTGGCTGATCAGCGCTCGCGCCCTGCAGGGCCTCGGCGCAGCGTTCGCTTCCCCCGCCGCGCTGTCGATCCTGACCAACACCTTCGCCGAGGGGTCGGAGCGCAACCGCGCGCTGGGCATCTGGGGCGCGGTCGCGGGCGCCGGCGGAGCGGCGGGAGTGCTGCTGGGCGGCATGCTGACGCAGTGGATCGGATGGCAGGCGGTGCTGTTCGTCAACGTCCCGATCGGCCTGTTCATCATCTGGCAGGCGCCCAAGCGACTGCTCGACAGCCGCGTCAGCGACGCCGACGGCTCGTTCGACATCGCCGGCGCGGTGACCGTCACCGCCGGCCTCTCGCTGCTCGTCTACGCGCTGGTCGACGCGACGTCGGCCGGCTGGACGTCGACCAACACGGTCGCGCGGATCGCCGGGGCGGTCGCGCTGCTCGCGCTGTTCGTCGTGATCGAGCTGCGGACCCGCAAGCCGCTGGTGCCCTTCACGATCTTCCGCCTGCGTACGTTGCGCGGCGCCGACATCGTCGGGCTGCTGGTCGGCATGTCGCTGTTCTCGATGTTCTTCCTGATCACGCTCTACATGCAGCAGGTTCTGCACTACAGCGCGCTGGACACCGGCCTCGCCTACCTGCCGCTGGCGGGCTGCATCGTGCTCGCGGCCGGCGCCGCGTCGGCGCTGGTGACCCGGATCGGCTTCAAGCCCGTCCTGATCTCGGGCATGCTGATGATCGCCGGGGCGCTGGTGTGGTTCACGCAGATCTCGGCTGACGGCAGCTTCGTCGCCGACGTGCTCGGGCCGTCGCTGCTCGCCGGAATCGGGCTCGGGCTCGCGTTTGTGACCGTCACGATCGCCGCGGTCACCGGCATCACGCCCGACGAGGCCGGGCTGGCCTCAGGCCTGATCAACACCAGCCAGCAGATCGGCGGCGCACTGGGCCTGGCGATCCTCGCGTCGATCGCCAATTCCACGACGGTGAGTCAGCTCAAGACCGGCGTCCACCCGACGGTCGCGCTCACCGCCGGGTTCCAGGATGCGTTCGTGGTCGGCGCGGGCTTCGCGGTGACCGGCGCGATCCTGGCCGCCGTGCTGATCAGGTCGCGCGACAGCCGCGAGCACGCCAAGGCGGCGCAGCGCGGCGCACCGCAACCGGTCGCGGCCTGACGGAGGCGGAGCGGCGTCTTCAGCGCGGAATCTCCGCGACCACCGTGTAGGCGCCGCGCTGGAGCAGCTCGACGCCCGTCGCCTCGACGGTGCTCGCCCGGCTCTGGTCGGCGAACTTGTCGGTCTCGGCCGCGGCTTCCTCGCTGTCCCACAGCGTGAGCGTGAGCGCCGTCCCGGCCTCGCGGTCCACGAAGAACATGCCGCCCACGTTGCCCGGCAGACCGGCGACGAAGACGCTGACCTGTGACTGCACATGCTCGCACCAACTCTCGAGCGCTTCGGGTGAGCCTGACCAGGTTGACGTTCTCGCGACCATGTCGATCTCCAATGCTCAGACGCGCGGCGGACCCGGGCGCTCGGGGGAACATCTCAGGTACGGCCGCGGATAGCCATTTGCGGCGACGGGCGACATTCGCTCCGAGGGCGGCCGATGCACGTAGCGCGCTGCTAACCGTCTCCTCAGGAGTCGTTCAGCGGCGCTGCGTACCTTGGCTGAATGCCCCGATCGCACTCCGTGACACCGCCCGTTCGACCCGACGAGACCCACCGCGAGACGCGGCGTGCGCGTCGTCGGGAGGTTGCGATGGCGGCGGACTGGCTGCGCGAGCTTGCGAGCACCGGCTACGAGCGGGAGTCCGGCGGCAGCCCGCCGAACCCGAGCTCGGTGCCGTCGGGGTCGCGGTAGGCCGCCCGCGCGCTGCGATCGCGACGGCGACCGATAATGCGGGCATGCGCCACAGCCCTCACCACGCGGTCAAAGATCCTGACGTCGTTCGCCGGCTGATCACCGAGAACCCGTGGGCAACGCTGGTCAGCGACCGTGACGGCGAGCTGGTCGCGTCGCACTATCCGGTGCTGCTGGACGATCGTGACAACGGAGAGCTGGCGGTCGTCACGCACGTCGGACGGCCCGACGACCAGGTCCACGGCTTCGGCCCGCACGAGATGCTGCTGATCGTCGCCGGCCCGCACGGCTACATCTCGCCGAGCTGGTACAGCGAGCTCGGCGTGCGCGCCCCGACCTGGAACTTCAGCGTGGCGCACTGCTACGGCGTGCCGGAGATCCTCGAGCCGGCCGAGAATCTGCAGGTCCTCGAGCGGCTGGTCGAGCACTTCGAGCAGCACGTCGACGCGCCCGTCTACCTCGAGGCCGACGTCGCCGCCCGCCTCGCACCGGGCACCGTCGGCATACGCCTGCCGATCTCGCGGTTCGTGTGCAAGGTCAAGCTGAGCAAGGACAAGGATCCCCAGAGCCAGCGTCAGGTGCTCGAGGCGCTGCGCCGCCCCGGCCCCTACCAGCAGCTCGCCCTCGCCGACGACATGGAACGCGCGCTGGGTCCGCTGGCATGATTGGCCGCATGTTCGGACGCGATCGCCAGGCCGGCGTTGCCAAGGTCATCGAGCGCCGCTACGACACCGACGGCCTGCGCGTCGGCCAGGACGCGTACATGTTCATCCTCGACATCACTCCCGACGCCGGCGATCCGCCGTTCCGGGTGCAGACGCGCATCACGCTGCGCGCTACGCCCGACTACACCGCGCCCGACATCGGCGAGTCGGCCCGCGTGACGTTCAACGACAAGCACGACCACGTGGAGTTCGACGTCGACGCCCTCAAGCAGGCCGCAGCAGCAGCGGGCGACGAGCGCGATGCCCGCTGGGCGCAGCTCGCCGCCGCGCCCGCCGGCAGCGAAACGCCCGCGGCAGGCGAGGCGCAGCTCGACCCCGAGCTCCAGGCGCTGATGGACAGCGAGGAGCGGGAGCGCCGCGCGGAGGGCGGCACCGGCGCCTGAGTTACGCACACTAGCGTTACGCAGATCTGCGTAGTCACTATGACGCGCTACGGTGTAGAGCGTGGCCAATCCCTTCAAGTACGGTCCGATCGCGCTCGACGACTTCTTCACCGACCGCGAGACGGAGATCGCCGAGCTGTCCGCCGATGCGCTCAACGGCCAGGACGTCGTGATCTTCGCCCCGCGCCGGTTCGGCAAGACGTCCCTCGTGCACCGCACGGCGCAGCGACTCGGCGCAAAGAAGGCACTCGTGGCCGAGGTCAACCTGTGGTTCACGCCGACCAAGGAGAAGCTCGCCGGCCGCCTGGCGCGGGAGATCGCCGAGATCCTCGGCATCGCCGGAAAGGCCAAGGAGCTCGCACGGGTGTTCGGCAGCCTGCGCGTCACGCCAACGATGACCGTCGACGCCGAGGACGGCAGCTTCAACTTCAGCTTCGCCGCCGGCCACGCAACCGAGGACATCGACGACACGCTCGAGCGCCTGTTCCGCATGCTCGGAGAGACCGCGGCGTCGCGCAATCGCCCGGTGGTTCTCGTTCTCGACGAGTTCCAGGAGATCGTCGACATCGACGCGGGCCTGACCAAGCTGCTGCGCTCGGTCTTCCAGGAGCAGCCCGAGGTCGCGCACATCTACCTCGGCAGCAAGCGCCACCTGATGGAGCGCATCTTCAGCGATCAGAACGAGCCGTTCTGGCGCAGCGCCAAGCGCGTCGAGCTCGGTCCGATCGCGGCCGACAACTTCAAGGCGTTCATCGCTCGCGGGTTCACCGACCACGACCGCGACATCGAGGATGCCGTCGCCGACCGGGTGCTGGAGATCACCGGCGGGCATCCCTACGCCACGCAGGAGCTCTGCTACTTCCTGTGGGCCGAAACGGCCGAAGGTGAGACCGCGACCGTCGAGAGGCTCGACGAGGCGCTCACGAAGCTCCTGCGCTCGGAGCACTCCCACTTCAGCGATCTATGGGGCCGCGCGAACGCCAACCAGCGCGCGGTCCTCGGCGCGCTGGCGAGCGAGCCCGGACACCCGCTGGCCCAGACCTACCGCACCCGGCATGTGCTGCGGGCCGCGTCCACAGTGCAGAGGTCGATCGACACACTCGCCCAGCAGGAGCTCGTCGCCCGCGAGAACGGATTCGTCCGGATCTCCGAGCCGTTCTTCGCGGAGTGGATCCAGCGCAACAACGCCTGACGCTATGTTGGATCCATGGGTCGCGTCGACCGCACCCAGGCGGCGAACGCTTCGATCCCGTCGACGACCGCCTCCTCACGGATCGAGTGAACGACGTCGAACGCGTGCTGTGCGCCGGGCAGCTCCGCGTAGATGACCGGATTGGACGAGGCGTCGCGGAGCGTGTCGGCGAAGTCTCGCGCGATCTCGACGAAGCGCGGCGAATAGGTGTCGCGGTCGCCCTGTACGACGAGGAACGGCGGCGCATCGCTGCGCACATATGCCCCAGGCGACGACTCCGCACCCAGTCCGTAGTAGTTCCCGAGGTATCCGTAGACGCAGATCGCAGCGACGACCGACGTGTCCGTGAGCGCGGCCAGCGCGGCCAGGTGGCCGCCCGCCGAACTGCCCGCGACGAACATCAGATCCGGGTCGGCTCCGTACTCGGCGCCGTGCTCGCGCACCCAGGCGATGACCCGCCTGAGGTCGGCCAGGTGGTCGGGGAACGTCGCCGCGGGACGCAGCCGGTAGTTGGCGCTGACACAGACCCAGCGATGGCTCGCGAGCCGGTGGATCAGGGGACGCCCCTCGCGCTCCTTGCGCCCGCTTCCGTATCCGCCTCCGTGGAGGTACACGAGCGTCGGTGCGCCGCGCGGATGCGAGCGGTGGCGGTAGACGTCGAGCAGATTTCGCCGGCCGGCGTCGCCGTAGCTCAGGTTCGGGATCCGCTCGACCGCGCCGGGGCGCGGGAACCACGGAAAGGGCCAGAGCGCGATCCGTGCGAGCGACGGGCCTCGGCCGAGGCCGGCGGCGATCTCCGGATCGATCGCTGAGCGCCAGGCGGCGCCCAGGCCGTCGGTCAAGGCCGCCTCGACGGCGGGGCGCGCCAGGAGCGCCCGCCGCGCGACGACGGCAAGCCCGAGCGCCGTCATGGCGGCCACTGCGACCACGGCCCAGCCGGCCGTCGAGCGGATCTCGCCGTCGCCGACCGCCAGCGCCGTTGCCGCGAACAGCAGCAGGCACGCGAGCAGCGGCACCTCGTTGACCACCAGGCCGACGCGAAAGCCGACCTTGGCGAGTGGGATGGGCCGGCGAGGCGGCGCGAGGGCGAACAGGGTGCCCAGAGCGATGAGGATCACGGTGGTCAGGTAGCCGACCGGCACAGCGCCGTTCTTCCCGATGCGCGCGCCACCCATCCGCTCAGTCGCGGTTGTGGATGATGTACAGGCGCACGATCTTGCCTTCGCGGACGCTGAAGTAGTTGGTCAGGATCAGCGGGTCCGGGAGGCCGGCCTTGTCGTAGTCGCCGTCGTAGCGGGCGCGGACGTACGTGTCGCCGTGGTGGTCGATGACCTCGCCGACGTCGAGGGTGACGTGGTCGCCCACGATCTCCTTCGCGACCCAGGCACGGATGGCGTCGGTGCCCCAGAACTCGCGGTGGTTGTCGTTGACGAGTGCGTCGTCGGCGAACGTCGCCATGATCGCGTCGGTGTCGAAGGCATTGACGGCGGCGATGTGATCGGCGAGAACGCCGGTGAGCTGTGCGGTGTTGGTCATGATGAGCATGCTCGGTGCTCCCGTTGGCGGAGAGTCAATGGGAAACCGGGCGCTTGACCCTCCCGCAGGGGGAGGGTCGACCCTCGTGCCATGCGCAGCGGACTGACAATCGGCGAGTTCTCCCGGGCCACGCACCTCAGCGTCAAGACGCTGCGCCACTATCACGACGTCGGGCTGCTCGATCCCGAGTCGGTCAACCCCGGCAACGGCTACCGCTACTACTCCGAGGACCAGGTCGCGACCGCGCATGTGATCCGCCGGCTGCGCGGTCTCGACATGCCGGTCGCCGACGTCAAGGCGCTGCTCGCGACCGACGAAGCGTCGGCGCGCAACGCGCTCGTCGCCCGTCACCTGGAGCGCCTCGAGGCCGATCTGGCCCGAACCCGCGAGGCGGTCGCCTCGTTGCGCAACCTCCTCGAGCGCCCCGATACCCCGTTGGCGGTCGAGCACCGGTCGGTTGCCGCCACCCCGGCGATCGCGATCAGCGACACCGTCGACAGCGATGACCTCCTGATCTGGTGGCGAGGCGCGCTCGGCGAGCTGCACGCAATCGTCGACGGCCAGGGTCTGCACGCCACCGGACCCAGCGGCGGGCTCTACGCGACCGAGATCTTCGAGCACGATCGCGGCGAGGCGATCGTCTACATCCCCGTCGCGGGGAGGGTCGAGGCCATCGGGCGAGTCCAGCCGCTCGTCGTCCCCGGCGCGGAGCTCGCGGTCGCAACCCACCACGGCGCGCTGGCGAACATCGACATCACGTACGGGGCGCTCGGCTCCTACGCCAGTCGCCACGAGCTCAGCATCGACGCTCCCCTGCGCGAGTCCTACATCCGCGACGCGTTCGACACCCCAGACCAAGACGAGTGGCGGACAGAGATCGGCTGGCCGATCCTGCGCGCCGACACCGACCACTGACGCGCCACGGGTTCGCTCAGCCCAACCGCTCGCCCGCGAGCCAGCGTCGGCCCCGGTCGTAGAGCGCTTCGACCTCGGGCCCGATCAGGCCCGGCATATCGCGCTTGACGTCGTAGCCGATTCGGGACTGGAGGTAGGCGAGGTGCCGGTAGCCCTCGGGGAAGGATGCGAGCAGCTGCGGGTCGAGCCGTAGCGTGGCCGCCGGGTCGACGAGGTCGATCCGGTCGCGCTCGTAGATCGGCTGGCGCAACACCAGCCCCCAGCGGCCGTCGCGCCGTGCGAAGAAGTCGTAGAAGCGCCCGGTACACACGACGTCGCAGACGACACCATCCACCGTCGCGCGCTGCGAGATCGTCATCTTCGTCTGCGCGACGGCGCGCTCGGCGGCGACGTCGACCGTACTGCCGCCGAGGAAGTGCAGGATCCGGACGCCGTTCTCGAATCCCTCGCGCGACACGCGAATGAAGTCCTCGTACGGGCCCTGCCACCAGGTCGCCATCATCCGGCCGTCGTCGTGCCAGACGGTGCGAAATCTGTCCCAGTCCAGCGCGTCTCTTGCGACCGCCCAGCGCTCCACGAGTTCGCGGATCGCCTCGCGATCGGTCCGGTGCGCGTCGTCGGCGGCGTCTCCCATCGGCCGCCGCAACGTAGTCGCGGCGGGCCGCCGATGTCAACCGGCGATTGGCGCTCAGCTTCATTCGGGGATGATCGATCGTTGTGCGGGTCCTGCTCTCGTGCCGACCGCTGACCGGTCATCTGCATCCGCTGGTGCCGCTCGCCCGGGCCGCGGAGGCGGCTGGCCACGAGGTGGCCTTCGCGACGGCCGAACCTGCGCTGTCCGATGCGCGGCGGCACGGCTTCACGGCGTTTTCAGCCGGGCCGGGAAGTGAGGCCCGCGAGGCGTTCGTGAGCAACCTTCCGGATCTCCGCGCACTCACGCCGCAGGAGCATCGCGCGTTGTTCTTCACCCAGCTGTTCGTCGGAGTCGAACTTGCACCGCGCCTTCGTGACCTCCGCGCGATCATCGAGCGCTGGACTGCCGACGTGATCGTCCACGAGGTTGCCGAGCCAGCTGCGCCGATTGCGGCCACCGCAGCCGGGCTGCCTTATGTGACGAGCGGCTTCGGGCCGTTGCTGGAGCCCGCGATCGCAGCGCGGGTCGGTGCAGCCGCCGCGCCGCACTGGCGGGCGGCGGGCCTCCTGGCTCACCCGCGAGGCGGGCTCTACGAGCATCTCTACTTCGACCCCTGCCCCCCGGCTCTACAAATTGACGCGATCCGCGACGTGCCGGCAGTCCCGGTGCGCGTGACGCCACTGCCCACGGCGCGCCGCGCCGACGCACATCCCGCGACGGTCTATGTCACCTTCGGCACCCTGTGGAACCGTGACCTCGACGCCTTCCGAGTGGTCCTCGCGGCCCTCTCCGCGCACCCGGTCGACGTCATCGTCACGCTCGGTATCGACGGTGATCCTGGCGCGCTCGGCGCTCAGCCCGACAACGTCCACGTTCACCGCTTCATCCCCCAGGCCGAGCTGCTTCCGCGCTGCGATGCCGTGATCGCCCATGGCGGCGCCGGGACGACGCTCGGAGCCCTGGCTCACGGCCTGCCGCTGCTCATGCTGCCCCAGGGCGCCGACCAGCACTACAACGCAGAGCGCGTCGCCGCCGCCGGCGCCGGACTGAGCCTCGCACCGGCGCAGGCCACGAGCGCCGCCATCGCGAGCGCCATCGACACGCTGCTCGGCGACGCGTCACTTCGCGCTGGGGCACGGCGGGTGGCGGCCGAGATCGCCGCCATGCCCGGACCGGAGAGCGGCGTCGAACACCTGCAGGCGCTCACCGGCACGACGTGAACCCGTCGATCGACCCGTACCGCCGTGCTTGAGCGGTCCGCGGGAACCGACGTCATCAGACGGCGCGAAGCAGCGCGGTGACGACGGCGGCAGTCAGGACGCAGAACACGATCGAGCGTGTGCGCCACATCACCACGCCTGCGGCCGCGACCCCGACCGTGTTCGCGCCGACCGCCAGGTGCTTGTCGTCGACGAAGATGTGGGTGGCGACCAACGCCGCGAGCAGCGCCGGCGCCAGCAGCGGGATGACGCTGTCGGCCCAGGCGGGCAGGGCGCGCCCGCCGAGGGCGACCGGTCCGGCCGCTTTGATCGCGAACGTCACGACCGCGCAGGCGCCGATCAGCAGCCAGGCGTGGCTCACGGCGCCACCGGTTCGCGACGCCAGAGGCCGACCAGCGCGGCGACGCTCGCCACCAGCACCGGCACGCCGACGGGGGTGAAGGGCACGAGCGCCACCGCGATCGCCGCACCCAGCACCGCCACGACACGGGCGCGTCGGCTCTGCGCCTCGGCGATCAACAGGGCCAGAAAGAACGCCGGGAAGATCGCATCCAACCCGAGCCTGTCGGTGTCCCCCAGCAGGCCGCCGACGAGCACGCCAAGCGCCGTGCCGAGACTCCATGTGACGTACTGGACCGCGGTGGCGCCGAACAGGAAGAAGCGATCGAACGAGCCGTCCTCGCGCAGCGCCATGGCCCACGACGCATCGACAACGGCCTGACCCTGCATCGCGCGGAACGGTGCCCGACCGGGCAGCGACGGCGCCAGCGCCGCGCCCATCGGCAGAAAGCGCGAGTTCACCATCGCCGCAGCGGCAACGGCGGCGCCGAGGCTGCCACCGCTGGCGACGATCGAGATCGCCGCGAACTGCGCCGAACCGGCGAAGACGATCATCGACATGACGACGGCCGCGATGCCCGACATGCCGGCTGCGGTGGCCAGGACGCCGAAGGACATCGACAGGATGCAGCCCGCGATCGCGAACGGGATGCCTGCGCGCAGGCCGAACCGGAAGCGAGCGCGCACCGAGTCATCCATTCCCCCACAGCCTTGCATCACTCGCCGTCAGGTTGCCGGGTCGGCGGTCCGGTCGTCGGCGCGTATCGGTCTCAGCACCCGGGCCGGCACGCCGGCGACCAGCGTTCCAGGCGGGACGTCGCGCGTCACGATCGCGCCGGCCGCGACCACCGAGTCCTCTCCGACCGTCACGCCTTGCAGGACGATGCAACCGGCACAGAGCCAGACGTTGCGCTCGATGACGATCGGCGCCGCCACGATCTGCCTGCGCCGCTCATGGGGATCGAGCGGGTGGCCGGAGGTGATCAGGCTCACCCGAGGGCCGATCAGCACGTCATCGCCGATCTCGATACCGCCGATGTCGTTGAGCGTGCACCCCTGGTTGATGAACACGTTACGCCCGACGCGAATGTCGAGTCCGTGCTCTGAGTACACGGGCGGGATGAGCGAGAACGTGGCATCGACCGCCGTGCCCGTCAGCTCGCTGAACGCCTCGCGAATCGCATCCGCGTCTGCGAACGGGATGCGATTGAGCCGCTCGGTCAGCCCGATCGCGCGCTGAATCCTGGCGTAGAGGTCGCGAGACTCGGGGGTGCCACCGTGGATCGAAATCTCACCCGCCATCAAAGCCATCTCCTCCCGCGTTCGCCGTGACGACGTGAGGATAGGTGCAGCCCATTTGGGCACCGCACCCCGCGGCCCGGCCCGATGCGGGATGCTTCGGCGGTGGCGATCCCCACGAGCGGGAACCGGCAGCCGAGTATCTGGGCGAGTGTCGTCAGCGACGACGCGGCCGCGCTGCGCGAGTGGCTGCTGGCCCTCGGGTTCGTCGAGGACCTGGCCATCCCCGGCGGGAGCGCCGGCGCGTTGCATCACTGCCAGCTCGATTGGCCGCAAGGCGGCCGAATCATGCTTTCGAGCACCGGTGAGCGCCAGACCCCCTGTCGACCGGGCACGGCCTCGCTGCACGTCGTGACTGCTGACCCGGACGCTGTGTTCGCGCGGGCGACGGCGCTCGGCGCGGCCGTGATTCACGAGCTGACCGATCAGACGGACTACCCGTCGCGCGACTTCACGGTCGCCGATCCGGACGGCAACCACTGGACGTTCGCGACGTTCGCCGGCTAGAGCCCGTTGCCCGGCCGATCCGCCAGGTCAATGGTGCACTACGCTTCGCGGATCGCTACTCCCGCGACCCTTGTCATGTGGTTCCAGCTGCGCTCGCCGGAGCTGGCAGAGGACTTTGAACGTCTGATGTTGGGGGATCGGGACGTCGTTCGCGGGTCGCTGGACACGGTGTCGGATTGGCGCCTCACGCGGCCGGCTGACGTGCCCGGACAGTCGATCGGTCAAGCCGATTACGTGCTGATCGCAGAGATCGTCGCGGTGGAGCGATGGGAGCATCAGGCGAGCGAACTGGCCCAACGCCTGGACGACGACTTGGCGCAACTCGTCTCCAACCGCGGGCTGCTCGTCGTGCGTCCCGTCCTCTGAAAGAGGGCGGGTTGGCGCCGATCTTGCTCATCTTCATCCGTGCTTGGGAGCCATGCTGGCCCTCTTAGCCGGCTCGATGTGTTTCGCCCGGAGTTCGCACAGCACGCGGCGGAACGCCTTGACTTCGGCAGGACCTGTAGTTAGTCTCTTTATCTAGTTAGCTAGGTAAAGAGATCACATGATCGAATTTCACGTCGAGACACGGTCAGGCGTACCGACCTACCTCCAGATCGTCCAGCAGGTGCGCTGGGCGGTACGGCTCGGCATCCTGCGGCCTGGGGACCAGCTGCCGACCGTCAAGGACGTCGTCGCCGGGCTGGCCATCAACCCCAACACCGTCCTGAAGGCCTACCGGGAACTCGACCGCGAGGGTGTGACCGAGGGAAGGCGCGGGATCGGGACGTTCGTGCGCAAGCACGTCAACGCGCTGCCTCAGCACGACATCAAGCAGCTGCGCGTCTCGCTCACGAAATGGGTCGCGCAAGCGCGCGATGCCGGCCTCGAGGACGAGATCATCGGCGCGCTGTTCGCCGACGTCGTGCGGCCGACCACGATCTCGAGGGTCGCGTCATGAGCGAGGTTCCCGTCCTGCGCGCCGAAGGTCTCGGCAAACGCTACGGCTCGGCCTGGGCGCTGCGCGACTGCTCGCTGGAGATCCCCGCCGGCTCAATCACCGCGCTGCTCGGCCCCAACGGCGCCGGGAAGACGACGCTACTGCAGCTCGCGGTGGGCTTGAGCCGCCCGAGCGCGGGCCGGCTCGAAGTGCTCGGCCGCCATCCGCTGGCCGATCAGCAGTCGCTGCTGCCGCGCGTCGGCTTCGTCGCCCAGGAACGCCCGCTACACAAGAGCTTCACGATCGCCGAGACCCTCAAGCTCGGTCGGCTGCTCAACACCACGTGGGACGACGACCTCGCCGTCGACCGAATCCAGAGCCTCGGGCTGCGCCTGCGCCAGAGCGTCGGCAAGCTCTCGGGCGGCCAGCAGGCCCAGGTTGCCCTCACCCTCGCGCTGGCCAAGCGACCGGAGCTGCTGCTGCTCGACGAACCCGTCGCGTCACTTGACCCATTGGCCCGGCGCGAGTTCCTCGGCACGGTCATGGAAGCCGTCGCCGAGACCGGGATGAGCGTGATCCTGTCGTCGCACATCGTCGCGGACCTCGAGCGCGTCTGCGACCACCTGGTGATCCTGTCGCACGCGCGGCCACTACTCGACGGGCCGCTTGACGAGCTGGTTTCCAGCCATCGGCTGCTGACCGGCGCACGCACCGACCCGGCGACCGTCGCGCGCATGCACGCGGTCATCCACGAGAGCCACACCGACCGACAGAGCTCACTCCTGGTGCGAGCAAACGGCCATGTCTACGACACGCACTGGGAGCAGCACGAGGTCGGACTGGAGGAGGTTGTGCTCGCCTATCTCGGACAGAGCCACGAGTCCACCGACCGCGTTCCCGAAGGAGCCCTGCGGTGATCTGGGTCGGCTGGCGCCAGCAGCGCTGGGAGACGATCGTGGCGGCCGCGATCCTCGCGGCGATCGCCGCCCTGCTCGTCCCGACCGGGCTCTCGATGTTCTCCGCCTACAACAACGACGGCCTTGCCAGCTGCGCCGGCGCTCTCCAGAGCGGCGTCTGCGACTCGGCGGCCCGCCAGTTCACCAACGAGTTCAGCGGGCTTGGCAACCTCATCGCCTGGCTCACGCTCGTGCCGGGCCTCGTCGGCGTTCTGCTCGCGGCCCCGTTTGTCACCGACCTCGAGCAGGGCACCTATCGGCTCGACTGGACTCAGAGCATCACCCGCCGTCGCTGGATCGTCGGCAAGCTCGGCGTTGCCGTCATCACCGCGACGGTCGCGGCGGTGGGTTTCATCGTCCTCGTCACCTGGTGGCGAACGCCGCTGGTCCGGGTCCAGGGCCGAATGGACAACAGCGTGTTTGATTCCGAGGGCATCGTCGCCATCGGCTACACGCTCTTCGCCTTCGGCCTGGCGGCGGCCATCGGGGCGATCTCGCGTCGCACGGTGCCCGCCCTCGTCTCGGCCTTCGCGCTCTATTTCGCGGCGCGGCTGTTCGTCGACACGTGGCTGCGCCAACGTCTGGTCACGCCGCTGCACGCCACCTGGGCGGTGAACGGCCGGGGACCGAACCTCGACAAGGCGTGGATCGTCAGCCAGTTCCCATCCGACCAGCATGGCCGTGCAGTCGCGTTCGCCGGCTTGACCTGCGGTAAGGGCGCGAGCTGCGCTGCACCGGTTCCCTCCAAGAGCGCGACCCACTACTTCCACGCGATCTACCACCCGGCGTCGCACTTCTGGCCGCTCCAAGGCGTCGAGTTCGCGATCTTCGCCGGGGCAGCGGCTCTGTTGATCGCCCTCGCCGCCCTCTGGACCACGCGGCGGATCGGCTGAGCGGATCGAACTACAGTGCGACCCCAGACGCAGGCCCGGCGGCTATG
>CAVYAT010000004.1:0-147835 GCA_963766605.1 uncultured Actinomycetes bacterium
TGGAAGCCGACAAGGTCCAATCCTACGTCCGGGATGTCCCAGACCAACTTGGATGGATGCCTTGCTTCGCCGTCCTTTGGGGCAATCATCAGTGCATGACGGGAAACCACGCGGCGCCCTGGATTGCGGATGTCTGGGCAAAAGGAATTACGAATTTCGATCTCTCCCACCGCGTACACGGGTTTGCGCAAAAATTCACTGGAAGGCACCTGGCTGCCGTGGCGCGAAAGGCCCGAAGTGCTCGCTGGATGATTTCCTCGACGCGCATGGTTACATGCCGGCGCTGAAGCCCAGAAGAAAGGAAACAGTTTCGCTCGTTCATCCTTTTGAGCGGCGACAGGCCGTTCAGGTGACAGTCTGGCGCAAAGCTACGACGATTGGTGCACGGCTCAAATCGCGCTGCACGCTCAACAACCAGTCAGACTACCAGTTGTTCCTGAAGCGGGGCCGCTGATTACAAAAAGTGTTCCCGCGCGGACAAGGGACATGTCTGGCCCAAGGATGCCGAGGGCAACTGGATTGAATCCTTACGAACCGGGCTTCTCCGGAGGGGACAGGGCGGACGCGATTACAGCGACTGAAAACAACGGGTATACCTACGATTGGGATGTTCAACACGACTTGTCCGGGGCTTTTCCACTCTGATGGGCGGACGCAAGAAAGCCGAAGCAAATTTACGACCAACTCTTCCGCGAATCTCTTGGCGCGCAGTAAATATGAGTTTTGGGCGAAATTCCCGGACGCCAGCGGCCTCGTGGGTCTAATTCTCGATGGGCAATGAACCGAGCCTTCATATTCCTTATATTTACAATCACCTCGGCGCGCCTTGGAAAACGCAGAAACGCGTGCGTCAGCTTCTTGGAATATATGTTCACCGGATTCACCGAACGGAATTCCGGGAGATGAAGACGGCGGCGGACTGTCTGCGTTCGTGGTTTTTTCGATGATGGGTTTCTATCCGACCGAAGCAGGTGTTCCCGACCTACGAAATGGGCAGCCCGGTTTTTGAAAAAGTAACGATCCATCTTCACAACGGAAAAACCTTTCGCATCATAACCACCGAAACATCGCAAAATGCGAAGTATATAAAAGACCTTCGGCTGAACGGCAAGGCACAGGACCGTATCTGGTTCCGGCACGCGAACGTCGTGAATGGCCTGACCATCGAGGCGAAAATGTCTGAGACTCCGAATACTGCACTCGGTTCGAAGGAAGATGAGTTGCCGCCGTCAAGCATGACGCTGAATCCGCAAGCGCTCCAGGTTTCGGATTTGAAATAGCCCGAAAGACGCGACTGCCTCCTGGGCAATCTCAATTCAATTACACCGTTCCCATGAGCCGCCGAAACGAATACGACGTGAAAAGTGCGTTCCTTCAATAATGGAGCGCGCGCGCAATATCACGCCCGGTTCGTTGGCGAATTTAAGTTTTCTTTTAGCTTGGGAATCTCAGCACCATCGAGGCCTCAGTTCTTCCGATCCACTATCTTCAATGGCACATGGAGCCGGAGGTCATCGGAAGCTGCGCCGATGAGAAGTTCGATAATCCCCTGGTTCGACAACATATTGTTTGCGAGCGGTATCCCAATAACGCAACAGGTGCAAAGGAATTTCGACGGTCACCTGGGTTGATTGGCCTTCTGAGAGATGAACTCGCGTAAAGCCGCACAGCGCCAGTTTCGGTTGCGAGACCGCCGAATGAACGTGACGAAAATAAACCTGCGCCACTTCGTCACCGTCCACGTTACCCGAATTCTTGAGAGTGAAGCTCAGCTTCACCGTGGCTTCGGGCGTGAATTCGGAAGCATTCAGCGCAGCGCCTTGATAATCAAACCTAGTGTAACTCAACCCATAACCAAACGCGAACAACGGTTTGCCACCGAAATAACGATAGGTCCGATTGCTCATGGAATAGTCGTCAAAAGCAGGGAGATCAGAGGTCCCGTGATAAATGCCATCGGCAAACGCCCCGAAGGATTCGAATCGCCAAAGAGCACTTCGCCGACGGCGCGACCGCCCAGCTCGCCCGGATACCAGGCCTGCAAAATCGCGGGCAGGTGTGTGGCCTCCCACGGCATGGCGACAGCGCTGCCGCTGCAATTAATAAACACAACCGGCTTGCCGGTCGCTTCAAATGCCTGGAGTAAATCCCTCCTGCACTTCTGGCAATTCAATACGCGTGCGATCACCACCGTCGAAACCGTCGTAGCCGTCGGCACTGGACATCTCTTCACCCTCGAGATCCGGACTGATGCCACCGACGTAAATAACTACGTCAGCCGATTTCGCGGCGGCGACAGCCTCCTCAAGCACAGCGGCGGATGGGGCTGTTGCACGGGGCGCAGCTCGATCGGGACGTCGTCAAAGTGGAAGTGCGGGCCGTCGTGGGTGATCCGGTCGTGCGTGAGGCCCGCGAGCAGGATCTCGAGCGACTCGGCGTAGAGCTCGCGGCTCTGCGTCCCGTCGACCCCGAAGAACCCCTGTTCGATCGGCGAGATGCCGCGGCTCACACCCAGATCGAGGCGCCCATTGGACAGCTGGTCGAGCATGCAGACCTGCTCGATCATCGCCAGCGGATGCTCGAGCGGGAGGATGAAACACAGCATGCCGAGGCGGATGCGCGTCGTGCGGGCAGCCACTGCAGCCAGGAACAACCCCGGCCGCGGGACGGTGCTGAGCGGCGTTCCGTGGTGCTCGGCCAGCAGGAACGTGTAGAACCCCGCCGCCTCCGCCGCCTCGACCATCGCCAGGCGCTCCCGATAGAGCTGATGGACCTCGACCACGCCGCCGTCATCCAGCTGGTCCCAGATTCCGATCCGCAGCTCTGCGCCCATGACCCGCTCCTTGTCGCCAACGCCCCGATTCACAAATCCTCGGGAGCGTTCGTTCCCTGTTAACATCGCCGGCGGCGACACTGTATACATCATGCTGGCAAAGGGCCCGCCAAGGGCAGGCGCAATGGGTGCCGATGCCGTGGCGCTGTGTCGGCGGGCCTGATCGCTGATCGCGTCGCCGGCTGAACTTTGTCCCTGCAAAAACGACCGAGCCAGCCCGGGCCACGGGCGCGGAGAGTCCCCACAACCATGAGCGAGAAGAACCTTCAGAGCGTCCTGGACGCCGCTGGTAACACCGTCGAACTGCTGCGCAACGCGCAGGCCGGCGCGTACGTCTACCCGGTGGTCCCCGACGAGTTCAGCAACTGGCGTCGCGAGCAGAAGGCCTGGCGCGATACGGCCGTCCTGTTCGACCAGTCCCACCACATGGTGAACCTGTTCATGAACGGCCCGGACGTCATCAAGCTGATCACCGCGACGGCGGTCAACACCGTGGCCAACTTCGAGGTCAACATGGCCAAGCAGTACGTGCCGACCACACCGGCCGGCCACGTCATCGGCGACGGCATCCTCTTCCGCCTCGGCGAGGAGGAGTTCGTCTACGTCGGCCGCGCTCCCGCCGCCAACTGGCTGACCTTCCACGGCGAAACCGGTGGCTACAGCGGCCTCGAGATCGTCCAGGACGACCGCTCGCCGATGCGCACGTTCGGCAAGCAGGTCACGCGTCGCTACTACCGCTTCCAGATCCAGGGCCCGAATGCCTGGCAGGTCATCGAGAAGCTCAACGGCGGCCCGCTCGAGCAGCTGAAGTTCTTCCGCCTGTCGACGATGAATCTCGCCGGCCGGACCGTCCGCACCCTGCGCCACGGGATGGCCGGGGAGCCGGGACTGGAGATCTTCGGCCCGTACGAGGACTACGACCTCGTCCGCGAGACGATCCTCGCCGAGGGCGCCGAGTTCGGGTTGGAGCCGTGCGGCGCGCGCGCGTACGCGTCGAACACGCTGGAGTCCGGTTGGATCCCGTCGCCGCTGCCGGCCATCTACACGGGCGACGAGCTGCGCGCCTACCGCGAGTGGTTGCCGGCCTCGGGCTACGAGGCGAACAACGCGCTCGCGGGCTCCTTCGTCTCCGACGACATCGAGGACTACTACCTCAACCCGTGGGAGCTCGGGTACGGACCGTTCGTCAAGTTCGACCATGACTTCATCGGCCGTGACGCGCTCGAGCAGATCGACCCGGCCGCCGAGCGTAGGAAGGTCACGTTCGACTGGAACGGGGACGACCTCAGCAAGGTCTATGACGCCCTGTTCGACCCGGCCGCCGAGGAGTACCAGTTCTTCAACATCCCGATCGCCAACTACGCCTCGACGAGCTTCGACCAGGTGGCCGACGCGGACGGCACGGTCGTCGGCGTGTCGATGTTCGCCGGTTACAGCGCCAACGAGCGCCGCGCACTGTCACTCGGGACCATCTCCCCCGAGGTTGAGCACGGAACCGAGCTCAAGCTGACCTGGGGGGAGCCGAACGGTGGCACGACGAAGAAGACCGTCGAGCCGCATCGCCAGCTCGAGGTTCGGGTCATCGTCAGCCCGGTTCCCTACGCGCAGACGGCCCGGCTCGAGTACGCGGACGGCTGGCGCGCCAGCGGCGTCGCCCTCTAGGCAGTCGCAAGCCCGCGGCTACACGCCCCCGGCGCCCGCGTGGCGCCGGGTGGCGCTCAGCCGGCGACGCGGAAGTCGGCAATCCACTCGGACGTGGCCTGCAGGCCACCGAACGTGTAGAAGTGCAGCTTGACGTCGCCGTGCCGGCCGGCGTCGTAGCGGTCGTCCAGTTCGCGGATGAACCGGTCCGGACCGGCCGTGCCCATCAGGCTGGTCAGCGAGAGGCCGTACTTCTTGGCGATGCCGGCACCGGTGCCGACGCCGAAGCGCTTGGCGTAGCTGAGCAGGCGCTTGACTCCGGCGGGCCCCGGGACGCCGACGCGGATGGGAGCGTCGACGCCGCGTTCACGGACCGCCTCGACCCACGTGACCACGGGGTCGACGTCGAACCCGAACTGCGTGATCACGGCACCGGGCAGCTGGCGCTCGGCCAGCGCGGCGAACTTGTCGTCGAACGCGGACCACAGGGCGCGCGCGTCGAGTTCGGGGTGTCCGTCGGGGTAACCGCTGACGCTCACGTGCCGGACGCCGTAGTGCTCCAGCAGGCCGCAGCGGATCAGTGACAGCGAGTCCTCGTAGGGCCCTTCGGGGGTCGTCGGGTCGCCCGCGACGACAAACGCGTTCTCGCAGGCGTCAGCGTCACGGAGGCCCCCGAGAAACTCCTCGAGCATCGCGGAGGAACGCAGGCGCCGCGCCGAGATATGGGGCACCGGGACGAAGCCGTGCGCCCTGGCGGTGCGCGCCGCGGCGAGACGCATCTCGGCATCCTCGTTACCCAGGAACGTGACGTTGATGCGGGTGCCTCGCGGGATGCTGTCCCGTGCCTCGTGAAGCCTCTCGACGTCCTTGCCGGTCATCTCCAGGGAGAAGTCGTCCAGCAGGCCGCTTCCTCCGGGAACAGGCTGCGTCAGGACATCGGACAGGCGCGCGCTGGGTATGTCTGGCTCCTTTGGGACGCGACGACGATTCGCCCGGGACGACGTATCTCTCGCACGCGGGTTCGCTGTATACAGAACGATGGTATACAGAATCGGCCTGCCTGCGTGGCAAGCGTGCGCGACCGCCAGTACGCGTGGAACGCCGTCGCCGAGCCACGCGGACGCGCTTGTATACAGCACCAGGTCAGCGACCTCGGGCCGAACCCCCGAGCGAGATCAGACCACGAGACCGTGACGGACGGTGTTCTCCGTCACGGCGCGCGGCTCGACGAAGTGCAGGAGGTAGTTCGGCCCGCCGGCCTTCGCTCCCGTCCCCGACAGTCGATTGCCACCGAAGGGCTGGCGCGCGACCATGGCGCCGGTGGTGTGACGGTTGACGTAGAGGTTTCCGACCGGGCTGCGCGCGATGACACGCTCGATCGTGTGCGGGTTGCGGGCGAACAGCCCGCCGGTGAGGGCGAAGCGCAGATCATCGACGCGGTCGCACGCGTCGTCGACGTTCTTCACGCCCTCGACGGCGAGCAGTGGCCCGAAGATCTCGTCGTGAAGGAGCGCCGAGCCTTTGGCGAGACCGGTGACAACCGTCGGGGCGCAGAACCAGCCGTCGGCAGGGAGCTCGTGGCGGCGCTCCGCGATCGTACCCTCCTGTGCGCCGAGCGCGGCGTAGCGCTCCACGCGTTCTTGGGCAGCGGCCTCGATGACCGGCGGGACGTCAGTGGCGAACCGGTCGGCCTGACCGAGCTGCAGCGTCGCCGTCGCACCGGCGAGCCGCTCGATGAGCGTGTCGGCGATCGCCTCGTGGACGAGCACGCGAGAGGCCGCGCTGCACTTCTGACCCGCGTACGCGAACGCGGAGCGAACGATGGCGGGGACAGCGTCATCGAGGTCCGCGTCCGCGTCGACGATGATGCAGTTCTTGCCGCCCATCTCGGCGACGACGTGTTTGAGGTGGCGCTGGTTGTCCGTGACCTCGGCGGCCGTCTTGAGGATCTCGAGGCCGACCGGTGCGCTACCGGTGAAGGCAATCGTGTGAACGCGCGAGTCTCTGACGAGAGCGGCGCCGACGTCGCCTTCGCCCGGGACGAGCGTGATCGCCCCGGCGGGCACGCCGCCCGCGCGGAGCGCCTCAACAAGCATCGCGCCGCAGCCCGGCGCCTGTTCGGCGGGTTTGAGAACGACCGCGTTGCCGGTGGCGAGCGCCGCGGCGGTCATCCCGCATGGGATTGCGACGGGGAAGTTCCACGGGGAGATCACCGCGACGACGCCGCGCGGTGCGTAGTGCATCGTGTTGCGCTCGCCGGGCATCTGCAGCAGCGTCGCGCCGGCGGCGAGCGCGATCGCCCCGCGTGCGTAGTACTCGAGGAAATCGATCGCCTCGCAGACATCGCCGTCGGCCTCGCCCCACGGTTTGGCGCACTCGAGCACGACGAGCGCCGCGAGCTCGCGGCGGCGGGTGCGGATCCACTCGGCGGCGCGGATCAGCGCTGCGGCGCGCTCGTGTGCCGGTGTCACCGCCCACGCCGGTCCGGCCTCGACTGCCTGGGCGACCGCTCGGCCGGCGTCATCGGCCGAGCAGAGCGGCGCCACGGCGACGACACGACCGGGAGCGCCGGGGTCGGTCGAGTGCAGCGCGTCGCCCTCGGTGCGGTCCCTACCGATCCACAGCGGAACACGAATCGGCAGTTTCGGTTCGAGCGCTCGCATCGCGACCTCGAGACCCTCCCGCGCCTCCCTGCGCCGTAGCTCGAGAACCGGCTCGTTGGCGAAGGGCGGGAGCGCTGCGGTCACGGCGCGGCAAGCAGTTCGGCGAGCGGCCGGCCCGCGGCCTGCTCGTGAAGGAAGGATTCGTTGCTCGTGTTCTCCAGCAGCCGACGCACCAGGTAGGCCATCCCCGCGACGAGATCGCCGATCGGGCAGTACGTTCGCACGCGGTGGCCGGTCGTGGCCAGCGCGTGCTGGAGGTCGTCGCCGAGGCCGCGCAGGACCTGGATCTCGAGTTCGCCGTCGGCCAGACCGGCCGCGCGATTGGCGGCGATGGCGTGGGCGACCGAGCGAAGGTTGTGACTGGCGATCGCGGGGCGGAGGGGGACCCCGCGGGCCCGCGGGGTGATGAGGTCAACCGTCAGCGCCTCGAAGTTGCGATCGCAGTCGGCCTTGACCTCGAAGACCGGGACCGCCCAGCCGCTCTGGCGTGCCTCGACGACCTCGTGATCCCAGTAGGCGCCCTTGACGAGGCGGACGACAAGGGGCACCGCGCGCGGGTTGGTTGTGGCCCAGGCGACGATCCGCTCGCAGAGCTCGGGTGAGTCGCGGAGGTAGGCCTGCAGGACGAGGCCGGCGCTCGGGCCGTCACGAAACTCGTCCTCGGCCAGCAGATCGAGGACGAGGCCGGTGATCGCCTGGATGGAGTCGAACGACTCCATGTCGATGTGAAGATGCGCGCCGACCGCGCGAGCGTGACGCAACAGGTCGCGCAAGCGCGGGGCCGCATCGCGCTGGCCGAGCTCCGGCGCATCGGGACGAAGCAGCGGAGTCAGCGCCGACACCTTGACCGAGAGATTCACCCGCGGGATCGGGCCGAGACCGTCAGCCTCGAGATCGGCGCGCGCGGGAAGCGCCGAGTACACGTCGGTCAGTGCGTCGAGCGTGGCGTGACAGCGCGCCGCGTATCGGTCCGCCTCCGCGGACGTGACCGTCGCCTCGCCCAGCAGGTCGACCGATGTCGCCACACCGGCGCTCCACAGCTCGCGCAGGACGGCCTGCGCGTCCGACGGAGTCTCGCCGACGATGAATCGGTGCGCCATGTGACGTACCCCGGCCGCGGCGGCCGCACCCAGCGCGACCCGCCCGGCCCGCGAGTCGGCGATCCGCATCGCGGCCTGAATCGGGACCGGCGGCTCATCAACTTCGCCGAGGAAGCCCGTCAGATGAACCGCGAGGTCGTCGAGCGAGCGACAGGCGGGGACGACATCGACGAAGCGGAAGAGCGCGGCGCGCAACTCGGCGTCGCGCGATGCGAGATCCATCGCGCGCTGGTCGATCGCCTTGAGCGAGCTCCGGCTCGTCGAAGGTAGAGCGGCCGCCAGCTCAGTGCCGACGCGGAAAGCTTCGTCCGTCATGCGGGCGGTCCCGCCATCTGGCGTGCGGCTTCCTCTGTGATCGCGTGTTTGATCGTTGTTGCCATCAGTGCCGCGCCGGCCGTGTTGAGGTGGATCGTGTCGTAGGTGAGTCCGCGTCGTTTGGAGACGGCCTCCCAGTCGGCGAGGACGAGGTCGTCGCGGTGGCGCGCGAGGCGCCGCAGGCGCTCGTTGACGTACGGGAAATACCAGGCGTACTGATGCAGCTCGCCGAGCGAGCCCTGCGGCACGATCGAGGCGTTGGGCTGGCGCAGCGTCACCCATACGAACTGGCGGGCGCCGAGGCGGCGCAGCGTTGCCAGGAGGGCGAGCGCCTCGTGGTCGAAGCGTCGCGACCAGAATCCGTAGCGCTTTCGGCCGCGCTCCCACAGCGAGTTGTAGCCGAGCGCCACGACCACGAGCTTGGGTACCCGCGGATGCTGCGCGCGCAGCTCTCGGTCGGCGACGCGGATCATCAGCGCCGGGCGACCGCGGATCGTGATGTGCCAGCACGGCATCGCCGACTTCAGCGCGGGCGCCCCACCGAGCAGGACCGAGTCGACGAGCGCCAGCATGTGGCGATGGCGCGCCCAGTTCACCGCTGTCGGGGAGCCCCCGGGCGAGCACCCATGAGCGCGGCGGGCGGCCAGCGCGTGCGACGCGAACACGACCGCGGCGGCCAACAGCATGGCCGCGGCCGCGGCAACGGAGGGCCTGCGAACTCGCATCGCCGTCACCGTACTCCTGTGCCCCGAGACCATGATCGCGTGGCTCGAACAGCAAAACGCCCGCATTCCCGATAGAGGCTCGGGAACCCGGGCGACCGCGGCGTATACGCCGCGAATGGAGCTAGGGGGACTCGAACCCCCGACCTCCTGGGTGCGATCGCGTGGCGAGGGGGTGTGGGAGGACGAGGGGGGACAGGTGAAGGCTGTTCTAGAGCCAAATCGGCGAGTCGGCTGACCAGCCTGCGCCGTCACGGTCTGCCTGAGGTTCCCTCTCAGTTCCCCGCTCGCGATCACGCGGTCACGTCAGTGGCCAAGGCTCGCCGTCGATCGCGCGATGTCTCGAGCCCTGCTACAGCAGATGTGATTTCAGTTCAACGCGGCGAAGCACTGCGCCAAACGTCGGCCAAGCCGATGCGACCTTCGACGGTAGTAGCTCGGCTGCATCACCGTAGCGCTGCTCAAGCCACGCCCGCAGTGCTGCTTGTTCGCTCGGCGCGAACGCGGGACTCGCTGCGTAGCCGTCGCTCGGACGCTCAGTCCACCCCCCGTAGTGCGTCGCCGAGATCGCCTGCATCTCGCCAAGAATCCGCTCGAATCGTCCACGATCCTCGAGAGCTGTGAGTGTCGGGGGGTGGTCCTTGAAGAGCTTGTAGACGTCGTAGTAGTGGCGGCCGCATCGCTCCTGTGCGCCGCTCTCCTCTGCCGACCAGTTCGTGGCTACGTGGTGAAGCAACGACAACTTCTCCATGAGAGTCCGAAGAGGCCTGAGTGCACGGACTTGTATGGGATCGAGATCGGGGTATTCGTTCGGCTCGATGTTGAGTGCGTCCTTCACGAGAGGGGAAACTTCGACCATCTCTGCCGGCCACTCACCACCCGCGAAGCCCGTCTCAAGGAGAACGCCGCGCTCCTCGATCGTGCCGAGTGATGCGGCGTCGACCGTCCGCGGGTACCGCAGAACATCTGCGCGGTGCGGCGACTTGCCGCGACCAGGCGCACGTGCCTCGTCCCACGTGACGTCCAGGCAGGCAGCGACGTCAGTCGTGAGCGTAAGAAGTCGCTCTTCTCGGATCCTTGCGGATTCACCGCTGGCAGGGGTAACGAGGATGTCGACGTCCTCCGAGAATCGTTCGATTAGCCCGTAACCCTTCGAGAGCGACGTTCCGCCTTTGAAGACAAACGCGCCTGCGTGGCGGGTGTTGAGTGCGCGAAGCACCTGCGTTACCCAGTAGTCCTTCTCGACAAAATGCCGGAGCAAGCCCGAGAGCCTCTGAGGCACGCGAGATTGCCCCGGCGAAGTCGTCAGGGCTTGCCCGAAGCAATGTCATGCGGCCGTGGGAAGAACCCTCAGGGCTCGTTGGCGCGTACGCTGGTCGCGGGCCCGCCGTATGCGGTTCGCTGCCGCCAAGTCTCCTGATTCTGTCGCGACCGCACGCAGTCTCTCGCGTACCGCCGGCGGCTCTGTACGACTCGCGGCAACGAGTCGTTCGAGCCTCACGTCGTCACGCGAGAGCAGCTCGACGAACCGCGCTAGCGCGGTCGCGGCGTCCGCCTCGACGTAGCGGTCCCAGCCCTCAAGCGCTTCGAGGAACGTGACCTCGATCCCGTTGAGGCGCTGTTCGCGCCGACCGCGGCGGGCCGCGCGGCTAGCCACCTTGAGAGCCGGGAGTCCAGCCGGGACGCGATGGGTGACCGCGAGTGTTTCCACTGCCGGAACCTGGGTTGAGAGCCCCAGGAGATTTGTCGCTTGCCAACCTGTGGCTCCTACGGCCTCATCATCGCCTACGGACTTCCGCAGCGCTTCTGCTCTCGGCGCCGCGAGCATGCCGAACCTGCTCTCCTTTCCGCGCCAGTAGACGCCGCGTCGGATGCGCACAAGCTCGCCACGTCCAACCATCCGACGGAGCTCATTGCTCACTGCTGATGCCGAGCCGTCCCCGCTCTCGAGATCCTCAAAGTCTTCGACACGCCACAACCTGTCGGATGACGCTCGAACGCGCCGACGCACCCGCCTCGCAACACTATGGTCCTTTGTCCTCGCCGCCATAGCTAATGATTGTAACGCGATACGAGAAATCGTCAAGAATACAGCCCAACATGAACCGAAGCGTTTACCTGGCGCCGCAGTCGAATACCTTCTACTTCCGGGCTGCGCGAAGCCCTTGCGGCACGCGGAGTCCACGAGAGCGCATCTTCAGCGATCCGCGAGATAGCGCGTCGATGCGTTGACTCCGCCGTGAGCGTTGAGCATGGAATTCGAGATTCAGCCGCCGCACGATGATGCGACTGACGCACTCCGGTCCCCTCGTCGATGCGTTGCTTGCTGTCGACTCGATCGAGGCGCTCAAGGAGTTGCTCCGGACGAATCCCGACGTCATGTCGCCGACGGTGCGTGCTCGACTCAGCGACATGCGGGATGGCGTTGATGTGGGCTCGGTGTTCGACCCGTGGATCTCCCTCCTCGACGACCTCGCTGTCACGGAGCTAGAAGCGGCGTGGGGACGGTTCGTTGGTCGACAACGGGTGTGGCGGGAGGATGGCGAACGACTCGCGGGCGAGCTCGAGGCCATCGAGGCTGCGTGGACCAAGGGTCGCGCCAGCGACGTGCTGAGCGCCACCACCGACCTGATTCCCAGGTTGGCGGCAGGGGGGGTTCTGCAGCTCATGATGCTTGGACGGCTTTACCGCGGCCGGGCGCTCATGGTCGCGCCGGATCGGCCGTGGGGGCGGACGCGGTCGAGGAGGCGGTACTCGAACTCGCCGGCGCCTGTGCGCTGGCCTGGGATGATGCGAGCGGACTCTGGCCCCTGATCGAGTTGGGTTCGGCGTTTGTCGAGCGGGTCTACGGAGACCGAGCCGAGAACCTCGATCAGTCGGCCGAAGCACTCGCTCGGGGGCTTGCTATGGCCGAGAGCGGGGCTTCAGCGGACGAACTCGCAACCTGCCGGACTCGGCTTGCCTACACGCTGCTCGTTCGCGAGAACGGCAGCACCCGCTCGCCAACTGTCAGCGTGCAGCTGCGCTCGCAGACCTCGCTGGCCGACATGCGCTGGACGCCGGAGATATAGGACAGTGGGCACGCAACGAGATCACGCGTGCTGGAGCCCTCGAACGGATGGCGCGGTGCTGGCCGTGGTGATGTGGCTGATGCAAGGCGCGTGCTGGAGGCGGTTATCGCACGCGGAGACGCCGTTCCGCCACTTCTCTTGGGTGCGGCTCGTCACGGGCTGGGCAGCATCTTCTGGCGCGACGCCGATGCGATCAGCGCCGATGCCGCAGAAGTTGCCCTCGCAGACAGCGCGAGAATGCCACCCGAGGAGGCGAAGGCGTTGCTTCGGCGGGCGCTCGCCGAGTTCGAGCTTGCCCGCGAACAGTGCGTGGACGCACCGAACCTCGGCTACGCGCGGGTTACAGCCGACGCCGCTCTTGTCGCGAACGAACTGCGGGACGACGAACAAACGATCCGCTACGCGAGCGAGGCCCTCGAGTCCCTGACGCCGCTCAGTGCACCCTCAGGGTGCGCGCATCTCGCAGCCGTTCTCGCTGGCTGTTTTGCACGCCTCGGGAGGTGGGACGAGGCTGCGGAGGTGTACCGAACGGCGTGTGGTGCAACGGAGATCGCGATCACCGTCAGCTCGGGCCCGGGGCGCGAGCGCGCGGTGGAGGAATCGAGTCGACTCGGGCGATGGGCTGCGATCGCGCTGTCCAAGACTGGCGACACGGTTGGCGCGGTTCTTGCGCTTGAGACCGGTCGGGCACGAGAACTCAGACGCCGCCTCGGGCCTACGCGACATGAGCGCGCGCTCCTCGAGCGACTCCCGCAGGATGTGCGGGACGAGTACGAGGCGGCGCTGGCAGAGTTGGTTGCCACGCCGCTCGGGCCGGCCAGCTACGAGGCTGCTGCCGCTGTGGAGCGAGCTTCCTCTGCGGTCCGAGCGTTCGACGGGTTAGGAGACTTCGGTCTTGGGGGCTCCGCGTTCGATATGGCTTCGGGCGTCGAAGAGCGATGGCCGGTCGTCTACGTCAACCCAACTCCGAATGGCACGGTGCTGCTCTCGGTTGACCGTGAGGGGTCGCCCGACGAGGTCGCGGTGCGGCAGTCCATTCTTCAGTCCCCGACGAGCTCCGAGGTCTGGTGGCGCTTGGCTTCCGGGCATCCGACCCAGGCGATGGCTGTCGCGGCTGGCGGCGACAGGCTCGTTTCATACCTAGGTGCGGCTGCTAACGCGGCCGGCGGCGACGCGCGGCTCAGGGCCGCTATTGATGTGACCTTTCCGTGGGTCGGCGAACAGATCGGGCGCCCGCTCGCGGAGCTGCTTCGAGACCGCGGCGCACGCGGAGTCACGCTCGTCTTATGCGGTCCGATCGCACTCGTCCCGGTTCACGCGTGTGCATGGACGACCGCTGACGGCCAGGCCTGCCTACTGGACGAGTTCGAAGTTCGCTACGCGCCATCGGCGCGGGGCGCTGGCGTCGCGGCCGAGCGCGCCGCCGACCGCGATCGTTCGCGCCAGCGTCTCGTCGCGCTAGCGGACCCGGATGCGTCGCGGCGGTTGCCAGCCACAGTGCCCGAGGTCCAAGAGATCGCGCGTCACTTTGCTCCGCGCGTGACGGAGATCGCGGTTCGGACGGATGCGACGTCGGCCTTTCTTCGCCGGCACGCTCCGGGAGCGAACGTCCTGCACCTTGCAGCACACGCCTGTGCTGGGTTGATTGACCCGGAGGCCGCAAGTATCGGGCTGGCGGACGGGGCGTTTGGGGTCTCGGAGCTCGCCTCCCTGCCCATTCGAACTGCCGGGTGGCGGTCGTGTCGGCGTGTCAGAGCGCCGTGCCCGAGTCATACAAGTTCCCGGACGAGGCAACTTCTCTTGCCACCTCTCTGCTCGCTGCAGGGTCGGCCTGCGCGATCGCGAGTCTGTGGTCCGTCGACGACTGCGCGACCGCGATTCTCATGACGAAGTTCTATGACCTGCTCTTCGACGCGCAGCATCGCCCGCCGGAAGCGCTACGAAGGGCGCAACTCTGGTTGCGGGATCTCGATAATGACGAGGCGTCTGAGTTTTTCTCACGACATCCGACCCTCGCCGCTGAGGTGCGACGTCGCGCTGCGATCGGAGAGCCTGTGGGCCGACGAGGTTCGACCGACGCGGACGGAGTCAGTCTGGATTTCTCCCACCCTGACTACTGGGCCCCATTCGTCGCGACTGGTGCTTAGTTCCGCCGCGCGGGGCGCGAGCAGGCACTCGGCGCTAGCGGGACGCGTCGCCTACCAGGGACTCAGTCCTGCGGCGGCGACCCGTCGTCGTCTGCCGGCTCGCGGCGATGACGGGCGACGATCCGCAATGCATCCGCGGGCGAGTCGGCTCGGCTTGTCGGTACTGGGACATCCATTGGCCCATCGGGCCCGTCTTCGATGAACAGGAACGGGTAGTCGTCAAACACCGTCATCGACCGCCGACCCGTTTGTGCGGCACGCGCCGCGGCGGTCCCCAACCAGATGGCGGGATAGGACGAGTGGTTGAACTCGCCGGTCGACGGTTCGAACCGCCATGCGGAATATTCCGACTGCGCTCCCGCTTGGTTTACAGGCACGGCGGCGAGGACCTGACCGAACAACACAACGTGCAGGACCGCTGATTCCTCGCAGTCGTCGATCCAGAGCACGTGCTTCGGCGGTTCGAACGGCCACGGCTCCCCGATGGGCGGGTAGTGCTCTCGCTGCAGACTTAGCTGGGGCGGGGCGTCGGATAGGAGGTCGGCGCTGAGCCGTTGGGCGTAGAGGGTGTTCAACCACCCATCGCCATATGCCTTACGACCGCAGGCAAGCCCCAGTTTCGCGACGAAGCGCGACCATGCCAGCGGAGGCGTTCGCTCGGTCTGAACTGCGCGCGAGAGCGCGACCGGATCATTCAGCAGCTGACGCACGTCGTTCCCAACGAGGTCCCGCAAGCGCGCCTGGTCGGCATCTGTCCGACCCTCGATGCCTAGGAGGGCTGCGATGGCTGGCGACGTTGCACTAGTAAGAGTCGCACCGTCGCTTTCAACGGTGACGATGACTGCGCCGCCGGCGTCGAGCGGCACCTCAAATCTCGGTGCTCGGGGGAGTGCACCGCGCCGGTTCGGGATTGCGTACGCGCTGCGCAAGAAGACAACGAGGAAGTCCCTGGCGATGAGCTGGTCCGCGACCCTGGCCGCCCGGCGTTGGCAGCAATCGCACACGTCGGTCGTCGTCCAAGCGCCCCCGAGCGCCGCCGGGACCACGTGTTCGGCCGTCGTGAAAGCAGACAGCGGTCTCGTACGGAGACAGTACGTGCAGCGGCGCCTGGGTTCGTCCCGGGTTGGTTGGGCTTCCGGCGGCTTCCTCAGCGGTCGTGCTCCAGCATCGGCATCTGCGCACAATCCTGACGGACGCGTCGACCGCTCCAGCGCGACTCCACCGGAGGGTGCCACTGTGTGGTCGGGTTTGTGACGCTGGTCTGACTCGGGCGCTGGGGCGGAGCTCGTGGGGGCTGGCAGCCTTCGGGAAGAAGGATGCATATGTGTGGCGGGGTTCTGGCGTTTGCGGTTCTGGAGCGTTGGGATCGTTGCTGAAGCTGGGGTCTGCGGCGGTGGGGTCGGTTGGGCTGAGGCGGCCGGTCGGTGGTCTGGGGTTCGCTGGTGTCCGGCTCTGGGTGTGACGCGCGGGTTCGCGTGTCGCCGTTCTGACAATGAGTCTGAACTCAGGGGGTGGTAAACCCCCGCTCGCGCGACATGGGGGCGTGCGGGAGAGTTCGGACAGGGGAGGCGGGCACCGGAGGGGTTGGGCTGGAAGGAGCTGGCAGCCGCGGTGCTTGAGGCGGTGGCGGCCGATCCAAGAGCGCGCGAGCGGCTGCGGGCGGCGCTGGGCGTCGACGAGGCCCGGCGCGGATCACGCCGCCGGCGTACACGGCGGAGTCGTTGGGCGAGGCGATTGGGGTCTCGCCGAAGGCGATTCGGAATGCGATTGCACGGCGGGAGCTGCGGGCGGTCAAGCGGGGTGGGCGGTGGTTGATCTCGCGAGAGGCGGTGGAGGCGTGGACCCGGAGCAGCGCGGCCGAGCCGAGAGCGACCGCGACATAGGAGGTCGCGCGGCGCGGCCGGAAGTCATGAGCGGCGCGATGGCGCGGCTGGAGCGACGTACACTCGATCGGCCGTGAGCGTTCATCGCAAGGGGTCGAAGTGGGTCGTCCGCTACCGGGACGAGACGGGCAATCGGTCGCGGGCGTTCGACCGGAAGCAGGACGCGGATCGGTACGAAGCTGAGGTGTCAGGCGCAGGCAGCTGGGCGCGCTGGCGACGCTGGACGCGGGCCGGGAGTCGCTCGACGAGTTCGTCGTCGGGACGTGGGTGCCGACGCACGCGGTCACCCTGAGTCCGAAGACGCGCAAGAACTACGCGGGGATGTACGACCACCACATCGCGCCATACCTCGGCCCGCTCCCCCTCAGAGAGATCCGTACGGACACAATCGCGCGGTGGCAGGCGGATCGGCTAGCTGCCGGCGCTGGGCCCGTCGCGCTGCGCCAGGCGCTTGATCTGCTCGGGAGCATCCTGCAGCGCGCAGTCGACGACGAGCGGATTCCGAAGAACCCGGCGCGCTGGTGCGTCGTGCGCGACTGCCACGGCGACAGGAGGTCCGGCCGGTGGCGCCCGCGACGGTCGAGCGGATGCGGGCGGCGGCGGAACAGCGGGACGCGACGATGATCTCGGTGCTCGCGTACGCGGGGCTCCGGCCGGGTGAGGCGCTGGCGCTGCGGTGGGGCGACGTGCGCGATAACACGCTCTTGATCGAGCGCGCGCTGTCGCTCGGCGGCGAGGAGGACACGAAGACGACGAAGCACCGCACCGTGCGCCTGCTCGCGCCGCTCAAGCAGGACCTGGCGGAATGGCGGCTGGCCAGTGGCCGCCCGGCAGACGACGCGCTGGTGTTCCCGAACTACAACGACGAGCCGTGGACCGAGGCCGCGTACCAGTCGTGGCGCCGGCGCGCGTTCAGGCGGGCGACCGCGGCGGCCGACACGAAGGCGACGCCGTACACGCTGCGTCACAGCTTCGCGAGCCTCCTGCTCCACGAAGGCCGGAGCGTCATCTACGTCGCGCGCCAGCTCGGCCACGACGCCCGCCTGACCCTCACGCGCTACGGCCACGTCATCGACGAGCTCGAGGACCAGCCACACGCGGCGCGCAGAGGAGGTCATCCGCGCCGCACGTGTTCCCTCTCAGTTCCCCGCGACGCCAGACAACACCACCGCACCCACACAACGAAAACGCCCGAATCCCCGATAGAGGCTCGGGAACCCGGGCGATGGAGCTAGGGGGACTCGAACCCCCGACCTCCTGGGTGCGATCCAGGCGCTCTCCCAACTGAGCTATAGCCCCGAGGTGCACCGCCAAGGATAGCCGCGCATACGGCCAATGCGGCGCGGGGCTTCCGCACGTCGCGGGTACGCTCACGACGCACGGATGAGCTTTCGCAGTCGCCTGACGCTGTTCTTCGTCGCCATCGTCATCGTGCCGATGGTTGCGATGGCCGTCGTCCTCTTCCGCCTGCTGTCCGACAACGAGTCGGGCAAGGCCGACGCGCGGCTGGCCGCCAACCAGGCCGCGGCGATCGGGCTGGCGCAGGCCGCAACCGAAAGCGCGAAGACGCCAAGCGGTCATGATCGGGTCGACCGACGCCGCCCTCGCGACCGCGATCCGCCGTCAGGACTCCGCCGCGATCCAGGAGCGCCTGGTGCAGCTCCGTCGCCTCGACCGCCTCGCCCGGATCGCCGTCTACTCGCCCACCGGCTCGACCGCTCGCCGACAGCGGCAGCCCGCTGTCGGTCTTCCCCGCCAAGCGTCCCGCTGCAGGACGCCGAGGGCAAGCCGTTCGGCTCGCTGCAGGTCTCGACGCAGACCGCCGGCCACTACGTCTCGCTCGTGCGTACGACCACCGGCCTCAACGCCGTCGTCTACGCCGGCGACGGCGTGATCGCCAGCGCGCTCCCCGGCGTCCAGACGCGCCGCGCTCCCCGGCCAGCGCGGCGCACATCATGCTCGACGGCAAGCGCTACCGCGTCGACCACGTTCCCCGCCCCGGGTTCGGCGCGGGCGGCGTCCGCGTCTCGCTGCTGGACTCGACCAAGCGCACGTCGGCTGCGATCAGCCACAGCCGCGAGCTCGTCGCGTGCATCCTGATCGGCTTCTTCATCCTCGCCTTCACCTTCGCGCTGTTCGTCTCGCGCTCGCTGCAGCGCCAGATCGCCGACTTCCTCGACGCGGCCAAGCGCATCGGCCAGGGCGACTTCTCGGCCAAGGTGCCGACCCACGGCCACGACGAGTTCGCCGCGCTCGGCGAGCAGTTCAACGTGATGGCCGCGCAGCTCGAGGCGCGCCTGGAACAGATCGGGACCCAGCAGGAGCGCCTGCGAGATCTCGATGCGCCGGATCGGCGAGACGTTCGCCTCCAACCTCGACCGCGACGCGCTGCTGGACATCGTCGTCCACGCCGCCAAGGACGGCGTCGGGGCAACGGGCGGCCGGGCGCGCCTGCGCAGCGAGGACGGGACGCTCAAGGAGGTCGTCGAGGCCGGCTCGCTCGACGGGATGATGGAGGCGATGCTGCTCGCCGGAGACCGAGGTCCTGCGCTCGCGGCGATGCCGCACGGCGTCACGTCCGGCGGCGCCAGCGCGCTCGTCGCACCCGCTGCGCGGCGACGGCGACGACCGGGCTGCTCGGCGGCGTCGTCTCGGTCGCGCGCGAGCGGCCGTTCTCGCCCGAGGAGCGCGACCTCTTCGACTACCTCGTCGGGCAGGCCTCGGTCTCGCTGGAGAACGTCGGCCTGCACGAGGTCGTCGAGCGCCAGGCCGTCACCGACGACCTGACCGGCCTGTCCAACCGCCGCCGCTTCCAGGACGCGATCGCGGGCGAGGTCGAGCGCGCGCGGCGCTTCAAGCAGGGCGTCGGGCTGGTGATGCTCGACATCGACGACTTCAAGCGCGGTCAACGACACCTATGGCCACCAGCAGGGCGACGCCGTCCTCAAGGAGGTCGCGCGCGTGCTGCGCGAGTCGTCGCGCGAGATCGACGAGCCGGCCCGCTACGGCGGCGAGGAGCTGGTCGATGGTGCTCCCCGGCGCCGACCTCGACGGCGCCTACCTGCTCGGCGAGCGCGTGCGCGTGGCGGTCGAGCAGCTCGAGATGCCGATCCTCGAAGACGGCGATGCCAAGCCGCTGAAGGTGACCGTCAGCCTCGGCGTCGCGGCACAGTCCGGCGCGCACGCGGACCTCCGTCGGCCTCATCGCCGCCGCCGATGCGGCACTCTATGAGGCCAAGCGTGCGGGCAAGAACAAGACCGATGCGCGCCGAGTAGGGTAGGGGCGAACATGGGACTGCTGGACGACGCAATCCGGGAACACCTCGAGCTCAAGCGACTGCACGGCGCCGATCCCGACCGAGATCGCCCGCCAGCAGCACGAGGCGCTCGATCCGCCCGGCACCGAGCCGGTCGGCGGGAGCGACGCCGTCCACGTGGCCGCGGAGCCGGCCGCCGTCGAGCGGCGCCGCCGCCGGCCGTCGAGCCCGAGCCAGTGCCCCCGCCGGAGTCCGCCCCCGAGCCGGTCGCCTACGAGCCGCCGCCCGAGCCGACGCTCCCGCCGCCGACGCATGTCGAGACCCGGCTGCCGGCCGAGCCCCACCACGAGGCCCAGCCACTTGCCGAGGAGCCGGCCGCGGGAGACGCGTTCGACATGCAGACCGCGCCGCCGGTCGACTCGGCGATCATCCACCAGCCGACGGCCGAGTACGCCGTCGAGGACCTCGAGTCGCTTCGCGACGACCGCGAGCGCCCGCCCGAGCCGGAGCCCGCGGCACCCGAGCCCGACCCCGACGACGACGTCCTGTCGGCCGACGAGGCCGACGACGACGTCGCCGACGAGGACGTCCTCGAGGAGACGCCCGAGTTCCTGCAGGAGACGCCCGAGCACGACCGTCTGTGGTTCGAGCAGAAGCCACCGCGCGACTTCGATTTCTGAGCACCGGCCTCACCTGGCTCGACGTCTTCGCGCCCCGCGCCGCTGGCCGGCAACGGGCTCGCCGTCGTGCACGACGCCGACGACGTCGACGCCGCGACGATGCTCGCCTTCGCGCGCGAGACGCGGACTGTCGGAGACGACGTTCGTGCAGACGGCCGACAGCCGGCGCCGACTACGTCAACCGCATCTTCACCGTCGTCGAGCGAGCTGCCGTTCGCCGGCCATCCGTCGCTGGGGACGGCTGTCGCGATCGCCTACGCGCGCGGCGAAACCAACGCGCGCTACGTCCAGCGCACGCCCGCCGGCGAGCAGCCGGTCGAGGTGGCGCTCGACGGGCGCCGAGCCCGCGACGTCGATGCTCCAGGAGCCCGCGACGTTCGGCGAGCCGGGCGACCCCGCCGCCATCGCGGAGGCCTGCGGGCTCGCCCCGGCCGACATCGACGCCGCGCAGGTCGTCTCGACCGGCACGGCCCACCTGATCTGCGTCCTGCATGACCGTGCAGCGCTGGCGCGTGTAGCCGCGGGTCCAGCGACCGCCCTCAGCGCCGCGGTCGATCCCGGCGACGCCACATGCCTTTTCCTCGCCGCCCCGACCGCCGATCCCGGACGCTGGCAGGCGCGCAGCTTTTTCCTCGGAACCGACGGCGTCCGCGAGGATCCGGCCACCGGGTCGGCCGCCGGCCCCTGTGCGCGTACATCGCACACGAGCGTGGCGTCAGCGCCATGACGATCGAGCAGGGCGCCGAGATGGGCCGTCCGAGCATCCTCGACGCGGCGATCGAGGGCGATCGCGTCCGGGTCGGCGGCGACGTGCACGTCATCGCCACCGGCACCGTCAACCTGTAGATCGCCTCGTTAAACGCGAACGCGCCCCATGCGGGGCGCGCTCACGGCGTCCTGTGGTCACCTCACGGGCAAAGCCCGCGGGTGATGCTGTTGCTGCGAGAGCGGCGGTTCCCCAATCGCGAAACTCTCGCAGTGTCCTCGACCCCCCTTTCGGCCCTGGTTTGCGGAGGCTTCACCATCCTTCCCGTGGTCTGGACACCCGTACGAACGCTTCTGTGACGGCGATCACACGACCGCTGCTCGCTACCGTGAATCGATGGCGGCAATCGAGGTCAACGAGGTTCATAAGCACTACGACGGCGTCCACGCCGTCCGCGGCGTCAGCTTCGCGGTCGATCACGGCGAGGTCTTCTGCCTGCTCGGCCCCAACGGCGCTGGCAAGACGACGATCGCCGAGATCATCGAGGGCCACCGCGTGCCGACGCCGGGGGACGGTCTCCGTCCTCGGCTATGACCCGGGCAAGGGCGCCCGCGCGCTGCGCGACCGAATCGGGGTCGTCCTTCAGTCGGCGGGGATCCAGGAGGAGCTGACGGTCGGCGAGCTGCTCGAGATGACCGGCCGCTGGTACTCGAAGTCGCTGGCGCCCGACCACCTGATCGAGCTCGTCGAGCTCGACGCCAAGCGCGACACCCGCGTCCAGGATCTCTCGGGCGGCCAGCGGCGGCGACTGGACCTGGCCCTCGGGCTCGTCGGCGATCCCGACGTGCTGTTCCTCGACGAGCCGACGACCGGCTTTGACCCGCACGCGCGCCGCCACGCGTGGTCGACGATCCGCACGCTGTGCGAGAGCGGCAAGACGGTCTTCCTGACCACCCACTTCATGGATGAGGCGCAGTACCTGGCCGACCGCGTCGCGGTCATGGTCGACGGGCGCGATCGTCGCCTCTGGCCCGCCCGAGGCGATCGGTGGCCGCGACGAGCTGCCGACCGAGATCCGCTTCGGGCTGCCCGCCGGCGTCGACCCGACGGCCCTGCCGCAGCTGCCGGGCGCGGCGATCAGCACCAACGAAGGCATCGTGCTCATCACGACCGCCGACGGCGTCGGCGCCGCCCACGCGATCACCGGCTGGGCGCTGCACAACGCGGCGTCGAGCTGGAGAGCTTCAGCGTCGCCCAGCCGACGCTCGAGGACGTCTACCTGTCGCTGACGTCGCCGAGCGTCCCCGCCGAGCACGAGGAGGCCCGATGACGTCGACGACCGCCGACCTCAAGCTCGCGGCCTGGCAGGTCCGCTACCAGCAGCGCAGCTTCTGGCGCAACAAGCGCGCCGCGTTCTTCTCGATCGTCTTCCCGGCGATCTTCCTGATCATCTTCGGCGGCCTCAACGGCGGCCACCTGAAGGTGCGCGGCTCGCTGTCGTTCATCGACTTCTACACGCCGGCGATCATGGCCTACGCGGTGCTGCTGATCTGCTTCAACAGCACGGCGCTCATCATCGCGACGCTGCGCGAGCGCGACGTGCTCAAGCGCGTGCGCGTGGCGCCGATCCCCGGGATCGTCTACGGCGCCGGGATCGTCGGCTCGATGCTGATCGTCCTGCTCGTCGCGGTCGGCGTGCTGTTCCTGTCGGCGTGCCGCTGTACGGCGCGCACCTGCCCGGCAGCAAGACGGTCGGGATGCTCGTCACGCTCGTCCTCGGCGCCGCGGCGTTCACGACGCTCGGCATCGCCGCGGCGAAGCTGATCGGCAAGCCGGAGAACGGCGCCGGCCTGATCACGGTGATCACGCTGCCGATGATCTTCCTGTCGAACATCTGGTTCCCGATCGACGGCGCGCCGCAGTGGGTTCAGGACGTCGCCAAGGCGATGCCGCTGCGCCCGCTCGCCGACGGGTTGGAAGCCGCGTTCGACCCGCGGTACGGCGGCACCGCGATCATGTGGCGCGACCTGATCCCGTTGCTCATCTGGATCGCGATCGGGTCGGCGCTGATGGTCGCCTATCTGCGCTCGCTGAGCCGCCGCGCGTAGCGGGACCCGCGATAGGGTGCACTGCGCCCGAGGAGACAGAAGAGGGAGTCACGATGGTCGAGGTCGCCGATCGCGGGCGCAGCCCGTGGGACAACAGCGGTGTGGAGCGCGGCGCCGACGGAATCGCGCGGTACACGAACCGCCCGCCGTCACTGGTCGAGATGCTGCGTCGCAGCGTCGAGCGGGCGCCGGACGCGACGGCGATCATCGATCTCGGCAACACGCAGCTGACCTACCAGGAGCTGTGGGATCGGTCGGCGCGCGTGGCCGGTGGCCTGCGCGCGCAGGGCATCGAGCGCGGCGATCGTGTCGCGATCCGCCTCCCCAACGGCCTGGACTGGGTGCTCGCGTTCTGGGGCGCGGAGTTCGCGGGCGCGGTCGTCGTTCCGGTCAACACGCGCTTCAAGGACTCCGAGGTCGAGTACGTCGTCGGCGACTCCGGCGCGGCGCTGACGATCGAGCCCGGCGTACAGCTCCCCGATGGCGACCCGCTGGTCGTCGACGACCTGGGGCCCACCGACCTGTCGGCGATCTTCTACACGAGCGGCACCACGGGCTTCCCCAAGGGCGCCATGACGTCGCACGAGAACTTCCTCACCAACTCGGAGAACGTGCTCCGCGCATTGGCGATCCCGCGCGAGGAGGGCCCGAACCTCAGCACGCTGGTCAGCGTGCCGCTGTTCCACGTCACCGGCTGCAACAGCCAGATGATCCCGCTGCTGGAGATCGGCGGGCGTGTGGCGATCCTGTCCAACGCGCTCGATCTCGACGGGATCATCACCGCGATGAACGACATCCCGATCACGCACATGGTCACGGTGCCGGCCGTCTACTACGCGCTGCTGAACCACCCGCGGCTCGCCGACATCGACACGTCGCGCCTGCTCGGCATCAGCTACGGCGGTGCGCCGATGGCCGCGACGCTCGTCCACGCCCTCGGCGACCGCTTCCCGGGCGCGCGCCGTGGCAACGGCTTCGGGCTCACCGAGTCGTGCTCGCTGCTGTCCTCGCTGCCCGAGGAGGACGCGGCCGAGCACGCCGACTCGGTCGGCTATGCGATGCCGGTCGTCGACCTGGCGATCGACCAGCCCGATCCGCAGAGCGGCGTCGGCGAGCTGCTGGCGCGCGGGCCGAACATCGTCCAGGGCTACTGGAACAAGGCCGAGGCCACGGCCGAGACGTTCGTCGACGGCTGGTTGCACACCGGCGACCTGGCGCGGATCGACGACGACGGCCTGCTCTACATCGTCGACCGCAAGAAGGACATGATCAATCGCGGCGGCGAGAACGTCTACTCGGTCGAGGTCGAGGCGGCGCTGGCCGGCGCGCCGGGGGTCGGCGAGGCGTCGGTGATCGGCGTGCCCGACGACATGATGGGCGAGAAGGTCGGCGCGGTGATCGTGCCGGCGCCGGGCGCCGAGGTCGATCCACAGGCGGTCGTCGCCTACGCGCGCGGGCAGATCGCCGACTTCAAGGTTCCGCAGTACATCTCGCTGCGCAGCGAGCCGCTGCCGCGCAATCCGGGCGGGAAGGTGCTGAAGGCGCAGTTGCGTGAAGAGACAACGTGGGGAGATCCACTGCGGTGACGTCGTCCGAAGGACGGAATCGCTTACGGAAGGACAACGAGATGGCGAACGTAGAGACCGTCCTCGGCCCCGTCGAGGCCTCAGAGCTGGGCCGCACGCTGGCCCATGAGCACCTGCGCACGACCGACGAGGCGGTCCGCGAGCAGTGGCCCGGCCGTTACGACGAGCAGGCCGAGCAGGCAGCGGCGGCCGAGGCGATCCGCGCGGCGCAGGAGCACGGGATCCAGACGATCGTCGACCCGACGGCGATGTTCCTGGGGCGCGACGTGAACTTCATGCGCGCGGTCGCGCAGGAGACCGGCGCGCACGTGATCGCGGCGACCGGGATCTACACCTACGACCACCTGCCGCAGTACTTCGTCAACCGCACCGCCGAGCAGATCGCTGCCCACTTCGTCGATGACATCCGCGACGGCATCCAGGGAACCGGCATCAAGGCGGCGTTCCTGAAGTGCGCGGCCGACGAGCCCGGGGTCAACGCGAACGTCGAGAAGGTCCACCGCGCGGTCGCTCAGGCCCATCGTGAGACCGGCGCGCCGATCATCGCCCACTCGCGGCCCGCCTCCCAGACCGGCCCCCGCCAGGTCGAGATCTTCGAGGAGGAGGGCGTCGACCTGTCGCGCGTCGTGATCGCCCACTGCGGCGACACCGACGACATCGACTACATCGAGGGACTGCTGGCCAAGGGCGTCTACGTCGGGCTGGATCGCTTCGGGCTCAACATGTTCCTGCCGACCGCGCAGCGCAATCCCACGGCGGCCGAGCTGCTGCGCCGTGGCCACGCCGAGCGGCTGCACTTCTCGCAGGACTTCTGCTGCACCATCGACTACTTCCCGGAAGAGGCACGCGCGCAGATCGAGGCCTCGGGCGCGCTGGACAACTGGTCGCTGACGATGATCTTCGACCACGTGTTCCCGTACCTGCGCGAGCAGGGCGTGCTCGACGACGACGTCGAGAAGACGCTGCTCGTCGACAACCCGCGCCGCTGGCTGAGCGGCTCGTGAGGTCGCTGGCCCTCGGCGCGGCTGCCGTCGCGGCGGTCGCGCTGAGCGCCGTGGGCGCCTCGGGATCGCCCGGCGTGTCCTGCCCGAGCCATCACATCCAGGTCCTACGCGCGGCGGGTGCCGTCCGCGTGATCATCGACGTCGCGCACGTCCACCTCGGCGAGCGCGCGATCCTCGTGTGCAAGAGCGGTCACGGCGTCGTCATCGGCCACAAGCTCGTGTCGCCCGAGGACCAGAACGACCACATCCTGGCGGTCCTCATCACCAACGACTTCGCGGCACTGGTGCAGAACAGCTTCGCCTCCGACGGCGACGGCCAGGTCGACGTCGTCGTCGCCCGGGCGTCGACGCACCATGTGGTCGTGCGGACGTTCGGGAGCACGGATCCGTCGGGCGTCGTGCGCACGGTGCTCGGCACGCACGGCATGGTCGCGTGGATCGACGGCGCCGGGGTGCTCAAGGCATCCGCGCCCGGTGGCGTTTCCGGCGGCTGCGTGTTCGACCACGGGCCGGTCACCGCGTCGTCGCTGCATCGCAGCGGCAACACGGTGACCTGGACGGACGGCGCCACGCCGCACACGGCGCCGCTGACGACGGCAGCCTGCGTTCCCTAGATGATCATCACCGTCTGCGCGTCGTCGGGATCGACCTTGACGTTGACCGCGTCGCCGGTCGTCAGCGGGTTGGACGGGTAGACGTACTGGTTGATCGTGACCGTGTACGGCTCGCCGGCGGCCGGCGTGACGGTCAGCGCGATCACGTTCTCCGCGCCGCCGGGGGCGTCGGTCTTGCCCGTCGGCTCCATCGAGTCGATCGTCGCCGCCGTGTCGACGCCGACCTTCATCAGCTTCTGGGCCTTGTTGGCGAGCGCCATCTGGCCCGCGTCGGCGCCGGCGCCGACCTTGCTGGTCATGTTCTGAGCCGACTCTGCGGCCCCCCGCAGCTTGTCCATGAATCCCATTGCCCGCGCTCCCCTTGGTGGTGTGGTGTGGCGGGCCCGACTCTAATGCGCCGGAAGTTGTTGCGCCAGGCGCGCCATCGCCTTCTCGTTTCCGCGACGCAGGATCGAGCGGACGATCGCTGCCAGCGCGCGGTCGGGCAGCGGGGCCTGCTGCCACGCGTAGGTGAAGGTGATCTTCGTGCCGCCGTCGGGTAGCTCGGTCAGCTCGTAGGTGCCGTTGCCGACGCGCTTGCCCTTGGCGCTGATGTTGCGCTCGACGATCCGGTTGGGCGGGCTCGCGTCGATGACCTCGATGTCGACGGGCTCCTTGCGGCCGCCGGCCTTGGAGTGGACATGGGCCTTGGAGCCGATGCCGCGGTCGGGGCCGGAGAACGACCAGTCGACGAGCATGTGGTCGGTGAACGGCTCGTGGTTGGCCATCACGTCGAGGAACGCGAAGACGGTCTGCGGAGGCTGGGGGACGTCGATGGAGACGGAGACTGGATCGGGCATGATGTACCAGATGGTACACTACGCCGCGTGGCCCGTGGAGACGCTCGCGACCGCCTGCTGGAGCGCGCGATCGGCCACATCTCGCAGCGCGGCCTGAGCGACCTCTCGCTGCGCGAGCTCGCCGCCGCGATCGGCACGAGCCACCGGATGCTGATCCACCACTTCGGCTCCAAGGAGGGCCTGTGGGTTGAGGTGATCCGCACGGTCGAGGCGCGCCAGCGCGAGCAGCTGCCCGACATCGCCGCCGCGGTCGCGGAGGACCCCGCCGAGGCGGCGCGCGCCTGGTGGCGCCACATCTCCGACCCGTCGCTGTGGCCCAACGAGCGGCTGTTCTTCGAGGTCTACGGCCAGGCGCTCCAGGGCCGGCCGGGGACGACGCGGCTGCTCGACGGGATCGTCGACTCGTGGCTGGGGCCGATCACCGAGATCTACATGGCCCAGGGCCTCGATCGCGAGACCGCGCGAGCCCGCGGCCGACTGAGCATCGCCGTCACCCGTGGCCTGCTGCTCGACCTGCTGGCCACCGGCGATCGTGGGGGCGCCGACGCCGCGCTTGAGCAGTGGATCGCACTCAACGAACTCGCGTATGACCCTGACGCGATGTGATGGCCCACCGCGCGGCGTCGGCCGTCGCGCGAGGTCTCGCTCAACCGCCCGCCCGGGAAGTACGACGCGTGGGTCAGCGCGACGGCGTCTAGGGCCGAACGAACAGGTCCGGGTCGGGCCCGATGCGCCCGCCCGCGTCCAGCGCGTCGATCGACGTCATCTCGTCGTCGGTCAGGTGGAAGTCGAAGACGTCGAAGTTCTCGGTGATGCGCTCGGGCGTGACCGTCTTGGGGATCACGATGTTGCCGAGCTGGATGTGCCAGCGCAGGACCACCTGCGCTGCGGTCTTGGCGTGGGCCTGCGAGATCGCGGTGATCGCGGGGTCGGCCAGCACCGCCCCGCCGCGCGCGAGCGGGCTCCACGCCTCGGTCACGATCCCGAGCTCGGCATGCTCGTGGCGCAGCCCGAGCTGCTGGAACTGCGGATGCAGCTCGACCTGGTTGACGGCCGGCGTGACCCCGGTCGCCTCGATGATCCGCTCGAGGTGGTGGGCCTGGAAGTTCGACACGCCGATCGCGCGCGCCAGCCCCTCCTGCTGGAGCTCGACGAACGCCCGCCACGTGTCGACGTACCGGTCGAGCGCGGGCGCCGGCCAGTGGATCAGGTACAGGTCGACATGCGTCATCTCCAGCCGCGACAGGCTGTCGCGCAGCGCGTGCTTGGCCTCCTCGTAGCCCTGGTGGTCGTTCCAGAGCTTGGTCGTGACGAACACGTCGTCGCGCTGAAGCCCGGCCGCGTGGATCGCCTGGCCGACGCCGGCCTCGTTGCGGTAGGCCGCCGCGGTGTCGATGTGGCGGTAGCCGGCCTGCAGCGCACGCGTCGCGAGCTCGGCGGTCTCGGGCGGCGGGACGAGGAAGAGGCCGAAGCCGAGCTGGGGGATCTCGACATCGCCGCGCAGCGGAATGTTGGGCACCATCGCGGCGCCGAGACTACCGGGTCAGTAACCGCCGCCCGGGGGCGCCGGTGGGGGTGACGATGACGTCGTGGTGGTGGGGCCCGTGGTGGTCGTCGAACCGGTCGCGCCGAGGACGTTCCACGTGCCGCCGAACGCGACGAGCCCGTTGCCCTTGGCGTCGCCTGACGCCGTGTCGCCGGCGAAGCGGTAGAGCGGCTTGCCCCCGAGCAGCACCTGGAAGCCCTTGACGCCCGAGCGCTTGACGACGGTCAGCTTCCCGTGCACGCCGGCGCCCGCCTTGAGCTTGGCCTTCTTGGAGCTGACCGTCAGCGGCGGCCACGCGCCCAGGCATTGCGACGACGTGCACTTGAACTTCGTCGCGGTCTCGCCCGACAGGCGGTACAGCGTCATGCCTTTGGCATCGACGACGATCGTCTTGGACAGCGAGGAGTTGGCCTTGGCCTTGACGATCGTCGTGGACGAACCGGCCATGGCCGCCGTCGCCGCGATCGCGGCGACGAGGACGGCGGTGATCGCGGCGAGCTTGCGGTGATGCCTGGACATATCAAGGAAGACGCCGGCTCGGCGCCCGGCCTTCCCGTCGCTCTGGCGCGACGTCAGTCGGCGATCTGAAAGCGCACCTTCTGGTGGATCCCGGACACGGTGCGCTTGCACGCCGCGTTGGCGCCGCCCTCGAACGGCGTCGCCGAGCACTTCCAGCCCTTGACCTTGCCGTGAACCGAGAATCCCTTGGCCACCTTGCGCGCGGTCGTGCAGCCGACGTTGGTCGCCCTGACCTTGCTCGTCAGGCCGGTCGGCGTCGCGACGGCGGCGCACGTGTGGGTGACCGGCCCGGCCATCGCGGCGGCCGAGGCAGCGAAGAGGCCGCACGCGGCGAGCGTCGTGAGGATCGTGCGCATCGCGCCAGTGTAGGGCGCGGTCGGCGACAATTGGCCGATGGCGCATGCCGATCAGCTCGCCGCGCTGCGCGACACGATGCCGTTTGCGCGCGAGCTCGGGATCGAGCTGCTCGAGGCCTCACCGGCGCTCGTGCGAGCGCGCCTCGATCACCGGCCCGAGCTGTGCACGGCGGGCGGGATCCTCCACGGCGGCGTCCTGATGTCGCTCGCCGATTCAAGCGGGGCGCTGTGCGCGTTCCTCAACCTGCCCGAGGGCGCGGCCGGCACGGGGACGATCGAGTCCAAGACGAACTTCCTGCGCGCGGTGACCGGTGGGGCGGTCACCGCCGAGTCGCGCCCGCTGCACGCCGGGCGCACGACGGTGGTCGTCGAGACGACGCTCGCGCGCGCCGACGGCAAGCTGGCGGCGAAGGTCACCCAGACGCAGGCGGTCCACTACCCGCGCCCGTGAGCGAGCCCTGCAGCTCGCCGGTGAACGCGTCGGCGGTCATCACCTCGGAGAACATGGGGTAGTCGAACCTGATCGCGTTCTCATGCTCGGCCTCCGACGTGGCGGCGACGCAGTCGGCCAGCGTGATGACCTCGTAGCCCTTCTCGTAGCCGGTGCGCATCGTCGACTCGACGCAGCAGTTTGTGAGGAAGCCGCCGAGCGCGATCGTCGTGATGTTGCGGGCGCGCAGGATGAAGTCGAGGTTCGTCGTCGCGAACGTGTCGAGGCCGCGCTTGCCCTCGACGATCACGTCGCCGTCCTGGGGCGCCAGCGCGTCGACGATCTCCGAGCCCCACTCGCCCTTGACGAACGCGGTCGAGTCGACCACGCCCTTGAGGATTCCGTACGGGTGCTCGGCGAGCTCGCCGTAGCCCGGCGCGAAGGTGATCGGCGCGTGGACGATCGTCGCGCCGGCCTCGCGCGCCGCCTCGACCATCCGTCGCGTGTTGTCGAGCATCCCGGTGCTCTCCATGACCTCCGCGACCGCGCCGTGCAGCGCGCCGCCCTCGGAGGTGAAGTCGTTCTGGTACTCGATCAGGACAACCGCGGTGTGCTTGGGGTCGATCGGCACGGGGGCTCCTTTTCACGCGGGGAATGACGTCCTCGCACTGTACGCCCGCTGATCCGTCGGAGATGTTGCCGCGTCGGGTTCGCTGTTCGCGCCGCTCGGCCGCGCCTGGCCCCTAGCGCTTCTGGGTCAGCTTCCGCGTCGTCTTCGTCGCGCCGCCGGTGGCGACGTTGGTCACCGTGATCGCCGGGCGGCGCGTGACGCTCTTGGCGCGACGCAGCGCGGTCGTCAGCGCGCTGCGGACCTTCGCCGGGGTCGACAGCTTGAAGCTGGTCGTGGCGCCGGCCTTCAGGGTGTGGGTCACCGATCGGTAGGCGTGGCCGCGCTCGGTCGCGGCGACGCGGATGTTCAGCGCTGTGGTTGTCGTGTCGCGCACCGTGACCGTGAGCGTCGTCTTCGTCGCGCTGACGCGCACGATCGAGAAGCCGAGCCGCGGCGGGGGTGGCGGCGTGGCGGTGGTGAACACGGTCGTCGGCACGGTCACGGTCAGCGGCGGCGGTGGCGCGACTGGCGGGAGGCAGTCGGGGTCGACGGTGTCGGCGCTCGTCGCGTCGAAGACGTCGCCGACGCCGCCGCAGTGGAACGCGTCGGCGCCGTCGCCACCGACCAGCAGGTCGTCGCCGGCGTCGCCGAACAGCTGGTCGTTGCCGCCGTTGCCGCGCAGGACGTCGTCGCCGTTGCCGCCGCGCAGCACATCGTCGAGCCGGCCGCCGTTGAGGGTGTCGTTGCCGTCGCCGCCGTCGGCGTCGATCTGCAGCGCGGTGGCCGCTGCGGGCGTGAGGTTCAGCGTGTCGCTGCCGCCGAGCGCGTCGAGGTGGACGCGCTGGAAGCCGTTGGCGAGCTGCGTCGCCCCGGAGGGTGACTGGGAGACGCTGACCTGCCCGGCGCCGGGCGCGTCGACCTGGTAGGTCTCGGACTCGTCGCTGCCGGTGATCGCCAGCGTGTTCGTCCCGCCGTCGCCGTTGAGCACGTCGCCCGGCTGAGCCGGCGAGAACTCGATCGTGTCGTCGCCGCCGCCGCCGTTGATGAGGTCGGCGTCGGCCCCGCCGGCCAATGTCTCGGCGACGTCGCCGCCGTTGAGCGTGTCGGTCCCGGCGCCGCCCGAGACGGTGACGCTCTGCAGGACCGCTGCGAGGCCCGCACCGCCCGTGTACGTGTCGGCGCCGCCGAGCAGCAACAGGTCGACGTGTTCCATGTTCGACATGTCGATCGTGATGTTCGCGACGTCGCGGGTCAGGCGCGCGATGCCGCCTCCCGGGGCGCTGAGCGTGACCATCTCGTTGACGTTGGCGCCGTTGAACTCGAGCCGGTCCGAGCCGTCACCGCCGTCGAGGGTGTCGCTGCCGTCGCCGGGGTTCCAGACCATCTGGTCCGCGCCGGCGCCGCCTTGGATCACGTCGTTGCCGCGGCCGCCGATCAGCGTGTCGTCGCCGTCCCCGCCGGACAGCGTGTCACCTGCGTCGCCGCCGGTGATCGTGTCGTTGCCGGCGCCGCCGTCGACGATGAGCGTTCGCGGGGTGAGGCCGTTACCGCCCGTCACCGTGTCGTCGCCGCCACCGGCGTTGACGACGATCGAGGTGATGACCGTCGTCAGCGGGACCGAGAACTCGGCCGGCGGTGCGCCGTTGGTGTCGACGTTGAGGTTCGTGCCGTCGGACGTGATCGAGATCGCGTCCGGCCCGTCGGTGCCCGTGACCGTCAGCGTCGTGCCCTGCAACGACACGGTGACGCCATCGGCCGAAGTCGTCGGCGCCGACGCCAGCGCGAGGGCGATCACGAGTGCGAGAGCTGCGGGCCACCGGACCCCGTTCATCGTGAATGCAGCGTAACGGTTAGCGCCGCGAGCGCCCAGTGGCGTCGGCGTGCATCACGGCGTCGAGGTCGCCGATCGCCACCGGCGCCGCCTTGAATGCCCGCGTCGTGTCGCGCGCCGGGCGCAGGCCGTCGAGGAACAGCGTCAGCATCCGCCGCCAGGCGTCTGGCGCAACGCCATGCGTGGCGTCGGTCACGGCGCCGATCGCAAGCTGCATCAGCGGCAGGTCAGTCAGCGCGACGTCGTCGCGGACCGCGCCCGCCCGTTGGGCTCGTGCCAGCAGCTGTTGCATCGCCGGGGCGATGCGCTCGCGTGCCCGGGCGACGCGATCGGCCCCGTGTTCGGAGCCGAGAACGAGCTCCTTGAGGCCGCGGTCGGCGCTCTGGAGCTCCTGGCCGCGGATCATGAAGTGGACGAGCCCCTCCCACGGGTCGCTCATCGCCAGCGCCTCGTCGACGACCGCGCCGAACTCGTCGATGCGCTCCTCGAACAGCGCGTCGATGAGCTGCTCCTTGTCGGGGAAGCGGCGGTAGACCGTCCCGACGCCGACGCCCGCCTCGCGCGCGATGTCGTCGTGCGAGGCGCGCAGGCCCCGCTGGGCGAAGACCACGGACGCCGCGTCGAGGATGCGCTGGCGGTTGCGCTGCGCGTCTCGGCGCAGCGGACGTTCGTCGGGTGCCGGATCGGCGGCCATCGGACTCAGGATAGCGCGAAGTGGAGACGAATTCTCAATATGGAGAAGTCTCCTCCAGTTCTGTGCTAGGCTGCCGACACAAGTTGAGACATTCCCTCCACTTACGTCCCGGAGACGCGCCATGCAGCCCACCGAACATCCTCACCACAGCCGCCGCTGGCTGATCCTCGCCGTCATCGGCCTGGCCCAGCTGATGGTCGTCCTCGACGCGACGATCGTCAACATCGCGTTGCCGTCCGCCCAGCACTCGCTGGGGTTCTCCAACGACGCCCGCCAGTGGATCGTCACGGCGTACGCGCTGGCGTTCGGCGGCCTGCTGCTGCTCGGCGGCCGGCTGGGGGACGTCTTCGGGCGCAAGCGTATGTTCATCGTCGGCATGGCCGGGTTCGCGTTCGCGTCGGCGCTCGGCGGCCTGGCGCAGGGATTCGCGGTGCTCGTCGCCGCCCGCGCGCTGCAGGGCGCATTCGCCGCGCTGTTGGCGCCGGCCGCGCTGTCGCTGCTGACCACGACATTCACCGAGCCCACCGAGCGCGCGAAGGCATTCGGGGTGTTCGGCGCGATCGCCGGCTCCGGCGCGGCCGTCGGCCTGCTCGTCGGCGGCCTGCTGACCGAGTACCTGACCTGGCGCTGGTGCCTGTACGTCAACGTCCTGTTCGCCATCCCGTCGCTGCTCGCCGCGATTCGGCTGCTGCCCCACGAGGTTCCGTCGGGCGAGCACCGCATCGACGTCCCCGGCGCGGTGACCGCGTCGCTGGGGCTGTTCGCGCTGGTCTACGGCTTCGCGAGCGCTGCGACCGACGGCTGGGGCGCCGCCGTCACGATCGGCTCGCTGGTCGCCGCGGCGGTGCTGCTGGTGAGCTTCGTCGTCATCGAGAATCGCGTGAAGCACCCGCTACTGCCGATGCGCGTCGTGCTCGACCGTGCCCGCGGTGGGTCCTACCTCGCTGTCGCGATCGTCGGCGCCGGGATGTTCGGCGTGTTCCTGTTCTTGACGTACTACCTCCAGACCACGCTTCACTTCTCGCCGGTCCAGAGCGGCCTGGCCTTCCTGCCGCTGATGGCGACCGTGATGACCGCCGCGACGCTCGGGACATCGAAGCTCGTCCCGCGCTTCGGGCCGCGACCGCTGGTGACGATCGGGATGCTGATCGCGGCGTTCGCGATGGTGCTGTTCACCGGCATCACGGTGGACTCGAGCTACGCGACCCACGTCCTGCCCGGCCTGCTGATCATGGGCGCCGGACTGGGGCTGATCATGGCCCCCGCGATGAGCACGGCGACCGCCGGCGTGCGGACGGCCGACGCAGGTGTCGCGTCCGCGATGGTCAACACCGGACAGCAGATCGGTGGCTCGGTCGGCACGGCGCTGCTGAGCACGATCGGCGCGAGCGCGGCCACGAGTTTCCTCTCCGGGCAGCGTCCGACGCCGGCGCTGCTGGCCGAGGCCGCGGTCCACGGCTACACGACCGCGTTCTGGTGGTCTGCGGCGATCTTCGCGGTCGGCGCGGTCGTCTGCGGCACACTGCTGCCGAGCCGGGTCGACGCGGTCGAGCCGGGCATCGAGCCGGCGTTCGCGCACTAGGGAAAACCCGACATCAGCTCGTGGGCGCGCCTGGTCGAAACGGCGCGCCCGCGCGCGCACACTTGGAGCCATGAACACCAGCGCCCGATCGATCACCATTGCCGCCGTGCGCTACGCCGTCCCCGCGCTGTTGTGTGTCGCCGGCGTGGTCGTGTTCGCGCTCGTCAGCCCTGCCATGCGGCTCGACGCGCTCGTCGTCCTGATCGCCGCCGGCCTCTCGACGTTCCTGTTCAACCAGCTCGTGCGGGTCGGGATCACCGGCGACGGCGAGCGCGATGACGAGGAGGCGGCTCGGCTGTTCATGGACCGCTACCGGATGTGGCCCGACGAGGTACCCGACGGCTGGGTGCCGCCGGACGGCGAGCCCGATGCCGAGACGGCGCTCGCGCACCTGCGCGACGAGCGGTCGCGCAGCATGGTCGCCGCCTGACTCGCAGTACCGTCCCCGCGGTGGCGCCACTGCGGGTGGTCATCGGCGAGGACGAGGTGCTGCTTCGTGAAGGCATCACGAGACTGCTCGGCGACAGCGGCTTCGACGTCGTCGCCCAGGCCGGCGATGCGATCGACCTGCGGCGCAAGGTCGACGCGCACCGGCCCGACGTCGCGATCGTCGACGTCCAGATGCCTCCCGACGGCACCGACGACGGCCTGCGCGCGGCGATCGCGATTCGCGCCGAGCACCCGGCGACCGGCGTGCTCGTCCTGTCGCAGTTCTCCGACGAGCGCTACGCGCTCGATCTGATCGGGGACGACGCGACCGGCGTCGGCTATCTGCTCAAGGACCGCGTCGGCGACGTCGAGTCATTCGTCGATGCGGTTCGGCGCGTGGCCGGTGGCGGCTCGGCGCTCGATCCGGCGATCGTCGCGCTGATGGTCGGCCGCCGGCGCAAGGACGACCCGCTCGACGCGCTGACGGCGCGCGAGCGCGAGGTCCTCGAGCTGATGGCGCAGGGCAAGTCGAACCAGGGCGTGGCCACGGCGCTGACCATCGGCGTGCCGGCGGTCGAGAAGCACGTCACGCGGATCTTCGAAAAGCTCGACGTCGGCCGCGCGCCCGACGAGCACCGCCGGGTGCTGGCGGTGCTGGCGCTGATCAGGGCGACGTGAGCGGGACGCGCGCGTGGAGCACGCTCCCGCCGCCCGGCGGGCTGTCGACGTGCAGCGACCCGTCCAGCGCGGCGAGCCGGTCGCGCAGGCCCTCGATGCCGGTGCCCCGGGCAGCGTCGGCGCCCCCGGCGCCGTCGTCGCGAACCTCGACGGTCAGTTCGCCGGCGTGCTCGGCGACCGTCACGGCGGCCTCCGACGCGCCGGCGTGCTTGGCGACGTTGGTCAGCGCCTCGGCGACGAAGAAGTACGCCGTCGCCTCGACCACGAGCGGGTAGCGCGCGTCGGTGACGCGCAGCGCGACCGGCACCGATGCCCGCGCCGCGAGCGTCTCCAGCGCGCCGCGTAGCCCCCGGTGAACGAGCACCGACGGCAGCAGGCCCGCCGCCAGATCGCGCAGATCGTCGACCGCCTGCTCGGTCTCCGAGAGCGCGCGCAAGAGCAGCTCGTGCATCTGCGGCGGCGGATCCTCGCGCAGCGCGAGCTGGAGCGCGAGCGTCACGTTGACCAGTCGCTGCTGGGCGCCGTCGTGGAGGTTGCGCCCGAGCCGGCGGCGCTCCTCGAGCGTCGTCGCGACGATCCTCGCGCGCGACTCGCGAACCGCGCGTGCCTCTTCCGCCGCACGGCGCTCGGTGATGTCCCGGAAGACAACCACCGCGCCGCGGCGCGACTCGCCGCCCACCGGCGCGGAGGAGTACGCGACGGGGACGAAGCTGCCGTCGCGGCGGATGAACCAGTCCTCCTCGACGCGGACGATCTCACCCGTCTCGCGCGGGCGCAGCAGCGGGCATTGCGCCTCCGGGAACGGCGTCCCGTCGGGCCGGTGGTGGTGAATCATCGCGTGGCTCGGGCAGCCGAGAAGCTCGGACTCGTCGTCGTAGCCGAGCAGCACGACGCCGGCCGGGTTGACGTACTGCACGCGACCGTCGTGATCGACGGCGTACACGGCGTCGGCGACGCTCGCCACGAACGCCGCCAGCACCTCGGCGGCGTCCGAGCCCAGCCGTCCCTGTACGCCGTCGTCTGGCGGCGCGCCCATCAGCCGGCCGGGCAGCGGGCGCTGAACGCGCGGATCCGGTCGGTCAGATCAGGGCCGTGGTCGAACATCAGGTGGTGGTAGGCATCGCGGATCGTCTGGACCTCGGTCTCACCCGCGTGGGCGTTCACCGCGAACTCGGGCTCCGAGAACGAGTAGACGGGGCTCATCGCGCCCCACACAAGCAGCAGCGGGCAGGTGAGCTCGGCCAGCGGGCCGGCGAGCGGCAGATCCTCGATGCGCTCGTGGATGCGCGCGTCGGCCTTGTAGGTCCAGCCGTCGTCGGTCTGCTTGAACGACGCCGCGGCCACCTCGAGCAGCAGGTCGTGGTTGAGGATCGGCTCGTGGGGGCGCAGGTGGAAGCTCATCTTCGCCTCGTCGAGCGTGGCGAAGCTGCGCGGGCCGCCCGGCGTGCGCATCGGCATCCGCGGCGCCGAGGGGTCCGGGGCCGGCGGGCGGATCGGCGGGTCGACGAGCATCAGGCCACGCACGCCGGCGGGCCGGTTGCCGGCCGCGACGACGGCCACGCGCGCGCCGAGGCTGTGGCCTACGAGCAGCGTCGGCGCGACACCGAACGCGTCGATCACCACGTTGACCTCGTCGCCCCATGCGGCGCCGGTGTAGCGCTCGCGCCAGCCGCTGTCGCCGTGGCCGCTGAGGTCCAGGGCGACGACGCGATGGTCCGTCGCCAGCGCGGCGGCGATCGGGTCCCACCATCCGAGGTGGGCCGCCGAGCCGTGGACGAGCACGATCGCCGGGCGCCCCTCCTCGCCCCACGCGCGCGCGTTGATGGCGCACCCGTCGGCGTCGATCGTCAGCTGATCTGCGCTCGTGTCCGTCATGGGCGGGCATGATGACGGGCGTGACCGCCGTCGCGCTTCGTGTCCTGGGCGTCGCCGCTGCCGTGCTCGTGCTCGCGGCGCCCGCGGCGCCGGGCGACCCGCCCGCCTTTCGCTTCTCCGCCACGCCGCTGAGCTCCGCGCTGCGGGCGCGGATGCGTCACGACTCCTGGCGGCCCGGCTGTCCCGTGTCGCTCGACGACCTGCGGTTGGCGAAGTTGAGCTACTGGGGCTTTGACCACCATCGCCATCAGGGTCTGATGGTCGTCAACGCCGACGTCGTCGACGACGTCCGCACGGCGTTCGGGCAGCTGTATGACGCTCGCTTCCCGATCCGGCGGATGCGCCTGGTCGACGACTACGGCGCCAGCGACTACACGTCGATCGCCAACGACAACACGTCGTCGTTCAACTGTCGCGACGCGACCGGGTCGACCGAGTTCTCCCAGCACGCCTACGGCCGTGCGATCGACATCAACCCGATCGAGAACCCGTACGTGTATCGCAACGGCACGACCACGCACCCGCCGTCGCGGCCGTACCTCGATCGCTCCCACCACCGGCCCGGCATGGCCTTCGCCGGCGGCGCCCTCGTGCGCGCCTTCGACGCGATCGGCTGGGGCTGGGGCGGTCGCTGGCCGCTGCCGACCGACTACCAGCACTTCTCGCGCAACGGCCGTTGAGACGGTTGAGGCCGGGTTAGGCCCGGCCACGGTCCGCGAGCCGCGCGCTAGCCTGAATCGCATGTGCGCGGCATGTGCGATGGCGGCGGCGACCGGCGCCACGGGAATCCGGACGTGGCTTCAGACCTATGGCGCGGCGTGGATGACGCCGCGGCGCCTACGGCTGCTGACGATCGCCGTTTTCGCGGTCGCTTTCGCGGTGTCGACGGTCGGCCTGTCGGGTTCGTCGCCCGCGCCGCACCACGTGCTCAGCGCCGCGCGCTAGCCGCGCCGGGGTGTGCAGCCCTCAGGTAAGAGGGCGAATCGGTCGATATGGAGGCGGGGGGAATCGAACCCCCAACTCAGCCTTGCAAAGGCCGCGTGTTCCCGTTAGCACCACGCCCCCGGGCCAACTCCAACCAAGATAGTCGCGCCGTCCCGCTCCTGCACAATGCGCCCGCTGTTCACGCACCGTATTTCGGGGGCGCTCACTGTCGCAGCGCTGTTGACGCTCGGCGCCGCCGGCTCGGCCTCCGCCGCGACCTACTGCGTCAGCAACGCCGGAATGGGTCCGCCGAGCTGTCCGCTGGGCGCGGACACGAGCAAGACGTTCGCTCAGGCGATCGCCGCCGCGCAGTTGACGACCAGCACCGCCGACACGATCCAGCTCGCGCCCGGTACCTACACCGACCAGACCGGCCACGACTTCAGCTTCGACTCGGGCAACGGCGGCGCGCCCAACCCGACCAACGACCTCACGATCAAGGGCGCCGGCACGGCGCTGACGACGGTCGCCCAGGGCGCGGCGCACGCCTCGAGCAACGTCATCACGTTCTCGCAGCCGACCGCCGCCGCCGACCAGGATGTCGACGACCTGACGATCTCGATGCCACCGGGCTTCTCGGCCGACGGGCTGTTCGACCCCACCGACGTCCACCGCGTGAACCTCATCGCCAAAGGTGCGATGAGCGGCACCGCGCTGCGGATGGCCAACCGCGGCACGTTTGACCACATGGACATCGAGCTGCCGCTGACCGGCGGCGCCGCTGCGCTCGAGCAGCCGGGCGTCTCCGTCACGGTCAGCGACTCGACCATCACCGCCGACCGCATCACGACGAACTTCAACGCCAGCGAGGACGTGCTGCGCAACCTGCGCCTGCACTGCGACTCCGGCGGCCTGGTGATGACGCTCAGCAACACGGGCGCGACGAACGCGGCGACGATCGACAACGTGCAGATCCTCATGGACGGCAGCGGCACGGCGATCGGAGCCACGTCGACGTCGGGGACGGCGCGGCTGAACGTGACCAACGTGACGCTGTTCGGCAAGAACGTGCTCGGCAGCACCGGCATCGCAGCGACGACCACTGCTGCCAACCCGACGACGGTCAACGTCGCCAACTCGATCGTCGTCGATTTCGCCGACCCGTTTGCTGCGTTCCCGGCTGCCGGCGCCGCGACCGTCAACGCCGCCAACTCGATCATGTTCCCCAACGCGTTCTACGTCGGCGGCCCCAGCGGCGCGGTCAACATCGACTCGTCGGTCCTGATCACCCGACCGCACCTGCTCAGCCAGGGCGGGCTGCTGTACCCGCTGTACCCGTCGCCGGCGATCGACCTCGGCGACCCGCTCAAGACGAACGTCACCACCGACCTCCTGGGCCAGCCGCGCACAGTCGACGGCAACGGTGACGGTGACGCGCTGCCCGACGCCGGCGCGATCGAGTACCAGCATCGCCCGCCGACCGTGACCGCGACGGCCGCGACGCCGTTTGCCATCAACAGCCCCATCGCCTTCCAGGGCACCGCGAGCGACCCGGATCCGGGCGACCAGGTGGCCGCCACGTGGAGCTTCTCCGACGGCGCGACAGCCGCCGCCCTGAGCCCCCTCCACGCGTTCTCGGCGGGCGGCCCGTTCACCGCGACGCTGACCGCGACCGACTCGAGCGGCCTGACCGGGCAGGCGCAGGTCGCCGGCACGATCGCCACGGCCAAGTCGGCGACGACGACCGGCGACACGGTCAGGCCGGTCGTCACGGCCGCCCGCTTTGACCCGCGGACGTTCCGGGCGTCGCGCAGCGCCGGCACCGCGACGATCGCCGCGGCGAAGACCAAGCGCCCCCCGATCGGCAGCCGGCTGCGCTTCACGCTGTCCGAGCCGGCCTCGGCCTCGATCGTGATCGAGACGCGGCGCCGCGGCCGGATGACCAGGACCGGCACGACGCGCGTCTGCAAGGCCAGGTCCAAGGCCAACACCACCGGTAAGGCCTGCACGTACTACGCGCCGCGCTCGAAGCTCAAGCGCGTGCACCTGACCGCCGGTGCCGACGCGATCGCGTTCAGCGGACGCATCACCGGCAGGCCTCTGGCGCCGGGCGCCTACCGCGCCACAGTCGCGCCGACCGACGCCGCCGGCAACGCCGGGGCCGCGGTCAGCGCCATGTTCACGATCTCGCGCTGAGCACGACCGCCGCGCAAACGTGACGCAAGTCACGCCCGGCGCCGCTCAGAACGCACCGACTCCGGGCCCGATTGCGGGTGGGATGCAGTCGTCCCCTCCACCACTGCTTCAGGAGTCCTGTCATGCCCTTCATCAAGCTCTCCCGCCTCAACCGTCGGACCGCCGTCGTCGCCGCTGTCGCGGCGATCGCCGGCGCGTTCAACGCGATGCCCGCGGCGCCCGCCTCGGCCAAGCCGCTGTCCACCCACGTCTTCTCCTACGCCGACATGCCCGACATCGACCAGGAGCGAATCTCCGGCTTCGACGCCTCGGGCACCTGGCATCCCGGCCTGCCCAACGGCGGCACCCAGTACTGCGGCCCGACCTCTGCGTTGGATGCGCTGTCGTTCATCGCCGACCACGGCGCGCCATCGATGTCGCCCGGCTCCCACGCGTGGGACCAGGCGGGCAACTACGAGACGATGACCTCCAAGCTCAATGAGATGGGCGGCGACATGGGCATCGACTCCAAGAAGGGCGTCACACAGGGCGGCTTCGAGTCCGGCCTGACGACATGGAACACGAGGTACGGCTACAAGGGCCACACGTTCGGTTTCGTGTCCGAGTTCCCCGGCGACGGCGACGACTGGCAGGCGCCGAACCTCGGCATCGCCACGTTGGCTGAGGCGTTCGGCAACCCGGTCGTGGTGCGGATCGGCTACTACAAGTCGGTCACGTACTCCGAGGGCGGCCGCACGGTTTCCGCTCTCCAGCGCACCGGCGGGCACTTCGTCGCCATGACCGGCTTCGACAACGACGGGCTGAACTTCATGGATCCCGCCGACGAGGCCGGCTCGATCACGCAGTCCGCCTACACCAACCGCACCCAGGCGGTCTCGCCGACGACCGGCGTCTTCCTGTGGGGCGACGGCACGCCGCAGCGCTCTGGCCTGCAGACCGAGACGTACCTGCACATGCCGGGCTACGCGGGCGGTGCCGCCTACGTCGAGGGCTACACGGTGGTTCAGCCGTCGTTCCAGCTGACCGCCAAGCGCAACATCCTGCAGCTCGTCAAGAACGGCTACGTGCAGAAGATCAAGCTGCCGATCGGGGCGAAGATCGCCGACGCGCAGCTGTCGCCGGCCGGCGACTCGGCGTACTACGCGCTCAGCAACAACAAGACGATCTACAAGGTCAACCTCGCCACCGCCGTCTCCAAGCCGCTGGCCAAGGTCGCCGCTCCGGTCACATCGCTGGCCGTCAGCACCACCGGTGATCGCGTGTTCGCGGCCGCCGGACGTACGGTCAACGCCGTCTCGAACACCGGGACGACGATCGCCAAGACGACGCTCCCGGCCACGGTCGCGGCGATCGCCTTTGACCCGACCCGCGGTCAGGTCGACGCGGTGACGCCGCAGACCAAGGCGGTCTCGGTGCTCACCTCGACGCTCAAGGCGCAGGGCACGGTCAGCCTGCCGGCGACGGCGGTCAAGAACGCGACCGACGTCGACGCGACGGTCAACCCGAGCACCGGTCAGCTGACGATCAAGGCAGCCGGCATCGCGACCACCACGGTCACCGCTGCGGTGGCGACCACGCAGACCCAGCCGGTCGTCAACCCGGCGGCGACCTCGGTCGCCAACGTGACGATCAAGCAGCCGGTCGACACGTCGGCGATCCAGGCCGCGACGCAGGTGGTCCCGGCGCCGGTCGTCAACCCGACCACGCCGGCCACGGTCGCCGTCCCGACGGTGTCGAACATCCCGTCCCTGATCCAGTCGCCGGTGATCAAGGTCACCCCGATCAAGGTCAACACGAAGGTCACCGCGATCGTGCTCCATGGCGCGGCTGTGACCAAGGCGGCGACCACCGTCGCTCCGACCAACGACATCGTCCGCAGCTCGCAGAGCGTCGCGGCGATGGGCGCCCAGGCCGGGCAGTACGTCGGCTAGGGCGAAACGAGACCCAAGGACACAGTGGCACGTCATGGCCACTTCGATCACGCGGCGCGCCCCCGAGGGGGCGCGCCGTGCGTCATCCCCCAACGCTTTGAACGCACCGGCCGCCGGTACCCTTCCCGGCGTGGAGCAGGAGAGCTTCCTGGCAGCGCTGACGCCCGAGGAGCAGGCGGCGTTGCGCGAGCGCGGGACGGTTCGGCGCTTCGCACGCGGGGCGGCGTTGTTCCACGAGCAGACGGTCCCCAGCGCGGTTGCCGTGCTGCTCGACGGCCGCGTCAAGCTGACGCGCGTCACGCCCGAGGGCCGCGACGTGCTGCTGGCGATCCGCGGACCCGGCGACGTGCTCGGCGACCAGTCGGCGATCGACGGCGAGCCACGCTCGGCGACCGCCGTCGCGCTCGAGCCGGTCGAGGCGCTGAACGTCACCGCCGCCGACTTCGTGTCGTTCGTGGCGCGCACTCCCAACGCGGCGACCTACATGCTGCGGCTGCTGTCGGGGCGGCTGCGCGACGCCGACGACAAGCGCGTCGGCTTCGCCGCCCAGGACACGCTCGGGCGCGTCGCCGCGCGGCTCGTCGAGCTCGGCGAGCGCTACGGCGCCGAGCACGGCCACCGCGACGGCACGGGCCTGCACATCGATCTGCCGATCACGCAGGAGGACCTCGCCGCGTGGACCGGAACATCGCGCGAGGGGGTCAGCCGCGCGCTGCAGACGCTGCGCTCGCTGAACTGGGTCGAGACCGCGCGGCGCTCGATCGTGATCCTCGACCTCGAAGCGCTGCGGGGGCGTTCGACGTGAAACGCCTCGCTCTGCTGGCGGCGGTGCTGTTCGGCGCCGCCTTCTGCCCGACCGCCAGCGCCGACACGACGACGATCGGCAGCCTCAACCTTCCGGTCGGCGGCGCCACCGCGGCCCTTGCCCCCAACCAGCTCGCGTTCCAGCTCCTGGCCGGCGACACCAACTACGTCGTCAGATCTCCGGTCACCGGGATCATCACCTCGTGGAGCTTCCGCCAGACGACGATGACCCCGGGCGACCAGGTCACGCTGCGCGTGCTCGGCGACTCCGGGACGTTGAGCGTGCGGGCGCTGGGGACGATTCCCGCCCAGACCGTCGACGGCAACGGTGACGTCGTCCGCGGGCCGTTCCCGGTCTCGGAGGCGATCCAGACCGGGGAGTACATCGGCGTGCAGAGCACGAGCGGCAGCGTGCCGACCAACGCCGGGGGCGTCGCCGGCGCCGACGAGGACTTCGTCGACACGCCGAGTCTCGCCGACGGCAGCAGCAGCACCTACGAGAACGGCAACGGCCAGATCCCCAACCAGGTGCAGCTCGAGATTCAGGCGACGATCGACTACGTGCCATCGACGAGCAACCCACCACCCACCACGCCCCCGCCAGCGGTGGTCCCGCCGACGCAGCAGCTCGGCTCGCTGCCGCCGCCGACCGACGGCCAGAACGTCAACGTCGCGAAGGTCTCGGGCACGGTGCTCGTGCGCCTGCCCGGCACGAAGACGTTCGTACCGCTCGCGCTGACCGGCCAGCAGGTCCCGGTCGGCAGCGACATCGACGTCACCGCGGGACGCATCACGATGGTCGCGGCCAACGCGCCGATGGGACCGACGACGAAGACGTCGGACTTCTACGGCGGCGTCTTCCGCGTATCGCAGCCGGCGAGCGGCAAGGGGCGCGTCGACCTCAAGCTCGACGGGCCGCTGGCCACGTGCAAGACGTTCACGTCGCGCTCGGCGCGCGCGGCGAAGGCCAAGGGCAAGCCCAAGACGCGGTTCGTGTGGGGCGACGGCCACGGGACGTTCAGGACGGTCGGGCAGCGCGGGTCGGCGGCCGTGCGCGGCACCAACTGGGAGGTCCAGGATCGCTGCGACGGCTCGACGCTCGTCGTCGTCAAGCGCGGCATCGTCGCGGTCGCCGACAACGTCAAGCACAAGACGGTCTCCGTCAGGGCCGGACACAGCTACCTGATTCGCCCGCGCCACCACTAGCGAGAACTCATCTAGGCTGGCGCGATGCGTCGCCGCCGACTGGGCACCGCGCTGGTCGCCGCGGGCGCCGTCGCGATCGTCCTCACGCTGGTGGCCTGGGCGGCCGGCGCCATGAACGGGCCGGAACGATCGAGCGTCGACGCGCGCTTCTCGATCCGCGGCACCCAGGCAACTCCTCGCGCCGTCGCCGTGGTCGGGATCGACGCCAAGACGCTCAAAGCGCTCCCGACGTTTCCGTTCTCGCGCAGGTATCACGCCCAGATGATCCGCCGCCTGGTCGCCGACGGGGCCAAGGTCATCGCCTACGACGTTCAGTTCACCGAGCCGAGCCCCGACCGGCACGCGGACGCCGAGCTGGGCCAGGCGGCGCAGGATGCGGCGCCGCGAGTGGTGCTCGCCGACGACGAGCCCAGCGCGGACGGGAAGACGAACGTGTTCGGCGGCGCGTCGTACCCGGGCAAGCGCGTCGGCGGTACGTCCACCGACCCGGACCCCGACGGCGTGCTGCGCCGCTTCCCGTATTCGATCGGCGGCCTCACCGACTTCGCGGTCGTGGCCGCGCAGGCCGCCGGCCACCCGGTCTCGCGGACGGCGTTCGGCCCAGGCCGCGCCTGGATCGACTTCCTCGGCCCCCTGAGAACCGTTCCGACCGTTTCGTTCATCGACGTCCTGCACGGCCGGCACGCGGGGTTGCTGCGCGGGCGGATCGTCGTCGTCGGGGCGACGGCGACCGACCTGCAGGACATCCATGCGACGCCGACTTCGCCCGCGATGCCCGGCCCCGAGTACCAGGCCACGAAGATCGCGACGCTGCTCAACGGCCTGCCGTTGCAGTCGAGCGGCGGCGGGGTCACGTTCGTGCTGATCGTCCTGCTCGGCATGGCTGCGCCGCTGGTGGCATGGCGATTCGGCACGCTCGCAGCGGTCCTCGCCGCGGTCGGCCTCGGCCTTCTGTTCGCCGTCGCGACGCAGGTCGCGTTCGACGACGGGCGGATCGTGTTCTTCACGCTACCGCTGCTCGCGCTGCTGCTCGGCACGATCGGCGCGGTCGCTGTGACCGGCTTCATCGCCGCGCTCGAACGCGAGCACACGCGCACACTGTTCTCGCGCTTCGTCCCCGCCGCCGTCGTCGATCAGGTGCTTGCGCAGACGGGCGATGGGGTCCGGCTCGGGGGCAAGCTGGCCGAGGTCACGGTTCTGTTCTGTGACCTGCGCGGATCGACGCCGCTCGTCGAGGCGCTCGGCGCGAGTCGCGGGATCGAGGTCGTCAACCGCTACCTGACGGCGATGACCGAGGCGATCCTCGCCCACGGTGGCACGCTCGCCGGGTTCCGCGGCGACGGTCTGATGGCCGTCTTCGGCGCGCCGCTCGAGCAGCCCGACCACGCGCGCCGCGCCGTCGAGGCGGCGCACGAGATGGCCGGCGAGAAGCTCGAGAAGGTCAATCGCTGGGTCCGCGGCGAGGAGATCGGCGACGACCTCGACATCGGCGTCGGCATCTGCTCGGGTGTCGTGATGGCCGGCAACGTCGGCTCCGAGGAGCGGATGGAGTTCACGGTCGTCGGGATGACCGCGAATATCGCCGCGCGCCTGGAGCCGATGACCAAGGGCACGCCGCACCGGATCTTCATGGCCGACACGACCTACGCGCTGCTTGGTGGCGCCGGCGGCGGAATGCAGGAGATCGGCGACCTCGAGGTGCGCGGAGCGCGCGCGCCGGTCAAGGTCTGGGCGCCCGCGTGAGGGCGAAGACGACGACGTCGCACGGGCCGTGCTTGCCGATCTCGCGGCCGTGGACGACGCCCTCGCGCGTCGCGCCGGCTGCGGCCGCGACTGCCTGCGAGGCGACGTTGTCGACGTGGACGGCGATCTCGATCCGCGCCAGCGCCAGCGGCCCGAGCGCGTAACCGGCCAGCAGACGGACGGCCCGCGTCGCGACGCCGCGCCGGCGCGCCCCGGCGGCGACCCAGTAGCCGATCTCCCCGAACCGGCGCTCCCAGTTGAGCTTGTGCAGGCCGACCGAGCCCAGCAGCGTCCCGTCACCGGCGTCGACGACGGCGAATTCGAGCGACTGGCCGGCGCGACGGCGGGCGTCGCTCGAGCCGATGAACTCGCGCCCGTCGCGCTCGGTGTAGTCGTCGGGCACCGTCGTCCAGCGGGGGATCTCGGGATCGCGTAGCAACGGGGCGGCCTCGGGCACGTCGTCCAGGCGCCACGGGCGCAGGACGATGTCGCCATCGGTCAGCGGCGGGTCGGGCAGCGGGATCTCCGGCACGGGCCGGACGCTAGCGTCCTGGCAGGGACGCCAGCCGGCGCTGCAGCCCGGCGCGCTGCACATCGTTGGCGCTCAGCGCGATCGCGCGCTCGTAGGCGCGCTGCGCTGCAGCCTCCTCGCCCGCGTTGCGCAGCAGCTCGGCGTGTGCGGCGTGCAGCGGCTGGTAGCCCTCGAGCGCCGCGTCCTCCAGCAGCGGCGCCAGGTGGTCGAGGCCGCTCTGCGCCCCGTGGGCGCGGCCCAGCGCGACGGCGCGGTTGACCTCGATCACGCCCGACGGCGTCAGTGCGGCGAGCATCTCGTACAGCTCGGCGATCTGCGGCCAGTCGGTCTCCTGCGGCGACGGCGCCATCACATGCAGCGAGGCGATCGCCGCCTGCAGTTGGTAGGGCCCGATCTGCCGCTGCGCCATCGCCCGGCTCAGCGTCATGTGGCCCTCGCGGATGCGCCCCTGGTCCCACAGCGCGCGGTCCTGCTCGTCGAGCGTGACGGCGTTGCCGTGCGCGTCGGTGCGCGCTTCGCGGCGGCCGTCGATCAGCAGCATCAGTGCCAGCAGGCCGAGGGTCTCGGCGTCGTCGGGCATCAGGCCGGCCAGCAGCCGCGCCAGCCGGATCGCCTCGCTGCACAGCTCGCCGCGCAGCAGCGACGCGCCCTGCGTCGCGTCGTAACCCTCGTTGAAGATCAGGTACAGCACCGCCAGCACGCCGTCGCGTCGCTCCACGAGCGCCTCGTCGGGCGGGACGCGATACGGGATCGCCGCGTCGGCGATCTTGCGCTTGGCGCGCACCAGCCGCTGCGCCATCGTCGCCTCGCTGACCAGGTACGCGCGCGCGATCTCGGCCGTGCTCAGCCCGCCGAGCATCCGCAGCGTCAGCGCGACCCGCGCCGCGGGCGCGAGCGCCGGGTGACAGCACGTGAAGATCAGCGCCAGGCGGTCGTCGGTCAGGGCGGAGGTGTCGGTCGGGTCGGCGTCCACGGTCTCGGTCTCGGTCAGATCGCGCAGCCGCGCGACGCGGTCGGCGAGCGTACGGTCGCGACGCAGGCGGTCGATCGCCCTGCGCCGCGCGGTGACGGTGATCCACGCGGCCGGGTTGTCGGGCACCCCGTCGCGCGGCCAGGCCGCGATCGCCGCGGCGAACGCGTCCTGGACCGCATCCTCGGCGAGCTGGAAGTCGCCGACGCGGCGGATCAGCGTCGCCAGGACCTTTGGGCCCTCGTCGCGGAAGGCGCGTTCGGCGGCGGCGGCCGGTACGTGTGCGTCCGCCCGCCGCCCGCCGCGCGCGCTCATGCGGTGGCGGTTGCCTCGGCGCCGTCGGGAGCCGACATCGCCGACAGGTCCATCAGCGGTCGCACCTCGACCGAGCCGCGGCCCACCAGCGGCACCTTCGACGCCTGCTCGAGCGCGGTGTCGAGATCGGGCGCGTCGATCAGGTAGTAGCCGTTGATGTACTCCTTGGTCTCGGCGAACGGTCCGTCGGTGATCTGCGTCTGGCCGTCGCGGACGCGCACGGTGGTCGCCGTCTCGGTGCCCTGGAGCGGATCGCCGGCGACGAACAGCCCGGCCGCTTTGAGGCCTTCGGTGTAGGCACCCCACTTCGGGTGCTCGGCGCCGATCTCTTCGGGCGTGCGGTCGTCGTCGACGGGGTTGTAGAGCAGGAGCATGTACTGCGGCATCAGGGCCTCCTGGTGATGGGTGGATGCCACGCGGGCGTGGCTGTTCACCTCTACGTCGAACGGGAACCGGCGATTTCGACACCTACTTTGGCAGCTTCAGATGTGCGGTCACACGGGCGACGGTCGAGGCGCCGCGGGCATCCGTCGCGTAGATGACGATCAGCGGGCTCAGGCGCCGGCCGCGGGGCAGCGCAGCGCCGAGGTCGACCAGCACGTGCGCGGTTCCGCCGCGCGTGAACAGGTGTCCGGCCTCGGACCCGACCTCGAGCCGGCCTCCGGCGTGCGGGATCGAGACGTGGACCCGAACCGTGCCCGACCGTCGCATCCGCACGGCGACCGACACCGAGCGCGCGCCGTGGCCGAGCTTGCGCGACACCTCCACGGCGGGACCCCGGCCCTTGAGCAGGTCCGGCGCGCCGGGCGATTGCACGACCCCGAACAGGTCGTCGTGGCCGAGCAGCTCGGGGGCAGCTCGCCACGCGATTCGCAGCCGCCCGTCGGCGTCGTAGGTCGCCGCGACGCTGTCGGCCACCGGCGCCAGCCCGCTCACCGCGACCGGCGCGCCGAAGCGGCCGCCGGGCGGCGCGGTCGACAACAGCACGCGCGCCCCCACCCCGCCGAACGGCGCGTCGACCAGCTGTACCCAGGCGACGGCCGCGCGCCCGTCGGGGGCGACCGCGAGCGCCGAGTCGAGGATCAGCGCGTCCCCGGCGCCTGCGGGCACGAGGAACTGTGGCGCGCCGAACGACGCGTCGCCGGCCGGCTTGCGCAGGACGGCAAGGTCGTCGGGAAGCCCGGCGAACTCGGAGTCCGGCCCGACGAGGGCGAACACATCGCCGATGTCGTCCATGTCGAGCCCGCTCGTCGCCGGGCCGTCCTCGACGGCCTTGGCGTACAGCTCGGGGATCGCTGCATACGGTGCCCCGGCCGCGCTCTGCCCGGTCAGCTGGAGTCCGACGTCGCGGCTCTTGCTGATCCGCTGGTAGAAGATCACGTGGCGGCCCGTGCCGCCATGGGCGAAGTGCACCAGGCCGACGGCGCCCTGGCCGGTCGGGCCCGGCTGGGCGAGCGTCTGCGGCGCTCCGAACGGTGCGCCGGGCGGCGCCTGACTGACCTGGACCGTCGAGTCGCGACCGGCGTCGGCGACCAGCGTCCACGCGACCTCGGCGCTGCCATCGGGGTCGGCCACGACGTCGGGCGCGACGATCACCCGGTCGCGCCCGTGCGCGTGGTCGACCGTGCCCGGGCCGCCGAGCAGCTGCGGCGGCGAGAACGTGCCGTCGGCGGCCCGCCGCGCGGCGTAGACCACGAACGCCGGGTCACTGGCCTTCGCGCCCGGCGCCAGCGCCAGCCATGCGACGACGGAGCCGCCGTCGGGGAACGCGGCGGCGCGCGCGCCCAGGCCGGTCGCGTCGGGGACGGCGGCCGACGGTGAGCCGAGCCGGTTGACGTACAGCGCGCCGACCTCGCTGATCGGCGGCGGCTCGTCGAGCGCCAGCGGCGCCTCGGAGTTCGCGGTCCCGACGACCGTCGATCCGCTGGAGTCGAGCGCCGGGCAGCTGGCGAACGCGTTGGCCGGGCCGATCAGCTGCCCGCCATGAGGCCCGGTGGTGTCGAACGACTCGAGGTGTGCGCTGGTGAAGACTCGCTCCTTGGGCCGCAGCTCCGTCTTGTCGACCTGCGTCCACGCGACCGCGTTGCCGGCCAGCGAGAAGCACACGACGACGCCGTTGTCGCTGTTGACGGCCCCGGCCGGTGGCGGGTTTCGGACCAGGGTGATCGGTGCGCTGAAACCGGGGGCCGCGTGGGCCGGGGCGGCGACGACGACGACGCACACCAGCACCGCAAGCGCCGCAATGCAAAAACTCTGGCGGCGTTGAGCGTTCACGGGGCGGGCACTCTACGCGCCCGCCCCGCGGACCACAATCGGTGAAGCGGCTAGCCGGCGGTCGCCAGAACTTCGTCGGCGACGCGGTCGGTCGCCCCGGCGTGCCCACCGAGCAGGCGGCGCGAGAGCTGCGCCCGGCGGTAGTACCACGGCGCGTCGTGCTCCCATGTCGCGCCGATGCCGCCGTGGACGGCGATCATCTCGCGCGTCGCGTAGTCGAGCGCGTTGCCGGCGGCCGAACGCGCGGCGCTGGCCGCGAGCGCGAACTCGTCGGGGCCCTTGTCGCCCGCCCAGCCCGCGTACAACAGCAGCGAGCGGCCGATCTCCTGCAGTCGCAGGATCTCGACGAGCCCGTGCTTGATCGCCTGGTATGAGCCGATCGGACGCCCGAACGTGAAGCGTTCCTTCGCGTAGGCGACGCTGATCTCGAGCACCTGTTCGACCGTGCCGACCGACTCCGCGGCCAGTAGCGCCTGCGTGATGTACCACGCGCGCTCGATCTCGTCGCGGCCGACGTCGAGCTTCGTGCCAGTGACGCCGTCGAGCTTGACGTGACCGAGCGAGCGGGTCAGGTCGTAGCGGCGGGTCTCCTCTACCTCGGCCCCCTCGACGGCGAGCGCGACCGGATCGCCCGACTCGTCGACGGCGATGACGACGATCACGTCGGCCCCGGGAGCGTCGGGCACCCACGCCACCTCGCCCGACAGGGTGCCGTCGGCGCCGACCTGCGGCGCGACCGCGCGGTGCAGGCCACTGGGGGCGTCGGTCGTCCAGCGATCCTCGATCGCGCTGGGAGGCTGCGCGCCGGCGAACGCCGCGCGCAGCTCGCCGCTGGCGATGTCGGCGATCCGCGCGTAGCCGCCGAGGTCGAGCAGCAGCGACGCGGGTACGTGGCCCAGCAGCCCGATTCCCGCGAGCTTGCGCCCCGACTCCTGGGTGACCAGCATCGCGTCGAAGACGCCGAGCCCGGCGCCGCCGGACTCGTCACGCACCAGCAGCCCGGGCCAGCCGGCGTCCTTGGCCGTCGGCCACAGGTCCGGCAGCGCCGAGGGGCCCTCGTCGCCCGCTTCGCGCGCCGCGGAGACGGTGTCGAACCGAGACAGCGCCCCGCGGGCGGCCTCGCGCAGGAACTCCTGCTCGTCGGAGAGTGAGACGTCCATCAGGCGTTCACCGCCTCGCGCTCCTTGGCCCGCAACTCGCTGAACGGCAGCCCCTTGTCCAGGCGCGGCTCAGGCGGCAGTCCGAGCACGCGCTCGCCGACCGTGTTGCGCAGGATCTCGTCGGTCCCGCCGGCCGACTTCAGGCCGGGAAGGAACGAGATCATGTAGCCCCAGCGGTTGTCGTTGTCGAGCGCCTCGGGGCCGATCACGTCGGCGATCAGGTCGCCGGCCGCGATCGCCGAGTTGACGATCGTGATCTTCGCCAGGCCCGACTCGGGACCGGGGATCTGGCCCTTCTGGAGCATGGTCAGCGTCCGGTAGCTCATGAACCGGATCGAGATCAGGTCGGCGGCCAGGCGGCCGAGTCGCTGGCGCACGTCGGGGTCGCGCCGCGCGTACTCGTCGGCGCCGAGCACCTCGGCGAAGTCCGACTCGCGGTAGCCGGAGCCGGAGCCGATCGTCAGGCGCTCGAACATCAGCGTCGTCAGGGCCGTGCCCCAGCCGCCGTTGACGGGGCCGACGACCGCGTCGGCGTCGAGCTTGACGTCGTCGAAGAAGACCTCGTTGAACTCGGCCTCGCCGGAGATCTGGCGCAGGCCGCGCACCGTCACGCCCTCGGCGTCCATCGGGACGATGAACATCGTCAGCCCCTGGTGCTTGGTCACCGACGGGTCGGTGCGTGCGAGCAGCAGGCCGTAGGAGGCGAACTGCGCGTTGGTCGTCCACACCTTCTGGCCGTTGAGGACCCAGCCGCCGTCGTCGTGCTGGACGGCGCGGCTCTGGATGCCGGCAAGGTCGGAGCCGGCGGCCGGCTCGGAGAACAGCTGGCACCAGACCTCGTCGCCGTGGAGCATCGGGCCGAGGTAGCGCGTCTTCTGCTCCTCGGTGCCGTGGGCGATGATCGTCGGGCCGAGCATTCCGACGCCGATGATGTCCAGGATCCCCGGGACCTCGGCGCGGGCGATCTCCTGGTTGACGGTGACCGATTCGATCGGGCCGAGGCCCTGGCCGCCGTATTCCCTGGGCCAGGTCACGCCGGCCAGCCCGCCCTCGGCCAGTTTGCCCTGCCATGTGCGCCGCTTGGCGAGCAGGTCGGGATCTTCATCGCGCGCGCCGCGGCCCGGCAGGTGGGGCGCTTGCGACTTGTGCTCGTCGAGCCATGCGCGCACCGTGGCGCGGTACTCGGCCTGTTCTGGGGTGTCGTCGAGGTCCACAAAAACTCCTTGGCTGACCAGCCAGTCGGTTGAGGCGGATTCTAGCTGCGACCGGCCGTTCTCAGCGCTGCCCCAGCGCTGCGAAGCCGCGGTCGAGCAGCACGCGCGACTGCTTGCCGATGTTCGGCGAGTGCAGCAGAACGACCCCGAGACGGTGGCCGCCGCGCTGCGCCGCGGCCACCAGGCTGTGCCCGGCGGCATCCGTGAAGCCGGTCTTGACGCCGATCGTTCCGGGGTAGTCCGTGCGCAACAGCGGGTTGTTGTTGTACAGGTAGAGCTTGCCGCCCTTGATCGGGAACCGCAGGACAGCCTTCTCGGTCTTGACGATCTTGGCCAGCCGCGGCTCGTCGAGCACGGCACGGGCCAGCGCCGCGAGATCGACCGCGCACGAGTGGTTGCCCTTGTCGATGATCCCGCTGGGGCTGGTGAAGTGGGTGCACGACAGGTTGAGCTGCTGCGCGCGCTTGTTCATCAGCGCGATGAAGCGTTTCTGTGTGCCCGACACCCGCTGCGAGAGCGCGACGGCAGCGTCGTTGCCCGACGGCAACAGCAGCCCGTAGAGCATCGTCTCCAGGCGTATGTGCCTGTGGAACGGCAGCACGCCGACCTTGGAGCCGGCGGCGTGACGCGCCGAGCGGGTGATCAGGACGCGGGCGTCCGGCGGCTCGCGCTCGACGGCCAGCAGCGCGGTCATCATCTTCGTCAGCGACGCGATCGGCAGCACCTTGGTCGGGTTCTGCTGCCACAGGACGCGGCCGGTGTCGAGGTCGAACAGCAGCCCGCCGCGCGGGCGGGTCGTGAAGTTCGGGTGCACGGGCGTCGGACCGGTGACGAGCTTGACGGCGAGCGGGAGGGGGCCGATGCCGGGCGCCGTCGGGCCGTTGATCGCCTGCACGGCGGCGTCGGTCGCCGGTGCGGCCGCGGTCCGGCTCGCGGTCGCGCCCCCGCCGCCGCAGCCCGCGACCAGCAGCGCGCCGGCGATCGACACGGCTGTCGCGCGCGCCCTCACGTCGCCGGCGCAGGCGGCGGCACCGGTATGGCCCGGCGCAGGATGAACAGCTTGATCGCCAGCAGGCCGAACGCGAAGCCGCCGATGTGAGCGAAGTACGCGACACCGCCGCCGGTCGGGTTGCTCAGCCCGGCGATGGCGAACACGATCTGCAGGGCGATCCAGACGCCGAGGAACACGATCGCCGGCACCTCGAGCAGGGTGAAGAAGAAGATGAGGAAGATGAACGTCAGCACGCGGGCTCGCGGGAACAGCACGAGATAGCCGGCCAGTACGCCGGCGATCGCGCCCGACGCGCCGATCGTCGGGTTCGTCGAGCCTGGGTCGATCGCCACCTGGAGAGCCATCGCCGCGAGGCCGGCGAGCACATAGAACAGCGGGAAGCGGATCCGGCCCAGCGCGGTCTCGACGTTGGCTCCGAAGATCCACAGGAACAGCATGTTGCCGCCGAGGTGCAGCAGCCCGCCGTGCATGAACATCGAGGTGAACGGCGTGATCCACGTCGCCGGCTGGCGCAGCGGGTAGCGGGGGCCGCTGCACACGACGGAGCCCGTGTCGACCGTGTGGGCGTTGAGCGCGTAGCCGCAGTGCGTGCCCGGATGGGCGAGCTCGGTGGGGATCGCCCCGAACTTGATCAGGTTCAGCATGTAGTGGTTCGAGCTCGGGTCGCCGAGCGTGATCCCGCCGCGCTGCCACAGGAAGTACGCCAGCACGTTGGCGACGACGAGCACGATCGTGACGATCGGCAGCCGCGTGCTGGGGATGTTGTCCTTGAGCGGGAACACTCCCGCGCCAGGGTACGGCTCCGCTCAGCCGACGGCCTCAGCCCGCCGCAGCGGCGAGCGGGCCGCTGCCGGGCTCGGCCTGGGGTACGTGCTGGTCGGCGTGGTAGGACGAGCGGACGAGCGGGCCGGCGGCGATGTGGTCGAAGCCGAGCTCGTAGGCGGCGATCTCCAGCGCCTTGAACTCGTCGGGGTGCCAGTAGCGGACGACCGGCAGGTGGCGTTCGGTCGGGCGCAGGTACTGGCCGACCGTCAGGACCTGAACCCCGGCGCCGCGCAGGTCGGCGAACGCGGCGACCATCTCGTCGTGGGTCTCGCCGAGCCCGACCATCAGCCCCGACTTCGTCACCAGCCCACGGCCCCCCATCTCGCGCGCGTTGGCCAGCACGCGCAGCGAGCGCTGCCACGTCGACCCGCGGCGCGCCAGCGGGTACAGCCGCGGCACGACCTCGACGTTGTGGTTGAACACGTCGGGGCGCTCAGCGAGCACCGTCGCCAGCGGCATCTCCTGGCCCTGGAAGTCGGGGGTCAGGACCTCGACCTTGCAGCGCGGCGCCTGGCGGCGGACCTGGCGGATGACGGCGGCCCAGATGCGCGCACCCTTGTCGGGCAGATCGTCGCGATCGACGCTCGTGATGACCGCGTGGCGCAGCCCCATCCGGGCGATCGTCCGCGCGACGCGCGCCGGCTCGAGCGGGTCGTTCCACGTCGGCCGTCCGGTCTTGACGTTGCAGAAGCCGCAGCGCCGCGTACACGTGTCGCCGAGGATCATGAACGTCGCCGTGCCGCGCTCCCAGCACTCGCCGACGTTCGGGCACGCCGCCTCCTGGCAGACGGTGTGCAGGTTCTCGGAGCGGATCAGCTCGGTCAGCTCGCGGTAGCGCTCGCCGCCCGGCGGCGGCACCTTGAACCACGGCGGCTTGCGGGCGCGGATCGGCTGAACGTCGGGACCGAGGACCTTGAGGACGTCCATCCCGCCGGGGTTGGCCCGCGAGCGGGTCGAGTGCGTGCGCTGCGCGTTGTCGTAGGGCACTGCCGACAGACGTTAGCGCGCGCCCGCGAGCACGCCGTGCAGCAGCGACGGATCGACGGCCCGCGCGGTGGCCCGGTGCTGGGCGGCGAACGCGGCGGCGAAGCGCTCGCGCAGATCCGGCAGCGTGTCGGCGCGCCCGGTCTCGGCGGCGATCGAGGTCATCCGCACGTCGGGCAGCCCGCACGGGATCACCCACTCAAACGGCGTCAGGTCGTTGTCGGCGTTGATCGCGATCCCGTGGGTCGTCACGCCGCGGCTGACATGCACCCCGATCGAGGCGATCTTGCGGTCGGCCACCCACACGCCGGTGTAGTCGGCGCCCTCGTCGGGCCGCGCGCGGGCGGCGATCCCCTCGGCCGCCAGCGCGTCGATCGCCGCGCGCTCGAACAGGCGCACGAACGCGACGACGTCGTCGATCTCGGCGATCGCGTAGCCGACGAGCTGCCCCGGGCCGTGGTAGGTGACGCGCCCGCCGCGGCGCACGTCGACGATCTCGATCCCGCGGTCGGCGTACCACCGCTCGCCGAGCGGCAACTCGCCGTCGCGCGTCCGGCGCCCGCGCGTGAACACCGGCGGGTGCTCGAGCGTCAACAGCACGTCGGGGATCGCGCCGTCCTGGCGGGCGACGCGCAGGCCCTCCTGCAGCGCGAGCGCCTCGCCGTAGGCGACGACGCCCAGGTCGCAGGTCCACAGCTCGCTCATGTATCCATGGTGGCACCCTGTGACCATGGGCGCCATCGACAGCGGCGCATGGCGGCGGCGGATGCGCTGGCGCCTGCGGGGCGCGCTGACGTGGCCGCTGTTCGTGGTGCTGACGGTGCTCGAAGCGGTTGCGATCCACCTGTGGCCGATCGCCGGCGATCGCACCGGCCCGGTCGCCGCCCTGCTGCTGGCCGGTTTCGTCAACTGGATGGCGGTGGCCGTCGGCGCGCCGCTGCTCGCCCGCTGGCGCCGGCGTCGCCGCGCGCCGTCGGAGCCGCTGGCGATCGCGACCGACCGCGCCGCAACCGGTCTGCTGTGCGGCGTCGCCGTCGTGTTCGCCGTCGCCGCGGGACTCAACCACTCCAACGTGACCGCGCGCGGGCGGGAGGACGCGGCGATGCGCCTCGCGGTCCTACGCGTCGTCCACGCGCGCTTCCCCGCCTACCTGTCCGGCCTGACGCGGCTCGACGTCGACCGTCCGGCCGACCACCTGTACCGGACCTGCGTCACCGGGCTGGACCCCCAGCGCCCGTTGTGCATGTACGTCGAGACCGACCGCACGCCGGCGCGGGTGCGCATCGACAGCGACCGCCGGCCCAACGCGGCGCTGTTCGGCCCGGGCCCGGCGGACGGGTGAGCGAGGCGGTCAGCCGGCCACGCTGCGCGCGCGGCCGGACTCCTTGGCCGCGTACAGCGCGGCGTCGGCGCGGGCGACCGCTTCGGGCGCTGCCTCCGCGCCGTCCCACTGCACGATCCCGACCGAGCAGCTGACGCCGGCCGGCGTCGCCAGCCGCAGGCGCTCGACCAGCGCCTGACCGTCCTGGAGCGAACAGTCGGGCAGCAGCACGGCGAACTCGTCGCCGCCGACACGGGCCATCAGGTCGCCGCTGCGCAGCTCGGCCGTCCACGCCGCGGTCGCGGCCGACAGCAGCCGGTCGCCGGCCTGGTGGCCGTAGCTGTCGTTGTAGAGCTTGAAGTGGTCGAGGTCGACGAGCGCCAGGCAGACCGGGTTGCCGAACCGCTTGGCGTGGGTCAGCTCGATCTCGATCCGCTCGTCCCACACGCGGCGGTTGGCCAGGCCGGTCAGCGGGTCGGTGCGGGCGAGCTCGCGCAGCTGCGCGCTCAGGCGCGCGCGCTCGATGATCGTCGCCATCTCGGCCGCCAGCAGGCGGATGACCGAGCTCTCGCGCGGGCTCAGCGCCTGGCGGGTCTCCGCCCAGGCGATCGACAGCACGCCGAGCAGTTCTGAGCCGCGCATGATCGGCTCGTAGACGGCCGAGCGCACCTTGATTGCCGAGCCCCAGTTCTGCGACAGGACGTCGCCGAGGTCGCCGATGAACAGCCGCTCACGCGAGCTGGCGCAGAGCCCGGAGGTCAGCGGCACGTCGGCGAACTTGCGCTCCGACCCCAGCGGGGCGTGGCACGTCGATCGAGGCGGTCATCACCATCCGGTCGGAGCCGCGGATCTCGAGCAGCGCGACGTTCGCCGCGCCGACGATCTGGCCCGCGACCTCGCAGACCTCATGGCCCGGGTTGTCGGCCGCGCCGGCGTCGCGGGCGACGCGGGCGATCGTGAGCATGTCGACCTGCTGGCGCTGGAGCTCGTGCTCGGCGCGCTTGCGCTGGGTGATGTCGAGCACGTGGGTCAGCGCCCACATCGCGCGCCCGGTGCTGTCGCGGGCGATGTCGACGCAGCTCAGGACCCAGACGGTCGAGCCGTCGCGGCGGATCAGGCGCTTCTCGCGCACCAGCGTGCCGCCGTGGCGCAACAGCTGCCGAGAGCCTCCGCTGGTCCTCGTCGCGGTCCTCGGGGTGGGTGAACTCGCGGTACGCGCGGTCCAGCAGCTCCGTGCGGTCGTAGCCGAGCAGCTCGGCGAGCGCCCGGTTGACGTTCAGCCACGTGCCGTCGGGGCGCGCGAGGCTCATGCCGACCGGGGCGTCGTCGAACGAACGGCGGAAGCGGTCCTCGATCTCGTGGCGGTCGGGTGACGTCGTCGGCCATGCCGGACACGCCGATCAGCTCGCCGTCGACATCGAACACCGGGAAGGCGACCGACGAGATCCAGCGCGCGCCCGACGGCGTGACCAGCTCATCCTCGAACTCGATCGCCTCGCCGGTCGTGATCACCGTCAGGTCGCGCTCCGAGACGATCGGGACGCAATGGGGCGGGCAGGACGTCCTCGTCGCAGGCGCCGACGAAGTCGGCCGGGTCCCGAGCCGAAGAGCGACGCGAACTGCGGATTGACGAACGCGTAGCGGCGATCGAGGTCCTTGAACCAGATCGCTGACGGAGAGTGCTCGAAGATCGCCTCGAGCTGGGCGCGCATCGTGCGCTCGCGCTGCTCGGCCGCGCGGCGACTCGGTGACGTCCATCACGCCGCCGACGACGCCGGTGATCTCCCCGGCGGCGTCCTTGATCGGCACGCAGCGGGTGTCGAGCCAGTGCACCTGCCGTCGGGACGGACCATCCGGTGCTGGATGTGGATCGGCTGGCCCGCACGCAGTCGCTCGATCTCGGCAAACACGGTCGGGAGGTCTTCGCGCGGCACCGTGCGCAGTGCCCGGCGGAAGCTGTCGGGGTCCTCCTCGGTCACGCCGGTCAGCTCGACGCAGAGGGGGTTGACCGAGATCGGGCGAGGTCGCCGTCGAGCTCGAAGTGGCCGAGCGGCGCCAGATCGCGGCGGGCGGCGTCGCGCTGTTCGGCACGCCGGGCCCGGCGGCGCGCGGCGGTCAGGGCCAGCGCGTGGCGCACGCCGCGCATCAGCGCCAGCTCGTCACCGGCAACGACGCCGTCGAACGCGCCGCGCCGAGGGCGTCGAGCGCACCGTCGGCGTCGACGGCCACGGCGACGACCGGCAGCGCGTCTTGGTCGGCGAGCACGTCGGCGAGCAGCGGGGCGCCAGCCGGTGCGACGAGGCAGTCGAACTCTTCCCGCGCCAGCGCGTCGCGCGCTGCGCGCTCGTGTGGGCCTCCAGGGTGCGCAGTCGGCGCGGTGTCCCGGAGCGCCCGGCGCATACGGGCGGCAGTGTCCAGCATCGAAGTCGACGAGCAGGAGGCGGCCCGCCTTGCTCGTGGTCCATTGCGGGTGATGTCGGCAATTCACCGAAAAACTTGAGTCCCGATTCTCTGCCGAGTGAAGTGACGCTTTACAGCGCCAGCGAAAACGGCTGCTCCAGCAGCTCGCGGACCCTCGCGGCGAAGCGCGCCGCGTCGGCGCCGTAGAGGATCCGGTGGTCGCACGAGAGGGTCACGTCGAGCGTGTGACGGGGCACGACCTGGCCGTCGCGGACGACGGCGCGCTGCTCGAGCGCGCCGACGGCGAGGATCGCCGCCTGCGGCGGGTTGATGACCGCCGTGAAGCGCGTCACGCCGAACATCCCGAGGTTCGAGACGGTGAACGTCGCGCCGCCGAGCTCAGGCGGGGTGATCGTCGCCGTCGCGGACCTTGCCGGCCAGCTCGCGGCTGTCGCGTGCGATCTCGCCGAGCGAGCGGCGGTCGGCGTCGAAGACGGTCGGCACGATCAGGCTGTCCTGCGCGGCGACGGCGATGCCGACGTTGACCCGCGAATAGCAGCTCGAAGTGGCCGTCGCGGTAGGCGCCGTTGGCACGCGGCATCTCGCGCAGGGCCAGTGCGCAGGCCTTGACGATCATGTCGTTGTAGGACGGCACCACGGCGTCGGGGCCGGCGCGTCGCCTTGAGCTGCGCACGCATCGCCACGCACGACTCCATGTCGACCGTGACGGTCAGCGTGAAGTCGGGCACCGTGGCGCGCGACTCGGCCATCCGGCGGGCGACGAGCTGCTGCGTGCGGGTCAGCTCGGCGAGCTCGACGTCGCCCTTGGCGGTCGGGATCGCGGGCTCGGCCGTTGGCGCGGGTGCGGCGATCGGAGCAGGCGCGGGCGCTGGCGGCGCGACGAGCGCGGGCGCCGGAGCGGGCGGAGCATCCTGCGCGGCGGCGGCCTCGACGTCAGCCCGGACGATCCGCCCGCCGGGGCCGGTCCCGGTCAGCGTGGCCAGGTCGACGTTGCGATCCTGCGCGAGGCGACGGGCCAGCGGCGAGGCCTTGGCCCGGGCGCCGGGCGCCGCACGGTCGCGACCGCAGGCGCCGCCGGGCGCGGGCGCGGCCGGGGCGGGCGCGGCCGCGGGGGCCGCGAGCCGGAGCCGGAGCGTCGCCGTTCTCCGACGCGGGCGGGGTGGGGCGGGCCGCGGTCTCGCCGATCGTCGCGATCGGCGCCCCGATCGGCAGCGTGTCGCCTTCGGCGGCGATGATCGTCAACACGCCTGCCGCGTCGGCCTCGTAGGTCATCGTCGCCTTGTCGGTCTCGATCTCGACGAGCTCCTCGCCGCGGGCAACGGCTTCCCCGTCGCTTTTCAGCCACTTGAGGATCGTCCCCTCTTCCATGGAGTCCGACAGGCGGGGCATGACGACTTCTGGCACCCCCCAAGCTTAATGGTCCACAATCGCCGGATGGGTCCTGACCCGCCCGACGCGCTCTGGCCGCGGCCCCGCGACCCCTAGGATCGAGCGATGGCGCAGGTCGAACTGTCTGACGTCGCACTGCACTATGAGACGCGTGGCGACGGCCCGCCGGTGCTGCTGATCGCGGGCATCCCGGCGATCGTCAGCGACTGGGAGCCGGTCGCGGCCGGGCTCACGCTGGCCGGCTACCGCACGATCGCCTACGACAACCGCGGCAGCGGTGACAGCTCCGTGCCGCCGGGGCCGTACTCGACCGCGCAGATGGCCCAGGACGCCGTCGGCCTGCTCGACCACCTCGGCATCGAGCGAGCCCACGTCTTCGGCATGTCGATGGGCGGCATGATCGCCCAGGAGCTGGCGATCGCCTCCCCCGACCGGGTCGATCACCTCGTTCTGGGCTGCACCCACGCCGGCGTGGCCCACGCAGCGCCGATGCCGCGCGAGACCGGCCGCGCGTTCGCGATGGCGACCGACGACTGGGCGCAGCGGATGGCCGCGCTGGCGCCCAAGGCGTTCGCGCCGGACGCGGAGGCCGATCTGGTCGCTGCATTCGTCGCCAAGAAGAGCAACGACGTCCAGGACCCGGATGGTTACGCGGCGCAGGTCGACGCCGTGCTCGCCCACGACAGCGCCGACCGCCTGAAGGACATTGCCGCGCCGACGCTCGTCATCACCGGCGACCAGGACCAGGTCATTCCGGCGGCCAGCAGCGACCTGCTCGTCGACCGGATCCCCGACGCGCGCCTGGTAGATCGTCCACGGCACCGGCCACCTGTTCTTCATCGAGCGCCCGGCCCAGTCGCTGATGCGCTGACCGAGTTCCTGGGTGCGCTGACCGGCTAGGTCGGCGACAGCCGCCGCCCGACCAGCTCGGACGCCTCGGCGACCGGCCGCGGCCGCGCGAACAGGAAGCCCTGGGCGACGTCGCAGCCCAGCCGCGTGCCAGCAGCTCGAGCTGCTCGCTGGTCTCGATCCCCTCGGCGATCGTCTCCAGCCCGAGGGCGTGCGCGAGCGAGATGATCGCCGCCGCGATCGACGCGTCCTGTGGCGTGCGCCCGAGCCCGTCGACGAACGTGCGGTCGATCTTCAGCACGTCGATCGGGAAGCCGCGCAGGTGGGCCAGCGACGAGTAGCCGGTCCCGAAGTCGTCGATCGCCAGGCGCACGCCGAGCTCCTTGAGCCGCCGCAGCATCTCCCACGCGTCGGTGCCCGACTCCATCATCGCGCTCTCGGTGATCTCCAGGCAGACGCTCGCCGGATCGGTCCCGGTCTCCGCCAGCACCGAGCGCACCGACGCCACGATGTCGTGCTTGCCGAACTGGCGCACCGACAGGTTGACCGACAGCGTCAGCGGGTCACCGCCGAGCGCCGGCCAGCGCGCCGCGTCCTTGCACGCCTCGCGCAGCACCCATTCGCCGATCGGAACGATCAGCCCCGTCTCCTCCGCGAGCGGGATGAACTCCTTGGGCGCCAGCAGGCCGCGCGTCGGGTGTTGCCAGCGGACGAGCGCCTCGAAACCGACGACGCGGTGGGCGACGACGTCGATCTCCGGCTGGTAGTGCAGCCGCAGCTCGCCGCGCTCGAGCGCGCGGCGCAGCGCGCTCTCGGTGTGCAGCCGCGCGACGACGTCGGCGCGCATCTGGTCGTCGAAGATCTCGTAGCGACCCTTGCCCGAGTCCTTGGCCCGGTACATCGCCGCGTCGGCGTCGCGGATCAGCTCCTCGGCCGTCTCGGTGCCCAGCCGGGCGATCGCGATCCCGATGCTCGTCTGCAGGAAGACCTCGTCCTCGTCGATCGCAAACGGCTCCGCGAACACGTCGACCAGCCGCTGGGCGATCGTCGTCGCCTCGGTCTCGTCCTCGAGGTCGTCGAGCAGGACCGTGAACTCGTCGCCACCGAAACGCGCGACGGTGTCGGCCGGACGCAGCGCCGCAGCGACGCGGCCCGCGATGTCGATCAGCAGCGTGTCGCCCGCCTCGTGGCCGAGCGAGTCGTTGATGACCTTGAAGCGGTCGACGTCGAGGAACAGCACGGCCAGCGCGCCGGTCCGCCGCCGCGAGCGCCTCAGCGCCAGGCCGAGGCGGTCGAGGAACAGCGTGCGGTTGGGCAGGCCGGTCAGCGAGTCGTGCAGCGCGGCGTGCGAGAGCTGCTGCTCGACCGCCTTGCGGTCGGTGATGTCGCGCGTCACGACGACGATCTCCACGACCTCGCCCTCGGCGTCGCTGACCGCGGTGATCGTCGACTCGAACCAGCGGACCGTCTCGTCCTTGCGGCTGCCGCGGTAGATCACCGTCGCCGGCGCGCGCGACGCGATCGCCCGCGACTTGATCTCGGCGACCGCCAGGCGGTCGTCGGCGTGGGCGATGTGCAGCAATGAGCGGCCGGTCAGCTCGTCGGATGTGTAGCCGCTCAGCGCCAGGCAGGCCGGCGACGCGTAGAGGTACGTGCCGTCCGGCGCGTGGCGCGACAGGAAGTCCGACGAGTTCTCGGCCAGCATCCGGAACTCCGCCTCGCGCGTCGACAGCGCGCGCTGGGCGTCGACCTCGTCGGTGATGTCGTCGATCGTGTTGACGTAGGTCGTCGTCGTGCCCTCGCGCGTCGGGACCGGCGCGGTGCGCAGCCACACCCAGCGCTGCTCGCCGGTCGGCTTGCGAATGCGGAACTCGAGCTCCAGCGCGCGCTCCTCGCGGACGGCGCGGCGCATCTCGGGGAACACGCGCGCCGCGTCGAGCGGGTCGACCATCTCCCACCAGCCGTGGTTGAGCAGCTCGGGCAGCGCGCGCCCGGTGATCCTGATCATCCGCTCGTTGCAGTAGTCCAGATGGCCGCGGTGGTCACACGAGAAGACGCCGCTCGGCGACGCGACGGTCAGCGAGCGGAACATCTCGTGCGAGGTCTGGGCCGCCTCCTGGGCGGCCCGGCGCTCGGAGATGTCGGTCATCTGGACGATGAAGAACGCGCGCCCGCGATCGCCGACGTACGACATCGACATCGACGCCCACAGCGCGCCGCCGTCGGCGCGCATGTAGCGGTTCTCGGTCCGGTGGGACTGAAGCTCGCCGGCGGTCATGCGCGCCATCGCGCGCGCCTCCTCGTCGACGTGTTCGGGGTGCGTCAGCTCGTGCACCGACAGGCCGATGAGCTGCTCCTCGTCGTAGCCGGTCATGTCGCAGAACGCGGCGTTGACCTGCTCGAAGCGGCCGTTCTCGGACACGATCGCCAACCCGACGGCGGCGCCGTCGAATGCACTGCGAAAGCGCTGTGGATCCGTGATCATCGGTCGCCGAAGGTGGCCAACGCCGCCTCGACGATCTGTTTTTCGTGTGGATAGGCGATCTCCTCCAACGGCTTGGCATACGGCATCGGCACGTCGGCGCCGGTGACGCGGCCAACGGGGGCGTCGAGGTCGTCGAATGCCTGCTCGGCGATCAATGCCGCGAGGTTGGCGCCGACCCCGCCGTGAGGCCAGCCCTCCTCCACGACGATCGCCCGGTTGGTCTTGCGCACCGAGGCGAGGATGGTGTCGAGATCGAGCGGCCGCAGCGTCCGCGGGTCGATCACCTCGGCCGAGATCCCGTGCTCGTCAGCGAGCACGGCGGCGGCCCGCTGCGCGGTGATCGCCATCCGCGAGATACCGACGAGCGTGATGTCGGTGCCCTCGCGGCGGATCGCGGCGTGCCCGAAGTCGGCGACCAGGTCGGGGTCGTCGGACACCTCGCCGCGTTGGCCGTAGAGGTACTCGTGCTCGATGAACACCACCGGGTTGTCGTCCCGGATCGCCGCCTTCAGCAGCCCCTTGGCGTCGGCCGCGGTGCTCGGCACGGCGACGAGCAGGCCCGGCACGTGCAGGAAGAACGCCTCCCACGAGTGCGAGTGCGTCGGTCCGAGCTGATGGCCGGCGCCCTGGGGCATCCGCACCACGAGCGGCACCTTGACCTGGCCGCCGAACATGTAGCGGATGTGCGCGGCGTGATTGACGATCTGATCCATCGCCAGCAGCGAGAAGTTGATCGTCATCAGCTCGACGACCGGGCGCAGCCCCGTCATCGCCGCGCCGACGCCCATCCCGACGATCGTGTTCTCGGAGATCGGCGTGTCGCGCACGCGGCGCTCGCCGAACTCCTCGAGCAGCCCGGCCGTGACCTTGAAGGCGCCGTTGAAGACGCCGATGTCCTCGCCCATCAGGATCACCGACTCGTCGCGGGCGAGCTCCTCGCGCAGCGCCTCGTTGAGCGCGTCGCGGTAGCGGATCGTCCGAATGCCCGTCTGCGCCTCGACCGTCATCAGTGACTCTCCTCGCGCGACTGAAGCCCGGCCGTCGCCTGCGCCTCGGCCTCCTCCATCGCCTGCGCCGCCTGCTCGGCGTAGCGCTGCTGGTCGTGGTCGCGTTCGTCCTCGCCGCGGTGCGGTGTCGGCGAGCGCTCGTCCAGCGACCACCAGCCGCGGACCTGGCCGCCGAGCACGTAGATGTCGTCGTACAGCGACTCGGGCGGTGGCGGCGGCGACGCGTCGGCGAACGCGACCGCCGCGTCGACACGGGCGATCGCGTCGACGTCGATCTGCTCGCGGCGGCTGTCGTCGATCACCCCCTCGGCGACGAGCCGGTCACCAAACGTCAGCAGCGGGTCGCGCTTGCGCCACTGCTCGACCTGCTCCTTGGTCCGGTACTCCTCCGGATCGGCCATCGAGTGGCCGCGGAAGCGGTAGGTGATCGCCTCGACGAGCATCGGGCGGCGCTCCTCGCGCGCGATCCGCAGCGCCTCGCTGGTTACCGCGTACGTGTCGAGGGCGTCCATTCCGTCGCACTGCATCCCCGGGACCCCGAACCCCTCGCCTCTCTTGTGCAGGTCGGTGACCGCAGAATGGCGTTCGAGCGAAGTGCCCATGCCGAACTGGTTGTTGGTGACCATGAAGACGATCGGCAGGCTCCACAGCGCGGCGAGGTTCAGCGTCTCGCCGAAGGTGCCCTGGTTGGACGCACCGTCGCCGAACTGGCACAGCGTTGCGTCGTCGGTCTGCAGGTAGTCCGACGACAGCGCGAAGCCGGCGGCGATCGGCAGGTTGCCGCCGACGATCCCGTAGCCGCCCATGAACCGGCGCTCGAGGTCGAACATGTGCATCGACCCGCCGCGGCCCTTGCAGACGCCATCGACGCGCCCGAACAGCTCGGCCATCACGTTGTCGGGGTTCGTTCCGCGCACGAGCGCGTGGCCGTGGCTGCGATACGTCGAGATCAGGTAGTCGCGGTCGCGCATCGCGCGGACCGATCCGACGATCGTCGCCTCCTCGCCGATCGCCAGGTGCAGGAACCCGCCGACCTTGGCCTTGGCGTACATCTCACCCGCGCGCTCCTCGAAGCGGCGGATGAGGGTCATCGTCTCGAGCCACTCAATCGCTAGGTCAGCGTCCGGCAGCGGGTGTTCGGCCATGTCCGGTCAGCGTACCCGGACGGTGCAGCCACCAAGTCTGTCCGTAGCCCAGCGAGCGAAAGCCCATCGCCCCGTAGAGGTGCGTCCCGAGCTCGGTCGCGTTGACAGTGGCGTGCGTCGCACCGGCCGCGAACGCCTGCGCGAGAGCCGCCTGGGTGGTCGCCCAGCCGATGCCCCGGCGGCGCTCGGCGTCGGGCGTGTGGACGTCGAACACGCCCGCCGCCCCGTCGACGTGCAGCGCGTTGGCGACGCCTGCGAACTCGCCGTCGCGTTGGGCGACCGCACGCCAGCGGCCCTTCGGGCGCGGCTCGATCTTGATCGTCACGCCGTCGGGCTCGCGCGGCGGCGGCAGCTCCTCGATCGCCATCCAGTGCGGCTGCCAGCCGGTCTCGAAACCGCGCGCCAGCAACTCGTCGGCGAGCTCGGCGGCTGCGCGGGGAGCAGTCGACCAGCAGGCCGCGGAATCGACCTGGGCCGGGCCGCCGCGGCGACGAAGTCATCGATCACGCGGCCGATCTCGCCGACGGCCAGCCGCGGGAACAGCAGCGACGCGTCGCGCTTGCGCACGACCCAGCGCACGTCGGGCTCGCGGTGGCGGATCGCCGCCCCGCGCGACAGCCATGCGATGTGGCAGACCACGGCCGCGCGCACGAGCTCGCGGTCGGTCACGGCAGGTTGGCGGCCGAGCTGACGTCGCGCCAGCGCTCGAGGAACTCCTGCAGCCTCGAGCGTGGCGAGGTCGTTGCGCAGAGCGCCGATGAAGCGCGGGGCCTCGGGCGCGGGAACGTCCCAGAACAGGACGACCTCCATCGAGGCGTCCTCGACGATCTCGATGTGGTCGACGCGCTGCGGACTGGCCAGGAACGCGGGGGCGCGGCTTCCCCGGGTGTGGATCAGACGGTAGGCGCCGCGTGCCTTCATGCCGCCGCCGTGGCGCCGCGCAGCGCCTCCTCGCCGTGGAGCACGCGGCCGTCGGGCAGCCACAGGGCCGGCACGTCACGCACGCCGCGCTGGGTCGCCAGCGCGGTCGCGGCCGCCAGCCCGTCGCGCGTCGAGCGCAGCTGCGCTCCCTTGAGCACCGCCGCCGGATGCATCTCGCATGCGCTGGCGGCGATCAGGACGTTGTCGGGCTCGTGCAGCGCGCGCCCGCCGGCGTAGGCCTGGCGAAACGCCGCCTGCGCGAACGCGACCGCGCGGCCGATCGACTTCGCGTACCACGCGACATGCATCGCAAACGCGCTGTCGAACGGGAACGGGTCGGGCCAGCGCACGGGCTGCAGGCCGGCTGCCGCGGCGCGGCGCTCCACTCCATCGCGGTAGGCGAGCTCGTCGTCGCGGCAGCGCCACGCATCGAAGCGCTCGGGCGCCGGCAGCCGCGCGGCGTCGATCGGCATCCATTCCGGGATCGGATGCCTGCGCCTGGTTGACCTGCTCGGAGGCGAGGTACGCCTCGGGGCTGGCCAGATCGAAGTAGAAGGCGGCCTGGGCGAGACCGGCGTCAGCCGTGGATGAGCCAGCCATCGGCGGCGCGCGCTGCTTCCATGACGCCCTCGGACAGCGTCGGGTGGCCGTGGACCATGCGGGCGACCTCGCTGTAGCCGCCCTCGAGCGCGCGGACGTTGACCAGCTCCTGGATCAGCTCGGTCGCCTTGGCGCCGACGATGTGGCCGCCCAGCAGCTCACCGTAGCGCTGATCGCCGACGATCTTGATGAGCCCGGTGCGGTCGCCGTAGACCGTGCCGGCGCCGACCGCGCCGTAGGGGAGCTTGCCGACGACGACGTCGTGGCCCGCCTCGCGCGCCTGCTCCTCGGTCAGGCCGAAGCTCGCGACGTTGGGCATGCAGAACGTCGCCCGCGGGATGTCGGGGTAGGCGAGCGGGTGCGTCGCGTTCCCGGCGCAGTCCTCGGCCGCGATGATCCCCTCGTCGGACGCCTTGTGGGCCAGCGCTGGGCCGGCGACGAGGTCGCCGATCGCCCACACGTGCGCGACCGAGGTGCGCATCTCGCCGCTGACGGCGATCAGCCCCGCGTCGTCGAGCTTGACGCCGGCCTCCTCGAGCCCGAGGCCCTCGACGTCGGGCCCGCGGCCGGCGGCGATGACCAGCCACTCGGCCTCGGCCGCCTCGTCGCCGTGGGTGAACGTGCACGACGTCTCCTTGGTCACGACGTTCTCGACGAACGTGGACGTGTGGACGTCGATGCCCTGCTTCTTGAACGAGCGCTCGGCGAGCTTGGAGATGTCGGCGTCCTCGGTCGGCAGCACACGGTCCAGGCCCTCGAACAGCGCGACCTGCGTACCGAGCCGCGCGTAGGCCGAGGCGATCTCCGATCCCGACGCCCCGGCGCCGACGACGGCCAGCGTCTTGGGCAGCTCATTGAGCGCCCACGCCTCCTCGGTGCCGATCACGCGGCCTCCGAACTGGGTGCCGGGAATCGGGCGCTTGACCGAGCCGGTGGCGAGGATCACGCCGCGGCGCGCCTCGATCTCGGTGCCGTCGAAGTTGCCGCCGATCTTCACGTTGGCCTCGGCGGTGACCGAGCCGTGGCCCTCGATCACGTCGATGTTGTTCTTCTTCAACAGCCCGGCGACGCCCCCGGTCAGCGTCTTGACGACCTTGGCCCGCCGCGCGGAGATCGCAGCGAAGTCGACCTGGACGCCGGTCACCTTGAGGCCGAACTCGTCGGCGTCGTCGATCTCCGACAGGATGTCGGCGCTGCGCAGCACGGCCTTGGCCGGGATGCACGCGACGTTCAGGCAGCGTCCGCCGATGTCGCTGGATTCGACGACCGCGGTCTTCAGGCCGAGCTGGGCGGCGCGGATCGCGGCGACGTAGCCGCCAGGTCCGGAGCCGATGACGATAACGTCGTACGAGGTTTCGGGCATCTCAATTTCAGCCTACTCGACGGCCCGATCGCGCAACTGGACCCGGGCCATCGGTCGTACGAGCGACCAGAACAGCCAGCCGCCGAGGCCGATCACCGCAAGGCAGACGACGGCCGCGAGCAGGTTGGAGGCGATCAGTCCGAACAGCGCGAAAAACAGGATCGCGAACACCAGCAGCGCCTCGAACAGCACGATCGCCCAGTAGCGCACCTGCCACAGGCCGATGGCTACCACGACCGCCACGACGCAGAAGACGAGCGTCGCCGGAACGCTGGCGCGGTGGCCGTGGACGCTCGCCCGGGCCACCATCGCGATCAGGTTGGCGGCGGCGAGCACCGCGGCTACGATCGCCGCGACGGTGACCGGTCGCGGGCGCTCGCCGGGGGACAGCGGGGTGAGCCCGGCGCGGATCTCGGCGTCGCGCTGCTCGCCGCGAGCCCGCCCGCGCGCGTCGGTCACGAGCTGCCACCGCCGGCGTCGCTGGCCGCGCGCGCCGCGGCTCCGGCTGCGTCGGCGGCGGCGCGGGCGGCCGCGCCGTCGTCGTCGACCGCGTCGCGAGCGGCGGTGCCGGCGGTCGCCGACGTCGCCCGTCCGGTCGTGTCGGAATGGGTCATGGCAGCGAGCAGCGCCGCCGTGGCCGCCCCCGGGTCGGGTGCGTCGGCGATCGCCCGCACGACGGCGACGCGGCCCGCCCCGGCGTCGAGCACCTCGCCGATCGTCAGCGTGTCGATGCCGCCGACGGCGAACCAGGGCACCGTCGCGTGGGCTGCGGCATGGCGGACGAGCTCCGGTCCGACGGCCGGGCGGCCGGGCTTGGTCGGCGTGGCGTGGACCGGCCCGACGCCGATGTAGTCGACTCCGGTCGCGCCGTCGATCTGCTGCGGGGTGTGGGTCGACAGCCCGATCAGCCGCCGGTCGCCGATCAGCCGCCGCGCGTCGCTGACCGCCGCGTCGTCCTGGCCGAGGTGGACGCCGTCGGCGCCGACGAGCGCCACCAGGTCGGGGCGGTCGTTGAGCATGAACAGCGCCCCGGCGTGCTCGCACAGCGCCCGCGCGCGGGACGCCAGCGCGATGATCTCGTCGTCGCCGGAGTCCTTGGCACGTAGCTGGAAGACATCGACACCGGCCGCGAGCGCCGGGCCGAGCACGTCGGCCAGCGGACGGCCTCCGGGATTCGCACCACAGATGAAGTAGAGGCGCGCGGCGCGGAGCCGTGAGTGGGGATCGGCAACGGCGATACCAACCTTCTACCATGGATGGCACGGGAGCCCATCCCGGGCTGAGAGGGCGCCACCACCGGGCGCCGACCGTATGAACCTGCTCCGGGTCATGCCGGCGAAGGGATTGATGACACCCCACTCCCATGATGTCCTCGTCGTCGGCGGCGGGGTGATCGGCCTGTCAATCGCGTGGCGCGCGGCGCAGCGCGGCCTCGACGTGCTCGTTCTCGAGCGTGACGGCGAGCACGATCGCCCGACCGGCGCGTCGCACGTCGCCGCCGGGATGCTGGCGCCGGTCGCGGAGGCCGACCCGTCCGAGCGCGAGGTGCTCGGGCTGGGACTGCGCGGCGCGGCGCTGTGGCCCGGTTTCGCCGCGACGCTGAGCGAGGCGTCGGGGATCGACATCGGCTATCGCCGGTGCGGCACGCTGCTCGTCGCGCACGACGCCGACAGCGCCGCGGCCGTCGAGCGCGAGCGCGCGCTGCGCGAGGCGATGGGTCTCAGCGCGCCGCGGCTGCTGGGCAGCGAGGCACGTCGCCTCGAGGGCGCGCTGGCGCCGGGTGTGCGCCTCGCGCTCGATCTCGCCGACGACCACGCCGTCGACCCGCGCGGGGTGGTGCGCGCGCTGCGCGCCGCGCTCGGCGACCGGGTGCGCTTCGGCGCCGGGGTTGCCGCGCTCGCGTCGGGTGAGGTCACGCTCGACGGCGGCGAGACCATGACCGCCGAACGGATCGTCGTCGCCGCCGGCGCATGGTCGGGCGCGCTGGCCGGCGTGCCGGTGCGCCCGGTCAAGGGTCAGCTCCTGCGCCTGCGCGATCCTGCCGGGGCGGGGCTCGTCGACCGTGTCCTTCGCTTCGAGGGCGGCTACCTCGTCCCGCGCGCGGACGGGCGCTACGTGCTCGGCGCGACGACCGAGGAGCGCGGCTTCGACACCGCGATCACGGCCGGCGGCGCCTACGAGCTGCTGCGCGACGCCGCGCTCGTCGTCCCTGGCGTGCTGGAGCTCGAGATCGAGGAGATGATCGCCGGGTTGCGGCCCGGAACGCCTGACAACGCGCCGCTGATCGGTCCCCACGAGGAGCTCGACGGCGTGCTGCTGGCGACCGGCCACCATCGCGGCGGCGTGCTGATGGCGCCGGCGACGGCCGAGCTCGTCGTCGGCGCGCTGGCGGGGGTGGCAGCGTGATCGTCCTCAACGGCGAGCCGCTGGGCGACTGCGACGGGGCGACGGTCGCCGACCTCGTCGGGCGGGCGGGCCTTGACCCCGACGCGGCCCGCGGCGTCGCGGTCGCCGTCGACGCCGAAGTGATCCCGCGCGGCGAATGGCCGACCAGGACCGTCGCCGCCGGCGCGACGGTCGAGATCCTGACGGCGATGCAGGGCGGATGAGCGACACGTTCACGATCGCCGGGCGTGACCTGCGGTCGCGTCTGATCCTCGGCACCGGCGGCTTCGCGCGGCTGGAGACGCTGGCCGAGGCGATCCGCGTGTCGGAGACGGAGCTCGTGACCGTCGCGCTGCGGCGGATCGACCCGCAGATGCGCGGCTCACTCGTCGACGTACTCGCCGAGTGCGGCGTATCGCTGCTGCCCAACACCGCCGGCTGCTACACGGCGCGCGACGCTGTTCTGACCGCGCAGATGGCGCGCGAGGCGTTTGCGACGGACTGGGTCAAGCTCGAGGTGATCGGCGACGAGCGCACGCTGCTGCCCGACGCGCCGGAGCTGCTCGTCGCCGCCGAGCAGCTGGTCGACGATGGCTTCGTCGTGCTCCCGTACACGACCGACGATCCCGTGCTCGCGCGGCGCCTCGAGGACGTCGGCTGCGCGGCGGTCATGCCGCTCGGATCGCCGATCGGCAGCGGAATGGGGATCCGCAATCCGTACAACCTGACGCTGATCCGCGAGCAGACGAAGCTGCCGGTGATCCTCGACGCGGGCGTCGGCACGGCGTCCGACGCGGCGCTGGCGATGGAGCTCGGCTGCGACGCCGTGCTGTGTGCGAGCGCGATCTCGCGCGCGGCCGATCCGGTCGCCATGGCGGCGGCGATCGCGGGCGGCGTGCGCGCCGGGCGCCTTGCATTGCGCGCCGGGCGGATCGCGCAGCGCACGTACGCGCAGGCGTCGACGCCCGATGAGGGGCGCCCGGAGTTCGTCCACCCGTCGGACCCGGCGTCGCCGATCGGCCCGCGGCCGTGAAGGGGGCCCACGAGGCGCTGCTCGACGCGTTTCAGGTCGCGCTGGTCGGGCGCGACCGCCCGCGGCTGCACGAGGTCTGTGCGCCCGACCTGCACTACGAGGACCCGCTGTGCGCACAGCCGCTGGCCGGTCCCGACGAGCTCGCCGACCATGTCGCGCGGCTGTGGCATGCATTCCCCGACGCGCGCATCGAGCGCCTCGGCGAGCGCCTCGGAGACGGGCGCTTCGTGTCGGCGCCGATCCGGCTCGTCGGCACCCACGCCGGCGACCTCGGTGGCATCCCGGCCAGCGGCCGCCCGCTGGCCGTCGACGCGGTCCTGATCTGCGAGCTCGACCCGCCCGGCGAGCGGCTGTGGCGCGTGCGCCCGTTCTTCGACGTCTACAGCGCCGCCGTGCAGATCGGTGTGCTGCCCGAACACGGCACGCTCGGCGAGCGCGCCTTGATGATGGTTCGTGGCTTCGGCCTGCGGGTCCGCCGCGGACCGTGACCCACCTTTGAACGGCTGGTCCTACGACGCGGTGACGACGATCTTCCCGGTCATCCCCTGGTGGATCGTGCACTCGTAGGTGATCGTGCCCGCCTTCGTCAACTTCTGGCTGTACGTCTGCCCCTGCCCGAAGTCGCTGGATTTGAACGTCGCGCCGGATTCGGCGGTGACGTTGTGATCGGTGTTGTCCATGTTGGTCCACACGACCGTCTGCCCGACCTTCGCGTTGATCGTGCCGGGCTGGAAGGAGATGTTCTTCAGCGCCACGGGGACGCTGGCAGCTCCGGATGCGGCGGTGGCCGCATTGGTCGCCCCCGCAGCGGGGTAGCGGCCGCCGGCTCGGGCGGCGCTGGAGGTCGAGGTCGAGCTCGAGGAGCCGCAGCCGCTGGCGACCAGGGCCGCGGCGAGAACGAACAGGATCAGTGCGCGTCGCATCTACTGCGTGAGGACGCCGGCCGGGCTCACTCCTTCCCCACGAGGAGGTCGACGACGAGCGGGCGATGGTCAGACAACCGACCGCCGTCGAGGATCTGGGTCGTCACCTGCGCGCGGGAGTCGCTGGTCAGGACGTGGTCGACGCCGTCGCCTCCGGCGTAGGTGAAGGCGGGCGCGGTCGGTATGGCGACGTTGAAGTCGCCTCCGAGGATCGCCGGATGTCCGGCCGCCCACGCCCCGACGTGCCAGGCGGCGAGCTCGATGTCGGCCTGGGCGCGGGCGTCGGAATGGGCCTGCGCGTGGAGGTTGGCGACCCACAGGCCGGCCTGCGGTAGGTGGACGGCGTGGACGACGCGACGTTCGGGACGCCAGCGCAGCACCGCCTCGCGGTGCTCGGCGATTTCGAGGCCGCGGGCCAGGATCGTGTTGGCGCCGCCGCCGTTTGACTTGATCAGGTCGGGGCGGCGGTCGGCGACCGCCCGGCGCAACCGCAGCAGGGCGTTGCGCGACGTCAGCGCCGTGCGCTGCTGCGCGGCGGCCGCGGCGGCCAGCTGCGGCGGCCACCACGGCGGGACCTCCTGCAGTAGGGCGACGTCCCAGTCCCAGCCGGCGATCGCCGCCGCGAACTCGTCGCGCAGCGAGCGCGGCGCGTCGGGCACCGATCGGCCGTGAAAGAGGTTCCAGGTCAGGACGCGCACCGGGCCCTATGCTCTCGCGCCTGACCCGTCATCTGCTCACCGGTGAGGAATTGGCACGCGACGAGCTGCTCGCGCTGATCGAACGCGCCGTCGAGCTCAAGGCGGCGCCGCTGTCGTCGCGCGTGCTGGCGCAGCGCACCATCGCGCTGATCTTCGAGAAGCCGTCGACGCGCACGCGGACGTCGTTCGAGGCCGGGATCGTCGAGCTCGGTGGCCACCCGATGGTCGTGCGACCGGGCGAGATGCAGCTGTCGCGAGGCGAGTCGCTACGCGACACCGCGCTCGTCCTGAGCCGCCACGTCGCCGCGATCGGTGTGCGTTCGCACGACGACGCGGAGCTGGCCGAGCTGGCGCGCTGGAGCGACGTGCCGGTGATCAACATGCTCACCGCCGGCCACCATCCGTGCCAGGCGCTGGCCGACCTGCTGACTCTGCGCGAGCGCTTCGGCGCGCTGGACGGCGTGAAGCTCGCCTACGTCGGCGACGGCAACAACGTCGCACGGTCGCTGGCGATTCTCGGGGCGGTGGCCGGCGTCGAGGTCGCGATCGCCTCGCCCGAGGGGTACGCGCTGGAGCCGGTCGCCGGGGCGGCGCTGACGACCGACCCGGCGGTCGCCGTGGCCGGCGCGAACGCCGTGTACACCGACGTCTGGGTGTCGATGGGCGACGAGCAGACGGCCGACGAGCGTCGCGCGGCGCTGGCGGCATACCGCGTCGACGACGCGCTGCTGGACAAGGCGGCGCCAGGGGCGATCGCGATGCACGACCTGCCGGCCCACCCCGGCGAGGAGATCACGGCCGAGGTCATGTACGGCGAGCGTGAGGCGATCTGGGACCAGGCCGAGAATCGCCGCCACGCGCAGAAGGCGCTGCTGGAGTTCCTGCTGACGCAGTAGCCTCAGGTTCCTATGAGCCCTTCGCTTCCCCGCGGCACCGAGGAGCAGGTGCGAGAGCGCCTGGAGTCGCTGCGCGACCTGGCGCTGCTGCCCGCCCGACTGATCCAGGAGACGCTCGACGACGCCGTTGCCCGCGGGCGCATGACGCGCGAGGACGCGACCGAGCTGGCGACGAAGCTGGTCGACGTTGGCCGCCGCCAGACCGGCCAGCTGATCGACGAGCTCGAGGGCGCGATGCGTGCCCGGTCGGGCGACGACATCAAGGCCCGCCTCGTCCGGGAGCTCGAACGCGTGCGCCAGGCGCTCGGGCTCGGCCCGACGTTCCCCATCACCGGCTACGACGACATGACCGCCGCCCAGGTCACCGAGCGCCTGCCGTCGCTGACGCCGCCCCAGCTTCGCAAGGTTCGCGACCACGAGACCCGCCACCAGGGCCGCAAGACGATCCTCCAGGCGATCGCCAAGCAGCTCAACCTCGAGGGGTAGGGCGGCGGTGGAGTCCTCGGCCGCTGCCGCGGCGCGCCCGCAGCGCGGCGACGAGCTCGACCTGCGCGTCGACTCGCTGGCGTTCGGCGGCAATGGCGTCGCGCGGACCGATGGCGGCTACGTCGTGTTCGTGGCGGGCGCGATCCCCGGCGACCGCGTGCGCGCCGAGGTGACCAAGCGCAACCGCCGCTACGCCGAGGCGCGGACCGTCGAGCTGCTCGAGCCGGGACCGGACCGGATCGATCCGGTCGCCGATCATCCCGGGGCGCCGTGGCAGGTCCTCGCCTACGAGCGCCAGATCGAGATCAAGGCCCAGCAGGTCGACGACGCGTTGCGGCGCATCGGCCATCTCGACGGGTACGAGCTCGAGGAGATCGTCCCGGCGGTCGAGCAGTGGCGCTATCGCAACAAGCTCGAGTACTCGTTCGGGACCGGCGGCGACGGCGAGCTGGTGTGCGGCTTCCACGCGCCCGGATCCTGGGAGCGGATCGAGCCGATGACCGACTGCCGCCTCGCGTCGGAGGCCGGCAACGCGGCGCGCGAGTCGGTCCTCGCGTGGGCTCGGGCGCAGGGGCTGGGTGCGTACGACAGGCGCTCGTCGACCGGTCTGCTGCGCAACCTCGTCGTGCGTGAGGGTCGCCGGACGGGACAGATCGGGATTCGGCTCGTCACGTCCGACGGCACGCTCGATACCGACTCGCTGACCGCCGCGGTCGCGTGCGACAGCCTGGCATGGACCCGGATCGCCGGCGTCGCCGAGGTGACGAGCGGCGGCGACACGCAGCTGCTGGCCGGGACGGAGACGATCCTCGAGGAGCTCTCGGGGCTGATGTTCGCGATCTCGCCCGAGGCGTTCTTTCAGACCAACACCGAGATGGCGGAGCGCCTGTACGCGATCGCCGGCGATTACGCGGCGCTGGCCGGCTGGGAGCGCGTGTACGACCTCTACAGCGGGATCGGCACGATCGGACTGACGCTGGCCGGCCGGGCGGGCGAGGTGTGGGCGCTGGAGATCGTCGAGCCGGCGGTCGCCGACGCGATCGCCAACGCGCGGCGCAACGGGATCGGCAACGTGCACCACTTCGCCGGCGACGTGCGCGTCGCGCTGCGCGAGCTTTCCGAGCGCGCCGGCCGCCCCGATCTGCTGGTCGTCGACCCGCCGCGGGCCGGGCTGTCGCAGAAGGTCGTGCGGCGGATCATCGAGACCTCGCCACCGCGGATCGTCTACGTGTCGTGCAATCCGACGACGCTTGCGCCCAACGCGGCGCAGCTGGTCGAGGCCGGGTACGTGCTGCGCCGCGTGCGGCCGGTCGACATGTTCCCCCAGACGCCGCACATCGAGTGCGTGGCGTTGCTGGAACGGGGAGCGTAGGGTCTGCGCCATGGGCTGCTTCGTCATTCTCTTCGCGCTGATCGGGCCGCGCGTCGCGCTCGTCTTCACATGGATCTTCAGCAACGTGATCAGCCGCGCGATCGACAGCTGGTTCGTTGCGTTCCTGGGCTTCTGCCTGCTGCCATGGACGACGCTGGCCTACGTCTGGATGTGGGACGCGGGCTCCAGCGGCGTGCACGGCATCGAGTGGTTCCTCGTCGGCCTCGCGTTCCTCTTCGACCTCGCCTCCTACGGCTTCGGCCGCAACGCCCGCTCCACGCGCGAGCCGGCCGGCTAGAGCGCGTCGAGCCGAGCACGTAGCGCGGCGACCTCGGCGGCCAGGGTGGCGACCTGGTCGCGCAGCTTGGCGAGGTCATTGGCCGCCGGGACGGAGACGGGCGTGGCGACAGGCGTCGGCGCCGGTGTCGCCACGTCCGCCACCGGCGCCGCGACGGCGACCGCCTCGTCGCCGTCGTCGCCCAGCGTGTGCGTGTAGCGATCCTCCTTCTGGCCCGGCCGGCGCTCGTGGCGAACCGCCAGGCCGCGCCCCATCAGGCGCCCGAGCCCATCGCCGATCGCGTCGAGGTCGGCGAACGCGTGCAGTCGCTCGGTGCGCTGCTTGAGCTCGCCCGGCGTCTGCTCACCGCGCAGCGCGAGCACGCACAGCAGCGCCATCTCGCCGTCGTCCAGCCCGAGCTTCTCGTCGACCAGGTGACGGTACTTCGACGCCCGCCCGGCACCGGCCAGGCGCGTCAGGCCACGCGTCCGCAGCTTCGCCAGCGCGACGCGGATCTGCTCCTCGTCGTAGGCGACGACGGGGTCACGGTTCGTCGTCTGGTTGCAGGCCAGCCGCAGCGCGTTGACCGACAGCGGGTAGGCGTCGGGCGTCGTGCGCTGCTTCTCGATGAGGCAGCCGACGACGCGGATCTCGGTCGGGGAGAGGTCCACCGAGCGCCGTCAGCCGTTGGGGATCTCCATCACGAAGCGAACCCGCTCGGGCCCCTTGAAGCATGAGGCCTTGAGCTGCTGGGCCTCGTCGGGGCGTAGCAGCACGCAGGCGAAGCCGTGGATCGTCAGCTTCGGCTTGGCGTTGGAGCGCTTGATCTGGGTGCGCCAGAAGCTGTCGGTGACCGTGTCGGCGGTCGCGCACGAGACGCCGGTGACCTTGATCTTGAAGATGCCGAACAGCCCGTGCGGGTCGGGCGTCAGGAACCGGTTGACGCGGTTCGTCGGCGCGCAGGAGTGGGTGCTCGCGGCCGGGGCGGCGGCCGGCACTGCGAGGACGAGGACGGCGAGCAGGGCGATGAGTGGGGCACGCATGGCCCGAACATATCTCACCCCTAGACTGCCCGGCATGCGGGCAGCCACCATCGTCGATGGCGCCATCGAGGTGAGGGACCGCCCCGACCCCGAGCCCGCGGCCGGCGAGCTGCTGGTCGCGGTCCGCGGCGCCGGCCTCAACGGCGCCGACCTCCTCCAGCGCCGAGGCCACTATCCGGCTCCCCCCGGCTCGCCGGCCGACATCCCGGGCATGGAGCTGGCCGGCGAGGTCGTCGGCCTGGGGCCCGGGGCCACCCGCTTCGAGATCGGCGACCGCGTGATGGCGATCGTCGGCGGCGGCGCGCAGGCCGAGCTGTGCACGGTCCACGAACGGCAGGCGATGCCCGTCCCGCAGTCGCTGGACTGGCCGCAGGCCGGCGGCGTTCCGGAGGTCTTCACGACCGCCCACGACGCGCTGTTCACCCAGGCCGGCCTGCAGTCGGGCGAGCGGTTGCTCGTCCACGGCGCCGCCGGCGGCGTCGGCACGGCGGCCGTACAGCTCGGCCACGCGACCGGTGCCCACGTCACCGCGACCGTTCGCAACCCCGACCATCGCGACGCGGTCGCGCAGCTCGGGGCCGACGCCGTGCTCGACCCGGCCGACTTCGCGCCGCACGGCCCGTACGACGTCGTGCTCGAGCTTGTCGGCGCGCCGAACGTCGGCCCGAGCCTCGGCGCGCTGGCCACGGGCGGGCGGATCGCGATCATCGGCGTCGGCGCCGGCAACACCGTCGAGCTGAGTCTGCTCGCCCTGATGGGCAAGCGGGCGCGGATCATGGGCTCGACGCTGCGCGCGCGGCCGCTGGAGGAGAAGGCGATGACCGCGCGGCGCATGGAGCGCAACGTGCTCGGCCTGTTCGACCGCGGCGAGCTGACGGTCCCGGTCGCCGCGACCTACACGCTCGAGGAGACCCAGGAGGCCTACGAGCGCTTCGCCGCCGGCGCCAAGCTGGGGAAGATCGTCGTGCTGCCGTGAACGCGGTCGAGCGCCTGTGGGCCGCGATGCGCCGCCACGACTGGAAGAGCGTCGCCTCGCAGCTGCACCCCGGTGTGGTGACCGAGTACCCCGCGACCGGCGAGCGGTTCGTCGGGCCCGACGAGTTCGTGATGTCGCATCGCCTCCGGCCCGAGGAGATCACGGTCGCAAGCTTCGAGGTCATCAGTGGCGAGCAGATGGCCGCCGTCCACGCGATCATCACGACGCCGAGCGGGACCGATCACATGATGGCCTTCTACCGCCTCCAGGAATCCCGCATCTCGCACATCATCGAGCTGTGGGAGACCGTCGGCGCGACGCCGCCGCCGCGCTGGCGCGCCTAGCGCGCCTTGCCCGGCGGGAGCACCTTCTCGATGTACGCGATCCCGTCGGCCTCCGGTGCGCCGGTGACCACGGTCCCGTGGGTGATCCCGTCCCACGTGTGCAGCGTCGAGTTCGAGCCGCCGGCGACCAGCTCACCCTGCATCTGCTCCGTGTAGGCCGGGAACACCGTCGTGTCGGAGAGGCCCTGCTCGATCAGCAGCGGCGTCTTGTACTTGAGCAGCGCCTCGTCGTTGGCCTTTTGGTCGGCCAGGATCTTCGACAGATCGGCGCCGGCCACGACCATCTGGTTGAGCGGGAGTGAGCCGAACGAGTCGGGCTTGTCGAGGTCGCCGAGGCACTTGGTCAGCGTCTGCGGATACAGCGCCGCAGCCTGCGGCGTCAGCAGCGACGAGACGTTCGCCGTCGGGTCGTAGACGTCGATCCCGCGGATGATCATCGCCACGAGGCCCGACAGGCCGGTGATGTTGACGCTCTGCAGGATCCCGGTCTGGTCCTCGAGATGCGACACCGGCGCGAACGCGACCGTGCCCTTGACCTTCAGCTCGGGCGTCCATGTCGGCGCGAGGTTCGCGGCCCACATCGCCGACTGGCCGCCCTGTGAGTGGCCGGAGATCGCGACCTTGTTGCTGATCTTGCCCGGGTAGAGCTGCTGCGCCGCGCGCACGATGTCGAGGACCGAACGGCCCTCCGAGACGCCGATCAGATACGGGTGCGTGCCCGGCGTGCCGAGCCCTTCGTAGTCGGTGTTGACGACCGCGTAGCCGGCCTTCAGCAGCGGGTCCTCGAGCGGGTCGGCCACGCCGACGCCGATCCGCGACGGTGCGCACTGGTCGGCGATGCCGGTCGTCCCGTGGGCCCACGTGACGACCGGCCAGCCGCCCTTCGGCGCCTTGCCCTTGGGGATCGCGACCGAGCCCGAGTCGGCGATCGTCTTGCCGGTGATCGAGGTCGAGCGATAGAGGACGAGCTGGTCGGCTGCTGCGCTGGGCAGCGCGGTACCGGGGGAGACAGACCGCGCCCAGATCAGGTCGCCGTGCTTCTTGCCGGGGATCTTGGAAGGCGGGGTGTAGAACGCCGGGCTCGGCGGCCCCTTGCGCGGCTTCGCCGGCTTGGCGCTCTTGCTCGCGGCGAGCGCCGACGACGCCCCGAGAACGGTGAACATGACGACGACCGCGGCGACCTTGCGCATGACTCTCCTCCGAAGGAACTGCTGACCGCGGCCGATCCTACTAGCGCCCGGCTAGTACGGCGGCAGTTCGGCGTACCAGTCGCCGAGCACCTTGAACGCCGTCCAGAACGCGCGCTTGGCCGACTCCTCGTCAAGCGATTCGTCGATGTTGGGGACGAACAGCGCCTCGACCGACGGCGTCAGCGTCTGGATCTCGCCGGTCAGCGCCTCGATCGGCCGCGCGAGTGGGATGTCGAGATCGTTGAGCACCGCGACGGCGTCGTCGCCCATCGCCACGACGATCTTCGGCTGCACGATCGCCAGCTCCTCGATGACGCGCGCCGTGCAAGCCGGGTCGCCGAGCGACGGGTCGGCCACCGGGCACTTGATGCACAGCGTCCCGTAGACCGCCAGCGGATCGATTCCCAGGCGCTTGAGCGACTTCATCAGCGCGCTGCCGGCGCGGCCGTAGAACGCGACGCCCTCCTCGACCTCGGAGACGACCGGCGCATACTTGAGCAGGAAGATGTCGGCCTGCGGGTGGCCCGAGCCGAGCACCGGCATCAGGTTTCCGCGGGGGCAGTGGGCGCAGGACTGTATCTCCCGCGTCAGGGTGTTCAGCTCGCGGATAGCTCGCTCGAGGTACTTCTCACGGATCTCGTCGTCGGTCTGGGGCATCGGCGCCTCGGCTTTTGACGGCGGACGGCGCGCCTCCTGCACGGTGCATCACGCCTTGCGGGCCGCGCGACGGACCCGGCGCTCCCGTGACGCCCGCCGCGCGCCGGCCGGCGTGGCCTTCGTCTGCAGGAACTTCAGGGCCTGGACGTAGAGCAGGCTCGCCGGTTTCGTGTGGATCTCGGCGGTCCGCAATGACTCGCGGAATTCGTCTGGTCCGTCGAAGTCGTGCATTCTTATGCGCACCGACCCGAGGCCCTGGGCGACATGGGCGTCGGAGCCGGCGCCGGCGAGCAGCCGGTATTTGGCGGCGAAGCGCGCCGCCTCCTCGTTGAACGAGCCGATCGCGACGCGCGGGTTGTAGATCTCGATCGCGTCGATGTCGCCGATGATCGTCAGCAGGTGCTCGTAGTCGGGGACCGCGTGCATGCGGTCGAACGGGTGCGGCACATACACGAGCCCGCCCTGGCGCTTGATCTCGGCGATCGTCTCGTCGAGCGTCATCCCGCGGTCGACCTTCTCCTCGATGAACAGGCCGATGACCTCGCCCTGGTCGGCCGTCTTGACCTCCTCGGCGACGATCACCTTGACGCCGTACTCACCCGCCTTGGCGCGCGCCTCGTGCGCTCCGGAGACCTCGTTGTGGTCGGTCACGGCGATCGCGCCGAAGCCCTGCTCGCGGGCCGTGGCCAGCAATACCTCGACCGGCGTCGCGCAGTCGTAGCTGTGGTCGGTGTGCATGTGCAGGTCGACGTCGATCAGCTTGCGACGGGTGACGCGCCGGCGGATCTGCGGGTCGCCGTCGAGTGGGTGCCGTCGGGCCATGACCTCCTCGTAGACCGACTCGAGCTCATCGGTCACGTGCTCCCAGCGCAGCGCCTCGCGCAGCGGCGCAGCGGCGCAGCGCAGTTGGTCGCGCAGTCCCGGGTCGGCGACCAGGCGCTGCAGCTGCGCGGCCAGCGTCTGGGGGTCGTCGGCGGCGAACAGCAGCCCGCGCTCGCCGTCGCCGAGCACCTCCTCGTAGACGGCCAGCGACGGTGCGAGCACCGCGGCGCCGGCGCCGATCGCCCGCAGCAGCATCCCCGGAGCCGGCCGCGCGCTGTCGGAGCCGGCGACGGCGATGTCGGCGCCGGCGAACACGTCGCCGTCGTCGACGATCGTCAGGCGGTCGCGCAGGGCGGCGCGCATCGGGATCGAGCTCGACGAGCCGCGCGCGCTGCGGATCACGACCTCCCAGTCGAGCTGCTCGTCGACGTGGCGCAGGGCGCGCATGAACAGCCGCAGGGCCCCGCGCTCCTCATCGTCGGCGAACGCGATGCGCACGGGCCCGCCCGGGAGCGCCGCGGCGTCGTCCACCACGTCCGCCCCCGGCAGGACGACGCGATAGGCGGCCGGGAACGCACGCGCCACGAGGTCGCGCGTCGCTTCGAAGCTGGCCAGGCGCGCGTCGAGGCGCCCGAACACGAGCTCGACGATCTTGCGCGTGACCTGCGTGGCGACGATCCGCTCGGCCGGAGCGTGAAACGTTCCGATGTTCAGCGCGCGCGAGTGGCGCAGCGCCGTCGACGCGACGCTCGGCGCCCACGGCTCGTGGACGTGACAGAGGTCAAAGCGCGTGTCGGTCAGCAGCCGTTCGACCGTTCGCGCGGCGTCGATCGGCAGCGCGGCGCGTCGCGGCGGGGCGCCCATCGGCGCCCCGACCGCCTCGGCGACGGCCACGACCCGGACCTCGCCCCGCAGCGGCTTGATCCCGGCCGCGACGTCGCGCCGGCCGCGCTGGACGCGCTCGGCCGACCGCGACGGGGCGACGACGACGACCGCATCCCCCCGCGCCGCCAGCTCTTCGCTGACGCGCTCGACGTGGCGATTGACCTCGTGGCCGTCCTCCCACGGAAACGGCGTGACCTGGACGATGGCGCGCGGCGAGGGCACGCGCCGCAGGATACGGCGCGCGCACCCCGCGTCAGGTCAGATGCCCGCCGGCGGAGGTCGGCGCGCTACGGCTTTGCCGCGGTCACGCGCTTGCGCGTTGGTGCCTTCTTGGCCGCCGACCGCGTTTTCGGCGCAGCGACCGCCGGCTTGCGGGCGTGGGCCTTGATGAACTTCTCGGTCTCCTCGCGCGCCTGGTCGTCGGGCCGCTGGTTGTGCGGCGACTTCATCAGGTACGACGATGGGCCGTCGAGCTGGCCGCCGATTCCGTCGTTGAGCGCCAGCTTGCAGCAGCGCACGGCGTCGATGACGATCCCGGCCGAGTTCGGCGAGTCCCAGACCTCGAGCTTCATCTCCATGGCCAGCGGCACGCCGCCGAACGCCTCGCCCTCGAGGCGGATGTGGGCCCACTTGCGGTCGGTCAGCCACGGCACGTAATCCGACGGGCCGATGTAGACGTCGTCGTCGGGCAGCGTGTGGCCCATGATCGATGTGACCGCGTTGGTCTTGGAGATCTTCTTGGACTCCAGGCGCTCGCGCTCGAGCATGTTGTAGAAGTCCATGTTGCCGCCGACGTTGAGCTGCGACGTGCGCACCATCTTCACGCCGCGCTCGTGCATCAGGCGCGCCAGCGAGCGGTGGACGATCGTCGCGCCGACCTGCGACTTGATGTCGTCGCCGACGATCGGCAGGTTGGCCTTCTTGAAGCGGTTGTTCCAGTACGGCTCGCGGGCGATGAACACCGGGATGCAGTTCACGAAGCCGCAGCCGGCCTCGAGGATCTGCTCGACGTACCACTTGGTCGCGTCCTCGGAGCCCACCGGCAGGTAGGAGACGACGACGTCGGTGTGTGTCTCCTTGAGGATCGAGACGATGTCGGCGGTCTCGCCGGGCGCCTTGGTGATCTTCTGCTTGAGGTACTTGCCGAGACCGTCGTGGGTCATCCCCCGGTAGACCGGGACGCCGAGCTTCCTGGGCACCTTGTTGGTGAACTTGATCGTGTTGTTGGGCTTGGCCCAGATCGCCTGGCCGAGGTCCTTGCCGACCTTCAGCGTGTTGATGTCGAACGCGCACGTGAACTCGATGTCGGAGACGTGGTAGCCCCCGAGATCGGTGTGCATCAGGCCGGGGACGGGCTCACTGCCAGAAGCATCGGCGTAGTGGTGGACGCCCTGCACGAACGAGTTGGCGCAGTTGCCCACCCCGATGATCGCGACGCGGACCTTGTCGGACTGGTACCGGGCCTTGCCGTTGGACGACGCCCGTCCGTTGCCATTGGTCGTGCTCACAAACTCTTCCCTCTTTGGATTACAGGGCCAGGTACACGATCGTTGTCGCGCAGTTACAGACCGACGGTCAATTCACGCCGTGGCTGACGTGATCAGCGCCTTGCGCACGTGGAAGATGCGCTGAAAGACGGTGATCGTCGCCAGGCCCGCGAGCACATAGACGGCCGGGGCCAGCAGCTGGAAGTCTCCCAGACCAGCGCCGCGCGCGAACAACAACCCGATCGAGAGGATCACCACGCGGACCGCGCGGTTGGCGATCCCGACCTTGCACTCGACTCCCAGCGCCTCGGCTCGCGCCCTCGTGTAGCTCACCATCACCGACGCCAGGACGGCGATGACGACCGCGAACACGGCCGCCTGCATCCCGCGCGAGGCGAAGTACACGGCAATCGCGGCGAGCACGACGCCCTCCTCGGCGCGGTCGAGCGTCGAGTCCAGAAACGCGCCGAACGGCGTGCCCTTGCCCGACATCCGCGAATAGCGGCCGTCGAGCGTGTCGCAGACCGAGCCGACGATGAACGCGATCCCGCCGAGCACGAAGTACGTCTGCCAGACGAGCACGGCGGCGACGACGTTCAGCGCGAAGCCGGTCAGCGAGATCGCGTTGGGGGTCAGCCGCGAATCGATCAGGCGGTTGCGCACCAGATCGCGCCGCTCGACAGCGGTCAGGGGCATGGGGCGATCGGCCTCCTACGCCGTGACGCCGGCGTTGACGGGGTGAAACGACCAGGCCGCAGGGCGCCGCTGGGCCAGCAGGTGTGCCGCATAGGCTGCGATGCCGGCGACGATAGCGCCGAAGAACGCGTCGGACAGGAAGTGGTTGGCGGTCGAGACGATCACGAACGTGATGAGCAGCGGATACAGCGCCCAGAACACGCGCACCGGCCGGTGCTTGCAGACGCGGGCCAGCGTCCAGCCGATCATCAGCGAGAACGCGACGTGCATCGACGGCACCGCGGCGTACGGGTTGAACAGGTCGTTCACCGGTGCCTTGTGGCTGACCCCGAGGTAGTTGGAGGCCGAGTCGATGAAGCCCCACTCCGGGAACAGCCGCGGCGGCGCGGCCGGGAACGTGATGTACCCGATCAGGGCCAGCGCCATCGCGACCATCATCATGTTGCGCACGAAGTAGAACTGGCGGTTGTGGGCGAGGTAGATGAAGATCAGCGCCCCGACCGTGACCGACGTCTGGGCGTTGAGGTAGATCCATGACGCGCTGTCGATGATCGCCGGCTTGGTCTGCGCCCACGCCTGGACCGACGGCTCGACGAAGATGTGCAGCGAGCGCTCGAGGTAGATCAGGTCGCGGCCGTGCTGGAAGGCGACCGTCGCGCCGCGGGCGTTGTCGGTCATCCCGCGCACGAAGCTGTAGGCCTGATAGGCCAGGGCGAAAAGGAGCACCTGCCGCGCCACGTCCCAGACTCCGTGGGGGAACAGACGCGCCTGGACACTGGAAACACGAGCGCGCATGGGAAGAATTGGAGATCGTAGCGCGGTGGCGTCAGGTGCAGCGTGGGCTCTCGCGCAGGATGCGCGATGGGGAGAAGCGGATGGAGACGCGCACGATTCCCGACCCGCGGACCGAGACCGCGGTCTGCCCGCCCGCGGCGCGGGTGACGCAGCCCGCGCCTCGCGTGATCGCCCAGTACGGGGTGTAGCGCTCGCGTACGAGCACCGTTCCGGCGCGCCGCGCCCGCAACGTGAACGACTCCGTCGACTGGCTGGTCATCACGCCGGCGCCCGTCGCCATCGGCCCGGCGTCGCGCACCCGCCACACGCGCCAGTCACGGTCGCTGAACACCGGCTCGAGCCACGGCTGACCGGCGCGCAGGATCGCTGCCTCGCGGTTGGCCGATGCGTCGAGCACGACGCGGCGCGGCAGCGCGACGTAGCGCACGCCCCAGCGCGACAACCACGCCCGGTAACGCGCCGGAGTCAGCTCGCCGGAGTAGAAGAGGCGGTTGTCGGCGCGATCGAGCTGGCGTTCCCAGCCGCGCGCCAGCGGGAACCGCGGGGCGACCTCGGCCGCCTCCCAGTGGTTGGTCGTGAACGGGATCTCGACCCGGAATGGCCCCCGTTGATCGTGCAGGAAACCCAGCAGCGGCTGGTAGTACGCCGCGTGCGTCGACGGGTCGCCGTACGCGCGCACCGCGTCCTGCACGGGCGCGCTCCACTGCCACCACAGCAGCGGTAGGGCCATCGCGACGAGCAGCATCGTGCGCCGCGGCCACAGAGCGCACGCCAGCAGCGGGCCGGCGAACAGCGTGCCCAGGCGCACGACGTTGCCCCCGACCGGGCTCGGGACCACGAACGCGGCGATGCACGCCACGCCGTACAGCACGACGCCGACCCGCAGTTCGCGCTCCGCGCGCGGCAGCGCGATCAACAGGAACGCGCAGCTGACCATCTCCGGCCAGAACGTCGCGCCGACGAACGGCTCGGTTCCGCCCTCGGGGAACAGCGCGACGAGGGCCAGCATCGGCACCGCCACCGCGAGGCCGAGCCACAGCCCGGCGGTCCGTCGCGAGGCGATCAGCGCAGCCAGCGCGGCGATCCCGAGGAACAACCCGGCGACCGGGCTGGCGAGCGTGGTCAGCGCGGCCAGCCCGGCGGCGAGCGCCACGCGCCGGTGCGTCAGGGCGAGCAGTGCGGCCAGGCCGAGCGTCACCCCGAGCCCGAACGTGAGGCGTCCGGTGATCAGGTTCATCGCCGTGGCGGCGGCGAACCACAGCGCGCCGACCCGCGCACGGGTGCCGAAGTGCTCGTGGGCCAGGCGCTCGAACAGCGCTGCGCTGCCGACTGCGCACAGCGCGCCGACGACGCGCACACCGAGCAGCGCCCCCAGCGGCGGGAACAGGACGCTGTAGCCCGGAATGTGGTGGCCGGAGTACCAGGCCGAGTCCCACAGGACGAAGCCGTGGTGGGCGAACAGGTCGGCGCGGTAGACCTGGGCCGCGAGATCGGCGCTGGCCGGCTGGACGATGAGGTAGATCGCGGCCAGCAGCGCGGCGAGCAGCCACGCCGGAGCGGTGCGCAGCCGGCTGAGCTCGGCGGTCGCCGAGCGCGCGCCGGGGCGCGGAAGTCCAAGGCCACGCGGCCACGCGGCCGCCGACGGCGATTCGCCCCGGGCGGGCATGGGACGGCTCCTAGTGCCGGGTTGCGAGGTCGGCGGTCACCACGACGCTCTTACCGTAGCGTCCCAGCTGACCGCTCGCCGCACTGACGCCGATGCGCCGGTATGTCGGGTTGAGCAACTCCGCCCGGTGGGGCGGCGAGTTCATCCACATCTTCACGATCGCCCACGCGTTGACCGGGCCGGTGCTCCACGCGATCGTCTCGCCGACGCCGCGGAAGCGCGCGTGCCGGTGCACGCGGCCCATGAACGTCGTCCCCTCGCCGTTGTGGGACACGACGCCGGTCGTGAGCATGTCGCGGTCGTGGATCGCCGCCATCTCGCGCAGGCTCTTGTTCGTGCGCAGCCTGGCGAGGCCGTGCTGCTTGCGCACGGCATTGATGTCGGCCACGATCGCGGCGGGCGACGGGGGCGGAGGCGTGACGATCAGGGGCATTCGAAGGACTCCTTCGACGTCACCCAGGGGCGGGTGCGGCTGGCACCCTAACGCACGTAGGAGACGACGATGTCGATGATCTGTGGCGCATCGAGCCACGGCCAATGGCCGCCGCCCGGGAAATGGGAGATCTCGGAACCACCCCCGAGGGCGTTCGCGTAGTCCTCGGCAAAGCTCGAACCGATGAACGGATCACGGTCGCCCCAGACGATCAGCGCCGGGCAGGTGATGTCGCTCAGCCCGAGCCCCGCGCGTCCGAGCGCCTGCGGGTCGGCGTCGCGGTACAGGCGCAGCATCGCCCGCTGGGTGCCGACGTCGAAGTCGGCCATGATCGCGTCGATCAGCTCCTCCGATGGTGGCGCGCCGTCGGCGCTGCGCAGACCGCGCCGCAGGGTGCCACGCGTCGTCACGCCCATCGCCAGCTCGCCGAGCAGCGGCGTGCGCCACAACCGCGCGGCGCGGTGCCAGCGGTAGTGCGAGAACAGCGGCACGGGGTTGATCAGCACGAGCTTGCGCACGCGCTCGGGCTCGCGCATCGCCCACAGCAGGCCGGCCGCGCCCCAGTCGTGGACGACGAGCGTGACCTCGTGCAACTCGAGCATGTCGAGGAACCGTTCGACGAACGCGGCCAGGCCGTGCATCGTGAAGTCGCGGTCGGCGCGCTTGCCGGAGCGCCCGAAGCCGGGCAGGTCCGGCGCAACGCCGCCGGTCTGCTCGAGGAAACGGATCCAGTCGCGGCTCGACGTCGGCGCGCCGTGGAGGTAGAGGATGTCGCCGCCGTCGGCCTGTCGCCAGACCACGGGCTGATCGTCGAGCTCCGCCTCGCGGACTGTGATCGCGTCCTCCATCGGGGCGCCGGAAGATAGCGTTGGCGCCATGGCCGGCGTCCGCGCCATCCGCTCGCGCCTGGCGCGCGTCTACGGCGTGCCGAACGCGGGACCGCACGGCCATCCCATCGCCGAGCTCGTGCTGACCGTGCTCAGTCAGTCGACCAACGACCGCAACCGCGACGTCGCCTACCTACGGCTGCGGGAGCGGTTCGCAGACTGGGAGGCAGTGCGCGACGCCCCGGTCCGGGCCGTCGAAGAGGCGATCCGCCCGGGCGGAATCTCGAAGGTCAAGTCGGCGCGCATCGTCGCGATCCTGCGCGCGATCTCCGAGTCGGGCGAGCTGTCGCTGGACTGGCTGCCCGACGTCCCGGTCGCCGAGGCCCAGGAGTACCTGTGCTCGCTGCCGGGTGTCGGCCGCAAGACCGCGGCCTGCGTGCTGCTGTTCGCGTTCGGGCGCCGCGACGTGCCGGTGGACACGCACGTCGGGCGTGTCTGCGCACGGCTGGGGATACTGCCTTCCAGCGGGTCGGCCGACGCGATCCACGACGCGATGCTCGAGCTCACGCCGCGCGGGGCGGAGCTCGAGTTCCACATCAACGTGCTGCGCCACGGGCGCCGCACCTGCCACGCGCGTCGGCCCGACTGCGGGCACTGCGTACTGGCCAAGATCTGCCCTTCCGCGAGCACAATAATCTGATACACTCCGACTGAGATTTCTTCAGAAAACGAGTCGCAGGGAGCATCAATCCACATGGGCAAGACCATCGGCATCGACCTTGGCACGACGAACTCGTGCATGGCCGTGCTCGAAGGCGGCGAACCGACCGTGATCGAGAACGCCGAGGGCGGGCGCACGACCCCGTCCGTCGTCGCGTTCGCACAGTCCGGTGAGCGCCTTGTCGGCACGGTGGCCAAGCGCCAGGCCGTCACCAATCCGCAGAACACGATCTTCTCGATCAAGCGCTTCATGGGCCGCAAGGAGGCCGAGGTGCACGAGGAGGAGTCGATCGTCCCGTACAAGGTCGTCTCCGGCACCAACGGAGACGCGCGCGTCGAGGCGGGCGGCAAGCAGTACAGCCCGCCCGAGATCAGCGCGATGATCCTCGGCAAGCTGAAGGCCGACGCCGAGGCCTACCTCGGCGACACCGTCGACGGCGCGGTCATCACCGTGCCCGCCTACTTCAACGACGACCAGCGCCAGGCGACCAAGGACGCCGGCAAGGTCGCGGGCCTGGACGTCAAGCGCATCATCAACGAGCCGACCGCGGCGTCGCTCGCCTACGGCCTCGACAAGGAGGCCGACCAGACGATCCTCGTCTTCGACCTCGGCGGCGGCACGTTCGACGTGTCGGTGCTCGAGATCGGCGACGGCGTGTTCGAGGTCAAGTCGACCGCCGGCGACAACCACCTCGGCGGCGACAACTTCGACAAGGCGGTCGTCGACTGGCTGGCTTCGGAGTTCAAGAAGGACCAGGCGATCGACCTGACGGCCGACCCGATGGCCCTCCAGCGCCTCTACGAGGCGGCCGAGAAGGCCAAGATCGAGCTGTCCACCGCGCAGGAGTCGCAGATCAACCTGCCGTTCATCACCGCCGATCAGTCCGGCCCCAAGCACCTCGACGTGCGCGTCACGCGCGCCAAGTTCAACGAGCTGACGGCCGACCTGCTCGACCGTGTCGTGGCGCCCGTGCGCCAGGCGCTCGACGACGCCAAGGACAAGGGCGTCGCCAAGGTCGACCACGTCGTCCTCGTCGGCGGCATGACGCGCATGCCGGCCGTGCAGGAGAAGGTCAAGGAGCTCACCGGGCAGGAGCCGCACCGCGGCGTCAACCCGGACGAGGTCGTGGCCGTCGGCGCAGCCATCCAGGCCGGCGTGCTGGCCGGCGACGTCAAGGACGTCCTGCTGCTCGACGTGACCCCGCTGACCCTGGGCATCGAGACCAAGGGCGGCGTCATGACGAAGCTGATCGAGCGCAACACGACGATCCCGACCCGCAAGGGCGAGGTCTTCTCGACGGCCGAGGACAACCAGCCGTCGGTCGAGATCCACGTCCTGCAGGGCGAGCGCGAGATGGCGACCTACAACAAGTCGCTGGGCAAGTTCCAGCTCACCGGCATCCCGCCGGCGCCGCGCGGCATCCCGCAGATCGAGGTCGCGTTCGACATCGACGCCAACGGCATCCTCAACGTGTCGGCCAAGGACCTCGGCACCGGCAAGGAGCAGAAGATCGAGATCAAGTCCGGCTCCGGACTGTCGGAGCAGGAGATCAAGAGCATGGTCTCCGACGCCGAGACGCACGCCGAGGACGACCGCAAGGCGCGCGAGCTGGCCGAGGCCCGCAACAACGGCGAGAACGCCGCCTATCAGGCCGAGCGCCAGCTCAAGGACCTGGGCGACCAGGTCGACGAGGCGTCGCAGCACGGAGATCGAAGAGGCGATCAAGGCGGTCCGCGAGTCGCTGACCTCCGAGGATCCCCACGACATCAACGCCAAGTCAGAGACGCTGCAGACGGCGTTCCACAAGGTGTCCGAGGCGATGTACGAGAAGGCGCAGTCCAGCGCCGCCGCGGCCGGCAACGGCGCCTCGGCGTCCAACGGTGCGGCCGAGGAGGCCGAGGAAGAGGAGGACGTCGTCGAGGCCGAGGTCGTGGACGAGGGCAACTAGGCCATGGCTCACGAGCCGCAGTCACCGCCCGTCGACGACGACGAGCTCGAGCAGGAGGAGCCGGTGCGGGACACCGGCTCCGCCGAGCTCGCCCAGGACGCCGCCGCCGAGGGTCCCGAGCCCGAGCCCGACTGGCACGACATCGCGCTGCGCAAGGCGGCGGAGCTCGAGAACGTCCGCAAGCAGACCGCCCAGCGCGTTCAGAAGGCCACGCGCGACGGCATGCGCCGGATCGCCGCCGAGCTGCTGCCCGCGCTCGACGACTTCGAGCGCGCGCTGACGCACGCCGAGGCGCAGGAGGGCGACGAGGAGCACCACCTGACCAAGGGCATCCGCCTCGCCCGCGAGCAGATGCTGGCGGCGCTTCGGCGGGTCGGCATCGAGACCTACGGCGAGGTCGGCGACCAGTTCGATCCGCATCTGCACGAGGCGGTCGCGCAGATCCCGGCCGGGCCGATGACGGTCACCGGGACGATCACCGACGTCTACCAGGCCGGCTACCGGCTCGGCGACGACATCCTGCGCGCGGCCAAGGTGGTCGTCGCCGGCTGATGGTGAACTGATGGCAGCCCCCGACCTGTACAAGGTGCTCGGCGTCGACCGCAAGGCGACGCCCGAGGAGATCAAGAAGGCGTACCGCAAGCTGGCGCGCCAGTACCACCCCGATCGCAATCCCGGCGATGAGAAGGCCGAAGAGCGCTTCAAGGAGATCTCGGCGGCCTACGACATCCTCGGCGACGCCGACAAGCGCAAGCAGTACGACCGCGGCGGCCTGTTCGGCGGCGGCGCGGAGCGGTCCAGCGGGCGGTGGCTTCACCGCCAACTTCGATTTCTCCGATCTGCTGGGCAATCTGTTCGGCGGTAGCGGCGGGCCGGGCGGCGGCGGACCACAGCGCCCGCGCCCCGAACGTGGCCGCGACATCGACCTCGACGTCTCGGTCAGCTTCGACCAGGCGATGGACGGCGCTCAGGTGTCCGTGTCGGTGCCGACGAACCAGATGTGCCCGACGTGCCGCGGCACCGGCGCCAAGCCGGGGACGTCGCCGACCGTCTGCCCGAAGTGCCAGGGCCGTGGGATCGAGTCCCAGGGCCAGGGCCTGTTCTCGATCTCGCAGCCGTGCTCGCGCTGCGGGGGCACCGGCGCCGTGATCGAGGACCCGTGTCCGACCTGCCAGGGCACGGGCGCGCAGCGAACGGTCAAGAAGTACAAGGTCAAGATCCCCGCCGGCGTGCGCGAGGGCACGAAGGTGCGGTTGGCCGGCAAGGGCGAGCCGGGACGCAACGGTGGCCCGCCGGGCGATCTGAACGTGATCACGCGCGTATCGCCGTCGCCGATCTTCCGCCGCAAGGGCGACAACCTCGAGGTCGACGTCCCGCTGACGATCCCCGAGGCGATCCGCGGAGCGGTCGTCGAGGTGCCGACGCTGCACGGGCGCAAGAAGCTACGCGTGCCGCCGGGCACCGGCCACGGCACCGTCCAGCGCCTGCGCGGCGAGGGGCCGGCGCGGATCGGCGCGGGCAAGGCCGGCCGCGGCGACATCCACTACCGGTTCGTCATCGACGTCCCGGCGTCGCTGAGCGACGAGCAGTCCGAGGCGCTCGACAAGCTGTCGCAGGTCATGAACGGCAACCCGCGCGAGCGGCTGTTCTCCGAGCAGGCGTGATGGCCAGGCGCACGACGACGACCCGGATCTCCGTCTCCATGGAGCGCGGCGTCTTCATGATCTCGGTCGCCGCCGAGCTCGCCGACATGCACCAGCAGACGCTGCGCATGTACGAGGCCAAGGGCCTGATCTCGCCGTCGCGGTCGCCCAAGGGCACGCGCCTGTACTCGCACGCCGACGTCGAGAAGCTGCGCCGCATCCAGGCGATGACCGACCTCGGGATGAATCTGGCCGGCGTCGTGCGCGTCATGGAGCTCGAGGACCAGCTCGCGGCGGCGACCGCGCGCCTGGAGGATCTCGAGCGCCGCTCGGCCGAGATGCGCGCCGAGATGGAGCGCGAGGTCGAGGAGGTCCGGCGCTCGTTCAGGGCCGAACTGGTGCACCAGCGCCACTCGACCGACATCCTGCTGGCACGCGACGTCGCGCCGCAGCGCCGCCAGTCCGGCTGAACCTGGCGCGGCGGCGGTCGCCGGCTCGGTGCGTGCAAGGTTGGTGCAAGGTCAGAACGTCAGAGTGCTGGCGTGCGACGGATCGCCGCTCTTGCGCTGTGCGGGTTGGTGGCGCTTGCCGCTGGCTTCGCGGTCGGCGCGCTCGCGGGCGGCCCGGCGATCGAGGGCACGACATACACGTACGCGACGCCGCTGACCGGCTTCTACAGCTGCCCGTGTGGTCTGCACGCGAACTTCGGCGACGGCGCGACGACCGACGTCTCGATCGGCGCCGTGCCGACGTACACGTTCACCGCGCCGCACGTCTACGCCACGGCCGGCGTCTACACCTACGGGCTGACGATCACCACCTGCGTCACCGCGTGCCCGAGCACGCAGACCGGGACGACGCCGGTCGCTGACGCCGCGATCACCGGCACGGGCGGCCCGGCGATCTCCGTCAACCAGGGTGCGGCGTTCAGCGGCGCGCTGGGTCACTTCACCGACGCCGACCCGACCCACCACCCGGCCGCCGCCTACACCGCGACGGTCAACTGGGGCGACGGGACGACGTCGGCGGCCACGATCACCTCGTCGGGCACGGGCTTCGACGTCAACGGCGGCCACACGTGGGCGTCGGCCGGAACGTTCACCGTCCACACGACCGTCGCCGACCACCCCGGTGCCGGCGTGGCGGTCTCGTCGGCCGTGCTGACCGAGACGGCGACCGTCGCCTCCACCACGCCCCCGCCGCCGCCCGATCCCCCCCACGCCGTGATCGCGCCGGTCGCCCAGCCGGTCCTCGCCGGCTTCCCGGTCGCCTTCTCCGGCGCCGGCTCGACCGGCGCGGGGCCGCTGGCCTACACGTGGACCTTCTGCACGTCGGCCGACCGGACGACGGGCTGCGCGCCGGGCAGCCCGACGGGCAGCGGCGTCACCATCACCCACCCGTTCGCCCCCGCGGCGGTCCACGACCTCAAGCACTTCCCGCGCGCAGACCCCAAGCGCCGGCGCTCCTCGACGATCGTCGTCCTGACCGTCACCGACGTGCTCGGGCGCACGAGCTCCGCATCGCAGGAGATCACGGTCGTCCCCGACCTCGCGCCGAAGACGAACTTCGAGGTCGGACCCGCGCATCTGGTCGGCCAGGACGACGTGACGGTCACGCCCGAGGCGTTCGATCCCGACCACAACGACAGCGTCAAGCAGGAGGAATGGGACTTCACCGGCGACGGCTCGCCGGACGTGATCTGCACGGCGTTCCTGGGCTGCAAGGCGGTCGACCCGCGGCTCCAGGTCGCGATCACGGCAGCGCCCGCGACCGCGCGGGCCACGAGCCGCGCCCATTCGACCGCCCGCGCCCGCGCCCACACCGCGACGACCACGCCACAGAAGAAGAAGTCCACGCCGACCGCGGTCAAGGTCAGCCCGACCGCCGTCGCCAAGGTCACGCCCCAGGCCGAGCAGGCGTTCCAGGGCGCCGCGCTGCACGGCGCGCTGATCGCATTCCCGGCGTTTCGCTGGAACTTCGCCCGCGCCGCGCTCGCGGCCGAGGATCTCGCGCCGTTGCCGTCGATCGACCTGTCGGGCTTCGACGACGCCGGCCGCGCGACGTTCCTGCGCGACCTCGGCTATGAGATCTTCAACGAGTCGCCGCTCGGCCAGGGCGAGGTGCACCGGCCCAAGGGCGAGATCCACGACTCCAAGTTCCCCCAGACCGAGGTCAACTTCCCCACCACGATCTCGCTGACCGCGGTCGACGCCGAGGGGCAGTCGGCGACGCAGGTCCTGCCGGTCGGAATCCGCAACGACAGCGGCCCGGCCGCCCGCTTCACCCTGATCCCCGGCACCAAGTCGGTGCCGACGGCCGGTGACACGATCCGCTTCGACATGTCGGGCGTCGGGGACGCCGACGGCGGGGTGCCCTGGTATGTGCTCGAGGCGTCGCCCAACCCGCCGCGCGACAGCACGACCGGCGGCTCCTACTGCCAGGTGGAGGGACCGCTATCGACCGGCAAGGGATCGAAGGGCAAGCCGGCCAACACACTTCCGAACCCCAACGATCCACCGCCGACCGGGCCGGGCAACAAGCCGCCGAAGCTCGCGACGACCGGGACCGACACCACGCCGCCGCCACCGCCGGTGATCCCGGCCGGCGGCCGCGTCCAGAAGGGCCTGGCCGACCTGCTGGCCGGGGTGCCGATCGAGCGCTACTGCTCGCACGACCAGAACCCCAGCGTGTTCGGGCCGGGCACGATCACCGTGACCGGGCAGACGCCGCAGTCGGTCGACCACGTCCTCCTGCCGACGCCCGGGCAGTGGTCGGTCAGCATCACCGCCTACGACACGTGGGGCATGCCGGCACGCCGCATCCTGTACCCGGTCACGGTCGCGGCGGCCGACGCGTCCTGCCAGGCACTGCCGCCGACGCCGGTCCGGCCCGGCGCCATCGGCAAGAAGCTGACCATCGGGTTGAGCGGCGACTGCGTGTCGAAGTCGTCTGACTCGGGCGAGACCGTCTACGCGTCGCCCAAGCCGGTCGACGTCGACGGGGTCACCCTGGCGCCGACGCCGGGCGACACGCTGGTGTTCGTCGACGACTCCAGCGGTGGCCTGATCTTCTCGACCGGCGTCGCCTTCGACCCGACGATGGCGGCCGCCGCCTGGCTGGCGCAGGCCAAGAAATCGGTCACCGGTGCGCAGGTGCGCCTCGACGGCGACACCGTGGGATCGTGGTCGACGTTCGGGATCATCCAGGCCAAGAACCTGTTCTCGGGCACGCCGCTGACCGTGCCGATCCCCGACGGCGCCCAGTACCGCACGCTGCCCGTCGCTGCCGGCTCGCTGACCGTCGAGGCCGACGCCAATCAGCACTCCGAGCTCAAGCTGCGCACGACGCTGCCCGAGGTGATGGGCGCCGGCAACAGCCAGGGCCAGGTCGACGTCCAGGCCGCCAACGTCGCGGCGGTGCCGGTGGCGGGCACCTCGGACCCCAACGACGCCGCGCGTCGCCGCGCCCTGCTGCGCGCCCACGCCGCGGACGCGGCATCGGGCCTCAACAGCATGCCGCTCGATGCGACGTCGATCGGCCCGATCAAGCTCCCCGGCGGCACGTCGTTCACCTATGACCCGGCGACCCAGACGTGGCACGACACCATCAGCGGCCTGACCCTGCCGGGCCTCGAGCTGGCCGGCGGCAACGCGACGCTCGACCTCGTCGTCAAGGGCTCGAACCTGATCAGCGCGACCGGCACGCTGCACGTCTCCGATCCCGGCATCCCGGTGGCGAGCGGCGTCTTCCTGACGAGCATCGACTTCACACTCGTCACGTCGCCGAACGTGTCGATCAGCGCCGGCGCCGGCATCACGGTCGGCGGCATCGTGAGCGGCCACGGCGAGCTCACGATCCAGCCCGACCCGGTCGACGTGCGCGTCGCCGCGAACCTCACGGTGCTCGGCTTCCTGCCGCTCGGCTCGGGCTTCGTCGAGTTCACCAGCGGGTCGCTGTCGTTCGGCGGCGAGGCGGGCTACAACTTCGGCCCGGCGTCGCTGAACGCATCGGTGGAGGGGGGCGTCAACCTCCAGACGAAGCAGTTCTACGTGCTCGGTTCTGGCAAGGCATGCCTGTTTGCCTGCGTCAGCGCCCAGGCGATCGTGTCGAGCGTCGGCGTGGCGGCGTGCGGCGAGGTCGACCTCGTCCTGACGAGCGTCGAGATCGGCATCGGCTATCGCAAGCCCGACGACCTGTCGCTGTGGATCGACTCATGCGGCCTGGAGAGCTTCAAGGTGCCGCTGACGTCGTCGGCGCGCGCGGTCGCGGCGAAGTCGCCGCCGTTGAGCAAGACCCTCGGCTCCGGCTCGACCGAGACGATCCAGGTGCCCAAGGGGCTCAAGGAGCTCGCCGTCCAGGCACAGGCGCCGCCCGGCGTCAGCGTCGCTCCGCACGTGACGCTGGTCGGCCCCGAGAAGGATCCACGCACCGCGACCAACCCGGCACAGATCGGCGACTACTCGTTCGGCCTCGAAGGAGCGTCGGCCGGCCCCGCGGCCAAGGAGGGCACGATGCTCGTCGACGAGAACCCGCTCGACGGCGCGACGAGCATCATCGTCGCCAAGCCGTCGCCCGGCCCATGGACGCTGCACGTGGCGGCCGACTCGGTGCCGGTGGTCAGCGTCCGCACGGCCAAGCCGATCGACCCGACCAGCGTCAGCAAGAAGATGGTCACGATCCACAAGGGCGTCGGGCCGGGCGGCACGATGGTCGTCGGCTCGCGCTTCGTCACCGCCTCCAAGGGCGCGCACGCGGCCAAGGCCCACCCACGGGCGCTGGTGCCGGCGAGCGCGCTGCCCAAGCTCGAGCGTCCCCGGATCCGGCGCCTGAGCTACGAGATCAAGACCGGCGACGGCGGCGTCGCGCTCGTCGACGAGGGGCCCAGCGGGTCGATCGTTCTCGCCCGCGGGGCGGCCCACGGCACGCGTACCGGCAGCGTCGCGTTTGATCCGGCGGGCTCGGGGACGCACACGATTCGCGCGGTGACCCTCGACTCCAACGGTCTGCCGATCTCGTCCAAGATCGTCGAGACCTACACGGCGCCGCCGCTGCCCAAGCCCAGCCCGCCGGGGATCGTGAAGATCGTCGTTTCGCACGCGCAGTCGTACATCGAGCTCGACCGCGGCCCGGCCGACCCCGATCCCAACGCGCTGGCCTACTACGTGCGCCTGCGGGCGTCGGGCGGCATCGCCCAGGGCTTCGTCGTCCTCGGCCGTGACGTCCGCCACCGCGCCGGCCACCCGATCATCGTCCTGCACGGCGTGCCGCCCGGCGCCAAGGTCAACGCGCGCGTCCGAGCGTCGTTCGGCGGCCAGGTCAGCGCCGCGTCCAAACGCGGCTAGTTTCTCGCGCAGTCCCACGCGGTTCTGTCGGGCTGCACCGTCGCACGACAGCTCATCGCCTTGACGAGAAAATCTTAGTCACGTAGACTTAGATCTAGACATGCAGGCCGACCGCTTCACGATCAAGTCCCAGGAGGCGCTGCGCGCCGCAATCGACGCCGCGCACGCACGCAAGAACGCCGACGTCCAGCCCGCGCACCTGCTGCTCGCGCTGCTCGATCAGGCCGACGGGCTCGTGCCCGCGGTTCTGCGCAAGCTCGGCGTCCCGCCCGCGGGGCTGCGCGTCCAGACGGTCGCCCAGCTCGACACCCTTCCGACGCTCGGCTCCGAGGCCGAGCCGACGACCTCGCAGGAGCTGCTCCAGGTCCTGCGCGCCTCCGAGCACGAGATGCGCGAGCTCGGCGACGAGTTCATCTCGACCGAGCACCTGCTCCTGTCGCTCGCCGGCCACAGTTCCCCCGCCGGCGAAATGCTGCGCGACGCGGGCGCCTCCAAGGATCAGCTGCTCAAGGCGCTGGCCGACGTGCGCGGCGCCCACAAGGTGACCGACCAAACCCCGGAGGACAAGATCCAGGCGCTCGAGAAGTTCGGCCTCGACCTGACCGAGCGCGCCGAGACCGGCGATCTCGACCCGGTCATCGGCCGCGACGACGAGATCCGCCGCGTGATCCAGGTCCTCAGCCGCCGGACCAAGAACAACCCCGTCCTGATCGGGGAGCCCGGCGTCGGCAAGACGGCGATCGTCGAGGGACTCGCCCAGCGGATCGTCTCCGGCGACGTGCCCGAGTCGCTGAAGGACCGGCGCGTGATCGCGCTCGACATCGGCGCGCTGCTCGCCGGCTCCAAGTACCGCGGCGAGTTCGAGGAGCGCCTGAAGGCCGTGCTGAACGAGGTCAAGGAGGCGCGCGGCGGCGTGATCCTGTTCCTCGACGAGCTGCACACGATCGTCGGCGCGGGCGCCGCCGAGGGCGCCGTCGACGCCGCCAACCTGCTCAAGCCGATGCTCGCCCGCGGCGAGCTGCGCGCCGTCGGCGCGACGACGCTCGACGAGTACCGCAAGCACATCGAGAAGGACGCGGCGCTGGAGCGCCGCTTCCAGCCGGTGATGGTCGGGGAGCCCAGTGTCGAGGATGCGATCGCGATCCTGCGCGGGCTCAAGGAGCGCTACGAGGTCCACCACGGCGTGCGCATCCAGGACAACGCGCTGATCGCCGCCGCGACCCTGTCAGACCGCTACATCGCCGACCGCTTCCTGCCCGACAAGGCGATCGACCTGATCGACGAGGCGGCCTCCGGGCTGCGGATCGAGATCGACTCGTTGCCGACCGAGATCGACGAGGTCGACCGCCGCATCCTCCAGCTCGAGATCGAGCTGACTTCGCTGGCCAAGGAGACCGACGACGCGTCGGCCACCCGGCGCGAGAACATCGAGCGTGAGCTCGCCGAGCAGCGCGAGCGCAGCGACGCGATGAAGGCCGAATGGCAGGCCGAGAAGGACGCGATCTCCGACGTCCAGCAGATCAAGGAGCGCCTCGAGCAGGCCCAGCGCGAGCTCGAGCGCGCCGAGCGCGAGACCGACCTCGAGCTGGCGGCCAAGCTGCGCCACGGCGAGATCCCCGAGCTGCGCGCGCGCCTGGAGAAGGCCGAGGCCGCCGAGAGCGACGGCGGCGCGGGTGGGACGAATTCCACGACGCGCTACCTCAAGGAGGAGGTCGACGCCGAGGACATCGCCGCCGTCGTCGCCCGCTGGACCGGCATCCCGGTCAGCCGCCTGATGGAGGGCGAGGTCGAGAAGCTGATCCACATGGAGGAGCGCCTGCACGGCCGCGTCATCGGCCAGGACACCGCCGTCGAGGCCGTGTCCAACGCCCTGCGCCGCTCGCGCGCCGGCCTCCAGGACCCCCATCGACCGATCGGCACGTTCCTGTTCCTCGGCCCGACCGGCGTCGGCAAGACCGAGCTCGCCCGCGCGCTGGCCGAGTTCATGTTCGACAGCTCCGAGGCGATGGTCCGCATCGACATGTCGGAGTACATGGAGAAGCACTCCGTGTCGCGGCTCGTCGGCGCCCCGCCCGGCTACGTCGGCTACGACGAGGGCGGCCAGCTGACCGAGGCCGTGCGCCGCCGCCCGTACTCCGTCGTCCTGCTCGACGAGATCGAGAAGGCGCACCCCGACGTGTTCGGCGTGCTGCTCCAGGTCATGGACGACGGCCGCCTGACCGACGGCCAGGGTCGCACCGTCGACTTCAAGAACGTCGTGCTCGTGATGACGTCGAACATCCCCGGCGGCGTCACCGGCGCCGAGGCGCATTTCAAGCCCGAGTTCATCAACCGCCTCGACGACATCGTCGAGTTCCACTCCCTGACCCGCGACCAGATCGGCGAGATCGTCGACCTCCAGGTGGCGCACGTGACCCAGCGCGTCGCGCAGCGCGGCATCACGCTGGAGCTGACCGACGACGCCCGCACGCTCCTGGGCAACCTCGGCTACGACCCGACCTACGGCGCGCGCCCGCTCAAGCGTGTGATCCAGAAGCGGCTCGTCGACCCGCTGGCGATCGCCTTGCTCGAAGGCCGCTTCCGCGAGGGCGACACGGTGCTCGCCGAGAACGCGGAGGGCGAGCTGTCGCTTGCTCCTGCGGGCGCCCCTCAGCGCGAGACCGTCACCTCGAGCGTGTAGTAGAGAAACGACGGCCGGCCGCGGCGGTAGCTGCGGCTGGTGTCGAACTGCAAACGCCACCGGCCGTGGCGCGGCGGTGTGGCAAACAGCTTCTGCGTCCGGTTGGCCGCGATCGTGCCGCACGGCCCGGTCGCGCGGCCGAGCGACAGCGTACGGGCCACGTGGCCGGTCGGGTCGACCTCGTGCAGGTAGACCGTCGGGTTGGGGTTCTGCAGCGCGAAGCCGGTGCCGCTGAAGCGAACCCGCAGCCGCGCCGGGCTGCCGACCGACGGCGCGAACGACGCCTTCAGCCGCGCGATGCCGAACGTCGTCGTCGCGGTGTTCGCGCCCTCGTGGATGGCCAGCGTCCGGCTCTGGGAGTCGTGGCCGGAGCTCAGGCGCGGGACCGTGATCGTCGCCGCGACCGCGCCGGTCGCGTCGGTCGTTCCGCTGGCGACGGTCTTGCCGTCCATCGCGACCGTGTAGGGCTGGCTCGCGTCCAGGCCGTTGGCACTGAGCGCGACCGCGACCCTGCCCTTGGCCGGGGCCGGATAGCAGGGGCGGTCGGTCTGGATCTGCGCCGCTGCGGCGGACCCCGACACGGCGAGGGTGAGCAGCGCAGTCAGCGACGCAAAGGGGCGGACGGTCACTCCAATCACGGTACTGCTAGAACGACTCCACTATGCCCACTTACGTGATGCTGACGACGCTGACGCCAGACGGCGTCCAGACGATCAAGAACAACCCGCAGCGCATCCGCGAGGTCAACAAGGAGATCGAGCAGCTCGGCGCCGTCGTCAAGGCGCAGTGGGCGACCCTCGGCGAGTACGACTTCGTCAACATCGTCGAGGCCCCCGACGCGGCGACGATGGCCCGCGTGTCGCTCGAGTTGGGTTCACGGGGAACGGGCCGTTACGAGACGCTTGGCCGCCATCCCGGTCGACGACTTCATCGCCTCCCTGTAGACGTGAAGGTCCTCGTCGTCGGCGGCGGTGGCCGCGAGCATGCGATCGTGAATGCGCTGGCGCGCTCGCCGCAGGCGCCGGAGTTGCTCGCGGCGCCGGGCAATCCGGGGATCGCAGCCGTTGCGCGGTGTCTCGATGTGGCGGTCGACGACGTCGCGGGGATGGTCGCCGCCGCGCGCGAGGAGGGCGTCGACTTCGTCGTCGTGGGGCCCGAGGTTCCGCTCGTCGCGGGGCTCGTCGATGCGCTGAGCGAGGCCGGTATCGCGGCGTTCGGGCCGACCGCCGCAGCGGCGCGCCTGGAGGGCTCGAAGGCCTACGCCAAGGAGGTCATGGCGGCGGCCGGGATCCCGACCGCCGCGTTCGCGGTCGTCGACACGGTGCAGGACGGGATGGCCGCGATCGACCTCTACCCGGTGGTCATCAAGTTCGACGGGCTCGCCGCCGGCAAGGGCGTCGTCATCGCGGCCGACGAGCACGAGGCGCGCGCCGCGCTGCACGACTTCGTCGAGGTCCGGCGCTTCGGCGCGGGTCGTGTCGTCGTCGAGGAGCACCTGGTCGGCGAGGAGCTGTCGCTGCTGGCGCTGTGCGACGGGGTGCGCGCGATCGCCATGGCGCCGGCCCAGGACTTCAAGCGGATCTTCGACGGCGACGAGGGGCCGAACACCGGCGGCATGGGCTCCTACTCGCCGGTGCCGGGGTGCGGCGACATCGACGCGATCGTCGCTTCCGTCCACCAGCCCGTCGTCGACGAGCTCGCCCGCCGCGGCACGCCGTTTCATGGGGTCCTCTACGCCGGGCTGATGCTGACCGCCGCGGGCCCACGGGTCCTCGAGTTCAACACCCGCTTCGGGGACCCCGAGACCCAGGCGGTGCTGCCGCGGCTGCGCGGCGACCTGCTCGCGGCGCTTGTGGACGCGGCGCGGCCTGGCGGGCTCGACGGCACGACGCTGGACTGGGACCCGCGGGCCGCGGTCACCGTCGTCCTGGCCAGCCGTGGCTACCCCGCCTCGTCGTCGTCGGGCGACGTCATCACCGGCGCAGACCCGGGTCCGCCCGGCGTCGAGATCACGCACGCAGGCACGGCCCGCCGCGACGACGGCGCGCTCGTGACGGCAGGTGGCCGGGTCCTCAACGTGACGGCGCTGGGCGACGGGCTGTCTGCCGCCCGCGACGCCGCGTATGCTGGCGCGCGGTCGATCGCGTTCGACGGGCGCCAGATGCGCACCGACATCGCCCGCCGGGCCGCCGACCGCGTGGCATGAGCGAGATGGAGCCCCAGACAAGCGCGACCACCCAGGTCGACCCCGAGGCCGCGTTCGACGAGCTCGAGACCGGCGCGCCGCGCGTCGGGATCATCATGGGCTCGAAGTCCGACATGGAAGAGATGGAGAAGGCGGGCAAGGTCCTCGACGACGCCGGCGTTCGCTACGAGATCCGCGTCATGTCGGCCCACCGCGACCCCGAGATGGTCGCCGAGTACTGCAAGAACGCGCGCATGCGTGGGCTGCGCGTGATCATCGCCGGCGCCGGCCTGAGCGCGGCGCTGCCCGGCGTCGCCGCGGCGCACTCTGACCTGCCGGTGATCGGCGTCCCGCTGACCAGCCGCCTCAGCGCAGCGGGCGGCCTCGACGCGATCCTCTCGATCGTCCAGATGCCGCCCGGCGTCCCGGTCGCCGCCGTCGGTCTCGACAACGCACGCAACGCCGGGCACCTGGCGCTGCGGATTCTCAGCGCGTAGGGGCAAAGTTCAGGGCGCCCCACCGATTGTCGGGCGGCGCCGCGGCGCCGATAGTGGCGGCCATGCTCGCCCGGTCCCAGCGTCTCGGTGCCGCGACCGCCATCGCCGTGCTTGCCCTGACCACGACGGCTGCGGCGTTGTCGGCTGGATCTGAGGCCGACAGTGCCGGTGCGGTCGCCGCGACCCTGAGCTGGGACGCTGGGCCGGGCGAGCAGAGCGTCGACAACGCGCGGCTCACGATCGCCCGCAGCGGCACGACGGCCCTGAACGCGCCGATTCCCGACGTGGTCTGCGACGGCTGCGAGCTGGCGACCGTCCCGGCCGGCCAGCGCCACCACGGCGACGTCGGCGTCTTCGATCTCGACCACGATGGCGAGCCCGAGGTGGTCGTCGAGGGGTTCACCGGTGGCGTCGAGTGCTGCGTGAACATCGGCATCTACGACTACCGGCCCGCCTCCGGCACCTACGGCAAGACCGTGCGCGACTTCGCCGGCGGCGACTTCGCGCTCGAGGACCTCGCCCGCGACGGGCATCTCGAACTGGTCTCGCACGACCAGCGCTTCGTCGGCCTGTTCGGCGGCGAGCGCGACGCCTGGCCGCCGCCGCTCGTCGAGCGCTACGAACACCGCGGCGGTGTGCCGCGACTCGTCGACGCCACGCGCCGCTTCCCCGCCGTCGTGCAGCGCGACGCGCGCGCGGCGCACGGGATGATCGACCGCACCGACCTGCGCGACGTCGACGTCCCGCCGGTGCTGGCCGGCTACGTCGCCGACGAATACCTGCTCGGCCGCCCGACGACCGGCCTCCACATGCTCGAGCTGCTGACCAAGCGTGGCGAACTCGGCTCAGCCAAGCACGCGGCGGCCTACCGCGCACGCCTGCTGCGCACGCTGCACCGGCTGGGCTATCGGTAGAGCGGCGCCTGCCGGCGCGTGGCGAACATGTCCCAGACCTTGTCGGCGGCGATGATCCCGCCGACGTTGTCGAGCGGGCTGCCGGGCCACGCGTGGCCGAGGCCGTACAGGCGTACGTGCGAGACGACGGTCCCATCGCCGCATCCCCACTGGATGCGCTCGGCATCCCAGGCGATGTGCGTGCGCGCGGCGAGCCCTGTGCAGCGGTCGTGGATGCGCCACTGGTGCAGCCACGCCGACACCGTCCGGTAGGGGACGACGACGTCGGCCGTGCCGTGGATCTCGAGCACCGACAGCGGCCGCGCCGGGCGACACCACGGGATCGTCTTGTAGCTGCCGGCCACCGTCGCGATCGCGGTGAGCTGGTCCGACAGCTGACACGCCATACGCGCGACCATCGCGCCGCCGTTGGAGACGCCGACGGCGTACACGCGCGTGGGGTCGACGCACAGCGTCGAGTCGAGCTGCGTGATCAGCGCGCGCAGAAACGCGATGTCGTCGGTCCCGGGGTTGGGATCGGGGTGCAGCTGCCACATGCGGACGTCCTGGTGGGCGGTCGGGTAGGCGACGATGAAGCCGTGGCTGTCGGAGACCGGGTCAAAGCCCGAGTACTGCTCCATGAACTGCCCGCTACCCCCGACCCCGTGCAGCGCGATGACCAGCGGCTCGGGTGCCGCCTCGGCCGCGCGGGCGGGCAGGTGGACGACCGCCTGGCGGACGTCGCCGGCGACGGCGACGTTGATCGTCTCCGTGATCGCCTCGGCCTGCACCGCACACGGACCCGGCGGCGGCATCGCCGTGTCGCCCGCGACGCCGGCCGCGGGAACGGCAAGCAGGACCGAGGCGCACGCAGCGAGCAGGGCGAGGATGGACCGACGCAGGACCATTGCCACTAGATCGGATGCAGCGGCGGAACGATGAGGGGTGGGGGGTTGCGTGGTCGTTAGGCTGACGCGGTGATCCCCCGCTACACCCGCCCCGAGATCGGCGCCGTCTGGACCGACCAGGCGCGGATGGAGACATGGCGGCGGGTCGAGGTCGCCGCGTGCGAGGAGATGGACGGGCCGACGAAGGCCGACCTCGAGGCGATCCGGAAGGCGACGTTCACCGTCGAGGCGGTCGCGGAGCGCGAGAAGGTGACCGACCACGACGTGGCGGCGTTCGTCGACGTGCTCGGTGCCGACGCCGGCGAGGCCGGGCGCTGGATCCACTACGGCCTGACCTCCTCCGACGTGCTCGACACCGCGCTGGCGCTTCAGCTCCACGACGCCGGCGAGATCGTCGTCACGGGCGCCCGGGAGCTGGTCGAGGTGCTCGTCGCCCAGGCGCGGGCGCACGTCGACACGGTCTGCGTCGGGCGCACCCACGGCGTCCACGCCGAGCCGACGACGTTCGGGATCAAGCTCGCCGGCTTCGCCATGGAGGCCCACCGCAACCGCGAGCGCCTCACGGCGGCGTTCGCCGACACCGGCTACGGCGCGATCTCCGGCGCCGTCGGCACCTATTCCGCGACGAGCCCGAAGTTCGAGGCCAAGGTCCTCAAGCGCGTGGGTCTCAAGCCCGAGCCGGTCTCGACCCAGGTCGTCCCGCGCGACCGCCACGCCGCGCTGCTCCAGGCGATCGCCCTGGCCGGCGCCGGCCTCGAACGCCTGGCCACCGAGATCCGCCACCTTCAGCGCACGGAGGTGCTCGAGGCCCAGGAGCCGTTTCGCGGCGGCGAGCAGAAGGGCTCGAGCGCGATGCCCCACAAGCGCAACCCGATCACGACCGAGCGGATCACCGGCCTCGCGCGGGTGCTGCGCGGCTACGCCCAGACCGGTCTGGAGAACGTCGCCCTGTGGCACGAGCGCGACATCTCGCACTCGGGCGCCGAGCGGATCGTGCTGCCCGACGCGACGATCCTGCTCGACTACATGCAGTCGCTGGCGATCCGCGTGACCCGCGACCTCGACATCAACGCCGACCGGATGGCGGCCAACATCGAGCTGACCCATGGCGCGCTGTTCTCCCAGCGCGTGCTGCTGGCGCTGGTCAAGGGCGGCCTGCCGCGCGACGACGCCTACCGCATCGTCCAGGAGTCGGCCCAGCAGGCGTGGGACAGCGGCACGCCGCTGCGCGAGCTGCTCGACCACCAGCAGCTGTCGGGACTCGACCTCGACGAGATCTTCGACCTGCGCGACTACACGCGTCACGCCGCAGAGATCGTCGGGCGCCTCGACGCGATCGTCGCCCCCGCGAAGTCGTGAGCGAACGCGCGCCGGCGCTGGACGGCATCGTCGTCGCCGACTTCTCGCGGATCCTCGCCGGGCCGCTGTGCACGATGGTCCTCGCCGACCTCGGGGCCGACGTGATCAAGGTCGAGTCGCCGGCCGGCGACGACACGCGCGAGTGGGGGCCGCCGTTCGCCGCCGACGGCACGAGCACGTACTTCCAGTCGGTCAACCGCAACAAGCGCTCGGTCGCCCTGGACTTCAACGACGACGACGATCGCGCGCTGGCCGTCGAGCTCGGCCGCCGCGCCGACGTGGTCGTCGAGAACTTCCGCCCGGGCACGTTGGAGCGCTTCGGCCTCGGCCATGACCAGCTCGCCGCCGACAACCGGGGCCTCGTCTCGTGCTCGATCACCGGGTTCGGCGCCGGCCAGGGCGCCGAGCTGCCGGGCTACGACCTGCTGATCCAGGGCGTCGGCGGGCTGATGAGCGTCACCGGCCCGGCCGGCGGGCCGCCGAGCAAGGTCGGCGTCGCGGTGGTCGACGTGCTGGCCGGGCTGTTCGCGGCCGTCGGCATCCTCGCCGCTCTGCGCGAGCGCGACCGAAGCGGCCACGGCCAGCGCGTCGAGGTGTCGCTGATGCAGGCGCTGCTCGCCGGGCTGGTCAACCAGTCCTCGGGCCTGCTCGGCGCCGACTTCGTGCCGAGCGCGATGGGCAACCGCCACCCGAGCATTGCGCCATACGAGACGTTCGCGGCGTCCGACGGCGACCTCGTGCTCGCGGTCGGCAACGACCGCCAGTTCGCCGCGCTGTGCGCCGAGCTGGGGATCGGCGCGCTGTCGGCCGACGCGCGCTTCGCCACCAACGCCGCGCGCGTCACCAACCGCGACGTGCTGGCCACCGCGCTGGCGCCGCGGCTGCGCCTGGGGACGCGCGCCGCCTGGGCGCAGCGGCTGAACACGATCGGCGTCCCCTGCGGGCCGGTCAACGACCTGCGCGAGGCGTTCGCGTTCGCGCAACGGCTCGGCCTCGACACGGTCGTCGAGATGGACGGCGGCCATCGCCAGGTCGCCGACCCGATCGGCCTCGACGCCACGCCGGCGCGCTACCGCACGCCGCCACCGCGCGCTCGACGCCGACGGTCAGGCGATCCGCGCCTGGCTGGCGTCACCGTCTCCGTGAGCGGTCACGGCTGCGGTCCTCTGAGATCGCTAGCATCGCCGCAGTGACCACCGTTGCCGATTTGCCGCTGATCGCTTCGGGAAAGGTCCGCGAGATCTACGACCTCGGCGACCGTTGCTGATGGTCGCTTCGGACCGGATCTCGACCTACGACGTCGTCCATCCGACGCCGATCCCCGACAAGGGCGACGTCCTCACGGCGCTGTCGGTGTTCTGGTTCGCGCTGACCGAGAAGATCGTCGCCAACCACTTCCTGTCGGCGACCGAGGGCGTCCCCGACGACGTCCGCGGGCGCGCCATGGCCGTGCGCAAGCTCGCGATGCTGCCGGTCGAGTGCGTCGTGCGTGGCTACATCACCGGCTCGGGCTGGAAGGACTACCAGGCGACCGGCGCCGTCTCCGGGATCGAGCTGCCGCCCGGGCTGCTCGAGTCCCAGCAGCTGCCCGAGCCGATCTTCACGCCGTCGACCAAGGCCGAGGTCGGCCACGACGAGGCGATCGACTTCGAGCGCGCCGTCGAGCTGGTCGGCGACCGCGAGCTGATGGCGCGCGTGCGCGACGCGTCGATCGCGCTCTACACCGCCGGCGCGGAGCACGCGCGCGAGCACGGGATCATCCTCGCCGACACGAAGTTCGAGTTCGGCCTCGACGACGACGGCGAGCTCGTCGTCGGCGACGAGGTGCTGACACCCGACTCCTCGCGCTACTGGCCGGCCGACGGCTACGAGCCGGGCCGCGGCGCAGCCGTCGTTCGACAAGCAGTACGTGCGCGACTGGGCGGCGGGCACCGGCTGGGACAAGAAGCCGCCGGCGCCGGAGATCCCCGACGACGTCGTGTCGCGGCACGCGGGCGCTGTACGTCGAGGCCTACGAGCGCATCAGCGGCGAGCCGTTCTCGGCGTGGCAGCAGCGGACAGCGCCGTGAGGGCGCGCGTGCTTGTGCGGCCCAAGGCCGGCATCCTCGATCCGCAGGGCATCGCCGTGCGAGCGGGCGCTGCCGGCGCTCGGCTTCGAGGGCGTCGACCACGTCCACGTCGGACGGCTGATCGAGCTCGACGTCGAGGACCCCGATCAGCTGCCGGCGATGTGCGAGAAGCTGCTGGCCAACCCGCTGATCGAGGACTACGAGGTGCAGATCGCGCGCTCGCGTGAAGTTCGGCGTCGTCCGTTTCCCGGGCTCGTGCGACGAGCTGGACGCGCTGCTCGGCGTGCGCGCGGGTCGGCGAGGCGGTCCTGCTGTGGCACGGCGACCGCGACCTGCACGGGCGTCGACGCGGTCGTCGTGCCGGGCGGGTTCTCCTACGGCGACTACCTGCGCGCCGGGGCGATCGCGCGCTTCTCGCCGGTCATGGAGTCGGTGATCGCCTTCGCGCGCGACGGCGGGCCGGTGCTCGGGATCTGCAACGGCTTCCAGGTTCTGTGCGAGGCCGGGCTGCTGCCCGGCGCGCTGCTGCCCAACGTCGGGCTGCGCTTCCTGTGCCGTCAGGTCGTCACTCGAGGTCGTCGACCGGCGACACGCCGTTCACGTCGACCAGTGCCGCCGGCGAGCTCCTGTCGATCCCGGTCAAGCACATGACCGGGCGCTACTGGGCGCCGGACGACGAGCTCGACACGCTCGAGCCGACCGGGCCAGGTCGTGCTGCGCTACGCGCCGGGCGAGAACCCCAACGGCTCGGCCCGCGACATCGCCGGCGTCTGCAACGCGGCGCGGCAACGTGATGGGCCTGATGCCCCATCCCGAGCACGCGGTCGACCCGCTGACCGGCTCGACCGACGGGCTGAAGCTGTTCGCCGGGATGGCGACGGCGTTGGCGTCTGACGCGGCTGACCGTCCCCGGCGTCGACCAGGCCGTCGCGCTCGGGCTGACGCGCGACGAGTACGCGCTGGTCGTGCGACAAGCTCGGCCGCGAGCCCAACGAGGTCGAGCTGGCGATGTTCTCGCTGCTGTGGAGCGAGCACTGCGCCTACAAGCACTCGAAGAAGCTGCTGCGCACGCTGCCGACCGAGGGCCCGAAGCTCGTCATGGGCCCCGGGCGAGAACGCGGGCGCGGTCGACGTCGGCGGCGGCTGGGCGGTCGCGTTCAAGGTCGAGTCCCACAACCACCCGTCGGCCGTCGAGCCGTTCCAGGGCGCCGCGACCGGCGTCGGCGGCATCCTGCGCGACATCTTCGCCATCGGCGCGCGGCCGATCGCCGTCCTCGACTCGCTGCGCTTCGGCGAGCCGACGTCAGAGCGATCGCGCTACCTGCTCGACCGCGCCGTGGCGGGAATCGGCCACTACGGCAACTCGGTCGGCGTGCCGACGATCGGCGGCGAGGTGTACTTCGAGGCGCCCTACGAGCAGAACTGCCTGATCAACGCGATGGCGCTCGGGCTCGGGCGCGACCGCCGACCTCGTGCGCTCGGCCGCGGCCGGCGTCGGCAACCCGGTGATCCTGTTCGGCGCGTCGACCGGCCGCGACGGGATCGGCGGCGCGTCGGTGCTCGCGTCGGCCGAGCTCGACGATGCCGACGACGCCAAGCGCCCGTCGGTCCAGGTCGGCGACCCGTTCGCCGAGTCCAAGCTGATCGAGTGCTCGCTGGAGCTGCTGGAGCGCAGGGCTGCTCGTGTCGCTGCAGGACCTCGGCGCGGCCGGGCTGACGTCGAGCGCGTCGGAGATGGCGAGTGCCGGCGAAGTCGGGATCGACATCGACGTCGAGCCGCGTCCCGCTGCGCGAGGGCGACATGGAGCCGTTCGAGATCATGGTCTCGGAGTCCCAGGAGCGGATGCTGTGCGTGTGCACGGCCGACAACGCCGCTGCGGTGCTGGCGGTGTGCGAGAAGTGGGAGGTCGGCGGCACGGTCATCGGCCAGGTGACCGACACCCGCCACATGCGGATCTTCCGCGGCGAGCGGCTGGTCGGCGACATGCCCGTGACGGCGCTGGTCGACGACTGCCCGCTCTACGACCTCGCCCCTGCCGCGCCCGCGACAGCCCTCTATCCACCCCCGGCCGCGACCCTGCCCGAAGGCGGCCGACCCGCTGCTCGCGCTGATCGGGCTCGCCGAACCTGCCTCGCGCCGGCCGCTGTTCGAGCAGTACGACTGCCTCGTGCGGCTCGCGCACCGTGCGGCGGCCCGAGCAGGCCGACGCCGCCGTGCTGGTGCTCGCGCAACGGCGCGTCGATCGGCGTGTCGATCGACGGCAACGGCCGCCGGGTGGCCGCCGACCCGTACACCGGCACCGTCGAGGCGGTGCTCGAGTGCGCGGCCAACCTTGCCTGCGTGGGCGCCGAGCCGCTCGGCCTGACCAACTGCCTGAACTTCGGCAACCCCGAGAAGCCGCACATCGCCTGGCAGCTGACCGAGTCGGTCCGCGGCCTGGGCGATGCGTGCCGCGCGCTCGGCGTGCCGGTCGTCGGCGGCAACGTGTCGCTGTACAACGAGGGCGGCGAGGGGCCGATCTATCCGACGCCGGTCGTCGGCATGGTCGGCGAGCTGCCCGACGCCGTCGCGGGCGGCCGGGCTGGCGTTCGTCGCCGACGGGCGACGCCGTCGCTGTCGTCGCGTGTCGGCGAGCCGTCGCTCGCCGCCGGCGAGCTGGCCAAGCTGCGTGGCGAGCCGCTCCCCGTAGGCCTGGCGGCCGTCGACATCGCCGCCGTCGGCGCGCTGCACGCGGCCGTCCGCGATGCGGTCCGCGCGGCGGGCAGTCGCCTCGTGCCACGACGTCGCCGAGGGCGGTCTGGCCGTCGCGCTGGCCGAGTCTGCCTGGCCGGCGGCGCTCGGCGCGAGGGTCGACGAGCTGCCCGGCGGTGACGCTGCACGCTGTACGGCGAGGCGCCGGGCAGGCGTTCGTCGTCTCGGGCGCGCGCGAGGACGATCGAGCGGGCGCTGCCCGATGCGGTCGTCGTCGGCACCGTCGGCGGCGATGCGCTGAAGATCGGCGGCGATGAGTTGGCCGCTGGACGATCTGCGCGACCGCGCACGGCACGCTCGAAGGCGCTGTTTGCGTGAGACGAACCTGTCCGGCCCGGCGGGTGGCGTTGCTACGCTTGCCGCTCCCGCCGATACGCGCTCGCCACAGCGAGCAGGCGGCACCATGACCACTCTCATCCCCGATCTCGAGCTTCGTGACGGGCCCTCGCGACGAGTGCGGCGTGTTCGGCATCTTCGGCCCCGGACACGACGTCGTCTCGGCTGGCCTACTTCGCCCTGTACGCGCTCCAGCACCGCGGCCAGGAGTCGGCGGGGATCGCCGCCGCCGACGCGCGGCGGCTACATCATCACCCAGCGCGCGATGGGTCTCGTCAACCAGGTCTTCAAGGAGCACGACCTGCGCGCGCTGGGCGGCGACCTCGCGATCGGCCACGTCCGCTACTCGACGACCGGCTCCAACGAGTGGGAGAACTCGCAGCCGGTCCACCGCAGCGCCGGCGGCGGCGGCAACCGCCGCGAGCTCGCGCTGGCCCACAACGGCAACCTGATCAACGCGGTGCGAGCTGCACGCCGAGCTGCGTCGCCGAGGGCGTCGTCGTTCACGCTCGACGTCGGACTCGGAGATCATCGCGGCGCTGATGGCGACACACCCGGCCGAAGCGGATCGAGGACGCCGTCGCCGACGTCGATGCCGCGTCTGAAGGGCGCGTTCTCGACCGTCGTCATGACCAAGGACCGCGTCGTCGCGTTCCGCGACCCGGCCGGGCTGCGGCCGCTGGTGCATCGGCCGGCTCGCCGACGACCGCTACTGCGTGGCCAGCGAGTCCTGCGCGTTCGACATCATCGGCGCCGAGCTCGTGCGCGACGTGCGCCCCGGCGAGGTCGTCTCGATCTCCGCCGACGGGCTTCGAGTCGACGCAGGTCGTCGAGGGCGCGCGCGAGGCGTTCTGCGTCTTCGAGTACATCTACTTCGCGCGGCCCGACTCGCGCATGAACGGCACGGTGCTCCAGGCGGCACGCGGGCGGATGGGCGAGATCCTCGCGCGCGAGGCGCCGGCGCCCAACGCCGACCTCGTCATCGCGGTGCCCGACTCGGGCAACGCCGCCGCGCGCGGGTACGCGCGTGCGAGCGGGCTGCCGCAGGACGACGGCTTCGTCAAGAACCGCTACGTCGCGCGGACGTTCATCCAGCCGGGTCAGGAGCTGCGCAAGCACGGTCTGCGGCTGAAGTTCAACCCGCTGCCGGAGATCGTCGGCGGCCAGCGCCTCGTCGTCGTCGACGACTCGATCGTGCGCGGCAACACGACCCGCCAGATCGTGCAGATGCTGCGCGACGCCGGCGCGCTGGAGGTCCACATGCGGATCTCGGCGCCGCCGATCAAGCACCCGTGCCACTACGGCATCGACATGTCCACGCGCGAGGAGATGATCGCCCACGGCCGCACCGTCGACGAGGTCGCCGCGGAGCTCGGCTGCGACTCGCTGGCCTACCTGTCGCTTGCGGGCGTCTACGAGGCGGTCCGCGGCGAGCCCGGCCGCCACTGCGACGCCTGCTTCACCGGCAACTACCCGCTCGCCGGGACCGACAGCGCCAACGGCAAGCACGTGTTCGAGGCCAGCGCCGGGCCGGCGCTGCCGCTCGCTCCGGTCTGACCCGCCGCCCGCCGCCCACCGCGAACGTCCCGGAGTACGCGCTATGCGGGGTGTTCCGGGACGTTCGGCCACGCCCCGCCGCGGTTAGTGTTCTCGCGCGTGGATGACGCTGGCTACGTGACGGTCCAGCGCGCGGCGCAGCGGCGCTACTACGCGTCGCTCGTCGGCACGCCGCAGACGCGCCTGCACCGCGCCGACGGCGGGGTACAGGCGCTGATCACGCCCGGCGCGCCCGGGGTTTCGTTCCACAACGGCGTCGTCTACGAGGACGGGCCGGCGCTGGTCGCGGCGCTCGACGAGCTCGACGCGCTGTACGTCGACGCCGGCGTGAAGGCGTGGACCGTCTGGGTGCACCACGACGACGAGGCGACGGGCCCGCAGCTGCAGGCGCGCGGCCACAAGCTCGACGGGACGCCGGCGGTGATGGTCGCCGAGATCGCTCGGCTGCACCTCGAGCCGCGCCGCGACGTCGAGCTGCGCATCGAGCCCGACTGGGTCACGATCGGCGACCTCAACGGCGTCGCCTACGGCGGCCCGCGCGGAGTGATGGGAGCCCTGCTGCTCGGCGTCGACGCCACGGACTACAAGACCGCGATCGCGTTTCGCGACGGCGTGCCGCTCGCGTGCGCGGCCGGCCAGCTCACCGGCGGCAACTGCGAGATCCTGTTCGTCGCCACCGACCCCGGCGCACGCCGCCAGGGCCTTGCGGGCGAGTGCATGGTCTCGGTGCTGCGCCAGGCACTCGACGCCGGTGCGCAGACCACCACCCTCGAAGCGACTGCCCTCGGCGAGCCGGTCTACGTCCGCATGGGCTACCGCACGATCGGCCGGATGACGTTGTGGGAGCGGCGGCGGGCGTAGGCACGCCGTGTCCAGCCAACTCCGTCACGCGCCGGTGACGACGTCGAGCACCGCCGTGTCCTCGTAGCCCTCGATGTCGTCCGCGAGCCACGGTGAGTCCGGCCGGTCGGTGTGGAAGCGCACAACGCACGAATCGCCGACGGTGAAGACGATGCGAAACGCCCGGTCCGGATACTGCGCCTCCAGGAGCGCCGCGAGGCTGCGGACGTAACGGGCGGCCTGGCGCAGCGTCTCGGCGGGAGTGGCTTGCCCGGGCGGCAGTTCGTCTTCGATGTGCACGTGGTTGTGGAGCGCCTCGAACCCGGTCTCGCCCGAGACCGACTCCAGGTTCGGTGGCTGGTCGACTGGACCCGCGAACCGAGCGAGGACGATGCAATCGCCGCGCCGGGCGAACCCGTCGTCGAGGATCTCGGCCAGCGGCTGGGCGAGGTCGCCCTCGTCGTCGAGCGCCAGCTCCAGGTCCGCCATCGCGCGGTTCATCCGCGCGACCCTCACGCCCCGCCGGCCCCCGCGATCGCTTTCGTCATCGCCCCGACCGGGCTCTCGACCACCGGCCCATGACCCGGCGCCAGCCGCTCGGGGCCGCGGTCGCGCAGCGAGATCGCCGACGCCAGCGCGAGCGGTTTGTTCCACGACGCCAGAGCCGGCGCGGAGAACCACCAGACGCCGGGCTTGGCGGTCGTGGAGACACCGCCCGCCGTCGTGTACGCGTCACCGCAGTACAGCGTCCCGTCGCGCCGGTCGAGGTAGGCGACCTGGCCTGGGCTGTGGCCGCGGGCGTCGATCACCTCGAGTGAGCCGACGTGGTCGCCGGGGGCGAGCAGCCGGGCGGGCGCGGTGCGCACGAGCGTCATCGGGCCGCGGACCTTGCCGGGCGGCTCGCCGGGCTCGGGGGAGCGGTCGCGGCGCAGGAGCTTCGCGTCGCGAGCGCCGATCACCAGCTCGACGCCCGGCCACGCCGCGACGAGCGCGTCGACAGACCCCACATGATCCCAGTGCGCATGGGTGATCGCGATCCGCTTCACCGGCCGCCCGAGCTTCTCCGCCGCCGCGAGGATCGGCTTCGACGAGCTCCGCGAGAGCGTGTCGACCAGCGTCAGCCCGTCGTCCTCGTCGACGAAGTACGCGTTGATCAGCCCGAACCGGCGGACGACCTCGGTCACGACTTCGCGGCCTTCGCGATCGCCGCGTCCATCCCGGCGCCCGGGCCGTCGATCACCTTCCCGTGACCGGGAGCGAGCGCCTTGGGGTCCAGCGCGCGCACCTTGCGTGCGCTCTCGATGTCGATCGCCCGGTCCCATGTCGCCGGCGTCGCCAGCGGGAAGCGCCAGTTGAACGTCGCCGTCGTCGCGATCGCGCCGCCCCACGAGGTGTAGACGTCTCCGCAGTACACGCGTCCCGTCACGCGGGTCGAGAAACGCGAGGTGTCCGGGCGTGTGTCCGGGCGTCGCCACGACCTGCAGCGAGCCGATCGTGTCGCCCTCGCCGACCAGGCGGGTCGGCTCGGTCTTGGCTCCCGGCAGGCTGCCCTTGATCTTGCCCTGCTCGCCCTCCTCGAGGCTCTTGTCCTTCTTGAGCAGTCGCGCGTCGCGCGCGCTGATCAGCACCTCGGCGTCGGGAACCAGCTCGTGCAGCGCGTCGAGCGAGCCGATGTGGTCGCCGTGCGCATGGGTCAGCGCGATGCGCATGATCGGCTTTCCGAGCCCCTGCGCGGCGGCCACGATCGCCTTCGCCGAACCGCCGATCGCGGTGTCGATGAGCGTCAGCCCGTCGTCCTCCTCGACGAGGTAGACGTTGACGAAGCCTGCCCGTTGGATGCGATGGGTCATGTGCGGCACCCTACGCGCAGTGGCGCTCGTGCGGTCAGGCCGACGACGGCGCCACGGCGTAGTTCCCGTCCGCGAGGTGACCGTCGTGGTCGTGCGCGAGCTCGGTCACGTCCTTCTTCGTCTTGGTCAGGTACGTGACCAGCCCGATGATGATGACCGCGAAGACGATGCTGACGCGGTTCGTCCCGAGGCCCAGGCCGGCGGGGTTCTCGTTGGTCGGCGTGGTCAGCAGGTCGCCGAGCGACGCGCCGAGCGGCCGGGTCATGATGTAGGCCAGCCAGAACGCGATGACGCCGTTGGACGCGTGGCGCTGCACGCTGACGCTCAGGCGCGCCCTGAGCGTGTAGTGCACGGCGGTGATGACCGCGATCGCGGCCGCCCACAGCAGCGCCAGCGCCTCGAGGCTCCAGCCGGTCTTCTCCTGCAGCAGGTCGCCGGCCGCGGTGCCGAGCGCGAAGGTGAACAGGATCGTGAGCCAGTAGAACGACTCGCGGCGGCGGGTGAAGATCGTGTGGATCGACAGCGTGCACTCGCTGCGGTACCAGGCGACGAACGTCGCGGCCAGCAGGACGGCGAACACGGCCGTGCTCAGGGTCAGCGGGACGTGGTAGCCGTCCGTGAGGTTGTCGGTGATCAGCGTGCCGACGATGCTGATCAGCACGACGGTCAGCCAGTAGATCCACGGCACGTACCGATCGACGCGGAACTGGACGATCAGCATCGCGATCAGCGCCGCGCCCATCACGAAGATCGTGTTGTGCAGGCCGAACCCGAGTGTCTCGTTGAGGTAGTCGGACGCCGTCTCACCCACGGTCGTCGCCAGGATCTTGATGATCCAGAAGAAGATCGTGACCTCGGGAACCTTGTTCAGCGTCCGGCGCAGGGAGGTCATCTGTGGCCGCGACGTCGCGCTTGTGCTCGTCATGGCCGGGGACGGTGACGAAGGCCCCCTGAACATCGCCTGACTGACCATGACGACAGTCAGGCAGCGTTCAGGTTCGCCCTGCCACGGTGACGCCAAGCCTGATGCCTTTCGCCATCATCGACCGCGTGCGACCGGTCACCATCGGGATCTGCGAGGACGACGCCGATCTGCGCTCGGTGCTCAGCCGGGCTCTGAAGGCCGAGGGCATGGCCGTCGAGCTCACCTCGACGGGCCACCAGGCGGTCGAGGAGTTCTCGGCCTCGCCGCCGGACCTGCTGGTGCTCGACGTCGGCCTCGCCGACTCCGACGGCCGCGACGTCTGCCAGGCGCTGCGGGCGCACGGCGTCAGCGCGCCGGTGTTGTTCCTGACCGCCCGCGACGCACTCACCGATCGCCTGTCGGGCTTCCACGCCGGCGGCGACGATTACCTGACCAAGCCCTTCGCGCTGGCCGAGCTGATCGTGCGGATCAGCGCGCTCCTACGCCGATCTGGTCGCGATGGCGGCGATGTCGACCCGGCGACCCTGCGCCTGGACCCGGCGACCCACGCGCTGTGTGTCGCCGACCGCTGCCAGCCGCTGACGCCGACCGAGTTCCGGCTGTTCGCCGCCCTCGCGGCGCGTCCCGGGGAGGTCGTGCGTCGCAAGGAGATGGTCGCGGCCGGCTGGCCGGAGGGTGCGATCGTCCACGACAACACGCTCGACACCTACGTCCGGCGCCTGCGCACCAAGTTGCGCGACCTGGAGTCCGAACGCGAGATCGCGACGACGCGCGGCGTGGGGTACACGCTGCGATGAGCCGCCTGCGGATTCGCGACCGGGTGACGATCGCGGCGGCGCTGACGCTCGCCGCCGGCCTCGCGGTCCTCACGCTGGCCGTCGCGCTGCTGCTGGCCAACCGCCTCGACCACGACGCCACTGCGGTGCTGCATGCGCGGGCCGGCGCCGTCCTGACCACGCTCAGCGTCAGCGACGGTCGCATCCACGTGCACGAACCGCCCAACGACGAGCTGCTGGACCACGACACGTGGGTGTTCGACACCGAGGGCGCCGTGGTGCGCGCCGATGCGTCCGCGGCCAGCCAGGCCGCCGCCGACACGCTCGCGCGGATGCCGCCGGGCGCGACCCGCACGCTGCCCAAGTCCAAGCTCCTGACCGTGGCGGCCCAGGGCGCCGACGGGCGGCGTGCGGGAACGGTGGTCGTCGGCGTGGACCTCGTTCCCTACCACCACACCGAGCACATCGCGTTGGCCGGGATGATCGCTCTGGACCTGTTCGTCCTGATCGCCGGCGCACTCGTCGCGCGGCGGGCGGTCGGCGTCGCGCTGCGCCCGGTGGCCGACATGACCGCCAAGGCGGCGGAGTGGAGCGACCACGACCTCGACCAGCGCTTCGACCTCGGCGTCCCGCGCGACGAGCTGACCGCCCTGTCGGCGACGCTCGACGGCCTGCTCGCGCGAATAGGGGCGAGCATTCGCCACGAGCAACGGCTGTCGGTCGAGGTCGCGCACGAGCTCAACACCCCGCTCGCCGGCCTGCGGGCCGAGGCGGAGCTGGCCCTGCGGTCGCAGGCCACCGACGCGGAGATGCGCGACGCGCTCGACCACATCCTGCGCACGACCGATCGCATGGCGGCGGTGATCAGCACGCTGCTCAGCGTCGCCCGCAGCAGCGCCGACCACTCACCCGGATCCTGCAGCGCGGCCGATGCCCTGGGCGGCGCGATCGACGCAGTCGCCCAACAGGCGAGTGCCGGGGGCATCCAGATTCATGTCGACGCCCCCGATCCGTCGATACTCGTCGGCGGCGACCACAACCTCGTCGCCCAGGCGCTGCATCCGCTGCTCGACAACGCGATGCACCACGCGCGCTACCGGGTCGACGTCGCCCTGGAGCGACGCCACGACCAGGTCGTGTTCAGCGTGCGCGACGACGGGCCCGGCCTCGATCCGGCGCTGCTCGAGCGGATCTTCGATCCCGGCACGAGCGGTCGCGGCAGCGCCGGCCTCGGGCTGGCGCTGGCCCGCCGGCTGGCGCGCACGTCGGCGGGAGACGTCGTCGCGGTGCCGTCGGATCACGGGGCCTGTTTCGAGCTGCGCATGCCGGCGATCGCCCCGTGGCGCGGGGATGCGGGCGAGGATCGCGGTCAGGACGGCGCGGCGAACCCCGCGCACAGCGTCTCGATCAGGCACCGGTAGGACTGGTCGAAAGCGCACTGTCCGCAACGAATCTGCGCACCCCGCTGCCCCCGCCGCCCGTCTCGCTATGGTCGAACGACCGATGACCACGAGCCTCGAAGACGCTCTCCACGAGCATTTCGGCTTCCCCGCCTTCCGCCGCGGGCAGGAGGAGGCCGTGCGCGCGGCGGCCGAGAACCGCGACGTGCTGGTCGTCATGCCGACCGGCGCCGGCAAGTCGCTCTGCTACCAGCTGCCGGCGCTGCTGCGCGACGACCTGTCGATCGTCGTCTCGCCGCTCGTCTCGTTGATGGCCGACCAGGTCACCGCGCTGCGCGCCCGTGCGCCGGGGCGCGTCGAGCTCGTCAACGCCCAGCAGGACGCGGCGACCAACCAGGACGTCCTCGCACGCGCCCGCGCGGGCGAGCTTCGGCTGCTGTACGTCGCGCCCGAGCGGTTCAGCTCGCCCGGCTTCCTCGAGGCGTTGCGCGAAACGCCGATCGGGCTGTTCGTGGTCGACGAGGCGCACTGCGTCTCGCAGTGGGGGCACGACTTCCGCCCTGACTACTTCCGCCTCGCCGATGCCGCCCGCTGGCTGGGCGCCGCCGCGATCGTTGCGTCGACCGCAACGGCGACGCCGCAGGTCGCGGCCGACATCGCCGCGCGCCTGAAACTCTCAGACCCGGTCCGCGTCTCGACCGGCTTTGACCGGCCGAATCTGTCGTTCTGCGTCGTGCCGTGCGGCGCGGCGGCCGACAAGCACCGCCGGATCGCCGCCGCGCTGGAAGACCCGGCGGCCCGCCCGGCGATCGTCTACGCCGGGACGCGGCGCGGCGCCGACGCGCTCGCCCAGTCGCTCACCAGCGCGCTGGGCATCGAGGTCCCCGCCTACCACGCCGGCCTGGCCCGCGACGCCCGCGCCGAGGCGCAGCGGCGCTTCATGGATGGCGAGGTCGAGGTCGTCGTCGCCACCAACGCGTTCGGCATGGGCGTCGACAAGGCCGACGTCCGGACGGTGGCCCACGAGTCGGTCCCGTCGTCGCTGGAGGCCTACTACCAGGAGGCCGGCCGCGCCGGGCGCGACGGGCAGCCGGCCCGGGCGCTGCTGTTCGCCGCCCAGCGCGACAAGGGCCTGCACGTGTTCTTCATCGAACGCGGCGAAGTCGGCGAGGACCGCATCGCCCAGGTCGCCCGTCGGCTGCTCGGCGACGCGGTCGACGGCCGCTACGACCTGCCGCTCGGCGACGTCGCCCCCGATCCCGACGACGCCGACCGTGTGCGCGCGGTCATCGGCCACCTCGCCCAGGCCGGCGTCATCGCGCCGTCGCCGGCGGCGGTCGACCGGCTGCGCGGGCGAGTGCTCGCGCCGTTCGATGGGCGTGCGCGCGGGGCCTGTCGGGTGCTCGCCGCCGAGGGGACGCGGGCGCGCTGGCGCCAGTACCGCGCGATCTGGGCCTACGTCGAGGGCGACCGTTGCCGCCGTGAGACGATCCTGCGCCACTTCGGCGACCCGTCGGCACCCGAGCCGCACGTGCCGTGCTGCGACGTCTGCGCGCCCGAGACGATCGCGGGGCTGACGGCGGCGGCCGGTGCGCGGATGCGCGCCGACTCCGGCGGCAACGGCGGCCCGGTCATCACCGATCTTGACGAGGCGATCGTCGGCGTCGTCAGCACGGCGCACCCGCCGCTGGGCCGCAACAAGGTCGTCGAGGTCCTGCGCGGCGGGCGCTCGAAGGTCGTGCTGCGCAACTCGTGGGATGGACTGCCAGGCTACGGCGCGTTCGACTACCTGCGCGCGCAGGACGTGCTCGACCGCGTCGATGCGCTGCTCGCCGAGGGGCGGATCAGCTCGACCGGCGGCGCCTACCCGACGCTGCGCGCGGTGGCCGTGTGAAGGTCGGCGTCCTGGCGTCGGGCGGCGGGACGAACCTCCAGGCGCTGATCGACACCGTGCACGGCCGTGACGCTGAGATCGTCGCCGTGGCCAGCGACCGGCCGGATGCGCACGCGCTGACGCGCGCGCGGGACGCGGGCATCCAAACCGCCGTCTTCCTGCGTGGCGACTACCCCGACCGCCCCGCCCGCGATGCCGCGATTGCCGACTGGCTCGATGCGCGCGAGGTGCAGCTCGTCGTCCTCGCCGGCTACATGGCCCTGCTCCACGCCGACTTCATCGCCCGCTTCCGCGGGCGCATCCTCAACGTGCATCCGTCGCTGCTGCCCAAGTACCCCGGCCTCGACGCGGTCGGGCAGGCGATCGCGGCCGGGGAGGATGAGTTCGGCGTGACCGTCCACCTCGTCGACGAGGGCATGGACACGGGGCCGATCGTGCTCCAGGAGGCCGTCACCCTGCCCGGCGCCACCGATGCGTCACAGGTGCTCGAGGCGCTCCGTCCGCTCGAGCATCGGCTGCTTCCGCAGGCCGTTCGTCAGGCGGCGTCCTCGTCGTCGTCCTCGTCCTCGCCGTAGCTGTCGTCATCCTCGACGTCGGGATCGTCGAACCCGAGGTCATCGTCGACGACGACATCGTCGTCCTCGTACTCGCTGACGGGGGTCGCAAACTGCTCCATCACCTCGGTCACTTCTCCGCTCCTGCCTCGGGGTTGGCGGACATGATGCCCGACTCGGGCCCAGATGAATCGTTCGGTCCGACTGACACGCGGATATCCTGCTGCAATCGCCGAGGCCGCCGACATCGAGGTCACCCAGCCGGGTGCCGTGCGTGTGCGCCGCGCGGTGCTGTCGGTCTCCGACAAGCGCGGGATCGTCGAGTTCGCTCGCGGGCTGGCCGATCTCGACATCGAGATCGTCTCGACCGGCGGGACGGCCGCGGCGCTGGACGCCGCGAACATTCCGGTCCGCACGATCGACGACTTCACCGGGTTCCCGGAGATCATGGACGGGCGCGTCAAGACGTTGCACCCCAAGCTCTACGCCGGGCTGCTCGCGGCGCGCGACGACAAGGCCCATCTCGGCCAGGTCGCCGAGCACGACATCGAGCTCGTCGACCTCGTGTGCGTGAACCTCTACCCGTTCGAGCGCACGGCGGGCCGGCGCGGCGTCAGCGATGCCGAGGTGATCGAGAACATCGACGTCGGCGGCCCGACGATGATCCGCGCCGCGGCCAAGAACTTCGCCTTCGCCGCCGTCGTCGTCAATCCCGAGGCCTACGACGCGGTGCTCGAGGAGCTCCGCGACGCCGACGTGATGCTGTCGCTGGCGACGCGCGAGGCGCTGGCCGCCGATGCGTTCGCCTATACCGCCCGCTACGACACCGCGATCGCGCGCTGGTTCGCGGAACGCGGCGAGGACTTCCCCGATCTGTTCGTACGCGCCTACGAGAAGCTCGTCGACCTCCCCTACGGCGAGAACCCGCATCAGCGCGCGGCGTACTACCAGCAGGTTGGGGCGCGCGCCCACGTGCTGTCGATGGTCCGCCAGCACCACGGCCGCCAGCTGTCCTACAACAACCTGCTCGACCTCGACGCGGCGCGGCGCGTGATCCGCGACTTCGAGGTTCCTGCCTGCTCGATCGTCAAGCACAACAACCCGTGCGGGGCGGGGCTGGGGGCGACAGCGCTCGATGCCTACTCGCACGCGCTGGCCTGCGACCCGCTGAGCGCGTTCGGCGGGATCGTCGCCCTGAACCGGCCGGTCGACAAAGAGCTGGCCGAGCGCGTCCACGAGCAGTTCATCGAGGTCCTGATCGCGCCGGCGTTCGACGATGGCGCGCTCGAGGTACTCATGCAGAAGGAGAACGTCCGGCTGCTCGAGGACCAGGAGCGCCGACTGCCCTACCTCGGCGAGCCGGAGGTCAAGCAGGTCACGGGCGGCCTGCTCGTGCAGGACCCCGACTCCGATCGCGACGACCGCGAGAACATGGAGGTCGTCACCCAGCGCCAGCCGACCGACGAGGAGTGGGGCGACCTGCTGTTCGCATGGCGCATCTGCCGCCACGTGAAGTCCAATGCGATCGTGCTGGCGCGCGCGCTGGCGACGGTCGGGATCGGCGCCGGCCAGACGAGCCGCGTCGACTCGGTGCGGATCGCGATCGAGAAGGCCCGCGTCGACTCGTTCGAAGGCATCGTGATGGCGTCGGACGCGTTCTTCCCGTTCTCCGACGGTCCCGAGCTGGCGATCGAGGCCGGCGTGCGGGCGATCATCCAGCCGGGCGGCTCGGTCCGCGACAGCGAGGTCGTGGACGCGGCCGACGCGGCGGGCGTCGCCATGGTGTTCACCAAGCGCCGCCACTTCCGGCACTAGTCCAGGGGCGCGGCGATCACCGACCGGCGGCGTCCTCGACCCTTGAAATGCGGAGCATTCCTGCGGGTCTGCGTTCTGGCCGGTCGGCGCCGCCGCGCCCCTGGACGTGCCTGGGGGGACCATGATTGAGCGACATGGCTCCGGCAGTCCGTTCGAGGCGCAGGTCGGGTACTGCCGCGTCGTTCGGGCCGGGGACATGCTGCACGTCGCGGGCTGCACGTCGACCGGTCCTGACGGGATCGTCCTGTACCCGGGCGATGCCTACGAGCAGGCGCGCCAGGCGCTGACCAACGTCGGCACGGCGCTGTCCCTGGCCGGCGCGACGTTCGCCGATGTCGTGCGCTCGCGCATCTACGTGACCGACATCTCGCGCTGGGAGGACGTCGGGCGCGCTCACGCCGAGGTCTTCGGTCAGACGCCGCCGGCCGCGACGATGGTCCAGGTCGGCGCGCTCATCGACCCGCGGATGCTGGTCGAGTTCGAGATCGACGCGTGGATCGGCGGCGCGTAACAGACCGCCGAGCTGCGGTTGGCGACGGGCTTCAACTGCTGGACGGGGTGTACAGCTCCTCCTCGGCGATAACCGGCGGCGCAACCTGCGGGTCTTCGCGGCCGGCCCGCCGGCGGCTGGAGAACATCGCGCCGCGAGCGGTCTGCTGAGGCGCGAACGTCGCGAAGCCCAGCGGTTTGCTGATGTCGTCGTAGATCGCCTCGGCGCCGCCGCGCATGAAGTAGGCCTCGTGCCAGAAGCCGGTCCCGCCGGCGTCGCGCATGAAGTCGCGCCACCACTTCTGGTGCGGCTCTGATCGCGTCCACGCCTCGAGCGTGTCGTAGTCGCGCCAGTACTGGCGCATGCCGATGTGCGGCGGGATCAGCGACCAGACGATGTCCTCGTGAACCAGTAGCCCCTCGGGCTCCGCCTTCCACGACTTGCGGATCTGTGGCCCCAGGCCGAAGAGGCGCGCGAGGCCCTTGGGCTTACGCACCCGCATCCCGAGGTAGACGACCACCATGTCCGGGTAGCCGCTGAGGTCGACGGTCTGACGGTCAACTTTGGTGGCCATGGAGCGACACTAGCTCATGGCGGTCCGTCCGGCGCGTGGCTCAGCATGCCGCGCCTTGTCCCGGTCCGGTCAGAGCCTTCGTCCTTGGCAGCAGCGTGCCGTCGCGCAGATGGAGGGCTGGGATTCCGGGCCGTTCCTGATCGCTGCCGCACCCGGCGCCGGCAAGACCCGCCCGGCCCTGCACGTCGCCCGTGAACTGCTGCGCGCCGGCGCGATCTCGCGGCTGGCGATCGTCTGCCCGACGACCCCGTTGACCCGGCAGTGGGCGGCCGCGGCCGCCGGCCTCGGCCTTCAGCTCGCGCCCGACGTCGCGCGGCCCAAGCCGCCACAGGGCTTCGACGGCGTCGCGGTCACGTACGCGCGGCTCGCCGGCTCGGGCGCGCGCTGGGGGGCGCAGTGCCCGCCCGACACGCTGGTCATCGCCGACGAGGCCCACCACCTCGGCGAGGATCTCGCGTGGGGTGAGGGCTTCAAGGCCGCGTTCGGCCGCGCCCGGCGCTGGCTGCTGCTCAGCGGCACCCCGTTTCGCAGCGACGCGAGCCCGATTCCGGGCGTCCGCTACGACGCCGCCGGGATGGCCGTGCCCGACGTCAGCTACGCCTACGCCGATGCGGTCCGCGACGCCGTCTGCCGGCCGGTGACCTTCATCCCCTACGACGGGACGCTGCGGTGGCGCAGCGGCGACGACGAGGTCGAGGCGTCGTTCGCCGACGTGCTCAGCACGCGCGAGACGGCGCGGCGCTACCGGACCGCGATCAGCGTCGGGCTGCCCGACGGCCTGCCGCGGATCCTCGCCGAGGCCGACCGGCGGCTGATGGAGCTGCGGGCCGGCGAGCACCGCGACGCCGGGGGGCTGGTCGTCGCCGCCGACGGCGCGCACGCCCGCGCGATCGCCAGGATCCTGCGCGACGTCACGGGCCGCGCGCCGCTCGTGGTACTCCACACCGAGACCGCGGCTTCGCGCAAGCTTGAGGCCTTCACCAAGTCGAAGGCCCCGTGGATCGTCGCGGTGAACATGGTCAGCGAAGGCGTCGACATCCCGCGGCTGCGGGTCGGCGTCTACGCGACAGCGGCCAAGACGCCGCTCGTCTTCCGCCAGATCGTCGGGCGCTTCGTGCGCGTGATCGCCGGGCGGGGGGTCCAGATGAGCTGGATCTACCTGCCCGGTGACCCGGTGCTGCGCGGGCATGCCGAGGAGATCGAGCGCGAGCTGGTCCGCGTGTCGCGTCCGCCGTCGGGCGACGACGGCTTCGACGATCCGCCCGACCGCGTTGCAACCGAGCGCAGCGAGGAGCCGGCGTTCGTGCCGCTGAGCGCCGACGTCGCCCCGCAGCTCGCGCTGTTCGGCTCGCCGGCGGCGCCGATCGTCACGGCGTCCGCAGCCCGCGGCGACGACGAGTCGGTGCAGCCGGCCCACGAGCGCCGGGCGCTCCTGCGCGAGAAGCGCCACCGCCTGGTCGGCGAGCTGCGCCGCCGCGACCGTCGCACACCCGCTCAGATCAACGCCTGGCTGAACCGCGCCTGTGGGATCACCCGCGTCGACGACGCGTCGATCGCGCAGCTCGAACGGGCGTGCGCGCTGCTGCTCGACGAGCTGACCGGCTCCGCCCGGCGCTGAACCACGGCCACCACCGCGTCACGTGCGGTGGGGTCGCGCGTTGCGTGAACAGCGCGCACGTCATCCTGCACCGCCTCGACAGGTGATCACGGCGGACGTCTATCGTCACCGCTGAGCACAGGCCCCTGTAGCTCAGTTGGTAGAGCAGCGGACTTTTAATCCGTCGGTCGCTGGTTCGAGCCCAGCCGGGGGCACTCTCCACACACCGGACCTAGACGTCGCGCGCCGCGCCGACGGTCGCAACCGCCATCACGCAGGGCTCCGGCTCGCGGTTGCGCCATGCGTGGCGGGTCCCGTTCTGGACGACGCAGTCGCCAGGGTGCAGCTCGCGCTCGGCGCCGTCGTCGAGCTCCAGCCACACGCTTCCGGACAGAATCACGCCGTAGTCGACGGTGTCGGTCGTGTGCATCCCGGGGCTGTCGGGCTCGAGCGTCTGCGCCATCCCCGGCAGGCGCTCCTCGAGTTCGGCCAGGGAGACCATCAGGTCGAACTCCGCGTCCGGTTGCGGCGTATCAGCGCCGGGGATCGTCACGAAGGCGAAGCGAAAGCCACCTGGAGCAGGGAACCACGACGCCGGCGCCGGGACGCCGGAGCCGTTAACCGGCAGTGTCGGCGCCTCGTCGGAGCCCCATACGGCGTGGAACTCTCCGCCCGGGATCAGGCCGACGGTGATCGGGGCGAGCGGCTCGTCCGATGCGAACACGGCCTTGCCCTCGGCGTTGACGGCGGTCACGACTCGACGACGGTTCATGCTGTCTCCTCGGTCGGGTATACTACGTAGAGTATGCCGTATAGCAACCGCGCGAGTCAACTCCGGCACGTCGATGCCCCGCGCTGAGCGCATCGACACCGCGACCGTCATCGCGCATGCCGCGGAGATCGTCGACGGGGAGGGCGTCTCGGCGCTCACCTTCCGCCGGCTCGCCACGGAGTGCGGCGTGACGCCGATGGCGCTCTACCGCCACGTGCGCGACAAGGACGACCTGCTCGACCGCGTCGTCGAGTCCGTCCTGGGTTCGTTTGCCGACCGGCCGCCGGCCGCCGGCGACTGGCGCGAGCGGGTCACGGCCGACTTCACGCAGGCCCGGCGCGTCTTCATGTCCCACCCCGGCATCGCCGAGATCTGCATGCAGCGCCCGACGCCGGTCGCGGCGGTGGCCCGGATCTACGACCGCGTGCTCGCCGCGCTGGCCGATGGAGGCGTCGAGGGCGCGGCGGCCGTCCACGCGTTCGACACGCTGATGATGTTCATGCTCGGTTCGGTCCTGTGGGAGATCCCGCGCAGCGACGTCGAGCGCGCGCGCCTCGTGCGCGTCGCCCTCCAGGAGCCCGAGCGCACGCCCCAGCTCATCCAGCAGGCCGCCGAACTGGCGCGCCGGGACCCCGACGTCTACTTCGCCGAAGGGCTGCAGGTGATCCTCTACGGCATCGAGGCCCGCCAGAACGGGTGGCGTGGGGCGCGATGAAGCCGATTCAATCGTTCAGCGCGGCGGCCAGGATCTCGTCGTGATCGAACGCCAGCCGTCCCGGGAGACCGTCCACGAAGAACCAGCCGGCGTCGTCGGCGTCGTCGGTCCCCTCGACGTCTGCGTCGGCGAGCGGACCGTCGAGATGCAGCGCGAACGCGTTGGACACCGTCCATGCGGCCGGACTGTTGCGCGGGTCACGGTCGCGGCGGTCGTAGAACCCGACATGAGCGACCCGTTGCGCAAGAAACCGCGCGTCAAGGCCGGTCTCCTCGGCGAGCTCACGCAGGGCCGCGTCAAGCGCGGTCTCCCGGCCCGGCGTCCACCGCTCGCCGGCGGGGGCGTCACTGTCGTGGAAACCGCCGGGGAACGCCCATCTGCCGCGTTCGGCGACGCCTTCGCGGTCGGCGCGGCGGATCAGCAGCACCTGCCGCCGGCCGTCCCGGTCGCGGGTGACGACCAGGTCGACGGTCGGGTTGGGGCCGGGGCGCACCAATGGCTGCCCCGGACCGGGCCGCTGCCCGTCGGCGATGACCGGCTCGGGCTGCCCGGTGGTTGGGTCGCTGATGGTGCCGATCACGACACCATCTCAGGCGCACGTGCACCTGTACCGCGCAGACGCACACGTTCCACACCTGCGGCGCCTGAGCGCCGCCCAGAGTCAGCCCGCGACCGTGACCCGTGCGCGCAGCTGCGCCGTCGTCGGCACGGGGGTCAGCGACCACTCATAGAGCTGGCGGCGGTCCTCGAGCCACGGCGGGAGCTGCAGGCTGTCGCCCATCTGCTCGTAGGAGGGCTCGTCGACGATGAAGCCGGGACCGCCGAGCTCGGCGATCTCGAACAGAACCCCGCCCGGCTCGGTGAAGTACGTCGAGCGGAAGAAGTGGCGGTCGACGGTCCCGGTCGCGTCGGGGCACTGCGGCGCGACGACGTCGCTCCAGGCGTCGATGTCCTGCGGCGAGCAGGCCCACGCGACGTGCTGCACGACGCCGCCGCCGAAGCTTCGGCGCCCCTCGGGCGGGGCATCGATCTGATACCAGCCGCCGCGCTGCTCGCCGCGGACGTCGAGGCGGGCGTCATCGTCCGCCGTCGGCACGAAGCCGAGCTCCTCGACGCAGAACGCACGGCTTGCGGCGGTGTCCCTGGCGTACCCGCGAACGCCGTCGAAGCCCTGAAGCGCGTACTCGAACGGGACGTCGGGTGCCTCGCCGATCAGCGGCAGGTCGGGGACGTCGACGACCGCAAGCTCGTGAGCAAGCCCCTCGGGATCGCAGAACCGCAGCGTCGTTTCGGCGCGCTGCGTCGCGACACCCTCGTCGGCCAGGCGACGCTCCCAGAAGTCGAGTGCGTCCGGCACGCCGAGGCGCCAGACGATCGTGTGGACGTTGCCGGCGCCGGTGCGGCCGTTGGGCCGGCCGCGGTACTCGAAGAACGAGATGTTGTTGCCGTACGAGGCCTTCTCGTCGCCGTAGAACAGGTGGTAGGTCGTCTGATCGGTCTGGTTGATCGTCTTCTTGACGATCCGCAGACCGAGGACGCGGACGTAGAACTCGGCGTTCGAGGGTGCGTCGGCGGTGACGCACGTGACGTGGTGGATCCCTTCAAGCCGCATCGGCCTACCGTAGCGCCGGCGGTGCGAGGTCGCGAGCGGCCAGCCACTCGCCGCAGGCGGCGACCGCGGTCTGCAGGCGCGGGATCTGGTCGCGGCCGATGTAGTAGTGGGTCGCACCTTCGATCGTGACCCGGGATTTGTCCTCGCTGGCCAGACCGTCGTAGAGCAGGTCGGCGTAGCCGGGCGTGCAGATGTTGTCGGCGCTGCCGTGGACGACGAGCGCGGGGACCGTGACGTGGGCGCCGTGGCGGACGCCGTCGCCGTGGGCGTCATCGATGCTCCACTGCGACAGCCAGCTGCGCAGCGTCGAGAACCGCGCGAGACCGATCGGCCCGTTGTTGGCGATCCGCGGGTCGCCGAGGAATGACGTGCCCGGCTCGCGGTCGTTGGGGTCGACCGACGGGTCGAGGCTGCGCGGGTCGGCCATCGTCCCGTGCACGACGAACCCATGCTCGTCGTGCGGCAGGCCCCGCCCGCGCAGCACGTCGAGGCGATTGCGGACGTCGTCGGTGATGCGGCGGATTCGCGCGGCCTGCGCGGCGCGATAGCGCGCGAGGAACTCGGCGCTGTACGGCGGCTGCTGCGGGTTGGCCGGGTCGTAGAGGTCGAGCGACGCCTCGCGGTCAAAGAAGTCCGACTCGTCGCGCACCGCCGGGTCGATGCAGTCACGCAATACCTGGTGGCGGCTCGGGTGCGCGGCGAGCAGGAGCATCGCGTCGGCCGCCGGGAGCTCGGCCGTGGTCAGGTCGGGCGGATCGCCGGCCGGGGTCGCGGTCACCGTTGGGTGCACGGCCTGGCTCTGGTAATAGATCGAGAGCGACCCGCCGCCGCTCCAGCCGGCGAGGACGACCTTCTCGTAGCCGAGCCGCTCGCGCGCGTGGCGCATCGCCGCCGCGAGGTCGAGCACGACCTTCTCCATGATCAGCGCCGTGTCGTTGCCCCGGTAGCGGCTGTTGGCATAGATGACGTGGTGACCGGCGCGGGCGAGCGCGGTCACGAACGGCAGGTAGGCGCCGCCGCCGATCGGGTGCATGAACAGCAGGACCACGTCGGACTCGATGCCGACCGGGACGAGTTGGTGTGCCTCGAGGAAGACATGGCCCTCCTCGCCGCCGTAGGTGTCCTTGAACGCCGCCTGCTCGCGGTAGCCGATCCCGAACGCCCGGCGATCGACCTCGAAGGGCTGCATGGCGGCGGACAATAGAGTGGGTGGGGTGGCCCGGGCCGCAACGATCCGCGACCGCCTCACGGAGGGCGGGATCCTCGTCGCGATGGGCGCGCACGACGGGCTCGCCGCCCGCCTTGCCGAGCGCGAGGGCTTTCGCGCGCTCTACCACGGCAGCTACGCCGCGTCTTCGGCGCACGGCGTGCCCGACGTCGGGCTGATCGGGCTGGGCGAGACGGCGGCCAACCTTCGCCGCGTGACGTCGTCGACGACGCTGCCGGTGATCGCCGACGCCGACACCGGCTACGGCGACGAGCGCGCGGTCGCGCACGCCGTGGCCGAGCTCGAGCGGGCCGGTGCGTCGGCGATCCAGATCGAGGACCAGGTGTGGCCCAAGCGTTGCGGCCACATGGCGGGCAAGGAGGTGATCGCGGCCGACGACATGGTGCTCAAGGTGCGCGCGGCGTGCGCGGCGCGTGACCCCGAGACGGTGATCATCGCCCGCACGGACGCGCTGCAACCGCACGGGCTCGACGAGGCGCTCTCGCGCTGCCGCGCCTACGCCGACGCGGGCGCCGATCTGGTGTTCGTCGATGCGCCGCAGGATCGCGACGAGCTGCGCGCCGCGGCGACGGACGGCGGCGCGCCGGGCGTCGCGAACATGGTCGAGACGGGCGTGACGCCGCTGCTGCCGATCGCCGAGCTTGCGCAGCTCGGCTTTGCGCTCGTGATCTTCCCGGCGACGCACGTGTGGGCGTTCGCGGGCCAGTACTCACGGCTGTGCCGGGCGATCCTCGACGACGGGACGACCGAGGCAATGCGCGACGAGCTGCTGGGGTTCGCCGAGACGAACGCCGTGCTCGGGCTGTGAGCTGTTGAGATTGGGTTAGCTGCCGGGTGCGCCCTATGGCGCGCATGAGACGATCCGCCGATGCGGGACGCACGTCTCCCCGCAGTGCTCGTCGGCCTCGTGTTGTTGGCCACCCCGGCGGCGGCGACGGCCGCCAAGAAGCATCACGCCCCCAAGGCCGACCTCAAGGTCGTGGCGGTCCAGACGAACTTCGGCGACCCGGCGTACGCGCTCCTTGGCACCGACGGAGTGATGGAGCCGGTCGAGGTTCGCGTGGCGGTCAAGAATCAGGGCAAGAAGGACGCGCCCACGCCGACCATCGATGTGTTCTTCCAGGACAGCGCGCGTCATCACTTCGAGAAGCGGATCAAGTTCCCCACGCTGAAGGCGGGCAAGCATCCTCACTCCGAGACCGTCGAGCTCACCGGCAAGCCCAAGCTCGGCTTCGCCCAGGTCGGCGTCGTCGCGGATCCCGACGAGAAGATCCCGGACACCGACCGGGCCAACAACTTCTTCAAGAGCGAGCATTTCGTGGTCATCGCCAAGCAGTGGAACGTGAATGATTTCGAGACGATCACGACCCAGCCCGGGTCGGCCGCGCGCACCACGAACGCCGCAGCGGGGTTCCACTTCGAGTTCTCCCTGTTTGACCACTCAATGCAGCAGTACGTCTACCTGCCGATGGGCGGCATCACCAGCACCTCGACGTACGGCGGCGTCTGCACGGGCACCGGATCGCTGACGGTGACCCACACCCCGTGGGCGGGCTTCCTGCACATCAACAGCGACTTCAGGTCCTACGACGCGCTCGTGGAGGCCGACCCGACCAAGTACCCGGTCACGATCACGTGCCTCGGGGGGATCAGCACGACCGCGATGAACGGCTTCGACGATCTCGACACGTCAGCCGACGGCACTGCCCCGGTGACCAACGAGCAGGCGCCGAAGGTGACCGGCGACTTCCCCGATCCGACGAAGCGCCTCGAGTGGAAGTGGCAGTTCCAGGCCGCGGGCCAGTAGCTCCTGTACGCGTAACATCGCCGGCGTCGCGCCCGGGGCAGGCGCTCGCCGATGGTTCGGCCCGGCTCACGCCGCCGCGCGGGATCCATCGGCGTTGGCGGCGTACGACGCCAGCACCGTGGTGACCTCGTCCGCCGGAAGCGGGCGGTGCAACAGGAAGCCCTGGGCGAGGTCGCAGCCCAGCGCTCGCAGGCGTGCGAGCTGGCCGGGCGTCTCCACGCCTTCGGCGATCGCGACGCTGCCCAGCGCGTGGGCCAGGCTCACGAGGTTCGACGCGATCGCGGCGTCGCGCTCGCTGTCCTCGACGCCGGCCACGAACGAGCGGTCGATCTTGAGCATGTCGATCGGGAAATGGCGCAGCTGGCCCAGCGACGAGAAGCCCGTCCCGAAGTCGTCGATCGCGATGCTCACACCGCCGCCGTGCAGGCGGGCGAGCTCGGCGCAGGCCGATGTCGATGCCGTCGAGTCCTCGACGATCGCCGATTCGGTGATCTCCAGCCCGAGGCGCGCTGCCGGCAATTTTGTCGCCGCGAGCACAGTCTCGACCAGGTCGGCGAAGCCGCCGGCCGCGAGCTGGTGCGGCGAGACGTTGACCCACATCACGAACGGGTCGGCCAGCAGCCCGTCGCGGTCCCAGTCGGCGGCCTGGCCGCAGGCTTCGCGCAGCACCCACTCGCCGATCGGCAGGATCAGGCCACGCTGCTCGGCCAGCGCGATGAACGACCCCGGTTCGACGAGGCCGCGGTTGGGCGAGCGCCACCGAATGAGCGCCTCGGCGCCGGTCAGCGCAGCGCCGTCGATCGTCAGCTCGGGCTGGTAATGCAGCTCGAGCTCGTTGCGGCGCAGCGCATCCCGCAGGTCGCGCTCGATGCCGACCTGCTCACCGGCGTCGTGTGCCATCGCCGGCGCGAACACCTCGATCTGCCCGCGCCCCGCCGCCTTGGCGGCGTACATCGCCAGGTCGGCGTGGCGCAGCATCTCTGACGCGCCGGCCGACCCGTCGGCAGCGGTCGCGATGCCGATGCTCGCGCCGAGCGTGAACTCGCGGTCGTCGATCGCGAACGGGGCTCGCGCGGCGACGAGCAACGCCCGTGCGACATCGTGCGCTCGACCTCCGCCGGCCGGCTCGAGCAACACCGCGAACTCGTCACCGCCGAGACGGGCCAGCGTGTCGCCGGCGCCGATCGCCGCCGCGAAGCGCGACGCCGCCTCGCGCAGCAGCTCGTCGCCCGCGTCGTGGCCGAGCGTGTCGTTGACCTGCTTGAAGCCGTCGAGGTCGGCGAGCAGGACTGCGAGCTGCGCGCCGCTGCGCCCGCGGCGGGTCAGGGCGTGGGCGAGCCGATCGCGGAACAGCGCGCGGTTGGGCAGCGCAGTGACATCGTCATGAAACGCCTGGCGGGCGAGCTCGTCCTCGAGCGCGGCGCGCTCGGTGATGTCCCGGGCGTTGAGCACCACGCCGCGCACGTGACGGTCGTGGCGCAGGTCGGTGAGGTGCGCCTCGAGCCGGCGCCACTCGCCGAACGTGTTGCGCACCCGCAGGACTGTCTGGGCCGACGCGCCCTCGATCGCCGCGGTGCGCAGCGCTGGGCGGTCGTCGGGGTGGACGAACCGCTCGAGCCCGTCGCCGAGCAGGGCGTCCTCCTCGCAGCCGACCATCTGGAGCACCGCTGGGCCGGCGTAGACGCAGCCCTGCCCGTCGAGCACGACGACGAAGTCGGTCGACGAGGTGACGACGCTGCGGAAGTGCGCGGTCTGGCGGCGGGTGGTGCGAATCAGCGCCGTCGCCAGGATCAGCGACACCAGCAGCCCGCCGATGCCGAGCGCGATCTGCAGGACGATCAGGTCATCGATGCCGGCATCGGCAGCACCGCCGATCGTGCGCTCGGCGTTCAGCGACACGTTGGCGGTCAGTGCGGCGAGCACGCGCAGCCGCATGATCGGCGCGAGGCCGGCGATCGCCCCGTCGACTTCGAGTCCGACGCCGCGCAGCGATCGTCCGGCGAGGATCGCGTTGCCGGTCTGGGTCAGGTCGCCCACGAGCCGCTCCTCCTGGTGGAGCTGGCGTCGGGCGAGGGGATCGGAGGTCGCGGTGACGTCGGTCTCGTCGTCGTTGCCGCTCACCTCGGGCGCCTCGCCGCCGTTGAGCAGGGCGCGCGCGCTGGCCGCCATGACCAGTCCGTCGCCGGTGGGGTCGGCCCGAGCCCCGGCCTTGGCCAGCAGCACGTCACCCACGTAGCGCAGGGCGAGCGTCTGCTGGCGGGCGGCGATGCGGACGACCGCGGCGTGGTGGCGCGCGCGCGAGATGGCGGAGATCGACAGGGCGACGGTCAGCGCGCTGGACAGCGCGAAGGTCACCAGGATCGCGGCGATCGCCGGGCGTCCACGGCGGGTCATCGGGCTGAAGCGCGTGGACTCCATGCTCACCGCACAACGATCGTCGCGTGCATGCCGCCGAGGTAGTGGCCCGCCATGTTGCACAGCAGGATGTAGCGGCCCGGCTCAAGACGGAGGTCGAGCCTGCGCCGGGCCCCGGGCTCCCCCGGCTCGAGTGTGCCGGCCGTTTCGGGCTTGACGGCGTCTTCGTCGACGGTCAGCCCGTCGGCGCGCAGCGGCAGCGGCCCGCGCCCCTGGCGTACGACGATCAGTTCGTGCATGTCCGGCCCGCGGTTGGTCACGAGCAGCTGGACCCGCCCCGCGGCGTGGCGCGTCGGCGCGGTGATCCTGAAGTCGCGCTCGCTGATTGCGATGACCGGCCGTCCCGGCGCGCGGGCCGGAGCCGGTCGCGGCCATGCAGCGACCACGGCCGTCGCCATCACAGCGACCACCAGCGCAGCGGCCCTGTTTCCGCACGCAACCCGCATCGTCTACGGCATCGGCCCGAATTCCGGCGGCTTTAGCCGAAATGTCCCGATACACGGCCCCGCGGGCCGCCGGCGCGCACGACCGCGGGGGTGGCTACGGGCCTCGATGGCGTCGAGGCCCGCCAGAATGCGGGGCGTGGGACGACCTCGTGATCGCGGCGTGCGGATCCGCCACCTGATCCTGTCCGCCATCGTCGGCGCGTTCGCGGCGCATGCCGCGGTCGCGGCGGCGAGCCCGCTGGCCGTTTTCACCAAGGGCATTAACGGCGGCAGCGTCATGGGCATCACGGCTGGGCCCGACGGCAACCTGTGGTTCACCTACGCTGCACAATCCGACGCGATCGGCCGCCTGACGACCCGGGGCGACGTCATCCGCGTGGCCGACGGGGCGCTGCCGCGGGCGCCCGCGAGCATCGCGGCGGGTCCCGACGGGAACCTGTGGTTCACCGACCAGAGCACGCCGGCGGCGATCGGGCGCATCACCACCGGCGGGCGGATCGACGAGTTCAGCGCCGGCCTGCGGCCGGGCAGCCTTCCCGGCGCAATCGCCCGCGGGCCCGACGGCAACCTGTGGTTCGTCGATGGCGGCTACTACGGCTCGGCGCCGTCGCCGGCGATCGGGCGGATCACGACCGACGGTCAGATCACGGAGTTCAGCGCCGGCCTTCAGCCCGACAACCGCTCGAGCCTCGAGGGCATCACCGCCGGTCCCGACGGCAATCTCTGGTTCACCGACTCGGGCCCGACGCCGGCGATCGGGCGGATCACGCCCAGCGGCCAGATCACCGAGTTCTCGCGCGGCCTCCAGCCTCAGGGCCGCAGCTTCCCGAGCGGGATCGTCGCCGGGCCCGACGGCAACCTGTGGTTCACCGACGACGGCGCGACCGAGGCGATCGGTCGGATCACGCCGAGCGGGCAGATCACCGAGTTCACCCGCGGGCTGCAGCCGGGCAGCAACAGCCGCGTGGTCTCGATCACCGCGGGCCCCGACGGCAACCTGTGGTTCACCGACTACGGGCTGCTGTCCAACGCGGTCGGCCGGGTCATGCCGAGCGGGCGCATCGAAGAGTTCCCCGTGACGCTCGAAGCGGACATCAGCGCGCCGCCCAGCGCGATCGCCGGCGGGGCTGACGGCGGCGTGTGGTTCGGCGGCCGCGGCGCCATCGGCCGCATCGACACCCGGACGCCGCCGCGGCCGGCCAACACACTGCGCCTGAACTGCGGGCTGACGCTGCGCGCGCGCGGCAAGCGCAAGTGCCGCGTGTCGCTGATCGACCGCCCGCCGACCGCGCGCGTGCCGCGCGGCGCGCAGACGGCGACGATCAATCTCGGGCGCACGATCTACGCGACCGGCATCGCGCGCTACGCCGGGCCGCGGCTGTTCATCACGCTGACCGCCGTCACCCACCGGATGACGGCGCTGCACTACGGGCTGACCGTGACCACCGGCCGCGCGCGAGACCACCAGGCGATCACGCTCGTGCGCCGGCCGGGCTACACCCAGGTCGGCTGATTGCGCTGAGGCCCGACGACCCGCGCCTCCAACGACTGGCCGCCCTGCGCATCTAGACTCAAGGCCCGTCGCCCGCCCCCATGGTGTAGCGGTCAGCACGCGAGCCTTTCACGCTCGAAGCAGGGGTTCGATTCCCCTTGGGGGTACTACTGCTGACCCGTGCACACCACAGCGCGAACAGCCCGACCGCCAGCGCGGTACCCAGCCAGTGCACGCCAAGCACCACCGCCGCGCCCGCGGGGAGCCCGGCGAGCGCGGCGCCGAGCACCGTCGGCGCCATCGCCAGCCCGAGCACGCGCGCGGTGACCAGCGAGCAGACCAGCCACGCGGCCGGGCCGGCGAGCCAGCCCCAGTCGACGAAGAACGCCTTGCCCAGCGCGACGGCGAGGATCACCGACAGCACGGCGACCGCAGCGGCCTGGACGGCGGCCGCGCGCCACAGCAGCGACCGGTCGATCCTCACACGCTCTGCAGCAGGCCGCCGTCGACCGACAGCCACTGTCCCGTGATGTAGGAGGCGCGGTCGCTGCACAGGAACGCGGCCGGCGCCGCCATCTCCTCGGGAGTCCCGATCCGCCCGGCCGGGACCTGCTCGCGCGCCGCCGCCTGGGCGCCCTCCAGCGAGCCCGCGCCATCGCGCACCCGGTCGGTCCCGATCCGCCCCGGCAGCACGCTGTTGAACGTCACGCCGTCGCGGGCGACCTGGCGCGCGATCGTCTTGAACGCGGCCATCATCGCCGCGCGATGCGCGTTGGACAGCATCAGGGACGGGATCGGCTCGATCGCACTCGTCGAGACGACGTTTAGCACCCGACCCCAGCCGCGATCCCGCATCACCGGCACCGTGCGTTCGATCAACGCCATCGGCGCGAGCACGAGCGTGCGGTAGGCGTCCTCCCACTGCTCGCGCGTAAACGCCAGCGCGTCGGGGCCGAACGGCGGCCCGCCGGTGTTGCAGACCAGGATCTCGACCGGCCCGAGCTTCTGCGCGACCTGGTCGACCAGCGCGCCCGCGCCGTCGAGGTCGGCGCTGTCCCAGGCGATGCCGTCGGCCGCCCCGATCTCCTGCGCGGCCGTCTTTGCCCGGCCGGCGTCGCGCGACGAGACGACGACCCGCGCACCCTCGGCGGCGAGCTCGGCGGCGATCGCGCGGCCGATCCCCTTGGACCCTGCGGTGACCAGCGCGACGCGCCCTGTGAGCCCGAGGTCCATTCAACGCCACGCGTGGGCGACCAACCGCCCGGCCTGGACGGGATAGCGCCCGCCGCGAGCGCGGCGCACGAGCGAGCGGGCGATGCGCTTCGGGCGCGAAGCGTCGGCGAAGATCTCGATGCGCCCGAAGCCGTCGTCGGCCAGCATCCCGTGCAGCGCCGCCACGTTGGGACCCCACCAGTTCGACGGGTCGCCTTCGAGCTCGTCGCCCGGGTAGAAGGCCATCGCCGGGCGGCGCGTGTCGAGCAGGTCGGCATGGGTCTCGACCACGAGCAGCTTCGTGCACACGCTCGCGGCGGCGCGCAGGTACGGCCACGGGTCCTTGAGGTGGTACAGAACGCCGAGGAAGAACACGACGTCGAACGAGCCGATCGTCTCGGGCGACAGGTCCTGCAGTTCGATGTCGCGGGTCTCGACCTTGGATCCCAGTGCGCGATGGGCCAGATCGAAGCCCTGGCGGGTGCCCCAGCCGCGCTCGCCCCACGCGGGCGGATTCCAGCACGCCGGGTCGATCGCGACCACGCGCGCAGCGCCGCGGCGTTCGGCCTCGAACGAGAAGAAGCCGTCCCACGCGCCGATGTCGAGCACCGAGAGGCCGTCGAAGCGCTCGGGGAGCCGCAGCTGGCCGAGCTTGCGCGGCGACTCGTCCTCGCCCGGAGTGACGATCCCGTGCCCCAGGTCGATCGTGTGGAACCAGCGCAGCTTGTCGACCTCCGCGCGAAGGACGTCGGGCGCGAGCGCGGTGGTGGCCGACTCTGCGAGCATGCGCGCGAGGATAATGGCAACCGCTGGCCTGACCGCGATGCAGCACGTACTCGTGCTCGCCGACGACATGGACGCGACGCGCGACTTCTACCGCGACGCGCTCGGCATGACGGTCGGCGATCGCCCGCCGCTGCCGTTCCCCGGCCACTGGCTGTACGTCGGTGAGATCCCGGTCATCCACATCGCCGACCGCGCCGCGTACGCCGCGCACATGGCGACGATGGGCGACGCGGCCGTGTCGGCGCAACACGACGGCCGGGGCCCGATCGATCATGTCGCGTTCAGCGCGACGGGCTACGACGAGATCGCGGCACGGCTGGAGCGTCTCGGGGTCCACGCGACGCCCAACGAGATCCCCGAGATCCGCCTGCGCCAGCTGTTCGTTCTCGATCCCAACGGCGTGCGGGTCGAGATCAATGTCGCCGGCGAGTAGGCGTCACTGGATGCGCAGCTCCTGCCCCCGGACGACGATCGTGTCGCCGGGGTGAAGCTGACGCCCGCGCCGGGCGTCCCGCTCGCCGTTGACGAGGATCTCCTCGCTCCCGAGCAGCGACTTCAGCTCGCCCCCGGTATCGACGACGCCGGCCAGCTTGAGCAGTTGGCCGAGGCGGATCGTGTCCCCCCGGATCGCGACGTCCATCCCGAGCACACTAGCCTCCGCCTTCCGGGCGGTTAGCTCAGTTGGTAGAGCGCTCGCCTTACAAGCGAGAGGTCACTGGTTCGAGCCCAGTACCGCCCATCGGGGAAGTGCCTGCATCTGGCGGGGGTTTGACGTCTGCTGGTGCGGTCGCCGGGGTGAGGCGTGGCCGAGCTGGCTCACACGTAGGCCGGGTCTTCGCCGCGGGCGAACTGGATCGACGCGAACGTGTGGCGCAGCTTGTGCGCGGTGACGCCGTCGGGCAGCGGCGCGTGGCCGGGCTGCGCGAGCAGCTCGACGGCCGTGGCGGCGACGGGGCGGATGACGCGCTCGCGTGCGTTGTCCTTGTCGCGCCGTGTGCCGTTGGCGAGTACCCCGGTCCCGCGTCCCACTGCTCGTCGGGCTCGGTCTGGGCGGTAGCCGACAGGGCCTCCCGTGGGCGCGGGGAGCGCTCTGACGGAATTCGTCGAGCTCAATCGTGCGTGGTGGAGGGCACCGGTCCGTTCTCGGCGACGGCGTCGGCCTGTCGCGTCGCTGCGAGCGCCGGAACCGCTGGCGCGGCGGTGCCCGTGCCGGCGTCCCCGCCCACCGCATTCATCAGTGACCCGATCAGGTCGAGTGGGAACGGGAACACGATCGTCGAGTTCTCGCTGTTGCCGATCTCGCGCAGCGTCTGCAGATAGCGAAGCTGGATGGTGACCGGGTTGCGGCCGATCAGATCTGCGGCTTCCAGCAGCTTTGCCGCCGCCTGGAACTCTCCTTCGGCGTCGATGATCTTGGCGCGTCGCTCGCGCTCGGCTTCGGCCTGGCGAGCCATCGCGTGCTGCATGGCCGCGGGGATCTCGACGTCCTTGATCTCGACGGTGGTGACCTTGACACCCCAGGGCTCGGTCTGGTCATCGATGATGTGCTGGAGGCTCTCGTTGAGGTGCTCGCGCTCCGACAGCAGCGTGTCGAGGTCGGCCTTGCCCAGCACAGAGCGCAACGTCGTCTGGGCGATCTGTGACGTCGCGGAGAGAACGTCCTCGATCTCCACGACCGACTTGTTGGGGTCGACGATGCGGTAGTACGTCACCGCAGTGACGCGGACCGTCACGTTGTCTCGAGTGATGACGTCCTGCGGCGGAATCTTCTGGGTCACCGTGCGTAGGCTCACGCGCACGAGGCGCTCGACGAACGGAACCAGGACGATCACGCCCGGGCCACGCTCGTCGACGACACGACCGAGCCGAAACACCACGCCTCGTTCGTATTCGCGCAGCACGCGCACAGACGCGGCAGCCAGGACAACGCCCATCAGTACGAGCACAGCGAGGACGATGAGAATCGCTTCCATCAGTTGCACTCCCAGTCTTCCGCTCTGCGCACCGACAGCGTCAGGCCGTGGACACCCTCGACGATCACCCGATCACCATCGCGAAGCGCCGGGTCGTCTTCGAGCGAACTGGGCTGCGCTCGCCACAGTCCGCCATCGACGAACACGTGCGCGACCGCGTCGCCCGCCCGCATCTGCCCGAGATGGCCGACCATCGCCTGCGGACCCGTGCGCGGGCGCCGGCGCGCGGTGGACAGCAGGCTCCGCGCGGCGACCCAAAGCGCCATGCCTGCGCCGACCGCAACGATCACGCCAACCGCGACCACGACCGGCACAGCGGCTCCGGAGCTCGCCAGCGCCAGCGTCACCCCGGCCACCATGGCGATGATCGCGATCGCCGCGATGAATCCGCCCGTCGTGAGATGCGCCTCGACCAACAGCAGACCAACCGAGACCACCACCAACACGACAGCTAGAACAGACATCCCAATCGATGCTACTCCCCGATCGAGCCGCGCCCGCCCTGCAGCGGCGACCGCGTTCGCTTGTCGCGCGAGGCGGCAGCCGCGTAGCCTCGCGCGTGGGCGCCCACCGCTGGGGACGGGGTCGATTCTCTCGGGCTGGGGACGGGGTCGATTCTCTCGGGCTGGGGACGGGGTCGATTCTCTCGGGCTGGGGACGGGGTCGATTCTCTCGGCCACGCCCAGCGCCATCACTGGGGCCTCGACCAGCGAACGGTCGGCGCGGGACGCGGGTTCGCGTCCGGGCGGTCACACCTGGTCTGTTTTACCGAGTGGTGGGACGTCCTCGCACGCAAAACACCGTGCTCGTCACTCGACGAGCACGAGGAATGACTTGCCTTTCTCGACGATGTAGGTGGCAAGCTCGGCGGCGTTGCCAGCGCCGACATTGCGTACCGAGTGGACTGTCTCGGGCGGGACCATCAGGGCCTCGCCGGGATTGAACGTCGCGGGCTCCCGGCCATCGATGGAGTACTCCAGCGTCCCTTCCAGGACGTAGATGACCTCCTCGCCCGGATGCTTGTGCCTGACCGGCGGCGCCTCGGGAGCGATGTCGACGCGGCTCTGAATGACCTCGCGCCCCGGAACGCTCAGGTCGTGGCGCTGGAGATCGGTGCGAGTGAGACCTGGCACCGGCGCATTGGTCATGGCAACCTCCGTTGGTAGAGACCTGCGAGCATGAGGACCGTCCGATGGGACCATAGTCGCCGCCGTGGGGATCTCGATGTGTGCTCTGACGCGGTCCCCTTCCGCAGCGCGAAAGGAGCCGCATGTCTGACGAGACCCCGACCGTAGTATTGGTGCACGGCGCCTTCGCTGACGCCTCGAGCTGGAACGGCGTCGCCGAGCTACTCCAGGCCAAGGGCGTGAAGGTCACGGCCCCGGCGAACCCTCTGCGTGGGATCGCGGCCGACTCCGCCTACATCGCAGGCGTGTTGGAGCAGACGCCCGGCACTGTCCTCGCCGTCGGCCACTCCTATGGGGGAGCGGTGCTCTCCAACGCGGCAACCAACGCCACAAACGTCGTCGGCCTCGTCTACGTCGCCGCCTTCGCCCCCGACGAGGGTGAGGTTCTGGGTCAGGTCACCGCAGGTTCGAAGGACAGCGTGCTGGACACCGCGCTGGTCCCTCTGCACTACCCGACGGGCGACGGCGGCGATGCGGTGGAGTTCGCGATCGATCCGGCCAAGTTTCGCGACGCCTTCGCGGCCGACCTGCCCGCCGCGCAGACCGCGGTCATGGCGGCCACCCAACGTCCCGTCGCCGAGGCGGCCTTCTCCGAGCCATCAGGTCCGCCCGCCTGGAAGCGCCTGCCGTCATGGGCCGCCGTCGCGTCCGCCGACACGGCTGCGGGCACCGACGTCATCCTCTCGATGGCGCAACGGGCCGGCGCGACGATCACCGAGCTCGAGGGCTCGCACGTGATCATGATCTCCCAGCCTCAGGCAGTCACGGACGTGATCCTCAAGGCGCTGTCGGAGGTCGGTTCGGCAACCTGAAGTCCGTCGGGATCGTGATTCCGGCCGGCGCGGGGGCGCATAGAAAGGACTAGTCGCGCGACACGAACCGCAGCTGCCCAACGCCGCAGATCGCCCAACGCGGCAGTGGCCGCGGCTATTTGATCCGCTCGTCGATGCGAACGTGGACGGTGTCGCCAGCCTGCTTGCCGATCACCTTGCGCAGTGCCGCCCTGACCGGCAGCCGGTGTGCCGTCGCCCTGTGCCATGAGCGCCCCGTCGAAGAACTCGCCGTCGATAGCGCCGCAGATCTTCGCGAGGCCAGGCGTGCCGAAGAGCTCGGCCACGTCGTCCATCACGACGCACGTCCACGCGCCGGGGTTGTCGCCCTTGTGCAGCCGGGCGTCGAACTCTTTGATCATGCACGGCAAGACTTCCACAGACGACCAGCTCATCGGGGCGCACTGGCGGTGATCGCGCGAACTGGCAGTGGTCGGCGTGCGGAAGCTCGCTATAGATCGCAGTCGCGCCGTCGAGCGTTCCACTGCTCGTTGCTCGCCCCGGCCAGCGGGACGCCCAGCGTCTCCAATGTCCCGCGAGTCGTGAAGACCTCGTCGCGGATCGTGAGGAGACGCTCCGGTCCTCGCGGATGCTCCACCGCCGCCTGGACAAGGGCACTCAGGCCGGTGACCTGATCATGCAGATGATGCAGCAGCCACTCTCGATCATGCGAGTGCGTCGGGTCACACTACGGGCAGCGGGCCGCGCCGGTCGTGTTGACGACCGCTCTCGCGTTGCGCACGAAGCGACAGTCCGGGCCGGCGGCGTTATCCCGGTGCTGCCGGGCGCGCCGGCACCGGCAGGTTGAAGAGCTCGAGCGCCGTCCCGCCGAGGATCGCCCTCTTCTCGTCCTCGGTGAAGCCGGGCTCGTCCCAGATCATCGCCGGCGGTATCGAAGTCCTGGTGCGGGTAGTCCGACGCGTAGAGCAGCGTCTTGCCGCCGTCCATGATGTCGGTCATCGCCTTGGTGTCGCGGCCGCGGCCGTGGCTCTCGAACGGCTGTGTCGTGAAGTACATATCGCGGATGTAGTCGCTCGGCAGCTTGGTCAACAGCGGCGCTTCTGCCGCGCGCTGCTTGTACTCGTTGTCGAGCCGGGCGATGCAGAACGGGACCCACGCCTGGCCGGCCTCCATGAAGATCCAGTCGAGGTCCGGGAAGCGCTCGGGCATCCCGGTGAGGACGACGTTCGTCAGCTGGATCATCGCGTAGAACGGGAATCCGAGCGCGTGCACGCCGAGGAAGCTGTCAAGCACCGCGAACGGCCGCTCGCGCCAGTTCGGCGCCGAGTGGAACGCCACCGGCTTGCCGACGTCGTTCAGCGCCGAGAAGACCTTCATGTACGGGTTGCGGTGAAGCGGCTCGTACTGCAGGCACGTGATCATGAACCCGACGACGCCCGGCTTGTCGGCCCACGCCTCGATGTTGCGCAGGCACTGATCGGGATCGTGGATCGGGAGCAGCGGCATCGACAGCAGCCGCTTGTCCGAGGAGATCACATCCTCGATCAACCACCGGTTGAACGCCCACGTCAGCTCGTCACGAACCTTCAGATCCGGGTTCAATCCGAGGTTCAGCATCGGTGTCGGGAACACGATCGAATAGTCGATCGCCAGCGCGTCCATCGACCGGATCGTCGTCGCCGCGACGCGGTGCATCCCCTGCGTGTCGATGTCCGTCGGGTAGACCTCCTTGGAGCCGGCGACGGCGCCGCCCGCGCGCACGCGCCCGCCGACGGTACGGTCGCCCATGTTCCCCGAGATGAGGCCCGGTTCGATGATCACAGGCGAGTTGAACTCGAACATCCGGCGGACATTCGGGTTCTCGACGTAGGCGACGATTTCCGGCAGGCAGGCGGTCTCGTAACAGTGGCTGTCGCAGTCGACAACCGGAATGTCGAACAGCCCCCGCTGGCGCATCTCGCGCTCGGCATTGTCGAGGTAGTGCGGCTGCTGGCGGTCGGGCAGCAGGCGGGCGTCGTGGACGGCGTCGGTTGTCACGGTTGCCTCTCGGGTTCGGGCTAGATGTTGAACAGGGCGGCGATCTCAAACGAGTAGATCCCAGAGGTCTTGAGCATCGCGGCGGCCGCGAAAGCCACATCCGTGCCGTCGACCTGGCGGTCGGCGGGGAAGGCGGGCAGCTCGCCGTGCTCCCGTACGCGCGCGCCGAACGCGGTCACGGCGTCGGCCAGGGCGCGCTGCAGCGCGGCGTCGGACTCGGGTGGGGGCTCGGGGTGTTCAGGCGTCGACATAGACGACGCCGCCGTCGACCGTCACGTCAAAGCTCCGCAGGCGCAGCCGACGGTCGTGAACGACCTCACCGGTGGTGAGGTCGTACTCCCACCCGTGCCACGGGCAGTACAGCCGCATCTCGGTCTCATCGAGCTGCTCGTCGACGACCTCACCCGCTGCGTTCAGCGTGACCTTCGTCGCGCCCATGACCTCGCCCGAGCAGACCGGACCGCCGGCGTGGATGCAGCGGTTGAGGTACGCGTACAGGCGGTCACTGTGCTTGAAGACGCCGATCTCTCGCTCGCCGATGTCGAGCATCACGCCGCCGCCGTCGGGGATCTCGTCGACCGGTGCCACGCGGTAACGCTGAACCGAGTGCTCCTCCGACACCACCGAACTCTCCGTCATGCCGCCCTCCATCATCGCCGACTATCGCGGTTCCGCGAGCCTACGGCAGCCAGCAGCCACCGCCCGTCCTGCCCGGCACCCGATCGGTGAGCGGGAGCGGGCGGACGTGACATTAGCGGCGGGCGGGGCAGGGAGCTCAGCAGCACGCAAACGCCAGGTGGCGCAATCCGCGTGCTCCCGGCAGAGTCAGCAGTCCCGGATCGCACCGACCAGCGACGGCGACCAGCGGTCGCTCGGGGCGCACGAGGAGTGGCGGCGCCGGGCTCGCGCGGAGGGTGTCGAACGCGGCGCGCTGTGCGGACTGGCCGTGCGCGTGTCGTGCAAGGATGGTGCAGGACAGCTTGGGAGACGGCATGAGTGAGACAGCCACGCACGCATTTGTTAAAGGCGAGCTCGGGGATTTTCGCCCCGACGTGATCGTCGTCGGATCGGGCTCGGCGGGCTGCGCTGTGACGCGCCGGCTGGTCGATCGCGGCGACGTCCGCGTCCTGCTGCTGGAGGCCGGCGGCCCGGATGTGAACCCGGCGATCCACGAGCCCGCCCGCGTCCACGAGCTGTGGTTCTCCGAGGAGGACTGGGCCTACGAGACGGTCCCGCAGCGTCACGCGTCCGGTCGCCGTCTCCACTGGCCACGCGGGAAGGTGCTCGGCGGGTCCAGCTGCCTCAACGCGATGATCTGGGTGCGCGGCAATCCGGCTGACTACGACGACTGGGCCTATAACGGCGCCGACGGCTGGTCGTGGGACGACGTGCGGCCGGTGTTCGAGCGGATCGAGCGGCGCGATCCGGCTTCGGATGGGGGCATCGTGGACCTCACGATCGGCTTCACGCCGGACCCAATCCACGAGGCGCTCGCGGCGGCGTCGGTCGAGTGCGGTCTGCCGCTGAACCACGACTACAACGGCGAGCGTCAGGACGGCGTGTCGTTCATGCAGTTCACGATCCGCGACGGCGTGCGCCGCAGCGCGGCGGCTACATACCTGTACGACATCGCCGAGCACCCCAACCTGCGCGTGCTGACAGCGCGCAACGGCCCGGCGTCTGCTTTTCCAAGGCACACGCTGCGTCGGCGTCGAGTGGAGCCGCGACGGGAAGATCGAGTCGGCGCAAGCGGGCGAGGTCGTCGTGTCGTGCGGGACGATCGGCTCGCCCCAACTACTGATGCTGTCGGGGATCGGGCCCGCGGCGCACCTCGCCGCGCTCGGCATCGACATCGTCGCCGACGTCCCGGGCGTCGGCGAGAACCTCCACGACCACATCCTGTCGCCCGTCATCTTCACCGCGGAGCGGGAGATCGGCCCGCCGTCGCCCGGCCTCCTGGCCTGCCAGACGCATTCGTTCTGGCGCTCGCGCCCCGGGCTGCCCGTGCCCGACCTGCAGCCGATCCACTTCATGGTCCCGATGTACGAGCCATGGATGGAGGGTCCGGCGAACGGCTTCACGCTACTCGGCGGGATCGTGCGGCCGCTCAGCCGCGGCACGCTGCGCCTGACCGGCGCGCGGCCAGAGGACCCGCTGGCGATCGACCCGAACATCCTCGCGTCCGCGGCCGATCTCGAGACGCTGGTCGCCGGGATCGAGCTGTGCCGGCGGATCGGCGCGGCCGACGCGATGGCGGACTGGGGAGTGCAGGAGCGCTACCCCGGCCCCGAGGTCGAGAACCTCGAGCGTTACGCGCGCGACACCGCGATCACTTACCACCACCAGGTCGGCACGTGCCGGATGGGCCGTGATGAGCTGGCGGTGGTCGACCCACAGCTGCGTGTACGAGGCGTCGAAGGGCTGCGCGTGGCCGACGCTTCGGTGATGCCCGCGGTGACAACCGGCAACACAAACGCGCCGTCGATCATGATCGGCGAGCGCGCCGCCGAGTTCATCGTAGGCCGTGAGAGCACGGCCGCGGCGACCCGGGACGGG